>AP026970.1:642500-3763024 GCA_027924025.1 Comamonadaceae bacterium OS-4
TCTAGTCGCTGGGTGTAGACCCGAAACCAAGTGATCTATCCATGGCCAGGATGAAGGTGCCGTAACAGGTACTGGAGGTCCGAACCGACTAGTGTTGCAAAACTAGCGGATGAGCTGTGGATAGGGGTGAAAGGCTAAACAAACTTGGAAATAGCTGGTTCTCTCCGAAAACTATTTAGGTAGTGCCTCAAGTATTACCTGCGGGGGTAGAGCACTGTTTTGGCTAGGGGGTCATGGCGACTTACCAAACCAATGCAAACTCCGAATACCGCAGAGTACAGCTTGGGAGACAGAGCACCGGGTGCTAACGTCCGGACTCAAGAGGGAAACAACCCAGACCGCCAGCTAAGGTCCCTAAAATTGGCTAAGTGGGAAACGAAGTGGGAAGGCTAAAACAGTCAGGATGTTGGCTTAGAAGCAGCCATCATTTAAAGAAAGCGTAATAGCTCACTGATCGAGTCGTCCTGCGCGGAAGATGTAACGGGGCTAAGCCAGTTACCGAAGCTGCGGATTTGCAATTTATTGCAAGTGGTAGGAGAGCGTTCTGTAAGCCTGTGAAGGTGCGTTGTAAAGCGTGCTGGAGGTATCAGAAGTGCGAATGCTGACATGAGTAGCGTTAAAGGGGGTGAAAAGCCCCCTCGCCGTAAGCGCAAGGTTTTCTACGCAACGTTCATCGGCGTAGAGTGAGTCGGCCCCTAAGGCGAGGCAGAGATGCGTAGCTGATGGGAAACAGGTCAATATTCCTGTACCGATGTGTAGTGCGATGTGGGGACGGAGAAGGTTAACTCAGCCAACTGTTGGACATGTTGGTTCAAGCTTGTAGTCGTGCCTGGTAGGCAAATCCGCCGGGCTTAGATGAGGAGTGATAACGAGTCTGCTTGCAGACGAAGTGAGTGATACCCTGCTTCCAGGAAAAGCCACTAAGCTTCAGCTACACACGACCGTACCGCAAACCGACACTGGTGCGCGAGATGAGTATTCTAAGGCGCTTGAGAGAACTCAGGAGAAGGAACTCGGCAAATTGACACCGTAACTTCGGAAGAAGGTGTGCCTTTAGTAGGTGAAGTCCCTCGCGGATGGAGCCCAATGAGGTTGCAAAAAATCGGTGGCTGCGACTGTTTATTAAAAACACAGCACTCTGCAAACACGAAAGTGGACGTATAGGGTGTGACGCCTGCCCGGTGCTGGAAGATTAAATGATGGGGTGCAAGCTCTTGATTGAAGTCCCAGTAAACGGCGGCCGTAACTATAACGGTCCTAAGGTAGCGAAATTCCTTGTCGGGTAAGTTCCGACCTGCACGAATGGCGTAACGATGGCCACACTGTCTCCTCCTGAGACTCAGCGAAGTTGAAATGTTTGTGATGATGCAATCTCCCCGCGGAAAGACGGAAAGACCCCATGAACCTTTACTGTAGCTTTGTATTGGACTTTGAACAGATCTGTGTAGGATAGGTGGGAGGCTTTGAAGTAGGGTCGCTAGATCTTATGGAGCCAACGTTGAAATACCACCCTGGTGTGTTTGAGGTTCTAACCTAGGTCCATTATCTGGATCGGGGACAGTGCATGGTAGGCAGTTTGACTGGGGCGGTCTCCTCCCAAAGCGTAACGGAGGAGTTCGAAGGTACGCTAGTTACGGTCGGACATCGTGATGATAGTGCAATGGCATAAGCGTGCTTAACTGCGAGACTGACAAGTCGAGCAGATGCGAAAGCAGGACATAGTGATCCGGTGGTTCTGTATGGAAGGGCCATCGCTCAACGGATAAAAGGTACTCTGGGGATAACAGGCTGATACCGCCCAAGAGTTCATATCGACGGCGGTGTTTGGCACCTCGATGTCGGCTCATCTCATCCTGGGGCTGTAGCCGGTCCCAAGGGTATGGCTGTTCGCCATTTAAAGAGGTACGTGAGCTGGGTTTAAAACGTCGTGAGACAGTTTGGTCCCTATCTTCCGTGGGCGCTGCAGATTTGAGGAAGCCTGCTCCTAGTACGAGAGGACCGGAGTGGACACACCTCTGGTGTATCGGTTGTCACGCCAGTGGCATTGCCGAGTAGCTAAGTGTGGAAGAGATAACCGCTGAAAGCATCTAAGCGGGAAACTCGTTTCAAGATGAGATCTGCCGGGGCCTTGAGCCCCCTGAAGAGTCGTTCAAGACCAGGACGTTGATAGGTCGGGTGTGGAAGCGCAGTAATGCGTTAAGCTAACCGATACTAATTGCTCGTGCGGCTTGACCCTATAACTTTGATGTACGCAAGTACTTCAAGGAAGTTATGCCAAGTTGACGCATTCAAATGACCATCTCCCAGCGAGATGGCGTCGTAAAAGACAAGCTGATTAGCTCTATAAATTGGTTGCCCAGACCTCTAGTCTGGGTGACAACAAGTTATGCCTGACGACCATAGCGACTTGGTACCACTCCTTCCCATCCCGAACAGGACAGTGAAACGAGTCAGCGCCGATGATAGTGCGGATCCCCGTGTGAAAGTAGGTCATCGTCAGGCTATTACAGCCGAAAAAGCCCCACCTAATCAGGTGGGGCTTTTTTTTGTCTGTACTTTGCCTATCGTTTAACGAGTTTCCCGCATAGATGCTTTCATCGGTTAATGGCGTTTCAACCGGTCTGATTTAGGTGTTCAATCCACGCCTTTTCTCGTTCCTCGATCGTCTTAAGAAAGATGTCGCTTTGACCTTTCACCTGAGCTAGCGCACTGAAGGTATCAAAGCCCTTTTCGAGAAAGCCTTGAAGCGCGGACAGATTGGCTGCGCGAGCGGGTAGGCGCATTGCCCTAAGGGTCATTCGAATCCCACGCATGGTTGTTATGCGTTCGAGCCTTTTGCCCAGATCCAAGACCATATTCAATTGTTGCGTTCTTTGGGCTGAAAGACCACTCGCACGCCACGCTTCAGCGTAGGTCGCGTCTTCAAGCAGCACTTGGCTTTGTCTGTAGCTCAGTGATTCGAGTGCCTCGACCATTCTTGTGTCCAAAAGCTCAGTCAACGCGTGTAGTTCAGCGAGGTCTACCGCCACCTCGAGGATATTCCGAGGAAACAACCGCTCGATAGACTTGGCAATGCGTTCAAACTCACGGTCGCGTTGTGAGAAGTCTTGATCTCCATAGATCTCCGTGAGGAAGAAATCGCACGCAGGCCTATACGCCGGACTAGCTAGCAGGTCATCGTACGTCTGTTGAAAGCGCTGGCTCTGATAGGCCCTGACCGCACCCAAAGTCAGATTGCCTGACGGATCAGCCTCGCGAGAGGTCCGAAGGAACGCGACTTCATGAAATGCCTGGTGTATCCGGTCGGCGCCTGTAAGGTTCTTCATGATCCAGATCTTAAAAAGGCTTGGTGGCTAAGAAACATATCGTTGGGGGAATTAAAGCCCTTCCTCTACGCAAGACAAGGGAAAACCCTTATATTCACCAGCATGGACCGCCCAACGACTTACGACAAAAGCTCACCTGAGGCTGAAAACCAAGCTGTCGCGCGTGTGGAAAAACACACAAGCCTAGCGGTCAGCATACGAGCCTTGGGCCCGAATCACCGAGAGCGCTTACGGAAGCATCTGTTGGCTTTGGAGACCGCCGATCGTTTTCTACGGTTCGGGTATGTCGCCACCGACCAGCAGATTTCGTCGTATGTTGATCGTTTGGACTTTATCAACGATGCTGTGTTCGGCGTCTTCAATCGGCGTCTGCACATTGTTGCGATGGCCCACCTTGCGATCTGCAAGTCCCCCGATCACCCGCCTGTAGGGGATTTTGGCGTCTCTGTGGCCCCCTCACTCCGGGGCCACGGCATTGGGGGGCGGCTTTACGAGCGAGCCGCTTTGCACGCTCGCAATGAAGGGGTTGAGGTACTCCAGATTCAGGCCCTCGCTGAAAATGCCGCAATGTTGGCGATAGCCCGGAAGCGGGGTGCGACCGTTCACCGGCACGGTTCAGAATCGGAGGCGTATCTCAAGTTGCCCCGTCCTGATTTGGAATCACGCCTGCGTGAGTTGGCAGGAGAGTATTGGGCTGGATTGCATTACAGCCTCGTAGCCCAAAGTCGAGTCTGGGTGGAAATGTTGAAGGGCTTTCAAAGCGTCCGCAGTCGAGCCATCGCTGCTGCAAAAATATGTTCGCCTTAGTGGTGGTGTGGGACACATAGAAGACGAATCTTCAGATCCGCTATCCTTGAGGCTTCGAAACCACCGCCCGACATGGGCAATCCCTAGTGTCTGATCCGCATCCAGCGCGCCATCTCGAACGAGAGGACAAGCGCACCTTCCTCCAGAAACTTGCCGAGTTCCTTCATCCCGGGCCCGATTCCACCGCGGAATTGATTGAGACACTGGCTGAAGCCGAAGACAACAACATCATCGGCGCAGAGTCGCGGGTCATGCTGGAGGGCGTTATCCGGATGGCAGACATGTCTGCGGGTGATGTGATGGTCCCCGCAACCCGCATGGATCTGCTCGACATCCAGGCCACGCCGGATGAGCTGATGCACAAGGTCATAGACACCGCGCACTCACGTTTTCCTGTTTACGACGGTGAGCGCGAAAACATCATTGGCATCTTGATGGCCAAAGACCTGCTCAAGCTGCAGCGCGCGCCCGAGCTCAACATCCGTGCCCTCTTGCGTCCGGCAGTATTCGTTCCAGAGTCCAAAGGTTTGAACGATCTATTGCGCGACTTCAGGGGCAACCGCAACCACCTGGCCATCGTGATCGATGAGTTCGGCCGTGTTGCTGGCCTCATTACGATTGAAGACGTACTGGAACAAATCGTCGGAGAAATTGAAGACGAATTCGATATTGCTGAAGACGAGGGCGATATTTTTGCGTTGGCCGACCAGACTTACCGGGTAAGTGGTGACACCACACTCGAACGCATCAACGAGGCGTTCTCCCTCACCATGCGGGGCGAAGACCCTGAGGACGACTTTGACACGATTGGCGGCCTGATTGCCCATGAAATGGGCCATGTGCCCAAGCGCGGAGAGCGTTACAGCCTGTGTGGACTCGACTTTACGGTGCTGCATACCAAGGGTGGCGCGGTGAAGTGGTTCAAGGTTTCACATACTCCCGCACCAGGCATCACTGACTGATGATGGTCGTGCGCCGAGGCCAGGACCGACTGCCTGCGCCTCCTTGGGTCGTGTTTGCTATTCTTTTTGTAGCGGCATGCGCACAATCTATTAGCGCTAGCTGGCCTTTTGATGCACTTTTCACCAAGGGGCAGCTCTTCTGGTGGATCCAGCCCATTGCTCTGGCTTTGCTGGTTTTCTCAGCGGCGCAGGCTCGAAGTCCCAAAGCGGCCGCCCTCTCGGCGTGGTGGTTTGCCACCGTGTGGCTCAGCACCACCTTCTGGTGGTTGTATGTGGCGATGCACACCTATGGTGGCTTGCCATCGCTGCTGGCTGCCATCGCCGTGGTTGCGTTGTCAGGTGCGTTAGCCGCCTACTACGCAGCTGCAGTATGGGCTTGGCGTCGTTGGGCGCAGGGCAGTAGCACTCGGGCGATTCCGGGCTTTGCGGCCCTTTGGCTCCTGGCGGAAATGGCGCGCGGCACTTGGCTCACAGGCTTTGGCTGGGGCGCTATCGGGTACGCGCATATCGACGGCCCGCTGGCCTTCTTCTTGCCTTGGATCGGAAGCTACGGCGTCAGTGCCTTAGCAGCTGCTTGGGCCGCTTCGCTGGCCGTCTCCGTGGCACGTCGTCAGATCGCACCGGCGGTGTGGGTCAGCGTGCTACTGATGGCGCCCACACTGCTGCCTGCAGGCGCCAATCAGTGGACTACGCCTACTGGCACTCTGCAGGTCACTCTCTTGCAAGGAAATATTCCCCAAGACGAAAAGTTCGAAACCGGCAGCGGCGTACCCCTCGCGTTGCAGTGGTACCGCGACGCCTTGCTGCAAGCCGAGGGCGATTTGGTCATCGCACCAGAGACCGCTATTCCACTTTTGCCCCAACAGCTCCCCGAGGGTTACTGGGCCAGCCTAAGCAGCAGGTTCGAGACCTCGGCGCAAGCAGCACTCGTCGGTATACCGCTAGGGAGCTTTCAGGCGGGCTACACCAACTCGGTGGTCGCGCTCGCCGCCGGTCAAACCGGCTGGCAATACGACAAACACCATTTGGTCCCTTTCGGCGAGTTCATTCCGCCGCTGTTCAAGTGGTTTACCCGGCTGATGAACATTCCGCTCGGTGATTTCAACCGTGGCCCGCTCGGGCAGCCCTCTCTGGCCGTGAAAGGCGAACGGGTCGCCCCGAATATTTGCTATGAAGACTTGTATGGCGAAGAGCTGGCGACCCGGTTTACAGATGCCGCGCTTGCGCCCACCGTGTTTGCCAATGTGAGTAACCTCGGCTGGTTCAATCGCAGCGTGGCGCTGGATCAGCACCTCCACATTTCACGCACCCGCGCTCTCGAGTTTCAGCGCCCGTTCGTGCGGGCTACCAATACCGGCGCGACCGCCATATTGAGCCACGAGGGCGTTGTCCAAGACCTGTTGCCACCCCAGACCCGCGGAGTACTGCGAGGTGGGGTTCAGGGCCGAAGCGGCATCACCCCATTTGCGGGGTGGGCCTCTCGATACGGCCTTTGGCCACTGTGGCTGATAGCGCTGGCTGTACTGGCCGCCTTGTGGCGGCAACGCGACTCCCAACCCCCTTACTGATACCACCCTCGCTCCTGCGGTCACCCCGTAAAATGCGTGGTTTACTTGACCGCCTGCCTTGCACCGGCTCTTGCCGGAGATAGCTCTCACACCATGCTTACTTTTCAGCAAATTATTCTTCGCCTCCAGGACTACTGGGATCGCCAGGGTTGCGCGCTCTTGCAGCCCTATGACATGGAAGTCGGTGCCGGCACCTCACACACAGCCACCTTCTTGCGCGCCATCGGTCCTGAGCCATGGAAGGCTGCCTATGTGCAACCCAGCCGCCGGCCGAAAGACGGCCGTTATGGTGAGAACCCCAACCGCTTGCAGCACTACTACCAATACCAGGTGGTGTTGAAGCCTGCACCGGCTAATATTCTGGAGCTCTACCTCGGCTCCTTGGAGGCCTTAGGGTTTGACCTGAAAAAGAACGACATCCGCTTTGTGGAAGACGACTGGGAGAACCCCACACTGGGTGCATGGGGCCTGGGGTGGGAGGTCTGGCTCAACGGCATGGAGGTGACCCAGTTCACTTATTTCCAGCAAGTGGGCGGCATTGATTGCAAGCCCGCTACTGGTGAGATCACTTACGGCCTGGAGCGCTTGGCCATGTATCTGCAAGGCGTCGACAACGTCTACAACTTGCAGTGGACCGACACGCTGAAATACGGCGACGTCTACCACCAGAACGAAGTCGAGCAGTCCACCTACAACTTCGAGCACAGCGACGCCGACTTTTTGTTCACCGCGTTCAATGCGCACGAGAAGCAAGCCAAATACCTGATCGAACAGCAACTGGCCCTGCCTGCTTATGAGCAAGTGCTCAAGGCCGCGCACAGCTTTAACCTGCTGGACGCACGCGGCGCCATCAGCGTGACTGAGCGCGCAGCGTATATCGGTCGCATCCGCAATTTGGCGCGCAGCGTGGCGCAGTCTTACTACGAGAGCCGGGAGCGTTTGGGCTTCCCGATGGCGCCGCGCGAGTGGATTGAACAGATGCCCAAGAAGGCCGCGTAAGCGCACGGAGAAATTAAGACATGACAACAAAAAACCTTCTGGTCGAACTGTTTGTAGAAGAGCTGCCCCCTAAGGCGCTGAAGAAGTTGGGCGAAGCTTTTGCCACAGTGTTGGCCGATTCCCTCAAGACTCAAGGCCTGGTGGCCGCGGATGCTGCAGTGACTCACTTCGCATCGCCGCGTCGTTTGGCTGTGCACGTGGCTGCGGTGGCGGCCCAAGCGGCCGACAAAGCCGTCTCGCAAAAGCTGATGCCTGTGGCCGTGGGCCTCGATGCATCCGGCAACGCGACCCCCGCCTTGCTCAAAAAACTACAAGCCTTGGGCGCCGATGCCAGCGCGGTTTCTGCCCTGAAGCGCGCCGTGGACGGCAAAGCAGAAGCCTTGTTCTACGACAGCATGGTCACCGGAGTTACCTTGGTGGACGGCCTGCAAAAGGCCCTGCTGGAGAGCATTGCCAAGCTGCCTATCCCCAAGGTCATGAGCTACCAGCTGCAAAGCGGATGCGAGCTGCCCGGCTGGACCAGTGTGAGCTTTGTGCGTCCAGCACACGGCTTGGTGGCTTTGCATGGCAGCGATGTGGTGCCGGTGCAGGCCCTCGGCCTGCACGCCGGCAATCACACCGAAGGCCACCGCTTTGAAGCGGCGGTGTCGCCCGTAGTGATTACCGATGCCGACGCCTATGCCGCTACTTTGGCCAAAGATGGCGCGGTGATTGCCAGCTTTGCAGAGCGCCGCGCCGACATCGTTCGCCAGCTGGACGCTGCTGCAGCCAAAGTGGGTGGAGACTGCAAACCCATTGAAGATGCTGCCTTGCTGGACGAAGTGACCGCCCTGGTGGAGCGCCCCCATGTGCTGATTTGCGAATTCGAGGCCCAATTCCTCGACGTCCCGCAAGAGTGCCTGATCCTGACCATGAAGGCCAACCAGAAGTATTTCCCGCTGTTGGACGCCGCCGGCAAGCTCACCAACAAGTTTCTGGTGGTGAGCAACATCAACCCCGATGACGCGAGCTTGGTGATTGGCGGCAACGAGCGGGTGGTGCGCCCCCGTTTGGCTGATGCCAAGTTCTTCTTCGACCAGGACCGCAAAAAGACGCTCGCCTCACGCGTGGACGGTCTGGGCAAAGTTGTGTATCACAATAAGCTCGGCACCCAAGGCGAACGCGTGGAGCGCGTGCGCGCGATTGCCAAGGCCATCGCAGCCCAACTGGGCGATGCAACACTGGTGGCCCAAGCCGACCAAGCTGCGCAGTTGGCCAAGACGGATCTGGTCACCGATATGGTGGGCGAATTCCCCGAGCTGCAAGGCATCATGGGCGGTTACTACGCCCTGAACGATGGCTTGGGTGAGACTGTCGCCCACGCGATCGAAGACCATTACAAGCCCCGCTTTGCGGGTGATGCGCTGCCCCGCAACACCGCTGGTGTGGTGGTCGCGCTGGCGGACAAGCTGGAAACCCTGGTCGGCATGTTCGGCATCGGCAACCTGCCGACCGGCGACAAAGACCCGTTCGCCCTGCGCCGTCACGCGCTGGGTGTGATCCGCATGTTGGTCGAAAAAGACTTGCCGCTAGATGTGTCTGCGCTAGTCCAAAGCGCGGTGCCAGCATTTGGCAGCCTGATTACCGATGCCTCTGCAGCACTCGTGGACTTCATGTTCGACCGCTTGGCCGGTTCCCTGCGTGAGCAGGGCTACAGTGCCCAAGAGGTCGATGCTGTGTTGGCCCTCAAGCCCCAGCGTCTGGGTGATGTCGCCAAGCGCCTGACCGCGGTGCGCGCCTTTGCGGCATTGCCCGAGAGCGCTGCACTGGCTGCTGCCAACAAGCGCATCAGCAACATCCTTAAAAAGACGGACGATGTGGACGCGCATGTGAGCGAGGTGCTGTTGCAAGAAGCGGCCGAAAAGGCGCTGTTCGCCGCCATGCAAACCGTGCTGCCCCAAGCCCAAAGCCAGTGGCAAGCCGGCGACTACACCGCCTCGCTGCAGTCTTTGGCAGCTTTGCGCGTGCCGGTTGACGCCTTCTTTGAAGATGTCATGGTCAACGCAGAGCAGCTCGATCTGCGCCTGAACCGCTTGGGCCTGCTCAAGAGCCTGCACGTGGCGATGAACCGCGTGGCCGACCTGTCCAAGCTCGCGGCCTGACCGAAAGCGCTGTATGAAACTCTGCATTCTCGACCGCGACGGCACCATCAACGAAGACAGTGCGGAGTTTGTGAAGAGCTCTCACGAGTGGCGTCCCTTGCCGGGCGCTTTAGAGGCCATCGCCAAACTCAACCATGCGGGTTGGCGTGTGGTGGTGGCGACCAACCAAAGCGGCCTAGGGCGTGGCTTGTTTGATGTGGTGTCGCTCAACGCCATGCACGCCAAAATGCACACCATGCTGGCGGCAGTGGGTGGCAAAGTGGATGCCATTTTTTACTGCCCCCATGCGCCGGACGACAACTGCCGTTGCCGCAAACCCGAGCCGGGCTTGTTTGAGCAGATCGGCGAACGGTTCGGTGTCGACTTGCACGGTGTACCCGGCGTGGGCGATTCGGCCCGCGACCTGATTGCCGGTGCTGCGGTCGGCTGCGAGCCCCACCTGGTGCTGACCGGCAAAGCCGCCGCGCTGCGCGGTCGGTCGCTGCCCGACAACTACCCGCCGGGCACCCGCGTCCATGACGATCTGATGGCTTTTGCCGATTACCTGGTAACCCGAACATGAGCGGCATGCCCCCCGTTGTATCTATTCCCACGCACAAAAAGCCCAACTGGCTGATGGCCGTGCTGCGGTCGTGCCTGCACATGTTGTGGATGTTGGTGACCGTAATCCCCTGGGGCATCATCATGTTGGTCGCCTCGATCCGGGTGCGTGGCAAGCCGCTGTGGTGGATGGCGGTGCGCTGGCTGGGCTGGGCGATTGATGGTGCCCGCGTGCTGCTGGGTATTCGCACCCGCGTGATCGGTTGGGAAAACCTGCCCACGGGCGACACCGCGCCGGCCATTTTGCTGGTCAAGCACCAGTCGACGTTTGAGACGTTTTTGATGCCCACCCTGATGCCGCATCCGCTGGCCTATGTGTTCAAAAAAGAACTGCTCTATGTGCCGTTTTTCGGCTGGGCCATGGGGCGCTTGGACATGATCCATATCGACCGCAGCCAACGGACCGAGTCGTTTGCCAAAGTGGTGGAGCAGGGCAAACGCCTGTTGGCGCAAGGCATCTGGGTCATCATGTTCCCCGAGGGCACGCGTATTCCCCGTGGCCAGACCGGTACTTACAAATTGGGCGGCACCCGCCTGGCGGTGGCGACCGGCGCGCCGGTGATTCCGGTGGCCGTGACCAGCGCCAAATGCTGGCCGCGCAAAGCCTTCATCAAAACGCCGGGTGTGGTGGAGGTGTCGATCGGCAAACCTATCCCCAGCGAAGGCCGTGACCCCAAAGACTTGATGGCCGAGGTGCAAACCTGGATCGAAGCCGAAATGCGCCGCTTGGACCCCGAGGCTTACCCGGCCAAAGACTGAGGCAGGCACGCGCCATGCATCCGCTGCTGCGCTTTACGCTCGATCTTTTTGGGCCTTTTGAGGCTCCTGCGCAGGTAAATACTGCGCCTATAGCTCCTAAAAGAGTAGCAAAAAGACGCTCGCCCATCGCCGCCCCTGATCCGGTGGCCGGGGTAGTGACGGGGGCAGTCCCTGCGGCGCAGGGGCCCTTCGAGCCCGGTCAGCCGATTGCCCAGGCTATTCAGGCCGTCCACTACAGCCACCCCCAGGCCAGTCGCGAGGTGCGGCTGGACGGTGCGGTAGTGCGCTACGCCTTTGCCCGTGGCAAGCGCCGAACCATCGGTTTCTCGGTAGGGCCGGATGGCTTGGCGGTGCGGGCACCCCGCTGGACGCCGCTGTATGAAGTAGACGCTGCTTTGCAAGAAAAGGCCGAGTGGATCCTGCGCAAACTGCGCGAAACCCGCGAACGCACCAGTCGCCAGCAAGAAGCGCAAATTGAATGGGCGCAGGGCGCCGAGTTTCCCTACCTCGGCGCGCCGGTGCGCATTGCGCTGGATTCTGCACATGCGTTCACCGCCAAAGGCGCTGCGCTAGATGCGCAGGCAGACGACGCGGGTGTGCGCAGCCTGCGGATTGCTTTGCCGCAAACTGCCACCGCGGCGCAAATCCGCGATGCGGTGCAGGCCTGGCTGATGCGCGAGGCCAAGGTCTTGTTTCTGCAGCGTCTGGAGCACTTTGCGCCGCAGTTGCAAGTGCAGTGGAAGAAGCTGAGCCTGAGCAATGCGGGTACCCGATGGGGCAGTGCCAAAAGCGATGGCTCCATTCGCCTCAATTGGCGCTTGATTCATTTCCGCCTGCCGGTCATCGACTACGTGGTGGCCCACGAGTTGAGCCATTTGCGGGTGATGGACCACAGCCCCCGCTTCTGGGACACGGTACGTACCGTGGTGCCTGATTACGCTGAGCTACGTCACAGCCTCAAGGACCCGGCGATCCCGAAGTGGTAATGGAACAGATCACGCTTACTTTCGATCGTGTCTTTGATCTGCATCGATATGAGCAGGCGCGATACACTGATCGTTGCACTTTATTTAGTTTTGAATCTGAGGGTAGAAATCGCTATTCCGTATGTGTGCCGGGACACCCCCCGATCACGGCAGGTGTGACGATAACAGCCTTGCTGCGTGAGTCCGGCAATTGGCAAACGCTAATCGGTTGGGTTGATCACAGCAGCGGGACTGTTTGGGCCGATTCTTTTTTTTCACCTTTTGCCAAGTCTATTTTTGCCCTCATCTTCGCCATCGTGATGGTGGCTACTTCGCGCGTCGAATCCCCGGGAGGTTTCCACTTGGGGTGGTCTATTGGCGCTCTGGCTTTTGGCGCGGGATTCGTGGTGCAGCTTAGCCAAGGAGTACGGCGAGTACGTGAATACCGAGCACTCGAAGCCGTAGCTGCAAAGCTACAGGTGGTGTAGGGCCCTCCTGCGTATTCCCCTTTGTACTGGCGTAGGACATTCATCGTCGCATGGCATACCAACATGCGGGCGAGTCCTAGCCCATGTGGATAGGTTTTTTGTCGCGGCGCCCAATCAGAATCACCGCTCCGCCCATCAGTGCCATTCCCACGACGAGCACGGTGATGACGCCCCGCGCATCCGCACCTTGTGCGCCCACACCCACCGCCAGTCCGGCAAGGGGTTGGGTGAGGTTGTTGAGCAGCACGACCACGCCACTAGTTTTGCCGAAGTCCTGCGGAGGAATGATGCGCTGGCGACCGGCGCGGATGTAGACGCTGAACATCTTGTCAAACCCGATCACCAGCAAGAAACCCAGAGCATAGACCAGGGGGTGCACGGCCCACGCCGTCATCAGCCCACCCACTAGCAGCAGGGTGTAGGACCACACCCCCAAAGCATGCCCGCGCCAATGGACACGCGCCACCCAGGCCAGCACCAACACCGTGACTACCGCGCCCGCAGTCTGCAGCTGCGCATAGCGTGCGTCGCTCTGGCCCAGTAGTCCTGTGACCATGGCCGCTGCGGTGGCTTGGGTCACGCCCACCACCAAATTGACCCCGGCAGCCAAGGCGATCAGGGGCTTGAGGCCGGGCAAGCGGGCGATGTGATGGAGCGCAATGCGCAGGGGTGTCCACCAACTTTCGCCTGACGCATTTCGGCCTTGCGGTAAATCACCGGTGTGATGACGCTGCCACCAAGCGAGCCCGGCATCGGCCACGATGAAGAGCAAAGCGCTGCAACCCAGCACCCCTTGCCATGGCCATACAGCAAGAGCAGCGGCGGCGACCACGGGCCCGGCCACCATGCCGAGCTGGTCGGCGATCTGCGCATGGGCCAGTACCCGCTCAAAGCGTTCACCGGGAAAGATGTGGGGCAATAGCACCTCACGCGCCATCACCCCCTGGGTGGTGAACACACCGCAGGCGGCGGACACCAGCACCAGCGCAACCAGTGCGGGCTGGCCCTCCAGCGCAAAGCCCGCCGCCAGGCCGGCCATGCAGCTTAGCGCGCGGAGGGCCTGACTTTGGCGCAGCAGGCGCATGGGGGGATGCCGGTCGCTCAGTACTCCGCAAATGGGAAAGGCGACAAAACGGGTGAGCGTTTCCACAAAAAAGGCAATGCCGGTCCAAGACGCGCTGCCCGTCTGCTGGTACACCACCAGCGGCACCAGAAACAGCAAAACCTGGTCCGCCAATCGGGAAAGCAACAGGGAGCCGTAGAAACTGAGGTGGTGTGCGCGCGCCATGGCTGCACTCTAGCGCGCCGGAAGCCGCCCGTAGGCCGCGGGCGGGGCAGGAGAGCCGCGTTCTGGTTTAGTAACCCGCTTTTCTTTTGATTCATAATTGACGTTTACGTAAACGTCAACTTTGCGCGGCTACGCGAAGCCTTTGTCCTTGCCACCACCCGCCACGAACGAACCATGAGCACCACCTACAGCATCAGCGATCTGGCCAGAGAGTTTGACCTGACCACCCGGGCCATCCGCTTCTACGAAGACTTGGGGCTTTTGCAGCCGGAGCGTACCGGCCCCGGCGGTCGCAACCGGGTGTATAGCGGGCGTGATCGTACCCGCCTCAAGCTCACCTTGCGGGCCAAGCGCCTGGGCCTGAGCCTGACGGAGGCCAAAGACATCATTGAGATGTACGACAGCCCCCGCGACACCGGCGCCCAGCTCCAGAAGTTTCTGGACGTGTTGGCCGCCCACCGCAAACAGGTGGAAGAGCAAATGGCCGACCTGCAAGCCAACCTGGACGAGATCAAGGTGCACCAGCGTGAGGCCAAGGCCTTGCTCGCCAAGAGTGAACTCAAGATCAGCAAACCGGTCGCCAAGGCCCTAGCTACCAAGCCCGCAGCCAAAGCGGTCGGCAAGAAGGCGGCATAAGGGCTGCATAGAGGCCCTGCGCGTCACTGCGCTTTCACACAGACACACTACAACGAGGAGACCACCATGAGCAACCTGCCCGGACTGAACTACCAACTCGGCGAAGACATTGACGCCCTGCGCGATGCCGTGCGCGAGTTCGCCCAAGCCGAAATCGCCCCCCGTGCCGCTGAGATCGACCGCACTGACCAATTTCCCATGGACCTGTGGCGCAAGATGGGCGACCTGGGTGTGCTCGGCATCACCGTGGGCGAGGAATATGGTGGCGCCAACATGGGCTACCTTGCCCACATGGTGGCCATGGAAGAAATCAGCCGTGCCAGCGCCTCGGTGGGCCTGAGCTATGGTGCGCACAGCAACCTGTGCGTGAACCAGATCAAGCGCAACGGCACACCCGAGCAGCGCGCCAAGTACCTGCCCAAACTCATCACCGGCGAGCACGTGGGTGCCTTGGCCATGAGTGAGCCCGGCGCCGGCAGCGATGTGCTGAGCATGAAGCTCAAGGCCGAAGACAAAGGCGGCTACTACCTGCTCAACGGCAACAAGATGTGGATCACCAACGGCCCGGATGCTGATACCTTGGTGGTCTATGGCAAGAGCGAGCCCGAGCTGGGCGCGCGTGGAGTGACCGCTTTCCTGATCGAAAAGTCTATGCCCGGCTTCAGCATCGCGCAAAAGCTGGACAAACTGGGCATGCGCGGCAGCCACACCGGCGAGCTGGTGTTCAACAACGTGGAAGTGCCGTTGGCCAACGTGCTGGGGCAGGTCAATGGCGGCGCTAAGGTGCTGATGAGCGGCTTGGACTACGAGCGCGCGGTGCTCTCCGGCGGGCCGCTGGGCATCATGCAGTCTGTGATGGACAACGTGATCCCTTACATCCACGATCGCAAGCAGTTCGGCCAGAGCATCGGCGAGTTCCAGCTCATTCAGGGCAAGGTGGCCGACATGTACACCGTGCTCCAGGCGGGCCGGGCCTTCGCCTACACCGTGGCCAAGAACCTGGACTTGCTGGGCGCGGAGCATGTGCGCCAGGTCCGCAAGGATTGCGCTTCCGTGATTTTGTGGACGGCCGAGAAGGCCACCTGGATGGCGGGCGAGGGCGTGCAGATTTTCGGTGGTAACGGCTACATCAACGAGTACCCGCTGGGGCGCTTGTGGCGCGATGCCAAGTTGTATGAAATCGGGGCGGGTACCAGCGAGATCCGCCGCATGCTCATCGGACGGGAGCTGTTCGCTGAGACAATGTAGGGGCTATGAAACATGCCATTGCCCCTACCCTGACATCCACACTCCACGGCATCCTGCGCGGCCTGATGCGCGCCTGGGTGCTCATCGTGCCACTGGTGGTGGCTTTGAGTGTGATCCGGTGGGGGCAACTGGCGTACTTCTGGCCGCAGGGCTACCAAGCCAGTAGCAGCGACCTTGCCACCGTGGCGCTGCAGGGCTTCCGCTTCGACCTCAAGGTCAGCGCGATTGCCGCCTTCTTGCTGTTGCTGGTGCTCCCCTGGGTGTCGGGCCCGGTGTACCGGCGGCTGGTAACCGGGCTGGTTTGCCTTTTTGTGTTTCTCGGGTTTATCAACCTGCACTATTTCGGGTTCTACAAAACCCCGATCGATTCGGTCATCTTCGGTTTGTTTGAGGATGACACCGCCGCCGTGTTGCAGACCATCTGGCACGATTTTCCGGTGGTCGGGACCCTCTTGGCAGTCGCGGCTACCGCGCTGCTGGGGCTGGTGATTCACCGCCAGGTTGTGCACTGGGTGCAGCCCGATACGGTGCTGCAAAAGCGCGCTGTCACTTTGCGCATATTGGCGGTGGTGCTGGCCTTGTTCGCCTTGCTGTTTGCAGGCAAGGGCACCCTTCGCCAGATGGCATTGCAGCGCCAGCATTTGACGGTGACCACCTCCCAATTTCTGAACGACATGGTGCCCAACGGCGTCATCGCGCTCAAATACGCGTGGGACAACCGCCGCCAATCGCAAAACCTGTCAGACCCGCTGGTGGGCCTGAAGGCCTTGGGCTTTGACTCGCCACAGGCCGCAGCCCAGGTGCTGGGCCTGCCCCATGCCACCGAGGCCGAGGTGCGTGATGCCCTTTATCGCCACGAGCCGCTGGCCGCCGGCACCCCCAAAAAGAACCTGGTGTTCTTCTTGATGGAGTCGTGGAGCGCGGAGCCCATGCTCTACCAAAGCCCCACATTCGACGTGCTGGGCCGCATGGCCCCCACGCTGGACAAGGCCTGCCATTTCAGCAACTTCGAGTCGGCACAGCCCGGCACCCACCCGTCGCTGGAGGCTATTTTGTTTTCGAGCCCGATCACACCGCTCACCATGGGCGATGCCGGTCGCAAGCCCCTGCCCTGGGGTGTGGCGCAGGTGGCCAAGCAGGCCGGGTATGACACCCTGTTTGTCACCTCGGCCCGCTCCGGCTGGCGCGACCTGAACCGGGTGCTCAAGGTGCAGGGTTTTGACGAAGTCATTGACGCCAACAACCTCAAGGCCGATTACCCGGATGCAACCATCGGGCTCTGGGGCGTGTGGGATAGCTATGTTTACCGCTACCTCGAAAAGCGCATGGCCGCCCAGCCCAAAGACCGGCCTTTGTTTGTGTTTGTGCTCACCGCGACCAACCACCCGCCCTACGACTTGCCTGCCGACTATCAAAAAGTGTCCTTGGACATGTCCCAGTGGAAGGGCGAAACCAGCGAAGCCACCCTGGTGCCCAATCTCCACACCTACCGCTATGCGCACGATTTGTTGGGCGCCTTCGTGCAGCAGGTGCAAAGCGGCCCGCTGAAAGACTCCACCTTGATCGCCGCCACCGGCGACCACAATGTGCGGTCCTTCGGCGTGTACGCCGAGCCCAGCCGCCGCTACCTGATGCGGCAGGTGCCGTTTGTGATCTGGGGCCCGCAGCTGCGCTGCGGCCAGCAGCTGACCCAGCCAGCCAGCCACCGGGACATGTTCAACACGCTGTTTCCGCTAGCCGGTATTGAGGGCAACTACATCAACGCCGGGCGCAACCTGCTCAAAGACGTGCCCGCACAACCCGACCCTATGAACACGCCGCGCGGCCTTTTCTTCACCGGTGAGGCACGCAATGCCCAAGGCATGTGGCAGCTCGGTAACCCCAAGTCGTTTGTATGTACCGCGGCCCGACCGCCGCAGAGCTGCGAGTTCAATGCACAAGACGATTTGCAGGAACGTGCCCGTTACGCACTCCTCGATTGGAATGTGCGCATCTCTCTTCAGAAATAATCAGGGCTATGACAGACAAACTCAACGACCTTTTCTCCCGCAACCGCGCATGGGCCGCGGAGATGGAGCGTACCCGCCCCGGCTTTTTCACCGGGCTGGCCAACCAGCAAAAACCCAAGTACATGTGGATCGGTTGCTCCGACAGCCGGGTCCCCGCCAACGAAATCATCGGCCTGGCACCGGGTGAAATTTTTGTGCACCGTAACGTAGCCAATGTGGTGGTGCATTCGGATCTCAATGCGCTGTCCACCATTCAGTTCGCGGTAGAGCGTCTCAAGGTCAAGCATGTGATGGTCGTGGGCCACTACGGCTGCTCGGGCGTGCAAGCGGCACTCGAAGGCGCCCGCATCGGCTTGGCCGACAACTGGCTGCGTCATATCCAGGACGTGCGGGACCGCCACCGCGACATTCTGGATGCCATCCCCGATCACGGCAAAGCCGCAGGCTTGTGCGAGCTCAATGTGATCGAACAGGTGATCAACGTCGCGCAAAGCACCGTGCTGCAAGACGCCTGGGCCGCTGGGCAGGAAGTGACGCTGCACGGCTGGGTGTACGGCGTGCACGACGGCCTGGTGCAAGACCTGCACATGACAGTGGGCCGCGAGGACAACCTCGATGCGCTGTACCGCGAAGCCATTTCCGGTGTGCGGCTCATGCCCCGCCACCCTCGTTAAGCATCAAAAAGGCCTGTGGCGCCCATGGAATATGCGCGAGCAGCTATCAAAAATATAGTGAATCTCGCGCATGTTTCCTACCCGGCTTGATTCCTCGGTTGCCTACGACATCGCGCGGGCGCTGCTCGACGGCTTTAACCGCCACTACCAACTCTTCCGCACCGAGAGTGCGCGCGCCAAGCACCGGTTTGAAACCCGCGACTGGCATGGCCAGCAGCGCGCCCAGCGCGAGCGCATCGAGTTTTACGGCTTGCGGGTGCAAGAGTGTTCGCGCCGGCTGGAGCGCGAGTTCAAGGCCGGCGATCAGGGCGCCGAGGTGTGGCAGCAAATCAAGCTGCATTACATCGGCCTGTTGGTGAATCACCACCAGCCGGAATTGGCCGAGACCTTTTTCAATTCGGTGACCACCAAAATCCTGCACCGCAGCTACTTCCAGAACGATTTCATTTTCGTGCGGCCTGCAGTCAGCACCGAGTACATCGAAAACTTGGACGCACCGGGCGCCCGCTACCAACCTACTTACCGCTGCTACTACCCCACGGTGGACGACGTGCAGGCCCAGCTGGTGCGCATGGTGCAGGACTTTGATCTGCGGGTGCCGTTTGAAGACCTGGAGCGCGATGCCCGCAGCGTGTTGGCGGTGATGACCCGGCAGTTGGGTGAGGCCAAGTTGCTCGCCAACTTTCAGGTTCAGGTACTCTCCAGCCTATTCTTCCGGAACAAGGGTGGCTACATCATCGGCAAGCTGATCAACGGCTACACCGAAGCCGGTTTTGCCCTGCCGGTGCTGCACAGCAAAGACGGCCAGCTGCGCATTGATGCGGCGCTGTTTGGTGAGGATGACCTGCTGCGCCTCTTCAGCTTTGCGCGGGCTTATTTCATGGTGGACATGGAAATCCCGAGCGCCTATGTGCAGTTTCTGCGCAGCATGATGCCGCGCAAACCGCGCAACGAAATCTACAACGCGCTGGGACTGGCCAAGCAGGGCAAGACGCTCTTTTACCGTGACTTTTTGCACCACCTGCAGCACAGCAGCGACAAATTTCGCATCGCAGCCGGCATCAAGGGCATGGTGATGCTGGTGTTTGACCTGCCCAGCTATCCCTATGTGTTCAAGGTCATCAAAGACTACTTTCCGCACCAGAAAGACACGACCCGTGAGCAGGTGCGGGCCAAGTACCAGCTGGTCAAGCAGCACGACCGCGTGGGCCGCATGGCCGACACGCTGGACTATGGCGATGTCGCTTTCCCGCACGACAGATTCAGCGATGAGCTGATCGCCGAGCTGCAGCAGTTTGCGCCCAGCCAGCTTGAAATCAGCGACCGCGATGGCGATGGCCGCACCGAGGTCATCCTCAAGCATGTCTACATCGAGCGCCGCATGATCCCGCTCAATATGTACCTGCAAGAGGCGTTTGATGCGGGCGGTGCGGATCGAAACAACCTGAGCCCCGCGGCCCAGCGGGCACGGCACCAGATCGAGCGCTCGGTGATCGATTACGGATATGCGATCAAAGACATGGTGGCTGCCAACATCTTCCCTGGCGACATGCTCTGGAAGAACTTTGGCATCACCCGCAACAACAAGGTCGTGTTCTACGACTACGACGAAATCGAATACCTCACCGATTGCAATTTCCGCAAAGTGCCCGAACCGCGCAACGAGGAAGAAGAAATGTCCGGTGAAGTCTGGTATGCCGTCGGCCCGCGCGATGTGTTCCCGGAAACCTTTGCCCCGTTTTTGCTGGGTAACCCAATCGTGCGTGAGGTCTTCATGCAGTATCACGCCAACCTGTTGGACCCCGCCTTTTGGCAAATGCAAAAGGAGCGGATTGCGGCAGGGTATGTGCACGATGTGTACCCGTATGAGAAAGACAAACGCTTCACTCGCCCGTGAGTTTTTACTTTGTCGTACACTCCGCGCTGCCCGGGGTGCGCAGTGGTTGCGCTGAGATGGATACCAAACCCGTGAACTTGATCTGGTTCATACCAGCGTAAGAAGTGCAGAGCAGTGCCCCCGGCCGTGTGCCGTGCGGGCCGTGGCTCATTCCAAGTTTTCGGGGGCGTGTGTTTCTCTTTCTTCGGGCGTTAACCCGGAGATTTCCCAGTGAACGCACCCGACAAGCTTGCCCAGTTCATCCGCCTCACGCGCGAACCGCTTCCCGCTTCCACCAAACGTTATCTGCAAGGCAGCCGGCCTGACATTCAGGTGCCGCTGCGCGAAATCATGCAAAGCAATGGCGAGGCCATCACGGTGTATGACACCTCTGGCCCCTACACCGACCCGCATGCCCACATTGACGTGCGCTCGGGCTTGCCGCTGGTGCGCGAGCAGTGGATTGCCGGCCGTGGTGACACCGAGTTATACGAAGGCCGCAAGCCCTTTGCGCTGGACGATGGCCTTAAGAGCGGCCATACATCAGAGGGTGGCGATGCCCTGGCCGCACTTCGTGCCCAAGCCGCCGGCCTGCAGCGTCAACCCCGCCGGGCCAAAAGTGGCGCCAACGTCACGCAAATGCACTACGCCCGCAAAGGCATCATCACGCCCGAGATGGAATACGTCGCCCTTCGCGAGAACCAGAACCTGGAGTGGCAAGCGCAATATCTGAGCAATGCTGACCGCGAAAAGCGCCTGGCCGGCAACAGCTTTGGCGCCAGCATCCCGAAGGTGGTGACGCCCGAGTTCGTGCGGGATGAAGTGGCCCGTGGCCGCGCCATCATCCCCGCCAACATCAACCACACCGAGCTGGAGCCCATGGCCATCGGCCGCAACTTTCTGGTGAAGATCAACGCCAACATCGGCAACTCGGCGGTCACGTCCAGCATCGAAGAAGAAGTAGAAAAACTGGTCTGGTCCATCCGCTGGGGCGCAGACACCGTGATGGATTTGTCCACCGGCAAAAACATCCACACCACCCGCGACTGGATCGTGCGCAACAGCCCGGTGCCTATCGGCACCGTGCCGATTTACCAGGCGCTGGAAAAGGTGGGTGGCATTGCCGAAGACCTAACTTGGGCAATCTTCCGCGACACCTTGATCGAGCAGGCCGAGCAGGGCGTGGACTACTTTACGGTGCACGCTGGCGTGCGCCTACCCTTCATCCACCTCACGGCGAATCGGGTGACGGGCATCGTCTCGCGTGGCGGCTCCATCATGGCCAAGTGGTGCATCGCGCACCACAAAGAGAACTTCTTGTACACGCACTTCGACGAGATGACGGAGATCATGCGCGCGTACGACGTGAGCTACTCGCTGGGCGACGGCTTGCGTCCCGGCAGCGGTGCCGATGCAAACGACGAAGCCCAGTTTGCCGAGCTTCACACCCTGGGTGAGCTGACGCATAAGGCCTGGCAGCAGGATGTGCAGGTGATGATCGAAGGCCCCGGCCACGTGCCCATGCACATGGTGCAGGCCAACATGACCGAGCAGCTCAAGCACTGCGGTGAAGCCCCGTTCTACACCCTCGGGCCGCTGACGACTGACATCGCGCCGGGCTACGACCACATCACCAGCGGCATTGGTGCCGCCATGATCGGCTGGTTCGGCACTGCGATGCTCTGTTATGTGACGCCCAAGGAGCACCTGGGTTTGCCCGACCGCGAGGACGTGAAAACCGGCATCATCACTTACAAGATTGCCGCCCACGTGGCCGACGTGGCCAAGGGGCACCCCGGTGTGCGGGCGCGGGACGATGCGTTGAGCAAGGCGCGCTTTGAGTTCCGCTGGATGGACCAGTTCAACCTCTCGCTGGACCCTGACACCGCCAAGCAATTCCACGACGAGACCCTGCCGGCCGAAGGCGCCAAGGTGGCGCATTTCTGCTCCATGTGCGGCCCCAAGTTCTGCTCCATGAAGATCACCCAAGAGGTGCGCGACTACGCCAAGAACTTGGGCGTGAGCGAGGAGCAGGCCCTGCAGTCGGGCATGGACGTGATGTCGGGCGAGTTCAAGAAGGTGGGCGGGGAAATCTACATCCCCATCAACCCTGTGAAGGCCGCCACCGACGACACCAAGGCCTGACCATGGCGCTGCGCATCGGCATTGCCGGCGCGGGTGTGCTCGGGCGGCTGCTGGCGTTCACGCTCAGCCGCGCGGGCCACGACGTGCAGGTGTTTGATCCGGCCTCCGGCCCCGGCCCGCGTGCGGAGTCCGGCTCGCAGGCTGCGGGCTGGACAGCCGCTGGCATGCTGAGCCCAGTGGCCGAGCTGGAGCGTGCAGGCAGCGAGGTGTTTGCGCTGGGCGTGCGCTCCTGTCAGCTTTGGCCGCAGATCGTGCAGGCGCTCTCCGAGCCAGTGGCCTTGGACATGCAAGGCAGCCTGCTGCTGGCCCACCGCAGCGATGCGGGTGCGGCCCAGCGCGTGGTCGGTTTGTTGCAAGCCAAGGCGGATGCGCCGTACCAACCGGAGCCGTTGACCTTGGATGCGCTGCGTGCGCTGGAGCCGTCGATTCAGGGCCCGGCGCTGGCTTGGCTGCTGCCCAGCGAAGGGCAGATCCACCCGATTCAGGCGCTGCAGGCGCTGGCTGCACAAGGCACATTGCAAGGTGTGCAGTGGCACTGGGGCAGCACCATTACGACGTTGGACGCAGGCGCGATCCATGCCGGCGAAGCACAACATCGCTTCGACTATGTGTTCGACGTACGTGGCGTAGGCGCCAAGCCCGCTTTGCCGGTGCGTGGGGTACGCGGCGAGGTGTTTTGGCTGCACGCCCCCGGCGTGCCCTTGCACCGCCCGGTTCGCCTGCTGCACCCGCGCCACTCGATCTACATGGTGCCGCGCCCCGGCGATGTGATCGTGGTGGGGGCTAGCGAAATCGAAAGCGAAGACCGCTCACCCGTGTCCCTGCGCAGCACGCTAGAGCTGCTGAGTGCCGCACACAGCGTGATGCCCGCACTCGCCGAGGCGCGCGTGGTGCACACCGAGACCAACCTGCGCCCCGCGTTGCCCGACAACCTGCCGACCATCCGCCACAGCGCAGGCAAAACCGAAATCAACGGCCTCTTTCGCCACGGCTGGCTCATCGCCCCGGCACTGGTGGAGCAGGCATTGCAAGAGCTCAAGCTATGACCCTCACAGACAGCCTGACGACTACTGAGCCGATGACCATCACCGTCACTGTGAACGGCACCCCGGAAACCACAAGCGCCCGAACCCTACAAGCCTGGGTAGACGCACGTGGAATGCTGCCGGCGGCGCTGGCCACCGCCGTCAACGGCAACTTCGTACCCCGCAGCCAGCGCGCCCAGCAGTTGTTGGCCGAGGGCGACACCATCTTGACATTTCAACCCATCGAAGGCGGTTGACCCATGACTGCACACATGAAAGACGAAGCGCTTAAGCAAAGTACCGTCCCGCAAAAGATGGATGAACTCGAGCGTTCAACTGCCACACCCAGAGACTTGGCGGCAGTGTGTTCTGCGCAGGTCAAGGAGGAGCCCGCAACGCGGGCGGGGGACACGGAGCAGAGCACGCTGCCGCCAAGTCACGCCGCCGAAGCCAACGAATGGCACATCGGCGACCGCACATTGACCAGCCGCTTTTTCCTGGGCACCGCAGCCTACCCCTCGCCCCAAATCCTCCAAGACGCCATCCAAGCCTCCGGCGCCCAAGTCGTCACCATGGGCCTACGCCGCCAGCTCGCCCATGGAGCCGAAGCAGGAGACTTCTTTGCCCTCATCAAGGCCACAGGTGCCCACCTGCTCCCCAACACCGCCGGGTGCCACACCGCCCGCGAAGCCATCACCCTGGCCCACATGGCCCGCGAGCTGTTTGACACCACTTGGATCAAGCTCGAAGTCGTGGGCGATGCCCACACTTTGCAACCCGACCCCTTCGAGCTGCTGGCCGCGGCCACGCAACTGGTGAAAGACGGCTTTGAAGTGTTTCCGTATTGCATGGACGACCTGGTCAGCTGCCAGCGCCTGCTGGATGCCGGCTGCAACATTCTCATGCCCTGGGGCGCGCCCATAGGCTCGGGGCAGGGGCTGGTCAACCCCGGCGCGCTGCGCACCCTGCGCGCCCGCTTGCCGGGCGTGCCCCTCATCGTGGACGCCGGCATCGGCTCGCCGGCAGATGCGGTTCAGGCCATGGAGCTGGGGCTGGATGCGGTGCTGCTCAACAGCGCGGTGGCCCATGCCGTGGACCCGGTGCGCATGGCCCGGGCGTTCAAGCTTGGCATCGAGTCCGGCCGCTTGGCCTATGAGGCCGGCGTCATGCCCCGCCAGGACATGGCGGTGGCGTCTACCCCGGTCGCTGGCCACCCCATTCTGTTGTGAGAATGCTATGAAAAATGAAGCTACTCGCGCAATACCTATGAGGGCTAGAAGCACTTTTGGTACTGAATTCGCCCGCGCACCCGCCGGACGCCGCCCCGTGGTTTGGAGCATCGCCGGCTCCGACTCCGGTGCCGGTGCCGGCCTGCAGGCGGACCTGAAAGCCTTGCAGGCCTTCGGCGTGCACGGCTGCACGGCGGTGGCCGCCATCACCGCACAAAACTCAGTGGCGGTCACACGGGTGGAGCCCGTCAGCGCCGATCTGCTGGACGCACAACTGGCCGCACTCGCCCAAGACATGCTGCCGCAGGCCATCAAAACCGGCTTGCTCGGCAGTGTGGACAACCTGCGCGTGGTGTGCCGGTGGGTAGACCGGCTGCGTGCCGACGGGCATGCGGTTGCCCTGGTGGTAGACCCGGTGCTGGGTTCCACCACGGGCACCCACTTTGTGGATGACGCCTTGCTCGACGCCTATTGCCGCCAGCTGTTGCCCCGCGCCACCTTGATCACCCCCAATCGCGCCGAGGCCTTGCGCTTGCTCCAC
The DNA here is from genome assembly GCA_027924025.1 of Comamonadaceae bacterium OS-4. Lineage (GTDB taxonomy): Bacteria > Pseudomonadota > Gammaproteobacteria > Burkholderiales > Burkholderiaceae_C > Allorhodoferax. Next base: position 667,787 of record AP026970.1, read on the forward strand.
GCCGACGAGCCGAGTCACCCCTTGCAGGCCGCGGCTGCGCCTGCGCTGGCGCAAGCCCTGCAAGCCCGTTGGCGCATGGGCACGCGGGAGTGGGCGCCGTCTGATGCAACAGTGGTGCAAGACTGTTTTTCTGTGGTCATTACCGGCGGGGATGAGGTGCGGGTGGATGGGCTGGCTTGCGATTGGTTGCAAAGCCCGCAAGCCACGGGCTGGCTCAGCCTGCCTCGGGTGAGCACCGCCCACCATCACGGCACCGGCTGTACCTTTGCCTCCACCGCCGCGGCTGCCCTAGCCAGCGGCTACTGTGTGGCCGATGCGGTGGTCTTGGCCAAAATGGCCATCACCCATGCGCTTCGCCACGCGTATCCGGCAGGGCAGGGCGCCGGCCCGGTGAACCCGCAGCCGGACTTTGGGCAGCACATCGCCAACTTGCCAGCGTTCACACTGCCCGGTGCTACCGCGCCGGTGGTGGATGACGCAGCATCGCCTTTTGCGGCGCTCAGCCATCCGGCGCTGGGTGTGTACGCGGTGGCAGACAGCGCCGCGTGGGTCGAGCGGGTGGTGGCAGCGGGCATCCGCACCGTGCAGCTCCGTATCAAAGACCCTGCCGACCCCACGCTTGCGGCGCAAATCGAGGCCTCGGTGGCGGTGGCCCGCGCTACGCCCGGCACCCAACTCTTCATCAACGACCACTGGCAACTAGCGCTGCAGCATGGTGCCTATGGGGTCCACCTGGGTCAGGAAGACCTGGCCCAGGTGGACTTGCAGGCCCTGAGAAACGCCGGAGTGCGCCTCGGCCTGAGCACCCATAGCTACTGGGAGGTCGCCCGCGCTTGGGCGCTGCGGCCGAGCTATATCGCCTGCGGCCCCATTTTTGCCACGCAAAGCAAAGACATGCCGTGGATCCCCCAAGGCTTGGACAACCTGCGTTACTGGTCCGGTGTGCTGCCTTTGCCGGTGGTGGGCATTGCAGGCATTGATGCGGACAATGTGGCAGACGTGGCTGCCACAGGTGCAGCCAGTGCCGCGGTGATTTCGGCCATCACGAAGGCTGGCGACCCGGAGGCGGCCTGCGCCGCTTTGCTGTCCGGCTGGGCGACTAACCCGCCGGCTTGAGCGTCACCGCGAGGTAGTTTTTCTCGCCCTCGTGCTGCACCAGCAGGGCGACCAAACCTTGGGTCTGGGCCAGCAAGGCGCGGGCTTGCTCTACCGAGATCACCGGCACTTCGTTAATGGCCAGCAGGATGTCGCCGGGGGTGAGGCCAGCTTTGCCGGCATCGGGTTGGACGGCTTCAATCATCAGGCCGTGACGCGCGTCCGCCGCGCGCAGCTCTACCGGTAACAAGGGGCGCACCGCCACGCCGAGTTGCCGAATCAAGGGCACTTGCGGCTGGCCTTTGGCGGGGGTGGTTGCGCGCTGGGCGGGGTCGTCCATCGTGGCGCGGGCCTGCACAGCACGGCCTCCGCGCAGGGCATCCACCACCACTTGCTGGCCGGGCACCGCCATGGCAATCCACAGCGGCAGGTCGCTGCCGGATTGGATGGGGTGGCCATCCACCGCCACGATCACATCGCCGAACTGCAGGCCGGCCTTGGCGGCGGCGCTGTCCGGGCGGACGTCTGAAATCAGGGCGCCCATGGGACGCGGCAGCTTGAAGGCATCGGCCAGCGCTTGCGTGACTTCTTGTACTGAGACACCCAGCACCCCGTGCGAGGCGTGGCCCGTGGCCACAATCTGCCGCGCCACCGATTGCGCCAGGTCGATCGGGATGGCAAAGCTCAGGCCCTGGTAGCCGCCGCTGCGGGTGTAGATCTGCGAGTTAATGCCCACCACCTCGCCTGCGGCGTTGAACAACGGTCCGCCCGAGTTGCCGGGGTTGACGGCCGCATCGGTCTGAATGAAGGGCACGGTGTAGTCGTCGGGCAAGGTGCGGCCTTTGGCGCTCACCACGCCGGTGGTGACTGTGTTGTCCAGGCCGAAGGGCGAGCCAATCGCCAGCACCCATTCGCCCACGCTGAGGTTGGCGGGTTGGCCGATGGCAACCACCGGAAGGCCTGTCGCTTCAATTTTGAGCACGGCCACATCGGTCTTGGCATCGCTGCCCAGGACTTTGGCCTTGAATTCGCGCCGGTCGGTCAGCTTCACGGTGACCTCGCTGGCGTGGGCAATCACATGGGCGTTGGTCAACACCAGTCCGTCAGCGCTCACGATGAAGCCCGAGCCTTTGGCATTCACCGGAATCTGCATGCTCGCGCCGCTGGCACCGAATTGCTCCTGGAATCTCCGCAAAAACAGCTGGGTCGGGTCGTCGTTGTCGGCGCCTTTGGTGTTGCCCGTACCGTCTTTGCCATCGGCGGTGACCAGCCGGGTACCGCTGGTGCTGATATTGACGACCGCCGGGCCGTAGCGCTGCACGATCTGGGCAAAGTCCGGGGTGCCCAAACTACGGATGGCGCTGGTCGGGGCAGCTGGTACGAGCGGCGTAGGCGCTGTTTGTGCCTGGGCACTGACCCACACACAGGCGCTTACGCACAGCAGTGCGGCCAGCCGCGTGAGGCGGTGGTGCGGGTGTGGCAATGTGGGCACAGAGTGGGGCGCAGCGGCCGGGCTGGCGGGTGATAAGCGGGCATCATGGGTCATGCCGTCATGGTGCACGCCCCGCATGAAGACGTGTGAGTCCGGGGTGAAGCTGCGGTAAAGATTTTCTGCCACAATTGACGTTTACGTAAACGTCAATCGATGGTTGGCGTTGTGCCATTCACCTGACCCCGAGGAAGACCATGCCAGAAACCGTTGTGATCGTCAGCGCTGCCCGCACCCCCATGGGTGGTTTTCAGGGCGACTTCGCTTCTCTTGCCGCCCACGACTTGGGTGGTGCCGCTATTCAAGCTGCTGTGGAGCGCGCCGGTATCAGCCCCGAGTTGGTCACGGAAGTCATCTTCGGCAACTGCCTGATGGCAGGCCAGGGCCAGGCACCTGCGCGCCAGGCGGCTTTCAAAGGTGGCCTGCCCAAAAGCGCCGGTGCGGTGACCCTGAGCAAGATGTGCGGCTCCGGCATGCGCGCGGCCATGTTCGCCCACGACATGCTGCTCGCCGGCAGCCACGATGTGCTGGTGGCGGGTGGCATGGAAAGCATGACCAACGCGCCCCACCTGCTGCTCAAGGGCCGCAGCGGCATCCGTATCGGCCACGATCGCGTGATGGACCACATGATGCTCGACGGCCTGGAAGACGCTTACGAGGCCGGCCGCTCCATGGGCACCTTCGGGGAAGACTGTGCTGCCAAGTACAGCTTCACCCGTGAGCAACAAGACAATTTCGCCACAGCCAGCGTGCAGCGTGCGCAAGCAGCTATCAAATCAGGATCGTTTGAGGCGGAAATCACCCCGGTGACGGTCAAGACCCGTGCCGGCGAGGTGCAGGTCAGCATCGACGAAGGCCCCGGCAAGATCAAGCTGGACAAGATCCCCACGCTCAAGGCTGCGTTCAAGAAAGACGGCACCATCACCGCCGCCAGCAGCAGCTCCATCAACGACGGCGCAGCCGCCATGGTGCTGATGCGCGAGGGCACCGCCAAAGACCTCGGCTGCAAGCCGCTGGCCAAAATTGTGGCCCACACCACCCACGCCCAAGAGCCCAACTGGTTTGCCACGGCGCCGGTGGGCGCCACCCAGAAGGTGCTGGCCAAAGCCGGCTGGAAGGTAGAAGACGTGGACCTGTGGGAAATCAACGAAGCATTCGCCGTGGTGCCCATGGCGCTGATGGCGGAGCTGAACATTCCGCATGACAAAGTGAACGTCAACGGCGGCGCCTGCGCGCTGGGCCACCCGATCGGCGCGTCCGGCGCGCGCATCATGGTCACGCTGATTCACGCGTTGAAGGCCCGGGGTCTCAAAAAGGGCGTAGCCACCCTGTGTATCGGTGGCGGTGAGGCGACCGCGGTCGCCTTGGAGCTGCTGTAAACCGGGCGGGCTGCAGACCCAGCTTCTGAAATACTAGCGACCTTCACTATTTTCAGGATATTCATGCAGCCCACCCCCGAGATCGCCAGCTTCTGGCGCGAATTCGCAGTCCAGGAAGCCGCGTTCTTTCAACTCCCGCCGGCCGAGCGTGTGGAGCAGATCAACGCACTCGCCAGCCAATACCTGCACGGTGTGACGCTGGAGGTGCTGGGCGCACCCGATGCCACCCGGCTGGAGTTGGTGCTGACCGCCCATGGCCACATTGAGTGTTTCCCTTTGTTGTCCCAGGTGGCGGGTGCTGCGCCGGCATTGGCACACTTCGGGGTGACCGCCTTCAGGGCGCGCAGCCCGGATGCCGATTTTTCGATCCAGATGGACGAGTTGGAACTCTCGACTTCAAATGTGATGGTCGCCCTGGAGCAAGACGACGGCCGTGTGGCCCTGGAGCTCCACTTCAAGCCCGAGGTGTCCGAGGCCCTGGCGGAGCAGGCGCGGCACATGGCCTTCATCATGCTCGACCATGTGTTGGGTGAGTACGATTTTGCGGTCAAGGTCGGGGCCATCGACTTTGTGACCCCGGCGCCTGACGCCGCGGTTTCCTGGACGCCCTTGAGCGCACTCGCGCAGGTGTTTGACACCTATTGGGTGGAGACCTTGGGCCGCACTGGCATATTCCCGACCGGCGAGGCCCATTGGGAAGGCATGGAGCTCCAGTTCAATTGCGCGGTCGATGATTCCGGCAATGAGATCGAGCTCGACGACTTTGCCTGGGGCGACGGCGACACTGTCACCGAGGATGCCTCTGACGCGCAAGAAGCCGGCTTTGTGGCGGTGAACCTGAGTGCAGACGCCGTTGCGATGCGCGCCGACCTGGCCACCGCATGGACCCTGGACCTGCCGGCGGCGGACGAGGGCGCCCAAGCTCGGGCGCAAGCCCTGCAAGACCAGGCCGGCATGCTGCTGCAGCAAATGCACCAAGGCCTGATGGTGCTGACCCTGACCAAAGAAGGCCGCCGGCAAGCGCTTTACTACGTAGTCGACGAGGCCTTGGCGCGCCAGACGCTGGCCCCCCTGTTGGCGCGACCCGAAGCCGCGGATGCTGAGATCAAGGTCAGCTTCGATCCTGCGTGGTCGGGTTACTTTGAATACGCGGGCTATCTGGCCTGAACGCGGGGCACCACCACCATGAAGACCATTTTGATTGTGGGCGCCTCACGCGGCATTGGCTTGGAGCTGGTGCGCCAGTACCTGGAGGCGGGCGAGCGCGTCATTGCCACCGCGCGCGATGCGGCGGGGCTGGAGCGGCTGCGTGACCTGGGTGCGCAGGCCATGAAACTGGATGTGACCAACCCGGCCAGCGTCAGCGGCCTGAGCTGGCAGCTGGATGGTGAAAAGATCGACCGGGCCTATTACGTGGCCGGGGTCTTCAGTGCGGACGACGCCAAGTCGCCCCCCACGCAGCAAGCGTTTGACGCGATGATGCACGCCAATGTGCTGGGCGCCATGCAGGCCTTGCCGCAGGTGGCACCCTGGGTCGAGGAGGCGCGGGGCCAGTTTGTGTTCATCACCAGCGATTTCGGGCAAATCGGCGGCGTTGATAGCAGCCGCGCTTGGGTGTACCACGTGAGCAAGGCCGCATTGAACATGGCCGTAGTGGCAGCGCAGCCCGACTACCCGAATGCCCAGTTTCTGCTGATCCACCCGGGCTGGGTGCGCACCGATATGGGCACTCCCGATGCCCCCTTGCTGCCCGAAGAGAGTGTGGCCGCCATTCGCGCAACCGTGGCCGCGCGCAGTACCCGAAGCACCGGATTTTCCAGCCGCGACGTGCCCTACCTGCGCTGGGATGGAACCCCGTTTTCCAGCTGGTAAAACCAACACCAATACAACGACCCGAGAGACACACCCATGCTGCTGACCCAAGACCAGGAAATGATCCGCGACGCCGTGCGCGACTTTGCCCAAGCCGAGCTCTGGCCGAACGCCGCCAAGTGGGACAAAGAGCACACATTCCCCAAAGCCGCGCACCAAGGCTTGGCCGCGCTGGGCGCCTACGGCATTTGCGTGCCTGAAGAATTGGGCGGCGCGGGGCTGGACTACGTGACCCTGGCGTTGGTGCTGGAAGAAATTGCCGCTGGTGATGGCGGCACCAGCACGGTGATCAGCGTCACTAACTGCCCGGTCAACGCCATCCTGATGAAGTTCGGCAATGCGCAGCAGAAAAAGCAGTGGCTGGAGCCCCTGGCCCAGGGCCAGATGCTGGGCGCCTTTTGCCTGACCGAGCCGCATGTGGGCAGCGATGCCTCAAGCCTGCGCACCACGGCGCTCAGGCAGGGCGATGAATACGTCATCAACGGCGTCAAACAGTTCATCACCAGTGGCAAGAACGGCGATGTAGCCATCGTCATCGCGGTGACCGACAAGAGCGCGGGCAAGAAGGGCATGAGCGCCTTCCTGGTGCCCACCAATGCACCGGGCTATGTGGTCGCGCGCCTAGAAGACAAGCTCGGCCAGCACAGCAGCGACACCGCCCAGATCAACTTCGACAACTGCCGCATTCCCGCCGAGAACCTGATCGGCAAAGAGGGCGAGGGTTATGGCATTGCGCTCGGTGGGCTGGAGGGCGGGCGCATCGGCATTGCCGCGCAAAGCGTGGGCATGGCCCGCAGCGCACTCGACGTGGCGATTGCCTATGCCAAGGACCGCCAGAGCTTCGGCCAGCCCATCTTCAACCACCAAGCTGTCGGCTTCCGTTTGGCGGACTGCGCCACCCAGCTGGAAGCTGCGCGGCAACTTATCTGGCATGCCGCTGCCCTGCGTGACGCGGGCCGCCCGTGTTTGAAAGAAGCCGCCATGGCCAAACTCTTTGCCAGCGAAATGGCGGAGAAGGTGTGTAGCGCCGCCATCCAAACCCTGGGCGGCTACGGCTATGTGAGCGACTTCCCCGTTGAGCGCATCTACCGCGACGTGCGCGTGTGCCAGATTTATGAAGGCACCAGCGACGTGCAGAAGATCATCATCCAGCGCGCACTGGCTTGAGCTTCATGGCACACGCACTGCCTGCCGGCGTTACTGTCTTTGAGCGGGGCTGGCTGTCCAGCAACAACATCTTGATCCAAGGTGAGGGCGGCACCGCGCTCATCGACAGCGGCTATTGCACCCACGTCGATCAGACGCTGGCGCTCGTCGATTCGGCGCTCCAAGGCCGGCCGCTGGACCTGCTGCTCAACACCCATTTGCACAGCGACCACTGCGGGGGCAATGCCGCACTGCAGGCGCGCTACCCCGAGATGGAAACGCATATTCCACCGGGCCACGCTGACTATGTGCGCGTGTGGGACGCACATGCCCTGAGCTACACACCCACCGGCCAGCAATGCCCCCGCTTCCGTTTGAATGCCACACTGCAACCGGGCACCGAAATGCGGCTCGGCGACCTGCATTGGCAGGTGCATGCGGCACCGGGGCACGACCCGCATTCCGTCATCCTGTTTGAGCCGCAAAGCCGCACGCTGGTGTCGGCAGACGCCTTGTGGGAAAAAGGCTTTGGCGTGGTCTTCCCGGAGCTGGACGGCGACGACGCGTTCGACGAAGTCGCCGCCACGCTGGAGGTGATCGAGCGCTTGAACCCTGCCACCGTTATCCCCGGCCATGGCGCCCCGTTCACAGATGCGCCGCAGGCCATTGCCTATGCACGCCAGCGCCTCAACGGTTTTGTGCAAAACCCGGCGAAGCATTTGCAGTACGCGGCCAAGGTGCTGCTCAAGTTCAAATTGCTCGAAACCCGCCACTTGCCCTTGCCCGCACTGGTTGCATGGGCGCGCAACACCAGCTATTTCAACGACACCTTCCAAAGGCACTTTGCCGACGCCACCTTGGAAGAGGCCACCCGGCAACTGGTGCAGGACTTGGTGCGATCCGGCGCTGCAAAGCTGCAAGATGGCGTGGTGTTTGACGCCTGAGATTGAAGGAGACTCCCATGCCCATTACCAAAGGATCCCGTGCACTGGTGGACGAAGCCATGGCGCAGGTCACCACCTACAGCGTGGCCGAGGTGCAAGCCCGCCTGCAAGACCCGGCTATGCAAATCGTGGATATCCGCGACATCCGTGAGCTGAACGACGGTACCGTGGTGGGCGCCTTTCATGCGCCGCGCGGTATGTTGGAGTTTTGGGTAGACCCCGAGTCGCCGTACCACAAGCCCCTGTTTGCCGATGAGTCCAAAGAGTTCATCCTGTTTTGCGGAGCTGGCTGGCGCAGTGCGCTGGCTGCCAAAGCCTTGCAGGACATGGGCATGAGCAATGTGGCCCACATCGACGGCGGCTGGGGCGAATGGGTGAAGGCCGGCGCGCCCACAGAAACCCTGGAAGCGCAAAAGGCGCGCCGCCAAGCCAAGGGCTAATGCCACCTAAAGCCAAGGCATGATGGAGGGCATGAAGCCCTTTGTGATGACAGAAGCCTGCCCCTGTGGCCGGCAACACCAGAAAAAAAACCTCCCCTATGGCCAATGCTGCGGCCGTTGGCTGGAGAGCGAGTCCCCCGCCCCCGATGCCGAGAGCCTGATGCGCAGCCGCTACTGCGCTTTTGTGCTGGAGCGCGAGGCGTACCTTCTTAAAACTTGGCACGCCAGCCACCGGCCGGAACGCATCGAGTTCGACCCCGGCGTCAAATGGCTGGGGCTGGACGTGCGAACCCACACACAAGACGATGCCACTCATGCACAGGTAGAGTTCGTCGCTCGCCAAAAGCCGGCCAGCGGCGCGGCAGTGCGCTTGCACGAGCGCAGCCGCTTTGTGCGGGAGGCCGGAGCCTGGTTGTATGTGGATGGAGACCAACCATGAAATTTGAAGCCGTGCTGTTCGATTGCGACGGTGTGCTGGTGGACAGCGAGCTGATCACCAATGGCGTGCTGCGCGACATGCTGGCCGAGCAGGGCTGGGGCATGACCCTGCAGGAGTGCATGGCCGTGTTTGTGGGCAAAGCCGTGATGGACGAGCGCGCCCGCATTGAAGCTGAAACCGGCAAGCCACTCACACCCGATTGGATGGCGTCGTTCCGCGCGCGCCGCAATGCCGCGCTTATGGAGCATGCGCAGCCCATACCGTATGCGCCCGAAGCAATTGCCCGCATTCACGCGGGCTACGCCGGCAGAATAGCCTGCGCCTCAGGCGCAGACTTGCCCAAGGTGCTGATGCAAATGGGCAAGACCGGCTTGCTGCCGTATTTTGAAGGGCGGGTGTTCAGTGGCCACGACCTGCCGCGCTCCAAACCCCACCCTGACGTGTACCTGGCTGCAGCGGCCGCGCTGGGTGCAGACCCCACGCGCTGCGCCGTGGTGGAAGACACGGTCACCGGCGTTACGGCCGGTGTGGCGGCGGGTGCTATGGTGTTCGGCTATGCGCCGCAAGGTGAGGGTCAGGCCCTGTTAGCGGCGGGCGCCGCAGAGGTGTTTGACTCCATGCAGGCACTGCCCGCGCTGCTGGGTGTGGTGGACGGTGCGGAGGGCACAGACCGATGATGTTTCGTTGGCTCGTGTGCTGCGTCGCGCTGGCAGTGGCCGGGTGCTCCACACAAAAGCCCTGGATCAATGAGCCCGTATCCGTGGTGGCGCCGGATGTGCAGCGTAGCGCGGACGACGACCGCGACCCCAGCATTCTGATGGCGGTGCTCTTTTCCGGCGGTGGCGCCCGGGCAGCGGCGTTTGGCTACGGCGTTCTCATGGAGCTGCAGGCCCATCGATTTGAATGGGCCGGGCGCAACACCAATCTGCTGGACAAGGTAGATCTGGTGGGGGGCGTGTCGGGCGGCAGCATTGTGGCGGCTTATTTTGCGACCCACGGCTCTGCACACCTGCCGCGTTTCGAGCGCGAATACCTGCGGCAGGACTTTCAGGAGAACCTGTTGAGCTACGCGCTGCGGCCGGGCAATCTGGTGGCCTTGTCATCGCCGTGGTTTGGCCGCTCGCACCTGCTGGCAGAGCGCTTGGACAGCCTTTACGGCGGGGCTACTTTCGGCGATCTGGCAAGTCGCAAAGGCCATCCCGATTTGCTGATTACCGCGACCGATATGACCTTGGGTACCGGTTTTGAGTTTTCCAAGACGCAGTTCGACCTGATCTGCTCCAACCTGCAATCGGTACCAGTGTCGTTTGCGGTGGCTGCCTCGTCGTCGGTGCCTTTGTTGCTCAGCCCGGTGACCTTGCGCAATTTCGCGGGCCAGTGCAAGCCACCCGAAGTGGCGGGCGACGCGTGGGAGGACTATCGCACCCGCCTTTATCGCGAGCAGGCCCGCAGCTACCTGGACAGCAAAAACCGGCCCTACATCCACTTGCTGGATGGCGGCCTGTCTGACAACCTGGGCGTACGCCGCTTCTTGGACAGCGCGCTTGCCGAGGGCGGCTTGCGCCCGGTGTTGCAGCGCGCTGGCATCGAAGCGGGCGTGGTGCGCAAGCTGGTGCTGGTGTCGGTGAACTCCGAACGGGACCCCTCCACCAACATCGACATGAGTGACCGCTTGCCCGGCCCTGCCGAGGTGCTCGACACCTTGGTCTTTGGTGCCGGAGCCCGGGCGACCAAAGAAACCCAGGAGTTTCTTGCCGATGTCACGCGCCAGTGGAAGGGGGAGCTGGCCCAACGCTTTCGGGGTGGCAAAGATGTGTTTGCCAAGGATGCAGAAGTGCATGTGGTGCAGGTCAACCTGCGCGACGCCCCGGACGGCCAAGACTTGCCTCAGCGCACCAAGCTGCTGCAGATCCCGACCGCCCTCACCATCCCGGGCGAGGATGTGACCCAACTCATCGCGGCCGGCCGGGCCACACTGAGGGAGTCGCCCGAGTTCAAGGCGCTCTTGCAAACCTTGCAGAAGAGCCGTGGCCCCTAACTGGCGCTGCCCGTCGGGCAGCGCCGAAGCGCCTTAGGCGCGGGCGCCCCCGGCGCGGCGGAATTCGGCCGGCGTCTGCCCGGTCCAGCCCTTGAAGGCGCGGATAAAGCTTTTCTCGTTCTGAAAGCCCGCCGCCTCTGCCACCTGCTTGATGGGCCGCTGGCTGCGCAAGAGCAGCTCGGTGGCCTTGTGGTGGCGCACGTCGTCTTTGAGGGCTTGCAGCGTCGTGCCTTCTTCCTTGAGCTGGCGGTGCAGGGTGCGGGGCGACACGTTCAGCAAACCGGCCAGCGCTTCGGCGCTGTGGGTGTCTTGCGGATGGTTGCTCAGCAGCTGCCGCACCTGCTGGCCCAGCAAGCGGTCGCGCCGGTACTGCAGCACGGTCAGGGGCAAGGCGTTTTGCAGCATTTGCTGCAAGGCTTTTTCGTCCCTCCGCAGGGGAAGGCGGAGGTAGCGCGCATCGAAATGGATGGCCGCTTGCGCTTCCCCGAAGCGGGTGGGTCCGCCAAACAACACGGCATAGGCGTCTTGGTGCGCGGGGGCTGCGAACGGAAAGCTCGCACCTTTCAAGGCGATGCGTGAGTCGATCAGCCAGCAGGCCACGCCCAGCACGTTGCGCAAGACGGAGACCATGCAGAACTCCCGGATAGGTGAGGGCAAACCAAGGGCATGGGGCTTTTGCTCCGTATCCCCCGCCCGCGTTGCGGGCTCCTCCTTGACCTGCGCAAAAGCCCCATGCCCTTGGTTCGGTGGGGTTGCGTTCTCTGTGAGCGTGATGCTGGCGGTATCGCCTGCGGTGCTCAGCGTGAGCGTGATGTCCGGGGCAATCAGGCCGTGGTGGCGGCACCAGCGGCTCAGGGCTACGTGCAGGGTGGGGGCGCTGATAGAAGCACGCACCAGCATGCCATAGCTGCCCCAGGGCAACCTGCGGCTGAACCAGCCCAGGGCTTCGTCGTCCAGCTCGCGCATGGCTGCTCCGGACAGGCGCTCCATCTGCCAGGCGGTGATGCGGGCATCTGTTGCTTGCAGGGCGTCTGGCGCAATCTGCGCCTGTGCAAGCACCTTCGATGGGTCCTTGCCGTAGCGTGCATAGGCGTGCACCATCGCTGTGGCGAAAGCCATGGGGGTTGCGGCAACAGGGGTAGGTGCGGGCATCGAATGAGTGTGCCAAAAAATGTGCCTCTTGTGGCGCAATTTGCAACCTTTGCGGTGGTGCGCGCCTGGGCTCCCGCCGCACAATGCCACTTGACCGAACAACACTGACCGGATGCACCCCATGACGATGCTGGAATCCAAACTCAACCCGCGTTCTGCCGACTTTGTGGCCAACGCAGCCGCCATGCGCGCCCTGGTGGCCGACCTGAATGCCAAGATCGACAAGGCCGCACTCGGCGGTGGCGACGCCGCCCGCGCCAAGCACACCGCCCGCGGCAAGCTGCTCCCGCGCGACCGCGTGGGCATGTTGTTGGACCCCGGCACCCCCTTTTTGGAACTCTCCCCCTTGGCCGCACTGGCCATGTATCCCGACCGCGATGGCACCGACAGCGCGCCCTGCGCCGGCGTGATTGCCGGCATCGGCCGGGTGAGCGGGGTGGACTGCATGATCGTGTGCAATGACGCCACGGTAAAAGGCGGCACCTATTACCCGCTCACCGTCAAAAAGCACCTGCGTGCCCAGGAAGTGGCCGCGCAGAACAACCTGCCCTGCATCTATCTGGTGGACTCCGGCGGTGCCAACCTGCCAAATCAGGACGAGGTCTTTCCTGACCGCGACCACTTCGGCCGTATCTTCTTCAACCAGGCCAACATGAGCGCGCAGGGCATTGCGCAAATCGCCGTGGTGATGGGCAGCTGCACGGCCGGTGGCGCCTATGTGCCCGCCATGAGCGACGAGACCATCATTGTCAAAAACCAGGGCACCATTTTCCTGGGTGGCCCCCCGCTGGTGAAGGCGGCCACCGGCGAGGTGGTGACGGCCGAAGATCTGGGCGGTGGCGATGTGCACACCCGCCTCTCCGGCGTGGCCGACCATCTGGCACAGAACGATTTGCATGCGCTCTCATTGGCGCGCGAGGCCATTGCGCATTTGAATAAAAACAAGGCCCCGGCACCCGAATTACGTGCGCCGGTAGCTCCTAAATATGTAGCAGAGGAGTTGTACGGTGTCATTCCCACTGACACCCGCAAGCCCTTCGATGTGCGCGAAATCATCGCCCGCATCGTCGATGGTTCGGAGCTGCATGAGTTCAAGCCCCGCTATGGCACCACGCTGGTGTGCGGCTTTGCCCATGTGGAAGGTATGCCGGTAGGCATCATCGCCAACAACGGCATTTTGTTCAGTGAGTCGGCGCTTAAGGGTGCGCATTTCATCGAGCTGTGCTGCCAGCGCAAGATTCCGCTGGTGTTCCTGCAGAACATCACCGGCTTCATGGTCGGCCGCAAGTACGAGAACGAAGGCATCGCCCGCAACGGCGCCAAGATGGTGACGGCCGTGGCGACCGCGCAGGTGCCCAAGTTCACCATCATCATCGGCGGCAGCTTCGGTGCCGGCAACTACGGCATGTGCGGCCGCGCCTACAGCCCCCGCTTCTTGTGGATGTGGCCCAACGCGCGCATCTCGGTCATGGGGGGCGAGCAGGCGGCCAGCGTGTTGGCGACCGTGCGTCGTGATGGCATTGAAGGCAAGGGTGGCAACTGGAGCGCGGAGGAGGAGGAGGCCTTCAAAGCACCCATCCGCCAGCAGTACGAAGAACAGGGCCACCCCTACTTCGCCACTGCCCGCTTGTGGGATGACGGCATCATCGACCCCGCCGATACCCGCCGCGTGCTGGCACTGGGCCTCAGCGCGTCATTGAATGCGCCCATTCCCGAGACAAAATTCGGCGTATTCCGCATGTAATTTTGAAAGGGGAGAGGAATGCGTTTTCGATTTTGGTTTGTCATAGCAGGTTTGTATGCGTTGATGTTGATGCCGTACGCACGGGCACAAACGGTGCCTGCTACGCCCACTGAAGTGTTGTCCAAGGATATGCGCGAGGAAGTTGTGCGCATCCCTGTCACGGTCAAAAACCTGTATGGCAAGGAGGAGACCAAGCCCATGCCCATCACCATCTATCGCCCGACGGGTGAAGGGCCGTTTCCCTTGCTGGTGTTCAACCATGGACGGGCCGTTGCGGCCAAGCGGGCGTCACAGGGGCGCTACCGGCCGGATAACGCAGCACGCTATTTCACCGCCAAAGGGCTGGTGGTGATGGTGCCTACGCGCATCGGCTACTGGGAAACTTACGGCGACTTTGATCCGGAGGACACTGGCAATCCCAACAGCCCACGTTTCGAGGGTTTTGACGAGGCGGTGTACGCCCAGGTCATGGCTACAGTGAATTTCGCCAAGACCCTGCCGTTCGTGGACACCAGCCGTTGGCTGGTGGGCGGGCAGAGCGCGGGCGGGCATACGTCCGTCGTCGTCGTGGGGAAAGCGCCGCCCGGCTTGATCGGCGGCATTAACTTTGCCGGCGGCTCCGGTGGCAATCCCGATACCCGTACAGGCAATCCGTACGCCCCCGCGTCCTTGGAGAGCAACTGGGCCGGCTTGGCCAAGACGGCCAAAGCGCCGATGATCTGGCTGTACTGGCCCAACGACAAATACTGGGGTCCGGACGTACCCAGGTCCTGGCACAAGGCCTGGGTTGCCAACGGCGGCAAGGCGGAGTTCCCCGTCTTCGCCCGTTCGCCGGGTGAAGAGGGACACCATGGTCTTGATGAGGACATGGACCACTGGTTGCCTTACGTGGATGCGTTTCTCAACAAGCTCGGTTTCGCGGCTCCCGCCATCGCCGTACGCCCTCCGGCTACGGGCTTTGCCGCGATTGACGATGTCAGCAAGGTGCCGGTGCGAGAGGACAACAAGCCCGGTTACCAGCAGTTTCTGGGCCTGAAAACACCACGTGCTTTTGCGGTTGCAGAGCGTGGTGGCTATGGGTCGGCCACTGGCGACTACGCTATCGGGCGTGCTATGGGCCGATGTCAGCGGTTTGGCTTCAAGTGCAGCTTGTACGCCGTAGACAACGACGTGGTGTGGGCTGGCAAATGACCCGGCGCACTCTGTTACTTGCGACCCTCAGTTGCTTTTTGGCACTTTCCGCTATCGCCGCCCAGCCGACTCGCGAAGTGAGCTTTGCCAGTGAAGAGCCCGGCATCACCTTGAAGGCCTACTGGACGCCGCCGGAGGGTGCCAATAAAGCGCCTGCGGTGGTGGCCCTGCACGGCTGCGGCGGATTGCCGCAGGACCGGGGCACGCTGAACTATGCGCAGAACCGCTACATCCGCATCTTTCACGATGCAGGCGTAGGCATCTTGTATCTGGACAGTTTCGGCCCGCGCGGGCAGACCAGCATTTGCGAGCAAAAGCCCTCGCAGCGCACGCTGACGGAGGCCAACCGGCGCTTGGATGTGTCGGCCGCCTTGCAGTGGCTGGCCCGCCAGCCCGAGGTGAGTGCGGCGCATTTGGGCGTGGTGGGCTGGTCCCATGGCGGGCAGACGGTGCTGGCCAGTGCCGACCGCAGCGCAGATATTGTTGCCAAAGCGCCGGTAAAGCCCGCAGCATTGGTGGCTTTTTATCCCGGATGTAATGCGTTTGAAAAACAATGGGGCTACAGCCTGGTGGCGCCCCTGCTGGTGATGAGCGGTGAGTTGGACAACTGGACGCCGGCCGCCCCCTGCAAATCCTTGACCGATCGACTGGCTGCCGCCAAGCAATCGGTGCGCTATGTGCAGTACCCCGGCAGCTACCACGCCTTCGACGCATCGACCCCGGTGGTCGAGCGTGACAACGTGGGCGGCACCGCCTCCGGCAAAGCCATGATGGGCGGCAACCCGGAGGCGCGCGCAGCATCGGCGCGCGAGATGCTGCAGTTTCTCTCGCAACACTGGACCTTTCCGGTGGACCTGGCTGTGCTGGACGACACGGTGCATGCCACGCCCGTGCCGCCCGCCAGCGGTTTTGCTGCACTGGAGAACGCAGACGCCTTGCCGCGTATGAGTGACAAGGGCAAGGCCCTCTATCGTGAGTGGCTGGAGAAGCCCTTTCCACGTGCGGTGGCCGTGTCGGCCAAGGGCGCCATTGCCCGTGCCTACGGCCGCACCGCGATGGAAACGGCCATCAAGAACTGCGAAAAATTTGATACCCCCTGTCGCCTCTACGCCGTGGACGATAAGGTGGTATGGACCGCCCCTTGAGCGCAAGAAAAGCGCAATAAAAAACCCCGAGAGAGACACCATGTTCACCAAAATACTGATCGCTAATCGTGGAGAAATTGCCTGCCGCGTCGCCGCCACCTGTGCGCAGCTAGCTATCAAAACCGTAGCGGTGTACTCCGACGCGGATGCCTCTGCCAAACACGTGGCGGCGTGTGATGAGGCGGTGCACATCGGCGGCAGCGCACCGAAAGACAGTTACCTGCGATGGGAGCGTATCATCGAAGCGGCCCAGGCCACGGGCGCGCAGGCCATTCATCCCGGCTATGGGTTTCTGAGCGAGAACGAAGAATTCGCCAACGCTTGCGCTGCCGCGGGTCTGGTGTTCATCGGGCCCCCTGCCAGCGCCATCCAGGCCATGGGCCTGAAAGCCGAGTCCAAGCAGCTGATGGAAAAAGCCGGTGTGCCGCTGGTGCCCGGCTACCACGGCAAGGACCAGGACGCCACGCTCCTGCAGCGGGAGGCCGACCGCATTGGCTACCCGGTGCTCATCAAAGCCAGCGCAGGCGGTGGCGGCAAGGGCATGCGCGCGGTCGACAAGGCGGAGGATTTTGCGGATGCCTTGGCCAGCTGCAAGCGCGAGGCGATCAACAGCTTTGGCGATGACGCAGTGCTGATTGAAAAATACGTGCAGCGCCCGCGCCATATCGAGATACAGGTGTTTGGCGACACCCACGGCAACTATGTGTACCTGTTTGAGCGCGACTGCTCGGTGCAGCGCCGCCACCAGAAGGTGCTGGAAGAAGCCCCCGCGCCCGGCATGACGCCCGCACTGCGCGCCCAGATGGGCCAAGCCGCCGTGGAAGCCGCCCGCGCGGTGAACTATGTGGGCGCTGGCACCGTGGAGTTCATCGTGGAGCAGCCCGGCGGCTACGAGCACCCCGAAGCCATGAAGTTCTATTTCATGGAAATGAACACCCGCCTGCAGGTGGAGCACCCGGTCACCGAGGCCATCACCGGCCTAGACCTGGTGGAGTGGCAACTGCGTGTGGCCAGTGGCGAGCCTTTGCCTTTGCGCCAAGACGAGTTGCAGATCCATGGCCACGCCATCGAGGCCCGTATTTGCGCCGAGAACCCCGACAACAACTTCTTGCCGGCCACCGGCAGCTTGCAGGTGTACGGCCTCCCGCCCCATGTGACCTTTGTGCGCGCAGAGCGCGGCGTGCGGGTGGACTCCGGCGTGCGCGAGGGCGATGCCATCAGCCCGTTTTACGACTCCATGGTGGCCAAGCTGATCGTGCATGGTGCCAACCGTGAGGAGGCGCTGGCCCGGCTGGACGCTGCCTTGGCGCAGACCCACATCGTGGGGCTGGCGACCAATGTGCAGTTCTTGCGGCATGTGACCACCAGTGCCTCGTTTGCTGCGGCCCAGCTGGATACGGCGCTGATTCCCCGCGAAGCAGACGCCTTGTTCCACCAAGACAAAGTGGGCCTCCCCATGGCCGCGGCGGCCTTGATTGCTCACACTTTGCAGATGGGAGAACGCCAAGCCGCGCAGCCCGACGCCCATGGCTGGCAGGACCCCTGGGCGCAGCGCGATGGCTGGAAATCGCACGGCGCCCAAGTGCGCAGCTTTGCCCTTGAATACGCCGGCGAGCCCCACACCGCTTTATTGCGCTCGGTGCGCGGTGGCACGCTGGAGCTGACGGTGGGCGGGCAGACGTATCCGCTGCAATGGTCGGCACAAGGCCGTGCACTGGATGTGCGCTGCGGTGAGCAGCGAAGCCTGGTGAATGTGTATGTAAATGGGGCTGTGGCCCAGGTATTCAATGCGCGAGGCGCTACACAAATCATAGCGATTGATGCGCTGGCCCATGCCGGCGACGCCCAGTCTGAAGGCGGCCGCCTGACCGCACCCATGCCCGGCAAAGTGGTGTCGTTTGCGGTGAAGGCGGGCGATGTCGTCAAAAAGGGTCAGGCCCTCGCCGTTATGGAAGCCATGAAGATGGAGCACACGATCGCTGCGCCGGCCGATGGCACGGTAGGCGAACTCTTGTTTGCGCCGGGCGACCAGGTGACCGAGGGCAGCGAGCTGCTGCGCATGGTGGTACCTGCCTGAGCCGAGTCGGCCTGCACTGCGGTGAAAATGCGGGCATGACAACACCTGTGCGCATTACCTATTACTCGGCCGACTTTGATGAGGCCAGCTGGATTCCCGGGCTGCAAGCCGCCGTTCCCGGCGCCGAGGTCACCCTCTGGCAGCCGGGTGCGCCGGCGGCAGACTACGCAGTGGTCTGGAAGCCCCCGCAGCACATGCTCGACGAGCAACCGGGCTTGAAAGCCATCTTCAACACTGGTGCCGGTGTCGATGCCCTGATGAAGCTCAAGCTGCCAGCCGGCGTGCCGGTGATCCGCTTGGACGACGCTGGCATGTCGGTGCAAATGGCGGAATATGTGTGCCACGCGGTGATCCGCCACTTCCGTGAGTTCGATGGCTACGAGGCCGACATGGGGAGCGGCAAATGGTCGTTCCGCAAGCCGCGCAGCCGCCTCGACTATCCGGTGGGCATTCTGGGGCTGGGGGTGTTGGGCGAGCGGGTGGCCAAGGCGGTGGCGCAGTTCGATTTCCCGGTGAACGGCTGGAGCCGTTCGCCCAAAATGCTGGACGGCGTGCAGTGCTTTCATGGCGAGGCGCAGTTGCAAGACTTTCTGGCAGCCAGCCGCATCGTGGTGTGCCTGCTGCCCCTGACCTCGGAGACCGACAGCATTCTCAATGCCCGCACACTGGCCCAGATCCGCCCCGGCGGTTATGTGATCAACGTGGCCCGCGGTGCCCATGTGGTGGATGCTGACTTGCTCGCCGCCATCGACAGTGGCCACCTTGCCGGTGCCACGCTCGATGTGTTCCGGGTGGAGCCCTTGCCGCAGGGGCATGCCTTTTGGAATCATTCCAAAATTACCGTGACTCCGCACACCTCGGCGCGCACCCTGCGCTCCGAGAGCATCGCCCAGATCGCCCGCAAGATTGCTGCCCTGCAAGGCGGGCAGACGGTGGCTGGGCTGGTGGATGCGGGGCGGGGTTACTAAGCCGCATGACCGATACCGGACTCGACGCCTTCTCTACCCTGGCGCAGGCACGCACATCGGTGCGTGGCTTTACCGACCAGCCGGTGCCAGACGCCTTGTTGCATGAGCTGCTAGTGAGCGCGCGTTTGGCCCCTAGCGGTGCCAACCTGCAGCCGGGCAGCTTTGTCCAGGTGCGTGGCGCGGTGCGCGAGGCATTGTCGCAAGCCATGTCTACTGCTTATCGCGAAGGCCAAGCCGAGGCCGAGGACTACAGCTACTTTCCTGACCCTATGCCCGGCCATTTGCGCCGCCGGCAAGTGGCCGCGGCACGTGCGCTGTATGACAGCATGGGCATTGCCCGCGAGGACCGGGCCGGGCGCGACCAGCAGTTTGAGCGTAACTTTCGTTTCTTTGATGCGCCGGTGGCGCTGGTCATCACCATCGAGCGGGGCATGGGCAGTGGCTGCTTTATGGACTTGGGCATGACGCTTTACGGCTTGTTGCTGGCAGCCCAATCTCGTGGCCTTGCCAGTTGCGCCATCGGGGCACTGGCCTCCTACCCCACCCTGGTGCGCAGCCACTTGGGACTGGGTGCCGAGTGCCAAGTGGTGTGTGGTGTAGCTTTGGGCTATGCCGACCCCGCCCAAGCAGTCAACAGCACCCGCACCGCGCGTGCGGAGTTGGACAGCTATTTCAAGGTAGTCGGCTAGCGCGCTTCGCGGATGCGGCTGGTTCAGGCAGCCGGGCTCAGCCCCGCCACTGCACCAGCGCGGCGGCCCCGATGCCGCCGGCGCCAGCCACTGATGCCTGCCCGTAGGCGCCTGCCAGCCCGAGGCGCTCCAAATCGGCCAGTACCCGCACCAGGGCGATGGCGCCGGATGCACCGATGGGGTGGCCTCTTGCAATGCCACCGCCCAAGCGGTTGATGGCGTCCGGCTCCAAGCCCAGTGCGCTGCAATAGGCCAGGCCTTGCACCGCAAACGCATCATGCAGCTCCACCACCGCACAGTCTTTTGCCTGCGCCAGGCCACCGCGCTGCAGCGCCTTGCGGGTGGCCGCTTCTGCAGCCAGCAAAGGCATGGCCGGGTCCAGGCCCACGGAGGCAGACGCTCGCCACTGCGCGGGCGGCGTCACCTGCAAACGGGCCGCTGCCGCCGCCGTCATCAACAGCACCATGGCAGCGCCATCGGCACGGGTGGAAATCGCCAGGGTGCTCACCGCACAGTCGGGTTCCGCAAGGCTACCTGTGCCACGCGCTTGCACCGGCAGGCGCTGTGCCGCACGGGCGCTGATCGGGCGGGGGTAGGCGTCGTGGGTCAATCCGGCGACCGGAACAATCTCTGCAGCCAAGTCCGCCTGGTGGTGCACTGCGCGGGCGTGGCTTTGCACCGCGTAGCTATCTTGGGTGCTGCGGGCGATGCGGTGGGCCTCGGCATAGTCCGCAGCAGCCTGTAGCAGATCGGGGTCGCGACTAGGGTCTGGGGCAAAGGCGGGGCGTTCATAGGCTATCGGCGTCTCGCCCTGATCAAGCGGGCGGTGTTGCCGGATCGGGGCGCGGCTCCATGCCTCGACCCCACCTGCCACCACGACCTCGGCCTGCCCGCTGGCCAGCATTCCCGCAGCAAGGGCGATGGCATCCAGTCCAGCGCAGCACTGGGTGTCGACGGTGAGCGCCGCACAACGGTCCGGCAGGCCGGCTGCCAGCGCCACCATGCGTGCCGGGTTGCCACCCGCACCCAAGGCGTTGCCGAGGATGACCGCATCCACATCGGCTGCCGCCAAGCCTGCGCGCTGCAGCAGCGCTTGCAGCACAGGGGCGCCGATGTCATGGGCGGCGAGCGCTCTGAATGCGCCGCCATGCGGCGCGACGGCGCTGCGCGCCCACCCGGCGATCAGGGGATGGTGGTCAGACATGGTGAGCCGTCAGGGTGTTGGAGTGCCGTTTCCAGCAAGCGCCCTAGGGCGAGGTGGTCGGTTTTGCCACTCGCGGTAAAGGCCCATTCGGTGTGCGCCCACAAGCGGCGGGGGACCTTGAAGGCTTCCAGCCGCGCCCTGCACCAGGCCTGCACTTCTGGCAGGCTGGGGTGCGCCATGTCTGCCGTGGGGGCTGCAAATTGCACGATGGCGACCACTTGGGCGCCCCGCTGTGCATCCGGCAGGCCATGCACCGAGGCGCGGGCGATGGCGGGGTGCGATTCGAGCACCGTCTCCAACTCTTCAGGGAACAGCTTTTTGGCCATGGTCACCAGCATGCGGCTCTCGCGGCCTGCCACCCGGAGGCGGCCTTGGGGGTCAACGTGGCCGAGGTCGCGCACACACACCCAATCGCCATCGCGCAGAGCGGCGGTGTGGTCGGCGTCGGTGGCCACGTAGTCCATGAACAGCATCGGGCTGCGCACGTAAATCAGCCCGTCAGGGCTGTCCGGAGTGGCACCGCGCACGTCCAGCTCGACCGTGTCAAAAGGCTGGCCCACCAGGTTGTCGGGCAGGTCGGCGTGGGATTCGGTCCAGGCAATAAAACTAGTTTCCGAGGCCCCATAAAACTCAATAATCCGGGCCTGCGGAAACAAGGCTTGCAGGGCCAATGTGTGCCCGCGGGGCCAGCGCGCGCCACTGATCAAAATCAGCTGAACGTCGGGGACCGGCGGGAGCTGGCGGTGCTGTGCCCACTCCAGCATCAGGAGCAACTGGCTGGGCACGGCCACAAGACACGGTGTCTGCCCCGAGCGCAAGGTAGCCAGTGCGGCGGCGGCAGAAAACTGCTCTTGCACCACCATACCGCCACCGGTCCACAGCCCGAGCAGCATGCCGAACAAAAACAGCGAGTGAGAGTCGCGCCCCGGCGCCAGAATGCAGCCGCCCGCTGCCGGGCCGAAGGTGCGCAGGCAGACGTCAAAACTCTCAGTCCATGACTGGTGGTGGCGCCGGAATCCTTTGGGCAGGCCGGTGCTGCCGGAAGTGAAGCCGGTGTAGAAAGGGCTCCAAGGGGTGGGTGCGCTGTTGTCGTGCGGTGCGACAGGCAAGCGCTCGCGCACCGCCTGCAACACAGCGGGGGGCCACGCGGGGTCGCTCACCGCGGCGCAGCGGCCACTGGCGATCGTGCCCATGAAGGCCACCAGGCGATCCAACAAGGGAAGGCGGGCGTCTTGCAGCACCGTGGCCGGAGCGCCTGCAGTGCGCAGGGCTGCCGCGTGGGCATCGACCCGGGCTGCAAATTCCGCAAAACTGATGTCACCCGCCTCGCTGCGGATGGCCGGGTGTGCACCCCGCTCAGTGGCCCAGCGGGCCAGCCGGCTGTGCACCAGCTCCGGGGCGGAAGTGGACATCAGATATTGCGTTTGCCGAATTGCCAGTCAGGCAGGCCGCGTGCCACGGTGTGGCACACCACGGCGGTCAGGACGCACTTGATCAGGTCACCCGGCACAAAGGCGCTGGTGCCGATCAGGGCCTGGGTCAGGCTCATGCCGGCAATGCCCATCAGCCCGACCACGCCGCTGGCGTGGATCACCAACAAGCCACCTAGGGCCGACGCCACAAAGGCGCTCAGTGCGATCTGGCGTGGGGAGCCCGAGGGCAGGGTGTGCATGACCAAACCGGTCACGAAGGCACCGAGAGGCCATGCCACCAGGTAGCCGGCCGCCGGTGTCATGAAGACACCGAAGCCACCCCGTCCGCCCGACAACAAGGGCAGGCCGATAGCCACCGCCACCATAAACAACAAAAGCGCCTGAAAGGCCCGACGGGGGCCGAGCAAACAGCCTGCCAACATCACGCCCAGGGTTTGCAGAGTGATGGGAACGCCCAGCGGGAGGTCAATTTTCGGGATCAGGCCCAGGACCGCCATCAGGGCGGCGAAGAGGGCGACGAGGGCGAATGATTGGTTGCGTTGCATTCTGAATGGGTCTCACAAAAAGTGCCGGGCTACTCACCCAGCCGGACGTCGAGTGTATCGGCCACGCGGCGCGCGGTTTGCAGCATCTGGATGGTGAGTGGCGCCAGCAGCTTGATGCCCCCGCCCTTGCCGGTGCGCAGGCGGTAAGCGTCGTCCAGCCGCTTCCACACCACGAAGAAATGTTCCACAAACCGCAGCATCAGCGCGAGCTGCAAGGCAAAGCGGTCTGCACGCACGCCCAAAGGCGCCAGGGGCGTGAGCAGGCGCTCCAGCACGGCCTGCAAGTCGCCGCTGCGGGTGGTGAGCGTGAGCGCAATACTGAGCAAAGAGGCGGCCACCATGCGCAGCACACTCACCAGGCCCACCAGCGGCTGTTGCAAAACGGCGTGAAACAGCAGCACCAGCGCAGCCGCAATCCCCAAGGCTTTGAGCAGCCGTCCGGCGGGGCGCATGGCAGCGCCCAGCGACACAAACAGGGCGACCGATGCGGCGCACGCCAGACTGAGGGCGACAGGTGTGCTCAGCCAGAACACCCCGGTACTGAGCAGTACCAGCAGCCCCAGCTTCCAGCCGGCGGGCACGGCGTGCAGCCAGGTGCAGTGTTCGCTGTAAAGGCTGCCCATGGTTCAGGTGACCGTGGCGGTGCGGGTCGCAATGCGCGCAGCGACATCGGCGCGGTAGTCAGCGCACACCGTCACCGGGTGGCCGTCTGCCCGGACCCGGCCTTGCTCGAGCCAGATCACCCGGTCAAAGTCTTGCAGGTGTTCCAGCACATGGGTGGACACGATGACCTGTTGCTCAACCCGGGCCAGATCGCTGTGCAGCAAGGCTTGGCTGGGCAGGTCCAGGCTGGCAAATGGCTCGTCCAGCAAGATCAGCGCGGGCTGGGTCAGCAGAATGGCCAGCCAGCACACATGCTGCCGCTGCCCCTGGCTGAGGCTGCTGATGGCGCGCTCGGCCCAGTCCGGCAAGCCGCGTGTCGCTAGAAAAGCGCGGGCTTGGGCGATGGCTTCGCGCCGGGGCAAGCCGGTGGCCGTCAAGCCCAGCGCGAGTTCTTCCTGGACGGTGGGGAAAACAATCTGGTCGTCCGGGTTCTGAAACATCATGCCCACCAGGTTGGGGCGCTGCGCATTGATGCGGTAGGCCGGCAGCCCTTGCACCGAAACGCTGCCGGTGTACGGGGCTTCCAAGCCGCAGGCCAAGCGGAACAAGCTGCTTTTACCCGCACCGTTGTCGCCGATAAGGCCGATGCGTGGTTCGTGCAGGTTCAGGGTCAGGTCGTCAAAAACCAGGGTGTTGCCCCGTTTCAGGCCGGCTTGGGTGATGCTTAGCAAAAGGAGCGCCTTGGGAATCTGGTGGGGTGGTTCGGGGGAGCCTGTGAATATACCAATGCACCCGCCGAGGGCCATGCGGTTCGCGGTTTAATACGAGCTATGAACACACCTTCCCGCGTCAAGATCATTGATGTAGGCCCGCGTGACGGCCTGCAAAACGAAAAGCAACCGGTACCGGCGGCCATCAAGGTTGAATTGGTGCACCGCCTGCAGGCGGCCGGGCTGAAAGAGATTGAGGTCACCAGCTTTGTGTCTCCGAAATGGGTGCCGCAAATGGGCGACAACGCGGAGGTCATGGCGGGCGTGCAGCGCCAGGCCGGTGTGCGCTATTCGGTGCTCACACCCAATATGAAGGGCTATGAAGCTGCCGTCTCTAGCCGCCCGGATGAGATCGTGGTTTTTGGTGCTGCCAGCGAGGCGTTCAGCCAAAAGAACATCAACTGCTCGATCGAGGAGAGCATCGAGCGCTTCCGCCCGGTGGCGCAGGCCGCCAAGGCGGCAGGTATTGCGGTGCGCGGCGCGATTTCGTGTGCGGTGGGCTGCCCTTATGAGGGCGACATTGCTCCGGAGCGGGTAGCCTTGGTCGCGCGGCTGATGCGCGACATCGGGGTGGAGCACGTGGGCGTGGCTGACACCATCGGTGTGGGTACCCCGCTCAAAGTGCAGCGCGCCCTGGATGCCACCTTGCAGTACTACAGCGTGGACGAGGTGTCCGGTCATTTTCACGACACCTATGGCATGGCATTGGCCAATACCTTGGCGACTTTGGAGATGGGTATCTGGCACTTTGACACCTCGGTCGCCGGCCTGGGGGGCTGCCCTTATGCCAAGGGCGCGACCGGCAATGTGGCTTCTGAGGACGTGGTGTACATGCTGCACGGCATGGGCATTGAAACCGGTATTGACCTGGACAAGCTGATTGACGCGGGCCAGTTCATCAGCGACTTTTTGGGGCGCAAACCGCATTCGCGCGCCGCCAACGCCTTGCTGGCCAAGCGCCTGGGCTGAACAACAACATGTGTGGAGCTGAATTGACTGAATTACCCGAAGGCGTGCAGCGCGTAGCGACTGCATTGCAAGACAAGAACCATCCCCATGGACCGGTCATGCTCGATGGTGCGGCCCGCACCGCGCAGCAGGCGGCCGATGCCTTGGGCGTTGCCGTGGGGCAGATTGCCAAGAGCATCATCTTCAAGCGGGTGGAAGACGATGCCGCTGTGTTGGTGGTGACCTCCGGAGATCGCCGGGTCGATGAGGCCAAGGTAGCCGCTTTGGTGGGCCCGCTGGCGCGCGCCAACGCGGCCTTCGTCAAAGAGCGCACAGGCTTTTCGATCGGCGGCGTGAGTCCTGTGGCGCACGCCATGCCGGGCGTTACCCTGATTGACCGTGAGCTGTTCCGCTTCGAACAGGTGTGGGCGGCAGCTGGGCACCCGCACGGGGTGTTTCAGTTGCAGCCGCAAGATCTGGTGGCGCTGACCGGCGCGCCCGTGGCCGATGTGGTGGAGGCGCCGGAAGAAGAAAACGTGCTCGACACCCTGGCGCGTGAAAATGCTATCAAAATGCTAGCTGCTCGCGCACTGTCGGTGCCGGCTATGGCTGAAAACATTCCAAGTCCTTGTGTGAATGTGTGTCGCATGGACACCGGCAGCGGTTTGTGTGAAGGGTGTTTCCGGACGATTGAGGACATCCGTGAATGGGGCCGCAGCGACGATGCCGCCAAAAAAGCCATGTGGGTGCAGATCACCGAGCGCTTGCAGCAAACCCACCCGACCGCCTTTGCCTGAGGCTTTCTATGAAGCAAATCACGTTTTACCTGGACTTCATCTCCCCTTACGCCTATTTGGCGTTTGAGGAATTGCCGCGCGCCTTGATGGGGCTCAGCTACAGCGTGCACTACAAGCCGGTGTTTTTGGGCGGCTTGCTGAAACACAACGCCGTTTTGGGGCCTGCCGAAGTGCCGCCCAAGCGCGAGTGGATTTACCGGCATGTGCAGTGGCTGGCCCGGCAGCAGGGGGTGGCGCTCGACTTTCCGGCCCAGCACCCGTTCAACCCCTTGGGCCTGCTGCGTTTGGCGATTGCCACCGGGCATGACGGTTTGCCCAACCGGTATGTGTGCGAAACCTTGTTCAAACACGTTTGGCAAGGCGGCGCTGATGCGGCAGACCCTGCACGCTTGCAGGTGCTGACCGATGCTTTGGCCCCCGCCCGCCTACCTGCGGACGACAGTGTGAAAGCCCAACTCAAACAGCACAGCGACGACGCAATTGCCGCACGGGTCTTTGGTGTGCCGAGTTTTGAGGTGGACGGACGGGTGTTCTGGGGGCTGGACGCCCTGCCGATGCTGCGCGCCTACCTCGAGGGTGATAGCTGGTTCGCATCGGCAGCTTGGGATGACGTAAATGCCATCCCGTCTGCCATCCCCTTGCGGGGGTAGTGCGGCTAGGCTTGTTTCAGTACGGGAACAGGCGGAAGCACAAAATCGCGACGATCGTCGGGGGCAGCGCTCCCATCAGCAAGCCCAGGGGCGAGATGGCACCTTCGTGGAAGGTGGATTTCAATATCGAGGCCCCTGCAGGGTTGGGTGCGTTGGCAATGATGGTCAAGCCACCGCCGGTGACCGCGCCGGTGAGCAACGCGTATTTGAATTCCGGGGTCAGCCCCTCGACGAGTGAGCCGAGATAGGTCAGTGCCGCGTTGTCGGTGATGGCTGTCAGGGCTGTCGCGCCGAAATACACCGTTGTCTCGTTCATGCTCAGTAGCAGGGGTTGCAGCCACCATTGCTGCATGCCACCCAGAACGACCAGGCCCCCGAGGAAGAAGGCCACCAGCAAGCCCTCACGCAAAATCAGGCGCTCTTGCTGGTAAGCCGGGTAGGCCGCCACCACGCCCATGAACAGCAAAAAGACGGCAATGAAGGCTGCAGGGTGGTGGGCAAAAATCACAATCGCCACCAGGAATGCCAGGTGCAAGCTCACCATCCATCCCTGTACCCCGGTGTAGGGGGACTGGGTGGAGTAGGGCATGGTCTTGAGCTCTTTGGCATACAAGAAGGTGAGGACTCCCGCGTTGATAAACACCGCGACGGCAGCTTTCCAACCCACATGGGTGAGCATGTACACGATGTCCAGGTTCCATTTGGCCGCGACCATCAATACCGGCGGGGCGGCAAAGTGGGTCAGGGTGCCGCCGATGGAGATGTTGACAAACAGCACCCCGAGTGCGGCGTATTGCAGGCGGCGAGAGGCTTTGGCAAAGACGGTGTCTTTCATTAAGAGCGCGGCCAGGGTCATGGCCGCAGGCTCCGTGATGAAGGAGCCCAGCAAAGGCACGATGCCCAGTGCTGTGAAGAAAAACGCCATGGTCCGGTTCATCGGGAGAATCCGCACAATGGCCTGCACCGCGGCCGAGGACACTTGCAACACCGGTTTGCTCGCCGCCACCACCATGATGGCAAACACAAACAGGGGTTCGGTGAAGTTGCGGCTGTCGAGGTATTGCATCGCTGCAGCAAAGCCTTCCATGATGCCCATCAGGGTCATGAACATCATCGCCCACACGCCAAACACAATTTCCACCTCCGCCAACAAATGCCACACCCCGGCATGGGCTGGGCGTGTGTGGGCCAAGTGTTCAAAAAACTTGGTCGAAAAAGTGTGGATCAATGCCAGCGCAAACAGGCCTGCGGCCACGGCTTGCATGGTTGTGGGGTTCATGGGTGGAGTTCTCTGTCGGGCCCCAGCGGGGCCCTCTGTGGAGCAAAGTTCGGGGGGATTGTAGGCAACCGGGCGCGATCCAAGCCCATGAGTCAGCCTGACAAAAAGGCTTTTTGCGTGTCAGCAGATACCTCGCGGGTATACCCTCGAAATGGCAAAAATTGCCACTATGCGAAAAGCCCCTGCAGGGTTAGACCTTAATCTGTCAGAGCGGTGTCAGTTTGGCGCAAGCCAGCGTTGGTTTCGCGTCAGAGCAGGGTCAGTGGGGACTCCAAGAATACGACCAAGCCTTCATGTCGGGGGCTGGACATAACGATTGGAGACAAACATGGCAAATGCAGCCGCACGTCCGATGTCGGCAGAAGAGAAGAAAGTTATCTTCGCTTCGTCGCTCGGTACCGTTTTCGAGTGGTACGACTTTTACCTGTACGGTTCTTTGGCAGCCATCATTGCCAAACAGTTCTTCAGCGGACTGGACGAAGGCTCTGCTTTCATCTTTGCGCTGTTGGCGTTTGCCGCCGGCTTTATCGTGCGTCCGTTCGGCGCGCTGGTATTCGGCCGTTTGGGCGACATGATCGGCCGCAAGTACACCTTCCTGGTGACTATCCTGATCATGGGCTTGTCCACCTTCATCGTGGGTTTGCTGCCTAACTACGCAGCCATCGGTGTAGCCGCTCCCGTCATCCTGATCGTCTTGCGCTTGCTGCAAGGTCTGGCCTTGGGTGGTGAGTACGGTGGCGCCGCAACTTACGTTGCGGAGCACGCGCCCCACGGCAAGCGTGGTGAATACACCGCGTGGATTCAAACCACTGCGACCCTGGGCCTGTTCCTGTCGTTGATGGTGATCTTGGGTACCCGTACCGCTATCGGCGAAGACGCTTTTGCCGAGTGGGGCTGGCGCGTTCCGTTCCTGGTGTCCGTCATCATGCTCGGTATCTCGGTTTTCATCCGTTTGAGCATGAACGAGTCGCCCGCCTTCCAGAAAATGAAGTCTGAAGGCAAGACCTCCAAGGCGCCACTCTCTGAGTCGTTCGGCCAGTGGAAAAACCTGAAGATCGTGATCTTGGCCCTGATCGGCTTGGTGATGGGTCAGGCGGTGGTCTGGTACACCGGCCAGTTCTATGCGCTGTTCTTCTTGACACAAGCGTTGAAGGTGGATGGCCCGACCGCCAACATCATGGTGGCGATCTCCTTGATCATTGCGACCCCGTTCTTCGTGGTGTTCGGTTCCTTGTCTGACAAGATTGGCCGCAAGAAGATCATCTTGGCCGGTTGCTTGTTGGGTGCCCTGTCGTACTTCCCCGTGTTCAAGATGTTGACCGAAGCGGCCAACCCTGACCTCGCCAAGGCCCAAGCCAATGCGCAAGTGACAGTGACTGCCGACCCTGCGGAATGCTCCTTCCAGTTCAACCCCACCGGCACCAAGAAGTTCACAACAACTTGCGACATTGCCAAGCAGCGTTTGGCTGGCGCCTCCGTGTCGTATGAAAACGTAGTGGCTCCCGCCGGTACACCTGCCATCATCAAAGTGGGTGAGACAGTGGTAAACGTCAAGTACAGCGCGGAAGACATCGCTGCCGCCAAGGCCAAAGCCGAAGCCAAACTCGCTGAGTTGTCTGCTGCAAGCCCAGCCGATGAAAAAGCAGTGGCTGCTGCCAAGAAGTCGGTGGCTGACCTGAGCAACGAAAAGACTGCTGGCGCTACATTGCTGAGCTCCAACCTCGCTGCTGCGTTGAAGGCCGCTGGCTACCCAGCCAAGGCTGACATGGCCAAGTTCGACAAGGTCAAGGTCGTGATGATCCTCACCTACCTGGTGATCCTGGTCACCATGGTGTATGGTCCCATTGCCGCAATGCTGGTGGAAATGTTCCCGACCCGTATCCGCTACACCTCCATGAGCTTGCCCTACCACATCGGTAACGGTTGGTTCGGTGGCCTGATGCCTACGACCGCTTTTGCGATCGTGGCCCAGACCGGTAACATGTACAACGGTTTGTGGTACCCGATCATCATTGCCTCTGCGACCTTCGTGATTGGTTTGCTGTTTGTGAAAGAAACCAAAGACGTCGATATCTACGCAGACGACTGATCGGCTTCAAGTAGTGAGTGAGCGCCCCGGCGGGAGAAGCCGGGGCAATTTCCAAGCTCTCCGCTCCGGGGGGCTTTTTTTTTGAAAGAAATGGTATGTGGAAAATTGCGGTGGGTTTTGCAGTGTTTGCCGGTTTGGGCCTGTATGTGCTGAGCACTGGCGGTGACATCGATATGGGTGGCGAGAAACACGGTGCAGACGCCATGCACTCCGAGGCTCCCGCACCTGCAGCCTCTGCGGCTGCACCTGCCGCAAGCGCGGCGAAATAAGCCACGCTCGGCTAGGGAAAACGAGGGGGGCTTGCGGGCCCCTTTTCCTATGGGAATTCAAAGGCGGGGTCCTAAAATTCCGACCTATGAAATTCACAAAAACAGACGTTGGACAAGCCGCATTTAAAGAAAGGTCGCCGCTTTTTTCTGCGCGGCAGCGATCTGCTTTTATTCTGTTTGATGGTCAAAAAACGGTCGATCAAGTCTTGCAGGCCACTGCAGGCATGGGCCTGGTGGCAGGTGATATCGACTACATGGTGGCGCAGGGCTTTTTGGCGCCCGTCCAAGTGACACCAGCAACAGCTTTGCCAGTGGCTGCTTCTGCCCCGTTGATAGAGCAGGCGGAAGATGCTGTCCTGTCAGTCGTACCCGTGAGCAACCGGACCCCGCAAGAGCGCTACAGCGATGCCAAACCCATCGCCACCCAGATCACCGCCAGTCTGGGTCTGCGTGGGTTCCTGTTGAACCTGGCCGTCGAGTCGGCCGCCGGTTTTGACGATTTGTTAGCTCTGTTGCCCAAGATCCAGAACGCCGCGGGCGTAAAGGCCTGCCGGGAGCTGGAACGTGCCCTGAAAGGGTAAAGCCACAGGCCCCCCGTCGGGCGGGGAAAGCTCCCTAGAATGTCTCTCCCCACCTAGAGAGCATTCATCATGACCCAGGGCACCATCCGCATTCGCGGAGCGCGACAGCACAATCTCAAGAACCTCGATCTGGACATCCGCACGGGTGAACTGACCGTGGTCACCGGGCCCAGTGGGTCGGGTAAATCCAGCCTGGTGTTTGACACGCTGTACGCCGAGGGCCAGCGCCGCTACGTGGAAACCTTCAGCGCGTATGCGCGCCAGTTTCTGGATCGCATGGACAAGCCGGCGGTCGATAAGGTGGAGGGCGTGCCCCCTGCGATTGCGATTGACCAGACCAACCCGGTGCGCTCGAGCCGGTCTACCGTGGGCACGATGACGGAGCTTAACGACCACCTCAAGCTCTTGTTTTCCCGCGCGGGCAGCCTGTTTGACAAAGACACCGCGCTGCCGGTCCAGCACGACACCCCCGAGACGATTTACACCACGCTACTACAGCGCGCCGCTGCCGGGGGCAACCCGCGCCTGGTGTTGACCTTCCCGGTCGAGCTGCCCGGTAACGCCACCCCCGACGAAGTAACCCAGTGGTTGAGTGCCAGCGGTTTCACCCGCGTGCAGGCGGAGCGCGAGGTGTCCACCGTCAATGGTGTGCGCAAAGTGCTGGATGTGGTGGCAGACCGCTTCCGCATCGATGGGGTGGAAAAAGCCCGGGTGCTGGAAGCGATTGAGACTTCATTGAAGCGTGGCAGTGGGCGTTTGAATGCTTATGTATTAAAAGAGGTTGTAGCCCAAGTAGATAGTGCGCCAGTAGCTCCTGAAATCATAGCAAATGCAGCGCCGGAGATCTGGCGTTTTTCGACCGGCCTGCATTGCCCGCAGAGCGATATCCGCTACACCGACCCGATTGCGTCGATGTTCAGCTTCAACTCCGCGGTAGGCGCCTGCGATGCCTGCCGTGGTTTCGGGCGGGTGGTGGGGGTGGACTATGGCTTGGTGATTCCCAACGACAAACTCACCTTGCGCGCAGGTGCTGTCAAGCCGATGCAGACGCCCGCCTGGCAGGAATGCCAGGACGACCTGATGCGCCACGCGGAGGCCAGCGGCATACCGCGTGACACGCCTTGGTACAAGTTGACTGCAGAACAAAAGCACTGGGTGCTCAAGGGCTCGCCGAACTGGAACGGCAAGTGGAACCAGCACTGGTTTGGTGTGGACCGGTTCTTTGAATACCTGGAGACCAAGGCCTACAAGATGCACATCCGCGTGCTCTTGTCCAAATACCGCAGCTACACCACCTGCCCGACCTGCAATGGTTCCCGCCTGAAAACCGAAAGCCTGCTCTGGCGCATTGGTACCAAAGAGCAGGCCGATATGGCGCTGGACCCGGCCAAGCGTTTCATGCCCAAGGGTGTGAAGTGGTCGCGTGAGCAACTCGAAGCTTTGCCTGGTTTGTCGTTGCACGATTTCATGTTGATGCCACTGGACCGGCTCAAGCGCTTCTTTGATGCGCTGCAATCCGATCTGGGCATCTTCGGGGGGGCGGCCCCCTCTCGCCAAGCCGAAGGCAGGGAAGTGCCGGGTGACGATTTGGCAGCTGCGCAGCAAATGCATGAGGAGCCCGGCGCTTCCCTGTCTGCGGCCAATCCGGAGAAAACCTCCAGCACACCCACCGCCTCAGAGGCCGAGCACAAAACCCTCAAGCTCTTGTTCGAAGAGGTGGGCACCCGCCTCAAATACCTGTGCGACGTGGGCATCGGCTACCTCACGCTGGACCGCCAGAGCCGCACACTCAGTGGCGGCGAAGTGCAGCGCATCAACCTCACCACTGCGTTGGGCACCTCGCTGGTCAACACGCTGTTTGTGCTGGACGAGCCCAGCATCGGCCTGCACCCGCGCGACATGAACCGCATCATCGTGGCCATGCAGCGCCTGCGCGATGCGGGCAACACGCTGGTGGTGGTGGAGCATGACCCGGCCGTGATGCTGGCCGCCGACCGCATGATCGACATGGGCCCCGGCCCGGGCGAGAAGGGCGGTCAGATCGTGTTTGACGGCACCACCGAAGCGCTCAAGGGTGCAGACACCATGACCGGCGCTTACCTGGGCGGCCGCAAGCAGGTGGGCATGGGCTTCAAGCGCATGGTCGCACCCAACCACCCGCGCCTGATTCTGGACGGTGTCACCGAGCACAACCTCAAAAATGTGTCGGTCGAAATTCCGCTGCAGCGTTTGGTCTGTGTGACTGGTGTGTCCGGTTCCGGCAAGTCGACGCTGATTCAAGACGTGCTGGCTCCAGCACTGCTGCGCCACTTCGGCAAAGCGACCGAAACACCGGGCGCCCACACCAGCCTGCTGGGGGCAGAGCAGCTCAGTGACATGGTGTTTGTGGACCAGTCGCCCATCGGCAAAACGGCACGCTCCAATCCGGTGAGCTATGTGGGCGCGTGGGACGCGATTCGCGAGTTGTTTGCGGGCGCTGCCTTGTCCAAGGAGCGCAGCTATACCGCCGCCAAGTTCAGTTTCAACAGCGGTGATGGCCGTTGCCCTACCTGCGGCGGCTCCGGCTTTGAGCATGTGGAAATGCAATTCCTGAGCGACGTGTATTTGCGTTGCCCGGACTGCGACGGCAAGCGCTACCGCCCCGAGATTCTGGAAGTGACGATTGAGCGCAAGGGTCGCCATGTGAACGTGGCTGATGTATTGGGCCTCACCGTGAGCGAAGCCGCGGATCTGTTCAGCGCCGACCGCGAAGTCATCCGCGTGCTGCAACCTATCGTGGATGTGGGGTTGGAATATGTGAAGCTGGGCCAACCGGTGCCCACGCTGTCGGGTGGCGAGGCGCAACGCCTCAAGCTTGCAGGTTTTCTGGCCGAGGCGGCCAAGAGCGCTAGCTCCAGCAAGCAGTTCCTTGCACGCAAGGGTTCACTGTTCATGCTGGACGAGCCGACCACCGGTCTGCACTTTGAAGACATTGCCAAGCTGATGCGCGCCTTGCGCAAGCTGCTGGACGCCGGGCATTCGCTGGTGGTGATTGAACACAACCTCGATGTGATTCGTGCGTCTGATTGGCTGATCGATCTGGGCCCCGAGGGGGGCGATGCGGGCGGGCAGGTGGTGGCGTATGGCACACCGGAAGATTTGTTGCTGCATGCCACGTCGCACACGGGCAAGGCGCTGCGCGAATATGCGGCGGCGATGGGGGTGATTCATGAGGTGGCGGAGTCGTCGGCTACCTTTACTTCTGTCGCTTCGGCGGATGGGCTTGCGCCCAAGGCCTCATCTACTCGCTTTGCGATTAGCAAATCGGCCCCGGGCGCAAGCCCATCCACCTCCAAGGCGCTGCTCACTGACACGTCGAATTCCATTCGTATCGTCAATGCGAAGGAGCACAACCTCAAGTCTTTGTCGGTGGATATTCCACGCGGCAAGTTCAGCGTGGTCACTGGCGTGTCCGGGTCTGGCAAATCGACCTTGGCTTTTGATATTTTGTTCAACGAAGGCCAGCGACGTTACCTCGAGTCCTTGAACGCCTATGCGCGCTCCATCGTGCAGCCTGCGGGCCGGCCCGAGGTGGACGCGGTGTATGGGATTCCGCCCACGGTGGCGATCGAGCAGCGCCTCTCGCGCGGCGGGCGCAAGTCCACGGTGGGCACCACTACCGAGGTGTGGCACTTCTTGCGCCTGTTGTACGTGAAGCTGGGCACCCAGCATTGCTACAAAGACGGTGCGGCCGTGGAGCCGCAGTCCGCAGACAGCATTGCGGCCCAGTTGCTCAAGAACTACCGCGGCCAGCACATCGGCCTGTTGGCACCACTGGTGCAGGGGCGCAAGGGCGTGTACACCGAGCTGGCCGATTGGGCGCGACCCAAGGGTTTCACGCACCTGCGGGTGGACGGCAACTTTTTGCCCACCAGCGGCTTCCCGCGGATTGACCGCTTCAAGGAGCACAACATTGAGTTGCCAGTAGCCAGCCTGGACGTGACCCCTGCCAACGAGTCCGCGCTGCGCACTTCGCTGGCCGACGCGCTCACCCACGGCAAGGGCTTGGTCTACGTGTTGAGCGACATTGGCAGCCTGCGCGAGGTGATGGCGGCTGGCGAGTCGGCTGCAGGCGTCGGCAAGGTGCAGGTGTTTTCCACCAAGCGCGCCTGCCCGGTGTGCGCAACCTCTTATGCCGAGCTGGACCCGCGTTTGTTCTCGTACAACAGCAAACACGGCTGGTGCCCGGACTGCGTGGGAACGGGCGTGGCACTCACCAAAGAGCAGCGCAAGGTGTTTGACGACTCGGTCAAAGACGATGACAACAAGGGCCGCGAGCAGACCTTTGCCGAGGCTGACATTGAAGACCTGCACGACAAAGCCTGCGCCACTTGCAACGGCACGCGCCTGAATGCCACGGCGCGCAACGTGAAGTTCGCGGGCGTGGGCATTACCGACATTGCACGCCTCTCGGTGACCGATGTGCGCCAGTGGGTGCAGACCCTGCAAGTGGCCGGTGGCATGACGACCCGCGAGGGCGATATCGCCCGCGACCTGGTGCCTGAGATCCGCAGTCGCCTCGAGTTTTTGGAAGAAGTGGGACTGGGCTACCTCACGCTGGATCGTGGCGCGCCCACGCTCAGCGGCGGTGAGGCGCAGCGCATCCGATTGGCGGCACAGCTGGGAAGCAACCTGCAAGGGGTTTGTTACGTGCTAGACGAGCCCACGATTGGCCTGCATGCCCGCGACAACAAAATTTTGTTGGGTGCCTTGCAGTCTTTAAGCGACAAAGGCAACACGCTGGTGGTGGTGGAGCACGACGAAGACACCATCCGCCATGCGGACCACATCATCGACATCGGGCCGAGTGCGGGCAAGCGCGGTGGGCGCTTGGTGGCGCAGGGTTCGATTGCCGATGTGCAGAACGCGCCGGAGTCGCAGACCGGGCGGTATTTGTTGCATGCGATGAAACATCCCTTGGCGTTGCGTCGAGGGATGGTGTCGTTCGCCGAGACATTGGCACTCGACGCGGCGGAGGCGCTTACGCCGGGCGCCTCATACGCTCCCGTTGGGAGCTCGAAATCGGCTTCCGGCGCAAGCAACTCCACCGCTGGTGGTGGTAAGCCCGCGAAAAAGCTCAGTGCTAAGGCACAGAAAGCAGCGGTGGAGGCGGCCCGCATACTCGACAGCGCTGCCGCGAACACCGAACTCGCTGAGCGCACCAAAGTTGCCGCCGAATACGCAGCGTTAGCCGACCGCCGTACCGCCCAAATGTCCGTCGCAGCAGCGGGTAGCCCGGCATCGGGTGACGATTTGGCAGTTGCGCAGCAAATGCATGAGGAGCCTGTTGCCGGGCTACCCGTGGCGAGCCCAGCAGACACCCCGGCGTACAAACCAAAAATCGACTGGCTCTCAGTCAACAACGCCACCATGCACAACCTGCAGAGCGTGACCGCCCATGTGCCGCTCAAACGCCTGGTCGCCATCACCGGCGTTAGCGGTTCCGGCAAATCCACCCTGGCGCGCGACGTGTTGCTGGCCAACGTGCAAACCGCCGTGCAAAAGCGCAGCACCAAAGCCGGCCGTGACGCCCTGGAGGCCGGTGAAAAAATGGACTGGCTAGGCTGCGAAGGCGTGACCGGCTATGAATCCATAGACCGCGTGCTCGAAGTGGACCAAACGCCCATCGGCAAAACACCGCGCTCCTGCCCGGCCACCTATATCGGCTTCTGGGACACCATCCGCAAACTCTTTGCTGACACGCTCGAGGCCAAGGCGCGCGGCTATGCGTCTAACCGCTTCAGCTTCAACACCGGCGAAGGTCGCTGCCCCGGCTGCGAAGGGCAGGGCATGCGCACCATCGGCATGAGCTTCTTGCCCGATGTGAAAGTGGTGTGCGAAACCTGCAAGGGCGCGCGCTTTAACCCCGAAACGCTGGCCGTCACTTGGCGCGGAAAAAATATCGGCGATGTGCTGCAAATGGAAGTCGATGAAGCGGTCGACTTCTTCGCCGCCATGCCGGTTATCGCCCACCCGCTGCAGCTGCTCAAAGACGTGGGCCTGGGCTACCTCACGCTAGGTCAGCCCTCACCGACGCTGAGCGGAGGCGAGGCACAACGCATCAAGCTGGTGACCGAGTTGGCCAAGGTGCGCGACGACGTGGGCAAGCGCGGCAACAAAGTGCCGCACACGCTCTACGTGCTGGACGAGCCCACGGTGGGTCTGCACATGGCTGATGTGGAAAAGCTCATCCATGTACTGCACCGCTTGGTCAACGGCGGCCACAGCGTGGTGGTGATTGAGCACGACCTCGATGTGATTGCCGAAGCCGATTGGGTGCTGGACCTTGGGCCTGAGGGCGGCAACGGCGGAGGCCGGGTGGTAGCCGCCACCACGCCGGAAGACGTGGTCAAGCTAGGCACGCACACCGGCTTGGCGCTGGCGGCGGTACTGGCGCGGTAGCCCTTGTTGCGGCCGCTCAGCGGTCGTGATCACCGCGGTCACGGCCTCCGTGGCCGCGTCCGTTGCCATGTCCCCGACCGTGGTCGTGGTCACGTTCATCGCCGCGATAGTCGTCACGCCCTCGGCGATCATCGTAGCGTTCGCGCACCCATTCTTCCTGCACGAAATACACCGGTTGGCCGCAGGCGTTGTAGCGCCCGCAAAACTTGGACCATTTTTTCTGGTGGCCGGGCGGCACATACAAATAGACGGGTTGCTGCTCGACCCGGTACACCGGCCGTGCAATCACGATTGGCTGGGCGTACACCACACGGGGTTGCGGGTAGTTGCCGATGTCGATGCGGCCATACACCCCGGGCTGTGCAACGTCGATGGATACGCCGACCGAGGTGGCCGCCATGGCCGGTGCCAATGCCAGTGCGCCAAAGGCCAAGGTCATGGCAAGTAATTTTTTCAAAGAGGTCTCCAGTTTGTGTGTGTTCATTCAACGTGCGTACCCCCCCTATTGGCTACTTCTGCCATGCAAACGTATGTAAGCGAAGGTAATAGCCCTATTGGCTGCGGGTCGCGGTGCGTTCCTTCACCTGAAATAAACCGAAACAAACCGCAACCGCCTTGACACCCTGTGTCAGGCTCCCGGCGGCACCATCTCGGTCATATTCCAACTACCCGCCAGGGTTCAGAAAGTCCGTGATGACCAATTTCTTTTTACGCCGCCATGCCAAACGTACGCTGATCGGTGCCATGACCGCTCTGGTGCTTGTGGGCGGGCTTGCCGCGTGTGGCCACCGTTCACATGATTTCGGTGCCAACATGAGCGCCGAGCAATATGCCGCCAAGCGCGACAAGATGGTTGATAAGGTTGCCAGCAAGCTCGACCTGAACGCCGACCAGAAAAAGCTGTTGGCCGTGGTGGGCGACAAGATGTTCGAGCAGCGTGCCGCCCTGATCGGCCAGACCAAAGACCCACGCGCTGAAGTGAAGGCGCTCGTGGCCGGCGACAAGTTTGACGCCGCCCGCGCCCAGGCCCTGATCAACGACAAAACCGCAGCCATCCAGACCAAGAGCCCCGAAGTCATCGCCGCAATGGCCAATTTCTACAACAGCCTGAACTCCGCCCAGCAACAAAAGGTGCGCGAGTACATGGATGGTCGCGGCCACTGGTTCAGCCGGGGCTGAGTGTCATGGCGCCGGTCACCCTGAACGCGATTGCCGCACCGTTGCGCGCCTATGGGGCCGTGGTGCTGGAGGGCTACGCCGAGCCCCACGCCGAAGTCATGGCTCTGGTGTGGGGCCCGCGCTTCGATCGGGAACACGCCCTGCGCCTGCTGGAGCGCCGGCCGGGTTATGTGCCCCAGGTGCTGCACGATGTGCAAAAGGCGGCCGACCTGTTTGACCGCCTGGCCGACGCCGAGCGCGACCGCCTGCGCAGCCTGATCCAGCGCCACCGCAGCTTGCTGCGCGGGGATGGCGGGGGTGACAATAGGCCCGCAACCCACTGACGCCTATGCACCGCATTCTGCTCATCGATGACGACACCCAGCTCGGCGGCCCCCTGGCCGCCTACTTTGCGCGCTTCGACATGGCGCTGGAGCATTGCCTGCGCCCCAGCGACGGGCTGGCGCGCTTGGCGCAGGGCGGCATTGATGCGGCCATTCTGGATGTGATGCTGCCTGAGATGGATGGTTTTGCCTTGTGCCGCGCCATCCGCAAAGACAGCGACGTGCCCATCATCATGCTCACCGCGCGCGGCGAGGTGATGGACCGGGTGGTGGGCCTGGAGCTGGGCGCAGACGACTATGTGCCCAAACCGTTTGAGCCGCGTGAGCTGGTAGCCCGGGTGCAAACCGTGCTGCGCCGCCGCGCACCTGCAGCGCCCAAAGCCGCTGCGGCCGACCCCAATCAGCTGTGCTTTCAGGGGCTGCGCATTGACGTGGACACCCGCACCGTGCAGCGCCAAGGCGAGGCCATTGACCTCACCGGCACCGAATTCGATTTGCTCCTCCTGCTGGCCCGTGCGCCGGGCAAAGTGTTCAGCCGCGACGATATCTTGAACCAGCTGCGCGGCCATGAGGCCGAGCTCTACACCCGCGCAGTGGACATTGTGGTGAGCCGTCTGCGCAAAAAGCTGGAGCCGCTGGACTGTATCAAAACCCTGCGCAACGCTGGCTACACACTGGCCCTGGCACCGCGGAGTGCGGCTGCATGAGCGCAGGGCAAGCGCTGCTGCGCGCCTGCAAAGGGTGGCCCGGTATCCGGGATTGCATCCGTGTACAGCGCAGCGCCAAGCATCTGCTGGCGCATTCGCTGCGCTTCCGGCTGATGGCCCTGTTTGTGATGCTGGCGCTGGCAATGGCCTTCACGTTTGTGTTCGGCATGCAAGCCGCCCTCAGCATGGGCTGGCGCGATGCCGCCAAGCCCCTGGTGGCCGATTACATCGACACCCTGTCCGCTGGGCTAGGGAGTCCGCCCAGCATTGAGCGGGCCCAAGCCCTGACCGAGCGCTTGCCGCTCACCCTGCGCATCAGCGGGCCCCAAGTAAATTGGCGCAGCCATGTTGAGGACCTGTATTCCCGCACCGAGGCCCGCAATGGCCAGCCGCCTGAAGAAATGCGCTTTTTTGAGCGCACCACCGCCGATGGCCACCGCATCCGCTTCGGCCTGAGCGTGCAGGCTTGGCACGACCGGCCACGCTACATCGGTTGGGCCACCCTGGCGGTGCTGTTGCTGTTAACGGCGCTGGCCTACCGGCGGGTGCGCCGCATGCTGCGCCCGCTGGACGATATCCGTGCCGGGGCACAGCGCTTCGGGGCGGGAGACTTTGCCCAAACCATTCCGGTGCGCCGCGCCCACCACCCCGACGAGCTGGGCGAACTCGCCGCCACCATCAACACCATGGGCGCCGACATCCACCAGATGCTGGAGGCCAAGCGCACCTTGCTGCTGGCCATCAGCCACGAGCTGCGCAGCCCGCTCACCCGCGCCCGCCTGAACACCGAGCTGCTGCCAGAAACGGCCGATGTACAACCCAGCCGCGATGCTCTTCTGCGCGATCTGGCCCTCATGCGCGACCTGGTCACCGATTTGCTAGAAAGCGAGCGCCTAGCTAGCCCGCACGTTGCCCTGCACCGCGAGGCGGTAGACGTGCGCGCATTGGTGGAAGACGTGGTGTGTGAGCTGCAAGCCGCCCACGCCACAGCAGAGGCTGAAGTTAGCCCCGCCATTTACGTGCAGGTACCCCCAGCCTTGCCCCGTCTGCAGCTGGACCCGACCCGCATCCGCCTGCTGGTGCGCAACCTGCTGGACAACGCTTTGCGCCACAGCACCGCTGCGCCGTTGCCGCCGCACATCACCGTGCAATGGACGGACGGGCAGTTGTCGATCGCGGTGCGCGACTTTGGCACCGGTGTGGAAGAAAGCCAGCTACCCCACCTGGGTCAGCCCTTCTTCCGGCCCGATGCCGCCCGCACCCGCGAAGGCGGTGGCGTGGGGCTGGGCCTGTACCTGTGCCGCCTGGTGGCGCAGGCGCATGGCGGCAGCTTTGCGGTGCGCAATGCCCAGCCGGGCTTGGCGATTGAAATCGCCCTGCCAGCCGCTAAAGTGTGAGCTGCAGCGCCGGGCGGGCAACGCTTCGCCCTGGTGCTTTAAAGAGTTCACTATATTTTTGATAGCTGCTCGCGCATATTCTGCGAGCGCTGGAGCCTGATTTGACTACCAAAAACCTCGTACTGCTCCCCGGCCTGATGTGCGACGCCGCTGTCTGGGCGCCGCAGGTGCAGGCCTTGTCCGCCACCCACCACTGCATGGTGATGGACTGGGGCCTGACCGACTCGCTCACCGCCATGGCGCAGCAGGTGCTGGCCGCGGCCCCCGCCACTTTTGCCCTGGCCGGCCACAGCATGGGCGGGCGCGTAGCCCTGGAGGTGATGCGCCTCGCCCCCGAGCGGGTAGAGCGCCTGGCGCTGCTGGACACTGGAGTACACCCCTTGGCTGAAGGCGAAGCCGGCACCAAAGAAAAAGCCGGCCGCATGGCCTTGCTGTCACACGCGCAGCGCGCCGGCATGCGGGCCATGGGCGCCATGTGGGCGCGCCCCATGGTGCACCCCGCCGTGGTGGGCGGCCCGGTGTTCGAGCAAGTGCTCGCCATGCTGGAGCGCAGCAGCCCCGCCCAGTTTGCGGCCCAAATCAACGCGCTGCTCGCCCGGCCCGATGCCGCACCGGTGCTTGCCGGCATCACCTGCCCGACGTTGGTGCTCACCGGCCGGCAAGACGCCTGGAGCCCGCCCGAGCAGCACCAGGCCATGGTGGACGCCATGCACTCCGTCCGCGCCGAGCTGGTGGTGCTGGAAGACTGCGGCCACATGGCCACCTTGGAGCAGCCCGACGCCGTCAACACCGCCTTCGCCCGCTGGCTGGCCGCCTGAAAAGTGCCAACTTCGTCGCGGTTCCTGTAACCGTTACAGCACAAAGTTACAAGAATCGGGCCCGGAGCGGTAACAATCTCTCCCTCGGCCGGAAAACCCCGGCCTCCCAACACTGAATCTCACCATGTCGACATTTGAAATTGAAGGCGGCGTGCCCCTGCGAGGCACCATTCGCGCTTCCGGCAACAAAAACGCCATCCTGCCCATGATTGCGGCCTGCATCTTGACGGACCAGGAAGTCATCCTCGACAACGTGCCCGACATCATCGACGTGCGCCACATGCTGGACGTGATCGTCGAGATCGGCGGCAAGGTCGAGCGCAGCGGCGAGCGCGTCAGCATCCATGTGGCCAGCGTGCGCACCAGCGAAATCGGCCAGGCCCTGTGCAA
Source organism: Comamonadaceae bacterium OS-4 (assembly GCA_027924025.1). Classification (GTDB taxonomy): domain Bacteria; phylum Pseudomonadota; class Gammaproteobacteria; order Burkholderiales; family Burkholderiaceae_C; genus Allorhodoferax. The sequence continues at coordinate 710,018 of AP026970.1, forward strand.
CAAGGTGCGCACCTCCATCCTGTGTGTGGCCGGCCTCTTGCACCGCACCGGCTCTGCGCGCTTGTTCCCGCCGGGGGGCGATGTGATCGGCCGCCGCCGCTTGGACACGCACTTTTATGGCCTGCAAAAGCTGGGCGCCAAAGTCAGCATCAATGGCGTGTACGACTTCACCATGCCCGGCCCGCTGACGGGCGCCGAGTTGTTTTTTGACGAGCCGTCGGTGACCGGCACCGAGCACATCCTCATGGCCGCCGCCGTGAGCCGCGGTCACACGCTGATCCGCAACGCCGCCTGCGAGCCGCACGTGCAAGACCTGGCCCACCTGCTCAACGCCATGGGCGCCAAGATCAGCGGCATCGGCACCAATCAGCTCAGCGTGGAAGGCGTGGGTTCGCTGCACGGCACCACCTACACCGTGTGCCACGACCACATCGAGGCCGCGTCCTACCTGGCTTTGGCCGCTGCCACCGGTGGCGAAATCACGGTCGAGGGCACCGACAAACACGCCTATGGCATGTGTCACCGCGTGTTTGAGACCCTGGGCGTGAAGATCGATTTGCACGACAAACACATCTTCCTGTCCGGCAACCAGCGCATGCAGGTCACCCGCGACTTTGACGGTGCCATGCCCGTGATTGGCGACGGCCCCTGGCCCCAGTTCGCCACCGACCAGATGAGCTGCATGATCACGCTCGCCACGCAGGTGGAAGGCAATGTGCTGTTCTTCGAGAAGATGTTTGAGTCCCGCCTGTACTTTGTGGACAAGCTCATCGGCATGGGCGCCGCCGCCGTGGTGTGCGACCCTCACCGCGTGGTCATCAGCGGCAAAAGCCGCCTGCGCGGCACCACCCTGCCAAGCCCCGACATCCGCGCCGGCATGGCCCTGCTGGGCGCCGCCTTGTGCGCCAGTGGCAAGTCCACCGTACAGAACGCCAACATGATCCAGCGCGGCTACGAAAAGCTGGACGAAAAGCTGCTCGCCCTGGGCGCACGCATCACCCACAAGCCCAACTGAAGGCAGCACGCGAAAGCGTGCTTGCTATCAAATAAAGAGCTGCTCGCGCATATTCCATGGGCGCTGGTGGCTGATTTGAGAGGGATTTGATGAAGCCATTTCCTGTTCGTCTCACGCCCGGTCAAGACCTGCGCGCCGCGCTGGAGGCCGCAGTCCAGGCCCAAAACTGCCGTGCAGCTTTTGTGTTGTCAGGCATCGGCAGCCTGTCCACGGCGGGCATCCGGCTAGCGGGAGCGGCGCAGCCCACGCGGCTGACCGAGAGCATGGAGATCCTCACCCTCTCGGGCACCGTGGCTGCCAGTGGCGACAAGACGGGCTCGCACATGCACATGGCTATTTCCACCGCCACGGGGCAGGTGCTGGGTGGGCATGTGGCGCCGGGCTGCATCGTGCTCACCACGGCAGAGGTGCTGCTGGCCCTGCTGCCCGACTGGCAGTTCACCCGCGAGCCGGATCCGGCAACCGGGTATGACGAGTTGGTGATACGGGCGGGGAGTGGGCGGGAATAGTGTAAATACCCATTTTGGGTATTAAAATGCCCAAAATGGGTATTCAGCAATCCGTCAACACCACCATGCCAAGCACCAGCCTTGCCGCCGCCTTGTTTTCTGGCACGCAGCAACGCGTGCTGGGTTTGCTGTTCGGCCAGCCGGAGCGGAGCTTTTACGCCACTGAGCTGATCAGTCTGGCCGGGGTGGGCTCTGGGGCGGTGCAACGCGAATTGGCGCGGCTGGCCCAAAGTGGTTTGGTCACCGTCAAGCCGCTGGGCAACCAAAAGCATTACCAGGCCAACCCGGCTTCGCCCATCTACGCTGAGCTGTGCGGTGTGGTGCGTAAGACGGTGGGTTTGGCGGAGCCTTTGCGCTCGGCGCTGGCTCCGCTGGCAACGCACATCAAGGCAGCGTTCGTCTATGGCTCAATTGCCAAAAAAGAAGACACGGCCAGCAGTGACATTGACTTGATGCTGCTAAGCGACTCATTGACGTTTGCCGACGTCATCCTGGCGCTGCAAGCTGCAACCGAAGAGTTGGGCCGCGAGGTCAACCCCAACATCTACACGCCACAAGACTTTGCCAAAAGGCTGAGCGAAGGCGGATCTTTTGTGTCGCGCGTGATGGAGCAACCCAAGATCTGGCTGATAGGAGGATCGGATGACCTCGCCCTTTGAAAACCTGGCTGGCCCGGGCAAGGCACTGCGTGCTGAGCCGCCGGATGCCAACGAATTTGCCGGCCTGCAGCGCATGGGTTTGGCGCGCTTGCACGATGCGCAGAAGCCGGGCTTGGCGCTGGAAAGCCAGTTTGACCTGGCCTACAACGCTGCCCATGCGCTGTGCCTGGCGGCATTGCGTTGGCACGGTTACCGCTCGGGTAATCGATTTATTGTTTTCCAACTATTGCCGCACACACTGGGCCTGGGGCCCGAGGTGTGGCGTGTATTGTCCAAATGCCACGACGCACGCAACCTGGGCGAGTACGAGGGCATGCTGGAGGTGGATTCCCGCCTTGTGGCAGACCTCATTACCGCCTGCGGCTAAGTGGCAGCCAAACTAGGTGCTTTGCCGCCCATTCAACCACCATGAAAACCTTTTACAACCACCTCCACGCCCAACACCAGGGCAAAGTCGAAATGTTCCGTGGCGCGCTGGTGCCGTGCTTTGAGGTGCCGGCCCGTGCCGACCATGTGCTGGCTGAGCTGCAGCGCCGTCAGCTGGGTGCGGTGTTGGAGCCGCACACCTTTGACGAGGCGGCGCTCACCGCCATCCACAGCCCGCGCTACCTGAACTTTTTGGCCACCGCTTGGGACCAGTGGGTGGCGCTGGACCCCGCCCATGCGGACAAAGACATCCTGCCCTCCGTCTGGCCCACGCGCACCTTCCGCACCGACATTGAGCCCGATAACTTTGCCGCCAAGGTGGGCCTGTATTCGTACGACGCCGGTACGCCTTTCACCAGCGGTACCTGGGTGGCCGCCCGCGAGGGTGCGCACTGTGCCTTGAGCGCCGCGCAAGCCGTGCTGTCCGGTGACCGCGCCGCCTTTGCCTTGAGCCGTCCGCCCGGCCACCACGCAGGGGCCGACTTTTTTGGCGGCTACTGCTTCTTGAATAACGCAGCCTTGGCCGCACAACACCTGCGCAATGCGGGTATGCACAAGGTCGCGGTGCTCGATGTGGACTACCACCATGGCAACGGCACTCAGGCCATCTTTTACGACCGGCCCGATGTGTACTTCGCCAGTATCCACGGCGACCCGCGCACCGAGTACCCGTTCTACCTCGGCCATGCGGATGAAACTGGTACCGGCGCAGGCTTGGGCGCCAACCTGAACTTGCCGCTGCCGCGCGGTACCGAATACGCCACCTGGGCCCAGGCCCTGGAGACTGCGTTGGCGGGTATCGCCAAGTTCGGCGCAGACGCGCTGGTGGTGTCGCTGGGTATGGACACCTTTGAAGGCGACCCGATTTCCGGCTTCAAGCTCACCACCCAGGACTACCTGCGCCTGGGCGAGCGCTTGGCGCGGGCGGGCTTGCCGACGGTGTTTGTGTTCGAGGGCGGCTATGCGGTGGACGCGGTCGGCGTGAATGCGGTGAATGTGCTCCAAGGCTTTACCAGCCCGTAACATTTGCCCCCCGAAAACCCCGCCTTCGAGCGGCTAAGCTTGCATTTATGAGCAATATTTTTCAACTGTGCAGCCCCGTGTGGCTGCAGCGCGGCCTGCGCGCCACGGTGCTGACGATCGCCTGTGCCGTCGCGGCACCCGCAATGGTGCAGGCCCAAGGGGTGACTGCCACCCTCGATAACGCGGCCTCCACCGAACGCCTGATTGCCGAGTTCGGCAGCTGGATTGGCAACCCCCACGATGCAGACCAGCTGGTCACCACCTTGCGCAGCGGCCGCCCTACGGCCACCGTAGGCGCTGCCAGCCTCGAGCCCGCGACCGGGCCCTTGGGTTATGGCGAGGTGCGCCTGGCCCTCAAGCTGGCGCAAGGGGCCCTGGCCCAGCAAGGCGTCACCGCCCCCAATGCCGCGCAATTGCAAGCGGCTTTGCACGGCGGCGTGTTGCTCACCCCTCAAGGCGAGCAGAGGATGGACGGCGTGTTGCCCCAAAAGGCGCAGGGCACCGCATGGGCCACCATGGCCGGGCGCTACGGCCTGACCACCGAAGACCTGTTGCCGCCGGCGGGCAAACCGGTCGTGGTAAAGCGGGCTGCGGAGTCATCGGCCAAAGCCAAGGCGAATGGCAAAACCAAAGCCAAATCGGGCGCCAAGGCGAAAACGTCAGCAAAAGGCAAGGCCAAAGGCCAAGCCAAGGCAGCCGGCAAAAAAGCCGTGAAGAAAACGGCCAAGCCCGCTTCCAAAGCCAAATCGGCCCCGGCTAAAAAGAAAGCGGCCAAACACTAGGCCGTGGATGTGAGCCGTTCAGGCTTGGCGGCGGTGCTCTTTGAGCAGCGTGCCCAGCCCGAGCGCGGCCACCAGCATCAACACGACCGGGAAGGTGACGGTGGCGGAGCGCTCAATGAGCGCGCCGCTGATGCCTGACGCCACCAAACCGCCCAAGGTGTAGTTGAGTACCAGCACGGCGGTGCTGTTGACCAGCTGGTTGCCTTTTTCGCGGGCACCGATATCGGTCATGCACAAGGTGTAGAGCGCGCTGCCGGCTGCGCCGAGCAAAAACACCACCGGCCACACGACCCACGGCAGGCGCACCACCGCCAGCAGGGCGGCAGCGCACACGAGCGCCATGGCCGCGACGGCCACCATGAGTGTGCGGCGGCCTTGCACCGGGTTGGCAAAGCGGTCAGCCACCATGCCCACCGGGATGGCAACCAGCGTGCTGCCGGCACCGCTCACTGAAATCATCAGCGCCGCGGCGCTGGCACCCATGCCCAGCGTGAGGCCGTAAAGCGGCAGGATGGAGGCCAGGCCCAATTCAAAAAAGCCGCCGACAAAGCCTGCCAGCATCAATATCGGGTGCTGCTGCACTGCCAGCCACAGGCCGCGCGGGCCGGCATGGGCGGTGTCGGGCTCGGCAGGGGGCGCAATCGGGGGAATCAGCGCCGTCCACAGCAAGCCGATAGAGAGCAGCGCAATCACCAGGCCCAGCGCCGCGTGGCCACTGCTTCCGGTCCATGCGAGCAGGGTGGGGCCAATCACAAAAGTCAGCCCGACCATGGTGGCGTACATGCCCATGGTGCGGCCCAGCCGCTCGGGCGGCGAGAACTCGGCAATAAAAGCTTCGGCCAGCACCCAGCGCATGCCGCCGGCAATACCGGCCAACAGCTCCAGGGCAAACCACAGGCCGAGGTGGTCGGTCGCCATGAACCCGATGGCCGCTGCCAGCGGTACCCCCGAGGCAAACCACATGGCGCGCCGCCGCCCCCAGCGCTGGGTGATGGCCGATGCAAACGGGGTAACGATGAAGATGCCCAGCCAGGTCGTAGCGGCAAACAAGCCCGCCAAGGTGGTGGAAACCTCGCGCTCTTTGAGCATCACCAGCATCAGCGGCGACAGCATGAAAACGCCCGAGAGCTGGAACAGCGTGGAGCCGAATACCGCCAGCAGCCCGGTGCCCGAGCCCTTGGGTGGGGGGTGGCCTGGGTCGAGGGGCTTAGTCATGGTGCTTCGCAATCAGAATGGCCTGCGCAACTTCGGCAAAGCCTGCGCCACGGGCGGAAGGGGTGACATAGGTGGGCAAGTGGCTGAGCTGCGGCACAAAGCGCGCAATGTTGGCCACGCCCGCGCTGTGCCTGAAGTGCTGGAACATGGCCTGGTCGTTGCCCGAGTCGCCCACAAACACCCACTGGTCTAGCTCAGCGCTCAGGTCGCGGCCCAGCAACTCGCGGACGATCCAGCAGGCCCCGGTCCATTTGTTGAAGTCCCCGAAGCAGCCGTGGATGTGGATGCTGCTCACCGTGGTTTGCATGCCGTGGCTTTGCAGCAGGGCTAGCACGCGTTGCACTGTGTCAGGTGAGTGCTGGGCGAATTCCGCATAATCAAACGCAAGGTCGGTTTCGCGGCCCGCGCTGTCGCGGCTGAGCTCCACGCCCGGCACTTCGGCGCAGACCTGGGCGGCAATCGCCTCCATCCGGAGCCGGTTGGCGGTGCGCACCTCAGTACTTTGTTGGTATCTTTTTGATAGCGCCTCGTGCATATCCCATGTGGGCTGGAGGCCGATTTCGCTTGTAACTGTGCCGGCCGCGCCCGGCACAAACGCAACCGCCCCGTTCTCGGCCACCATGGCATTCACCGGCCACGCCGGGCCGTGGGTACCGGCCATGAAGGGTTCGCACCAGCCGATGGGCCGCCCGGTGATCGGAATCACCGTGAGCCCGGCTGCCTTCAGGTCTCCCAGCGCCTGCAGCGCCTCGGGGGCAATGTGGCCGTCGTGGGTGAGGGTGTCGTCGATATCGGTAAAGATGCCGGTGATGCGGCGGCGGGCCTCCAAGGGCCATTGACTCAAAAGATGCATAGCCTGCCATCGTAAACGGGCGAGATGTTTCTGCTGTAACTCAGGACTAAAGCACCTGCAGACTGGCTAGGTGGCCGATCAGCTCTTGCTGCCGGCTATGGCCCGACTTGGCCAGCACTTGGCGCAGTTGGGTGCGCACCGTTGCTACGCTGATGTGAAAGCTCTGGGCGTAAGCCTCTACCGTCGTGCCTTGCACCAGCTCTTTGGCAAGCCGCGCCTCGGCTGCGGTGAAACCATAGAGCTCCATGAGCAGGCTGGGGGTGAGCCGGTAGCCGGGGCGCAGCAGTTGCACCATCACACAGGTGTGCAGGGGCTGGTCAGATGCGGCGCTTACTGAAGGCAGCCAGGTGGTTGTGCTTCGCTTGGGTGTGGCCCAAGCAGTGACTACCAGTTCGCCCTCAGGCGTGATGAGCCGCATGGGCTGGGGCTTGCGGCTGCGGTGGGCTTTTTGGCAGGCCAGTGCCAGGGGGCTGCCATCGCGTACGCTGCCGCCCTGCCATCCGAGGTCGAGGCGTGGCGCGAGCAGTTGGCGCGCAGCAGGGTTGATGAACAGCACTTGCCGCAGTACGTTGAGCCCGATAACCCCCACTGACTGCTGTTGCAGCAAGTCCGCTTGGGCGCCGTGCAAGAGCGTACTGATGTTGTCGCTGAGCGCCATGCGCACGGTGCGCTGGAGGTGAGGAAAGTAACGGCGCACGCTGGCCAGCTCGTCGTCACTGAAGTCCGGGCGGCCTTTGAAGCGGTTGAATGCAACGTTGCTGCTGAATGCGTCCGTTTTGAGCAACATGCCGCCGGTTACATGCTTGCGACCAAGCGGAAGCAAATAGTCCTGAAAAAACTCATTGCCGCTGACGAAGCGCGGGTTGAACCAGTCAGAACTACGTTCTGCTTTGCCCACGCGCGCGCTGACCATGGGAATCCGCGGGTCAATGTGCATGTAGTGCTCGTAATAAGGAGCGGTTTCGGTGCTTACGTCAGACGGGTAGGTCACCACGGTGAACAGCTCCTGTCGCAGATTGCTCATGCCAAACATGTGGCATCCGTCCGAGTCGATTACCCGCTCGAAGCGCCTCAGGGCGTTGCTGAGCGCGTCCGCTTCCTTTTGCAAAACCGCGTCGTACAGGTCTCCGACGAGGTCGTCCCACTGGTTGAGTGCCACAGCTGTCATTTTCTTCCCGTGCACGAGTTTCCGTGCTTGCTCGCAAGTGTAAGCAACGGTAGCGTCTGACAGCCTCTGTCGGTGCCCGCTGTACTTTCAAAATCATCCATATGGATGATGTCGCTGAAGCGATGACGCTCACAGAATCCGCACATCTTTTTTGTTCGGAGTGCGTGTTGCAAATGATCAAGTGGGCTCAATCAATTCCAGTGCAAGCACTGGGTGTCGTCATGGTGGCGGTGTTGACAGCATGCGGTGGAGGCGGCGGTAGTGACAATGGAGCGGGTTCGAGCTCCAACTCATCGGGTTCCTCCACAGCCTGTGCCACCGGGAATCGGACAGGCTTGGTAGCCGTTGGTCTGTATGGTGATGTCGGGACAGGTGCGGTAAGTAGCGGTGGCTCTCAAATCACTATCACAGCAGGCGGCAGCACAACGAGCCGCAGCCTGAAGGCAGACACGGTGACAGGTGTGTGTGCGGATACCAGCAGCTCCATCACCATGCGGACTGCTTTTACGAGCCAAGGGCAGGTTGGCATGAGCTTCGCCACGATCTCGTCGGTAGACCAGCCTGTGCTCTTGATGGACGGCAGCAAATTGGTCACCAGCCTCGCAAACTTGGCCGGCACCTACAACCTTCTGCGTTTTCAGAAAGAGTTGCCCAAGAACGGCGGCACCACTGCCACTCGCAGCTCTTACGCCACCATGGTGATCGACAACAGTGGCAACTGGTACTTCTGTAAAAACGTGAACGCCTGCTCGTCAGGCACCGCTACCGGCAGTGGCACATTGAATCTCCAGTCAGGTAGTACCGACAGGTTCGACTTGGTTGCCAACAGCATCACACGCGGAACCGTGTTCGTATCGGACAACGCCGGCAGCAAGGTGCTGGTGGTGGGCGAGAACGATGCCGGAGACCCGAACTCTACGGTGCGTGGTTTGTGGATTGGAGCTCCAAGGGCCGCCTGGGTTGCGAATGACGGCAGCTACATGCTCAACACCACTGACTTTGGAAGGAATGCGTTCAGCATGTCTTCCAACGTCATTACGGCGAGCAGCACGATCACTGCAACAGTCGACACACCGCTGCAAGGCTTTCTAACCGCCCAGACTTCTGGCAATGACAACTACATCATCCAAACGGCTGTGGGCCTGATCGTGACTGCCAACAACACAGCTAACAACTTCGGCGCCGGACCAGGCTACTTCTCGTTCGGTGTTAAGCCTTGAAACAAAGAGATGAGATGTGAAAGAAGTAACAGGCGTTTTGAAAATGTTGGGCTCAGGAAAAGCGGTCAACAACCAGGCTGGCAAGTCCTTCGTGTATTTCAGCTCTGTAGAAATTGGTGATCTGGTCCTGCAAAAACTGAGGACTGCTCAAGCCTTGGGTGACTATATTGAGCGCGGCCTGGGCCAAGACGTGACTTTGTTCCTGAACGGGAAAATGATCATCGCCGTCAAGCTTGCCAGCGGAAAGGTCTATTGCTGGAAGCGAAGCGTTTTGGGGCCCTTGTTGGGGGCAGTCCCATGCCTCTTTGCGTTTGCGGGGTTGATGGGCGGCACCAACAGCGTCTTTTTGTCGGCAGTGGGGGCGCTTATTCTGTACGGGCTGACGTTCGGTGGCGACCTCAAGCAGTTGCTAGTGGTGCAGCCCAAGTTCGATGCAATGGGGGGAGTTCCCCTGCAGAGTTGATAGCGACGATTTGCTACAAAAAAAGAGCGGCTAGCGCATATTCTGTATGCGCCAGCCGCTCTTTTTCTATGGGGCGAAGGGCTTAGCCCGCCGTTTGCAGCGCCAAGCCCGCATGCTCGCGCAGCGGGTGGAAGTGGATCTTGGGAAAGCGCTCTTGCGCCAAGCGCACGTCGTAGGGGCTGGTGCACAGGTAGGCCAACGTATCGGCCGCGTCCTTGGCCATCCGCATGGGGTAGGCGTTCACAAACTCCTGCAGCTCCTTGGGGGTGTCGGCCGTGATCCAGCGGGCGCCGGTGTACTGGCTGCTTTCCAGGCGGATGTCGGCATCGTACTCGCCCTTCAGGCGGTGCTGCACCACTTCAAACTGCAGTTGGCCCACCGCGCCCAGCAGCATGTTGCCGCCCATTTCGGGTTTGAACACCTGGATGGCACCTTCCTCGCCCAACTGGGCCAGGCCCTGCTGCAGCTGCTTGGTTCGCAAGGGGTTCTTGAGCACCACGGTCATGAACATTTCGGGCGCGAAGAAGGGCAGGCCGGTGTACATCAAGTTGACGCTGCCATCGGTGATGGTGTCGCCCAGCTGCACGCCGCCGTGGGTGGTAAAGCCCACGATGTCGCCTGCGTAAGCCTCTTCCACCGCTTCGCGGCGCTGGCTCATGAAGGTCACCACGCTGGTCGGGCGCAGCTCTTTGGCGGTACGCATCACTTTTAGCTTCATGCCCGGGGTGTATTTGCCGCTGGCCATGCGCACGAAGGCGATGCGGTCGCGGTGGTTGGCGTCCATGTTGGCCTGCACCTTGAAGACCACGCCGCTGAAGGCGCTGTCTTCAGGCTGGATTTCTTTGACCACGGGCTGGCGGTTGATCAGCGTTGTGCTGATGCGTTTCTGGGGCGCGGGGGCCAGGTCGACCAGCGCGTCCAGCACTTCCATCACACCGAAGTTGTTCACCCCGGAGCCGAAGAACACGGGTGTTTGCTTGCCGGCCAAAAAGGCCTCGTGATCCCAGGCGGGGGAGGCGCCAGTGGCGAGCTCCATGCTCTCCACCGCCGTGTCCCACTCGTGGCCGAAGCGGGCCTTGAGTGCCGCCGGGTCGCTCAGGGGCATGGCGTCAAAGTCTTGCGGACGACGCTCGCTGCCACTCTCAAACACGGTCATGGCCTGGGTGCGCAGGTTGATGATGCCGCCGAACAGCTTGCCCTGGCCCACGGGCCAGGTCATGGGCACGCAGGGCATGCCCAGTTCGCGCTCGATTTCGTCCAGGATGTCCAGGGGCTCGCGCACTTCGCGGTCCATCTTGTTCACGAAGGTGATGATGGGCGTATCGCGCTGGCGGCACACCTCGATCAGGCGACGGGTCTGCGCTTCTACACCGTTGGCCGCGTCAATCACCATCAGCGCCGAGTCCACGGCAGTGAGCACGCGGTAGGTGTCTTCCGAGAAGTCCTTGTGGCCGGGGGTGTCGAGCAGGTTGACCACGTGGTCGCGGTACGACATCTGCATGACCGACGAGGCCACCGAGATGCCACGCTGCTTTTCAATTTCCATCCAGTCGGAGGTGGCGTGGCGGCTGGCTTTGCGGGCCTTCACCGAGCCGGCGATTTGGATCGCGCCCGAGAACAGCAAGAGCTTTTCGGTGAGCGTGGTTTTACCGGCGTCCGGGTGGGAAATGATCGCAAAAGTGCGGCGGCGCTTGGTCTCGGGTGCGTAGGTCACAGGGGGATCCAGGGTCGGGTGGGCCGCGCATCACAGGCGGGCCGCGGGGAAAGAGGGCGTATTTTACAGAGGTGCCCCGCCAGTCGCGCGCGGGGTCGGCTTTAAACTCGCCCCACAACAAACACAGCATTCGCGGAGACAAGCGTGAGCATCAAGCAGTTGGCCCAGGCACTAGGGCTGTCCACCTCCACGGTTAGCAGGGCCTTGAACGGGTACACCGACGTCAACGCACTCACCCGCACCCGTGTGAAAGAGATGGCAGACGCCATGGGCTACCGCCCCGACGCGGGTGCGCGCCGGCTGGTGCGCGGTAATACCGATGCGATCGGGATTGTGTATTCCGCAGCGGTCGAAAACTTGGGTAATCCGCAGTTTTTGGACATGGCCGATGGTTTGGGCGAGCGCCTGGAGCGCGAGCACCAGGACTTGTTGCTGGCAGTGGCCAAAAACGAAACCGAGCTGGAAATTTACGAGCGCTTGTTCAAAGGCGGGCGGGTCGATGCCGTCATCGTTCCTAACACCCGTGTGCACGACCCGCGCGTAGATTTTTTGCTGGAAAACAACTACCCCTTTGTCGGCTACGGCCGCACCGCAGAGTGCGCGCATTACTCGTGGCTGGACTTTGACAATGACCTAGGTAGCAAACTGGCCGTGGAGCATTTGCTGGCCTTGGGCCACACCCGCATTGCGTATGTGCATGCGCCGCTGGAGTTGAACTTTGCTTTTCAGCGGCACCGGGGCTATGTCAGCACCCTGCAGGCAGCCGGTGTGGAGTGCCCGCCCGGCTATTGCATCGGTGGCGTGAACGACCGGCGCAGCGGCTTGAACGCAGTGGCGCAGGTCTTGGCCTTGTCGCCCCGGCCGACGGCGGTGCTGGTGGATAACAACCTGGGCGGCGTCGGGCTGATCCGGGGGCTGATGGATGCGGGGCTACGCGTCGGGCAAGACATCTCGGTGGTGGTGCATGGCGACATTCCGCAAGACACCTTGCTGACCGGGCTGAACGTGACCACCGTGACGCAGCCCACACCGCAAACCACCGGCATCGCTTTGGCCGAGATGGTGATGCAAGTGCTGCGCGACCCCGAAAGCGGCCCTTACCAGTTGCTCCGCCAACCCGCTTTGCAAGTGGGGAGCAGTAGCGGCCCGGCCGATTGAGTGCACTCGACTTGTCGGGGCATTGCCCCAGCGGCGCGGTGCGGCATCGGCGCATGGTTAAAATGCGCACATTCCGAGGAGCGTTGCAGCCCGCCATGTACCCATGTAGGTACCGCGAGTGAGGCTCGGAACACACGGTGCAATCAGCACCGTGCCTTCACAACGGCGCTCACCCACTGGAAACGCGTGCGGTGAGTTGCTTGTCAAATCCCCTCCCCGAGTGTGCCAGTGGCTATGCATATCAACGTTTGGAGCACACCATGAGCGCTGTATTGAAACTGGTTAAGAACGCCAAGACCCCCAAAGCTGTGAAGGCCACCAAAGCGGTTTCCGCCGCCAAGGCCGTTGTCGCTCAATTTGCAGACTACCAAGTCGCCGACCTGAGCCTGGCCGATTGGGGCCGCAAAGAGCTGACCATCGCCGAGACCGAAATGCCCGGCCTGATGGCTATCCGTGAAGAGTTCGCCAAGGCCCAGCCTCTGAAGGGCGCGCGCATCACTGGTTCCCTGCACATGACCATCCAGACCGGCGTGTTGGTCGAAACCCTGCAGTCCTTGGGCGCTGAAGTGCGTTGGGCCTCTTGCAACATCTTCTCTACCCAGGACCACGCAGCCGCAGCGCTGGTGGCCAAGGGCACCCCCGTGTTCGCGCACAAGGGCGAGTCGCTGGAAGAGTACTGGGACTTCACCCACCGCATTTTTGAGTTCGGTGGAAAGAAGGGCACTGCGCTTGAGGGCCCCAACATGATTTTGGACGACGGCGGCGATGCCACCTTGTTGATGCACCTGGGCGCTCGCGCCGAGAAGGACATCAAGGTGCTGGCCAAACCCGGTAGCGAAGAAGAAATCTGCTTGTTCAACGCCATCAAGGCCAAGCTGAAGGTGGACCCCACCTGGTACAGCCGCCGCCTCAAGAACATCATTGGCGTGACTGAAGAGACGACGACTGGCGTGCTGCGCTTGAACGAAATGTCTGCCAAGGGCACATTGGCGTTCCGTGCCATCAATGTGAACGACTCGGTGACCAAGAGCAAGTTCGACAACCTGTACGGCTGCCGCGAGTCTTTGGTAGACGCGATCAAGCGCGCCACCGACGTGATGATTGCCGGCAAGGTCGCTGTAGTCGCTGGTTACGGTGACGTGGGCAAGGGCTCCGCCCAGGCACTGCGTGCTTTGTCCGCCCAGGTATGGGTGACAGAAATCGACCCGATCAACGCCTTGCAAGCCGCCATGGAAGGCTACAAGGTCGTGACCATGGAATACGCTGCTGACAAGGCCGACATTTTTGTGTCCGCCACCGGCAACAAAAACGTGATCACCTACAAGCACATGGAGGCCATGAAGGACCAGGCCATCGTTTGCAACATCGGCCACTTTGACAATGAAATCGACGTTGCTTCGCTGGAAAAGCTGAAGTGGGAAGAGATCAAGCCCCAGGTGGACCACGTGATCTTCCCCGCCAAGGGCAAGAAGGCCTCCAAGCGCATCATCCTGTTGGCCAAGGGCCGTTTGGTGAACCTGGGTTGCGGCACCGGTCACCCGAGCTTTGTGATGTCCTCCAGCTTCGCGAACCAGACGATCGCCCAGATCGAGCTGTTCACCAAGCCCAAGGAATACAAGGCGGGCCAGGTCTATGTGCTGCCCAAGCACCTCGATGAAAAAGTGGCGCGTTTGCACCTGAAAAAGGTGGGAGCGATGCTGAGCGAGCTGACCGAAGAGCAGGCCGCGTACATTGGTGTGAGCCAAGCCGGCCCCTACAAGGCGGACACTTACAGGTATTGATAGCACCCCCGAGGCGCCTTTGGCGCTTCCCCCTCAAGGAAGCGACACCTGCCGACCGGCAAAGCCGGCCCGGAGGTGCCCCTGATCAAGAGGGTGTGTGTGGGATAACTTTGGAAAACGATGCGAATTGATCAACTTTTGGTGCAGCGTGGGCTGGCCAGCACCCGCTCGCAGGCCCAGCGCCTGATTGCGGATGGCGTGGAGTGGCTGAAGATGGAGCTTTCGGGCGAAGTCTGGAAACGTGTGGCCAAAAATGGCGATGAAGTGCCCGATGGCGCCAAGATCCGTTTGCTCGATGATTCCGAAGCGCGTTATGTGTCTCGCGGTGGCCTCAAGCTCGAGGCGGCACTCAAGCAGGTGGGCCTGTCCGTCACCGGACTGCGCTGTCTCGATGTCGGGCAAAGCACCGGTGGCTTCACCGATTGCTTGCTGCAAGCCGGTGCGCAATCGGTCGTGGGTGTGGATGTGGGCAGCGCCCAGTTGCATCCCTCGCTGCGCAGCGATCCGCGTGTGTTATGCGTCGAGTCCGTCAATGCGCGCACGCTGTCTGCTATGGATTTGGTAGCTGCATACGCAGATAGCACCGGCGCAGGCGGCCAATTTGATGAAGAATCAGACAGCGCGGATGACTGGGACGATGAAGACGACTTCGACGACGAAGACGCGGCTCCAGCGCCAGAGGCTGCCGAGCCAGAACCGGTAGAGCTGCCGCCTGAGTTTGCTCCGCCCTTTGATCTGCTCGTGGCGGATCTGTCCTTTATTTCGCAGACCCTGGTGTTGCCAGCTGCGGTGGAGTTGCTCAAAGAGGGCGGCATGTTGCTCACGCTGGTCAAACCCCAGTTCGAGCTGCAGCCCGGCCAGGTGGGCAAGGGCGGGATCGTCAAAGATCCCGAGATGTATCCGATCGTGGAACAGCGCTTGCGCGAGACCTGTGCAGACCTCGGGCTCACCGTGACCCATTGGTTTGACTCCGCCATCGAAGGCGGCGACGGAAACCGCGAATTCTTTATTTGCGCCCGCAAAGCGGGTTGAATCCGGTCCTCGCCATAGCGGGGGCTGAGACGGAGAACACTATGTTTACTAACAATCGGATTCCACTGAGTCTGGAATTCTTTCCGCCCAAAACCCCTGAGGGTGCCGAAAAGCTGCGCGTGGTGCGCCAACAGCTGTACAGCTTGGCCCCCGAGTTTTGCTCGGTGACTTTTGGTGCGGGCGGTTCGACCCAAGAGGGTACCTTCAACACCGTGCGCGACATCTTGTCCGAAGGGGTGAGCGCGGCGTCCCACTTTTCGTGCGTGGGTGCGACCAAAGCCACCGTACGGGTGCAATTGGCTACCTTGAAGGCCATGGGCGTGAAGCGTCTGGTCGCTTTGCGCGGTGATTTGCCGAGCGGCTATGGCGCAGGCGGTGAATTTCAATACGCCAGTGATTTGGTGGCCTTTATCCGAGCCGAAACCGGCGACGATTTCCACATTGAAGTGGCGGCTTACCCCGAAGTGCACCCGCAGGCCAAATCACCGGCCAGCGACCTTCAGGCATTTGCGGCCAAGGTCAAAGCAGGTGCCAATTCCGCGATCACCCAATACTTCTACAACTCTGATGCCTATTTCCGGTTTCTGGAAGAGGTGGATGCTTTGGGCGTCACGGTGCCCGTGGTGCCGGGCATCATGCCCATTACCAGTTCGACCCAGCTGATGCGTTTTTCGGATGCGTGTGGTGCCGAAATTCCGCGTTGGATTCGCTTGCGCCTGCAGAGCTACGGGGATGACGTGGCATCCATCAAGGCGTTTGGCTTGGAGGTGGTGACCGATTTGTGCGAGCAACTGCGCGCAGGCGGTGCACCCTCCATCCATTTCTACACCATGAACCAGAGTGCGCCGACTCTGGCTTTGTGTCAAAACCTCGGCCTAAGCGCCTAAGGTAACTGCCGACTTAGCCGCCGGAGTCGAGGGTGGACGTCGCATTGGCGTCCTGCCCGAGCAACTTCACCATTTGGGGCAGGGCGTCCTTGAGGGCTGCCTTGAGTGTGTGCGGTGGGTTGATCAAAAACATGCCGCTCGCGGGCAATCCGGGGCGGACCACTTCGCCTTGCTCGTCGGTCGTCAGCTTGCTCGACTTGACGGTGAGCGTCGCGTGCAACCATGATTTGCCGGCCTTGTTGGCCATGGTTTTGAGTTTCTTTGGCAGGTCATGGGCCTCTGGCCGCGGAATGATCGGGTACCACACCGCATAGGTGCCGGTTGCAAACCGCAGCATGGAGTCCGCCACCATGCTCGCCACCCGCATGTAGTCGTTTTTGACCTCATAGCTCGGATCGCACAGCACCAAAGCACGGCGCGAGGGCGGGGGCAAAAATTTCTTGAGCCCCTCAAACCCGTCTTCGCGCAACACCGTGACTTGCCGGCCGGCTTCGAGCTGGGCGACGTTGGCGATCAGTGTTTTGGTATCGGTCGGGTGCAACTCAAACATCTTGAGCTTGTCGCGGCCGCTGAGCAGGCTCTGGATGATGAATGGCGAGCCGGGGTAGACCGACCAGGTGTTACCGGCATTGAAGCTCGCTACCATGTCGATGTAGTCCTGCAGGGCAGGTGCAAACGGCGTCTCGGGCTTGCTGGCAACCAGTTTCAGGAAGCCTTCGGCGGCTTCTTCGCTGGTCTTGGCAAAGTCGCCATCGAGTTTGTACAGCCCTGCTCCCGCATGGGTGTCAAAGACGTTGAGCGCGGTCTCTTTTTGCGTCATGTGGCGCAAAACTGCCAGCAAAGTGGTGTGTTTCAACACGTCGGCGTGGTTGCCGGCGTGGAAGGCGTGTCGATAACTAAACATCCCCTATGATACCTATCGACCCGCGTTGCCATGTGCATCGAGTTTGGAAAGGGGCCCTGACAGGGCCTTTGCGGGCATAAAAAATACAGAGTTCATCTCACGCCATGGTTGACATTCACACTCCGCCTGCTTCAGTCCGGGTCACTGGGGCCGGGCATATGGACGCCCTCGCAAACGGCACCCGACTCGCCGAGTTTGAGATCAAGGGGCTGTTGGGCGTGGGTGGTTTTGGTATGGTGTACCGGGCTTATGACCATTCCTTGCACCGGGCGGTCGCGATCAAAGAGTACATGCCCACCAGCCTGGTAGGGCGTGACAACCTGTCTTCCCTCACAGTGAAGTCAGTCGCAGACGCGGCGGCTTTTGAGTCGGGTTTGCGTTCTTTTATTGCCGAGGCGCGCTTGTTGGCCCGCTTTGACCACCCGTCTTTGGTGAAGGTGTATCGCTTCTGGGAAGCCAACAACACCGCCTATATGGCGATGCCCTTGTACGAGGGCATTACCCTCAAGGAAGCCCGTCGAAGGATGAGCGGCCCCCCGCCCCAGGAGTGGCTGCAGTCGGTGTTGTGGTCGGTATTGGCCGGCCTCAAGGTGTTGCACGACAACAGCACGCTGCACCGGGATGTGTCGCCCGACAACATTTTTCTGCAGAACATCGGCCCTCCGGTCTTGCTGGATTTGGGAGCTGCGCGACGCGCCATTTTGGACAGCAGTCAAAAGCACACGGCCATCCTCAAGGTGAATTACGCGCCGATCGAGCAGTACGCCGACGCCCGGGACATGCAAGAGGGGCCATGGACCGATCTCTATGCGGTAGCGGCTGTGATGCACGGCTGCATCTGCAATGAGCCGCCTCTGCCGGCGACGTTCCGCGCAGTGCGCGACCGCTTGCCGGCTTTTTCGCAGGTCGCCCAGACGGCCGAGACGCATTTCAACCAGAAATACTCCGACAGCTTCGTCCGCGCCATCTCGCATGCGCTGGCGATTGAGCCTGCTGACCGCACTGCCAGTGTGGAGGCCTTTGCTCAGGAAATCGGCATGACGTCGCCCCCGGATCTTGCGCGGTTTGACTGGCGCAAATCTTTGGGCGATTCGGTGACCCTGGTCGAGACTGGCAACGATCCGCAGCCGGTTACCACGGAGTTGCTCACGACGCAGCCGGCCTCGCATTTTCCCGATACTGTGTTTCAGCCCGCTACGTTCGATCAATCCAAAACAGTGAAGGTGCCTCCCAAGGTCGCGTCACCGGCGAAAAAGCGCCGCGCTGAGGCCGCCCAAGGGCCAGCAGGCGCAAAGTCGCCCTGGCTTTGGATTGCGGGGGCTGTGGTGCTTGTTGGCGCTCTCGTGTGGTCCATGCGGCCGACACCTCCCACCACAGCGGTAACACCGCCTGTGGAAAGCATCGTGCCCCCAAGCCCTCTGGTGACAGAGGCGGCGCCGGTTGCGCCTTCGTCAAAAGCCCAGCCATCGCCAACCCCTGCCGCGGTGCCGCTTGTCCCTGCGAAACCCGCGAGTGGAACGGTTGCCAGTGGTCGCGCCAAGCCAAATGCGGCCCCGAAGCCGTCGGGTGGGACTGCGACACCACCTGCAATGACCGAAAAGCTGTCAAGTCCTCCGGCAACAGGTGTCGCCACTGGACATGGTGGCGCCGAAACATCGTCTGCAGGCGCGTCTCCGGCGAAAGACCCCATCGCCATCTGCGCGACGGTATCCATTTTTTCGCGGACCATGTGCGTCTACCGCGAATGCCAGAAGCCCGAGTTTTACAACTTGCCCGCTTGCGTGGCGGATCGCAAGCATTGGGAAGAGCAGAACAAGTCCCGCAATTGATCCCGTGAGGGTGGATTTGCGGTTTTTGCGGGGGCTTTGTATAATCGAGGGCTTCGCAGCGCTTTTTGTGGCTCCGCGGCGAAGCAATGCCGGGTGCCGTCTCACGACGGTGCGCAGCGTACTTCCCACCTAAGAGATTCCCAACAGAGGAACGCCGACCGTGGAAAAGAGCCCTCCCAAACCTTCTTTTTAAAGAGAAAACTCATGTCTACATTCAGCGCAAAACCCGCTGAGGTCGTGCACGAGTGGTTTGTGGTTGACGCGACCGATAAGGTCCTCGGACGAGTAGCCAGCGAAGTTGCTCTCCGTTTGCGCGGCAAACACAAGGCCATTTACACGCCTCACGTCGATACCGGTGATTTCATCGTCGTTATCAACGCAGCCCAACTCAAAGTGACTGGCACCAAGTCCCTGGACAAGGTGTACTACCGCCACTCCGGTTACCCCGGCGGTATCACAGCCACTAACTTCCGTGACATGCAGTCCAAGCATCCCGGTCGCGCTTTGGAAAAAGCCGTCAAGGGCATGCTGCCCAAGGGTCCCCTGGGCTACGCCATGATCAAGAAGCTCAAGGTGTACGGTGGTGCTGAGCATCCCCACACTGCCCAGCAACCCAAAGTGTTGGAACTGTAAGGAGCTCTCATGATTGGTGAATGGAACAATGGAACAGGCCGTCGCAAATCCAGCGTCGCCCGCGTTTTCCTGAAAAAAGGCACTGGCAAGATCACTGTGAACGGTAAAGACATCGAAAACTTCTTCGGTCGTCAAACCTCCATCATGATCTGCAAGCAACCCCTGATGCTGACTAACCACGCTGAAACGTTTGACATCATGGTCAACGTTGCTGGCGGCGGTGAGTCCGGCCAAGCGGGTGCTACCCGTCACGGCATCACACGTGCATTGATCGATTACGACGCGAGCCTCAAGCCCGCATTGAGCCAAGCCGGCTTCGTAACTCGTGACGCGCGTGAAGTGGAACGTAAGAAGGTCGGCTTCCACGGCGCTCGTCGTCGTAAGCAGTTCTCCAAGCGTTAATCACGCTGCAACCTCTGGTTGCACATCGACAGCCGCCCGAGTGCAAGCTCTGGCGGCTGTTTTTCTGTGGACTGCTAGACTTCGCCCCTCATGAGATTTCGACTCCTTCGACGCCGCCTCACCATCAGCGCTCCCCGGATGGCCGTGCGCAGTGCCATGCCGTGGCCCTTCCGCTGGGCTTTGCTCGCGATTGTGTTGGGTTTTTGTGCGGCCATCGGGCTATGGGCATTCGAATTCGGTAAAGACATTGCCGGCCTCGAAAAGGGGTCCAAAGACGAACTGGTGCAGCTTCGCGCAACAGCGGCTGCGTTACAAGCCGAAATGTTGACCCTGAAAGCGGAGCGAGATCAGGCGCAATCAGTCGCCAATACCGCGGACACCTTGGTAACCGCCGAAAAGGCGTCTCAAGAAAAGCTCATCTCGCAAGTGAAACAACTCGAGGCCGACAACCGGGCCTTGCGCGACGATTTGGGGTTTTTCGAAAAGCTGATTCCTGCAGGTGGGGTTGAGGGCATTGCGATACGGGGTCTTCAAGCGGAGCTCATCGCTCCGGGCACCTTAAAATGGCAAGCGTTGGTCATGCAGGCCGGCCGAAACAGCCAAGAGTTTGTAGGTCGTTTGGAAATAACTCTGGTGGGTACGGTAAACGGAAAGCCCTGGACGGCTTCGCTACCCGAAGGGGCTATCGCCCTCAAGGTCAAGCAATACGGGCGCCTGGAAGGGGAGTTTCCGCTCCCGCCGCAAGCCGTGGTGAAAAGCGTGTCAGCGCGTGTTCTTGACGGGTCTGTGGTTCGAGCAACGCAGACGCTCAAGCTTTAAGTCTTTGAAAGCTATGTCATGTTCAATAAAAATAAGCAGCCACCCATCAAGAGTCTGATCGCGGACGGAACTGAGATCCAAGGGAACCTGACTTTTTCGGATGGCCTGCGGGTTGATGGCACTGTCGTTGGCAATGTGCATGCTGCTGAGGCGGCCATGAGCATCCTCGTGATCTCGGACTCTGCGAGCATTACCGGTTCGATCACGGCCGATCACATCATCATCAACGGCACGGTGAAAGGCCCCATCCATGCGCGTCGCATGTTGGAGCTGCAACCCAAGGCCCGGATCGAGGGTGACATTGAATACGCCGCGCTGGAAATGCACCAAGGCGCCCTGATCGCTGGCCAGCTGCGTCCGATGTTGCATGGCGAAGAAAAACCCACATTGAAACTAGCGGCAAATAACCAGTGAGAGAATTCCCGAGCGGATTCCTGTACTATTTGCCTTATTCCTGTATCTGAATGGAGTCGCCATGAGCGCCGTTGCTGAAAACATCCAAACTGACATGCCTTCCCCGATTCTGTTCACCGACAGCGCCGCGGCAAAAGTGGCTGACCTGATCGCCGAAGAAGGCAATCCTGATTTGAAATTGCGCGTGTTTGTGCAAGGTGGCGGTTGCTCCGGCTTCCAGTACGGATTCACGTTCGACGAAATCACGAACGAAGACGACACCACCATGACCAAAAACGGTGTGTCTTTGTTGATCGATGCCATGAGCTACCAATACTTGGTAGGCGCAGAAATCGACTACAAAGAAGATTTGCAGGGCGCGCAGTTCGTCATAAAGAACCCCAATGCCACGACCACCTGTGGCTGCGGTTCGTCTTTTTCGACCTGACCGTCAGGCCGGGTAGATTGCTCCGAGTATGCGGGCGCCTTGGGCGCCCGTTACTTTTGGCAAACTGGATGGTCGGTGAATTGAGGTTTGCCGCGCCAGCCAAGCGAAAGCAGTCGCCTCCACTTGGAGTGGTGGCAGGCCGAGCGATGCGGAGCTCTGCACCTTGCATCCCGGCAACAGCGCTTGCAAACGTCGCATGAGAGATCCGTTATAGGCCCCGCCGCCACAAACAGCGACCACAGGGCACTCCGCCATATTGCGCTGTAACGCATCAGCACAGGTGCGCGCTGTGAACTCCGTCAGGGTTGCTTGAATATCGGCGGGGGTGGAGTCCTCGCCCGTGGCGCGCCACGCACTCAAATGGCCCTCCAGCCAAGCGATGTTGAAAAGATCGCGCCCGGTACTCTTGGGAGGCTTCTTTTGCAGGAAGGGCTCCTGCAACATCCGATTCAATAGTTCTGGCAGCACGGTGCCCGATGCGGCCCACACGCCATCCGCGTCAAAGTGCTGCCCTGTATGGCGATGGCACCACGCGTCCATCAGCGCGTTGCCCGGGCCACAGTCAAAGCCCAGCACTGGGGCCTCTGGAGTGGCGTTTAACAGGGTGAAATTGGAGATGCCGCCGATGTTCAGCACTGCCAATCGCTCGCCGCTTGGGCTGAAAAAGGCCTGATGAAACGGTGGCACCAGCGGAGCCCCTTGCCCGCCCGCGGCGACGTCACGGCTACGGAAATCCGCCACTACGTTGATGCCACAGAGTTCTGCCAAAAGTGCGGGCTGATTGAGCTGGGTGGTATAGCCCACGCCGTCAAACTCGCTGGGGCGGTGTCTTACCGTCTGCCCGTGCGCTCCAATGGCTTGCACTGAATTAGCCGTCAGTCCGGTGCTTCGTAGCAGACTGTCAACCACCTTGGCATAGAGGCGGGCGAGGCCATTGGCCGCGAGCGCACCACGGTGAATTTCATCCGGGCCGCTGGTGTTCAGCGCCAGAAAATCTGCGCGCAATGTGTCTGGGAAACCAAGAGTCTCATACGCCAACACCTCGGGGACATCGCCCCCGAAATCCACCAAAACGCCATCGACTCCGTCCAAAGACGTGCCGGACATCAGGCCGATGAATAACTCCGACACAGGGGCAGGCGCTTACTCAGCAGAGCCGGGCAGCATCTGTGCTGCGCTGGCGAGCTGGCTGCGCACCTGCGCTGCGGCTTGCTTAAAGACCGGCTTCGCAGCAGACGATACCGGGATGGACTCGCTTTGGCGTGCAATCGACAGTGGGTCCTGGTGGGCGCCATTGACGCGGAATTCAAAGTGCAAGTGCGGGCCTGTAGCCCAGCCTGTAGCACCTACCGCGCCGATGTTCTGGCCCTGGCTCACCGTTTGGCCTTTCTTGACGTTGATACGGCTCAAGTGCGCGTACACCGTGGTTTGGTTGCTGCGGTGTTTGACCATCACCACATTGCCAAAGCCACCTTGTACACCTGCAAAATCAACCACGCCATCGCCCACAGTCCGCACCGGGGTGCCTGTTGCAGCGGCGTAGTCCACACCCAAGTGCGCGCGCCATGTTTGCAAAATGGGGTGAAAACGCATTTTGAAGCCGCTGGTGACCCGCGAGAACTCCAAGGGCGAAGCCAGGAAGGCGCGGCGCAAGCTCTCGCCGCCCAGGGTGTAATACGCGCCTTTGCCTGCTGCCACTGGGTCCTTGAACCACATGGCTTGGAAAGGCTTGCCTGCGTTCACAAACTCGGCACTCAGCACCCGGCCTGCGCGCAGCGGTTCGCCATCGCCTTCCAAGGTTTCATAAATCACGGAAAAGCGGTCACCCTTGCGCAGAGCCCGGTGAAAGTCGATGTCGCCGGCAAAAATTTCAGCGACTTGCGTGGCCACCGAGTCCGGCAAGCGGGCGTCGTCAGTCGCTGCAAACAAGGAGCTGTTAATGACGCCGCTGGCGAGCCGTGTGTTGGCCACCAGGGGCAATGTTTCTGTACGGGCCCGGAAGCCGCCAGCAGTTTTTTCGATGGTCAGGCGTTTGAAGGTGCCGTCGTCATTCGGGCTCCAGCGCGCGCTGAGCTTTTCCAGGCCTTGTTGCGCATTGACTTCAGCAGTGACGTTGCGGCCGCCGCGGCCCAGCAGTGCAGACTGGCTTTGGCTGTCAGCGCGCAAAAATGCAGCCGCTTGCGGATCGACCACGCCCAAGCGCTTGAGCAGAGTGTCTGCGGTGTCACTTGAGCGGGTGGTCTCAGAACGATACAAACGCATGGCCTGATCGCTGATGTCGTTACCAAAAGCTGCAAGCGATTCACTTTGCACCACTTCGACCACGGTGCGCACCGGCAAATCGGAGGCATCAGGTGCCAATGTGGCGACCGCGAAGGTGGCGCCCGTGCCGCCGATCAACAGGGCAGCAATGGCGGCTGTAATTTGTTTGGGGTACAGCTGGATGAAGGCCGTGGCACGCGCCACGCACAACTCAACAGCCTGGTTCAGTCCATGCTTCAAATCAAAGACTCCGGTGTGGGGGATGCGGCCCGACTAAAATCCAGCCGCTGGCAACGAAAGCGTTGCGCAAAGGAGCCGGCAGTATAGCCGCCGCGCCTGTTTCGGCCACAAGAAAAACCCTTATGAATCAAGCCTTAAGCCCCCAATTAGTTGTAAGCGATCGTGTGCGCGAGGCCCTTGCGGTCACCCTGCGCGGTGTGGAAGAACTGCTCCCGCAAGACGAATGGGTGAAAAAGCTCGCCAAGTCGGAAGCCACCGGCAAACCGCTGCGCATCAAGCTGGGGCTGGACCCTACAGCGCCTGACATCCACATCGGCCACACCGTGGTGCTGAATAAGATGCGTCAGTTGCAAGATCTGGGCCACACGGTGATCTTTTTGATTGGTGACTTCACCAGCATGATTGGCGACCCGTCCGGCCGCAACAGCACGCGCCCGCCGCTGACGGCCGAGCAAATCAAGGTGAACGCCGAGACCTACTACCGCCAGGCCAGCCTGGTGCTGGACCCGGCCAAAACCGAAATCCGCTACAACAGTGAGTGGAGCGACCCGCTGGGCGCGCGCGGCATGATCCAGCTGGCCAGCCGCTACACCGTAGCTCGCATGATGGAGCGCAATGACTTTCACGACCGCTTCAAGGCCGGCACCCCTATTGCGGTGCACGAATTTCTCTATCCGCTGATGCAGGGCTACGACTCGGTGGCGCTGGAGAGCGACCTCGAGCTGGGCGGCACCGATCAGAAGTTCAACCTGCTCATGGGCCGCACCCTGCAGGCCGAATACGGCCAGGAGCCCCAGTGCATCTTGACCATGCCGCTGCTCGAGGGGCTGGACGGCGTGGAGAAGATGTCCAAGAGCAAGAACAACTACATCGGTATTTCTGAAGAGCCCAACACCATGTTTGCCAAGGTGTTGTCCATCTCCGACGTGCTGATGTGGAAGTGGTACACCCTGCTGAGCTTCAAGAGCGAGGCAGAGATTGCAGTGCTCAAGGCCGAGGTCGAAGGCGGGCGCAACCCTAAAGATGCCAAGGTGGCGCTGGCCAAGGAAATCACCGCGCGCTTCCATAGTGCTGCTGCGGCCGATGCGGCAGAGCAGGACTTCATCAACCGCAGCAAGGGCGGTATTCCGGACCAGATCGACGAAATCACCTTGCCGCTCGGCGAAGGTGGCGCTGCGGTGGGCATCGGCGCGTTGCTGAAGTCTGCGAATTTGGCCGCCTCCAGCGGCGAGGGCAACCGCCTGATTGACGGTGGCGGTGTGCGGGTGGACAGCAATGTGGTGAGCGATAAGGGCTTGAAGCTCGGCGCGGGTACCTACGTGCTGCAAGTGGGCAAGCGCAAGTTTGCCCGCGTGACCCTGGCCTGAGTCCGGGCCTAGCGCTTCTCCAGCAAGCGCACCATCTCTGCGTAGCCATAGCTGCGCGCCAGATCCAGCGGCGTTTTGCCGTGGCGGTCGGTGAGTTGCAAGTTAGCGCCTGCTTCCGCCAAGGCCCTTAGTGTGGCTTGGTGGCGGGCTCCTCCGTTGCCCAGCACGATGGATTCGATGGCTGCGGTCCAGTGCAGATTGTTCACATGGTCCAGCGGGGCGCCGGCAGCAATCAGTTGGCGCACCACGCCGTCGTGGCCCAAGTGGGCGGCCGCAATCAGCGCTGTGCCGTCGTAGCGGCTGGTCACCAGTTTGGCGCTGGCGCCCAGGCTCAGCAGGGTGCGCAAGGTTTCCTCGTCATCGGCCACTGCGGCGATGGTGACTGCGTCGTACCGGTCATTCTCCAAAGCACCCGTGTCTGCCCCGGCTTGAATCAAGGTGCGCACCGCCGCACGCTGTTTGGCAAAGGTGGCCACATGCAGGGGCGTGCGGCCATAGGCATCGCGCTGGTCGATGTCGGCTTTGGCGCCCAGTAGCTGCGTAAGGACCGCCACATCGCCCCGCGCTGCTGCTGCGTGCAGCCCGCGGTAGGCCGCAGTCTCAGCGGCCGTGGGTGCCAACTGCGCCTGAGCCGGCGGCAGCCATGCCATACCCGCCAGTAGCAGGGCGAATCGAAGGGTCCGGAGAAGCCGAGTGCTACCGGGGTATGACATGGTGCTTTACCTTGAAAATGCTATAAAAAAAGGAGCTGCTTGCGCAATATCTACGAGCGCTAGAGGCCTATTTACTTCAAAGATTCCTTCACTTTGTCCAGCGCGGTCATGGCGCACTGCTCGTCCAGGTGGCCGCCAGGCGCGCCGCCTACGCCTACCGCACCGATGACTTCGTTACCCACCTTGACCGGCACACCGCCACCCACCAGCAAGAAACCGGGGATGTAGACCAGGTTGGCCGCGGCCGGGTTCTTCTGGGCGCCTTCCATCATGGCCAAGGTGGTGTTTTTGGCAGAGGCGGAGGTAAAGGCTTTTTCCTGGCTGGCGGCCAGGGTGTGTGGGCCGGCGTTGTCCGCGCGTTGAACGGCGCGCACGCTGCCGGCGCGGTCCACCACCGTCGCGGTCACGGCATAGCCGTTGGCGGAGCAGGCAGCCACCGTGGCGGTGGCAATCTGGTTGGCCAGCTCCAGCGATATGTTGCGCTCGGTGCGCACGGCTTGCGCGCTGGCTGCACCAGCAAAGGTGGAAAGAATCAAAGCGAGGAGGTGGGAAGTACGCATGGAATGCTCCGGATATTGAGGGGGACAAGCGGTTCGATCAACCGTGCAGGTACTGTAAAAATCCGGGGGCGATTTGCCCATGCGTACCGCTACGCCCGCGCCTCCGTACAACTACGGAGCGCCCTGAGCGTTATACGGCGGTATCTTCGTCCACCAGTGCGGCGTACTGGCGTACCAGTTGGGCCAGCGCGTCAATCTCCAGCTTGGCGAATAGGTTGGCGCGGTGGGTTTCTATGGTGCGGGGAGACACGTTGAGCGCGCGGCCGATTTCCTTGTTCGTCAGCCCGGACACGATCAGGCCCAGCACCTCGCGCTCGCGCTCCGACAGTTGCGCGTAGCGCTGTCGGGTGACGCGGTCGGCCTGGTTGCGTTGGCGGGACTGCACATGCTGGCGCACCGCGGTTTGCAGCGCTTCAAGCAGGCGCTCGTCATCTACCGGCTTTTCCAGAAACTCGGCGGCGCCGGACTTGAAAGCGCGGCGGCACATGTCGACGGTGCCGTGCCCGGTGAGCATGATGACGGGCTGATCCACCTTTTGTTCCTTCAGCGTGTCGAGCACCGTTAGCCCGCTGATGCCGGGCATGCGCACATCGAGCACGATGGCGCCAATGCTCTCCCGGTCAAAGGTTTTAAGGAACGTCTGCGGGTCGGCCCACGGCTGCACGCGCAAGCCCACGGTGCTGATCAGCAAGGCCAAGCTGCTGCGCACGGCCTCGTCATCGTCGATCAGGTGGATCAGGGGAGAAAGCGGTGCGGTCATGGGGCGGGCGTTGCCAGAGGCATCTGCAGGGTGAACTCAGCGCCTTGGGTGGGCAGATTGGCAGCGCTCAAGTGCGCGCTCATGCCCTGCGCCAAAGATTCGCACAGGCTCAGGCCCAGACCGAGGCCGCCTTCGCGTGTGGAAAAGAAGGGCTCAAACACCTTGGCCAATGCGTCCGGGGGGATGCCGGGCCCGGTGTCTTGCACACGCAACACACCGTGGGTGGCTGTGTGGCTCAGCGCCAGTTGCAGCGTACGCTGCTGCGGCGGTACCTGCTCCATGGCTTGCAGTGCGTTGGTCAGCAGGTTGTGGATGATTTGCTCCAGCGCCACCGGGTCGGCCTGCACGGCGAAGGCGGTGCCATCCACGGTCAAGGTGGTGGTGCAGCGGCTGCGCTGCAGTTCGGGCTCTAGCAAGTAGAGCGCGTGCTGGCAGGCCGCGTGCAGGTCCACGCTTTGCACCGCTGCGGCGCTGCCCGGGCGCTCCACCGTGCGGCGCAGCCGCCCCACCACATCAGACGCCCTGCGCGCCTGTTGCACGGCCATCTGCATGGCGCTGCGCGCGGCGGTCAGGTCAGGCTCGGTGTCGTCCAGCAGTCGACTGGCGGCCTGGGTGTTGGCTAGGATTGCGGTGAGCGGCTGGTTGATTTCGTGAGCCATGCCGGCGGCTAGTTCGCCCAAGGTGTTGAGCCGTGTGCGTTGGCCCACGCGTTGGCGCTCTTCCTCGCGGCGTTGCTGGGTGCGTTGTTGCACCAGCATCCGGCCACGCAGCAAGGCCAGTGCAATCGCGCCGGCGCTGATCAGCATATAGGTCCATGGCAACGCGGACCACGGCACATGCAGGCGAGACACTACCTCAAATGGCTGGCTCTCCGCCGCCAGCACTTTGCGGGCTTCGAAGGTCCAGCCCGCATCCCCCGGGGCAAAAGGGCGGCCGGCTTGCACGGTGTAGGTCTTGGCGCCCAGATCGAGGCGCACTTGCACCGGGCTGGTGTCCGGCTTCATGGGCCATTCCGCCCAGGGCACCATGTTGCGCAGGGCAATGGTCAGGGCATAGCTGTCCGGCTGCGCGGCTAGGACCAGCCGGTAAGTGCCTTTTTGCAGGTCGACATCGGCTAGGACTGCGCGCTTGAGGCGGAGGGATTCGGCCTCCGCGTTGGCAAGTTCGGGCGAGGGCCAGGTTTCATTGGCACCCCGGTGGGCCGCCGCCGCAATCTGGCCATACAGCGCGGGCAGGCGTTGCTCGGGCCGGTCGGCCGCATTGCCGCCATGCAGCAGCGCCAGCGTGGCCAGGATGGCATCGTGTTGCACTACCTGTTGGCTGAGCAAGCGGTGCACGATGCGGGCGTTGGTGTCGAACACGTCCTGCTGGCGCGCCAGCTCGCCGCGCGCGATGTACACACCGCTCAACAGCGACAGAGCGGCCCAGGCCAGCAGCCACAATCGGAGGCGTTGGAGGTGTGCAAACATGATGATTCATTGTGGCACAGGGGTGCGCGGCACAATGGCCGCAGACCGTTTCTAGAGGTACACAGGATGATGGCTTTGGTACAGCGCGTTCGCCGCGCGCAGGTGGTGGTGGACGGCGCTACGGTCGGCAAGATCGACCAGGGTTTGCTGGTGCTGGTGTGCGCCGAGCAGGGGGATACCGAGGCCCAGGGCGACAAGCTGCTGGCCAAGCTGCTCAAGCTGCGCATCTTCAGCGATGCTGACGGCAAGATGAACCGCAGCGTGCAGGATTTGGATGGCGCAGGCCAGCACGGCGGCCTGCTCATCGTGAGCCAATTCACGTTGGCCGCGGACACCTCGGGCGGTAACCGGCCCAGCTTCAAGGCAGCTGCTGCGCCCGATGAAGGGCGGCGTTTGTACGACTACTTTGTGGCCCGGGCCCGCACAGTGCACCCCATCGTGCAGACCGGAATCTTTGCGGCGGACATGCAGGTGGAACTGGTCAATGACGGGCCGGTGACGATTCCGATGCGGGTGGCGCCTGCTGTCTAGATGCTACTGATTTGATAGCTGCTCGCGCATATCTCGCAGGCGCTAGAGGCTGAAAATATTCCAGGGACAAGGCAGTCGCTTCCAAAGGAAGGCCCCTGCAAGCGAGGGCTCATGCTGCGGCATGCCGATGTGAATTCACGCGCGGTCCCGATAATTTGCGCATGAAAATCGCACTCGCTATCGCAACTGTATTTCTCGCCATGTTGTGGACTGGCTTTATCGGCCTCTCGGCGGCCTTGGCCAATTGGGTGGCAGGCCAAGGTGTGGACTTGCAAGGCGGGCTTCAGACCATCGCCCAGTGGCCGCTGCCCCCATGGATTGCGTTGTGGACAGACGCAGGCACAGCCGAGGCGGTGCGCGCAACCATCGTGTGGTCAGTTGAAATGCTCGCCGCTGTCATGCCGTGGATCACGCCGCTGCTGGACTGGGTGGCCCCGCTGTTGTGGGTGATCTGGGCTTTTGGCATGGTGGGGCTGGTGGTGTTGGCTGCAGTGGGTTTGCTGCTGATCGGCCGCAGGCGCAAACGTGCGACCATCGCTAGGACGAGTTACGCGGATTGATACAGGTGCGCAGGTTCTCGCTCGCAACGAATAACCGATAGGAGAAGCCGCCTTGGGCGCTTTGCGCAGGTCAAGGAGGAGCGCGCAGCGCGGGGGACACGGAGAAAAGCGCCCAAGGCGGCTGCTCCGGAGCGCACCACCTACAGGGATCAATAGGGGTTCTTAAACCCCAACCGCGCCATGATTTCACTCTCGCGCAGCTCCATTACTTCAGCGTCTTCGTCCAATTCATGGTCCCAGCCTTGGGCGTGCAGGGTGCCGTGGACGATCATGTGGACGTAGTGGGCTTCCAGCGTTTTCTTCTGTTCTTTGGCTTCTTTGGCAATCACCGGCGCGCACAGCACCAGGTCGGCGGTGACGGGCTCTTGGGTGTAGTCGAAGGTCAGCACGTTGGTCGCGTAGTCCTTCTGGCGGTATTCGCGGTTCAGCGTTTGGCCTTCTTCGGCGTCCACGATGCGCACGGTGATTTCGCCGTCCACCTCCAGGGTGTTGCGGATCCAGCGGATGACTTTGTGGCGCTTGAGCGCGTCGCGGTGTTTGTCTGCGTCTTGGATCTTGCCGAATTGCAGGGAGAGGCTGAGTTCTGGGAGCATGTGGTTCAGTGAATCAAAAAAGGTTTAGCTGCGGCGCACGGTTCGTGATGCACTGCGGGTCTTGGGCAGGCCCACGCGGGGGAGTTCGGGCTCCGGCTCGGGGATAGCGATCTGCGGCAGGTCTTCCAGCCGTGCGGCCTCGTAGGCATCCACGATGCGGGCGACCAGCGGGTGGCGCACGATGTCGGAGCTGGTGAGGCGGGTGATGGCGATGCCCGGCGTGCGGCGCAGCACGCGCTCGGCTTCCACCAGACCGCTCATCTGCGCCTTGGGCAAATCGATTTGGGTGAGGTCGCCCGTGATCACCGTCTTGGTGCCGAAGCCCACGCGCGTCAAAAACATTTTCATCTGTTCGGGCGTGGTGTTCTGGGCCTCGTCCAGAATCACAAAGGCGTTGTTCAGCGTGCGCCCGCGCATGAAGGCCAGGGGTGCAATCTCCAGCTGCTGACGCTCAAACGCTTTGTGCACCTGGTCGTAGCCCATCAGATCGTAGAGCGCGTCGTACAGGGGGCGCAGATAGGGGTCCACCTTTTGGTTCAGGTCGCCGGGCAGAAAGCCCAGTCGCTCACCGGCTTCCACTGCGGGGCGGGTCAGCACAATGCGTTGCACCGAACTGCGCTGCAGCGCATCCACCGCCGCAGCCACGGCCAAATAGGTTTTGCCCGTACCGGCGGGGCCGATACCAAACGTGATGTCGAACTCGGCAATGTTGTCCAGATACAGCGCCTGGTTCTGGCTGCGCGGTTTGAGGTCGGCACGGCGGGTGGATAAAGTCGGTCCTTCATCGCCCAGCTCACCATCGCCGCTGAGCATGAGCTGCACCGTAGAGGCTGCAATCGGGCGGCCAGCAATCTCGTACAAGGCCTGCAGCATCTCCATGGCGCGCTGGGCTTTGGCTTTGGCGCCTTCCACCTTGAACTGCTCATGCCGGTGGGCAATTTTGACCTCCAGCTCGCGCTCGATGGTGCGCAGGTGTTCGTCCGTCGGCCCGCACAAGTGCGAGAGACGCGTGTTGTTCAGCGGGGTGAAGATGTGTTTGAGAATCAAGCTGATAATCCGGCAAAGCAGGGGGCCTGCGAAGGGGCGCCACTGAGGCGCTACCCCTGCATTGTCCCCAATTTGATCCGAACCGTGGCCTCGCCGGCCATCCACCACTCCAGAACCCCGGACTCCGCACCATGATCGGCAAACTCACAGGCATCGTCAGCGACAAAAACCCACCGCAAGTCATCATCGACTGCGGCGGCGTGGGCTACGAGGTGCAGGTGCCCATGAGCACCTTCTACAACCTGCCGGCCGATGGCCACAAGGTCACGCTGCTCACCCACTTTGTGGTGCGCGAAGACGCGCAAATCCTCTACGGTTTTGCCACCAGCACCGAGCGCGAGGCCTTCCGGGAATTGATCAAGATATCTGGTGTGGGGCCGCGTACTGCCTTGTCCGTGCTCTCGGGTATGGACGTGGGCGACTTGGCACAGGCGGTGACCTTGCAAGAGGCAGGCCGCCTGATCAAGGTACCGGGCATCGGCAAGAAAACAGCCGAGCGCTTGCTGCTGGAGCTAAAAGGCAAGCTGGGTGCAGACCTCGGAGCCCCCTTGGGCGCCGTGGGCGATGCGCAGTCCGACATCCTGCAGGCGTTGCTGGCCCTGGGTTACAGCGACAAAGAAGCGGCAGCCGCACTCAAGGCACTGCCCAAGGATGTGGGGGTCAGCGACGGTATCAAGCTGGCGTTGAAGTCCTTGGCCAAATAGGCCTATAGCGCATGGTTTGATTGCGCCTGCAGCTATATTTTTGATAGCAAATTGCATTGCATAGGTCACTGCGCTTCACGCACAGGCCGGCCATTCGTGCGCTGCACGGGGCGTGCATTTTGCGGATAGAGCTGGATGAATAAGCGAAGTTGCTGCGCGCTCAGGGCTGCGGGCTGCTTCAAAACGAGCCACAGCACCCCTTCGGTGCAAGGCGGTGTTGTCAGTGAGCCCATGTACTGAAAATACCGGGTGTCTGACGGGAGCAGCTCGCTCAGATTCAAGGTCGACCTTGGCATCTCCACACGGTCGCCGACATCGAGTGGCATGTAGGTCCACACTTTTTCAATCAGGGGGTTCGGCTCGCCGGGGTCCAAAGAGACGGCGACGATAGCGAGCTGGCCCTGCTCATTCTGGTGGTGCAAGTGGGCCACCATCGAAAAGCGGCGGTAGTTGATCGCCATCTCGGACGGGCTGTGGAAGTCCACATGGACCAAGCGGTAGCGCGAGCCGCGCACAAACATCGAGTTGACCCCGTCGACATCGACCCGGATGGTGCGCCCGGTGTTGATGACGACGCCTTGGCTCGGAAGGTAGCTGAACTCGATGGGCTCTGCCGGCCCCTGCAAAGTGCTGCCTTCTTCAATGTTGATGGGCGATTGGCGCTGGCCGTTGGCACACAGCTGGTAGTCGGGGCGGAGTTGCCCCCAGGCTTGCGGGCCGCTATCGCCCTCGTAAGACCAAATGGGCGGCGCAGCCGGCATGCCTGCAGGCGCAGCCAGTACCGGCAGGGCGGGCCCGATGCTGGTGCCCGCCATCGCTGCAGCGCGCGCCTCGATGTACTGGCGGCTGTTTTGGCCGCTTGAGCCGCTGGCGTCGCTACTTTTGCCGGGCGCTTTGTTGCGCGCAGGGGCGGTGGGGGAACCGCCGGCTCCGGGTATTTTGGAGACGTTGATCAGCAGTTTCTTTTTGCCCATCACGTCTTTGCCCAAGGCTTCACGCAGTTGGTTGCCGACCTCTTTGGGGTTGGAGGCGCTGGTGGCCGATATCTCGCCCATCACGGGCTTTTTGGCGGTCTTCGTATCGTTGGCCCACACCGGCGCCAGGCAGAGGCCAGCTGCCAGTAGGGCGCCCAAGCGCAGTGGTCGCGAGCGTGGTCGGTGGCGTTCGGGGGGGCGGGGTATCAAGGGTGGGCCTTTCAAACACTGGCAGGAGCTGGCGGTGGCGCCTTGCCGCATCTGACACAGTGGTGTTGTGATGGGTATCGGCAGTCGGTCCGGTTCTCTTAAGTCCGGCATGGCGCGCGCTATAGTGGGCACCCCGTTTGGGTATCTTGTTTTTTCTGCTTGGATAGGCCGCTGCTGTGAGCATTCAGACCGACGATTTTGCTGTTCCCCCGCCGCCTGCGCCCCGCGTAGTGTCGGCCGCGCCCGTGTCCAACAGTGAAGAGGCGATTGAGCGCGCCCTGCGCCCCAAGTTGCTCGACGAGTATGTGGGCCAGGCCAAAGTGCGCGAGCAGCTGGAAATTTTTATCGGCGCTGCCAAAAAGCGGGACGAAGCGCTGGACCATGTGCTGCTGTTCGGCCCGCCCGGTTTGGGTAAGACGACGCTCTCCCACATCATTGCCCACGAGTTGGGCGTGAACCTGCGCCAGACCTCCGGCCCGGTGCTCGAAAAGCCGAAAGATTTGGCCGCGCTGCTGACCAACCTGGAGAAGAACGACGTTCTCTTCATCGACGAAATCCACCGCCTTTCTGCGGTGGTCGAAGAAATTTTGTACCCCGCGCTGGAGGACTACAAGATCGACATCATGATCGGCGAGGGCCCCGCCGCCCGCTCCATCAAGCTCGATTTGCAGCCCTTCACCTTGGTGGGTGCCACTACACGCGCCGGCATGCTGACCAACCCGCTGCGCGACCGCTTTGGCATCGTGGCGCGGCTGGAGTTTTATACGAACGAAGAGCTGGCCCGCATCGTCAAGCGCAGTGCCGGCCTCTTGGGTGTGCCCATGGACGAGGATGGCGGTTTCGAGATCGCCCGCCGCTCGCGCGGCACGCCGCGTATCGCCAACCGCCTGCTGCGCCGCGTGCGCGACTTTGCCGAGGTCAAAGGCGACGGCAAGATCACGCTAGATATAGCCAACCGCGCGCTGGCCATGCTGGATGTGGACCCGCAAGGCTTTGACCTGATGGACCGCAAGTTGCTGGAGGCGGTGATTCACCGCTTCGACGGCGGCCCCGTGGGGCTGGACAACATTGCCGCCAGCATCGGCGAAGAGCGCGAAACCATTGAAGACGTCATCGAGCCCTACCTGATCCAGCAGGGTTACCTGCAGCGCACCCCGCGCGGCCGCATCGCCACGCTGGCGGCCTACCGCCACCTCGGAGTCACCGCGCCCGCGGGGCCGGTGGTGGATTTGTTGGGGGACTAAGCCACTGGTGCTTTGCAAGCGTAGATCGCTCGGTAAAGATTTGTAAAATATTTGGCAGAGAACGAAAAGAACCGCGCCAATCGCTCACCTGCAGCCCAGGTGTTCGTGGTGACCACAGGGAGTGAAGAGAATGAAGTCTGCCTATTTGACGCTGGGCCTGCCCGGCGACGCGAATCCAGAGGAAATCCGGCAAGCGCTGACAGTGGCTCAAGCCAGGTTCACCAAAGAACATCTGGTCGATCACCCCGAAGACATGGAGCGGCTCCAGTCCATTCGCGAGGCTGCCAAGATCCTGTTGAACCCGGAGATGCGGGCCGCCCATGACCGGAAGTTGCAGGCAAGCTCGGCCACGCCCAGCCTGTCGATGCGCTACGTAACAGAGGCTCCAGAGACCCCGTGGTACCAGCGCCCTTTCATGATCGGCGCTTTGTTGGTCGCGGTGTTGTTTTCTGCGGGTTTTTACCTGCAGAACAAAAACCAGGAGCGCAAGCGTGAGCTCGCGATGATAGAGCTCGAACGGCGCAAGCTCGAAGAGCAAGAAGCCCAGCAAAAACTGGCGGAGTCCGCCAAACGCGAAGCGATGGTGGCCAAAATGAATGCCGATGCCAAAGCCAGCGAAGAAAAACTTCGCCGCGAAAGCCTGGTTTCCTCCAGAAACGCGGAATACCAAAACTCTCTGGCCATGTCGCAGCAGAATCAACGGGCCTATCTCGAGCGATCAGAGGCCCTGCGCAAAGAGTCGGCCGAGAGAAACGCCAAGTATCAAGCGCAACAGGATGCCCAAAGAAACTTGGCGATTGACCAACAGCGCATTCGTAACCTTTGCATGCAAAACTACGGCAGGTCGCACTGCTGAGCGACCGCGTCAGGCTTTGCTGTTGCGGGTGATCAGCAACTGCGCAGCAAAGTAAGTCACCAAAATCCAGAATGAGGCCAGCGGCACCGGCATCAGGAACTTGTTGACCGCGATCAGCGCGTCACTCGCCATGAAGACGCAAGCGCCCAGCGCCACGCGATCAGCGGCTGCATCGCCCAGCGTGCGGGCGCGGCCCAAGGCCTGAGACGTCATCAGGCAAATCACGGTGATGTAGGCGGCCACAGCGATTTGTAGGCCTGCGTCGGGCAAATGGCTCCACAGCACGGCATACACCCCGGCGCCAACTGCCAGCACTCCTTGCAAGGCCCGGCGGTTGGCAAACCACGGCGCATCCTGCCGGAACAGGGCAATATAGAAGGCGTGCGCCACCAGGAACGCCGCCAGCCCGGGGATGAAGTAGTCGCCCGGTAGCATCAGGAATACATCACCCGCCAGCGAAAACACCAACGCCGCAAGCAGCAAGGCAGTCGATTTAGAGTGTTTTTTGGCACTAGCGCTCATGGAATAAGCGCGACTAGCTACAAAAATAATAGCAATCATCATCACCAGTGGCTTGGCCAGCAGGTGGCCAGGCAGCAGGTCCACTGCACTCAGGCTGGCCCAAGCCGCAGCTTCTACGGCCAAGACTTCCAGCGTGCCCAGGCCCTGTTGCATGAATCGGCCGACCGCCCATACCGAGGCAAACAGGCCCGCCGCATAAAGCACGGCATCGGCAAAACTCAGACTGTCCGCGACCCACAAAAATGCCGCCACAGCACCCAGCAGCCCCAAAAACTGGAGGCCGGCGAACCACTGCTGGCGGGTGCTGAGGGGCGGGTTAAACGTTTGCACCTGTTCCAAGCGGAATGCAGGTTTGGGGTGGGCCGCGGCCAGGTCTGCCGGTTGCCAGCCCGGCGGCATGAACCATACGCGCAGCTTGTCGACCCAGCGGCGGGTAGCCCAACTATCCTTGGCCAAGCCCCAGTACACCTCGGCATTGGCCCAGACCGGGTCCCAGCTATTGAGCGCACCGCGGGTGCCGTAGACGCAGGGTTCATCTTCCTCCCGGAAAGTGCCAAACATGCGGTCCCACACCATCAAGATGCCGCCGTAGTTTTTGTCGATGTACGGGTCGTTCACCGCGTGGTGCACCCGGTGGTTGCTGGGCGAGCAAAACACCCGGTCAAACCAGCCCAGCTTGCCCACCTGCTCGGTGTGCACCCAGAACTGATAAAGCAGGTCGATCAGCGCCACGATGCCGAAAATCAGCGGTGGCACTCCGGCGATGGCCATCGGCAGGTAAAACACCCAGCCAAAGAATGCCCCGCTACTGGTCTGGCGCAGCGCGGTCGAGAGGTTGTAGTGCTGGCTCTGGTGATGCACCACATGGGCCGCCCAGAACAGCGCCACCACATGGCCGGCGCGGTGCAGCCAGTAGTAGCAAAAATCGTAAAACACCAAGGCCAGCACCACGCCGTACCAGGTGCTCCAGAACGCAAGGTCGGGGTACAAGGCAACCGCGTTGAACACCGCAGCATAAATACCCACCGTGAGCACCTTGCTCAGCACCCCTGCCACCTGGCTCAGGATCCCGAGGCTGATGCTGTTGATCGCGTCATTGAGGCGATAGGCCCGGCTGCCCGGCACGCGGGCGTTGGCACGCCGGCTCCAGGCGAACTCCAAGGCGATGAGGAGGAAGAAAACCGGGGTGGCGAAGACAATGATTTTGCTCATACGGCATTTTTGCCGAGCAAGCGCTTGGTGCTGATCGGGGGAACCCTAGGCCGCGCTGGGGGCGGACGCCTAATTTTGTCCGCGGAAGTCGCGCCACTGCACCCGGGTGAACCAACCGGTGACACCGCCTAGCGCCGCATAAAAGGCTAATAGAGCCCAATCTACCGCCGGAAAATCCCACACATAGCCGATCACCGCCGCCACGCTGATCACGCACAGCAGTCCGGAGAGCAGCGCAAACATCAGCGCGAGAAAACGCTCCACGCCGGACTTGACGTTGTCCATGGTGTGGCGCGTTTCCTGCCAGGCATCGGCTGCATCGGCTAAGGGGCTCCGGGCTTGCGCGACCATGGCTTCGGCCACATTGCCTTGCTGTACCAGCGCCGCAAAGTCACCTTGGCGGGGGCGTGCTGCGCGCTTGCGCCACCACAGGCCGAAAAACACCGCAGCGATGACCGCGATGATGATGCCGGCGTACAGCAACTGGTCTTGCCACGGGACGGAGCCTGCGTGCAGGGCGTAATGGAGCATGGCGGGTTTACTTGAGCGTCAGGCGGTGGTTTCGTCCAGCACGTCGTCTTCCAGGTGGCGTGCATCGCCCCAGCCGACCAGGTTCAGTCCGTCGGGTGTCCACAGCAGCCGGTTGATGGCCGCGTTGCCCAGGTGCCAGGTGCGCGGGGCATGCAGCTCTTGCCGGGTGGCAAGGCGGTACAGCATATCCATCACGCCGCCGTGGGCGACCAGCACGATGTGCTCGCCTGGGTGGCGCGCCGCGATGTCATCCACCGTGGCCTGCACGCGCGCCAGCAGCTGGGTGGGGGTTTCGCCGCCGGGCGGGGCAAAGTGGGGGTCGCGTTGCTTCCAGCGGCGGGACTCATCGGGCCATTTTTCAGCAATGTCCGCCCAAGTCTCGCCCTCGAAGGTGCCAAAGCTCCGCTCGCGCAAGCCGGTGTTCAGTTGCACCTCGCGCGCTGTCGGGTTGGCGGTATGTCGGGCTATGGCTTGAGCCGTGGTGTGGGCGCGCTGCAGGTCGCTGCTGTAGATCCGGTCTATGGATTCTTCTGCCAAGGCCTTGCCCACCCGCTCGGCTTGCCACAGGCCACGATCGTTCAGGCCTATGTCGAGCTGGCCTTGGATGCGGGTGTCCACATTCCAGGCGGTTTCGCCGTGGCGCACAGCAATGATGCGGGTGACCGGCATTAAGGGTTCTCTTTGTTCGCGGCCGGTAACTCCACGACGACTTTGCGCTGCACCGGCATGGGGTAGTCTTTGAGCGCGGCTTCCAGCATGGGGGGCAGCAGGTTCAGGGTATCGCGCCACGGGCCGTCAAAAACGGCGGTGGTCTCATAGGCCACCTGGCTGGTCGTGCTGTCGCGCAAGGTCAGGTGCACCCGATGGCGATACCAAGGTATCTCGATGTCGGGCGTGAGGGGGCGGTCTTCATAAAGCCGCCCATCTGCGCCCCGGATGAATCGCGAACGTTCCGGCCGGTAGTGCGGGTTGCGGATGCTGTCCACCCCCAGCCCGACCATTACCAAGTAGCGGCCCGAGGCGTCATTGCGCATCACGCCCACGCGCTCCAGGGCTTCCTGGGTCAGGTTTTCTACGGTGTCTTGGGCGCTGCTGTTTTGTTGGGAGGGCAAGCGCTCAAACCGGAAATCCGCCGGGCTGACGGGTGCACTGGCAACGGCAAAGCTCTGCACATCGCTGTCGATCATGCGTGGCAAAGAGCAGCCCGTGAGCGCAGCGGCCAACACCACGAGGGCCGGTAGGCGCCAGGTTCGGAGGTTCGAAAGCATCAGCAGTCTCCCAATGGGGCTTGTGGCCGTGGCTTACAGGCTGACCACTTGCATGCCGGGCAAGCCCGCCAAGCCGGGCAGGGTGGGGGCGGGCAAGTCTTCGGCGTCAAAGGCCTTGTCGCCATTCTCGTCCGCAATGCCTGTGGGGCGGATATTTTTGAAGTCGTGCTTGGTGTGGTCCATCAGGTGCGACGGAACCACGTTTTGCAGCGCGGTGAACATGGTCTCGGCACGGCCGGGGTATTGCTTTTCCCAGTCGCGGAGCATGTTGCCGATCTGCACCCGTTGCAGGTTGGTCTGGCTGCCACACAGCGAGCAAGGAATGATCGGGAACTCGCGGTGCGCCGCCCAGCGGATCAGATCTTTCTCAGCCACATAAGCCAGCGGGCGGATCACCACGAATTCGCCGTTGTCGCTGGTGAGCTTGGGCGGCATACCCTTAAGCTTGCCACCGAAGAACATGTTCAGGAAGAAGGTTTGCAACATGTCGTCGCGGTGGTGGCCTAGCGCGAGTTTGTTGCACTTGAGCTTGCGCGCCACGTTGTACAAAATGCCCCGGCGCAGACGGCTGCACAGGCTGCACATGGTCTTGCCTTCGGGGATGTTGCGCTTGACGATGGAGTAGGTGTCCTGCGTCTCGATGTGGAACTCCACTCCCAGCTTGGCCAGGTACTCGGGCAGGATGTGTTCAGGGAAGCCGGGCTGCTTCTGGTCGAGGTTGACCGCCACGATCTCGAAGTTGATCGGTGCGCGCTGCTGCATCTTGAGCAGGATATCGAGCATGCCGTAGCTGTCTTTGCCGCCCGACATGCAGACCATGACACGGTCGCCTTCTTCGATCATGTTGAAGTCGATGATGGCCTGGCCCACCTGGCGGCACAGGCGCTTCTCGAGCTTGTGGGTTTCGCGCTCGATCTTGAGTTCTTTGTTGCGGTTGGCGGTGGCTTCTGCAGCCTCCGCGTCGGCGATGGTGTCTTCTTCAACCCATGTGGCGTTCATAGTGTTCTCTTTCCTTGTTGCAGTGTTCGCGCGGCGGGGTGGTTTACCACTGCCCGGTTTCCATGCGGATGGCAACTTCACAGTCTTCAAAAATTTCCAGTTTCGCGATCTTGACCCGCACGCCCAGCACGCCGGGCAATTGCATCAGCCGGTGGGCCAGTTTGCCGATCAGCGTTTCCAGCAGGTTCACATGCTCGGCAGTGCACTCCGTGATGATGATCTGCCGCACCTTGCGGTAGTCCAGCACATGGTTGATGTCATCGTCATGCGGCAATAGCGGCTGGGTGCCCAGGCTTAACTCAGCGTCTACCTGAATGGGTTGGGGCGCGAGCTTTTCTGATTCCAGAATGCCCAAGTTGGCGTCAAAGCGCAGGCCCGTGAGGGTCAGGGTTTGGTGACCGGTGCCGGCCTTCATGCTCTCATCACGCATTGGCGCCTTTCATTCGGAATACTTCAACGCCTACCCCTGCACAGTCGGGGTACACGTCAGGTTTTTGGGTGGATAGGCGCACGGCACGCACTTGCGGGTGGGCGAGCATCTGCTGCACGAGCTCATCGCACAAGGTTTCCTGCAGTTCGACATGGCCGCGCGCGACACGGCTGGCAATCAGCTGGCGCACAAAGTCGTAGTCCACCACTTCGGAGAGGCTGTCGGAAGTGGGTGTGCTGCCCTCAAAAGGCACGAACAGCTCCACATTGAAAATCAGCCGCTGGGTGACCCCTTTTTCAAAGTCGTGCGCGCCGATGCGCACCTGCACCACATGGTCCTTCAAAAAAAGGCGGCGGCATTCCAGCGCCAGGGTGACGAACGGGTCGTGGTTCATGGGCGTGTTTTCTCGGGTTGGTCATCCACCGCAAACATCACGTCGCGGGCCAGCGGCACAAGGTGCTGACCGTTGTCTACGCACAATGTGGTGCCGGTGATGCAAGGGTTTTCCGCCAGAAACAGGCAGGTGGCGGCCACTTGGCCGGGGTCAATCGGCTCGCGCAGCAAATTTACCCGGGCGGCTTTATCGAAGTTTTCTTGCGTTTGCGGGCCGCTCAGAAACATCAGGCCCGGGGCCACACCACACACCCGTACCGCAGGCGCGAGCGCCTGCGCTTGCAGGGCAACCGCCCGTTCGAGTGCGAGTTTGCTGACGGTGTATGAAAAGTAATCCGGGTTCAGGTTGAACACTTTTTGGTCCAACACGTGAATCACGCTGTGCCCGCCCGCCAATGCGTCAGGGTCGAGGCTGTTGGCCATCCAGCGTGAGAGCGACAGGGGCGCCATCAGGTTCACTTCGAGTTGTTGGCGTGCGCCCTCGGTGTCGATGGCGTCGCCAGCATCGGGCTCGAAACTGCTGGCGTTGTTGACCAGACAGTGCAGGGGGCCTGATTTGACGGCAATCTCGGCAATCAAATCGCGGCGGCTGGTCTCATCGGCCAGGTTGGCGTGGATCGCATGTGCCTCATGCCCCTGGGCCCGCAGCTGCGCGCACAGCGCGAGTGCTGCATCCGCACTGCGTTGGTAATGGCACCAGACCTCCCAACCCGCAGCCGCAAAGCGGGTGCAAATCAAGGCGCCCAAACGGTGGGCTCCGCCGGTAACGAGTACGCGCTTCAACACAAATGATTCCTGAAATGGGAGTGGGGCGAGGGGGAAAGATAATCCGTGGCTTTACGCAACATAAAACAAACATCTATGTCCACGACGGAAAACATTCCGGCCAACCTGACCCGAATTATCGCGGATGCCATCGAGAAAGCCGGTGGATGGCTGGGATTTGACACATTCATGGCCATGGCTTTGTATACGCCGGGGCTGGGCTACTACACCAACGGCTCGACCAAGTTCGGCCAAATGCCCCAAGGCGTGAGCACCGCAGAGGGCGTGCAGGGCGCGGGTAGCGACTTTGTCACGGCCCCTGAAATCAGCCCGCTGTTCGGTCAGGCACTGGCCCGCCAAGTCGCCCAAGTGCTGGAGGCCACCGGGACGGACGAGGTCTGGGAGTTTGGCGCCGGCACCGGTGCGCTGGCAGGGCAGTTGCTCGATGCACTGGGCGACCGGGTGCGCCGGTACACGATTGTGGATCTCTCAGACTCCCTCAAAGCCCGCCAGCGTGAGTGCTTGGCCCGGCACGCCGACAAGGTGCAATGGGTGAGCGAACTGCCGGCCGCCATGCGAGGGGTTGTGGTGGGGAACGAGGTGTTGGATGCGATGCCGGTTCAACTTCTGGCGCGGGTGGCCGGCGTGTGGCACGAGCGCGGTGTGGCGCTCTCTGGTGGTGGCCTGGTCTGGGCAGACCGCCTGACCGCTCTGCGCCCGCCGCTCGAGGTGGATGGCGAGCACGACTACCTGACCGAGATCCACGCCCAGGGCGACGCGTTTGTGCGCACCCTGGCAGATCGCTTGCAGCTGGGGGCCGCCTTGTTGCTGGACTATGGTTTTCCGGAGAGTGAGTACTACCATGTGCAGCGGTCCGGCGGCACCGTAATGTGCCACCAGGCCCATCAGGCCGACGCCAACCCGCTGGACCGTGTGGGCCTCAAAGACATTACCGCGCATGTGAACTTCACCGGCACCGCAGTGGCCGCGCAAGACGCCGGCATGGACGTGCTGGGCTACACCAACCAAGCGCATTTCTTGATCAACTGCGGCATGGTCGAAGCCATGCAGTCTCAAGATCTGGCTGCCCGTGTGGCGGCCAGCAAGTTGCTCATGGAGCACGAAATGGGCGAGTTTTTCAAGGTGATTGCCATCGGGCGGGGGGTGGATGTCCCCTTGCTGGGCTTTGCCCGCGGCGACCGGACCCACCGGCTTTGATCTGCGTCAGTGCAAACCCGGATCGCTGCGGCTACAATCTAAATGCGAATTGTTTTTATTCGTGACAGTGTCGGTTGCTGCTGACACTACAGATTCAAGAGCCCCTTCATGAAACGCACATTTTTGACCTCCTTTTTCCGGCTCGCCGTTCTGGGCGCAGCCATGGGCAGCGCTGCCTGGGTGCAAGCGCAATCGGTTACGCCTTCTGCGGAGGGCATCGTGGTGTACAACGCCCAGCACGCCAGCCTGACACAGGAATGGGTCGAGGGCTTTACCAAGGAAACCGGTATCAAGGTGACTTTGCGCCAAGGCGGTGACACCGAGCTGGGCAACCAGTTGGTGCAAGAAGGGAGCTCATCTCCTGCGGATGTGTTTTTGACCGAAAACTCCCCCGCCATGGCATTGGTGGACGGTGCCGGTTTGTTTGCGCCGCTGGACCCCGCGTCCATTAACCAGGTGGCGCCCAACTTCCGCACGTCCCATGGCCGCTGGGTGGGTATTGCTGCGCGCAGCACCGTGTTTGTGTACCGCAAAACCAAATTCAGCAAAGACCAGTTGCCCAAGTCCATCATGGACCTTGCAAAACCCGAGTGGAAAGGCCGCTGGGCTGCCGCGCAGGCCGGTGCGGACTTTCAGGCCATTGTGAGTGCCATGTTGGAGCTCAAGGGCGAGGCCGCCACATTGGCTTGGCTCAAGGGCATGAAAGAAAACGTGGTTCCGTTCAAGGGCAACAGCATTGCCATGAAGGCTGTCAATGCGGGCCAGGTGGATGGCGCGGTGATCTACCACTATTACTACTACGGCGACATGGCCAAGACCGGCGAGAACAGCGAAAAAGTGGGTCTGCACTACTTCCGCAACGAAGATCCGGGCGCGTTTGTCAGCATTTCCGGGGCTGGCGTATTGGCCTCCAGCAAACACAAAGCCGAGGCTCAGGCTTTTGTAAAGTGGATCACCGGCAAAGGCGGCCAAGAAATCTTGCGCACCGGCTCTTCCTATGAATACGCGGTGGGCCAAGGTGCGGCTTCGCATCGCAGTCTCGTGCCGCTGGCTGACTTGCAGGCGCCCAAAGTGGAGCCGGCCAAGCTCAATAGCCGGAAAGTGTCCGACCTGATGACGCAGGCCGGCTTGCTATAAGCCTTGTTGTGACCACTCTTGCGGTGCATGTGAATGCGCCCCCGGCTCGCAAGGCGCGCCGGGGGCGTTTGTCGTGGGTAGCGGGCGCGGCTTTGCTGGTGTCGGCATTGGCGTTGCTGCCTTTGGCTTTTGTGGTCTGGGTAGGCGTTCAAAGTGGCTGGGACGTCGTGGCCGCCCTGGTCTTCCGGCCCCGTGTTGGTGAGCTGTTGCTCAACACCATGGCGCTGGTGGTGTTGACGGTGCCTGTGTGCATCGTCCTATCGCTGGCCCTTGCCTGGTTGACCGAGCGATCCGACCTGCCCGGCGCACGCTGGTGGTCGTGGATTGCCGCAGCCCCTTTGGCGGTGCCGGCCTTTGTGCACAGCTATGCATGGATCAGCGTAGCCCCCGGCATGCATGGCCTGTGGGCGGCGGTATTGATATCAGTGGCGGCGTATTTTCCGTTTGTGTATTTGCCGATTGCGGCCGCCTTGCGCCGCTTGGACCCGGCCATGGAGGATGCGGCCGCGTCCCTGGGCCTGAGCCCGTGGGCGGTGTTTGTGCGTGTGGTGCTGCCGCAAATGCGCTTGGCGATCTGGGGTGGGGCTTTGCTGGTC
Source organism: Comamonadaceae bacterium OS-4 (assembly GCA_027924025.1). GTDB lineage: Bacteria > Pseudomonadota > Gammaproteobacteria > Burkholderiales > Burkholderiaceae_C > Allorhodoferax. The sequence continues at coordinate 754,512 of AP026970.1, forward strand.
GGCCTGCACTTGCTGGCCGAATATGGCTTGTTTGTCACCATCCGGTTTGACACTTTCACCACCGCCATCGTGGACCAGTTTCAAAGCACCTACAACGGCCCTGCCGCCAATATGCTGGCCGGCGTGCTGGTGATTTGCTGCTTCGGGCTCTTGGGCCTGGAGGCTGGCACCCGTGGCCGCGAGCGCTATGCGCGGGTCGGCTCGGGCTCCGCCCGGCAGGTGCCGGTGCAGGCGCTCGGGCGCTGGTCGCTGCTATGCCTGTTCTTGCCCGTGGTGACGGCGCTGCTGTCCCTCGGTGTGCCCATGGTCACTTTGAGCCGTTGGCTGTGGGCTGGTGGCGCTACGGTGTGGAATCTGCCCGAACTGCTCCCCGCGGTGTGGCAAACCTTGTTGCTGGCAGGACTGGGCGCAGCCCTGACCACCGTGGCTGCGGTTCCCATGGCGTGGCTGTCGATCCGCGCGCCCGGCAAATTGCAACGCTGGGTCGAGGGGGCCAACTACCTAGCCGGTGCTCTGCCGGGCATTGTGGTGGCGCTGGCGCTGGTCACCATCACGGTGCGGGTGGCGCGGCCTTTGTACCAAACGGTATTCACGGTCATGCTGGCCTATGCCCTGATGTTTCTGCCCCGTGCGCTGGTCAGCCTGCGTGCCGGCATTGCCCAGGCGCCCAAGGAGCTGGAGCAGGCGGCCCGTAGTCTGGGCCGCTCACCGCTGCAGGCCATGTGGCAAATCACCATGCGACTGGCGGCTCCGGGTGCGGCTTCCGGCTATGCCATGGTGTTTTTGGCCATCACGACCGAACTGACCGCGACACTGCTGCTCGCGCCCAACGGCACACAAACATTGGCAACCGCTTTCTGGGCCCATAGCTCCGAGATCGACTACGCGGGCGCGGCACCTTATGCCCTCCTGATGGTGCTCTTGTCGCTGCCCCTCACCTGGTTGCTGTATATCCAATCCCGACGTGTTGCTGGACGATGACTACTCTTGAACTGCACGGCGTGCACAAATCGTATGGCGCGGTCGCCGCGCTCAAAGGCATCCAACTGAGCGTGCCCCGGGGCAGCCGCACCGCCATCGTGGGGCCTTCCGGCTCCGGGAAAACCAGTTTGTTGCGCATCATTGCCGGCTTCGAGGCGCCAGACGCTGGCCGGGTCGTGTTGCAAGGCGAGGTGCTGGCCGATGGCCCGGCCATCGTGCCTGCCCACCGCCGCGGTATTGGCTATGTGCCGCAAGACGGGGCGCTGTTTCCGCACCTGAGCGTGGCGGACAACGTGGGCTTCGGGCTCGACAAATCAGCGCCGGATCGCCAGGCGCGCATTGACGAGCTGATGGACATGGTGTCGCTGGACCGCGCGATGCTGCAGCGCCGCCCGCATGAACTCTCGGGCGGTCAGCAGCAACGCGTTGCACTCGCCAGAGCGCTGGCGCAGCGGCCTAAGCTGATGCTGCTGGACGAGCCCTTTTCAGCCTTGGACACCGGCTTGCGAGCGTCCACCCGAAAGGCAGTGGCGCAGCTGCTGCAAGCGGCAGGCATCACCACCATTCTGGTGACCCACGACCAGGCCGAGGCGCTGTCATTTGCCGACCAAGTGGCCGTGATGCGGGCTGGCCAGCTCGCTCAAGTGGGCGCCCCGCTGGAGGTGTATCTCCGGCCGAACGACCCGGTCACCGCCAGCTTTTTGGGCGAGGCGGTGGTGCTGAATGCGCGCTTGTCGCAAGGGTGGGCTGAGTGTGCGCTGGGCCGCCTTCCCACCGGTGACACTTTGCGCCATGGAGATGGGCAAATATTGCTGCGCCCCGAGCAGCTCAACGTCACCCCTTTGGCGAGCACACTGCCATCTGCCGGGTCCGGCTCCGTGTGTGCGGGCACCGTGGTCGAGTCGGATTTTTGTGGCGCCGTATGTGAGCTGTCGGTGCAGCTGGACGAAGATGCCGGCGGCACCCTGGTGCATGTGCACAGCGCGGGCTTGGACGCCCCCTCGGTCGGCGCCCGTGTGGCGGTGTCTGCACGCGGCACCGCCCATGTATTTCCCGCATCCTGAAAACGCGCAGTAACAAGCCAGTAACCCTAGAGGGGGGATGCGGGGTAGTATCTGCGCGCCGTTTTAAGGATTGTTTAATCATGCAGACTACCTTGCGAACCGAGACGATTGAGCGCACCGAGCGCCCCTGGGGCTGGTATGAAACCATTTCGGAGGTGCCGGGCAACAAGATCAAGCGCATCGGGGTACACCCCGGCCAGCAGCTCAGTTTGCAAAAGCACCACCAGCGCGCAGAGCACTGGGTGGTGACCACCGGCACCGCACGGGTGACGCTGGATGACCGCCAGTTTGACCTGCAGCCGGGGGAGTATTGCGACATTGCGATCGGGCAGGTGCACCGCTTGGCAAACCTGACCAACGGCCCGGTAGAAATTGTGGAAGTACAGTTCGGCAGTTACTTGGGCGAAGACGATATCGTCCGCCTGCAGGACGACTACGGCCGCGATTGAGCTTCCGACCCCCCTGTTTTTTCAAGATTTGAGAGCGAGTGCAGCATGGCTTTGACCCACGACATTGAATTGAACATTGCCCCCGGCAGCAAGCCGGTGGCCTGTGTAGACATCGGCGGCACCAAAGTGGCAGTCAATATCGCCGACGCCGCGGGTGTGCGTGGCAAAGTCTCTGAGCCCACCGCCAAAGAAGGCACCAACGACGCACTGGCACGCCAGATCATTCGCATGGTGGGGGAGAGCTGCGCCCTGGCGGGTGTGGCGGTGGCAGATATTGCCGCCGTGGGCGTTGCTACCTGCGGACCTTTTGTGATCAATGGCGGCATGGTCGAACTGGCTGGCCCCAACATCTGTGGCGGCTTGGCCGGCAAGGCCCGCGGCCTTCCCAATGACTGGGTTACAGCGCTGCTAGAGGCGCCGCTCAAAGCCGCTTTCCCCAATGTCCGGGTCGAAAACGATGGCGTGGGTGCACTTGAGGCCGAGCGCCGCTGGGGCGCCCTGCAGGGCGTGGCCAACTGCGCCTACGTGACCTGGAGCACCGGCATCGGCATGGGCTTGTGTGTGGACGGCCATATCCTGCGCGGCAAAAACGGCAACGCGGGCCATGCCGGCCACACCTTCGTCAGCACCAACCAAGACGCGCTGTGCGGCTGCGGTAACGTGGGCGATGTGGAAGGGCTGGTTGCCGGTAACGCGATTCCCCGTCGTTTCGGTGCACAAGGCTACACTGATGCTGCTACGCTTTTTGTAGCGGCTCGCGCAGGTGAGGCGGGCGCTCTGGCTATTGTGGACGACTTGTGCGATGTGATGGGTCGCACCCTCTACAACATGGTGGCCACACTCGATCTGCAGCGCATCAGCATCGGCGGCAGCGTCTTTTGGCACAACCGCGAGTTCTTGTTACCCAAGCTGCAAGCGGCCCTCAAGGGCAAGTTGCCGGCGCTCACCGATGGCGTCGAAATCGTGCCGGCGGGCCTGGGCGAAAAAGTGGGCGACTATGCCGCACTGGCCCTTGTGCTGGGCTAAAAACCGCTTCAACCCGCCGATTTTGAGCGGGTTAGGGAAACTCCTAGTAGTTTGGCGTTAAAAATTAATTAAAAATTAATTAATTCAAGTGGACATGGTGTCCAATTGAATTCAACGTTGCTTTCGGCCCAGAGCGCAAAGGGCCGGACAGACAAACTTTATTTGGAGACAAGATGTTGAAGCTTTCTAAACTCGCCACCGCAGTGGCACTCGTGGTTGCTGGTTCGGCCGCTGTGGCTGGCGAAGTGGAAGTCCTGCACTACTGGACATCCGGCGGCGAAGCCAAGTCTGTGGCTGAACTGAAGAAGATCATGCAAGGCAAGGGCCACACATGGAAAGACTTCGCAGTGGCCGGCGGTGGCGGTGACAACGCAGCGACCGTGCTCAAGAGCCGTGTCGTGAGCGGTAACCCACCTGCAGCTGCCCAGATCAAGGGTCCAGCCATCCAGGAGTGGGCATCTGAAGGCGTGTTGGCCAACCTCGACGCCACTGCCAAGGCCGAAAAGTGGGACGAGCTGCTGCCTAAGGTGGTCGCTGACGTCATGAAGTACAAAGGCAACTACGTGGCTGCTCCCGTGAACGTGCACCGCGTGAACTGGATGTGGGCTAACTCCGCTGTACTGAAAAAAGCCGGCGTGACCTCCACTCCCAAGACATGGGACGAGTTCTTTGCTGCTGCTGAAAAAGTCAAGAAGGCTGGCCTGATCCCCGTGGCACACGGTGGCCAGAACTGGCAAGACTTCACCACCTTTGAGTCTGTGGCTCTGGGCGTGGGCGGTGTCAAGTTCTACAACGACGCTTTGATCAAGCTCGACGAAAAGGCTTTGACCAGCGCCACCATGACCAAGGTCCTGGAAACATTCCGCAAGGTCAAGGGTTACACCGACGCAGCTGCTCCTGGCCGCGACTGGAACCTGGCCACTGCCATGGTGATCCAAGAGAAGGCAGCCTTCCAGTTCATGGGTGACTGGGCCAAGGGCGAGTTCTCCGCTGCTGGCAAGGTTCCCGGTAAGGACTACGTCTGCGCTGCTGCTCCAGGCACCGCTAACGCCTACACCTTCAACGTGGACTCGTTCGCCATGTACAAGCTCAAAGACGCCGGCGCTCAAAAGGCACAGGCTGATCTGGCTGCTTCCATCATGGGGACCGAGTTCCAAGAAGTGTTCAACCTGAACAAGGGCTCTATCCCTGTCCGTTTGAACATGAAGATGGACAAGTTTGACGATTGCGCCAAGACATCCGCCAAGGATTTCGTGGACACCGCCAAAACCGGTGGCCTGGTTCCTTCCGTGGCCCACGGCATGGCTATCAAGCCCGCTGCTGAAGGCGCGATCAAGGACGCCGTGTCCCAGTTCTGGAACGACGACAAGATCTCCGTTGCTGACGGCGTGAAGAACATCGCCAAGGCCGCTGCTACCAAGTAAGCCCTGGCCGGCGCCAGCAGGCGCCGTTTGCCTCTCATAGCCCTATCCCTCCCGCAGGGGTGGGGCTATTTCAAATCTCGTGTTCTTCAGGTCTATTCCCATGGTTCTTTCTGCTTTCGCGCGCCGGTTTGCCGCTGCATGTGCTTTGTGCGCAGGCGCAAGCGTGTTCGCGGGCGAAGTCGAGGTGCTGCACTACTGGACCTCTGGCGGTGAAGCCAAGTCGGTGGTCGAGCTCAAAGACATGATGGGAAAACGTGGCCACACCTGGCGCGACTTCACCGTGACCGGTGGTGGTGGCCAGAATGCCATGGCCGTACTCAAGCAGCGTGTGTTGGCTGGCAATGCGCCTGCAGCCGCCAATATCAAGGGGCCTGCTATTCAGGAATGGGCAGAGCTCGGCGTCTTGAGCAACCTGGAGGCGATGGCGTCTTTTGAGAAATGGGACGACACGCTCCCCAAGGTCGTTGCTGACCAAATGAAATACAAAGGCCGCTATGTGGCCGTCCCGGTCAATGTGCACCGGGTGAATTGGTTGTGGGCCAACTCCGCCGTGCTGAAAAAAGCAGGCGTTACCGCGTTGCCCAAAACCTATGATGAGTTTTTTGCTGCCGCTGACAAAATCAAGGCCGCAGGCCTGATCCCTCTGGCCCACGGTGGCCAAGACTGGCAAGACTTCACGGTGTTCGAGTCCGTGGTACTGGGCGTGGGCGGTGCAAGCCTTTACGACAAGGCACTGGTCAAACTCGACCGCGCTGCCATCAACAGCGATGACATGAAAAAGGCGCTGGAAACCTTCCGCCGCCTCAAGGCTTACACCGATACGGCTTCTGGCGGCCGCGACTGGAACGTCACCACCGAGCTGGTGATCAACGGCAAAGCCGGTTTCCAATTCATGGGCGACTGGGCCAAAGGCGAGTTCCTGGCCGCAGGCCAGACACCGGGCAAAGAGTTCACTTGCTCGGCCGCGCCCGGCACGGCCAATGCCTACACCTTTAACGTCGACTCTTTTGCCATGTTCCAGCTCAAAGGCTGGGAGGCCCAAAAGGCCCAGGGCTACCTGGCCTATTTGTTGATGGGCAAAGAGTTCCAGGAAAAGTTCAACCTGCGCAAGGGCTCTATCCCGGTGCGCATGGGCATGAACATGGAGAAGTTTGACGATTGCGCCAAGACCTCCAGCAAAGACTTTGTAGCCACGTCCGCTACGGGCTCACTGGTTCCGTCCGTGGCGCATGGCATGGCATTGCCGTCCTCGCAGCAAGCGTCCATGCGCGCTGCGGTGAGCGAGTTCTGGAATAACGACAAGCTGAGCGTGAGCGAAGCCGTCGCCAAATTGGTCGCAGTCAGCGCGCCAAAGCAAAAGTAAGACTTATGAAAACCATCGAAAACATCCTCCCCAAGCTGGTGATTGCCCCGGGCTTTGTGCTCGGCTTCGCCTTCATTTACGGATTCATGATCTGGAACGGCATCCTGTCGGTCACCGGCTCGCGCATGCTGCCCAACTACGACGAGTTCGTGGGCTTGGAGCAGTATGTGCGCCTCTGGGAAATGGACCGCTGGTATGTGGCCTTGAAAAACCTGGGCATCTTCAGCGTGTTGTACGTGGGCGGCTCCATGGCCCTCGGCATGGGCTTGGCGATTTTCCTGGACCAGAAAATCCGCGCTGAAGGCGTGCTGCGCACCATTTACCTGTACCCCATGGCCTTGTCGTTCATCGTGACCGGCACCGCGTGGAAATGGATTTTGAACCCCAGCCTCGGCCTCGAGAAGCTGATGCACGACTTTGGCTGGACCAGCTTCAGCTTTGATTGGCTGGTGCAGTCTGAAACCGCTATCTACTGCGTGGTGATTGCCGGCATCTGGCAATCCGCCGGTTTTGCCATGGCCTTGTCGTTGGCCGGCTTGCGCGGCATTGACGACAGCATCATCAAAGCCGCCCAGATCGACGGCGCATCCTTGCCCCGCATCTACTGGCGCATCATTCTGCCGATCCTGCGCCCCGTGGTTTTTTCTACCGTGTTGGTGTTGTCGCACTTGTCTATCAAGAGTTTTGACCTGGTCATGGCGCTCACATCCGGCGGCCCCGGCTACGCGTCTGACGTGCCTGCCACCTTCATGTATGTGATGAGCTTCACCCGCGGCCAGATTGGCTTGGGTGCCGCCAGCGCCACCATGATGCTGGTGTTTGTGGCCGCCCTGGTGGTGCCCTACCTGTACAGCGAATTGCGCACCAAACCCCACGACCGTTAATCCACGACCGTCCTCCACGATCGCACCTTATGCTGACCAAAAACCTACCCCGCATCCTGATCTACGCCACGCTGCTGCTGGCCGCCTTCTTCTTTTTGGCGCCGCTGTACGTGATGTTGGCCACCTCGTTCAAGGACGCCGAGCAAATCCGCTCCGGCAACTTGCTGAGCCTGCCCACCTCGCTCAACTTTGACGCCTGGTCTGCCGCCTGGTCCACTGCCTGTACCGGTGTGGATTGCCGTGGTTTGCAACCCTTCTTCACCAACTCCATCATCATGGCCGTGCCTGCGGTGCTGATCTCTACCGCGTGGGGCGCTATCAACGGCTACGTGCTGAGCATGTGGAAATTCAAGGGCAGCGAAGTGCTGTTCGGCTTCATGTTGTTTGGCGTGTTCATGCCCTTCCAGGTGGTGCTCTTGCCCATGAGCCAAGTGCTCGGCTATCTGGGCCTGTCCAGCTCGCTCGGCGGGTTGATCCTGGTGCACTGCATTGCCGGTTTGGCTGGTACTACGCTGTTCTTCCGCAACTACTACACCGCCATCCCCAAAGAATTGGTGAACGCTGCGCGCATTGACGGTGCCGGCTTCTGGCGCATCTTCTTCCGCATCGTGGTCCCTATGTCTACCCCGATTCTGATGGTGACGCTCATCTGGCAATTCACCAACATCTGGAACGACTTCCTGTTCGGCGTGGCCTTCAGCGGCGCAGACAGCAAGCCTATCACCGTCGGCCTGAACAACATGGCCAACACCTCCAGCAGTGTCAAAAGCTACAACGTCGACATGGCTGCGGCCGTGATTGCAGGTCTCCCCACCATGTTGGTCTACGTACTGGCAGGTCAATACTTCGTGAAAGGTCTCACCGCTGGCGCGGTGAAAGGATAAAAAATGGCAGCTTCTCTCCAAATCGCAGGCATCCGCAAAGTTTTCGGCAAGGGCGACAAAGCCGTTGAAGTCCTGAAAAAGATCGAAATCGACGTCGCCCCCGGCGAGTTCCTGATCCTGGTCGGCCCCTCTGGCTGCGGCAAGTCCACCTTGCTCAACATCATTGCGGGCCTGGAAGAGCCATCTGAAGGCGAACTGCGCATTGCCGGCAAAAACGTGGTGGGCGTAGCCCCTGCGCAGCGCGACATCGCCATGGTGTTCCAGAGCTACGCGCTGTACCCCACCATGAGCGTGGCCGACAACATCGGCTTCGCGCTGGAAATGCGCAAGGTGCCCGTAGAGCAGCGCAAAAAGCGCATTGCTGAAGTGGCTGCCATGCTGCAAATCGAACACTTGTTGGACCGCCGCCCCGCGCAGTTGTCTGGTGGCCAGCGCCAGCGTGTGGCCATGGGCCGCGCCTTGGCACGTGACCCCCAGCTCTTCTTGTTTGACGAGCCACTCTCCAACCTGGACGCCAAGCTCCGCGTGGAAATGCGCGCTGAAATCAAGCGCCTGCACCAAGTGTCTGGCATCACCAGCGTGTATGTGACACACGACCAGATCGAAGCTATGACCCTTGGCAGCCGCATCGCTGTCATGAAGGACGGCATCCTGCAACAAATCGGCACACCCGACGACATCTACAACCGCCCGTCCAACACCTACGTGGCTACCTTTATCGGTTCGCCCACCATGAACCTGATCAAGGGCCATGTAGAAGTGCACGGTGCTCAAGGCCGCTTTACTTTCAACGGCAGCACCCTGGAGCTGGCAACCCCCGCCACTGGCGACGCCACCTTGGGCGTGCGCCCCGAGCACATTGAGCTGATCACTGGCGATGCCGCTTGGCGCGGCGAAGTGGCGGTGGTAGAGCCCACAGGCGCTGACACTTATGTGGTGGTGAAAACCGCTGCCGGCGAAGTGACTGTGCGCACCGCCCCGAGCGCTTCTTGGAAAGCCGGCGACCAAGTCGGCTTGCGCGTGAACCCTGCCAATACCAATTGGTTTAGCACTGCGACGGGTGTGCGTTTGGACGTTTAAGTCTTCAAGCCACTAACGAAAAACCGTGCTGCCCCATCAGGGCAGCACGGTTTTTTTATGTCGTCAGCAGGCTGAGAGTGGTCTATCGTTGCCGCTAAATCACAGACTGTACTCTGGCCTAGATTGGGCTTCATGAAAAGCAACACGGACGCTCGCGTTCGACATGTGCGGTAACCGAAGCTGTGCCAAGCGCGGCGAACGATGTCCGATCGCTGGAGGGGTTAGAGGTCACTCGGTCAATCGGAGTGCGGGTAAATGTCTGGAGCCCGGCCTGATTTGGTGGTGGCATGTAGGCATAGAAAACGAGAACCCAAGCCTAGTGCTTGACTTTCAATGTCAACTCTTGGACCGGCATAAACGCCCGCCCAACACAAGACTGCGTCGGAGGCGAGTTCATACCGCTTCACAACAATCTCATTCACGCCCCTGTAGCGGTCGTTTGAAACTTCCACTGGATGCCTGGCGGATGCAAACCAATTCAATGTCCCCAAGTCCTTCGCGTACTTCGCCGTCATACGAGGTAGGTACTTCAATTCGATAACTCCAATGATTCGTTGGCTATTGCAGACCACGATATCTGGGGAGCGAACGGAACCGTCTTGCGCGCGGAAGCAAGGCTCCACAAATACACGTCTTTGATGTGACTCAAACTCTTCCAACAGCCGGTGGCAGAAATGCACCTGGAGGCCTCTTTCAGAATTGATCAATTGTTGTGAATAAGCTTCGGCAATGGTGCGTTGCCACGCTGTCTCTATATGCCGTCTTAGCGGGTTGCGTGCAGACATCGTGCGTGGCTTCTAACGATCAAAGTAAGCGGCGCTGGATGGAGCGCAGCAAGTGGTGGACACCAACAAAACCCATGAAAATGGAGACGCCTCGTACTTTGTTGGTGTCCGTACGACAGACCGGTTAGGCTCGTGCCAAGTACACGGTTGGATGAGCATACAAAGCATCCAGCAGGCTTTACGACAAGCCTAGTTGGCTACGGGCCGTGGCCACAAGCAATTCTTTCATTAAATCAAACGTCAGTGACCCACCAACAGACTTGGCTTTGTCCTTAGCCTGAGACCAAATGGTATTGCTTCGTGCTGCTTCGATGAAGTCATGACCCTTCCACGTTACGCTGATGAGCAGGGCTGTGGGGCTGTCACCGTCCATTGATGATGTGTCGGCGGCTTCAACAAGACCAGCCTGATGCATTAAATATATATGGTGGCCGATCTGATTCTCTGTGTAGCCATTGATCTCTGGACTTTCATTCGCGTAGCCATTCTCTTGCGAGGTTGCGATGAGGAGAATTTGACGAACAAGATCCATGTCTCTTTTCACTGCTTTACCTTTCAGCTGCGTGAGTTTTACGTGAGCCTAACGCGATGTACGCCGCAAATTACGGCGGTATAAGTTGGAAACTTTTTCAACGTAAACACCCTTTACTCGGTCCCCATTTGCTTAAGCTGCTTTACAAAAAATAGCGGCAAGCACCGAAGTCTGCTTCACTCAATTCTGAATGAATAAGTCCGTGCTAGCTTCCCCCATGCGGGTGAATTCTCGATGGGCTGCGAGTAGCCCCGTGTGATGCACCATCACCCCTGCAACGGCAACTCCAACCGAATCGTCAAGCCATGCGGCAATGTCGTCTGCGCTGTTGCCGTGCCGTTATGCCGCCGCGCGATTTCCGCAACGATGGACAGGCCCAGGCCGCAGCCGCCGGGGAGTTCGCTGGCGCGCCAGAAGCGTTCAAACACGCGCTCCAGGTGCTCGGTCGAGAGGCCGGGGCCGGTGTCTTCTACGTCCAGCCAGCAATAGCCGTTGTGCACTGTGGTGCGCAGCGTGACCACGGCGCCTTTGCCGGCGTAGCGCAAGGCGTTGTCGATCAGGTTGCTCAGCACTTCGCGTAGCAGCAGTTTGTCGGCGGGCACCATGACGCTGTCTTCGCCCTCAAAGCCAAGGTCCACGCCAGCGGCCAAGGCGCGGCGGGTCCATTCGCGGGCCACTTCGCGCGCGAGCGACGCAGCATCCACCGGCACCAGGCTCACCTCGGCCTCGGTGCGGGCCAATGACAGCAGCTGGTGCACCAGGTGGGCGCTGCGTTGGGCGCCGGTGTGCACCTTGGTCAGGCGCTGTTGCAGGGCCTCGGGGTCTTTCTCTTGCATGGCCAGTTCGGTCTGGCTGATCAGGCCCGCAAGCGGCGTGCGCAGTTGGTGGGCGGCATCGTTCAAAAAGCGCTTTTCCTGGCTCAGGCTGCGGCGCAGGGTGGTGAGCAGCTGGTTCAGGGTGTTGGCCAGCGAGTGCACTTCCTCCGGCGCTTGCGTCATCTCGATGGGCGAGAGCGACGCCATGTTGCGGTTGGCCAGCTGCGCCTCCAGCCGCTCCAGCGGAGCCAGGCCACGGCGTATGCCCTCGTACACCAGCACGCTCAGTACGGCGCCCAAGATCAGTAATGGGAAGAGCACATCGCGCACCAGTTCGCGGGCAATGCGCTGCTGCGCCACCAAGCTCTTGGCCACCTGCACCCGCATGCGCTGGTCGGTAAAGCCATCGCCAAAGCTCAGGTCGATCGAGGCCACGCGCATCGGTTTGCCGTCCATCACCACCTCGTACAGCACGGGCTCGTTGGCGGGGGAGTACAGGTCGGGTGTTTGGCCGGGGATTTTGGTGTTGCCCAGCAAAAAACTGCCAGGCGGGGACGACACCATATAGGCCACGCGGTCGTCCGGGTCCTGCTCGATGATGTCGCGCGCTGCGCGCGGAAAGTCGATCAACAAGCCCGAGCCCATGGGCTTGACCTGCCGCGCCAACGAGCGCACCGATTGGGTGAGCGACTGGTCAATCGTTTTCTCGGCATAGGCCAGCGCCACCCGGAATGCCAGCGCGCCGCCCATGAGCCACAGCACCAGTTGCGGAAGCAGCAGCCAGATCAGCAGCTGCCGCTTGAGCGAGAAGCGAGCCGGGTGGCTCACGGAGTGTCCGATTCCAGCATGTAGCCCAAGCCGCGCACGTTGCGGATGCTCAGGCCGCTGTCGTTGAGCTTGCGGCGCAGGCGGTGCACATAAACCTCCAGCGCATTGGAGCCGGCGGCGCCGCCTTCTTGCGGCGCGGTTTGCCACACGGCCAGCACGTCTTCCCGGCCGACCACCTGGCCCATGTTGTTCACCAGCAGCGAGAGCAAAGACCATTCGCGGTGGGTGAGCTCCATGGCTTCTTCGCCCAGCCAGCCCAGAGGCAGCACCGGGTCGAGGCGCAGGTTTTTGCTGGTGCTGCTCTGCACTTCGAGTGAACCGCCAAAGGCGGGCAGCCGCGAGCGGCGCAGCATGGCTTGCAAGCGGGCGAGCAGCTCTGCCATTTCAAAGGGTTTGGTGAGGTAGTCGTCAGCGCCGGCGTTCAGGCCTTGCACCCGGTCTTCCACGCCATCGCGCGCGGTGAGGATCAGCACTGGCAGCGCAGCCAGGCGCTGGCGTATCCAGATCAGCACGGTAATGCCGTCTACCACAGGCAAGCCCAGGTCGAGCACCACGCCGTCAAAACGGGTGGATTCCAGCAGGCTTTGCGCTTGGGCGCCGTCGCTGGCGCTGCTCACGCTGTGGCCAGCGTGCACCAGTTGCGCGCACAGGCCGTCGCGCAGCAATTCGTCGTCTTCAACAATCAGTAAATGGGCCATTCCCCAAGCATACCAAGGCAGGTGGCACGCTTTGCTGCGGTGCAACCCTCAGGTGACGGTGGCAGCCTCAAGCCCTGCAGCAATCGCCTCAGCGCGGGCGGTTTGGATGAATTGACCAATCTTTGGGCCGGTAGCACCCGCCGCTATTGCGCGAGCAGCTATTAAATCTGTAGCAACTGCCAACGCCAAATCCAGTGCCTGCCCCAGCCGCTGGGCTTGGGGGTAGGGCGCATCTTGCAGGCCAAGGCGGCCTTGGGCATCGCACTGGCAGGCCAGCAATGCGGCACGAAAGCGCTCGGGTTTGCGGATAGCGTCACAGCGCTCCAAGAGGCGCAGCAGGGCGGCGGCATTGAGCGAGCCGCTGCGGTGGATGTTGCCGTGCTCGCGAGCCACTACGTCGGCCAGCTCGGCGCAGTCGTTGGGTACGCGCAGGCGTTGGCACACCGCTTTGAGCAAGCGGGCGCTGCGCTCCTCATGGCCTATGTGGCGGGGCAGCACGTCGGCGGGCGTAGTGCCCTTGCCCAGGTCGTGGCCCAGGCAGGCAAAGCGCACCGCCAGCGGCGCACTCAGCTGAGCGGCGCGGTCTAGCACCAGCATGACGTGTACGCCAGTGTCCACCTCCGGGTGGTGCTCGGGGCTTTGGGGTACGCCCCAGACCCGGTCCAGCTCAGGCAGCAGGCGCTTCAGGGCGCCGCAGCTGCGCAGCACCTCAAACATGCGGGAGGGGCGGGTTTCCATCAGGCCCTTGGCAATCTCTTGCCACACGCGCTCGGGCACCAGGTGGTCCACCTCGCCGTCTTCCACCATGGTTTGCATCAGGGCGGTGGTTTCGGGCGCCACGGTGAACTCGGTGAACCGCGCGGCAAAGCGGGCCACGCGCAAGATGCGCACCGGGTCTTCGCGGAAGGCGGGGGTCACATGGCGCAGCACACGCATCTGCAGGTCGGCCTGGCCGCCAAAGGGGTCTATCAGGTCTTTGGCGTCAAAAGTGCCATTGGCGCACGTATTGTCTGCGCGAGCTGCTATGGAATTGATAGTAAGGTCGCGCCGGGCCAGGTCTTCTTCCAGCGTCACATCCGGCGCGGCGTGCACCGAAAAGCCGCGGTAGCCGGGCGCAGTTTTGCGCTCGGTGCGGGCCAGCGCATATTCCTCTTGGGTGCGGGGGTGCAAAAACACCGGGAAGTCTTTGCCCACGGCAATAAAGCCCGCGTCCAGCATCTGCTGCGGGCTGCTGCCCACCACCACCCAGTCGCGGTCTTTCACCTCCAGGCCCAAGAGCGCGTCGCGCACGGCACCGCCCACCAGAAAGGTGCCGGTGGCGTGGGAGATGATGGACGAGCTGGCGGGCATGGAAGGCTCAGGCAGAGGAAGGGGCTCAGCGTTGCAGGCGGTAGGGTTCTTCAAAGTCCAGAAAGTCTTTCTCCGCCAGCGCGCCAGTGATCCACGCCTGCACGCCGGGCAGTGCCAGCACGCGGGACACATAGGCACCCACCACCGGGCTGACCGGCAGGCCATAGGTTTTGAGGCGGGCGCAGACGGGCGCGAAGTATGCATCCGTCACTGAGAACTGGCCGAACAACATGGGGCCGCCATACTGGGCCAGCAGCTCTTCCCACATGGCGCTGATGCGGGCTACGTCGGCGCGGACTGCAGGTTTGTCGCGCCAGATGAGGGCGCCGGTTTCGAGCAGGGTGGCCTCGATGTTCATCGGGCAGTTGCTGCGCAGACCGGTGAAGCCGGAGTGCATTTCGGCGCACACACTGCGGGCCCGCGCACGGGCAGCCGTGTCGGCAGGCCAGAGTTGCAGGTTAGGAAAGCTCTCGGCCACGTATTCAGCAATCGCGAGGGTGTCCCACACCGCCAAGTCGCCATCGACCAGCAGCGGCACTTTGCCGGTGGGGGAGAGCGGGGCGAGCGTGGTTTTGAATTGGGATTGGCTCTCGAACGAGTCAAACCGCACCATGACCTCTTCAAAATCGATACCCGCCTGCTTCAAGAGTACCCAAGGGCGCATGGACCACGAGGAGTAGTTTTTGTTGCCGATGTAGAGCTTGATCATGCGCAATCCTTGGTCAAATTCGCATGATAGTCGGGCCTCAAGGGGTTGGCGACTCAGAGGGGGCCGCCCTATACTGAATGCACAAGCGCAGACTTCCAAGTTTTGCCAACACCGGGAGGGAGATACCCATGTCGTACCAAGCAGTTCGCCCTGACCGGCGTCATTGGCGTAACGGCCTGTGGTGGTGTGTTGCTGTGTGTGCAGGCTTGCTCTCGAGTGCTGCGGCCGCCCATACGATCCGCTTTGCACCGGAGAAAGACTACCCCCCGTTTGTGAGTGCCGGCCCTGCGGGGCATGTGCAAGGCTTGTCGGTGGATGTGCTCGAGATCTTGCGGCCGCGCCTGGGCGGCGAGCTGCAGATGTTGCCCCCGGATAACCTGGCCAACATTCTCGATGCGGCCCGCCGCGGGGAGGTGGACTTGATCTCTTCACTGCGCCCCACCCCCGAGCGGGCCGAGTTCTTGGCGTTTACCGAGCCTTACGTCAAAGTGCCTGCCGTCTTGGTGGTCAAACAGGGGCCGGCGGCCCCCGTTTTGGCAGACCTTGCAGGCCGTTCGGTGGCAGTGGGCAAGGGCTATGCGGTGGAAACGTTTGTGCGCACCCACTACCCCCAAATCCGCTGGGTGGCCGTGAGTGATGACATGAGCGGCTTTCAGCTCTTGATGCGCGGCGAGGTCGATGGCGTGGTGGCGGATGTGGCCAGCATCAGCGATGCCAAGCGCCACAGCGGCGTGCGGGGGGTGCAAGTCGGCGAGACATTGCCCTTTGAATATGCGCTGAGCTTCGCCTATCGCAAAGAGCTTACGGCTCTGGGCAGTGCCCTTAACACCGCCCTCCAGGACATTTCGCCTGCCACCCGCCAGGCGCTGCTGCGCCGCTGGATCGATGTGGACACCCTCACCTACGAAGACCCGCTCCACCTCTGGTTGCGCCGCGCGGCGTTGGGGTTGACGTTCCTCGGGGTGCTGCTCATGCTGGTTTGGCGCGCACGCAAACCCCTTTTGAAAGACAGGCCCCCCCGTGCAGACTGACGCGCTCCGGGCGGACAACGCCGTTTCAACCAGCCTGTTGGCTCCGCGTGACCGCACCTCCGGGTGGCTGTGGCAGTGGGCCTTGCTCGTGGGTGCGGTGGCGTGTGTGTCGCTGGCGATCTCCGATCCGCGCCCGGGGCAGGTGATGGTGTGGTTCGCCAATGCCTTTGGTGTTGTCGCCCTGATGCGCTTGCCCAAAAGGCAGTGGCCGGCGTTTCTTGTGCTGGTGGCGCTGGTCTTGTGGGCGGTGCATGGCGGCTTTACGCTGGTGTCGCCAAATGTGGCTGTCAGTCAGGCCGGTGGCTTGCATACGGCTTGGGTGGCTTTTGTCGACGTACCGGGCTACTTGTTGGGCATGGTGCTCGCCGCCCTGTGGCTGGAGCGCTTGCCTGCGCTGGAGCAGGCTGGCGAGAGCCCTACGGTTCAAGCGCAAGTCTTGCTGCGCGGAGCGCTGTTGCCCGCCATGGCGTCTGCACCGCTGGGCGGGCTGGCGGGTGTGTTGGCCTTGCGGGGCGATTGGTCGAATATGGCCCTGAACTGGTTGGTGGGCGGCACCATTGGCTCGGTGGCGATGCTGCCGCTGGTGTTGCTGCTGGCGACCCGGGGTGTGCGCAGTGCGGCCCGCGGTTGGTTTCAGCCGGTTCATGTGGGGATGGCGCTGATCAGCCTGTCTGTGGTGTTGTGGTCGGCCACCAGTTTGCCCAAACCCTTTGTGGTGATGTTGGCGCCTATGGTGTGGGTAGCGGTGCGCAGCACGTTGCTCAACAGCCTGGTGGTTAATGGCCTGATCGCGCTGGCCATGGCCGCCTTGATACGGGTGGGCGTTTTGCTGCCACCCCCATCGTCTATCTGGTGGGGTGATGCGGTGTACTACATCTCGGTATTGGCCACCCTGTTGCCTGGCTTGTTTTTGGCCGTGTTGTCCGAAGGGCAGCGCCGCATGACCCAAGCGTTGGCGGACCGCGAGGCCCGGGCACTGAACCTTTACCGCGCGACACCGGCCATGTTGCACTCGATCGATGGCAGCGGGTGCATCGTGCAGGTCAACCAGCTGTGGCTCGACACGCTGGGCTACCAAGAGGCCGATGTGCTGGGGCGGCATATTGCGGACTTCATGACCTCCGGGTCCGCCCGCTATGCGCGCGATGTGGTGATTCCGCAGGCGTTGCATGACGGCCGCTGTAACAACGTGGAATACCAGTTTCTTACCCGGGACGGCGCGGTGCGCGATGTCTTGCTGTCGGCAGTGTGGGAGTTCGATGCAGACAACAGGCCTGAGCGCAGCCTTGCAGTACTGCAGGATGTGACCGAGAAAAAGCGCTTGCAGGCCCGCAGCCACTTTGCCGAGCACGATGCCCTGACCGGCCTGCCCAACCGTGTGCTGTTGCACGATCGCTTGAAAATGCTGTGTGCCCACCACGACCGCCACAACGGCTTGTTTGCGGTCGGCTTTCTGGACCTTGACCATTTCAAAGAAGTCAACGACATGTATGGCCACGACGCCGGCGACGCTCTGCTGCAAGCCGTGGCCCGCAGGTTACAGGGTGTGTTGCGGGCGGAAGATACCGTGTCCCGCCTCGGGGGCGACGAGTTTGTGATGCTGCTGGGTGGCCTGTCTCACCGCGGCGAGCTCGCGGCCTTGGTGGCCAAAATCATGGCGACATTTGCGGAGCCCTGCCATTTGGGCCCGGGGCCCGATGGGCCCGATGGGCCTGTGGTTCAGGTGGCTGCGAGCCTTGGCGTAGCCGTTTACCCGGGGGATGGCACAGACCCGCAAACCTTGTTGCTGCATGCGGATCAGGCGATGTACGAGGCCAAGCGCAGCGGCCGCAACCGCTGCGCCTTTTACCGCCGGCCGGCTTAAGGCAGGTCGAGGCCCGCCTCGGCAGTGCTCGCGTCGCGCGGGCCCACCACACCCAGCCGCGCTTTCAGCGACTGGGGTTGCCCGGTGATCAGCGCGGAGTACAGCGTGGTGTTGGCCAAGACTTTTTTCACGTAGTCGCGGGTCTCGGTAAACGGCACGTTTTCCGCCCAGATAGCAGCCTCCCATGTGGGGCCACCGGCTTGCCCGCGCCAAATACGCGGCCGTCCGGGGCCCGCGTTGTAGGCGGCGGCTGCCATGGGCATGGAGCCGTTGAAGCTGTCCAGCACCAGCTTGAGGTAGCCGGTGCCGATGGCGATGTTGGTGTCCCGCTCGGTGATCTGGTGGGCTTGGAAGTCGTTAAGTCCGATTTTTTTGGCCGTCCATTTGGCAGTCGCAGGCATGACTTGCATCAGGCCAGCCGCGCCTACGACCGACTTGGCATCGGTGATAAAGCGGCTTTCCTGGCGGATCAGCCCGTACACATAGGCCGGATCGAGCCCGATCAGCTGTGCGCGCGCCACTACCGCCGACTTGTGGGGCATGGGGTAGCGCTGGTCCATGTCGACCATGCCTTTGGTGCGTTCGCTGGTGTTGATGCAGCGGTCCCAGACTTCGGCTTTGCAGGCCAGGTCCGCAGCCGCCAGCAGGGAGCGGTCATCCAGCCCGCCGCGGTTGTGCAGGTTGGTGGTGTAGTTCCACTCCCGCACCCCATCGCTGCGCAGGCCGATGTTGATGGCGTGCAGTGCACGCGCCAGGCCGGGGTTCTTTTTGGCCTGGTCTTTTTCTTCCGCGGTGAGCGGGGCTGGCTTGGGCGGCGTCACGATTTTCTGGCCCAGCTCTTCAAGGGCCAGCATTTCGTAAAAGCCCTTGGTGCCGGCAATCGACTCCAGCAGCGCCTGGCTTTCCATCTTGGCGGACTCCACATTGCTGCGGCGGGCCAGCGCACGGGCGCGCCAGTAGACCCAGGTCGGGTCGTTGCGCAAGGCCTCGGGCATGGCGGTGATGGCGTCTGCCACCTGGTTCCAGCGCCCGGCGCGCAGGGCCGCGCGGGCAGCCCAGGCAAGGTGGTCCTCATGCATCTGGCTGAGTTGGCCTTTGGCGAAGTAGTTGGCGGCGTTGTCCGAGAGCTTTTGCGCCGCCCGTTTGCCGATCACACCCCAGATCCAGCTGCGCTCTTCTTGGGTCAACTGCGCCTTCCAGCGGAGCTTGTCGACTTCCTCGGCCGCTTCTTGCGGGTCTTGATAGGCCAGGCGAATGATGGCCAATGACACAAATTCCCGGGTCTGCGGCCGCAGCGCAGTGACCTTGTCATTCAGGTATTTGGCCGGGGTGTTGTAGATGGTGTTGATGGTTTTGACATAGTCTGTATCCAAGGCGCCGGCGGCTTGGGTTGCGACCCGCAGGCGGTCGTTTTCCATACCGAGACGCGCCCGGACCCAGACGCTGTAGGCGCTGATTTTTTTGTCTTTGACCAGCTGGGTGGCAAGGCTGCCGCAGGCGTCGTCGGCCTCTTTCAGGCCCCACCACACTGACTCCAGGGCGGCCGTTACGTCGGCTCCTCGCGTGCTGTAGTCCGCCCATAGGGCATAGCAGCGCACGGATCGGTCGTCGCTCATGCGGTAGAGCGGGTATTCGCGGCTGAAGGTATCCCAATCACGGGCACGGCCTAGCTGCAGCAGCCACTCCGCGCGCAAGCGGTCTTCCTGGTAAGTGCCGTTGTAGCGATTCAAGAAATCCTGGATTTCTGACTTGCTGGCATCGTCCAGCCGGGCGGACAGCTCCCAATAGGCTGCCCAAGGCTCCAGAATGTGGCCGCGCAGCCCCGGCAGCGCTGCGGCAAGGCGTTTGCGGTCGCGGTTTTTATAGGCCTGTGACAGGTCCAGAATCGTCTCGTCCAGGCGGCTAAGGTCGCGCCCTTGGGCGTATGCTGAGGGGGTAGTGGTGGACATCAGGGCGCCGCAAAGGGCGAGTGATGTCAGAATGGCTGAAAACTGCATGTGGGGATTATGGACAACTCGGACGACAGCAAAGCTGCACAAAAGAAAGCCCTTCGCAAGGCGCTATTGGATCAACGTCTGGCCATGCCGGATCGTCTACAGCGCGCCGATTCATTGCAGCGTGTGATGCGCATCTGGCTGGTGGGCCGGCCGGATGCGGTCATCGGCGCCTATTGGCCCATCAAGGGCGAGTTCGATCCCTTGCCTGCCTTGCACCGCTGGAAAGAGGATGGCGAGCTGATTGACCAACCCCAGCCGCGCCGCATCGGTTTGCCGGTGGTGAACCGGGAACACAAAACCATGACCTTTCATGCGTGGTACCCCGGCTGCCCGATGGAAGAGGATGCGTATGGGATCCCGAAGCCCAAAGACACCGAGCTGATCGTGCCTACCCTGCTGTTTGTGCCCTGTGTTGGCTACGGGCCCGGTGGCTACCGCCTGGGTTATGGCGGTGGCTTTTATGACCGCATGCTGGCGAGCTTGAGCCCGCGCCCCTTTACCGTGGGCCTAGGGTTTGGCACAGGGTTTGTGGATGACTTTGAGCCAGAGCCCCATGACATGCCCCTGGATGCCATCCTGAATGACCACGGAGTTGTCTGGCCGGTGTAGTTAACGCCCCTTGGCGCTTCAGTGGCGGTTTGCGCGCAAAGGTGGCCAACCCCGGCTGCATTGGCGGCTTAGCATCCAACTTGATTTGGCGGGGTACTTGTGTGTGCACCGCTGTCACTCGCCTTAAATATTCGTAATTTATGGTTGGCTCTGTATTTAACTCCGCAGAGCCGTCATGAAATTACCGAACTTACTACCCGACGCAAAAGCGTCGAATAGTGCATTTCCGCCACTGGTCGCAGCACTATTTTGCGCAGCCATTATGTTTGGCTGCGGAGGAGGCGGCTCGGGTAGCTCCAGCGTCACCTTGAGCGGAGTTGCAGCGACTGGCGCTCCCATGGCCAACGCGAAGGTCAGTGCAAACTGCGCTGGGGTCACCGGGAGCACCACTACCAAAACGGATGGCAGCTATTCTGTGGCCGTAGTGGGCGGTGCACTGCCTTGCCTCATCGAAGCCAATGACGGTGTGCGCAAGTTGCATTCCATTGCGACCGGAACCACTGTTGCTAACGTCACGCCGTTGACAGAGCAACTGGTTGCGTCGCTGTCACAAGACACGGCTGACACAGCAACGTTCTTTGAGTCGTTCGGCCCCAGTCACGTGGGCATGGTGAGCAACGACAAAATCAGCGCAGCGCATAGCAAAGTTCTGGCTGATCTCCAACTCAAAGGGCTTGACGTCAGCGGCATCACCGACGTGATGAAAGACAAGCTCGTTGCCAAAGTGGGTTCGCAAGAGGGCAATGCTTACGACAAGCTGCTCGATGCGGTGGCAGATACGGCTGTCACCGTGAAGCTCATTGCGCTGAACGACTTTCACGGCAATAT
This sequence comes from Comamonadaceae bacterium OS-4, assembly GCA_027924025.1. GTDB lineage: Bacteria > Pseudomonadota > Gammaproteobacteria > Burkholderiales > Burkholderiaceae_C > Allorhodoferax. The sequence continues at coordinate 775,713 of AP026970.1, forward strand.
TGAGCCCACCTCACAAATCAATGGTGGCTCCGTAATTCTTCCCGATGGGGGAGCTGGTACCAAAGTTGCCGTAGGGGGCGCAGCCTACCTGGCCAGCACAGTCAAAGCACTGCAAGCCAAGAATGCCAAAAACATAGTGGTTGGAGCGGGTGATTTGATCAGTGCCTCTCCATTTGCCTCGGCAATCACCCATGATGAAGCGGCGGTGGACATACTCAATCAAATCGGAGTTGAGGTGTCTTCCGTCGGTAATCATGAGTTCGATCGCGGAGTGACCGAACTGCAGCGCATGCAAAACGGCGGCTGTTTTCCCGCGAGCGGGGCGCAAGGTGTGGTTGGCAAAGACACGTGCCTGACCGATGGGGCCTTTGCTGGCGCCAAGTTCAAGTATCTGACCGCCAATGTGGTCAACACCAGCTCTAACAAACCCTTGTTTGCTGCGACGTATGTCAAGCGCTTCGGCACCGTGAGCGTTGGTTTTATCGGATTGACTTTGAAAGGCACCACCCAATTGGTGAGTTCCAACGGAGTTGCCGGCTACAGGTTCGACGAAGAGTCTGCCACCATCAACAAATATGCATCCAAACTCAAGGAAGACGGCGTAACGGCCGTCGTGGTGCTGATTCACCAAGGCGGGCAGACCACCGCCAGCACCCTCAACGACAAATCATGCCCTGGCTTTAGTGGTGACATTTTGCCGATCTTGGACAAGATCAATAGCAAAGTCGATGTCGTCGTGAGCGGGCATACCCACCAAGAATATGTGTGCAACTATCCTGCGCCCGTCGCCGGAAAGAACATTTTGATCACCTCCACCGGTTTTTACGGCAGCGCGGTGAGCGAGATCGACCTGAGCCTAAAACCCAGCGTTGGTGTGGTGAGTGCCGCTGCCAATACGGTTCCTGTGATCCGAAAATCCGGTACCTTCACCGCTTCGGGCTCTGATGCCACCAACACCAATGTGCCTGCGGCATTTGCCGGTGCGGTGGTCGACAAAGACTCTGCGATCGATGCACTGGTGACCAAGTACGTCAATATCTCCAAAGTGGCTGGCGCACAAACGGTCGGCACCATCACGGCCAGCATCAACCGTGCGCTATTGCCCAACTCAACCACCCGTGATGAAACCACGGAAGGCGCACTCGGTGCGTTGATGGCGGACACCTACAAATCTGGCGTACCGGGCGGCGCAGATATCGCTTTTGTCAACCCGGGCAGTGTGCGTGCGGACCTGACTTTCAGCGGCACAGGCGCAGTGACGTTCAGCAATTTGGCGACCATTGAACCTTTCGGCAACACACTTGTGACGCTGAACCTCACTGGCGCGCAAATTTTGCGTCTACTGGAGCAGCAATGGGAGGCGCCGAACAACACCGCCAAGGTCAACACGGTGACAGGTGCTGTCGGACGCTTGTTGTTGGTATCCAATGGCTTTAGCTACACCTACGACCATAGCAAACCAGCTGGTGCCACCTCGGGCAATGGCGCGCGTGTTGTGGTGAGCACCATGCGTCTTAACGGTGTGCCGATTGACATGGCCAAAACCTACAAAATTGCCACAAACAGCTTTCTGGGTACCGGGCTAGGTGGCGACAACTTCACCGTCATGGCCCGACAAGGGACCAATGTGGTCGACACCAAGATTCTCGATCTGGACGCATTTATCGATTACTTCAAAACCAATTCACCTGTGAGCCCACCTTCACCGCGAATTACCCGATTGAATTAAAAACTCATCGGTGCTTTCGTCAGCGAATGCTGTGCAAATGATGTGAACGAAGGCCTCAGTGGAAACACTGGGGCTTTTTCAATGAAATTACCAAACTACTTAACCATGGCTTGTGCGCTCCTGTGTCTGGCGCACGGTGCACCTGCGGCTGCATTAGATTCCCACAAACGACAGGTCCTGGAGGCCGCTGCCAAAGCAGCTCAGGATGCCTGTTACCCACAAATTTATCGCGATGTGAGTGCCTATGCGCAGTGCATCCGTGACCTGCGCAGCGCAAAGAGGACGAAGCCACTGGAAGCGTTGGGGGTGACGTATTTCGGATTTGTGGGCGCTCTTAGTTACATGCGTGTTGGTCAGGCCGGAACAGACCATGTTGCCTACGAGTTCCTGCAATCTGCACGAGGCCAGCAAAAAAAGCTGGGTGTTGACGATCAATCCATATGCGCCACCGTGCCTGGAGACTGCGTCGTACGCCTGGCGCAAACAAAGCAACTCCGTGCCAACCCCCCACAGCAGATATCCACGCGCATGCAATGCATTGCTGGCGTTTGCAGGCTTGTGCCTACCCAACCGTAACTGAAAGGTATCGCCCCCTACATCAGCCGGGCAACGTGACTAGCTGCAGTTCTGTCCGGCTATGCGCATGGCGGTTCAGCGTTGCATCAGGGCGCGGACATCGCCTTCATAGCCCTGCAGTGTTTGCTGCAGTTTGACCCGCTGGGCTGGGCTGGTGTTGTTGTGCAGTTCGGTGGCGGATTCGCAGAAGTGGCTGCGAATCCGCTCGGTGTATTGCACAAAAGCGGGGTCTGGTGACTGCATGCTGCGCGCGAAAAGAGCCCGCATTTCGGCCTGCACCTGAATGTCGCCGAGCGTGCCGGATTTGAGGGCGCGCAGGGTTTGCAAGGCGTCTTTCTGCCGCCGCAACACCTCTTTGTATTGGGTGGCGGCATCAAAAGGAGAGCTTTCCAGCTGGCTGCGCAGCAGGGCTTTCTGGGTATCGGTGAGTCGGCCGTAGAAGCCTTCGGTGCGTTCGATGGTGGATTTCAGTCGTCGACTCAGCCGGTCCTGTGGCGATCCGTCCAGCCATTCCTCCCGCCATTCGGCATTGCGTTTGTCCCAGGAGCGTGCCAAATGGTCCAACTGCGCGTTACTCAGCGTCGGTGCGATGGCGATGGCCGTAGGGGCGGCCCTATCCAGTGCCGCTTGGAACCGGCTTTCCAGGTAACGCGACAACTGGCAGACCTGTTCGGCAGCCACGGGCTGAGGCACTGAGGCTTGGAGGTTCTTGAGCATGTCCGCGATGGCCGGCAACTCTTCTTTGCGGTGCCAGGACTGCAGTGCCGTTAAGTCATTGCGCAGACGCACGCTTTGCGGGCTGTCGAGGTCCAGGTAGCTGTCCAGCCACCAGTAGGACAAATCCGGCGCGTTGTTGTAGGCCAAACGGACTGCTCCACAACCAGTCAGAGTCGCCGCGACACTCAGCAGCCCGATAATGGCGAACCAGCGCCGGGCATTGCGCCAGAGGCGCGCTAACTTTCCAAGTTTCAATAAAGGCATGGCTTTGACTTCTAGTTCCCCTCTTGCAAACGTCGAATCGTCTACTGCACCGGTGGATGTGGTCATTATGGCGGCGGGTAAAGGCACGCGCATGCGTAGCAAAATTCCCAAAGTCTTGCAGCGTTTGGCCGGCCGGCCGCTGTTGCAACATGTGGTCGACACGGCTGCCGATTTACAGGCCCGCCATGTGGTGGTGATCACCGGGCATGGTGCTATCGAAGTTGAAGCAGCCTGCGCAGGTTTTTCGGGGGCTAGCGCCGGTTTTTCTTTGAATTTTGTGCGGCAAGAGCCTCAGCTCGGCACAGGGCATGCGGTGCAGCAGGCTGCGCCGGTACTGCCGGATGACGGTGTGGTGGTGGTCTTGTCCGGTGATGTGCCCTTGACCCAGTCCGACACGCTGTTTCACCTGATCCAGGCCAGTGGCGGCGACAAGCTGGCCTTGCTGACGCTGGAGCAAAGCAACCCGGCCGGCTATGGCCGCATCGTGCGCGACGCCGGTGGCGCAGTGCAGGCCATTGTGGAGCACAAAGACGCCAGCGATGCGCAGCGCGCCATCACCGAGATTTACAGTGGAATCATGGCTGTGCCTGCTGCGCGGCTGAAGGCCTGGCTGGCGCGCCTTGATAACCGCAACGCCCAGCAAGAGTATTACCTGACCGATGTCGTGAAGTTTGCGGTGGCGGATGGTGTCGGAGTGGTCGGGCACAAAATCACCGATGCGGTGCAGGTCGCCGGCGTCAACAGCCCGGTACAACTGGCGGAGCTGGAGCGGGCCTACCAACTGCAGCAAGCGCACCGGTTAATGGAAGAAGGCGTGCGCCTGGCGGACCCCGCCCGCATTGATGTGCGGGGCGATTTACTCTGCGCCCACGATGTCAGCATCGATGTGAACTGCGTGTTTGCGGGGCAGGTGAGTTTGGGGGAGGGGGTCTCGATCGGCGCGAACTGCGTGATCGCGAATGCCGTGATCGAAGCGGGTGCTGTGATTCACCCTTTCACCCATATCGATGGCGAGAAGCAGGGCGTGAGCGTGGGCGCGGGCGCGCTCATCGGGCCGTTTGCTCGCTTGCGCCCCGGCGCGCAGCTGGGGCCAGAGGTGCACATTGGCAACTTTGTGGAGGTGAAAAACTCCACCATGGCCGCCGGTGCCAAAGCCAATCACCTCGCCTATTTGGGCGATGCCACGGTGGGTGAGCGGGTCAACTATGGTGCCGGCAGCATTACCGCCAACTACGACGGTGCGAACAAACACCGCACGGTGATTGAGGCCGATGTGCACATCGGCAGCAACTGTGTGTTGGTAGCGCCTGTCACTATCGGGGCCGGGGGCACCGTGGGTGGTGGCTCCACCATCACCAAGAGCACCGAAGCCGGCGCATTGAGCGTGGCCCGTGGCAAGCAGGTGAGCATTGCCAACTGGAGTCGCCCGGTCAAAAAACCGAAAGCTTGATGCATGGCGGAGCCGCTTTTTCACCAAGATCTGCAGCAGCGGGTTGACGCACTCGAAGCGGAGCTGGCCGCCAGCCGTGCGAGCTTGCAAGAATTTACCTACGCGGTATCCCACGATTTGCGGGCGCCCCTGCGGCATTTGGTGTCATTTGCACAGTTGCTGGAAGAAGAGGCCGGTTCGCAACTGCAAGGCGAGAGCGCTGATTTTTTGCGCACGATCTCTGCATCGGCCCGGCACATGGGCGAGCTGCTGGATGCGCTGACAGGCTTGTCGCGTATCGATGGGTTACCGGTGCAATCGTCGGATGTCGCGTTGGAGCCGGTGCTCAGAGATGCCTGGGCCGAGGTGCAGGCGACGGACCCTGCGCGCGAAGTGCAGGTGGCATGGAGCGTTCCGGCAGGTGTAGTGCTGTCTACTGATTCCCAGCTGTTGCGCCAAGCCCTGTTGCAGGTGCTTGGCAATGCTTTCAAATTTACAGCGCGTACGCCACAACCGCAGGTTCAGGTCACGGTGGATCTGGAGCCGGGCGGCGAACTGGTGTGCCGGGTGGCCGATAACGGTGCGGGTTTCAACCCTTCCATGCACGACAAGCTTTTCAAGGTATTCGGGCGCTTGCACACCGCCAAGCAGTTCCCCGGTTTGGGGGTAGGGCTGCTGACTGCACAAAGGCTGCTGCACAAGGTGAGTGCCAGGGTAAGTTTGACCGCAACAGCACCGTGCGGAGCGGTCGCCGAGATCAGGTTTCAAGTCGCAAAAGAAAGCCCGGTCTGAGCCGGGCTTGACGCTTGACGGACCCTGTGCGTGGGGCCCGTGCTTGGCTTACCAAGTCTTCACTTTGTCCAGCTCAGCGTAGGGGTCAGCCGCTTTGGTGTTCTTGGCATCTTTGGCAGCCTTGGCTACGGCGGCCTGCTTTTCTGCGGCTTGGGTCGCAGTGGCAGTGTCTTGGGCCATGGCTTGGCCTGCGAAGGCAGCAGCCAATGTGAAAGCGATAGTGGCGATAGTGGTCTTGTTCATGATGAAGTTCCTTTCCAAAGTTGAAGATTCCGCTGCGGCGGTTTTCAGTCCGTCTGAACAGCATCGATGGGGCGGTAAATGCTTGCGTCTCGTCGATGGGATGAACTGTAAAATTTCTGAATCCAAAGATAAACAATCAAAATAACACTGCGGCATTGCTGAAAAAGAAACAATGGATCGCGGGTAACTCGCTAAAGTGACTCCATGGACCGTTTGCTCTCAATGCGTGTGTTTCAAAAAGTCATCGATGAAGGGGGCTTTGCGGCGGCTGCCCGGGCCTTGGAGATGTCGCCGGCGGTGGTGACCCGGCTGGTCGCTGACCTCGAAGAGCATTTGGGCACCCGCTTGCTGCATCGGTCAACCCGGCGAGTGTCATTGAGCGAGGCCGGCGACGCGTATCTGGCACGGGTGCGGGCCATCTTGCAAGACATTGACGAGGCGGATGCCATCGCCCACCTTCATACGCAGGAGTTGTCAGGCGAGCTGAATGTGCTGTCTACCCCGGTGCTGGCGACCTATGTGTTGGCGCCACTGCTTGCGGGCTTCAGGGCGCAGTACCCCAAAATCACCCTGCATGTGCAAGTGGAGTCCTTCGAAGAGCCGCCAGTGGAAGCACACGATGTGACGCTGTTCACTGCGGACGAGGCTTTTGACGGCACGATCGTGGCCCGAAAAATCGCGTCCACCCGCGGCATTCTGGTCGCGACCCCTGACTACTTGCGCCGCATGGGGATTCCTGTTGATCCGCAAGACTTGGTCAACCACCATTGCCTCGAACTCAAAGGTGGTATTGCGCGTCACCGGCGCTGGCATTTGCGCAATGAGCTGGACTTGAACGAATCCATAGACCTGAATCTCACCCCAGTTCTCAGCTCCAACCATATTGAAACCTTGATTTCCGCCACGCTGGACGGTGCGGGCATCACCCCTTGCACGGTGGAGTTGGTTGCCCCATTTCTAGCCAGTGGTGACTTGGTGCGGGTGCTGGCGCCATGGGTCGCAGGTCAGTTGCACCTCTATGCAGCCTTGCCTAGCCGACAGTACTTGCCGAGGCGCACCCGGGTGTTTTTGGACTATTTGTCGGAGCAAACCGCATTGATGCTGGCAGGCGCCCATGAGGCCTGCGGCGGCCAGTGCCAGTGACTTGAACTCACGGCTTAGCGGAGCGCATGCATCGGCAGCTCCGCGCCAAATTTGCTGCGGTGTACGCTGAAGAAGGCTTTCACGTTGCGCACATTGGCATCGGTGGTGAATAAGCGTTGGGTGAGGGCCTGATAAGCCGGCATGTCCCAGGTGTGGACCACGAGGCAAAAGTCAGGGCCGGGGGACACCCGGTAGCACTGCTGCACTGCGGCCTCTACAGCCACTCTTTTCTCAAACGCTTCCAGTGCGCCGGTATCTTGCCGGTCCAACGAGACTTCCACGATCGCCGTGAGCCCGTAGCCCGTGTGGGCAGCCAGGGTTTGCGGGTTCAGCACGGCCACTTGCTTTTCAATCAAGCCGCTCTCACGCAGGCGTTTGACGCGGCGCAAGCAGGTCGGCGCCGAGGTGTGCACCCGGTCGGCCAAGACCTGGTTGCTCAGGGATGCGTCTTTTTGAAGTTGATCCAGCAACTGCAGATCGATGGCATCTAGTTCTATTTCTTTCATTGAATTAAATTTTTTGAAATAAAAAGATATTGTCTCGCGTTGGTGAAATTTAAAGTCAAAAAACCTTAAATTTCAATCGGCAATTTCTTATCAAAACCCTACCATTCGGTCCATTGTTTGTTTTGGAGGTTTTCTATGTGCGGCATCGTCGGCGCGGTTTCTACCCGGAATATTGTTCCCGTTTTGGTTCAGGGCCTGGAGCGCCTGGAGTACCGGGGTTACGACTCCTGCGGTGTTGCGGTGTACGGGCTGGGAGCGCAGAGCGGTCTGCGCCGCGCGCGCAGCACGGCACGGGTATCTGAGCTGATGGAGCAGGTGGCTGCAGGCGATGTGCAGGGACATTTGGGCATTGCCCACACCCGCTGGGCCACCCACGGCGCCCCTGTGGTGCACAACGCCCACCCCCACTTCAGTCACGGAACCGGTGCAGATGCCGAGAGCAAGCCCGGTCGCATCGCCCTGGTGCACAACGGCATCATTGAAAATCACGATGAACTCCGTGCCGCGCTCAAGGCCAAGGGCTACGAGTTCCACAGCCAAACCGATACCGAGGTGATTGCCCACCTGGTCGATAGCCTCTACGACGGTGATTTGTTTGAGGCCGTCAAGGCCGCTGTTTTGCAGTTGCAAGGTGCGTATGCGATTGCCGTGTTTTGCAAAGATGAGCCGCAGCGTTTGATTGGTGCCCGGGCGGGCTCGCCCCTGATTTTGGGCGTGGGCAAAGACGGACAAGAGCACTTTCTGGCGAGTGACGCAATGGCCTTGGCCGGTGTGACCGATCAGATCGTCTACCTGGAAGAGGGTGATGTGGTCGACTTGCAGCTTGGCAAGTACTGGTTGTTCGACAAAGCGCACAAGGCGGTTGCACCTGCACAGCGCCCAGTCAAAACCGTGGTGGCCCACAGCGGCGCGGCCGAACTGGGCCCGTACCGCCACTACATGCAAAAAGAGATTTTTGAGCAGCCCCGCGCCATTGCCGATACGCTGGAAGGCGTGGAAGGCATCGTGCCGGAGTTGTTTGACCAACAGGGCAACCACCAGCCTGGTGCCAATGCGGCGCGGGTGTTCCAGCAAATCGACAATGTGCTGATCCTGGCCTGCGGCACCAGCTATTACAGCGGCTGCGCGGCCAAATACTGGATCGAGAGCATTGCCAAAATCCCATGCAATGTGGAAGTCGCCAGTGAATACCGGTACCGGGACTCGGTTCCCAACCCCAAGACCCTGGTGGTCACCATCACCCAGAGTGGCGAAACCGCAGACACGCTGGCAGCCTTGCGCCATGCACAAAGCCTGGGCATGCACCATACGCTCACCATTTGCAATGTGGCCACCAGCGCCATGGTGCGCGAATGCAGCTTGGCGTATGTAACGCGGGCGGGTGTGGAAATCGGCGTGGCTTCGACCAAGGCCTTTACCACCCAGTTGGCAGGTTTGTTTTTGTTGACCTTGTGCCTGGCGCAGGCCAAGGGCCGTTTGAGCGATGCGGATGAGGCCCGCCATTTGAAAGCCATGCGCCATCTGCCGGCAGCACTCCAGGCGGTGTTGGCTCTGGAGCCCCAGGTCATTGCGTGGGCCGATGACTTCGCCAAAAAAGAAAATGCCCTCTTTTTGGGCCGTGGTCTGCATTACCCGATTGCCCTCGAAGGTGCGCTCAAGCTCAAAGAAATCACCTACATCCACGCAGAAGCCTATGCGGCGGGCGAACTCAAGCATGGGCCTTTGGCCTTGGTGACCAGTGACATGCCTGTCGTGACCGTGGCACCGAATGACGCCTTGCTCGAAAAGCTCAAGAGCAATATGCATGAGGTGCGCGCCCGCGGTGGTGTGCTCTACGTGCTGGCCGATGCCGATACCAAAATTGAGAGCGGCGAAGGCTTGCACGTCATCCGCATGCCGGAGCATTACGGCGAGCTTTCGCCGTTGCTGCATGTGGTGCCCTTGCAATTGCTGTCGTATCACACCGCCTTGGCAAAGGGCACGGATGTCGACAAGCCGCGCAACCTCGCCAAGAGCGTGACCGTCGAGTAAGTCTCCATGCGCATTTTCGGAATCGCCGGCTACTCTGGCATGGGAAAGACCACGCTGCTGGAGCGCCTGATTCCGGAAATCAAACAGCGTGGATTACGGGTGTCTTTGATCAAGCACAGCCACAAAGATATCGAAATCGACCGACCGGGCAAGGACTCTTTCCGCCTGAGGGAGGCGGGTTGCACCGAGGTACTGCTGCTCGGTCTAAACCGCTGGGCGCTGATGCATGAGCTGCGCGGTGAGCCGGAGCCATCCTTGGACTACTTGCTGACGCGATTGCAGGACTGTGATCTGGTGCTGGTGGAGGGCTTCAAGGAAGGCGACTTTCCCAAGCTGGAAGTCTGGCGCGCCAGTGAGGGGAAAAGCACCTTGTGGCCGCACTGGCCGGGCATTGTGGGCATTGCGAGCGACTGCCCGGTACCCGAGTGCACACTGCCTGTGCTTGACCTGAAAAACGCAAGCGCTATCGCCGATTTTGTGTTGAATCAAGCGACAGCGTTGCGCTGACAGCACCCATTGCCGCAGCAGGGCGCTTGTGGCGCCCGGCGGGCGTGAGGGGCCTACTCGGTGATTAGGCTGCGAAGCATCCAGGCCGTCTTCTCGTGGACGTCGATACGCTGGGTCAAGACATCTGCGGTGGGCTGGTCGTTCGCGGCATCCACTACGGGGAACAGCTTGCGGGCAGTGCGCGCAGTGGCTTCTTGTGCAGTCAGCAGGTGGTGAATCATCTCGTTGGCTTTGGGCACGCCCTCGACCTCTTTGATGCTGGCGAGCTTGGTGAACTCTTTGTAGGTGCCCGGCGCCGGAAAACCCAGCGCACGGATGCGCTCGGCAATCAGATCCAGAGCGGTCCACTGCTCGGTGTACTGCGCCATGAACATGGTGTGCAAGCTATTGAACTGGGGGCCTGTCACGTTCCAGTGAAAGTTGTGCGTCATCAGGTACAGGGTGTAGCTGTCTGCCAAAAGACCTGACAAGCCTTCTGCAATTTTCTTTCGTTCGCGTTCGCCGATACCGATGTCGATAGGCATCTTGTTTGCCACATTTTTAGCCATGAAAAGCGCTCCTTAAAAACAGGTCCTCGCGCGACAGTGCACGATGGACAAGGGTGATCCGCCCCGGGGGCAGTGCCTCAGTCTAGCGCGCTCACAGCAGGACAGTGCCAGACTGCGCCAAAACCTGCGGTGCCACCCAAAGGCGGCTAGATCGACCAAGCAGCGTCATGTGGCGCCTGCTGCGAGGCTTGGAGGGCTGCGAACGCTTCCGGCACCGAATGAAAGAACTCACCGGAGAGCTCAGTCCACAGGGGCGTGTGCACCAAACGGTCCTGGACAGGCCCCTTCACCTCTGCAAAATGCATGCGGATGCCGCGATCCTTGAGGTCCCGGTTTACGTTGAGGAGCGCCGCCATGGCAGAGGTGTCCACCCGGTTCACTGCGGTCATGACCCACACCACATCCTGAGTGTCTAGCGCTTGGGCGAGTTCCAGTCCGAGGCGTTCTTCCACCGCTTGCAAGTTGCCAAAAAACAGACTCTCGTCGATCCGCAACATCAGCGTGCGGGGCAGTGTTTCGGTGGCGTATCGGTTCACGTTGCGGAACGATTGTGTGCCCGGCAAGCGGCCGATGACTGCGATATGGGGAGAACTAGTGCGCCACAAAAGGGTCGCCAGCGACAAGCCGATACCCACGGCAATCCCGGTTTCAAGCCCCAGAGCCAGCACCCCCGATGCGGTGCCCAGCCATGCAATCGCATCCGCTCGGTCATACGCCCATGCCTGGCGCAATGCGGTGAGGTCGATCATTCCCCAGGCGGCAATGATGATGTTGGCCGCCAGAATCGCCAATGGAACATGGTTCAACCAGTCGGTGCCCAGAAGCAAAACAGCCAACATGCTGATGCCGGAGACAATGCCTGCCAGGGGCGTCTGTGCCCCCGAAGCCACGTTGATCGCCGAGCGGCTCAGGCCGCCCCCAACCGGCATACCGCCACTGAAAGTGGCCGCGATATTCGCAGCCCCCAGCCCGAGTAGCTCTTGGTTGGCATCGATGCGCTCCCGCCGTTGGGTGGCCAATGCTTGTGCCATGGTGATGCCTTGCACCATGCCGATAAAGGCGATCAGAAAAGTCGGGCCCATCAATGCGCTGAATATGGACGGGTGCGGCATCGAAAAGTCCAAAGAGGCCCACTCCAGAGACAAAGGGCCCACCACCGCGATACGCTGGCCCGGGTCCAGGGCCAGTCCCTGCACCACCCAAGCACAGACCAGTATCAACAACAAGGGAAACAAGCGCTGCCACATAGGCCAGCGCTTCAGACCAGTCCGCGCCAAGGCCAATGCAACAACGGCACCTGCTCCCAGCAGGAGGGTTGGAACATGGATGTCAGGCAGCCAAGCCCAAAGGCTATGCAAGAGCTGCCAGCTTGTATTGCCCCGGGCATCTATGCCGCCGATGAATCGCAGCTGGCTCAAGATGATGAGCAGTGCAGAGCCCGTGATAAACCCACTGACCACAGGCTTGCTCAGCAGTTGGGACAAAAACCCCAAGCGAGCCAGCCCGCACAACGTGATCAGCACCCCAGAGCCCAGGCTCAGCCACACGGCCAGCTGAAGGTAGAGCGCGCTTCCAGGGGGGGCCAAGGGGCCCAGCACACTGGCGGTCATGATGGCAGTAATCGCTACCGGACCTACCGCCTGCACCATGCTGCTGCCGAACCAGGCGTATGCGATGGCCGGCAATATGCTCGCATACAGTCCGGCCTGTGGCGGCAGGCCAGCCAGCAGGGCATAGGCCAAGCTCTGGGGAATGACCAAAACGGTGAGCAACACACCCGCTATCAAATCGTCTCGCAGGTGCTGCCTCGGGTAGTGGCGAATCCAGTGGGGTGTCAAAGGCATGCCGGATGCTAACCGCTGGGGCGGTGCTGTCTCTTTTGGTAACACAATGCAAATGCGTCAGCCTGCACTGGATGTGTGGCGTTGTGCGCTGAGTGCTTCACATTTATTTGAGGGTTTTTATGCGTACTCCTTTTCCCCTGGCGGCTGCCGCCTTGCTCGTGGTCACTCTTTCTGCGGGGCCTGCTCAAGCCCAGGAGCAACGAAGCACTCTCGCCGACCAGCAAGAAGTGGCGGTAACGATCTACAACGACAACTTGGCCTTGGTCAAAGATGTGCGCAAGGTGCCGCTCAAGGCGGGCGCATCGGCGCTGGCGTTCCGCGATGTCAGCGCCCGTATGCGCGCTGAGACTGCGCTGATGCGCAGCTTGTCTTCCCCGGGCGCCCTGCGGGTTCAGGAGCAAAACTTTGACTTCGACCTCCTCACGCCCCAAAAAATGCTCGAAAAGTATGTGGGCAAGCAGGTCAAAGTGGTGCGTACCCATCCGACCACGGGTGCTGAAACGGTAGAGACCGCGACCGTTCTGTCGGCCAACAACGGTGTCGTGCTGCAGATCGGTCAACGCATCGAAACCGGCGTGCCCGGTCGCTTGGTGTTTGACGATGTGCCGCCTAATTTGCGGGACCGCCCCACGCTGGTCATGAATCTACAGAACACCGGACCGGCTCAGCAGGACGTGGAGCTGAGTTATCTCACAGGCGGCTTGTCGTGGAAAGCCGATTACGTGGTCGAGCTCAATGCGGCAGAAGATGCGTTGGATGTGTCCGGCTGGGTCACCCTGACCAACACCAGCGGGGCGACCTATCGCAACGCCCGCTTGCAATTGGTCGCAGGCGACGTAAACCAAGTGGCCCCCGAAATGGCTACACGCGCACGCCCGCAGCTGATGGCAGCTACCGCCATGGCCAAAGCTGAGAGCGATGTGGTTGAGGAGTCGCTCTTCGAATACCACCTCTACACCCTCGAGCGCCCCACCACGATTGCGGAGAATCAAACCAAGCAAGTCGCCTTGTTGTCTGCAGCCGGCGTTCCGGCACGCCGCGAGCTGGTGTTGCAGGGGGCGGACTACTACTACCAAGGGCTCTCGGGGGACCTGGGCACCAAGCTGAAGGTGGCGGCGTTTTTGGAGTTCGACAACAAGGAGGCGTCCCGCTTGGGTGTGCCTCTGCCCAAAGGCGTGGCGCGGGTCTATAAAAAAGACAAAAGCGGCAATGCCCAATTCATTGGCGAAGACCGGCTGGATCACACCGCAAAAAATGAGAAAGTCCGGCTAAAGCTTGGCAACGCTTTCGACGTGTCGGCGGACAAGAAGCAAACAGATTTCAAGCGGCTTTCCAACACCGCCAAGTTTGGATTCGTTGCCGAGAGTGCCTATGAAGTCGTTCTGCGGAACGCAAAAAAAGAACCGGTAACTGTGACGGTGCAAGAGCCGATCCCCGGGGATTGGCAAATGCTGGCGGCCAGCCAGCCTCACACCAAGGTTTCGGCGAATATGGCTGTCTGGAAGGTGACAGTTCCTGGTGAAGGCAAAACAGTTTTGACCTACCGCACCTTGGTCCGGTATTGACCATGGCGGGGCTTTGTCGGGATACTGCCCTTTTGATCTCTACCGGCAAAGCCCATGAAGTCACTCAGTATTGCGCTCAAGTTGTGGCTGCCCGCCATCTCCGTCAGCATCGCGCTGGTCGCCATGGCGAGTGGCTCTGCACTGAGGACCATCCGCTCGCAAGCCGTGACAGTCGCGGAGCAATCTGAGCAACAAAGCAAACTGGAGATGAGTGCCCGCTGGTATGGCGTGGCGCAAGCTCAAGCCTTGCGCGGTATCGGCGCTGTTCTGGCTAGCGAACCCGCAGGAGCCCAGTTTTTGCTCGCGGGGAAAGAGGCCGGTGCGCAGGAAGAGGCCCGCTTGGAGTCTGAGCTGGGTCGGCTGATGCAAAGCGACGCCGAGCGCGCCGCCTTGCAAGAGGTCCAACGCTGGGCGAGCACCTTGAAAGCGGCGATTGCCCGTGCCGAAGCCCTGAAAGCCACAGGCGACGCGTCGGCAGCGCTCACGCACCTCCAAAACGTAACCCAGTCCGAGCTCACGGCCTTTCTGGCAGCCCAACAAGCCATGGTCAAGTTGACAGAAGAGGGGGCGACCGCCTTGCGCGAAAAAGCAGGCGCAGAGCGGATGCGCACGGTCTGGTCCGTGGCCGGGATCATGGCTTTGATCGTGGTGTTGATCTCGTTGGGCACACGATTGCTGCAGCGCAACGTCTGCGATCCCTTGGACGAGGTGGTCCGGGTGGCCACTGCCATCGGCAATGGCAATCTGAACGTCCGTATCCACACCGAGCGCCAGGACGAAATGGGCGATGTGTTGCGCGCGCTCGCGCACATGACCCGCTCTTTGGCGGACCTGGTGGGCCAAGTCCATAAATCAACCGGCAGCATCACGGTGGCGAGCTCCGAGATTGCGCATGGCAACCAGGACCTCTCTAACCGCACGGAGACTACTGCTTACAACTTGCAGCGCGCAGCGTCTTCCATGGCGCGACTCAATGGCTCGGTGCAGCAATCGGCCGAAGCAGCGCGGCAGGCCAATGCCATGGCAGGGTCTGCTTATTCGGTGGCGGAGAGCGGCGGCACTTCGGTAGCGCAAGTGGTGAGCACCATGCATGAGATCCACGGGTCGTCCCGCCAGATTGTGGACATCATCGGGGTGATAGACGGCATCGCTTTTCAAACCAATATCCTGGCCCTGAACGCCGCAGTCGAGGCGGCACGGGCAGGCGAGCAAGGGCGCGGCTTTGCCGTAGTGGCCAGCGAAGTGCGGGCACTGGCCGGGCGCAGCGCCGAGGCGGCCAAAGAGATCAAATCCTTGATCGGCAGCTCGGTGGCGAATGTGGAGCACGGCTCCCGCTTGGTGGATGGCGCCGGACAGACCATGCAAGAGGTGGTGAGTGCGGTTCAGCGGGTCAGTGGAATCATTGCCGACATCACGGCATCGAGCGCCGAACAAAGCCAAGACATGCATGAAGTCAACGAGGCAGTGGGCGAGCTGGAGCAAATGACCCAGCAGAATGCAGCGCTTGTCGAGCAGAGCGCTGCAGCCGCCGCATCACTGCGGGAGCAGGCGGCGCTGTTGGATCAATTGATCGGGCGGTTTACTTTGCCTAACGCGAGCGCTACAGCGCTTTTGCCTCACGCCGCCTCTTGAGTGTTGGCTTTCCGTCCGGCGCAAGGTTGGGCGTTTTTGCACCAATGTGGTGCAAATAGATGGCGCATAGGCCTGATCAGATATTTTTCTAAGAATTTTAGAAAAAGGCCTAAATAACCCCCTAAATCTGCCGTTAAGAACAGTACGTCAACTCCTAAAAGCCACCGGAGGGGCCGCAAGGTCTACCCAAAATGCAACTGCCAACCATTGAGCGAACCCCGAATATGCGCCCCGCCGGCGTAGATGCGGTGTCGTCTGGGGCAAATAGGGTTCTCCCAGTTGCTCCGGTCAACCCGCCTGCCGGTGTTGCCAAGTCGATCGAGTCCAGTCCGGATGTGATCGACAAGGTGAACCCCGCACTGAAGCCCCAAAACAGCGGAGACGCGCCCTACGAGAGTGTGGCCGACCCGATGAAGAAGGGCAGCGACGCGGTGGTGGAGAAAGACTGGACGATTCAACGGCCCGCCAAGGAAAAGGTGGAGGATCCTCCTCCCAAACCGATTTCACAGGTGTTGATGGACCATCTTAAAACCATGTGGACCGCAAGCGCAAGCGCTGTGCAGATCGAGCAGGTCAAGAATCAGCTCACCACACCACAGCCGGTGTCGCCAGCCGACGCGCCGGGACAGCTGGCCAAACAGGCGCTGGTCTACAGCCCCAGCAAAATCAAGAAAACAGAAAGCATGTGAGCTGACTCCACTTCGGTGGAGTTCGCCCGGCCGCCTTGGGGTGGTCTAACATCTCGGACATGCATACATCCGCACTTGTCCTTTTTTCCGGCGGTCAGGACTCCACCACCTGCCTGGCTTATGCCCTCGAGCGCTACGAGCGCGTGGAAACCATCGCTTTCGACTACCGCCAACGCCACAACGTGGAGTTGACCGCGCGCCTGAATGTGTTGCGGGAGATAAAAGCGCGCTTTCCGCAATGGGCCACCAGACTGGGCGAAGACCATTTGCTGGATCTGGCGGTGCTGGGTGAGGTGAGCGAGACCTCGCTGACCCGCGACACCGCATTCAAGATGGAGGCCAACGGGCTGCCCAACACCTTTGTGCCCGGGCGCAACCTGCTTTTCATGACGCTCGCTGCCGCACTGGCCTACCGCCGCGGACTGCAAGTGATCGTGACCGGCGTTTGCGAGACTGATTTTTCGGGCTACCCCGACTGCCGGGACGACACCATGAAGGCGCTCCAGCTAGCCTTGTCGCTGGGCATGGACCAGCGCTTTCTGATTGAGACCCCGCTGATGTGGATCGACAAGGCCCAAACCTGGGAGCTGGCCCATGCGCTGGGCGAGCGCTCGGGCGAGCCCGGAGGCGGCAACGCCTTGGTGGACTTGGTGGTCGAGCACACCCACACCTGCTATCTGGGTGACCGCACCCACCGCCAAGCGTGGGGCTATGGCTGCGGTACCTGCCCGGCGTGTGAGTTGCGGGCCAAAGGCTATGCCGGTTTTACAGACAAAGTGAAGCGCGCAGCCGCCTGAGCGCCGGGGCTGGCCGCTACTGCGGCTTGCGGGTTGGGCTCCAATATCCAGCGTTGGTTATGGAAGGCGGCAACACCCGGGCGGTGGGCAATGGATATCAGAGCGCCGCCTTTTTCGGCCACCAGATCGCACATGCGTTGGTAGAGGACCGCCTCGGCCGCTTCGTCGAGGGCGCTGGTGGCCTCGTCTGCAAATAGCCATTGGGGTTTTTTGAGCAAAACACGGGCGATGGCCAAGCGCTGTTGCTCGCCGCCGGATAGCTTCTGGGTCCAGGCGTCTACGACATCTAAGGAATCCGCCAGATGGGGGAGCAAGGCATCGCGTAGTGCCTGTTGCAGTGCCGCGTCGGGGTATTGCGGCGCCAAGGCGGGGTAGGCGAGGGCGTCACGCAAGGTGCCATTGGGAAAATAGGCGCGTTGCGGCAGAAACATGCTGTCCGCCGGCAGTGCCACCGTCCCCTCCGAGTAAGGCCAGATGCCTGCCAGGGTGCGGAACAAGGTGGACTTGCCGCTACCCGACGGGCCTTGCAGCAGAATGCGGTCGCCCGGCTGCGCATGCAGGCGCGTGTGGTCCAGCAGCGTGGTGCCGCCCGGCAAAGAAATACGCAAGGGGCTGGTGTCCAGCTGAGGTGCATTTGCTACTGTATTTATAGCGGCTTGCGCACGCTCTGTGCGGGCTATTTCCTTAAAAGACTCTTCAAAACTCGTGAGGCGATCGGTGGTGGCTCGCCAGCTGGCGAGGCTGCTATAGGTGTCGACAAACCAGCTCAAGGCGCCCTGCACCTGACCGAAGGCACCTGAAATCTGCGTCAGCTGGCCGAGCTGAATGGCGCCACTGAAAAAGCGCGGTGCCGCCACCACAAACGGGAACACCACCGCGGCCTGCCCAAAAAAGCTGGTGAACCAGATCAGCCCTTTCTGGGCCTTGATCAGCGCCAGGTTGTTGCTGAGCACCCGGCTGAATCGCTCTGCCATTTGCTCCCGCACGACGCGCTCCCCACGATCCAGCGCAATCGATTCGCTGTACTCGCGCGCCCGGACCATGTGGTGGCGAAAATCGGCTTCCACCCGCTGTTGCTCGAAATTGAGCGGGATCTGCTTGCGCCCGATGTAGTGGGTGATCACGCTGCCCACCGCGCAGTACAGCACCGCCATCCACACCATGAAGCCGGGAATCGAATAGTCCTGCCCCCCGAGCGTGAAGGCAAATGCACCGGACAGCGACCACAAAATGCCCACAAAGCTGGCCAGGGTGACGACAGAGTTCAACAGACCCATGCTGAGCGAGATGGTGTAGCTGGTGAATTGGTTGATGTCTTCCTGAATCCGTTGGTCCGGGTTGTCGGTGTGGGCGCCGTGGACTGCGGGTGCAAAGCGCGCCAGTTCCATTTGGTAAAAAGCTTGGTGCGACATCCACTTGTTCAAGTAGTGGTCGGTCATCCAGGCGCGCCAGCGCATTTCGAGCAATTGGGTCAGGTAGAACTTGTAGACCGCGATCACGATAAAGCCAAAAGCCAGGTAGCTGAACCGCCCGAGTTGCTCCCAGAACACGGCCGCATTCTTTTCCTGGAGCGAGTCGTAAAACAAGCGGTTCCAGTCGTTAAACACCACCGCCATGTAGACCAAGGCCAGGTTGAGGGCCACGATGGCTGCCAACATGCCGCGGGCCTTCCATTTGTCCTCAGAAGAAAAGTAAGGCGTGGACAGCGCCACGGCGCGCTGGATAAATGCCCGGAACGCCGCCCATTTGGCGGACGCAGATGCCACAAGTGCCATGCAAAAAATCTCGGTTGAGGGAACAAGGCCGGCACCGCGCGAGGCGTTGCCGTGAGACCACGGGGCATATTAGCCGCGAAGCCCGGTGCGCCGCGGCTAAAGCCCTTGAAAGCCGCTGTGGTGGCCGTCGTCAGAGCGGCCGGACTCGTCGTCCTGGCGCTCGTTGTCCGAAGCCTCCGCGCGGCCTGTGTGCACTGACTCCGGATTTCGCCGGTAGCCCACAAGTGCCCACCTGCGCCACGCTTGCGCATTGGCAGACAGATGGGCTTCGCCCGGTTTGGCCGAGGCTTGCCCGCCAAGCGGCATGCGCGTGCGGGAGGTCAGGCCAGTGGATGAGTACGACATGGCCCTCAGGATAGACCTGCCTGTCGTGGCTGTCAGCCGGTTTTACATTGCTTTACCAAACCGGTTCTTGCGTTTACATCTGGCGAATACAGCTAGTTGCGCACGCCGCTGGCGACATGTCCGCTAGGGACATGGCGGGCGGCGGATTCGATGTGGCCGGTCTGGTCGTCAAAGAAAAAGTCCGGCTCAAACTCGCGCAGGAACTCGCCTTTGTCCAGTCCCCCGAGGAACATGGCTTGGTCGACATCGATGTTCCAGTTCATCAGGGTCAGAATCGCGCGTTCATGGGCCGGCGCGCTGCGGGCGGTGACCAGGGCTGTGCGGATGCGGATGTGCGGAATACGCGCTTGTTGCAGGCGGTGCAATGCGACCAGCAGGGGCTTGAAGGGGCCGTCCGGCAGTGGCTGGGCGACCTTGTCCATCTCGTGTTTTTGAAAGGCGGTCAGGCCGCCGCTCTGGTAGACCTGCTCGGCCTCGTCACTGAAGAGCACCGCGTCGCCGTCGAAGGCAATGCGCACTTCATTGGGGTGGTCGGCGCTGGCGTGTGCGCTGTGCGGGTACACCTGCGCGGCCGGCACGCCCGCTGCAAGGGCTGCGCGCACATCGCTCAAGTGGGTGCTCAAAAACAGGTTGGCGTGCAAGGGCTTGAGGTATCGCCAAGGCGCCTCACCGCGTGTGAAATTGCCACGCTGGATCGCAAGCCCGTAGTGCTGCGCCGAGCGAAACACCCGCATCCCCGAGACCGGGTCATTGCGCGACAAGATGACCACCTCGACCCGCTGCGAGTCCGGTTCATTGAAGGCCAGCAGCTTTTTGACCAGTGAAAACGCCACACCGGGCTTGGCCGGCACGTCCAGCCGCTGGCGCTGCAGCTGCATGTAGGCGTGGTCGTCGTTTTGTTCGAAAACCTGGTTTTCTTCTTCAAAGTCAAACAAGGCCCGGCTGGAAATGGCCACCACCAGCTTGCCGTCGAGGGTCAATCCCATGAGAAATCCTTATTTCGCATTCACGATGCCCTTGAAGTCGTAGGGCACCACAATGGTTTGTACTTTGCCGCTCGCCACGCCTTCGGCGATCTTGAGGTTGGCCATGGCATTCATGTAGCCGATGGCGCCGGCATTGGCATTCAGGGCGGCGATGCGCTCCGCTTCTTTCTTGGCGGTTTGCACTTCCACCTCTTTGGTTTTGAGCTCGTTTTGGGCGCGCACCAGTTCGTTGGCGCTTTGCACAATCACGTCAGCCGGGGTGATGGCGCGCACCTGCACTTGGGACACGGTGATTTTGTCGCCCAGCTTTTCTTCGGTCAGGGTTTTGATGATGCTCTCGCGGATCTGCTGCTCCATCAGGGGCCGGTTGTCCGCCATCTTGAGCGACTCGTAGCCGCGTGCGACTTTATAGGCGGCGTTACGCGCACTCAGGGCCACGTAGTTTTGCATCAGCAGGATGTCACCCCCCTTTTCCGAGATGCCGTGGAAGGTGCGGTTTTTGGTGGTCCACAGCTCGGACACCGCCGAGGGGTTGACGTTGTAGACCACCGTCATGTCGAAGTCTTTGACCGTGGAGTTGTCAGAGGCCAGCGGCGTCATGTTGTCGACGCCCACCGCCACGTCCTGGATTTTGAAGGTGAGTATTTCGCCGACCACGGTCTGGTTGAACGAGCCGGGCAGGCGTTCGGTCGGGTCCACGGTTTTATCGAAATTGACGCGCAGGCCCACTTCGCCGGTTTCGATCCGGGTGCAGGCGCTGAGGCTCAGGGTGAGCGTGCCGACAACGAGCAGCAGTGGCAGGGAAAGGGGTCGCATGTGCACAAAGCCTCCTGGGTTTTCCGGGTTTTATTTGACGAGTTGGTTGAGCTGGATGATAGGCATGAGCACTGCCAGCACGATGAGCATGACCACCAGGCCCATGGCCACGATCAGCAAGGGCTCCAGCAGGGTGGCGAGTTGCAGGGCGCGGCGTTGCACCTCGGTGCGCAGCTGCAGTGCCGCGCGGTCCAGCATATGGGGCAGGCGGCCGGTTTGTTCCCCGAGCCGGGCGAACATACTGAGCAGTGCCGGAAAACGCTGGTTGCGCGCCAAGGCGCTGGCCAGCGGGGCGCCTTCGCGCACCAAGGTCAGGGCTTCCAGCGCATCGTCGCGCATCGCGTGGTTGCTCAGCGTTTCGGCGGCTGCCTGCAAGGCTTTGAGAATGGGCACGCCCGCTGCGGCCAGCATGGCCAGGGTACTGGCAAAGCGCGCTGCGTTGTAACTGCGGGACATGCGGCCCAGTACCGGCAAGCGCAGCCATGCAGCATCCGCTTTGGAGCGAAAAGCGGCACCAGCCCAAGCAATACGAGCGCCAACAGCTCCTAAAATAATAGCAACTAGCGCAAATAAACCATACGACCGGACCGCATCGCTGATCGCCAGCATGATTCGGGTGAGCAGGGGGAGTGCCTGCTTGGAGCCTGCAAACACGTTGGCGATCTGTGGGACCACATAGGCCAACAGAAACAGCACGATGGCCAAGGCCACCAGGCTCACGATGGCAGGGTACAGCGCTGCGCCCAACAATTTGGACGACAGGTTTTGTTGCTCTTCCAGGTCATCTGCCAGCCGCTCTAACACCAGCCCGAGCTGGCCGCTTTGCTCGCCGGCGCTCACGACCGCCACATAAATGTCTGAAAACTCGCGGGGGTGCTGCGCCAGTGCAGTGCCCAAGGGCTTGCCGCCATTCACCTCGGAGCGGATGGTGGCCACCACATCGCGCTGGGCTGGCGTCTCAGCTTCCTCAGCCAGGGAGCTCAAGGCGCGTTCCAGGGGCAGGCCCGCTGACACCAGCCCGGCCAGCTGTCGGGTCCAGACGGTGCGCTGCGCGTTATTGAACGCGCGTGAACCCCAGGTGCGGCGCGCGGTGCCAGGGGCGCTGCTGTCCCCACTGAGCGCCTGAACCTGAAGGGGAACCAACTGTTGTGAGCGCAAGAGGCTGCGCGCGGATTTGGCCGTGTCGGCCTCCAATACGCCCGAGCGGGATTTTCCGTCGGCATCAAGGGCTTGGTAGGAATAGGCAGGCATGGCGCAATAGTAGCGGGGCGCCGGGTTGCACGGGTTTTCCAGCATGACAAAAACGCGCGTCCACCGCATACTCCAATAAAAGCACGACCGTGCTATTTTGATGATTGCCTGACGACACAAACAGCAGGCTGGCCATCACCCGCGACAGCGCCCCCACCCGAGTGGTCGCAACGGTTGAGGTTCTCAACTGGCATCCCTTCAACACCATCGACCCTCAGAGGTCCCGAGGAGACAACTATGAAGATGAAGCAAATCGTAATGGGCTGGCTGGCCGCGTGTACGCTGGCTATCGGCCTGCTGCCGGCGTCTGCGCAAGCGGCCGGTTACACCCAAACCAAGTACCCCATTGTGCTGATCCACGGCTTGTTCGGTTTCGACAACATTGGCCCTGTGGAGTACTTCTATGGCATTCCGTCCGCCTTGCGCGCAGACGGTGCCCGGGTGTTTGTGGTGCAGGTCTCTGCCGCCAACAGCACCGAAGTGCGGGGCGAGCAATTGCTCACGCAAGTGCGGCAAATTCTGGCCGCTACCGGCGCCGGCAAGGTCAACCTGATGGGCCACAGCCACGGTGGGCCCACCGCCCGTTATGTTGCATCGGTGCGGCCGGATCTGGTGGCTTCGGTCACCAGCATCGGTGGCGTCAACAAGGGCTCGGCCGTGGCCGATGTGCTCTTGGGCGTAGCGCCTGTAGGCAGTCTTCAGAATGCAGCGTTGGTCTCTGTGACGAATGGCCTGGCCAGCATCATCAACTTCTTGTCCGGGGGCAGCGGCAACACCCAAAACTCGCTGGCAGCGGCGCAGTCCCTCAGCACCGCCGGTACCCTGAAGTTCAATGCCAAGCACCCCCAGGGCGTGCCAACCACGGCTTGCGGCGAGGGCGCTTACAACGTCAACGGGGTTGCCTATTACTCTTGGAGTGGCGCACAACCCTATAGCAACGTGCTCGATGTCGTAGACCCTGCATTGGCATTGACCTCGCTGGCGTTTGCAGGCGCGAAAAACGATGGCTTGGTCAGCAGCTGCTCGTCGCGCCTGGGCCGTGTGATTCGTGATGATTACGCCTTCAACCACCTGGATGAGGTCAACCAGACCGTAGGCTTGACCAATATTTTTGAAACCAACCCGGTCACCTTGTTCCGGCAACAGGCGAACCGCCTGCGCAACGCCGGTTTGTAATGCGACTGCGCAGCAAGGCACTCGCTGGCTTGGCAGGCGTGGCCCTGCTGGGTTGGTGGGGTGCTGATATATGGCTGGGGGGCGACTCCCTAACCGGCGCCCCAAGCGAGGGTTCCGTTGCGATAGCCACCGGCCCCGCCCGCTCGCTGCAGGGCACCGCGCCCGATGGCTTGCAAGCGGTGCAAACCATGGGGCTCCACGCTTTGCCCACGCAGTGCCGCGAGGCTGGCTGCACTGTGTTGCCTTACGCCGAACTCAAGCGCCTGTTCGATTACTACCTGAGCACCGTGGGTGAACTCAGTGTTGAGGCTATCGGGGCGCAAATCCGAACGGTGCTGGTCCAAAACCTGAAGCCGGTCCAGCTGCCCCAAGCCGAGCGCTTGTTAGAGCGCTACCTGTCGTTCAAAAAGGCGCTGGTGGTGGTGGAGCAGCAATTTGCCAAAGCGCCTCCGGGTAACGCGGTGCTCCGCGAGCGGTTTGAAGCCATGCGCGTTATGCGCGCCCGTTTTTTCAGCGCGGAGGAAGCGCAAGCGATGTTCGGCGCAGAGGATTTGCATGACCTGGATGCACTCGCCCGACTCGATATCGTGAACGATGCACAGCTCACCCCACAAGACAAGGAGGCCCGCTTGGCCGCGTTGGACAAGCAGCTTCCCCCCAGCCTGCGCGAAGACCGGGAGGCGCCTCGCGCCGTCATCAAGCTGGAAACGCAGGTGGCCACCTTGCGCGCGGCCGGCGCTGGGGAGGACGAGGTGTACCGCGCCCGTGCCAAAGCCTTCGACAGTGCAGCAGCGGGGCGCTTTGCCGAACTGGACCAAGAAGAGCGGGCCTGGCAGCAGCGAATTGCCAGCTACCTCGCTGAGCGAAGCCGGCTCCTGCAGGGCTCAAGTGCGCTTGCGGACACCGAGCAGGCGGCAGCGGTGACCGCGCTGCAACAAGCCCGATTCACCGAGACTGAGCGCAAACGGCTGGCGGCCTACGAGCCCTGAATGCAAAAAAGCCCTCCAGCGTTGTGCGCTGGAGGGCCTTACGGGCTAAACCAGGTTAGTTGGTTTGGGTAGCGGGGTACAGGTTAGGGTAGATGTCGTTAAGCTTGTGGCCGTTTGCTGCGGTGTACTCATCGCTCACATCCTTGTCAGCCACGATATCGCCAGTGCGGAGTGCTTCGGCCAGTTCTGCACGCACTTGTGCGCGGGTCTTGCCAGTGACGGTTGCCTTGGCGGGGTAAGCGGCTGGGTTCAATTCATTGAGCTTTTTGAAAGCACCGGAGCTGAACTCGTCAGAGGCGGCATCCTTGCCGGCCACGATGTCGCCAGTGCGTTGGGCTTCGGCCAGCTCTGCACGCACTTGGGCGCGGGTCTTGCCAGCAACGGCAGCCTTGGCGGGGTAAGCGGCTGGGTTCAATTCATTGAGCTTCTTGTAAGCGCCAGAACCGAACTCGTCAGCAGCGGCGTCTTTTCCGGCAACGATGTCGCCAGTGCGTTGGGCTTCAGCCAATTCAGCGCGCACTTGTTCGCGGGTTTTGCCGAGGTTGTCAGCAGCTTGTGCATGTCCGGTCAACAAGGCAGCAACAGCAAGAGCGATAGAAGCGGTAGCGTATTTCATGATTCAGATCCTTCATCAGTTGTGGATTCCGGTCGGTAGGCACAGTGCCTGTCGTTACCGGTATCGACGGGGCGTTTCAGGTTCGTCACATCGATGGGTTGAACTTTAAAGATCCAAGCACATCTGAAAAATACCTCCACAGACAGTGGTGCATTACGCCGTTTGAAATAATCGCGGCCTTGAATAGATTGAAAAGAGACCCATGGACCGACTAATGTCAATGCGGGTTTTCCAGAAAGTGGTGGACGAAGGTGGATTTGCAGCAGCAGCCCGCGCCCTCGACATGTCATCTGCCGGTGTCACCCGCCAGATCGCCGATCTGGAAGAGTTTTTGGGCGCGCGCTTGTTGCACCGTACGACAAGAAAAGTGTCTCTCAGCCCCGCCGGTGAGGCTTACCTGGGGCGAGTGCGCACCATTCTGCAAGACATCGATGAGGCGCATGAATTCACCAGCTCCCAGACCCATGAGTTGGCCGGAGAGCTGCGTTTGCTCTCGCCGCCAGCCTTGGCCTCGCACGTGATCAGCCCCATCATTGCCGGATTTACTGCCAAGTACCCCGGCATTTCTCTCCACATGGATGTGGAGTCCTATGACGTGCCGCCCGTGGAAGATTACGACATCACCATGCTCCCCACAGAAGGGGACTACGACGGCAATGTGATTGCCAGGCGCGTCTCCAGCACCCAGTCGATTTTGGTGGCTTCGCCTGCCTACCTCAAGCGCAGGGGGACTCCGCTGACGCCCGACGAGCTGATCCAGCATGATGTGCTACGCCTCAAAACGCCGAATGGGAGTTTTGACCAATGGAAGTTGCTCAATACCGGAGCCAACGACCAGGAGGTCACGTTTCCCGTCAAGCCCAAACTCTGGGTGAACCACAGCGACACCTTGGTCCGTGCTGCGATGGATGGTGCGGGTATTACCTCGGCTGCTGTCACGCTGGTGGCGCCGCAGTTGACCGACGGCACTCTGGTGCGGGTGCTGTCCCCCTGGATTGGTGGGCATTTATCGCTCTACGCAGCGCTGCCCAGCCGCAAGTTTTTGCCGGAGCGCACCCGCGTATTTTTGGAGTACCTGACCGAGCAAAGTCGTGCCCGCGCGGATGCGATGGTGAAGGCTTGCACCCGCTGCTGAGTGAGGTGGTATTAGTCCCGCACAACGCGCAGCAGTTCTTCGCGGCTGGTCAGGCCGCTGCTGACCAGTCGCTCACCGTCTTCACGCAGCGGCACCATGCCTTGTCGGGTGGCGGAGGTGCGGATGTCGGCTTCTGAGGCGTTGTGGTGAATCAGCTCGGCAATCGTGTCATCGGCTACCAGCAATTCGAAAACACCGGTGCGCCCGAGGTAGCCGGTATGGCCGCAGGCTTCGCAGCCTTTGCCCGCGCAGGTCTTGCAGGTTTTGCGCACCAAACGCTGCGCCAGCACGCCGCGCAGCGAAGAGCTCAGCAGAAAGGGCTCCACCCCCATGTCGATCAAGCGGGTGACCGCACTGGCCGAGTCATTGGTGTGCAGCGTGGCCAGCACCAAGTGACCGGTCAGCGAGGCCTGGATCGCGATTTGCGCCGTCTCAAAATCCCGGATCTCGCCGATCATGATCACATCCGGGTCTTGCCGCAGGATAGCCCGCAGGGCCTTGGCAAACGTGAGGTCGATCTTGGGGTTGACCTGCGTCTGGCCGACACCGGGCAGCTCGTACTCGATCGGGTCTTCGACCGTCATGATGTTTTGGCGGGCAGCATCCAGCCGCCCGAGCGAGGCGTACAAGGTGGTCGATTTGCCCGAACCGGTGGGGCCTGTCACCAGAATGATGCCGTGGGGCTGTGCAATCAGGCCTTCAAACCGGCGCAACACATCGCCCTGCATGCCCACCGCCTCCAGGCTGCGCTGGTCCTGGCTCTTGTCGAGCAAGCGCAGTACCGCCCGTTCGCCGTGGGCGCTGGGCAAGGTGCTGACCCGCACATCAACGGCGCGGGTGCCGATGCGCAGCGAAATACGCCCGTCTTGCGGCAAGCGCTTTTCTGAGATGTCCAGATCCGCCATGATCTTGAGCCGCGAGATCAAGGCCGCATGCAATGCGCGGTGGGCTTGCACCACCTCGCGCAGGGACCCGTCCACCCGGAAGCGGACTGACGAGTTGCGCTCAAACGGCTCAATATGAATGTCACTGGCCCCATCGCGTGCGGCTTGGGTGAGCAATGCATTGAGCATGCGAATGATGGGGGCGTCATCGGCGGTTTCCAGCAGATCCTCAACCGCGGGCAGCTCTTGCATCATCCGCGTCAAATCGGCCTCGCCCTGCACCTCGTTCATTACCGTGGCGGCGCTCGATTCGCCTTGGGCGTAGGCCATGCTGATGCGCTGGGCCAATTCCGCTGCGTCCTGGGTTTGCAGGTGATCGATGCGGTGCTTGCGCATCACCTCAGAAATGGCCGAGGCTGCGGTGTCCGCGTGAACCCAGAGGTACAAGCGGCCGTTGTCGTCCTCCAGCAGCAACTGCTGGCTGCGCGCGAACGCATAGGGGAGCGGGTAGCGCATGTGCAAACCCTATTGCGCTGGGGCCAATAAAAGGTTGCCGGGCTTGAGCATCAGATTCGGGAGCACCGGCGCTTCATTGATCGGCAGGGTGGAGCTGGGCTCCGGCTGGCCGGATTGCTGCGTACCGCGCATTTGCTCGTAGCGCTCGTTGGACAAGGCTTGGGTGGCTGTTGCGTCGCGCACCACCACCGGCCGCAAAAACACCATCAGGTTGGTTTTCTTGCGGCTGCGTGCCTCGCTTTTGAACAGGTTGCCAAAGAAGGGCACATCGGCCAGGCCGGGTACCCGCTCCTGGCTGCCTGCGTATTCGTCTTGCAGCAAACCGCCGAGCACCACGACCGCACCGTCTTCGACCAAAACATTGGACTCAATCGTCCGCTTGTTGGTGGTCGGGCCATTGGCCGCGTTGACGGTGGAGGCCAACACGCTGGACACCTCCTGAAAAATGGTCAGCTTGACGGTGCCGTTTTCACTGATTTGCGGCTTCACCTTCAGGGTCAAACCAACGTCTTTGCGCTCAATGGTTTGAAACGGATTGACGCTGCCGCTGCTGGCGCCGGTGTTGGTGAACTGCCCGGTCACAAACGGCACGTTCTGGCCGATCACGATCTTGGCTTCTTCGTTGTCCAGCGTGAGCAGGTTGGGTGTGGACAGCACATTGCCACTGCCGGTTGCCTCCAGGAAGCGGGCCAGAAAACCCAGCACATAGATGCCGTTGGTTTTGTTGGCCACACCCACGTTCAGGCCCTTGCCCGGCGACACGGTGCCCGATGCCCCTTGGGTTGCCAAGCTGATGATGTTGCTGCCCGCGGCCCCGAAATTGGTACCCAGAACACCGATCGAGCTGTCGCCGGCATTGCCCAGCGCGCCTTGCCACTGGATGCCGAACTCTGCTGCCTTGTCGGCGCTCACCTCGGCAATCAGGCTTTCTACAAAAACCTGGGCCCGGCGCGCATCGAGCTTGTCGATCACCGCGCGCAATTGCCGGTACTGGGGCTCGCTGGCGGTGATGATGAGCGAATTGGTTGTCGGGTCTGCCTGGATTTGGCCGCCGGTGCTGGCCGCTTGCCCTGCGCCCAAGGTGGAAGCGCCCGCACCTGCAGTGGGGGCTGCGCCGGTGGCAACCGGCGCATTGCCGCCCGCGCCTGCGTTGGCGCCCATGGCGGCACGCAGGGTGGTTGCCAGCTGGGTGGCATTGGCATTTTTCAGGTACACCACATAGATATTCCCCGCCGCACCATTGACGCTGGCCACCGGTTGGTCGAGCTTGTCGATCAGGTTGATCGCTAGCGCCAAGCGCGCCTGGTTGGCGGCCCGCACAATCAGTGCGTTGCTGCGCGGCTCGGCCACCACCGTGGTTTTGAAGCCCGTCTCAGTTCCCCCGGCGGGGCTGGCTGCGGTGCTTTCCATCAGCCGCAGCACCAATGGCGCGAGGTCGGTGGCGCTGGCATTTTTCAGTGGGATGATTTCAACGTCGGTGGCGTTCGGCACATCCAGTGCCGCCACAATCCGCGCCAGGCGGCGGAGGTTGTCCGCGTAGTCGGTGATGACCAGCGAATTCGTCGCCGGATTCACGTTGATCGGGTTGTTGGGGTTGATCAGCGGGCGCAGCACTGCCACCAGGTTGTTGGCGTTTTCAAACTGAAGCTTGATGATCTGGGTCACCAGCTGGTTGCCCGGCGTGTTGGGGGCGCCGTTCTCGGTGGCGGAAACGCCGCCGCCGATCAGCTTGGCATCGGCCTCGGGGACCACTTTGTCCAAGCCATCCGACTGCACCACCGCGTAGCCCATGCTACGAAGCACCGCCAGAAAGTGGTTGTAGGCGCGGGCGGGCGACATGGGGCTGTCAGAGACCAAGGTCATCGTGCCTTTGACCCGGGGGTCCACCACCACATTGCGCCCGGTCATGATGGCCATGGTGCGGGCGACTGCCTCAATTTCAGCGTTGCTGAAGTTCAGTGTGATCGGCTCACCCCGCTTGACGGTGGACGCAGCATTGCTGGTCTGTGCCCAGGCTTGAGAGCCAAATAGGGCCATAGCGCCCATGCCGATTGCGCTAGTTGCTATTAATTGAATAGCAATGTGTGTGCTGCACAAGCGTCGATAAAGAGGAGTGGACATTCCTTAACCCAGTTGAATCAGAGACCGCGCGCCTTGGCGCTGTCCAATGATATTCAGCAAATTGGAGAGTGTGTCCTCACGGCCCTCCGCGGCGCGGGCTTCTCCGGTAAAGACCAGACCTTGGGGCCCGATTTTTCCGCTCCCGCTGAGCTGCAGTGCCCCCTCAAGGGTCGAGAGCGTCATGGCTGTTTGCTCGCCGCCACGCAGTGTCACCCGGTAGCTGCCCACCGGGCGCAAGGTCGACAGGCTGGTGCTCATGTTCAGCGCGTCCAGCGCGAGCTCCCCGCCGAGTTGGGTGCCGGTGGCGTTCAACCGGACCGTCAGGCCCTTGGTTACCAACGTCAATTGCCCTTGGGGTTGCAGCGTGTTCCAAGGGGTGCCGAGGCCGGTCAGTAGACCTGCCGGAATGCGCAAGCCTTGTGCCGGTAGCAAATCATCCGCTCGCAGCTGCACAGACTGCAGGCTGCCGTTCACATGCCAAATCCAGGGTGCGCTGAGGCAACAGTCTGCCCGCCACTCGGCGCGCATACTGGGGCCACCGTCGTGCCAGGCGGGACGCAGAGTCCATCGCAGGTCACCGGGCAGGGCCTTGCTGCCCTCGGCACCACTGCGCAGGAGCACTTGGGCGCTGCCAGTCCATACGGTGCCGGTCGGGTTGTGCAAGCGCAGGGGTGCGTCTGCCCAGACCAAGCCGGCAGCCAGCCAGCGCGCAGGTGCAAATGCCAAGGCACCTGCCAGCACACCCAGCAACACACCCATCACGGCCCAGCTCCACGGGCCATGCGTGGCGCCTGTGTCCAGCTGCCTTTGGGCGCGTCGCAGGATGTCGGGGCGGGTCGTCATCACATCAGCCGCCAGGTAGGGTGAAGGTCACCGTGCCACTCCAGAGGTGGCCGTCGCGACGCCATTGCGCCTGGGTCGGCAGCATGCGGGCCTCTGCCCGCACCAGTGCCAACCAGCGGGCCAGAGCTTCCGCTTCCATCCCTTTGAGGGTCACGGTGGCTTGTTGGTTGAGTATCAGCAGGCTGGCGCGGGGCCCGAGACCTTTTACTGCGGCTTGCAGGCCGGCTTGGGCGGCTTGCGGAGCCAGGGCTGGGCGACTTTGCAGCGCAGTGGCTTGTGCCTGCAGCACTTGCATTTGTTGGAGTTGGGCATCCAGCGCAGCCCGTTGTGCGGGGTAGGCTTTGACTGTGCGCCAAGCCGGGGCAATGGCCATGGTCCACGTCAGCGCGGCCAGTATCAAAACCACAGCGACGGATAGCAAGGTTTGCTCGCGGGGCGGGCGCTGGTTCCACCAAGTGCGCAGTGTTTGGGTGTTCATGGGCTCAGCACCCAGGTGGTGCCCTCGGTCCGAAGGCGCAAGCCTTTGTTTTGCAGGCCGTCACGCAACGAAGCGGGGGGCTCGGCATTGCCGGCAGGAGGCGTTATCCGCAACTCGCCTGCTACGTATTCGATAGCGGACGGCGCAGCTTCCGTCTGGGCTACCGTACCATAAGCCTCTAAAAGTCGCTCCAGATCGCGGGCCCGTGTCTGCCCGCCGGCCTGCCCCAAGGCCTCTACCGCGCGCTGCATTTGCAAGGGGGCATCGACCACCACCGTGGTGGCCGGGAAGCTACTGAGCAGCACACCTTGGATGGCACTGCGCTGTTCGGTCAGCGCTTGGCGGGCTTGCCACGCTTGCAGGTTCAGGCCCAGCAGCTGCACGACCGCGAGCACACCGATTGCCCAACGGGCAGGCCGCCAGGCAGGTGCCTGCCACAGTGCGGCGGCAGTTTCAGTCACTTGTTGCAGCAGGGCATGGCGGTTGGCAAATTCACCTTGCGCCAGACTCCAAGGGCCGTTGGCAGCGGCGCGCAAGCGGTCGGCACGGTGTTGCACCGTGACCTCCCGGTGGGTTTGTGATTCTGCGAGTTCAGCGCACGCGGGCTCGGCAAACAGGGTGGCGCTGGCTTGCTGGGCGGGGGCGAGAAACGCGGCGGGGGCATGTGCTGCGCTGCGGCGGTGCACGCCTGCGCTATCGGCCCAGGTCCACTCTGCCGACTCCAATTCCCCGGTGAGCCAGAGTGCCGGCGGGGTCTCAGAGGAGCCTGGCCCCCACTCGGGCACGATGCTGTGCAAGGTGTGCCCGGCTTGGCGCAGCTGTTGAATTTGTTCGTTGAGCCAGTGACGCTGGCATACCGCCACCCACCAAGGGCCGGTTTCGGCGCTGGTGGCTTGCAACGCAAAGTGCAGCTGGGCAGGATCATCCAAAAGCTGGTCTTCCAGCAGGCCTTCGAGTACCGATTTGAGTTTGGCCGGTTGGCGCGCCTGGCCTTCGCGGCCTAGCAGCCCCGGCGGCAGCGTGATGCGGTGCCAAGAGAGGGCCGCTGCGGGCACGATCAAGACCGTGGTGTCAGTACCGGAGCCACCCGCGGGTACGGTGGGCAAACGCTGGTTGCTGTGAGGGCTGTCGCTGCGTACCCAGTCCCATGCAGCTGGAGCTGCATGGGGCGGTGGAGGCATAACAAGGTGGTGCTGACGCATATCCGCTTCATTGTACGGAGGCATCTTGCGGTGCTTCGCGTTCTTTCCAGAGAGATTTCACCTGCAAACCTTCGCGCAGGACGGCGGTGCGTTCTTGGGTGGTGAGCGTGCCGATCCGCAGGCGGGTGCGGACCTCAAAGAACCGCGAATTCACACTGACCATGTTGTCTTGGAATGCTGATGGGGGCAATCCTGATGCGGCAGGCGCGTCGCCCATGCTCCGAAGCGGGCTTTTTGCCCGGCTGTCGATGAGGCGTTGGGCACTGGCCCCGTCCATCCCGGGGATGATGGCCTGGAGCACCAGTGCCGGCGCGGTGTTGATATTGACCGTGCTGCGGTCCGGCAAGACTACGACATAAGGCCGCAATTGGGCCAGGCTGCGCTGCGAGATGCCCAGCCATGCCAGTTGGTCCAGATTGCGCGGCAGCAAGGGGGTGTTGCTGGAGGTCGAGGCTTTTTCTTGGCCCGCTTTGGGGGCCTCCAGGCCGGCTTGCAAATTGTTGATCAACAGCTGCAACTCGGCCGGCGGCAGCTTGAGCAGGTCAAACAGCCGGATAAACGCGTTGCGCGTCGGCTCGTGGACCTGCTGGTCCAGCATCAGGTTAGTGACGTTCAGGCGGGCCTGCAAGTCGTTGATATTGCCGGAGAGGTAGGCGTTTTGCAGGACGTCGGTGGGTAGGGTTTCTGCGTTGGCGGATCCGTTGGCCAGAAAGGTGTTGAGTCGGGCCTCTTGCAAGGTAATGGCCCAGGGTTCACCCAGATGGTCGACCGTGCCGGAGCGGGCGTCTTCCCGCAGAATCAGGCGCGCCCAATCGGTGGTGCCCTGTAGCACCCAGTTGGCCTGCACACGGGCCCGCTCTGCCGCTTCGAGGTCATAGGCGCGCGCTTGTTGCCAGAGCGCTGCGGTGCTGAGGGTGGCGACCAGCGCCATGAGCAACAAGGCCGTCAGGATGGCCGCGCCGCGTTGGGCCTTCACGGGGTGACTCCCGAGAGGGTTGGGCGGGCCCAATCCCGCACCAGGGTGCCGGCCAGGGGGTGGGGAGCGTCCAGCGTCAATGTCAGGCGTATCCCGTCGGGCAGGGCCGCCGCGTCTTGTCCGCCAGTGCTGGAGAGGGGGTTGCTCCAGGCACCTCCGCGGTAGTAAAACAACTGCCATGCAGACAGTGCGGTGATGCTGACCTCTGCCGGGCGGATGCTGCTGGCGTTGCCCGCAATTGCATTGACGGTGCTCGCCTGTGCGCCTTGCGCCCATGCAGCCGCTGCGCCCCAGGCGGCCTGCCAGCTTTCGCGGGTGCTGACAGGGCCTGACTGCCAACGCAGCCAGACGGCCCGGCCCGCGCGCTCAGCCCGTGTCCATGCCACCACATAAGCGCCATCGGCTTGCTGGGCGCTGCGGCGGGTCAGGCGCAGGGCCCGGCCGTCCCAGTCAAGGCTGCGGGTTTGGGGGATCTCTTGCATGGCGTCGAGATCGGCAGTCCATTGGTTCAGGCCGGCCTCGGTGGTGAGCACCGCATCGTTGTGGCTGCGGTTGCCCTCCATGGCGCTTTGCATACCCGCGAGGGCTTGCCACCCCATGGTGGTCATGAGTGCCATGACCGCAAGCGCTACCAGGAGTTCGATCAGGGTGAAACCAGCGCTGCTGGTGCGGTGGTAGGCGCGGTGCATCAGTAGCGCCCCAACACGGTGCTGAGTTGGAGCAGGGGGGCGCCGTCTTTGGCCACCCGCGCTTGGACCCGGCGAAAGTTCGGGTTGGGCGTGGACTGCACCAGGAGCCGCAATTCGAAGGATTGGCCCGCCTGTGCGCACTCTTGGGTGCTGTCGTTCACATCCGGGAGCTGACCGCTCAGACGGTATTGCACCAGGGCATTTTCAGCACAGAGCTGGGCCAGCACCCGGCTGCTCTGGCGCTCGGTACTCCGGGTCATGGTGGCGCTGGCGCGCAGCCCGGCGATGAGCGTGACAGCCACAATAGCCAGCGCAACCAGCACCTCTATCAGGGTAAAGCCTTGCGTGCCGTGCCACCGGCGATGCCACATCACGGTGCGGCCCCCGTTGGTGCTGCGGGGGCCGCGTTCCGCACCTCAAAGGCCCGAAGGCCATCCGTGCTGACCCACCGGCTGGGCCCTGCAGTGTCGCTGTTGCTGAGGCGAATAGTTTGCGGGCCTATGACGGGCTCGGGGCCCAAGACAATGGGTGTTTCGCTGCGGGCCTGCAGCGTGGTGGTATCCCAGCGCTGGGGCCGGGTGGTAACACCATCGGTGAACTCAAATCCGCCGGGTGTGGCCCGCCACTGCACGCTGACTCCGGTGGCGCGGGACTCTGCCCGTGCCGCTTCGAGCAGCGCGACGAGACGCTGCGCCTCACGGTCGAGCTGGGTCTGGGTGCTGTCCCGCAAGGCAAATGCAACCGCAGCAGAGGCCATTCCGGTGATGGCCACCACAATCATCAACTCCAACAACGTAAAGCCACGCGACAGAGTGCGTGGGCCTGCAGGACTGGATGCGAGTCTAGTTGTTGATGTCGGCATTTTTTCCATCGCCGCCGGCTTGGCCATCCGCGCCGAAGGACATCACATCGACCTCGCTCTTCAGGCCGGGGTTGATATAGAGATAGGCCCGGTTCCAGGGGTCCATGGGCAGTTTGTCAATGTAAGGGCGCCAGTTGGCCGGAATGACCCCAACAGTGGGTTTGGCAACCAGTGCTTGCAGGCCTTGCTCGGCAGAAGGAAACCGCTGGTTGTCGAGTTTGTAGAGCTTGAGTGCCTGGGTGAGGTTGGCAATGTCGGTTTTGGCGGCGGTGACCCGGGCGTCATCGGCGCGGTCCAGCACGTTCGGAACAATCAAGGCCGCCAATACGCCGATGATGACCAGTACGACCATCAACTCAATCAGGGTAAAACCGCGTTGGGCTGCGCGGTACAAACGGATGTGTGGGCTCATGTGGGACTTCAGGTCAGCAAAGTGGAAGGGGTGCCGGTAGGCGTCGCGGTCAATCATAATGCGCCTATGCCTTATACCGCTTCTGTGTGGCCTCCTCGTATGGCGGCTTTGTTGTTGTCCACTTTGGCAGCATTGAGTGCCATCTATTGGGGCCTGCATTGGCGTTTGCCCGCGCAACAGGCGATGGCCGGGGTGGCGGTGTCCGCAGAGCAGGCGTTGGACGTCGGTGCGGTCGCCCGTGGTTTGGGTGCTGCCCCTGAAGGGACTGGTCAGCCCGCGGTGGTGGCAGCCCCTGCGGCAGAGGCCTCGCGGTTTGTGCTGCAGGGCGTGCTGGGCGGCGATCGCGCGGGGGCCGCCTTGATCGCGATTGACAACAAACCTGCCAAGCCGTTTGCACTCGGGGCTGAATTGGCCAGCGGCTGGCAATTGACCCGTGTGGCTGGCCGCACGGTGACGATCGGTCGCCAAGGGGCTGAGCTGGAGTTGAGTTTGCCCCCGCTGGCGCTGCCCGCTACTGCCAAAAAAGCGCCCTAGCCCGCATCCCGTATGCGCGGGCAGCTATCATTTTTGTAGGAACATCCGGTACACCGGGTTGTGGGTTTCTTCTACGTACGGGTAGTTCAAGGTTTGTAAGAATTTTTCAAACGCCTTGTCGTCTGCCTCTGGCACCTGCAAACCGACCAGGATGCGGCCGTAGTCGGCACCCTGGTTGCGGTAGTGGAAGAGGCTGATGTTCCAGCCCGGGCGCATGAGGCTCAGGAACTTCATCAGCGCGCCCGGCCGCTCGGGGAACACAAACCGCAGCAGCCGCTCGTCCTGCGCCAAACTGGAGATGCCGCCCACCATGTGGCGGATGTGCTCTTTGGCCAGCTCATCGTGCGTCAGGTCCAGGGTTTTGAAACCGTTTTTTTCAAAGTTCTTGGCCACCTTGGTGGATTCGCCCTTGCTTTGGGTGGTGAGGCCCACAAACACGTGCGCTTGCGCTGCATCGCTGATGCGGTAGTTGAACTCGGTTACATTGCGGGTGCCGCCCGGCAGCTCTCCAATCAACTCGCAGAAGCGCTTGAAGCTACCGCGCTCTTCTGGAATGGTGACCGCGAACAGAGCTTCACGCTCTTCGCCCACTTCGGCCCGCTCGGCCACAAAGCGCAGGCGGTCGAAGTTCATGTTGGCGCCGCACAAGATTGCAGCGTAAGTTTCGCCCTTGGTTTTGTGTTCGGCCACGTATTGTTTGATGGCCGCGACCGCCAGTGCGCCTGCTGGCTCCACGATGCTGCGGGTGTCCACAAAAATGTCCTTGATGGCGGCGCACACGGCGTCTGTGTCCACCGTCACATAGCCGTCCACCAGGTCGTGGGCGATGCGGAAGGTTTCTTCTCCCACCAGCTTCACGGCAGTGCCGTCGGAAAACAGGCCCACATCGGGCAGGGTGACACGCTCGTGCGCGCCCACGGATTGGATCATGGCGTTGGAGTCATTCATCTGCACCCCGATAACCTTGACGCCGGGCGCCACCGCCTTGATGTAGTTCGCCACCCCCGAAATCAGGCCGCCACCGCCAATGGCCACGAACACCGCATCAATGCCCGGGCCGGTTTTGCTGCCGGTTTTATGGCCGGACTTGGCAGCCTTGTCGGCGCCCAGGGTCTGGACCTGGCGCATGATTTCCATAGCCACCGTGCCCTGGCCGGCGATGACGTCCGGGTCGTCAAAGGGGTGCACAAAAGTCAGCCCCTCCTTCTTTTGCAGTGCCAGCGCGTGGTCGTAGGCGTCGGAATAACTTTCGCCGAACAGCACCACTTCACCGCCGAAGCCGCGCACGGCATCAACCTTGAGTTGGGGCGTGGTAGTGGGCATCACGATGATGGCGCGCACACCCATACGGCTGGCGGACAAGGCCACGCCCTGGGCATGGTTGCCGGCGGAGGCGCAAATGACGCCTTTGGCAATCTGCTCGGCAGGCATTTGGGCCATCTTGTTGTAGGCGCCACGCAGCTTGAAGCTGCGGACGGGCTGCTGGTCCTCGCGCTTGAACAACACCGTGTTGTGCAGGCGCCGGCTGAGAGCACGGGCGGGCTCCAGCGCAGTCTCCACCGCCACGTCGTACACACGGGCAGTGAGAATCTTCTTCAGGTAGTCGGCTGGGGTGAGCGGGGCTGGGGTTTCCAGGGCTGAGGACGGGGTCTTTGTGCTCACAGGGCTACACTCCGGTGGGTGAGATAGGCAGTCATGGCGCTCCGCGCGGAGCGATTCGTGGCATTGTAACGATGTAGAGAACAGCTCCGCGCGGGGCTTAGACAGGAAACACACCATGGAATGCACCGTAAGTTGGACCGGCGGCCTCAACACCCGCTCAGGCATGGGCTTTGTGGCCGAGACCGGCAGCGGTCACACATTGATGATGGATGGCGCCCCCGATGCGGCCAAGCCTGAAAACGGTGGCCAGAATCTGGCTCCCCGGCCCCTGGAAACCGTGCTGGCGGGCACGGGTGGATGCACTGCCTAC
Source organism: Comamonadaceae bacterium OS-4 (assembly GCA_027924025.1). Taxonomy (GTDB): domain Bacteria; phylum Pseudomonadota; class Gammaproteobacteria; order Burkholderiales; family Burkholderiaceae_C; genus Allorhodoferax. The sequence goes on from AP026970.1 coordinate 813,303, forward strand.
GACGTGGTGCTCATCCTCAAGCGCGGCCGCCATGATGTGCAGGGCTGCACCGTGAAGCTGACCGCCGAGCGTGCCGAAACAGACCCTAAGGTGTTTACCAAGATCCACATGCAATTCACCGTAACCGGCAAGGGCATCCCTGCCAGCGCGGTGGAGCGCGCCATTGCCATGAGCCACGACAAGTACTGCTCAGCCAGCATCATGCTGGCCAAAACGGCAGAGATCACTACAGGGTTTGACCTTATAGAGGTCTGATGACATTTGTAAAAATGCGCTAGATAATCGGATTTTCTCAATAGTCGTCTGACGACTTGTCGTGAGGTCTGAGGTATGTCTAGAAGTTTTTGCGTAGTTTCTATAGTGTCTGCGCTCATCGGCGTAGCGAGCCTGACGGCATGCAGTTCGGTCATGCCCGCCGGGGCGTCTGCTGTTCCGGCGCGATCCCCGCAGCTACTTAAGACAGTCGCCCTGATCATGGGCGAACCCAACTTTTCTGTGGATGGTGCTTATCAAGAGCTGGAAGAGGGCCTGTACACCCAGCCGGAGTTGCGCAATGGCACGTTGGTGATGGCGCCCTTAGGCGACATCGTCCCGTACTTAGGTGGTCAATACCGCTACTCGGTGACTGAGGGGCGGGTCCAGCTGACCCTCGGAGACAAGACTTTGCTGGCGTCCGTCGGGCAGCGCAATGCCACTGTCAATGGGGCCCCTATAGTCCTCGAGGCTGCAGTGGAGGAGCGCAATGGAAGTGCTTGGGTGCCCGTGAGCTCCGTGTGGGAAGCCATGGGCGCCTTCGTCAAATGGGACAAAACCCGCCAGCGGCTTACCGGTGCCTTTGTCCTGCCTGCGGGCGTCAAACTGGCTGACTTTGCGCGGGGTGGCCCAGTGACTGAAGAGACCTTGTTGTCCCAAAAGGCGGGGTTCTACGGATCGGAGGATGGCGTCCGCATGGCCGACATCATCGCGGGCTATCAAAATCCGGATGGTGGATGGCCCAAGCTGGAAAAGACGGTCAGTCTTTTGACGCCGGTGAACAAAGAGGCCCTGACCGGGTTCCGCAGCAAATCCACGATCGACAACGATTCAACGACCAAGCAGCTGGTTGCCTTGGCCAAGGTATATGCGGCCAGCGGCAAGCCCAGCCACAAAGAGTCCTTCTTGCGGGGCTTGGACTATCTATTAGCAGCGCAGCACCCGAGCGGCGGCTGGCAACAATTCTGGCCACAGCCTCAGGGATACAAGGCGCGCATCACTTTCAATGACGACGCTATCGCGAATGTCTTGGAAATTTTGCGCGACGTCGTCAACAAAGCGCCTGAAATGGCATTTGTGGACGCAGCGCGCGTGGCAAAAGCCCGGGATGCCTACAACAAAGGGCTGAAATTGATTCTGGCCAGCCAAATCCGGATTGACGGCAAAAAGACGGGCTGGGCAGCGCAATATGACGAAGTCACCTTGAAACCGGCCATGGGGCGTGCATTTGAGCTGGCTTCCATCAGTGGTGACGAAAGCGTCAATGTGCTTCGCTTCCTGATGTCTGTACCTCAGCCGGCCCCCGAAGTTGTGGATGCTATCCAAAGCGGTATCGCTTGGTTCGAGGCTGCAAAAGTCTCAGGTATCCGCTTGGTCCAAGTCAATGACAAGACACTGGAGTTCGGTTTTGATCGGCGCGTGCTAGCAGATGTCAGTGCGCCACCTTTGTGGGCGAGGTTTTATGACCTGGAGACCGGCCGCCCAATGTTCACTTCGAGGGATGGAGTCAAAAAAACAAGCTACGCAGATGTGAGCTACGAGCGGCGTGTGAAATACAACTGGTACACCAGTGCGGCCGCAGAACTGCTGACTAAAGACTGTCCGGCATGGTTGGCCCGTACCAAGGTGGCTGCCCGCTAGAGCAAGCGGATCAAATGCGTTCTGCCACCGTGGTCATGACTTTGGCGGCTGCGCGCATGAGTTCTTTCACAGGGCGTGGTAGTTCTGATGCTCCGGCGGCGCTTGCGTCATCGGCATGGCGCAACTCATCCCGCTGCATTTGCGCCACGATGGCCCTGGATTCATGGTCGTTCTCGGGGAGCAACGACAGGTGGCCCTTAAGGTGGGCGCCTACTTGTCGCTCCGTCTCAACGACAAAGCCCAGACTCCATTTGTCGCCCATGCGCCCCGCCAGCAGCCCCAATCCGAAGGCACCCGCGTACCAAAGGGGGTTTAACAAGGAGGGGCGCGAACCCAAGGCATCCAGGCGCTGCGCAGTCCACGCCAAATGATCGGTCTCTTCGATGCAGGCCTTGGTGAAGTGCTCACGCAAACCCTTGTTCGGGGTTGTTAGCGCTTGTGCGGTGTAAAGAGCCTGCGCGCAGACTTCGCCCACATGATTCACCCGCATCAGTCCCGCAGATTTCTTTCTGTCCGCATCGCTCAACTCTGTTTTGGAGTCAGGCGAGGTGGGAGAGGCCTGCGACGCATGTGGGGTAGCGAACAGGGTACGCAAGGCGGTATCGGCGGCGTTTAAAAGGGAATCCATACAAATGCTCGAGTTTTCGCGACAAATCAAAGCCAAAGTCTATAGGGAGTGTGAAAAATTGCACTTGACGTTGGTTAAAGGCCCTGTTGCAAGTCAACAACGGTAACCCCGAAGAACCCACCCTTTTTATCGCTTTTCTTTGCCAAAGCCGAATCGGTCTGGTGCAATAGCTTCAACTTCCTGAACAAGGAGGTTGGCCCGGGGTTCCGAACAATCGGTCCGGAGCTCTATGTTTAACCTTGGAGTATTTCTAATGAAAAAGACTTTGATCGCTTTGGCCGTTCTGGCTGCTTCCGGCGCTTCTTTCGCACAAGTTTCCATCACCGGCGAATACGCTTACGGCTGGAACACTTCCAACTCCTCTACCGGTGTTGAGAAGTCCGGTCTGGGCGTGGACACTTCCTTCGTGAAGTTCGCTGCTTCTGAAGACTTGGGTGGTGGCTTGAAGGCTGCTGCTGAAATGTCTTTGGACGGTTTCGCACGTGGTACAGCTACTGGCGGTGACAATGCTTTGACATTGACTGGCGGTTTCGGTCGTATCAAGTTGGCTAACGACAAGGGCGCTGACTACCTGTCCACAGTTATCGGCGGTATCGCTGGTTTGGACGGCAAGGTGTACGGTGCACGCACCGTGAACGACTCTGTTGCTTACACATCGCCTTCTTTCGGTGGCTTGACCTTCGGTCTGTCCCACACAGAAGCTGAATCCGGCCAAGGCCTGGGCGTGGGTGCTGCTTCCAACAACGACCAGCGTAGCAACACATTGTCTGCTTCTTACGCAGCAGGTCCTTTGGCTGTCACTGGTGGCTTCACTTCTTGGGACAACCAAGGTACAGCCGCTGACAACTCCAAGACTCGTGTTCGCGTGAAGGGTTCTTACAACTTCGGCGCTTTCACTTTGGGCGCTGGCGTTGTTCAACGTGAACGCAACATGGGCTCCACAACCGAGTCCATCGTGGCTGTGACTGCTCCTTTGGGCGCTTTGACACTGGGCTTCGACCTAGGTTCTTCCCAGCGTAAGGACTCCGGCACTGCATCTAAGGACATCACCAAGTCTGGCTACGGTTTGAAGGCTGTGTACGCTCTGAGCAAGCGCACTTCCTTGATCGGTGCTTACACAAACTGGGATGAGGGCGGCACACAGCGCGCCAACCTGACAGAACTGTTGGTTTCCCACACTTTCTAATTTAACGCTGGCTTAGGTCAGCTGTGAGTTAGCAAATAAACCCTGCGAGCGAAAGTTCGCAGGGTTTTTTCATGGCTGCAGATTTCCGCATGGTGAAAAATCCCGCTGTCTTGGTGCTAATACAACAAATCTCAAAAAACGAACGGTCGCTCTATATTTTTCTTGGCGTGTTTGATGACTGACGCACAAATTTTTGTTTCAATAGACCTTACTTCTTGCTAGAGAAGTAAGAAACGTCGAAGGAGTGCTCCGCACTATCCGGCGATCCTCAAACTTAGACTGAAGAGACAAGTACTATGAAAAAAACCCTCATCGCATTGGCTGTTATGGCAGTGTCTGGCGCATCGATGGCACAAGTGACCATCACTGGTAACTACACCATTGGCTACAAGCAAAGCACGACGTCTCCTACCGCAACTGCGGCGCAGGCCTTCACGCAAGCGGTTGCTGGCGGTAATGCTGGTAACCCCAACGGCGAAGCGGGTGGTCTGGGTGTTGACACCTCTTTGGTCACCTTCACTGCGAAGGAAGACTTGGGTGGCGGCATGAACGTGGTTGCCGAAATGTCGCTCGACGGTTTTACCCGCGGAACTGCTACCGGTGGTGATTCTTCTTTGAAGCTCACCACTGGCATTGGTCGTATCACTTTGCAAGCTTACAAGCCTGCTGACTACCTCTCCGGATCCTTCGGTGTGGGTGGTGCCGGCATGGATAACAAGGTATTCCCTGCTCGCTCTTTGAAAGATGCCATTGGTTTTGACACCAAGTTGGGTCCTGTGATCGTGAGCATTTCTCACCAAGAACAAGGTACTGCCAATGGTGTGGCGCCAACCGCTGCATTGGGATTGGGCCAAGGCGCTGCAGGTGCACAAGGCCAAGTCGGCCAGCGCTTGACCAGCGTGTCCGGCACCTACATGACCGGCGAACTGGTTGCCAACCTTAATTTCTTGAGCTACGACAACCGTACCGCGAATGCCAACACCTCTTACCGCGACGTGCTTCGCGCAGGTGCCAAGTACAACTTCGGCTCTTTCCAGGTTGGTGGCGCTTACAGCACTCTGACCACCATGTCGGGCGGTACGCTGAACTCCGCGGCCATTTCGGCAGCAGTGCCAATCGGTGCTTTGACCTTGGGTGCGAACTACGCCACAGAAACTGCTGACGGATTCGCGGCACAACCCACAACGGCTGGCGTTGTTCCAAAGGGTGGTTTGGATCAAACCCGCAACGGTTACGGCTTGTCTGCCAAGTATGACCTGAGCAAGCGCACCAGCCTGATCGCTACCTATGCGAACTGGCTGCCATACGCTGGCGTCGAGCGCAACAGCGAAACCAACCTGTTGTTGTCGCACTCCTTCTAAGCATTTGCTGGCCTAGGCCAGTATTCGCTGAAACAAAAAACCCCGCAGCGTAGGCTGCGGGGTTTTTTTATTTGGGGGGTGTCTCAAAAATCAGGCGTAGCGCTTGTTCCGCAGGTTGTGCTTCATCTCGCTGAGCAAGGGTTGCAGCTTTCCACCGCCGATGCGCAGAGCTACGCAAGTGGCCAAGATATCAATGATCATCAGGTGCAGCAGCCGCGAGACCATGGGGCTGTAGCGGTCGAAGCCTTCAGGGTGATCTGCACTCAGGTGGATGTGGCCGGCACTGGCCAGTGGAGATCCGCTGGCGGTGATGACGATCGTAGTAGCCCCATTCTTGCGGGCAATGTCGCAGGCGTCCATCAGGTCACGGGTTCGGCCCGAGTTGCTGATGACCACCACACAATCACCTGCGCCCAAGATCGACGCGCTCATGACTTGCATGTGCCCATCGCTATAGGCGGTGGTGTTGATGCCCAAGCGGAAGAACTTGTGCTGGGCATCCTGGGCGACGATGCCCGAGTTGCCAACCCCGAAAAACTGAATCTGTCGGCCGGCGTTATAGGCGTCTACCAGCGCTAACACGGCCTTTTCGATCGCCATGGTGGATGCGTCGTTGCGGTAGCGCAAGAAGGCGGCCACGGTGTTGTCAATGACCTTCACCATGACGTCGCCGGTCTTGTCGTCGGCATCCACGCTGCGGTGAATGAAGGGCACGCCTTCGTTCACGGTGCCTGCGAGTTTGAGCTTGAAGTCGGACAGCCCGTCGTAGCCCACACTGCGGCAAAAGCGCACTACCGTAGGTTTGCTGACGTGGGCACGGTCCGCCAGTTCGCTGACAGGCAGCTTGGCAAAAGCGCGGGGGTCAGCGAGGCAGAGCTTGCCCACCCGCTGTTCGGCAGGCGCTAATGAGGGCAGTGAGGCTTTGATGCGGTCCAACATAGTCTTTTAGCTTTCTTCGCTCCAGCAGAAGCCGTCGCGAGCAATCATGGCGCTGGATGCACTGGGGCCCCAAGTGCCGGCCGCATACAAACGCGGGCCTGTGGTGTCTGCGGTCCAGTGCTCCAGCATGGGCTCGACCCAGCGCCAGGCCTCTTCTTGCTCATCGCTGCGCACAAAGAGGTTCAGGCGACCGTCGATCACGTCCAGCAGCAGGCGTTCATAAGCCCCCACGCGCTCTGAGCCGAAGCGCTTGTCGAAATCCAGGTCAAGCTGCACCGGTGCCAGTGTTTGTGACGCACTGCTGCGGGACAGGCGATTTTCCTGGCCCTGGGCCAGCAAGTGCAATTCCAGGCCGTCTTTGGGTTGCAGGTTGATCACCAAACGGTTGCCCACGCCTTCGTTGGAGTTGAAGATGGCGTGCGGTGTGGGGCGGAAGTTGATCACAATGCGGGCGTCGCGGCCCGACAAGCGTTTGCCAGTGCGGATGTAAAAAGGCACGCCCGCCCAACGCCAATTGGCGATCTCGGTGCGCAGAGCTACAAAGGTCTCGGTGTTGCTTTGTGGGCTCACGCCTGTCTCTTCGCGGTAGCCGGGCACCTTCATACCACCGCTGGTGCCAGCGGAATACTGCCCGCGCACCACGTCTTGCTTGAGCGTTTCAGCGGTCCAGGGTTTGAGGGAGCGCAGGACTTTGAGCTTTTCATCGCGAATAGCGTCGGCCCCCGCGTTGATGGGTGGCTCCATGGCAATGGCACACAGCAGCTGCAGCGCATGGTTTTGCACCATGTCGCGCAGTGCGCCGGTGGTCTCGTAAAACGCGCCACGGCTCTCGACGCCCAAATCTTCGGCGATGGTGATCTGGATGTTGGCAATATGCTCGCGGCGCCAGAGTGGCTCGAACAGTGCATTGCCAAAGCGCATCGCAAACAGGTTTTGTACCGATGGCTTGCCCAAATAGTGGTCAATGCGGTAGACCTGCTCTTCGGCAAAGAAGCGGCGCACCGTGGCGTTGATGGCGCGGTTGGATGCCAGGTCATGCCCCAGCGGCTTCTCCAGCACCACGCGGGTTTTGGGTGTGTTCAGCCCACTAGCGGCCAACTGTTCGCACACATTGGTGAACAAGCTGGGGGCGGTGGCGACATACATCACCACGCTATCGGCGTTGCGGTGGTTCAGGGTTTCGGCCAGGCGCGCATAGTCTTCGGACTTGGACAGATCCATGCGCACGAATTCGAGGATTGCAGCAAACCGCGCAAATTCCTCGGCACTCGGGCGCTTGGCCAGCTCCACCTTTTCGAAGCGCGATTGAATGAGCGCACGGTATTGGTCATGGCTCAGGTCATCACGGCCAACCCCGATAATGCGTCCACCCTCCGGCAAGGTGCCGTGGCGGAACGCCTGAAACAATGCGGGCATGAGTTTGCGCCAGGCCAAATCGCCGGTGCCGCCGAACATGACTAAATCAAAGCTCATAAGACAAGTGGTACGTTTAGTAGTTACATAAAAGCTGACGTTGTAATGTAACTTTGTTTCATTGATAATTCAAGGCGAGAAACTGCAACTTTCTGCGCGTTTACCCTAAGTTTTTTTAACCTGCGGCTCTGCCGTCTGCATCCCATGAACCAACTCGACGCCCTCAAACAATTCACCACCGTCGTAGCCGACACTGGCGATTTCAAACAACTGGACGCGTTCAAGCCCCAGGACGCGACCACCAACCCGTCGTTGATTTTGAAAGCCGTGCAAAAGGCGGACTACGCCCCCTTGGTGAAAGACACGGTCAGCCAGTTCCGCGGCCGTGCCATGGACGAGATCGTGGACCGTTTGCTGGTGCGTTTTGGTTGCGAAATCCTCTCCATCATTCCCGGCCGTGTGTCTACTGAAGTTGACGCGCGCCTGAGCTTTGACACTGCGGCAACAGTCGCCCGTGGCGAACGCCTGATCGAGTTGTACCAAGCCCAGGGCATTCACTCTGACCGCATCCTGATTAAAGTGGCGTCGACCTGGGAGGGCATCAAGGCGGCCGAACAGTTGGAGCGCAAAGGCATCCGCACCAACTTGACCCTGTTGTTCGCGTTCTGCCAAGCCGTGGCTTGCGGCGAGGCCAAGGTGCAGCTGATTTCCCCGTTTGTCGGCCGAATCTACGACTGGTACAAAAAGAACGCCGGCGCAGCCTGGGTTGAGGCTGACAACGCGGAGCTGAATGACCCCGGCGTCAAGTCCGTGGCCCAAATCTACGCCTACTACAAAAAATTCGGTATCGCCACAGAAGTCATGGGCGCCAGCTTCCGCAACGTGGGCCAGATTACTGCCCTGGCCGGTTGCGATTTGCTCACCATCAGCCCCGATTTGCTGGCCCAGATGGCAGCGTCCGAGGCGCCTGTGACCCAGCACTTGAACGCCGATGCCGCCAAGACCGCCGATATTGAGCACGTCAGCTACGACGAAGCCAGCTTCCGCCTCGCCCTGAACAACGACGCCATGGCCACTGAAAAGTTGGCAGAGGGTATCCGTGCGTTCTGCGTGGACGCTGTCAAGCTCGAGCAGCTGTTGCTGGCCGCTTAAGCGCACCAAGGACTCGCGAACATGGCACGTACCCGTTGTGACCGCACGCCCGCTTGGGCCCAATTGCAGGCTGCGTATGCAGCGACCGGCCAGGCGCTGGATGTGCGCCAGGCCTTTGAGGCAGACGCCCAGCGCTTCACCCGTTTGAGCCAAGAGGCGCCTTATGTGTTTGCGGACTTGTCCAAAAACCGCATTGACGCCAGCACCGAAGCACTGCTGATGGACCTGGCCCGCCAAAGCGGCCTGCCCGAGCACCGGGATGCCATGTTTGCCGGCCAGAAAATCAACAACACCGAGCAGCGCGAGGTGTGGCATGTTTTGTTGCGAAATCCGCCCTCGGCGACCGTGGAATATGCGGGAGCTGCTCCTGAATTCATAGCGGGTGAGCAGGCTAAGGTGCACGCTACGCTAGACGCGATGCTGGCCTACGCCGAGCAACTGCGTGCAGATACCGCCATTACCGATGTGGTGAACATCGGCATCGGCGGATCTGACCTCGGCCCGCAAATGGCGGTGTTCGCGCTGGACGCTTTTGCCACAAGCGGCAAACGCCTGCATTTTGTGAGCAACGTGGATGGCCACGAGCTGGCCGCCAAGCTGCCCCACTTGAAGCCCGAAAACACCGTCTTCCTGATCGCCAGCAAGACCTTCACCACGATCGAGACCATGACCAACGCGGCCTCCGCGAAGGCCTGGTTCCTCGAGCAAGGCGGCACCAACATAGCCCGCCATTTCGCCGCACTCACCACCAACGTGGCGGCGGCAAATGCCTTTGGTATCACCACCACCTTCGGTTTTTGGGACTGGGTGGGAGGGCGGTACTCCATGTGGTCGGCCATCGGCCTGCCGATTGCCATCGCCATCGGCGCGCAGGGCTTTCGCGAGCTGCTGGCAGGTGCCCATGCCATGGACGAGCACTTCCGCACCGCGCCTTTGGAGCAGAACCTGCCGGTGCGTTTGGGGTTGCTGGACGTCTGGTACCGCAACTTCCACGGCTTTAGCAGCCGCAGCATTGCGCCGTACCACAGTGCCTTGCGCCGCCTGCCGGCCTATTTGCAGCAGCTGGAGATGGAGAGCAATGGCAAACGGGTGGACGCCAGTGGCGAAGCCTTGCCGTTCGATACCTGCCCGGTGCTGTGGGGCGAACCCGGCACCAATGGTCAACACGCCTACTTTCAGATGCTGCACCAAGGCACCGAGGTCGTGCCGATGGAGTTTGTGGCTGTCAAAAAGGCGCGCCACCACCTGAAAGGCCACCACCCGATGTTGCTGGCCAACGTGCTGGCGCAAGCACAAGCCCTGATGCAAGGCAAAAACGATGCTGGTGGCCACAAGCATTTCACCGGCAACCGCCCCAGCACCTTCTTGCTGCTCGACGACTTGACGCCCGCATCGCTGGGTGCGCTGATTGCCCTGCAAGAGCACCGCGTGTTTGTCAGCGGCAGCCTCTGGGGGATCAACAGCTTTGACCAGTGGGGCGTAGAGCTCGGCAAAGTGCTGGCCAAAGACATTGAGCCCCGTCTTCATAGCGGCGACGCTACGGGCCTTGACGGCTCCACTGCGGGTTTGCTGGCGCGTCTGCGCAGCTGATTGCAGACGCTCAGCCTGCCTCAAGCCCGCGCGCTGCACTTGGCAGCGCAGGGCCTGTTGCAGCCGCTTGCCCGCCCCGCACAAGAAGGCGATATCGCAGGCTGTGTGCAGCGCATGGGCTTGCTGCAGATTGACACCATCCATGTGGTGGCGCGCAGCCCGTATTTGGTGTTGCATGCCCGCTTGGGCGACTACCCGCCTGCATGGCTGGAAGACGCGTTAGCCAACGGCGCCTTGTTTGAAACCTGGGCCCACGAGGCCTGCTTTGCCCCCGCGGATGATCTGCACCTGCACCGCGCCTACAACCGCGAGGGACGCAAGCACTGGGGCATCGCCCATGCCCAGAAACTCGCTGCGGCCCAGCGCCCGCAGCTGGATGCCTTGCTGGAGCAGATCCGCACCCAGGGGCCGGTGAAGTCGTCTGATTTTGTGCGGCTTGAGGGCAAAGGCGGCGCTTGGTGGGGTTGGAAAGACGAAAAGCGTTGGCTGGAAGCCTTGTTTGCCTTGGGCAAGCTGATGATCGCGCGCCGTGACCACTTTCACCGCGTCTACGACCTGAGCGAGCGTGTGGCACCTGCACTGCGCCAGCCTGCACCCGCATGGCCGCCTGAAGCGTTTGCAGCCGTGTGGGTGGAAAAAGCGGTGGCCGCACTGGGAGTGACCCAGGCGCGGTGGATCAACGATTACTTCCGCACCAAACCGCGCCTGCAGGATGCGCATCTGGAGGCGCTGGTGCGTGCCGGGCGTATCCAACGGGTGGCTGTTGAGGGCTGGGCTGCCGCCGGCTATGTGCACACCCATAATGCGGACCTGCTGCAGCAGGCGCTGGCAGGCGACTTGGTGGCCAGCCACACCGCACTCTTGTCGCCGTTTGACCCCGTAGTGTGGGACCGCGAGCGGGCCTCTGCGTTTTTTGATTTTGACTACCGGCTGGAGTGCTACACCCCCGAGGCGCAGCGCGTCTACGGCTACTTTGTGTTGCCGATCTTGTGCCGCGGCGAGCTCATCGGCCGGCTGGATGCCAAAGCGCACCGGGCAGAGGGCGTGTTTGAAGTGAAGTCACTCCACGCCCAGCCCGGTGGTGTGTGGACCGAGCAGCAAGTGCAAGAGGTCGCTGCCGCCATCCACCGCTGTGCCGCATGGCACGGTACCCCGCAGGTGCGCATAGGGCGCACACAGCCTGCCAAGTTGGCGGCGGCTTTGCGGCGAGCAGTCAAGCTCGCTTGACGCCGGTTTTAAGCCAATGCGGCGCGGTCTACCGGCGATAACCCTTGCATCGGGGCGGGCATCGTGTTGCGAGTGTGCACTCATGAGTGGTGTTTGAGACTATCTGGTCTTTATTCATACTCAGGAGGCTTTTATGGTAACTCGGCGCGATTTCTTTGTGGGTGGCGGTGCGGCAGTGGCGGCTTATGCGGCCGGATCCTTTTTGCCCTTGGGCGCCCAATCGGCCCCCAATTTCGGCGCACCCAGTGTGGTGCAGGTGGGCTTTCGCAAGCAAAAGGTCGGGGACTTTGAAGTCATTGCCCTGAACGATGGTGTCACCCGCCGCCCCCTGGCTGCAGAATTTGTGCGCAACGCCCCCTTGGGCGAGGTGCAAGAGCTGCTGAAATCGCAAAACCTGCCCACCGAATACCTGGATGTGCCATACACCGCTTTCCTGGTCATCGCTGGCAACCGCAAAGTGCTGCTCGACACCGGTTTCTCGGACAACGGCGGCCCCACCACCGGCCGGCTCGTTGCCAATTTGAATGCTGCGGGCTACAAGGTGGAAGACATTGACACCGTGATCCTGAGCCACTTCCATGGCGACCACATTTTGGGTGTGCGCAACAAGGCGGGCCAGTTGGTCTACCCCAATGCCAAGATCATGGTCCCGTCCGTCGAGTATGCGTTCTGGATGGATGACGCCCGCATGGCCGCAGCACCTGACGCCATGAAGGGAGCCTTCCAGACGGTGCGCCGCATGCTGGGTGGTCTGAACGACAGTCAGATGGTGAAGTTTGAAGCCGGCACCGAAATTGTGCCCGGCATCAAGAGCGTGGCGGCTTATGGGCACACCCCCGGTCACACGCTGTTTATGGTGGAGAGCAAGGGTGAAAAGTTTGCCTACGTGGCCGACATCACCAACGTGCCCCAGCTGTTTGCGCGCAACCCGGATTGGGCGGTGCAGTTCGACATGAATGCCGAAGAGGCCCGCGTGGCCCGCCGCAAGGTGTTTGACATGATCGTGAATGACAAGGTCATGGCGGGCGGCTTCCACTTCCCGTTCCCGGCGTTCGGCCGGGTCGAGAAGCTGGGCAATGGTTTTGAGTTCAAGCCGGTGGCTTGATAGTCTGATTGACCGTAGATTGCTGCAGTAGCGGTTCTTTTGAGTCGCATCCGGCCCCGTCAGCGCTATGCTGGCGGGGCTTCTTTATTTGGAACCTTCAAGCTATGAATGTGGTGTTTGACTTTGGCGCTGTGCTGTTTACCTGGCGCCCGGTAGATTTGATGATGGAGTGCTTTTCCCAGCGCGCCACGACCCGTGCCGAGGCAGGGCACCTGGCGCACGAGGTTTTCGGCCATCACGAGTGGCAAGCCTTTGACCGGGGCACGATCGCCATGGCAGACGTGGTGGCCCAAGTGGCTAAGCGCGTGGGTGTAGATGCCACGGTGCTGAGCACGCTGGTCGAGAGCATCGGCGAGCGGCTGACCCCCATGCCGGAGTCGGTAGCCCTGTTCAAGAGTTTGGTGGCCTTGCGCGCGCAGCGCGCAGCCGGTGGGGGCGAGCCGTTGAAGCTCTACTACCTCTCAAACATGCCAGTGCCGTATGCCCGCACGCTGGAGCGCGTGAACGCATTTCTGCAAGACTTTGACGGCGGCATTTTCTCGGGTGACGAACTGCTCATCAAACCCGAGCCTGCCATCTACCAATGCCTGCAAAAGCGCTACGCCCTCGAGCCCGCCAAGACGGTCTTTCTGGACGACCTGCTCCCCAACATCCAGGCCGCGCAGGCCGAAGGCTGGCACGGCATCCACTTCCACACCGCGCAACAGGCAGCGCAAGAGTTGCAAGCTCTGGGTTTAAGCGAAATTAACCTCTAGCCCACATAAAAACTGCGCTAGTAGCTATCAAAAGCATAGCAATCAACGCGTAAAAAAGCCCCGCAAGGCAAAACCGAGCGGGGCTTTTTCTTTGGCGTGGGCCGTAGCGCGAACCAACGCAACTACGACGCAGCATGAGGGTGCAGGGCAAGGCGCAAACGCGCTGACAGTACCTCTGGTACGGCAAGCGTTCGCAACGCCGCCATGCGCCCTCAGGCAAGGAGCAATTACATGCCCATGCCGCCCATGCCACCCATTCCACCCATATCAGGCATACCGCCGCCAGCAGCTTCTTCCTTCGGAGCTTCAGACACCATGCACTCGGTCGTCAACATCAAAGAAGCCACAGATGCTGCGTTCTGCAGAGCAGTACGTGTCACCTTGGTGGGGTCCAGAATACCCATTTCGATCATGTCGCCGTAGGTGTCGTTGGCAGCGTTGAAGCCGTAGTTGCCCTTGCCACCCAACACAGCGTTCACCACCACAGAGGCTTCGCCGCCTGCGTTGTAAACGATCTCGCGCAGAGGCGCTTCGATAGCCTTCAACACCAGCTTGATACCGGCGTCTTGGTCCGCGTTGTCACCCTTGATGGTGCCAGCAGACTGCTTGGCGCGCAGCAGAGCCACGCCGCCGCCAGCCACGATGCCTTCTTCCACAGCAGCGCGGGTAGCGTGCAGGGCGTCTTCGACGCGGGCCTTCTTTTCCTTCATTTCGACCTCGGTAGCAGCGCCCACCTTGATCACGGCAACACCGCCAGCCAACTTGGCCACGCGCTCTTGCAGCTTTTCGCGGTCGTAGTCGGAAGTCGCTTCTTCGATTTGCACGCGGACTTGCTTCACGCGGGCTTCGATGTCAGCAGCAGCGCCTGCACCGTCGATGATGATGGTGTTTTCCTTGCCCACTTCGACGCGCTTGGCGGAACCGAGGTCTGCCAAAGTCACTTTTTCCAGGGTCAGGCCCACTTCTTCAGCGATCACCTTGCCGCCGGTCAGGATGGCGATGTCTTCCAACATGGCCTTGCGACGGTCACCGAAGCCGGGAGCCTTCACAGCCACAACCTTCAGGATGCCGCGGATGGTGTTCACCACCAAAGTTGCCAGGGCTTCGCCATCGACATCTTCAGCAATGATCAACAAAGGACGGCCAGCCTTGGCGACTTGTTCCAGGGTAGGCAGCAAGTCACGGATGTTGCTGATCTTCTTGTCGAACAACAGAACAAACGGGTTGTCCAATAAAGCAGCTTGCTTTTCTGGGTTGTTGATGAAGTAAGGGGACAGGTAGCCGCGGTCGAACTGCATGCCTTCGACAACGTCGAGTTCGTTCTGCAGGGACTTGCCGTCTTCCACAGTGATCACGCCTTCTTTGCCCACTTTGTCCATCGCGTTGGCGATGATGTCGCCAATGGATGCGTCAGAGTTGGCGGAAATGGAACCCACTTGGGCGATTTCCTTGGAAGTGGTGGTGGGCTTGGAAGCCTTCTTCAGCTCTTCGATCAGAGCAGTCACTGCCTTGTCGATACCGCGCTTCAGGTCCATCGGGTTCATGCCGGCGGCCACGTACTTCATGCCTTCGCGAACGATAGCTTGAGCCAACACGGTAGCGGTAGTAGTACCGTCACCAGCGTTGTCAGAAGTCTTGGAAGCCACTTCCTTGACCATCTGCGCGCCCATGTTTTGCAGCTTGTCTTTGAGTTCGATTTCCTTGGCCACGGACACACCGTCCTTGGTCACGGTAGGGGCGCCGAAAGAGCGCTCCAGAACCACGTTACGACCCTTAGGGCCCAAAGTCACTTTGACCGCGTTGGCCAAAATGTTCACGCCTTCAACCATGCGTGCGCGGGCTTCGCCGCCGAAAATTACGTCTTTTGCTGCCATGTTATGACTCCAAATTTAAGTGAAATATGCCGCTAGCCCACATGAAACATGCGCGACTAGCTATTTATTTGATAGCGCGGTGAATTACTTCTCGACGACTGCGAACAGGTCGTCTTCTTTCATGACCAGCAGCTCATCGCCATTGACCTTGACGGTCTGGCCGGAGTACTTGCCGAACAACACGCGGTCGCCGACCTTCACGGTCAGGGCCTTGGTTTCGCCCTTGTCGTTGGTCTTGCCGGGGCCGACAGCCAACACTTCACCTTGGTCAGGCTTCTCAGCTGCGTTGTCAGGGATGTAGATGCCGGAAGCAGTCTTGGTTTCGGTTTCGACGCGCTTAACAATCACGCGATCTGCCAAAGGACGCAGGTTCATGAGAAATCTCCTAGATATGGAAACAAGAAACACCAGGGGCCGCCCACTTGGGCCAGCTCCCGAGAACTAACGCGGCTGGTGCTGTTAGCACTCAAGTCCGACGAGTGCTAATGATAAGGGCTTTTGACCTGATTTCAAGAGTCCCCCCGCTTGCGAGGGCGTTGCTGCGGGTTGCTTGGGGTACTCACCTCGGCGTTGGGGGTGGGGCGAGCCCCAAGACACCGCCGTGGGTGGCGATGCGCCTAAGCCGACCAGTCCGATCGGGAAGCGGTTCTCCGCGCGACCTCCCAAGAAATCGGCAAGAGCCTCGCGCCCCTGAGTACTCAGGAACGTAGACTCGCAATCACTCCATAGAACAAAGATGAATGCGATGTCGATCCTGAATGAAGCGCTCCATGCACAGGCCCTGGAAATGGAATTGGAATGGCTCGCAACCGTCATCAACGCACGGCTGCTTCAGCATTTTGAGCAAACGCCAGATGCGCCGCTTGTGCCAGCGCCCGTTCATCCGTCCGGAAGTGCATTGGGTTCGCTCCTGAGCGAAGGCGCTTTCGAGCAGCCAGAGCGCTTGGTTCTTGCACTCGCACTCGCCCCCCACCTGCGTCCTGAGGTCTTGGATGTCCTGTTCGTGCAAAACCAAAACCTGAACAGGGGGTTTACTGAGTTCGGCGGCTTGAAAGGCATCGCACATGGCGGCTTCATCCCCACGGGTGAAACTGCAGCGTTCCTGATTGCTGGCGCTTCTATTCACAAGCGATTGGAGCTCATGCGAATACTGGGGCCCGAGCACCAGTTCAGTCGGCGCAATATTCTGAACTTGGCGCCCCCTGAAAACGGCGAACCGGTATTCAGTGGTCGATTGGCCATCAGCGATGAATGGCTGAAGCGTCTGTGCAGCGGCACCGCCGTGAAGCCCGACCTGAGCAGCGAATTCCCGGCGGCACTGTGCACCACGCCTCTCGGGTTCGAGCAGTTGGTCGTTGATGCTCACATTCAGGAGCAGCTTCAGTTTCTTCTGTTGTGGAGTCAGCGAAACGAGGAGTGGATGCACACGGTGGACTGCTTGGCGCAACACAAGCGTGGGCTTGTGGCTTCGCTGCACGGGCCTGCCGGAGTCGGCAAAACCTTGTCCGCCACCTTGCTCGCTAAGCAAAGCCTTGCCGACGTCTACAAAGTCGACCTGAGACACATGGGCGGAGGAAATACGGCGCAGGTCCAAAGCGCGCTGGCTCGTTTGTTTGACATGGCAACAGCGCGTCGGTGGATTCTTTTGTTCGAGAACTCCGACGTACTCCTGGAGAACACCAGTAGCGCGACCCAAGCATCCAACGTTGCCTGCCTTCGGCACCACTTGAAAGGATTCCCAGGTTTGGCCTTGCTTGAGTCCCGTAGGCCCCTGGATACCGAGTCCGCGCACATGGACCCGATAGATGTGGCGATCGGGTTTGCATGGCCTGACTACCAACAGCGCTTTCAGTTGTGGCGAGCCTACTTGCTCGAGGACAGGGCAGGCGGGTACATCCGCATGGAGGATTTAGCGCAATGCTTCAAATTCACCGGGGCGCAAATAGCGGACGTGGTTTACCGGGCTTCTTTGAAAGCCGCTCGGAGACACGACTCCTTGGTCTACGCCAGTGACCTGAAGGAGTGTGCCGCTGGCATCGCGCGGTTTTGAGGCGCTTGTGTTCTAGCGGGCGCGAAGCATTGATTGACGGGTTCGCTTAAACCTTGACGTTCGTGCGAAGCAAAGCGGTTCTCAGTTCGCGGTTCGCGGGCAGCGAGACATTTACACCTTGCACCGCCAAGTCAAACGGTGAGCCCGGCTTGATGCAGCTGGGGAGCAACTTTTTGGTAGGTGTTGTGTTGGGGTGTTTGCCATCAGCGGCACACATGCGCACGGAAAAGCCGAATTCGTCGAGCACCCCTTTCGCGTAGAGCTCCGCCAATTGCTGAAACGACACGAAGGTGGAGCGCTTCACTTCTTTGGCTCCCGGCTCACGAGTGTTGCGAACGATCTCAAACTTGCCGAGTGAGTCTCTTTGTGTGTTCGTAAAGGGATGCACCAAAATCGTCACACGTGGGCCACCTTTGGCAGCCGTGGGGATGTGTTCGGCGCTGATATCTGTGAGCAGCATGTTCTTTCCTTGTGGGCCCGCACTTTAACTGAACGTTTGTAGCGCGCAGCGCTCCTGTTTTTCGCGGGAGTTTTTCCAAGTCTTGGCCGATACGGCATGATCGAGGGCTTTTTTGCATGAATTTCTGATTATTGCCATGACCGAATCCTTGCCCCAGCCATCGGAAGCGCTTGCCGCCGAGCCACCAGCAGCCTCCAAAGTGCGCCCCGCCAAATCTGATGTTTTGCCGGTGCTCGACAAGATGGCTGCCCTGTATCCCCACTTGTTCGGTGCGGTCTTCAGGCCCATGAAGCGGGGTATCTTTCAGGAGTTGCTGGAGAAGCACCCTGCCGAGTTCGAGCCGGTCAGCCTCAAGGCGGCGCTGTCCATGCATGCGCGGTCGCTGCGCTACCTGACCGCAGTCGCATCCGGCGAGCAGCGTCACGACCTGCAGGGCCAGCCAGTTGAGCCGATGGCGCCTGAGCACGTGTACCACGCCTTGCTGGAGGTGTTCCGCCGTCGCCAGTCCCGCACCCAGGAGGACTTGCGTCCTAAGCTGGTGCAGCGGGTCGTGGCGGCGTGGGAAGCCTCCGGCCTCACACCCCAGGCCTATCGCGAATTGCTCAGCGGACGGGATGAAGCGTCCAACGCGGTGCTCGACGATGCCTTGGTGGAAGCCGAGGCGCGTGCCGCCAAGGCGGAGGCCTTATTGGCTGCATTCAATGCAAGCGGTGCAAGCGTCGAAGCGTTTGCCGATATGTACGGTCTGGATGCGCGCGCAGTCACCCGCTTGCTGCGGCGCCCCGCTGCCAAGGCAACGGCCTGATTCACTGCTTTGATCGGATCGCAAGGGCCCCGCAGTGGGGCCCGGCTCAGAGCCCTACCGTAGGGCTCATCTGCGCAGGGTGCAGGTAGCGCCATCGCCCTATCCAGCAGGCGAGCAGCAAAGTGGCAATGCCCGCCAGACCCACCCACGACATCGGGGTGGTCCACGCGCCGCCATAGGCGCCAAACATGGCCGCTTTGATGGCCTGGACCGTCCAGGTCATGGGCATCCAGGGGCTGATGATTTCATACAGTCCGCCACTCAGCTCCACCGGTAGCACGCCTCCCGAGGCGGACAGCTGGACCGCCAGAAACACCATGGCGAACACCTTGCCCGCGTCACCCATGGTGCGCGACAAAAACAGCACGATCATCAAAAACGACATGCCCGCGACCCCGAGGCAGGTTGCAAAAGCCGCCACGTTGTGGACCGGTACATGCAGGCCCCAAGTCACCGTCGCCCCCAACAGCGCCGCTTGCAGCGCCACCACGAGGATGGGCACACTGACCTTGCCGATGAATTTCGCTGGAGGCGAAAACTTTTTCGCATGCCGTGGCAACACCCGGATGTGAATCAAAAATGCTGCCACCCCAGCACCCAACCACAGGGCGGCGGGAATCACGTTGGGCGCAAAACCGCTGCCGCTATTGCCCACCACCGCATCGATTTCGATGATCGGTTTGACCGAGTTGGCCAGTCCTTCCGGGCTGCCCTCGGGGGTATCGATCGAGGCGGGTAGTGAGTTGGCCAGCAGCACCAGGCCAGAGGACAAGGCTTGGCTTCCGGCCTTGAGTTTTTGCAGCCCCTCCGACAAATCACCCGCCCCGTGGCTGAGCTGGGAGCTGCCGCTTGCCAGTTCGTCGAGCTGGCTGTCCTCGGGGAGTTTGGTCACCGCTTGGCGGATGGCGCCGGTCATGGTGCGCATGCCGGTTGTCAGCGTACCCACACCGGCACTCAAACGGTTGGCGCCATCTGCCAGTTTTTTCTGCGCGTCCGCTGCGGTGCGAATGCCGTCGTCCAATTGATTGAGCCCGCCTGCCAATTGGCCCACGCCTTCCTTGACACGAGCCGGCAGCAGCAGGCTGTCGTCGGCCTCTGTCTTGAAGCCCGTAGCACCGTCCACCAGCTTGTGGCTGCCGACCTGGAGTTCATCCATGCCCTTGCTGAGGTCGGTGTGGCCACTGGCCAGCGCTTCGGCTCCGGCTTTAAGCCGGTTCAGCTCGGAGTTGGGTGGGCGTTTGGAGTCCAAGGTTCGCAGTCCGTTGCCGAGCTGCTTGAACCCATCGGTGGCTTGGTTCACGCCCGCATTGAGCTTGACCGAGCCGTTGGACAGCGCGCGCCCGGCGTTGGCCGCCTGGTTGGCTCCGGTATGGAGATCTGCCGCACCATTGCGCAGCGCATTCACGCCTGCGCGCAATTCGTCCACACTGCGCTGTGAGCCTGCGGCGTTGGTCAGCACCATGGACCACCGGCGCTCGTTGAGGCTTTCGTTGACCTCGTGGCCCAGTTCGTTGGCAAACTGTTTGGCGATGGCGGCCGTCTGAAAGTTATTGCCTTCGGAGGCATACACCACCAGCTTGCCACCACCCGGTTGTGCGCCGGGTACTGCGTTAGAGCTGAAATCTTTCGGGATGATGAGCGCAAAGGCAGCCCGCCCCATGCGGACGTCCTGCCGCGCTTGCTCGGAGTTGTCGTAGTTCACATAGCCGAAGCGCGCACTCCGCCCCAGCTTGTAGACCACTTGCGCGCCCACATTGAATACCCGGTCCTGGTAGTGCACACCCTCGTCCAGGTTCACTACCGCAACCTTCAGCGCCTGGCTGTGAGAGCCGGGGTCCCACACACTGGTGAGATAGATCGAGGCATACACCGAGGGCAAGACCGCTACCACCACGACTGCGAGCAGCATCTTGGGATAGCGCAGCAGCAACAGCATTTCGTGTCGCGCAACGTAGCGCACTTGGCTTGCAAAATTTCTCATGGCTGCTTGGGTGTGTAGGGGCGTGCCGGAGCTGGCGCCCATTGGGCCGGTGGTACGGTTTTGGCCACCGCAGGGTCGGCAATGTATTGAGGCGACATGATCTGCACCCCGAAAGTGTTGAATACATCCTGGATGTTGGCGTGCAACGCGCTCAGCACCTCCGCCCTCGGGCGAGGCTCCTCGGGGATGGCTTGGCACACCAAGCGGTAGACCGGGTACCAATCGGAGAGCTCGGTCTGGAACACTTGCGGAGCCGGGTGCGCCTGGATGCCCTCTGTGCGCAGTGCCGCGTCAATCAGCATGGCGTGCACCTGGCGCCATGGCGTGTCGTAGCCGATGGTCACCGTGGTGTCCACCACATAGCCCGGGCCATTCACGGTCCGGGAGTAGTTTTTGGTGGTGCTGGCGAGCACGCTGCTGTTGGAAATTGTGAGCTCTTCACCCAGGCCGGTCCGGATACGGGTTGCAAACATGCCGATATCGGTCACCGTGCCTTCCTGGTCCGCGATCCGCACGTATTCGCCTTTGCGGTAGACCCGTCCGTAGGTCAATATCAAGCCACTGGCGGCCTGCCCAACCAGGTTGGACGCGCCCAGTGAAATCATCAGCCCGACCAGTACCGAAAGCCCTTTGAAGGCTTCGGTGCCCGCACCCGGCAAATAAGGGTAGGCCATGGCCAAGGCAAACAGCCAGACCAGCACCTTGCTGATGCGGCGGGTTGGCACCGCCACGTCAGCATCCAGCCACGACAGGGTGTGCTCGTCCTCCAGGACCCTGTCAAAAAAACGGTCCAGTCCGCGGGTGAGCAGGCGCGCCAGATAAAAAATAACCACCGCCGTGAACAAGCCCGGTATTGCTTGAATTACCGCGTTTCCTGCTTTGCCGGCAAAACCCAGCAAGTAGCCGTTCAGGGCCTCACCCCAAGCGCGTGTGAAAGGAAAACGTTGCAGCACAAAGCTCAGCCACTCATAGGCAATCAGCGCTTGCAGCAGGCGCAGCAGCACGGCCATGCCAGTGCGGACGGTGCCCACTGCGCGATTGCGGTTGAGCAGGCTGATGCCGCCCAGCTGCAAGCGGGTGGCGTGTTCTGCGGACAGCTGTAACAGCCGCTTTCCGGCCGCAATGTGCAGGTGCTTGAGCGCGGCCCAGAGCGCAATGGCCACTACGGTCGCGCCGGCTACCCAGGCGAATGCGCGCGCCAAGGCATCGAGGTCGCGGCTTTCGCGGCTTTGGGCAATGGCGGCCTCCAGGGCGCGCTGGGTTCTGAGGGCGGTGGCTTCCAGTGTGTCGCGTGCGCTGATGTCGACTTCGGCGGGCGTCACCACAAAGGTGGTGGCGCCATCGATCTGGATCAGGATGCCCATGGTGTCCGGCTTCTGGCTCACCAGATGGGGGCCGGCTTGTGCCAGTTGGGCCTGCAAGCGGGTGTGTGCGCGCTGGGCACGGTCTTCGGCCGAGATGCCTGCCATCTCGCCGCGAAAAGTTATCAGGTTGCGGTTGTAAAACGTCAGCGCGGCATCGGTGCTGGCGGGCTGTAGTGCGGCAGGCCCCGAGGGCCCGGCAGCTTGTGCCTGAGCGTTGCCCGACAGCAAGGACAGCGAGAGCCACAGTAACAACAAAATTTTCATGGGTAGCAGCGATCTAAGTCAGACCCACTATACCCACACCCGCCCTTCCTTTGGTGGGGTCGGCTTTCCTTTACATGGTGTAACAGCGCAATTGCCGCCGGTCCCACCAATCCTTGAGCCGGTGCCATACGCGCCCCGTTGCGCTGTACCGCCCCCAAGCCATAACTGCCTGCTGTGAACCCCCAAACAGCAGTTGAAAGCCTGTCCCCGGCCGCCGCGCGGTGGCGGTTAAGCGCGCGCCACGGACCAAAGCCGGCAGATGGCGCAGCAGGGATGTCGAGTCGCCGGTGGCCGCTTGGCCGCCAGCATCCAGAGCAAGGCCACTGGCGGCCAGCCATGTGTGCGGCAGGTGCTGCAAGGCCAGCAGCGGTAGATCGCAGGCGAGCTGCGCGCCGCAGCCCAGATGCACCGCGCTGGCATCGATCTGGAGCGCTGTATCGTGCAACACCGTGATGCGCTGTGCCTTGAGTCGCTGCAGCAACCGGGTGGTGCCCGCGGTGGCGGGCAGGGTACCGGCTGTCGTCGGCAGCATCAATACCGTGACGACGCAGGATGGGAGGCGCTGTTGCACCGCCAGCGCTAATTCCAGGGCGGCCGGGTGGTCGCCGATGAGCGCTATGCGCAAGGGATGTTTTGCAGCCAATTCCTGCACGCGTGGCCAGCGCTGGCCCCAGGTTTCCAGCGGGTAGACGCAGAGGCCGAATTTTCCCGCTCCGGGTATGGTCTGTTCCAACTGCTCGCTGTGGTGTGCAGGGGCGGCATCTATCGAAAGCCGATCGTAGTGTTGTGTGCTGCCGTCGCCGAATGCCAGCGTTTGCTGCCCGGCATCCAGCGACTCGGGCTGCTGTTGCAGCCAGCGGATGCCCGCACGCCGTACTAGCGGCTCTAACGGAATGGTGCAGTCTTCTTGCTGGTAGTCGCCAGCAACCAGGCCCGGTCCCATGGCGGGGTAAACCATGTGGGTCTCTACGGCCACCAGTGTGACTTGTACCTCGGGCAAGGGCTTGTTGGCCAGCGTGTACAAGAGTTGCAGGTGCACCATGCCAGCGCCCAGCAGCACCAACTGCTTGGGATGGCTGTGCGCTTCGGGCGATCGGGGAGTGTTTGCTAAGTCTGGGCGCTGCACTGCGGGTGCGTTCATGCCGTTATTGTTTCATGAGCTGCAGGCGGTTCACAAAACCGAGGCTGGTGCCGCCGGTGTTGTCGGCATCCGCGCCGGTCACGATCGCGAGCAAGGGCGGGACGGTGTCTGTCTCGTTGCCGAAGGCAGCCAGAAAATCGGCCTGCAGATCCCGCTTGTGGGAGACCCAGCGGCCGAGCGCATCGCTGTTGCCATTCAGCACACGCAGCCGTACCCGGGCGGTGTACGCGTTGTTGAGGGTAGTGCCTGCGGGCAACTGGTTGTCCCACACGTAGCACAGGGTGGCACCGGGCAAGGCTTCTGCGCTGACCCGGCGGGCCAGGCGCAGCAGGTTGCGTTCGACAAAAGGGATTTTCTCCAGCGGCAAATTAAACAGCGCACACACCTTGAGGGCGGCATCGTCGCCGGTTTTGCTGCGCAGGTCGGCTTGGGCCAGGGGCTGGTCCAAGCGCCACTGCCATTGCAAATAGCGGCCCTCGCTACCAGCGGGAACCGCATGGCTCAGCGCGCCATAGCTTTTGTCGCTGCGCAGGCGCAGCACTTTTTGGCCGTCCAGGGTAGCGATGTCCGGTGCCAGCAGGGGAACCTTGCCACTTGGCAGGCCGACGACCCGCCAGGGGCTGGGGGGCGTGCTATCCGTCGACTCCGCCCAACTTTGCAGCAAGCCACCTGTGTCGGCGGGTTGGGTTTGCGCATGGGCTCCTGTGAAGCTCGCACAGGCGGTGTATAGGCAAAAAGTGGTAGAAGCCCAGGTTTTCATTGCGCAATCTGCTATCTTTTTAGGAGTATTTCGCATCGGCTTCCTCCGGGCGGATATGGATATGAACCGGGGCTGCGCCAGCAGCCAGCGTACGCACATAGCCGATGGCACAGGCCGCGGTGTAGCCTTGCGCACGCAGTGCGGCGAGGCACGCGGCGGCCTGGCTTGCGGGCACGCTGGCCAGCAGACCACCGGCGGTTTGCGGGTCCACCAACAGCGGCCACAGCGGGTGGGCCATGGCCTGTTCGGCGTTTTGCACCCCATGCTGTTGGCGCGCATTGGCGCTGTGCAGGGAGCTCAGCAGGCCTTGTTGCACACACTCCAGCGCGCCGTCCAGCAGGGGCAGGGCATCAGCATCCAGCTCCACCTGCATGCCGCTCGGACGGGCCATTTCTACCGTGTGGCCAATCAGCCCGAAGCCTGTCAGGTCAGTGCAGGCGGTGGCACCAAAGGTGCGCAGGGTCTGCGCGGCGGCTTGGTTGCTCTGCGCCATGCTCTGCAGCGCGGCTTGTACCCAGCGGCCTTTCGCAGCCGCGCGCCCGTGGGCGGCAAACAAGGCGCCGGTGCCTATTGGTTTGGTGAGCAGCAGCACATCGCCGGGCTGCATGCCACCCTTGCGCAGCACGCCCGTCATCTGCCCTTGGTCGTTCACATCTACCAAGCCGTTGACTGCAAAGCCCAGCGCCAGCTCAGCGCCTTCCCCGCTGTGCCCGCCGATCAGGGTGCAACCCGCCGCGTTCAGCACCTCGACCGCGCCTTGCATCATCTGGCGCAGGGTGGCTTCCACCTGCCGGTCCACGCCTGGCGGCACGGTGGCGATCGCCGTGGCAGTGTGCGGCTGCGCGCCCATGGCAAACAGGTCGCCTAACGCGTGGTTGGCGGCAATGCGGCCGAACACATAGGGGTCGTCTACAAACGCGCGGAAAAAGTCCACGCTGTGTACCAGCGCCTTGCCGGGCGGCACGCGCACCACGGCGGCGTCGTCCGGGCTGTCCAGGCCCAGCAGCACATCGGGGTTGGGTTGGACCCACAGGTTTTGCAGCGCGCGGGACAGCACGCTGGCCCCCACCTTGGCTCCACAGCCGCCGCAGCGCATGGCGACTGCGGCTTGCGCCTGTTGGGATTCATCAGCGTTTAGCTGAATGGATGCGTTGGCGGATGTGGCGGCTGAAGTCATGCCCGCTAGCCCCTCCACGCCTTGCACGCTAAAGCGCTGCATAAAGCGGTGGTCTATCCAGTCTTTCCAGCGCCAGACCCAGGCACCGGCAAAGCCAAGTGCGCCGCGTGAGGCCACAGCAAATTTATCGCCAGTGCTGATCAAGGCCAGCCAGTGGCGCTGCGGGCGGTAGGGCTGCAGGGGCAGACCCTGGACCGCACGCTGCAGGTTGATGGCCAGCGGCATGCCCATGCGCACGGCGAACACGCCGGCTTTCTCCAGCGCAAAGTTTTCCATGGCGGCCACATCACCCGCGGCAAACACGCGCGGGTCGGTGATGCTTTGCAGCGTGTCGTGCAGGCGTATGCAGCGGTTGTCTGTCAGGGCTAAGCCGCTGCCTTGCAGCCAGGCGCCACCGCCGGCCTGCGTGACCCAGAGCACCTCGTCGGCCTCCAACCACTCGCCTTGTGTGCTGCGCAAACGGCCCGCCTGAACTTCCGCCACAGGCGTTTGCAAGTGCACCTGCACGCCGCGCTCGGCTAGCACCTTGGCAAAGCGCGCTTGCACACCTGCGTTGTGGGTAGGCAGCAGGCCGCCAGACGTGAACAGACTGAACTGCGGCGCCAACGCCGCGCGCCCGGCTGCGTCGGCTTCAGCCTGCAGCCGGTATTGCATGGCCAGGCACAGCTCCACGCCGCCTGCGCCACCACCCACGATGGCAATCGACAGCGGCCGTGTGGCCTGCGCCACCTTGTCGAGCAACTGCAACCAGCGCTGGTTAAAGCCGGTAATGGGTTTGACAGGCACCGCGTGCTCGGCCGCGCCCGGGGCACGCATCTGGGGTGTGGAGCCGGTGTTGATGGAGACCACGTCGTAGTCGATGTCGGGCCGCCCGCGCAGTTGAACCGTGCGGGCCTCGTGGTCCAGAGCTATCACTTCGGCCTGAATGAACCGCGCACCAGTGGCTGCACACAGGCGGCAGAGGTCAATGTGCACATCGTCATAGCTATAGTGCCCCGCCACATAGCCGGGCAGCATGCCGGAGTAGGGCGTGTGCGCATCGGTGCAAATCAGGGTGATGCGCACGCCGGGCAGCGGGTGCATGGCGAAGTAGCGCAGCGCCACCACATGGCTGTGGCCGCCACCCACCAACACAATGTCTCTGACGATGGGCGTGGCGGGTGTTTGCATAGGCGTGGATTGTGCCGCGCCGAGAAGATGTCTATCGACGTTTCCAGTCGTGGAACTTGCGTACCCATTCCAGCAGCTTGTGGGGCTGGTGCGCGCGCTTCCATTCGCCGGCGGCGTATTTGTTGGCTTCGGCCAGCGTGGGGTAGGTGTGGATGGTGCCCAGAATCTTGTTCAGGCCCAAGCCGTGTTTCATGGCCAGCACGTATTCGGCCAGCAGGTCGCCGGCATGGGTGCCGACGATGGTCACGCCCAGAATCTTGTCTTTGCCCGGCACGGTCAGCACCTTCACAAAGCCGTGCGCCTCGCTGTCCGCAATCGCGCGGTCCAGGTCGTCGATGCCGTATTTGGTCACCTCGTAGGCAATGCCTTGCTCTTTGGCGTCCTGCTCGTTCAAGCCTACGCGTGCCACCTCGGGGTCGATAAAGGTGGCCCAAGGGATGACCGAGTAATCGGCTTTGAACTTCTTGAAGTCGCCGAACAGTGCATTCACTGCCGCATACCAAGCTTGGTGCGCGGCTACGTGGGTGAACTGGTAGGGCCCGGCCACATCACCCGCCGCAAAGATGTTGGGATAGATGGTCTGCAGGTACTCGTTGGTTTGCACCGTCTTGTGGGTGGGGATGCCCAACTCTTCCAAACCGTAGCCGCTGAGGCGCGCAGTGCGGCCCACGGCGCACAGCAGTTGGTCAAAAGCAATCCGCTTTTCCACGCCCGCGTGCTCCACCACTAACACCTTTTCGCCATCCACCATCTCGCAGCGCAGAGCCTTGTGGTTGGTCAGCAGGTCCACGCCATCTGAACGCAGGGAGGCAGCGGCAAGTTCCGACACTTCCATGTCTTCCCGCGCCATGATGCGCGGCGCCATTTCCACTTGGGTCACGGCAGAGCCCAGCCGAGCAAAACTTTGCGCCAGCTCACAGCCAATCGGCCCGCCGCCCAGCACCACCAGGCGCTGGGGTATCTCGTCCAGCTTGGCGAACTCGTCCCACAGCGTGTCGCTGGTCACATAGCCCACCTCAATCAGTCCCGGCAGGGACGGGACAAAGGGTCGGGCACCTGCGGCGATCACGATATTGCGGGTGGTCAGGGTCTGCGTGCCGCCGTCGTTGAGCGCGATCTCTACAGTCCACGGGTTGACGATCTTGGCGTAGCCCTGCAGCACTTCCACACCCAGGCCGGTGTAGCGCTCCACGCTGTCGTGCGGCTCAATGGCGGCAATCACCTCGTGGATGCGCTGCATCACCTTTTTGAACGAAAAGAGGCTCTGGCGCTCGTCAGATGTGCGCGGGCTGCTATGTAAACCATAGCGGTCTGCGTGCTGCATCTGATGGGCCAGTTTGGCGCTTTTAATCAGTGCTTTGCTGGGCACGCAGCCGTAATTCAGGCAGTCGCCACCCATCTTGTGAGCCTCCACCAGCGTGACCTTGGCTTTGACCGCCGCCGCAATGTAGGCCGACACCAGCCCGCCTGCGCCTGCGCCAATCACGATGAGGTTGCGGTCAAAAGTTTTGGGGCGCACTGATTTCCAGCGGGCGTAGACCTTGCGTTTTTGCACCAGGTTCATGACGGCCTTGGCGATCAGGGGAAATAGGCCGAGCAGTACAAACGCGCCCAGCACCTCGGGGCTTGCGACATCCTTGAGCGACTGCAGTTCTGCCAGCCGGGTGCCGGCATTCACATAAACAGCAGTGCCTGCCAGCATGCCGAGTTGGCTCACCCAGTAAAAGGTGCGTGTGCGCAGGGTAGTCAAGCCCATCAGCAGGTTGATCACAAAAAAGGGCACGACCGGAATCAGCCGCAGGCTGAACAGGTAGAGCGCACCGTCCCGGGCAATGCCTTGATTGATCTCGGTCAGCCGGCTCCCGAAGCGGGCTTGTACCGCGTCGCGCAGCACGAAGCGCGCAGCCAGAAACGACACCGTGGCCCCAACGCTCGATGCAAACGACACCAGCAACAAGCCCCATCCCAAGCCGAACACCCCGCCCCCCGCAAGCGTGAGGATGGCCGCCCCCGGCAGCGACAACGAGGCCACCGCGACATAGACCGCAAAAAAACCGGCGCGCAGAGACCACGGGTTCTCTGCGTAAGCGCTTGCCAGTGAGGCCTGGCTCTGGCGCAGAGCGTCCAGACTCAGGTAGCGACCCAAGTCCAACACGACGAAGCTGGTAATCGCCAGCCCGATCAGGGCCAGCACCAGGAGTTTGGATGCCTTCATAGGGCTTCTTTCAAGAAAAAGTGCGCCAACCCCACCAGATGCGGGTGGCAGTGGTCACCACACACAGCGCGGCGAACAGGTAGGCCAAGGTCGCAAAGTGCGCAGGCCATAGGCACATGGCCACAAAAAAGGCCAGTGTTTCGGTGGCTTCGGTCAGGCCACCCAGAAAATAAAACGACTTGTCGGGGTAGGCCAGGTTGTCCATGCCGCGCTTGGCGGCCAGTGTCGCAAACGCCAGGAAGCTGCTGCCGGTGCCGATGAATGCGGCCAGCAGGGCGGCTGCGGGCAGGGCGTTGGTAGTGGGCTCCGCTACCGCAAAGGCGAGCGGAATGCTGGCGTAAAACAAAAAGTCGAGCGAGATATCGAGAAAACCGCCCGCATCCGTAGGCTGGGTTTCGCGGGCAACGGCGCCGTCCAGTCCATCGAGCAGTCTGGAGGTTAAAAGGGCGATAGCGCCCGCTGCATATGTGCCATTAGCTATCAAAATTGCAGCAACAAGGCCGACTCCAAATCCGGCCAGCGTGACGGCATTCGCACCCACGCCGGCGCGCACCAGCAGGCGTGCCATGGCCTGCAGGGGCGTGCGCAGCAAGGGCGTGGCAAAACGGTCCAGCATGGCGGCTCAGGGCAGTAGGTCGGCGACGCCGTCCCACACCTCGGGGGCCAGGCGACTTTCAAACCGTTGCAATACCCGGCCCTTGCTATCGATCAGCAAGGTCAGCGGCAAACGGGTGCCGGCGGGGAGCTCTTCTTCCATGCGCACCGACAGCAGGCCTTTGGCGTTCATCTGGGTCTGGCCCACCAGCTTTTCATAGGTTTGCCAATCGCTGGCTTTGCGGTCCAGGTTGACCAGCAAGAGGCTGAAGGGCTTGTTTTTCCAGCCATTCAGGTTGGCGCGCAGTTCGGGCAGGCTGTCGCGGCAGACGGCGCAGTCGGTGTTCCAGAAAAAGGCGACTGTGACGGTGCCGTCCAGCGCTTGGGTGCTGAAGCGCTGCCCATTGGCATAGAGCGCCGGCAACTGCAGCCGGTTGCCATTCGCTATGGCTGTCGATCCCGAGGCGGCGGGTGCTGTAGATTGCGCTGCCGCGTTGAAGGCCATGCCCAGGCTGCAGGCAAATGCCAGAAGGCCTGTCAGGGCAAGGCGGAGCCAAGGGGCGGTGGAGGTGTGGGGCATGCGGCGAGTCTACGGTGAAGCGGGCTGGTGGTTGGTCGCCGGTGCGCGCATTTCCTTACACCGCGCCAGCCATGTCTAAGCGGGTGAGGTGTTGGGGGTCGGCGACATCGGCCAGATCATGGGTTACCAGCAGTGCCGGAATGGCGCGCTGCGCCACCAGCCCGAACACCAGGGCGCGCATGCGTTCGCGCAGGGCGGCGTCGAGTTTGGAGAAGGGCTCGTCCAGCAGCAAACAGCGGGGCTGGGCCAGCAGGGCCCGGGCCAAGGCCACGCGCGCCCGTTGCCCGCCGGAGAGGCGGGCAGGGTTGACGTGCAAAAACTCCCGCATTTCTACATCGTCCAAGGCTGCTTCCACCGCCCGCTCGCGCGTTTGGCGCTCGCCGGCGGGTACGGCGAACAACAGGTTTTCACGCACGGTCATGTGGGCAAACAGTAGGTCGTCCTGAAACAAGAGCCCCACCCGGCGCGCCTGCACTGGCAGAGACTCGATGCGCTGGTCATTGAGCGTCACGCGGCCGTTCCACAGCATGCCGGCATCCAGCGTGCCGCACACGGCAGCCAGCACGCTGCTTTTGCCGCAGCCGCTGGGCCCCATAAGGGTGTGCACCTTGCCGTTAGGCACATGAATGTGCAGACCCCGCAGCAAGTCGCCGGCAGGGCTGGCCAGTTGGGTGATATGGATATCCAGACTCATGGGTTTATTGTGCCGCCGCAGGCCAGCGGCGGGGCCGGCCCCACCAGGCCGCCAGGCCGAACATCAGCATCGGCAACAGCCATTGCAGCCATGCGAAAGCAGCAGTCAACGCGCGTTGCCCGCCGGAGGCCAAGGTGACCGCCTCGGTGGTGACCGTCTGAAACCGCCCGGCCCCGACGTACAAGGTCGGCAGGTACTGCGCCACACTCACCGCAAAGCCGACCGCCAGCGCCGCCGCCAGCGCGCTGCGCAAAAGCGGCCATTTCACCTGCCACAAGAACGCTGCCCGGCTGCGCCCGAGGGCTGCACTCACCTGCTGGAGCCGCGGATCGACACCCCCGTAGGGGCCTTGCAGCGCAATCAGTACATACGGCAAGGCACTCAAAGTGTGGGCCAGCCAGAGGCCGGCAGCTTGCCCATCAAGCCCCCAGGCCAGGCTAAGGCGGTGCAGGCCTACTACCCAGAGCACTGCGGGCAGCACCAAAGGTAGCATCCAGACCGGGCGCATGCGCCGCTGCCAGCCAAGCGGCGCCCACTCCAACCAAGCCACCACCCAGGCCAGTGCGGTGGCCGCACTTAGCAGTCCCAAACCCAGAGTGATCCAGACGGTGCGGCTGCTGCGCAGTACGCCCTCCCAGGCATGGAGGGTCCAGACCTCCGGCAAAAGGGCCGGAAAAGGCCAGGGCCCCGAGACGCTGCCTGCTGCGAGGGCGGCCAGCACCGCGGCATAGACGCCCAAGAGCGCTACCAAAGGGGCGCTTACGGCATCGGGCTTGCGCACCGTGATGGCGTGCTGCGCAAGTGTGACGCCGCGCACCTGGCGTTGGCGCCACAGGGGCCAGGCCCTCCACGCCACCAGCGCACCGGCGCACCCGAGCAGCACTGCCGCCAGCAGCCAGGCGGCGCTTGCGCCTTGGGCATTGATGGCAGGGTCCGCATCTTGCAGCCACTGCCAGGCGAGCACCGACAGGGTGGGTGGCGCAGTCGGCCCGATCACCAGCGCCATATCGACCACTGTCAGGCTGTAGGCCAGCACCGCCAGCAAGGGGGCTGTGAGGTGGCGCACCAGCTGCGGCCAGCCAATGCGCCACCACGCCTGCGCATCGCTGTAGCCCCAAGTAGCCGCCAAGCGCAAGGACTGGCGCAGCTGCGCCTGCACACCCGGCTGCTGCACATAGGCCAACGCGGCCCAGAGTAAAAAAGGCACCTCTTTCAACACCAGCACCGCGATCAGGCCTAGGCCCCAGGGGTCTTGGGTCGTGGCCCAAGCGGGCGGAGACTCCAGCCCACTGGGCCAGGGCGATATAAGCCGCAACAGCCATCCGCCCGGCGCGAGCAGGGCCACCATGCCAATCGCAAACGCCGCATGGGGTACCGAGAGCAAGGGGGACATCCAGCGCGCCCATTTATCAAGCCCCTGTGCGGTGCCGGTGGCCGCCAACCAGCGCGCCAGAATGCACGCGGTGATGCCGGTGGCCATCAGGGTGGCACTCAAGCCGGTCCAGATCGTCATGCCCAAGGCGGGCCAGGTTTGTGGGTGTTGCAACAGGGCGGTCCACGCCGGCGCTTGCATGCCAAAAGGCACCGTGCTGCCCACCGCCCACAGCAGGGGGCCGGCTACGAGTAACAGCAGGGCAAGAGGAACAAAGAGGCGCGAAAGGCGTGCGACGGGCATGGCTGCATCCTAATCAAAGGCCGGGTGGCTGGCGGAGGCCGTGCGCGAAAAAAAAGCCCGGCTTGCTGGTGCAAACCGGGCTCGGGGGCAGGGCGGGCCGGCGTGGCCCGCTTGCAGGGTTTAGCTGGCTTGCTGGATACCAGCCAACACCCATCCGCCATTGCCTTGGCGGGACTTGGTGAGGTGCCAGATTTCGTCGAATGTTTCGTCGTCGGAACCTGCGCCGAAGCGAATGAAGCCGGTGAACTTGACGCTCACGACATAGCGCTGCGCTTCTTCTGCCACTTCGAGCACGGTGGTGTCGATGCGAACCACTTCACCGGGCTGAGCAGATGTCTCGCGCTCGGCAAAGTCGAGCTTGATTTCTGCAAACATCTCCGGCGAGGTGAACTCACGGATGTCATCCAGGTTGCCTGCGTCATAAGCCGCTTGCAAACGGATGAAGTTCACTTTCGCATTGCGCTCAAAGCTGGCACGGTCAAAGTCAGCGGGGATCGCAGACGTTGCAGCGGGCTGGCCGCCAATGTCAGCACCGATCAGGGAGCCGGAGGACGAACCGCCCATGCCGGAGGCTGCTGGTGTCGCCATTTTGTAGGCCTGTTGGGGCATTCCTGCACCGCCTTGGCCTGCAGAGGCGCCAGCCGGCATCAAGCCGCCTGCACCTGCCGCGCCGCCTTGGCGAGCCATGGCTCGCTTGCGCAGGAAGAAGCCCACTACGGCCATGATGGCGAACGCCACCAAGGCCATGGTCATCATGGAGGCGAGCTCGTCACCGAAACCGAAGTGCGATGCCAGCGCGGCGATACCCAAGCCAGCTGCGATACCGGCGACTGGCCCCATCCAGGAGGGCTTGGAAGCTGCGGCAGCACCTGCGCCTGCGGCCGGTGCCGCGTTTTGGGCGGTAGGGGCTGATGGCGCTTTGTCTTGGGTGGCTTGACGCTGGGTGCCCATGGACTTGCCGCCGCCCAATCGCTTGGCCGCTTCGGCGTCCATGGAAACGCTGGCAATGCCCATCGTGAACACGACCGCGAGAACGGAAAGAAGTCTTTTCATGTCGATCTCCTGAAAAAATGAATGACAGGCGGAGATTACGTGCGAAAAGACCAATTAAAAACCAGTGTATTTGAGAATAACGTTCCGTAAAAAACTGAAGGTTCAGGCAATGCCATCGAGCACCCGCTGCACCAGGGGGTGCTGGACTTTCTTTTCAGTGCCCACCGCAAAGAAATGTTCGGTCACGCCCTCGCAGGGAGCCAGTCGTTCGACGCCATAGTTGGCAAGCAAGTCTTGCTCAGCCCATTCGGCGGCCGGAAAAATGCCCATGCCGCTGGCCCCGAAGGTATTGAGCAGCGCACTGTCCTCAAACTCGCCCACGATGCGCGGGCGAACACCTTGTTGCTCAAACCAGTGGTCTAGGCGGGCCCGCACGGCGGTGTGGGCTGTGGGTAGCAGCACCGGCGTGCTGGCAAGGCACTGGGGAAAGTGGCTTGCGGCGCCGCGCACCAATGCGGGGGTGCCGTACCAGGCCATGGGCGACTGCCCCATGGCGTGGCTGTAGAGCTTGATGTTGGGGTTGGCCGGAGCAGGGCGGTCTGAGAACACCACATCGAGCCGGTGCAAGGCCAAGTCCCCCAACAACTCGTCAAGCTCGCCTTCGTGGCAAATCAGGCGCAGCGTGGGCTCACTGATGACCGGTTGCAACAGGCGGCGCGCTACCAGCTTGGGCAAGCCGTCTGATATGCCCACAGCCAGCCGCATCGACGGGGCGCTGGCTGATTCGCGCACCCGCTCGGGCAAGTTCTCACCGATCTGGAAAATCTGGTCGGCCAGTTGCAAGGCAGTCTGTCCCGCATCCGTGAGTACCAAGCCGCGGCCGGCAGGTTTGAGCAAAGCGTAGCCCAGCGAGCGCTCCAGTTCGCGGACCTGCGCGCTCACGGTTTGCACTGCCATATCGAGCTTGTCGGCCGCCCGTGACATGCCCCCCTCCTTGGCCACCACCCAAAAGTAGTACAGGTGCTTGTAGTTGAAGCTGGTGCTCATGTTCTGTATTTACGGGAATTTAGATCAGAAATTATCTGCTTTTTGCAGAATGTTCTCGTGCTTAAGGTAGAGGCTCATTCACAGCAAGGAGTTTTTTATGCAAGTCATTTTTGAATCGCGACATGCAACTGGCAGCACTTTGCGCCAAGAGGCTCTGGAGCGGGTGCGGTTTGTCTTGCGCAGGCTGGGTGCCACGGTGCCGCGGACCAAAGTCATGTTTACCGACATCAATGGCCCGAAGGGCGGCGTCGACAAGCATTGCTTGTTGGAAGTGAAAACCGAGAAGTCGGGTGTGCTGGTGATTTCTTCGCTGGCGAGCGATTGGCGCACCGCACTGGATGACGGTTTGGAGCGCCTGGTGCGCGCCCTGACGCGAACTATGGACCGCCAGAGAAAGCCTGCCCGCAAACGACTGGCCAAACCAACACTTGAGGTGAATTAATGGGTGACGATTTTCTGACGCTGGAGTGGATCAGCCTGGCGCTGTCGATGCCGATTCTTTATGCGGCGTGGCATGAGTATTCCGAACGCAATACGCGGGACGCCAAGTTTTTAGCCGGCCTGGGTGCTGGCGGGCTGATTTTGTCTGGCGCAGGGTTTGTGCTGTAAAGCGGGTGCACTGCCCGAGTCATTGAATTTTTGAAGCAAGGAGTTCCCTATGAAATGCCCCCATTGCCCCAGCAGCACCTTGGTGATGACCGAGCGGCAAGGCGTCGAGATTGACTATTGCCCTACCTGTCGTGGCATCTGGCTGGATCGCGGCGAGCTCGACAAGCTGCTGGATAAAGCCTCCGGCCCCGCCCCAATGCAGGCCATGCCGGCGGCACGCCCTCCGTCTGCGCCGCGGCATCGCGATTTTGAAGACTCTGACTTTCACGAGCACAAGCGCTACCCGCAGAGCCGCAAGAAATCGTGGTTGCACGAGATTTTTGATTAACGCCTTGGCGCCCTGAGCGGTTTCAGCCCTCCGGCATGCGGTAGACCAATACCTTGAGGGCCCGCTCCGGCGCAATATCGGCAAATGCCGCCGGGTTGGGCAGGCGCTGCACCAGCTCCAGGCTAGGCGCTTGCTCTTGCATATGCCCCTGCAGGAAGGCGGTGTCCAGCTCGGGGGCATTCAGGCACACGAGCGCGTGGCCGCCCGGCGCCAGTAGCTCGGGCAGGCGGCGCACCAGGCGGGCGTAGTCTTTGGTGGCCACAAAGCTGCCACGCTGGTAGCTCGGTGGGTCGAGCACCACCAAGTCGTAAGGGCCGCTGCGTGTGATCTTGCCCCAGGTCTTGAAAATGTCGTGCCCCAAAAAGCTCACGCCACTCTCAATCCCGTTCAGGCGGTGGTTTTGTTGGCCCGTTGCCAGCGCGCCCTGGCTCATGTCCACGTTCACCACATGCCGCGCACCCGCCTGCAAGGCCACTACCGAGAACGAGCAGGTGTAGGCAAACAGGTTGAGGACCCGGAAGGCAAAAGTTTTCGGGTGGCGGGCCACATAGTCGCGCACCCAGCGCCGGCCCTCTGCCATGTCCAGAAACAGGCCGTGGTTCTGGCCCTTTAACAACTGCACTTTGTAGCGGCTGCCCGCTTCGGTAACCACATGGGGCTCAGGCACTACACCGGTCATCAAGCGGGTGTCGGCATGGCCATCAGCACGGCATTGAAATACCCAATTTAGAGGCTGCCCGTCGCCGATCTGGGCCCAGCGCGTTGCTAATGCATCGCCCAGCGCCACGAGTTCCGCGTCACTCGCAGCCGCAAAGCTGGTGGCGACGAGCACCGGTGGGTACCAGTCCAGCGACCAGGATTCGCTGCCGGGGAACAGGCCGCCCCGGCCATGAAACAGGCGGCAGGCATCGGAGGGGAGTTCCATCGTGGCGATGGTGGAGAGCAGAGCTTGCAAGGGGCGTTTATTCAGTGGAGGATGCGGGGAGTGTATGCAGTGTGTGGCTTATAAAAATCACTATCGGTGCTATTGGGCAATCCAATTGGCAAGGTTGATAGGTAAAAACTAAACTGCAAACCAGATCGATTTCACCACCCTCACAGGAGACTTGCATGACTACTGAAGCCAAATGCCCTTTCCCTCACGCAGCGCGCAGCACCAATGCCCGCGCAGCCGCGCCGTCGAATACTGATTGGTGGCCTAACCAGCTCAAGCTTGGCATCCTGCACCAGCATGCACCGGCCTCCAACCCGATGGGGGAAGACTTCAATTACGCCGAAGAATTCAAAACGCTTGACCTCGATGCTGTGGTGCAGGACCTGACCGCGCTGATGACCGATTCGCAAGACTGGTGGCCCGCCGATTGGGGCCACTACGGTGGCCTGATGGTGCGCATGGCTTGGCACTCGGCCGGCACCTACCGCACGGCCGATGGCCGTGGCGGCGCAGGGTCCGGCAGCCAACGCTTCGCCCCGCTCAACAGCTGGCCCGACAACGGCAACCTCGACAAAGCCCGCCGCCTGCTGTGGCCCATCAAGCAAAAATACGGTCGCAAGCTTTCCTGGGCGGACTTGATGATCCTGGCTGGCAACGTGGCCCTCGAATCCATGGGCTTCAAGACCTTCGGTTTCGCCGGTGGCCGTGAAGACATCTGGGAACCCGAGCAAGACATTTACTGGGGTGCTGAAAAAGCGTGGCTCGCCACCAGCGACAAAGAAAACAGCCGTTATAGCGGTGACCGCAAGCTCGAGAGCCCGCTGGCTGCCGTGCAGATGGGCCTGATTTACGTGAATCCCGAAGGTCCGGACGGAAAGCCCGACCCCGTGGCCAGCGGCCGCGATGTGCGTGAAACCTTTGCCCGCATGGCCATGAACGACGAGGAAACCGTGGCCCTGGTGGCCGGCGGCCACACCTTCGGCAAAGCGCACGGCGCTGGCGACCCGACCCTGGTGGGCCCCGAGCCGGAAGCGGCAGGCATTGAAGAGCAGGGCTTTGGCTGGATCAACAAGCTCGGCAGCGGCAAAGGTGTGCACACAACTACCAGCGGCATCGAAGGCGCCTGGAAGCCCAACCCCACGACTTGGGACAACGGCTATTTCGACATGCTGTTCGGCTACGAGTGGGCGCTGACCAAGAGCCCCGCTGGCGCGCACCAGTGGGTCGCCCAGAAAGTGAAGCCGGAGCACATGATTCCGGATGCGCATGACGCATCCAAGAAGCACCCGCCCATGATGACCACGGCCGACATGTCGTTGCGCATGGACCCGGCGTACGAAAAAATTTCGCGCCGCTTCCACCAGAACCCAGCCGAATTTGCCGACGCGTTTGCCCGCGCCTGGTTCAAGCTCACCCACCGCGACATGGGCCCCCGTGTTCGCTACCTGGGCAAGCTGGTGCCTGCTGAGGTGCTGAGCTGGCAGGACCCCATCCCCGGCGTGGACCACGCCTTGGTGGATGCGGCTGATGTGGCTGCCCTCAAAGCCCAAGTGCTGGCTTCTGGCCTGAGCATTTCTGAGTTGGTGAGCACTGCATGGGCGTCTGCCTCCACCTTCCGTGGCAGCGACAAGCGTGGCGGTGCCAATGGTGCACGCATCCGCTTGGCCCCGGCCAAAGACTGGGCGGCCAACCAGCCTGCGCAACTGGCAAAGGTGCTGGCCAAGTTAGAGGCGATTCAGCAAGCTTTCAACGCCGCGCAGAGTGGTGGCAAGAAGATCTCGCTGGCGGATTTGATCGTGTTGGCCGGTAGCGCTGCAGTGGAAGCTGCCGCTCAAAAGGCGGGCCAAGCCGTCACCGTGCCTTTTGCTCCGGGTCGTATGGATGCCTCGCAAGAGTACACCGATGTGGAGGCTTACCAAGTGTTGGAGCCGGTGGCTGATGGCTTCCGCAACTACACCCACCAAGGCCTCGAAGGTGTGGCCGCCGAGTTGCTGCTCGACAAGGCGCAGTTGCTGACCCTGAGTGCACCCGAAATGACGGTGCTGGTTGGTGGCCTGCGTGCCCTGAACGCCAATGTGGGCCAAGCGCAGCACGGTGTGTTCACCACCCGTCCTGAAACGCTGAGCAACGACTTCTTTGTGAATCTGCTCGACATGGGCACCAAGTGGACCAAGGCGACTGACGCTGGCGTGCTCGAAGGCCGTGATCGCCAAACCGGTGCCCTGAAGTGGACCGGTACCGTGGTGGACTTGGTGTTCGGCTCCAACTCGCAACTGCGTGCGTTGGCCGAGGTGTACGCCACCAATGACGCGCAAGCCAAGTTTGTGCGTGACTTTGTGGCCGCATGGACCAAGGTGATGAACCTGGACCGCTTCGACCTCGTGTGAGCTAACGGTTGGTGATTGCCGCTGCCCCTGGGTGGCGGCTTACAACCCCGCTGTGCTGCCGGTGTACCGGTGATGCAGCGGGGTTTTTTGCGTCAGCCCGCTGTAGGTACCCGCAGGTCGTCCAGGTAGTCGGCAGCGATGTTGATGCTGCACTCCACCCCGATGGATGCCACATGTTTTTTAAGCCACTCTTTGGCAGATGCACGGCCCAGGTCCCGCAGGGTGTGGATGAGCTTGGCGTCGGTGTCGGACTTGGTGGAGGCCGGGTAGCCCTCCAGAATGCTGCCGCCATCAATGCGGTGCATCAGCACATCCTTGTAGCGCGCAGGGTCCAGCTTGCCCTCGGCCAGCAGGCGCTTGACAAAGTCGATGGCGCGCATCTCGGCAATCAGCGCTGAGTTGAAGGTGATTTCGTTCAAGCGGTCCAGAATGCCGGCCGCCGTGGTGGGCAGCTTGTGGCGTTCGATGGGGTTGATCTGCACCAGCATCACGTCCGGACTTTTGCACTCGTAAATCAGCGGGTGAATGGCGGGGTTGCCGGCGTAGCCGCCATCCCAGTAGTGCTCGCCCTCAATCTCCACTGCTTGGAACACCGTGGGCAGGCAGGCGGATGCCATCACTGCATCGGCGGTGAGCCGCTTACCCGAAAAAATCTCGGCCTTGCCGGTGCGCACCTTGGTCGCCACGACAAACACCTTGAGCGCTTGGAAGGCGGCCAGGCGCTCAAAGTCCATTTGGCGCTCTAAAAAGTCGCGTAGCGGGTTGATGTCCAGCGGGTTGCTTTGGTAGGGGGAAACAGCCTGTGTCCAGAAGCTGGTGACCGCGTCAGAAAGAATTTGGCTGGGAGATGCCGAGCCGGTGAGGGCGGAGAGCCCGCCAAACAGCAAGTCAAATGGCACCTTGTGGGCACCTGCCAGCGAGCTGCTGAGCGCGCCCATGTTGACCACACCTTCCCAAAAATCTGCCAGCGATTGTTGGGCGCTGTCTCTGGCCACCTTGCGCGATTTACCCTCGGCCTGCGCAAAGCCGTGGGCCAGCGCCACCGCATTCATGGCGCCGGCACTGGTGCCGCTGATGCCCTCAAAGTCCAGCCGGCCGTCTTCGAGCAGGGCGTCCAACACCCCCCAGGTGAATGCCCCGTGCGAGCCCCCGCCCTGCAGGGCGAGGTTGACCATGGGGCGCGTGGCGGTGAGGGTTTTGGGGTCGGTCATGCCCCTAGCTTAGGGCAAGGCGGCATTCAGGCAGCTGACGGCTCGCCCAAGACCCCATCCCTGAAATCGCTTAGCGCCTGATAAATCTCCTGCTGCGAGTTCATCACAAAGGGCCCGTATTGCACGATGGGCTCCTTCAATGGCTTGCCGGCAATCAGCAGGAACTTGGCGTCCGCGCTGGCGGTGATGGTCACCCCATCGCTAGCCGCGTCGTTGCGGAAGATGGCCATGCGCTGGGCGGGCACCGCCTTGTCGCCCACCTGCACTTCACCACGGTATACGTAGATGAATGCGTTATGCGTGGCGGTTAGCGGTTGGCTGAAGGTGCTGCCGGCAGGCATGTGCACATCCAGGTACAGCGGTTGGGTTTTCTCGCGCTGCACAGCGCCTGCGGTGCCATGGCTTTCTCCGGCAATCACGGTCAGTTGCACGCCTTGGTTGGTAGTGACTTTGGGCAAGTCGGTCGCCTGGATGTCACGGTACCAGGGGGCGCCCATCTTTTCGCTGCTGTGCAGGTTCAGCCAGAGCTGAAAGCCTTCCATGCGGCCTTCAGTCTGCTGCGGGATTTCGGAGTGGATCACACCGCGCGCGGCAGTCATCCACTGCACACCACCGTCTGTGACCAAGCCCTCGTGGCCCGCGCTGTCGCGATGGCGCATGCGGCCGCTCAGCATGTAAGACACGGTCTCGAACCCGCGGTGCGGGTGCTCCGGGAAGCCGGCGATGTAGTCGTCCGGGTTGTCGCTGCCGAAGGCATCCAGCATCAAAAAGGGGTCCAAGCGGTGTTGCAGGTTCTGGGTCAGTACCCGGGTGAGCTTGACGCCTGCGCCGTCCGACGTGGCTTGTCCTGCCACCAGGCGCTCAATGGTGCGTGATTGTTGAACTGTCATGGTGATCTCCTTGGGGTCTACGGACGGACAGGCCGCAAAGGCGGCCTGTGGTTTAAGTGCTGTGTGCGGCGTGCCGGGCCCAGCTGTACCGGGTTTTAGGCGCGGCGAGCGTCGAGGCTCCATCCACCGGCGCCGTTGGCAGCCAAGGTCAACAAGCCACCGACCACTGCTACGTTCTTGAAGAACAGCAGTTGCACCATGAAGGCCTGGTCAGCAGGCACAGCCCAGAAAGCGTGGAAGAAGAAGCTGGCCACCAGCGTGAACAGGGCCAACACCAGCGCAGCGATGCGGGTGCCGAAGCCGGCGATCAGCGCCACGCTGCCGACGATTTCCACCACCAGTGCCAGCACAGCGCCGACGGCGGGCAGTGGCAAACCGACGGATGCGATGTAACCCACGGTGCCTTCAAAGCCGGTCAGCTTGCTGATGCCGGCAGGCAAAAACAGGGCAGCCAAGAGCACGCGGCCGGCGAGGTTGAGTGCGTTTTGGGCGGTAGTGGTGGTGTTGCTAGAGGACATGGTTGTTTCCTTTCATGGGGGAAGTTGTTTGCGATGGGTGAACTGTATTCCTCATCAATCAGCTTGAAAATCCGTTGATATGGATATGATTGTTGTCACTATGGAACAATCAAGCGCACTCCAGACTACCGCCATCGACCCCAACGACCTGCTCATCTTTGCCCGCGTGGCGGAGTTGGGCAGCTTCAGCCGTGCGGCCGACAAGGTGGGGCTGCCCAAGTCCAGTGTGTCGCGCCGGCTCGCAGCCCTCGAACAGCGCTTGGGCGAGCGCCTGCTGCTGCGCACCACCCGCCGCCAGACGCTGACCGAGTTCGGTCAGCAACTGCTGGAGCACGCCAAGCAGGTGGTGCTGGAGGTAGATGCCGTGGCCGCCCTGAGCGAGCGCCGCCAGGCCACGCCTACCGGGCGGCTGCGGGTGTCCATGCCGGCAGACATTGCCCACTTGCTTCTGGCCGACATGCTGGGTGCGTTTGTGGCCATGTACCCCGGCATCTCGCTGGAGCTGGACCTATCGGCCCGCCGGGTGGATCTGCTGGGTGAAGGCTTTGACGTGGCG
Organism: Comamonadaceae bacterium OS-4; assembly: GCA_027924025.1. GTDB lineage: Bacteria > Pseudomonadota > Gammaproteobacteria > Burkholderiales > Burkholderiaceae_C > Allorhodoferax. The sequence goes on from AP026970.1 coordinate 854,829, forward strand.
GTGCGCATCGGCGCCTTGCCGGACGACAGCCTGCTGGCTGCGCGGCGCCTGAGCCTTATGTCCACCGGGTTGTACGCCTCGCCCCAATACCTGGCCGAACACGGCACACCGCAAACACCGCAAGACCTGCTGCAGCACCAGGCGGTGCGCTTGCTGGGCGGCAACGGGGAGCCCATGCCTTGGCGTTTGGTGAATGGCGAGCAGGAGTGGACGGCTCTACCGCCCGGTCGCTTTGCAGCCAACGCGCCGGACCTGTTGTTGCGCATGGTGCTGGCGGGCACCGGCATCGGCGCAGTGCCCGATGTATTCACCCAAGCCGATCTGCGCCGCCACGCGCTGGTGCGGGTGTTGCCCGAGTGGTGTTTTCCGCAAATGCCTGTCTCAGCCGTCTTCCCCGGTCGCAAGCTCATGCCACCCAAGACCAGGGTGTTTATTGAGATGTTGCAAGCGGCTTTGGGAGATCCCCATGCTGCATAAAACCTTGGCCAGCCTGGCCGAACTCCGGGCCCACGCGCAAGCTGAACTGCAAAAGTACATTGCCAGCTTTCCCGCCGAGGCCACCGACCTGCAAGCCATCGCTGATCAATTGGCCGATACGTCCGCAGACCCGTTTTCACGGGCCAACATGCAAGGCCACATCACCACCAGCGGCTTGGTGTACGACGGGGCGGCCGACAAGGTACTGCTCATCCACCACCGCACCTTGAACCGCTGGCTGCAGCCCGGCGGCCACCACGAAGGGCTGGACCGCTTGGACGCCTCTGCGGCGCGGGAGGTGGAGGAAGAGACGGGCGTTCAGGTGTGCGGAGCTCAGGACCAAGCCCTCGATCCGCCGCTGATCGACATCGACAGCCACGCCATCCCGGCCAACCCGGCCAAAGGCGAGGGCGCGCATGTGCACCATGACTTTTTGTATTTATTCCGAGGCGATGCCACTGCGCCTTTGAGCCCGCAGTGGGAAGAAGTGCAGGGCGTACGCTGGGTTGCGCGTGAGGCTTTGTTAGCGCTGCCGAGTGCACGCTTTGAACGGCTGGTGAGCAAGCTGCGGCTTGCTCTTTGACAAGCCTGCTTATAGGTAAAAATTGCCGCTAGCGCACACAGAATGTGCGCCAGCTGCTCCTAAATCAATAGTGGAAATGACTTGCTATTGCGTTTCCACCAATCGCTGTCGCACTGCATCAAATTCGGACAGACGCACAGCCTCGCCCAAACTTCCGTCGTCATTGACCCAGCGAAGCCGATTTCCGTCTGGTGTCAAAAACAATACTTTGCCGAATGCCGCGGGCCAGTGCCTTGCCTTGCGCGCTGCATCTTTGGTGCTTTCCTTTGTTTCCAACAACCGCTGCATGGGTGCATCACCCGGCGCGTGCTGCACGCAAACCACAAAGTCGGGGTAAAAGTAGTGGTCATGTTCTGCCCGCACCACTCGCACGGCGTAGGGTTTCTTATCAGGGTTGCGGTGCCACCAGTGCACAAAGTCAGCGCTGTCTAATGCCCTCGCGAAATCTCGCTCAAGGTTGTTCAGCTTCACTGCTCCGTCGTACCGCCCAACGCTCAATTGCGACCCGTCTTCCAAGCTGAACTCCTGATCCACCCACCAATGCCGTTCGTCCATAAACAGCACTGTTTCTACATCTTGTGAATCTTCTTTCGAAGGGGGCAACACGCCATAGACATTCTTTGCGGATGGCTCCAGCCCAATGTCTTGCGGAAAAATCATGACATCGGGTAAGCGCTCTGCGTCTACCAACTTCGCTTTGTCAGCAATCGCCTGAAAAATCGCCTCGCGCAACTCCTGAGCGCTCTCGCGTATCACCCAATGGGCAGCGTCGCGCGAAAGGCGCACGCGTTCCGCTTCGCTGAGCTCCCCATCGGCTGTTGTAAAGGCGTCATCCAACACGGGGCGCAACCGTGCCGACAGGGTGTGCACCACGATGCGGTAGTCCTCTTCTTCTGCATGCGGTAACTCTTGCAATGCAGCCATGGCCTCGCGCGCGAGGCTTTGCCTATCGGTAACCACCTCCACGTCTAGTGCGTAGCTGGCTCCCTCAGTCAGTTCTTTATGGGTTTCTTTGCCTTGGTTGCGATTGAGCGCCGCAGACACTGCGGTTTGCGCTAGAGCGGCAGATATGGCCAAGCCCTGCGCGACTTGCAGGGTAATTTCTGACAGATCCACAAAGTCAGGCTTGTCTTCTCGCTTGAGTCGGTCGTTCAACGTCACCAAATCCGGCTTGCGGGCAAAGGCTTGCAGCCGGTTTTCGGACAGGGCCTCTAAGACTTCCGCACGGGTACGTGGTTTACCTTTCTTCGCCGCTTTGGTCACCACAGGTGCTGGTACCAAGCTGTCCAAAGCCCATCCCGATTCCGCGAACAAATCTTGGCTGTTACCGGCGCCGCCTGACGTGTGCACAAACACAGCACCCGGCAACGGCGGAAGCGCGCCTTCTTCTTCCAGATGCCGAATTGCCGATGCCTCCAGCACGGAGCTAGGCACACCCAACGCGTAGGTCAGTGGTTGCTCATGGGTCGGGCGATTGGTATAGACCACGCCGCCAGCGACCGTGTGTCGCGTCATCAGCTTTTCGGTTTGCCCTTCCAATTGGTTCTTCACGGCAGTGGTTGCCTGCACTGCAGCTTCAAAGCCCGCCTGGGCCTGCTGATTGCCCAAATACACATAGGCCGTGTTTAGCTCGGGCGGGATATCCAGGGGCTTAGCAAAACCTTCACGCACTTGCTTTGCCACCCGCATCACGCGGCCAATGAACTGCATGGCAAAGTCCACATCGTTCACCGGTTTGGTACTGGCCAACACAAAGGCCCGGGGTGCATCGAACCCTGTGCCTGCCGATTGCTTGAAAATCAGCACCCGCTTGCGGGTGTCGTTGGCAATTGCTGCCATGAGCACTGGGTCGGGCTCATCTGAAGAGTGCTTACCAATCGCCTCGGGGGCCACATGGCAGTAGCGTTGCAACTCCTCTGCTGCCTCGTCTACCGTGTGTTCGCCGTTTGCAACTTGCACCAACAGCAGCGGCTCGCAGGGCACGCCGTGCTGCTGAAGCAATTGCCCAATACGCACATTACGGCCCCACGCTTGGCGCAGCACCGTGCGGCGCAAGTCGGTGACTTGCGCCAAACTGGCTCCTAGGCTGTACACCACGGCCTCAATGTATTTTTTGTTGAGTCGCGCCTTCACCACCTCGTCGCGGTTGACGGCAAAGTGCTCTTGTGCGCTGTAACCCGCGTGCGCCAAAAAGTCGGTCAAGCGCTGGTCTTTGGGAGTGGCGGTGGCCATCAGCAAATAGTCTGCTTGCAACCAGTGGGCAAATTTGCCGAATTCGGTGCTCTTGTCTAGGCCAATATGGGCCTCGTCCACTACCAAGCCCACTTGCAAGCCCCTGGCGCGGGCGCGCGCCAACAATGCCGATAGGGTACGCACATCGTCGTCGCCATCGGCGTCGTAGCCTTTGGTGCGCCACTGAGCGCGCGCCACGCCCTGAGCCGTAGAAATCAACACGGTGCCAGCGCCTAAGTCTTGATTGCGACCTTGCGAAAACAAGGTAGGCGACAAGCCGGGGGCATGCTGCAACAAGGCGTCCAGGGTTTGGCCCACCAATGTGACGAAGGGCACAAACCAAAACCACAGCACATCGCGCTGGCTGCCCACGCGCTGCAGCACTTGGCTGATCACAAAAGTTTTGCCCGCACCCGTGGGCGCACGCAACAAGCACGGTGGCGACGGGTTGCGCAGCAGCGCTGCACTCACGTTGTCGATCAATTCGGCCTGAAAAGCCTCGGGCTGCAGCGTGGTGGCCTGTATGGCCAAACCCAGCGACGTTTCTAACATCTGCGTAGTTGAATTCATCGTCTTCCCTTAACCCTTGTTACGGGCTTTTTTGTCACCTTGGCCTTGCGTCAGTACGTCCCGTAGCGACAGGGCCTGCGCCTCAATGCCGCGCTCGGCCAGCCACAGTGCCACCGCCTTGGGGCGCGGGGCCACCACCACCAGGCGCGCCACGCTGTGTTGTGTGGGCATTGCTTGCAGGGCGCTGAGCACGTCCGCCCCGGTGTGTGTGCACAGCACCAGTAGCCAATCCGCCCCTTTTGCTATCACTTGTATAGCTGCTTGCGCAGTTTTCACGGGGGCTACACCCGCATTTCGCATAGAAAGCAAGGTGGCGGCGTGCTGCGCTGTGGCGTCCAGCGCCACGTCGGCACCGTCCAGCTTGTCCAACTGCAGGTAAGCAAATTCGCCGCTCTGCGCCAGCGTGTAGCCGGGCTTGCCGCCATAGCCCGCGATGACACGACGCAGCCGCTCGGCGCACACATCACGGCACAGGTTTTTGTCGGGCTCTTTGGTCGTGGCCTCGGTGCTGGAGCACAGGATAAATCGGCGCTGCCCGCCGTCTTCGGCATTCAGCTCCAACACTGCCTGGCCCGTGGTGCCCGAACCGGCAAAGAAATCCAGCACGATGTCGCTGGGGCGAGTGGCTTGAGACAACAGGCCTTTGATGAGCGAAAGCGGCTTTGGGTACGGAAATGCCTTCGAACCCAGCACATTCTTGATTTCTTCCGTGGCAACTCCGCCACGTGCTGAGCGCAACAGCACCAAATCGACATCTTCGTCGTTGCTGTCCTCGTTCATGCCCGCAATCCAGCTGCTGACCGGCGCCAGTCGCTCTGCCTCCGGTTTGGCTGTCCAGTGCTCCTTTCGCGATGGTCGCCCTGGTGCAATGGGCTTGCCCACCCAAAAATCAATGTCTGGTAAGTCTGCGCGCAAAAGTGGAGTTTTCTTCTTTGGCAGCATGGGCCCCTTGCCCGCAGCAATGGCTGCCAGCAAGTCCGCCTTGGTGTCGAAAATCATCACGTCTTCGACTTTGCAGGGCGGGAAGTAAATCAGCCTTTTGGCGATCAGGGCCTCCATCGTGTCGCTGCGCAATGCTGCAAGTGCGGCCTGCACAGCAGCTTCATCGCCGTTGGCTAAGCGACGGATGACCTCTTCGGACGCGAATCGCCAGACGCTGTCGGGGTCACATGGATACCAGTAGCCGGTGTCGGGGTCTTGGATGGGGTAGTAGGTATTCTCCCGAACGGTGTAGTCGTGTGCCTTGGTCAAAGGTTGTGGCGACCAGTCGCCGCGCTCATCTTTATCGGGGTTTCGAAACTTGCTGCGATCCGTCGCGCGTCCATTGAACGCGAATCCACTATTGCCATACACCAGCACATGTTCGTGCACATGGCTGAAGCGCTGTGTCAGGTCATTGCCTGTATCTTTGGTGCGCCAAACCAGACTACCCAGCCGCCGCCCTGGAAACACCTCGTCCATCAGCAGCTCCAGCCGCGAGCGGTTTTCATCGTTGATGCTGACCAAGATCACCCCGTCCGCTGTCAGCAACTCCCGCGCAAGGCTGAGGCGTTGGTACAAAAACTCCAACCATTGGCTGTGCCGCCAACGGTCATTCGCGCCCACGTAGTTGTCGTTGTAGACCCAGTCTTTGTTGCCTGTGTTGTACGGGGGGTCGATGTAGATCACCCGCACTTTGCCCGCATGCGTGCTGCGTAGTAGGCGCAAGCTGTCGAAGTTGTCTCCTTCGATGACGAGGTTGCGGTGGGCCGTGCAGCCTTCTGGCGTGTGGCTCCATTCGGGCACTACGCGAGGCAGCACGACATCGGCATTGAGTGCACGGTCATGGGCAATAGCATCGCGCTCCCAGGTCAGCCCCAGTTTGCGGTGGGTGAGGTGCTCTGCCAGCAGGCGGCGCAGTTCGGGCGCGGATAGCTTGTCGAGTTGCTGCAACAACGCAGCGTCAGAAGTAGCCATATTTTTAGGGGGAGGAGGTTATTCGCCTGATAAGACGAAGTTGGCCTGGGTGTGGCCGAGTACGGCAAAAGTGTCCATCCACTGCACGCCAAAGTGTTGGCATACGTTCGGGATGCTGAATTTACGGCGCATTTGGAGGTTGAACTGTTCGTGGGTGACCACCACACTGCCCGCAAGCGTCATGGCTTTGGCGATCAGCCACGGGTCGGCACCAGATAAAAACTCGTCCAAGGCGCCTGGCTTCATTTGGTTGGTTTGTGACGCCACATGCGCGGCCACCTGGGCAAATGCGGATTGGGTAGCGTCGTCGGATATCGGTAAGAACAAGGCGGTATGTTGCTTGGCCCATTGCGCCAGCTCATCGTTACCACGCTTGAGCTCATCACCCACGGTGTCTATGCTGGCCACTACGCCTTGCACATGGCTGCGCAGCACCCAAGCCCAATAGCCGGGGCAGATGGTCATTCCGTAGTAGCGATTTTTTGCCTCGATGAGAGTGTTGGAATCCAGCAAATACATCAGTCGCCCAGCTGCTCGGCAAATTGGCGAATCTTCGCCGGTTGCACACCGAGGAGCTTGCCTGCATCGCGCAACAGCAGGCGCCCGCTCAGGGCTTCTGCAATGACGGCTCTGGCGAATCGTTCGCTGTTCTTAGAGACAGCGTTGCGATAGAAACTCCCCCCCTTGCTTTCGGCTTGCCGAAAGCGCTCTAGTTCCGCAAGGTAAAAATCGTTGTAGGTATTGCGGTCCAGCAAACCCAAATCCAATGCACGACGCGCAATGACCAACTGACTGACGTGAAAGCGGCGTGCTAGCTCTGCCAAACGTGTAGGCAAGTCCGCTTGTCCGTTGGCCCATAGAGCTCTGAAGACCTCTGCAGGTGCGAGGAATTCGCCGGCCACGGCGTTACAAGCTACCTCTTCTTGGCGGGTATTGCCAGATTCGCTGTTGGAAATACCGCTGGAGCCAAACCAGATGTGTGCGAGTTCGTGGAGTAGGGTAAACAGCCGGGCGGTCGCTGCATCTGCAGCGTTGATAAACACAACCGGTGCGAGTGGGTGGCTGATTGCAAAGCCACGGAATTCGCTGACATCAAGTTTGCGACGCGTGTTGTTGCTCACGATACCGCTGCGCATGACGAGCACCCCGGCATTTTCAGCTCCGCGGATCAGTGCGCGCTGGTATTGGTCCCACTGGTTCTGCCCTTGCTCAACGTCAACGCCCAAAACAGCGCGAATGTCGGCAGCAACCTCTTTTGGGGAAGCATCGAGATTGAACTTGCCCACGAAAGGCAGCGGCGTCAGGCCTTGTTCTTGCTGAAACTCAAGAAACCAAGCTTGGCGCTGCAGTGCTTGCTTGACGGTTTCGAGTAAATCGACGCTCGGCTTGCCTACGGGGCGCCCCCCTACGGTTCGTAGGTCTGGCAGTAACGGATCTTCAGCGGGAGCTTCCGGCAAGAAAAAGAACCCAAAAGGTGCATGCAATGCCTGGGCAATACTCTGTGCTTGTCGAAAGGTGGGCTGGTCTTCGCCCATCTCCCACCGTTCAAGTTGCTCTGGCTTTACGCCTGCCGCCGCCGCCGCACGACCAATATCGAAACCAACACGCCCACGTGCCCAGCGGAGCATTTCGGGGTTGATATGAGCGTGTGGGGAGGCCATCCTTTGATTTTATAGATGATCGCTTATGAGTCTTCTTTTGGATTGAAATTTGCCGTAATTTAAGCCTTCGACGCCCATTTACTGTGCGCTAGTAGCTATCAAATAAGTAGCAAAATGCCTGCGTGAAAAATTTAGCTGTATGTGTTGTAGCGCACAGTGCACCGATGTTCGCCTCCGCACAATGAGGCATGGACTCGCCCGCTACCCCATCGCCTCTCAACCGCCCGCAAGGGCCATCGGCTGCGGAATTGCACACCCTGCCTGACGAGGCACCGCCCAAGCGGCCCCGGCCACGGCGCAATGTTCCCATCCTCGATAGCGACTCTGATGATCTGGACGATGGCTACTTCGCCCGGGGTCCATTCTTTGTACCGTGAGGGTGTTCCCCACTCGCAGCAGAGGGGGCCGGTATCAGTCAGGCACCTCGACCCCTTGTGCAAAAAACACCAGCAGGGCCAATGCAGCACCGGGCTGCACGCGGGTGGCGATTTCGTGTTTGTTGGCGTCAAACACCTGGCCCGCGCTGGGGGACTCCCGGAGCTCTGTGGCGGTCAAGTTGCGCAAGCCCATGGTCCACGCGCCGAATTGCCGCTCTGCAATGCTTTGCCGGGACAACACGAAAACATCCCGGTGGCGGATATCCCGCTCGATGGATTGGAAGGTGGTGCTCACCTCCGCCTCCGCGCCTTCCAGCACCTGCAACACGCTGCCGTTGGCGTGCAGCAGCATGCCGGTGATACCGCGCAATTGGTTGATGTGCTGCGCGGTGTGAAGGATGTCGCCCAGCACCTCCGGCCCGCCTTGCACCAAGGTGCTGGTGTAAATCAAATGGATCAGTGCCATAACGAGACCTATCAAAACAGAGTGAAAGAGAAAGAGAAGCTTGGCCGGACGAGTCCTGCGGCCATCAGGGCGAGAGATGTGCTCGGGGCCCCTGGCCCGCATCAGGGGCCGGCAGCAAGCGCTCATATTCCCTGTGAACCACCCCAAAGCACTCGCACACCACGCGCATCAGGCCTTCGCGGTCCAACACCCGCAACCTGCCGCGCCGGTAGCGGATCAGCCCCGACACCTGCAACTTGCGCGCCTCGTGGCTGACGCCTTCACGCCGCACGCCCAGCAGGGTGGAGATGATTTCGTGGGTCACCGTCAACTCGTTGGTCACTGAGCGCTCTAGCCTCAGCAGCAGCCAGCGGCACAGCTGTTGCTCCAAGTGGTGGTGCCGGTTGCACACCGCGGTTTGCGTGATCTGGGTGACCAGCGCCTGGGTGTAGCGCAGCAAAAGCCGCATCACCACCGCACGGCGTTCAAACTCCGCCGCGAGGTGGCGCGATGGCAAGCGGTAGGCCTGCCCCGCGTTGTGGACCACGGTGCAGCCCGGCGTGCGGTCCCCGCCCAAAAACAGCGAGATGCCGACGACCCCATCGTTTCCGATCACGGCAATCTCCGCAGAGTCGCCGTTCTCCGTGACATACACCATGGACACGATGGCGGTGGTGGGAAAGTAGGCGTGCGTGGGCGCTTGTCCGGCATCTGCCATGACTTGCCCCAGATGGAGGGTGACCAACTCCAGATTCGGGAGCAGGCGGTTTACTTCTTCGGGGGGGAGGGTGGCGAGTAGCCGGTTTTCGTCCGGCCGGCAGAGGCTATCCATGGGTAAAACCTCTTTGTAATTCAAATCCGATCGCGCAGACCCTACCGGCTTTTCAGGCCGGTGTATGTGCGATACCGTACATAAGAATTACTGGCGGCTACCCACCGTGCAGCACGCGCCGCCTGTGCTGCTTGTTTTTAGATGAAAAGTGCCACTCGCGCCCATAGAATAAGCGCGAGTAGCTCCTAAATCAATAGCGCGTCAATACGGGTGTACCGCACCCGCCCACGCCAGCCCGGCGGCTACGCCACCAAAGCGGTTGCCTTCCACCAGCGTGGCTTGGGGCATGGCCGCGCGAAGCGCTGCTATCAAGGTGCGCAGTGCGGACGAGCCACCGGTCAGGTACACCGCGTCCACGGCCTGCAGGCCGGCGGCGGCCACGCAGTCCTGGGCGCACTGCACTACCTGCGCCAGCGATGCGTGCAGGGCGGCTTCCATGTTCGCCGCGTCCACGGTGGGGGCCAGGCTCCGGTCCAAAAAGTCGACGTTGACCACCGCGCCATCGCCGCTGATGGAGCAGGCAATCTTGGCGGCTTCCACGCTGGCCAGCATGCGGTGGCCGTGCTGCTCTTCCAGCGCATCCATCAGGCGGCGGTGCAGGGCCTGGTCGGTGTAGTCGGTCCACAGCTCTTTGGCAAAGTGCATGGACTTGCGGGTGTAGGCCTGGTGGATCAGGTGCCAGGTGCTCAGGTCAAAAAACACGCTGCTGGGCACAATGCGCCCGCCGGTGCCCACGTGCTTGTAGCCCAAGTGGGGCATCACAGTGGTCAGGTCCAGCAAGCGGTCAAAGTCGGTGCCGCCAATGTGCACGCCGGTGGTGGCCAAAATGTCTGCGGTGCGGTCGCCCTGCGCGCTGCGCTCGGGGTTAAGGCGGATCACCGTGAAGTCGGAGGTGCCGCCGCCGATATCGACCACCAGCGCTGTGGTCTCTTTGGCAACGCGCTGCTCGTAGTCCAGCGCGGCGGCAATCGGTTCGAGCTGGTAGGCAATCTGGGTAAAGCCGGCCTCGGTCGCGGCGCGGCCCAGCGTCTCTTGCGCCAGCTGGTCGCGCTCGGTATCGTCGTCCACAAAGTGCACCGGGCGGCCCAGCATGGCGTGGGTCAGGGGTTGGCCCACATGGGCTTCGCAGCGGCGCTTGAGCTCCTTGAAGAACAGCACCACGATGTCGAAGAAGCGGATGCTCTTGTCGCCCACGGCGGTGTACTCGTCCATCAGGCGGCTGCCCATCAGGCTTTTGAGCGAGCGCAGCAGGCGACCCTCAGTGCCGTTCAGGTAAGCCTGCATGGCCTCCGCGCCAAAGAGCACGCTGTGGGTCTCACTGGCAAAAAACAGGGCGGTCGGCATCTCTGCCTTGGCGCCGTCCAGCGGGATGACCTGCAAGGCGCCTTGCGCGTCAATCAGGGCACAGGCGGAGTTGGAGGTGCCGAAGTCAATGCCCAGCACGAGGGGGCGAGCAGTCTCCATCACGCGGGCAGCACCTGCTTCAAAAAGGCGGCAATGTCAGCAATCTCACGCGGGTGCACGCTGTGCGGCATGGGGTAGGTGTGCCACTGCACCGGGTGGCCGAGGGCGGCCAGCGCGTCGCGCGAGTCTTCGCCGCGCTTCAAAATCACCACCGGGTCCTGGGTGCCGTGGGCCATGAAGATGGGGGTGGTCGCGTTGGCGGCGTCGCGCTCGGTGGCAAATCGGTCTGCCAACGGCAGGTAGCCGGACAAGGCCATCACACCTGCAATTTTGTGCGGCAGGCGCAGCGCGGTGTGCAGTGCCATAGCGCAGCCTTGGCTAAAACCCGCCAATACGATGCGCGCTGCCGGAATGCCACGCGCCATTTCGCGCTCCACCAGGGCCGCAATCGCCGCCTCAGAGCACTGGATGCCCGCCGCATCCTGCTTGCTCACCAGATCCATGCCGTACAGGTCGTACCAGCCGGGCATCACATAGCCGCCGTTGATGGTGATCGGGATGCTGGGCGCCTGCGGAAACACAAAGCGGATGGGCTGACAGCCTTCCAAGTCCAGCTCTGGCACCAGTCCTGCAAAGTCATCGCTGGTGGCGCCCAGCCCGTGCATCCAGATGACGGCAGCCGTGGGGTTGGGGGCGGATTCGAGTTCGATGCAAGAGAGCAGGGCAGTCATGGCGCGGGCCTTGGTATTGAATTTGGGAGACGGGTTTATAACCGAGTTGCAGCGGTTATCGTCAAGGCATGTCTTCACACCGCTTTCATCATGTGCTGCCTTTGTTGGCGGTTTTGGGTTCTGTCACCGCCTTGGGGCTGGGCACGTCGATCGCCAAACAGTTGTTCCCTGTAGTCGGTTCCCTGGGCACCACCGCCTTGCGCGTGGGCTTTTCAGCGCTGCTGCTTTTGCTGATTTGGCGGCCCTGGCGTTGGTCGTTGGCACCGGCCGACCGCATGTCATTGCTGCGTTACGGCGTAGCGCTGGGGCTGATGAACTTGCTGTTTTACATGTCGCTGCGCACCATTCCGTTTGGCATTGCGGTCGCGATTGAGTTTTCGGGGCCTTTGGCGGTGGCGCTGTATTCGTCGCGCAAGCCGGTGGATTTTGTGTGGCTGGCGCTGGCGATTGCGGGGCTGGGATTGCTGCTGCCCTTTGGCGGCAATGTGCAGGCGCTGGACCTGACCGGCGTGCTCTATGCCCTGGCCGCCGCTGCGTTCTGGGGTGCTTATATCGTGTTCGGCAAGCGGGTGGGCCACTTACATGCAGGCCACTCGGTGGCGCTGGGGCTCACCGTGGCTGCCATCACCGTGGTGCCCTTTGGCATCTGGCATGCAGGCGCGGCCCTGCTGGATCCACACGTTTTGCTGATCGGGCTGGTGGTGGCCGCGATCTCTAGCGCCATACCTATCTCGCTGGAGATGGTGGCCCTCAAGCGCCTGCCGCAAGAGGCTTTCGGCATCATGACCAGCATGGAGCCGGCGGTGGCGGCTTTGCTGGGCTTGGTGATGCTCGATGAGCAACTCAGCGCCCCGCAGTGGTGGGCGATTGTGTTCATCATGGGTGCGGCGGCCGGCAGCGCGGTGACTGCCAAGCGCCAGCCGCCAGCGGTGGCGGCCGGGCTGGTGCAGTAAGTGCTTTATTGGGGCAGCCAGCCCAGCCCGTGGGCGTGCAGGCTTTGCACATACAGGCGGTCTTTGGTTTCGGTAATCGCCGTGGTTTCGGGGTAGCTGCCGCTCGGGTCTTGCAGGTCGGCCACTACTTTTCCGGCTTCAGTGAAGGCGATCACATGGCCGTAGGCCTTGGGGATGGGCCACAGCACCCGCGGCAAGCGCAGGGTGAGGCTGCGCAGCCACGGCATGGACGACAAGTGGTCGATGGTGGCGTTGCGGGGCTTGGCAAAGCCCAGCCAGATTTTTCCGTCCAGGCCGCGCATCAGGTTGTCGGGGTAGCCGGGCAGGTTGTCCAGCAGCACCCGGGCTTGTGCGGTGCCTGGGGTGTGGGTTTCAAGGCTGCGCACGTCGAGCTGATGGGCGCTGACCGCAATCTTCCAGACCCGGTATTTGCCGGTTTCGTTCACAAACAGTGACTGCTCGTCCTGGCTCAGTGCCACGCCGTTGGCAAAGCTCAAGCCGGTCGCAACCACGCGGGTGGTTTTGGTGGCAGGGTCGTATTCCAGAATGCGACCGGTGCTGGACTGCTCCACGATGTCGAGCAGGCTCGCCTCGAAGGTGCCGCCCCAGTCTTTGGGGGCAAAGCGGGTGGAGGCATCGCTGAAATACATCTTGCCGTTTTGAGCGACTACCACCGCATCTGCGTAACGGATCGGGTCGCCATTCACCGTGTCGGTAAGCAACGTAACCTTCGCATCCGGCGCGATGGACAGCAGCCCTTTGACCGCATCCGCCGCAATCAGGTTGCCTTCCGCATCAAAGTCAAAGCCCAGCACCCGACCGCCGGTGTTGGCAAACACCTGCTGCGCGCTGCCATCGGCCTCCATGCGCAAGATGTTGCCGCTTGCCACCGTTGTGTAGAGCTTGCCGTCGCGGCCGAACTGGATGTGTTCCGGCCCCACTTCGCCATGCAGGTTGATCATTCTCATACCGCTCAGCCGGTCGTTGACGGCGTGGGTACCTTGATAGCCTGGGGCGGTGGGCGCATCCCACGCCACGGGGCTCACCGGGACTGGCCACAAGAGCAGATACAGCGTGGCGCAGCCCACGATCCCCGCAACGAGGTCCAAAAGTGTCTTCAAAGTGTGTTTCCCTGAGAGCCCGAATACTCGAGCGAGCGCATTCAGATGTTGCTGTGGTTGTCGTTGGTGCTGCCACTAGTGCGGGCCTGAGCCTCGACCTGTGCCACGCGTTTTTCCAGCTGGCTGCTGCGCTGGTGGTGGTGCATCAGCTGGTCTCGCCGGTCCAGGGCGGCGCGTCCTGCCCGCACAAACCAGGGCTTCCACAGGGCCGGTACCTTGGGTGGGCGCTTGATGTTGGGCCCCTCGGCGTTCTGGACATAGTCGGCCAACTGCAAGGCCGGCTGCGTAAAGCGCCGGCTCAGCCACAGCGCGGCACCTGCAGTGGCCAGCAGCCCGAGGAGGCCGGTCAACATCATCGGCCATGTTTTACCGAGGGCTTGCGATGCCGTGGCCTCTGCTGGCTGGTAAATCACCAGGCTGAAGGGCGAGCCCCGCAAGGCGAACCGGAGCCAGCCGGCATCGGCGGTGTAAGGGCCCGCAGGCAATACCGCTTTGCTGTCGCTAGCGGCCAAGGTGCGGCCCTGGGTGTCGATGACCCAGGCTTGGCCCAGCGTTAACGGGTGTTGTTGTATGACGGCGGTCAGCGCGTCGACGGCCAAGTCGGTCCCCATGACGCCCACATACGCGTTACCGGCGTACACCGGTGCCAGTACGGAGACCACTGGAATGCCCTTGAGCGTGTCGGTGTGTGGCAGGGTCCAGACCGGCTCTTTTTGCGGGTTGCGGGTCGGGCCGGCGGCCTCCACCGGGCGGGCGCCTTGTGCTTCCCAAAAAACGGCGAGCGCGGTACCCATGTCGGACTTGCCGGTGGCGGCGAACACCTCATCGCGCGATTGCGCGGGGTACACCCAGCGCCAGCGCTGCGGCGCGTCGTAAAAATAGCTCCACACCAAGCGGGATTGGGTGTTGTGGGCGGCAACGACCTGCCCGAGCGCCCCCAAAGGGGCATTGAGCTCGCGCCGGTAATCCCCGCCTGCGCTGGGGTTTACATGGATGGAGCCCATGTCTTTGACCAGATCTTGCGGCATCCGGTCCCAGGGCGCATCCCGCAGTGGCGCGAGGTTGCGGCGCTCCAGGCGCTCGGCCAGGCCGGCATCGACGAAGCCTGCTTGACGCAGGTTGCGCTCGGCGCTCTGGCGCATGCCGACCACATGCTGGCGTGCGGCATCCAGCGGCCCGTTGAGTGCGGTTTGCAACTGCTCCCCTTGGGCACTGAGTGCCCAGCCGAGTGCCCGTTTTTGGCGGTGGTACTCTGCCCAACTCCCGAGCAGCAAGGCCAAGGTGAGGCCCGCGATCACCAGTGCCAGACTGATGTGGTGTGTGCGGAGCATTTGCGATGCGCTGACGACCGGCGCAGAAGAAGGTGGGGCAGTAGTCGGCATAGCGTTATTGTGGCCCCGTGGCCAGGGCCGGGTGCCACCGCCGGGCTAAGCGGCCGCGGTGGCACGCCAGCCGGTTCAGTTGCTCCGGGCGTTGGGGGGAATCTTGCCTTTCATATCCGCCACCGCTGCGCGTCCGGCCACATAGCCTGCCTGGATCAGGTCTTTGCGTGCGCCGAAGTCGGTACTGCTGAAGCGGGAGGTGTCCGGCCGGATCAATACGTCGGCTTCTTTGGCCTCCAGATTGGTCAGTGCGCGGCCCATGATTTCAAACGACTGCAATATGACTTCGTAGAGTCCATGGCCCACGTTGTTCTGGGGTTTGGTGCCAACGTCGATCGCAATGACCTGGCTGGCACCCAAGGTGCGCGCAAACCGCACCGGCAGGGGGCTTACCAAGCCACCATCGACCAGCTCCACACCACCCACAATGGCCGGCACAAAAACACCCGGAATCGCACTCGACGCCCGCACTGCCTGGCCGGTGTCGCCCGAGCGCAAAAGCACCGCCTCGCCGTTGCTCAGGTTGGTGGCCACGGCGCCAAATGTGAGCTTGAGCTTTTCAATCGGTTGGTTGCGCACGTATTCGTTGATCAGCTTTTGCAGCGCCTCGCCCGCGAACATGCCGCGTTTGTTGGCCGAGTTGAAGTCGGCCACATCGATATCGCGCACCTTGAGGGCGACTTCTTCCATTTGCCAGGGGCTGAAGCCTGCCGCATAGAAAGCGCCCACTAGAGAGCCTGCGCTGGTGCCGACCACTACATCGGCCTTGTAGCCGCTCTCTTCCAGCGCCTTGAGCACACCGATGTGCGCAAACCCGCGCGCGGACCCGCCACCCAGAACAAGCCCGAGCTTGCCGGGGCGCCGGGGCGTGACCTGTGCGGCGGCTGGGCCTGACAGGGCAAGGGCGGAGGCCGCCGCCACACCGGTGGCCAGTTGACGGGCGAAGGTGCGACGCAGCATGCCGGGAGCTCCCATCACTTGCCCATCACGGGTTGGATCAAGCCCTTGTCCATCATGGCTTTGAGGCGGTCCCAGGCGTTTTCGAAGGCATTCGGAGCTTCTCCGCGGGTGATGTTTTCCACTTTTTCTTCCAAGATCACCACCTCGACACGGCGGTTGAGTTTGCGGCCTTCGTCATTGGCGTTGGAGGCCACCGGGCGGTTGAACGAGTAGCCTGCGGTGCTGAGGCGCTTGGCATCAATGCCTTGGGCGATCAGGGCTTCGCGCACGCTGCGGGCGCGGGCTTCCGAGAGCTGCAGGTTCAGGGCTTCGTTGCCGAGGTTGTCGGTGTGGCCTTCGAGAATCACATTTTTGTCGGTCTTGGTATTGATCAACACCGCAACACGCTGCAAGTAGGCAGCGGACTCTGTGACGTTCAGGCTGGACTTGCCCGACTCAAACAGAGCAGAGCTCGGCAGAAAAATCTGAACACCACGTTCCGACTGTGCAATCGGCAGGGTCGGCCCGGTGTAGACCGGAGGGGCAGGCGCCACTGGCGCCTGCTGGCAAGCGCTCAGCAGTGCGCCGGTAAGGGCGAAGGCGGCAACTGTGGTGCACAGACGCGCGGCGTGGGTAGAACGGGTGAGGTAAGACATACAGACAGATCCAAGTAAAAGGCCGCCAACTGGCCCAGACGCATTGAAACGCCTAAGCCGTGGGTCTGTCTAGCAATTACTTACAAACATTGGAAATACTCCGTCGATCTGCGAACTATTTCTCATGCCCCGTAGCGCTTGGTCCATTCCTTTTCCAGCGCATCGACCCAGCTGCCGTGGGGTTCTGGAATCGCGGGTGCCGGCTTTTCTACTTGGCCGGGCAAAGGCTTGGCCGCGAATGCGGCGCGCTCGGTGGCGCTGAGCTTGTCGAGCGCGAGCACCGTCGGGTCGCCCCAGACAGCGATGTCGGCCTTGCGGGCTTGCGCCTCTGCGCTGAGCAAGAAGTTGGCAAATACCTGCGCGCCTTCTTTGGCAGTCGCGTTGACGGGAATCGCAACAAAGTGCGTGTTACCGATCGTTCCGCTACTGAATTGATAGCTGGTAATGCTCGCAGGTAGGCGCTTGGCGACTATTTCGTTCGCAGCGTCGTTGGGGTTGAAGGTGAGTGCAATCGCTACTTCGCCATCGGCCAGCATCTGGCGGATGGCCTCGGCGTTGTTGGGGAACTGTTTGCCGCCGCGCCACAGGTGCGGGTGCATCTGGTCCAGCGCCGCCCAAAGGGGCGCTGTGGCTTTGGTAAACGCGTCAGGAGTGACGGGTTTGTAGAGCGCGTCGCGGTTGGCGTTCACGTCCATCAGCACTTGCTTCAGGAAGGTGGTGCCGTGGAAGTTGGGCGGGCGCGGGTAGGTCACGCGGCCGGGGTTGGCTTTGGCAAAGGCCTGCAGCTCGGCCATGTTTTGTGGCGGCTTGGGCGTGCGCTTGCTGTCGACCATGAAGGTCAGCTGTGCCATGCCCCAGGGGGCTTCCAGGCCATCGGTCGGCTCGGCAAAGTCCAGCCGCGTGGTGGGCTTGCCTTGCACGTCCACCTTGGCGTACGAGGGCAGGCTTTCTGCAAAGGGCCCGAAGAGCAGGCCCTCGCGTTTCATGGTCAAAAAGTTTTCACCGTTGATCCACACCAAGTCCACGCTGCCATTGGTTTTGCCGGCTGCTTTCTCGTTGCGCACTCGCTTGATCATGTCCGGCGCGTCGGCAATTTTGACGTGCTGCACCGTCACGCCAAAGCGCTTCTGCGCCTCGCCCGCGGCCCACTGGATGTAGGCGTTGATGGTCTCTGAGCCGCCCCAAGCATTGAAGTACACCGTTTGCCCTTTGGCCTTTGCCTCGATGGCCGACCAGGCGGGGGTGGATTGGGCGAAGGCGGGAGCCGCGAGTGCGGCAGCCGTGCCCGCGATCAGTTGGCGACGTGCGATGCGAAGAGTCATGGTGCGAAGCGTCCTAAAAAACATGAGTCGGAAAATAACCCCGTTTTCTTACACTGCGGGTATTAGGGGTTAAGCCAGCAAGGCCTGCGCGAATTCCCGTGCGTTGAAGGTTTCCAGCTCATCGAGCTTCTCGCCCACCCCGATGAAGTACACCGGAATCGGCCGCTCGCGGGCGATGGCTGCCAGCACGCCGCCCTTGGCGGTGCCGTCCAGCTTGGTGACGATCAGGCCGGTGAGGCCGAGCGCGTCGTCGAATGCTTTGACCTGCTGCACCGCGTTCTGGCCGGTGTTGCCATCGATCACCAGCAGCACTTCGTGCGGGGCAGTGCCGTCGGCTTTGGCGATCACGCGTTTGATCTTCTTCAGCTCTTCCATCAGGTGCAGCTGGGTGGGCAATCGGCCCGCGGTGTCGACCAGCACCACATCTTTGCCGCGCGCCTTGCCGGCGGTGACCGCGTCATAGCTCACCGCAGCGGGGTCGCCCCCTTCTTGGCTGACGATCTCGACCGTGTTGCGGTCGGCCCAGACGGTGAGCTGCTCACGCGCTGCTGCGCGGAAGGTGTCTGCAGCTGCCAGCAAGACGCTGGCGTTGCTATCGGCCAAATGCTTGGTCAGCTTGCCGATGCTGGTGGTTTTGCCCGCACCGTTGACGCCTGCCACCATCACCACGGTGGGCGTGTGCTCGCCGATTACCAGGGACTTTTGCAGGGGTTGCAGCAGCTCGGTGAGCTCGGCAATCAAAATATTTTTCAGCGCCGTCGGGTGGGTCACGCCGGTCGCTTTGACTTTGCGGCGCAGGGCCGCCGTCAGGTGCTCGGTGGCGGATACGCCCGCATCGGCCATCAGCAGCGCGCCTTCGAGGTCTTCGTAAAGCGCCTCGTCAATCTGGGTGCCGACAAAAACACCGGAGATGCTGCTGGCAGTTTTGCCCAGACCGGCCTTGAGCTTGTCGAGCCACTTCTGGCGCTCGGGCGGTGTAGCCGGTAGCTCGGGGATCTCAATCGGCGCCACCAAGGCGCTGCCAATCAGCGAGCCAGTGCCCCAGGCAGGCGGCGGCGAAGCAGGCGCTGTTTGCACAGCCTGCGCGGGCACTGCTGCAACAACGGCGGGCGCCGCGGGGCTGGCTTGTGCAGTGTTTACCGCTGCGGGCACAGGTACTGCTGGGGCTGCGTCAGGCAGCGCGGCGGGCGATGCAGCTGGCGTGGCCGGGGCATAGGCCGTGGGCAGTGCCGGGGCGGCGGGCGATGGGGATTCGGCGGCCAGAGGCGCGTCGGGCGCTACCGCTTCAGGGGCCGGAGTCGTCGAGGAAAAGAATTTCTTTTTGAAAAAACTGAACATGAGTGCGTTTCTAGAATCACAGCATTCTATGAAACACCCATTTCACCTGACGGGCGCTCTGCGGCGCGCCTGCATTTCGTGGTCGGCAGGGGCTTGTGCGCTGGCGCTGATCAGTGCTAGCCCGCTGGCATTGGGCCAATCGAACCCCCCGGTTTCTGTGGCCGCACCGCTGGCGCAACAGTTCACCTTGAAAAACGGCATGACCCTGATCGTCAAGCCCGACCGACGGGCGCCCACCGCGGTCCACATGCTGTGGGTGCGGGTGGGTTCGATGGACGAGGTCGATGGCAGCAGTGGGGTGGCCCATGTGCTGGAGCACATGATGTTCAAGGGCACGCAGACGGTCAAAGCCGGCGATTTTTCCCGCCAGGTAGCGGCCTTGGGCGGACGTGAAAACGCGTTTACCAGCAAGGACTACACCGGGTACTTCCAGCAGATCCCCTCACAGCGGCTGGAGGATGTGATGCGCCTGGAGGCCGACCGCTTTGCCAACAGCACCTGGACCGATGAAGACTTCCGCAAGGAGCTGGAGGTGGTCAAAGAAGAGCGCCGCCTGCGCACCGAAGACAAACCCCATGCGCGCCTGCACGAAGCGATGGACGGTGTGACCTACCAGGCAGACCCCTATCGCCGCCCGATTGTGGGCTGGATGAGCGATCTGGAGAGCCTGCAACCGGAGGACGCGCGCGACTTTTACCGCCGCTGGTACACCCCCACCAACGCCGCCGTGGTGGTGGGCGGGGATGTGGAGGTGAGTGCCGTGCGAGCCTTGGCCGAAAAGTATTACGGCAGCCTGCCAGCGCGTGCGGTGCCCCTGCGCAAACCCCGCACCGAGCCGGAGCAGGCCGGCTTGCGGCGCTTGGCTCTCAAAGCTCCGGCAGAGCAGGCCTATGTGGCGCTGTCGTTCAAGGTGCCCGGTCTGCGGCCGCAGGGGCTCCCTGCCCAAGCGGCTGTGCCCATGGATGCGCCCAGCGAAGATGCTTTGGCCTTGACAGTGCTCTCTGCCGTGTTGTCGGGCTTTGACGGTGCGCGGCTCCCGCGGGCCTTGACATTGACCGAGCCTTCGGTGGCCGATAGCGCCGGCGCCTACTACGGGTTGACCGCCCGGGGGCCACAGCTCTTCACCCTCTACGGTGTACCTGCAGCCGGCAAGACATCGGCAGAGGTAGAAGCCGCCTTGCGCGCCCAGATCGCCCTGGTGGCCAAGGAGGGAGTGACGGAGGCCGAGCTGTTGCGGGTGAAAAACCGTTGGGTTGCCGGGGAGGTTTACCAACAAGACAGTGTGTTTAACCAGGCCCGCTTGTTGGGGGTGGGTTGGATCAACGGATTTCCCTTGGGCAGTGACACGGTGCTGCTGGAGCGGCTCCGCGGGGTGAGTGCGGCGCAGGTGCAATCCGCTGCTGCACGTTACTTCGGGGACGATGCGCTGACGGTGGCCACCCTGATCCCCCAGCCCTTGGAGATGGCGCGCAAGCCCCGGTCACCGGCGGCTGGCATGCGGCACTGAGCACTACACGACACCATGAATACTCCTAAATTGATAGCTGCTCGCGCAATGATTACGGGCGCTATAGGTCTTTTTTGTATAAATTTCGCCTGGGCGGGGATTCCCATCCAGCACTGGACGCAGCCCCAAGGTGCCCGGGTGTATCTTGTTGAGAGCCCGGCGATACCCATGGTGGATGTGCAGATTGATCTGGATGCTGGCAGCCGGCGCGACCCGGCCGACCAGCCCGGTCTGGCGAATCTGATGGCAAGTAGCACCTCCAACGGGGTGCGCGCCAGCCATGCCGGCCCGGCGCTGGATGAAAACCAATTGAGCGAGGCGTGGGCTGATCTAGGGGCTTCATTCGGTGGCAGCGCCAGCGCCGACCGCATGAGCTTCGCGCTGCGGTCCTTGACCTATCCCGACATCCTGGACCAAGCGGTTGCGCTGGCTGCGCGTCAGATCGGCGAGCCGGCGTTTCCGGAGGCGCCGTGGTTGCGCGACCGGCCCAAGCTGATCGCCAGCCTCAAGGAGGCCAACACCCGGCCCGCCACACTGGCAGCCCGCGCCTTTAACCGCGCGGTGTATGGCAACCACCCCTATGGTTATGAAACGACCGAGGCGAGCTTGCTCCGCACCCACGTGCAGCACATGCGCGACTTGCATGCCCGTGTTCTGCGGGCGTGTGCGGTCCAGGTCAGCATCGTGGGTGCGCTCAACCGGACACAGGCCGACGCACTGGTAATCAAGTTGCTGGCCCGCTTGCCCCAAGCCGGCTGTGTGAAACCACCACCGGTGCCAGAGGTGCAGCCTTTGGCCGCTGCCAGTGACCAGCGGATTGCGTTTGCCTCTGCCCAGGCCCATGTCCTGGTGGGGCAACCCGGCTTCAAGCGCAATGATCCTGATTTCTTTGCGCTCACCGTGGGCAACCACATTCTGGGGGGCGGCGGTTTCACTGCGCGCTTGACCGAAGAGGTGCGCGAAAAAAGAGGCCTGACCTACAGCGTGTACAGCTTCTTTGCACCGGGTCTGCACGCAGGTGCGTTTACCGTCGGCCTCCAAACGCGGCCCGACCAGGCAGAGCAAGCGCTGGCCTTGGTGCGGGAGGTGCTGAGCCGGTTTGTGGCGCAGGGCCCGTCTGACAAGGAGCTGCAAGCCGCCAAAGACAACTTGATGGGCGGCTTTGCACTGCGGATTGACAGCAACAAGAAGTTGCTGGACAACGTGGCCAACATCGCCTGGAACCGCCTGCCGCTCGATTACCTCGACACCTGGACCCAGCAGATCGACAAGCTCACAGCAGCAGATGTGCGCGCAGCCATGGCCCGTGTGCTGCAGCCCGACCGGATGGCCACCGTGGTGCTGGGTGCGCCGGATCCGGTGCGGTAAGCTCACTCCATGAACGCCAAAGCTTCCTCTAAAACCACATCTCCCCGCGGTGCTGCAGGCGCCGCCAAGCGCCCCGCACGCCCCCGGGCGGCTCAGAGCCACGAAATCCGCATCATTGGCGGGCTCTGGAAACGCACCAAACTCAAGGTTGCAGACAAGCCGGGCCTGCGCCCCACGCCCGACCGGGTCCGTGAAACCGTGTTCAACTGGCTGGGCCAGGACATGACCGGCTTGCGCTGTCTGGATGCCTTTGCCGGTACCGGCGCACTGGGTTTTGAAGCCGCTTCGCGCGGTGCCAAGCAAGTGACACTGATTGAGCAGGACACCGCGCTAATTGACCAACTCAAAAAGACCCAATCCCAGCTCAACGCCGGCATGGTGCTGGTGCAACGCGGTGACGGCATTGCGGCGATCCGGCAGGCGGCACCCGCAAGTCTGGATGTGATTTTTATCGATCCGCCGTTTGATGCACCCTTGTTTGAGCCCGCGCTGGGTGCCTGTGCCCATGCGTTGGCAGCTGGTGGCTGGGTGTATCTGGAGTCCCCCGCCGCCTACACCGATGAGGCCTTGAGCGCATATGGACTGCGCGTCTACCGGCATCTGAAAGCGGGCGCGGTCCATGCCCACCTGTTGCAAGCGCTCGTCGCTTCCTAAGCCCCTTTGAGAAGGCCCTGCCATGCCCCAAGCCACGATTGCTGTTTTCCCCGGAACCTTTGACCCGATTACTTTGGGCCACCAGGACCTGATCCGTCGCTCATCCCGTCTCTTCGGGACGGTCATCGTGGCAGTGGCGGTTGCCCACCACAAGAAGACGCTTTTCAGTCTCGACGAGCGTTTGGCGATGGCGCGCGAAGTGTTTCAGCCGCTTGATAACGTGCAAGTCGAGAGCTTCAGTGGCCTGGTGCGCGACTTCGCAGTCGCCCATGGTGCCCGCGCTATGGTGCGAGGGGTGCGCTCGGTGACCGACTTCGATTACGAGGCGCAACTCGCCGGCATGAACAAGTCGTTAGCCCCTGATGTAGAAACGGTTTTCCTCACGCCGGACTCGCGTTTTCAATTCATCTCGAGTACGCTGGTCCGGGAGATTGCCACGCTCAAGGGCGACGTTGCCGCCTTCGTGGCCCCGGTGGTTCATGCCCGTTTGATGGACCGCCTGACACCCTGACCCTTCAAGGAGCCTGCCATGAAAGTCCTGTTGCCGGTTGACGGTTCGGAGTTGTCGATGGAGGCCGTTCACTGGGTGCTAGGCGCCCGGGCCCAAGGCCTTCCTGTCGAGGTGGTGTTGGTCAATGTCCAGGAGCCTGCCAATCTTTATGAGCTGGTAGTGGCACACGACCCCGATGTGTTGAGCCAGGTCAGCACCGATGCCGGTATGCATTGCCTGGAGCCTGCCCGCGCTCTACTGAGCGCTGCCGGGGTGGAATGTGTTTGCGAAGTCGCGACCGGCGACCCGGCGCATATGGCTATTGAGGTCGGTGAGCGGCATGGCGTTGATCTGGTGGTGATGGGGGCCGAGAGTGCCGGGGCACTCGGGTCCGGTTTGGTCGGATCAGTGGCCAACGAAGTGCTGCGGACCAGCACCGTGCCGGTGGTGATCGTCAAACTCCCCGCTGACGACGAGGGCTTGAGCCCCTGAGGCGATAATCCCGCCATGGAGCGCGAACTGCTGTGGCACTGTTAATTACCGACGAATGCATCAACTGCGATGTATGCGAGCCCGAATGCCCGAATGAGGCGATCTACCTGGGTGAGCAGATTTACGAAATCGATCCGCATAAATGCACCGAGTGTGTGGGGCATTTCGACGAGCCCCAGTGTGTACAGGTGTGCCCCGTGTCTTGCATTCCGGTGAACCCCGATTTCACCGAGAGCAAAGAAACCTTGATGCAAAAGTACCTGCGCTTGCAGGCTGCCGCGGCCAAACCTGCCTGAGGGCGCGCAGACGTGCGGTCACCCCGGGCGCTTATGGCTTGGCGGGTGGGACCTGCTTGGCGGTAAAGAACTGCGGCCCGTTTTTCTTCTTGGCGCTGTTTTTGTCTGCGCCTTTTGCCGTCCTGGCTTTCTCTTGTTCCAAGGCCTTGGCCTCCGCAGCCTGGCGTTTTCTAACTTCGGCTTCAGTGGCGAGGCGCTCTTTTTCTAGCGCTTTGGCGGCCGCCAACTGGCGCTTGTTTTCTTTGTCTGCGGTTTGTTTGCGTGCCATTTCAGTGCCCGCATCGGGCGCCGCTATGTCCAGGGTTTTGCCATCACCACAGGGTGTCTGGCTGTAGGTGTTGCCACACTTGTAGACTTTTTGGGCTTGAGACGCCGTCCCTATTGCGGTTAATGCTGCAAAAACGATAGCAAAGGCGATGGCGTGGCGCATGCAGGTCTCCGGTGGGGCAGGGGGCTTAGGGAGTGACTTGTACCGTGGAAGTGGGTGGCACTGCGGGTGCGTCATCCACAGCACCTGCAGCCGGTGCCGGTGGCGCAGTGGGACGCGGCGGCTTGGGGCGCGGGGGCTTGCTGGTGTGGATGAGCATCGTGGCTTTGTCCATGTCTCCGGCCAACAGGTGCGGCAGTGCTTTGAGCGAACGGTCAATGCTTTGGTCGATGGCAATACGATGGTCGAGCGAAGGCTTCTTGAGGACCCAGTGCACGACTTCTGACTTCACACCGGGATGGCCTACCCCTAAGCGCAAGCGCCAGTAATCACCGGTGCCTAGCTGGGCATGGATGTCCCGCAAGCCGTTGTGTCCGGCATGGCTGCCACCGAACTTGAGCTTGGCTTCGCCAGGCACCACGTCCAGCTCGTCGTGAACCACCAGGATTTCTTGGGGCGTAATTTTGAAAAACCGGGCCAGCGCACCCACCGACTTGCCGGAGAGGTTCATGAATGTTTGTGGTTCTAGCAACCAGACGGTCTGGCCTTGCAGGGTGGTGCGGGCCACGAGACCGTGGTAGCCCTTGTCCATCGAGAGGTTCAGTTTGAGTTCACGCGCGAGGGCATCAACCCACCAGAAGCCGGCGTTGTGGCGAGTGCCTTCGTACTCCGGTCCCGGGTTGCCCAGGCCGACAAATAGTTTGATCATGCTAAAAATTATGGCTCACAACCGGGGCTGTAGAGCACGCCCCAATGCAAACGGCCCACCGAGGTGGGCCGTTCTTAAGTCCTCAACGCAAAGCGTTAATTACTTCTTGCCTTTTTTACCCTTGGCGTCAGCAGCGGGAGCTGCAACCGGTGCAATCACTTCTTCCACAGGAGCGACTACGGATACGACCACGGGGTTTGGCTTGCCGTGAGTCACAGCAACAGTTCCCTTGGGCATCGCCAGATCATTCACGTGCAGGGACTTGCCCTTCACCAGACCGCTCAGGTCCACAGCGATGAATTCAGGCAGGTCAGCAGGCAAGCAAGCCACTTCCAGCTCGGTGATCACGTGGTTGATCAAGCAGGAATCGGTCTTCACTGCAGGCGAGTTTTCCTGGCCGCTGAAGTGCAAAGGAACGCGCATGCTCAGCTTGGTGTTGGCTTCCACGCGTTGGAAGTCAATGTGCAGGATCAATTGCTTGTAGGGGTGCATTTGCACGTCGCGCAACAGAACCTTGCTTTCCTTGCCGTTGAATTCCATGTCCAGGATGGTGGAGTGGAAAGCTTCTTTCTTGATGGCGTGCCACAAAGCATTGTGGTCCAGCTCAACCAAGAGGGGTTCGCCAGTGCCACCGTAAACGATGCCAGGTGTACGACCGGTAACGCGGAGACGGCGGCTCGCACCCGTGCCCTGCTTAGCGCGCTCAAAAGCGACAAATTTCATATTCAACTCCTAAAAGAGTCCACCGCGACCAGTGTGACTCCGACTTTAAAAAGACATCGCCGGCACAGCGCCGGCAATATCTGCTTTTTGCACCGGGTAGTGTTACTCGGTGAACAAACTCATGACCGAATCACCCTTGGCAATACGCTGGATCGTGTCGGCGATCAGCGGAGCCACGGACAGTTGGCGAATCTTGGTGCACTGCGCAGCGGCAGCGCTCAAAGGAATGGTGTTGGTCACCACAACCTCGTCGAGGGCATCGCCACCGGCGATACGCTCGATGGCAGGGCCGGAAAAAATGGGGTGT
Source organism: Comamonadaceae bacterium OS-4 (assembly GCA_027924025.1). Lineage (GTDB taxonomy): Bacteria > Pseudomonadota > Gammaproteobacteria > Burkholderiales > Burkholderiaceae_C > Allorhodoferax. The sequence goes on from AP026970.1 coordinate 880,781, forward strand.
GTGCAATAGGCATACACCTTCTTCGCGCCGCGGGCCTTCAACACTTCAGCGGCTTTGACCAAAGTGCCTGCGGTGTCGATCATGTCGTCCATGATCACGCAGTTGCGGCCTTCAATCTCGCCGATCACGTGCATCACTTCAGACACGTTGGCCTTGGGGCGACGCTTGTCGATGATGGCCATGTCGCAGTTCAACTGCTTGGCCAGCGCACGGGCACGCACCACGCCACCCACGTCGGGCGACACAACGATCAGATCGCTGTAGTTCTTCTGGCGCAAATCGCCCAGCAGCACGGGGGACGCATAAATGTTGTCCACCGGAATGTCAAAGAAGCCTTGGATCTGGTCAGCGTGCAAATCCATGGTCAGCACGCGGTCCACGCCCACGGCTTGCAACATGTTGGCGACCACTTTGGCAGTGATTGGCACACGGGCAGAGCGGGGACGACGGTCTTGACGTGCGTAACCGAAGTAGGGAATCACGGCACTGATGCGCTCAGCAGACGCACGCTTGAGTGCATCGACCATGATCAGCAATTCCATCAGATTTTCGTTGGTAGGAGCGCACGTGCTCTGAACCACGAACACGTCGCGGGCGCGAACGTTTTGGTTGATCTCTACCGTGACCTCGCCATCCGAGAAGCGACCGACGGTGGCTGCACCGAGGGAAATGCCGAGGTGCTTGGAAATGTCTTCCGCCATGCCAGGATTGGCATTGCCGGTGAAAACCATGAAATCAGGGGGTGTGAATGCCTGCATGTGGGGAGGTCCAGCGAAGAGAGTGGGTTTATTTTTTCACAGATCGCATGCTGCATCGGGACCGGCCCGAACAGCAATTTGGCAGGGGAAGAAGGATTCGAACCTTCGCATGCTGGAATCAAAATCCAGTGCCTTAACCAACTTGGCGACTCCCCTACACGGGTTGGTAGCTAAACGCTACCCACCGATAAACCATCGCTGGGTGCCCATCCCTGAAGGGGGTGAACATCCAAACTGCTGCACAACCTGACTTGACAGTCAGTAGGCGCATCACCCATTTCGATGTCCTGAGTGCAGTGCGCAAAAACTGCGCTTCCTGAACCAGTCATTCGACCACTGAGACCTTTTGAATCTAGCCACTGAAGGGCTTGGTTCATTTCCGGGCACAGCGTCTGGGCTATGGCCTGCAAATCATTTCTTGTTGTCTTTAAGACATTTTCGAAAGTGTGTGCAGCGAAGCCATAGATTGTAGCGCACTCTGAATCACGTTTCAAGCTTGGATCAGAAAAAATTCGTTTTGTTTCTAAACCCGCTCCTGGTTTTACGACCAACCAGCGCGAAACCGGGATGTCGATGGGCGTCAGTTTTTCCCCGATCCCTTCTACCCATGCGTTCTTTCCACCGAGGAAAAAGGGCACATCTGCACCCAATTTCAGGCCGATCGCCAGCAGCGCTTGCAGCGGCAGATTCAAGTTCCACAGGCGATTCAAGGCGAGCAACGTAGACGCTGCATCCGAAGACCCTCCGCCCATGCCTGCTTGCGCCGGGATGGATTTGTGGATGCCGATGTGGGCACCCAAAGCGCAACCGGTGGCTTGCTGCAAGGCGCGAGCAGCGCGGAGTATGAGATCGTCTTCCGGCAAGGCCCAGCTCAGATCCTCGCGGCTGATACCGCCATCACTGCGCAGGTCGAAGTGGAGGGTGTCACTCCAATCAATCAACATAAAGGGGGACTGCAACAGGTGATATCCATCCTCGCGGCGACCCACGATATGAAGGAACAAGTTGAGCTTGGCGGGGGCGGGAATGTCGTAGAGCGACTGCATGGCGGCGATTATCTGCGCTGCCGGGCGTGTCGTTTAGGGCTGCAGAATGATTCGCAACTCAATACGCGGCAGCGAAGGGTCATCACGCTGGGCCACCAGTCGACCTTGCTCCAGGGCAGTCAGGTCCACGGACCAGCCTGGCACGGGCGTGGCCGTACCCCGTAGCCAATCAAACAGCGCTTGCACCGGAAGCTCGGCGCCTGTGGCTTGCTGCACCAGGGCCTCTACCGAGTCAAACTGGCGGATTTGCCCTTCCGCTGTGAGGGTTGCGGTGCCGGGCGCCCATTGCAGCTTTGCCGCAGTGGTACCAAGGGGGGTGTAGAAAGTCAGTTGGCCTGCTTCGGCCGAGCCACCCAATTCAAAGTCGGCGCTGAAGGCCTGGGGTGGCGTGCTCTGCACTTTGAGGGCCAGCCTGCCGCTCCACTGCGATTCAGCAGGAAAAATGCTGTTAGCGCTCGTTTTATGTGCGCAACCCGCTATCAAAAAAATAGCAATCCAGAGCGTGAAGAGCGCTCGGGTCCGGATTCCCAAGCTCATAAGGACGGGTTAAGCCTCTGGATAGTCTCGCGCAGGGTTTCGTTGTCTTTTTGCAGTTCTAAGCCCTGCTGCCAGATTTTGGTCGCAGCTTCGCGCTGCCCTGAGACCCACAGTACTTCGCCCAAATGGGCCGCTATTTCTGCGTCCTGCCGGCTGGCATAGGCCTGTTGCAACAGGCGCTGTGCTTCGGGGAGATTGCCGCTGCGAAACTCCACCCACGCCAAGCTGTCGACGATATAGGGGTCGGCGGGTGCGAACTCCAGAGCCTTTTGAATCAGTTGCCGCGCCTCTGGCAGGCGTATGCCACGGTCCGCCAAGGAATAGCCCAATGCGTTGTACGCGTGGTGGTAGTCCGGCGCTTTGGCAATCAGCTTGCGCAGCAGGGTTTCCATCTCCTCAGGCCGACCGAGTTTTTCTGCCACCATGGCCAAGTCGTAGGCGAAGGTGTTGTCATCCGGGTAGGTCTGCACCGCGGTTGTGAGCAAGGTGTAGGCCTCGCTCATTTGCTTGTAGTCGCGGAGCAGCTGGATTTCGGTGGCCAGCTTGGTGCGCGCGTCATCGGCTTGTCGCTCCGGGGCATTGCGTATCGCGGCACGGGCTTCGTCCAGCTTGCCTTGGCGGGCCATCAACGTGGCGCGGCGCACAGTCACCCGCAGAGCGTCTTGGGGGCTTTTGATTCGTTGCAGGAGTGCGTTGGCTTCGTCGGGCTTGCCGTTCAGTTCTGCAATCTGGGCGAGCAATAAATAGGCTTGTACCGCGCCCCGTCCGGTTTCGGTCTCGTCATTGGGGTCTTGCTCGGCGGGGAGCAGGCTCAGGTACTGCTTGAGTGATTTCTCTGCAGCGGCCGGGCCTTTGTCCTGGATTTCCAGAGACCCACGTACCAGCCAGGCATCTGCAAAATCCGGCTTTTGCGTGTTGATCAACTGCATTTGGGTAAGTGCTTCGGCAAACCGCTGGGCGCCTATCAGGGCCCGCCCGTAGCCCATACGGATTTCGGGCAGCGCGTTGCCTGCCAGATATTTGCGCACGATCGCCTCGGCGGCGGGCGCATTGGCATCCATCAAATTCAGGGCGAGCACTGCGGGCTCTTCAGCGTTGGCATCCAGCGCGGCGCCACGTTGGGCTGCCTCCAGCGCGCCGGGCAGGTTGCCAGAGCCGATTCGCATCACGCCCACAGCACTCCAAGCCGCGGGCCCGTAGAGCGTGGTGGGCAGGTCTGCTGCCAGCGCTTGTTCGAGCACCGCCGCAGCCAATGTTTTGTCAGTCACCCGCTGGAAATAACGGGGCAACACATTGATAGTGCCTACCCGGTCCTTGCCCGAGAGGCCTTGGAGTTCGCGTTTGAGCGGCTCCGTCAGTTCAGACAGGCGGTTTGTGCCTATCAATATTTGCAAGATGTAGCGATTGGCATCTTTCGAGCTGGGGAACCCCCGCTGCCAGGCACGGGCAGCTTCGAGCGCAAAGTCCGCGCTTCTGGCGCGCAGGGCCAGCTCCACCGCCCGCTCGTACAGCCGCGGTGAATTGGCACGCCGGGCTGCATCCAGAGTCAAGGAGAACGCATTGGTCTCATCGCCATTGAAGGCACTCATTTCCGCCACCAGGATCTGGTACATCAGCCCGGCGTTGAGGTCCGAGTTCGTGACAGGGGTTGGTGCCACCGCCTGCGCGGACCCGAATGGAATGAGTCCGGCCACGACGGAAGCGATAGCGATGAGGCGTTGGGTGCGGTGCATCGGACCATAATAATCCAACCCCCGTATCTGAGAGCGCCCATGCCTGAATTGCCCGAAGTTGAAGTCACCCGCCGGAGTTTTGCCGACCGCATCACCGGCGCCACGATTCAGGCTGTGCACATGGGCAAACCTTTGCGCTGGCCATTGCAATGCGAGCCGGCATCGCTGGCGGGCATGCGGGTGCGCGGTGTCCGGCGCCGCGGTAAATATCTGTTGATCGACCTCAGTGAGGGCTTGCTGCTGGTGCACTTGGGCATGTCGGGTTCGGTGGTTTTTGACCGGCATTTGCCGCCCGCGGGTGTGCACGACCACTTTGACATGGTCACCGACCTTGGTACTTTGCGCCTGCACGACCCCCGCCGCTTTGGCGCAGTGGTGTTTGCGGCGGGTGAGTCAGACCCGGTTGCGCAAAAACTGCTCGGTCACCTGGGGGTAGAGCCCTTGGGTGATGGTTTTGATGCCGCCGCCTTTCTGGCCGGGCTGCGGCAGCGCAAAGCCCCCATCAAACAAGTGCTCTTGGCCGGCGAAGTGGTGGTCGGCGTGGGCAATATTTATGCGTCCGAGGCCTTGTTTTTGGCGGGCATTCGCCCCACCAGCCCGGCTAACAGCATCAGCAAGCCACGCGTGGCCAAGCTCCATGCGGCGGTGAAGGATGTGCTGAGCCGCGCGGTCGAGAAGGGTGGCAGCACGCTGCGCGACTTTTCCAACGCCAACGGCGAGAGTGGCTACTTTCAATTAGAGGCCAATGTCTACGGCCGCGAAGGCGCGCCTTGTCGTGTGTGTGCCGCACCGGTGCGGGCGATCCGGCAAGGGCAGCGATCCACCTATTTCTGCATGATTTGCCAGAAGCGCTAGGGCTGGATGGGGTGCTATATTGGCCGATTCCTCGGGGGACTACGTGGCTACTTCATTCAACGATCAATTTGACCAACACGGCACATGGCGGCGTGAGTTTGCGCTGCGCCTGAAGCTGCTGGCCGAATGGCTGAAAGACCACGAGTTGCTGGATGCCGGCGTCGAAGAGCGCCTGCTGCGCCTGGAAACCCAGCTGCGCTCTGACAAGGTGATGGTGGCCTTTGTGGCCGAGTTCTCGCGCGGCAAGTCCGAGATGATCAACGCCTTGTTTTTTGCGGGCTACGGCCGGCGCATCATGCCGGCCAGCGCAGGCCGCACCACCATGTGCCCCACCGAGATGGGGTATGACGCTGAGGTGCCCCCCTGCCTGCGCCTGCTCCCGATTGAGACCCGTTTGCAACCCCAGGCGCTGATGGAATGGCGCATGGCGCCCGAGAAGTGGACCCGCATCGACCTCGATGTGAACAATCCCCAGCAACTGGCCAAGGCTTTGGAGAAAGTCGCCGAAACCATTCGGGTGACACAGGAAGAAGCCCGCGCCCTCGGCTTTTGGAATGCCCAAGCCCCTGAAGACAACCCCATGGTGGATGCGCAAGGCATGGTCGAAGTGCCGCGCTGGCGCCATGCGCTCATCAATATTGCCCACCCGCTGCTCAAGCAGGGGTTGGTGATTCTGGACACCCCGGGCCTGAACGCCATTGGCGCCGAGCCGGAGCTGACTGTCAGCCTGATTCCCCAGGCCCACGCAGTCGTGTTCATGTTGGGCGCCGACACCGGGGTGACCAAGTCTGACCTGGCTATCTGGCGCGAACACCTGATCACCGAGTCCACCGACCCCGAAGCGCGCTTGGTGGTGCTCAACAAAATCGACACGCTGTGGGACGCCCTCAGTACCCCGGCCCAGATTCAGACCCAGATCGACCGCCAGCGCACCAGCACCGCTGATATTTTGGGGATTCCCAAAGAGCGGGTGATTGCGGTGTCGGCCCAGAAGGGCCTGGTCGCCAAGGTCACCGAAGACGATGCGCTGTTGCGCCAGAGTTGCCTGCCGGTGCTCGAAGACGTGCTCGGTCACGGCATGATGGGCAAGCGCCAGCAGATTCTGGCTTCCGCCATGAAGGGCGGAATTACGGATTTGCGGGCTGAAACCGGCCGCGTCATCAACATCCGCAAGCGCGACCTGACTGAGCAAATGATGGAGTTGCAAAGCCTGCAGGGCAAAAACGCCAACGTCATCAAGCACATGCGGAACCGCATCTCGCAAGAGCAGGCCGAGTTCGACCAGGGTGGCGCCAAGATCCATGCGGTGCGCTCAGTGCACCTGCGCCTGCTGCGTGAGGTGTTCAATATTTTGGGCGCGGCCATGCTCAAGAAAGAAATGGCCGGACTGGGTGACACGCTGCTGCAAAAGGGCCTCAAGCTGGGCGTGAAGCGGGCTTACAGCGAAACCTTTGACCGCCTGCGTGCCAACCTGCAGCGGGTGCAAGCCCTGTGCTCTGAGATCCAGAGCATGTTGGAGGCCAGCTTCACCGCGCTGAACGCCGAATACGGCTTTTCGCTGCAGCCACCGGCGCAGCCGGACATGGCCCGATTTACCGTGGATCTGGACACGATCGAACGCAATCACCTGCAGTATTTGGGCCTGGGCAATGCCTTCCGCCTCGCCCAGCCAGAGTTTGCAGACCGCTTGGTGCGCGCCTTGTCCACGCGGCTGCGCACGGTCCACGAAACGGCCTTGGCCGATGTAGAGCTCTGGAGCAAAGCGTCTGCAGCGCAGCTCGATGCCCAACTGCGCGAGCGCCGGCGCAACTTTGTGCGCCGTATTGAAGCGATTGACCGCATCTCTCAGGCCGCGGGTGGCCTGGAGGATCGCATTGGCGAAATCAATCTGCAGAGCAACGCCCTGAATGTGCTGGACGACAAGCTCATGGAGCTCACCTCCTACTTGGTAGCGGCGCACCAGAGCAGCACCGCGCTGACCGAAGTCGACGTCGAACTGGTCTGACCATGGCGACACCGAGTTTTGCCACCGCCGTGGTGCGCTGGCAGGCGCAGCATGGCCGCAACAGCCTGCCTTGGCAAAACACCCAAGACCCCTACCGGGTGTGGCTGTCAGAAATCATGCTGCAGCAAACGCAGGTGGCCACCGTCATCGGCTATTTCGACCGGTTTCTGGCCCGCTGCCCCACAGTGGCAGACCTGGCCGCTGCCAGCAGTGACGAGGTCATGGGCCTGTGGAGCGGCCTGGGCTACTACAGCCGCGCCCGCAACTTGCACCGCTGCGCCCAGCTGGTGATGGAGCTGCACGGCGGCGCCTTCCCGTGCGATGCCGCTACGCTGGTCACTCTGCCTGGGATAGGTCGCTCCACCGCTGCGGCAATTGCCTCGCTGTGTTTTGACGAGCGGGTGGCCATCATGGATGCCAACGTGAAGCGGGTGCTCACCCGTGTGCTGGGGTTTGACGCCGATCTGGCCACTACCAAGAATGAGCGCGCTCTGTGGGACCAAGCCACAGCCCTGCTGCCCAGCGCGGCCGAGGTGGCCACTGAGGGCCCGCGTGTGATGCCACGCTACACACAGGGCATGATGGACTTGGGGGCCTCGCTTTGCAGCCCCAAGCGGCCCAGCTGTTTGCTTTGCCCGGTGAATAGCCAATGCGCCGCTGCCAAGGCGGGCGATGCCGAGCGCTACCCGGTGCGCACTCGCAAGCTTAAGCGCAGCAGCCAGAGCCTGTGGCTCTTGTGGTTGCGGCGTGCTGATGGTGCGGTGTGGCTGAGCAAGCGCCCCACGCCTGGTGTGTGGGCGGGCTTGCAGTGTTTTCCGCTGTTTGAGAGTGAAGACGCGTTGCGCGCCGCGTTACCGCCCGCGTTTGCTGGCGACGTGCGCTTCATGCCCGTGGTGACCCATGTGCTCACGCACAAAGACCTTTTTATGCATCCAGCGCAGGTGGAATGTGCGCAAGGCGCTATGGATTTAATAGCAAGTGGCTTGGGCGAAGGCGCCTGGTTTACGCCCGCCGAGTGGGCCGCAGCTGGCTTGCCGGCCCCGGTGCGCAGGCTGTTGGAAGGCTAAAGCCTACCCCCTACCTCGCGTCCATCTCGCGGTGGCGTTTGAGCGTGATCCACTCACCACTGAAGCGCTTGGCGAGTTGCTCGACCAAAAACACCGAGCGGTGTTGGCCCCCCGTGCAACCGATGGCCACGGTGACATAGCTGCGGTGGTCGCTCGCCAAGGCATCGAGCCAGCTCTCCAGAAAGTAGGCAATGTGGTGCTGCATGAGCGCCACGGCATCTTCTGCCATCAGGAAATCCATCACCGGCTGGTCCCGCCCGGTCAGGTGCTTGAGCTCGGGGTTGTAGTGCGGGTTGGGCAGCATGCGCACATCGAACACGTAGTCCGCATCGGTGGGCACGCCCCGTTTGAAGGCAAACGATTCAAACACCAGCGTGAGTTGCCCGCCGGGCGAGGCGATCAGCGCTTTGACATAGCCTTGTAACTGCGAGGGGCGGATGATGCTGGAGTCAATCACATGGGCCTGCTCGCGCAGGTCGGCCAGCAGCTCGCGCTCCAGCTCAATCGCATCGACCAGCGCGCGGCGCTCATCGCGCTCGCCATGGTCGGAGCTACCTTGCGACAAAGGGTGCTTGCGCCGGGTTTCGGAGTAGCGGCGCACCAGCGTGTCGGTGGTCGAGTCCAAAAACAAAGGCTTAACCACCACGCCCAGCGCCCGCACCGCAGCCAGCTGCTGGGGCACCAAAGGCAGTGAGACCGCACTGCGCACATCCATCGCAATGGCGATGCGCTGTGCGTCGTGCTGGCGTTCCAGCTCCACAAAGGGCAGCAGCAGCTCGGGCGGCAGATTGTCGACGCAGTAAAAGCCTGCGTCTTCCAAGGCGTGAAGCGCCACCGATTTGCCGGAACCCGACATGCCGGTGATCAGCACAATTTCCATCGACGTATGTAGAGAGCTCATTTTTTTATAGGCCTAGCTGCAACATTTCTTTTGCGTGTGCCAGCGTAGTGCCTGAGAGTTTCTCCCCACCCAGCATGCGGGCAATTTCGGCTACGCGCTGTTCGCCGCCCACGGGGGCTACGGTGCTCAGGGTGGCTTTGCCTTGCAGCTGCTTGGACACTACCAAGTGGTGGTGCGCGCAGGCGGCCACCTGGGGCAAGTGGGTCACGGCCAGCACCTGGCGGTCGCTGCCCAGCTGCTGCATGAGGCGGCCCACGGTCTCGGCCACTGCGCCGCCCACGCCGGAGTCCACCTCGTCAAATATCAATGTCTGGGCGGTGCCTAGGCGGCTGGTGGTCACCGCAATGGCCAGCGCCATGCGCGACAGCTCGCCACCCGAGGCCACCTTGCCCACCGGGCGCGGGGTGCTGCCCGCGTGGCCGGCGGCCAAAAAATGCACGTCTTCCAAGCCGCTGGCCTGGGGCTGGGCCAAAGGCTCCAGCGCCACCTCAAACCGGCCACCCTGCATGCCCAAGCCTTGCATGGCTTGGGTGATGCTCTGGGCCAGCAGGGGCGCGGCTTTGGCGCGTTGTTTGGAGAGGGCTTTGGCCTCCGCCATGAAGGCGACCTGGGCCTTGCGCTCTTTGGCTTGCAGGCCGTCCAGGTCGGCAGCGGCATCCAGCTGGGCTAGCTCGGTTTTCCAGCAGGCCCACAACTCGGCCAGCTCTTCGGGCGGGCGCTTGTAGCGGCGCGCCAGGCTCACCCAGAGCGACATGCGTTCGTCCAGCTCGGCCAAGCGCTCCGGGTCCAGCTCAGTGCGGCGGGCATACGAACGCAGGCTGTGCACGGTGTCTTCTATCTGCGCGACGCTGGAGTTCAGGGCCTCAATGGCGTCTTTGAATTCGGCTTCTAGGTGCGACTGGGCTTGCAGCAACTGCAGGGCGGCGTGCAGCGGGGCCAGCGCGTTGGTTTCGTCGTCTTCCAGCAGGTTGACGGCGCCTTGGGCGGCATCAATCAGCGCCTGCCCGTTGGCCAGGCGGCTGTGGCTGGCGTTGAGCTCGGGCCACTCGTCGGTGCCGGGGTTGAGTTTGTCCACCTCGCCAATTTGCCAGGCCAGGCGCTCGCGCTCGCGCTGCAGGCTGTCTTGTGCGGCTTGGGCTTGGGCAAGAGCTTGTTGGGTCTGGCGCCAGGTGGCCCACAAGCCGCTGAGTGCACCGGTGTCCAACTTGGCATACGCGTCCAGCAGGCCGCGGACGGCTTCGGGCCGAGTCAGGCTTTGCCAAGCGTGTTGGCCGTGAATGTCCAGCAGCTGCTCGCCAATGGTGCGCAGCTGCTGCGCGGTGGCGGGACTGCCATTCACCCAGGCGCGGCTTTTGCCTTGCGTATCTACCGTGCGGCGCAGCAGCAGGGTGTCGCCAGCTTCGAAACCGGCTTCGTCCAGTACCGCTTGCAAACCCGGTGCGTTGTCAAACTCGGCGCTCACATCGGTGCGGGCCGCACCTTCGCGGATCACACCGGTGTCGGCGCGTGCGCCAGTGACGAGCTGCAGCGCATCAATCAGGATGGATTTGCCCGCGCCGGTTTCACCTGTCAGCACCGAGAAGCCGGATTCGAGGTCCAGCTCCAGCTCGCTGACGATCACAAAGTCTCTGAGAACAATTCGCTTGAGTGCCATGTTTTCAATAAGGGTGGTGCTTACGCCACGCCTTCATTCCAATGCATTTTCTGGCGCAGGGTGTCAAAGTAGGTCCAGCCCTTGGGGTGCAAAAAGCGCACCTTGTGCTGCGATCGGGTCACCTCAATGCGGTCACCGTGCATCAGACTGGCCAGGCTTTGCATGTCAAAGTTGGCGCTGGCATCGCGCCCTGCTACGATTTCGATAGCTATATGCGCACTATCTGCGAGCGCTATCGGCCGATTTGATAATGTATGGGGCGCAATCGGCACCATCACCCATGCGGCGATCGAGGGGTGCAACAGCGGCCCGCCGGCCGACATGGCATAAGCGGTGGAGCCCGTGGGCGAGGCGATGATCAGCCCGTCTGCCCGCTGGTTGGCTACAAAGTGCCCGTCCACCTCCACCCGCAGCTCCACCATGCCCGAGGTGGCGCCGCGGTTCACCACCACGTCGTTCATGGCCTCGGCCTCAAACACGCAGTGGCCGTCGCGCATCACGCGGGCGCGCATCAGGGCGCGGTCGTCCACCTCGTAGTGGCCGGCCAGCATGGGGGCTAGCGTGGTTTTGTACTGTTCGAAGCGGATGTCGGTAATAAACCCCAGCCGCCCGGAGTTGATGCCGATCAGCGGCACCTGGTAGCGCGCCAGTTGGCGGCCTATGCCCAGCATGGTGCCGTCGCCACCCACCACCAGGGCCAGGTCGCAATGGGTGCCAATGCCGTCCACATCCAGTGTTGTGTAGTTGCTCAGGCCCGTGTTGGCGGCGGTGTCGGCCTCGATCACCACCTCGCAGCCCTGGTCCATCAAATAATGGGCAATCTCGTCCAGCGATTTGCGGGACGAGGCCCCTGCAGCGCTGGTGCCGGTGGTTTGGTACTTGCCGATCAGAGCGACATGCCTAAATAGAGACAACATGCGCAAATTAGACACTAAATAGGTTACTAAAATGACCGGCATGCTCGATGAACGTTCCAAGATGTTGATGAAGGCGCTCGTAGAGCGCTATATCGCCGATGGACAGCCCGTCGGCAGCCGTACGCTCTCCAAAGAGTCCGGTCTCGACCTCTCGCCCGCCACCATCCGCAATGTCATGTCGGACCTGGAGGACCTGGGCCTCATCGTCAGCCCCCACACCTCGGCCGGGCGCATTCCCACCGCGCGCGGCTACCGTCTGTTTGTGGACACCATGCTCACGGTGCAGCAGGGCCACATGGCGGCGCACAGCCTCGCGCCCGACCAGCCGCAAAAAGTCATCAGCAACGCGGCCAACCTGCTGTCCAACCTGTCGCAGTTTGTGGGCGTGGTGATTGCACCGCGCCGCACATCGGCCTTCCGGCATATTGAGTTTTTGCGCCTCTCGGAGCGGCGGCTGCTGGTCATCATCGTGGCGCCCGATGGCGATGTGCAAAACCGCGTCATCTACACCGAGGTGGACTACACCCAAAGCCAGCTCGCCGAGGCGGCTAACTTTTTGAACAGCAGCTACATGGGGTTGGAGATCGAGCAGGTGCGCCAGCGCCTGCAAGGCGAGGTCGAAAGCCTGCGCGGTGAAATTGCCGCCCTCATGCAAGCAGCGGTGAATGCCAGCTCTGAAGTGATCTCCGAGACACAAGACGAAGTGGTGATCTCAGGCGAGCGCAACCTGCTGTCGGTGTCAGACTTTTCGAGCGACATGGGCCACCTGCGCCGCGCATTTGAGCTGTTTGAGCAAAAGGCCCAGCTCATGCGCCTGCTGGACGTGACCGGCCAAGCCGAAGGCGTGCGCATCTTTATCGGGGGCGAGAGCCAGGTAGTGCCGTTTGAAGACCTGTCCATCGTTAGCAGCCCCTACGAGGTGGACGGCAAAGTGGTCGGCACTCTGGGCGTGATCGGCCCCACCCGCATGGCGTATGACCGCATGATCCAGATCGTGGACATCACCTCCAAGCTGGTGAGCAACGCCCTGAGCCATCACAAATAGCCCCCTGCGGCCGGCTACAATCTGCGGTTCGGTTGGGGCGTTAGCTCAGTTGGTTAGAGCAGAGGACTCATAATCCTTTGGTCGAGTGTTCAAGTCACTCACGCCCTACCATCTCATCAGAATTCAAAGGCCCGTTGCGCAACATGCGTGACGGGCTTTTTTGTTTTGTCTTCCGAAAAGTTCGCCTTGGGCACTCATTTTTTTCTATGACGGTTGCGCATCGGTATTTTTATGTGCATAATACAAACCTATCAGTTGGTAGGTAAGTACTGTCAATTAAACATGAGTCAAGCGGGCATCAGCCCAGGAATCCTCATTTTTATTTTTCACATTTACCTACCAATCGATAGGTAGTTAATTGGATTGAATTGGCAATCTGATAACTGGTGGTGATGCCATGAATGCAGGTGTCGCCACTGTTTCCCAAGCTCGCTGGCTGGGTCTTTGATGCATTTGATTGACTAAAGGAAAACTGAAATGGAAACCGGAAACAAACAAAAGCGCGTGCTGTTGGTCATGTCCTCGCTGGACGAAATGGGGATCAGCGGTAAGCAAACAGGCACTTGGTTCACGGAGCTCGCTGCGCCTTACTACATCCTCACAGAAGCCGGATACGAAGTGGTGTTTGCATCACCAGACGGCGGCGAGGCTCCGATTGACCTGTTGAGCATGAAGGTGCCGTTCACCACCGAATACACCGACCGCTTTCTGAAAGACCCGGTGGCGATGTTTGCCGCAAAGACCACCCGCAAGCTACGCAACATCAACTACAACACCTTTGACGCGGTGTTCTTTCCAGGCGGCTACGGTTTGCTGTGGGACTTGGCGTCTGACTCGCATGTGATCAAGCTGATCCGCGACTTCCACGCCACCAACCGCCCCATCGCCATGGTCTGCCATGCGCCCGCAATTTTGCGCGACGTGAAAAAGGCTGACGGTGAATACCTGGTTAAGGGTGTCAGTTTGACTGGCTTCAAGAATGAAGAAGACAACGAAATCGAGTTGCTCGACCACCTGTTGTTCTCTTTGGAAGACGAGTTGAAGCGTCGTGGCGCCAACTACCTGAGCAAGGCCAACTGGGAGCCCAACGTGGTGGTGGATGGCGTGCTGATGACCGGTCAGAGCCCCGCATCCGCTGCGCCTTTGGCTGAAGCGCTGGCTGCCCGCCTGAACGCGTAAAGGGACGCGAACAGCGGTGTTGCATGCGACACGTGAAAGTGTGGCACCGCTGTTCAGAGCGCAAATGCAACTACTTGTGAGGTGAGCTTGTGCATACAAGGATTACAAACTTTCCGACGTCCTATTTCGGCATCGCTGTCGGCATGTTGTCCTTCGGACTCCTGTGGAGACACGCTACCGGTGAACTGCAGCTTCCCATGTGCTCAGCCATGGTGATTCAATCAGCCGCTGTACTCGTTTGGCTAGCGATCTGCGTGCTCTGCGTAGAGCGCCACTTGGAACGGCCAGAAATCCTCCACGCGGAAATGCAAAGTCCCGCAGGGCGGCATCTCATAGCTCTGTTCCCCTTATCCACTCTGTTAGCAGCTTTAACGCTTCTGCCTTACAGCCCCGCGTGGGGCGAGGGAGTGTTGTGGGTAGCGCTTGGCAACCAACTGGTGCTGGGGGTTCGTTTGTTTGGATCGGTTTGGAAGGGACAAGCACAAAGGGGAACGCTGAATGCATCTGTCTATCTGCCAGTCGTGTCGCTGAATCTGGTGTCTGCGATGGCTTGCAGCGCCTTGAACTTGCATGAGTTCGCATTCGCCTTCTTAGGAGCGGGAATGTTTGCAGGGCTTGCCATTGAATCAATGATCTTGAACCGTGCCGCCAAGCTGCCAGGTTTGCCTGAGAGTGAGCGCCCATTGCTCGGAATCCAAATAGCGCCCCCGGCGGTTGCGGGCATGAGCTACTTGACCATCTCTGCCGGAGTACCCGATGCTTTTGTGTACATGTTGTGGGGCTACGCACTCTATCAAGCGCTGCTCGCGATCCGACTTTTGCCTTGGATCTTGAAGCAGAAATTCACTCCGGCTTACTGGGCTTTCAGTTTTGGCGGGATGTCTTTGGCGACATTGACCCTCAAATTGTGGGCGCAGACTCACAGCACCGGCCTCTTGATTGCGTTCATTGCTACTTTTTTGATGGCGAATGCCCTCATGCTCTGGCTGACGGTCAACACCCTGAGGCTACTCTGGCAAGGGCAATTGTTTCCTGTTCCTCCTCTCGCAGAGAAAACCTGAGCGCTTTCAGCTGGGTACAATAACCAACTAATAGGTAGTTTTTGCGCTGATTGGCGTCGTCCCATGAAACACTTTTCCGAACTCACACCCTCTGCAGAGCGCATCGTTGATGCCGCCGAAAACCTCATCAAGGCAGTTGGCTATAACGGATTTTCCTATGAGGGAATTTCCCAGGCGGTGGGAATACGTAAACCCAGCGTGCACCATCACTTTCCCAGCAAGACAGAACTAGGGGCAGTGGTAGCGCAGCGCTATACCCACCGCTTCAAGGAAGCCTTACTCCGTATTGAAGGCGTATTTGCAAAGCCGAACGAGCGCCTGGTAGCTTTTGCCAAATTGTTTGAAGCCACTTACGCCAATGATCGCAACCTCTGCGTGTGCGGCATGCTGGGCGCGGAAAACGATTCGCTGCCAAATGAGGTCGTCATCGAGGTCCGTAAGTTTTTTCAGGTAACCCTCGATTGGCTCGTCGGAGTGATTTCAGAGGCGCAAAGCAAAGGTGCCTTCAGGGAAAACATCTCGCCCAAAATCTGGGCGATCACCTTCCTGTCCGCAATGGAGGGCGCGATGCTGGTCGGGCGTAGTTTGCAGGCGCAAGAAGGACCTGAAATGGTTGCCGATGCTCTTGTCGAGAGCATGACAAACAACGATTGAACGCTGCTGAAACTACCAACCGAACACCATTTAAATGCAAAGCCTACCGATTACTAGGTAGTTACAAGGAATCAAATGCCAGAAAAAACCTTGATCATCGCCGGATACAGCGACGGCTTCGGGCCGGCACTAAAGAGCTGGTTTGAGTTGGCCGGCTACCGAGTGCTGGGCGTGTCCCGACATGGTGCAGGTGGCTTGCAAGCTGACCTGCGCAATCTGCACGAAGTAGCCGCATTGTTCGACAAGCTGGACCGGGATATGCCCCCATTGGCGGGCGTCATTCATAACGCGATGCAGTTCCATCGTCAGGGGTTCATGTCAACGTCACCTGAAACATTTGAAGACGTCTGGCGCTCCATGGTGCTGACAGCCGTCAATGTGTCACAGCAGGCCATTCCCAGAATGAAGGCGAATGGCGGTGGGACCCTGCTTTTTACGGGCGCCTCCGGAAGTCGGCGAGCCGGAGCCGGCTTCTCGGCTTTCAGCAGTGCAAAGTTTGGCTTGAGAGGCTTGGCCCAATCACTGGCCCGTGAACACAGCGCTGATGGAATTCATGTGGTGCACACCGTCATTGACGGACTCATCTGGACAGAACGTACCCGTGAAAGGTTCATCCATGCACAGGAGCACTCCAGCATGAATGTGGATGAACTAGCCAAGCCCTATGTGAACTTGTTCGACCAACACCCCAGCATTTGGATCCACGAGCAGGATTTCCGGCCTCGCACCACAGCCCAATAAACAAGGACGACACGAACATGCATGAGTCAAGAAACTTCAAATCGATACCGCAGGCAAAGAAGTGGCCTGTCGTCGTCGTGGGCGCTGGTGTGTCCGGCCTTTTGGCCGCACTGCTGCTCGAGGAGCGAGGTGTCGAGGTGCTTCTGGTTGAAGCACGTGATCGCCTGGGCGGACGGGTACTGGGGTTGGGTGGCAGTGCTGCGGTGCAACACTTTGACCTGGGACCATCGTGGGTGTGGCCAGACTACAACCCCCGCATCGACCACTGGTTGGAGAAGCTGCAGCTGCACACCTTCAACCAATATGACATCGGGCAAAGCTTGATGGAACTACCTACCCGGGAAGTCCGGCGCTACGGAAGTGACTTCGGCGTGCAAGCGACTTCACTGCGGCTGAAAGGTGGAACTACATCCCTTGCAAAGGCCCTGGCGTCCCGGCTTGAAAAGACGGTGATCGAATTGAACACCGAATTCCAGGGCATGGCGACAGAGCCCGATGGCTCGCTGAAGGTCCGTATACGCACTGAAAGCGCATTGCTCAATCTGGTGGCGGAATCCGTCGTTCTTGCGCTTCCGCCGCGGATGATTGCAACCGCCTCGCGCTGGGAGCCACCCTTGCCGACTGAGCAAACTAACCGTTGGGAAAAGTCGCCCACCTGGATGGCGGGGCAGGCCAAGTTCGTTGCCACCTATGAACGTCCTTTCTGACGCGAACTGGGGCTGTCGGGCCATGCAACAAGCCACGCAGGCCCTTTGGTAGAAATACATGACGCGAGCGACAGCGAAGGGCAACGCGGCGCACTGTTCGGGTTTGTCGGGGTGTCCGCTACCGCGCGCCGGCAACTGGGGGATCAGGAGCTTATACGCCGCAGCTTGGCGCAACTCGAGCGCATGTTCGGTCCTGCGGCCCGCAAATACATTGGGGCGGAGGTGAAAGATTGGGCAAAAGATCCCTTCACTGCAGTGGCGGCTGATTCCATGGCCAGCATGCAACATCCATCCTTGCTGGATCCCGCATTGCCTGCACCTTGGGACGGGCGAGTCTTTTTTGCAGGAACCGAATTTGCACCCGACTTTCAAGGGTACTTGGAGGGCGCAGTGCAAGCCGCTGAACGAGCCGTAGCGGATTGGGTGGAGCAACGTCAATTGAAGCGGGGTGTCACATGCTGATTAATGCGGACTTCGAGCAGCTGGTCATTGAGCACAACACGCCTGAACAATGGGTCGAAAGCCCGACAAAAGGCGTCACTCGTCGTATGCTGGACCGCGTGGGCGGAGAAGTCGCACGGGCCACCTCACTGGTCCGGTATGCGCCTCTGAGCGCTTTCGCCACGCACACCCACGAGCTCGGTGAGGAGTATCTGGTGCTCGAAGGTGACTTCCTCGACGAGGAGGGCACGCACCCTATGGGAACCTATGTACGCAATCCACCAGGAAGCATGCACAGCCCGGGCAGTATCTCCGGTTGCGTCATCTTCGTGAAGCTGCGGCAGTTCCAAGCAGATGACCAGCAATACGTTCGCAAAGCCCCCAAGGATCTCAACTGGGAGCGCTCCCATCATTCAGAGGCGGTGGAGTACAGCCATTTGTTTGAAGACTTGAATGAAAGGGTGCGGATGGAGAGATGGAATGCTGGCTATCGCACCCAGGAGCTCCTGCCTTTCGGCGGCGAGCTGCTGGTTGTCAGCGGCGCCCTGACACTACAGACTGGAGGCAGGGAAGAGCCCTTGTCTGCATGGAGTTGGGTGCGTCTTCCTGCAGGCGCCACCTTGACGCTGATCGTAGGCGGGCAGAGCGCCTGTGTATGGATCAAGCGTCACCTGAAGCCCGCCACTTTCTCAAAGGACGATGTATGACCCACAAGCTAAACCTCCACTTGGAGGATGAATTCATGCGCATCGTGGAATCAGGTACCGACCAAGGCACCACATTCCAGATCCCGCTGCTCAGGATGTCAGAACAGTTTTTTCATCAGGGCAGCTTGACTGCTTCGGCGTTAGAGCACGCGATTGAGTGGACTGAAGACCGTTTGCAGCTTGCAAAATTCACGAAACCGGATGCCGCAAGCCTACTCACCAATGATCCCCAAGTGAAACGGCTGTATCAAGCGGCGGGGATCAAGGACGTTGAGGGTGCCCATGTTACATGTGGGCGCTGTGGAGCAAATATTCAGCCGGCTTGTCATGCAAACCAACGGGCAGGCACCGGGGCAGGACGCATTGCCCTCATCCGGGGTCTTCTATGCAAGTGTGGTGGTGGTGCGTGAGCTCATGCACCACTTGGGTTTTCCCATCATTCAGTTGCTTGACGGGTCCGGCAAGCTCAGCGTTGAAACACCACCGCTTCCAGCTTCATCCCTTTGATCTTGACAGCCGCAGCATCAGCCAACGCCTTGTTCATGTAGGGGCCCACGCGCACGCGGGTGAGGGCGCCTTTTTTGCTCTTCACCACATCGGTGAACACGGGCAGCTCGGCCTTCTCCAGGGTGCGGAAGGCGTTAGTGCCGTTGGTGGGCACGGCAAACAAACCTACGTTGATATAAAAGCCGGACATCAACTCCTTACTGCCGGCCTTGGTAGGCGTTGACTTGGCTGTGTCTTTGGCTTTGCCATTGGTTGCCGCGCGCCCGGTGGCTTTGGGGGCTTCCGCTTCGGGCGGTGCCATGACGGGTGTGGATGCCAAAACAGGGCGCGGTTCGATGGTGGCTGTTTCAGCCGCGCTGGCGGGTACCGGGTTGGCGTTCGCTTTGGGGGCTTCTTCGGCCACCATGGGTGGTGCAGGCGGCGGTGTCAGCGGCTCTGCTGCAGCGGTGGGAGTGGATGTATCCGAGCCGCCCCAAGTCAATGCCTTGGGCCAGATGGCGCAGCCGGAGAGCGCGCTGGCCATCAGGCCGGCGGCCAACAGGGTGCGGCCGGTGCGCAAAGGGTGGGGGGCCAAGGGCAAGTGGGGCACAGAAGACATGGGGCTGCTGCTTTCTCGTTAAAACGGGGTCATCGGGTGACTGCTGCGCTGCGTGCACAGGGCTCGCGGGCGCAATCCTCAAAATGTACTGTATGTAAAGCATGGTTCTACCGCTTGGCAGTCTCACACCCATTGGGCGGATGTGGGTTGCCATGTGGCATTGGCATTGCTCTGGCTGGCTGCCACAAGGGTGGCGGGCCACAACAGTGTGTCGAGCAGGGCCACGGTGTCGGGCAGCCCGGCGGCGGTGATGCGGTTTTTGTTCAAGAAAGCCTGCCACTGGCGCTGTTTGGCGGGGTCGGCGCCGAATGCCGCGGTGAGTGCGAGTGGCCGCTCCGTAAGCAACGGCGTCTGCCGCCGTGCGAATGTAGCGATGATGGCGGCAGCTAGTGTTGCGCCGTCCAGGGGGCTGCGTTGCGCGATGACGGCAAGGTCGTAAAAGTCTTTCATGCGGCTGTTGGCTTGGCCTAGCATGACCATGGCGTGGTACTTCTCGGCCATGACGGTGTACACCGGATAGACCCGCAGGCTGGGCGCCTGAAAGCCTGGCAGCAGCGTGGGATAGGCCAGCGTGAGTGGCTGGGGCGTCACCGCATCGCCAAACCCCACATCGATTTGCAATGCGCAGCGGGCGGTGCCTATGCGTGCCGCCAGGGTGATGCGGGTTCCGCCGTAGGTGTTGTCTTCGCGGATGGCGCTGGCTTTGACGGATGCGGGGTCGAACACGATGCCGTCATCCATGTCCATGGCGGCAATTTCGCTGAAGGTGGCGACGAGGTTGGCTTCGTCGTCGGGGCCAAAGCCCAGTAGGTCGGCGTCGCGCGTTGGGCGGTGGGGTATGTCGTACCAAAGTGCGAACAGGAGTGCGCCTTTGAGCAAAAAGCGGTTGGCATGATGGGACGCGCTCAGGCGCAATAACAACCGCTCTAGTGCAAACCGGTTGAGTAAGAGGCTGTAGTCGTCGCCTCGCTGCTTGGCCAGCGTGAGCAGCCGCGCGAGGATGGAGGCCGGTACATGGGCAGTCATGCGGCTACCGCCTCGAGGTAGGGCTGCATCACCCGCTCTACGCGGTTGATCTTGGCGAAGTGTTGCAGCTCGGGCATGGTGACTTTGCGGCTCTGCCAAGCGTCTTTCAGCGCCTCCAGCGCGACATCCAGACCGATTTTGTGGCGGAACTTGAAGCAGTCGGTCACGGTTTTTGCCGCGCTGTAAACGCGCAGTGGGGCGCCATGCTCGGTGATGACTTCGATGCCCGCTGCGTAGGCTTCGCCCCGTAGTCGGGCTACCCTCAGGCTGGGGTAGCCCAGGGCGGGCGTGGGGCTGGCCTCGGGCAGCGCGACCCACACCTCGTGCGGGATTTGGGTGCCAATGCCGTGAAATTGCAAGGCGCTCAACAAGCAGAGCACGGCTTTCGGGAGGCGCTGGCAGACCTCGATAAGCGTGTGGTGTTCGGTCATGTCTGCATCGGGCAGGCGGTACAGGCCCCGTGCCACCCGCTGCAGTTTGCCGGCTTGGTGCAGGCGGATCAGCAGTTGGGGCGAGCAGCCTATGGCCCGCACATCAGCCGCACGCAGTAGATGCTTTTGCCCTGCGAGAGCGAGGATGTCGTCAGACTGGTTCATGGTGTGAAGTTTAGTATTTGCATTACTTGTTATCAAGTAGTGCAGATTTTGATCTCTAGAGACTGCCTGCGCGCAGCTTGACCCAGCGCAACACCTGCGGTTGCCAGCGGCCTACGCTGGAGGTGTTGTTCAACACTCAGAAAGAAACACTATGTCGCATTACCACGCAGTTGTCTGGTTGGATCATTCGGAGGCGCATGTCATGCACATTGCGCCGGACGATGTGGAGGCGTCCATCGTGCGCCCCAAGCACCCGCACTCGCAGGTGCACGCCAAGAGCGGCGTAGTCGGTTCGGGCAAGGCTTCTGAGGACAAGCAATACTTTCACGCGATTGCCGAGGCGCTCAAAGGCGCTGAAGAGATCTTGGTGGTGGGCCCGGCACAGGCCAAGCTGCAACTCATCAAGCACCTGCACAGCCACGACCCGCAGGTGGGCAACAAGGTGGTGGGTGTAGAGACGATTGACCACCCCACCGATGGCCAGCTGGTGGCCTACGCCCGCAAATACTTTGTGGCCAAAGACCAGATGCTCACATGAAGTGCGGGTAATTTGCTCCTATTTTAGGAGCTACACGCGCAGATTCTATGGTCGCTAGCGCCTGAATTGATCCATAATTTGTCCGGGCAGGGTCCTAAGCCTTGCCCTTGGGCTTGCGCTGCCGCTCGGCCAGCAGGCCACGGCAGCTGCCGTTGATGACGCGCAGCTCGGCCAGGGTAGCGTCGATATGGGCGCGCTTTTTTTCCAGCTCGGTGATCTCGTTGTCGGTGCGGGTGATCACGTACTGCAGCTGCTGCGCGCGGCCTTCGCCGTGGTCGCCATACAAATCCAGATAGGTTTTGATTTCTGAAAGCGGCGAGCCGATGGCCTTGGCCCGCAGGATCAGGGCTAGCCGTGCCCGGTCGCGCCGGGTGTAGACGCGAGCGCCGTTCACCCGGCGGGGGGCGAGCAGGCCCTTGTCTTCATAAAAGCGCAGCGCCCGCAGGGTGATACCGAACTCCCGGCACAGCTCGGTGATGCCGAAGAGTTCGGTGGTGCCCTCGTCGCGGTGGGAGTCGACAAACGCTTGCGCGTCGGTCAGGGCGGCGGACGCTGTGTCTTTTAAGGCCATGCGCAGGGTCAGATCACGCGTTGCAGGCGCATGGCCACACCCATGTCGCCGCTGACCTTGAGCTTGCCGGCCATGAAGCCGGTGGCGGGCTCCAGGTCGCCGTCCAGCATGGCTTGCAGGTTGTCCAGGGTGATGCCGACGGTGCAGTCGGTATCGGTGTTGGTGTTGCTCACGGTATTGGGAGTGCTGCTGCCGTCGATGACGATGACGCCGTCAGCGCCCATGTCGAACTTCAGGGTGGCGTTGAGGCCGCTGTCGTCGCCTACTTTGGCGCGGATGGCTTGGGTTGCGGATTCGAGGGACATGTTGTGTTCTCCGGTGTCGGGTAAATCGAATGGACCGTGGCGGATGGTAGTGGTCGAGCATAACGTAAGGCATAGTGAAAACACCTATACGGCAACTGGTTGACGTTAACGTCACCCTAGCCTCTAATGCGTCAAGCAACTCAGAAAGCCCAGACCTATGCCTGCCCTGCGTTCCAAGATCAACCCGCGCTCCGATGCCTTTGCCGCCAATGTCCAGCGCATGCAGGGCCTGCTGGCCGAGGTGCAGCGCCTGCAGGACATGGTGATTGCCGAGTCGGAAAGCAAGCGCGAAAAGTTTGAGAAGCGCGGCCAGCTGCTGCCGCGTGAACGCGTGGCCCGTCTGCTGGACCGCAACTCGCCGTTCCTGGAGCTGAGCCGCTTGGCAGGCCTCAACATGCATGACGACGACGGCAAAAAGGCAGTGCTGGGCGGCGGTTTCATCATCGGCATCGGCACCGTGGCGGGCAAGCGCTGTTTGATCTCGGTGAACGACAGCGCGGTCAAAGGCGGCACCGTGGCACCCATGGGCCTCAAGAAGGCGCTGCGCGCCCAGGAGGTGGCCCTGCAGAACAAGCTGCCGGTGATTTACCTGGTGGAGAGTGGTGGCGCCAACCTGATGTACCAGTCGGAGATCTTTGTGGAGGGCGGGCGCAGCTTTGCCAACCAGGCGCGCATGTCGGCAGCAGGCATTCCGCAGATCTCGGTGGTGCATGGCTCCAGCACGGCGGGCGGTGCGTACCTGCCGGGTTTGTCGGACTACGTGGTGCTGGTGCGCGGGCGCAGCAGCATCTATCTGGCCGGCCCACCGCTGGTGAAAGCCGCCATCGGCGAGGACTGCACGGACGACGAGCTGGGCGGCGCCGAGACGCATGCGCAAGTGACCGGCTTGGGTGAGTACCTCACTGAAGACGACGCCCACGCCATCGCCTTAACCCGCGAGCTGATGGACAAGATCAACTGGGACACTGCACCACACGCTCCAGCCCATGGCGCCGGCTTTGCCGCACCGCTGTTTGACGAGCAGGAGCTGATGGGCATCGTCCCTGCGGACGAGCGCGAGCCCTATGACGTGCGAGAGGTGATTGCCCGGCTGGTGGATGGCTCGGACTTTCTGGAATTCAAGGCCGGCTACGCCCCCGAGATGATGTGCGGCCACGCCCGCATCGAGGGGCGGCTGGTGGGTATTCTGGGCAACAACGGGCCGATTCAACCCGCCGGCTCTACCAAGGCGGCGCAGTTCATCCAGCTGTGTGACCAGAGCGGCACACCGCTGCTGTTTTTGCAGAACACCACCGGCTACATGGTGGGCTCGGTGGCCGAGCGCAATGGCGCCATCAAGCACGGCAGCAAGATGATTCAGGCCGTGGCCAACGCGCGCGTGCCCAAGTTCACCGTAGTGCTGGGCGGCTCGTATGGAGCGGGCAACTATGGCATGTGCGGGCGCGGGTTTGACCCGAACTTCATCTTCAGCTGGCCCACTGCGCGCACCGCAGTGATGGGTGGCGCGCAGGCCGCCAAGGTGATGGACATCGTGAACCGTGCCAAGGTCGAACGCATGGGCATGGAGGCGAATGACGAAGCGCTCAAGGCCATGTCTGACGGGCTGCGCCTGCGGCTGGACAAAGAGAGCGCGGCCCTCTTCGGTACCGCCCGCTTGTGGGACGACGGAATCATCGACCCGCGAGACACCCGTCGCATTTTGGGCCTGTGCCTGGCGCTGGCTGCCGAGGCCGCTGACCGCCGGCTGAACGCCAACACTTTTGGTGTGGCCCGCCTCTGAGCGCGGCTGACCGACTCACTCACTCACTACAACGACCCGAGGACACCCCATGAAATTCACCTCCGAGCACACCCAGATTGCCGACACGGTGCGCAAATTTGTGGCCAACGAGATCAACCCCTTCACCGCGGAGTGGGAGAAAGCGGGCATCTTCCCGGCACGTGCCTTGTTCAAGAAGATGGGCGACCTCGGGCTGCTGGGCATCAAGTACCCCACCGAGTTTGGCGGCATGGGGCTGGACTTCAGCTACTCCATGGTGATGGCCGAGGCGCTGGGCGACTGCAATGTGGGCGGTGTGCCCATGGCCATCGGTGTGCAGACCGACATGTGCACTCCGGCATTGGCCCGCTTCGGCAGCGACGAGCTGCGCAACCAGTATCTGGCGCCAGCGATTGCGGGCGACATGGTGGGCTGTATCGGCGTGAGCGAGGTAACCGGCGGCTCGGATGTGGCAGCCCTCAAAACCACGGCCCGCAAAGACGGCGGAGATTACGTGATCAACGGCTCCAAGATGTGGATCACGAACGGCATGCAGGCCGACTGGTGCTGCCTGCTGGCCAACACCAGCGACGGCGAGAGCGCAGCGGGCAAAAGCCCACACAAGAACAAGTCGCTCATCATCGTGCCCATGGACGCGCCGGGTATCACCCGCCAGAAGATCGAGAAGATCGGCATGCACAGCAGCGACACAGCCCAGCTGTTTTTTGACAATGTGCGGGTGCCGCAGCGCAACCTGATCGGCCAGGAGGGCATGGGCTTCATGCTGCAGATGTTGCAGTTCCAGGAGGAGCGGCTCTACGGTGCGGCCAGCAGCCTGCGCTCGCTGGACAACCTGATCAACCTCACCATCGACTACACCCGCCAGCGCCAGACCTTCGGGCAGCCTATCCTCAACAACCAGGTGGTGCATTTCCGCCTGGCCGAGCTGCGCACCGAGGTGGAGTGCCTGCGCGCGCTCACCTACCGTGCGGTGGAGCAATACGTGGGCGGCAAGGACGTGACCAAGCTGGCCTCCATGGCCAAGCTCAAGGCGGGCCGCCTGAGCCGCGAGGTGACGGACAGCTGCCTGCAGTACTGGGGCGGCATGGGCTTTACCGCCGACAACCCGATCTCGCAGGCCTACCGCGACAGCCGCCTCATCTCGATTGGCGGCGGGGCGGACGAAATCATGCTGGGCATCATCTGCAAGCTCGAAGGCACCTTGCCCGGCAAAGCCGCCTGAGCTATGCAGGTTTCTGAGTCAAATAGCCCGCCAGCGCCCATGGATAGTGCGCGAGCAGCTCCTGATAAAGGAGCAAATACGCTTGTGCCAAGCTACGGGCATATCCACGCAGAGCAGGCGGGGGCGGTGTTGCACATCACCCTGAACCGGCCTGAGGTGCGCAACGCCATGTCTTTGCAAATGGTGGCCGAGCTACAACAAGCTTTGCAGGCGGCTGAGGCCACTGCTGGTAGTGAAGGCGCGGTGCGCGTGGTGGTGTTGCGCGGCTCAGGCGGGCACTTCTGCGCCGGTGCCGACCTCAAAGACATGGCTGGCGCCCGCATGCGCTCCATGCAGCGCGAGGCTGGCGCGCCCGACCCGATTGCCGAGGTGAACGCCGCCTTCGGCCGCCTGTGCGTGGCCTATGCCCAAACCCCGCTGGCCGTGGTGGCCGTGCTGGAAGGCACAGTCATGGGCGGCGGCTTCGGCCTGGCCTGTGTGGCCGACGTGGCGCTGGCGGATGAGTGTGCCTCATTCCGTTTGCCCGAGACGTCGCTGGGCGTAGTGCCCGCGCAGATCGCCCCTTTTCTGGTCGAGCGCTTGGGCTATTCGCAGGCCAAACGTTTGGCCGTAACCTGCGGGCGCTTGGACGCCGCTGCCGCGCACAGCATGGGCTTGGTGCATGAGCTGTGCAGTGCTTACGAATTGCCGGAAGCGCTTGCCCGAGTGCTGGCAGAAATTCAGGCCTGTGCCCCCGGCGCCCTGGCCTCCACCAAAGCCCTGATGCAGCAAGCGCGCTTCAGCCCTGCAGCCGATCTGGTGGAGCACGCCGCCGCCGTATTCGCCCACTCAGCGCAAAGCGCAGAGGGACTAGAGGGCATGACCGCATTCATACAAAAGCGCAAACCAACTTGGGCGGTGAAATGAAATCTATGGAAACAAATCAAGCCACTTCAAGCCTGTGGGGCAATGCGCTTTGCGTAGGTCAAGGAGGAGCCCGCAAAGCGGGCGGGGGACACGGAGCAAAGCGCATTGCCCCACAGGCGCCATAGCAGGAGGACGCATGATGTTTAGCAAAATCCTAATCGCCAACCGCGGTGAAATCGCATGCCGCGTCATCCGCACCGCCCGCAAACTAGGCTACCAAACCGTGGCCGTCTACAGCGATGCCGACCGCGACGCACCCCATGTGGCCCTTGCCGATGAGGCCGTGCACATCGGCCCTTCACCGGCCGCCGAGTCCTACCTCAGGGTAGACGCCATTCTGGAAGCCGCGCGCAAAACCGGAGCAGATGCTTTGCACCCTGGCTACGGCTTCTTGAGCGAGAACGCTGCATTCGCTAAGGCCTGTGCCGATGCGGGCGTGGTGTTCATTGGCCCGCCACCGGACGCCATCACCGCCATGGGCGACAAGGCCTTGGCCAAGCAGCGCATGTTGCAAGCCGGCGTGCCCTGCGCACCCGGCTATTTGGGTGCGGACCAGAGTGACGCGGTGCTGACGCAAGAAGCTCACAAGTTGGGCTACCCGCTGCTGGTGAAAGCCGTGGCCGGTGGCGGTGGACGCGGCATGCGCCTCGTGCGCAACGACGCCGAGCTGCAGCCCGGCCTGGAGGGCGCCCGCCGGGAAGCCATCAGCGCATTCGGCGATGGCACCCTGATGTTGGAGCGCCTCATAGACAACGGCCGCCACATCGAAATACAGGTGTTTGCGGACGCGCACGGCAATGCGGTCTACCTGGGTGAGCGCGACTGCACGGCCCAGCGCCGCCGGCAAAAGGTGATTGAAGAAGCGCCGTCCCCGGTGGTCAGCCCCGCCATGCGCGAGGCCATGGGGCGCGATGCGGTGGCCGCGGCGCTGGCGGTGGGCTACCGCGGTGCGGGCACGGTGGAGTTCATCGTCGATGAGCACCTCCAGCACTACTTTTTGGAAATGAACACGCGCCTGCAAGTGGAGCATCCGGTTACCGAATGCATCACCGGTTTCGACCTGGTGGAGTGGCAGCTGCAAGTAGCAGCGGGCGAGACTTTGCCCGCGCGGCAGGAGGACATCCGCCTGAGTGGCCATGCCATCGAGGCACGCCTGTATGTCGAAGACCCGTACACCGGCTTTGCGCCGCAGACCGGCGCCGTGGCCTATTGGCAGCCCGAGCGTGCGTTGCAGCCCGGCATTCGAATTGACGATGGCATCCGGCAAGGGAGTGTGGTTTCTCCGTTCTATGACCCGATGGTGGCCAAAGTCATCGTGCACGGGCGTGACCGTAGCGACGCCATTCGCCGCCTGATTGCAGCATTGGCGAACGCACCTCTGCTCGGTTTGAAGAACAACGGTCGTTTCCTGAGCGATTTGGTGGATCACCCCGCCTTCCGCGAAGCGCGGATGACCACCACGCTGATCGACCAGTGGCTGGAGCAGGGTGAGTCTCTGCTGCAAGCGCGGATGCCTTCCATGGCGGCTTGGCAAGTTGCTGCCCTAGCGTTGGCGCAGCAGCAAGGCAGCAGCTGGCGGGCCAACAGTGTGGCGGCATACAGCGTGCAGTTGCTGTGCGGTGAAGAGGTGCGCTCTTTGCGAATCAGCAGCGATGGCCAAGGCTTGACCACCATCACCATGGATGGGGTGACAGCGCAGGCCCGCGTCATCGCTTGGCAAGACGCGGTTTTGCGTCTGGAGCTGGATGGCGTGGCGCAGACCGCCATTGCTGTGTTCGCGGCCGTTGCATGGCATGTGGCGCATGCGGGCTGCAGCCATGTGTTCAGCGAGGTGTCGGCCTTCCCCGATGCCAATGCTTTGAAAGATGCCAGTCGAGCACTATCGCCTGTGGCCGGCAAGGTTACGCAGGTGCTGGTGGCGCCGGGTGACGCGGTCATAGAGGGCCAGCAACTCGTCTGCGTGGAGGCCATGAAGATGGAAATGTGGCTCTGTGCCGAACAGGCGGGCCAAGTGCAGGCGGTACACGCTCTTACGGGCGAGCAGGTGGAAGCCGGCGCGGTGCTGGTGGAGCTGAGCCCCGGGGCGGATGTGGCCCCCACTGAAACACACTGAGGAATCCCATGGACAAAGCCATATTGACCTGCGCCTTGACCGGCGTGTTGACCAACCCCAAGCAGCACCCCGTACCCGTCACGCCCGCCCAAATGGCGGCGGAGGCTCGTGATGCGTTCAATGCCGGCGCCAGCATCATGCACATCCATATGCGCATGCAAGAAGACGGCCTGGGGCACATGCCCAGTTGGGATCCGGATGTAGCCGAAAGCATTGTGAATGCCATTCGCGAGGCCTGCCCGGGCGTGATCATCAACCTGACCACCGGAGTGGTGGGCAAAGACATCAGCGGGCCGCTCAACTGCATACGCCGCGTGAAGCCTGAGATTGCCGCCTGCAACGCGGGCAGCCTGAATTACCTCAAGCTCAAGGAAGACGGCAACTGGGCCTGGCCACCCATGGTGTTCGACAACCCGGTGGCCAAGGTGCAGCAGTTTTTGGATGTGATGCAGGAGTGCGGCACCCACCCCGAGTTCGAGTGTTTTGATGTGGGCATCGTCCGGTCAGTGACCATGTATTTGAAGAACGGCATGCTCAAGCCCGATATGGGGCGCGCAGAGTACAACTTGGTGATGGGTGTGGCTTCGGGCATGCCGTGTGACGCGGATCTGCTTTCGTTGCTGCCGAAGTACATGGCCACCGACAGCGTGTGGCAAACCACCTTGATAGGCCGCAGCGACATCTGGCCGGTGCACCAGAAGACAGCTGATTTGGGAGGCATGTTGCGAACCGGTCTGGAAGACACTTTCTATTTGCCCGATGGTGCACGCGCTGCCGGCAATGGTGTGCTCATTGAGGCTCTGGCAGCGTGTGCCCAGCGTGCAGGACGAACAATTGCAAATCCTTCTGAGGCAAGAGCCATTTTGGGTCTGCGAACAGGGTAGAATACGCACATCCCGAATGCTTCTGAAAAGAACGTTTGAAAAAGTTTCTCCGGAAGTTCCGGATAGCATGAAAAAAAGCATGCTAGAATACGAAGCTTAGCGGCTGTAGCTCAGCTGGATAGAGTACTTGGCTACGAACCAAGGGGTCGTGGGTTCGATTCCTGCCAGCCGCACCAAAAAGTAAAGGTCTGCAATCGCAAGGTTGCAGACCTTTTTCTTATTCCGAATCCGATTTGGGCACATCCATGAGCAAGGCTTTTACCAAAGAGTCCGATGGTGCAGACGACGATGAGCTGCAACTGCCTGCGCTGCCGGCCGGCGGCAAAAACTACATCACCCCTCAAGGCTTCGCCACATTGCGCGACGAGTTGCTCGACCTGATCGATAACGAGCGCCCCAAGATTGTGGAAATCGTGCACTGGGCTGCCAGCAATGGCGACCGCTCGGAAAACGGCGATTACCTCTATGGCAAAAAGCGCCTGCGTGAAATCGACCGTCGCATCCGTTTTCTGACCAAGCGTCTGGAGATTGCGGAGGTCACAGACCCCTCACTGCACCACGGCAATGAGCAGATTTTTTTCGGCGCCACGGTGACCTATGTGGACGATCAGGATGTGGAGCGCACTATCACGATCAAAGGGATTGACGAGTCCAACAGTGCAGCCGGTGAGGTCAGCTGGATATCACCCATTGCGCGCACCCTGCTCAAGGCCCGCGAGGGCGATGAGCTCAAGTTGGTCATGCCCGACCGGGTGTGCGACATCGAGGTGCTGCGGGTGCAATACCCGGCACCGCATCCAACTTGAGGCCTTGACGAAAAGCGCTGCGGGCTAGAGGCTCAGCCTGTCCCGTTGGTAGCGCGTTGAGCGCGCAATACAAAAGGGGTGCGCCGCAGGTTACGCAGCACGACATCGAGGTGCGCGGTATCGCGCACACCCACCAGAAAGCGCATGTCTGCGACATCGCGCACGCCATCCTGGCCCATGTCGATGTGGATGATGTCCGCTTCTGCGGACGCCAGAGCAGCAGCTACTTTCGCGAGCACCCCTTTGCCGTTATTGACGGTGACAAGCAGGCCGGTTTCGAAGGCGCGAACCGGGTCGTCCGACCAGTCGACACCGATAAATCGTTCGCTGTCTTTGGCCAGCAATTTGCGGGCAACACCGCAATCCCCCATATGAACTACCAGGCCTTCGCCACGGCCGAGATAGCCCACGATAGCGTCGCCTGGCACCGGGCGGCAACATGGTGCAAATTGCACCGATGCGTTCTCGCTTCCGTCGAGCGTGATGGAGCTGAGTGTGTTGGTTTCATGCGCAGTAAACCGCTCCCTGGTGAGGAGCAGCGCATCAGGCCGTTCGCCGGCGTCACTAAGCAAGTTGACCATACGCTTGGCCACGATATTGGCAATACGTTTGCCCAGTCCGATGTCGGTTAGCAGTTCGTGTTTGTTTTTGTTGCCTGTGAAGCGCAGCAACTTTTCCCAGAGAACCTGGTTCGCTCCCGTTTCTTCCGGAAAGCTCTCGATGCCTTCGGCGCGCAGTGCCTGCGCCAACAGGCGGGCCCCCAGGCTTTCGGACTCGGTTTGTGCCATGGTTTTGAGATGGTGGCGAATTTTGGAGCGTGCCCGACCGGTGCGCACAAACCCCAGCCATGCGGGGTTAGGTGTGGACACCGTGGCGGTTACCACTTCGACCACATCACCATTCTTGAGCTCAGTGCGCAAGGGTACCTGTTCGCCATTGATGCGCGCTGCGACGGTGCGGTCACCGATGTTGCTGTGAATCGCGTAAGCAAAGTCCACGACCGTGGCGCCGCGCGGCAGGGCCATGATCTGGCTCTTGGGGGTGAACACATACACCGCGTCCGGAAACAGGTCGACCTTCACATGGTCCCAGAACTCCGCAGCATCCCGTGTTTCATCCTGAATATCGAGCAGCGACTGCAGCCACTTGGTCCCCAGCCGGTCGGCGGTGCCGTCTTCAGGGTCATTGACTTTGTATAGCCAGTGGGCAGCCACGCCGGACTCTGCCACCACATGCATGGCTTCAGTACGCATCTGGAATTCGATATTGATACCGGCAGGCCCCACCAGAGTGGTGTGCAGAGACTGGTAGCCGTTGACCTTGGCGATCGCAATATGGTCTTTGAACTTGCCCGGTACCGGTTTGTAGAGTTGGTGCAATAGGCCCAGTGCGGTGTAGCAGTCGGTGACGTTGGGCACCAGCACCCGGAAACCATAAATATCGGTCACCTGCGCAAAGCTCAGGTGCTTCTTGTCCATCTTCTGATAAATCGAGAAAAGCGTCTTTTCGCGTCCTGCGATACGGATCGGCATCTTGGCTTCGCCGAAGACCGCTTCCACTTCTTTTTGCACTTTCTGGATCAGGTCACGTCGGCGGCTACGCGCTTTGGACACTGCCTTGGCCAGCACGGTGTACCGCCAGGGCCAGATGTGCTGAAAAGAGAGGTCTTGTAACTCGCGGTAGGTTTGATTCAAGCCCAAGCGGTGGGCAATCGGGGCGTAGATGTCCAGTGTTTCAGACGATATGCGGATCCACTTGCTGCGCGGCGTATCCGACAGTGTGCGCATGTTGTGCGACCGGTCCGCAAGTTTGATCAAAATCACCCGAACGTCGCGGGCCATGGCCAGCAGCATTTTGCGGAAGGACTCGGCCTGGTTTTCTTCCCGGGTGTTGAACTGAAGCTTGTCGAGCTTGGTTAAGCCGTCGACCAGTTCGGCTACTGGCGATCCGAACTTTTCGATCAGCTCGATTTTGGTGATCCCGCAATCTTCCAGTGCATCGTGCAGCAGGGCTGCCATCAAGGCTTGGGCGTCCAACTTCCACTCCGCACACTGAGCCGCCACTGCGATCGGATGGGTAATGTAAGGCTCGCCGTTGTTGCGGAGTTGGCCCAGATGGGCTTCATCCGCAAAACGATAGGCCAAGCGCACTTGCTCCACATCGCTGCTGCTCAAGTAGTCGAGCTTGGCAGTCAGGCTGGCAAAGCTGGCAGCAGCGGCATTCACTGCCGCGATGGTGGCGCCCGGCTTGGCCGGTTTGCCACCCGCTGCGGTACTTGGAGGTGTTTGAAGAGTGATGCCCATGTTGTAAATGTAGCGCGGCGGCGCAGCTTGTGTGGCTCAAACGAAAAAAGCACCGCAAGCGGTGCTTTTAGTAGGGTGCGCGAGTCCTTACAGCGGGACTTTTTTGAGCATTTCCAAGCCGACTTTGCCAGCAGCAATTTCGCGCAGCGCAGTCACGCCGGGCTTATTCTTGCTCTCGATTTTGGCGGTATGGCCTTGGCTCAGCATGCGGGCGCGGTAAGTCGCAGCCAAAACCAATTGGAAGCGGTTAGGAATCTGCGCGAGGCAGTCTTCAACAGTGATGCGGGCCATGGAGTTCTCCGGAAAGCTAGAGGATGTTCAGCGCTTGGAATGTCTCGGCCCGGGCGCGGCGCTGGGCTGAGATTTTGAGTCGCTGGGAGTGGACAATGGTTTTCAGATCGAAAAGCGCACGGTCGAACAGTTCGTTGATTATAACGAAGTCGAATTTCGCGACCTGAGCCACCTCCATTTGCGCGTTTTTCATGCGCATGTCGATGATGTCTGCCGAGTCTTCGCCGCGTCGCTCCAAGCGGGAACGCAACTCTTCCCAGCTAGGGGGCAGGATGAAGATGCAAACTGCGTTGGAAAACACGTTTTTGATCTGGATCGCGCCTTGGAAGTCGATCTCCAGAATCACGTCAGCGCCCATGGCCATGCGGTCTTCGATCGCTTTTTTGGAGGTGCCGTAGCGGTTGGAGTGGACATGCGCCCACTCGACAAACGCGTCGGCCTCCACCATCGCATCAAACTCTGGCTGCGACACAAAAAAGTACTCGCGGCCGTGTTTTTCTTGACCACGCGGTGGGCGGGTGGTGTGGGAAACAGAGGGTTGCAGGCGCGAATCCAGCTCCAACAAGGCCTTGCACAGGCTTGACTTGCCAGCGCCGCTGGGGGCTGCAACAACAAAAAGATTTCCGGGGTAGTCCATCGACTGAGGCTCCGTGATGCGGTGTCTAAAGTCGCCTTATTCTATGTTCTGCACTTGCTCCCGCATTTGCTCGACCAAAACCTTCATGTCTACCGAGATGTGGGTCAGCTCCAGGGCCGCAGATTTGGAGCCCATGGTGTTGGCCTCGCGATGCAGTTCCTGGATCAAAAAGTCCAGGCGCTTGCCGATCTCGCCGCCCTTTTTAATCAGCCGCTCCAGCTCGTCCAGGTGCGAGTTCAAGCGGGTGATTTCCTCGGCCACGTCAATGCGGATCGCAAAGGCTGTGGCTTCGGTCAACGCACGGTCTTGGGCAGTCTCCGGCAGTGTGGAGCCTTCTGTGAGGGCCATCGCCTCTTTCCAACGCTCCATAAAGCGGGTGCGTTGTTGCTCCACCAGTTTGGGTACCAGCGGCCCCGCTTGCTCGGCCAGGTTGCGCAATTGGGCAATATGGCCCAGCAGCATGGTGGCGAGCCGGGCGCCTTCACGCTGGCGGGCGCTGAGCAATTCCTTGAGTACTTTCTCGGCCAGGGGCATTACGTCGGCACTCCAGTCGCGGCTGGTGCCTTGCTCTGCCGCTGCCAAACGGATCACGTCAGCGACGCTCAAGGGGCTGGCACTGGGCAGCCACGCCCGGATGTTGTCTTGAGCGGCGTTGAGCTTTTGCAGCAGTTTGGGCGTCGCTTCAGGAATGCTGCTGGTGCTGGATGTCTCTACAGAGGCCCGCACTTCGACCTTGCCGCGCTTGAGCTTGCTGCCCAGCAATTCCCGGAGGGTGGGCTCGAACTGGCGCAGGTCTTCAGGGAGCCGGAAAGTGAGGTCAAGGAAGCGGCTGTTGACGGAGCGCACCTCCAAGCCCAGCTGGGTTACCGGTTGGTTGCGGGCTTCACCCTCAGGGGCGGTATGGGCTGTGCTGTGCTGTGCACTGGCATAGCCGGTCATGCTGTAAACTGGCATTAAGGGCTTTCGCGGCGATGGAAACGGCCCCGAGAATAACCCGTTTCAACCCCACACCACGAGTGATCCCACTGCACCTATGTCAAAGGTCAAGCCCGCGCCTCTTCCCCCGGACACCATCATCGGCGGATACCGCATCATCCGCAAAGTCGCAGCCGGAGGTTTCGGCTTGGTGTACTTGGCGCTCGATGCCGAGGGCCAGCAAGTCGCGGTAAAGGAATATTTGCCCTCGTCACTGGCCTCCCGGGCGCCCGGCGAGTTGCTACCGCAGGTGCAAGCAGAAAAGCTGTCTCTGTACCGCTTGGGCTTGAAGAGTTTTTTTGAAGAAGGGCGCTCACTGGCGCAGATTTCGCACCCGTCGGTGGTGAGCGTCTTGAACTTCTTCCGCGAAAACGAGACCGTCTACATGGTCATGAATTACCTGGAAGGCGCGGCCTTGCAGGATTTCATCGTGACCGCACGCGACCAGAAAAAGAGCAAGGTATTCCGCGAGTCGACGATCCGCTCTTTGTTTGACGAAATCTTGCGCGGTCTGCGCATCGTGCACCAGCACAAGATGCTGCACCTCGACATCAAGCCCGCCAATATTTTCATCACCGATGACAACCGCTCGGTGCTGATCGACTTCGGTGCGGCCCGTGAAGTGCTGAGCAAGGAGGGCAACTTCATCCGCCCGATGTACACCCCCGGTTTTGCTGCGCCCGAAATGTACCGGCGCGACGCGTCCATGGGGCCCTGGACTGACATTTATGCGATCGGGGCTTGTATCTACGCCTGTATGCAGGGCTACCCGCCCAATGAAGCGCCCCAGCGTATTGAAAAAGACCGCATCGCCACCGCCTTGGCGCGCTTACGGGGTGTCTATTCCGACAACCTGATTGAGGTTGTTGAGTGGTGTATGGCGCTGGACCCGCTGTCTCGGCCGCAGTCTGTTTTTGCCCTGCAAAAAGAGCTGTCGCGTGAGGGCGAGCGCCGCTACACCAAACTGACGGTGACCGAAAAAGTGCGCATGCAGTTTGACTCCATAGTTGCCGACACCAAGAAAACCGTAATGGGTGCTGCCTCTGATGCGCAAGGGGCTCGGCCGAAATGAAGTTTTCTGTGTTCCAGATCAGCCGCAAAGGTGGCCGCGAAAAAAATGAAGACCGGATGGGGTACTGCTACACCAAGTCCTCGGGCATATTTTTGTTGGCCGATGGCATGGGGGGGCACCCTGAGGGGGAGGTCGCATCCCAAATGGCATTGCAGGTCATTTCTGCGATGTACCAAAAGGAAGCACAGCCTGAATTGATGGATGTGCGCGACTTTTTCAATAAGGCCATTCTTGCAGCGCACCGCCAGATTCTGCGATACGCAGCCGAACGCAATTTGCCCGATACCCCGCGCACCACCTTGGTAGCCGCGGTGGTGCAAGGTGGAGCGGCACACTGGGTGCACTGCGGTGACTCGCGCCTGTATTTTGTGCGCCATGGCGAGTTGTTGACCCGCACCCGTGACCACTCGTATTCAGAGCAACGGGACATGGAGCGGCCCAGCGGGGCGCCGGTCAACTTCAACCGCAATGTGCTGTACACCTGCTTGGGCTCACCCACGAGGCCGGTGTTTGATGTGACCGGGCCGGTGCCTTTGCACCAGGGCGATCGCATGATGCTCTGCTCCGACGGGCTCTGGGGGCCTTTGCAAGACGAAGATATTGTGTTCCACATGTCGCAAAAGCCGGTGGCGG
The DNA here is from genome assembly GCA_027924025.1 of Comamonadaceae bacterium OS-4. Taxonomy (GTDB): domain Bacteria; phylum Pseudomonadota; class Gammaproteobacteria; order Burkholderiales; family Burkholderiaceae_C; genus Allorhodoferax. Next base: position 916,552 of record AP026970.1, read on the forward strand.
AGTCGGCCCCTGATCTGGTGGAGCAGGCCATGCTGCAGGGCGGCCCGAACTGTGACAACGTCACACTCATCGCCATGGAGTGGGAAACCCCGGACAGCTTCGAGTCCACCCGCGGGACGATTTCGACCGACAGCATCCTGGAGGGCGTATTCGCCTCCACGGTGCAGGCGGCTTGGGCGGACTCCGAGGCGGACGACTTGGACGACGAGGCCATCGAGCGCTCGATCGCCGAGATCAACGAGGCCATCCGTCGCTCGGCTGCCCGCAAGCTTTGACCGCTTCTCCGGCCTGCCCGGATCTATGAGGAACTACCCATGACAGCATTTGTCCGCCAAGGCGCCCGCGCCGCCGATGCATTGCGCCCGGTGCGCATCACCCGCCACTACACCATGCACGCTGAGGGCTCGGTGTTGATTGAGTTCGGCAACACCAAGGTACTGTGCACCGCGTCGGTTGAAGAAAAAGTGCCTTCGCACAAACGCGGCAGTGGTGAAGGTTGGGTCACTGCCGAATACGGCATGCTGCCCCGCGCCACCCACAGCCGCAGCGACCGCGAGGCCGCACGCGGCAAGCAAACCGGCCGTACCCAGGAGATTCAGCGGCTGATCGGTCGCTCACTCCGCGCAGTGTTTGACCTGAAGAAACTGGGCGAGCGCACCATCCAGCTCGATTGCGATGTGATCCAGGCCGACGGCGGCACCCGCACCGCAGCCATCACCGGCGCCTTCGTGGCCGCGCAAGACGCAGTCAATGGTTTGCTGGCTGCCGGAAAGTTGACTGAGACGCCGATTACTGGGGCCGTGGCGGCCATCAGCGTCGGCATTGTGGACGGCAAGCCCTTGTTGGACCTGGAGTACACCGAAGATTCGGCCTGCGATACCGACATGAATGTGGTGATGACCGGTGCCGGCCACTTTGTAGAAGTGCAGGGCACGGCTGAAGGCGTGGCTTTCACCCGCGCCGAGATGGACCAACTGCTGACGCTGGCTGAAAAAGGCGTGGGTGAACTCATGCTGTTGCAGCAACAGGCACTATCAAAATAATAGCTGCTCGCGCATATTTCGCGGGCGCCAGAGGCCTATTTCTTATGAAGATTGTTCTTGCATCCAATAACCAGGGCAAGCTCGCCGAGCTCAATGCCATGTTTGCTCCGCTGGGTTGTGAGCTGGTGCGCCAGGGCGACCTGGGCGTGCCAGAGTCGCCCGAGCCGTTTCGCACTTTTATTGAAAACGCACTGGCCAAGGCGCGCAACGCAGCCCAGCACACCGGCTTGCCCGCGCTGGCCGATGACGCCGGTTTGTGTGTGGACGCCTTTGGCGGCTTGCCGGGTGTGGACACGGCCTATTACGCCACCCAGTTCGGCTACGCCAAAGGGGACGACAACAACGTCACAGCCCTGCTGGAGCAAATGAAGGACGTGACCAACCGCCGCGCTGCACTGGTGAGCACCTTGGTCGCCGTGCGCAGTGTGGACGACCCGGAGCCGCTGATTGCCGTGGGCCGCGTGGTCGGGCAGATTGCGCCCGCGCCGGTGGGCAGCAATGGTTTCGGCTTTGACCCAGTGATGTGGATCCCGGAGTTTGGCCAGACCTTTGCCCAGCTACCAGTGGAAGTCAAAAACGCCCACAGCCACCGTGGTCGGGCGGCGGCTGCCATGGCTGTATTGATCCGATCCAACTGGCTCGGAGGCTGAGGCGCATGATTCCCATCACGCCCGTTGCCGAGGGCGCAGCCGCGGTGCAGCGCGACATCCAGCACTACATGCGCCCGGGCAGCTTGCAGTTCAGCGCGCTGCCGCCACTGTCTTTGTATGTGCACCTGCCGTGGTGCATCAAAAAGTGCCCTTACTGCGACTTCAATTCCCACGAGCAGGCCAAAGACGGCCTTCAAGAGAAGCGCTATATCGACGCAGTAATCGCCGACCTGGAGGCCGCTCTGCCCCTCATCTGGGGGCGCAACATCCACAGCATCTTCATCGGCGGTGGCACGCCCAGCCTGTTTTCGCCCGAGTCTATTGACCGCTTGTTGGGCGACATCCGCGCCCGGTTGCGGCTGGAAGCAGATTGCGAAATCACCATGGAGGCCAACCCCGGCACTTTTGAAAAAGACCGTTTCAAAGCCTTTCGTGGCGCAGGCGTGACGCGGCTGTCCATCGGGGTGCAAAGCTTTAACGATACCCACCTGAAGGCCCTGGGCCGGGTACATGACCGTGCGCAGGCCCTGGCCGCGGTAGAAGAAGCGGCTGCTTCGTTCGACACCTTCAATCTCGACATCATGTACGCCCTGCCGGGGCAGACGCAGGCGCAGCTCGATGTTGACCTGGCTACAGCACTGCAGTTCCATCCGCCGCACATCTCGATTTACCACCTCACCATCGAGCCCAACACCTACTTCGCCAAGTTCCCGCCGCAGATCCCCGAGGACGACACGGCCTATGCGATGTTGGACCGCATTACCGAGGCCACCGCTGCGGCCGGGATGGACCGGTATGAAGTGTCGGCCTATGCCCGCCATGGCCACCGCTGTTTTCACAACGTCAACTACTGGCAGTTTGGTGACTATCTGGGCATCGGCGCCGGCGCGCACAGCAAGCTCAGCTTTGCCCACCGGGTGGTGCGCCAAGTGCGCTTTCGTGACCCGGCCCGCTACATGGAGCAGGCGCTGGCCGGCCACGCAGTGGCGCAAGACGACGAGGTGGCGCGGGTCGATTTGCCGTTTGAGTACATGCTCAATGCCTTGCGCCTGCGCAATGGTTTCGGGCTGCGTGACTTCACCGAGCGCACCGGTCTGGCCGTAACCGCCATCCAAAAAGGTCTGGAAGAAGCCGAGCGCAAAGGCCTGATCGAGCGGGACTTTGCCCGCGTGCGCCCGACGGTCAAAGGCTTCGACTTTTTGAGTGACTTGCAGGAAATTTTCCTGTCCAATCCGGACTGAACGGGCTGCGCCGCGGCCCGCCCGGCCATGCAAGGGGACGCCATGTTTTCGGTTTACGGTACAGCAGGGCAGATATTCCGGGGCTCACTGGAAGAGCTGGGCAAGGTGGCCGGCATCCGCCGCGCCGCACGCACCCGCCGCATCGAAGCGCTGGGGCTGGATGCCCAGGATCACAGCCCCTTGCGCTTTGCCGATGTGCTGAACGCTCCTGCCCATGAAGCGCCCGCGACCGACATAGCGCACCGGACGGCACTGGCGGCCTATGGCGAGGTTCGCAAACCTGCACAGACCCGCCAGCCCTTGACCCGGGTGGCCGACATCATGAGCTTGGAGGTGGTGACGGTCCCGGACACCTTAACCATTGAAGGCGCCTGGGCGCTGCTCAACCAACACGGCATTGCACAGGCTCCCGTGGTGTCAGCGGAGGGCGTTCTGGTGGGGCTGCTTACCCGCGCGGAGTTGACTCGCGCCGAGCATCTGCCCCAGGCCGATGCACATGCATTGGTGTGGCGAGCCTTTCTGGCCCAGAGCGTGCAGGACGTGATGTGGACCCCGGTACCCAGCGTGGCTGCGGATACCGACATCCGCCGGCTTGCGCGCGTGCTATTGGATACCGGATTGCCTGGTTTGCCGGTGGTGGACGAGGCGGGTGCTGTGCGGGGCTTCGTGTCCCGCTCCGACATTCTGCGGGCCGTGGTGGCCGACCCGCCGCTCGACCTCTGGACGTGAACCTGCCGCCGGCGTTTAGCGACTGCCTTGGGGTTCCATGTGGTCGCGGTGGGCCAGAGCCGGAAATAGCTTGAACCACAAGCCCGCCACCAACATGGTGCCGATGCCGCCCACTACCACTGAGCTCACCGGACCCCACATCGCCGCAGTGGCGCCCGATTCGAATTCGCCCAACTGATTGGAGGCTCCGATGAAAATGGAGTTGACAGCGGCCACGCGCCCGCGCATCTCGTCGGGCGTTTCTAGCTGCACCAAAGTGTTGCGGGTGACCACGCTGATGCAGTCCGCCGCACCGGTCACGGTGAGCGCGAATAGGGATAACCAGAACGATTCGGACAGTCCGAACAGCACGGTGGCCAGCCCGAACACCGCCACGGCGCTCAGCAGCCGCTTGCCCACATGCCGGCGCAAGGGCCAGCGGGTGATCACCAGTGACATGGCGAGCGCGCCGACCGCAGGAGCCGCCCGCAAAAAGCCCAGACCCGTAGGCCCGGTGTGCAGGATGTCGCGCGCATAAATCGGCAGCAAGGCGGTAGCGCCGCCCAGCAACACCGCAAACAGGTCCAGCGAACTGGCGCCTAGCAGCAGCTTGCGTTCCCACACAAAGCGCACACCGGCAAACAGGGTGGACCAGTTGGCAGCCAATTTGGAGGGCTTGTGCTGATAGTGCACCGCCAATATCAAGCCGGTGGCCAGCACCATCAGTGTGGTGCAGCAGATGTACACATTGGTAGGCCCCAGCGCGTAGAGCAGCCCGCCCAGCGCCGGGCCGCTGATGACTGCGATTTCCATGCCGGTGGAGCTGAGCGCTACTGCTCGCCCGAGCAGGTTCGTGGGCACCAGCAGCGCCACCATGGCTTGCTGAGCCGGCATCTGGAAGGCGCGTGCTAGGCCCAACACGACAGAGATGAGCAGAATGAGTTCGCGGGATGCATAGTTCCCCATGGTGGCGCTCAGCAGCGTGAGCGCCACGCCCGTCTGCAAGGCCATGCAGGTCGCAAAGATGCGCCCGCGGTGCAGGCGGTCCGCCACATGCCCGGCGGGCAGCGTCATCACCAAGGCAGGCACAAACTGGAACAAGCCCACCAGCCCGAGGTCCCAAGCGCTGGAGGTCAGGTCGTACATATGCCAAGCGACCGCCACCATGAGCATTTGGTTGCCCATGATGCCGGCAATGCGGGCGAACCAGTAGCGTACGAAGGCTTGGTGCTTGAATAGCGCCGAGAGTGGGGGGAGGGATGCGTCGGTGGTCATGAGGCGGCGTTGTGACGCCTGAGCACTGCGCCAAAGTGGTATTTGGCGGAAGCTGTGAGATTCGAACTCACGGAGGGGATAAACCCTCGCCGGTTTTCAAGACCGGTGCCTTAAACCGCTCGGCCAAGCTTCCAGAGCTGCGTATTCTAGCGCGGCTTCAACATGCCTTTGGTTTCGATGAACGCAATCACCTCCTTCAGGCCGGTCAGGTCTTTGAGGTTGGTCATCGCAAAGGGCTTCATGCCCTTGGGGGTGTTGCGCATGCGCTCGGTGTCGGCGCGCATCACATCCAGGTTGGCGCCCACGTGGGGGGCCAGGTCAGTTTTGTTGATGACAAACAAATCGCTCTTGGTGATGCCGGGGCCGCCTTTGCGGGGAATCTTCTCACCGGCAGCCACATCGATCACGTAGATGGTCAGGTCACTCAGCTCGGGGCTGAAGGTGGCGGCCAGGTTGTCGCCACCGCTCTCCACAAACACGATGTCGGCATCGGGAAAGTCCACCAGCATGCGGTCAATGGCTTCCAAGTTGATGGAGCAGTCTTCGCGGATGGCAGTGTGCGGGCAGCCGCCGGTCTCCACGCCCATGATGCGCTCGGCGGGCAGCGCGCCGCTCACTGTCAGCAGGCGCTGGTCTTCCTTGGTGTAGATGTCGTTGGTGATGGCGACCAGGTCGTACTGGTCGCGCATGGCCTTGCACAGCATTTCTAGCAGGGTGGTTTTGCCGGAGCCAACAGGGCCGCCTATGCCCACGCGCAAAGGGGGCAGGGTCTTGGTGCGGTTGGCAATATGGTGAAGTGCGGACATGGTGTTTGCTATCAAAAGAAGAGCTGCTCGCGCAATATCAACGGGCGCTAGGAGCGGAAAAGCCTTGAATACTGCACCTCATGCTGGCTGCTCAGAATGGCCAGCAAGGGGCTGAAGGCTTGGCGGGTGTCGTCGCTCACACTCAGGGCGTAATCGACGGCGGAAGGAATCTCGGCGGTCAGGGCAGACAAGATGCGCTGCCCGGCACTCTGGCCCAGCGGCACGGCCTTGATGGCGGCCTGCATCATGTTCTCGGCCCAGCCGAAGGCAAAGGCCAGCAGGCACTCGCGCACCGGGGCCTGGGTGGCGCTTGCGGCCAGCGCAAATGCGATCGGATAGGTCGGCTCCTGCGCCGCAAGCAAAGCAATCTGCGCGGGCGTGGCCGTGGTGTGGTTCTTCAGCCATTCCAGCAGGCTCTTGCCCATTTGCTCGGTTTGCGCGCGCAGCTCGGCGCTTTCGCGGGTCTGCAGCACCCAGGCATTGAGCTCGGCAATGCGGGGCTGGTCGTCTGCGCGCCAGGCGGCAATGGCCTGGGCCACTGCTGGCAACTCCGAGCGGGCCAGCGTCATGTGCAGTTGGTCGATAAGCCAGACGGATGCTTCACTTTCTGTAGCGGCTCGCGCAGTATCCACGGCCGATTCCAGGCATTCGGAGTAGGAGAAGCCACCGATCGGCAAGGCCGGGGAGGCCAGCCACATGAGCTGCATCAGGCTGCTGTCGAGCATGGCTGAACGGGTTTATTGGTCGCCGTGGTGGTGGTCATGCCCATGATCGTGACCGTGGTTGCAGTCCGGGCCATGTACATGCGGTTTGGTTTGCACCGCCACCGGAATGCCGCGCAGGGTAGCTGCAGGCTTCGGTGCGTGATCGTGATCGTGATCGTGATCGTGTCCATGGTGATGGCCGCCGTGGTGTCCACCGGTGGCATAAGCGCCGTTTTCGGGCTCAAACGCCTCTTCCACCGCGTTCACGATCAGGTGCATCGCGCGCAGCATGTCGGCCAACACGTGATCGGGCTCAATCTTCAGGTGGTCGGGCTGTAGCTCGATGGGTACGTGGCGGTTGCCCAGGTGGTAGGCGGCGCGGATCAGGTCGAAGGGCGTGCCGTGATTGCGGCAGTGGGTGATCTTCAGCACCGCTTGCGGCGCGGCTTTGGCGACGATGAGCGAGCCGTCTTCGGCCACCAGCACATCGCCACCGCGCACCACGGTGCCACGGGGCAGAAATACGCCGATCTGGCGGCCCTGGCTGTCGGTGGCGTCAAATCGGCTTTTCTGGCGCACGTCCCAATCCAGCTCGACAGTGGCGGCGCGTTTGACGAGGACCGGTGCAAGGCCTTGGCCTTGGGGGATGCATTTGGAGACTTGGAGCATTTGAATTCAGGAGACGTAGAGGTAAATAGCCAAGATGATGCCTGCAAGTACAAAGAGCCTGACCCAGATGCTTTCGTTGGCTAGCAGGCCGCCACTGTCGTCTTGCCGAACGAGGTTAAAGAACCAGTAAATCGTTGAGCCGACGAGGGTGCCTATAGACACCCCGAACATCAGACCAAGAGTGGCAAAGACGGCCGCACAAGCAACGATGGTGGATTTCCAGTTGGCAATTAACAGCCCGGCATCGAAGACGCCTCCCGCTGCAATACTGATGAAGGCCGCCAACAGAAAACCCGCGAGCGCGCCCCATAGCCCGCCCAAAACTGCGGCGACAAGTCTCTCATGGAGATTCATGGTGGCTCCCGTATGCGTTAACACGGCAGGAGCTTACTCAATTCAATGGTCAAAGGCGCTCAAAACAAAAAGTAGCGCTGTGCCATGGGTAGCTTGAGCGCCGGCTCGCAGGTCAGCAGCTGGCCGTCGGCGCGCACGCTGTAGGTTTGCGCGTCGATCTCCATGGTGGGCAGGTAGCTGTTGTGCACCATGTGCTGCTTGCGTATACCGCGGATGTTTTTCACCGCTGACACGTTCTTGGCCAGGCCGAAGCGTTCTTTGATGCCTGCGTTCAAGCCCGCTTGCGACACAAAGGTCAGCGAGCCGCGGTGTAGCGCGCCACCGAAGCTGCCGAACATCGGCCGGTAGTGCACCGGCTGCGGTGTGGGGATGGACGCATTCGGGTCGCCCATGGCGGCGTGGGCGATAAAACCGCCCTTCAAGATTAGCGCGGGTTTGACGCCGAAGAAGGCGGGCTTGTAGATCACCAGGTCGGCCCACTTGCCGACTTCGATGCTGCCCACTTCATGGCTGATGCCATGCGAAATTGCGGGGTTGATGGTGTACTTGGCGACATAACGCTTGGCGCGGAAGTTGTCGTTGCGGCTGCTGTCTTCGGGCACCCCGATGCCGGTCGGCTGCGGGTTCGCAAGCCATCCACGTTGTGACTTCATCTTGTCGGCCGTCTGCCAAGTGCGGATGATGACTTCGCCCACGCGGCCCATGGCCTGGCTGTCACTGCTCATCATGGAGATCGCGCCCATGTCGTGCAGGATGTCTTCCGCCGCAATGGTTTCCTTGCGGATGCGGCTCTCGGCAAAGGCCAGGTCTTCCGCAATGCCCGCGTCCAGGTGGTGGCAGACCATCAGCATGTCCACATGCTCGTCCAGTGTGTTCTGGGTGTAGGGCATGGTGGGGTTGGTAGAGCTGGGCAGAAAGTTGGCCTGGCCGACCACCTTCAAAATGTCAGGAGCGTGGCCGCCGCCCGCACCTTCGGTGTGGAAGGCGCACAGTCCACGGCCCTTGGTGGCTTCGATGGTGTTCTCCACAAAGCCCGATTCGTTGAGCGTGTCCGAGTGCAGGGCTACCTGAATCTCGGTTTCGTCAGCCACATCCAGACAGTTGCTGATGGCAGCAGGCGTGCTGCCCCAGTCTTCATGCAGCTTGAGGCCGATCACCCCGGCGTTGATCTGCTCATGCAGTGCGCCGGGCAGGCTGGCATTGCCCTTGCCAAAATAGCCCAGGTTCATGGGGAAGGCATCGGCCGCTTGCAGCATGCGCTCGATGTTCCAGGGGCCGGGGGTGCAGGTGGTGGCAAAGGTGCCGGTGGCTGGGCCGGTCCCGCCACCCATCATGGTGGTCACGCCGCTGGAGAGTGCTTCTTCAATCTGCTGTGGGCAGATAAAGTGAATATGGCAGTCAATGCCGCCCGCGGTGACGATGTTGCCCTCGCAGCTGATGATCTCCGTACCCGGCCCGATGATGATGTCCACACCCGGCTGGGTGTCGGGGTTGCCGGCTTTGCCGATGGCCACTATGCGTCCGCCCTTGAGGCCGATGTCGGCCTTCACGATGCCCCAGTGGTCCAGGATGAGGGCGTTGGTCAGCACGCAGTCCACCGCTCCCTCGGAATTGGTGCGCTGGCTTTGGGCCATTCCGTCGCGGATGGTTTTGCCGCCGCCGAACTTGACCTCTTCGCCATAGCTGCCCGCAGCGAGGGTGTAGTCTTTTTCGACCTCAATGATCAGGCCGGTATCTGCCAGGCGCACGCGGTCGCCAGTGGTGGGGCCAAAGATTTCCGCGTAGGCGCGGCGTCCGATAGTAGCCATAGTTAAAGCTTTCCTTCGACGCTTGTGTCGATTGGTCCATTCACGAGGCCGCGAAAGCCGTAAATCATCCGGTCGCCGGCAATCTCCACCAGCTCCACGGTGCGTTGTTGGCCGGGCTCAAAGCGCACCGCCGAGCCGGAGGCGATGTTCAGGCGCATGCCTTGCGCCACCGCACGGTCAAAGCCGAGCGCGCCATTGGTCTCGGCAAAGTGGTAGTGCGAGCCGACCTGGATAGGCCGGTCCGACTGGTTCTGCACCACTACCGTCGCGGTGCGGCGGCCGGTGTTGAGCAGGTGTTCGCCGTCGTCAAGAAGGAGTTCGCCGGGGATCATGGGGCTGTCCTTCACGCCAGTTTCAACAAGAGCGCCATGCCTGACACTGCCACTGCAGCACCGGTAGCGCGTGTGGTCCATGCTGGTGCAGCGCGCAAGGTCCAGCCCAATGCCACGCCAGTCAGGTGCAGCGCGATGGTGGTGGCAAACATGCCCGCCACTGCGGCCCATGCGTTGCCGGTTGCCGCCAGTTCAGTACCATGCGCCAGCCCGTGGAACACCGCAAAGCCACCCACCAGAGCCATGGATGCCACAGCGTTCATGCCTTGGCGGGTCAGCACCAGCAGGCCCAGCGCCAGTACCGAGGCCGCCACTAGGGGCTCCACGACGGCGCCGCCCATGCCTTGCAGGCCCAGCAGAGCGCCCAGCACCAGCATGTTGGCAAAGGCGAGTGGCCCCCACAGCAAGGCGGGCCCGGCGCGGCGGGCCGACACGGCGCTCCAGATGCCCACAGCCAGCATGGCCAGCAAGTGGTCCAAGCCGCCCAAGGGGTGTAGCAGGCCGGTCATGAAGCTGCTGTGGTTGTGCAATTCAGTGCCAATATGGGCGCTAGCGCTCGTAGATACTGCGCCGGCAGCTATCAAAAGAAGAGCGGATTTCAGGGTTTTGGACATGGCATTCTCCGGATAGGGGGTCAGACGATCGGCTGGTGGACAGTGACGAGCTTGGTGCCGTCGGGGAAGGTGGCTTCGATCTGGATGTCCGGAATCATTTCGGCGATGCCGTCCATCACGTCGTCGCGGGTCAGCACGGCCCTGCCTTCGCTCATCAGTTGGGCCACGGTTTTGCCGTCGCGCGCGCCTTCCATCACGGCGCAGCTAATCAGGGCCACGGCCTCCGGGTAATTGAGTTTAAGGCCACGGGCTTTGCGGCGCTCCGCCAGCAATCCGGCGGTAAACAGCATGAGCTTGTCTTTTTCACGAGGGGTCAGTTCCATGGTCGGTCCGGTATGTCTGCAGATGGTGCATCGTAAGCAAGCCCCGTGCCCTGTGGCGGTGCCATACGCCAAAGGTCGCATGCCGGTGGCATGGAAACTGCACCCTGCCAGCTGTGCCCATCGACCTACCGCCCCCACCGCCGCCCGAAGCGCCCGCCCAGCGGGTGGTCAAAATCCGCCGCGACTACAACAACTGGGTGGCCAGCGAGACCATGGAGGATTACGCCTTGCGCTTCACGCCACAGCGCTTTCGCAAGTGGTCGGAGTGGCGGGTGGCGAACACGGCTTTCGGTGCGGCTTCCTTCCTGATTCTGGAAGCCGTGGGCGCTACCCTGCTGGTGCAATACGGCTTTGTGAACGCCTTCTGGGCGATTCTGATGACGGGGCTGGTGATCTTTCTGGCGGGTTTGCCCATCAGCGTATACGCCGCCCGCTACGGGGTGGATATGGATTTGCTGACTCGCGGCGCGGGCTTTGGCTACATTGGTTCCACGCTCACTTCGCTCATCTACGCGTCGTTTACCTTTATTTTTTTCGCGCTGGAGGCGGCCGTCATGGCCTATGCGCTGGAGCTGGCCTTGGACATTCCGCCCACCTGGGGCTACCTGATTTGCGCGGTGGTGGTGATCCCGCTGGTTACCCACGGGGTGTCCGCCATCAGCCGGCTGCAAATCTGGACGCAGCCTCTGTGGCTGATCATGCTCATCGTGCCGTTCGGCTTTGTTTTGGTGCGCGACCCGCAGGCCTTTGCGGGCATCACGCACTACGCTGGTGAGAAAGGCCCGGCGGGCGGCTTTGACCTGCACCTGTTTGGTGCCGCGCTCACGGTGGGCATTGCCCTCATGACCCAGATGGGCGAGCAGGCCGACTACCTGCGCTTTATGCCCCAGCGCACCGCAGCGAACCGGGTCTCCTGGTGGGCCGGGGTGTTGGTGGGCGGGCCCGGCTGGGTGGTGCTTGGCGTGATCAAAATGCTGGGCGGGGCATTTCTTGCCTACTTGGCTATTCAAGCAAGCGTCCCGACCGATCGTGCGGTGGACCCGAACCAGATGTACCTCGCGGCCTACGAATACGTCTTCCCGACCTTGGGTTGGGCGGTGGCGGCGACGGCGGTGTTCGTGGTGATCTCGCAGCTCAAAATCAATGTCACCAACGCTTATGCCGGCTCGCTGGCGTGGAGCAACTTTTTCTCCCGCCTCACGCACAGCCACCCCGGGCGGGTGGTGTGGGTGCTGTTCAACAGCGTGATCGCCTTCATGCTGATGGAGATGAATGTGTTCCAAGCGCTGGGCGAGGTGTTGGGCCTGTACTCCAACATCGCCATCGCCTGGATCATGGCGGTGGTGGCAGACCTCGTGATCAACAAGCCCCTTGGTCTCTCCCCCAAAGGCATTGAGTTCAAGCGGGCGCATCTGTATGACATCAACCCCGTGGGCGTGGGCGCCATGGCCATGGCGTCCTTGCTGTCCATCTTGGCTTACCTGGGACTCTTCGGGGAACTGGCCAAGGCGTTCTCGGCGGTGGTTGCCCTGGTCACCGCCATGGTGACCTCGCCCTTGATTGCATGGTGGACCCAAGGCAAGTACTACCTTGCGCGCGCAAGTGACGGGAGTTTGGGTGGCAATCCGCTTTGCTCCGTGTCCCCCGCCTGCTGTGCAGGCTCCTCCTTGACCTCCGCAAAGCGCATCGCCACCCAAACTCCAGCGCCTGCAGGGACACCCCAAGTGCAGCGTTGCGTCATCTGCGAGCGCGAATACGAGGGGCCTGACATGGCCCATTGCCCGGCCTACCAGGGCGCGATTTGCTCGCTCTGCTGCACGCTGGATGCGCGCTGTGGCGACATGTGCAAACCACACGCCAACTTGGCGACCCAGTGGTCTGCCGCCTTGCGCTGGCTGCTGCCGCGCCGTGTATGGCCCTTTTTGGATACAGGGCTCGGGCACTTTTTGTTGTTGATGCTGGTGATCTTGCCGATCTTGGCCACCGTGTTTGCCATGTTCTACCAGCAAGAGATGGGCAACTTCGCGGTCTGGGCCGAGCACCGCGACAGCGTGGCAGTCGCGCTGCGCGCGGGTTTCAGCAAAACCTTTGCGGCGCTTTTGTTGATGTCGTGCATCGTGGCGTGGTGGCTGGTGCTGGCGCACAAGAGCCGCCAAGTGGCGCAAGAAGAGTCCAACCGCCAAAGTCATTTGTTGCTGCAAGAGATCGAGTCGCACCGCCAGACGGATATTGCCTTGCAAGAAGCCAAGCGGGTGGCCGAGCAGGCGCGCCTCGCCGCGGAAGCAGCCAACCAGGCCAAGAGCCGCTATATCAGCGCCATCAGCCATGAGCTGCGCACGCCGCTCAACAGCATCTTGGGCTATGCCCAGTTGATGGGGGAGGATGCGGCCATTCCACCCCACCGCAAGCAAGCGGTGAGTGTGATCAAGCGCGGCGGTGAGCACCTTCTCTCGCTGATCGAGGGCACGCTGGATATGGCCCACATCGAGAGCGGCAAGCTCACCCTGAATGTGAAGCCGATGCAGTTTGCCAACGGCATGGCAGAGCTCGCCGGCATGTTTGAGTTACAGGCTGCCGGCAAGGGGCTGCAGTTTCACTTCGAAGTGGTGGGCAATGTGCCCGAGTGGGTGCGGGCCGACGAGAAGCGCCTGCGCCAGATCTGTATCAACCTGCTGGGCAATGCCATCAAGTTCACCGCAGCGGGCAGCGTGCGCCTGGTGCTGCGCTATGCCCGCGAGATGGCGCACATCGAGATCCATGACACCGGCCCCGGGATGCGCACCGAAGAGTTGGATCGGATTTTTGAACCTTTCACCCGGGGCTCCACCGCGGCATCCGGGGTGGCGGTTGCGTCTGGCGGCTCAGGCCTGGGGCTCACGATAGCCAAGATGCTGACCGACCTGATGGGGGGCGAGCTCACTGCCAGCAGCGTGCCCGGTCAGGGCAGTGTGTTTAAAGTGCGCCTGTTTTTGCCGGAGCTGCACATGCCAGCCGGCGCAACCCGCCCGCCAGCGCGCGCCGGCAAAACCCGGCTGGCTTATGCCGGTGCACGGCGCAAGGTGCTGGTGGTCGACAACGAAGAGGCCGACCGCGAGCTCTTGGTGAGCCTGCTGCAGCCTTTGGGTTTTGATGTGCGTACCGCTGCCAGCGGCCACGACGGGTTGGACCTGATGGCGGCCGGACTGCAGCCCGATGTGGTGTTACTCGATTTGGCCATGCCCGGCATTGATGGCTGGGAGACTTTGCGCCGCATCCGCTCCAACCCGGCGCTGGGGGGCAGCCAGCCGCAGGTCGCCATCGTGTCTGCCAACGCGTTTGATCGGGGGCTGGACAACGGGCTGGGCTTGCCACCGGAAGACTTCATCGTCAAACCCGTGCGCCACAGCGAGTTGCTGGACTGGCTGGAGCGCCGGCTGGAGTTGGTGTGGGTGGAAAAACCAACGGTAGAGGTTTCCACGCAGTCCGCCCCGAGTGTGGCCCAAGATATGCAGCCTGTGGCAGTGGGAGTGTTGCCCGCTATTGCCTGCCGCGCCTTGCTGGAAGTGGCGCGCCTGGGTTACTACCGGGGCGTTTTGAACCAGCTGCAAAGCCTGCAGGTGCAGCACCCCGAGTGCGCGGCCTTCATTGCGCAGCAGGAGGCGCTGGCCCGCCAGTACCAGTTTGAGACCATGGCCGAACAATTGCAGAAAGTGCTCGATGCAAGCCCCGCAGATGAACTCCGTTGACCTGAGTGATGCCGCCCGTCTGGATGGCACGCTGGACCGTGCCAACAGCGACGTAGTGCTCATAGTGGACGACGTGCCCGATAACCTTTCTGTGCTGCATGACGCACTGGATGAATCCGGCTACACGGTGTTGATTGCCACCTCCGGCGAGGCCGCCCTGATGCGCGCCATACAGGCACTGCCCGACGTGATTTTGCTGGACGCCATGATGCCCGGCATGGATGGTTTTGAGGTGGCACGCCGGCTCAAGGCGGCGCCGCAAACCACGCATATCCCCATCATCTTTATGACCGGCCTCACCGAGACCGAATACCTGGTGGCTGCGCTGGAGAGCGGCGGGGTGGACTATGTGACCAAGCCGATCAAGCCCAAAGAGGTACTGGCCCGCATGGGGGTGCACCTGGCCGGCGCGCGCGAGCGCCGCCAGACCCGCAATGCGCTCGACGCCTTTGGCTACGCCACCATCACGGTGCGCGCTGCTGACGGCTGCCTGATGTGGCAAACGCCGTTGGCGCGCGAGCTGCTGGAGCGCTACTGTGGCACCCAAGCCCCGACCACACCGCCCGAAGTGTTGGGCTGGTTGCAGGCCTGCCTGCAAACCGTGGCCCGGGGCGACGAGCCGGCCAAGCTGAGCCTGGAGCGCGGCCCCAAGCGGCTGACCTTTCGCCTGCATCAGCAGATCGGCGACAGCGATGCCGGTGGCGACTGGCTCATCGTGATGCGGGAGGTGTCTGACACCGCGGTGATCGAGGCCATGAGCCTGTCCTTCAAGCTCACCGCCAAAGAGGCCGAGGTCTTGTACTGGGTGGTCAAAGGCAAAACCAACAAAGACATTGGCGACATTCTGGGCAGCAGCCCGATGACCGTCAAAAAGCACCTCGAGCGCGTGTTCGTGAAGCTCGGTGTGGAAACCCGCACCGCCGCTGCCGGCATGGCCATGAGCCGCATCCGGCAGCTGCATCCGCTTTTTGAATGGTAGGAAGCGGAATTGTTGGCAAAATGCTGGATGTAAAGTGAGCATGGTTGTACGACTAGTTCCTGCTACTACTGCCCCATCCCCACCGCTGCCCGTCCTGCGAATCTGCACTTGCATCCGAACTCGGTTGGGACAGCGTGTGACAAACGCAAGCTCTACAACCCGAGCCATCCCACAAGCACCCTGCTGTACCAAACCTTTCCTGAACACTTCGAGATTTAGCTAGAACTCTCCAGCGCTGTCCAGTTCGAAGGCTAGTGCGACGATCACACCCCAAGACCCACGTTCGCTGAGTGTTTTGCAAACACCTCAAATGCGGGATCTTCGCCCACGGTTTTGCCCGCGCCCGCATTGACGATTGTGGACATGACTATTTCGTGGCCTTCTCCTCGTAAATGCTTCTAGTGCCTACGCGTCAAATGTCGTAACAAAGATAATACGCGCGGGCTCATAAGCGCGCGGGCCACCTGAAAACCAGTGAGACCCGGCATGCGGACGGCCAAGAGTGTGATGTCAGGCTTCAGGGTCTCAATTTGTGACAAAGCGCTCGGACCATCGTCAGACTCTCCAATGATTTGCAAGCTAGGCCAAAGCTGTTGAAGTCGGTCACGTAACTACTCCCGCATGTTGGGCTCTTCATCTGCAATGAGTGCTGTGGTCATCAATGATTGGCTTCCAAATAGAACTAAAGTTAGAAGTTGGTTGACTGCAAAAGCGCAACAGCGTCTGGAATTTCCTTCCATTCGAATGCCAATTTGGCTTTGACGGACACCCTGGCATCGCCTGCCTGCTCAATGTTCCAGTCGGCAATTCCGAAGGTGCGCTCAAAGGCTAAAACCTTTTTGCCCGTACTCAGGTCGGTGACATAAAGTTTCCTCAAACCATCTTCAAGGGTGAAAGCTACGGGCCCGCTAGGAGTACCTACCCAATTGACCAACCAGTAATAGTGAGAGTTGTTTTTCATTCCATCCGTTCCGAATACCGACTCGAATGTCTGTGCCTTCTGGCAATCGCTGATAGCCCAGTTAACCTGGCGACACTGCGACATCAGCGTTACCTGCTTGCCGTCGGCCGCAACGTTTATCGGGAAGAGTTTTCCGGTAGAGACGTTCATCAGGAAATAGTCTTCTTTCTTGTTAACACCAAGAATGGATCCAATTGCCTTCGCCGAACTGAAAAGACCTGCAACTGGGTCGTTTCCACCAGTAGCGCCTTCTTTCTCCAATAGGACATAGCCAGTTGCACCAACATTGCCATGTTGAAGCGGGGTGATGAAATAGCCATCTGGAATGGCAACAGACTGAACTCCCTTCCCACTTTGATAGCGAAAAGCTGAAGAACTCCGTCCCACCAGAAAGCCGTCAGAAAGCAACGACAGCGTTGAGCCGGAGAGTTGTTTGCCGGTTGTTGTTTGAAGCTCCCAGCCCGAGCGACCTTGATTACCAGATGCGATAACCAACGGTTGCGAATTGGGCGCTGCTGAAATTGTTTTGATAGTAACTCCTCGGGACGTTCTTACTGCGTATGTGATGAAGCCCGAGTTGACATCAAAGGCATAGTTGAAGATGGTTCCTTCGGGATCCAGGACGGGGCGCCCATTGATATCAAAACCGTCTCTTCGCCCCTTTATTGACAGCGGGTAATTCGTTTTTTGCCAGGAGCTAATTTCTCTGGCGAGTTGCTCTTCCGATGCGGCACTTGCTGCAGGAACGGATGGCTGTGGGCGTGGTGCTTCAAATGCAGGAGACACGTTACCCGATGCAATTACCTGCATTGCCCCGGCCGCACCCGTGAATTTCGCAATTTGTTCGCGCATGCTGTGGACGGACAGCCGCGCCTGCTCAGGAGAAAACTGCACACCACTAGTCGCGTACTGACGTCGAGACGCCTCCACAAAACTTTTCTCCTGGGGCGTCCATTCAGACTCTGGAATTCCGCGGGTAGCGGAATTTTGTTTCTGACGCATTTGCTGCACGGCAATACTAGCCTGCTCGTTGGTGTATTGAATTCCTTGCTGCTGATAGAGATTCTTCGCGTTTTCCACGAATTGCCGTTCAGAAGGGGTCCATTGGTCTGCTGGAATGCCCTGTGCGAATGCGCACAAGGTTGCAACTAAAAGTGCGGAAAGGAGTAAGTGCTTTTGAATAGACATGATTTTGGTAAACCAATTAATAAATGTATTTAAGTTGGACAGGCGGCTTAATGAATGTCAAAGGTTCAGAGACCACAGGCATTTGTTGTGGTGTCCCACTCCCAGTTACTGTTGAATGGGTTGAACTTGCGCTGCGCCTTCCAACGTTCGGTAGTTCCGTCGGGAAACCTTCTTAAGCAGCTACCGTTGACGCAATCGTTTGTGCAGGAGCTTCTTTTTACCTGACGCGTTGTAGAGGTTGTTGACTTCTGTAAGGGCTTCGGGGTCCGAGAGTTTTGCGCCTGCGGAAGCGGTATACCGTCCTCTCTGCTTGCAGAAAAATTGTCTAGCAATCCTTCACTGGTCCATTCTTCGTTCAATAGCTCACCTAGAGCTACTTCTGCTACAAGGCGCTTGCACGCTTCAATGTCCCCGCCCTTTTGAAGTCGGACATATCCAGTCGTATACCCAGGCCAGCGGAAACTCCGCGAATCAGGACTGCGTCCGGTGACTCCAGCAAACGCTACGCACATAGAGTCGCCACCAGAAAACTGGATGGCCGCTGCATATATAGCGCTCTGTACATAACGATAGTCAAAGGCAGCACCAAACTCATGTCTATGGATGATGTCGAAGAGGGATTGTTTATTCTCTTTCGTGATTCCCTCTGCGTAGAGTTGTGCTGTCGTCGTCGATGGCGGTTCAATTTTTCGAACTCCTCCGGGAGATGCGGTTGAATCAATGCCATCGAGTACCGTGCTGAGGCTCGCATTGTTCATTTTTTCAATTGCACTTTTGAGTTCTTCTTCGACGCAGTCTCCCTTGGCCCAATTTCCGTCGGTCTGAGTTTGGAACGCAGAGAATCTATACGCTGGCAAGCGTGGATTTCTGTCTTTGGGCGTAGCCTGAGTGAGTCCGACCATGGCATAGCAAGCCTTTTTTCCATCGAATTTGCTGGTTATTGCAAATACAGCTAGCTTTCTTTGATCAATTTCTGCTTTGATGCCTGAATTCAGATTTTCAGCCAGGTAACTGCTGAGTGCTTGGTCGGTATACGAAGTGAAGTTTGCTATTGGTATCGGGGTCTCCGCCTGCGAGGCTCCCGCTCCGATCAGGAATGTGATCGCGATTGCGCCATTCAATGCCTGCTTGTATCCAAGCAATTTAGCAATTGCAAATGTCATTTATCCCCCTTTGAAAATCAAAACACCTAGGCTTTGACACAAAGAGCGGATGGAACTTGGTTGTGAGCTAATACCAAGTGCAACCCAGCTACCCTTCCGGCCGTGACAGTGGCCGGGATCGGGTCTGAAGCTTTGCGTCCGCGACTTCCATCGCGTTTGCCTAACACGAAAATTCTACACATGTTTCCCCCTGATTGAATTGAATGCTGGCTTATTTGCATTGACCTCAATTAAGTAGTCAGGATTGCTTGAGTCACCGTGGTTGTGATGAAAGCAGTATTTCACTGATAAAGCGAGAGTTTTTCCAGACTAGCAAGAGGCTACGAGAGCCTGACTGTTAGGAAGCGTTGACGGTCCAAATCCGGTCTATTGGGCTTGTACGAAGTGCTAGCCTCCAACATTTCGCCGACGTGATTTTGCTGGACGCCATGATGCCCGGCATGGATGGTTTTGAGGTGGCACGCCGGCTCAAGGCGGCGCCGCAAACCACGCATATCCCCATCATCTTTATGACCGGCCTCACCGAGACCGAATACCTGGTGGCTGCGCTGGAGAGCGGCGGGGTGGACTATGTGACCAAGCCGATCAAGCCCAAAGAGGTACTGGCCCGCATGGGGGTGCACCTGGCCGGCGCGCGCGAGCGCCGCCAGACCCGCAATGCGCTCGACGCCTTTGGCTACGCCACCATCACGGTGCGCGCTGCTGACGGCTGCCTGATGTGGCAAACGCCGTTGGCGCGCGAGCTGCTGGAGCGCTACTGTGGCACCCAAGCCCCGACCACACCGCCCGAAGTGTTGGGCTGGTTGCAGGCCTGCCTGCAAACCGTGGCCCGGGGCGACGAGCCGGCCAAGCTGAGCCTGGAGCGCGGCCCCAAGCGGCTGACCTTTCGCCTGCATCAGCAGATCGGCGACAGCGATGCCGGTGGCGACTGGCTCATCGTGATGCGGGAGGTGTCTGACACCGCGGTGATCGAGGCCATGAGCCTGTCCTTCAAGCTCACCGCCAAAGAGGCCGAGGTCTTGTACTGGGTGGTCAAAGGCAAAACCAACAAAGACATTGGCGACACTCTGGGCAGCAGCCCGATGACCGTCAAAAAGCACCTCGAGCGCGTGTTCGTGAAGCTCGGTGTGGAAACCCGCACCGCCGCTGCCGGCATGGCCATGAGCCGCATCCGGCGGCTGCATCCGCAGTTCGAGGGCTAACGCACTGACGATAGTTTGCCTTGGGGCCATCTGTCGCTTACCTCTGCTTTACGTGGGGTTTGTAAAGTGGTCTGAATCGGATGACCAAGGATCAAGGGATGCAAAAAATCAAGTACGTGCTGTGGGGTTTGCCGCTGGGGCTGACCGCGTGGTGGCTGTGGGCAGACCCGTTGCTGAGCACCCCGCTGGGCTTTTTTGCGGTGCGCAATTCGCTGGTCAATTACACCGGCTTGCTGGGCATGGCCATGATGAGTGTGGGCATGGTGCTGGCGGTGCGACCGGTGTGGTTTGAGCCTTACCTGGGCGGGCTGGACAAGATGTACCGCCTGCACAAATGGCTGGGTATAGGCGGCTTGGTCGTGTCCATCTTGCACTGGTTGTGCTCCAACGCACCGAAGTGGTTGATCGGGTCCGGGCTCATGGCGCAGCCCACCGGTGGGCGCCCACCGCGGGTGGAGCAAACCGTGGAGGTTTTCAAACTATTTCAGAGCTGGCGTGGTCTGGCCGAGGGCGTGGGCGAATGGGCGTTTTATGTCACGGTGCTGATGATTGCCTTGGCCCTCATCAAGCGCTTCCCCTACAAGTGGTTTTTCCAGACCCACCGGGTGTTGGCAGTCAGCTATCTGGTGCTGGTGTTCCATGCGGTGGTGCTGATGAACTTTAGTTACTGGGCGCAAGGCCTGGCGCTGTTCATGGCCGTCCTCATGCTGGCGGGTGCGGTGTCGGCGGTGGTGGTGCTGTTCCGCAAAGTGGGTGAGCACCGCAAGGTGGCGGGGGTGATCGAGGCGGTGGAGCGCTTTGATGAGTTGCACGTGCTCTACGTGGCGCTGCGCTTAGACGGGCGCTGGCCCGGTCACCAGGCGGGGCAGTTTGCGTTTGTGAATTTCGATGCCAAAGAGGGCGCACACCCCTTCACCATCAGCTCCGCTTGGCAGGGCGATGGGCACATCACCTTCCTCATCAAAGAGCTGGGCGACTACACCCGCACCTTGCCGGACTATCTGGCGGTAGGGCATGCCGCAGAAATCGAAGGCCCCTACGGTCAGTTCACCTTTCAGGGCTCCAAGCGGCGCCAGATTTGGGTGGGGGCGGGCATTGGCATTACCCCGTTTGTGGCCCGCATGAAGACGCTGGCCGGTGCCCCGGACAGCAAGCAGATTGACCTGTTTCACTCCACCACCGTGCTGGATCCGCGCGCCATCGACAAGATGGAAGATGACGCAGCCTCCGCCGGCGTGCGCTTGCATGTGCTGCACGATGCGCGCGACGGCCGGCTCGACGCCGCACGCCTGTGTGCAGCCGTGCCCGACTGGCGCGAGGCCGATGTCTGGTTCTGTGGCCCGCCCGCCTTTGGCCGGGCCCTGAAAGCAGCGCTGGTGGCGCAGGGCCTGCCGGTTGCGGACTTTCACCAGGAACTGTTCGAGATGCGGTGAGGCTGCGACAATCACCGGATGAGCACCGATGCATCTCCACCCGCCCCGCCCAAGCAAGCCAACAATCCCTTGCATGGCAAGACCCTGGAAGCCATCGTGACCGAACTGTCGGACTACTATGGCTGGGATGGGTTGGGCGAGCGCATCCCGGTGCGCTGCTTTACCTTTGAGCCCAGCGTGGGCTCCAGCCTCAAGTTTTTGCGTAAAACCCCTTGGGCACGCGACAAGGTCGAAGGGCTGTACCTGTTCATGCTGCGCGAAATACGCCGTTCGGGGCGCTAAGCCACGCCGTTTGTCGCACCCGCCGTATTTTTTGGTGAGTGCAGGGAACTTGATTGTTCATATTTTTTGAATCAAGTCATCAATTAGATTCAAAAATCAGCAATTCATGCCCCCCTAGACTTCGGGTCATGGCATCTCACCACACCTCCTCCTTCGACGCTGGCACCAAGCGCTATAGCCTTACGGCCATCGTGTTGCATTGGGTGCTGGGGTTGGCCCTGATCGGGATTTTTGCAGTCGGCTTGTATATGACCGACCTGCCTTTCTCGCCCACCCGCTTGAAGCTCTACAACTGGCATAAGTGGGCCGGCATCACCATTCTGGCGCTGTCCGCGTTGCGGCTGCTGTGGCGCTTGACGCACCGCCCACCCGCATTGCCCAGCAAGATTTCTGCAGCGATGCCCGCATGGCAGCGCTGGGCACACCACGGTACCCACCACGCGCTGTACGCCTTGTTTTTCCTGGTGCCGCTGATCGGCTGGGCGTATAGCTCGGCAGCAGGCTTCCCGGTCGTGGTGTTCGGTGTGTTGCCTTTGCCTGACTTTGTGCCGGTCGACAAGGCCTTGGCGGAAATGATCAAGCCTTTCCATGAACTTACTGCGTTTGCCTTGATCGGACTGGCCGGTCTGCACATTGCCGCTGCACTCAAGCACCAGTGGATCGACCGCGACGGCCTGATCAACCGCATGTTGCCCGGCCGCGACTGACTCCTTTAAAAGATTGGATTTGACATGATGGTTTCCCGCGTAATTCTGTCCACCGCGATTGCAGCGTCTGCACTCATCGGCGCCTCTGCCTTTGCCCAGCAAAAGCTGGTGCCCGCCCAAAGCGAGATCGTGTTCGTGAGCAAGCAGATGGGTGTGCCGGTGGAAGGCCGCTTCAAGAAGTTCGATGCGCAAATCGCCTTCGACCCTGCCAAGCCCGATACCAGCAAGATCGCGTTTTCTGTTGACATCGCCAGTGCCACCCTGGGTGTACCCGAGACCGATGCCGAGTTGCCCCGCCCCAACTGGTTCAACACCGCCAAATTCCCGCAAGCGACCTTCCAGTCCACCGCCGTCAAAGGCTTGGGTGGTGGCAAGTTTGAAGTGAGTGGCAAGCTGGCCATCAAGGGCAACAGCCGCGACGTCGTGGTGCCGGTGGCCTTGGCCCAGAGCAGCGCCACCACCACTGTGACCGGCACCTTCCCGCTCAAGCGCCTGGCCTTCAAGATCGGCGAGAACGAGTGGGCGGACACCTCCATGGTCGCAGACGACGTGCAAGTCAAGTTCAAGCTCGCGCTGACCGGCGTCGGCAAGTTGTAAGTTTTTCCAGTTCTTTTTTAACCAACCCGTAAATCAGGAGTTTTTATGCGTACTTCCCTCATGGCTGCCGCTTTGGCACTGTCCGCTTTCGCCGGTGCTGCCAGCGCCCAATCCGCGACTTACGCGATTGACTCTTCCCACACTTTCTCCAGCTTTTCGTACAACCACTTTGGTTTGTCCAATCAGCAAAGCCGTTTCAACACCACCACTGGTACCGTGACTTTTGACAAGGCTGGCAAGACCGGCGCAGTGGACGTTGTGATCGAGATGAAAACCGTGGAAACCGGCTTTCCCGCATTCAACGGCCACATCCAGGGCGAAGACTTCCTGGACACCGCCAAGTTCCCTACCGCGACGTTCAAGTCCACCAAAGTGGTGTTTGAAGGCGACAAGCCCGCTGCTGTCGAAGGCAACCTGACCATCAAGGGCATCACCAAGCCTGTGACCCTGAAGTTGACCAACTTCGTGTCCACCGCGCACCCGATGAACAAAAAAGAAGTCATCGGCGCCAACGCCACCACCACCATCAAGCGTACTGAATTCAATGCCGGCAAGTTCGCGCCTGCAGTGGCCGACGACGTGACCATCACCATCGCTCTCGAAGCCATCAAGCAGTAATTTGTCGCCAGACCGCGCTCCCGCGGACTGCTCTGAAGGCCCGCCGCAAGGCTGGCCTTTTTTTATGCAAAATCGGGCTAAGGCGCAGGATTCATCTGCGCTGTAAGCTATATTTTTCATAGCAACCAGTCATCCGCTTGAAACACTATGCCCGCTTCTGAATCGTTCGCCTCTTCTGTCGTGTTGGTCGCCCGTGCCTTGCGTTGCAGTACCGGCCCGCACCGTTTGTGGGGGCCAATGGATGTGCAGCTATCAGCCGGTGTGACTTGGGTGACCGGCGGGGAAGGGCGGGGCAAATCGAGTTTGCTGCGCATGCTGGCTGGCGACCTGGTAGTGCCGGGGAGCAACCTGCAGCTGGCCGGCACCGGCCTGCAGACCGAGCCTGCCCAGTACCGCAAAAAGGCGTTTTGGATGGACCCACGCACCAGTGCCTGGGACCAGTCTTCTCCCTTGCAGTTTTGGGAGCAGGGCAAGCGCCTCTGGCCCCTGTGGAGTGCGGAGATCTGCCGCGAGCTGGCGTCCGCCCTGGGGCTGGACGAGCACCTTGCGAAACCGATGTACATGCTGTCTACCGGCTCCAAGCGCAAGGTCTGGATCACCGCGGCCTGCGCCAGTGGCGCGGAGCTCACCTGCCTCGATGAGCCCTTCGCCGCCCTGGACCGTGCCTCCATACGCACCATCACCGAGCTGCTGCAGGATGCGGCGGCGCACAGTCCGCGCGCCTGGGTGTTGGCAGACTACGAAGCGCCTGCCGGTGTGCCACTTGCCGCCACCATCGATTTGGGCGCTTGAGCCCCTGTGAATTTCGTCCTTTTGACCAGGAGAACCCTATGACTTCCCGACTGCCTACCTACTTTGTGTCCCACGGCGGTGGTCCCTGGCCCTGGATGCCCGACATGCGCGAAATGCTGGCCACCTTGGACACGGCTCTGGCCGATATGCCGCGCCAGATCGGCCGCACGCCTAAGGCGGTTCTGATCATCACTGCGCACTGGGAAGAGCGTGCTTTTACCCTGGGCTCCAGTCCGGCGCCCGGCATGGTCTACGACTACGGCGGTTTCCCGGCGCACACCTACTCGGTGGTGTATCCCGCACCGGGCGCCCCTGAATTGGCTACGCGGGTACAGGGTCTGCTGCAAGAGGCGGGTCTCCCTGTCGCACTCGACGCCGAGCGCGGCTACGACCACGGCACTTTTGTGCCCTTGGCCGTGATGTACCCGCAGGCACAAGTGCCGGTGTTGCAAATGTCCATGCGCGCGGGGCTGGACCCGGCCGAGCACATTGCATTGGGTCGTGCGCTGGCGCCTTTGCGGGATGAAGATGTGTTGATCGTGGGCAGTGGCCTGAGCTATCACAACCTGCGCAATTTCGGTGCCGGCGGGCGGGCTCCGTCCAAGGCCTTTGATGTGTGGTTGCAAGAGGTCATGGCCGCTACGCCTGCGGTGCGGGCAGAAGCGCTGGTGAACTGGGAGTCAGCGCCGGCCGCCCGCATCTGCCATCCGCGTGAGGAACATTTGTTGCCGCTGATGGTGGCCGTGGGCGCCGCCTACGAGGATGCGGCAGAGTGCGTGTACCACGACGAAGCGGTGTTTGGCGGTGTGACGGCGTCCAGCTTCCGTTTCGGCACAGCGACCCCCGCATAGCGGCCCCGAGCCGCTGACGCGGTTCAGAGGCTGGCAGCTGTTTCGCGGCGTGCTGCAGGCACCGTGCGCGCGGGCAGCGCCCGGTGCTGCGGGGTCACGGGTGCGGGGGGTGTCCGGGCCGTGGCCATGTCGTCCAGTATTTCAAGCGCAACTTCACAAACCAGGGCTGCGTGCTCCAGCTGGCGGTTTTTGTCTTCGAGTGCCGGAATCTCGTCGGTCCTTCCCAAGAGCAGCCAACCGATCTTTCGCTGGTTGTTGAACGCCATGTGTTTGGCGTCCGACATGCGGTCTTTGATGCGCTTGCGGCATGCGCCCAGCCAGTCTTCTTCCTCAATCACCCATTCAGCCAAGGTGGCGGCAATCAAGCTGCGCGCAGCGCGGCGAAAGGCCAGCTGGTGGGGCGCTGCGGCGGCTTTTGGTGGGACGGACATGATTTTGCGCCCTCTGTCGGGGCTCCCTGGTTCAGATAGCGCCAACGATAAGGTTTTTCCCGATCGCCAGGGGCTGCCAATTGTCGTCCGCTGGACAATCTGACGCGAAAAACCCCGGATATGTGAACTTTTACGGGCATTTGCCGCCAGTCAGCGGCTGTCTGTTGCAATGCGCCTATCAGTAGCTGCTCGGCTCACGGGCCGGTTTTTGCACGAATGGGGGCTGCCGGCCCACGGTTTCCTCCAGCAAGACCAACTCCGAGTCACGGTGATTGATGACGGGTGCTGGCCGCAACACCGGTTGGCTGCTGTCGTAACTGATGTACAGCGGCATGTCGTGGTAGGTCGTGGTCAAGCTGCGCGCGAGGCCGGGGTTTGCGAGCGGCTTGATATCTGCAGTTCCGTAGCACAAGCAGAAATAGAGTTGAGTCTCCTGCGCCTCCATGTAGCAGGCGGTACCCCGGATACCGACGGTTGCGGCCCGGGTTTCGATGCGTTTCGGACCTGGGCCGAACACCGCAAGCGCTTTGCCACTGATCAGCCGCAGCACACTCACCACCTCGTCCTGGGCGAATTGCAGGCTGCTTTTTTCACGGAGCAGGTACGCGTTGTCGCCCATTACAAACACCGTTTCGCTCAGAGCGCCGCTGCTGATGGTGTCCCCGGGCAAGATCGCTTGTTCGATACGTGCAGCCCCACCGTTGAGAAACACGTCGCCCTTGATGCGGCGTATGCCACTTTGCAACGGGCGCTGGCCCATCGCCAGTGCATCCACCAGCCCGCCCAAGCTACTGATCGCCACACTGTGTGCGATGAATTGACGCCGATTGCTCATAGCTGAATGTTGAAAAGTGGAAGAAGAGCGCCCCGTGGATAGCCGGTTGATGGCCCAAGTACGCCAAAAGATAGCGCCATTCGGGAGGTGCGTCTAGTGCCCTCTCGGGCTGACTGCAGTGCGCGGGCTGTACGCCACTAGGCGTATTTCCGGTTCAGGCGGGCAAACCTACAGTCACTCCATCGCATCACACAAGCTCTTCTGAGTTTGTTCCGCGAGAAGTGAGATGGATTTGTTTAACCCCCCGGAGAAGCCCACATGCAACGTCGTTTTACTTTGAAGGCACTCACAGCTGCCGTCGCCCTTACCACCTTGTCGGCCGTGCCCGCCATGGCTGCAGACACGATCAAGGTCGGTATCCTGCACAGCCTGTCCGGCACCATGGCCATTTCGGAAACCGTGTTGAAAGACACCGTGCTGATGGCAATTGACGAGATCAACGCCAAGGGCGGCGTGCTCGGCAAAAAGCTGGAGCCTGTCATTGTCGACCCCGCCTCCAACTGGCCCCTGTTTGCTGAAAAGACCAAGCAGCTGCTGACGCAAGACAAGGTCTCGGTGATCTTCGGCTGCTGGACTTCCGTGTCCCGCAAGTCGGTGCTGCCTGTGGTGGAAGAGTTGAACGGCCTGCTGTTCTACCCTGTGCAATACGAAGGTGAAGAGCTGTCCAAAAACGTGTTCTACACCGGTGCTGCGCCTAACCAGCAAGCCATTCCCGCTGTGGACTATCTGATGAGCAAAGAAGGTGGCGGCGCCAAGCGCTGGGTGCTGTTGGGGACCGACTATGTGTACCCCCGCACGACCAACAAGATTTTGCGTGCCTACCTGAAGTCCAAGGGCGTGAAAGAGTCTGACATCGACGAAAAATACACCCCGTTTGGCCACAGCGATTACCAGACCATCGTGGCTGACATCAAGAAATTCAGCGCGGGTGGCAAGACCGCGGTGGTGTCCACTATCAACGGCGACTCCAACGTGCCTTTCTACAAAGAACTGGGTAACGCCGGTCTGAAAGCCAAAGACGTGCCCGTGGTGGCCTTCTCGGTGGGTGAGGAAGAGTTGCGCGGTGTGGACACCAAGCCTTTGGTCGGCCACTTGGCGGCATGGAATTACTTCCAGTCCATCAAGAACCCGACCAACACCGAGTTCATCAAAAAATGGTCTGACTACGCCAAGGCCAAGGGCATTGCCGGTCACAAGGACAAGCCTTTGACCAACGACCCGATGGAAGCGACCTACATCGGTATCAACATGTGGAAACAAGCCGTCGAGAAGGCCAAGTCCACCGACACCGACAAAGTGATCGCCGCCATGGCGGGCCAGACTTTCAAGGCACCCAGCGGCATCGTGTCCAAGATGGATGAGAAAAACCACCACCTGCACAAGAGCGTGTTTATCGGCGAGATCAAGGCCGACGGCCAGTTCAACGTGGTCTGGAAAACTCCGGGCCCTGTGAAAGCCAAGCCATGGTCTCCCTACATCGAAGGCAACGACAAGAAGCCTGATGAGCCCGCAAAGAAATAAGGCGTCGGCAGGGAGAGGCTAGCGTTTAGCCAGAGCCGCCACAGCCTTGAAAAGGGCGTGGCGGCTTGTTGTTTTTACCCCGGAGAGATTGGCGTATGCCAAAAAAATTACTTCAGTTGCTCACAATTGCTATGCTTTTGATAGCTACTCGCGCAAGCGCTCTGAGCGCTGACGAGGCAAAAGCCATTGCAATTGGCGAGAGCGATGCGCGTGTGGCGGCATTGCAGAAGGCGGTGGAGAGCGCTGATGCGCGCACCGTGCGCTTTATCCAGGCGCTGTCCGATGATGCCGTCAAGCTTGTGGGCGAGGTTCCAGTGATGGTGATCGATGGCAAGGGCCTCGACCCGGTCACGCTGGCCGAAGTCACCGTGCCCGACACGGCGGAAGACGTGATGAACAACAACCGCATGCGCGGCGAGCTCGACACCGCGCTGGCCGCGGTCAAGCTCTTGTCGCCAGAGGTGGCGATACGCCGTGCCGCCATTCAAACACTGGGTGGCCAGGTCGATACCGGCAAGCTGCCTTTGCTGGAGAAGGCGCTCGCCACCGAGACCGAACCCGCCTTGAAAGAGGCCTTGCAGCAACTGCGCGCTGCCGCGCTGCTGGGCAGTGACAACCCGACCGAGCGTTTGGCAGCTGCCACCGAACTCGGCACCAGCGCCCAAGCCGCTACCAAAACACTGCTCGTAGAGCGCCTGCGGGCAGAGACGGATGGTGCCGTCAAAGCCGCACTCCAAAAAAGCCTGGGTTCCGTGGAGGCGCGTCTGGCCTGGGGCGACCGCCTGGGCGCTATTTTTAGCGGCGTGAGCTTGGGCTCCATCTTGCTGCTGGTGGCTTTGGGGCTGGCGATTACCTACGGCTTGATGGGCGTGATCAACATGGCCCACGGCGAGTTGATGATGATCGGCGCCTACGCCACCTATGTGGTGCAGGTGCTGTTCCAAAAATACCTGCCCGGTGCGTTCGACTGGTACTTGCTGGCGGCAGTACCGGTGGCGTTCATGGCATCGGCCTTGGTGGGCGCGGCCCTAGAGCGCAGCGTGATCCGTTTTCTTTATGGCCGTCCGCTCGAAACCTTGCTCGCTACCTGGGGTATCAGCCTGATGCTGATGCAGCTGGTGCGCACCCTCTTTGGCGCGCAAAACGTGGGTGTGGAAAACCCGAGTTGGATGAGTGGAGGTGTACAGCTGCTGGGCAACCTCTCTTTGCCCTACAACCGCTTGATCATCGTGGCTTTTGCCGTGGCTGTGCTGGCGGGCGTCTGGTTCCTGATCGAGAAAACACGCTTGGGCCTGTTTGTGCGCGGAGTGACGCAGAACCGCCCAATTGCGAGCTGCATGGGTGTGAACACTGCCCGCATTGACACCTATGCGTTTGCGCTGGGTTCCGGCATTGCCGGTTTGGCCGGCTGCGCCCTCAGCCAGGTGGGCAACGTGGGCCCGGACTTGGGCCAGGGCTACATCGTGGATTCCTTCATGGTGGTGGTGCTGGGCGGCGTGGGTCAATTGGCCGGCACTGTCTATGCCGCGATGGGCCTCGGCATCTTGAACAAGTTCCTCGAGGGCTGGACCGGTGCGGTGCTGGCCAAGATCGCGGTGCTGGTTTTCATCATCGTCTTTATCCAGAAGCGTCCGCAAGGCATTTTTGCCATGAAGGGCCGGAGCGCAGAAGCATGAGCAACATCACCTTACCTACTCCCCAACCCCTGTTGTCCCGCACCGGCTGGGCCGCGTGGCTGGCCGCGCTGATCGTGTTGTGCGCCTTGGTGCCGGTCTTGAACCTGATGGTGCCGGAGGGCAGCGTGCTGCACCTGAGCGACTTTGCGGTGGCACTCACGGCCAAGATCATGTGCTATTCGATTTGTGCCCTCGCGATGGGCTTGATCTGGGGTTACACAGGAATCCTGAGCCTCGGCCACGGCCTGTTCTTTGCACTCGGTGGCTATGCCATGGGCATGTACCTGATGCGCCAGATCGGGCTGGACGGCAACTACAAAAGCAAGCTGCCGGACTTCATGGTGTTCCTAGACTGGAAAGAGCTGCCCTGGCACTGGGTACTGTCCGGTAGCTTTGGCGCCACGCTGTTTTTGGTGGTGGCTGTGCCGGGGCTGGTGGCCTTTGTGTTTGGCTACTTTGCCTTCCGCTCACGCATCAAGGGGGTGTATTTTTCCATCATCACCCAGGCGATGACGTTTGCGGCCATGTTGCTGTTCTTTCGCAATGAAACCGGCTTCGGTGGCAACAACGGCTTCACCGACTTCAAGCGGATTCTGGACATTCCGATTGCGACCTCCAGCATGCGCATGACGCTGTTTGTGATGACGGCTGTCACCTTGCTGTTGTTTTTCTTGATGGCCCGCTGGCTGGTGGGCAGCAAGTTCGGCCGGGTGTTGCAGGCGGTGCGCGATGCGGAAAGCCGTGTCATGTTCAGCGGCTACTCCACCCTGGGCTACAAGCTCACCATCTGGACCATTTCGGCCATGATGTGCGGCGTGGCGGGGGCACTGTATGTGCCGCAGGTCGGCATCATCAACCCCAGCGAAATGAGCCCGGCGAACTCGATCGAAATTGCCATTTGGGCAGCTGTGGGCGGCCGGGCGACGCTGATCGGGCCGATTGTCGGGGCCTTCATCGTCAACGGCGCCAAGAGTTGGCTCACCGTGACCTACCCCGAGTTCTGGCTGTACTTTCTGGGGGCGCTGTTTATCGGTGTCACCCTGTTCCTGCCCGATGGTGTGGTGGGTTTGATCAAGAAACTGAAGGGAGGGAAGGCATGACTCCCGATCTGTTGGAACAAGGCGCACGCCGGGTCGAAGCGCGCCTGGCCGCACTGGCCAGGCAAACGCCTCAGACCGAATCCGGCGGCCGGACTGCAGGCTTCGGCCGCGTGGCGAGCCAGGGCGAAGTGGATGTGACCCATGGCCGCATCCTTTACCTGGAAGACGTGAACGTGAGTTTTGATGGCTTCAAGGCCATCAACAACCTGTCGCTGGATATCGCGCCCGGCGAGCTTCGCTGCATCATCGGGCCCAATGGCGCCGGCAAGACCACGATGATGGACATCATCACCGGCAAGACCCGGCCCGACAGTGGCACGGTGTTTTTCGGCAGCACCATCGATTTGTTGCGCTACAAAGAATCCGAGATTGCGCAGCTGGGCATTGGGCGCAAGTTCCAGAAGCCGACGGTGTTTGAGCAACTCACGGTGTTCGAAAACCTGGAGCTTGCGTTAAAGACCAACAAAGGCGTCAAAGCCTCCATGTTCTTCAAGCTGGACTCTGCCCAGCGGGACCGGCTGGCAGAGATTCTGCACACCATCCACTTGGCTGACAGCGTGGGTCGGCAGGCCGGCAACCTGAGCCACGGCCAGAAGCAGTGGCTGGAGATCGGCATGTTGCTGATGCAGGACCCCAAGCTCCTGCTGCTGGATGAACCGGTCGCCGGTATGACGGATGAGGAAACCGAGCGCACCGCCGAGCTGTTTTTGACCCTCAAGGGCAAGCACTCGTTGATGGTGGTCGAGCACGACATGAGCTTTATTCGCACCATCAGTGACATCGTCACCGTGCTGTGCGACGGCTCGGTGTTGGCCCAGGGCACGCTGGATCAGGTGCAGGCCGATGAGCGTGTGATTGAAGTTTATTTGGGCAGATGAAAGCCCCCACGCTCCATCGTTGCACGGGTCGCTGCCCCCCAAGGGGGCTAATTTTTCTTGGGGCGGCCCTGCGAAAAATTGCACAGGTAAGAGAACACTATGCTTGAAGTAAAAAACATCAACCAGTACTACGGTGGCTCCCACATCCTGCGGGACGTGAGTCTGGAGGCCGAGGTGGGCAAGGTCAAGGTCATTCTGGGCCGCAACGGTGTGGGCAAAACGACGTTGCTCAAATCGTTGATGGGGCTGGTGCCCATCAAGTCCGGCAGCATCTCGATGGATGGCAAAGAGATCCACAAGCTCACGCCTTACGAGCGCGCCCGCTTGGGGCTGGGGTTTGTGCCTCAGGGCCGCGAGATATTTGCGCGCCTTACCGTCGAAGAAAACCTGCGCATGGGCTTGGCTTACAAGCCTGCGGGCACACCGATTCCGGCCGAGCTGTTTGAGTTGTTTCCGGTGTTGCAGCAAATGTTGCACCGCCGGGGTGGTGACTTGTCGGGCGGGCAGCAGCAGCAGTTGGCGATTGCGCGCGCGTTGGCCGCCGGCCCCAAGGTGCTGATTCTGGATGAGCCCACCGAAGGCATTCAGCCCAGCATCATCAAAGACATCGGTCGCGTGATCCGCATGCTGGCTGACCGCGGCGACATGGCCATTCTGCTCGTAGAGCAGTACTACGACTTTGCCCAGGAGCTGGCGGATAACTACATCGTGATGGAGCGCGGCGCAGTGCTGGCACGAGGCATGGGCCAGAACATGGAAGTCGACGGCGTGCGCGGCCTCGTGGCGATTTAAATGCCGGGTACCAACAGGTCCGGTGCTGCCGCTTCGGCGGGGGGCGTGGGCTCTGCAGATTTCATGTAGGCCGGCGCCACACGTTTGCCGGTGCGTAGCACCAGGCCACCCGCTTGGCGCTTTTGCTCGCCGGGGGAGCCCCGGTTCACAATCGAGCCGCACCGGGCCTTGAGCTGTTGCACCATCTCCATCAGCTCGGTTGCCGAGTTTACTTTGGCGCTGTGTTTTTGCAGTAGCTGATAGGCGTTGTCGATCAGGCGGGGGTTCAAGGTATCCCGGCCATGCAAGATCAGGTTTTTGACGGCATGGGTCGGGTCCCCCTTCAGGCTCAGAGCCATGGCCGTTTCAGCGTATTCGAGGACCTGGGCTTGTGCCGCACGCAATCGGTCGGCGTAAGGCGGATAGGCTGTCGCGCTGGCGGCCAGCAATTCGGTGAGCGAGCGGTTGCTGCAAAACCGCCGCCCAATCACATCAATCGTCTCTTCCAGCTCGTTGAGCTGAACCGCCTTGTGAGAGAGCTGGGCCATCAGGGCAATCAGATTCCCCGCCGATTCGAAATCGAAAGAGGTTTCCCGCACGGTACCTGTCATTGCGCGCACGGTGTCGACCGCCTTGGCGAACTGGTGCTGCTGGATCAGATTTAGTGCGGCCACCACATCCGCCAACCGTTGCAAACGCGGGTTGCCATCATCACGGTCCAGCAAGCGCAGCAGGTCGTCATGGCAGCGTTGCAAACCTTTGCGGTCGCCCGTCGTAAGCCGGGTGAAGGCCAGCATGACCAAGGTTTGCGCATCGAACATTTTGGAGTCCAGCCCGAGGCGAACCGTCTTGTCCAGCAAGCCCTCTGCAGCCACGGTGTCGCCGCTGTAGTAGGTCATCATGGCCAGGTTTTGTACCCGGCTGATCGAGGCCGGCGTCAAGGAGGCCGCCATCTTGTAGGTCTCCAGCGCTTTGTCGAAGCGCCCCAGTTCAAACTGGGCGCGGCCCATTACGTCGTAGGCATCTGCGTAGTTCGCATCTTCGCCCAGCAACTTTTCCAAGGCGGTGGTGGCCTGGTTGATCTGCCCGGCGTCCAGCTGGGCACGGGCAACCCCCAATTTGGCCCAAGGCAAGGTCTTGGCAGTGACCACGGCCTTGTAGAGGGTTTGCGCTTCTTGCGGGCGGGACAAGCGCAGTAGCAATTCGGCTCCCACCCGGGCGGCATAGAGCCAGAAAGGTGCGCGGGTTTCAAACCGCTCCAGGCACAGAGCGGCGGCATCTTCAAAGCGTTCTTCTTCTACCGCGGTGAAGATCTCTTGCAAGGCCGCCTTGCGCGTTCGGGCCGCAGCCAGCCTTTCACTCAGGTGGGTGGCTTTGTGCGGCTTGAGCATGTAGCCATCCAGGGCAGACTCTGCTGCTTCCGCCACTTTGGAGTACGTGGCCTCTGCGGTGATCATGATGAACACCGTAGAAAAAGGCAGCAGCTGGTTGCGTCGCAAGTCGTCCAGCAGGTCCTGGCCTGACATGGCATCGGTCGGGAAGTGCTGCTCGCACAGCACGAAATCAAAGGTCCGGAACTCCAGTTGCCGCCGCGCATCGACCGCGCGCGCAGCCTGAGACACGGAGGCGACCCCAAAGTCGCGCAACTGTGAAACCAGTATGGAGCGTGAAGTGGGGTTCCCGTCAACGACTAGTGCGTTGCAGGTGGAGAGGTCATAGTCAATCGCAGCCATTGGGCACATTATGGTGGTGCCAACCGCGATTGACCAGAAAACCTACATAGCCCAAATGCGTAGATCCTGCCCCGCCATCTGCCACGCCTGCGCTCGCCACTGCTGGCGCACCGTGCGCAAGAGCTGCATAGCCGGTTCTACCGTGGGGGCCAAGACCCGTAGCACCAGTGTGCGGGTGTTGGGGCTGGTCACGCCGCCGGTGGGTGCGAGCGGGTGCTCCCGCAAGGTGTCGCGAGCGAGGTCGATCAGGGCTTCTTTGTCCGAACGCTTCCACGGGGTGCCACTTGCAAAAAACAAAGTTGCGAGACAGCGGTGGCCTGCGAGGCCAGTGGGCCCGTCCATCAAGCGTTGGTCGTCGGCACGCAGGCGGCCACGCTCCAGCCAAATGCCAGGTATCTCCAAGTGCTGGTCGAGCCAACCGCTCACAAAAGGCAGCTTGGCATGGGGCAGACCCAGTGCCGTGATGTCCCAGCCTATGCACTGTGCACCGGGTGCGAGGTTCAGTTGAAGCTTATTGATCGCGTTGCACGCGTCGTAGCAAATGGCCTCCAGGGGGAGCCATTCCAGGCGCGCGTTTTCCTGCAGGTGCAGGCGGGTAGTTTGGGTGGCGACCGGGCCGTCCGAGCGGTAAAACCGGGTCGCACCTGGGGTGGTAACCAGCCCGTGTGCTCCGGGGCCGACCGACACATTCAGCTCCAAGGTGTCTCCACCGACCAAGCCGCCGGGCGGGTGCACCAGCACGTTATGGCAGATGCTGTCGCCCTCGGGGTAGAGGCTTTGCAAAATCCGGAGCGGCCCGCTATGGTCATAGCGGGCCACACAGCGCTGGTTCTCGACCTGGTAGTTGAGGTTTAAACGGGCATGCCAAACCATAAATCAATGGTTCTGCGAGCCACGGTGCGCCCAGCCGGTGGTGCGCTTTTCAATGGCGCTGAACAGCTCGTACATCACCATGGCCATCGCCCCCACCACCACCAAGCCAGCAAAGGCCAATCCCATTTGCATGGCAGAGCCTGCGCTGATGAGCAGGTAGCCAATGCCTTCATTAGCCGCTGTCATCTCGGACACCGTAGTGCCCACAAATGCCAAGGTAATGGCGACTTTGAGCGAGCCATAAAAGTAAGGCATGGAGCGGGGCAGGCCCACTTTCATGAGCACGTCCCAGCGCTTGGCGCCCAGCACCCGCAACACATCTTCGAGCTCAGGCTCCAAGGTGGCAAGGCCGGTGGCAATGTTCACCATGATCGGGAAAAAGCTGATCAGAAAGGCTGTCAGGATGGCCGGGCCCACGCCAATGCCGAACCACACCACCAAAATCGGCACAAACGCGGCCTTGGGTAGCGCGTTAAACGCTGTCATCAGCGGGTACACCGCAGCGTAGGCTAGGCGCGAACTGCCGATTACAAAACCCAGCAACACACCCACCACGATGGCAATGCCAAAGCCCGCCATGGTCACCCAGAAGGTGCGCCATGCGTGGCCCGCGATGATGCCTTTGAACTCCCAGAACTGCGTCCAGATCCGCCAGGGGCTCGGGAACACAAACTCCGACACATCCAGCGCGCTGCATAGCACTTGCCACAGGGCAATGAAAAACACCAGCAACACCCAGGGTGCCCAAGCTTCAACTCGTTTGTTTGTCATGGGCCGCCTTATTGGGTAATGGCACCGGATGCCGCAGGCGCAGTCGAGCGCATGGCGCCGATGTGCCCGCGCAGCTCGTGCACGATGTCGGTGAATTCCTTGGTGTAAGTGATCTCTAGGTCGCGCGGGCGCGGCAGGTCGATCTCGCGTTTCACCACAAAGCGGCCGGGACTCTTGCTCATCACGTAGACCGTGTCGGCCAGAAACACCGATTCGCGCAGGTCGTGCGTCACCAAAATCACATTGAACTGCTGCTCGGTCCACAGGTCACGCAAGATGCACCACAGCTCTTCGCGGGTGAACGCGTCCAGTGCGCCAAAGGGCTCGTCCAGCAAGAGCATCTTGGGTTCATGGATCAGCGCGCGGCAAATACTCGCCCGCTGCTGCATACCACCCGAGAGCTGCCAAGGAAACTTGTCTTCATAGCCGCCCAAGCCTACCTTTTGTAGCAGTTTGCGCGCGCGCTCTTCGTATTCCTTGCGCTTGGCTTTGAAGTTGCTGCGGTAAGGCTCCACGATTTCCAGCGGCAAGAGCACGTTGTCGACCGTGGTGCGCCATGGCAACAGGGACGGCGCCTGAAAGGCCATGCCGGAAATTTTGAGGGGCCCGGTGACAGGCTCGTTATCGATCAGGATCTTGCCCTTGGAGGGCATTTTCAAGCCGGTGGTCAGCTTCATGAAGGTGGACTTGCCGCAGCCCGATGGGCCGACGATGGCGATGAACTCGCCTTTACGCACCTTGAGGTCGATGGCTTCGACCGCAAAGTGGTTCTGCTTCAGCAGCTCATCGTTGTAGGCAAGCCAGACATCCTGAAAATCAACAAACCAGGGGGATGCTGGTGTTGTCATGCTTATTTCTTGGGCAGGATGTTGAGCTCAGCCTTGGAGGGCAGGTAGCTGGCATTCCACACCACATCGGGGTTGATGCGGGTTTTGGTGTTGAACGCATCTGACACCTGGGACGCCATCAGCGACAAGCGCGGTCCGTTGACCTGGCCAAAGCCTTCTGCGCGGGCATTGGCGCTGTTGATGACGGTGTCGATGGCCAGCTTGAGGCGGCGTGTTTCCAGGTCCGCGTTGATGATGCCGTCGCGCGCCTTCACATCGGCAACCGCCGCAGAGGGGTTGGCGATCACGTCTTTGGCGCCCTTGGCAAACGCGGCCAGGAAGGCCTTCACTGCAGCCGGGTTGTCTTTGAGGATCTTGGGCGAAGCGATGATCGCGTTGCCATACAGCTTCACGCCGAATTCGGGGTAGGGCAGGATCACCACGTCCTCGGACTTGACGCCACGCGCTTCCAAGTTCAACAGCGAGGTGAAGGTGAAGCCGGTAATCGCGTCTACATCACCACGGGCGAGCATGGTTTCGCGCAGGGGTGGGTCCATCGCCGTCCACTGCACGCCGCTCACATTGTTGGCCTTGGCAAAAATGGGGAAGGCTCGGCGGCCTGCGTCAAACACGGGTGCGCCGAGTTTCTTGCCGTTCAAGTCGGCCGGTGTCTTGATGCCGGACTTTTTGAGCGCCATTACCGAGGCGGGCGTGTCGTTGTAGACCATCATTACGGCGATGGGCTTGTTGGGTGCATCCGGGTTGTTGGCGTGGAATTCCATCAGCGCAGCCAGATCTGCAAAGCCCATGTCATAAGCGCCAGACGCCACGCGGGTCACCGCACCGCCCGAGCCGTTGCCGGCGTCGATGGTCACGTCCAACTTGGCATCTTTGAAGTAGCCCTTGGCCGCAGGTGTCAAAAACAGGGCGGATGGCCCCTCAAAGCGCCAGTCCAACTGGAACTTGATCGGCGTGCTTTGGGCCATGGCAGAACCGGCGGCCACTGTGGCAGCAGCCAATGCGATCGCGTGGAGAAACTGGCGTTTTTTCATGGGAGCTCCTACAAGGTAATAGATGGACTAGATCAAGCAAGAAGGATGCCCAAATTTGGGGCGTGTATACAAAGCCGCTGGCCTCATTCTCTTGCGCTCCCTGTGCGAGCGAGGCAGTAGATACCCTTTAACGTCAACCCGAATGTTCGTTGCAGGGGTTTCGACCAGAAAAAGGGCCCTTGTGGGCCCTGTGTGGGTTTTGCAGCGGGTTGCTTCAATGGGCATCGGCTTGCTTGGCGGCCTGGATCACCGCAGCGTCATCCTGCCGGGTACCGTTGAAATAGACGTTCAGGAGTACCGCACTCACCGAGGCCAGCAGGATTCCGGACTCGATCAACGGGTGGATGCTGTGCGGCATCCATTGCAGGAATTTGGGCGCAATCAGGGGGATCATTCCGAAGCCGATGGAGATGGCCACGATAAACAAGTTGTTGCGGTTTTTTTGATAGTCCACCGACGCCAGGATGCGAATGCCGGTGGCCGCGACCATGCCGAACATCACCAGACCTGCACCACCCAGTACAAAGGTGGGCAAGGACTCCACCAGGGCCGCCATCTTGGGCACTAGGCCGAGCAGGATCAGTATCAGGCCGCCCGCCACGCAGACAAAACGGCTCTTCACGCCTGTGACGCCAACCAAACCTACGTTTTGCGAGAAGCTGGTGTAGGGGAAGGTATTGAAAATGCCACCGATCAGGGTGCCCAAACCATCGGTACGAAGACCGGCTGTCAACATCTTTTGATCGACCTTCTTGGATGTCATGTCCCCCAAGGCGAGGAACATGCCGGTGGACTCGATCATCACCACAATCATCACCAGCGACATGGTCAAAACCAGGATCGGGTCGAACACCGGTGTCGCAATTTCAAAGGGCAACACCAGATCAAACCAGCCGGCTTGGGCCACTCGGCTAAAGTCCATGAGACCAGCGGCAGTAGCCACCACACCCCCAACGACTATGCCGAGCAATACGGAGATGTTGGCCACAAAACCCTTGGCATATTTGGCAATCAACAGGATGGAAACCAGCACGATGGCCGCAATGCCGATGTGCGGGAGCTGCGCATATTTGGGGTTCGGCACTGTACCCACCAGATTGAGGCCGGCAGGTACCGGCGGGATAGCGCCTGTGCCGGCAGCTTGTTTTGCTGCATCCAGCCAGGCCAGATGCTCCGGGCTCGGAATGCTGGGAGCGTTGGGGCCGAAAGGGTTGCCGAAAATCCAATTGATGCCCACGCGCATCAGGCTGATGCCGATCACGGCAATGATGGTTCCCGTGACCACCGGCGGGAAAAAACGCAGCATGCGGCTGATCACCGGCGCAATCAGGATGGACACCACCCCGGCGCCAATGATGGCCCCGAATATCAAACCAGCACCTTGAGGGCCGGGGTTGCTATTGGCCATGGCGACCATGGGAGCGACCGATGCGAAAGTAACGCCCATCATCACCGGCAGCTTGATGCCGAACCACTGCGTGGCTCCCAGCGATTGGATCAATGTCACGATGCCGCAGCAAAACAGGTCGGCGGATATCAGCATGGCCACTTGCTCGGGGCTGAGCTTGAGCGCGCGGCCCACGATCAGTGGCACCGCGACGGCACCCGCGTACATCACCAGCACATGCTGAAGGCCCAATGCCGAAAGTTTGCCTGCGGGCAGGACTTCATCCACCGGGTGGACGTTCTGTGACATAGCGCATTCTCCAGATGAGGGCGTCTCAGCCTTAAGGCTTCGACTGGTCTAAAGGCTTGAAAACTGTATACACATTTTGTATACAAAATTTTCAGGGCCTTAGCGGGGAAACCCTCTACCCGGGAAAACAGCGGCTCTCAGTGGGGCTGCAGCAAGTCCAGCAGTGTTCGCGCCACCACCTTGGTGGCCTTGCGCAAGTCGTCCAAACTGACACGTTCATCTGCCCGCTTAGCGTGGGACTCCAGCACCGTGCGGGGGCCGGCGCCGTAGATGACACCGGGAATGCCGCGCTCAGAAAACAGACGCACATCGGTGTAGAGCGGGGTGCCCATGGCGGGGATGGGTTCACCAAACAAGGCTTCGCCGTGCTTTTGCAGCGCATTCACCAATGGCTTGTTTCCTGCCAAGGGACGCATGGAATTGGCCAGCAGCAGGCGTTTGATGTCTACCGAGATGCCGGGCACCCGGGATGCGGCATCTGCAATCACTTTGCGGATGGAGGCTTCTACCTCAATGGGGTTCTCCTCGGGGATCATGCGGCGGTCCAGCTTGAAGACCACTTTGCCGGGCACCACGTTGGTGTTGGTGCCGCCTTCGATGCGGCCCACGTTCAGGTAGGGGTGGTTGATACCGTCCACATCGGAGGTGACTTGCTTGTACAGCGTGTTCTGGGCGTACAGCGCGTTCAGGATGTGCACCGCGCCTTGCAGGGCGTCCACGCCGGACTCGGGAATAGCGGCGTGCGCCATCTTGCCGTGTACCGTTACCTCCATTTGCAGGCACCCGTTGTGTGCGGTGATGACCTGGTAAGAAAAGCCCGCCGCCAGCAGCAAATCAGGCTTGGTGAGGCCTTTTTCCAACAACCAGCCGGGGCCGAGTTCGCCGCCGAATTCTTCGTCGTAGGTAAACAGCAGTTCCACACCGCCCTGAAGCGGCAGACCCAGCGATTCGAGGGCTCGCACCGCAAAGGTGTAGCTGGAGAAATCGCTCTTGCTCACCGCGGTGGCGCGGCCGTATAGGTTGCCGTTGGCAATCTCGCCGCCGTAGGGGTCATGCGTCCAGCCTTCGCCGGGTGGCACCACGTCGCCGTGGGCATTCAGGCCGATGGTGATGCCACCGCGGCCCGCGCCGTCTGCGGCGCTTTGCCCGTACTGGCGGCGCACCACCAGGTTGGTGATGCTTTGCATGCCGGCAGCCTGCACTTCGCTGGCCGGCACGCTGTGTTTTTCGACCTGCAGGCCCATGTCGGCCAGCAGCTCGGCGGTGCGGTCCGCGTGGGGGGCGTTGTTGCCGGGCGGGGTGTCGGTGGGCACGCGCACCAGTTCTTGCAGAAAGCGCACTTGCTCGTCAAAGTGCGTGTCAATCCAGGTGTCGAGTTGTTCGTAGGGGGTGGTCATGGGTGTGTATGTTCTTGGGCCAGTTGGTGCAACAGATGGCTGAACGCATCTACTGCGAGTTGCATATCGTCGCTGGTGGTCGATTCCAGCGGGTTGTGGCTGATGCCGGAGTTGAGGCCGCGTACAAAGAGCATGGCCTGCGGCAGGATGGTGTGCAGCTTCATGGCGTCGTGCCCGGCGCCGCTGGGCATGCGGTGCAGGGGCACGCCCAAGGCAGTGACCGCTGTTTCCCAACGCTGCTGCCATGCGGGCGCGCTGGGCGCCGCGCTGGCCTGCATGGTGCGGGTGAGGCTGTGTTGTAGGCCGCGGCGCTCGCAGATCAGGCGCAGGCCGGTGAGTACTTTGGCCTCCAGTGCATCGCGCTGCGCATCCGACGGAGCACGCAAATCCAGCGAAAAGGTGCAGCGCCCCGGCACCACATTGATGGAGCCATTGGGCACTTGCAGCTGCCCCACGGTGCCTACCGAGTCTCCATCTTGAGTGGCGCAGTGTTCGACCAGCAAGATCAGCTCGGCCACCGCAGCCGCTGCGTCGCGGCGCTGGCCCATGGGCGTGGTGCCTGCGTGGCTGGCCATGCCGGTGATCTCGCCTACATAGCGCACGCTGGCGTTGATGGAGGTGACCACACCCAGTGGAATGTCCAGCGCGTTGAGCACCGGGCCTTGTTCGATATGGACCTCCACAAAGCCTTGGTAGTCGGCAGGGTTGCGGCGGATGGCGCCAATCGCATTCACGTCCAACCCCGCTTTCGCCATGGCGTCGCGCATGGAAATACCATCTGCATCCGTCTGGTCCAGCCAAGCGAGGTCAAAGTCTCCGGTGAGTGCACCCGAGCCCAGAAAGGTGGCTTTGTAGCGCTGGCCTTCTTCCTCTGCAAAGGCCACCACTTCCAGCGCGTAGGGCAAGCGCTGGCCTCGGGCCTTGAGCGCTTGCACACAGGCGAGTGGCACGTAGATGCCCAGCCGACCGTCGTACTTGCCACCGTTGCGCACGGTGTCATAGTGGCTGCCGGTCAGCAGGGTTTTGGATGAAAAAAGGCTCTGGCGCACGTCCGGTGTGCGCGGGTAGCTATCACTTTCGTAGCGACCCACCACATTGCCCACCGCATCGATGGTGGCGCTGTCGCAGCCGGCGGCCAGCATATCGGCTTGAATCTGGCGGGCGCAGGCCAAGTGCGCATCCGTGAGGTAGGTCACGGTCAATTGACCCGTGCCCACATAGGCTGCGTCAGTGTGTTGAGCCAGCGCCTCCTGCCAGTCCCACACCTGATGGCCTTGCGTGGGGGAATAGCCAAACTTGTCGTTCAGGCGTATCTCAGCAATACGGTGCACATTGCGCAGGCACTCGGCCAGCTCAAAGTCCGGGTGGCCTTGCACGCGGCGCTCCAGCGTGGCGATGATCTCGGCCTTGCTTAGACCTGTACCGCGTGGTCCACGTACTGCGAGGATGAAGGGAAAGCCGAAGCGTTCGTTGTACTCCGCGTTCAGGCGCTGAATTTTGTCGAACTCGGCCGGCGTGCAATGCGTGAGGCCGGCCTTGCTTTGCTCGTTGGTGCTCTCGGCGGTGAGACTTTGGTCCACCATCGCCTTGCCGGCTAGCTCGGGGTGGGCACGCAAGAGTGCAAGCTGGGGCTCGCGCCCCGCTGCGGCCACCACCTGCACCATGCCATGTTTGAAGGCCGCAAGTGACACAAAGGGCCGTTGTTGCAAGGCCTTTTCCACAATCCAAGGCGAGTGCTCGTACAAGCCATCCAGCAGGCGTACCGCCTCGCTCAGCGGCAGGGTGTTGAGTTGTTCCAGAGTCAGTGTGCTCATCACTCAGCCTTGATAAGGATGCGTGGCTTTCCAGTGCCGCGCAATGTCGATGCGTCGTGCCACCCACACGTTTTTGTGCTGAGTGATGTGGTCCAGAAAGCGCTGCAGCGCCGTAATGCGACCCGGGCGCCCCAGTAGGCGGCAGTGCATGCCTATGCTCATCATCTTGGGCGCATTCAGGCCATCCGGATCCCCTTCGGCGTAGAGCGCGTCGAAGGTGTCCTTCATGTACTGAAAGAACGGGTCTGCGTGCGAGTAGCCCTGGGGTAGGGCGAAGCGCATGTCATTGCAATCCAGGGTGTAGGGCACGATAAGTTGGGGCACCACGCTGCCGTCCGTTTTTTGCACCTTCATCCAGAAGGGCAGGTCGTCGCCGTAGTAGTCGCTGTCGTACTCAAAGCCGCCGTAGTCGGCCACCAGGCGGCGGGTGCGTGGGCTGTCTCGGCCGGTGTACCAGCCCAACGGTCTCTCACCCGTTAGCTTTCCGATGGCGGCCATGCCCAGCTGCATGTGTTCGCGTTCTTGCGCCTCGTCCATGTTCTGGTAGTGGATCCAGCGATGGCCATGGCAGGCAATCTCGTGGTCCAGCTCCACGAGGCGTCGGGTCAACTCCGGGTAGCGCTCCAGCGCCATGCCGACACCGAACACCGTCAGAGGCAAGCCACGTTTTTCGAACTCGCGCAGGATGCGCCACACACCGGCGCGTGAGCCGTATTCGTAAATGCCTTCCATGCTGATGTGGCGGTCTGGATAGCTGGCCGGGTTGAACATTTCTGAGAGGAATTGTTCAGAGCCTGCGTCTCCGTGCAGCACGCTGTTCTCGCCGCCTTCTTCGTAATTGAGGACGAATTGCACGGCTACGCGGGCCTGGCCGGGCCACTGGGCGTGGGGCACGTGTTCGCCGTACCCCACCAGATCACGGGGGTAGGCTTGGGTGGTGTCGTAGGTGGGGTTCATGTAGATTCGTCAGGGGGCAAAGTCAGACCGGCTTCTACGTGCTGAAGGTGCTCGTCCATCAAACGCAGGGCCAAAGTTTCGTCGCGGGCTTCCAAGGCATCCACCAGTGCAGCATGCTCCTCGTGCGAATGAGCTGCGGAATCACTGGATTGATACATCAGTGTGATCAGAGAGCAGCGTGAGAGCAGATCCATCAGCATCAATGCCAGCACTTCATTGCCGAGCAACTGGGCCATGCGCACATGGAAGTCGCCCAGCAACTCGGTGCGGTTACTGATGGTGCCGCCATGGACGGCATTTTGTTCTTCGGCAATGTGTTGGCGCAGGGCATCGATGTGTTCCGGGTTGGCCGTCGCGATGAATGCACGGACCATGCCGGCCTCGAGCATCCGGCGCACCGCAAACACCTGCCTCGCCTCGGTCACAGATGGCGCTGCCACAAAGGCGCCACGCGCCGGTTCCATGTGGATCAGGCGATTGCGCGAAAGCTGGAACAAGGCCTGCCGGATCAGCGTGCGGGACACGCCGAACTGGTCCGCAAGCTTTTGCTCGGCCAGTTTGGCCCCGGGGGTGAGCTGGTGGTCCACGATGGCGGCGGTAATCGCCTCCACAATGAAACCGGTAGTGGTGGTCTCCATCAGGTCATGATACCGAGAATGACCAAAAGTGTATACACTTTGCTTTTTCAACAGAAAGGCAAGCGCCATGGGATTGAGCACGCACGTACTGGACACCATGCACGGCACCCCCGCAGCGGGCATGTCGGTGGCGCTGTACACCACGCAGGGCGAGGGGGCAACGCTGGTGAAAAGCTTTGTGCTGAATGCCGACGGCCGCAACCCCGACGGCCCGCTCTATGACAACGCGAGCCTGCAAAAAGGCACTTACCGTTTGGTGTTCGATGTGGCCGGTTACTTCAAATCACGCGGCGTGACCCTTCCGGAGCCGAACTTTTTGAACCGCGTGGCGCTGGACTTCGGCGTAGCGCATACCGACCAGCACTACCACGTGCCTTTGCTGGTCAGCCCGTGGAGCTACTCCACGTACCGCGGTTCTTGACAGGCTACATCTGGCCTTCGGTCAAGGTATCCAATTGAAAACGTCCGCTCTTATGCCACAACCACGTATCGGTGTAGGTCACCCGGCCCATGCGCACGGGCGCGGGATAGGGGGCAGCTGCGCGTACCGAGCGCTCGATATCGGCCATGACCTCGGGGGCATGGCTGGGCGCGCGCATCCAGCGGATGTCGGTGACGTGGCCTTTGCGGTCGATATCCACCTGCAACACGCCCACGGCGTAGAGCAGGGGAGGCATTTTTCCGCTGTAGATGCGCTGGGAGTTTTTGGCGTACAGGTGGCTTGCAGCGTCCCTGCGGTAATCGCGTGGCGTGGCCGCCTGGGATTGAAGCGCGGGTGGTGCCTCCGGAATCACTGCCGGGAGGGAGGGTTGGGGCGCCACCGCAACCGGAGGCTTCGCGGGTTGCGGGGCC
The DNA here is from genome assembly GCA_027924025.1 of Comamonadaceae bacterium OS-4. Lineage (GTDB taxonomy): Bacteria > Pseudomonadota > Gammaproteobacteria > Burkholderiales > Burkholderiaceae_C > Allorhodoferax. The sequence goes on from AP026970.1 coordinate 961,399, forward strand.
GGTGGTGTCACGCTGCAGGCGCTGAGGATCGCCAACACGGTCACGCTGAGTGCGAGGCGGGTGCTGCTCCAACGGGGTGCAGGCACGAAAGGGGTCAATGGGGGCATGGCGGATCTCCTTGTTTTTTGCGCCGTCGTACTGTGCAGCAAATTATGGAGTTGCGGAATATCGGAAGCCCTCAAAAGGTATCTGTTTGTGAGTAATTTGTCTGCTTTATTGAGGGCGGTGCAGCAGCACCCGGTGGTGCTCGTCTCGGTGGTGGCGACCCGGGGCTCGGTGCCGCGTGATGCCGGCGCCTGGATGGCGGTGTTGCCGACCGGGCTGTTGGGCACCATCGGCGGCGGCCGGCTCGAGCGCGACGCCGAGGCCGCAGCGCGCGCGCTGCTGGAGGCCCACCATACGGGCCAAGCAGTGGCGCCTGTGGAGAAGCGAATCGGTTTGGGACCCAGTTTGGGCCAGTGCTGTGGCGGCGAGGTGCAGCTGCGTTATGAGTTGGTGCAAGCGGCGGATGCGCCTGCATTGCGCGATCGACTGGCCCCTGCCTTGTGGCCGGTGGGGCTATTTGGCGGCGGCCATGTGGGGCAGGCGTTGGTACAGGTGTTGGCGCATCTCCCGTTTGAGGTGACCTGGGTGGACAGTCGCGATGGCGTGTTTCCTGAACAGGTGCCGTCCAACGTGCACTGCGAGCATTCGGAGCCAGTGCAGTCTGCCGTCGCAGACCTGCAGCCAGGCAGCCGTGTGCTGATCATGAGTTTCAGCCACGTAGAAGATCTGGACATCGTGGCCGCCTGCCTGTTGCGCCAACGGACCCGGGGCGATTTGCCTTACATCGGTCTCATTGGCAGCCGGACCAAATGGGCGGTCTTCAGCCATCGCCTGGCGGAGCGCGGCTTTACCGCGGCTGAACTGGCGCATGTCACTTGCCCCATTGGCGTGCCGGTGGTCAAGGACAAGCGGCCTGAAATCATTGCGGTCGCTGTAGCGGCCCAACTCTTGCAAGTGGTAGACCCGGCGGAGCCTGATGCGGCCGCGGGCGCTGCCGGACGATTGGAAACCTGAGGAGAACACCGGATGGAAAGCTATTTACTCGATTGGGCCAACTTGCTGTTGCGCTGGGTGCACGTCATTACCGCGATTGCCTGGATCGGTTCCTCCTTTTATTTTGTGTTTCTCGACAGCAGCCTGACGCCGCCCGAAGACGACGACCTCAAGAAACAAGGGGTGAGCGGCGAGCTGTGGGCGGTGCACGGTGGCGGCTTCTATCACCCGGTCAAATTCGCGGGTGCGCCGCCCAAGTTGCCGGGCAACCTGCATTGGTTTTACTGGGAGAGCTACAGCACCTGGCTCACGGGCTTTGCTTTGTTCACCGTGTCCTACCTGTGGAGCGCAGGCACTTATTTGATCGACAAATCGGTCATGGCCTGGCACCCGCATGCCGCGATTGCGGTGGCACTGTCATTTCTGGTGGTGTTCTGGCTGGCCTATGACGGTATTTGCCGGGTTTTCGGCAAGCGCAAACATGGCGATGCCATCGTAGGTGCGCTGGTCGCGGTGCTGGTGTGTGTGGCCTCGTACCTGGCTTGCCACTGGTTTGCCGGGCGCGCTGCCTTTTTGTTGGTGGGCGCCATGATGGCCACGGCTATGAGTGCCAACGTGTTCTTCTGGATCATTCCCGGCCAGCGCACCATGGTGAAAGACATGGCTGCCGGACGTGCGGTAGACCCTATCCATGGCAAGCGCGGCAAGCAGCGCAGCGTGCACAACACCTATTTCACCCTGCCGGTGTTGTTTGCCATGCTGAGCAACCACTACAGCTTTACCTACAGCCATCCGCAAAACTGGCTGGTGCTGATTGTGATGATGGGCGCGGGTGCCGCTATCCGCCAGTTTTTTGTGCTGCGCCATGGCTACAAGTTGGCCCGTAACCCGCACCCCTGGCCCTATGCGGCAGCCGGTGTGGTGGCGATTCTGGGTATGCTGGTGTGGCTCAAGCCAGCGCCACCCGCCAGTGCCCCTGTTGCTACGAATTCTGTAGCGACAGGTGCAGGTACTGCGGGCGCTAGTGGCACTATGGGCTATCAAGACATCCAGCCTGTGCTGGAGCAGCGTTGCTACATGTGCCATGGGGCCGCGGTGCAAATGAAAAACGTGCGCGTCGATAGCCCCCAAGCCCTGAGCAGCCATGCCCAGGCGGTGTACCAGCAAGTGGTGGTGAGCAAAATCATGCCGATGAACAATGCCACCAACATCACCGATGCCGAGCGCGACATCGTGAAGCGCTGGTTTGAGGGCGGCGCAAAGACCGAGTAGCCGGCCCGTGCAGGTGGGCCTGCTGTTAGCGCTGTGCAGTTGCCAGACGCAAGGCCAGGCCCACAAACACGATGCTGGCCACCCGGTTCAGGATTTGTTGGGCCCGCAGGGAGCGCTTGAAAACCTGCCCGAAACCCGCCGCGAACCACGCGACTGCGCCAAAGGTCAGCAGTGCCGCCAGCATGAAGACGCCACCCAACTGCACAATTTGCAGTGCCATGGAGCCTTGGGCCGGGTCGGCGAACTGCGGCAGAAACGCCAGAAAGAAAATGGCCACTTTGGGGTTGGTGATGTTCATCATCACACCGCGCAGGTAGGTCTGGAGGGGCGACATCGCGCTCTCGGTGGTCGTGTCGGCAATGCCGACCGGTGCATGCCAAGCGCCCCAGGCAAGGTACAACAGATAGCCCGCACCGAGCAGCTTGAGCGCAGTAAACGCGGTCGCTGATGCCGCGAACACAGCCGCCAAACCGAATGCCACCGCAGCGGTGTGGAACAGCAAGCCACTGCACAAGCCCAGCACGACCAGGAGCCCGGCTTTGCGCCCATGCACCGCTGAGTGGAGCAAAACAAACACGTTGTCAGGCCCGGGTGACAGGGCGAGCAGCACCGAGGCTGCGAAAAAAGTCAATGTAGTGTCGAGTGGGAGCATGGCATCGTGCCGCGAATGCGGCGTACAGGGGCGATAGGGGTGGACGGGCTGCCATCCTAACGCCCCCCGGGGCTTAGTTGCTGATGATGGTGAGCAGCTCTTCGCGGGTGCTGGGGTCTGCCATGTACTTGCTGTACAGCGGCGACATGCGTCGCACCATGGGGGCCGGGTCTTTCACCCGCACAAACTGCACGCCCTGCTTGGAGGCCGTCTCCATCGCCGAAGCCACTCGCTTGTTCCACAACTCGCGCATGATGGCGGCCGACTCGGTGCCGGCCTTGCTGAATGCTGCTTTGTCGGCAGGGCTGAGGCTGGCCCACAGCTTGGTAGAGACGACCAGTGCCTCGGGCGAGATCACATGGTTGGTCACGTAGACCGACTTGGCCACCTTGTAGTGCCCGGTCGATTCGAAGGAGGGCATGTTGTTCTCAGCGCAGTCCACTTCGCCTTTTTCGAGCGCAGCCATCACTTCTTTGAGGGGTAGCGCTACGGGTGTTGCGTCCAGCAGCTTCACCATCTCCAGATACACCTCGGATTGCTGCACCCGGATCCGTGCACCGGCGAGGTCCTTGAAACTGTTGAGCGGGCGGTTCACACAGTAGAACGAGCGGCCTCCGCCGTCGTACCAGCCCAGCACTACAAAACCGGCTGCCTGCAGTTTGGCGGCGAAGCGCTCACCCAGCTTGCCGTCCAGATGTTTGAACATATGGGCGGAATCGGTGAATAAAAAAGGCAGGTTCAGCGCCTTGAGACCCGGTGCTGCATCCGACAGGGGGCCGGAGCTGAATTCGGCCAGATCAATTTCGCCGGACTTAAGCATCTGCACCGCCTTGGGCTGGTCGCCCAAGGTAGCGTTGGAGAAGATTTCCACCTGGTAGCGGCCTTGGGTTCCCTGGGCCACCAGGCTGGCAAAGCGCTTGAGCGCCTCTGTGACCGGGTAGCCGTCAGGGTGAATATTCCACGCACGTAATTTGGTTTGCGCATGGCTGGTGGTACCCACCAGCAACAGGCAGGCGAGGGCAAAGCATCGCCATGGCGCGCGTGGCTTCATTGCATCAGCCCTTGGCCACTTCGTGGGCACCCATGATTTCCAGGGCGCGCACCAAGGCAGAGTGGTCCAGGCCAGCCATGTCGTTAGCGGCACAGACTTGCATCAACTGGGCAGCCCCTGCGGTCTGGGGCAATGCCAGGCCCATGGCTTTGGCGCCACTCAGGGCCAGGTTCAAGTCCTTCTGGTGCAGGCTGATGCGGAAGCCGGGGTTGAAGGTGCGCTTGACCATGCGCTCGCCATGCACTTCCAGAATGCGCGAGGCGGCAAAACCGCCCATCAGCGCTTGGCGCACTTTGGCGGGGTCGGCTCCAGCCTTGCTCGCAAACAGCAGGGCTTCGCCCACGGCCGCGATGTTGAGCGCCACGATGATCTGGTTGGCCACCTTGGTGGTCTGTCCGTCGCCGTTGCCGCCCACCAGCGTGATGTTTTTGCCCATGAGCTGCAGCAATGGCAACACGGTGTTGAAGGTGGCCTCTTCGGCGCCCACCATGATGGTCAGGCTTGCCGCCTTGGCGCCGACTTCACCGCCGGAGACCGGGGCATCCATGTACTGGCAGCCCAGCGCATTGATCTTTTGCGCAAACACCTTGGTATCAATGGGTGAGATGGAGCTCATGTCCACCACCGTCTTGCCGGCGCTCAGGCCTTCGGCGACACCGTCAGCGCCGAAAAGCACCAGCTCCACATCGGGGGTGTCGGGCAGCATCAAAAAGATGATGTCGGCTTTTTGCGCCACTTCCTTGGCGCTGGCGCAGGGTTTGCCGCCGGCTTGCACCAGGGCTTCGGGCACATCGCCCTTGGTGTTCAGGTAAACGGTGTGGCCCGCAGCTAGCAGGTGGCCTGCCATTGGGTTGCCCATGATGCCGAGACCGATAAATCCGAGAGTAGTCATAGTGAGATTGCGATGGAGTGGAAAAGATTTCGTTGAGCCAAGGAGGTTGGGTGGGAGTGCGTTCTGCGAAGGTCAAGGAGGAGCCCGCAGGGCGGGGGACACGCAGCAGAACGCGCTCCCACCCAGCCTTGGTGTCCGGAGAAGAATTAGCCGAGGTACCGGTCCCGCAAAGCCTGCGTAGCGTTGCGGAACAGCCCCAAGTCGCTGCCAACTGCGACAAAGGTCGCACCCATGTCCATGTAACGGCGCGCATCGGTTTCGACCGGCGCGAGGATGCCGCTGGGCTTGCCCTGTGCCTTGGCTTGGGCGAACACACTGGCAATGGCCTCTTGCACCTCGGGGTGGTTGGCATTGCCCAAGTGACCATAGCCGGCGGCCAGGTCCGAGGGACCCACAAAAATGCAGTCCACTCCAGGTACAGCGGCAATCTCAGCAGTTGCCATCACGGCTTGCCGGCTCTCAATTTGGACCGCCACACACATGTGCTGGTTGGCTTCCTGAAAGTAATTGGCCACTGTGCCGTAACGGTTGCTGCGCTGCGCGACGGATACGCCCCGCATGCCCTCAGGCGGGTAGCGTGTGGCGGCCACGGCGTGGCGGGCTTCTTCGGCGGTCTCCACAAAGGGCACGAGAAAGTTGTAGAAGCCGGCATCCAGCAGACGCTTGATCTCGATGGCGTTGTTGCTGGTAGGACGCACGAACGGAGCACTCACACTGTCCTTGAGCGCCATGAGTTGAGGCACAAAAGTGATGACATCGTTGGGCGAGTGTTCGCCGTCCAGCAGGATCCAGTCAAACCCGGCAACACCCAGCACTTCGGTGCTGATGGCGCTGGCCAGGGATGCCCAGCAGCCGATCAGGCGTTTGCCGGCCAGCAGGTCTTTTTTGAACTGGTTGGGGAAAGGGCGGTAAGGGGTGGGGTAGCTCATGGCAGGCCTCGGTGGATTCGGGGGTCAGGTAATAGGGGCCGGGTTGAACAGCACAAGGGAGTTGTGCAACTTCCAGTGTTCAGCCCAGGTTTTTTTGCGGCCGCTGGCGACCTCCAACATCAGGCGGAAGAGTTCCCAGCCCATGTCTTCAATCGTGGCTTCGCCATCGGCAATGCGGCCGGCGTTCACATCCATCAGGTCATGCCAGCGCCGGGCCAGATCGGTGCGTGTGGCGACCTTGATGACGGGCACTTCGGCCAGTCCGTAGGGGGTACCCCGGCCGGTGGTGAACACATGCAGGTTCATGCCGGCCGCCAGTTGCAGCGTGCCGCAAATGAAGTCGCTGGCCGGTGTGGCCGCGTAATGCAGGCCCTTGTGCTGCAGCTTCTCGCCCGGCGACAACACGCCGCTGATGGGTGCGGTGCCGGACTTGATGATGGAGCCCATGGCCTTTTCCACGATATTGGAAAGGCCGCCGGCTTTGTTGCCTGGGGTGGTGTTGGCACTGCGGTCGGCTTGGCCGCGGCCCAGATAGGCGTCGTACCAGGCCATCTCACGGGCCATAGCATCAGCGATTTCCGGGCTGGTGGCGCGGGCGGTCATCTGCTCGATGGCGTCCCGCACCTCGGTGGTTTCGGAGAACATGACGGTCGCACCGGCGCGTACCAGCAAGTCGGTGCAATAGCCCACGGCGGGGTTGGCAGTCACTCCCGAGAAAGCATCGCTGCCACCGCACTGCACGCCTACCACCAGCTCACTGGCCGGAATGGTTTCGCGGCGGCGCGCGTTCAGGCGCTCAAGGTGCGGCACCGCAGAGGCCAGCACCGAATCGATCATGCTCATGAAGCCGACGTGCTTGTCGGCTTGCAGGCACACCACGTCCAACGCTTCATTCGCTTGCAGGGGGATGCTCCCCGGGGGTAGCAGGCGCTCAGGCTGCAGCTTCTCACAGCCCAGGCTGACCACCATCACTTCGCCGCCGAAGTTGGGGTTCTTGGAGATGTTGCGCAGGGTGCGGATGGGGATGATGGCATCTGGTGCATCAATGGCCACGCCGCAGCCGTAGCTGTGCTCCAAGCCGATCACGTCATCGACATTGGGGTAGCACGGCAGCAATTGCTCTTTGATGCGCTGGACCGCAAAGTCCACCACTCCGGCCACGCACTGCACGGTGGTGGTGATCGCCAGAATATTGCGGGTGCCTACCGATCCATCCGCGTTGCGGTAACCCTCGAAGGTGTAGCCCGTGAGCGGCTCGGCGTTCCATGCCGGCGCAGTCGCCTTGGGCAGGTTGTCGAGCGCTCGCGCGTCCGGCATGTGCAGCAAACGTTCATGCACCCACGCGCCCGCAGGTATGTCTTTGAGCGCATAGCCTATGGGTACGTTGTAGCGCAGCACGGCGGCGTCTTTGGCGATGGCGGTCAAGGCTACTTTGTGGCCCTGGGGCACGCGGTCCACCAGGGTCACGCCCTCGGGCAGAACGGCACCGGCCGGCAGACCACCGTCGTTGACCACGATGGCCACGTTGTCCGCCGGGTGCATGCGGATGCTGCGCGGCGAATCCGGTGGGGATGAAGGGTTCAAACTCATGAAAGCGTCAGTCGGCTTTGATGTTGCGGGCGCTGATCAGCTTTTGCCAGCGGACGTACTCGGCCGCCTGGTAGCTGGCAAATTGCTCGGGCGTGTTGAGCACCAGTTCAAAGCCCAGCTCCAGCAACTTGGGGGCTACGGCAGGGTCTTTGATAGAGGCCACAATGGCATCGAACATTCGCTTCTTGATATCCGTTGGCAGGCCTTTGGGTGCTGCCACCGCTTGCCAGGAGTTGACGTTGGCTTCCTTGACACCGCTTTCCTCCAGGGTAGGAACCTCGGGCAATAAGGAGGAGCGTTTGGCACTCGTGATGGCCAGTGCACGCAACTTGCCGGCTTTGATCTGGGGCAGGGCGGTGTTGATGTTCATGAACGAACACTCCACCTGATTGCCCAGCAGGTCGGTCATCACCGGACCGCCGCCTTTGTAGGGGATGTGCACGCCGCTGGTACCGGTCTGTTGCCAGAACAACTCGGCGGTCAGGTGGTCACTGCTGCCGTTGCCTGACGATGCAAAACTCATCTTGTCCGGGTTGGCCTTCAGGTAGCTGATGACTTCGGGCACCGACTTGCGTGCCGACGCCGCAGGCACCACCAGCACATTGGGCGCTTGGGCCACGATGGTGATGGGGTCCAGGTCCTTAAGGGCGTCGTAGTTTGCCTTGATCAGGTGCGGCGCAATCACAAACGGCCCGAGGGACGACACCAGAAAGGTATAGCCGTCTGCCGGTGCGCGCGCGACTTGCGCGGCGCCAATGGTGCCGGTGGCACCCGCCTTGTTGTCCACAATGAAGGTAAAGCCGGGGCCCAGCTTTTCAGCCATCTTGGTCGAGAGCGCCCGCGCAATCAGGTCGGTAGACCCGCCCGGCGGGAAGGGCACCACGAGGGTGATGGGCTTGGAAGGCCAGGTGTCGGCCCGGCTCCAGGTAGGGGTGGTGGCGGCCACGGCCAGTCCGGCTTGCAGCAGTTGTCGGCGTTGCATGGTGTGCTTTCGGTGGAGTGTTTAGTGACCCAACACGAAGTTGGGCAGCCACAAGGAGAACGCCGGCACATAGGTGACCAACATCATGCAAGCCAGCAAGGCGCCGTAAAACGGCAAGATGGATCGCATGACCTGTCCTATTGAAATGCCACCAATCGCGCAGCCCACCGCCTGGGTGGTACCCACGGGAGGGGTGTTCAGACCGAGTGCGCAGTTGAGGAGCATCACCACACCGAATTGGGTAGGGTCCATGCCGAATTTTTGGGCAATCGGCAGGAAGATGGGGGTGCAGATCAGCAGCGTGGGCGCCATGTCCAGGAAGGTACCCAGTACGAACAAGGCGATGTTGATCATCAGGAAGATCATCCAAGGGCTCTGGGTGATGGTTGCCATCAGTTCGCCGGTGCGCTCGGGCACGTCGTACATCGCCAGGAAGTAACCGAAAGCGCTGGAAATTCCGATCAGGAACAACACCACACCGGTCGTCTTGCTCGCTTTGGCGCAGGACTTGATGAAGTCATTCCAGGACAAGGACCGGTAAGCAACCGTAGTGATCAACAAAGCCCACAGCACGGCAGTGGCAGCCGACTCGGTGGCGGTGAACACACCCGACAAGATGCCCACCAAAATGATGACAACGATCAGCAAGCCGGGCAGTGCAGCGACAAAGCTGTTGAACACCTCACCCCAGCCGGTGAAGGCGCCGCGTGTGGGGTAACCGCGTTTGATAGCCACACCGTAGGCAGCCAGCAGGTTCAACACGGTCAGTAACAAGGCCGGGATCACACAAGCCAGCATCATGTTCAGCACGCTCACCGACGCAATGCCGGCAGTGGCCAAGGTGTACAAAATCAGGTTGTGGCTGGTGGGCATCAAGGCGCCGACCAGGGAAGCGTGGGTGGTGACGTTCACCGCGTAGTCGGTGTCGTAACCCTCTTTCTTCATCAGGGGAATCATCACCGAGCCCATGGCGGACACGTCGGCCACCGGTGAGCCGGCCACACCGCCGAACAAGGTACAGCCCAACACGTTGGACATGCCCAAGCCGCCCCGCACATGGCCGACCAGACTGTTAGCGAAGCGCACGATGCGCTGGGCAATGCCGCCATGCAGCATCAACTCACCGGCAAAGATGAAAAACGGAATGGCCAGGAAGGAGAACACCTGCATGCCCCCCACCATTTTCTGGAACACCACGGCCACCGGCAAGCCGGCGGTGATGATGGTGGCGACCGATGACAGACCGACTGCAAAACCCACAGGCACGCCGATGATCAACAGCAAGCCGAAGCTCACACCCAAAACAATCAGTTCCATGCCGGCACCACTTCCTTGCCCTGGATGAGGGCGATCACATGTTCAATCGAAAACAGCATCACCAGCACGCCGGCGATGATGAGCGGCACGTAGTCCATGCTGGAGGGGATGGGCAGCATGGGTTTCTGGTCGTTCCACTTGAGGGCGGCCCAGAGGTAGCCGTTGTAGGCCATCAGGGCGCCAAAAATGCCCACCAGAACGTGGATCACAATTTCCAGCTTCAGGCGCAGGCCTTCAGGCAGCAGGCTGATGATGGAATCCATGCCGATGTGGCCGGCGTCGCGCACGCCGACGGCCACGCCCAGCGCGGTGATGTAGAGCACCAGCAGCAGGGCCAATGCCTCTGCCCAGGTGGGGGTGTCGTTAAAAACATAGCGCCCGATCACCTGGTATTGCACGCAGGCGATGAGCACGATGAGGCCCGCTACCGCAAGCATCAAACTGAGCTTGGATAACGTGGCACAGAAGCGGGTGTACATGGGGAGCTCCGGTGAAGAAAGAAAACTCCCGGCCCTCAGGCCGGGAGGTGGCACAGCCGCGAATTACTTCGTGTCTTGCACGGCCTTCACGAGGCGCTTGAGGTCGGGGGTGTTGGCGAACTTGTCGTACACAGGGGTCATGGCGTCCTGGAAAGACTTTTTGTCCACTTCCACGAACTCAGTGCCGGCAGCCTTCACCATGTCGAACTCTTTCTTCTCATACGCAGCCCATGCCTGGCGGTTGAATGGCACCGATGCTTTGGCTGCTACGCGGATCTGGTCTTGCTCTGCCTTGGGCAATTTGTCAAAGCTCACCTTGGAAAACAACAAGACTTCAGGCGCCATCGAGTGTTCGGTCTTGTTGTAGAACTTGGCCGCTTCAAAGTGGCGGAAACCGGAGCCGTAAGAGGGGTAGTTGTTTTCAGCTGCATCGACCAGGCCAGTCTTGAGTGCGGTTAGCACTTCGCCGGCTGGCATGGGCGTGGGGTTGGCACCCATGGCGCCGGCTACAGCCACCCACAGGTCGGACTGCTGCACACGGATCTTCATGCCCTTGGTATCGGCAATGGTCTTGACTGGCTTTTTGCTGTAAATCGAGCGGGAGCCGGAGTCGTAGTAGGCCAACAGCACAAAGCCAGCGGCTTCGCAGTCCTTGGCGATTTCTTCACCGATCGGGCCGTCCAGCACTTTGTGCAGGTGGTCTACCGAGCGGAACAGGAAAGGCAGCACCGGGATGTTGGTCTTGGCACACACCGAGTTCATGGGGCTGATGTTCACGCGCACCATATCCAGCGCACCGATCTTCACCTGGTCAATGGTTTCTTTTTCGGTGCCCAGAGCTCCTTTGTTGAACACCTTGATGCTGTGCTTGCCGCCGGTGGCTTTCTTGAGTTCTTCACTCATGAACTTGACTGCGGTGACAGTGGGGTAGTCGTCCGAGTTATGGATGTCGGCGGACTTGAACTCTGTGGCGTGTGCTGTCAGGCTCAAAACAGCCACTGCAGCGGCCAGGACGGTAGGTACCAGTTTCATGTTGTCTCCTCTAGGGGAATTGGTTTGGGGTTAACGGACGGGAAAACGGGAAAACAAGGGTTCGGGCAGGCCCTGTACGCCGGGCTCCAAGACCAGCAAGGCGCCGTCCAGCGTGGCATTGAAGCCGGGTGCTGGGCTGGCAGGGCGGATGGATGTAACAAACAAGTGGCGCAGCTCAGGCCCGCCAAAGGCGCACATGGCCGGCTTGCTCACCGGCACGGCGACCGACTGCAACAACCTGCCCTCTGGGCTGAAGCGGTGGATCTGGCCTGCGTCGTTTCCGCAGATCCAGTAGCAGCCTTCTGCATCCACCGCCGCACCATCAGGCCGGCCGGGCAGGGCTTGCATGTCGACCCAAGCGGCTTGCGGTCCCCAGGTGCCACTGGCGGTGTCGAAAGAGTGCTTCCAGATCTGTTGGCGGCTGGGGTGCGAATCCGACAAATAAGCGGTTGCGCCATCTGGGCTGAAGGCCATGCCGTTGGGGGTGATGTAACCCTCGAGCACCGGGCCGCGCAAGCCGCGCTCGTCCAGGCCGTAGATGCCGCCGGCGGGGCTGGCAAGCCCCATGTCGCGGACCATGGTGCCCGCCCAGAAGCGACCTTGGTGGTCGCAGCGACCGTCATTGAAGCGCATGCTCGGTTGCGGATGGGTCACGCTGGCCAGCAGGCTGACATGTGCGACGGGCGGGTCACTCAAGGTGACTTCAAAAATGCCCGTCTCCATCGCGGCAATCAGGGTGCCGCGCTCCGTCATGGCGATGCAGCCCACGCGCTCCGGCAGTGTCCAGGTGCTCTGGTGGCGATTGCCCCAGTTCAACCGGTGAATGAACGGGCCTTCAATGTCGACCCAGTACAGGCACTGGTTGGCCACGGACCAGACGGGGCTCTCGCCCACTTTGTCTCGGCTGATGCTGACAGCCTCTACGGCAGGGGTGTGAACAGACACAGACACCTCAGGCGGTTTTCTTTGGTGGCAGGTGCGCCGTCATCGGCTCGCCCTGGAACAAGAAGCCGCCGCCTTGGTAAATCACGGCCGGATCAGTTACATCAGGTTCGGGGGTGCGGGCGTAGACCGCCTCGCGGAACGGGTCAGAGCTGTCCTGCGGCACATAGCCCACATGGCGGGCGGCGCTGTTGTCATACCAAGTGACTGCGTTATCCGACATGCCGAAGATCGCGGTGTGACCCAGCACTGGCGTGGTCAGGCAGGCGGTAACCAGGCGGTGCAGGTCGTCAAAACTGAGCCAGCTGGCCAACATGCGGCGGTCGCGCGGCTCGGCAAACGAAGAGCCGATGCGCACGCAGGCCGTCTCAATCCCGTAGCGGTCGAAATACATGCGGGACAGGTCTTCACCAAAGGCCTTGCTCACGCCATACAGGCTGTCGGGGCGGGCGTGGTGGTTCAGAGTGATGGTTTCGCTCTGCTTGTAAAAGCCGGTCACATGGTTGGAGCTGGCAAACACCACCCGCTTCACGCCATGTTTGCGCGCTGCTTCGTACAAGTTGTAGACGCCCAAAATGTTCGCTTGCAAGATGGGCTCGAATGGGCCCTCCAGCGAGATGCCGCCGAAATGGACGATGGCGTTCACGCCTTGGACCATCGCATCTACCGCTGTGGCATCGGCCAGGTCAGCCAGCACCACCTCTTCGCCGTCACGGGCAGCGCCGAAATCGCTGCGATCAGAGAGGCGCAAGACCTCGCAATTGGCCTTCAAACGGTCGCGCATGGCAGTGCCCAAGCCGCCTGCAGCGCCGGTCATCAGCAAAGTGTGGTGTACTTTAATGGTCATGAAATAGAGAGCTGAATTGTCAGTTGTATGTTGTCTGATGTGTTAAATTGTGGTCATCGTCTCAGACCGCGTCAAGGACTTTTCCATGGACCTAGTGCAAACCCCTAGAACAATTGCAGCGCCTGGTGCAACACCGGAGGCGACCGACGGTGTGCGCCCGCGCCGCGCCAAAGGCTTGGTAAATGAGGTGGTCGAAAGCCTGGCCGCCAGCATCCGCGAAGGCGCGATCCAACCCGGCGACAAACTGCCCACCGAGTCAGAAATCATGGGCCGCTTCGATGTCAGCCGCACCGTGGTGCGTGAAGCCATTTCGCGCCTGCAAGCCAACCGTTTGGTCGAAACCCGCCATGGTGTGGGCACCTTTGCACTGGCGCCGCAGAGCAGCGGCAACTTCCAGATCGCTGATGTGGATTTCGCCACTGTCGCCGATGTGATTGCCCTGCTAGAGCTGCGGATTTCGCTGGAAACCGAGGCGGCGGGCCTGGCGGCACAGCGCCGCACGGAGGCCAATTTGCAAGCCATGCAGGCGATGCTGGATGCGTTCCAAAAGTCGATCGAAGAAGACTCGGATGCGGTGCCTTCTGACTTCAGTTTCCACATGGAAGTCGCCAAGTCCACGGGTAACCGTCACTTTGCCGACCTGATGACGTACCTGGGCACCATGATCATTCCACGCACCCGCATCAACACCGCCAGCAGTGCGCCGGAAGGGCGCTTGGCTTACCTGCGGCGGGTGCATGGTGAGCACGAATACATCTTCAACGCTATCCGCAATCAGGACGCGGATGCGGCCCGCGCCGCCATGCGAACCCATCTTGCCAACAGCAAGGACCGCTTGAGAAAGTCGCAGGTTGACGCGGTTTAGTTGTATGATGTCCTATATGTAGGGGCGCCACCCTTCCTTCCATTTCGAGCGCCCCGCTAAGGAGATTGACCATGACCCCGTCTGAAAAAACCTCTGTGCGCGGCGCCCCTGTGGTGACTGCGCTACGCGTCATTCCGGTTGCCGGCCATGACGGCATGCTGATGAACCTGAGTGGTGCCCACGCACCGTTTTTTACCCGCAACATCGTCATCCTGACCGACAGCAGCGGCAACACCGGTGTGGGTGAAGTGCCCGGCGGCGAGAAGATCCGCCAGACGCTGGAAGATGCTGCCTCCTTGGTAGTGGGTCAATCCATCGGCAACTACAACGCCATCCTGAACCGTATGCGCGAAGCCTTTGCAGCCCGCGATAGCGAGGGTCGTGGCCTGCAGACCTTTGACCTGCGCGTGGCGATTCACGCAGTGACCGCCGTGGAAAGTGCCTTGCTCGATTTGCTGGGCAAATTCCTGGGTGTTCCGGTGGCGGCCTTGCTAGGCGATGGCCAACAACGCAGCAGCGTTGCGGTGCTGGGCTACCTGTTCTATGTGGGCGACCGCCAGAAGACTGACTTGCCCTACATCAGCGAGCCGGATCAGGCAGATGACTGGAAGCGCCTGCGCCACGAAAAAGCCATGGACGCAGACGGCGTGGTGCGCTTGGCCGAGGCTGCTTATGCGCGCTACGGCTTTCAGGACTTCAAGCTCAAGGGCGGTGTGCTGCGCGGCGAAGAAGAGGTGGAGGCCATCCGCGCTTTGCATGCCCGCTTCCCCCAAGCCCGCATCACGCTGGACCCGAACGGCGGATGGCTGTTGAATGACGCAGTGCGCCTGTGCCGCGACTTGCATGGCGTGATGGCCTATGCCGAAGATCCCTGCGGGGCCGAAGGCGTGTTCTCCGGCCGCGAAGTGGTTGCCGAGTTTCGCCGCGCCACCGGCCTACCCACTGCCACCAATATGATCGCCACCGACTGGCGCGAGCTGGCGCATTCGCTGGCTTTGCAGTCGGTGGACATTCCCTTGGCCGACCCGCATTTCTGGACCATGCAGGGCTCCGTGCGGGTGGCGCAGGTTTGCCAAACCTGGGGCTTGACTTGGGGCTCGCATTCCAACAACCACTTTGATGTGTCTTTGGCCATGTTCACCCATGTGGCAGCCGCTGCACCGGGCAAGGTCACGGCCATTGATACCCATTGGATCTGGCAGGACGGCCAGCGCCTGACCCAAGACCCGCTGCAGATTGTGGGCGGGCAAATTGCAGTGCCCAACACGCCCGGTTTGGGTGTGGAGCTGGACATGGTCGAAGTGGAAAAAGCCCACCAGCGCTACTTGCAGCACGGCTTGGGCGCGCGCAATGACGCGATGGCCATGCAGTACCTGATACCCGGCTGGAAGTTCGACCCCAAGCGCCCCTGCCTCGTGCGTTGAGGCTTGAATTGGCCTCTGGCGCCCGTAGATATTGCGCGAGTAGCTCCTATTGCAGGAGCAAATCCGCGCTATTGCCGTTGGTTACTGTGCAGGTGAGGTCAGTGGACTGCAGCCGCAGCCAGCTGCAGCGCCAGCCGGTTGTGGCGCTCCATCAGCGGGCCAAGGTCTACCGTGTCCAAGTGACCCTCGCGCACCACCACCTTGCCGTTGACGACTGTGTAGTCCGCCTGAGGACTGGCACACAGCAGCAGGCTGCCGACCGGGTCGTGCACCGCGCCACCGGCAAAGCCCAGCGTATCCAGATCAAACAGCACCAGGTCCGCACACATACCCACTGCAAGGTGGCCGATGTCTTTGCGGCCCAGCACCTGCGCGCCCCCCCGGGTAGCTACGCTCAGGGCATCCCGGGCCGTCATCTCGGCCGGGCCCAAATCGCAACCGAAAAAAGTGCGGTGCTCGCCAGTGGGCAGCACACGCTCCTCGGGCGGCTGCATGGCGCGGCCCACGCGGGCCAGCAGCAAGGCCTGCCGGGCTTCGTTCACCATATGGGCCGCGTCGTTGCTGGCGCTGCCGTCCACACCCAGGCCCACCGGCACGCCGGCGTTCAGCATTTTGCGGATGGGGGCAATGCCGCTGGCCAGGCGCATATTGCTGCAGGGGCAGTGGGCCACGCCGGTGCGGCTCGCTGCAAACAGGCTGATGCCCTCGTCATCCAACTTCACGCAGTGGGCGTGCCACACGTCCTCACCCAGCCAGCCCAGGTCTTGGGCATATTGGGTGGGGGTGCAGCCGAACTTTTCGCGGCTGTAGGCCAGGTCGTGGTCGTTCTCTGCCAGGTGGGTGTGCAGGCGCACGCCCTGACCCTTGAAGCTGCGGGCCAGCAGGGCGGCTTCGCGCATCAGGTCGCGGCTCACGCTGAACGGGGAGCAGGGCGCCAGCGCCACATTCAGCATGGAGCCCCAGCTCGCATCGTGGTGCTGTTCGATCAGCCGTTGGCTTTCTTTCAGGATGAAGTCTTCCTTCTCCACCACCTGGTCGGGCGGCAGCCCGCCCTGGCTCTGGCCCACGCTCATGCTGCCGCGCGTGGCCACAAAGCGCATGCCAATCTCGGCGGCGGCGCCGATGCTGTCGTCCAGCCGCACGCCGTTGGGGTAGATGTAGAGGTGGTCGCTGCTGGTGGTGCAGCCGCTCATCAGCAGCTCCGCCATGGCGAGCTGGGTGCTCACCTGCACCATCTCGGTGGTCAGCCCGGCCCAGATGGGGTACAGCCCGCGCAGCCAGCCGAACAGCTCAGCGTTTTGCACACCGGGTATAGCCCGCGTGAGGCTCTGGTACATGTGGTGGTGGGTGTTCACCAGACCGGGGGTGACCAGATGGCGCTGCGCGTCAATCACCTCATCAGCCTCCAGCGCGTGTGGCGGCAGGTCTGCGGTAGCGCCCATGAAAGCGATACGGTTACCCTCGATATAAATCGAAGCGTTGCGCAGCTCGGTGGCTTGCGCCGGGTCGACGTGGTCGAAAGTGGCCGAATCGAATGTGGCGATGGCGCGCGCGTTGTGGATCAGCAAAGTGCCCATGAATGTGTTTCTCCGTCAAACAAGCGTCCCACCGGTCAAGGTGGGTCCTGTCGAGGCCGAATCCCGCTGGCAGGCCAGATTGGCTGCCAGAGGCGAGCACCACGTTGCCGAGCATCCCGGGCTGTGCTGACGCGCTATGCGCCCCTGAATTTTGCCCCATTTACTTTTGCATGAAGCTATGAATATGCCAAGTACTGAAACCCATCCCCAAGCGCCTGCGCATTTTTCTGATCTCGCGCCCCGCGAGCTGCTGAGCCAGCTGTACTGGGCTGCAGTGCGCCAGGCCTTGCCTGCCCACACGCTGGGTGCGTACTTGCCCGAGCCACCCAAGGGGCGCACGCTGGTGCTGGGTGCCGGCAAAGCGGGTGGCGCCATGGCCCATGCGCTGGACGCGCTATGGCCCCAAGACTTGCAAATGTCAGGTCTCGTCGTTACCCGCTATGGCCACACGCCACCCTTGCCAGCAGACGCAGCTCCAGCCCGCATTGAAGTGGTGGAGGCCGCTCACCCGGTGCCGGATGCCGCCGGCTTGGCCGTAGCCCAACGCATCCTGGCCTTGACCGAGGGGCTCACCGAAGACGACTTGGTGATCTGCCTCATCTCGGGTGGCGGATCTTCCTTGCTGACGCTGCCTGCGCAGTGGGAGGTGGACGGCGTGCAGGCTGGCATCAGCCTGGAGCTGAAGCAGCGCATCAACAAGCTCTTGCTGGAGAGCGGCGCCAGCATTCAAGAGATGAACTGCGTGCGCAAGCACCTGTCCGCCATCAAGGGCGGACGCTTGGCCGCAGCCTGCTATCCCGCCAAGGTGGTGACGCTGTTAATCAGTGATGTGCCGGGCGACGACCCCAGCGTCATCGCCAGTGGCCCCACGGTGCCGGACCCCACCACCTGCGCGGACGCGCTATCAATTTTGAAGCGCCTCGCGCAGGATGCATCGGCGCTGGAGGCCGAATTCGTGCTTAAAGCGCTGGAGTCCGGTGTGTTGGAAACCCCCAAGCCCGGCGATGCCGTGTTTGCCAACAACACAGTCCACCTGATCGCCGCGCCCC
Source organism: Comamonadaceae bacterium OS-4 (assembly GCA_027924025.1). GTDB lineage: Bacteria > Pseudomonadota > Gammaproteobacteria > Burkholderiales > Burkholderiaceae_C > Allorhodoferax. Next base: position 979,337 of record AP026970.1, read on the forward strand.
AGCAGTCGCTCGAAGCTGCAGCCGACCTAGCCCGCAGCATGGGTCTGCATGCCTACATCCTCAGTGATGAGCTCGAGGGCGAGTCCCGCGAAGTCGGCAAAGTGCACGCCGCTTTGGCCCGCACGGCAGCGCTCAAACCGGCTTCCGCCGTGCAACCCTTTGCCAAGCCTTGTGTGATTCTGAGCGGCGGCGAGACCACCGTGACCGTGCGCCCGCGCCGCGCGGGCGTAGCCAAAGGCCGCGGTGGACGTGCCGGGGAGTTCTGCATGGGGCTCGCCCTTGGCCTGCAAGCGCAGGCAGGCGTCTGGGCGCTGGCCGCCGACACCGATGGCATTGACGGGGTAGAAGACAACGCCGGTGCGCTGGTCACCCCGGATACCTTGGCGCGTGCTGCGGCGGCTGGCGTCTCCTTGAGCGATTGCCTGGACCGCAACGACGCGGTGGGCTTCTTTCAGCCGCTGGGCGATGTGTTCACTACCGGCCCGACCCACACCAATGTGAACGACTTCCGGGCGATGTTGGTGTTGTGAGTGCCGCTGGATTCGGCGGCAGCGTCATCAAAGGCAAGTAAAGTGCGGGTGTTCGCAACACACTCGATATTCGAGGGAGCCATAAAAATGACATCACCGACGACTATTTTGCTGACCGGCGGGGCCGGCTACATCGGCAGCCACACCTATGTGGCCTTGGTGGAGGCTGGTTACCAGCCGCTGATTCTGGATGACTTTTCTAACAGCGACCCGGAGGTTTTGCAGCGCCTGCAGCAAATCACCGGGCGCGAAGTGCTGTGCCAGCGCGGCAATGCCCGCGACCGTGCGACCCTGGAAGCCCTGCTGACGCAGCACCAGGTCCAGGCGGTGATCCATTTCGCGGGCTTCAAAGCAGTCGGCGAAAGCGTGGCCCAGCCGCTCAAGTATTTTGAAAACAACCTCGGCAGCACGATTGCACTCTTGCAGGCCATGGCCGCCACCGGGTGCCAGAAGTTGGTGTTTTCCAGCAGCGCCACGGTCTACGGCGACCCCGCATCGGTGCCGATCACTGAGTCGTTTCCGCGCAGCCACACCAATCCCTATGGCCACACCAAGCTGGTGTGTGAGGACATGATCGCGGCCCAGTGCGCCGCGCTGCCCGCCTTGCGTGCGGGTGTGCTGCGTTATTTCAACCCGGTGGGTGCCCATCCGAGCGGCCTGATTGGAGAAGACCCGTCCGGTATTCCGAATAACCTGATGCCTTTTGTGACCCAGGTCGCGGTGGGCAAGCGCCCCCGCCTGCAAGTCTTTGGCGGCGACTACGCCACACCCGACGGTACCGGCGTGCGCGACTACATCCACGTGCAAGACTTGGCCCAAGCCCATGTGGCGGCCGTGCGCAAACTCCTGGCGGGGGCTGACACCTTCACCGTGAATGTGGGCACCGGCCAGGGCTACAGCGTTCTCGACGTGGTGCGTGCTTTTGAACAGGCTAGCGGCAAGCCTGTACCTTACGACGTAGTGGCGCGCCGCCCTGGTGATGTGGCCCAGTGTTATGCCGATGCCGCCATGGCCAAAGCGGTGCTGGACTGGCAGGCCGCGCAAAACCTGCAGTCGATGTGCGAAGACTCCTGGCGCTGGCAGAGCCGCAACCCCGACGGCTATCGCAAGGCCTGAAACCTGGGGCGATACCCGGGCGATGGCCCTTACTGGAGCATGAAGGTCTCGTACTCCAGAACCTCGAGCTTGCGGCTGAGAATCCAGATGCCGGTCAGCACGGTGACCAGCATCGCCAGCGCAAAGCCATAGCCAAACCATGCTGCGCCCAGGTGCAAGGTGATGCCGGTAAACACCGCATTGCACACCGGCAGCATGGCGGTCAGCAACACCACCGCGCGGCGCTGGTCGAGGTAAAACAGAATATTCAATATCCCCAGCAGCACCACCTGCAGCGCGGCTCCGACCACATCCACATACAGCAGTGGCAGGTACAAGGTGGAGATGCCCAGCGCAGGGAGCACCACGCCGCCGGCCGCAAAGGTGGAGAGGACGGCGATACCTTGGATTTTGGCGATGTCAAACAAGCCACGGCGCACGTGATAGACCATGTGGTTGCGCATCCGCTCGATGTAGTCCAGCGTGGCGCCCTCCCGGACTGCGTTGTAAAACTTGACGTAGTACTCCACAAAGTCGGTTTCAATCCGCACCAGAAAAATGGCCATGCCCGGGATGACAGACAGGTACGACAAGAAGATCGGGAAGTCGTAAATCACCGAGGCGTGCAGGGGCCCGATGACCTGTTGGCCGGTGCTGGGGAAATACCAGAACATCAGCTTGTCGATCCACGCGCCCAGGTTAAACAGGAAGCCGGTAGCCATCAGGCTGGTGTACATGGCGCCGCGCTTCCAGATGTCAAACGCGACGAAGCGGTCGGACCGGTAGTGCCGGTAAACCAGATAGACCATGCCCATCAGGAGCAGGTAGTGCCCCAGCACAAAGCCGAGCAACAAGCCCTCCAGGCCGAGCGGCCCCCGCAGCAACAAGGCCAGGCCCAGTGTGGCGCTGTAGCCCAGAAAAAACATGAGCACAATCGCGCGGTAATGCTTCATGCCGGTGAGGAACACCGTCGCAATCCAGATCGCGGACATGACCCCCAAGCCCATCACAAACAGCAAGCGGTAGAGCACCGATTGCTCTGGGAAAAAGATCGCCACGCAGGGCAGGGCCACCAGCATGCTGATGCCCATCACCACCAGAATCAGCCCGTTGAAGTTGGGCAGGATGGCGGCCTCGTCTTTGGCAAATGTGCGGTCGGCCACAAAGCGGGTGAACGACAGTTGAACCAGTCCGGTGCTGATCAGCGAAATCAGAAACAGGTAGGTCACCGTGACCTGAAATTGCGACACACTGACTTTGGGCGACGCCACCCCCGCCCCCGCACTTAACAATCCGATCAGCATGATGCCCACGATGGAAAGCACCCAAGGCCCGGAGCTGATGATGCCGGCGAAAGCGTAGGCCTGCAGCAAACCTGCATAGGTCTGCTTTCGCAGGAGTTTGCGGAGTTCGAAGCCTATGCCTGCCATGCGAAGTTCTTGTCGTAAAGCGACCGGTAGCGGTCAAACATGATGTGCTGTGCGTAGTATTTTTCGACGCGCCGGATGCCTGACTCGCGGGCCCGTTGCCATTCGGCCGGATCGCCCAGCAGCTCGAGCGTGGCTTCTGCCATGGCCTGGGGGTCTGCAATTCGCACCACCCGCCCGGATGCGCCCAGGGCCTCATCCTCGCCTGGCAAGCCATACACGAGTTGGCGGCAGGAGCCTACATCGGTGCTGACGGTGGGCACGCCTGCGGCATAGCCCTCCAGAATGACCAGGGGAAGGGCTTCGCTGATGGAGGTGAGAACCACCAGCCCGACTTGGGGCAACAGCTCGGTGAGCTTTTGGAAACCCAGAAACTTGACCGTGTTTTCGAGCCCGAGTTGGGCCACCAGGTCGCGACACTCTTGCGCGTATTCGGGCGACTCGTCTTCGGGGCCGGCGATCCAGGCCTCTACCCCGGGCATACGGTTGGCGATGATGCGCGCAGCCCGGATGTAGGTCTTGATGTCTTTGATCGGCACCACCCGGCCAATCAGGCACATCACCTGGGGCGGGCCATCCGGCCAGTCTTTGCGCAAGGCACCGAACTTCACCACGTCGATGCCGTTGGCGATGTTGGAGGTGCGCTCTTCGGGCGCGCCGTCGAGTAACTGCCGCTGCCGGTTGGCCTCGTACAGCGCCACGATATCGTTCGCCGCGTGGTACGTCACATAGCCAAGGTGCTCGAAAAAACGGATCCACAACTGCCGGAAATAGCTCACCCGCGAGGGGTCATGCTCAAACACGCTGCGGTTGTCTTTGATCCACTGGGCTTGGTAGAGGTCGATCTTGCGCTCTTTGACATAGATGCCGTGTTCACTCAGCATGAAAGGGCGCTTGTTCCGGTGCTTGAGCAGGACGCCCAGAATGCCGGCATATCCGGTAGACACCGCATGGTAAATGCGCGCTTTGGGCGCGCGGACCGCGACCTCCCGCAGCCCCCAGAACGGCCGGTGGATGGTGCGCACCGTCCAGAAATAATCCACAAACGACGGGTCGGTGCTGCGGCTGCGGTAGGTCTTTTTGATGTAGTCCCACGACCCCTCGCTGTAGAGGAACATGTCTTGGCTGAGCATTCCGCCGGGGCCCGCTTCGTCCATCATGCTGGCGAAGAGGTGCGGGCATTCGGGGTGGCGCAGATCGTTCTCAAACATGTCGTGCATCCGCTCCACCAGCTCCATGCTTTTGGCCGGTGCCTTGACACGTGCGATCGGTGGGGGCGCCTCCTCTTCGTAAAGATAGGCCGTCTCCAAATGGACCAGGTTGGGCGGCAAGGTGTAGCGCATGTTCCCATAGTCCTGTTTGCGGCTGCCCAGAAAAATGGCGCCGAAGCGGATGTCCGGGAAGCCCAGAATGATTTGCTGAACCCAGCTGGACACTCCCCCGGACACAAACGGAAAAGTGCCCTCCAGGAGAAGCATGACGTCAACCTGCTCTGCCTTGGGCAGGACAGGCTCAGATGTGGGGGAGGTAGTTGCGGTCACTGCGATGAGGAAAGTTGTCTCGTCCGGTCCAAATGTCTACAACGGCCCGGGTACGAGAGGCGACGTTGAGTTTCTCCAGGCGGAGCAGGGATTGTTTGACTTGCGCGAAGTCGCGGCGCTGGTAGGCCAGCTCGGCCACATAGGGCACGGCGGACACCAGGGGGTGGCCCAGTGCAATCGCGTGTTCAATGGCGGCTTGGGCTGGTGCGTACTCGCCGATGGCCAGCAAAATCCGCCCTTTGAGGAACAGCATCGCGGCGTCCGGCTCGGGCTCCAAGGCCAGCGTGGCTTCGACATATTGCAGCGTCTGACTGAGGATGTGTTTTTTGAGCTCACCTTGGGCCAACGAGGCGTAAATGAGCTCCCAGTGCAGTTCTGCCAGATGCCGCAAGCAGGTGTGGCGCTGCGCGTCGCTTTCCGCCTGGTCGAGTTGGCGACGTTCGCGCTGGATGTCGGCGTTGATTTTCTTTTCCTCGGCATCGAGCATGCCAAACGCCACCAGGCGCACATCGTCAGAGTTGTCGCTGAGCAGCTCGTCCAGGATGGGGTTGGCAACCCGGGTAGGGATTGCCTGCAGCGTCATCAGGGATTGAAGCCGTATGGCGCTGGGCACATGCGCGTTCAGGCGTGAGCGAATGGAGCCTTGCCCGCTGCGACTGACGTCCTTGGCCTGCATGTCAAATTCGGGCAGGGGCACCGTCACCGGCTCGTGCAGGGCGCCATCCAGCGACTCTTTGCGGAAGGTCGTCCAGATGATGATCAGCATCCCGACCGCCCCGACCAAGGGGGCGACAAATGCAAAAAGAAACAGCAGCAACCACACGGTCACACGGGGCCGCATGAACTTGTGGGGCAAGAGCAGGTAGCTGCCGGACGCCACAATCGCGCTCGCCAAGGCATGCAGCGTCAGCATGGCCAGTAAAGCCCCCAGAGTAGACTGGTGCAACAGCGGGCTCAGGAAGACCCCCACTTCAATCGCGATGGCCGCCCAGGCCCACTTCAGTGTGAACATGCGGGCTTTCTCACGGAGCGAACTGGGTGGCCAGCGCTTGCACCGGGTCTTCCAGGGCGAAGTCGATGGTGTGCAGGCGGACTTGCAGGCTTTGGATGTCGCCATGAAAGCGCAATTGCAGCCAGTCATCAATCCGCTGGATAAAGCCCTCTTTGGCGGAGTCTGATGCAAACGGCATCAGCACCACGACTGCGGGCTGCCCACGGATTTGGGTTTGCCAGTACAAATCCAGTCCGCGCTTGACGCGCACAAACTCGGCGGTGATTTCAGCCCCCAGCGCACCCTCAAAGGTCATGATCACCAAGTGGCTGGACAGGCCTACCGAGTGATTCAACCGGCTCATGCGTACCAGCTCTTCTGCGAACAAGGCCGGAATGCCCGGAAGCGCCTGCTGGACTTTGTGGGTGTCAGGGCCGATCCGGAGGTTGTCTGCGTAATAGGCCAGGATCACCGACATCATCTGCAGGTTCTCGACCGTCAGTGAGAAAAACGGGATACGGGTCACGACCAGCACGCCGATGATGGTGTCATTGCCAGCGATCAGGGGGGCCACCACCAGGGGACTATCGGGGTCAGAGGCACTGATGTCCTCGCCGGCGATGTGCACCAGTGCCCGTGTTTCCAGTGCTTTCTGGAACAGCACATTGCCCTGCAAGAGTGGTAGCGGGTCGCCGATCACCGCCAGAGCCGGACCCAATTGCGGGTCGGTGTCCGGGTTCTTGACGGCATACAACGTGGCGGACTCGAGGTTGACATACTGCGATAGCAATTGCAGCAAGCTGTTGGCTGCCGGCATCGGCTCATCCTGCGGGGTCGGTTGCATGGCCATGGTCCGCAAGCGGGCGAGGGCATCGCGCAGGGAGCCCGGCCGGATCAGCATTTCTTGTTCAAGCCGATCGTGGGAGAGGTTGAGCAGCAGGTGCCTCTTGGTGAGCCGTGCAAGACGCTCGGTAACATAGAGGTAGGTCTCTTCCATGCGCGCATTGCGATCACGCCACACATCGCTGAACTCGCCGCAGACCATGACCAGCACACCCGCACCGAAGAAAAAGCGGAAGGCGAAAGCATCTTCAACCCGCCCCATGGCGTTGGCGATCAACCAATTGATGATCAGCGGAATGCTGCTGAGCAAGCCTGGCGAAACGCCGTAGCGCAACGCTACCAGCACCGGTGCAAACCAGAGCCAGGGAAAGTGGCTTTGCGCAAGCATCGGGTCGTCGGCGCTGATCCACCAGCCCACGGCAATGCCGATCAGGGGGATCAAAAATATTTCAAGCCACTGGTCACGGGCCAGCACCGGATCGGGTGCCAGCCGGTCCGGGCTGATCAGTTTTTTGAGCCAACTGGTCGAGGAGGGCGCTCCCATAAGCGGCTTACTTTGCAGGCGCCGCGGCGGGCAGAGGCAAGCTGGTCAAGGCGTCTCGCATGACTGCCTGGGCCACGCCAGACAAGGCTTGCCGACTCCATCCACTGCTGGCGGCTGTGGTGCTCCAGACGATTTGCCCTGAGCTCAGATCCGTCACTTTGACCGTGATGCCGACGGCGGGCTCGCCGTCGAGACCGACTTTGTAGCGCCACTCTTCGACGCTGCCGCTCACCGCGTAGCGAACGCCTTGGTCGCGCGCCCATTTCTGGGCCTCTTCGCTGACTTTCCGCTCTGAGGGTTCAAACAAGCTGTCCCGTGACAGGGCTGCGGGGTAGATCTTGAGTTCCGGCACGCCACGGCGACGCAGCAGGTGTTCCAGCATGGACTCTGCACTCAGCGCCGCTTGCGGCGTGTCGGTATTGTTGGACAAGGGGAGCAACGCCCAAGAGGCGCCAGCTTCCAACGTACCGCGGCCGGTGTTGGTTTCGATGGAGGTGGCGCAACCGGTCAGGGCCAGCGCTGCGGTGCACAAGAGAGTGTGGAGTTTCATCAGGGTGCTCGTGGTTAAAAGTAATTGCGGTAGCGCAAGGTCAAGGTTCTGCCCGGGCCGTTGCTGCTGGCAAGGCCATCGCTGTGTTGGAGTTCGATACGCATCAAGTCCCGCCCGAACACCGAGCCCGCCAGACCGATTTGCGAGGAGTAGCCCTCGCCGGCTTGGGAGTCATGGCGCAAACAGGCATCGAGGAATGGCCGCCAAGCGCGGCTGAATCCATTTTGCAAGCTCTGTCCGCCCAAGTTCTCTCCCATGCCAAGGCACAGGCCCCAGCTGGTGCTGCTTTCGGGCAAGAAAAAGTTGGTCGAAGAGAGGGTGCCAGCGTTCAGGGCCTCCTGAAACGCTTCCGGATAGCGGTGCAGCGATGCGGCACTGAGCCCGTCTTCGCGGTCGAAGACTTGTCTGCGCAGATTGACGCGGAGCCGCCAGTCCGGATAGTCCACCCGCAGGCGGTATCCGGCTTCCAGGTCGAGCGATTGGCCACGGCCGAGACCGTCACCGAGTTGGCTGTAGTAGCGCTTCACCGCCGGGGTCGCCTGCAGGTTGATGCGTTTGTCCAGCTGCACACCCAGTGTGGTGCTCAGGCTGTCTTCTGCGCCTGCAATTTGCAGGGCGGGGCTGGCCTGGCTGGCATTGCCGATGTCCAGGCGAGTGCTCCACTGAAGGCCATACGGCAGACGCAGTGACTGGCTCAGCTGCGCCCCATTCATGGCGCCTAGCTCCCGGCGCTGGAACAGGGTAAGCGCGCCGCTTTGCCCCGGGCTGGCCCATTGGAGGCCCAGATTGTTGAGTTGCTCGGTATCGCTGAGCAGCGTTTGCAGTCCGGCATCTCCTGAGGTTTGCCGGGCTCTGGTCCAGCCCAGGCTTGCAATCAGGCCTTGTTTCACCGGCCATTGGGCATGCTGCCCGACCGAGAAGTTGCTGAAGCTGCCCGCATTTTCGCTCTTCAGCATGCTGTCCAGATAGGCCGCTTGGGCAGGTGCGTGCTGGCGCCAACGGTCGTACAAGGCCTCGTCATCGGGGCTGCGGGTGAGTCCGTTGAACGCTGTGGTCAGGGCCTCTGCCTGCAGGCCCATGGTGCGCTCGATGTCGTAGCGGTTGTAAATCGGCAGGGCCTCGCGCCGGGTCTGCAGCAAGTCGTCCATGTCCCGGGTGTCTCCGGTTTGCAGGGCCACTTGGGCCCGACCCCACACGGGCGCTTGGGCTTGCTCACGGAAGCGGCGGGTCATCCATGACCGTGCATTGACAAATTGTTCCGTGCTGATGGCCCAGGCCAGTACCAGCTCGGTAGTCTCAACAGCAGAGGCGTCGGCGGGTAGTGCCTTCAGGCTGCGGGCCCAGTCGCGCGCTCGTTGCAGTGCCGGGTCGCCGGGCCGGTTCAAGAGCGAGAGCCTCAGGAGCGTGCGCCATTCCGCGCTGGATGTGTCAGCCTCGGTGCGCGCTGTGTCTGTTGGAAACTGCGCCTTCAAAATCAGCCAGGCGTGGCGGCGCACACGTGCAGCCATGCCCGCTTGCTGGTTACGTTCCAGCGCGTCCGCATAGTTCAGCAGGGTGAAGGCATCTTGCGGCGCCTTGGCCACGATGCGTTGGTACCAGCTCAGTGCCTGCCGTTGTTGGTTCAGCACCTGGTGGCCTGCGGCAAAGGCAGGCCAATAGTCCGCATCCCCACCCTTACTCTGGTAGTGCTTGAGTGCCACCGTCAGCTCCGCGGTGCGTTGCTGGTCTATCAAAAACCACAAGCCGCTGAGGCCCACCGTTTTCGACACCGGGTCCATCACCATGGCTCGGCGCAAGTCCGCCCAGGCGTTGTCCGGTTGTTTCAGGCCTTGGGCATACCGGGCGCGCAGCAGCAAAAACCGGCTCGATGACTCGGCGGCCGTCAGTGCCTCGCCTTGTAATAGCTCCAGCGCCTCTCCCATCCGGGTCCATTGCGCCTGGTTGGCAAACATTTCCAGCGCCTGTGTCAGCAAGGCGAAGGTGCCAAAGCGGCGATACCCCTCCAGCGCGAGGTTCGCGGCCTGGCTTGCTTGTTGGGCACCCGCCAAGGCCACCAGGCGGCTCCAATCGTCGCTGGTGGCTGATTTGCTCTTGACGTAGTTGGCATAGGCGCCACGGGCGATGTCCACACGCTGCAGGTCCCAGGCCACTTCGCCCAGCAGGCGCCAGAATTCCGACGCCTCGGCGGGCACGCGTGCTTCGTGACTCTGCATAAATGCAAGCGCCTGCGGCAGCCGGTTACTGCGGACATAGACCATCACCACATCGAGCACCGCGCCCAGTGAAAAGGGGTTTGCCTGGCTGCGCAAAATTTGCAGCTGCAGCGTGCGTGCGTCATTTCCGTAGTTGCCGGCAAGGCGGGCTGCGTATTCCAGTAGCCGCAGATCACCCCGCTGCAAGTACTGGGCTTCAAAGAACAGGGAGCCCTCGGCAGGCTGCGCAGACTCTTCAAAAAGCTTCAGCACTTCCACCATTTCCGCAGTGCTGAGGGAGCGGCGTTTGGCCAGCGTTTGCCATGCGTTTAAGGGGACTTGGAGGTCTTCCATCTGCCAGGCGAGTCGGGTCACATTGGCCAGTGTCTCTGCGTCCCGGGCACCTTGTTGGAAGATATAAGCCCACTGCTGCGCGGCAATCAGCGGCTGTTGGGTCCACTCCGCCACACGCGCGAGGCGGATGCGCCACTCCCGGTTCGATGGAGCTATCTGCACCGCTGCCCGGGCAATCTGCAGGGCCGGCTGCAAGTCCCCGGTGCTAAGCAGCACGCCATAGGACAGTGCCATGTCCTCGAGGTTCTGGTTGCGCAGGGTCAGACCTGTCGCTTTGCTGCCGTCCCGTCCATCGGCCTTGGGGGTGCTGCTCTCCGGCGTTCGGGTTGGACTCGGCTGCGCGGGCTGGGGGGCCGGGGAAGAAGGGGGCGTGGGGGTCGCGGGTTTCGGCAGCAGGGGGTCTGCAACCTGGGGCGGCGCATCTTGCGCAGCCAAGGCATTGGAGGGCCAATTGGTCTGCAGCAGCGATTCAGGACGCAGTACCGCGATGCGAAGCTGGGCTCCCGGGATGGCGCGGCCTGCGAGGGCGCGCCGCGCCTCTTCGGTGCTGCGCCAAAAGCCTGCCCGCAAGGTGAATTGATTCCCGCGCTTCTCCAAGCGGAGAAAGGGCAAATTCCGGTGCTGCTCGTAAAGGCTTTGCAAGCTCTTGAGCTCGGTGCTACTGGCGATTTGCAGGGATTGGTAATCCTGGCCCGGTATCGGGTTTTCTTGGGCCCACGCAGCGCCCCAAGCAGGGCATAGCGCAAGAATCCAGGCGTGGCGCAGGCTCAAGGTTGCGCTCCTTGCGGCTGAAAAATCAGGGCTTTGGCATAGGCATTGGCCTCGTTCGGATAACCCGCCGCCAGTGCAACACGTGCCAGGTAGCGCAGCGTGACCCTGTCTTGCGCCAGTGCGCCCAGGTGCGTTTGCGCAGAGCGCATCGCGCTGGCGTAGAGGCCACCTGCCATCAGGGTGTCTACCCCCGCCATGAACAGCCGCCGCTTGTCGGTGTAGGGTTCTGTTTGCTGTTGTGCCATGAAGTAATACCTTGCCGCTTGCTCATAGTTGCCACGTGCCAAGGCGCGGACGGCGTAGCTTTCCAAGGCCTCCGGGCCGCTCGCTTTTTGGGCTTTCGCGATGAACTGTAAACCCGCATCAGGGCTGCCGAGCGTGAAGGCCAGGTCCGCAAACTGCTGAGCCATGCTTTCGGTCATCGGGTCTGCGAGCGCCGGATCCAGAAACGCGGGCAGTCCTTGGCGGAGTTCAGCCAGTTGCTCCGGATCGGTGTGTTTTTGCAGATGACGTTCATAGGCTCTCAGCAAAATCGTACGGGCGGCGGTGCGTTGACGCAGGTCGCCCTCTGCTGCGGGTGAAAGTAGCATCAGCCTCAGGGTCGGCAGGTCCAGTTTCTGTTGCTGGACACGGGCGAGCAGCAAGGCGACATCCAGGTTGCCGACACTGGCGCGGTACAGGTTTTGGATGTAGGACAGCGTGAGCTCATCGAGCGTTTCTTGCTCGTAGAGCTTGGCCACCAGTTCCTTGCGCGGGAAAACGACGGCCAAGAGAGTCACCACCATGAAGCCGATGAGTAGCAGTTGCCACCCCGTCGCCAGCTTCAGGCGTGGAATCTCTCCATCAATTCCTGCATAGCGCTTCGAGCGATGGGGCAACATGTTCGGTGAGTTCAAAGTGGGAGAAGGAGCCCTCCTGTCGGAGGGGGGTTAATTTGCGGTTGCCCAGGCGTACATCGCAGTCCTGAACATTCTTCAGGGTGAATTGCAGTGGCACATGGCCGCTCAAACTCCAGCGTGTGCCGGTGGGTGCGTGTTGTGCGTCGGTCACCCGGGCATTGGCAGACACCAACAGCGGCCGGTTACTTGCTGCGCCACGCGACGTCACCCAGGACACCGCGTCTGTATGCAAATGCACATACCGGTCTCCGCTATCCGTGGTGTAGCCGGCAAATCCCCGGCTGGCCTCGAGGTCTGGCAGCGGCATGGTGGCAGGAAGCCTGAAGCTACGCAGTGCACCTGCCCCGCGGATTTGCCATCCATGGGGGGTTCTGGCGATCGACAGATCCTGAAAATCCATCACCTTGCGCGCATAGTCCGCAATGTGCACCGGAGTGACCGGCTGGCTCAGCGCGTACTGGAAAATTTTGTCCAGGGTTTGGACACCGGCGCGCTTGGTCGCCAGGTAGGTGTGAAAGTAAATGTTGATGGGTTTGAGTCTGCGCGGGGACTCGGTGAGTTCGAAGGTTTCGATCACCCGTTCAAACTCGTAATACGGACCTAGCCAGTTGTTGGTGTAAACGTTTTCGTTTTGGTTGGGGGCAAAAACCTGAAAGCCACCGGCCCGCTGCAGGCCCAGGCCCTCGACGTAGGTGAGGCTCGGGTTTGACCGTGTGGCCACGGTGTCACCGCCGTTCATGTTGACGATGCCCGCGGCCGCGACAGCACGCAGTGCTTCGCTCGTCGGAATGCAGTCCCCGGTCCACAGGAATACTTCTACTTTTTTTCCGCGCGGGGCCAAGCGGCGCTCAATGTAGGCAATCGACCCGTCGACCTCGCGCTTCACATCGAAGCGGTACCCGGGGATGCGCAGGTTGTAGCTGTCCGAGCCTTCGCCCGCGCTGGCCCGGTACCAAAAAAACGGGTGGGAGTAACTGTGGGATGCGATGGCCACATGGGGGGCTGCAAAAATCTCCTGGGCCACTTTCTCAGCAAGCGGCGAGAGACTGGGGTATAGGCCGTCCGGCGCAATCTCAGCCTCAATGACCGAGATGGTCATCGGCAGCGCATATTTGCGCACCACACGGTCACGGACCATTTCACCGGCAATCGGGCTGCCCGGTGTCTCGGAGCGGCTGATAAAGCCATCGCCGTCCATGTGGATCATGAGCATGCGTTTGCCGGATTCGGTGGTGGTGTCCGCGATGGGCATTTCTGGCAGGCGCAGCGCTTGGCTCAAGAAGTCAAACGGGTTTACCACCCAGCGGCTGCCCAGCTCGCCGGGCAGAACCGAGGTCACAAACTGCGGGCTCACAAAGCCACCCCAGGGGGTGATGGCAGCGGCTTGTTGGGTGCGTTCGGCCTGCATCAGCACCAGCAGGGGCTGTGCACCTTCAACGGTCATCCCGGTAAAGCTGTCAAGCGCTGGGGTGGGCGCCCGTTCAAACCCCATCATCCCGCTTTGTTGCACCACGGTAATCGGGGCGATGGCACCCGAGGTGGGAGTGAGGGTGATGCCTAGTGCATTGCGCAATCCGCTATCGAGCAAGGTGGCTGGCATGTTGAGCCATGCCACCGGTACCGTGTCTTGCACTTGTTTGCGCAGCCAGCCTGACAGGCGCTGCTGCTCTGCGGTGCTGCCTGGAACCGTTTGCCAAATGACAATCCCCGCATAACGCCCCTTGAGGGGGTGGTCGGGTAGCTGGCTGGCATCTACGAACTCCGGCACATAGCCCAGGTAGTTCAGTGGCAGCGATAGCATCCGCACGGGATCGAGGTAGCGTAGCGAAGCCTCATTCACCGGGGTGCTGTGTACCACCAGTACCTTGCGTGGCATGGCCTCTACGCTGCCAACCCCTATGCTGGTGAGGTCGGGGGTAGTCACCCATGGGGTGAAACCGAGCTCCCGGATCTGGTCTGCGGTGGTGCGGGCCAGGAGCCTGTCGTTTGCCGGCACGTAATCAATCGCGAGCACCGGCAAACCGTAGGTGTTTTTAACGGTCGAGAGTTGACCCATCAACCAGTCGCGGTCTTCACCGGGCACCGGACGGAAGCTGTTTTTCCCGGCATCAAACCCTTGGAATAAGGACTCTGCCGCCACCATGTCCACCAGTGAATGGGTCTTGCCGAGGATTTCAAAGCCCCGGTTGAAAATCAGCTTCGCTTGGGGATACCGTCGTTTGACCTCCCGCACCAGTTCCACCATGCCCGCTTCTTGTGCCGAACGGCTTTCGGGCGTTTTGGAAAACAGGTGGTAAGAGTCCAGGGTGTCGAAAAAGAAACTCCGGTAGCCGGCGGCCCACAGGGGCTGGATCACGCGCTCTGCAAAAAACACAGGCCATCCGGGCTGGGCCTGGTCAATCAGCCGGCTGCCCCAGTCTTTGTTTTCGCCTTTGATCCAAGCCGCCGGGATCGCGGCTGCATAGGTTCGGCTGGGCTGTACTTCGCCCACCGCCACATAGGCTGCCAACTCGGGCGGTCCATTTTTTATCGAACGAGGCTCCGGCACATGGCCAGGGTCCACCACCACCCTGTCAAATGCGCGCAGGAGGTCCCAGGGTGGCGAGGCACCGTAATAAAGCGCTACGGAAGGACTGGCAACACTGGCTTGAGCCGCACAGGCGAACGCAGCCAGCAAGCGGAAGAGGAATTTTTTCATTTTTGGGTGTGGCCTTGTCGAAAAATGCAGGCCATCGGGCTGGGGCAACGTACAGCGCGCTTCAGCGCCCTTGTAGTCGTTTTCCCTTAGATGTGTGACGCGCGCAATCTTACGTGTCGTTACAGATTCTTTCCAGTTTTTTTTACCGTCGCAGAGTGCGGTTTTTCACGAAGTTGCAGTTTTTTTGCGAAGGGGCGTGCGCCAATCCATTGATCTGTCTCAAAGCGCAGCCCGGCCTCGGCGGGCATAGTGGCGCCATGCTGTCACCTTCCACTACTTCTCTCCCTTCGTTCCTGGCCGGTGCACGCCTTGAACGCTGTGCGGCGGGCACCGTCTTGTTAAGTCGCGGTGATCCGACGGTGGCGGCTTGGTATCTGGAAAGTGGTCTGGTGCTCACCGGAATCGGCGGTGAACCGGGTAATCGTGACGAGCTGCTGGAGCATCAGCTCGGCCAGATGCAGGGCCCCTGTTGGCTCAATCCGACCGCGGCGGTGCTGTCGTTGCCGGCCGTGATGGATGTGGTTGCCCAGACAGATGTGGTGTTGCGCAGGATGCCGACGGCTGAATTCCAGGCAGCCTTGGCCGACAACCGCCAACTCAGCACCACCATGTTGACCGGCCTGGCCCAAGCGCACCGCGAGCAAACCGAGCTGGCGGTGAGTCGCCTGGCCAAAGGGGCCGAGGCGCGTTGCGCCGAATGGCTGCTGCAACATGCCGAATCGAACGACAAAGGCGGTTGCGCGGTGCAGCTCCAACAGCGCAAACGCCTGATTGCCGCCCAGCTGGGCATTGCACCCGAGACGCTGTCCCGCGTGCTGCGCCACCTGCGAGAGCGCAGCCTCATCAGCGGCTCAGGCCGCACGGTCAATTTGGTGGACCCCGGCGGTTTGCGTTCACTGGCTGGGGTGTAGGTTTTGCGGACATGATGCCGTCATGGTGGTTCCGCAGTTGCCATCCGGTTGAGCTCCTGCAGAAAAATCCGGTCTATTTCGCCTTCCCGCTTGAGTTCGGTGATGGCCTTATCGAGGTGCTGTAGCAGGGCTTCCCGCCCGCTGTTTTTGGGAAATGCGATGTGCGCCGGGTTGGAGCTGAGGTAACGCTTGGCTGCGACGATGGTGGTGATGCCCATGCTTTGGAGCGCGTTCACACCGGCTTCTTCCACCGCTAAAACGGCGTCCAGACGGTTGCTGGCGAGCTTGCGCAGGTTGTGCCGGTCGCTTTGGGTGTCCTCCGCCGTGAGCAGGGGGATGGCACGCGCAGTATCAAAGGATTCGCCGTAGCTCCAGCCGCGCACGGTGCCTATGGTGCGTCCGTTCAGATCAGAGAAGTCCGTAAACCGCCAATCCGCGTCGCGGCGCATGAATACGGCAATGTTCTCGGTAAAAAGTGGCACGCTGAAGTCCCATTTCCGGACTCGATCGTTGTTGCGGTAGACCCCGGCGATGCTGCCATGCCCCCGATCCATGTCATTCAACACGCGAACCCACGGCTTGGCCCGCACTTGCACCGGAACACCTGCGCGAGTGAATACGGCTTTCACCAGCGCTGGATACACCCCGGTCGCCATGCCATTCACTTCGTACATGAACGGTGGATTGCTATCGTCCACCTGCACCAATACGGGGGCAGGCCGCTCTGCCTGCGCCCGCAGGGTAGTCAAAAGGGCGCATAAAAGGATGAAGACAGCTCTCATGACCGATATTTTTGTCTCCCCTCAGCATAAAGCAATGTCGAATCTGATGGAGTCAGTCGGCACATCACTTGGCAGTGGCAGGGTGGACCCGTAGCACGTTGGTCGCTAACTCTAGTTCAGTCCTTGAGCGCCCTCAGCACATTCTCCGCAGTAGCCGGTGCCGTGAGCTGCACAGTCGCGCCCGGGCCTTTGGCCTGGGCCACCGCATCGCGCAAAGCTTCAAACACGCTGATGCCCAGCATGAAAGGGGGCTCGCCCACCGCTTTGCTGCCGAACACGTTGTCTTCCCGGTTGGGTTCGTGCCAGAGGTCCACCTTGAAGTGTTCCGGCACATCCGCCGCGGTGGGGATTTTGTAGGTGCTGGGCGCGTGGGTGGCAAGAACACCCTTGTCGTTCCACACCAGTTGCTCGGTGGTGAGCCAGCCCATGCCCTGCACAAAAGCGCCTTCAATTTGCCCCACGTCGATAGCGGGGTTGATGCTGCGACCCACGTCGTGGAGGATGTCCACTTTGAGCACCTTGCTCTCGCCAGTGAGGGTGTCGATCACCACTTCGGTGCACGCTGCACCATAAGCGAAATAGTAGAACGGCCGGCCCGTCAGCGTCGTCTTGTCGTAGTGGATCTTGGGCGTACGGTAAAAGCCGTCGCTCCAGAGCTGAATGCGGTTGGCATAGGCCATTTTCACCACGTCGTCGAAGCTGCGGGTAGTGGTGGGCGAGAACACTTCTCCATGCTTGAAGCGCACGGCGCCTGCGCCGCAGCCATCGAGGCCGGCCACAAAGGCGGCCAGGTTGTCGCGCACATTGCGGGCGGCAAACTGGGCCGCGCGGCCGTTGAGGTCGGTACCTGCACTGGCGGCAGTGGCCGAAGCATTAGGCACTTTGCTGGTGTCGCTGGCGGTGCTGAGCACCCGGGTAAAGGGAATGCCCAATTCGTCGGCCACGATCTGGGCCACCTTGGTGTTCAGGCCCTGGCCCATTTCGGCGCCGCCATGGTTCACCTGCACGCTGCCGTCGGTGTACACATGCACCAGTGCACCGGCCTGGTTGAACAGCGTGGCGGTGAAACTGATGCCGAACTTGACCGGCGTGATAGCAATGCCGCGCTTGAGCACGGGGCTGTCTTGGTTCCATGCCGAAATAGCCTCTACCCGCCGTCGATACTGCGCGGACAGCTCCAATTTTGATAGCAAGGGCTGGAGGATGTTGTCCTCCACCTTCATCTGGTAGTGGGTGGTGTCGCGCCTCTGTTCGGTGCCCGCAATGGCCTCATCACTGTAGAGGTTGCGCATGCGCACGTCCAGCGGGTCCAGCTTGAGTGCACGGGCGATATCGCCCATCACCGCCTCAATCAGCACCACGCCCTGGGGACCGCCAAAGCCGCGGAAGGCGGTGTGGCTCTGGGTGTTGGTTTTGCAACGGTAGGAGGTGATGTCCACATCCTGCAGGTAGTAGGCGTTGTCGGTATGGAAGATGGCGCGGTCCGCCACCGGGCCGGACAGGTCGGCGCTGAAACCGCAGTTGACGGCCATTTGCAGTTTGAGGGCGGTCAGGCGGCCGGTATCGTCAAAGCCCACGCTGTATTCATACGCAAAGGGGTGGCGCTTACCGGTGACCATGAAATCGTCGTCCCGGTCCAGCCGCAGCTTCACGGCGCAGCGGTTTTTGGCCGCCGCAATGGCAGCCCACACGGCCAGATGGCCGGCTTGCGTTTCCTTGCCGCCGAAGCCGCCGCCCATGCGCCTGCATTCCACCTTGACGGCATGGTTGTCGATGCCCAATGCGTGGCTCACCCAGTGCTGCACTTCGCCGGGGTGCTGGGTGCTGCTGTAGACCAGCCACTGGTTCTGCTCCTGCGGCAGCACATAGGCAATCTGGCCTTCCAGGTAAAAGTGCTCCTGCCCGCCGACTTCCAGCGTGCCGTGCAGGGTGTGGGGCGCGCTTTTCAGGGCCGCATCCGCATCACCGCGCCGCACGTTGACCGGCGGCAGCACAAAGCTTTGGGCGCGGATGGATTCCTGCACCGACAGGATGGCCGGCAAGGGCTCGATCCTGAGTTGAACTTTGCGGGCGGCATGGCGGGCCTGCATCACCGTTTTGGCTAGCACCACGCCCACCACCTGGCCCACGAACTGCACGGTGTCCAAGGCAAACACCGGCTCGTCGCCGGCAAAGGCGGCCAACATGGGGTCGCCGGGAATGTCCTCCGCCAGTACCACGTCCACCACGCCGGGCATGGCGCGCGCTGCCGTGCTGTCCACGTCCAGCAACTTGCCGTGCGCATGGGTGGAAAGAATGGGCGCGGCATACAAAGTGCCGCGCACCTCGGGCAGGTCGTCGATGTAATGCACCGCGCCAGCCACTTGGGCCACGGCGCTTTCATGGAACTGGTTGACGCCGGCGGCCGGGCCGCGGGGGGCGGGCACGGCAGCGGCGACTTCGGGGGAGAGCGTTGGCATCAGCGTTGAATTCATGGAGGAGGCAGTCATGCGGCTTCTCCTTCAGGCACGTAGCTCTCTAAATTGATGGCGGTGAGGCCCTGACTCTCCAACCAATAACGCTGCAGCAAATTACCCAGCACCTCCACCCGGTAGGTACTGCTGGCGCGCATGTCGGAAATCGGGCTGAACTCGGTGCGCAAGGTGGCCTGTGCGGCTTTCACCGTGGCTGCACTCCAGGGTTTGCCCAGCAAGGCTGCCTGTGTTTTGAGTGCACGCACTGGTGTGGCTGCCACACCACCCACCCCGATGCTGGCGTGGGTGACCACACCGCCTTCGATGTGCAGGTTCAGCGCGAGGCAGACGGCAGAAATGTCGTCTTCGAAGCGTTTGGAAATCTTGTAAACCCGTGACTGCTCAAAGGGCACGGCCTTGGGCACCTTGATCCAGGCCAACACTTCGTCCGGCGCCATGACGTTCTGGCGGTAGCCGGTGTAGAGGTCCTCGAGGCGCAGTTCGCGGTGCACCGCTTTGGCCTTGCTGCCTGTGCCGCGCCAAGCCATCAGCACCACGCTGGCGCCCAGGGCAATCAGCAGCGGCATGGAGTCGCCAATCGGCGAGCCATTGGCCACGTTGCCGCCCAGTGTGCCCGCGTTACGCACCGGCAGGCCGGCAAAGCGGTTGGCAAAAGTGGCCAACTGCGGCCGGTCTGCCACCAGGGCGGCAAACGCATCCGTCAGGGTGACGGCGGCGCCGATGGCGATGTGGTGCGGGTACTGCTCCACGCGCCGCAGTTCCGCCACTTGGGTCACGTCCAGCACGCGGGGGAAATCCTTGTGCATCTTGGTGACCCACAGGCCTACGTCGGTGCAGCCAGCGACGATTTGTGCTCGCGGGTACTCGGCCCGCACCGCCAGCAAGTCGGGCAGGCTGGTGGGCGAAAAATAAGAAGAATCGACTGCTGGCGCCCGTCCCTCCTGCGCGAGCAGCTCCAATTTTGATAGCGTTTCGGCTTCGCGCAGGTCCACGGCGGGCTGGCCCAGCATGGTCTGGGCAGCATCCAGGATAGGGCGGTAGCCGGTGCAGCGGCACAAATTCCCACTCAGGGCATGCAGGGCGTCGTCCCGCGTAATGGGGGCACCGGCATGGGCGTGTTGCCGGTACAGGTCAAACAGGCTCATCACAAAGCCGGGGGTGCAAAAGCCGCATTGGGAGCCGTGGCACTGCACCATGGCTTCCTGTGCGGGGTGCAAGCGCCCGTCGTCGGCGGCAATGTCTTCTACCGTCCACAGTGCTTTGCCATTGAGGCTGTGGGCCATCTTGATGCAGCTGTTGACCGCTTTGGTCTGCAGTTCGCCGTTGACGGATTCGCCCACGACTACGGTGCAGGCACCGCAGTCGCCTTCGTTACAGCCCTCTTTGGTGCCCGTGCAGTGCAGGTCTTCGCGCAGCACCTCCAGCAGGGTGCGGGTGGGGGGAACATCGTGCAGCGTGACGATTTCGCCGCGGCGTACAAACTTCAGGGGAGTAGTGGTCATGGAGTGTTTCCTCGTGCGGGAGGGTAATCCGGGTGTTGTTCCGTTTCCATACGCATTAGCATATGGGTCCAATTGAACGCTGTGTATGAGAGACCAATCCCTTTTCGACAAGATAGACCTTCATTTGATCAGGGTCCTTCATACCGTGTTAACTGAGCGCAGCGTTTCGAAAGCCGCCATCCGTCTGGGCATGCACCAGCCGGCGGTCAGCGCATCGCTCAAACGCTTGCGGGACTTTGCCGGCGACCCCTTGTTGGTGCGCTCCGGCTCCGGCATGGTGCCCACTGAGACGGCGCTGCGCATGCTCGAGCCCAGTGCCAGCATATTGCGTGCCGCGGAGATGTTGTTCTCGGATGCGCGCGGGTTCGAGCCCGATGCCGCTCGCAATACCTTCCGGCTGGCCGCCAGCGATTATTTGGACCCCCTGTTTCTCCCGCGCCTGGTCGCACAAATCAAAGAGCAAGCCCCCTTTGCAGAAATAGAAATCCACCCGCTGAGCGGTGCCTCTGACTACCGCACCCAGCTGGCGCAGGGGGATATTGATGTGGTCATCGGTAACTGGCCCCAACCGCCGGACGACCTGCACCTAGGCCGCCTATTCGGGGACGAAGTGGTGTGCCTGGTGTCCAACAAGCACCCCGCCGTGCGCCGTGGCTGGGACCAGACCCAGTGGTTGGAGGCCGAGCACATTGCGCCCGGCGCCACCCACCCGGGTGCCAAGGGGGTGATTGACGAGCACCTCAGCGGCCTCGGTTTGCAGCGGCATATCGTGGCCCGCTGCCCCCATTTCAGCCTGATTCCGGGCATGGTGGCATCAACCTTGCTCGTGTTAACCACCGGCCGCCAGTACTGTGAACGTTTTGTGGACACCCTACCGGTGACAATAATGCCTTGCCCTGTGCAGTTCCCCCGAATGATGTACTACCAGCTCTGGCACGCCCGCACGCACACGAGTGCGTCCAATAAGTGGCTGCGCGAGCGCATCAAGTCGGTGGCGGCCGAGCTTCGCAAAGAATAATTAATACAACCCGTTCGTATGGAATCTTCTCCTCCCATGCCTGTCGTCCCTCGGCTTCAATTGACAGGCATCACCAAAGCCTACCCGGGCGTGATCGCCAATAGCGACGTATCGCTCACCGTGCTGCCCGGCCAGACCCACGCCGTGCTCGGCGAAAACGGTGCCGGCAAATCCACCTTGATGAAGATCATTTACGGCTCCATCAAGCCCGACGCCGGCCAGGTGCTGTTCAACGGCAAGCCCGCCAATATCCGCAACCCCAAAGAGGCGCGGGCGCTGGGCATCAGCATGGTGTTTCAGCACTTCAACCTGTTTGACACCATCACCGTGGCCGAAAACGTGTGGCTGGGCCTGGACAAGGCCCAGAGCCTGGAACAGGTGACGGCCAGCATCACCGCCAAGGCGGCCGAATACGGCCTGGACATCGACCCCAGCCGCCCGGTGCACACCCTAAGCGTGGGCGAGATGCAGCGGGTGGAAATCATTCGTGCCTTGCTGACCAACCCGCAGTTGCTGATCTTGGACGAGCCCACCTCGGTGCTGACCCCCCAGGCGGTCGAAAAGCTGTTTGTGGTGCTCAAAAAGCTGGCCTCAGAGGGCTGCAGCATTTTGTACATCTCGCACAAATTGCATGAGATCCGTGAGTTGTGCAATGCCTGCACCGTGCTGCGCGGCGGCAAGGTCACCGGCGTGTGCAACCCGGCAGAAGAGTCCAACGCATCCCTGTCCCGCCTGATGATCGGCGCGGAACCGCCGCAGCTGGAGCATCGCCCCCAACAAGCGGGCTCTCCGGTACTCACTGTCAAAAGCCTGAGCCTGGCCCGCGAAGACCAGTTCGATGTCGACCTGAACGGCATTTCGCTCACGGTGCATGCAGGTGAGGTGGTGGGTATTGCGGGCGTGTCCGGCAACGGCCAGAAGGAACTGCTCTACGCCCTCTCCGGTGAAGACGTGCGCGCGCCCAAGGGCAGCGTGAGTATGGGCAAGGCCGATGTGTCGTCTCTGCACCCGGGCGGGCGGCGCAAGCTGGGCCTGCACTTTGTGCCTGAGGAACGTTTGGGCCGCGGTGCGGTGCCCACCCTGAGTCTGGCCCAGAACATGTTGCTGACCCGCACCGAGTCCATCTCTGCGCCCCAGTTCGCTGGTGGCTGGATCCGGGTGCGCCAGTTGGAAGACCATGCCGCGCGCATCATCAAGGCCTTCAACGTCAAGGCCAATGGCCCGACGGCTGCTGCGCGCTCGCTCTCCGGCGGTAATTTGCAGAAGTTCATTGTGGGCCGCGAGATCGATGCAGCGCCCAAGCTGTTCATCGTGTCCCAGCCCACCTGGGGGGTGGACGTGGGGGCTGCAGCGCAGATTCGCGGTGAGATTCTGGCCCTGCGGGACGCCGGCTGCGCGGTGCTGGTGGTGAGCGAAGAGCTCGACGAATTGTTTGAGGTGAGCGACCGGCTGCATGTCATCGCACATGGTCGGCTGTCGCCCTCGGTGCCGGTGGCCGAAGCCACGGTGGAAAAGATCGGGGAATGGATGAGTGGATTGTGGGATGGTTCCGGCGCAGCCGCTGCTGTGGAGGTGGCCCATGGCTAAAGCCGGATTGAAACTCGAAGCCCGCCCCCAGCCGTCCAAAGCCTGGGGCTACGGTTCCCCGGTGCTGGCGCTGCTGGTGACGGTGCTGATCGGTATCGTGCTGTTCATGGCACTGGGCAAAGACCCGGTGCGGGGCCTGCTGGTGTTTTTCTGGGAGCCTATCAAGAGCGGTTACGCCTTGGGTGAACTGGTGGTCAAGGCAACCCCATTGCTGCTGATCGCGCTGGGGCTGGCGGTCTGCTTCCGCTCGAATGTGTGGAATATCGGAGCCGAGGGGCAGTACATCATTGGCGCGGTGGCGGCCAGTGGCGTGGCCTTGCTGGCCGAAAAAACCACCGGGGGCTGGATTGTGGTGCCCGTGGTGATAGCGGGCATTGCCGGGGGCATGGCCTGGGCCGGGCTCACTGCGTTCTTGCGCGACAAATTCAACGCCAATGAGATCCTGGTCAGCTTGATGTTGGTGTACGTGGCGGTGCAGGTGCTGGGCTATCTGGTCTACGGGCCCTGGAAAGATCCTTTGGGCTACAACTTCCCGCAAACCAAAACCTTTGAGGCGGCCACCCGCATTCCACGGCTGTTTCAGGGCTCCCGCATGACGATCGGCGTGGTGTTTGCGGTGGTGGCGGTGGCTGGTATTTGGATTTTTCTGTTCCGCACACGTGCCGGGTTTGCCCAGCAGGTTGGCGGGCTGGCGCCGGCGGCTGCCCGGTATGCCGGTTTCTCGTCGCGCAAAGCGCTGTGGACCGCCTTGCTGGTATCCGGCGGCATGGCGGGTTTGGCTGGCGCGCTGGAAGTGGCGGGTCCCATCGGCCAGCTCACCCCTTATGTGCCGGCCGGTTATGGTTTTGCAGCCATCATCGTGGCCTATGTGGGGCGCCTGCACCCGGTGGGCATGGTGTTCTCCGCGCTGCTGATGAGCATGTTTTATATCGGTGGCGAATTGGCCCAGTCCCGCCTCGGGCTGCCCAAGTCGCTCACTGGCGTGTTCCAGGGCTTGTTGTTGTTCAGCCTCTTGGCTTGCGATACGTTGGTGAATTACCGCCTCAAATGGGTCTCCGCTGCAGGAGGTAAAAAATAATGGATGCGTATGCACTGCTGATCGCAGCAACTCTGAATGCCGGCACCGTGCTGGCCATTGCCTCGCTCGGCCTGTTGATCAATGAAAAAGCCGGTATCGTCAATCTAGGTGCCGAGGGCATGATGCTGTGCGCCGCCATTGCCGGGTTTGCGGCGGTGGTGCACACCGGCAGCGATGTGGCAGGGTTCATGGCCGGTATTGCCGCAGGCGCGGTCATGGCGGCCATCTTCGGTGTGCTGGTGATCTGGCTCAATACCAACCAATATGCCACCGGCTTGGCCCTGAGCCTTTTCGGCGCGGGGTTCTCTGCGTTTGCAGGGATCTCGTATGTCCAGGAAAAAATGCCCGATCGGCCCAGCTTCGCGATTCCCGGCCTCTCGGACATCCCGTTTGTGGGCCCCGCCTTGTTCAAACACCACCCCATGGTGTACCTGACGGTGTTGTTTGCCCTGGGGTTGATCTGGTTTTTGTACCGCACCCGTGCCGGTTTGATTTTGCGCAGCGTGGGGGAGAGCCCTGAGTCTGCGCATGCACTTGGCTACCCGGTGCGCGCCATCCGCTTAGGCGCCGTAGTGTGCGGCGGCGCACTGTGCGGTTTGGCGGGTGCATATATATCGGTGATCTACACCCCCTTATGGGTCGAGGGCATGGTGGCCGGCAAAGGCTGGATCGCGTTGGCCTTGACCACTTTTGCCACCTGGCGCCCGGCACGGGTGTTGCTTGGAGCCTATTTGTTCGGCGGCGTGACCATGTTGCAGTTCCATTTGCAGGGCATTGGCGTCGAAGTGCCCAGCCAGTTCTTGACCATGTTGCCGTATCTTGCGACCATCGTGGTCTTGGCTCTTATTTCGCGCAATCCGCGTTGGATACGGATTAACATGCCCGCCTCTATTGGCAAGCCGTTTTATCCGGGTTCCTGACGTGCGAAAGTTTTGGTTAGATCTCTCGTTTTTTTATAAGGAAGTGACATGACAGATTTGCAAAAACGCTCCTTGCTCAAGGTAGCGGCCCTGACAGCCGTTGCTGCCGCTGCCTTGGTTGGCTGCGGCAAGAAGGAAGAGCCGGCTCCTGCGCCGGCACCGGCTCCAGTTGCCTCCGCACCTGCGCCCAAGCCAGAACCTTTGAAAATTGCGTTCGCCTACGTTGGCCCTGTGGGCGACGGCGGCTGGACATTCGCACACGACAATGCCCGCAAGGCACTCGAAGCCGAGTTCGGCGACAAGATCGTCACTTCCTTCGTGGAAAACGTGCCTGAGTCTGCGGACGCTGAACGCGTGATCCGCGAAATGGCCAGCAGCGGCAACAAGCTGATTTTCGGCACGACCTTCGGCTACATGGAGCCCATGCTCAAAGTTGCGCCCGAATTCAAGGACGTGAAGTTCGAGCACGCGACCGGCTACAAGCAAGCCGACAACATGCGCACCTACGACAGCCGCACCTACGAAGGCGCGTACATGGCGGGTGTGATCGCCGGCAAAATGACCAAGACCAACACCTTGGGTGTGGTGGCCTCGATCCCAATTCCTGAAGTGATCCGCAACATCAACAGCTTTACTTTGGGCGCTCAAAGCAGCAACCCCAAGATCAAGACCAAAGTGGTGTGGGTGAACGGCTGGTTTGATCCACCCAAAGAAACCGAAGCTGCGACTTCCTTGATCAACGGCGGTGCCGACGTTCTGTTCCAGAACACCGACTCTGCCGCTGTCTTGAAGACCGCGGAAGCCAAGGGCAAGCGCGCTTTCGGCTGGGACTCTGACATGACTGCCTACGGCCCCAAGGCCCACTTGGCATCTGCAGTGATCAACTGGGGCCCCTACTACATCTCCGCGACCAAGGCCGCGCTGGATGGCTCCTGGAAGGGTGGCACTGGTTCTTGGTTGGGCGTGAAGGATGGCGCGATCGATATCGTTTCCATCGCGGAAGACGTGCCTGCTGAAACCAAGGCCAAGGTCGAAGAAGTCAAAGCTGGTTTGAAGGATGGCTCCTTCGCTATCTGGAAAGGTCCTCTGAAGGACAACGCAGGCAAGGAAATCTTGAAAGACGGCGAAACCGCTGACGACAAGTTCCTCTCCGGCGTGAACTTCTACGTCAAGGGCGTGGAAGGCAAGGTTCCCGGCGCCAAGTAATGGTGAGCCGGTAAGCAAAAGGGCCGCCCTGTGCGGCCCTTTTTTGTTAATGGCTGCTACATAGTTGCACTTTGGAAAGCATGGAATCCTTGATAGAAGCCCGTATGTGGCATCCGGTTGCGCAAAGCACCGCCTTGCAAGTCGCCCCCCTGGGCTTGCAGTTGCTCGGTCAATCGGTAGTGCTCTGGCGTGACGACGCGGGTACCGCCCACGCTTGGGCGGATCAATGCCCCCATCGCGGTGCCAAGCTGTCGTTGGGGCGGGTGTGTGCCGGGCACTTGGAGTGCCCGTACCACGGCTGGCAATTTGCTGCGGATGGTGCCTGTGTCAAGGTGCCAGCGCTTCCCGGATTTGTGCCACCTGCTGGCCATGCCGCTCGCGTGTTCGGCATCGAAGAGCACTACGGGCTGCTGTGGGTGCAGCTGGAGGCGGACCCGACCCGCACCGTGCCGCCGTTTGCGGCGGAATCCGATGGCGGTTTGCGTAAAGTGCTGTGCGGCCCTTATGACGTAGCCACCAGTGCGCCGCGGATTGTCGAAAATTTTCTGGACATGGCGCACTTCGGTTTTGTGCACGAAGGCTGGCTCGGCATGCGCGAAGCCACCGCGATTGATGACTACACGGTAGAGCCCACCGCCACGGGTCTGCGTGCCACCCAATGCAAAGCCTGGCAGCCCCAAAGCAATGTGCACTCCACCGCCCCTGCACAGGTCGAGTACACCTATGAAGTGGTTGCCCCGTATTCCGCTGTGTTGACCAAGGTGCCGGACGCCGCCAGTGTGGCGGTGCAGGGCTTTAGGGAGTCGATTGCTTTGTATATCAGCCCCCTCACACCCACCAGCAGCCGTGTCTGGTTCAGGTTGTCGATGGCCGACTTTGAGTCGCCCGATGCCAAGCTCCAAGACTTCCAGCACACCATCTTCATGCAAGACAAACCGGTGCTGGAATCACAAACCCCCCAATGCCTGCCCCTGGATGTGCGCGCCGAAGCGCACACCGCGGCAGACAAAGCCTCATCGGCATACCGCCGGTTTCTCAAACAAGAACGTATTACTTTTGGAGTCTGCTGATGACCAATTTTCCTGCCGTCAAGAGCGTATCTGCTGACCGCATGCCCGCCCTGTTGCGCGCCATGCCCAAGGCGGAGTTGCACATGCACATCGAAGGCTCGCTGGAGCCTGAGCTGATGTTCGCGCTGGCCAAGCGCAACAACGTGCCGCTGCGCTTCCCCTGCGAACAAGCGCTGCGCGACGCTTATGTGTTCAACAACCTGCAAGAGTTTTTGGACATTTACCACGAGGGCACCATGGTGCTGAAGACCGAGCAGGACTTCTACGACATGACCTGCGCGTATCTGGCCAAAGCGCAGGCCGATAACGTGTTGCACACCGAAATCTTCTTCGACACCCAAACCCACACTGGCCACGGCTTGAGCGCTGATGTTGTCATCAACGGCCTGTACCGCGCGTGTGCGGATGCACCCGCCAAATTCGGCATGACCGCCTCGCTGATCTTGTGCTTCTTGCGCCATTTGAGCGAAGAAGAAGCCTTTGAATGCCTGGAGCAGGCGCTGCCGTTGCGCGACAAGATTGTCGGTATCGGCTTGGCATCCAGCGAAGTGGGGCACCCGCCCGAGAAGTTTGCCAAGGTCTATGCCCGCGCCCGTGAGTTGGGCTTCCGGCTGGTGGCGCACGCAGGTGAAGAGGCACCCCCCGCCTACATCTGGAGCGCGCTGGATGTGCTGAAAGTCGAGCGCATCGACCACGGCGTGCAAGCCATCCACGACGCAGCCCTGATGCAGCGCCTGGCCGCTGACAAGATGCCGCTCACCGTGTGCCCGCTGTCTAACCTGAAGCTGCGCGTGTTCCCCACACTGAGCGCACACAACATCGGCACCATGCTGGACGCCGGCATCATGGCTACTGTCAATTCCGACGACCCGGCGTACTTCGGCGGCTACCTGAACGAAAACTTCACCCAGACCTTTGCGGCTCTGGGCCTGAGCGCCCAGCACGCGTATGCGCTGGCACGTAACAGCTTTGACGCTAGCTTCATCGATGCATCTCTGCGCCAGACCTATGTGCAGCGCTTGGATGAGGTGTTTGAGACCTTCCGCTGAGCACCCGCGAAGCGCGCTCACCTGCTCCCGGGCGGCGTTTGAGTGTCAAATAGGCCTCTAGCGCCCGTTCTGTCTGCGCGGGCAGCTATCAAATAGATAGTATCTGTGGCGCTGTATACCGTTGGCAGAGCCGCACGGTAAAATCCAACCCAAGGCCCGCTGCTCCGGCGGGCCTTGTCTTTTGTGTTCCGGAGCCATGTAGAGGACTACCATGTACAAAAACCTCGCTGCCACACCTGTGGCCGCTTGTTGTTTCTCTCTTTCTTTCGCTGTGGTTGCGTAACGGCCATGGCATACCAAGTTAAAGAAATTTTCTACACCCTGCAGGGCGAAGGCTCGCACGCAGGGCGCCCGGCCGTGTTCTGCCGCTTTGCGGGCTGCAACTTGTGGTCCGGCCGGGAGCAGGACCGCGCGACCGCCGTCTGCAAGTTTTGCGATACCGACTTTGTGGGCACCGACGGCACGCTGGGTGGCAAGTTCAGCACCGCACAGGCGCTGGCAGAGCGCATTGCGGCGCAGTGGCCGGCTGGCGACACGGCGCACCGCTTTGTGGTGATGACCGGCGGCGAGCCGCTGCTGCAGGTCGACACCGCACTGATCGATGCGCTGCACGCTTTAGGCTTTCAGATTGCGGTGGAAACTAACGGCACGGTGCTCGCGCCAGAAGGTATCGACTGGATTTGTGTGAGCCCCAAAGCCGGTTCGCAGTGGATCCAGCGCCAGGGCCACGAACTCAAACTGGTGTGGCCGCAGGCTGGCATCACCCTGGAGGAGTGCGAGGCCGCCAGCTTCACCCACCGTTACCTGCAGCCCATGGACAACCCGCAGCGCGCGGCCAACACCGAGACCTGCATCACCCAGTGCATGCAGCGCCCGGCGTGGCGCCTCTCCCTGCAAACCCACAAGATCACAGGCATCCGATGACCCAAGCACCCGCCATCCCGCTCCCCCGCAGCTGCGAGGTCAGCCAGAAGTTTTTCTTCGATGCCGCCCACACCTTGAAGCGCACGGTGGATGACGCCGAAGAGATCGCCGGTAGCCGCCGCATACACGGCCACACCTACCACTCCGAAGTGACGGTGACTGGCAGCGCCGATGCCGACACCGGCATGGTGGTGGACCTGGGCCACTTGCGCAACGCCATTCAGGTGCTGCGCCCCCAGCTGGACCACCATTTGTTGGACGAAGTGGAAGGCCTCGGCCCAGCCACGCTGGAGAACTTGGCGGCTTTCATCTGGCGCGCCATGGCCGCCGAGTTTCCGGGCCTGTCGCAAGTGCGCGTCTGGCGCGATGGCATTGGCGACAGCTGCACGCTGCGCGCCCACTAAACACAGCACCATGAACGCCTACCGCGCCTCTCTTCTCTGGTTTGCCCCCCGCAGCGAGGGCGTGGCTCGTGCCCTCTACGAGCAGGACGGCCTGCTGGTCGTCGGGCCTGATGCGCAGGGGCGTCAGGTGGTGCAGGCGATCGGTGCGTACAGCACCGTATCGACGCAGTATCCGCAGGTGCCGGTGCAGCATTTTCCCGGGCGCATCATCGCGCCGGGGTTTATTGACCTGCACATTCACTACCCGCAGATCGATGTGATTGGATCACCCGCCAGTGGCCTGCTGCCTTGGCTGGAGAACTACACCTTTCCAGAAGAAAATCGATTCTCAGCCCAAGACCACAGTGCGCAAGCAGCTACTTTTTTTGTAGCAGAGCTGCTGCGCAACGGGGTCACCACCGCGCTCACCTTTGCCACTTCGCACCCGGAGTCGGTCAACGCTTTGTTCACCGAGGCGCAAGCCCGGCACATGCGCCTGATCACCGGGCTGGTGCTGATGGACCGCCATGCGCCGGCCTATTTGGTGAACCAGGGGCAGGGCAGCGTGAGCGGCACCGAGCAGAGCCTGCGCGACACCGAGTCGCTGATCCAGCGCTGGCACGGCGTGGACCGCCTGGGCTACGCCATCACTCCACGCTTTGCGCCCACCAGCACCGATGCTCAGCTGCGCGGCGCGGGCGAGTTGGCCCAGCAGTACGGCGACGTATGGATCCAAAGCCATGTGGCCGAGAACAAAGACGAAATCACCTGGGCGCGCGAGCTGTTCCCGGCGTCCCGCTCCTACCTCGCGACCTACGACGATTTCGGCCTGATGCGCGAACGCGCCATCTATGCCCACTGCATCCACTTCGATGACCACGACCGTGCCTTGATGCGCGACACCGGGGCGGCCGCGGCCATCAGCCCGACCAGCAACCTGTTTTTGGGCAGCGGCTTCTTCGATTACGAAGGTGCCGACCGCGTTGGCTACCAGTACGGCTTGGCCAGCGATGTGGGCGGTGGCACATCGTTCAGCCCCTTCCACACCATGCTCGCGGCCTACTACGTGGGTCGCGAGAGCCAGACCAAGCCCGGACTCTCGCTCTCACCCCAACACCTGTGGTGGCAACACACTGCGGGTGCCGCAGGCGCCTTGGGGCTGGACGGTGCGAACGGTGGCCCAGCGGTGGGCAACCTGCTGCCCGGTTGCGAGGCCGACTTTGTGGTCCTCAACCCCCAAGCCACGCCGCTCCTGGCCCGCAAGACGGCGCTGGCGTCCAACCTCGACGAGCTGCTGTTCAGCCTGATCGTGCTGGGCGACGACCGCCTGGTCGAGAAAACGGTGATTTCTCAAGCCATTTAGGCCTCTGGCGCCCGTGGATGTTGCGCGAGCAGCTCCTGTATTTGTAGCGACTGCGTTCCTGCACCTCGCACTGTTCCCAAGGAATTCATGCATTCAAAAGAAGATGCCACCCCGTTGACACGGTTTCAGGTGGTCTTGGTCATCCTCGCACTGGCGTGCGGGGGCTTCGGTATCGGCACCGGCGAGTTCGCCATCATGGGCCTGCTGCCGGATGTGGCTGCCACGTTTCAGGTCACCACGCCGCAGGCGGGTTATGTCATCAGCGCCTACGCCATGGGTGTGGTGGTGGGTGCGCCGCTGATTGCGATTGCCGGGGCCAAGGCGTCGCGCCGTTCGTTATTGCTGATCTTGATGTCGGTGTTTACCGTGGGCAACCTCGCCAGTGCGCTGGCGCCTGATTTCTTGAGTTTTACGGTGCTGCGGTTTTTGACGGGTCTGCCGCACGGTGCCTATTTCGGCGTTTCTGCCTTGGTGGCAGCATCGCTGGTACCGGTGCAGATGCGGGCCCAGGCGGTGGGTTACGTGATGATGGGCCTCACGGTGGCGACCCTTTTGGGGACGCCGGTGATGGCCTATTTCGGGCAGTCGCTCAACTGGCGTGTGCTGTTTCTGTCGGTGGGGGTGATCGGGGCAACCACGGTCACGCTCATTTGGCTCTACCTGCCACGCGACAAGCCTAGCGAGGGTGCCACGGTCATGCGCGAGCTGGTGGCGTTCACCCACCCGCAAGTGTTGCTGACGCTCACCCTGGCTGCGACTGGTTTTGGCGGCATGTTTTCGATCTTTTCTTACATCGCCGGCACCGCCACCGAGGTCGCGAACATGCCCGCGGGCATGGTGCCGGTCATCATGGCTCTGTTTGGTGTTGGCATGAATGTGGGTAATGTCGTGGGTTCCAAACTGGCGGACATCGCCTTGATGGGCACCATCGGCGGCATGCTGGTGTTCAACATCGTGGTGATGACGCTGTTCAGCGTGACCGCAGCCTCCCCTTGGATGTTGTGCTTGTGCACTTTTTTAATCGGCTGCACCTTCGCTGCCGGCCCGGCCATCCAGACCCGGTTGATGGATGTTGCCGCAGACGGGCAGACCCTCGCCGCTGCCTCGATGCATTCCGCCTTCAACATTGCCAACGCCTTGGGCGCATGGTTGGGTGGCTTGGTGATCACCTTGGGCTACGGCTATGCCGCTACCGGCTATGTGGGCGCAGCGCTGTCGTTCATTGGCCTGTTGGTGTTTGGTGCCTCGCTGGCGTTGGAGCGGCGTAACACCCGTGCGCTTTGCCAGGCCTGATCCAAGGCGCGCCAGCGCAGCCCTGGGCTCAGGGTTTCACGACTCCTGAGAAATTCATGCCCTGCAGCGGGCCGAGCGGGTTGTGGGTGACTTCCAGTTCATTCACCCATGGCTGACCGCCCCAGGCCCGGTACACGACCACGTCGTCCACCATCAGGATGGTGGCGCTGAATCGCCAGCCGGTGGTCTCGGTGCGGCGGCTGAAGTTGGCCGCGTCCTTGAAAAAGCCCCCGGTGCGCGCCTTGGTGATCTTGGAGATGATCAATTCGATCCCCCGGCAATTGCTTCGGGCGGCCACGCAAGTCAGCACGCCGGGGTCCAGGTCGTCCCGGGTCAGCATGGTGTTGGGCACAAAGAATTTGCGCACGATATCTGCCTGCGTCAGGTGCGTTGCATTGGGGTGGTTGGCGGGGTTGAGGTTTCCGGTCTCTATCAGGTGCCAATTGCTTTGCATGGGTACCAGCACCTCGACGGCCAAGCGCGCTTCGTCAAAACTGGTGAAGGTGCTGGAGTCGGTTTGCGCACTCGGCAGCATGGCGGTGCATCCGCTGCACAGCGCCATGAGGGGGAGGAGAGTGATGAAGCGCATGACACACAGTAAATCTCCCGTCGGGGCCTGTCTGTTCAACAGCGTACCCTGTGCCATCGGTCAAGCGTCGAATGCTAGACTGGCCCAAACCACTGCATGCTATGAAAAACGATTCTCTGATCCACTGGCATTCCATGTTCATGGGTGTGGCGCTTTTGGCGGCCGCCCGTTCCAAAGACGCCCGCAAGCGCAATGGCGCGTGCATTGTCGGGCCGGACAATAAGATTTCCGGCGTGGGCTACAACGGATTGCCGCGTGGCTGCGATGACCACGACGAGCATTACTGGCAGGACGACGACACCGACCCGCTGAACTCGCGTCATAGCTACATCGTGCACGCCGAGCAGAATGCGATCCTGAACTGCACGTCCTTGCCGCTGCATGGCTCCACCATTTATGCAACCCAATACCCGTGCCCGCGCTGTGTGCAGTCCATCATCCAGGTGGGTATCAAACGCGTGGTGTACCTTGAAAAGAAAGCGCACCAGGAGCGGGTAAACGCGGCCTCCGAAAAAATGCTCGGCGATGCCGGTGTGGAAATCGAGTCTTTGCAAACCTTGCAGCCGGAGTCTGCCGATTGGTCGGCCCAACTGGCGCAATTTATTGAAACCACTACCACTACCCGCTGAACACAGCGGGCGAAAGACACAGCTATGAAATGGGAAGGCAACCGCGAGTCCGATAACGTGGAAGATCGCCGCAGTGGCGGTGGTGGCGGGTTCAGTGGAGGCGGTGGGCTCGGGCCCTTGGGCGCGCTGCTGAGCGGGCGCTTGGGCGTGGGCACCATCGTGATCGCCTTGCTGGGCGGATGGGTGCTGGGTATCAACCCCTTGACGATTTTGAATGCCTTGAGCGGCGGTGGAGCGCCCACGGCGCAGGTGCAGCAAGCACCTGCCCAACGCCCACCGGCCGATGACAAGATGGCTAAGTTTGTGTCCACCGTGTTGGCGGATACGGAAGATGTATGGGGCGAGGTCTTCGCCAAAGGGGGCGGCACTTACCGCAACCCCAAGCTGGTGCTGTTCCGCGGCGCTACGCCCACCGCGTGCGGCCAAGGTCAGAGCGCCATGGGGCCCTTCTATTGCCCGGCCGACCAAAAGGTCTACATCGACCTCGGTTTTTACGAGACCCTGCAAAAACAACTGGGCGCGCCGGGTGACTTTGCGCAGGCCTATGTGATCGCCCACGAGGTGGGCCACCACGTGCAAAATCTGTTGGGTATCAGCGCCAAGGTACAAGAGGCACGCAGCCGCGCCAGCGAAGCCGAGGGCAACGCCCTGAGCGTGCGCCTGGAGCTGCAGGCCGACTGCTTTGCCGGCGTTTGGGCCCACCACGCCAACAACGCCCGCCAGTTGCTGGAGGACGGCGATGTGGCCGAAGCCATGAATGCCGCCGCCAAAATCGGTGACGACGCTTTGCAACGCGGCGCAGGGCGCTCGGTAGTGCCGGAAAGCTTTACCCATGGCAGCAGCGCACAGCGCCAGCGCTGGTTCGACAAGGGCCTGAAAACCGGCAGCGTCAAGGGCTGTGACACGTTTTCCAGCCGATCTTTATAGGAGTAGGGGATAATCGGGGTTTGCCCTGACTTCCTTTGGGCGACCCGCTATCGGATGGATAGCACTCTTTATGGCTATGCCTTACCGATTTGATTACTGAATTGACTCCCACTCCCGTGACCTCCAACGAGCTCACCGCGGACACGCCCACCATGGCTTTTGCCCAGCTGCAGCTGGCCAACCCGCTTGCCCGCGCCGTAGCGGAAATGGGCTACACCACCATGACGCCGATTCAGGCGCAGGCCATCCCCGTCGTGCTGACCGGGAAAGACGTCATGGGCGCTGCCCAGACAGGCACCGGAAAAACTGCCGCATTCGCACTGCCTTTGCTGCAGCGCCTGATGAAGCACGAAAACGCTTCCACCTCTCCCGCCCGCCACCCCGTTCGCGCTTTGGTGTTGTTGCCTACCCGCGAGCTGGCCGACCAGGTGGCCCAGCAGGTCAAGCTGTACGCCAAGTACACCAACCTGCGCAGCGCCGTGGTGTTCGGTGGCATGGACATGAAGCCCCAGACCCTGGAGCTCAAAGCCGGTGTGGAAGTGCTGGTGGCGACGCCCGGCCGTTTGTTGGACCACATCGAAGCCAAAAACGCTGTGTTGAACCAGGTCGAGTACGTGGTACTGGACGAAGCCGACCGCATGTTGGACATCGGCTTCCTGCCGGACCTGCAGCGCATCCTGAGCTATCTGCCCAAGACACGTACCACCTTGCTGTTCTCTGCGACCTTCTCGCCAGAAATCAAACGACTGGCGAATAGCTACCTGCAAAACCCGATCACGATTGAAGTGGCGCGCTCCAACGCAACAGCTTCCACCGTGGAGCAGCACTTCTATCGGGTGAACGACGACGACAAGCGCCATGCGCTTTTGCAGATCGTGCGCAGCAAACAGATCAAGCAAGCCTTTGTGTTTGTGAACAGCAAGCTCGGTTGTGCCCGCCTGACCCGCGCTCTGGAGCGCGATGGCCTGCGTGCTGCGGCCTTGCACGGCGACAAGACCCAGGACGAGCGTCTGAAAGCGCTGGAAGCCTTCAAAAAAGGCGAAGTGGACTTGCTGGTCTGTACCGACGTGGCCGCCCGCGGCTTGGACATCAAGGACGTGCCCGCTGTTTTCAACATGGACATTCCGTTCAACGCAGAAGACTATGTGCACCGCATCGGCCGTACCGGCCGTGCCGGTGCCTCCGGCCTGGCGGTGAGCTTTGTCGGTGGCGGCAACGATGCGCGCTTGGTGGCTGACATCGAGAAGCTGATCAAGACCAAGATCGAGCTCGAAGCCGTGGAGTTCGACGAAGACCGTCCGGACATCCGCAGCCAGGGCCGTATCAATGACGGCCGCCGCATGTATGCCGAGAACGGCGAGCAAGCCCGTGGGCCCCGCAGTGAAGGCCGAAGCGACGGTCGTAGTGACGCAGGCCGTGGCCGCAGTCATAGCAACGAGCGCGATGACGCCTACCGCACCCGCGCTCCCCGCGAATACGGTCGTCCGGCTCCCGCACCCCGCGATCCGTTTTTTGACAAGCCCTACGAGCCCAGCGCACCTGCGGCGGAAGCACCTTCCCCATCGTGGGAGTCGGCGACTAAGCCGGCCAGCCGTGGCATCTCTGCCAACATCAAGCCTAAGCGCAAGGTCGCAGCACTGTTCAAGTCGGCCTGACCGTTCGGGTGGCTCTCAGTCCCCGGGTTCCTGGGACTGAGGGCATTTCACCTGAATCAGCTCGGTCGCCAGACCGCCCGCCGGTGCAGCAGCAACCCGCAACGCGCTCAAGCACCCGCCCCACACGCAACCACTGTCCAGGGCCCATACATCCGGCCGGTGGAGCCAGCCCAGTGTGGACCAGTGGCCAAACGCCATGACCTCACCAGTGGTCTGGCGCGCGGGTGTATCAAACCAAGGCACATAGCCTGCAGGTGTTGCCTCCAGGCCGCCGGAGTGTTTGAATTCCATGGCGCCGTCCGGCGTGCAATAACGAAGCCGGGTCAGCGCATTCACGATCACCCGCAACCGGTCGGCACCGGTGAGGGTGTCGCTCCAAGCGTCCGGGCCATTGCCATACATCTGCTGGAAGAAAAGGTGCGCATCCGGCGCTTGAAGGGCTGCTTCTACCTCTTGGGCTAATGCTATTGTTTTGATAGCTGTCCACGCTGGTAATACGCCGGCGTGGACCATTAATATGCCTGAATCGTCGACTTTTTCGTAGAGGGCCAGTTTCTGGTGCCGTAGCCAGTACAAGAGCCCGGGGGCATCGTCGGCTTCCAGCAAGGGGGCGAGGGTATCGCGCTTGCCGGGTTTGCGGACCCCATAACTCACCGCGAGCAAATGCAGGTCGTGGTTGCCCAGCAAACAGCGGGCTGCGCTGCCGTAGCCCATCAGGCGGCGTAGTACTGCCGCAGACTCGGGGCCACGGTTCACCAGGTCGCCTAAAAGATAGAGCGTGTCGCGGCTGGGAGAAAAGTCGATGGCTTGGGTGAGCCGTTCCAGGGCGGTGTCGCAGCCCTGAACATCCCCGATAAGGTACATTGCCATGGTCTCGATTCTCGCTTGCATCCATGGATTTCTTACTCATTCTGGTTCTCACCTTGCTCAACGGCGTATTCGCCATGTCGGAACTGGCGCTCACAGCCAGCCGCAAAGTCCGTTTGCAAACCATGGTGGAGGCTGGAGACAAGGGGGCCAAGGCGGCCTTGGCCTTGCTGGACAACCCAACCCAGTTTTTGTCTGTGGTGCAGGTGGGCATTACCTCGATCGGCATGCTCAATGGCATTGTGGGCGAAGCGGCCTTCAGCGACGGGGTGGCACATTGGTTGGGAACCCAGTTTGCGCTCTCTACGCGGGTGGCCGAGATTTCCGCAACTGCGCTGGTGGTGACCGGCATCACGTTTATCACCATTCTGTTCGGCGAGTTGGTGCCCAAACGCATCGGGCAGCTCTATCCTGAAACCGTGGCACGGGCTCTGGCGATTCCCATGACCTGGGTGGCTACCGGCGCCAAACCCTTTGTGAAGCTGCTGTCTTATGCGACCCACGCCACCCTGCGTCTGCTGCGCCTCAACGCCACCGACAACCGCGCGGTGACCGAAGAAGAAATATCCGCCAGCCTTGAAGAAGGGGTAGATGCCGGCATCATCGAGGAGCACGAGCACCAGATGGTGCGCAATGTGTTCCACCTGGACGACCGGCCGCTAACCAGCATGATGCTGCCGCGGGTCGATATTGCGTGGATAGAGGCCGGTTTGAGCGTTCCCCAGGCGCTGGCTTTGGCGGGTGACACCCGCGATGGCAATGGCCACTCCTGGTATCCGGTGTGCCGCGGCTCTTTGGACAATGTGGTGGGCTTGGTCAGCGTGTCCCGCTTGCTGGCCATGGGCAGCGCCTATACCGGCACCGTGGACTCCTTGGCCGAGCAGGCGGTGTTTGTGCCCGAGACACTCACTGGCATGGAGCTGATCGAGCAATTCCGGGTGCGTTCGGCCCGGATGGTATTTGTGGTGGATGAATATGGCGTGGTGCAGGGCCTGATGACCCCGCATGACCTGCTGGAGGCCATCACCGGTGAGCTGCAACCAGACGCCAAGGAAGAGGCTTGGGCCACGCTGCAAGAGAATGGCCAGTGGTTGCTGGATGGGCTCATGCCGGTGGGCGAGCTCAAAGCCCGCCTGGATATTGAGGACGAACTCCCTGATGAAGAGCGTGGCCGCTACAACACGCTGGCAGGACTATTGATGGCGGTAACCGGTCAACTCCCCCAGCCCGGTGCCCGCATTACTGTGGGCGAGTGGGTGTTTGAAGTCCAGACCCTCGAAGGCCGGCGTATCGACCAGGTGCGCGCGTTCAAAGAGCCTCAGGCCTGAGTTTGGTATCCCGGGCGCTTAGAGCCGCCCGGTAAGCCGGTAGGCCATCCAGCCCACGTATTCATTGAGCACCATTTGCCAGTCGGAGACGCCGGCTTGCATCGAGTAGCGTGTCCACCGCGGGCTGATCTCGGCGCGGAAATCGACCGGGTAGGCCGTCACATTCCAGCCGGCTTTCTCAAAGGTGGCCTTGGCGCGCGGCATGTGCGAG
The DNA here is from genome assembly GCA_027924025.1 of Comamonadaceae bacterium OS-4. GTDB lineage: Bacteria > Pseudomonadota > Gammaproteobacteria > Burkholderiales > Burkholderiaceae_C > Allorhodoferax. The sequence continues at coordinate 1,017,538 of AP026970.1, forward strand.
GCAGAGGTCAGCAGCAGCCAGCGGTTTTGCGGGTTGACGCCCGGTAGCTCTGCCGTCAGCACCGCGTTCTCATAAGTGTTCCGCGAGACCGACTCGTAACGCACTTGCCCGTCCGGGACCCCCAGGCTGTCATAGAACCTGTGCGCCCGCTCAGCCTCGCTGGGCCCACCCCCGTTGGGGTCGCCTTCGCCTCCGGTGTAGATCACCGTCATTCCCGGATTTTTGAGTGCCAGCGATGCAGAGACAGACAGGCGCTCGCCTGCGTCATTGGTCAACGGGTGGCGGTAGTCGGCCTGCAGGTGCCCTCGGGCCGTGCCACCGCCCAAGACCACGATGCCGGCGTACCCGGAGATGTCTGTTTCCGGGGAGATCTCGGCATAAGGCGCTTCCAGCGTCCGGATCAAGAGTTCCGGCAATGGCATCCAGCCGATCAATGCCACCAGCAACGCACTCCAGCCCAGAGCAGGTCGCGCCAGCGCCGGGCGTCGCCTAGCGAGCACCCACGCACTGATCAACACCAGGAGAACCCAGAACAAGGGTTGGGTGATCCACGCCACGATCTTCGAAAAAATAAACATGAAAACTATCGCGAGAAGGAAGTGATAGAAAAGTTTGCGAAAAAATTTAAATCAAAATCAACACTAAAAGTGGAATTTTCGGTAAATTCGCCAAATAGATTTTCAGGTGCGAAAAACATGAAAAAAACAATTTTGACAGTTGAGGACGGCGACGGCATTCGCCGGCTGATTCGCATGACGCTCGAATATATGGGCTTTCTTGTGCTGGAGGCCAATGGCGGTGAGCAGGGCCTCGAAATGGCGCGTGAACACAAGCCCGACCTCGTGCTGATGGATGTCCGGATGCCCGGCGTTTCCGGGCTGACGGCCTGCGAAGTCATGCGCGCAGACCCCCAGCTTCGCAACGTGCCAGTGGTCATGTTGTCGGCCGCCGGTTCGGAGGACGACATCTCAGCCGGCATGGCAAGCGGCGCCAAGGCTTATCTGGTGAAGCCCTTTCAGCCTGTGGAGCTGATTGAGCTGGTGACCCGCCTGATTGACGAGGCGGCCCAGCCAGAGCCTGCAGCCGCCGGCGCGGCCCACCGGTAACTCACAAGGCTCTTTCATGTTTTCCCCAGCAGCGCAATGGAATATGGCCGGGCCCCGGCGCTGCCCTTTCGTTCTCGTCAACCCTGCGCCCAGCTGCTTGCAACTCTCCCCCGAAAGGACTCACTCCCATGGCACTCGTTAAAAAAGCCGTTAGCGCACCGCACGGCGTCGCTGCAGACACCAATTCCGCCCGCGCATCCGCCGCAATTACCCGTGAGGCTGAGGCCCAACGCAAGCGCGCCCGCACCTTGGCCAAGCAACAGCAAGCGGCAGAGCGCATTGCGGCGGCCACCACTCAAATGTCATCCGGCATCACCGAAGCGGCCTCTGCCGCCGAAGAGCTCAAGCGCGCATCCGACCAGATTGCCACCGGTGCCGAAGAGGCAACAGGCGCAGCCCAGGAGTCGCTGGCCGCATTCAAGCAGGTAGAAGGTGCAGTGACACGCCAGCTGCAAAACGCCAAGGCCAGCGGGGTCCGTGTGGAGTCGTCGCAAACACTGATTGCCCGTACGGGCGCAGAAGTGACCAGCCTGGTGGCCAATGTGGGTGTGTCGGCACAGCGGCAAGCAGCATCGGTCGGCATGGTGGCAGAGCTGGAAAAGCAGGCCGCCAATATCGGGGACATCGTCAAAGCGGTGGCCCGAATTGCAGACCAGACCAATCTGCTGGCACTCAATGCCGCGATTGAAGCCGCCCGCGCGGGGCAGCACGGCAAAGGCTTTGCGGTGGTGGCGGACGAGGTACGCACCTTGGCTGAAACCTCGGAGAAAAGCGCCAAACAAATCCAGGATCTCGTGGGCCAGATTCAGGGCGAAGTCAAAGTGATCGCTGAAGGCATTGGCCAATCGGCCAAAGCGGTGGAAGAGGAAGTACAAAACGGCAAAGTGATCACCAGCCAGCTGGAGCAGATCCGCAAAGACACGGTGGAAATCGTCGGCGCCATCAGCGAGATCGCCACCGGTGCCCAGCAGTCTGCGACTGCAACCGTGCAGGCGCTCAAGGGTTCTGAAGATATTGCCGCCGCCGCCGAAGAGCAGTCCGCAGCCGCAGAAGAGGCCGCCAAAACCGTGGCCGAGCAGGCGCAGGCCCTGTCGCAATGCGAGCAAACCGCGCAAGGCCTGTCGGAATTGGCCGAGGACCTGAAGAACTCGACCGATGTTGCCAAGAGCGCCGAGGAAGTGGCCTCTGCCGCCGAAGAGCTGTCGTCCGCAGTGCAGGAAATCAGCCGCTCGGGCTCGCAGATCATGGCCGCCATTGACCAAATTCGTAAAGGTGCCGAGGTTCAATCCGCTGGAACCGAACAGGCCTCTGCTGCCGTGACCCAGATCGAAAAGAGCGCCCAGTTGGCAGTGGAGCGCGGCACCGCCGGCACGGCCAAAGTGAAAGCGATTCGCGAACTGCTTGCCAGCAACAAGACCTCGGTGGACGCGCTGATTGCCAACGTGTTGGCCAGTGCAGACTCCAGCCGCCAAAGCATTCGCCAGGTGAAAGAGTTGGAGCTCGTGTCCCGCCGTATCGACAAGATTGTGGATGCGATTACCACGGTGTCGATCCAAACCAATATGTTGGCTGTGAACGGCTCGATCGAAGCGGCCCGCGCCGGTGAATTCGGCAAAGGCTTTGTGGTGGTTGCCACGGATATTCGCAACCTCGCCCAAGACTCTGCCGAGAACGCAGACCGCATCAAAGATCTGGTCAAGGCGGTGCAGGACCAGATCGGCGTTGTGGGCCGTGACCTCGAAGAAATCGTGTCGACTGCGGTCAACGAGGTTGAAAAGGCCAAAGCTACCACCGTCAATTTGCTGACCATCGAGAGCGATATTGCCGAGGTGGGCAACAACGTCGGTGAGATTCTGGCTGCTGCTACAGAAATCGGAGCAGCAGTCGCACAGGTGAAGCGAGGTGTGGAGCAAATCGCCGGTGCTGCGCAAGAAGCCGCCAAAGCCTCGGAAGAGGCGGCCTCGGCGGCCAAGCAACAAGCCCAAGGCGCCGAAGAACTGGCGGCTGCTATCGAAGAGATCTCTTCACTCGCTGACGAACTCCAAAGCGCTTGAACCGGAGTAACGCGTTATGAGCACTCCCAACAGTTCCATGCAGCCGCCCGGTGCGGCTGTGCCGGACGAAGGCGACAACGCCTCCGGGATCCGGCAGTACGTCACTTTCATGGCGGGGGACGAGGTCTTCGCGGTGGAAATGGCGCCGGTGCAAGAAATCATCCGTGTGCCTGAGGTCGTGCGGGTACCCATGGCACCTCATACCCTGGAGGGCTTGGCCAACCTGCGGGGCCATGTGTTGCCGATCGTGTCCCTGCGCCGCGCGCTGGGATTTGCAGAGCGGGTGTCTGACGACTCTTCGCGGGCTGTGGTGATTAACTACGGCGAGCCCTTGGGCTTTGTGGTGGACCGGGTTTCCAGCGTGGTGGGGGTAGACCCCAGCAAGATGGAAGGCCTGGACGGCGTCGGGTGCACGGTCGATGCCGACCTGCTGTCAGGCATCATCAAAGACGTGGGTGGCCACGCCATGGTGATGGTCCTGAACTTTCAGAAATTGATTGACCAGGAGTTTGCCCACATCGCCCGCATGCAGCGCGACCAGCAAGCCGCTGGCATCAGCAGCATGGGCTCCGGCACCACGGCTACTGCGCAGCACTTGGCCAGCGAAGACGAGTTGCACTTGGTGAGCTTTGATGTGGCGGCTCAGGAATACGCGATTGCGATTTCGGATGTGCAAGAAATTGTGCAGATTCCCGAGACCATCATCAAAGTGCCGCGCTCCCAAAGCCATGTGCTGGGGGTGATGACCTTGCGCAACCGCCTGTTACCGCTGGTCTCCTTGCGCAGCATGTTTGCGCTGGATCGCCGCGCGTCGGATGAGTCCAGCCGCATCGTGGTGGTGTCGGTGCAGGGCGCATCGGTCGGCGTGGTGGTAGACAACGTGAACGAAGTGCTGCGGGTCCCGCAAAAGCTGGTGGAGCCGATGCCGCCCTTGTTGGCCCGCGAAGGCGACATGGCCGATATCACCGAAATCTGCAGCATCGACGGCGGCAAGCGCTTGGTGTCCATCATCTCCACCGACAACCTGTTTCGCCACTCTGCCATCAAGGACGCCTTGGCCAACCTCGATGGCGAGGGCCAGCGCCTGACAGACCGGCACCAGAACACGGGCCCGGACGACGAGCAAGTGGTGGTCTTCCGCCTGGGTACCGAAGAGTTCGGTGTGCCCATCGACAGCGTGCAGGAAATCGTACGCGTGCCCGCAGAGCTGACCCATGTGCCCAAAGCACCTGCTGCGGTGGAGGGGGTCATCAACTTGCGTGGGCAGGTCTTGCCGGTGATGGATTTGCGCCGTCGGTTGGGGCTGAACGGGGTGGCCCGCAATGATGGCCAACGCATTGTGGTGTTCATGATCCACAACGTGCGCACCGGCTTTATTGTGGATTCGGTGGCCGAAGTCCTGAAGGTACCGCTGCACGCGATTGAGCCGGCACCCCGCATGTCTGATGCGCAAAGCAGCCTGTTGGCCCGCATGGCCAACCTCGAGAAGCAGAAACGCATGCTCCAGCTGCTGGAACCGTCCCACTTGCTCGCCGACGCCGATCTGAACCAGGTCGCGGCGATCAGCGCCTGAAGAAAGAGAGAGATACCGCCATGATCAAACTGCTCATCGTTGACGACTCCGCACTGATGCGGCGCCAATTGACGCAGTTGTTTCAAAGCGAAGGTGACTTCGACATCCGCCAGGCCCGCAACGGTCAGGATGCGGTGGAGCAAAACCTGAGCTTTGAGCCTGACGTCGTGACCCTGGACATCAACATGCCCGAGATGGACGGTATTACCGCCCTCTCCTTGATGATGGCCCAACGGCCGGTGCCGGTGATCATGGTCTCGTCTCTCACCGAGAAAGGCGCACTGGCCACCTTTGAGGCCCTCAACCTCGGGGCGGTGGACTATGTGGCCAAGCCCGGTGGCACGATTTCGCTCACGCTGGACGACATCCGCAAGGACATGCTGGCCAAGGTGCGGGCGGCAGCCCGTTCGAAACTGCGGAGCAAAGCGACCTCGGGCGCAGAGCCCGGCTCATTGCGCGAGCGTATGGCAACCGACCGCCAGGCGGTGGCTGAGCGCGCGAGCCAGTTGGCAGCCAGCAAGCAAGACGGGGTGGTGCTAGTGGGGGTCTCTACCGGCGGCCCCCGCTCACTGGAAGAGGTGTTGCCGTTCTTCCCGGAAGACTTTCCTCTGCCGGTGCTGGTGGCGCAGCACATGCCGGCCAGTTTTACCGCGCCCTTCGCGGGCCGCCTGAACGCCATGTGCCCCCTGGAGGTGCTGGAGGCCGATCGCCCCATGCCGGTAGTAGCCGGCAAGATTTACATCGGCAAAGGCGGTGCAGACATGGTGCTCAGCAAACGTGGCAACACCCTGACCGTGGCGCCCAAGCCGGAGTCGCCGGAGCACATGTGGCATCCGTCGGTGGAGTTGCTGGCGCGCAGTGCGCTGGATCATGTGGCGCCTTCCAAGATCATTGCAGTGCTGCTTACCGGCATGGGCTACGACGGAGCTGAAGGGTTTGCAGAAATCAAACGGCGCGGCGGCAGCACGATTGCCGAGTCCGAAGAAACCGCCGTGGTGTACGGCATGCCCAAAGAACTGGTTCAGCGCAAAGGCGCAAGCCTGGTTCTCCCTTTAAACAAAATTGCAGCGCAGGTCAAAACCTGGGTTGCACGCACCTGAGGTACACACGATGGGACTGATCAAACAAACTCCTGCGGAGGGCGTCCGCGGGGACACCCGTACCGCCGCGCGTGACTGCCCCAGCTTGTGCAAGCAATTGCTCGCCGCTGACCCCGAAGCGCGCCGCTGGGCTGCGCGGGACCTGGTGGATTGCCCCGACTGCTCCGAGGCCCTGGTGGAGGCATTGCACGTCGAGCCGGATGCCTCGGTCCGTGAGGTCATGCTGACCAGCATCACCCGCATTGGCGACGGCACCGCTGTCAACGGCCTGGTAGCGTGCTTGCGCTCTGAGGATGCGGGCCTGCGGAATGAAGCCATCGAAGCCATGAAGCAACTGCCCGATGCGGTGGCACCGATCATGTTGGGCCTGTTGATGGATGAAGACAGCGATGTGCGTATCTTCGCGGTGAACATCCTGGAGTCCCTGCGCCACCCCTTGGTGGAGAACTGGTTGTTGCAGGTGATCGATGTGGATGACCATGTCAACGTCTGCGGCACCGCGGTGGATTTGCTTGGTGAGGTCGGTGGCGCAGCCTCACTCGAATCTCTGCTGCGCCTCAAAGTCCGGTTCGCAGATGAGCCTTACATCCAATATGCCGCTGATCTCGCGATCAAACGCATTCAAGAGAACTGAGCACCGTATGGCAGACGCCTCAATCTCCGAAGACGACTTCCAGAAATTCCGGGAGTTCTTCTATCGCAAAACCGGCATCCAGTTCGACATGTCCAAGCGCTACTTTGTGGACAAGCGGCTTCTGGAGCGTATGGCGGACACCGGCAACGCCACCTTTCGCAGCTACTTCACCATGCTGCGCTTTCAGGCCAGTGGGGTCGAGTTGCAGACGCTCACCAACTCCATGACGGTGAACGAGACCTATTTTTTCCGCGAGGAGTACCAGTTCAAGTGCCTGGTGAACTCCTTGTTGCCTGACCTGGTGTCGCGTAAGAAAGACGATGGTCCGCTGCGGATCTGGGTATTGCCTTCGTCCAGCGGAGAGGAGCCCTATTCGATCGCGATTTACCTGCTGGAGCGCTGGGCCGGCATCCACAATTTTGATGTGGAAATCGTGGCTTCGGATATCGACACCCGGATCCTCGAGCAGGCCCGCCGTGGTTTGTATTCGCCCCGTTCGGTGGGGCAGCTGCCCACGGCATACCGGCAAAAGTACTTCCGACAGATGGGGGAAGACTTTCAGATTTGCGACGACTTGCGTGGCGCCGTGGAGTACACCCGGGTCAACTTGTCGGACCGGGCGGACACGCGTGCCTACCGCAACTTTGATGTGGTGTTTTGCCGCAACCTGCTGATCTATTTTGACGATGTGTCCCGCAAGGCGGCTGCGGAAACCTTCTACGACGCCCTTAAACCGGGTGGATTTATCTGCCTCGGACATTCCGAGTCCATGAGCCGGATTTCTTCGCTCTACAAGGTGCGCAAGTTCCCCGAAGCGATTGTTTACCAGAAGCCAACGGAGTAAACCCCATGAAAAAAATACTGGTAATTGATGATGCCGCTACGGTGCGCATGTACCACCGCAATATCCTGGAGAGCGCTGGCTACGAAGTGCAAGAGGCGATCAACGGAATTGAGGCCCTTGAGAAAGCCATGCAAACCGCGTTTGACCTGTACCTGGTCGACGTCAATATGCCCAAGCTGGACGGTTACGGCTTTTTGCGCGAACTACGCCGCCAGGATATGCCGCAGGTGCCCGCCATCATGGTGTCGACCGAGTCCGCCTCTGCCGACCGGCGCCGGGCCTATGCAGCGGGCGCCAACCTGTACCTGGTCAAGCCCACGCGGCCTGATCAGTTGGTGGCACACGTGGCCTTGCTGCAAGGGGATGCGCTATGAATGAGTTGCTTGCACAGTTTTTGTCCGAAGCGCGCGATGCGTTGGAAGGCATCGGCGGCAAGCTCATGGAGCTGGAGCGGGCACCGGACGATGAAGAGTTGATGACCCAGCTGTTCCGGGTGGTGCACACCCTCAAGGGCAACAGCGGCTTGTTTGATTTTCCGGAAATGAGCCGGGTGCTTCATGCCGGCGAAGACCTGATGGACGCGGTGCGCCACGGAGAGGTGCGCTACTCGCAAACGCTGGCAGACCGCCTGCTGGACGCCATGGACTTTGTGGGCTTGCTGTGTGACGGCATTGAAGCCGACAAGCCGGTCTCTGCCGACATGGCCGCGGAGGCCGTGCGCCAAGCCAAAGCCCTGCGCGCACTTATCAGCCCGGATGCAGAAGAATCCGCGCCGGCGTTGAGCGAGGCAGGTGTAGTGCAAGGCGGCAGCGTGGCGCCCGCCTTCCCCCTGGCCGAGCAATTGGCCCGGGTGCCGGAGGCCGCACGGATGCAGGCGTGGGCCCAAGCACGGGATGGCGCGCCCCTGTTGTGGGTGCGCTATGTGCCGTCCGAAGAGTGCTTTTATCAGGGGGATGACCCGTTGCACCAGGCCAACCAAACCCCAGGCTGGCTGTGGACTGGCATGTCGGCCCGGGCCGCGTGGCCCGCATTGGCGGAGCTGGATGCCTACCGGTGCATGCTCGATTTTGATGTGCTGGTGGCCGCCGATCGTGGCGAGGTCGATGCGCACTATCGCTATGTGCCGGACCAGGTGCACATCGTGGAGGTGCCTGCGCTGTGTTTACTGATACCGCAAGGCGACTCCAACGGCGGGCCGGTGTACGAAGATTTTGTGGAAGACGCGCTCGCGCTGATCGACCACCAGGACCTGACAGGCTTCAAGCGCGCGGTGGACACCATGATCCAGCTGTCGAGCAGCAGCCTGTGGTTGTCATCTGCGTTGCGGTGGATGCAACTTATGTTGACCGCCACACAGCCTGATACCGCAGCGTTGCGCCGCTTGGTCTCGGCTGTGAATACCTTCGAGAACCCGGACTGGTCCGAGCCAGCTGCCGCACCGGTGGCACCCGCCAAACCCGCGGCGCCTGCGCAATCGCCGATTCACAACAATGTGCATGCGATGGCGCTGAAAAATGTGATCGATGTGCAGCGCGAGGTGCTGGCACTGCCCGACGATGCCGCTTGGTTGCCCGGGCGCATCAAGGCTGCCGTGGCCTCCCTCAGCGGTTGCTTGAAGGCCTTTGGCCGGCAGAGCGAAGTGCCGGCACTGGAGGCCTTGGCCGCCACTGCACTGGCAACACAAACCGCAGCCCCCTTGGCCGCGTGGCTGGACCAGGCTTTTCCGGAAGAGGCCGCTGTGGCCGACGTGCCTGCAGCGCCCGTGGCCCCCGTAGCGGTGGCACCGGCTGTGGTCGCCCCCGCTGTGAAAGTCAGCGCACCTGTGCCGGCGGCCCCTGCGGCGGTGGTGGCTGCCGTGGCGGCACCTGCGATGGAGCCGGAGCCCGCAGAGCCCGAATTGCAAGAGGCGGATGTGCGAGTGGGGCGTCGTCCCGAAGAGGCCAGCCCGAAGAGCCTCAAGGTGGACCAGGTCAAGATCGATCGCCTCATGAACCTGATCGGCGAGATGGTGGTGGCGAAAAATGCCATGCCCTACTTGGCCAATCGCGCAGAAACCGTGTTTGGCGTGCGCGAGCTGGCCCGGGAAATCAAGGGGCAGTACGCCACGATCAACCGTATTTCGGAAGAAATGCAAGACGCCATCATGCAGATCCGCATGATGCCGGTGTCTTTTGTGTTCCAGCGCTTTCCGCGCCTGGTGCGTGACATCTCGCGCCGCTTGGGCAAGCAGGTAAATTTGGAGCTTGAGGGCCAAGAAACAGCGGCTGACAAAAACATCATCGAATCTTTGGGCGACCCCTTGGTCCATATCGTGCGCAATAGCCTGGACCACGGCTTTGAAATGCCCGAGGTGCGCACCGCAGCCGGCAAGCCGGCTGCCGGCACCTTGCGTATTGCAGCCCGCCAGGAGGCTGACCGGGTGGTGATTGAAATTACCGACGACGGCAAAGGCATCGACGCCCAGGCCATCAAGCTCAAGGCCTACCAAAAAGGGCTGATTGACGAAGCCACGATGGACCGCATCAGCGACCAGGAGGCGGTCAACCTGGTGTTCATTCCCGGTTTTTCGACCAGCGAGGTGATCTCGGATTTGTCAGGCCGCGGTGTCGGCATGGACGTGGTGCGCACTGCCATCGAGCAGGTGCACGGCAATATCGTGCTGGAGAGCACCAAAGGGCAGGGCACCCGTATCCGCCTGTCGCTGCCGCTGTCGATGGCCGTGACGAATGTGATGACGGTGGAGTCGAACCAGCAGATGTTCGGTATTCCGATGGATGCGGTGGTCGAGACCGTGCGGGTGCCGCGCGCTTCGGTGCGCACCATCAAGCAACGCAAGGCAACGCTCTTGCGTGGGCGGGTGGTCCCCTTGCGTGACCTGAACGCCGTATTGGGCCTGGCCGCACCCCCAGTGACCAACGACAGCGACGAATATGCCGTGCTGGTTGTCCGCGTAGGCGACGAGTCGCTGGGGCTGGTGGTCGACGACTTCCACGAAACGGCCGACATCATCCTCAAACCGCTCTCCGGGGTACTGAGCGGATTGCGGGCGTACTCCGGCTCGGCCTTGATGGGAGATGGCTCCGTCCTGATGGTGCTCAACACCAAGGAGATGCTCTGATGACTATCGAATACCGTGACACCGAGGTGGTGTTTGCCGAGATCGTCGGTGTGGAAGACGCTGAAGTGCTTCTTGCCTGGCTGCAAGAGCGCAGTCCGGTGCACGCCGATTTTTCTGCGTGCACACACATGCACCCCGCCAATATTCAAGTGCTGATGGCCGCCGGTGTGCAGGTGGCAGTTTGGCCTGTCGCTGCGCCACTGGAGAGTGCTTTGCGCAGCGTGTTTTCAGCCGGTTCGTAAGGAGAGAGTGATGGCAAAAACAATTTTGATCGTGGACGACTCGCTCACGATGACCATGAGTGTCAAAAGCAGTCTGGAGATGAATGGTTTTGTGGTGCAGACCGCTGCCGACGGTGTGCAGGCGCTGACCAAGCTGAAGGGCGGGTTGAAGCCGGACCTGATCATTACCGACATCAATATGCCGAACATGGGGGGCTTGGAGCTGATCCGCCAAGTCAAAACCCTGCCGGGCTACCGTTTCATCCCCATCCTGACGCTCACCACCGAAAGCGACGCCAGCAAGCGCGATGAGGGCAAGAAACTGGGGGCCACCGGCTGGTTGGTCAAGCCGGTGTCCGGCCCTGATCTGGTCCGCGTGGTCAAGCAGGTCGTGCCCGGCGCCTGAGCCCGGTTGCTCGTGCAGGAGACACCATGTTGCAAGCTTTTGACATACCTTGGCTTCACCGCCTGTGGATGACCGGCCTCGTGTGGGGCGGTGTCAGTGTGGCCATGTACTGGCTGGCCCCTTGGGGCCTCGCCCACACTGCAACGGTTTTGGGTGGCTCCAAACCTTGGGAGTATTTGGCCGTATCGCTGCTGGCCATCGCCTTGGCCGGGGGCTTGAACCTGGTGGTGCACCGGGCATGGCAGCACGCCCGCAGCGCAAGCCGGGGCGTGGGAGCCCACGCCCGGATGCCGCCCGACATGGCCGCTGCCGAGCTGCGCCACGTGGCGCCCTACCTGGAGGTACTGGCCCAGCAGCTCGATGGTTCGGTGAGTGACACCGAAGAAGGCGTCATGAACGTCATCAAAATTGTGGATTCGGTGTACCAGGTCTCGGGCCAACAGCTGGAGCGGATACAGGCGTCTGAAGCCAACGGGGCCGAGCTGTCAGAAGTGGTGCGCGAAAAAATCCAGGTCGACCAGCAACTCGGTGCGATTCTGGAAATGTTCGTCCAGGACCAGCAGCGCGACATTGAAACCAACCTCGGACGGCTCAAGCGTCTGCAAGAGGTGAAGGCTTTGACTCCTTTGGTGGATGTGATTTCCAACGTCGCACGGCAAACCAACTTCCTGGCCATCAACGCTGCCATTGAGGCCGCCCGTGCCGGCGAAAGCGGCCGTGGTTTTGCGGTGGTGGCAGCCGAAATCCGGGTGCTATCCAACCGGACTGCAGAGGTTGCGGTGGACATTGCACGCCGCATCAGCTCGGCCACCGACGGGATCGATCAAGAGCTGGAAAGCGTGGAGAGCCATACAGACCGGCACTCCTCAGCCGGCAACATGCGCAAGGTGCTGGACGACATTAACGCGATGCAAGCGCGCTTTGCGGAGGGCTCGGCGAGTCTGCTGGAAATCGTGGAGGGTGTGCGCAGCGGCCATATGGAGATCGTGCACAAGCTCTCGGAGGCGCTGGGTCAAATTCAGTTCCACGATGTGATCCGCCAGCGTATCGAGCAAGTGCAGGGCGCCATGCATGAGCTCAACAGCCATTTGCAGAGCGTGGCCGATCAGATGCACGACAAGCCTTGGGACCGTGAGGGCATGGTGTCCCTCACCCAGCAACTGGAGCAACAGGTGTCCCGCTATGTGATGGCCAGCCAGCATTTGGCGCACAAAACCGCCACTGGTGGTGAAGCGCAGGTCAGTAACGACGGTTTGCCCAAGATCGAGCTCTTCTAAATGCCACAAGCCCGCGTACTCGTGATCACCAACCGCAAAGGCGGTACCGGCAAGACCTCGATGGCGGTCAACCTGGCCAGCGAATATGCCGCCCGCGGCCGCCGGGTCTTGCTCATTGACCTCGATAGCCAGAGCCACTGTGCGATAGGCCTCGGGGTGCCGCAAGTGCGGGGTGCCGCTTCCGCCCAGGGGTTTCTGGCGGGGCATAACACCTTGCGGCAGGCGCTGCGCCCTTGCGCGGTGCGGGGCCTGGACCTAGTTCCGGCAGACCCTTTGTTCAACCACGGGGGGTCGGGGGATACCTCGACCGCGCTGGGTTTGGCGCTGGCCGCCGAGGGTTTGCTCGCGGACTACGACTTGATTGTGCTGGACACACCGCCTTCGCTGGACGGCTTGTTGCTCAACGCCTTGTGCGCTGCCGACCGGGTGTTGGTCCCCTTTGTGCCCCATTTTTTGTCGGGAGAGGGCGTCCGGCAGTTGGCGCGTGTGATTTTCCGGGTCGCCAGCCGCGGCATGAACGATAACTTGAAGGTGCTGGGTTTTGTGCCGGTGATGCTCGATGCGCGCATTGGCCTGCACCGCGAGGTCTGCGAGGACTTGGGCCAGCAATTCGGGCGGAACCGTCTGCTGCCCGGCATCCGGGTGGATATCCGGGTGGCCGAGGCGTTCGGCCGTGGCAAGCCGGTGCGGCAGCATGCCGCGCACAGCCGGGCGGCTCAAGACTATGCCGTTGTGGCCGATGCGATTGAGCGTTTGTGGATCTCTGTTTAAATTTATTTGTTTTTCATTAATTGATCGAATTTAAATTGATCCTACAGCTTATTTATGTAAAAATAATTAAATTGAATTTAATCAATATTTCTTTTTCTATTTGTTCGAATTGCGTGTGGGTCAAGAAAAATGCAACCGGAGAAAGTTGATATGAACGCTGAACGCGACGTTTTAACCACCCAACAGGCGGCGAAGTTGTTGGGGCTCTCCACCACCTCGGTGCAAAAAATGGTGATCAACGGGGAGTTGGATGCCTGGATCACCCCCGGAGGGCATCGCCGGATATTTCGCAGCAGCGTGGAGCAATTGCTCAACGCGCGCAATGTCGGCCTGGCCGGAGTGACTAGTGCGCGGCCTTTGCGGATCCTGCTCGTCGAGGATGACGCAGTGCAAATCGCGTTCTTCAAAGCGCTGCTGGCACGCATCGGGCACATGGTCCAGCTGACGATCGTCAACGAAGCCAACCAGGCTCTGACCCATGTGCGCGCCATGATTCCTGACCTGGTGGTCACCGATCTGGTGATGGAGCCGATGGACGGTTTTACCCTGATCCAGGCATTGGCCCAGGAACCGGACCTGAAGGGGCTCAACATCATCGCGCTGTCTGCCATGTCACCGCAGGAGATGGAGGGGGACACCCGGCTACCGCAACAGGTGGTGCGCTACCAGAAACCCTTGAGCGCGGACCGGCTATGCGGTTACTTGGACGCACTCACGGTGCACCTGCTCGGTCGCACAGCCGTGGATGGTCGCTAGATGCTATAAAAATAAGAGCATGGTGCGCAATATCTACCTGAGCAGCAGCCATTTATGATGAAAAACTACCATCTGCAATGTGGCGCCGACTCGGGCGCGATGTGGATCGACCCGGACGCCCTGTTGTGCGCACAGCCGGAGGTGCACGCCGAGGCCCACAGTTTGCGCCGCCAACTGCAAGAGATGCAAAGCGCTCTGGAGGGCTCGGACGAGGCGGTTTTCATCTGGCACCCAAGTACAGAGCCCGAGCCACTGAACGCGCGTGCGACGCGCTGGTGGGAGCAGGCGGACATGACAGAGCGCGCCGGCCTGACGGCATGGGTCATGGACCTGCCGCATACGCCGGGGAGCGTGGCCGAGTGCCGCGTGGAGTGGCTTGCCGGCGGCCGCAAGGTGCTGCAGGTCCGGTGCGTAGCTCAAGACAGCGGCGTAGTAAGCGGTCACCGGCTCTATCTGCGCGACGTGACCGAGGCCCACGATATCGACCGGATGAAATCAGAGTTTCTCTCGGCAGCCGCCCATGAGTTGCGCACACCCTTGGCCAGCATTTTTGGTTTCACCGAATTGATGCTGGTCCGGCAGCTTCACCCCGACAAACAACAGGAGCTGCTGGGCACGATTCACCGGCAGTCCCGTTCGTTGATCGACCTGATCAATGAGTTGCTCGATCTTTCGCGCATCGAGGCCCGGCGGGGTAAAGACCTGCGGATCGTCTCCTGCAGTGTGGCTGCGCTGGTCGACGGAACCCTTGCCGGCTGGCACTACAAGGCCGACCAGCATGCGCTGGTGTGCGAGCTTCCGCACGGCTGCTGCGTGGTGCAGGCCGACCTTGAAAAGACCCGCCAGGCGCTACTCAATGTGCTCTCCAACGCCGTGAAATATTCCCCCAAAGGCGGCCGGGTGCTGTTGGACTCCTGCCTGCGCCGCGTGGGCGAGCAGCAGCAAGTGGGCGTGCGCGTCACGGACCAGGGCATCGGCATGACGCCCGCGCAAGCTGCACGAGCCTTTGAGCGGTTTTACCGCGCCCACCCGCTGGGTGACATCCCGGGGACCGGCTTGGGTTTGAGCCTCGTCAAAGAAATCATGCAGCTCCAAGGTGGCGATGCCGAGTTGGACAGCGTAGAGGGTGTGGGCACCGAAGTCACTTTGTGGCTTCCCTTGCAAGCACCCTCCGGAATGCACTGAACGCCATGCGCAAGATCGACAGCAACAGCGAACTCATGACCACCCGCGAGGTGGGCGAAGTGCTGGGCGTGGCGGTGCGCACGGTGCAGCTGTGGGTGGAGTCGGGCGTATTGCCGGCATGGCGCACAGCCGGTGGGCACCGGCGCATTGCCCGCAGTGCGGTCGAGCGCCTGACCCGTGAGCGCTCGGACATGCTGGTTCCAGTGGTGCATGGCCAGCCTGCTGCCGGCGACCGCCCTTTGCGGCTGTTGGTGGTGGAAGACGATGCCGACCTGCGACAGCTCTTCTCCATGGTGGTGGAGGGCTGGTCCTTCCCGGTGGAGCTCAGTACCGCGAGTGACGGATTCCAGGGCCTGGTTCGCATCGGGCAGTGGATGCCAGACATGGTGGTCACCGACCTCAATATGCCGGGTATGAATGGTTTTGAAATGGTGCGCTCCCTGCGCGCCGGCGGCGTCAGCTTCGCCGGGCTCCAGGTGGTGGCGGTCACGGCCTTGAGCCCGGGTGACGTGGCGGACCGCGGTGGCCTGCCCGAAGGCACCGCGCTGTTCCAAAAACCGGTCGATTTTGCGGCGATCGAGCGGCTCGCCCGCAACCGGCAGCTTTCCCTCTAAGCCCTTTCAGGGCATCCGCCCGAGGCCTTTCGGGGGCTATCTGCTGGCGCACTTGCCGAGGCATGTGCCGCCAATTACCCCGGGGTTTACAGGTCCACAGCCAAAGGTATCCAAAGGCTCGCCGTTGTTCCGTGTCCCAACGCGCTTTGCAACACGGCGCGGCCTTTGTGCAGCTCGGCGATTTCTTTGACCAAGCTGAGTCCCAGCCCGGTGCCCGGAATGTTGCCCGAGGCATCGGCGCGGTAGAAGCGCTCAAAAGCCCGCTCCAACTGGTCCGGGCTCATACCGATGCCCTGGTCCCGCACGTTGATGACAGCGTACTCCACACCCTGTGCCACTTCGGTGCGCACGTCGAGGGTGACGTCGCCGCCTTGTGGTGAGTATTTGAATGCGTTGGCCAACAGATTGGTCAGGGCCTGCTGCATCTTTTCCGGGTCCATCAACACCTTCAGCTCCGGCAGGGGCGCTAGCAAGACAGGTCGGTCCGTGTCTTTGAGCATCAGCCCCTGAATGCAGCCTTGCACCATATCGGCCAGCGGATGGGGCGTGATTTGCATGTCCAAGCCGCCACGCGACTCGATACGGGCCAGGTCCAGCAGCTCGTTGAGCATTTTTACCAGCAGACCCGATTGCTTGTGGATGGTGCGCAGCATGTCGCTCTGGCGCTCTTCGTTGAACTTGCGCCGTGTCAGCAACTCGGAGAAGCCAAAAATACTGACCATCGGTGTCCGCAACTCGTGCGCAGCAGCGGTCAAGAACTCGCTCTTCATCCGGTCCACCTCGTCTTCATGGGTGACATCGCGGAAGTAGAGAATCGTTTCGCGGCGCCCGGCCTCGTTGCGGCGGGAGCGGGCTTGCACCACGCGCCGCTGGGGGCGTGCGAGCTGGAGTTTTTCTTCCCACGATGCATCCGGCTGGTCGCCCCGCATGGCGGGCAAAGGCTTGTTTTCGTCACACAAGGCCAGCAGTTGATGCTCGAACTGCGAGAGGCTTACTGGTGCAGAGCCATGCTTGCCCAAGCCGGTCATGCGCTCGAACGCCGGATTGGCAAACACCAGCTGATCTTGTGCGTCAAACATCACAAAACCATCCGGGCTCAGGCTGAAGATCGCATCCAGTTGGGCGCGTCGTTCGGCCATGGCCTCCTCGGCCCGCACACGGGCTGTGATATCCGACACGATGCCGACAAAGTGCGTCAAGGTGCCTTTGTCCGACATCACCGGCGACAAGGACACTTCAGCAATCTGGATCTCGCCGTTTTCGAGTTCGCGGTGGATGGTGACATTCGCGTTGCGGTGTTCGCGCACTGCCTCGGTGAGCTCCCGCACGCCTGGATCGTCGGCATTCTTGCCACGCAGCAGTGCCAGGCTCTCACCCAGAATGTCCCAGCGTGGCAAGTTCACGAATTTCTGGAACGCATTGTTGATGTACACAATGGGCTGGTGCTCCATCTTGCCGTTGGTGATGAAGACAGCGTTGTGGCTACTGGCCAGTGCGCGTTCATACAGCTCGGAGGTCTCTTGCGCTGCGCGCTCGTCGGTCAGGTCGCGCACGATGCAGGCATAGCGCAGGGTCTTGTCGTTTTTGACTTCGCCCAGGCAAATTTCTACTGGGAAGGGCGTGCCGTCCGCCCGGGTGCCCATGAAGTCATGGCGGGTCACGCGGCTGATACTCAGCACATGCTCCATGCCCTGGCCGAACATCTCGTGCAGCGCATCCGCATTCAGGCCGGGAACACAACACTCGATAGAACTACCCAGAATTTCTTCCTCCGAGCGGCCAAAAATACTGGTTGCTGCCGGGTTGGTGGTGGTGACTCTTCCGTATTCGTCCAGCCCGATGATGGCCTCGGCTGCGGTGTTCACAATCGCCTGCACCCGGTTGACCTGCGCCGCCATACCGCGGCTGGCCTGGTTGATGGCGGATTGCAGTTGGCTGACCTCTACGCTGGAGCGGTCGAGTGCGATTTCTTCCCCCATGCGCAGCGGAATTTGGGCCGCAAACTCGGTGAGCTCGCGCACCGGTGCCAGTGCCCGGGCAATGATCACCCGCAGGCACAGCATCACCAAACCCATCAAGCCCAGAGCCACCCACACCGACTGCAGCCACAGGCGTTGTAGTTCCTGGGTGCGCTCGTGCAAGCTGTAGTCCACTCGCACCCACACGTTGTTGAAGGTGTTGTCTTTATCGACCTGCTGCCAGGCGGTGTAGTAGTCGCCTGCGGGGCCGCTCGCGGGCAGCTCTTGGGTGAGTTGCGAGCCGGTTAACGGTTTGCCGGTGTTGACATGCACGCCGTCGGGCGAGCGGGTGGCTTCCAGTAGGTTGACGCCGTCAGGGCGGTACACGCTGATGCGCTCGATGCCGGGTAGCTGAATCGCATCAATGGCGTTGGCTTGCAAGTTTTGCTGCCGGTCCGTCACCAGTGCTGCGGAGCTGCTGCTTGCTACCATGCGGGCCACCGAGGTCGCGTGGGTGTGGGCAAGTCGCAGTGTTTCAGCGCTGATGCGTTGGTAGGCATACACGCCATACAGTGCGGACAGGATCAGCATAACGGCGAGTGTTCCACCCATGATCAGGCTGCTGATCCGGTAGGGCGGGGCCCACCGGCGGCTGATGAACGAGAGGCCTTGCAGGGATTGCATAGCAGCAGCGGGTGTGGTTCAGGGGACCAAACGGTCGACGGTGTCCAGTAGCTCGATCGGGCTGAAGGGCTTGACCAGATAGGCGTCGCAACCGGCTTCATGGCCACGCTCCACATCGGCTTTTTGGCCTCTGGCGGTCAGCAAGATCACCTTGGTCATGGAGCCCAGCATCGGGTCTGCCTTGACCTTCTCGCAGACCTGGTAGCCGTCCAGCGAGCCCGGCATCATCACGTCGAGCAAGATGAGCTGGGGGCGCAACTTTTGGGCGACGAGCCAGGCGTCTTCCCCGTTGTCGGCCTCGTGGAGGTCAAAGTCTTCACATTCCATGGTCATCATGATCAGCTTGCGGATGTCCGGCTGGTCGTCGACGATGAGTGCTTTGCGTTTCATGATGCGTCTTCCTTCTTGCGACGTTGCATTAACTGGGCCAGATCCGCGGCGTAGCGCTGGGCCTGTTCCATATCCAAATTGGCTTGGCCGCGCTGTGGCGCGCCAGTGGGAAATTCAATCATCACGCGGGTGTCTTCACCGTCCACGATGGACATCCGCATGTTGCCGCCATGCAAACCGATGATGCGGTTCACCAGGGGCAAGCCCAGGCGACCGTTCGCTTGGTTTGGGCTGCGTGCAGCGAACAAATCGCGCGTTTCAATGCCCTTGTCTTCCGGGGCCACGGCCCCTTGGTTCCGCACACTGACCAGGATGTGTTCGCCGGTCAGCGTGTAACTGATTTGCACCGCACAGTCCACGCCGCCTTTGACTTCGCGGCGTGAGTGCGTGAGTGCATTGTCAAAACACTCCGCCAAAGCGCGCTTGATCAGGCGGGCATTCCCGTAAATGGGGGGGAGCGTGTTGTTGGGCGGTCGTACTTCGAACCGGACTTTAGATTGCACGGCTTTCGGGCGGAGGTCTTCCAGGGTTTGGGTGACGAGGACCCCTAAATCCATGCGATCGTCCATTTGCATCGCCTCTTCGCCAAAGACCGCCAGCAAGTCCGCCAGCCGGCGCAGCCGCTCTTTGAGCTCGTCGGCTGCCATTTCGATGCGGTTGCCAGCTTCGCTCTCAGGCAGTGAGCTCAACATGCTGGTCAGCTTGCGCATGGGCGGGCCGACTTCGTCTTGCAACAGTTCAATGATCTGTTCGAGGCCCATGCGGCTCTGGATGCCAGGGCCGGCCGTCGTCGACTCCTTTTCTTCAGGCAAGGCGACAAACGCAATGTCCAGGCCAGAAGGCCCCGCCATGAACATGCCTTTGAGCTTCTTACCGTCTGCGACCCCCACCTCTGCAGGGTAGGGCAGCTTGACCTTGCCCAAGGCGATGGCTTGCGCCAGGTTCTTGATCACGATCCGGCCACTCATGGCCTCAACCGGTTTGTCCGGGTGGAGGCGCGCAGCGCGGTTGGCGTAGGTCGCAACTCCGTTGACACCGAAGGTGATCAACGCAGTGGGCATTGCGTCGAAGAGCGCATGAACCGAAGGTTGATGGAAGTTGGTTGCCATGGTGTGGTTTCCGAAAAAGCGTCTTGTTTTTTGTCAATGTATCAAATTTATCAAAAAAAGCAAGAAAAACATTCATTGTTACTTTTTTGATGATCGGATGCACCGAGTCTCATGTGTTGATTTTGACTGAATTGAATATTTACAACAAATAAAAGATATTTGGCGTATTATTGGGGTGATGTGATTTCAAGGAGTGATCTCATGCGTGGTGTGATGCCCTGTGATGTGGAGTTTTCAGCGGAGTCGGCTGCAGGTCAAATGATTTCGTCCATCATGGTTGGCGCTGCACCAACACGCAAGCTCGCAACAACAGGCGGTGCGTCGGGCGGCGACTTGCAGGATCACGGGCTCTTTTAGAGAAATCGTATGTTTCACCTGACCCCCACACGGTTACGACGCTTGCTGCTCTGGCTGGCGACCGTGGTGTGCGTGTCGATCGTGGGGGTGCTCATGCAGCAGGCCTATGCCGAGTTGCGTGAGGCGCAGCGCAGGCAGGTCGCATTCAGCGAGTCCTCCTCTCATTCCGCCTATCAGCTGGAGCGGGAATACCTCCAACTCTTGCAACAACTCGACGCCAGCATTCACAGCGGCAAGGCCTTGGATCCTGCACAGTTGAAACGTGCGTTGAGCAGTTTGCGCGATCAGCACCAAGGGGTGACTACCGCTGCAGTGGCTGCGAACTTGCGTCAGACCGATGAGTTCAAGCGCGTGGACTCCCTGTTGGTGTCGCTGCTCCCGCGACTCGAGGCCACATTCGCGCCAGCGGCCGCTTCGACTGTGGATTGGCCTGCCCTGTGGTTGGAGCTGCAAGAGATGGCTCCGGCCATGAGTGCCATGACCTTGCGGGCTTCGGCCCTGATCACCGAAGAGCAGCTGGGCTTGCTGACTCACCAGGTCGAAGACGCGTTTGCCAAGCTGGGCTGGATGGGCGCTTTGATGGTGCTGCTCCTGGCCTCATCCTTCGCGATCGGTGCACGCCAAACACAGGTGGAGCGCGAGCGCCTGCGGCAGGCGCTCGAGCATGAGCGCATGCTGGAGGCCCACGCCAAGGCTGATGCGGCCAATGCCGGGAAAACCCAGTTCTTGGCAAACATGAGCCACGAATTGCGCACGCCTTTGAACGGCATGCTGGGAATGTTGAGTCTGCTCGAAGCCACACCGGTGAACGCTCAGCAGGACGACTACATCCAAACTGCTAATCGCTCCGCCAAGCATTTGCTGAGCCTGCTCAACGACATTCTGGATGCCTCGGCCTTGGAGGCCGGCAAGATGACGCTCAAACCCGAGAGCACCTTTCTTCCAGCGTTGGTGACGGATGTCCACGCACTCATGCGCCCGGTCGCGCTCGAGAAGCGATTGGTACTCAATGTCCGCCAGGACCCGGCATTGCCCCGCTGGGTGATGGCGGACGGTACCCGGGTCAAGCAAATCATGCTCAACCTGGTGTCGAATGCGCTCAAGTTCAGTGAGCAAGGCACGGTGTTGCTCGAGGTGTGGCCCCTGGAGTCTGAGCCGGGTGCGCCGGATTCCGCGGCTCGGATCGGAATCCGGGTGACGGACGAGGGCCTGGGCATGTCAGCCGCCGTTTTGGCGAAGCTGTTTCAGCGCTTTGAGCAAGGCGACGCCAGCAGCGTGCGGCGGCATGGCGGGAGCGGACTGGGGCTCGAGATTTCCCGCAACCTCGCGCGTCGCATGGACGGCGATATTGAGGCCAGCAGCGTTGAAGGCAAAGGCAGTGTCTTCACCGCAACCCTGCGCTTGCCCCTGAGCACCCCACCTACTGAGCAGACCTCAGACGCCATGGTGGCGCGGCGCGAAGCGGGCAGCCCCGGCTTGAGTCTGGTGGTCGCGGAAGACAACGCCATCAACCGCAAATATATGGAGGCCTTGCTGCGCAATATGGGCCACACCGTCCGGTTCGCAGAGCACGGCGGCCTGGCGATTCAAGAAGTGCAAAAAGAGTTGCCGGACCTGGTGTTGATGGATCTCCACATGCCCGAGGTCGATGGCTTGCAGGCCACCGAGGCGATCCGCCGCTTGCCGGCACCGTATGGCGGTCTGCCCATCATTGCGCTGACGGCGGATGTATTTGAAGAGTCTAAAGACCGGGTGCACGCAGCCGGTATGGATGGTTTTTTATCGAAGCCCGTCAATGTGCATGAGCTGGAAAAGATGCTGGTGCGCAAGTTTGGTTTGCGTGGTGCCTCACAAGCGGCACCCGCTGCGCCAGCGCCTGCCAAGGTGGCTGCCCCGACGCCCGAAGCACCCCCGGCCCGGCAGCCGCGTCGCCGCTTCCGCCCCGGCGATGTCGCCGAGCACTTGAACATGGCCATGATCGGGGACCTGTGTGTCGGCGTGACGCTGCAGGGCTACCAGTCTTTGTTAGATGGTGCGATGCGCACAGACGCCCACTGCTACGCCGAGGTCTTGGCCGCCCTGGAGGCCGGGGAGACCGACAAACTGCTGGAGCTGGGCCACTCGTTCAAAGGGGTGGCGGCGAGCTTGGGTCTGGCCGCCTTGTCGCGCATGGCGCTCACGATTGAAAAACAAGGCCACAGCTTTTCTGCCGATGAATGCCATCGGCAGGCCGAGAGCCTGCGTGAATGCTGGAACACCACCTATGCGATTTGTGCCCGCATGGGGCTGATTGTTTCGTCCTGAAAGTGCGGTCCCGGTGAGTGCAGTTCTTTCAGGCGCGCGCGCCCCTACGATTCTGGTGGTGGATGACAGCCTGGCCGTGCGCCAGCTCACCGTCAGTGTGCTCCGTCGCCAAGGCTATGACGTGTTGGAGGCCGGAGACGGCCGCGAGGGGCTGGATACCGCCTTGCGCGAGCAGCCCGATGTGATCTTGTGCGATATCCACATGCCGATCCTGGATGGATGGGACGTGGTGCGCGAGGCACGCTCCAGTGAGTCGCTGGGTACCACCCCGATTTTGATGCTCACCTCGGACAACGACCGTGTCAGCGTGCGCCGAGCCATGGCCGCTGGTGCCGATGACTACCTGACCAAGCCGTGGACGCAAAACGAACTGATTTCTGCCGTTGTCTCGCTGCTCGAAAAAGCCAGTCGCCACAGAGCCGATGCAGAGCGGGCCCAAGAGCAGTTGCGCTCTGCCGTGTTGGCCACTATTCCCCACGAGCTGCGCACTCCCATGGTCAGCATCCTGGGGTCGACGGAGCTGTTGCTCACGCGGCGTGAGCGCTACACGCCGGAGCGGGTGCAGGGCATGTTGGAGGATGTGCACCGCAGTGCCTTGGCATTGGGGCGAACCATCAGCCGGATGATGGACTGGGCGGAGCTCAGTGCCGCGCAGGTCCACCGCGAAACCCGCTCCATGGCCTACCGGCTGGAGGTGGCGCAGGCCATGGCTGAGGTGTTGGGCAGCACCGCTTTTGCGAAAGAGGTGCAGGCGGTCCTGAAAGTGCCACCGGAGACGGTGTCAGGCGTGTTTGCCGGCCATCCGGTGCAGGTACGTGTGGAGTCCTGCCATTTGCAGTGCTGGAGCCCGGACTTCCACAAAATCATGACCGAGTTACTGGTTAATGCCCTGCGCTTCTCCAAGCCGGGCCGGCCGGTGGGCGTGACCGGCAAGGCCTTGTTGCACGGCAGGTATCAGCTCGAAATCGCCAATCTCGGCGTGGCCATGCCGGAAAAGTTCATTTCTCAAATCGGTGCCCTGTCTCAGGCAGACCGCGAGGTGCATGAGCAGCAAGGCATGGGGCTGGGCTTAGCTATCGGCCAGCTCGCAGCGCGGCGCAATGGCGCAACGCTGCATGTCACCCGCTTTGACGGCTTGCCCACGGTGGTGCGCCTGACCTTCCTGCAGCACAGCGCCGAGCCCGAGCAAAGCGCCCTGCTGTAGCAGGGCTGCCGGCCCGGGGGTCAGCCCTGGTGCTCTGCGTGGTAACGCATCACGCGTTCCACTTCGTTTTTCGAGCCCAGCACCACGCTCACGCGCTGGTGCAGTTGGGTGGGCTGGATGTCCAGAATGCGCTCGGTGCCGGTGGAGGCCGCGCCGCCGGCCTGTTCGATCAACCAGCCCATGGGGTTGGCTTCGTACATCAGGCGCAACTTGCCCGGTTTACCGGGTTCGCGCTTGTCCCACGGGTACATGAAGATGCCGCCACGGGTCAAAATGCGATGCACATCGGCCACCATGCTGGCAATCCAGCGCATGTTGAAGTCTTTGCCGCGCGGGCCGTCTTTGCCCTCCAGGCATTCGTCGATGTAGCGCTTCACCGGCGCCGCCCAGTGGCGCATGTTGCTCATGTTGACGGCGAACTCCTGGGTGTCTTCCGGCACCCGCACGTTTTCTTGTGTCAGCACAAACGAGCCTTGCTCGCGGTCCAGGGTGAACATGGCCACACCATCGCCCACCGTCAGCACCAGCGTGGTCTGGGGGCCGTAAATGCAGTAGCCCGCAGCGACTTGGCGGTGACCGGCTTGCAGGAAGTCCTGCTCGCTCACGGTAGGGCCTTCGGGGTCCTTGACCAGCACACTGAAAATGGTGCCGATGCTGACGTTCACATCGATGTTGCTCGAGCCATCCAGGGGGTCGAACATCAACAGGTATTCGCCTTGCGGGTAGCGGTTGGGCACGGTGTAAATGCCTTCCATTTCCTCGCTGGCCATCGCTGCTAGGTGGCCGCCCCATTCGTTGGCTTCGATCAGCACTTCGTTGGCGATGATGTCGAGCTTCTTCTGGATTTCGCCCTGCACGTTTTCGCTTTCGGCCGCGCCCAGCACACCACCCAGGGCGCCTTTGGTCACCGCCAGGCTGATGCTCTTGCAAGCGCGCGCCACCACCTCCAGCAGCAAGCGCAGCTGGGGCGGAATCGTGCCTTGGCCGCCGGCGTCCTGGCTGCCGCGCTGTTTCTCGATGAGGTAGCGCGTGAGCGAAATGCGTTGTGTCATGTGAAGTCCCTAAGTTTAAAAAATC
This sequence comes from Comamonadaceae bacterium OS-4, assembly GCA_027924025.1. Lineage (GTDB taxonomy): Bacteria > Pseudomonadota > Gammaproteobacteria > Burkholderiales > Burkholderiaceae_C > Allorhodoferax. Next base: position 1,042,280 of record AP026970.1, read on the forward strand.
AATCAGCCAGCGCGCGGTCTACGACTTCGCGCACATCGTTGCTCAAGTCGGCCTTGGCAGCGACGCGGGCCAGTGCCTCGCGGGCCGCCGAGCGGTAGGGCTCGGCCAGCTTCTTCCAGCGGTCCAGCGCGCGCGCCAAGCGTGCGGCGACCTGCGGGTTGATGGCGTCCAGCTCGATCACACGGTCAGCCCAGAACACGTAGCCGGCCGCATCCGCACGGTGGAAGCCACCGGGGTTGGCACTGCAGAAGCTGAAAATCACGCTGCGGGCGCGATTGGGGTTTTTGAGGTTGAAGTCGGGGTGCGCCATCAGCTGACGCACGGCAGGAAGCACCTGGCCACCGCGGTCGCTCGTGCCGGCTTGCAGGGCAAACCATTTGTCGAGCACCAGTGCTTCGTCCTTGAACAGGGCGTGGAAGCGGGCCAGTGCCTGGCCCGCCAGCGCGTGCCCGCTATTGACCAGGGCTTGCAGGGCGTTGAAGCGGTCGGTCATATTGCCGGCGTCTTTGAAACGCTGCAGCGTCTTGCCGGGCCAGACACTGTCGCCGTTCTGGGTCGCTGCGAGGCACAAGAAATTGAGAGCCATGCCGGCCAGAGCCCGGCGGCCGCTGGAGACGGGGTCGGGGCGGTAGCCGCCGTTGTTTTCGTGCACCGCAAAGGCCCATTCCCAATCGGCGTGCAGAGCGGTGGCCAATTGCAGGCGCATGGCTTCGCGCACCGCATGGATGCGCTGCGGGTCCACCACATCCAGCTGCTCGGCGATGTAGGTCTCGGACGGCAGTGTCAGCACCAGTTCTTTGAACGCAGCATCCAGTGTGGGGTGACGCAGCACCGCGCGCATGGCGGCAATATAGGCATCATTTAGCGGGGTAGCGCTCGTGGAATCTGCGGGAGCAGCTATTGAATTGATAGCGCTGCGCAGGGCCAGGCGTTGACCGGCTTCCCAGCGGTTGAAGGCATCGGTGTCGTTCGCCAGCAGGGCGAGCAGCTGCGCATCGCTGTAGTCAAAGTCCAGCACCACCGGTGCGGAGAAGCCGCGCAGGATCGAGGGCACAGGCGCTTCCGCCACGTTCTGGAAGGTGATGCTCTGGTGGGCGTCTGTCAGCACCAGCAAGTGGCTGCCACCCACCGCCTGGCCGTCCACGGAGAGCGGCAAGGCGGCTCCGCTCGCGGCGCCGATCAGGCCCAGGCTCACCGGAATCACAAACGGCTCTTTCACCGGCTGGCCCAGCGTCGCCGCGCAGCTCTGGCTGAAATGCAGGGTGTAGGTCTGGGCCGCAGCGTCGTACTCGCCGCGGGCCGCCACGCGTGGGGTGCCAGCCTGGCTGTACCAGCGCTTGAACTGGGGCAGCAGGGCGGCCAGGGCTGAACCGGGGTTGGCGTCGGCAATCGCTTGGGCGAAGTCGTCACAGGTGACCGCCTGGCCGTCAAAGCGCTCGAAGTACAGCGTCATGCCCTTGGCGAAACCGGCCCGGCTGGTGAGCGTTTGCATCATGCGCACCAGCTCGGCACCTTTTTCGTAAATGGTGACGGTGTAGAAGTTGTTGATTTCCAGGTAGCTGTCAGGCCGCACCGGGTGGGCCATGGGGCCCGCATCCTCGGGGAACTGGGCGGTGCGCAGCACGCGCACGTCCTCAATGCGCTTGACCGCACGGGCGCTGGGCTCGGCGCACAAGTCCTGGCTGAATTCCTGGTCGCGGAACACAGTCAGACCTTCCTTCAGGCTCAGCTGGAACCAGTCGCGGCAGGTGATGCGGTTGCCAGTCCAGTTGTGGAAGTACTCATGCCCGACCACGCTCTCGATGTTGGCGTAGTCCACATCGGTGGCAGTAGCCTGGTTCGCCAACACGTATTTGGTGTTGAAGATGTTCAGGCCCTTGTTCTCCATGGCGCCCATGTTGAAGTCGGAAGTCGCCACGATCATGAAGCGCTCCAGGTCCAGCGGCAGGCCGAAGCGGGCTTCATCCCAAGCCACGGATGCCATCAGGCTGTTCATGGCGTGTTCGGTCTTGTCGAGGTCACCGGGGCGCACAAACACTTGCAGCAGGTGGTCTTTGCCTGCGCGGCTGGTGATGCGCTGCTCGCGTGCCACCAGCTGGCCGGCCACCAGCGCAAACAGATACGAAGGCTTTTTGTGCGGGTCGACCCACTTGGCGAAATGGCGGCCGTCTTCCAGGTCTCCACTATCGACCAGGTTGCCGTTGGAGAGCAGCACCGGGAACTTGGCCTTGTCGGCACGCAAGGTCACGGTGTACATGGCCATCACATCGGGGCGGTCCAGGAAATAGGTGATGCGGCGAAAGCCCTCCGCCTCACACTGGGTGAAGAAGGAGTCGTTGCTCACATACAAGCCCATGAGCTTGGTGTTTTTTACCGGCACGCAAGTGGTGAAAATCTCCAGCGCGAAAGGCTCAGTGCCTTCGGGCAGGTTTTCCAGCACCAGCTGGTTGCCGTCCATCTTGAAGCTAGTGCCTTGGCCGTTGACCAGCACCCGCGCCAGGTTCAGCTCCTCGCCGTCCAGACGCAGTGGCTGTGCCTGCACGTCGGGGTTGCGGCGCAGGGTCATCTTGTTGAGCACCCGCGTTTTGGAAGGGTCCAAGTCAAAGCTGAGGTCGACGGTATCGATCCAGAATGCAGGGGCGGTGTAGTCGCCGCGGTGAATCACGGCGGCAGGGCCCGAGGCCTCACGAAGATACGACATGGTGTGTCTCCAAAAAACGGGATGCGATCAAAGCGTGGTAATCAGGAACGACAGCCAGCACGTGCGGGCCCGTCAGTTCATCAGGATGGTGGCTGCTGGCAATGCCCACAGCGCGCATACCGGCGCGGCGGGCAGCTTCGATGCCCAGGGGGGCATCTTCAAACACGATACAGCGCTCCGGCTCCACACCCATGCGGCGCGCAGCCTCTAGAAAGATGGCGGGTTCGGGCTTGCCCGGCAAACCCTCGTCGCCGCCCACGGTGGTGAGCGGTGCCACTTTCATTTGCAGGTGCTGGTAGGCAAAGGCCTGGTTCTGGCGGTCGCCCGCTGTGCCGACACCCAGCTTCAGGCCCCGGGCGTGGGCGTGGTCAAAAAACGCCTTGAAGCCTGCGACCTCGGCAAATATCGGCGAGAACAAGTCACGGTACACCGCTTCTTTGACATGCACATGGGCCATGGCTTCGTCTTCACCCATATCGGGCCGGCCAAACAGAATGCGCATGCATTCAATGCCGGTGCGTCCGGTGGTGCGGCGCATGACGTCGCTGATGTCGACGTCCAAGCCCTGGCGCTGAGCGAACTCCGCCCAGCTGCGTTTGTGCGAGGGCATGGAGTCGATCATGGTGCCGTCCATGTCAAAGATAAAAGCCCCCACGCTTGTCACTGCGCGTACTGCGCTGCCCCCCAAGGGGTCCCTCGCACCTTGGGGCTGCCCGGCGGTGCTCATGTCGCTTGTCATATGCCTTGTTTCAACGAAGCCTGGATGAACACATCCAGATCACCATCGAGCACCTTCTGGGTGGCAGACACTTCGACGTTGGTGCGCAAGTCCTTGATGCGGCTGTTGTCCAGCACATACGAGCGGATCTGGTGGCCCCAGCCCACGTCGGTTTTGGTGTCTTCCAGCTTTTGCTGGGCTTCTTGCTGCTTGCGCAGCTCGAAGTCATACAAGCGGCTGCGCAGGCGCTTCCACGCCACGTCACGGTTGCTGTGCTGGCTTCGGCCGTCCTGGCACTGCACCACGATACCGGTGGGGATGTGGGTCAAACGCACCGCAGAGTCGGTCTTGTTGATGTGCTGACCACCGGCGCCGGATGCGCGGAAGGTATCGGTGCGCACGTCGCTGGGGTTGATCTCGATCTCGATCGAGTCGTCAATCTCGGGATACACAAACACCGATGCAAACGAGGTGTGGCGGCCGCCCGAACTGTCGAACGGCGACTTGCGCACCAAGCGGTGCACACCAGTTTCGGTGCGCAGGTGGCCAAAAGCGTATTCACCTTCGATCTTGATGGTGGCGCCCTTGATACCGGCGGTGTCGCCGTCGGTGATGTCTTCCACCGTGGCGGTGAAGCCTTTGCGTTCCGCGTATTTCAGGTACTGGCGCAGCAGCATGCTGGCCCAGTCGCAGGCCTCGGTACCACCAGCGCCGGCCTGGATGTCCAGGAAGCAGGGCAGGGGGTCGGCCGGGTTGTTGAACATGCGGCGGAATTCCAAGCCTTCGATGGTTTCTGCCAACTTGGTGGTTTCGGCCTCTATCGTGAGTAGGCCGGCCTCATCACCGTCCTCTTTGCTCATCTCGAACAATTCGGTGTTGTCGGAGAGGTTGCCACTCAAATCATCCAGCGTAACAACTACGCCGTCGAGCAGCTTCTTCTCTTTGCCCAATTCTTGGGCTTTTTTGGGGTCATTCCAGACCGCTGGGTCCTCTAGCGAGGCATTGACAGTGCGCAGGCGCTCGGCTTTGGCATCGTAGTCAAAGATACCCCCTGAGTTCCTGGGTCCTGCTTGTCAGGTCTGCCAGTGTGGTGCCGATGAGGTTGATGCGTTCTGCTTCCATGATGCGGGTCCTGCTTGCTGTGTATATGGTTAACCCGCTATTTTAGTTGCCATCACTCCTTGGGGGTTTCGCTGGCGAAGGTGACCACGTGGTCCACCTCCGGGCGGATGCCGATCCACTCGCCGATCCGGTGGTCATGGTGGCTGGGCACATGGGCCATGACCGTCTCACCAGTGCGCAATTCGAGGGTGTAGAGGAACTCGTTGCCGCGGAACGCCTTGTTCACAATCCGGGCCTGCACCTCGGAGGCATCGTCGTGCACGATGTCGTCCGCCCGCAGCAGGATGTCGCAAGGGCCCAAGCTCAGGCGGTCTTGTTCGTGCAGATGGATGCCGTGCAGTTCACCCAGCGGGGTCACCACATGCTTGTGTGTCACACCGTCTTCATCGTGCAGCTCCACGCGGGCCGCTGTAAACACCCCGTGCCCGATGAAGTCGGCCACGAAGCGGGTAGCGGGCCGGTGGTAGAGGGTGTAGGCGTCGGCCCATTGGTGGAGCCGGCCTTGGTGCATCACCCCGATCAGGTCACCGATGGCAAAGGCCTCGAGCTGGTCATGGGTCACAAACAGGGCGGTGGCGCCGGCGGCTTTCAAGATGCTGCGGAGTTCCTGGGCCAGGCGTTCACGCAAATCGACGTCCAGGTTGGAAAACGGCTCATCCAGCAGCAGCAACTTGGGTTGCGGTGCGAGTGCGCGTGCCAGCGCCACCCGCTGCTGCTGCCCGCCGGAGAGCTCATGCGGGTAGCGGTGGGCGTGCTCGGCCAGCCCGACCAGGCGCAACACGTCCTGCACCCGCGCATGGCGTTCGCTTGCTGGCAGGCTGTGGATGCCAAAGGCGATGTTTTTGCTCACATCCATGTGGGGAAAGAGCGCGTAGTCCTGAAACACCATGCCCATCTGCCGGTGCTCAGGGGGGAGGGCATGGCCCTCGCCGCTGACGGTGACGCCCCCCAGCGAAATCTTGCCCGCATGGGTGGCCTCCAGTCCCGCAATCGCCCGCAGCAAGGTGGTCTTGCCGCAGCCCGAAGGGCCGATCAACACGCCAATTTCACCGGCGCGCAAGCCGAAGCTCACACGGTCCACCGCCAAGGGGCGGGAGGCTAGATAGCGGACGCTGAGGTCTTGGAGTTCAAGGTACATACGCAAAATTGTAGATACTTACAATTCTCATTTCGCGCTACGGGGTCCCCCGCAGCGCCTTAACCCGACCCACTTGCCTGTGCCCCCCCGCTTTTTGTCCTCTTTCACGTCCGGTGTCCGTGCATTGCCTGCCCATCTGGCGCTGTGGTTGATCGGGGGGCTGGTGTCCTTGCCGATCCTGGCTTTGGTGGTTGCCGTGCTGCAGTGGGATGCCCAGAGCACTGCGCTGCTGCGCGAAATGGCGGGCTCGGTGCTGGGTGGGTATGCGTTCACCACGGTCGTGCTGAGCGTGGTGGTGTCACTGGGGGTGGCCGTGGTGGGCACCGCCTGCGCCTGCGCCGTGACCCTGTTTGACTTCCGGGGGCGCAAGCAGTGGGAGTGGGCTTTGCTCCTGCCCCTGGCAATGCCCGCCTATGTGGTGGCCTATGCCTATACCGACTATCTGCAGTTCAGCGGGCCTGCCCAAACCTGGCTGCGCGCTGCGTTCGGGCTGGAGGGGCGGGTATTGCCGGAGGTGCGCAGCCTCGGCGGGGCCGCGCTGGTGTTTGTGTGCACCCTCTACCCCTATGTGTATCTTCTGGTGCGGGTGGCTTTGCTGGAGCGCGCCGCGCATTTGATGGATGCAGCCCGGCTGATGGGCGCCTCGCTGGGGCGGCGGGTGGCCACGATTGCGGTGCCGTTGGCGCGGCCCTCCATCATGGCCGGTGTGGCGCTGGCGCTGATGGAGACGCTGGCGGACTACGGGGTGTCGAGCTACTTTGGCATCCAAACGTTTACGGCCGGCATTTACAAGGCTTGGTTGGTGCTGGATAGCCGGATTGCCGCAGCCCAACTGGCGACAGCGCTGCTGATATTGATGGCGCTACTTTTGAGGCTGGAGCTCCACGCCCGGCAACGCATGCGCTACGCGAGCGTTAAGGGGCGGCGCGCTGTGGCCCAGCCGGTGGCGCTGACCGGTGGGCGCGCGGTGTTGGCCACCGGTGTGTGTGCGCTGCCGGTATTGCTGGGCTTTGTGCTGCCGGTGCTGTTTATGTTGCGCCCGCTCTGGCAGGCCTGGGGCGCCGAAGATACCCCGCTGCCGTGGGGCAGCTTCATCGGCTGGAGCCTGAATAGTTTCAAGCTGGCGGCGTGCACTGCGGTGCTGGCCGCCGCCATCGCCCTGGCGCTGGCATTTGCGGCGCGCCGCACACCCACCCGGCTTACCCGCACTGTAGTCAGCCTGGCCGGCATGGGCTACGCAGTGCCCGGCGCGGTAATTGTGGTGGGCTTGCTGATTCCGGTGGGCTGGCTGCAAGCGGCGCGTCCGGATTGGCAGGTGGGCTTCTGGATCAGCACCACGGTGTTGGGCGTTGTGTGGGCCTATCTGGTGCGTTTTACCGCCGTGGCCCTGCACACGGTGCAAAGCGGCTACAACCAGGTGCCGGCATCGCTAGACGAAACCGCCCGCATGCTGGGGGTGAGCGGCTGGGGCCTGTGGTGGCGGGTGCACCGGCCACTGTTGGTGCGCAGCAGCCTGGTTGCGGGCTTGCTGGTGTTCGTGGATGTGATGAAAGAGCTGCCTGCCACCCTCGTGTTGCGCCCTTTCGACCACGATACCTTGGCGGTGGTGGCCTTCCAGCTCGCCAAAGACGAGCGCTTGGGCGAGGCGGCCTTGCCGGCCCTGGTCTTGGTGCTGGTGGGCTTGGTGCCTGTGATTCTGTTGAGCCGCACCTTGAATAAAAAAACGGCCTGACCGCATCACGCAGCCAAGCCGTTGGTTAGGGGCGCCGCGCGCTTATTTATAACCGACGCGGTCCAGCATCTGCTGCACCTTCACTTGGTTCATGCCCACAACGCTGACAGGAATCGTCTCCGCCTTGAAGCTGCCGCCACTCATGCTCTCCAGTGCGGGGTTGCTGATCTTGATGCCTTTGGCCACGGGCCACTCGTTGTTGCCATTGGCAAAGTAGTCCTGCGCCTGTGCGCTGGCCAGAAACTCGAGGAACTGCTGGGCAAACGCTGGGTTCTTGGAGTTTTTGGCAACCGCGCCGCCGGCAATGTTGACGTGCGTGCCCCAGCTGCTTTGGTTGGGGAACACCACACCGACCTTGTCCATGACCGCGCGGTCTTCAGGCTTGTCGCTGCGCATCAGGCGGGCCAGGTAATAGGTGTTGGTGAGCGCCACTCCGCATTCGCCGGAGGCGGTTGCCTTGATCTGGTCGGTGTCGCCACCCACCGGGTTGCGGGCCATGTTGCTCACCAGGCCCTTGAGCCAGACTTCGGTGTTGGCGCTGCCCAAGTGCTCGTTCATCGCGCCGAACAGGCTCAGGTTGTAGGGGTGTGAGCCACTGCGGGTGCACAGCAGGCCCTTGTTTTTCGGGTCGGCCAATTCTTCGTAGGTGTCCACGTTGTCTTTGGACACGCGGGCCTTGTTGTAGACCACCACCCGTGCGCGGGTGCTGAAGCCAAACCACGACGTGCCTTCGGCGCTGGTTTTGCCGCGCAACTGGGCGGGGATCGCATCGTCCAGCACTTTGGATTTGACCGGTGCGAACAAGCCATCCACCTCGGCACGCCAGAGGCGCGAGGCGTCTACCAACAAAATCACATCGGCGGGGGAGGCGGTGCCTTCCGCCTTGAGGCGCTGCAGGATGCCGGCATCGTCCGCATCTACCCGCTTGATCTGGATGCCGGTGGCCTGTGTGAAGGCAGAGTACAGCTGCGCATCACCGGGGTAATGGCGGGCAGAGTACACATTCAGCACCTTGTCCTGCGCCTGAACAGCAGGCAGGCAGGCACCCATCAGGGCGACGGTCAAGGCAACATGGCGGGGAGTCAGGTTTTTCATAAAGCGCGAGGGTGGTTGCAAATCAAAATGAGAGACGTTCTCATTCTATAGGCCGTGTTTCAGCCCTGTAAAGTCAACGGATAAAGCGCTCAATCCGCTCCGCCAGCACGCCGGGCTGGTCGTGGTGCATCATGTGGCCGGCGTCTTCAATGCGGGCCACTTCGACCTGCGGGACCACTTTCAGGCGCTCGTGGTACTCGGCCAGGGTGTACTGGCCTTTCCACCACATATCCAGGCTGTTGTCTGAGGCCTCCACCGCCAGCACCGGCATGGTCAGCCGCTGGTAAATGGCCATGACTTCTTCGACCCGGTAGAGCTGGGCGTTGGTCACCTTGTGGGCGGGCTCGCCCAGGATCGACCAGCTGCCATCGGCGTTTTCAGCGGCCCAGTGGCGGGCCAGCCAATCGGCTTTTTCCTGGCTCAGGCGCGGGTTGGTTTTCATGAGGCGGCGGGCTACGCCGTCGGCGCTGTCGTAGGCCTTGAGGTCCATCTCACCGGCGTGGAGTTTTTTGAGCTCGTCCATCCAGGTGGCAAAGCGGCCGGGCGCCTGGGCCGGAATCGTGGCGGGCATGCCGAACCCCTCCAGATTCACCAGCCGGCGGATGCGCTCGGGCCGCACCCCTCCGTACAGCATGACCACATTGCCACCCATGCTGTGGCCCACCAGGTTGACCTGCTGTCCGGGGGCATAGTGGTCCAGCAGAAAGTCGAGGTCTGCCAAGTAGTCCGGGAACCAGTAGTTGTCGGCCAGCGGGGCCCGGGTCCGGCCGTAACCGCGCCAGTCGGGGGCAATGATGTAGTGGTCTTCGCTGAACGCATCCACCACAAACTGGTAGCTCGCGGCCACATCCATCCAGCCGTGCACCATGACCAGGGGCACCTTGCCCGTGCCGGGCTCGCCCCAGACTTGCACGTGGTAATCGAGGTTGCGGATAGAAACGAATTGGCTTTGGTGGGGGCGTCTGACTTGGTACATTGTGCAAATCATAAGGACAGATCAGGAGACAAGGCATGGCCACCAGTCAAGGCAGAGACACATCTGGCACGAGCACACTTCCCGCGGGCTATGCAGCCCTGCACAGCAGCTTCCGCTGGCAGGTGCCCCAGCATTTCAACATGGCCCAGGCATGCAGCCGCCGCTGGGCAGAGGCGCAGGGTGCTACTAAAAGAATAGCTATACGCGCATATTCCACAAGCGCCGAGAGCATTTTTTACTCTTATTCGCAGCTGCAAGAGCAGGCCAATCGCCTATCTCATGTGTTGGCCGCTCGGGGCGTGCAGCGGGGCGACCGGGTCGGCATTGTGTTGCCTCAGCGCTTTGAGACCGCTGTGGCCTACATGGCTGTGATGCAAATGGGGGCGGTGGCGATGCCCCTGTCGATGTTGTTTGGCCCCGAGGCGCTGGAGTTCCGGCTGCAAGACAGTGAAGCGGTGGTCGCCATTTGCGATGCCGGCTCGCTGCCTGCGCTGGCCGGCGTGCGCCACACCTGCCCGCAGCTGCGGGCGGTGGTGGGTGTCGGCCTGGCGGGGGCGGACGCAGCCTTGCTGAGCGGCCCCATGGACGCCGCTTGGGAGGCCGCCTTGCGCGCGAGCCCTGACACTTTTGAGCCGGTGAACACCCTGGCCGAAGAGCCCGCCGTGTTGATTTACACCAGTGGCACTACCGGCAACCCCAAAGGTGCGTTGATCCCGCACCGGGCGCTCATCGGTAACCTGAGCGGCTTTGTGGCCAGCCAGAACTGGTTCGGGTTCGACGGCAAAACCAACCAACGCTCTAACGCGGTGTTTTGGTCCCCCGCGGACTGGGCCTGGACCGGCGGGCTCATGGATGCGCTGCTGCCCACGCTGTATTTCGGCCGCCCCATCGTGGCCTACCACGGCCGCTTCAGCCCGCAAACCGCGCTGGAGCTGATGCGCGACTGCGGGGTAACCCACACGTTTTTGTTCCCGACTGCGCTCAAGGCGATGATGAAGGCCTATCCCGGCGCGGGCGGTGCAAAGGGCAAGACCGTGCGCCAGCAGTTCAAGCTCAAGCTGGACGCCATCATGAGTGCGGGCGAGGCAGTGGGCGACGCCGTCTTCGGGTACTGCGAAAAGCAGCTGGGCGTGAAACCCAACGAAATGTTCGGCCAGACCGAGATGAACTACATCGTGGGTAACTGCAATTTGCGCTACCCATCCAAGCCCGGCAGCATGGGCATGGGCTACCCCGGTCACCGGGTGGCGGTGATTGACGAGGCCGGCAACGAGTGCCCAGTAGGCGTGCCTGGCGATGTAGCGCTGAACCGCTTGGATGTGCACGGCCAGCCCGACCCGATTTTCTTTTTGGGCTACTGGAAGAACCCAAAAGCCACCGACGCCAAGTTCGCCGGCGACTGGTGCCGCACCGGCGACCTCGCGGTGCGCGATGCCGATGGCTACCTCTGGTACCAAGGCCGCAGCGACGATGTGTTCAAGGCCGCGGGCTACCGCATCGGCCCCGGCGAAATCGAGAACTGCCTAGTCAAACACCCCGCCGTCATCAACGCCGCGGTGGTGCCCAAGCCCGACGCCGAGCGCGGCGCGCTGGTCAAGGCCTATGTGGTGATTGCTCCTGATTTTGTAGCGGCTTGCGCAGGTAATTCGAGCGCTACAGCCCAATTTCATGCCCAACTCACGGTAGAGCTGCAAGCCCATGTGAAAGGCCAGCTGGCCCCTTACGAGTACCCCAAAGAAATCGAGTTTGTAGACGCCCTGCCCATGACCACCACCGGCAAAGTGCAACGCCGGGTGCTGCGTTTGCAAGAGGAGGCGCGTTATGCAGCTGCCCGCGCTTAGCAGCGCGCTTCGGCCTACGCTGTCTAGGCGCATTGGGTGGTTGAGCTGGAGCAAGTGGCTGGCGGTGCCCCTGTTCTCGCTCATGCAGCACGCCGCCAGCCCTTGGCGCAGCATGTTTTTTATAACCCTGGTGCTCAGCGCTGCGCTGTCCGTATTTCTCTTCTTTTCTCTGCGGGCCTGGGAGCTTAGCCTGCGCCGCCAGTTTGTTCGGGAGGCACCGCTGCCGCGCTTTTTGGGCGCCAAGCTGATGGTGCAGTACCCGCAGCTCAGCGCGCGCGACACCGAGCTGGTGCTGCACGGCCTGCGCCAGTTTTTCATGGCGCACTTGCGCAGCAATCGCCAGTTTGTTGCGATGCCATCCAAGGTAGTGGATGCGGCCTGGCACGAGTTCATCCTGCACACGCGCGGCTACCAGCAGTGGTGCCATGCGGCGTTTGGCAGCGTGCTGCACCACAGCCCGGCCGAAGTGCTGGGGCGTGATGCCCGCCGCAACGACGGCTTGCGCCGGGTGTGGTTTTGGGCCTGCAAAGAGGAAAGCATTGACCCGCGCCAGCCCAGCCGCTTGCCGCTGTTGTTTGCCTTAGACAAAAAATTTGCCATCGCGGGTGGCTTTACCTATGTTGCGGACTGTGGTGCGATGGATCGGCAAAACGCGGATGCGTATTGCGGCACCAGTTTTGGTGATGGCAGCAGCGGTTGCGGTGGAGACGGTGGCGGTGGCGGTGCCCCCGGCGATGCGGGCAGCTTCGGTGGGGCTGATAGCAGCAGCTCGGGGGGTGACGGCGTTGGTGATAGCGGCTGCGGTGGTGGATGCGGTGGGGGCGGCGACTAGGTCTTTGCGATCACGCTAACATCCTTCGCAAGCTTCTGTCTCCAACACTTTCCTTCCCTGAACCCATGAACATCATCCAACTCGGTCGCAGCGATCTGCGCGTTACCCCCATCTGCCTCGGCACCATGACTTTCGGTGAGCAGGTGGACGAACCTACCTCCCACGCCATCCTGAGCCGCTCGCTCGAGCGCGGGGTGAACTTCATCGACACGGCAGAGATGTACTCGGTGCCCCCACGCGCCGAGACCTTCAACCTGACCGAAAAAATCATCGGCAACTGGATCAAGGCCAACCCCGGTGCCCGCGAAAAGCTGGTCATCGCCACCAAGGTGGCCGGCCCCTCGCGCGGCATGCCTTGGGTGCGCAATGGCAGTAGCAACCTGACCGCGGAGGACATCATTGCCGCAGCAGAGGGCAGCCTGCAGCGCATGAACATCGACGTCATCGACCTCTACCAGATCCACTGGCCAGTGCGCCATGTGCCCATGTTCGGCGGCATGTACTACAACCCCGACAACGAAAACGTGGGCGGCAGCGCCATTGAAGAGCAGTTGCGCGCCATGGACACGCTGGTCAAGGCCGGCAAGGTGCGCGCCATCGGTTTGTCGAACGAAACGTCTTACGGCGTGCACGAGTTTGTGCGTTTGGCCGAGCAGCACGGCCTGCCCCGTATTGCCACCGTGCAAAACAACTACGGTCTGCTGGCCCGCACGGCAGAAAACGGCTTGGACGAAACCATGCACCGCTTGGGTGTGTCGCTGCTGCCATATTCGCCCTTGGCGTTTGGCCTGTTGACCGGCAAATACGACAACGAAGGCCTGCTGGGTGAAAACGTGTCGCCCGATGTGCGCCTGCGCAAATTCGAGTCCACCCGCAAGCAGCGCTGGGGTCGCCCGGATGCGCTGAAGGCAGCCCGCAAGTACAACGCACTGGCCCGCGAATACGGCTTGTCACCTAGCCAGATGGCACTCGCCTTTTGCTACACCAAGTGGCAAGTTGCCAGCACCATCATCGGTGTGCGCACCCTGGAGCAGCTCGATGAAAACATCGACGCCTGGGGCACCGTGCTCCCCGAAGAGCTGCTCAAAAAGATCGACGAAGTCCGCTGGGAAATCCGCGATCCGGCGGTGTGAGCATTGGCGGGGCAATTCAATTGCTCTGCTGATGTCTGCTGTGCAGCGGAAGCGGGCCTACCGAGAGTTGTCAACTTCTTCTCGGAAATTTCGCTAGACCGAAAGAACATTCAATGCGCACGCTAATTGCCTGCTTCATCGCCCTCATTGCCCTTACGGGGGTGACTTCCGTTCTGGGTTGGAACTTGAACTTAGTAGCTTTCGCGCTACTGCTCGTTGTAGGTTTGGTCTTGGCGCCCTATCGGGCCTATCAAACAGTTGTTGGCCACTTAGTCGGGACTTCGGGCGTGAAAGCGAAAGGCCTCTGGCTGGTATCCACGCTATTTTTGTTCGCGTTTTTGTTTTGGCTAGGGCTCATTTGGGGGAGCATCAACATTTACTTCCTTCGCAGTTGTACCGGCGACAACTGCCTCAGCTATTTTTTTATGGGGGCGCCTTTTCCGTTCTTGTATGGACTGGCCGAGGTGCTGCTCCTCAGGATAAAGTCCAGGCACGCTACTTCAATCGAGTCGCCTCCCATGTGACTTCAAAGACTGCTAACAGCCTTTAGCCGCCTCTTCTTCGCAGCGGAAGCCGAGGTTTCCTTTGGCTTGCCAACGTGTCTTCTGGCGAGGGAGTTTGCGTGATTTGCAAGATTGCTATTTGCGAACCATCCAAAGCGGAAAAATACCCATACAGATCAACCGCTTAACGGACTGACACTGTGCAACCACCACCTTGCTGCCTGCCATGTTATTCAGCGTTCTTGCGGGGTTACACGGTTTGTTAATGGACTGCATAGCAAGTCATATACTGACGAAAATCAAGCAAAAACAATCACTTAGCAGCTGCAAGGGAGGCGCGCACCATGAAAATCAGGCCATGTTATTCCGCACTTTTGCGGTCTATATCAAGTTAGCGATCTCATGATTCAACGCCTTCCTTGTAAGACTTGCGGCGAGCTCATTCACCCCGACACCGCGGCCAAGAACAACGGCCTATGTATGCCGTGCAAAGGTGGCTATCGAGCAAATATCGAAGCAAGTAAGAGGCGACGGGAGGAAGATCGCCTCCACGAAAAAAGTGCTGAGCGCCAGCATTGGCTGCAGCTGGTCCGGCGCGTTCATGAAACACAAGAAGGGTTTCAGAAGCTTTCGCCACCGGAGAAGACCTATTTCGCAGTGTCCTGCCTGATAGGAGAGGTCTACAACGGCGGGTTCGATCAGTTCTTTTCCAACTCAAGTGGCGCGTTGTATGCCCATGCTCTAGACGGGCTCCTCGAGATGCAAGCCGAAGAGTGTGCCGCGCAACTGGCGAAAGCCAAGCAACTTCTATTTGGTGAGTCGGTAATCCCGCTTGATCAAGTAAAACGCAATGCGAAGATGCGACAAGAGGCTTCCAATCCTGAGCTAGACGCGCTCGACAAGAGGTTCTGGGCAGATCCCGAAGGTCTTGGTGAAAGGTGTATGCAGTTCGCAAAGGCCCATTCTCTCTACCAAGATGGCTAACCCTTCCGTCGAGAAGGACGTCCAAGGGCTAGCGCCCTCGGCCGCCTCTCATGTCAAACGTTAACGTGCCATTCGAGTGACTGCTTCGAGGTGGTGGCAAAGACGGCTTCCAGCCTGTTGGAGACTCAGCTTTGCAGCGGAAGCGGACCTTCAAAAAACACCCTATTGGGGGATGTTCATGCTGGTTCCGAGGCGCAAAAATCGTGAAATCAGTGGCTCACTCCGTTACTTGCAAAGTGCGGGGTTTGTCAAAATTTATATACCTGTACAAACGCACATGAAAAATGCAGTGATCAAGACAGTAGGCGGCTTTCAAGCCTTTTATCCAAAGTACGCATCGTCAACGCTTGGATGTATCAACCTGGTTTTGCGGTCTACATTTCGTTAGGGCGATCTCCACTATGGGGAGTCAATTTACCTATTACTGCCTAGCTGAAGATCTTGCTCGCATCCAAGAGCAGGTGTTTGTGCCAACAAACAGCCAGCTCGTTGCGGCCGAAAAGAAAGACGGCGCGCACCACATCGTTCCAGTCGAACAGTTTGCTCTTGAGTTTGAGAAAATGGGAAAGCAAACGATTTTTCTTTACCTACTACCTCCGCCGAAAATGCAGCTAGAGGTTCGCAATGGTCCTTGGATAGACACATCTAAGTCTCATCTTATTGAAGTAGGCCGGTGCTTTAATGACGGAAAGATTCTTCGGTCTGCCCGCTTCTGGTACGAATCACGTTTCTTTGTAGGCTCTGAGCTCTGCAGTAAGCCTCCAGAGTTTCTGGCATGGGCAGAGAGTATTTATCGCAAGACAAAAAAGCAACTTCAGCGGCATGAAATTAACTTCAGCGGGCACATGTATTCGGAATGGTTCGGTCCAAAAGCATGGAGCGCGGTTTCCAATGGCAAGATTGAGCCTGTTCCCAATTAGCCCTAACCCGGCGTTCGAGCGGAGCTGCGCAAAAAGCCGCGCAGCCCGCTCAACTCTGCGTTAACGACTGCTTCCAGCCTTTTTCAGTCCTGCCAAAGCGTATGAAAATACGCCCCTATGGCCAAAAAAGACCACGTCTCTGAAACTCCCGCCACCCAGCTGCTCAAAGCGAGCAAGGTGGCATTCACCGAGCACCCCTACGAATATCTGGAGCATGGCGGCGCGCAGCACAGCGCGGCGGTGCTCGGGTTTGACCCGTTCACCGTGGTCAAAACCCTGATCATGCAAGACCAGGACGCCAAGCCGCTGGTGGTGCTGATGCACGGCAACCGCAAGGTGTCCACCAAGAATCTGGCGCGGCAGATCGGCGTCAAATCAGTGGAGCCCTGTGCTCCTGAAGTCGCCAACAAGCACAGCGGGTATCTGGTCGGCGGCACCTCGCCCTTTGGCACCCGTAAAACCATGCCGGTGTTCATCGAGTCCACCATTCTGGAGTTGCCCCGCATCTGCATCAATGGCGGCCGGCGTGGGTACCTGGTAGGTATTGATCCCCAGGTTTGTGTGGCGTTACTGGGTGCCAAGCCTGTACAGTGCGCGCTGGAAGAGTGATTGGAGAACTTGTTTTGAATTCTGTGTTGTACCCCTTGTTGGCCACCGTAGCCGCTTACCTGATCGGGTCTTTGTCGTTTGCCGTCATCGTGAGCCGCGTCATGGGCCTGAACGATCCGCGCACCTACGGCAGCAAAAACCCCGGCGCTACCAATGTGCTGCGCTCCGGCTCCAAGGCGGCTGCAGTGGTCACGCTGCTGCTCGATGCCGTCAAAGGCTGGCTGCCGGTGGCTGCTATCCAATGGTGGGGCCAGCCTTATGGCTTGGGTGAGGGCACTATGGCACTGGCCGGGTTTGCGGCCTTTATCGGCCACTTGTATCCGGTGTTCTTCAAGTTTGTGGGCGGCAAGGGCGTGGCAACTGCGATGGGCGTGCTGGTGGCGACCAGCGGCTGGTTGGCGCTGGCCACAGGCCTGACCTGGCTGATCGTGGCCTATGCTTTCCGCTACTCGTCTTTGGCGTCTTTGGTGGCCGCCTTGTTCGCGCCGGCGTATTACGCTTTTGGCGACGGTGTCGCCTGGATCACCGATCGCAACTTGTTGCTGTCAACGGCGGTGATGTCTATGTTCCTGATCTGGCGCCATTCAGAGAACATTTCCCGCCTGGTCAAGGGCACAGAGTCCAAGCTGGGCAAGAAAAAAGAAGGCGGCAAGTAAATCGACAGGCGGCTGCCGACGGCTGCCTCACGCCAAGCTGAGGGCTTGGCTGCCGAGCTGCAACAAATAGAAGTGGTTCAGCGGTGTGCGCACCGCCACCGAGGGCAGGGCGGAGCGGATTCGCGGCGGCGCATTGCCTGTGGCGTGCAGTCGCGGGACCGTATGAAACTCGCCACTGGGTTTGCCAATGACCACCACGAAAGGCTCATTGGTCTTACCGCTGCGCCGTACCACCACCGCGAGTTCATCGTTCTCCAGGCGCACATAGGTGCCGGGCGGGCACAGGCCCACCGAGCGCACCAGCGCCTGCCCGATTTCGTCGACCCCTGCAGTCGCCCGCGCCATTACCGAGCGGGCAGATTCAATCGCGCTGCGCCCAGTACGAGACGCGCGCGGGCTGATCATGGCCGCATACCGGTCCACGACCTTCAAAATCCGGGTTAACAGTAGGGTGCGGTGGGTTTCGTCGCCGGTGTTGCGGTCTACCGCATCGTCATGGTGGCTGGACACGATTTCTAGCCATGCGTCGTCCGACACCCCCAAGTTCGCCAGCATCATGGCGCCCTTGATCGGGTGTGCGCGGATGGCGTCTTGCTGGGCCTGGTTGGGCCGCTCGGTTTGGGTAGCCAACTGGTCTTGCAAGGCGGTCATGGCCACATTCATGGTGAGCGCCGCGTGAACCAGGCTGTTGCGTTCAGCCGGCGGCAGCTTCAGTTCGGTGCCCACCATGTGGCACAAAACTGCACAGACCAGCGCGTGCGAGGCGCTGTACCCCACCGGGGAATTGCTGGCCAGTTGAAACAGCAGGTACAGGCCCACATCCGGGTCGCGCTGCAGCAGGCCCTGCATCCACCGGTCGTATTGCACCACCCGGTAGGCAAACTGCTGTGTGGTTGCGGGGCTGCCCAAAATGACGCCCAAGCCGGATTCCAGGTCAGAC
This sequence comes from Comamonadaceae bacterium OS-4, assembly GCA_027924025.1. Classification (GTDB taxonomy): domain Bacteria; phylum Pseudomonadota; class Gammaproteobacteria; order Burkholderiales; family Burkholderiaceae_C; genus Allorhodoferax. Next base: position 1,060,180 of record AP026970.1, read on the forward strand.
CATTGGCCCAACAAGTCTTCGTAAGCGTTTTCGTCTCGCACAACTGCCATCCGGTTCAAAAGCGCCTGTCTAAAACCATCTGATCGTTGGTCCGGTTCATCTGGAAACGGCCCAAAAAACTATTGCCCAGCAGCACATAAGGCATGGACACCGGCGACACGATGGCATCCACACCGCTCACCATCACATCGCCCAAGCGCACGCTGTCCAGCGTCAGGCGCCAGCCTTGCACCACACCGTTGGCGGTGCTCATTTGCACACGGTCTCCGTTTTGGTATTTCAGGCCTATGCGTTCGGCTTCCGCCACGCCCATCGAAACGGCTGTGGCACCGGTGTCCACCATAAAGCGGACCACACGGTTGTTGATCTGCCCTTCGCTGACGAAGTGCCCGCCAGGGCCTGCCGTCAACACCACGCGCGAACCGCTGATTTGCTGGCCTGCCCCAGTGCCCACGCTCGCTGGCGCATCGCCAACCCGGAGGGACATTTTTTTGCCGGCAACCTCGACCACGACCGTGTCGCCCTGCATGGACACCACTTTGACACCCATGTGGGTGGCCCCCAGGGCCACACTTTTGGGAAAGTCGCCATCCACAATCAGCAGCACCTTGTCGCCCAGCGTTCCGTTAACGGCGACCGTCTGGCCCCAGACAGCGGGGGCCAGCAACAGGGCAAACAGAAAGCGGGCGGCGGTGCGCATCAGTCGCGGAAATTGTCGAAGGTCAGGGGGATATCGGTCACATCTTTGCGGATCAGCGCCATGGCGGCCTGCAGGTCGTCGCGCTTGGCGCCGGTAATGCGCACTTTTTCTTCCTGAATGGCAGCCTGCACCTTCAGTTTGCTGTCCTTCATCAGGCGCTGAATCTTCTTGGCCAATTCGGATTCGATGCCGTTGCGCACCTTGATCACCACCTTGACCTTGTCGCCACCCATTTTCTGGACATCGCCACGGTCCAGGAAGCGCACATCGACTTCCTGCTTGGTGAGTTTGTTGCGCAACACGTCTTCGATCTGGTCGAGTTGGAACTCGGCATCCCCGATCAGGGTGATTTCCTTGTCCTTGATTTCGATCTTGGCGGCTGTGCCTTTGAAGTCAAAGCGGGTGCCGATTTCTTTGGCAGTGTTTTCTACGCCGTTCTTGACCTTGACCAAGTCGGCTTCGCATACGGTATCAAATGAGGGCATGGGGCTCGCTCTAAAAAATGCAATGAGACAATCCGAGGATGTTAGTCGAGAAAAACATTCCCCTGCAGGCGTTCAACACCTTCCGCATTGTGGCCAAGGCCCAGGCGCTGGCCCGAATCACCAGTGAAGCCGACGTCCACCAACTGTTGGCCGATCCTGAGTGGGCCGCTGTGCCCAAGTTTGTGCTGGGGGGCGGCAGCAATATTGTGCTGACCGGCGACGTCAAACCCCTGGTGCTGAAAGTCGAGGTTCGTGGGCTCAAGGTCGTGGGCGAAACGGCCAAGTCAGTCATTGTGGAAGCTGGCGCTGGCGAAAACTGGCACGACTTCGTCACCTGGACGCTGGACCAGAACTTGCCGGGCATGGAAAACATGGCCCTGATCCCCGGCACCGTGGGCGCCTCGCCAGTGCAAAACGTGGGCGCTTATGGCGTGGAGTTGCAAGACCGCTTTGACTCGCTGGACGCCATCGACCTGCTGACCGGCCAGGTTTTCACACTGAACGCCGCGCAATGCGCATTTGGCTACCGCGACTCGGTGTTCAAACACGCCAGCAGCGGCGAGGCCGACCTGCACCTCCCCCTGGGTCTGAAAGACCGCGCCTTGATTTTGCGGGTGCGCTTTGCCCTGCCCAAGGCCTGGAAGCCGGTGCTGGGCTATGCCGATATCGAGCGCAAGATGGCCGAACACGGCGTAACCGAGCCCACCGCCCGCCAGATCTACGACTGGGTGTGCGAGGTGCGCCGCGCCAAGCTGCCGGACCCTGCCGTCATCGGCAACGCGGGCAGTTTCTTCAAAAACCCCACGGTCACCGCCGAGCAGTGCGAAGACATAATTGCCCGCGACCCCAAGGTCGTGCACTACCGGCTGGACAACGGCTCGGTCAAGCTGGCTGCCGGCTGGCTGATCGACTCGTGCGGCTGGAAAGGCAAATCGGTGGGCCAAGCGGGTGTGTACGAAAAGCAGGCGCTGGTGCTGGTGAACCGCGGCGCCGGGGTGGACGGCAACGGCGCCACTGGCGGCGAAGTCATGACGCTCGCCAAAGCCATTCAGACCAGTGTGTACGAGCGTTTCGGCATCCTGCTGGAGCCGGAGCCGGTGGTGATCTAAACCCCTGTCTTGCAGTCAGGAGCGCTTAGGGGCTACCCTGTCTGCATGAAAAACATATTTGTTCTCGGTGGCACCGGCTTTGTCGGGCGCCACGTGGTCCAGAAACTGGTCAAACAGGGCTACACCGTCACGGTGGCCACACGGCGCGCCGTCAACGCGCGCGAGCTGCAAACCCTGCCCACGGTCACGGTGGCGGAGCTCAATGTCCATGAGCCCGTGGCCTTGCAGCAGGCGCTGGCCGGGCACGATGCGGTGGTGAACCTGGTGGCCATCCTGCATGGCACCGAGGCTGCTTTCCAAAAGGTGCATGTGGACTTGCCCGCCAACTTGGCCCGTGCCGCGGTGGCGGCCGGTGTGCCGCGCGTGGTGCACATCAGCGCGCTGGGCGCCAACCCGCAGCAGCCCGATGCTGCGCCTTCGCGCTACCTGCGCAGCAAGTCGCGTGGCGAGTTGGCCCTGAGCCACCCGGCCTTGGCCGTGTCGGTGCTGCGCCCCAGCGTCATTTTTGGTGCGGAAGACAAGTTTTTGAACATGTTTGCCAAGCTCCAGCAAGTGTTCCCCTTCATGCCGCTGGCGGGCGCCCATGCGCGCTTTCAGCCAGTGTGGGTGGAAGACGTCGCCACTGCCGTGGTGCGGCTGGTACAGGCTCGCGCAGCTGCAGGGGCGACCGGCGTATGGGAGGCCTGTGGCCCTCAGGTCTATACCCTGGGCGCGCTGGTGCAGGGCGCTGGCGTGTGGGCCGGCATTGCGGAAGGGCGTGGCCGCCCGGTGATCCCCCTGCCCGAATGGGCGGGGCGCCTGCAAGCCGCCATGATGCAGCTCGCCCCCGGCGAGCCGCTCATGAGCGGTGACAACCTCGACTCGATGAAAGTGGACAACGTGGCCACTGGCATCGAGGCGGGTTTGTCCGATCTAGGTATTCAAGCCGCTGCGCTCGAGCCTGTTGCCATGGACTACCTGCAACGCGGCCTGCCGGGCCACGGCTTGCTAGGGCTGCGCCGCAGGGTTTGAGGCTGATGGCAGGGCTGCCGGGGCCACAGCGAGGCATTTCTGCATCGCTGCTTGCAGCTGGCCGATTTGCACCGGCTTGGTGACAAAGTCGTTCACGCCAGCGGCCATGGCTTGCTCTTTGGCGTCGTTCATCACGTCTGCTGTCAGCACAATGATGGGCACCTGCCCCATCGGGCCCGGCATCGCGCGGATGATGCGGGTGGCGGTCAGCCCGTCCATCACGGGCATGTGCACATCCATCAGCACCAGGTCAAAGACCTCGCGCTGTGCGGCATCCACGGCAATCTGGCCGTTCTCGCAAAAAGTGGCCTTGCAGCCCATTTTGTCGAGCAGGATGCCCACAAACTTGCGGTTCACCGGGTGGTCTTCAGCCACTAGCACCCGCAGTGCTTCCAGGGGTGCAGCAGTGCCCGGCGCAGCTACCGGTGCGTCAGTGGCCGGCGCATGGGCAGCCGTAGTGGCAGGCAAGGGCTTGAAAAGCGTCTGAATGGCTACTGACATGCCCGCGTTGGGCGGGGCCGGGCAGGTGGTGAATGGCAGGTGCAAGGTGAACACCGAGCCTTTGCCCGGGGTGCTCTCTACCTCAATGGCGCCGCCCATCATGCGGGCCAGCGTCTGCGAAATCTCCAACCCCAGGCCCGTGCCCCCGAACTTGCGGGCCAGCCCGCCGTCCACCTGGTAAAAGCGCTGAAACAGGCGAGACAGCACATGGTCGTCCATGCCGATGCCGGTGTCTTCCACCAGGAAGGCCAAGCCCGTGTTGCCGTCGGTGCGCGGGCGGGGCACGATGGTCAGCGTCACACCGCCATGCTCGGTGAACTTGAGTGCGTTGCTGACCAGGTTGAACAAAATCTGCTTCAGGCGAGTGGCGTCGGCCAGCACCCAGGGCGGCAGGTCCGCTTGCACCACGATAGAAAACTTCAGCTGCTTTTCTACGGCCAGCGGGTTCATGAGCGCATTCACTTCGCTCAACAGCGCGGCCAGGTGCACGGGCTCGGGGTTCACCGTCATCTTGCCGGCTTCCAGCGCCGAGACATCCAAAATATCGTTCAGCAACGTCAGCAAGTGGTTCGCTGACCCCTTGGCGGTCTTGATGTAGTCCACCTGCACAGGGGTGAGCGGCGTGCTCTCCAGCAAACTCATCATGCCCAGCATCCCGTTAAAGGGGGTGCGCAGCTCGTGGCTCATATTGGCCAGGAACTGGCTTTTGCCGCGGTTGGCGGCCTCCGCGCGGAAATGGGCTTCGCGCAGCTCGTGGGTCAGGTCTTCCAGGGCTTGGCGCTCTTGTTCCTGGCGGCGTTGGCGCAAGGCCAGCGCGCCTGCAGCCACCAGCAAAAACAGCAGCTGTGCCAACGTGAGTCGGATGATCTCGTCGTTTTGCTGCAGCATCGTCTTGTCCTGGCTCTCCAGCAAGGCCGCCACTTCGGAGTTGGCCGCAAGGCTCAAGGCCTGAACATCCACCCCGATAGTGTTGAACGCCACCAGCAAGGTTGCCAGGTCTTTTTTGTTCAGTGGTTTGGCTGCCATCACCTTGTCTGCATGGGCAATCAGGTCGTCCAGGTGGGGCATGGCGGCCTGGTATTCGGCCCGGTGGGTGATCAGCTCGGTGGTCGGGTTTTCGCGCAGCAGGCTCAGGCGGCTCAAAAACAGGTCGTAGCGCAGGGTCAGGTTGTCGGCATCCGGGGCGCCGGGGCGGATCACGGTGGCCTCTAGCGTTTGGCGGAAGCGCAAAAACTCCCGTTCAAACTGGAACACCAGCGCGGTCACCGAGTCTGCCCGCAGGTCGTTGGCCCGCTCAATCGCCCGCTTCTGGGTGATCTGCAGACCCAGCAAAACAGCCATGGCCACCGCCAACACACCCGTGCCGACAGCAAGCCACAGCAGGTAGCGCTTGTTTTTGCCGGAGCCGTTCAACGGGTGCCCTTAATCCACAGCAATCGACTTCAATTGCCAAGCCGAGCGCTCGTAATACACGTTGGAGCGCAGCTCGGCCTTGGTGTCAAACGGGTAGACGATGAACAGCGGCCCCTTGGTGCGCACCGGGATGGCCTGGTCGTTCATCTGGTGGGCCACGATCACGTCAAACTTGGCGGCGTCGTCAAAAGGAATACTGGTCTGGTAGTCGTTCAGAGCCGCGGCTTTGAGTGTGGTGCCGCTGGCTTTGGCCGCAGCCAGCACGTCGCGCAGCAAGGGGCCTTTGAATTTGATGGGGTTTTTGTCCCACGGCGTTTTGGTGCTGAAGGTCTGCTGGGGCAGCTTTTCCAACATGGCCAAATCGAACGCTGCGCCTTCTGCACTGTTCTTGTCAGCCACTTTGCCGGTGATGGTCAAGATCACCTTGCCCTTGGCGGGCTCCAAGGCGTGAGCAGCCGGCAGGGCTGCCATCCATACCAAAGCTGCGGCAATGAGGGGGCGTCTGGCAATAGTCATCCTGAAACTCCTTGTATGAATGGGTGGACGAAGTGTAATCCACTAGTTGTATGTTTTTCAATCAAATCGGCAACTTTGGTGGATTTGCAACTTGTGGTGCGACTGACAGGGGCAGAGCTCGATTTATTTCTCCGCCCTAAGAGCAGGTGCTCTCTGTATTTACTATGTTTTTGATAGCTGATTGCACCTATTCCATCGCCGCTACGGATGAATTTTGCATGTGGGCGATGGCTTAATGCGCGAAATCGTTGCCGAACTGGCACGCGGAGCTGCAAGGTCCATATTGAGCGCCTGATGTCTTCGTCTTTTCAAGCTAATTGCAGACTAAGTCGGCGTTATTTGTGCGAACGCCGGTTATGAAGTCAGCCACTTTTAGTGAAGAATCACTTTACTCACTGTCTTCATTTGGTCCGGGGGCTGCCGAGCGCTTACATAGCTTGAGCACACAGGCGCCCGTAGTCATAGGCAGCTCTACACGGGCTGTGCGCTGCATAGGCTCTCGGCACGGCTAGGCATGCCCTTGACTTTAATTATTGGGAGTTCGTCCGCCGTCAAGTTCTCGATGAGTTCGGGCAAATCCGGCAGTTCCTACACGTACTTCCCCCTTTTGATGTGCAAGTGAAAGGCCGGAGTGCCTTCGAGTCAGTTGATGAAGCGTTTATTGACGATATTGATTAGGCTTATTGCGCCGTCCCGCGAAGAACAGTAACGTATCCCATTGCCATCTGCTCCGAGGGAGCAACGTTATAAAGTTGATCAGGCAAAACATCAAACGCAAGATCTAGAATTTCTTCAAATGCAGCCTTTGGTACTTGGGAGGAATGCTGAAATTGCTCCCGAACTTTTGCTTTTCTTTCCTCAATCGGGCCATCGGAATTAATCCAACCGCCAAGTTCCTTAGTACCGTGAACCCCAAATTTATAACGGACACCGAGTCCTGTTCGAGTGCCACCAGCAAGAATTGCAAACGTACATGCTGACGTACATTGCGATGTAAATTTTTGTCGGCTGGATACTCCATCGGTAACATATGTATCGCTGACACATGTATTTAAACCGTTGCTTTTGATGTAACGCGCCACTTCGCTTGCCTCTTTCATGCGACCACCAGGTGAGTCGAAACAAATAAGCGTAGTTTCTGGATTCGCTGATCTCATTGCATCAAGGGTCTTGGAAAATTTCTTTCCAGAGCCCGCGGAGAATGAGCCGGAAACAATGTATGCATTCAAACACTCGGTTAATTCTTGAGTGCAAGCCTTTCCTAGCCGGATTTCAAATCCACGCCCCGGTTTGGCATAGCCTAAGAGTTGGCTAGTTAGTTCAACAGTGGGCGGAACTGGCAAATAGACGGCGAGCGGATATAACACCAACCAAGCAATTAAAGCCAGCATGACATAAGCTACCGCAGTACATACAATCTTCGAAGTTTTCATTTCTATTTGATCCTCTGAGGCCTGTTGTTGGTGGACTGTTCATGCACGCCAGTATTAGGGCGCTGGGCAGCGTTTCGTGGGTTCCGGTAGCCGATAGTTTTTTATTAAAGGTATTTTTTGCCATGCTAGGACCCTATTATCAATTTTTGATTGGTAATAATCATTAAATCGCTCACGTTCGGTTCATAGTTGCAACTACCGTAAATATGAGACTGCTGGGTAATTGATGGTCAATACTGGGTTGGTGTTGGAAAATTACATAATCACAAAAAAGCCCGCCAAGCTCTCACTTGGCGGGCTTTTTTATGCTGAGCCGGCTTAGTTGCCCAGCTTCAAAAAGTCATCCCCCTTGCCCAGCTCCAGCAACCCTGCGTTGCTGTAGATGCCCAGCTTGGCGCGGGTGTCGGTGATGTCCAGGTTGCGCATGGTGAGTTGGCCGATGCGGTCCAGCGGGCTGAAAGGCGCGTCTTCCACTTTTTCCATGCTCAGGCGCTCGGGCGCGTAGGTCAGGTTGGGGGACTCGGTGTTCAACAGGCTGTAGTCGTTGCCCCGGCGCAGTTCCATGGTCACGGTGCCGGTCACGGCCTTGGCGACCCAGCGCTGGGCGGTTTCGCGCAGCATGATGGCTTGGCTGTCGAACCAGCGGCCTTGGTACAGCAGGCGGCCCAGCTTGCGGCCGTTTTCGCGGTACTGCTCGATGGTGTCTTCGTTGTGGATGCCGGTCACCAAACGCTCGTAGGCAATAAACAGCAGCGCCAGGCCGGGGGCCTCGTAGATGCCGCGGCTCTTGGCTTCGATGATGCGGTTCTCGATCTGGTCGCTCATGCCCAGGCCGTGGCGGCCACCGATCTCATTCGCTTTCAGGATCAGGCTCACCAGGTCGTCAAAGCGCTGGCCGTTCAGGGCGACGGGGCGGCCTTCTTCAAAGGTGACGCTCACTTCTTCCGCCTTGACCACGCAGTCGTCGCGCCAGAAGGGCACGCCCATGATGGGGTTGACGATCTTCATGCCGGAGTTCAAAAACTCCAGGTCTTTGGCTTCGTGGGTGGCGCCCAGCATGTTGCTGTCGGTGGAGTAGGCCTTTTCGGCGCTCATCTTGTAGCCAAAGCCGTTGGCGGTGATGAAGGCGCTCATCTCGGAGCGGCCGCCCAGTTCGTCAATGAATTGCTGGTCCAGCCAGGGCTTGTAGATTTTGAGGGACGGGTTGGTCAACAGGCCGTAGCGGTAGAAGCGCTCGATGTCGTTGCCCTTGAAGGTGGAGCCGTCGCCCCAGATGTTCACGTCGTCCTGCTTCATGGCGGTCACCAGCATGGTGCCGGTCACGGCGCGGCCCAGGGGGGTGGTGTTGAAGTAGGTCTGGCCAGCGGTGGTGATGTGGAAGGCGCCTGCCTGCAGGGCGGCAATGCCTTCAGCGGCCAGCTGAGGGCGGCAGTCGATCAGGCGCGCTTTGATGGCGCCGTATTCCATGGCCTTGCGGGGGATTTCGTCGTAGTCCGCTTCGTCGGGCTGGCCGAGGTTGGCGGTGTAAGCGTAGGGCTGAGCGCCCTTTTGCTTCATCCACAAGAGGGCGGCGCTGGTGTCCAGGCCGCCGGAGAAAGCGATGCCGACCTTTTGGCCGACAGGGATGTTTTGCAGGATGGTGTTAGACATGGTTTTGGCCTTAATCGGGCTGTAGCGCTCGCCGAATGTGCGCGAGCAGCTATGAAATTAGGAGTAAATCGCTCTGCGGATGAACCGGTAAGGAAGCCGCTAATCAACCAAAGTGGCAGATGTAGTGGTAAGCCTCAAAGCCTTCAGTCACGCGGATCTGGAACTTGGCGTTGCCGGGCACATTGAATTTGTCGCCTTCGCCGCTGGTGACCCACACGTCAGAGCCGTCGAGCTTGTAGTCGCAGCTGCCGCCCACGCATTCCATGATTTCTGGTGCGCCGGTGTTGAAGGTGAGGGTGGCGGGCAGGATGACGCCGACCGACTTTTTGGTGCCGTCAGCCAGGGTGAAGCCGTGGCTCACGCACTTGCCGTCGAAGTACACATTGGCTTTGGTGGTGACGGAAACGTTGTCAAAGTGGGTCGTGGTCATGGTCAAACGTGGAAAAGTAAAGAGAAGAGGGCGGTGCCCCACGCGCCCAAGCGCAGCAGAGCAAAGGCGAGATTTTAGGCCACCCGGGCTTGAAAAGCCGCGTCCGAGAAGCCCACGGTCACGGTGCCGTCGGCCCACACCACCACTGGGCGCTTGATGACGCTGGCATTCGCCAGCATGAGCTGGGCGGCCGAGGTGGCATCCACCACGGCGGCCTGGGTGGACTCGTCCAGCTTGCGCCAGGTGGTGCCTTTGCGGTTCACCAGCGTTTCCCAGCCCACGGCGCGTATCCAGCCGGGCAGCAGGTCGGCGGGCACGCCCTGCTTTTTGAAATCATGAAACTCGTGGGTGACATGGTGCTCGGTCAGCCAGGTGCGGGCCTTTTTTACCGTGTCGCAGTTGGGGATGCCGTAAAGAATGGTCATCCCTCTATTGTGGCAGTGCATTGCCGGTGGGCGACAATGGCGCCCGCTATGGAACACACACCCGCCACCTCCTCCCTGACCGCGCAATCTACTCTGGCCGACTGGCTGGCCTACATCGAGTCGATGCACCCCAAGGGCATCAACGGCATTGAGCTGGGGCTGGGCAAGGTGCAAGAGATGGCCAAGCGCCTGGGACTGCGGTTTGACTGCCCGGTTTTCACCGTGGCGGGCACCAACGGCAAGGGCTCCACCTGCGCCATGCTGGAGAGCATTCTGGGGCAGGCCGGGTACAAGACCGGCGTGTACACCTCGCCTCACTTGGTGCACTTTGAAGAGCGCATGCGGCTGCTGGGCGAGGCGGCGCCTGCTACTAAATTTGTAGCTGCTTTCGCAGAGGTGGAGAGCGCCAGGTGCCAAAAAGGCTCTGAAATCGCGCTCACCTACTTTGAATTCACCACGCTGGCCATTTTGTGGGCGTTGTCCCAAGAGGGGCTGGACGCTGTCATTCTGGAAGTCGGCTTGGGTGGGCGGCTGGATGCGGTCAACATCATCGACACCGACTGCGCCATCATCACCAGCATCGACCTGGACCACATGGAGCTGCTGGGCAACGACCGCGAGTCCATTGGCCGCGAGAAGGCCGGCATTATGCGCACCGGCCGCCCGGTGATCGTCAGTGACCCGGTGCCGCCACAAAGCGTGCTGGACCGCGCCCTGGAGATAGGCGCAGACCTGTGGCAAGTGGGCACGGATTTCAATGTGTCCGGCGACAAGCAGCAGTGGGGCTGGGCCGGGCGCGGGCGCCGCTACAGCGGCTTGGCCTACCCGGCGCTACGGGGCGCCAATCAGTTGGTCAACGCCTCGGGCGTGCTGGCGGCACTGACGGCCATGCGCGAGCGCCTGCCGGTCACCGCACAGGCGGTGCGCAACGGCTTGGCTTTTGTGGAGCTGCCCGGGCGCTTCCAGATCATTCCCGGGCAACCCAGCCTGGTGCTGGACGTGGCGCACAACCCGCACTCGGTGGCGGCGCTGGCGGCTAACCTGGATGCCATGGGATTTTTCCCCACCACCCACGCCATTTTTGGCGCCATGGCCGACAAGGATTTGGCGCCCATGCTGGCCAAGGTCGGCCCGATGATCGACCGCTGGTATTTCACCGACCTGCCCAGCCCGCGCGCCGCCAGTGGCGCCAGCCTGCAGGCCCAGTGGCAAGCCCAAAACACCCGCAAAGACGCATCTGCCACCACCCATGCAGACCCCATGCAAGCGCTCGACGCTGCCATCGCCGCGGCAGACCCCGCTGATAGAATCGTGGTCTTTGGGTCGTTCTACACCGTGGGCGGCGTTCTGCAACAGGGCACACCACGCCTGCAAGCCAAACATCTGAACCCTTAAGTCTTCCGCTCATGGCCTTTTTCAAGTTTCGCAAAGGTGTCGACGAACAGCCCACCCCACCCACGGCGTCAGAGAGCGTAGAGGCCATGCGCAAGCGCGCACGCCACCGCTTGGTCGGTGCTGCCGTGTTGGTGTTGATTGGCGTGGTCGGCTTCCCACTGTTGTTTGACAGCCAGCCGCGCCCGATTGCCGTAGACATTCCGATCGAGATTCCAGACAAAGGCAAAGTCCGCCCACTCGGTGCTCCGCCCGTACCCGCTGCCACCCAGTCCAGTGGTGTGGTGATCGAGGAGCGCGAGGAGCCTGCAGCGCCAGCGGCCAGCACCACGGCGCCCAAAGTGGCCGAGACCAAGTTGGCCTTCGCCAAGCCGGAGCCCAAACCCGAGTCCAAGCCACCTGCTGTGAAGCCAGAACCCAAGCCAGAGCCCAAGGCTGAGGCAAAACCTGAACCTAAGCCTGAACCCAAGCCACCGGCCAAACCCGCTGAAAAAGTAGCGGATAAGCCCGCTAACAAGGCGGCCGCCGAGGCGGCCAAGGCCCAGGCCCTGTTGGATGGCAAGGCGCCGAGCGATCTGAAAGCGACCGACAAACCGAGCGACAAGAAGCCCGCTGCGGACACCGGCCGTTTTGTGGTGCAAGTGGGCGCCTATAACGAGACCGCCAAGTTGCAGGAAGCTCGCTCCAAGGTCGAAAAAGCCGGCTTTAAAACCTATACCCAGGTGGTGGGCGCCAAAGAGAGCCAGCGCACCCGTGTGCGCATTGGCCCGTTTGCCAGCAAGGTGGAAGCGCAAAAAGCCGCCGACAAGCTCAAAAAGTTGAACCTGCCTGCTGCCATTCTGGAGCTGTAAAGCGAGCCCGCCATGCCCACTGTGGACTGGATTTTTTTGGCTGTGTTGTTGGTCTCGCTGGTCGTGGGCGCTTGGCGGGGCTTGGTGTTTGAGGTGCTATCGGTCCTGAGTTGGGCTGCTGCGTTTGTGTTGGCGCAGTGGTTTGCGCCGGATGTGGCGGCGCACCTGTCGATGTCCGGAGCCGGCGAGCCGATCCGCTATGCCGCTGGTTTTGTGATTGTTTTTGTGGCGTCTATTTTTGCGGGAGGCTTGGTGGCCTTTCTGCTCAAGAAATTGGTGGCAGCGGTGGGTTTGCGCCCGGCAGACCGCATGCTGGGGGCGGGTTTTGGACTGGTGCGCGGTGTGCTGCTGCTGTTGGCGGTGACCGTGGTGGTGGGCATGACGCCCCTGCACACCAGCGTCTGGTGGGCAGAAGCCACCGGCCCCCAACTGACCAGCATGGTCCTCAAAGGCTTGAAGCCTTTGCTACCGCAAGATTTTGGCAAGTATTTACCTGAGTGAGTGAAACCCTATGTGTGGAATTGTTGGCGTTGTTAGCAACGCACCCGTCAACCAGTTGATTTATGACGCGCTGTTGCTCTTGCAGCACCGCGGCCAAGACGCAGCCGGCATCGTCACCCAGCAGGACCGCAAGTTCTTCATGCACAAGGCCAAGGGCATGGTGAAGGACGTGTTCCGCACCCGCAATATGCGTTCTCTGGCAGGCAACTCCGGCCTGGGCCAGGTGCGCTACCCCACGGCGGGCAATGCGTTCAGCGAAGAAGAGGCGCAGCCTTTTTATGTGAACGCGCCTTTCGGCATTGTGCTGGTGCACAACGGCAACCTGACCAACGCCAAAGCCTTGAAGGCCGAGTTGTTCAACCTGGACCACCGCCATATCAACACCGAGAGTGACTCCGAAGTTTTGCTCAACGTGCTGGCCCACGAAATCGAAGTCTCCACCCGTGGTCTGCCTTTGCAGGCCCAAGACTTGTTCACCGCCGTGTCGCGGGTGCACAAGCGCATCAAGGGCTCGTATGCGGTGATCTGCCACATTGCGGGGCACGGCTTGCTGGCCTTCCGCGACCCGTTTGGCATTCGCCCCCTGTGCTTGGGCAAGGGCGCGGATGGCACCCACATGGTGGCCAGCGAGTCGGTGGTGCTGGAAGGCACTAGCCACCAGTTTGTGCGCGACGTACAGCCCGGCGAAGCCGTGTTTATCGCTTTGGACGGCACGGTGCACAGCCAGCAATGCGCGGTAAATCCGCAGCTCATGCCTTGCATTTTTGAGTTTGTGTACCTCGCCCGCCCGGATTCGGTGATGGACGGCATCTCGGTGTACCAGGCGCGTTTGAACCTGGGCGAGACCTTGGCCAAGCGGGTGATCTCCACCGTGCCGCCGAATGAAATCGATGTGGTCATCCCGATCCCCGAATCCAGCCGCCCTAGTGCCGCCCAACTGGCCCAATTGCTGGGCTTGCCCTACCGCGAAGGCTTTGTGAAAAACCGCTATGTGGGCCGCACCTTCATCATGCCGGGGCAGGGCGTGCGCAAGAAATCAGTGCGCCAAAAGCTCAACGTGATTGCCAGCGAGTTCAAGGGTCGCAATGTGCTGTTGGTGGACGACTCCATCGTCCGCGGCACCACCAGCAAAGAAATCGTGCAGATGGCGCGCGACGCCGGTGCCCGCAATGTCTATCTGGCCAGTGCTGCGCCACCTGTCCGTTACCCCAATGTGTATGGCATCGACATGCCTACCAGCAGTGAGTTGGTGGCCTACAACCGTACCGTTGAAGAAGTGCGCGAAATCATCGGTTGCGACGCGCTGATTTACCAGGACGTCGATGGCATGAAAAAAGCCATCGGCTCCTTGAGCAAAAACCTGGCGGGTTTTGATGCCTCCTGTTTTGATGGCGTGTACGTGACTGGCGACATTTCGTCGGACGACATTGCCCGCCTCAACGAAAACCGTGTAGGCGCTGAAGAAGGCCAGGAAGACACCTCCCGCCTGGCGCTGCCCAACCACGCTGACTGACACCATGAAGCAAATTCCCTTACCCGAAGGTCTGCACAACGACACCCTGGCGGTGCGTGCGGCCCTGGAGCGCAGCCAATACGGCGAAAACTCGGAAGCCCTGTACCTCACCAGCGGCTATGTGCAACACAGCGCAGCCTCCAGCGCCGCGCGGTTTGCGATGGAAGAAGAGGGTTTCACGTATTCCCGCGTGAGCAACCCCACCGTTACCAGCATGGAAATCCGTCTGGCGGCGCTCGAGGGCACCGAAGCGGCGATTGCCACCTCGTCCGGCATGTCAGCGATTTTGTTGCTGGGCATGGCGCTGCTGAAGGCCGGCGACCATGTGATTTGTTCGCAATCGGTGTTCGGCTCGGTCATCCCGATGTTCAGCCGTGAATTTGCCAAGTTCGGTGTGGAAACCACCTTCGTGTCGCAAACCGATGTTGAAGCTTGGAAGGCCGCTGTTCGCCCCACCACCAAGTTGCTGTTTGCCGAAACGCCGACCAACCCGCTCACTGAGGTGTGCGACATCCAAGCCTTGGCCGACATTGCACATGGCGCAGGCGCCTTCTTGGCCGTGGACAACTGTTTTGCCACGCCGGTGTTGCAGCGTCCTGCCAGCATGGGGGCTGATTTCATCATCCATTCCGGCACCAAGTTTTTGGATGGCCAGGGCCGCGTGATGGCGGGTGCTATTTGCTGCACCCAGAAGCAACGCGACGACATGTTTTTGCCTGTGATCCGCACTTGCGGGATGGTGCTCGCACCCTTCAATGCCTGGGTGTTGCTCAAAGGCATGGAAACGCTGGCTCTGCGCGTGAAGGCGCAGTCGGAGACGACCCTGGCGCTGGCCCGTTGGCTGGAAGCCCAACCGCAAGTAGCACGTGTGTTTTACCCCGGCTTGAGCAGTCACCCACAGCATGAATTGGCCATGCGCCAGCAGTCCGGCTGCGGTGGCGCGGTGTTGTCCTTTGAAGTGAAAGCACCGGACGTGGATGCCGCGCGCAAAAACGCATTCCATGTGCTCGACAGCATGCAAGTGCTCTCGCTGTGCACCAATCTTGGCGACACCAAAACGCTGGCTGCGCACCCTGCCAGCACCTCGCACGGCCGCTTGTCGGAAGTGCAGCGTCAGGCGGCTGGCATTGGCCAAGGCCTGATTCGCGTGGCCGTGGGCCTGGACCATATCAACGACATCACCGCCGATCTGGCGCGTGGTTTGCAAACTATCTGACATGAGCAAAATTCGCACCCGTATTGCCCCTTCGCCTACCGGTTTTCTGCACCTGGGCACTGCCCGCACCGCCTTGTATTCGTGGGCCTATGCCCGCCACTTCGGTGGTGAGTTTGTGCTGCGCATTGAAGACACGGACGTAGCCCGTTCCACCCAAGACTCGGTGGACCAGATTCTGGAATCCATGCGTTGGCTGGGCCTGGAATACGACGAAGGCCCGGTGTACCAAATGCAGCGCCTGGAGCGCTACAAGGCGGTGGTCGACCAGTTGATTGCAGAAGGCAAGGCCTATTACTGTTACAGCACCCCCGAGGAGCTCGACGCGGTGCGCGAGGCCAAGAAGGCCCGCGGAGAAAAGGCGCTGTATGACGGCACTTGGCGCCCCGCACCCGGCAAAACCTTGCCGGCCATTCCGGAAGGCGTCAAACCTGTGGTTCGCTTCTGCAACCCACCGGACGGCGATGTGACCTGGAATGACTTGGTCAAAGGCCCCATCACCATCAGCAACCGCGAGATTGATGACCTCATCATCGTGCGCACCGATGGCATTCCGACCTACAACTTTGCGGTGGTGGTGGACGATTGGGATATGCAGATCAGTCACGTGTTCCGTGGCGATGAGCACATCAACAACACGCCTTGGCAGATCAACATCTTTAATGCGCTCGGCGCGCCCCTGCCCGAGTTCGGCCACTGCCCGGTGATTTTGGGCGACGACGGGCAGAAGCTCTCTAAGCGCCGCGGTGCCGTGAGTGTGACCGCCTACGAAGAGGGCGGCTATCTGCCCGAAGCCATGTTGAACTACCTGGCCCGCCTGGGTTGGAGCCATGGCGACGAAGAGCTGTTCAGCCGTGAGCAGCTGGTGAGCTGGTTCGACGGCACCCACCTGAACAAGAGCCCCGCGCAGTGGGACCCCGCCAAGCTGCTGTGGGTCAATGCCCACTACATCAAGCAGGCGGATAACGCACGCTTGGCGCCACTGGTGGCCGTGCAATTGGCCAAGCAGGGCGTTCAGCTGGGAGACGATGTCATTGCCAACCATTTGCCTTTGGTGTGCGGTTTACTCAAAGACCGTTGTGACACCACCGTGTCGCTCGCGACCTGGGCTGCCAAGTTTTATGCGGACTTGCAGGTGGACCCTGCAGAGCTGGCCCAACACGTGACCGATGCAGTCAAGCCCGCCATTGCGGCCCTGGCGGCCAAGCTGGCCGATTGCGCATGGGAGAAGGCTGCGATCGCCGCGGTGATCAAAGAAGTCTTGGCTGCACACAGCCTCAAGATGCCCCAGTTGGCCATGCCGGTCCGCGTGCTGGTCATGGGCACTGCGCAAACCCCTTCGCTGGATGCGGTACTGGAACTCAGCGGTAAAACAAAAGTTTTGGAGCGACTTGCTAAAGCCTGAAAAACTTGTATATAATTTGAGGCTCGGAAGTTGATAACAAAGTTAACCAAAAATTAGCGATGTCATCAGGAAATTGGGGGTATAGCTCAGCTGGGAGAGCGCTTGCATGGCATGCAAGAGGTCAGCGGTTCGATCCCGCTTACCTCCACCAATTCTTCTGAAGCGGATTAGTTCCAAGGTTTTGACCCTATCGTCTAGAGGCCTAGGACATCACCCTTTCACGGTGAGTACCGGGGTTCGAATCCCCGTAGGGTCGCCAAGTTTTACCGCAAGGTGAACGGCAACAAGTCGGTAACAGCTTCTGCAAGGAAGCGACTTGGCTCCGAGTCGAAAGACGCAGAGCAAATGGTTACCGCTACCAGGAGTGGTAGTTCAGTTGGTTAGAATACCGGCCTGTCACGCCGGGGGTCGCGGGTTCGAGTCCCGTCCACTCCGCCAAATTTTGGAAAAGCCGTTGTTAAATCAACGGCTTTTTTCTTGAAGAGTTTTCTAGGTTTTGACCCTATCGTCTAGAGGCCTAGGACATCACCCTTTCACGGTGAGTACCGGGGTTCGAATCCCCGTAGGGTCGCCAAGTTTTACTGCAAGGTAAACGGCAACAAGTCGGTAACAGCTTCTTCAAGGAAGCGACTTGGCTCCAAGTCGAAAGACGCAGAGCGAATGGTTACCGCTACCAGGAGTGGTAGTTCAGTTGGTTAGAATACCGGCCTGTCACGCCGGGGGTCGCGGGTTCGAGTCCCGTCCACTCCGCCAAATTCAAAAAGCCGTTGCATGTACTTGCAACGGCTTTTTTGTTTTATTTGGGCCTTTCCGTCACGGTTGCACAATCAAGCTATGTGGATACATCGACTTTCTCGCACCACCGGGCATCAGCGCCTCGTGATTGGCGCCTGTGTGGGGGCGGTGGCAGCGGTGATGCCCAGCCCTTGGCCCATCGAACTGCAGGGACTGATCGCCTGGATTTGCGGTGCCAGCACTTATTTGGTGTTGGCATGGCGGTTGGCGATGGTGTTTGACGCGGAGAGCACCCGGTCGCGGGCGCAATCGCAGGATCAGCCCAGTGTGATCTGGTTCAGCCTGTTGCTGTTGTCGGCGTTCGCGAGCGTGGCTGCGATTGCCATGCTCTTGTCCAACAGCCGCGACATGGCCTTGCTGACCCGTGTGGGCCATGTTTTGGTGTCGCTATTGGCGTTGATGAGCTCGTGGCTGCTGATGCAATGCATTTTTGCCTTTCGCTACGCGCATCTGTACTACCAGACCGAGCTCAAAGGCCACCCCGGAGGCGGCGGTTTGCAATTTCCGGGTGTTCTGCCGCCCGACTATTTCGACTTTTTGTACTACGCCCATGTGGTGGGCATGACATCGCAGGTGTCGGATGTGGTGGTGACGTCCCGGCCCATGCGCCACCTGACGCTGTTGCACAGTCTCGCGGCCTTTGCCTTCAATATGATGGTGTTGGCACTGAGTGTGAATGTGATGGCCGGGCTGCTTTAGTCACCCGGTGGCAAAGGTGTCTTGCCCCAAGACAGCAAGCCGGTGGAGAGCGAGGTGCCGAGCATGATGACCGCCCCGCACAAGCCCATCCACAGCGTGACCGACTCCCCGAGCAGGACCACGCCATACAAAATGGCGAAAACGGGAATCGCGTAAGTCACCGACAGTGCCCGTGATGGCCCGGTGCGCTCGATCAGGCGGAAAAAGATCACATAGGCGAGGCCGGTACACACCACGCCGAGCGCA
This sequence comes from Comamonadaceae bacterium OS-4, assembly GCA_027924025.1. GTDB lineage: Bacteria > Pseudomonadota > Gammaproteobacteria > Burkholderiales > Burkholderiaceae_C > Allorhodoferax. Next base: position 1,078,468 of record AP026970.1, read on the forward strand.
ATCACCGCACCCCACGCTTGCAGGGGCGCAGGCGCCGAGGGCCAGGCCCAGATGGTGAGCGGCAACAAGGCCAAGGATGCGCCCAGTTGGCTGCCGGTAGCCAGCACCAGTGAAGGCACGCCCGGCAAAAACCGGCGGGTAAAGCTGGCTGAAATGCCATAGAACAGGCACGCTGTTAAACACGCGATCACGGCCAGCGTGCTGGAGCCAGCGCCCGAGGCACCGGCTGCGTCACGGTTCAGTGCCAGCATGGCTACGCCCAAAAATCCAATCACCAGCCCGAGGACGCGTGAACCCTGCAACTTGTCGCCCAACCACCACCAGGCGATAGCCGCGCCAAAGAGCGGCACCGTGGCATTGAGCAAAGCTGACAGGCCAGTAGAAATCGACAACAACGCCCACGACAGGCAGGCAAATGGAATCGCCGAATTCAGCACGCCCACGGTAAAGCACAACTTCCAGTGCTGGCGCAGGGCAGGCAACAGGCCGCGCAAAGCGAGCAAAGGCAGCAAAAACAGGCTGGCAATGCAGACCCGCAAACCCGCGGTGGGCAGTGCGCCAAACGCCTTGCCGCTGGTGCGCATGAACAAAAACGAGGCGCCCCAGATCGCGGCTAACAACACGAAGTCAAAGACCCAAGTTTGCGCTGCGGGCGAGGGTGGGGAAGTAGAGGGTGCGCTCACTCAGGGCTTTCGTTGTTCGAGGTTCAGTAATGCTGCCTTGCGGTCCAAGCCGCCGGCGTACCCGGTCAGGCTGCCGTTGCTGCCGAGCACGCGGTGGCAAGGCACCACGATGCTCAAGGGGTTACGCCCGACGGCAGCCGCTACGGCGCGCACTGCGGCGGGCTTGCCAATCTGCTGGCTCACGGCGGAGTAGCTGATGGTAATGCCGCAGGGAATCTCCAAGAGCGCTCGCCAGACCGACTGTTGAAAGGCAGTGCCGTTGCTCAGGTCTAGCGCCAGCGCGAAGACGGTGCGCTCGCCGGCAAAGTAGGCGGCTAGTTGCGCTTGTGCCTCGGTGGTCGTGGGGTGATCGCTGAACGGCAGCCCTGTGATGTCGGGATAGTGTTTTTGCTGCTCAAACCAGACTCCGAGTAGACCGGCGTCATGGCCGGCGAGCAGCATGGGGCCCAAAGGGCTGATCCAGCGGGCTAGGCGTGCAGTGGTAGGAATTTTCATGAAATGGGCTCTAGCGCTCACAGAATATGCGCATATAGCTATGTTTTTGATAGTGACTGCCACGCCCGCACGGTGGCGTAGCCCCGCCAGGGTCGCCAGCGTTGTGAGAGCGCATCTGCCGCCGCAGCCGGGTTACTGGCCTCGCGCACGCCGAGTGCGGACTGCAGCGCGACATCGCCCGAAGGAAATGCGTCCGGCCAGCGCAAGGCCCGCAGGGCGATGTAGTGCGCGGTCCATGCGCCAATACCGGGCAGGGACTGCAATTGCGCCATGGTGGCCGGTACATCACCGCCGGGCTGCAGTTGAAGCTCGCCTGATTGCACCGCCTGCGCCAGCGACAGAATCGCTTGTTGCCGTTGCTTGACGATACCCAGGCGGCCCAAAACATCAGGCGACAGCGCCGCGAGCGTAGCGGCGTCCGGGAAGCAGCGCTCCAAGCCTTCAGGCGCTCGGGCGAGTGGAACGCCGCAATGGTGCACCAGCCGTGCGGTCAGGGTGCGGGCGGCCTTTACGGTGATTTGCTGGCCCAAAATGGCGCGCACAGCCAGCTCCAGCCCGTCCATGGTGCCGGGTACCCGCATGCCCTCAGTGCCGGGGAAGTCTGTGCACAGGAGCGGGTCCATCGCGGCCGGGTCTGCATCCAGATCCAGCCAGGCGTGCATTCGATTCAGCACCACCGGCAGCGCGCTGGCCAGCGACTCGCTGATGCGGAGCTGCACCCGGTGTGGGTCCGGGGCCCACTGCGCCTGCACCCAGCCGCGCAGCATGGTGGCTTTGTGGGGCAAGCTGATAGAGCGCCGGATCAATCCCTTCGCTGCGTCCACCGATTCGACGCCGGCAATAGCGCGGTTGGCAAAGAAATCCAGCAGGTGCTGCACGTTGAAGGGCGGGCGGTAGGCGGCTTGGAAACGGAACGCTGCGGCCTCAGGTGCCAGATCCCGCACTGGATCGCTGACCTTTGCCGGTGAAGCTGTCGTTGGGCGTGAGGGGAGCAGTATCGACTTGCGCAGCGCCGTAGGTTGTAGCCGGTAATGCTGCACAAAGACGGCGTTGAAGCGGCGCACGCTGGCAAAGCCGCTGAGGGCGGCTACGTCCGCCACGGGCAGCCGGGTGTCGGTGAGGAGCTGCTTGGCTGTCAGCAAGCGGCGGGTCTGCAAGTAGCGCAGTGGCGTAATGCCCCAGTGCGCCTCGAAGATGCGGCGCAAGTGCCGATCGCTGATACCCAGTCGGGCTGCGATGGTGGCGATACTGGGGGCGTCATCGGCCTGCGCAGGGTGTTCCATCAGGTCTGCGGCTTGCAATGCGAGCATGGCGCTGGCGTCTTGGGTGCTCCAGTGCAGCGCGGCATTCTGCGCCGGGGCCAGCTCGGGGCGGCAGCGCAGGCAGGGGCGAAAGCCTGCATCTTCTGCCTGGGCCGCCCGCTCAAAAAAGCGGCAGTTTTCTGCCTTGGGGGTGCGCACCCGGCAGACCGGCCTACAGTAAATGCCGGTGCTGGTTACCCCGGTAAAAAAGCGGCCGTCAAACCGGGCATCCCGCGCCTGCAGTGCCAGATAGCGGCCAGCGTCGTCTGCGGGCGGCTCTTGGGCAAGGTTGGCAGGGGGCTGGGTGGAGGGCATGCGGCCGATGATACGCAGCGCCGCCCGCCGGAGTAGCCGTTTCCGGACATGTGCCTGCCGCCTACAATCCAGCCCAGCCGCCAGAAGGCGGTTTTGGCCCTATCTGAACCCTTGCGCTGCATGCTCCTGTCCCCCCGAATTTTCAAAGCCTACGACATCCGCGGTACCGTGCCCTCCACGCTGACGCCCGACGTGGCACACCTGCTGGGCCGTGCCTTTGGTGCGCTGGTGCGCGAGCAGGGTGGCGAGGCGGTGGCGGTGGGCCGCGATGGCCGGCTGAGTAGCCCTGCGTTGGCAGAGGCGCTGATACTTGGCCTGTCACATGCGGGCGTGCCGGTGATCGACATCGGGCAGAGCACTACGCCGCAGCTGTACTTTGCAACCCACACCCTGTGCCCGCACGGTATCCAGGTCACCGGCAGCCACAACCCCAAGGACGACAACGGCTTCAAGATGGTGCTGCACCGCCAAGCCTTGTATGGCGACGCGGTGCAGGACCTGCGCCAGCGCATGGAAGGGCTGTTGGCGAGCCCGGGTGCCGACCTCGCGCCCGTGCCTGCCACGCCTGCGCAAATGGCTGATGTGCTGCCCGCCTACCGCGCGCGTATCGTCCAGGACATTCAACTGGCCCGCCGCATGAAGGTGGTGGTGGACAGCGGCAATGGCGTAGCCGGTGCCAGCGCCCCTGATTTGTTGCGCGCTATTGGCTGCGAGGTGCAGGAACTGCACAGCGCGGTGGATGGCAATTTTCCGAACCACCACCCCGACCCCAGCCGCCCCGAAAACTTGGCGGACCTGGTGCGCGCCTTGCGCGATGGCGATGCCGAAGTGGGCTTGGCCTTCGATGGCGATGGCGACCGCGTGGCGGTGGTCACCCGCGATGGAAAAACCATCCATACCGACCGGCAGCTGATGTTGTTGGCCCCGGATGTGCTGACGCGGCACCCCGGTGGGGCAGTAGTGTTCGATGCCAAATGCAGCCAAGGCTTGGCGCCGGTGATTGAGGCTGCTGGCGGCGTGCCGGTGATGGACCGCACCGGCCACTCGCTGATCAAAGCCAAGATGCGCGAGTTGAATGCGCCCCTGGGCGGCGAGGTCAGCGGCCACTTGTTTTTTGGCGACCGCTGGTTCGGCTTTGACGACGGTACTTATGCCGCCTGTCGCCTGCTGGAAATCTTGAGCCGCAGTGCGGACGCCAACGCCGTGCTGCACGCGCTGCCCGACAGCCACATCACGCCCGAACTGCACATTGCTTGCCGGGAGGGCGAGGCCCATGCCTTGGTGGATCAGTTACTCGCCACTCTCACACTGGATGCAGATGCCCGCCTCAACACCGTAGACGGTCTGCGCGTGGACTGGCCCGATGGCTTCGGCCTGCTGCGTGCCTCCAACACCACCCCGGTGCTGGTGATGCGCTGCGAAGGCCGCACGCCCGAAGCGCTGACCCGCATTCAGGCCCTGCTGATGGCGTGGGTGCGCCGCATAAAACCCGGTGCCGTGCTCGTGGAGGCTTCCCATTGAAAGCGCCTCAAAAGATTTTGATCGTCAAACTCTCGTCTTTGGGCGATGTGGTGCACGCGATGCCGGCAGTACAAGACCTGCGCGCCGCGTTTCCCCGCGCCCGCATTGACTGGGTGGTGGAGCGCGGCTTTGCGCCGCTGGTGGCGCGCTGCGAGGGAGTGGCGCGTGTGATTCCGTGTGACATCCGCGCCTGGAGCAAAAAGCCATTTGCCGCTGCTACCCGTGCCGCCTGGCGCAGCTTCAAGGCCGACCTGCAGCAAGACGCTTATGACGCAGTCATTGACCTGCAAGGCCTGAGCAAATCCGCGCTGGTGGCTTGGCTGGCCCGCACCACGCCGGAAGGGCGCCGCTACGCCATGGCCAACCAGACCGAAGGCTCGGGCTACGAGGCGCCCACGCGCTGGGTGGCAGACACGGCCATTACGCTGGAGCCCCATGTGCATGCGGTGCAACGCGGCCGTTTGCTGTGTGCCAAGGCACTGGGCTACACCCCCGCGGAGGCACTGCGCTTCGGCCTGGTGGGCAAGGATTGCGCCTTGAGTGCGCCGCTTCCCAAACACTTGGGCCATGCCGAGAACCCCTTTGTGCCCCGCAAGCCGCTGGTGGCGCTGGTGCATGGCACCTCGCGGGCCGACAAAGAATGGCCGCTGGACCACTGGGTGGCCTTGGGCCGCCGGTTGAACAACGCCGGCTTTTGCGTGGCTTTGCCCCATGCCGGCGCCCGCGAGCTGGAGACCAGCCGGGCGATCGCCGCCGGGCTGGATTCGGCGTGGGTATTGCCCGCCGTGGGGCTGGATGTGCTGACCGACACCTTGGCCCATTGCGCAGGCGTGGCGGGGGTAGACAGCGGCGTGAGCCATATTGCGGTCGCGCTCGACCTGCCGCATGTACAGATCTACAACTTCGACACCGCCTGGCGCACCGGCCCGGCAGCGCTGGATGCGCGTGGCAAGCCCGCGCGGCAATGCAGCGTTTTTGAAGAGCCGTACCCGGATGTGGAGTCCGTGTGGACCGCGTGGGAGTCGCTGGCGACCCCCGTGCTGAGCCGCTGAATCTGCGCCCACCCACGATGATGATGCGTGCCCTCTATTCCCTGCTCACCTATGCCGCCCAGCCTTGGGTGCGGCGCAAACTGGCCCGCCGCGCCCGCGTGGAGCCGCTGTATGGCGAATGGGTGGAGCAGCGCTTCGGCCATTACGACGATGCAGTTCACTTCGCCCCTCAGCCTGCCGCCGCAGCGGGTGGTGCACCAGTGGTCTGGTTGCACGCGGTGTCACTGGGTGAAACCCGTGCCGCTGTCGCTTTGCTGGCGCACTTGCGCGAGAGCCTGCCCGGCATGCGCCTGGTGCTGACCCACGGCACTGCGACGGGCCGCGAGGCCGGCAAAGCTTTGCTGCAGCCGGGCGATGTGCAGGTCTGGCAGCCGTGGGATACGCCTTCGGCGGTGGGCCGCTTTTTGGCGCACTTTCGGCCCGACGTGGGCCTATTGATGGAGACTGAGGTCTGGCCCAACCTGGTGGCTGGCTGCGCACAGCGTGGCGTGCCCCTGTGCCTGGTCAACGCCCGCATGAGTGACAAGACCTATCAGCAATCCCGGAGCCTGCGCTGGCTGGCCGGTCCGGCCTATCGCGGCCTGCATGCGGTGTGGGCCCAGAGCGAAGCGGATGCCCAGCGCCTGCGCGCCTTGGGTGCGCCAGTGCAAGCTGTCTTGGGCAATTTCAAATTCGACGCTACGCCCGACGCCGCGCTGCTGGCCCAGGGCCGTGCTTGGCGCGCAGGCGCGGGTCGCCAGGTGCTGATGTTTGCCAGCTCGCGCGAAGGCGAAGAGCAGATGCTGCTCGACGTTTTCAAGCAAAAATGGCCTCTGGCGCAGGTGGATATTGCGCGAGCAGCTCCTGAAATCATAGCGAATCATTCGGTGCAAAATGCAGGCTTGCCCTTCCAGCTACTGGTGGTGCCACGCCATCCGCAGCGTTTTGCCGAAGTCGCGCAGCTGTTTGCCGATGCCGGTTACTCCGTGTCCCGCCGTAGCCAATGGGGCGAAGCGCCAGAAACGGCAGACGTGTGGGTGGGCGACTCGCTAGGCGAAATGGCGCTTTACTTCGGCATGGCCCATGTGGCTTTGCTGGGCGGCAGCTTTGCGCCCCTGGGCGGGCAAAATCTGATCGAGGCAGCGGCCTGCGGTGTGCCGGTTTTCATGGGGCCGCACCTCTTTAATTTCACCGAGGCCTCCACGCTGGCGGCAGAGGCCGGCGCCGCCCAGCGGTGCGAAGACATCGCCCACGCCGTGGCTGAAGCCGCGGCAACTGCGGGTGATGCCGCCCGCTTGCACGGCATGCAAGACGCGGCTTTGGGCCTGGGGGCTGCGCACCGGGGCGCTGCATTGAAAACGGCCACCGAAGTGGCCGCTGTCGTGCGCCGGAGCGCTATTACGGCACCAGCTGGCTGTTGATCGGCGCGAGGTCGTCGGCCTTCAGGGTGCCAGCTGCCTGCTTGAGCTTCAGGCCGCCGACCAGCACGTCGTAACGCGCCTTGGATAAACTGGCCTTGGTGCTGAACAACTGGCTCTGGCTGTTGAGCACATCGATGTTGATGCGCACACCCACTTGGTAGCCCAGCTTGTTGGCCTCCAAAGCGCTCTGGCTGGAGGCCTCGGCAGCTTCCAGCGCCTTGACCTGTGCCTGCCCGCTTTGCACCCCAAAGAATGCGGTGCGGGTCGCCTGCGCAATCGTGCGGCGGCTGGCTTCGAGGTCGGTACGGGCCTTGTCTTCGAGCGCCAGGGTTTCCTTGATGCGGTTTTGGGTGGCAAAGCCGGCAAACAAGGGCAGGTTGAAGCTCAAGCCCACGGTCGCCACATTCACCCGGGTATCGGCCACGGCGGTCGAGGTTCCGTTGTTGTTGACCGCGGAATAGCTGCCGGTGAGGTCGAGGGTGGGTTTGTGGCCGGCTTCAGCTTTGGTGGTCTCGAGTTGGGCCACATCCAGCGCCACCTTGAGTTGGGTCAGTGCCGGATGCTGGGCATCCGCTTGCTGCACCCAGGCTTCGGGGTTGGCCGGCTCCAGCGGCGCCAAAACGACCGGCGCTGCCAAGGGCTTGGGACTGGCATTGCTCATGCCGACCAGCTGGTTGAGGGCGATGGTTTTGACCCGCAGATCGTTCTCCGCCGCGAGTTCCTGGGCGACCACCAGGTCAAAGCGGGCCTGGGCTTCGCGGGTGTCGGTGATGGTGGAGGTGCCTACCTCGAAATTGCGTTTGGCAGAAGCCAATTGCTCGGCCACCGCCGCTTTCTGGGCTTTGACAAAAGTCAGGCTGTCGGTGGAGGCCAGCACGTCGAAATAGGCCTGGCTCACCCGCACGATCAGGTCTTGTTCGGCGGACTGCAGCTGGGCTTTTGCGGCTTCAACGCTTTTCATGCCTTGGTCGTAGCTGGCCTTGTTGACAGGGCGGTACAGAGGCTGCGAGGCACTGATGGTGGCAGTTTGCGCGCCAAAGCTGCGATCGGGGTTGGGCAGCACTTCCTGGTTGGAGCGGCTGGCGCCGAGGGCGAAGTTGGCGCTGGGCAGCAACAAGGCTTTGGCTTGCTCGGCTTTGGCCATGTTGGCATCAAACAAGCTCTTGGCAGACTGGTAGCTGGCGTCATAACCGCGTGCAGCGGTGTAGAGGTCTTGCAGGCTTTGGGCCGATGCCGGCACAGTGGCGCCGAAACCGGCGACGGCCAGCGCCATGGTCAACACGGGCAGGCGGGGGGTGAAAAGGCGGTGCATGAGGGGCTTTCTCAGTCGGGAGGTCAAAAAACAGGGTCTCGGGGCAGGGCGGTCAGTAGCGTGGCACGGTGCTGTCGCGCTCGGCCGACCAGGCGTCAATACCGCCGGCGATATTGGCCAGTTCTGCGAAGCCGCGGCTTTGCAAAAACTGGGCGACTTGCATGCTGCGCACTCCGTGGTGGCACAGGCAGGCAACCGGCCGGTCGGTGGGCAGCTCGGTCAGGCGCACCGGTGTCGCCCCCATGGGAATCCCTATGACTTCGAATCCGTCCGGCACCACACTGGCCAGGGCCAGCTCGTGGGGCTCGCGCACATCCAGCACCAGGGGCTGGCCGCAGCCTTCGACGCTGGTGTACCAGGCCTCGAGGTCGGTGGGACGGATTTGACTGATCATGCGATTCGTTTCGGGATTTAGAACTGGAAGCGTGCGAGCTCTGGAAAGCCTTGCAGGCGCTGGACCACGGTTTCCCACGTGGCCACGCTGCGGAAGTCGGTTTCACTGGTGCGGGTCACGATGGTGCAGTTCATGACCGGGTCATCGCCCACGATCACGCCCAAGCGGCCGCCGATGGTCAGGTGTTGCAGCAGGTCTTGTGGAACCTGACCGACCGAGCCGCTGAGCACGATCACATCAAACTTGCCTTCGGACGCGCCAAGCTTGGAGCCATCGGCTTCACGCACGGTGACGTTGCCCAGCCCGGCTTTGGTCAGGTTGCTGCGGGCCATGGCGGCGAGTTCCGGCACGATTTCCAGGGTCAACACCTGGCGTGCGCGGTGGGCCAGCAAGGCGGCCATGAAGCCGGAGCCTGCGCCAACCTCCAACACGGTTTCGTGGGGCTGCACCATCAGGTCTTGCAGCATGCGGGCTTCCAGGCGGGGTGCCAGCATGCATTGGCCCGCGGGGAGCGGGATCTCGGTGTCGGCAAAAGCCAGGGCGCGGTGGGCTTCCGGCACAAAGTCTTCGCGGTGGATGGTGCCCAGCAACTCCAGCACCTGGAGGTCGAGCACATTCCAGGGACGGATTTGTTGCTCGATCATGTTGAAGCGGGCTTGGTTCGAATGCATGGCGAAGTTTCCTTGGGTCACGTTAAACAGGTGTGACAAATTTTACCGGCCGGGGGCGGGGGCTTTGCGCCACATGCGCAGGGCCCAGGCCGCAAGGTCGTCCATGTAGCAATACACCACCGGCACGACCACCAGCGTCAAGAGCGAGGAGGTGATCACCCCGCCGATCACCGCCTGGCCCATGGGGGCGCGCATTTCGGCACCTTCACTGAGGGCAAAGGCCAGTGGCACCATGCCGAAGATCATGGCCAGGGTGGTCATCAAAATGGGGCGCAAGCGCACTTTGGCGGCCAGCAGCAAGGCCTCCGAGCGGGGCAGGCCCGGTACCGTGCGGCCATCGACATCGGTGCTGTCTTCCCGGGCGCGGATGGCAAAGTCCACCAGCAAAATCGCATTTTTGGTGACCAGGCCCATCAGCATCACCACCCCGATGATGGAGAACATGGAGAGCGTGGAGTTGAACATCATCAGCGCCAGCACCACGCCGATCAGCGTGAGCGGCAAGGAGGTCATCAGCGCCAGCGGTTGCAAAAAGCTCTTGAACTGGCTGGCCAGAATCATGTAGATGAACACAATGGCCAGCACCAGCGCCGAGATGGCGTAACCAAAGGCCTCGGCCATGTCTTTGGTAGAGCCGCTGAATTTGTAGCTGTAGCCGGGCGGCAGGCTGATGCTGTCCATGGCGGCGCGGATGTCGGCAGACACTTCGCCCGCCGAGCGGCCCGACACGTTGCCGCTGATCGAGACTTCACGGGTCAGGTCGCGCCGGTTGATCTGGTTGGGGCCGGTGGAATCACGCACATTCGCCACCTGGTTGAGCCGGACGATGCGTGCGCTGCCATCGGCATTGCTGCCCACGGTGAAGGGCAGCCGCTCCAGGTCTGCTGCCGCATTGCGCGCATCGGGTGCGAGGCGCACGTTCACGTCGTAGGTCTGGTCATCGGGTGCGCGCCAGTTGCCGACGGTTTTGCCGGCAATCAGGGTGCGCAGGCTGCTGCCGATCTGGGTGACATTCAGCCCGAGGTCCGACGCGGCTTCGCGTTTGACCTGCACTTCCAGCGTCGGCTTGTTGGGCTTCATGCTGGAGTCGAGATCCACCAGGCCGGGCACATCGCGCACCTTCTCCAGGGCCCGCGTGGTCAGGCGTCCCAGCTCCCGGGTGTCGGGCCCCTGGATGGAGAACAGAATCTGCTTTTGGCCCCCCACCGAGTCCAGCAGGCCCACGTGGGTGACGGTAATGCCCGCCACATTGCGCAGCCGTTGGCGCAGCGTCACCGACATCTGGTCCACACTTTGGTTGCGGTCTTTGCGGTCCACCAGCCGGATGTAGATGTTGGCGTACATCTTTCCCTGGACGTTGCCGGTGTTGATGGTGGTGAGGGTGTAGCGCACCTCCGGAAACTCGCGGACGATGGCTTCGACCTGCTTGGCCCGGGCTTCGGTGACCTCGAGCGAGGAGCCCACCGGCGTATTGAAGGTCAGCGAGGTTTCAGAGAAGTCGGACTTGGGCACAAACTCCGTCCCCAGCAAAGGCACCATGAAGACACTGCCGACAAAAATGGCCACCGCAATCAACACCGTGGCCAGCTTGTGGAGCAGCGCCCAGCGCAAGATGCTCTGGTACCCCTCTGCCAAGGCCTCGGTGCCGCGGTCGAACCAGCCGGTCACCCGGCCAATCGTCTTGTCATAAAGGCCCAAGGGGCTCCGGCTGCCATCCCGCGCTTTGCCGTGGTGTTCAATGCTCGGGTCGTGCCAGATACTGGAGAGCATCGGGTCGAGGGTGAAGCTCACAAACATCGAGATCAGCACTGCTGCCACGATGGTGATGCCGAATTCGTGAAAAAACTTGCCGATGATGCCGCCCATAAACCCGATGGGCAAAAACACCGCCACGATGGACAGCGTGGTGGCCAGCACCGCGAGACCAATCTCCTGGGTGCCGTCCAGCGACGCTTGAAAGGCGTTTTTGCCCATCTGCACATGGCGCACGATGTTTTCGCGCACCACGATCGCATCATCAATCAACAGGCCCACGCAGAGCGACAAGGCCATCAGGGTGATCATGTTGATGGTGAAGCCGAACGCATCCATGAAAAGAAAAGTGCCGATCAGCGCAATCGGCAGCGTGAGACCGGTGATGACGGTGGAGCGCCAGGAGTTCAGGAACAAAAACACGATGAGCACGGTGAGCACCGCGCCCTCAATCAGCGTCTGACGCACGTTGTTCACCGACACCCGGATCTGGCGCGAGCCATCGGTAATCTGCTCCAGTCGCACGCCCGGGGGCAGCTGTTTTTGCATCTCTGCCAGTGCTTTGACCAGGCCGTCCACTACCACGATCGTGTTTTCGTCTTGCGACTTCTGCACATTCATCAGCAGGGTGCGCTGGCCGTTGTAGAGGGCCAGGGTCTCGGCCTCTTGGGCGCCATCGGCCACACGGGCCACCTGATCCAGCCGCACCGGGGTGCCATTTTTACGGGCCACGATGATGCGGCCGAAATCTTCGGGGCGCTGCATACGCGCTTGGATCTGGATCACCCGCTCCTGGCTGTCAGATTGCAGGGTGCCCAAGGGCAGGTCCTGGTTCTCTGCGGCGACCGCATTCACTACCTGGTCGGGCGTGATGCCGAACGACTCTAGCGCCTGCGGGTTCAGGTAGAGGTTGATTTCGCGCTTGGTACCCCCCACCAGGGTGACCGAGCCCACCCCGCGCACGTTCTCCAGCCGCTTTTTGAAATTCTGTTCTGCCCAGTTGGTCAGCTCTACCGCGCTCAGGGCGGTGCCGCTTTGGGTGTCGGGCAATACGGCCACCGACCAGACGGCCCGGGACGAGGGGTCAAACCGCAGGACGCGGGGCTCTTTGACTTCGCTGCGCAGCAGGGGTTTGACGGTGGCAATTTTCTCGCGCACGTCTTCTGCAGCTTTGCGGCCGTCCACATGCAGGCCGAACTCGATGATCACCAGGCTTTGGCCTTCGTAGCTGCGCGAGGTGAGCGCGTTGATGCCGGCAATCGCGTTCACGCCTTCTTCCACCTTTTTGGAGACTTCGCTCTCCACAATTTCGGGGGATGCGCCGGGGTAGTCGGTAATCACCACCACCACTGGAAAGTCGATGCTGGGAAACTGGTCCACCTGCAGACGCTGCAGGGAGAACATGCCCAACACCACCAAGGCCAGCATGACCATGGTGGCAAACACCGGGTTTTGCAGGCTAACGCGGGTGAACCACATCAGTTGCTACCCGCTACGGTTTTGATAGCGGTACCCGCACGCAGTGCGCCCACGGCGCCCGAAAGCACTTGGCTGCCTTCTGTCAGCCCGGTCACCGCCACCATGGGCACGCCATCGGCTTCGCCGCGCTCGCCCAAGGTCACGGTCTGGTGGGCGACCTTGTTGTCTTGTACCCACTGCACATAGGGCAGTGGTTTGTCGGTGCGGATGGTGGAGACCGGCACCGCCAAAGCGCGACTGATGCCAACGGCAATGCTGCCCTGGGCAAACAGCCCCTGGCGCAGCCCTTCGGTCGTGTCCAGGCTCAGGTAGGCCAGCACGGACCGGCTGCCGGCGACGGCGCTGGGGTTGATGCGGGCCACTTTGCCGGTCAGGCTGCGGTTGGAGCCTTCGACATTCAGGCGCACGGTCTGGCCGACCTGCACCCCGATAGAGTCGGCCGCAGCGAGGCTGGCTTCCACTTCGAGGCGGTTCAGGTCCACCACTTCGAGTACCCGGGCGTCAATGGCCACGCGCTCGCCGGGCTGCGCCAGGCGCTGCGCCACTTGGCCGGTAATCGGGGCCCGCAGGACGGTGTCGTCCAGAGATTTGCGGGCAATGTCAGCTGCAGCCATGGCCGCGCGGTACGAGGCTTCTGCGGCTGCGAGGCTGGCGCTCGAGGATTCGAGCGCAGTTTGTGAAATAAAGCCTTGGTCCACCAGTTTGCGGTTGTTGTCGAAGCTGCGGCGCGCAATGTCGACCTGGGCTTTGGCCGATTCCGCCTGTTGCTGGGCCTGGCGTGTGCGGGCTTGGTACTCGGTGGCGTCCACCCTTGCCAGAACCTGGCCGGCTTGCACCCGGTCACCTTCGCGCACCGTGAGGCCTTGCAATTCGCCGGCCACACGGGCTTTGACGAAGGCGGAGTTGACGGCCTTGATCGGGCCGGAGACCGGCAGGCTGCGGGTGAGGTCCAGTGTCCGCGCCTGGATCAGGTCGCCCGGTGCCAGCTCCAGCCGCACCGGTACCTGCAGGGCGGTTTGTTGTGCCTCCAGGGTGGCTTTTTTGGCTTGATTACTCGCAGCCAAGCGCAGGCCCACACCGGCGAGTACCGCCACAGTAAGTGCTGCCGATGTCCATTTGATCCAGGGTTTCATGGTCTGTGCCGAAAATTAAGAGCTTGCTTCCGGCCGCACGCGCAGGCCCAACAGCAGGTTGTCAATATGGGTGTTGAGGTAGGCCACCGGGTCCAGCGTAGCGTCGTGCGCCGTACACAAGCCGATCGAGTGACGCCACAGCGCCAAAAACATCATGGGGGCGAGCAACAGATACACACCGTATTCCACATCAAGCTGGCGGAACTCACCGCTGTCTACCCCACGTTGGAGCACCCGCCGGATCAGATCGTTGCCCGGGAGGACCACTTCTTCCTGGTAAAACGCCGCCAGCTCGGGAAAGTTGCCCGCTTCGCTCATCATCAGTTTGGAAATGCCGGAGGCCTTGGTCGAGCCCACACGCTCCCACCAGGTGAGCAAACAGTAGCGCAGCAGTTCGGTGCTATTGCCCTCGAAAGCCTCCAGTTCCGCGTTCCATTCGGTGAAGCGGCCCGAAATGTTTTCACGCACTACCGCCTTGAACAGCTCTTCTTTGCTCGAAAAGTACAAAAACAGGGTGCCTTTGGAGACGCCAGCCAGCTTGGCTACTTCCTCTGCGCGGGTGGCTGCAAAGCCCTTTTCTACAAACAGCTCCAAGGCCGCTTCCAGCAGTTCGCCGGGGCGCGCATCTTTGCGGCGCTCGCGCTTGGCGCGGGCTTGGGCGGTGATGTCACAGAGGCTGGGAAGGCGGGGCATAAGTTACTGACTGATTGGTTATTAATGTAGCGGACCCCCTGTGGAGTGTCAATCCAAGCGGCCCCCGGGGTGCGGCGGCCTTGGCAAAGTTGTGCAAAGTTCAGGTGCTTTGCAGGGGTCGTAGCCGCGGTGCCCTGTGCCTCCGTAAGATGAAGGCCGGCTCGCCGACTGACCTGCAGGGGTCGCGGGCGCGGCCTTGTCTTTCAACTCCGGAGTAACTGATGAACCACACATACCAAACCATCACCCTGGGCGGCGGCTGCTTTTGGTGCACAGAGGCGGTGTTTGTCGAGGTGCAAGGGATCGTGGATGTGGAGTCCGGCTACAGCAACGGCCATCTGCACCAACCCAGCTATGAAGCAGTGTGCACCGGCACCACCGGCCACAATGAGGTGGTGAAGCTGGTCTACGACCCGGCGGTCATCAGCACCCGCGAGATTCTGGAAATCTTCTTTGTGATCCACGATCCGACCACCTTGAACCGCCAAGGCAATGACACCGGTACCCAGTACCGCAGCGGCATTTATGTCTCAACGCCCGAGCAAGAGGCCGTGGCGCGCGCGCTGTTGGCCGAGTTGACAGCCAGCAAGCACTATGACCGGCCCATCGTGACGGAGGTGTTGGCCCTGCAGAACTACTGGCCCGCTGAGGCCTACCACCAGGACTTTTTTGCACGCAACCCGAATCAGGGCTATTGCATGGCGGTGGCGGCGCCCAAGGTGGCGAAGTTTCGCAAGACCTTTGCCCGTTTGCAAAAGCCTTGAGCCCGGGCTGCGGGTGGTGGCCGGCCTGCAGCTCCCCTTAGCGGCGGCTCGGGATCGGCGAGTCGTTGGCGATACCCCAGTCCATTTTGGACTTGGTGGTGGGCGCGCCCGGCGCGTCATCGGTGTAGCCGCTCAAAAACGACAGGGAGAACCAGACCAGACTCACCAGCGCCACGGCACCGATGACCAGCTTGAGGATCGTCAGCCAGAGCTTGGGTTCTTTTTTTGCAGGCATAGCAGTCTTTGTATGAACCAAGTCAGGCGCTGTGAGCGCCCGTTAAATCGAGAGTTAGAGCTCCTGAATGTATAGCAAAAAGAGTTGCTGAGCGGCAATGGCAGCCGCGTGCGCCATCGCAGGGTGCTCAGGCTGGAGTGGGCGCGGCCTGCATCGTCAGGTTTGCCATTTGCAGATGGCGGTGGCTGCTGTGGCGGGCAAGGTGGGCGTCGTGGCTGACCAGGAGCACCGCACAGCCTTGTTGGGCGGCGCTGTCACAGATCACCCGCATGGTGTCGCGCTGGATGATCGGGTCCAGGCGCGAGGTCGGCTCGTCCGCAAAGATAAAGGCCGGCTGCAGTTGCATCAGCCGCAACAGCGCAAAACGCTGAAGCTCCCCGCCGGACACCTCATGGGGCTTGCGCGCCAACAGCGCGTCCGATAGGCCCAAGGCTTGCATCCACTTTGCTTGCCCGCTCTCAGGCGACTGCGGGGCGCAGCGCGAAGAGCCGGAATAGTGCAGGTGGCGCGCATCGTCCAAAGCCTGTCCCAGGGTGCGGAATGGCGAGAACGCGGCAGGCGGGTCTTGGTACAGCTTTTGGTATTTCCAGGGGGCCGCTGGCCCGGGCCGCCGCACACTCCCCGCGTCTGCCGGGCTCAGGCCGAGCAGCATATTGCCCAGGGTGGTCTTGCCGCAGCCGCTGGGGCCACTGATGGCAACCACCTCGCCGGCGTGCAGTGTCAAGTCGAGGTTCTCGAACAGGGTGCGAGCGCCATACTGCTTGGTAAGACCTTGGGCCTTTAAAACCGGTGCTGAGCTTGCAGCCGCTGCAAACGGGTAAGGCTGCCAGTGTTGCGGTCGGGCTGCCATCAGCTCGCGGGTGTAAGGGTGGCGGGGGGCTTGCAGCACCTCGGTAGCAGGGCCCTGCTCGACGATACAGCCATGGCGCAACACCGCGATCCGCCCGCCCAAGTGGGCCGCCAGTTCCAGGTCATGGGTGATGGTGAGCAGGCCTTGGCCCTGTGTTTGGGTGGCCATCAGTAAGGCTGCGACCTGGGCGCAGGCCTCGGGGTCCAGGCCCTTGGTGGGCTCATCGGCGATCAGCAGGCGGGCACCGGCAGCACTGGCGCAGGCCACCCCCACGCGCTGCGCCATGCCGCCTGATATCTGGTGCAGGTACAAGCGGGCGGCGGCACCGAGTCCCAGCGACTGGAGTTGCTGCGCCGCGTCCTGCCGGGCTGGCTGCCACTGCAAGCCGCGTGCGTACCGGCCGGCCTCTGCGACCTGGCTGTGCACCTGCATCAGCGGGTTGAGTGCGTTGCCCGGCTCCTGCGGCAGCATCATCACTGTGCGGCCCCACAGGGGCTGCGTGCGCTCGCGTTGGCCGTGGGTGGCCACGCCGTCGATGGCGATCGACCCGCTGGCCCGCAAAGCGGGGGGCAGGGTACCCATGATGGCCTGTGCCAACAGAGACTTGCCCGCCCCGGACTCGCCCACCAGCGTGAGCCGCTCACCTGCCAGAAGGCTGAAGCTGCAGGCCTCCAGCAAGGCGCGTCCGTGAGACCCGGGCGATGCGCTTGCCATCTGAATGCGCAGGTCATCGACCTGTAACAAGGGGGCGTTCATACGCTGTCTTTCCAAGCTTGCCGGGTGGCGGATTGCAGGGCGCTGACCACCAGCACCAGCACCACGACCGGGGCTGCCAGCAGCCAGGGTGCTGCGTCGTAGTAGGGCAGGGCTTCGGTCATCATCAAACCCAGTTCGGCAGTCGGTGGGCGCAAGCCCACACCCACAAAGCCCAGCGCAGCCACGGCCAGAACTGCATTGGCAATCGCGTAGCTCCACAGGCGCAGCAAGTCGCCCACCATGGGCGGCAGCACATACCAGCGCAGCAAGTAGGGCGCGCCAAAGCCCAGCAAGCGCCCGGCCTGCACGCCATCGCCGGCCAGTGTGGCAAGGGCCTGGCTGCGCACCAGGCGGAAGAACTCCACCCACGCTGTCAGCACCAGCCCGCTGTAGAGCGACCACTTCTGGCCGGGTGCCAGTGCGGCGACCAGCAGCACCCAAAGCAGGCCGGGTATTGCTGCTACACCGTCCGCACACAGGCACAGCAGCCGGTCGGTGAGCCCGCGTCGCCACGCGGCGCACAGGCCCAGCAGGGTGCCCAAGGTGACTGCCAAAAAAGCCGAGCCCAGCGCCAGCCAGAGCGATACGCGTATCGCCTCGCCCACGCGCGCCATCAGGTCCCGGCCCAAATGGTCGGTGCCCAGCCAATGGGCGGAGCCGGGCGCAGCCAAGGTATTGCTCAGGTTTTGGTGGGCCGGGTTTTGCCCCAGCCAGACACTGATAAGGCCGAGCAGCAAAACTGCCATTAGCACCGGTAGGCCCCAGCTCCACGAGTGTCGGGCGGCGGGCGGGGTTGCCATGTGAGTCATGGAGCTCATGCGGCACTCCTTCCTGCGGGCTCGCGCAGGCGCGGGTCCAGCCACTGCACGGCGGCATCCATCACGCCGTTGAGCAGCACAAAGAGCAGCCCCATGGCCAGTGCAGTGCCTTGGATCATGGGAACGTCGCGCGAAATGACAGCGTGCACCAGCGCATGCCCGATACCGGGCCACGCGAACAGGCTCTCTATCACCACCACGCCTTCGACCAGCAACACCAGTTGCATGCCCGCATAGGCCAGGGTGCCGAGTGCCAGCGGTGCTGCTGCATGGCGCCACAGGGCCGCCGGGAGGGGCAAGCCTTTGGTCTGCGCGAATTCAAAAGCGTCTGAGCGCAACACCTGCTGCAACCGGGTGCGCACCACCTGGGTCATGCCGGGTAGCAGCGTCAAGGCCAGTGCCATACCGGGCAACACCAAATGGACCGGCTCGCCGTGGCCGGCCACCGGCAGCCAGCCCAGGTGCACCCCCAAGCCCAGCATCAACACCACGCCCAGCAAAAAGGCCGGGCTGGCCCGCAGCACGGTGCAGGCCGGGTCTATCCAACGGGTGCTCCAGTGCGTACCCCGCAGGGCAGCCCAGGTGCCCAGCAGCAAGCCCAGCACCATGGCGGCCAACCACGCGACCAGCGAGAGTTGCAGGGTGTGGCCAAGCTGGTGGGCAATTTCTTCCAGCACCGGGTCACCCGACACCATCGACTGCCCCAAGCGCAGGTGGGCCAGATCACCCAGCCAGGCCAGCAGTTGCTCGGCGGCGCTGCGGTCTAGGCCCAGTTCGCTGCGCACCGCGTCGGCGGACGCGGTGTCGACCATGTCATAGCCATATCGGCCGGCGGCGATGCGGTAGGCCGCGTCGCCCGGCAGCGCCCGGGTCATGGCAAAACTCAGCACTCCGACAGCGCCGGCGACCAAAGCGCCTTGGCCCAGCAGGCGTGCGCCCTGTCGGGCAGCCAGTGTCCAACCCATGTTCATAGCCCCCAGGTGATGTGGCTGATGCGGTAGCTGCGCTCCAGCGGGTCGATGCTCACATTGCCCACCCGTTTGCTGTGGGTGGCCGTGTGCTGGTACCAGGCCACCGGAATCAGCGGCAGCTCTGCCTGCAATACGGTGGACAGTGCGCCGCGCAAGCGGGAGCGGCGGGCCGGGTCGTTGGTGGTGCTCAGGCTTTCGAGTGCGCTGGTGACCTGCGCGCTCTGCCAGCCCATGGCGCCCCAGTCACCACCTTGGGGGCCGAAGTCTTGCAGCAAGCTGCCGATCGGGTCAGGCACCAGCGCGTAGTTGCGGGCGACCAGGGCCAGCTCCAGCGAGCCGTCTTGATGACCGGCCGGAATATCACTGGCGTTCACGATGGCTACCGCCACGTCCAGCCCGACCTCCCGCAGTTGCGCCTGAATGGCAGTGGCCATGGGCGGCTGCTCGGGGCGGTCTGAGAAGGTGCGCAAGGTCAGCTTGAAAGGGCGGCCGTCCTTGCGCAACAGGCCGTCTGCGCCGGCAGCCCAGCCGGCTTCTTGCAGCAGCTGGCGGGCACGGCCAGGGTCGCGCACAAGCGGCTGTAAACCCGGCACATGCCATTCGGCCATGCCGGGGCTGAAAAGCTGGGTGGCCGCGGCTTTGGGCTCCCGCAGAATGGCCTGCGCGATGCCGGGCCGGTCAATCGCGAGGCTGATGGCCTGGCGAACTTTGATGTCCTTGAGCAGCGGGTGCGCGGCATTGACCTTGAGGTACAGGGTGCGCGGAATCGGCAGGGTGTGGAACTGCAGCCGGGGGTTGCGCTTGAGCCGTTCGATGGCGACGGCGTCGTGGGTGAACACCAGGTCCGCCTGACCGCTCTCGGCCAGCATGCCCCGGGTTTCGCCCCGGCCGGTGGCCAGGTATTCCACCCGCTGCACTGCGGGGCGCTTGCCGGTCCAGCCCTCAAAGGCTGCGGTCTCCAGCTTCTGCGGGGCATTGACCCGCACGACCTTGTAGGGGCCTGAGCCCACGACGGCCTGCACGCTGTTGTCTGCCGCAAACGAAGCAGGGGCCAGCACCTGGGTGCTGTTGTGGGCCAAGAAAGCCGGTATGGTGGTGAAGGCTTGTTTGAGCTCGATCTGCACTTCACCGTTGACCGCGGCAATCCTCTGAACCGGGGTGTTTTTCAGAATGCCCGGTTGCGCCAGTGCCCGCTGCAGGCTGCGCACCACCGCTTCCGGGGTGACCGCGCTGCCGTCATGAAACACCGCGCCCGGGCGCAGGGCAAAGCGCCAGGTTTTTTGGTCGGGCGATACCGCCCAGCGCACAGCCAAGCCGGGCGCAAGTTGGCCGCCGGCATCCACATCGACCAAGGTTTCAGTGACTTCCAGTCGGGTGAAGATGTAGCCTGTTTTAGAAGGATCCAGGCTGCCGATTTCCCAGGGGGCGGCGACTTTGAGTACACGGGCGTTGTTTGCCGGGCCGGTCTGGGCCATGGCTGTGGAAACTGATACCGCCGCGCTCAAAAGCAGGGCGCGGCGCAGGGCGGAAGGAGGGGGTGCAAGTGTCATGGCGCAGAGGTTTTTAGGTCAAATCAGGTCCTGGCGCTCATCAAGATTGCGCAGCTAGCTATGAAATTGATAGCGATGGGTGTCAGTTGCGCTTCATGCCAGCCACCAGCTGCGTGACGTTGTGGCGCATCATTTGCAAGTAGGTGGCACCGGGCTGGTCGGCGGTGGACAGGGCGTCGGCATACAGGCTGGCGCCCAAGGTGGCACCGGCGTCTTTGCTGAGCTGGGCGATCAGTTGGGGGTTGCTCATGTTTTCCACAAACACGGCGCGGATTTTTTCGCGCTGGATTTGTTGGATCAGTAGGGCGACTTGTTTGGCGCTGGGCTCGGTCTCGGTGTTCACGCCTTGGGGCGCCAGAAACTTCACGCCGTATTGCGCGGCAAAGTAGCCAAACGCGTCGTGCGAAGTAATGACCTTGCGTTTATTGGCGGGGATGGTGGCAATTTGCGCTTGGGCCCAGGCGTCCAGCGCCTGCAGCTCTTTGACATAGGCCTCGGCGTTGGCCTGGTAGGTGGCGGCACCTGCGGCGTCCACTTTGCCTAGAGCTGCGGCAATGTTGCGCACGTACAGCGCCACGTTGTTGGGGTTTTGCCAGGCGTGGGGGTCGGTCTCTTCATGCGCGTGGCCGGCGTGGGCGCCATGGCCCTTGTCTTCTTGCATGGCGCGGGCTTTCACGCCCTTGGCGGCGGTCACGGTTTCGCCTTGGTAGCCCGAAGACTTGAGCAGCTTGCCAGCCCATGGCTCAAAGCCCAGGCCGTTGAGCACCACCAGCTTGGAGGCGAGCAGCGTTTTGGCGTCCGAGGGCTTGGCTTCAAAGACATGGGCGTCTTCATTGGCGCCCACCAGCGTGGTCACTGCCACCCGGTCGCCGCCCACCACCCGCACCAGATCGCCCAGGATGCTGAAGCTGGCGGTCACCGGCAGCTTCTCGGCGGCATGCGCTTGGCTGCCCAGCAAAGCGAAAGCAGTGACGCTGGCCAATAAAAAGCGGCGCGGCAGGGCGGCCAATGAGAAGGTGTCGAGCAGGGTCATGGCGGTAGTCCGTGGAAGGTTGAAAAAACAGGGGTGGGGAGGGCAGGCTGGTCAGGCCACGCGGTGGGTGGTGACCCACCAGCGCGGCAGCCAGCCACCGGGCGCGAGCAGCAGGGAGGCGGCATAAAGCGCCCCCGCGCAGCCGATGATGGTGGGGCCCGAAGGCGTGTCAAAGTGGTAGGACAGCAGCAGCCCGGCCACGCCGGCCAGCGCTGCTTGCAGGCTGGCATTGAGCAGTTGCGCGGGCAGGGTGTCGTGCCAGAGGCGGGCACTCACGGCGGGCAGCATCATCAAGCCCACGGCCATGAGCGTGCCCAGGGTCTGAAAGCCTGCTACCAGATTGAGCACCACCAGCATCAAAAAGCCCTGCTGCCACACCCAGGTCGGCACCCCACTGCGGTGGGCCGCCATGAACACCGGGTCGAAGGTCTCCAGCACCAGCCCGCGGTACATCAGCGCCAAGGCCAGCACACTGACAGTGGCTACACCTGCCACCAGCAGCAGGCCACTGTGGTCTACGCCCAGTGCACTGCCAAACAAAATGTGCAGCAGGTCGAGCTGGGTGCCATGGCCCGCAATCAGCGTGACCCCCAAAGCCAGTGCCACCAGGTAGATGGCGGCGAGGCTGGCGTCTTCTTTCAAGGTGGTGAAGCGGCTGACCGCACCGGCAAGCCCTGCCACCACCATGCCGGCCAGCACCCCACCCAGCGCCATGGCGGTGAGCGACAGGCCGCTCACCATGAAGCCGATGGCCACACCCGGCAGCACTGCATGGCTGAGCGCATCGCCCAAGAGGCTCATGCGCCGCAGCGTCAAAAACACGCCCAAGGGCGCGGCACTCAGCGACAGCGCCAGCGTCGCCACTAGCGCGCGGCGCATGAAGGCGAACTCGGCGAACGGAGAGAAAAGTGTGTCCCAAAGAAGTGGCAGCACGGTCATGGGAGCGCCGCTTCTTGCAACGGTGCGGAACACCGTGGAGCCGGCTCTGCCGGGCCACCGGTGTTGCCCCCTGCAAGGGGGAAAGCGGCCACACGCAGTGGGCAAGCCGGGGGGTGTTCCTGATCGTCCCAAGCCTCCGCCATGGCCCGGGCGCGGTGCAGGTTGGCGTCTGTCAGCACCTCGGCTGTGGCACCCCAGGCGATGCACTCGCGTGCCAGCAACAGGGTTTGTGGAAAGTGCTCCTGCACCTGCGCGTCGTTATGCAGCACCGCTACCACCGTGCGGCCTTGGCGGTGCCACTGTTGCACCAATGTCAGCAGACCGGCGGTGGTTTTGCTATCCACCGCGTTAAAGGGTTCGTCCAGCAGAATCAGGTCGGCGTCCTGCACCAGCAGGCGCGCAAACAGGGCGCGCTGCAACTGCCCGCTGGAGAGGGTACCCACCGGGCGGCGCTCAAAGCCTGGCAGGCCCACCGCTTCCAGCGCCGCATCCACCCGCGCCAGCATGGCCGGTGTGGCGCTACCGAAGGCACCGGTTTGCGCCCACAGGCCCATGAGTACGCAGTCACGCACATCCAGCGGAAAGCTGCGGTCCAGCTCGCTGTGCTGGGGCAGGTAGGCGAGGCGCAAGCCCGGCGCGCGGGTGATGTGCCTGTGTGGCTCGGTCTTGACCAGCCCGGCCAGGCTTTTGAGCAGGGTGCTTTTGCCGGCACCATTCGGCCCGATCACCGCAGTCAAAGAGCCGCGCGCAAAGTGACCACTCACATGGTGCAGTGCCGGGTGGCGGCGGTAGCTCACTGTCAGGTTCTGTAGCTCGATGGCCGCAGCGCCCACCGGCAGCGCGTGGGTAGGCGCGTTCACAGCGGTGCGGCTTCCAGGCTGGCCCACCACACGCCCAGCCAGAGCAGGGCGAGGGCGGGCAGGGTGATGGCGACGCGCTGCCATGCAGGCAGTGCCAGGATTCCGAGGCGTTTGTAAAGTTGGCGAGTAGGGCGATGAACTGTCACAAAGTGATCTCATAATGCAACTAAATTGCGATATAGTCTAACGCAACTTGGTTGCATTTATTGATTAATGCAACTGAATTGCATTTTTAGGATGGTTTCATGGCTTCAGTCCAACCCCCCGTGACCCCGGTGCTCGAGGGTGACAACCCGATCGACGCACTGCTCTCCGCCCACGGCCTGCGCCGTACGGCGGCTGCGCGCCGTGTCCTGGGCTGGTTGTTGGCCCACCCCGAGACCAGCTACACCCACGCGCAGTTGCAGGAGTCTCTGGCGGGCGACCACGCGGAGCCGCTGGACCGCGTCACCCTCTACCGGCTGATTGACCGCCTGACCCAAGTGGGCCTGCTCTTGTGCCGGGTCGACAGCCAGCGGGTGCGCCGCTACCAGGCCATGCCCGCCAGCGTGCACGCCACCCCCCACTTTGAGTGCCAGACCTGCCACCGCGACAGCCCGTTGGCCGGCGCCTTGCACGCGGTGGACCTCGAAAAGGCGGCGCAAACCGCCATCGAATCCTTGCGCGCACTGGGTTACACCGATATGCACCTCGACTTTGCGGTGCGCGGCGTCTGCGCAGATTGCGCGACCGGCACCGTGCCCACCGGCATGGCCAACGCGGGTCCGGCGGCATGATCCAGACACGGGGGCTGGGCTACCGCTACCCTGGTGGCGGTGAGTTGCGTTTTCCGGATGTGGATGTGCCGCACGGGGCAGTGCTGCTGCTCAGCGGCCCGTCGGGCAGCGGCAAGTCCACCTGGCTGGCTCTGGTGGCTGCACTGGTGGCACCTTCGGCGGGCACGCTGCATGTGGCAGACCAAGCCATGGGCGACTTGCGCGGTGCCACGGCGGATGCCTGGCGGGCGGCCCACATCGGCTTTTTGCCGCAAAAGCTGCATTTGAGCGCAGCGCTCACGGTGCAGCAGAACCTGGCCATGGCCCAGTGGGCGGCTGGCCGGGCGGAGGACAAGGTGCGCATCCACGCGACCCTGGAGGCCTTGGGCGTGGCCGAGTTGGCTGGCCGCTTGCCCCACCAGCTGTCTGGCGGGCAAGCGCAGCGGGTCGCGCTGGCGCGCGCGGTGTTGCTCAAACCCCGGGTGGTGCTGGCCGACGAGCCCACCGCCAGCTTGGATGACGAAGCCGCCGCCCAAGCGGTGCAGCTTCTGCACACCACCGCGCAGCAGCATGGCGCCACCCTGGTGATTGCCAGCCACGATGCGCGGGTGGCCAGCCTGCTCTCAGCGCCGGAGGCCGGTGGTTTGGGTCCAATCGGCTTCTCGCGCTTGTCTTTGGCGCGCGAGAAGCTATCAAAATCATAGCGACATGACGACACTTTTCTTTGCGTGGCGCTACCTGTGGTCCCGGCCTTTGGGGGCGGCGCTCAATCTCTTGCTGCTCAGTCTGGGGCTGGCATCCATCACGTTTTTGCTGCTGGTAGGGGCACAGCTCAGCAAAGCCTTTGAGCGCGATTTGGCGGGTATCGATGTGGTGGTGGGCGCCAAGGGCAGCCCGATGCAGCTCATCCTCTCCGGAGTCTTGCACCTCGATGTACCACCCGGCAATGTACCGATCAAGGCGGTGCAGGAGTTGGCCCGCAACCCGCTGGTGGAACAAGTGATTCCGATCAGCCTGGGCGACAACTTCGGCGGCTACCGGATCGTGGGCACTTCGCTCGACTATCCGGCCCACTACGACGCCCAGCTCACCCAAGGCCGCTTGTGGACCGCGCCCATGGAAGCGGTGCTGGGTGCTACCGCTGCCAAAGCGATGGGCATTCAGGTGGGGCAGACCTTTGTGGGCACCCACGGTCTGGGCGCCGGCGGGCATCCGCATGGCGACAGTGTGTACACCGTGGTCGGCATTCTGGCGCCCGGCGGCAGCGTGCTGGATCGGTTGATCCTGACCGACACCGCCTCCGTCTGGAAGGTGCATGAGGACTACACCGCCGTCGACGACGACGACCGCCGCGTCATGGAAGACGAGCGTGAGATCACCATGGCCCTGATCCGCTACAGCACGCCCATGGCGGCAGTGAGCTTTCCGCGCTTTGTGAACAGCACTACAGATATGCAGGCCGCTGCCCCGGCGCTGGAGATCACGCGCTTGCTCAGCATGTTGGGCTTGGGTACCGATGTGCTGCGCGCCTTTGCCGGAGTGCTGCTGCTGACCGCGGGCCTGAGCGTGTTCATTGCGCTGTGGAGTGCGGTGCGCGAGCGGCGCACCGACCTCGCCTTGCTGCGCATGTTGGGTGCGCCACCTGCCAAAGTGGCCGCCTTGCTGCTGTGCGAGGCTTTGTGGCTCGGCTTGCTCGCAGCGGTGCTGGGCGTATTGCTGGGCCAGGGTTTTGCGCAGGCGCTGGCTTTGTTTTTGAGCCTGGACCATTCGCTGCTGATCGGCGGCATGGTGTGGCCGGCCGGTTTGTGGGTAGTGCCCGCATTGGCCTTGGTGGTGTCTTTGGCCTCGGCCTTGCTACCCACGGTGGCAGCCTACCGGGTGAGCGTGTTGCGCTTGCTGCAGAGCCACTGATCCTGTGTAGATTTTTACCACTCTCTATCGATGAAATTTATGAAAAAAAGCCTTCTAGCCGCCGTATTGCTTGCGCAAGCAGCTATGTTTTCTGTAGCAGCAGAAACGGACAAAGAAACCCGCGAGGACATCGCCAAGCACCGTGCCATTGCCGCTGCCCACGAGTCTGCTGCCAAGTGCCGCGAGGCCGGCAAAGACGAAGCGGTGTGCAACAAGGAGCTGCAAACCGCCTGCAAGGGCATTGCCATCGGCAAGTTCTGCGGCATGAAGCACGAGCACTGAGCGAGCCCAAGTCCATGGCCCCCGGCGGTGGGGGCTTTTTACCGGCCCACTAAACTGTGGGCCTTCCCCGAGGTGTTTTATGCGCGTTGACCCTGTTTTCTCTCGCCGTCGTCATTTGGCATTGGTGTGTGCCGCTGTGGTGTGGGCGGCTCCGGCCCTGGCCCAGCTCAGTTCTCCCATGCCGGGTTTGCCGGGCTTACCTGCCGGCACAGGTGCGGGCGTGCATGGCGCCAACAGCCCGTTTGCACCGCTCAAAGAGCGGGCCGATGTGCTGCCCTGGTCGGTGCTGACAGCCGTCAAAACCAAAACCGAGAAGAACCGCTTGTTGCCGGTCTTCACGGCAGACATCCAGGCGCTCAACAAAAAAACCCAGCGGATTCAAGGCTTCATGATGCCGCTGGAGCCCGGTGAAAAGCAAAAACACTTTCTCATCAGCTCGGTGCCCTTGACCTGCTCGTTTTGCGTGCCCGGTGGCCCGGAGAGCATGATCGAGGTCAAGACCAAAACCGCCGTCAAATATTCGATGGAAGCTGTCGTGGTCGAGGGCCAGTTCGCGGTGCTCAACGACGACCCCTATGGCCTGTACTACCGCATGACCGAAGCTGTGGCTGTGAAGTAGCCGCAGCAGGATGCCGCTCGACAACCCCGTACTCTCTTCCCTGCTGCCGGTCGTCCTGCTGATTGTGGTGGGCTACCTGAGTGGCAGATTCAATGTCATCCGCCAGGAGGCGGTGCGCGACCTGAGCAATCTGGTCTTTTTGGTGCTGATCCAGGCGCTGCTGTTTCGCACCATGTGCGCAGTGGATGTGGCGCATCTCGACTTCAGCGCCCTGTCGATCTACCTCGCCACGGCGGCCGGCTTGTTTTTTGTATTGCTGCTCGCGCAGGGCGGCAGTAGCCGCGCGGCGGTGCTGGCGCTCTCCGGCATTTTCAGCAATACCGCCACGATTGGTATTCCGCTCATTGGCCTGGCCTATGGCAAAGAGGCGTTGGTGGTGCTGTTCACCCTGATTTCAATGCACTCGCTGGTGCTGCTGACCATGACCACCGTGGTGCTGGAGCTGTGCAGCGCCCGCGAGCAGGCCCATGCCGGGCACATCCGGAGGGGCCATTGGCGCACCATCGGCCTGGCGGTGCGCAACGCCATCTTGCACCCGGTGCCCATGCCCATCATTGCCGGCTTGTTGTTTGCGCAAACCGGCTGGGTGCTGCCCGAGGTGGTAGACCGCCCGCTGCAACTGCTGGCCAATGCCTTCAGCCCGGTGGCGCTGGTGCTGATGGGGGTGACACTGGCCAAAACGTCCATTGGCCAGCATCTGCGGAGTGCGCTGCTGATCTCCAGTATCAAAAACCTGCTGCACCCCTTGCTGATGGCCTTGTTGGGCTACGCCGCCGGCCTGCGCGGTATCACCCTGACGGTGCTGGTGATGACCGCTGCCCTGCCGATCGGCGCCAACGTGTTTTTGTTTGCCCAGCGTTACCAGAAGGCGGAAGAGCTGGTCACCGCCAGCGTGGTGGTGTCCACCGTGATGGCGCTGTTTACCGTCTCACTGGTGATGTACCTGCTGCCCTTGTGGGTGGGCTGAGCCAAATTAATGGGTGTGTGTGACGTTGAACCGGGTCCGCGTATTCTGGAAAGCCGCCTTCTGGGCCCCGGTGGTCCTGACGACTGTCATGTCCCTGATGCCCAACGAGCAGGTGCCCTCGAGCCTGGTGTTTTGGGACAAGGCGCAGCACACCCTATGCTTTGCAGCTCTGGCGTTGTGGGCACGCGCGTGCGGCCGGGCACTTTTTCCAGGAAATTCCGAGACATGAACCTCAAGCTGAAACACCCCCTGCGCACCCTGCTCACCGGGGCGCTGGCGCTCTTGCCTTTGGCGGCGACCTTGCTCTTGCTGTCGTGGTTGTTGAGCCTGCTTGCGGTGTGGCTCGGGCCGGGGAGCGCGTTCGGGCAAATGCTCACCGGGATTGGCCTGGGGCTGACCGAGTCCGAAATCATTGGCTACCTGCTGGGCTTGTTGCTGGTGGTGGTGCTGGTCTATGCGTTTGGCTTGATGGTGGAGCGGGGCCTGGAGCAGGGCGCTGCCAGACTGCTGGAAACGCTTTTGCAACGCATTCCCGTGGTCCGCACCGTGTACGACGTGGTGCAAAAGTTGGTCGGTCTCCTAGGCCGCAAAGAGGGGGCAGAGCTGCAGTCGCTGTCCCCTGTGTGGCTGTATTTCGGCGGCAAGCCACAGCCGGACACTGCCAGTGCCGCTGCCGCTGGCGGAGCTGGCAAACAAGGAACCGCGGTGCTCGGTTTCCTGTCAACGCCGCAGGTTGTCATGATCGGCGGCGTGCCTTATCTGGGGGTGCTGGTGCCTACCGCACCGGTTCCAGTGGGGGGCGGCTTGCTGTATGTGCCACCCGACTGGGTGGAACCGGCCGAAATCGGCATGGAGGCCGTCACCAGCATTTACGTCTCCATGGGCGTCACTTCGGATCAGTACCTTCCCAAATCGGCACCTTGAGGAGCAGGGGGGTTAAGCCCCGTGCGCGCTAGGGCGCCAGTCGCTCGCGCAACCAGGCGCCGTCTGTACCCTGGCTGTAACGCAGCCGGTCATGCAAACGGCTTTTGCGGCCCTGCCAGAACTCCCACTGGTCCGGCTTGAGGCGGTAGCCGCCCCAGTGCGGCGGGCGCGGCGGCTGCAGCAGAAATTGGGCGGCGTATTTGGCCGCGTTGGTGACCAGCACCGTGCGGCCGGGGATCACTTCGCTCTGCGGGGAGGCCCATGCGCCGATACGCGAGTCCAGCGGGCGGCTGTGGAAGTAGGCGTCGCTCTCTTCGTCACTCACTTTTTCGACCACGCCTTCGATCCGGACCACCCGCTCCAGCTCTACCCAATGGAACTGCAGCGCGGCATACGGGTTGCCCGCTAGGGCCTTGCCTTTGCGGCTTTCGTAGTTGGTAAACCACACAATGCCGCGGGCATCAAAACCCTTGATCAACACCACCCGGGTGCTGGGGCGCAGGTCGCTGCCCACGGTGGCCAGGGTCATGGCGTTGGGCTCAGGCACCTCGCTCTGGATGGCTTCTTGCAGCCAGCGATCAAACTGCAGCAGCGGATCGGCATGCGAAGCCTGCTCATCGAGTTCGGCGCGTTCGTAACTTTTGCGTAAGGAGGCAATGGATGTCATAGCCGGAGTATAGGAATTACAGGCTTTCCGTGAATTGCGTTGGGTCATGGGCCAGAGAGCCCAAGCCGCGACAACCTACAATACGCTCCATTTTTAAGGGAGTGTTTGACATGTCTGAGCAGGAAGATACCGGTACCAAAGTCGTTGCCATCGTCGTGAGCACCATCATCGTCGCCATTCTGGCTTCTGTGATCGGTTTTGCTGTCAGCCGGTCTGGCGCTAAGCCTGCACCTGCGGCAGCGGTTGTTGAAGTGGCAGACGCAGCCAGTGTGCGGGTTGAAGACGGTGTGGTGAAGTTCTTTTTTGCCACAGGCAAAGCAGACGTCGCCACGGGTGCTAACGAAGCCCTTGCCAACGTAGTGACCGCTGTATCTGCCGGTCAGCAAGCGGTGATCAGTGGTTTCCACGACGCCAGCGGCGACCCTGCCAAAAACGCTGAGTTGGCCAAGCAACGTGCCATCGCGGTGCGCGACGCCCTCGTGGCCCTGGGTGTTCCCCAAGACAAAGTCGAGTTGAAAAAGCCTGAAGAAGCCATGGCTACAGGCCCCGCCAATGAAGCACGCCGCGTGGAAGTGGTTGTGAAATAAATCAGATCGTTTCGATCTCCTGCAAAAGGCCCGATTCAGTCGGGCCTTTTGCATGGTGCGGCTACTTTGCCGAGCCGAGCCGAGCCTCGCCGAGTTGGTACCCTTCTGGTAACTGGGGGTTGGCACAAAGGTTTGATTCCAAGTTACCATCAGAGGTGTAATTTAGTTACAGAGACTTTATGCCAGACACCACCTCTACCCCCGTCGCTTTGCACCCTGTTGTGGAGGCGGTCACCCGCCGCATCGTGGAGCGCAGCGCCGCTACCCGCAGCGCCTATCTGGCCCAAGTCGCGCACATGGCCGACCGCAAGCCCGGTGCCGACCGCATGGGCTGCGCCAACGTGGCTCACGCTTTTGCCGCCATGCCCGACGCCGACAAGACCCGCGTCACCGGCTTGGATAAATTCAAAATTGTGGAAGAGAAAGGTGCCAATATCGGCATCGTCAACGCCTACAACGACCTGCTCTCCGCCCACGCGCCCTTGCAGCACTACCCTGATCTGGTCAAAGCAGAAGCCCGCAAGCACGGCGCCACCGCCCAAGTGGCGGGCGGCGTGCCCGCCATGTGCGACGGTGTGACCCAAGGCACGGCCGGCATGGAGCTGAGCTTGTTCAGCCGCGATGCCATTGCCATGGCCACCGCCGTGTCGCTGAGCCACGATGTGTTTGACGCCGCCCTGATGCTGGGCGTGTGCGACAAGATCGTGCCCGGCCTGTTGATCGGCGCACTGCACTTCGGCCACCTGCCCACCGTGTTTGTGCCGGCCGGCCCCATGACTTCGGGCCTGCCCAACAACGAAAAGGCCAAGGTGCGCGAAAAAGCCGCCCAAGGCTTGGTCGGCCGCCCCGAGCTGCTGGCCGCCGAAAGCGCTGCGTACCACGGCGAAGGCACGTGCACCTTTTACGGCACCGCCAACAGCAACCAGATGCTGCTCGAAGCCATGGGCCTGCATGTGCCCGGCACCGCTTTCATTAACCCCGGCGACGGCGTGCGCCAGGAACTGACCCGCGAAGCTGTGCGCACCGTACTGGGCATTACCAAGGCCAAGCGCTTTGCGCCCATCGGCCAGGTGGTGGACGAGCGCTGCATCGTCAACGCCATGGTCGCCCTGCTTGCCACGGGCGGCTCGACCAATCATTTGATCCACTGGGTGGCTGTGGCGCGCGCCGCGGGCATCGTGATCGACTGGAACGACTTCTCGTCCCTGTCGGATGTGGTGCCCTTGCTGACCCGCGTGTACCCCAACGGTAGCGCCGATGTGAACCAGTTCCAGGCGGCAGGCGGCCCCGGTTACGTGATCCGCGAGCTGCTGGATGCCGGCTTCATGCACGCTGATGTGTTGACCGTGCGCAGCGGTGGCTTGCGTGAATACACCGCCATTCCGTCGGCCAATGCTGATGGCAGCTTGCAGTGGGCTGATGCAGGTGCCAGCAAGGACGAGACCGTGGTGCGCCCTGCCATCAGCCCCTTCAGCGCCAGCGGTGGCCTCAAGTTGCTCAAGGGCAACCTTGGCCGCAGCGTGATCAAAGTGTCTGCTGTGCCGGACGACCGCCACATCATTGAAGCCCCTTGCCGCGTGTTCGACTCGCAAGACGCTTTGCACAAGGCCTTTAGCGCCGATGAACTCAACCACGACGTGATCTGCGTGGTGCGTTGGCAAGGCCCGCAGGCCAACGGCATGCCTGAGCTGCACAAGCTCACCCCGCCCCTGGCCGTGCTGCAGGGCAAGGGCTACCGCGTGGCGCTGGTGACGGATGGCCGCATGAGCGGCGCCTCCGGCAAAGTGCCTGCCGCCATCCACGTGTCGCCCGAGGCGGCGGCCGGCGGTCCGTTGGCCAAGGTGCGTGATGGCGACATCATCCGCCTGGATGCCAACGCCGAAACCCTGCAAGTGCTGGTCAGCGACGCCGAGTGGGCCGCACGCCCCTTGGACACCATGCCCGAAGTCTTGCGAGCTGCCAATGGCATCGGCATGGGCCGCGAACTGTTTGCCAACTTCCGCCGCAATGCACTGGCCGCCGAAGAAGGCGCCTGCACCTGGTTCTGAACCCACCCCCAATAACGTCGATCTGGAACATTTCAATGTCTAACGCTCCCGCCTTTACCGCCCTGCAAGTCATGCAGGACGCGCCCGTCATCCCCGTCATCGTGCTCAACGATGTAGCCCACGCGGTGCCCATGGCCCGTGCCCTGGTGGCTGGCGGCGTGCGCATGCTGGAAGTGACCCTGCGCACCCCCCAAGCCCTGGCCTGCATGGAAGCCATTGCCCGCGATGTGCCCGAAGCCGTGGTCGGTGCCGGCACCGTGCGCAGCAAGGCAGATGCGCAAGCCGCCGCCAACGCCGGCGCCCGCTTTGCCGTGAGCCCCGGTTACACCAGCGCTGTGGGCCAGGCCTGCCGCGATTTAGGCCTATCGCTCTTGCCCGGTGTGGCCACTGGCAGCGAAATCATGATGGCGCAGGAAGACGGCTTCACCCAGCTCAAGTTCTTCCCCGCGATGCAAGCCGGCGGCCCCGCCATGCTCAAGGCCTGGAGCGGCCCGTTTTTTGATGTGAAGTTTTGCCCCACCGGCGGCGTCACCCTGCAAAACGCGCCCGAGTTTTTGGCCCTGCCCAACGTGGTGTGCGTAGGCGGCTCGTGGATCGTGCCGGCCGACGCCATGGCCAAGGGCGAGTGGGACAAGATCACCCAGCTGGCCAAAGACACACAGGCGCTGCGCAAGTAAGGCGCAAGACTGTTTATAAGCAAAAGGGCGCTCTGGCGCCCTTTTTTATTGCGCGAGCAGCTATGAAAGTTATAGCGAAAGCATGATTTTTCTCGAATAAGGTGCTAGTGGTACAAACCTCTAGGATTTCAACCTTTATCCGAAACAAAAAGTCCTGCCATGGAATCCATAGAAAACCGCTCCGACACCCGCAGCCACTTCATCGCCGCCTCCCCTGCGCAGGTGTTCGCCGCCCTGAGCCACTCTGAACGGGTAGCGCGTTGGTGGGGGCCGGATGGCTTCAGCAGCACCATGCACACATTTGATTTCCAACCCGGGGGCAGTTGGGTGCTCACAATGCATGCGCCGGACGGGACGGACTATCCGAATGAGAGCCGGTTTGCCCGGATCGTGCCGGATGCTCTGTGGGAAATCGAGCACCTGAACGGCCACCATTTCACGTTGACTCTGGAGCTCAAGCCCTCAGGCGAAGGTACCGAAGTGTGCTGGCGGCAGACCTTTGACACGGTGGAGCATTACCAAGCCCTGGCCACCTTTGTGGCAGCGGCCAACCAGCAGAATCTGGAGCGATTGGTCGCCGAAGTGCTGCGTTAACGCAGGCCCACGCCCGCTTCCTTCGGCGCCTTCTGTATCAGTTCGATTTTGTAGCCGTCCGGGTCAGTCACAAAGGCAATCACTGTGCTGCCGCCTTTGACCGGGCCGGCCTCACGGGTCACATTGCCGCCAGCGGCCTTGATTTTTTCCACGGCGGCATAGGCATCCGGCACGCCCAGGGCGATGTGGCCGTAGGCGGTGCCCAAGTCATAGCTTTCAGTGCCCCAGTTGTAGGTGAGCTCGATCTCGGCTTGCGCGGGGTTGCCGCCTTCAAAGCCGAGGAAGGCGAGGCTGTACTTGTACTCGGGGTTTTCTGAGGTGCGCAGCAATTGCATGCCCAGCACGTGGGTGTAGAAGTCGATGGAGCGTTGAAGGTTGCCAACGCGCAGCATGGTGTGGAGGAATTGCATGCGGCAAATTGTGCACGAGGGCCTTTGCCCTGTCTGTGCATGGTGAATAATCCCGCCACCATACCAAGGCCCACCATGAGCACCTTCACCCAAGTCATTCTGTATACCGACACCGATGGTTTTGCCAAGTTCCGCGAGGAAACAATTCCTTTGAACGAGGGCAATCCGCAATCCATGCTCTCGAAGGTGTTTGCGTCGGGCGGCTACCAGTTGCGCACCAGCCCGGTGGGCTTTCGCAGCCAGTTCCATTGCTCGGGGCACACCCAGTGGTGCTTTATCTTGCAAGGGCAGATGGAGATCGGGGTGCACGGCAGTTCGCGCGTGTTCGGGCCCGGCCAGCACTTTTATTCGGCAGATTTGCTGCCCGACGGTGCCACCTTTGACCCGGCCATTCACGGCCACTGGAGCCGCCAAGTGGGCGAGCAGCCCTTGGTCACCTTGTTTGTGCGGGGCTAAACCGCAGCAGCGCGCGCCGCTGCGCCATGCAACGCACCCGACAAGATGCGCTGCACACCGGGCTTGCCCGCTTTGATGGCTTGAATCAGGCCAGCAGCCACGTCCTCCGCTTGCACCGGCAGGTAATTGGCAGGAATGAGTGGCTTGAGCAGTTTGCTGACCATCAGGCCGATGCGCTCGCCGGGGCGCTCGGGTTGGTTCAGCGGGCTGCGGTCACCTACCAAGAGGGAAGGGCGAACGATGCTGACACTGGTGTAGCCCAGCTGAGCAATCGCATCTTCCACTTCGCCTTTGACGCGGTTGTAGAACACGCCGGATTGGGTATCCGCGCCCATGGCGCTGACCACTCCTAATTTCGTAGCGCCCTGCGCACGTCCCGCATGGGCTACAGCCATAACAGCGTCATAGTCCACCGCGCGGAACGCGGCCTGGCTGCCGGCCACCTTGATAGTGGTGCCCAGACAAATAAAAACATCGTCGATCTGCGGCAGCTCAGGGAGCGCCGCAAAGTCGACGATGTGTTGGGTCAGCTTAGGGTGGGTCAAGGGCAGCGTGCGCCGCCCCAGACTGTGTACCGCGCTAGTGTGTTTATCGGCTAGAAGAGCCGCCAGGACCGCGCGGCCCACGAGGCCCGTTGCCCCCGCGACCACCGCCACCCGGGCGTCCACCGCCGCCGAAGCCGCCTCCGCCACCACCACCACCACCGTATCCGCCGCCATTTCCACCTCCACTGCGACCACCGCCGCCAAAGCCACCGCCACCACCGCGGCGGGCGCCACGGCCAGCCATCATATCGACGCTGGTGCGCATCGGGTCAGGTTGGGCCGTAGATGGGCGCGGTGCGCGACCTTCGTGGGTGAAGCCTGCGGGCGGCTGGAACTCAGCGCTGCCGCCATCACGGCGCGGGCCGCGGTTTTGCGCGGGGCGTGGACCTTGTGCGCGTGGTTGCTGGAAGTCGCCACCACTATCGGGGCCACGGCCGCCGCCATTGCCGCCACCGTTACCGCGTGGGGCTTGGCCACCACGGCCGCCGCCATTACCACCGGCGCCTGGGCCGCTGGCTGCACGACCGCCGCCTTGTGCGGCTTTGTTGTCACGCACGCGTTGCAACATTTCGGTGCGGGCGGCCTTGGCGGCTGCCTGCATGACGTCACGGCTTGGAGGCTTGCCTGCACCGCCCCAGATGGTCTGGCGACCCATGGCGATGGGCTCGCCCTTCTCGCCTGGCTCGGGGCCGAAGCCTTCGATGACCTTGACTTCAATCTTCTGCTTGGTGAAGCGCTCGATGTCCTGCATGAAGCCTTCTTCGTCCAGGCACACCAAGTTCACAGCGGCGCCATCGGCACCTGCGCGGCCCGTGCGGCCGATGCGGTGCACATAGTCTTCGCTCACGTTCGGGATTTCGTAGTTCACCACGTGCGGCAGATCGTCAATGTCGATACCGCGGGCAGCAATGTCGGTGGCCACCAAGGCGCGCACATCGCCGCTCTTGAAGCCGGACAGGGCTTGCGTGCGGGCTGCCTGGCTCTTGTTGCCGTGCAGCGCCATGGCCGTGATGCCGTTCTTTTCCAGAAACTCGGCCACGTTGTTGGCGCCGAACTTGGTGCGGGTGAACACCAGCACCTGGCTCCAGTTTTGCTCGTTGATGATGTGGGCGAGTAATGCCTTTTTCTTGCCGCGGCCCACGGGGTGGATCACCTGGGTGATGCGCTGCACCGTGGTGTTGCGCGGGGTGACCTGCACGCTTTGTGGGTTCTTGAGCAGGCCGTTGGCCAGCTCGCGAATTTCATCGCTAAACGTCGCAGAGAACAGCAGGCTTT
Source organism: Comamonadaceae bacterium OS-4 (assembly GCA_027924025.1). GTDB lineage: Bacteria > Pseudomonadota > Gammaproteobacteria > Burkholderiales > Burkholderiaceae_C > Allorhodoferax. The sequence goes on from AP026970.1 coordinate 1,114,162, forward strand.
GCTTTTCTTTGGGCACCAAAGCCAGCACTTTTTTCACGTCATGGATGAAGCCCATGTCCAACATGCGGTCGGCTTCGTCGAGCACCAGCATTTGCACTTGGCCCAGGTCCAACATGCCTTGTTGGGCCAGGTCCAGCAGGCGGCCGGGGGTGGCCACCAGGATGTCCACGCCTTTTTTGACCTTGGAGATTTGCGGGTTCATGCCCACGCCGCCGAATACCACGGTGGAGCTGAGTTGCAGGTATTTGCCGTACTGACGCACGGACTCTTCCACCTGGGCGGCGAGTTCGCGGGTAGGGGTCAGCACCAAGGCGCGGATGCCGGTACCGCCGAATTTGTTCTCCGCGCTGCGGCTCATCGAGAGGCGGTGCAGCAGGGGCAGGGTGAAGGCAGCGGTCTTGCCGGTACCGGTCTGGGCGCCGCCCAGCAGGTCGTGGCCTTCGAGCACCAGGGGAATAGCCTGCGCCTGAATGGCGGTGGGCGTTTCGTAACCTTGCTCGCGCACGGCCTTCACGATGGCAGGTGCCAGCTTCAATTCTTCAAAGTTCATTGGATAGATGCGTCCGTCCGGGACGCTTGGGAATCAGCCGTTCTGCGGACACTCGGTGCGCAGTCAGTCAAAGGCAGATGGATTCAAAAGTGGGATGCCCTGTCACGTAGCGATCCCCAGCAAGTTGCTGATATTGCAGGCAACTGAATAGCTGCAATGGCCCGTATTGTCGCACGGCTTGGCATGGTGTCGGTTTGTCGACACGGAAACAGGCACACGGTTTACGCGCGGGTAACAATCTGTCAATACACTGGCGAAGCCCATTCGCGGCGTTGAGAATACGGTCACCATGAAGAAATACTTGTTGCGGCGCCTGGGAGTTGCCCACGAAATCGGCAACACCAAGCCCACGCTGTCTGCTTGTATCGATGCAGTGCTGGAGCAGTGCGACCCGCTGCTGGACGATGTGCTCGAAGGCCTGAAGTCCATGCTCAAAGTGGGCGGGGGCAAAACCCTGCATGCCAAGCTGCATCCCGTCCGTCAGGTCACCGTCGAGCGACTGTTGGCCCGTTCTGCAGAGTTGAAAGCGGTGTTTCGTGTGGAGTTGCGCAGTGCGGTGTACGGGGGCGGCTCGTTCCGCAAGCCCAACATCAGCCCTGTGCGATTTGACGATTTCCAGTTTCTGGAAGAAGAGCAGATCGATGCCAACATTGAGTTGGCCGTCAATGAGCAGGAGGTCACCCGGTCTGTGGAGGCGGTTCTGCCGAATCTGAACGCCTTGATCAGCAATTTGATGGGCTGGTCCAGCGTGCAGGCCCATTTGAATCCACTCAAACCGGAAGCTTTCGTCCACGCCTTGCGCGAGGCGTTTGTCCAAGTGGTGCCCGAGGATGAGGCGCGCTTGTCTGTGATGGCGCCTGCAGCCGGTTTGTTGGGTAGCGCGCTGGACCAGATGTACCGAGAGTTGATCGAGTGGCTGAAGTCCCAGGGCGTAGAGCCGGTGCCGATGTATGGCCCCACGACGCATCCTTTCGGCCTGACTTCCAGCGCCCCGGCGTCCTCCGTCTCACGCAGTTTGCTCACGCTGGACAAATTGCGCCGTTTGCTCTCTGGTGAGCTCGATCCGCGGCCTGCAGCTGCCGGGAATGCAGATTTCACCCACACCGTGCCCGCGTCTTTCTTGGCCCTGGAGGATATGAAGCTGGTCGAGCCGATGCTCAAGCGCCTCTCGGAGCGCGCAGTCGTGGCCGATGCGGGCGCCGGGCAGCCACGGCCTCGCGCCAGGGCGTCAGCGCGGGAGGCGCTGCAAGGCAAGGCCTTGGGCGAGGAGTTGGGTCAGGAAGTCGTGCGCCTGATGCTTGAGAATTTGATGCAAGACCGCCGCCTGTTGCCCGGTGTGCGGCAATTGGTGCTGAGTATGGATCCCCTGCTGCAGCGGATGTCTCAGCAAGACTCCCGCTTTTTCGCAGACCGCAAGCACCCCGCGCGCGTTTTTCTGGACCGCATGACGCACCGGAGTCTGGCGTTCCAGAGCGAAGAGGCTCCGGGCTACGCGCGTTTCCGGCAAAACATGGAAAACGCCATCTCCGCGCTTTTGGGGAGCGAGGGAAATGCCGCCACTTTTGAGCGAGTGTTGCAAAAGTTGGACGAAGCGTGGGGGCAGGAAGACCATCTGCACAAGCAGGCTGCCGCCGAGGCAGCGCGTGGCCTCATGCACGTGGAGCAGCGGAACATGCTGGCCCAACGCCTGGCCCAGGAGTTTGTGCAGCGCATGACCTTTAAAAATGCACCGGACATCGTGGTGGCATTTTTGCGGGGGCCGTGGGCGCAGGTGGTGGCCGAGTACCAGTTGCGGAGCGCCGGTGGTTCGGACGATGCAGAAGGCTATCTCGCACTGGTGGATGACCTGATTTGGAGTGTGCAGCCCCGCTTGGTACGTAAAAACAGGGCGCGTCTGGTCGAATTGGTGCCGCTGATGCTGGTGAAGATCCGGCAAGGGCTGGCTTTGGTGGATCACCCCGAAGACTGGATCCCGCCGTTTTTTGATGCCCTGATCGATATCCATGAGCAGGCCTTTGACAACGCCAAATACGTGTCCCACCGGGACGCACAGAATGCATCGCCCGCAGGAGGCCCACAAGCTATTGCCAGGCCAGTGACACCTGAAGACGATCCTTGGCTCGCCGAGATGGAGGCTGAAGACTCCGGCTTTTTCAACGGCCAGCAGGTGTCCCGCAAAGGCACGGCTGAGCCATCTGAGGTGGCAGACCAGGCGCTACACGATGCTTGGAGTGCAGAGAGCCTGCGCACCGGGTCTTGGGTAGATATGGCTTTGGGTAGCGAATGGGTGCGTGCCCAGCTGTCGTGGGCGAGCCCGCACCGGACCCTGTTCATGTTTTTGTCGGCCAGCGGAATGACGCATTCCATGTCGCGCAGCACCATGGACCGCTTGCGGGGGCTGGGCTTGATCCGGCTGGTGTCTGATGGCCATGTCATGGACAACGCCCTCGATGCCGTGGCCCGAGAGGCCCTGCGAAACGATGTAAAAAACGCGTTTGAAACCCCTTCACACCGCAACCCTTGATCGCTCGGTTGCCGCGCAGTCGATAATATGGCTTTACCGCTGAATAACCAGAATCGCAATGGCCCAATACGTTTTCTCCATGAACCGCGTCGGCAAGATCGTGCCCCCCAAGCGGCACATTCTTAAAGACATCTCCCTTTCCTTCTTCCCCGGTGCCAAGATCGGTGTCTTGGGTACCAACGGTTCCGGCAAATCCACCCTGCTCAAGATCATGGCCGGTGTGGACAAGGAAATTGAGGGCGAAGCCATTCCCATGGCCGGCCTGAACATCGGATATCTGCCCCAGGAACCCCAGCTCGACCCGACCCACACTGTGCGTGAAGCCGTGGAAAGCGGTATGGGCAAAGTGTTCACTGCCAAGGCCCGCTTGGAAGAGGTGTACACCGCCTACGGCGCTGAAGACGCCGACTTTGACGCACTGGCTGCTGAGCAGGCTGAACTGGAAGCCATCATCGCCACCGCCGGCACCGACTCTGAGCACCAGCTCGAAATTGCCGCCGACGCTCTGCGCCTGCCTCCGTGGGATGCCAACATCGGCGTGCTGTCCGGCGGTGAGAAGCGCCGTGTGGCCTTGTGCCGTTTGCTGCTCTCCAAGCCCGACATGCTGTTGCTCGATGAGCCAACCAACCACTTGGACGCTGAATCGGTGGACTGGCTGGAGCAATTCCTGCAACGCTACTCCGGCACCGTGGTGGCGATCACCCACGATCGCTACTTCCTGGACAACGCTGCTGAGTGGATTCTGGAACTGGACCGTGGCTCCGGTATTCCGTACAAGGGCAACTACTCTGACTGGTTGACCCAGAAGGGCGCCCGTTTGGAAGCCGAACAAAAGGGCGAAGAAGCCCGTGCCAAAGCCTTGAAGAAGGAATTGGAATGGTCCCGCCAGAACCCCAAGGCTCGCCAGGCCAAGAGCAAGGCCCGTCTGGCCCGCTTTGAAGAATTGAGCGACTTCGAATACCAGAAGCGCAACGAAACCAACGAAATCTTTATCCCGGTGGCAGATCGCCTGGGTAGCCAAGTGATCGAATTCAAGGGTGTGAGCAAGTCCTTTGGCGACCGCGTGTTGATCGACAACCTGAGCTTCAACATCCCTGCCGGCGCGATTGTCGGCATCATCGGTCCGAACGGTGCCGGTAAATCGACCTTGTTCAAGCTGATCGCCGGTCGCGAAAAGCCAGATTCGGGTGAAGTCGTCATTGGTTCCACCGTCAAGATGGCGTTTGTGGACCAGCACCGCGATGCGCTATCGGATGAAAAAACCGTCTGGGAAGACGTGTCCGGTGGTCTCGACATCCTGAACGTGGGCAAGTTCCAAATGGCCAGCCGCGCCTATTGCGGTCGCTTCAACTTCAACGGTGGAGACCAGCAGAAGAAAGTGGGCATGTTGTCCGGTGGTGAGCGGGGTCGTTTGCACTTGGCAAAGACACTGATCGCAGGCGGCAACGTGTTGATGCTGGATGAGCCGTCCAACGACTTGGACGTGGAAACCTTGCGCGCTTTGGAAGACGCGCTGCTCGAATTCGCCGGCACCATGCTGGTGATTTCCCACGATCGATGGTTCCTGGACCGTATTGCCACCCACATCCTGGCTGCCGAAGGCGACAGCCAGTGGACCTTCTTTGACGGTAACTACCAAGAGTACGAAGCCGATAAGAAGAAGCGTCTGGGCGAAGAGGGTGCCAAGCCCAAGCGCGTGCGCTACAAGGCCTTGAAGTAAGCCTCTTTGGTACTGAGAGAGTCCACGCTGCTGCATGCAAAATCGACACTCGCCCCCGCCGCCCTTGTTTCAAGCGACCGTCAAAGAAGCTGCGGCGGTCGGTCCTGCCCTGATGGCCAAACTGGTCGCTGCACTGCGTCGCGACTTGCATGGGCGCGAAGGTGCAGCGCGTGACTTCAGGGAGCGGGAAGTTCACGCGGATTCTTTGCGGCAGCTGTTTGCTCATGAGGCTATTCTGGAAAAGGGCTTCGAAGCAGCCTTGATGGAGCAGTTCACCAAGCCGGTGGATACGCCTCGCACGTCGATGCCCAGCATCGCTGATGTGCAGTTCGATCAGCTTGAGCTGATGGACGAGCTTCAGGTGCAAGAGAGCGTCAACATGGCGCGAGCGCAGCAAATGGTCATGCTGGCTGCAGAGGCGAGCCTCTCTGAACTCAATGCCTTGATGTGTGCAGCTTTGGGTTTGCCCACCGTTCGCCCCGAGCGCAACCCCTTGCGTCCGGAGGCTTACATACAGGCATTGCGCAACACGGTAGAGCGCACGCCCGCTCCTTCCTCGATGCGCTTGGACTGGCTCACCGTCATGGGAACGGCTTTAGGCAGTGAGCTTCAAGTGTTGTACCGAGACCTGGTGGTCCGGTTACGCGCGCAAGGCGTGGTGGCTGCAAGTTATGCGGTATCGCAAAGTGCCGGATCGGGCGTGGGGGCCGCTGGCTTTAAACGCGCGGAAGGCGCTGGCTCCGTGCAGATGGAGACCACGCGCTATGGCGCACCGGGCAGTGCGGAGCGGGAGGCCTTGATAGCCCAAGAGTTGAGCCGCCCTAAGCCCGTCGTTGATCCCGGTTTGCTCACCCTGGACAGGCTGCGCCTGCTGCTGGCGGGTGAACTGGATTCTGCAGGTACGACGCACAGAGTCGCTGCATTTGCAAAACAGTTCGAGCGCGACTTTGAATCGCCGCAAGCGGGGTATCGGGCACACGAAGCGGAGCCTACCGACTTTGCGGCAACCGTTCCTGCGGCCTTCGAGGCCCTGGCCGAAATGCGGCAAGTGGACCGCGTGGTCCAGCGGCTGGAGCAGCGCCGCAGTGCTGCGCCCGAGAGTCGTTCAGGGGTGGACGGCGATGCGCGGGAAAAAATTCGGCGTACTGCCAATGGCGTTGCGCAGGCTTTGAGTTTGGAAGTGGTGAGCCTGATGGTGGACAACATAGCGCGCGATCCGCGTTTGTTGGAGCCAGTGCAGGCCTTGGTGCGCGGGCTGGAGCCCGCCCTGATGCGTTTGGCTTTGGCCGATCCCCGCTTCTTTACCGACAAAGAGCACGCTGCCCGGATGCTGGTCCAAGAGTTGACGCACCGCAGCCTCGCGTTCGCGAAGGTCGGAAGCCCCGGCTTTTTGGCGTACTTGGACGAGGCGCGGGAGGCGGTCGCCCCCTTGATGGACGAGCACGCGGGTCCTGAAAGTTTTGAGCGTGTTTTGAGTGAGCTGCAGTCACTCTGGGACGACGAGGCCTCCAAGCAAGCAGCCTTGCGTGCGCAGGCTGTGAGGGCCTTGGAGAAGGCAGAACAGCGTAACTTGTTGGCCGAAAAGATTGCCCGGGAAATTGATGGGCACCGGGATGCCAACAAAGTGCCGGAAGTGGTCTTGCATTTTTTGTGCGGCCCGTGGGCGCAAGTGGTTGCCCAAGCCCGACTCGCAGGCGGCAGTCGCTCTGCGGCGGCAGACCGGTACCAGGCACTGATCGCTGCACTGTTGTGGAGCACCCATCCGGATCTGGCGCCCAAGAATATCCCCAAACTCACCAAGCTGGTTCCGCTCTTGCTCGGAACCTTGCGTGATGGGCTGGAGACCATTCAGTACCCTGCCACCAAGGTCGGTGCATTTTTTGAAGCGCTGATGGGCTTGCACCAAGCGGCCTTCCGGGCCGTGCACCGGGATCCGTGGACCCGGCCCAAGGAGGCGCCCGAAACACCGGCGCGTACCGTCGCCTTGGTAGTGCCCCATCGCCCGGTGGAAGATGGCGACCCTTGGGTTGCGCCTTCTGAAGCCAGTGAGTCGAATCTGCTGGAGTTGGACGAGGCGCCCTCCGCCAGCAGTTCTGCACCAGAGTCATCAGCGTCCGCGGTGCCGGAAGGCGGGTTGCCCGTGGCCGGCAGCGGCGCAGGAAACTTGCCCCTGGGTTCTTGGGTGGAGCTGCAGTCCAATGACGATTGGGTCCGCACGCAACTCACCTGGGCGAGTCCGCATGGAACGCTGTTTTTGTTCACCAGCGCATCCGGCTCTACGCAGTCCATGACCCGCCGTACCCATGACAAGCTGGTGGCCGCAGGTCAATTGCGGGTCATATCGGCCCAGACCGTGCTGGATGCCGCGCTGGACGCGGTGGCCCAGCAGGCCATGAAAAACAGCGTAATTGCTAAGCTGTAATCAAACGTTGCCTTACGAGGCCGATGTGGTTACGTAGCGCATAGAGTTCATCCGCGTAGGACAGGGGCAGGATGACTTTTTCCACCTTGGATTCAATCGCGTTCAGCTCTTCCAATAATTTTTCTCTGTCTTCGGGGCGGGCTTCGAGTCGGCTTTCAATACCCCGGAGTTCTCCATACCAACGGAAAACGCGAGACCGCACGCGGTAGGCGTACAGTGGGGGCGCTATTTTCCCCAGGGGGAGCAGCACGGCAATGATGATGCCCAGTGCAAGCCACATGCGTTCTACCAGGTTGGCCAAGGTAAACGGGATGTAGCGCTGGAGGCTGGGGATGCCGTTCTTCAAGGTGCGCTCGGCTTCGGGTGCCAACGGAAACTCGCTATTCGATGCGTTGGGAAACTCGCGGGTGCGTTGGAACCAGCCGGATTGCCCGTGGGTCTGTACTGTTGCCTGAGACAGCAATTGGCGCAGGCCCGGGTGCAATCCCTCACGCACCAGCATGCTGGTGGTGGTGGCGATCAGGTGTACATCGTGTGCTGGAATGTTGCGCGCCAGATCAACCACTCCGCGCGGGAGCGTGACCGGCGTGATAAACGGCAGGCGCCGTGCATAGGCCTCGTTCTGCGGAAAATCCATCAGCCGGATACCGGGCGTTTGCAGCAGCATTTGCACCATAGGGGCCTGCGGTGCCGAGGCAAACACCACCGCATCCAGCTTGCCTTGCAACATCTGTACGGTGGCTGCCGTTTGCTCCAGGTGCGACATTTTGATCTTCTTGGGGTCCATGCGGTGCATGTCCAGCAGTGTGTCCATCAAGGGCGGGACGCCGCTACCGGAGGTTCCCGCGTTGATCCGCAAGGTACTCAACTGGTTCAAGGACTGCAGCCGGCCCGTTTCTGAGATGTCTGCCGCAGACTGGGCGCGATAGAACAGCCAGATCGGTTCCACAAACAAGTTGCCCAGCGTCAGCAGTTCCTCTGTGTCGTCATCGGTGGGCGCCGTGGCAGACCCCCCCTGCACAAAACCGGCATCCGCCTCGCCGGCCTGCAGTCGGCGCAAGTTGTCAGCAGAGCCTTCTGTGGGCACCAGTTGGACCGTGATGCCGTGCTGGCGCAGCAGCTTTGCGTACTGATCGCCCATTTCGGCGTAAGCGCTTTGCTCCGGGCCCGTCAACAGGGTCAGCTGTTTGGGTGGCATCGGGTTTAGCCACCAATAGGCAAGCCAGATCAGGCCTGCACCCGCGAACAGCAAGGGGCTGGCCGACGTGAATAAATCCCAAAATCCAAGGAGTGCTGCTTTGACCGGCCGGGGCAGGTGGAGTGACATGCGATTCAGAGCGGGTGCTCGGTGTAGAACTTCCCACCATGGTAGAGCAGGGGGGCAGCACCTGCGCGGTGGCTACAGCGCTCGACTTCACCTACAAAAATCACATGGTCGCCTTCTTCGTATTGGCTGCGGTTGAAGCACTCGAAGTGGGCCACTGCACCGGCCAGGAGCGGCGCACCGTGGGTACCCCGGGTGAAGCTGACGCCCGCATAGCGGTCGATGTCTTTGCTGGCGAACTGCATGGCCAATGCCTGTTGGTCGGCAGCCAGGATGTTGATCGCATAGTGCGCGCCGCGGCTGAATGCCTCCATGGAGCCGGCCTTTTGGGCCAGGCTCCAGAGTACCAGCGGGGGCGCGAGCGACACAGAGTTGAAAGAGTTGGCCGTCAGGCCCACCAGGGTGCCATCGTGGGCTTGGGCCGTAACCACGGTCACGCCAGTGGCAAACATGCCCAAGGCTTGCCGGAATTCTTGGCTGGAAAAATCAGGGGGGATAGCAGATCGTGCTCGGGCAGGGGGCGTCATCTCTGGAATTTAACGCGCTTTCACTGCCTTGCCTTGACGGCCCACCCAAAACCATGGGCGACGGGCGACCTTTACAATTCCCGCCATGTACAAGGAAATCATTGCCAGTTTTGTTTTTGCTATTTTTTCTATAGCGGCTCATGCAGATATGAAGAGGGCTTGCAGCGATTATTCTTCAAAAATACCCAGTGTGAGCCCCGCCATGTGCGAGGCGGCAGCGCTGCAGGATTTGAAGGCCCGCTCAAATAAAGGGCGTGTCATTTGGGGCCGCGATGTGACGGCAGTGGACGCCAATTTCCGCGTGCTGGTGGTGGGGGGCATTCACGGGGATGAAATGTCGTCCGTGTCGCTGGTCTATCACTGGTTAGGGCTGGCGCAGACCCCTCCATCCGACACGGCGCTGAATATCCACTGGCGTTTCATCCCGAGCCTCAACCCCGATGGTCTGTTTGCCAAACCGGCGCGACGCACCAATGCAGACGGCGTGGACCTGAATCGCAACTTCCCCACGCCTAACTGGGCCCGGGACGCCAAAGTGTATTGGGAGCAACGCACCAAGCGCGACCCGCGCCGCTGGCCGGGTGACAAACCGGCGTCTGAGCCGGAATCCCGGTTTTTGCTGGAGCAAATGGGCAGCTTCAAGCCCAACTTGATCGTGAGCGTGCATGCGCCTTACGGGGTGCTGGACTTTGACGGTCCGTCGGTGCCGCCCAGCAAGCTCGGGCGCCTTTACCTGGATCAGGTGGGTATCTTTCCGGGGTCGCTAGGGAACTATGCCGGCGTCCACCAGCGGATTCCGGTGGTCACGATCGAGCTGCCCAGCGCGAGCCGCCTGCCCCAAGACGCAGAAGTGCGCCAGATGTGGATGGATTTATTGCGCTGGACCCACGACCGCTTAGGCCCCGTTGCGGCTGCCAAGCAATAGTGTCGGCTTCTAGCCTGGGGTGATGCGCCGGTTCGCTTTGTCGATCCACAGTTGAAGGCTGTCAATCAGGTCGCGTTGGCTGAATGAGCAGCTTTCTTCGCTGAAGAGGGCACTGGACTCCAGGCGATCCATCAGCTGGTGCAGTACATCGGTGAATTTCTCAGGCAACGCGGTCAGCAACACTGTCTGGCCGCGCGCCATCTCTGACAAGGCGTGCGCCGCCAACCCCCCTGACTGAAACTGCTTCAGGCCTGATTGAAAGGCTTGAAGCTGTTCTTCGGCCATGTGGAGATCAGCAGCGGATGGCATGTACTTAGTGCCCCAGAATCTTGGACAAGAAGTCGCGGCTGCGCTCGTTTTGCGGGTTGTTGAAGAACTCGTGCGGCGTGTTTTGCTCCACGATCTGGCCTTGGTCCATGAAGATCACACGGTCAGCCACCGCCTTGGCAAAGCCCATTTCGTGGGTCACGCAGATCATGGTGATGCCCTGGCTGGCCATCTCGATCATCACGTCCAGCACTTCCTTGATCATTTCAGGGTCGAGGGCCGAGGTGGGCTCGTCGAACAGCATGATCTTGGGTTTGAGGCACAGAGCACGGGCAATCGCCACGCGCTGCTGCTGGCCGCCGGAGAGTTGCAGCGGGTACTTGTTGGCCTGGTTAGCAATACGCACACGCTCCAGCTGGATCATAGCTTTTTCTTCAGCCTCTTTTTTCGGCATTTTGCCGACCCACATGGGGGAGAGCGTCAGATTTTCCAGCACGGTAAGGTGCGGGAACAGGTTGAACTGCTGGAACACCATGCCGACTTTTTTGCGCACGTCGTCGATGGCTTTCACGTCATCAGTGAGCTCTACGCCGTCCACGATGAGGTTGCCCTGCTGGTGTTCTTCGAGGCGGTTGATACAGCGGATCATGGTGGACTTGCCGGAGCCCGAGGGGCCGCAGACCACGATGCGTTCGCCTTTGGTGACGGTCAGGTCAATATCGCGCAGTACGTGGAAATTGTTACCGTACCACTTGTTGACTTTGTTGAAGGTGATGATGGGTTCAGACATATTCGTTCCTTAGCGGAGTTTGCTTTTGTTCACTTGCTTTTCGATCCAGAGGCTGTAGCGCGACATGGAGAAGCAAAACACAAAGTAGATGAGTGCGATGAAGATGTAGCCTTCAATCTTGAAGGGGCGCCAGTCGGAGTCCGAGTTCAGGGCCAGGCTCATGGCACCGGTCAGCTCGTACAAGCTCACAATGGTTACCAACGACGTGTCCTTGAAGGTGGAGATGAAGTTGTTCATGATGCCGGGCACGACCATGGCCAAGGCTTGTGGCAACACGATCTTGCGCTGGGTTTGCCAGTAGCTCAGGCCCAGGGTGGCGGCCGCTTCAATCTGGCCCTTGGGCACGGCTTGCAGGCCACCGCGGATCACTTCAGCCATATAAGCCGCAGCAAACAGCGTGATACCGGCCAGCACCCGCACCAACACGTCGATGTTGAAGCCCTGGGGCATCAGCAGCGGGAACATGAAGGACGCCATGAACAGCACCGAGATCAAGGGCACGCCACGGATCAGCTCCACATAAATGGTGCAGAAGGTCTTGATCGCCGGCAGTTTGGAGCGGCGGCCCAAGGCAATCATCAAGGCCAGCGGGAATGCCATGGCCATCGACAGTGAAGACAACAGCAGCGTCAGTGGCAGGCCACCCCAGCGGTCGGTTTCGACCAGGGACAAGCCCATCACATTGCCGTGCATCAGCACAAAGAAAATGCCCAAGACCAGCACCCATGCCGCACCCAGCCATGCCTTCCAGAACACGCGCATGCAGCTGGCAACCAGCAAGCTGCAGAGCAGCAGGGTGGCGACCAGGGGACGCCACTGCTCTTCAAAGGGGTAGCGGCCAAAAATGATGATGCGGAATTTTTCCGTCACCACGCCCCAGCATGCGCCAGCGCGGTCTGCATGGCAGGCCTCGGAGTTGGCCGCCCACTTGGCGTCAATCAATGCCCAGCCAAACAGGGGCGGCAAAATGTAGAGCAGGATCGCCCCCATGATGAGGGTGCCGATGGTGGTCTGCCAGCTGCCAAAGAGGTTGCTGCGGATCCAGGCCACCGCACCTTCGGTCTTGACCGGGGCGGGACGTGCGGGAATAGGTTCAAAAGTAGTTGCGCTCATAAATAGGCCTTAGCGTTCTTTGATCGCAGAGCGGGTGTTGTACCAATTCATGGTGATGGACGTGAACAGCGACGTGCTCAGGTACACCAGCATGATGATGGCAATGCACTCCACCGCACGGCCGGTTTGGTTGATGGCGGTGTTTGCGATAGACACCACATCCGGGTAGCCGATGGCCACTGCCAGAGATGAGTTTTTGGTCAGGTTCAGGTACTGGTTGGTCACCGGCGGAATAATCACCCGCAAGGCTTGCGGCAGCATCACCAGGCGCATGGTTTGGCCACGGCTCAGGCCCAAAGCGGCAGCCGCTTCCGACTGGCCCAAGGCGACCGACTGGATGCCGCCCCGCACCACTTCGGATACGAAAGCCGCGGTGTAGATTGTCAGGCCCAGCAGCACCGACAGGTACTCAGGCGTCAAGGCGCCGCCGTTTTCAATGGCGAAGTCACCTTGGATCGGCATATTGAGTGCAGTAGGCGCACCGCCCAACAACCAGCCGAGCACACCCGTCGCCAGCACGATGCCGATAGGAGCCAGCACCATGCTCTTGGCCTTGCCGGTCTGCTCAAACGACTTTTGCGCATACACGCGGTAAGCCCAAGCGGCCGCTACGCCCAAGAGCAGGCCCCAGGCGCCCCAAACATGCCCGTGCGCCCACTGAGGAATCGGGAAGTTGATTCCCCCCTTGCTCAGAAAGAAGGGGCCCAGTACCCAAGGCTCGTTGGATGCGGGCAGCACCTCGGTGAACATCAGGTACCACATCAGCAACTGCAGCAGCACCGGAATGTTGCGGAAGAACTCCACATACGCGGCGCAAATGCCCCGAACCAGTGCGTTGCGCGAAAACCGGCCGACTCCGATCAAGGTGCCCAAAATGGTAGTGAGGATGATGCCCACCACGGCAACACGCAGCGTGTTCACAAATCCGACGAGGTAAGCCCGCCAGTACGACTCACCGGAGTCAAAGGCGAAAAGACTCTCGCCAATGTCGAACCCGGCCGGGTTGGACAAAAAGTCAAAACCGCTTTGAATGCCACGCAACTTCATGTTGGTGGTGGTGTTGTGGGCGAGATAAAGCACCGTCGCCAGCACCACCACGATGGCGATAGCTTGGTACATCAGTCCACGGAATGCCTGGCTGCGCCAGGACCAGGACTTTTTGGGAGGGGAGGAGGGTGTGGACATGTCAGCCCTTGGGTTCACTGGAAAAACACTCATCAAGTGAAAAGGGCAGCGCAAGGTGAATGCGACTGCCCTTTTCGGTCACGGAACGCCGGTTTACAGCCTTCCGTTTACTCTCATTAACGCACTGGGGGTGCGTACTGCACGCCGCCCTTGTTCCACAGGTTGTTCAAACCGCGTGGCAACTGCAAGGCAGACTTGGGGCCCACGTTGCGTTCGAAGATTTCACCGTAGTTACCAGTGGTCTTCACGGCACGTGCCAGCCACTCTTTGTCCAAGCCCAGCAACTTGCCTGTGTCTTCCTTGGAGCCCAGCAAGCGGCCGACCACGGGGTCTTGGCTGCTGGTCTTCAAGTCGTCGACGTTGGCGGCGGTGATGCCGGCTTCTTCCGCTTCCAACAGGCCGTACACGGTCCACTTCACAATGGCAGTCCACTCGTCGTCACCGCGGCGAACCATGGGGCCCAAAGGCTCTTTGGAGATCAGCTCAGGCAGGATGATGTGGTCAGCGGGGTTCTTGGCAACCTTGTTACGGGTAGAAGCCAGGCCGGATGCGTCGGTGGTGTAAGCCACGCAACGGCCGGAGAAGTAAGCACCTTCAGCGGCTTCGAGCTTTTCAAACACGATAGGCTTGATGTTGAGCGCGTTGGCCTTGGAGAAGTCGGTCAGGTTCTTTTCAGTGGTGGTGCCGGACTGCACGCACACGGTCTGGCCCTTGAGCTGCTTGGCGCTCTTGAGCTTGCTCTTCACGGGAACCATGAAGCCTTGACCGTCGTAATAGGTCACCGCAGTTTGGGACAGACCCAAAGATGCATCACGTGTCAGGGTGAAAGTCGTGTTGCGGGAGAGCACGTCAACTTCGCCGGATTGCAAAGCAGTGAAACGGGCTTGTGCGTTCAGGGGAACGTACTTCACCTTTTCGCCGTCGCCCAACACAGCAGCGGCTACAGCGCGGCACACGTCCACATCGAGGCCGGCCCACTTGCCGTTGGAATCAGCAGCACTGAAGCCAGCCAAACCTGTGTTCACACCGCACACCACTTGGCCACGGGCCTTGACGGCATCCAGTGTCTTGCCAGCGTGGGCGGGTGCTGCAACGACGGCACCCAAAGCGGCAACCACGGTTGCCAGTGTTTTCAGTTTCTTCATGCTCATAAATCATTACTCCAAAGAATTGAATCAGCAGGGTGCACCAGATTGGTGTCTGCGCCCCGATTCTGACGCTGAACTGTAGCTTTGTGGGCTCGCGCCCTCATCGGGGTTTACCATCGAAAGGTATGCGGAAAAGTAATAACCTAATTCGCCGCACTCCTCCCAATAGCTGATAGCAGCAAGCAGAAAGCGTGCCACTCAGCGGCTTGGCGTCTTGGCACAAAAGTGCAGCAACACGCATTGCGCCTCGCTATTGTTTCATGGGCACGGTAGGTTTTTTGGCGACATCACGCCCAAAACAGATCTGGGTCGTTGTATCGCCTCTTGCCCGCCACTCCCGCACCGGCCATGAATGCCCGACCGAGGGGCATTTGCCCGAGGCGCGCTTTGGCCTGCACTGTGGGGCACACTTGTCACCGTTTTTCCGAGACATTTCCTGAGCCCCCATCACAAGGAGACACCATGTTCGAAACCGCGATTGCCGGCAGCCTGCCCAAACCCTCTTGGTTGTCAGAGACCGAGAAACTCTGGCCCCAGTGGAAACTGGCCGGCCCCGACCTGCAACAAGCCAAGGCAGATGCCACCTTGCTGTGGATCAAAGCCCAAGAGGACGCGGGCCTTGATGTTGTGGGCGATGGTGAGCAGAGCCGCCAGCACTTTGTGCATGGCTTTCTGGAGCAGGTAGAAGGGATCGACTTCGACAACAAAGTCACCATGGGCATCCGTAACAACCGCTACGACGCGCAGGTCCCCCAGGTCATCGCAGCGCTGCGCCTCAAAGGCCGGGTGCACGCGTTTGAAGCCCAACTGGCCCGCGCCCACACCAAGAAAAAGCTCAAATTCACTCTGCCCGGCCCGCTGACCATTGTGGACACCGTGGCCGACCGTTTTTACGGCGACAAGAAAACCATGGCGTTTGCTTTTGCCGAGCTGCTGAACCAGGAAGCCCTGGCCCTGCAGGCCGATGGGGTGGACATCATCCAGTTCGACGAGCCGGGTTTCAACGTCTACATGCAAGACGCGGTGGACTGGGGTGTGCAGGCGCTCGAGATTGCGGCCCGCGGCCTGACCTGCACCACGGCGGTTCACATTTGCTATGGCTATGGCATCAAGGCCAACAACGACTGGAAAGAAACCCTCGGCCAAGAGTGGCGCCAATACGCGCAGGTCTTTCCCGCGCTGGCGGCCAGCAGCATCCAACAAGTGAGCTTGGAGTGCTACCAGTCGCATGTGCCGCCGGACCTGATGGCTTTGCTGAAGGACAAGGACGTCATGGTGGGCGTGATCGATGTCGCCAGCGATGTGATTGAAACCCCCGAGCAGGTGGCA
The DNA here is from genome assembly GCA_027924025.1 of Comamonadaceae bacterium OS-4. GTDB lineage: Bacteria > Pseudomonadota > Gammaproteobacteria > Burkholderiales > Burkholderiaceae_C > Allorhodoferax. The sequence continues at coordinate 1,129,986 of AP026970.1, forward strand.
GACACCATTGGCATCGCGCTGCAGCATGTGCCGCGCCACCGCATCTTCCCTTGCACCAACTGCGGGCTGGCTCCCATGAGCCGCGAGGTCGCCACCAAAAAGCTCGAAGCCTTGGCCCAGGGCGCCGCCTTGGCCCGCCAACGCTATGGAGCCTGACGGTGGCCGCCACGCTTGATACCGGGTTTGACGCACCCGCTTTGGAGGCGCTCGGCCGGGTGCTGCAAGCCGAGGTAGACAAAGGCCGCTTGCCCGGTGCGGTAGCCCTGATTGCCCGGCGGGGCCAGACCGTTTTGCACCGTGCCTGGGGCCAGCAAAATCCGGCGGACGGCACGCCCATGGCTGCGGACAGTATTTTTCGTATCTACTCCATGACCAAGCCGCTGGTGTCGGTGGCGATCATGCAACTGGTCGAGCGCGGGCAACTGCTGCTCAGCGACCCCGTGGGCCAGCACTTGAGCGAGTTTGCTGCGGTGCCGGTGGACGACGGCCACACCCCGGCCCCGCGCGCACCTGCCCGGACGCCCACGGTGCAAGACCTGTTGCGCCACACCGCCGGCTTGACCTACGAGATATTGGGCGACGATGCCATTCAGCAGCGTTATGCGGCTGCCGGGCTGGGCACCCGCCAGCTCAGCAACACCGGCTTTTCGCACGCCTTGGCGGCCATACCCTATCGCTACGAGCCGGGCAGCATCTGGCAATACAGCCGGGCCACCGACCTCCTGGGCGCTTTGCTGGAGCGGGTCACTGGCCAGCCGCTGGGTGACTATTTGCAGGCCCACATCCTGAAGCCCTTGGGCATGGTGGATACCGCATTTGTGGTGCCGCCCGACAAGCACCACCGCATTGCCGAGCCTTTTGCCCACGATCCCGATGGCGGCCAACCAATGCCCTTGATGGATCTGCGCAGAACCACGCCCATGCAGGCGGGCGGTGCCGGGTTGGGCTCCACCGCGGCAGACTATGCGCGCTTTTTGCAGTGCATGTTGGGTGGCGGCTCTCTAGACGGTGCGCGCATCCTGGGTCCGGCTTCGGTGCGTTTGATGACTTCTGACCACCTGGGCGATATACCGGTCAACCGCAGTGGCCGCGCAGCGGAATTGCTGCCGCCGGGCCACGGCTTTGGCCTGGGCTTTGCGGTGCGGCTGCAAGAGGGCATGGGCAGCCAGCTGGGCAGCAAGGGCATGTACTACTGGAGCGGCATTTCCGGCACCGTGTTTTTTGTGGACCCTGCCAAAGACTTCTTCGCGATCCTGCTCACCCAGGCGCCCAACCAGCGCAGCTGGTATCGGCCGCTGTTCCGCAACCTGGTGTACGCCGCGTTGAACGACTGAGCCTAAGCTCACGGGGCTAGAGTTAACTGTAAAAAGTACCTCTAGCCCTCTATTTCATTGCGCAGATAGCTATGAAAATAATAGCAAACTGCTTTTGCTGCCAAGGACGTGATCAGCCCTTGGCGACTTCCAGCACCAGCTTGCCGAAGTTTTCTCCGTTGAAGAGCTTGAGCAGCGTCTCGGGGAAGGTCTGCAGGCCTGCTACCACGTCTTCCTTGCTCTTCATGCGGCCGTCTTTCAGGTAGCCTGCCATCTCGGCCACGGCCAGGTGGTAGCGGTCGGCGTAGTCGAACACCACAATGCCCTCCATGCGCGCGCGGTTCACCAGCAGGCTCAGGTAGTTCTTGGGGCCTTGTACGGCTGTCGTGTTGTTGTACTGGCTGATGGCGCCGCAAATGATGATGCGGGCCTTGCGGTTGATGCGGGCCAGCACGTCGTCCAGAATCTCGCCGCCCACGTTGTCGAAGTAAATGTCCACGCCGCCGGGGCAGTGCTCTTTCAGGCCTGCACGTACGCTACCTGCGCCGGCCTTGTAGTCGATGCAAGCATCGAAGCCCAGTTCCTTGACCACCCACTCGCACTTGGCCGGACCGCCGGCAATACCCACTACGCGCAAGCCCAAAATCTTCGCAACCTGGCCGACGGTTTGGCCCACCGCACCCGCAGCGCCAGAGATGACGATGGTTTCGCCCGCCTTGGGCTGGCCCACGTCCATCAGGCCGAAATAGCCGGTCATGCCGGGCATGCCCAGCACATTGAGCCACTGGGTCAGGGTGCCTGCGCGCAGGTCGATCTTGACCAGGCCGTTGCGCTTCATCTCGTCTTTGGCAATCGTGATGTATTCCTGCACACCAAAGCCGGCGCTCACATAGTCGCCCACGGCGAATTTGTCGCTCTTGCTGGCCACCACCACGCCCACGCCGCCAGCGCGCATGACTTCACCAATGCCCACCGGCGGGATATAGCTCTTGCCTTCGTTCATCCAGCCGCGCATCGCGGGGTCCAGGCTCAAGGCCAGGGTTTTGAGGGTCACGCCGCCCTCAGCAGGCTCAGCCACCGGCTCGGAGGTGTGGCTCCAATCGCTGGCTTTGGGCATGCCCACGGGGCGCGCGGCCAGGCGGATCTGGTGGTTGGTCAGGGTGGACAGGGCTTGGGTCATGGGGGCTCCGGGAGAAGGGGGTCAACAATGGTCGCGGATGGTAGCGCCGTACCGTGCGTAGCTTGGTAGCCTAGGTGACAAGCGGGGGCTTGCCGCGCAGCTCGGCCAATTGGCTCGACAGTTCTTTGACGGCCTGTGTCAGCAGCAAAAGCTCCTTGTCTTTGAGCAGGTCGATTTTTTCGTGCAACAGCTCAATCTCCAGCTCCGCTTTGACGTTGACTTCGTAGTCACTCTCGGCGTGTTTGCGGTCCAGCTCGGACTGGCGGTTCTGGCTCATCATGATGGCCGGTGCGGTGTAGGCCGCTTGGAAAGACAGCAGCAGGTTGAGCAGGATGAAAGGGTAGGGGTCCCAGGCGTGCGATCCGGTCAGCACATTGCCGGTAATCCACATCACGATCAAACCGCTCTGGATCAGGATGAAGCGCCAGGACCCCACGGTGCGCGCCACCACGTCTGCCATGCGCTGCCCGCGGGTAGCGGGTGGCAGATCAAAGTGCTCGGCCGGGACCAGCACTTTGGGCGGGTGCTTGTGGCGGTGTTTGCGCCGGTGTTCACGCAGCAGGCCGAGCTGGTGTTGGTCTACCGTTGCCGGTTTGTGGGCGGGGTTATCAGTGGGCATGTGGGCCTCCGGTGGTGTGCGTTGCGGTGCCGGTGGCCTGAGCGGGCGCTCAGTGGGCCATGTAGCGGCCGGCGCGGTGGTTGGTGGCCAGGGTCTGGTTCAGGGTGATGGCGCCCAGCACACTCCACAGCACATGCTGCCAATCAGTCACACCGAAAGCCAGCAGCACGATGGTGCAGTCCAGCGCCATTTGCAGGCGTCCGGCGCGCCAGCCGTATTTCTCTTGCAGGTAGAGCACCAGCACATTGAACCCACCCAGGCTGGCTTTGTGCCGGAACAAAATCAACATGCCTGTGCCCATGAGCAAGCCGCCAATAACGGCAGTGGCCGCCGGGTGCAGGTGTTCAAAGCCCAGCCATTGCGGCAACAGGTTGGTGAACACGGCCAGCAAGGCCACCGCCATGAAGGTCTTGACGGTGAACACCCGCCCCATGCGCTGGTAGGCCAGGGCGTAAAACGGCAGGTTGATGGCAAAGAAAATCAGCCCGAAATTCCAGCCCGTGGCGTAGTGCAGCCAGAAGGCCACCCCCGCGGTGCCACCGGTCAGCAGGCCGACCTGTTTGAACATCAAGACCCCGAGCGCCACAAAAATGGTGCCGGTCAACAGGGCTTGCAGGTCTTCCGTGGGGCGGTGGCGCAGGTCGGTGTCGGATTCGGGCATCGGATAAGTGTAGTCAGGCGGTGGTGGTGTGCTAGCAGGCAGTGCCGCCACAGCCATGAATCTCCGTGTGCGGCAAACGGTCTGGTTGGGCGAGCGCCCCGGTCGCCGGGTCGTAGCCTGCCGAACGCAAGTGCAATGCCAGGGATGCATCCATGCTTTGCGCATGTTGCGGGAACCAGATGCCCAGCTCATCGGCCATCTGCCGCACCACCGCCAGGTCGCCGCCATGGCCGCGGGCTTCGCCTTCGCGCATTACCTGCAGCACCACTTTGTGCTGGGTGGCGTGGCAGTTGCCGGCGGCAAAGCCGGTGGCGCGCATCCACTCGTCTTCGCGGTCGAAATGCTCCTGGGTGTGGGCAATCAGCGCCGACCACAAGGGCAACAGCATGTCATCGTCAGCCAGCACCACGCGCTCCAGCAGGTCTACAAACTCCTGGTGCACTTCGTCCATCACGGGCATGTCGAGTACGAGGGCATCGGTCCAGGCAAGGGTGGTAGGGGCGGTAAGGGTTTCGGTCATCGGGCTTCTCCTTGATCGGGCCCAGCATAGGCGGCGTAGGCCTTGGACGTATTGACCCACATCAGGCGGCGGCATCACAGGGCGGTTGATAATCTTGCGCTATGACCATTTCCTTCCAGCCTCCCCTGATTGCCCGCCCCGCCGACCTGGGCGCCACCCTGTTTCGCCAGGGCTATGCGGTCGTAGGAGCGTCGCAAGTCGCAGGCTTGTCCGGCGTACCGCTGGATGCCATGCTGGGCTGGTGCGACGGCTGGAATGACCTGCCGCCAGACAACTACTTGAAAGACGGTGGCCGCTACCGCCGCCGCCGCCACTCTTGCTTTGTGCTCGACAGCCATGGCGTGACCCAGGCAGCGCACCGGTCGCACTGGCAGCCTCTGTCTTACAACGCGCTGCACGGCGGCATGCAGCGCCACTTTGAGCCGATGGACAGCAGCGTCACAGCGCAAGCGCCTTGGCAGCAGCTATTGGCTTGGCTGGGCCGGGTGGCAGACGATTTGAAGGGCCCGCACACCTGGTTTGCCGAGGCGCACCAGTTCCGCATCGACACCACCGATGGCATTGGCCGCCCTACGCCCGAAGGCGCCCACCGCGATGGGGTGGACCTGGTGGCGGTGTTCATGGTGGCCCGTGATCGTGTGAAGGGGGGCGAGACCCGCGTGTTTGAGGCCGATGGCCCCAACGGCCAGCGCTTTACGCTGAGTGAGCCCTGGTCACTGCTGCTCTTGGATGATGAGCGTGTCATCCACGAGTCCACCCCGATCCAGCCTTTGGCCGAGGGCGGCTACCGCGACACCTTGGTGGTGACCCTGCGCGCCGGTGGGTTCCAAGGTGAGGCTTAAAGGGTTTTGGCCCTGGAGCGCTCGCAGAATAAGCGCGAATTGCTCCTGAATTGATAGCGTAATCGCTGCTTATGTCGCTGCTTATGCCGCTGCGCCTGCCATGCCGGGCGTCAGCAAGCGCTGCATGAGCTCGCGCACTGTCTTGATCTGGTCGCCAAAAGGCAGGCGGCCGGCACCCCGGAAGAACAGGCCTTTTTTCACATCACCGCGCAGTGCAGCCGCCAACTGGTTGTCGATACAAAACTGGCCCCAGCCCGGCAAACCATCGCGCAGGCCGCACTGGCCCAGGCAGTCAAAGCTTTTGGTGCAGCGGCTCTTGGCGTGGGCCACAGCCTGCAGCTTGGGCTCGATCTTCAGATAGGTGCGCAGCCAGGGTGTGCCTACCGCGCGAGCAGGCAAGCCGGCCACGCTGGTGAACTCGACCATGTCTTCCTCGCGCGCCTCGGCCAGCACCCGCTTGAACTCTGCGTGGGCGTCGCTCTCTTCGGTCACGGCAAATGCGGTACCCAGTTGCACCGCGTCGGCGCCCAAAGCCTGCAGGCGTGCAATGTCTTCATGGCTGCGGATGCCGCCGGCGGCAATCAACGGGATATGTTGCTCGTAGCCCGCGTCCTTGAAAAACTGGCGCACTTGGGGAATCACATTTTCAAAGTCAAACCGGGTGTCCTGCAAGTCTGCAATCTTGGCAGCGCCCAAGTGACCACCGGCCAGGCGCGGGTGCTCGATCACGATGGCATCCGGCAGGCGCTTTTTGCGCTCCCATTTTTTGACGAGCAGTTGCACACCCCGCGCGTCGGAGAGGATGGGAATCAGCGCCGCCTTGGGATGGTCTTTGGCCAGGTCGGGCAAATCCAGCGGCAAGCCGGCACCCACCACCACGGCGTCAATACCGGCTTCCAGGGCGCGGGTCACGTTGGCGGCATATTCGCTGACCGCCCGCATCACGTTAATGGCCAGCAGGCCTTTGCCTCCGGTGCGTTCCCGGGCAGCTTTGATTTCGCGGTCAATGGCCTCCAAGTTGGCGGCGTTGATGCCGGCTTTGGCTTCTTCACCGGGCGCCAGCTCGCGGGTCCGGTCCATCAGGTCCGGGTGGTGGCGGCGCAAATCCACGCTGGAGAGCGTGCCCACCCCGCCTGCGGCCGCGACGCTGCCAGCCAAGCGGTTGCCGGAGATCCCGATGCCCATACCACCTTGCACCACGGGCAACAGCGTCCGCCCCGCAATCTGCAAAGCCTTCAGGCCGCTTTGGCGCAGCAGGTGGAGGGCTTCTGGGGGCATATCAGGGCTTTGCTGCTTGGTGTTGCTCATGGGCTGGTCTAAGATGGTGGTGGTTCTGCAAGCGCGCAGCTTAGGTTCTGGGCGTTGATGCAGGTTTGCGCTGGGTCAAACTGCAGTGCGATCGGGTGTTGGAACCGGACAACGACAAGAACTGGGTTGAAACCTCATGAATGCTTTGGTGCAAGGTCTCGCTGCTTTGGGCGGTTTGCGGGATCGCGATACGTTAGACGTTGAGCTGGTGCGCTTGGTCGTGCTGCATGCCGGTTTGGGTGTGACACGCGCAGACTTGATTCGCGTGTTGGGCGAGGGCGATGAGCAACGTTGCCTGGCGCTGGCCACCATGCGACATGACCAGGATCAACCGACCCATGATGTGCTGTGGTCGGACTGGACCCAATTGCCTCATTTGATGGACTTCCCCCTGCGCGTGCGCGCCTTCGAAAAAGGCCGTGCGGTGCAAGAAGACCAGCCTGCGCCCGTGGCTGTGCTGCCGATGGGGACCCGGGATGGCTTGCGCATTTTGCTCGAGGTCACCTCCGCCAAACCCCTGTCCCCCAGACGCGTGGACTTGCTGCAAAGCGTGCTGCTGGCCTATCAAAATTTGCTCGGCTTGCTGGACTATGGCGAGCGCGATTCACTCACCGAGTTGTTGAACCGTAAGACCTTTGATGGCGCTTTTTTCAAAGCCACGGCCGACAACAGCAGCACCCCGCCGGAGGGGGTGGACGAGCGGCGCGAGTCGGGCCGGATTGCCGGTGGCGTCTGGCTGGCGGTGCTCGATATTGACCACTTCAAGCGGGTCAACGACACCTATGGCCACTTGATCGGGGATGAAGTGCTGTTGCTGCTGGCCCGCCTGATGCGCAACAACTTCCGGTTTTACGACCAGCTCTACCGATTCGGTGGCGAGGAGTTTGTGGTGCTAATGCGCTGCGACGATGCCAGCCACGCTGAAATCGCCCTGGAGCGTCTGCGCCTGCGGGTGAGCGATTTCGCGTTCCCGCAGGTGGGCTCGATCACGGTGAGCATCGGGGTTTCGCAGTTGCTGCCCAATGACACGCCCAGCAGCGCGTTCGGCCGGGCTGACAAGGCGGTGTACTACGCCAAAGAGCATGGCCGCAACCGCTTGTGCAACTACCAGCTCTTGGTGGCCGAGGGCCAGCTCACCGAGCAAGCCGCCGACGAGATGGATGTGGACCTGTTCTGAGCGGCCCACACCCCGGGTGCCGGCTTAGCGGTCGCGCTCAAAAATGGCGGCAATGCCCTGGCCGCCACCAATGCACATGGTCACCAGCGCATAGCGGCCATTGATGCGCTCCAGCTCATACAAAGCCTTCACGGTAATCAAGGCTCCGGTCGCCCCAATAGGGTGACCCAGCGAGATGCCGGAGCCATTAGGGTTGACCTTGGCCGGGTCCAGGCCCAAGTCTTTGGTCACCGCGCAGGCCTGGGCCGCAAAGGCCTCGTTGGCTTCAATCACATCCAGATCGTTGACGGTCAAACCGGCTTTTTGCAATGCCAGTTTGGTAGCGGGCACCGGGCCGATGCCCATGTACTTAGGGTCCACACCTGCATGGGCGTAGGCCACCAATCGGGCCAAGGGCTTGAGGCCACGGGCTTGGGCCACGCTCTTTTCCATGAGCACCACAGCAGCGGCAGCGTCATTGATGCCGGAGGCGTTGCCTGCGGTCACGGTACCGTTTTCCTTGATGAAAACGGGTTTCAGCTTGGTCATGTCTTCGAGCTTGCAGTCGGGGCGGAAGTGCTCATCGGTGGCGTAAGCGACTTCGCCTTTTTTGCTCTTAAGCATGACCGGTGTGATCTGGCTGGTGAAGTAGCCGGCGGCAGTGGCCTTTTGGGCGCGCTGATGGCTCTCGACTGCCAAGGCGTCCTGCGCTTCGCGGCTGATGCCCCACTTGGCGGCAATGTTCTCCGCGGTCACGCCCATGTGGATGCTGTGGAAGGGGTCGTGCAATGCACCGATCATCATGTCCACCATCTTGGTGTCACCCATGCGGGCGCCCCAGCGCATGTTGAGGCTGGCAAACGGTGCGCGGCTCATGTTTTCAGCGCCACCACCAATGGCCACATCAGCATCGCCCAGCAGAATGCTTTGGCTGGCGTTCACGATGGCTTGCAGGCCGGAGCCGCACAGGCGGTTCACGTTGTAAGCCGGTGTCTCTTGTGCGCAGCCACCGTTGATGGCGGCCACACGGCTGAGGTACATGTCCTTGGGCTCGGTGTTCACCACATGGCCGAACACCACATGGCCCACGTCTTTGCCTTCGACGTTGGCGCGGGCCAGCGACTCGCGCACCACTTGGGCAGCCAGATCGGTGGGGGGAATGTCTTTGAGGCTGCCACCAAAGGTACCAATGGCGGTGCGCACAGCGCTGACGACGACGACTTCACGGGACATACAAGGCTCCTCTCAAAATAAAAATGGTTGCAGCAGCCAGTGTGCGCGGCTTGCAATACAGGCATCTTACGGTTCACTAGGTCATAGTTTTGTCATGAAATTGACATTAGAGGAGCCTACCCTCAGAGTGTCAAAAATCTGCCCGTTCAGGAGTTGCCCGTGAGTTCCAGTGAAGAAGAAATGATCCGTCGCATCCGCAGCGACATGTTGGACAGCTATGACGAAGAGCTGGAAATGGAGCTCGACGACCACAACCAAGACGAGCTGGCCGATGGCTTGAGCCCCGAGCTGAGCGCGGAGCAAAAGAACGACCGCCGCACCTATTTCCGCGAGCTCTTTCGCATGCAGGGCGAGTTGGTCAAGCTGCAGGACTGGGTGGTCGCCACCGGCCACAAGGTGGTGGTGATTTTCGAGGGCCGCGATGCGGCCGGCAAGGGCGGCGCCATCAAGCGCATTACCCAGCGCCTCAACCCCCGGGTGTGCCGGGTGTCTGCATTACCCGCCCCCAACGACCGGGAGCGCACCCAGTGGTACTTCCAGCGCTATGTGAGCCACCTGCCTGCTGCCGGCGAGATCGTGCTGTTTGACCGCAGCTGGTACAACCGCGCGGGTGTCGAACGCGTTATGGGCTTTTGCAATGACGAGCAGCTCGAAGAATTTTTCCGCACCGTACCCGAGTTCGAGAAGATGCTGGTGCGCTCCGGCATCCAGGTCATCAAATACTGGTTTTCCATCTCGGATGAAGAGCAGCACACCCGCTTTCTGGGTCGCATCCACGACCCGCTCAAGCAGTGGAAGTTGAGCCCCATGGACCTGCAGTCCCGCGTGCGTTGGGAGGCCTACACCCACGCCAAAGAAGCCATGTTGGAGCGCACCCACATTCCTGAGGCGCCCTGGTGGGTGGTGCAGGCCGTCGATAAAAAGAAGGCCCGCCTGAACTGCATTCACCATTTGCTGAGCCAGATGCCTTACGAAGAAATCCCTCACCCCCCGGTGGAGCTGCCGGAGCGGGTCCGCCATCAGGACTACGAGCGTCACCCGGTACCGGCAGAAATGTACGTGCCGGAGATTTACTAGCCCCGCACATCCGCTACCGGTTGTTCGCCGAAATCCGGGCGGGCCAGATAGGCCAGCACGCGGCGTGCGGCCTCTTCGGGGCTGGTGAGCTGGCCATGGGTTTTCAGGCCTTCAAAGCTGCCCCGGTCGGGAAAGTGTGCCGCATCCGCGCCGCGCAGCTGGACTTGCATGTCAGTGTCTATCACCCCCGGGGCCAGTGAGCAGACTTTTGCACCATGGGGAGTCAACGCTTCGTCCATGGCCAGGCAGCGGGTGAAATGGTCCATGCCCGCTTTGGCCGCGCAATAGCCGGCTTGCGAGGCCATGGCGCGCCGGCCCAGGCCAGACGACACATTCAGCACCTTGCGAGCGCCCTTCCAGTGTCGGGTGGCCCCGAGGAATGCCGCGCACAGTTGCATCGGCGCTTCCAGGCCCACGCGCAGGGCATGGGCCAGGTCTGCAGGGCTGCTGTCCCGCAACGGCACGAGGGCAGGAATGACACCTGCGTTGTTGATCAAGGTGGCGCTGGCAAAAAGCGTGGGGTCTTGGCTGCCCAGCCAGTCTTGCAGCCGCTGCGCAGCCGCTGCGCCATCCGCCAGATCTACCGGCCATTGGGCCAGCGCCGCACCGGCTTGCTCGGCCGCGGCTTGCAAGGCGGGCTGGGTGTTGCGCGACAGGCACAGCAGATGGAGCCCCGGCTGCAGCAGCTGCTGCGCCATGGCCAGACCCATGCCGCGCGATGCGCCGGTCAGGATGGTGAGATGCAGAGGGGATGTAGCCATGGTCAGACGAATGATTTGCTATGAATTCAGGAGCTATTTGCGCATATTTCATGAGCGCTAGAGGCCTAAAAGGCTTGTAGTCCTCTAGTCCCGCGGCTTGCGCAAGGCAATGTAGGCCGCAATCGCGGTGAAGCTGACGATGAGCGCCACGATCCACCAGAAGCCATGAGGGTGGTCCGCCAGCGGGATACCGCCCACGTTCATACCCAGCAAGCCGGCAATGATGTTGATGGGCAGGGCCAGCACGGTCACGATGGTCAGTACAAACAGGCTGCGGTTGTTGGCCTCGGCCACGCGACCGGCAATGTCTTCCTGCAGCAACTTGATGCGCTCTTGCAGCGTAGCCATGTCGCTCAGGGCCACGTTGAACTCTTCGGTGGACTGGCGCAGGTCGCCCAGGTCTTCCTCGCCAATCCACTCCGGCGGCTTGCGCAGCAGGCGAAACAGGGCGGCAGGCTCCGGGGCCAGCAAGCGCTGCAGCCGCACCAGCAGCCGGCGCAAGGCACCGAGGTTGGCGCGCTTGGTTTCCAGCCGGCCGGCCAGGAGGTTGTCCTCAATGTCGTCCACCCGCGCCGTGGTGTTGCGCACAATGTTGATCAGCACATCACCTTGGTCGTGCATCAGGTGTACCAGCAAAGCCACCGACGACATCAGCTTCTCGCCCCGGCGCACGGCGTCGCGCAAGCGGTCTATGGAGCGCAGCGGCTGCAGGCGGGCACTGACCACCAGCCGCGGCCCAACCGACAACCACAGGGTGGAAATGTCCGACGGCTCAAACGCAAAGTCGTAATGCACATCGTTGACCACGGCGACCAGCATGTCGTCATCGAGCTCCACGCGGGTGGAGCGGGAGCCGTCGGTCAGGGATTCATGGAACAGGTCCGACAGCTGCAGGTTGTCTTTGAGCCATTTAGCGCTCGCTGTGTGCGACAGGTTGAAATGCAGCCACACAAAGCCGCCCGGCTCGGCCGGCGGGTTCTGCAGCCACTGCAGTGCCTCGTCGCTGCCGGTGGGCGTTCCGGTACCGTGTTCGTCGAACACAAATCCGTAGATCAGGCCGCTGGGGTCTGCACCGTAATTCTGGGCGGGTGGGGTCATCGGTGGGCGGGGCGTTGAGGCTGCTCGGGGGGAGCGCACATGGTAGCGCGTGTCTGTGTCACAGTAGGTCCAGGCCTTGCGCCAGCGAGGCGACGGCGTCTTGCGTGAAGGCACCGGCCTGAATCTGCTCCAGCGTCTCTGCAGCACTCAGGCAGACAAAGCCGGCGACTTCGCCGTCTTGGTTGGTGGGCGCCCAGTCATCCGCACAGGCTAAGTTGTAGACCAGCAGGGTTTCGTCGTGCCAGCCGCCGGTGTCCACGCGGGCCGTGCGCACCAGCCCGGCATCGTGCAGGGTGTGGGTGTCTCCCAAGATGACGCCGGCTTCTTCTTGCAACTCGCGCAAGGCGCAGCCTAGGGGCGACTCGCCGGCAGGCAATCCACCCGCGGTCACGTTGTCCAGCAGGCCGGGGTCGGTGGCTTTGGTCAGCGAGCGCCGCCCGCACCACAGGCGCCCATCCGGGGTGAAACCATTGATGTGCACCGCATGGCTGCGCATGCCCAGAAAGCGAAAGCCGGCGCGCTCCACCGCCAGCAGCGGCGGGCTTCCATCGTTTGGCGGAACCAGACAATCGTGGTGCCAGAAGGCAAAGGCTTCATTGCGCCAGCCGTGCACCAGGCCGCGCGCATGGCATTGCTCCAGGGCGGCTTGCAGCACTGCGCTGCGTTGCTGCTCGCTCCATGCCAAGGCATGCCAATGCAGGCCGGCGGTGTCTTCGTTTGTTGTGAATTGGCAGTCTGGCAAAAGTGTCGCAAGAAGTCCGGCCCGTTCTGGCTCCATGCAGCCCAGTTGCAATGCCTTTGCAGGGCCGCCGCTGATCCAGAAGGTCTGCAGATGAAGCGGTGGTTCGGCCTTGGCGTGCCGGCCAGCGTCCGCCAGAAACTCGCGCTGGGTGGACGTCAGGGCGGCGGCAAAGGCCCGCGCTCCCGGCAGGCTCATACCCTGCAGGCTCACACCTGCGCGCCTTCCACCAGAAAGCGAACGCGGCGCACGCCGTTCCACTCGTCGGCATCGAGCCTAAAGGCCAGCGTGACCTTGGGAGGCAAGGGCTCGGTGTGGCCGAACCAAATGCCGTCCACCGGTTGGCCCTGGTGCTTGAGCTTGAGCGAAAGGTGTTTTTCACCCACCAGGCGTTGGGATACGACCTCGACCTCTTCGCTAAAGGTGGGGGCGGCAAAGCCTTGGCCCCACACCTCTTTGTGCAGCGCGTCTACCAGGTCCACCCTGCGGTATTCGGCGGCCAGTGGGCCGTCGGTTTCCATGCGGCGGGTCAGTGTGGCGGCGTCCAGCCACTCTTGGGCGACTTCGTTCATGCCGTTCTCGAAGTCGTCAAAAAACTCCTCGGCCACGGTGCAGCCGGCCGCCATGGCGTGGCCGCCGAACTTTAAGATGACACCGGGATAGCGCTTGGCCACCAGGTCCAGCGCGTCGCGCAAGTGAAAGCCTGGAATACTGCGACCCGAGCCCTTGAGCTCGTGCTCTTTGCCTTCTGCAGCGCTGGCGGCAAACACAAAGGTGGGGCGGTGCAACTTGTCTTTGATCCGGCTGGCCACGATACCGACCACGCCTTCATGAAAGTCGGGGTCGAAGACGCAAATCGCCGGGGGCGGCTCATCGCCCTCGTCAAACAGGCTCTCAGCAATCGCGAAGGCCTGCTCGCGCATGTCGCCCTCAATTTCGCGGCGCTCGCGGTTGATGCCGTCCAGCATTTTGGCCAGCTCATCCCCACGAGCGGGGTCGTCCGTCAGCAGGCATTCGATGCCAAGCGTCATGTCGCTCAAACGGCCGGCGGCGTTGATGCGTGGCCCGAGGGCAAAGCCGAAATCGAAGGTGGTGGCCACCTCCGCTTTGCGGCCTGCTGCTATAAAAAGGCTAGCTAATCCTGCAGGCATGGCGTGGGCGCGCACCCGTTTTAAGCCTTGGGCCACAAGGCGGCGGTTGTTGGCGTCGAGCTTGACCACATCGGCCACCGTACCCAACGCTACCAAGGGCAGCAGGGTGTCGAGCTTGGGTTGGGTGGTGGCATCAAACACGCCGCGCTTGCGCAGCTCTGAGCGCAGGGCCAGCAGGGTGTAAAACATCACGCCCACCCCGGCCATGGACTTGCTCTCAAAGGTGCAGCCCGGCTGGTTGGGGTTGACGATCACATCCGCATCGGGCAACTGGCTGCCTGGCAAATGGTGGTCGGTGACCAGCACTTGCAGGCCCAGCGCCTTGGCGCGGGCCACACCGTCCACGCTGGCGATGCCGTTGTCCACGGTGATGAGTACATCGGCGCCGGATTGCTTGACACGCTCGCTGATCGGCGCGGTCAGGCCATACCCATCAACTACACGATCGGGCACCAAATAGTCGACATGGCGTCCGCCCAAGAGCCGCAGGCCGCGCACGGCGACCGCACAGGCGGTGGCGCCATCGCAGTCGTAGTCGGCAACCACGCAGAGTTTCAGGTTGTTGGCAAACGCATCGGCCAGCAAGGTGGCGGCCCGGTCAACGCCCAACATGCCCGAGGGGGGAAGTAGCTTGCCCAACGCGTCATCGAGCTCGTCTTTGCCGGTGACACCGCGGGCGGCATACAGGCGGGCCAGCAGCGGGTGCAGTCCGGCCTGCTCCAGCGCCCACGCTGCGCGGGGGGGAATGTCTCGGGGAACAATTTTCATGGGCTTACAGGGTCCGCAGCAATTCAGCAGGTGAAGGGGTGGTGAAGCGGCGTTGGATGCGGTTCCACCAGGCCGTATTTTGCAACTCAAAGCCTGCGGCCATGCGCTCGCCGCACAGCGTCAGCTCCAGGGGCTGGCCCGCTTTGGCTTGGCGCAGCAGCAGGCCGATCAGGCTGCTGTCGAGTTGCTGCCACGCTTGAACCCAGGCGTGGGCGTCGTCGCGCAGCGCCGCAGCCTCCAGGCTGTGTTGCACCGACATGGTGTCTGATTTGTCGACCGCACCCGGGGGCAGGGTTCCGGTCCCGCTGATCCAGAAGGAGTTGACGGTGAGCCGCCGCTGCGCGGCCCGTGCGTCATTCACCGGGTGGCGGTACAGCAGCATCTGCATCTCGTTTTGGAGGCGGCGCAGGCTGCGGGCCTGGGCCACGCGGGGCATCCAGCGGTCCACTTTGGCGCCACAAGCCCGCGCTAGCGAGGCAGTGGGCAGGTCGCACAAGATCTCGCCATGGGCCAGCCAGGTGCTGTGGTTCAGCGGGTGCAGGGTGATGCCGTCTTCGGCAAAGTAGGGCTGCATGGCTTCCCGCAGCGCATCGATTTCGTGGACATCCAAGGCTAGCGTATCGGGGTGGTCCATGGCCACGTGGTCCGCGTTGATTTGCCAGTGGCAGGGGGTGATCCAGGCCCAGCCGGTGTCGCCATGGTTGCGGGTCAGGCCGAGTTGGCGGGCATCCAGCGCAGCCCAGGGCAGCAAGCCGTCTACCCCCGGCAAATTCAGGCTTTTGGCGTGCACCCGCTCGTGCAGGGGGGACAGCGAGTCCTCGTTCCCGAGCACCGGAGGCGTGGGGGTCAACAGCCCCAGCAGTTCTGCCAGATAGGGAAGTTCGAGCCGGGGCATTGCGTCCTGGCATTGGGGTCCTGCCGGTGCTGCAAAAGGGATAAGGGTGTGCATGGGCAGGATTGTCCCGCATGGATGCCACAATCCGCCGGTTGAAGCACTTTGTAACCTTCCATGCAACTCCCCTTTGAGCTGACGATCGGCTGGCGCTATACCCGTGCCGGTCGCGCCACCCGGCGCAACGGCTTTATCTCCTTCATCTCGGGCGTGTCCATGCTGGGCATTGCTTTGGGCGTGGCCGCGCTCATCATCGTGCTGAGCGTGATGAACGGCTTTCAGAAAGAAGTGCGCGACCGCATGCTCGGTGTGGTGTCCCACATCGAGGTCTATGCCGCGGACGGCCAGGCCTTGCCCAATGTGGCGACCACCCTGGCCCAGGCCAAAGAGAACCCGCAGGTCATTGGCGCCGCCCCCTTCATTGCGGCGCAGGCCCTGATTGCGCGGGGTGAAGACATGAAGGGCGCCATCGTGCGCGGGATCGACCCCGCACTGGAGCCCGAGGTGAGCGACTTTGCCACCGGCGCGCAGCAGCAGGCCTTGAACCAGTTGGTGCCGGGCGAATTCGGCGTGGTGTTAGGAGGCGAGTTGGCCCGCAGCTTGGGTGTGCGGGTAGGCGACAAGGTCACGCTGGTGGCGCCTAGCGGCCAGGTGACCCCGGCCGGCGTAGTGCCGCGCTTGAAGCAAATGAACGTGGTGGGCACCTTTGATTCCGGCCACTATGAGTACGACTCCGCACTGGTGTTGGTGCATTGGGAAGACGCGGCCCGCATCTTCCGGCTCGAAGGCCCGAGCGGTGTGCGCCTCAAGCTCAAAGACTTGCACCAGGCGCGCGAAGTGGCGGACCAGCTCGCCCGCAGCCTGAGCGGCAACCTGGTATTGCGCGACTGGACCCGTCAGAACCGCAGCTGGTTTGCGGCAGTGCAGGTCGAGAAACGGATGATGTTCATCATCCTGACCCTCATCGTAGCGGTGGCGGCCTTTAACTTGGTGTCCACCCTGGTGATGACGGTGACCGACAAGCGGGCTGACATCGCCATCCTGCGCACCCTCGGCGCAAGCCCGGGCAGCATCATGGGCATTTTTGTGGTGCAGGGCGCGATGGTGGGGGTCATTGGCACCCTGGCGGGCCTGTTGCTGGGGCTGGGCGTGGCCTTCAATATTGATGTGATCGTGCCCGCGCTGGAGCAAGCGCTGGGTGCGAGCTTTTTGCCCAAAGATATTTACCTGATCAGCCGCATGCCGAGCGAGCCGCAACAGAGCGACATCCTGCCGATCACGGTGATCTCTCTCCTGATGGCGTTTGTGGCCACCCTCTACCCGAGCTGGCGTGCCAGCCGGGTGAACCCTGCGGAGGCCTTGCGCTATGAGTAACCCGATGTCATCCGTAGAACAAGCGCTCGCCGCTGCGCAATACCAGCAGGTGGCCGATTTGGCAGGCTCACTCAAAGCAGCCGCCCCGCTGGGCGAGCTGGTGCTCCAAGCACGCGGCTTGACCAAGCGGTTTCAGGAAGGCCGGCTCGATGTCACCGTGTTGCACGGGGTTGACCTGCAGGTGCACCGGGGCGAAACGCTGGCGATTGTGGGGGCCTCCGGCTCCGGCAAGAGCACCTTGCTGCACCTCATGGGCGGGCTCGATGCGCCCACCAGTGGCAGCGTCGATTTGCTGGGGCAAAGCCTGGCCGAGCTCAGCCCCGCCGCGCAGGGCCGCTTGCGCAACCGGCACCTCGGGTTTGTGTACCAGTTTCACCACCTCTTGCCCGAATTCAGCGCGCTGGATAACGTGGCCATGCCTTTGACAATTCGGCGTGTAGCGCCCGCAGAAGCTGCGCAAGCTGCTACAAAAATGCTAGCGATTGTCGGCTTGGAGCACCGCTTGAACCACCGGCCTGCCGAGCTCTCGGGCGGCGAACGCCAGCGGGTGGCGATTGCGCGGGCGCTGGTCACCCGGCCCGATTGCGTGCTGGCCGACGAGCCCACCGGCAACCTCGACCGCAGCACCGCTGACGGCGTGTTTGAGCTGATGCTGCAGCTCGCGCGGGAGCAGGGGACCGCCTTTGTGCTGGTCACCCACGACGCTACGCTGGCCGCGCGCTGCAGCCGCCAGTTGCGTTTGGTATCGGGCCGCTTGGTCGACTGACCCCCACGCTTGCAGTTTCCTGACGGATGGGGCGCTGTGCGGCGGTGCCAAGGGTAGACGCCGATTGGCGTTTGCCGGCCCGGCCTCTAAGCTGCCGCCACTTGAGTCGGGGAACACCATGAAACAACGTTGGAAACTGCAGGCACTGATCTGCCTTGGCGTGATCGCACTGGCTTGCCTGCCGGGCGCCCACGCGCAAACGCCCAAGCCTTTGCGCATCGGTTTGATTGGCCCCTTCAGTGGGCCGTCCTCGGATTTTGGGAATCCGATGCTCAACGGGGCCAAGCTGGCGCTGGATGAAATCAATGCCGCCGGTGGCTACCTCGGGCGACCGATTGAGTTTGTGATCAAAGACGACACCGCCAACCCCGATGTGGGCTTGCAGCACTCGCAGGAGTTGGTGCAAGACGGTGTGGTCGGCACCATCGGCTTTTGCAATACCGGTGTGGCCATGAAGTCGCTGGAGGTGTTTCAACAAGCCCGCTCCCCGCTGATCGTGCCCTGCGCAACAGGCACCCCGATCACCGCCAAGTACCCCGCAGCAGAGAGCTACATCTTCCGCACCTCCGCGCGGGACGGCATCCAGGCGCCGTTTGTGGTGAACGACATCGTGGCGCGGGGCTGGACCAAAGTGGCGATCCTGGCCGACAAAACCGCTTACGGCGAGGGGGGCTTGGCAGACGTCACCAAAGCGCTGGCCGCCAAACAACTGCAGCCGGTGTACGTGGGGCGCTTTGACACCGGTGTGAAAGACCTGCAACCCGAGCTCAAGGCCGCCCAGGCCGCCGGTGCCAATGTGGTGTTCAGCTACACGGTCGGCCCCGAAAACGCGGTCATTGCCAAAAGCCGCCAGGCCCTTAAGTGGAATGTGCCGCAGGTGGGTGCATGGCCGTTGTCTTTTCCGTTCTTTTTGGACGGCGCAAAAGACGCTGCCGAAGGCGCACTCATGGCCCAGACCTTTATTGCCGAGCCTAGCAACGAGCGTCGCATCTCTTTTCTAACCGCCTACAACCGCAAATACGGCACCCGCAAGATCGCCGTGCCCATGGCCGCTGCGCAGGCCTATGACACGGTGTATTTGCTGGCCTACGCCATCCTCTCGATCCGCAATGGCGATTTGTCGGGCCCCTCGGTGAAAAACGCACTGGAGAACTTGCCCCGGGTCTACTATGGGGTGACAGCGACCCACGAGCGCCCTTTTAGTAAAGACGACAAAGACGCCATCACCAGCAATATGCTGGTGATGGGCCTGGTCAAAAATGGGGCGGTCACTTTTGCCTACCCTGAAGACCGCACCCGCAACCTTTTTGTGCAACGCAAGCAATGAGCCGTTTGATACCACCATGCGCTGGGTAGACACCCATGTCCACCTCGATGCTCCCGAGTTCGATGCGGACCGCAGCGCCGTGCGCGAGAGTGCCCGCCAAGCGGGTGTCGCGCATTGTGTGATTCCGGCGGTAGAGCGCAGCAACTTTGACACAGTGCGCCTGCTGGCGCACCACGGTGGCGACAGCTATTGTTTGGGTATCCACCCTTTGTATGTCGCGGGTGCCAGCGATACCGATCTGCTCGCCCTGGACGAAGCGCTCAGCGCCAACGCCGCGGACCCGCGACTGGTGGCCGTGGGTGAAATCGGGCTCGACTATTTTGTCCCCGCCCTGTGCAAAAGCCCCTTGCGTGAGTGGCAAGAGGTGGTCTACCGCCAGCAGCTCAAGCTGGCCCGCGCACATGGCTTGCCGGTGGTGCTGCATGTGCGCAAGTCTTCAGACCGGCTGCTCAAGCACCTGCGCGAGGTGGCCGGCCCGCAAGGCCGGTGGCAGGGCATTGCCCATGCGTTCAATGGCAGCGAGGTGCAGGCGGCGGAGTTCATCAAGTTGGGTTTCAAGCTCGGGTTTGGGGGCGCGGTCACCTATGAGCGGGCTTTGCAGTTGCGCCATCTGGCCCGCACCTTGCCCCTGGACGCGCTGGTGCTCGAGACCGATGCCCCCGACATCCAGCCGCACTGGCTCTACACCACTGCCGAGCAGCGCGCAGCCGGTGTGCCGCAGGGGCGCAATGCGCCTGCCGAGTTGCCGCGCATCGCGCAGTGCATTGCCGAGCTGCGTGGCATTCCCCTTGAAACACTGGCGCAGGCCGCGTTAAGTAACAGTCTGATGGCCCTGCCGAAGCTAGGGGCGCTGCTGGTATAAATCCCCATGGCACGAAAAGCACCGATCACATTCCCCGAAGTTAATTTCTCCGAAGAAGGCCCCATCCGCCACCTGCATCTAGGCAGCGAATGGATACAAGGCTCCATGCTGGTAGACGCACCCACCGTATTGGTGCACGAGTACATCCAGCGCATGATGGCGTGGCTGCTCTTTGTAGACCCCCAGACCGTCAAAAAGCGCCAGGCACTGCAGCTGGGGTTGGGCGCTGGCTCGCTGACCAAGTTCTGCCACAAAGAACTCAAGATGAAGACCACCGCCATCGAGCTCAACCCCCAGGTGCTGCACGCCTGCCGCGGCTGGTTCAAGCTGCCCGCAGACAACAGTCGCATGCAAGTGGTGCTGGCTGACGCCGCAGAAGAAATTAAACAAGAAAAATGGCTGGGTGCGGTGGATGCGCTGCAAGTCGATCTGTATGACGAGGAAGCAGCCGCCCCGGTGCTCGACAGCGCTGCGTTTTATGCCGACTGCCGCGCTACGCTTACCGAAGAGGGTTGCATGACGGTCAACCTGTTCGGTCGCTCGTCGAGCTTTGACAACAGCGTCGACAAAATTGCGGAGGCCTTTGGCGAAGATGCCATCTGGGCCTTCAAGTCCACCCGTGAGGGCAACACCGTGGTGATGGCCCAGCGCACCCCCAGCCGCCCCAAGCGCGCGCTGATGCAGGAGCGCGCCGAGTTCATCCAAAGCGAGTGGGGCCTGCCTGCTGACAAGTGGGTCCGCGTGTTTAAACCGGTGAAGTCATGAGCCCTAGCCCCAAAAAAGCCAGTTCCTCCGCGGTTTCTTACAACGGCCCCTTGGACTGGCGCTTGCTGGTGGAGTGGCTCAAGCAAGACAAAGTGATCGCAGAAGAAGAGGCCGTGCGCACCATTGCCCGCTGCTCGCAGGCCGAGAGTGCGCAGCATCCGTTGGTCCGGCTCGCCGCCGTGTCGATGCGCCGGGCGGCAGACCAAAAGCCGCTCGACATTGAGATGCTCACCCAATGGTTGTCGCTGCGCGCGGCACTGGATTACCTGCGTATCGATCCGCTCAAGGTCGATGTGGGCAAGGTGGCCGATGCCATGGGTGCCGCCTATGCCGAGCGCCACAAAATCTTGCCTGTTGTCGTCACCCCCAGCGAGATCACGGTGGCCACGTCGGAGCCGTTCATTACCGATTGGGT
This sequence comes from Comamonadaceae bacterium OS-4, assembly GCA_027924025.1. Classification (GTDB taxonomy): domain Bacteria; phylum Pseudomonadota; class Gammaproteobacteria; order Burkholderiales; family Burkholderiaceae_C; genus Allorhodoferax. The sequence continues at coordinate 1,150,813 of AP026970.1, forward strand.
GGCGGAGGTGGAGCGCCAGAGCCGCCGCAGCGTCAAGCGCGTGGTGGCCAGCCCGCAGGAGATTACCCGCTACACCGCCGAGTTTTATGCACTGGCCAAAAGCGTGCGGGCTGCCAACAAAACCGGCTCCAACAACGGCGCCAGTTTCGAGCAGCTGGTGGAGTTGGGCAAGAGCAACAAGCAGCTCGACGCCAACGACCAGGGCGTGGTGCAGGTGGTGGACTGGCTCTGGCAATACGCCTTCGACCAGCGCGCCAGCGACATCCACCTCGAGCCACGGCGAGAGCAGGGCGTGATCCGCTTCCGCATCGATGGCGTGTTGCACCCCGTGTACCAAATGCCCATGGGCGTGCTCAACGCCATGACCGCCCGCATCAAGCTGCTGGGCCGCATGGACGTGATTGAAAAGCGCCGCCCGCAAGATGGCCGCATTAAAACCCGCAACCCGCGTGGTGATGAAATTGAAATGCGTATCTCCACCTTGCCTACCGCGTTTGGCGAGAAGATGGTGATGCGGATTTTTGATCCCGACAACGCGGTCAAAGACCTCGATGCCTTGGGCTTCAGCAGCCACGACGCGACCCGCTGGGAGCAGCTGGTCAAGCGCCCGCACGGCATCATTCTGGTGACCGGGCCCACGGGCTCGGGCAAAACCACCACGCTGTACTCCACCCTCAAGCGGGTGGCTACGGAAGAGGTGAATGTGAGCACCGTGGAAGACCCTATCGAAATGATTGAGCCGTCTTTCAACCAGACGCAGGTGCAGCCGCAGCTGGACTTCGGTTTCCCGCAGGGTCTGCGTGCCCTCATGCGGCAGGACCCGGACATCATCATGGTGGGCGAAATCCGCGACTTGGAGACGGCTGAAATGGCGGTGCAGGCCGCACTGACAGGCCACTTGGTGTTTTCCACGCTTCACACGAACGACGCGCCTTCTGCCGTAACGCGCTTGATGGAGCTGGGCATCCCCCCGTATCTCATCAACGCCACACTCCTGGGGGTGTTGGCCCAGCGCTTGGTGCGCACGCTGTGCAAGCAATGCAAGGTGCGTGACGAAGAAGCCACGCGCGAGGCCTTGGGCGAAATGGTCAAGCCATGGCAAATCAACGGGGGCTACAAGCCTTATAAAGCCGTGGGCTGTGTGGACTGCCGAATGACGGGCTACATGGGACGCATGGGTTTGTACGAATTGCTTGTGGTCACAGAAGGGTTCAAATCGCGGGTCAGTGGCGAGCCGGGCATTGATGCCCTGCGCCGTCAAGCCATTGTGGACGGCATGCGGCCGCTGCGTTTGGCAGGGGCTCTGCGTGTGTCGGAAGGCGTCACCGTCATGGAGGAAGTGATGTCTGCCACCCCGCCGCTCACCGGCTAACCTTGCAGATTTTGATGCAAAATCATTACAACTTATAACTAGGAGACAGACAGTGAATATCAAAAGTCAAAAAGACTTTTTCTCGGGACTCATGTTCACCGCAGTAGGGGCTGCATTTGCTGTAGGCGCCAGCACCTACAGCATTGGTACCGGCGCTCGCATGGGCCCCGGCTACTTCCCCCTCGTGCTCGGAGTGCTCCTTGCCATCATTGGCATCGCAGTCACCTTCACCTCGCTGGTAGTAGAAACCGAAGACGGCGACAAGATCGGCAAATTCGCCTGGAAGCCGCTCTTCTTCATCATCAGCGCCAACCTGGTGTTCGGAGCCTGCATCGGCGGCCTGCCGGTCATTGGCTTGAAACCTCTGGGCCTGATCGTCGGCATCTACCTGCTCACCTACATCGCCAGCCACGCAGGTGAAGAACACAACGTCAAGGAAGTCGCCATTCTGGCCACCATCCTTGCGCTCTTGAGCTACGTGGCCTTCATCGTTCTCCTCAAACTGCAGTTCCCGGTCTGGCCTGCTTACTTCACCGCCTAAGCCACGACTGAACCATCGACAGGAACTGCACACCATGGAACTCTTTGACAACCTCGCCCTCGGCTTTGGCGTGGCCTTCACCGGCCAGAACCTGATTTATGCCTTCATCGGCTGTCTACTCGGTACTTTGATCGGCGTTTTGCCCGGCATCGGCCCCTTGGCGACGATCGCCATGCTCTTGCCTGCGACCTATGCGCTCCCCCCGGTAGCTGCCTTGATCATGCTGGCCGGCATCTACTACGGCGCCCAGTACGGTGGATCGACCACCGCGATTCTGGTGAACCTGCCCGGCGAGTCGTCTTCGGTGGTGACCGTGATTGACGGTTACCAGATGGCCCGTAATGGCAGAGCCGGTCCTGCGCTGGCAGCAGCGGGCCTGGGTTCTTTCTTTGCCGGTTGCGTGGGCACCTTGATCCTGGCGGCCTTTGCAGGCCCCTTGACCGAGCTGGCCTTCAAGTTCGGCCCTGCCGAATACTTCAGCCTGATGATTCTGGGCTTGATCGGTGCGGTGGTGCTGGCCTCGGGCTCCTTGCTCAAGGCGATTGCCATGATCGTTCTGGGCCTCTTGCTGGGCATGGTGGGCACCGACGTGAACTCCGGGGTGGCCCGCTTCAGCTTTGATATTGCAGAGTTGACCGACGGTATCGGCTTTATCGTGATCGCCATGGGCGTGTTCGGCTACGGCGAGATCATCAGCAACCTGGCCAAGAGCGAGAGTGAGCGTGAGGTGTTCACCGCTTCCGTCTCCGGACTGATGCCTACCAAGCAAGACTTCAAGGACATGTTCCCGGCGGTCCTGCGCGGCACAGCCCTGGGCTCTGCCCTGGGTATCCTGCCCGGTGGGGGTGCGGTGATGGCAGCCTTTGCAGCCTACACCCTGGAGAAGAAGACCCAACTGCGTCCCGGGGAAGTACCTTTCGGCAAGGGCAACATCCGTGGTGTGGCAGCGCCTGAAGCGGCTAACAACGCAGGCTCCCAGACGTCCTTCATCCCGCTCCTGACCCTGGGTATCCCGCCCAACGCGGTGATGGCCTTGATGGTGGGTGCGATGACGATCCACAACATCCAGCCCGGACCACAGGTGATGACATCCAACCCCGAGCTCTTCTGGGGTCTGATTGCTTCCATGTGGATCGGCAACCTGATGCTGGTGATCCTGAACCTGCCACTCATCGGCATCTGGATCAAGCTCTTGTCCGTGCCTTACCGCTGGCTCTTCCCCTCTATCGTGCTGTTCTGTGCGATCGGGGTGTATTCAACCAACAACAACACTTTCGATATCTGGATGGTGGGTCTGTTCGGGGTGATCGGGTATCTGTTCATCAAGCTGGGCACTGAGCCTGCTCCGCTGCTCTTGGGATTCATTCTGGGGCCGATGATGGAGGAGTATTTGCGCCGGGCACTGTTGCTCAGCCGTGGCGACTGGAGTGTGTTTGTCACTCGTCCGCTCTCAGCCAGCCTGTTGGTGGCGGCTCTGGCTCTTCTGGTGGTGGTGATGCTGCCGTCCATCAAGGCTAAGCGGGAAGAGGCGTTTGTGGAGGATTGATTTCGGCTGCAACGCTTTCCAGCAAAAGGCACCCTTGGGTGCCTTTTTTTGTGGGCGACAGGAGTGCCTTAACGTTTCACTGGGTTAAGCCGCAAGGCGGGCGCTGCGTGCTGTGCGGGGGAATAGACTGGCCCGACCGGTTTCCGGCATCCTTCCTGGCAGGGGGTTTTATGGCCAATCGCGTTACCCGTTTTCTTCGAACAGTGTTCGGCGCGTTGGCGCTATGGGGTTTGTTGGCCTTAGGCGCCGCGCCGCTGGCGCATGCACAGGCGAGCAAAGACGAAACCGCGGTCATCGCGGTGATCCAGCAGCAGTTGGATGCGTTTGCGGCGGACGATGCCGAGCAGGCGTTCAAGTATGCAGCCCCCAGCATCAAGGCTATGTCGGGCAATGCCCAAAACTTCATGAGCCTGGTGAAGACGCGATACGGCGTGGTGTACCGGCACGCAAACGCTGCGTTCCTGAAGCCTGTCATTCGGGGGAGTGCAGCCCTCGTGAAGGTGCGTCTGACGGACGAAAACGGCGTGGTTTGGATGGCGGCTTACACCCTCGAGCTGCAGAAAAGCAAGCAATGGTTGATCAGCGGCTGCCAACTTCTAGGTGAGCAGGGCACTTTTGTATGAATTCGTCCGCGGGCTAGCGCCGGCAGGCTGCTCTATGATCTGGTAACGCTGCAATGCAGCATGCCTTCATCGAAGCCGCCATGACACAGCTACCTTCCCAGCACGGCCTGCGCCTTTCGCTGCACAACGAAGTCCATGCCCGCCCGCCCGAACCCATGGGCATGCCCATGGCGCTTTCGCATGTCGTCATGGCCTGCAACGCCAGTCAACGCGATGCCAGCCGCGCGCACATGGCCGTACTGGCCCGCGACCACCACCTGCCGGCACCTGAGGAAGGCTCCATCCACATGCGCATGGATTTCGGCCCCTTCAAGGTGCGCTGGGAACTGCATACCGAGTTTGTCACTTGGACCTTCATGCGCAGCATTGCTGCCCAAGGTGGCACCGAGCGTGACCCCGAAGTTGCACTGGACGTAGTGCCCCAACAGTGGTTTGCCGAGCTGCCCGGCGAGTGCTTGGCCTGCCTGCACCTGTGGGTGTTGCCCGCCAAGGAAGAAACGGTAATGCCCTGGCTGCGCCATGTGCTGCACGAAGAAACGCTGGTGGCCTCCACGGTGGCCGATGGCTTGGGCGAGGTGTACACCGATTTTTCGGTACATGCCGATGGCTTCTCCCGCATGGTGCTGCTGGCCGGTGGCATGACGCCACGCCGCCTGGGCCGTTTGGTGCAGTGCCTGCTGGAGATCGAGACTTACCGCATGGCCGCCTTGCTGGGCCTGCCCGCAGCGCGCGAAGCCTCGCACGTGCTGGCCAGCGCAGAACGTGAACTCGCGGAATTGGCCCAAGCCATCCGCTCCGCCACCCGCAATGACGAGCCGATGTTGCTCGACCGCCTGACCCGGCTGGCTGGGCAAGTGGAAAGCCAGCACGCGGCTACCCATTCGCGCTTCTCGGCCAGTGCGGCCTACTTTGAGCTGGTGGACAAGCGCATTGAAGATATTGCCGAGTCGCGCTTGGCGGGCATGCAAACCATCCGTGAATTCATGGACCGGCGCCTCACCCCGGCGCGCAGCACCTGTGCCTGGTCTAGCCGGCGGCAGGATGCGCTGTCGCAGCGCGTGTCCCGCATCAGCAACCTGCTGCGCACGCGGGTAGAGATCGAGCAGCAGCAAAGCAGTCAGGCGCTGCTGGCCACCATGAATACCCGCCAGGGCCTGCAGCTGCAGTTGCAGTCCACCGTGGAGGGGCTCTCGGTCGCGGCCATCACCTACTACATCGTCGGTCTGGTGAGCTACATGGCCAAGGCGGCCTCTCACCACGGCTGGCTCTTGAGCCCTGAGGTCACCGCGGCGGCTGCCATTCCGGTGGTGGCAGGCAGCGTGTGGTGGTCTTTGCGGCGCTTGCACCACCGGCTGTTCACATCGGTGTCATAAGCGCATGGAAGATTCCTATGGGGTGTGGGGCGGGCTTATAGGTTTTGCCAATCTACTCCATTGGATCAATCAACCCTGAACATGGCAAAGAAGGCCTAAGATTCACCCCGTTCACTTCACGAACAACCTATTTCTACAGGAAGTCACCATGTCTTTGATCAACACGCAAATCCAAGCTTTCAAGAACGAAGCTTTCCATAACGGCAAGTTCATCACCGTGTCCAACGAGTCCATCAAGGGCAAGTGGAATGTGTTCATTTTCATGCCCGCAGCTTTCACTTTCAACTGCCCCACCGAAGTGGAAGACGCAGCTGACAACTACGCTGAATTCCAAAAGGCCGGTGCCGAAGTGTTCATCGTGACCACCGACACCCACTTCGCACACAAGGTGTGGCACGAAACTTCCCCCGCAGTGGGCAAGGCCAAGTTCCCCCTGATCGGCGACCCCACACACGCCCTGACACGCGCTTTTGACGTGCATATCGACGAAGAAGGCCTGGCACTGCGCGGCACCTTCATCATCAACCCCGAAGGCGTCATCAAGACTGCTGAAGTGCACTCCAACGAAATCGCTCGCGACGTCAAGGAAACTGTGCGTAAGTTGAAGGCTGCCCAGTACACCGCCGCTAACCCAGGCCAAGTGTGCCCAGCCAAGTGGAACGAAGGCTCCAAGACCATCGCTCCTTCCATCGACCTGGTCGGCAAGATCTAAATCACCGGCACCCGTCGGTAGAGCGGCGCAAGCCGCTCACCAGCCGGACAGCGTCCTGCGGCATGTGCCGCGGGCCGTCCGGCTTTTTTTTACCTGAAATATGGCTGTAGCCCACACACAATGTGCGCTAGCAGCTACTAAATAGATAGCAAACAAGGAATCACCATGTTAGACGACACCCTCAAATCCCAACTCGGCGCTTACCTGGAGCGCGTCACGCTGCCGATCGAGATGGTGGCGTCCTTGGGTGACGACGACAACTCCGCGCAAATGCGCGACCTGCTGCAAACCATCCAGAGTTTGCGCAGCGACAAGATCACCGTGGCATTTGACGGTACCGATGCCCGTAAGCCATCCTTTAGCCTCAAGCGCGCTGGCACTGACACCAGCCTGCGCTTTGCCGGCTTGCCCCTCGGCCACGAATTCACCTCGCTGGTGCTGGCCCTGCTGTGGAGCGGCGGCCACCCACCCAAGGTCGAACAAGACGTGATCGACCAGATCAAGGGCCTGGACGGCGACTTCAATTTCGAGGTCTATATGTCCTTGACTTGCCACAACTGCCCGGACGTAGTGCAGGCCCTGAGCCTCATGGCCATCCTGAACCCCAAGGTCAAAACCACGGTCATCGAAGGCGGCGCTTTCCAAGACGAAGTGAACGCCCGCGAAATCATGGCGGTGCCCAGCGTCTACCTGAACGGCGCTTTGTTTGGCAACGGCCGCATGTTGGTCGAAGAAATTGTGGCCAAGCTCGACACCGGCGCGGCCGACAAAGACGCTGCCAAGCTGTCCGCCAAAGATGCGTTTGACGTGCTCATCGTCGGTGGTGGCCCTGCTGGTGCGGCAGCTGCGGTGTACGCTGCCCGCAAAGGCATCCGCGTGGGTGTGGCGGCCGAGCGCTTTGGCGGCCAGACCAACGACACCATGGCCATTGAGAACTACCCCTCGGTGCAAGAAACCGATGGCCCCAAGTTCGCCGCTGCCCTGGAAGCCCAGACCCGCTCGTACGGCGTGGACATCATGAACCTGCAGCGCGCCGACAAAATCGTGCCCGCTGCAGAAGCCGGTGGTTTGACCGAAGTGGTGCTGGCCAACGGCGGCTCGCTCAAGGCCAAGACCGTGATCTTGTCCACCGGCGCCCGCTGGCGCAATGTGAACGTGCCCGGCGAAGCCGAGTACAAAAACAAAGGCGTGGCCTACTGCCCGCACTGCGACGGCCCCTTGTTCAAGGGCAAAGACGTGGCGGTGATCGGCGGTGGCAACTCCGGCATCGAAGCCGCTATCGATTTGGCCGGTGTGGTGAAGTACGTGACGGTGATTGAGTTTGCCGACCAACTGAAGGCCGATGCCGTGCTGGTTAAAAAGCTGCACAGCTTGCCCAACGTGACCGTGCACACCAACGCCCAAACCACCGAGATCACCGGTGCCGATGGCAAGGTCAACGGCCTCAAGTACAAAGACCGCGCCACCGGCGTGGAGCACCACGTGGCGCTCGAAGGCGTGTTCGTGCAAATCGGCCTGGTGCCCAATACTGAGTTTTTGAAGGGCGTGGTGGACCTGAGCAAGTTCGGCGAAATCGTGGTGGACGCCAAGGGCCACACCAACGTGCCTGGCGTGTTTGCCGCAGGCGACTGCACCACCGTGCCCTACAAGCAAATCGTGATTGCAGCCAGCGAAGGCTCCAAGGCCGCGCTGAGCGCGTTTGATCACTTGATCAGGCACTGAGCTTTTTGAGCTGCCGTTTCCAAGTAAAAGAGGGCTGCAGCCCTCTTTTTTATTGCGCGAGCAGCTATAAAAAAGATAGTGCTCTCTTAATGCGCAGATGAAATCAAGCATTGCTGAGCATTTGCTGAATCTTGCTCAACATCAAAGGCCGTCATTCACAAGCAAGCTTGCAAGGTTTGTTGGTATTTTCGTGGGTAGGCATTCGTTGCCAACCACCCAAAGTCAGTTATAAATTAAGCACTTAAATAAAATGCCGGGAGGCGGTCATGTTGAGTTGCAAAGTTGTTCATAAGACCTGTTTGACGTCCATAACACGTTAGACCGCTATATGCTCTCTCCTACCGTTACCTGTGACGCTCGCGTACTAATTAACAGCGAAGTGGTAGCAACGGTCGTCTCTGTTAGGAGCGACGAAGACGGCACGCTATACCTTGATGCTGGTTGGAGACGATCGTTGGTCTTCGAATCGTTCGTGCAGAATTTGGTGTCCCGATTACCCTCCGCCCAGGCAAGAATCGATGGTACGAGCGAAAGCTTTGAAACAGGCCCCGGTTCTTGGAGTTGGGGGCCTCTTGGCCATCCCGGCGACGGCGAGTTCGAGAGTCGTCCGGTAAGGCCTCTTGTCGTCCACGTCATTGCCGCGCCAGACAAAACGGTTGTCACCCTCGAAGGACAAAGCGAACCGGGTCGTGCCCTATACAAGGGAGTTCCTGACCCCGAGCATCCTGCCCCGCTACCGCCCTGGTACTTTACGGTCCAGATCTCCTTGTCACAAGCGGCAGTGCAAAGTCTTTCTGGGAATGGCGGTGTACAGTGACTGAAACGACTATCCGCAGCCTAACCCATCATTCCACCGGACATGAGCGAAAAGTCGCCCAGGCCGGTGAATTCAGACGTTAGGCGTTGGGAGGCAACACGTGCCAGCAGACATTGATTTTCTTGGTGAATTTCTCGTTCGCAACTTCCGCAACACCGCTACTGGCTGTGTGCGAGGACTGTGTCGAGAGGAGTTTGATTCACCGGGCCACCGCGAGTATCAAGAGTTGATCCAAATGCTGTCCGATGAGCAGAAGGAAATTCTGCAGAAGGTCGTCAAGTATTGTGTCGAGGGGGCACTAAACGACACACTCTATCGGTTGGATGCGGAGCTCAACAAGAAGAAGGCAAGGATTCAGATCCTCATTGACAGTGAGCCGTTGGCAACCGCCGGCGCTCCCTCAACGCTTCACTCCCGACTTTGGGGTCCGCAAGGCTGGTTGATTCGATATCAACAAGTGAGTGGTCCTTCAAAGTGAGGCTGATCCCTCTACCAGGGACGCCTAACCCGTCGCTCAACTGGACCCGCGACGGCACGCCGCCTACGGGCCTCATTTCATTCTGGCCCTTCGACGTCTTGCCGTCGCGGGCCGGTTAGCTCGAACGTCAAGCATAAAGATCCAAGGTACTCGTTACGGACTCTAGGAGCCCCATGCCCAAACTCCGCGTAGAAAGTTTCACCATCTCCCTGGACGGCTTCGGTGCCGGGCCTGACCAGGATTTGAACAATCCTCTGGGCATTGGCGGCACGGCCTTGCATGGCTGGGCGATTCCCACCAGTACGTTTCAGAAAAACCTGTTCGGCAACGACAGTGGTGAGACGGGGGTGGACGAAGACTTTGCGGCGCGTGGCTTTCAGAATGTGGGTGCCTGGATTCTGGGGCGCAACATGTTCGGCCCGGTGCGCGGCCCGTGGCCGGACGAGAGTTGGCGCGGGTGGTGGGGCGACAACCCGGTGTACCACGTGCCGGTGTTTGTGCTGACGCACCATGCGCGCCCATCGCTCGTCATGGAGGGTGGCACCACTTTCCACTTCGTGACCGAAGGCCCTGTGGTTGCGCTGGAGCGTGCCCGTGCGGCAGCGGGTGGCAAAGACGTGCGCGTAGGCGGTGGCGTCAATACCATTCAGCAATACCTGCGCCTCGGCTTGATTGACGAGATGCACATTGCCATTTCGCCCGTGCTGTTGGGCGCTGGCGAGCGGCTGTTGGAGGGTGTTGATCTGCCCGCATTGGGTTACACCTGCACGCAGCATGTGGCGTCTGCCCGCGCGACGCACATCGTGTTGTCCAAGCAGTGAGCTGGCCTGTGGCGCGCTTGGGGGCAAGTGCAATGGTTCTGCTGCTGCCGGCCCTCAGCAACGCAGCACCCACCCATTGCACATCCGCCGAAGAGGTGGTGTTCAGCTGCCCGCTGCAGCGCACGGCCAAGGTGGTGTCGGTGTGTGCGTCGCTGCGGTTGCTGGCCAGCCCAAGCAAGGGCCATCTGGTCTACCGCTTTGGCAAGCTGGGGGCTGTGGAACTGGAATTTCCCAAAGACAAGGCTGGCTCGCTCGCCAAGTTTGTGCACTCGCACTACTTCCGCGCCCAGACGGACCGCACGCAGCTGCGGTTCACCTCGGGCGATTTCACCTATGAGCTGTTTGACGAATACGAGCAGGGCGCCAAGCCCCCCAGCGCGGTAGGCGTTCGTGTCATTCAAGAGCGCAAGGGGCAGGTCACCCAGCTGGCCTGCGGCAAGAGCGTGACCGCGCATTGGAATCTGATTGACGGCGCTGTACCCGTGAATGACGACTAACGCCACGCGCAGGCCCGATATCGGAATGCGGTGACAATGCGCCCCTGATTCCCCAGAGCCGCATCTCCCCATTCCCGTGCCCGTACGTATCTACCTCGCCCCCATGGAGGGGCTTCTCGACTTTGTGTTGCGCGACATCCTGACCCGTGTGGGCGGGGTGGAGAAGTGCGTGTCGGAGTTCATCCGCATCACACACTCGCTGATGTCCGAGAAGGCTCTCCTTCGCACCGTACCCGAGCTGGAATTCGGCGCGCGCACCTTTGCAGGCGTGCCAGTATGGCCGCAGCTGCTGGGCTCAGACGCACCCTGCATGGCAGAGAACGCAGCACGCCTGGCCGAGATGGGCTCGCCCGGCATTGACCTGAACTTCGGCTGCCCGGCCAAGGTGGTCAACCGCCATGGCGGTGGTGCCACGCTGCTGCAAGACCCCGAAATTCTTCACACCATCGTGGCTGCCGTGCGCGCTGCGGTGCCGGCCCATATTCCCTTGACGGCCAAGATGCGGCTGGGCTACAACGACGACAGCTTGGCCCTCGACTGCGCCCGTGCGCTGGAGGCCGGGGGCGCTGCCGAAATCGTGGTGCACGCCCGCACCAAAGCCCAGGGCTACCGCCCGCCCGCTTACTGGGACCGCGTGGCCGATGTGCGGGGTGCGGTGCAGGTGCCGGTGGTGGTGAATGGCGAAATCTGGAATGTGCAAGACGCCCAAGCCGCCGTGGCGCAAAGCGGCTGCCAAACGCTGATGCTGGGCCGCGGCATCGTGGCCCGCCCTGCGCTGGCCCGCAGCATTCTGGCGGCCATGGGCACCGCGCCTGACAGTATTGCCCAGCCGGGTGAGGACTGGACGTGGCAAGACCTGGGTCCGCTCATGCACGCTTTCTGGCAAGTGGCCAGCACCCGCCTGGAGCAAAAGCAGCAGGCCGGTCGCGTAAAACAGTGGCTCAACCTGCTGCGCCGCCACTACCCCGAAGCGCAGGTCGCTTTTGACGAAATGCGCACGCTGGTCAAGCCCGGCGATGTGGATGCGTGGATACGCCGTTCTATCCCTGTTTAAGAGCCAAATCGGCCTTTAGCCCAGACGATATATGCGTGAGTAGCTATTTATTTGATAGCAAAACCTCTGCTATAACTCCGAGCAGTCAAAGTAGCTGGGAGGTTCAGGTGCACACAATAAAACACTGGTATGTCCAGTACAGGCAAATGGCAGCCGTGGTGCTGGCGATGGGGCTGACGACAGCCCTGGCGCACCAGCCACCAGCCACCATTGCGCGGCAGATCGATGCGCAGCTCAAGCGCTGCGTTCAGACACTCCGCTGTGACGTGAGCGCCTGCGCCACAGGTGGTGGACTCAAGAGCTGCTACAACGCGGTGACACAGGTGTGGGAGCAAAAGCTCGCTCGCATCGACGAAACGCTGTCCCTGCGCGGCGGTTGGTGCGCCGCACACTGGGCCGGGCTGCAAGAGGCCTACGCGGGCTTCTCCGAGAAGGCCATGCAAAGCCGCACCTGGGCGAATTCGCCTTACAACACCGATGACGATTTCATCCTCCTGACCTTGCAGCAACGCTATGAAATGGCTTATGCCGTACTCAATAACTACGAATGCAAAGGCAAGAAAGCACCATGACCCGATGCACCACGCGTATCAGCGCGTTGACGATGTGGGTGGCTTTGACCCTCACCACCAGCGCGGCATGGGCAGCCGATGCTTTGCCCGCCGACGTGCTGGCGTTCGCACAGCGCCAAGCGAGCTGCTACCACTTCCGGGGTGAGGAGGGCTACAACGCCGCCCGCCGTCGCGAACTCAGCCGCGCGGTGCATAAATACTGCGATGGTGCGGACCGCATTGAGGCCGACTTGCGCGCGAAGTATCAAGATAAGCCCGCCGTGCTGGATGCGCTGCGCAAGGCCGCTCTGCCGGACTAGCTAAATCAGCCTTTAGCCCAGACCGATTAAGTGCGGTGTGCTATCTAATTCATAGCAAACTGCACTGGGCTGTGTTCAGCCCCACAAACTCTCTATCGGGCCCTCCGGCACAAAGCGCCGGTTGCGCACCAGCATGCGGGTGGGGCCGGGCAGGGCGCGTGCTTGCACCGAGTGCCGCGGATCGCCGGGGTAGCTCAGCACGGTAGTGCCGTTTTCTTCAAAATTCTCGGGGAGCACGCAGGGTGGCAGCTGTGCCTGCGCCGCCTGGATGGCGTCGGCCGCGGTGGCATAGCGGGCCAAGTGCCCCAGGCTCATGATCTGGGGCGGCGCCATTTCGATTTCCTGGCGGTAGTAGCGTTGCAGGGCCTCTACTGGTTTGAGCCAAATGCTGGCGGTGGTCTCGTGGTTGTCATGGCTGGCGATCTGGTCGCTGGGGGCCATGGCCAAAAAGAAACGGGTGTCAAACCGCTTTTTGCTTAGGGCCGCCATACGTGGCGTGATCCAGCGGCTCCAGGGCACCAGGGCGGTGGCATTGAGGCTGGCAGCGGGTGCGGCCAGCCATGCCTGCCAATCAGCGGGCGACACGCCGGCCGGCCGGTGGGCGGCTGCGCTCAAGAGCACGCCCGCTTCTTCAAATAACTCGCGCAGGGCCGCCACATACAAGGCGGCGGCAGTGTCGTGGTGCAACTCGGGTTCGCCCAAGCGGTGGGCGAGTGCGGTGGCGGGTTCATTCAGGGCGGCTAGGGCGGCGGGGCTGCTGTCGTGCGCGTCCAGCTTGCCGCCGGGGAACACATAGGCCTCGCCAAAGGTGTCTGAGAGGCCGCTGCGCTTCATCAAAAAAACTTCAAGGCCTTCAGGCGTGTCGCGCAGCAGCACCACAGTGGATGCGTCGCGCGCAGCGCCGGAGGTGGGTTCGAGCATGTCTTGCATGGGACTGTCTTTTCTCTTTTGTTTTTTAGTGAGCAACTGCTTGAATTAAAGTACCAGCAGCTAACTACGGGCCTACGGAGTTGCCCTTAGCCTGATCCAACCATTTGAGGAGACACAGCATGGCATTAGATTTCACAGGCCGCGTGGCCATCGTAACGGGCGCAGGCGGCGGCTTGGGTCGCCAACATGCGCTGGCCCTGGCCGCACGCGGCGCCAAAGTGGTGGTGAACGACTTGGGCGGCGCGCGCGACGGCTCCGGTGGCTCGCTCTCCGCGGCTGAGTCGGTCGTGGCCGAGATCCGCGCGGCGGGTGGCGAGGCCATGGCGAATGGCGCGTCGGTCACAGACTTTGAGGCCGTGCAGGCCATGGTGCAGCAGGCCATAGATGCTTGGGGCCGGGTGGACATTCTGGTCAACAACGCCGGCATCCTGCGCGACAAGAGCTTTGCCAAGATGGAGATTGCTGACTTTCGCACCGTGGTGGACGTGCACCTCATGGGCGCGGTGCACTGCTGCAAGGCCGTGTGGCCGCACATGAACGAGCAAAAATATGGCCGCATTCTCATGACGACCTCCAGCTCCGGCCTGTATGGCAACTTCGGCCAGAGCAACTATGGCGCGGCCAAGCTGGCGCTGGTGGGCCTGATGCAAACGCTGGCCTTGGAAGGCGCCAAAAACAACATCCACGTCAACAGCCTGGCCCCCACGGCCGCCACCCGGATGACCGAAGGCCTGATGCCGCCCCAAGTGCTGGCCGCCCTCAAGCCCGAAGCCGTGGTGCCCGCCATGTTGGTGCTGGTGTCTGAGGACGCGCCCACCCGTACCACGCTGTGCGCCGGCGCCGGCAGCGTGGAGGCCGCGCACATCACCCTCACACAAGGCGCGTGGATCGGGCTGGATGCGCAAGCGCCTGAAACCCTGGCCGCCAACCTGCGCCAAGTGCTTGCCCGCGCGGGCGACATGGTGCCGGAGAGCGGCGCTGCGCAGGGCAGCCAAGAGGTGACCCGCGCCTTGTCTCACCTGGCCGGATAACAACCGACCGATCTGCTGGCCCTAGCTTAGCGGGCTGGCAGCGGTCAAGGTTGCAGAGCCGGTGGACGCGGCCTCGCGCGGCGACTCTGCTTGCACCTGGGCCAAGGCGCGTTGCTCGGTGTCGTCGAGCACTTGCTGTGCGGACGAGCTGCCGGGCACCCAGTGCGAAACGCCCAAGCCAAACACCGGCTGGAAGTGGTGCCCGCCCGCTTGCGGATCGCTCAGGAGCAGGCGGCTAGACACCAGGGCCTTCAACCTGAACATCATGCGGTCTACCTCTTGGGGCCGGTTGGCATGGGTAATCACCATCACAAAGCAGCGCGGGTGGTACAGGCCCACCACATAGCGGAAGCCCACCGCCCTGCGCACGCGGGCTGCCACGGCGGTCAATATCTGCTGGTCAATCGCGTGCCCGGCTGACTCGCTCATGGAATACAAGTTCCGCAAATGCAGGGCCACTACCGCACAGCCCACGCCGGCGCGTTCGGCCCGCCAAAGGGCATCGTCGACTTTGGTGAGCAACACCGAGCCGGTGGGCAAGCCCGTGGCCCGGTCAAAACCCACGATGTCGCTGGCGCGCCGCTTGAGCCGGCTGTTGGCCTGGTTGCGCCGCATGGACAAGCGGATGCCCATCAAAAAGTGCACCAGCGCGCACAGTGCAATCACGGCTTTGCCAGCGACCGGAATAGCCGTAGGCCACAGCGCGCAGGTGTAAAGGCCGACCACCATCACCGCCAGAAAGCCGCACGCCACCGCCATCCAACGGGCCAGGTCGTCGCCCAGCCGGTAGGCTCGCACACTGGCATGCAGTGCAAACAAGACACCGGTGGTGCACACCACCGCAGAAATCCACAAGGGGTTGAGGCTGCCGGTGCTGATAAGCCCCAGGCCAATAAGCGCCTGCAAGGCTGCCACGCTCACCATGGCTGCAGCGCCCCAGTTGATGGTGACATAGAGCATCCGGTCGACCAGCGCTACGCCCAGCCAGACGCCCAAGTACCACAGCACCAGCGCACCGCTGAGGGGGCTGATGATGCTCTGCACCGTTTGCAACGTCTGGGGGGAGAGCTCGGGGAACAAGGCCAAAGGCAGGCCACTGCCGACCACGCCGGAGCCCCCGAGCACGAGCACATAAGACAAGGCGCGCCAGGCGCCCGGGTTGTTGTTGCTCAAAATTTCACCCACTGCCCCGCAGCTCAGGGTCAGCAGGCCCCCGAGCAAACATGACCAGATGATGATTTCGGTAACGCCCATGGCCCCATTATTCATGTTTGTGCCCAAGCGCAAAACCTTGAAATGGCGGTAAACAACGCTATCTCGGCCCTCATACCCCGGGGAAACCGCTGCTCTGCACGTTTCATGCGCCTGTGGTACCTTTGCCCCCCGTTTGATTTCTGAAGGACCTTTGGTCATGGATAACACACAAGAGGCCTTCAGCGCCCTGACTCCCGAACGGCTCCGCGGGATCCGCCGCGGGCTGGAAAAAGAAAGCCTGCGCGCACTCCCTAGCGGCAGCTTGGCGATGACGCCGCACCCCACGGCCATGGGCTCGGCCCTGACGCATCCGCACATCACCACCGACTTCAGTGAGTCGCAGGTAGAGCTGATCACCGGTGTGCATGCCCAGCCTGAAGACTGCCTGCAAGAGCTCACCGATGTGCAGCGCTTTACCCTGCAAAGCATGGGCGAAGAGCGGCTGTGGGTGTCGAGCATGCCATGTTGTTTGCCGGATGACGATGCGATTCCGCTAGGCCAATATGGCAGCTCGAATGTGGGCCGCTCCAAAACCGTGTACCGCATGGGCTTGGGCAACCGCTATGGCCGGCGCATGCAAACCATCTCGGGCATTCACTACAACTGGTCGATGCCGGATGTGTCCAGCGAAGCGTATTTCGGGTTGATCCGCAATTTCCGGCGCCATGCGTTTTTGTTGTTGTATTTGTTTGGCGCCTCGCCTGCGGTGTGCTCTACCTTTGTGGCGGGCCGCCAGCACCAGCTGCAGCCCTTGAGCGAAGGCACCATGTATTTGCCCTATGCCACTTCGCTGCGCATGGGGCGGCTGGGCTACCAGAGTGACGCGCAATCGTCGCTTGCGGTGAGCTACAACAGCCTGGAGGGCTACGGCCACTCTTTGCAAGGCGCTTTGACCCAGGCTTACCCGGCCTACGAGGCCATTGGTGTGCAAGGCCCTGACGGTGCCTACCGCCAGCTGGGGACCAGCCTGCTGCAAATCGAGAACGAGTTTTACGGCACCATTCGCCCCAAGCGGGTCACGTTCCCGGGCGAGCGGCCGCTGCACGCGCTGCGCGAGCGCGGCGTCGAATATGTGGAAGTGCGGCTGATGGACCTCGATCCCTTTGAGTTGGTGGGTATCAACAGCAGCACCATGCGCTTTATTGATGTGTTTTTGCTGCACAGCCTGGGCACCGCCAGCCCTGACGATTCGCCCGCCGAGATCACAGCGCTGGCGCGCAACCAACAAGACGTGGCTGAGCGAGGCCGCCAACCCGGTTTGCTATTGCAGCGCGACGGGCAGCCGGTCACCCTGGTCGATTGGGGGCGCGATCTATTGGCCCAGATGCAGCCTTTTGCGCAGGCACTCGATGCGGCCCATGGCAACACGCTGTACACCGCTGCATTGCAAGCGGCCACGGTGGGGCTGGATCAGCCGGATACCCTGCCATCCGCCCGGGTGCTGCAGGCGATGCAAAACGACCATGGGGGTTCGTTCTCGGCCTTCGTGCTGGCGCAAAGCAACCGCACGCGGGATGCGATGCTGGCGCAGGCCTTGCCTGCCGAGCAGCAGGCTCTCTTTGAGCAAGAGTCCGCGGTGTCGTGGAGCGACCAGCGCGCCATCGAGG
The DNA here is from genome assembly GCA_027924025.1 of Comamonadaceae bacterium OS-4. Lineage (GTDB taxonomy): Bacteria > Pseudomonadota > Gammaproteobacteria > Burkholderiales > Burkholderiaceae_C > Allorhodoferax. Next base: position 1,168,062 of record AP026970.1, read on the forward strand.
CGGCAGACACCATGCCGTTTGATGTCTACCTTAAAGAGTTTTTGGCACCCCACCGCTTGTTGGCAGGGCGCCGCAGCACAGCAGCGGCTTAAACCACGACTGCCGCTTCTACAACAGCAGCGGCTTTGCGCACGCGGGGGGCGGCCTTGCGCACTGCCTTTTTCACCACGCGCTTGGCGCCTGCAGCCTTGGCTTTGACTTTCGAGCCGGCGAGGCGGATAGCCAGGTCGCTGCTCTTGGCTTCCAGCTTGGCGGCCACTTTGTTCACAGCCACCACGGCAGGCACTGCGGCGTTGGCCACGGTGCCCAGTGTGCTCAGGCCGGTGGTTTGCTCAAAACGGGTGGCGTTCACTGCCACTTGTTCCAGGCTCTTGCCGGCCAGCTCGACGGCTTTGTCTACGGCAGCGTCTGCACCGTCAGTGGTAAACGTCACGCCTTGCACGTAGTAGCCGGTGAGCTTTTTCTGGGCGTTGAGGGCGTTACGGCGAACTTCGCCGCTGATGCGCTTGCCGGCTTTTTGCACAGCGGCAGACCAGGTTTTTTCAACGTAGCTGGCGGCGCGGGCATTGCCCACGCGGTAGGCATTGATTACGTTTTTGGCGGTGTTGCCGTAGGTGGTGATCAGGTCATTGGTGGCGAGGGTGAGGGTGGTCGTGCGCATGTGCAGCTCCTGCAAAGTGAAATCGTGAGGGAATACTTGGATTCTCAAGATCCCCCCTAGTGAAGGCACCTTAAATACCGCCTGTTTCCTAGGGGCGGCTGTCTAAGCGGCGCGCGGCGGCCACATACGGGACAATGCAGGGTTTAGCGACAGGCAGAAAGACACACGGCATGGCAATTCAGTGGTTCCCGGGGCATATGCACCTGACCCGCAAGGCGATTCAAGAGCGCATCAAAGAGATCGATGTGGTGATTGAACTGCTGGACTCCCGCTTGCCCGGGTCGAGTGCCAACCCCATGCTTGCCGAGCTCACCGCAGGCAAGCCCGCGCTCAAGGTACTCAACAAGCAAGACCTGGCAGACCCCGAGCGCACCGCGCTCTGGCTGGCCCACTACAACGCGATGCCTGGCGTGCGCGCCCTGCCGCTGGATGCGAGCATGAGCACCCCCGCCAAAGCGCTGGTGGCTGCCTGTCACGAACTGGCCCCCAACCGGGGCGGCATGGCCAAGCCGATGCGGGTGCTGATTTGCGGCATTCCCAACGTGGGCAAGTCCACGCTGATCAACACCCTCAAGGGCAAGCGCGCCGCGAAAACCGGCGACGAGGCCGGCGTCACCAAGATCGAGCAGCGCATCACCATCGCGGACGACTTTTACCTTTACGACACGCCCGGGGTGCTGTGGCCCCGCATCATCGTGGCCAAGAGCGGCTACAACCTCGCGGCCAGCGGCGCCATCGGCAAAAACGCCTTTGATGAAGAAGAGGTGGCCCTCGAGCTGCTGGACTACCTGCGCCAGCACTATCCCGCCACATTGGAAGCGCGCTACAAGCTCACCGGCGTGGCCGAGCAAACCGACGAGCAGCTGCTGGACGCTATCGGCCGCAAGCGCGGTGCCTTGCAGTCGGGCGGGCGCATCAATCTCAACAAAGCCGCCGAGATCGTGATCCACGATTTCCGCAGCGCGGTGCTGGGCCGCATCACCCTGGAGACGCCGGAGCAGTTTGCCCAGTTGCTGGCCGAGGGCAAGCAGATCGACGCCGAGCGCCAGATGAAGAAAGACGCCATCGAGATGGCCCGCCTGATCCGCCTCAAAAAGGTCAAGCGCCCCGCTCAGCCCCGCCACAGCGACGAGCGGGAGGCAGCTGCCGGCCCAGGTGCTGCACCAGAGCCTGAGGCCGAATAAGAGTCAAATGAGCCTGTGGCGCATGATTTACCTGCGCTGGTAGCTATGATTTTTATAGCAATCGCCTGATGTGCACCAACTTCATTCCCTCCGCCCGGACTGACTTATTAGACAAGCGCTTGGGCACGGTGGCCCCAGCCGCACCCGGCTGGCCGGCAGAAACCTACCCCGGATATAACGCCCCGGTGGTGGTGCGCAGTTCCGGTGGGGCAGCGGTGCAGCTGGCTCAGTTCGGGCTGGTGCCACCCTGGAGCAAAGACGCCCGCCACGCCCGTGAGTTGGCCCGCGGCACCTATAACGCCCGCAGCGAGACGGTGGCTATCAAGCCCAGCTTTCGCCACGCCTGGGCGGCTCGCCAGTGGGCGCTGGTGCCGATGGAGTGCTTTTTTGAACCCTGCTGGGAAGACGCTGCCAGCCAAGGCGGCCGGGCCACCCGCTGGCGGATGGCCATGCACGACCAAGCGCCGTTTGCGGTAGCCGGCCTGTGGGAGCGTTGGACCGACAAAGCCAGTGGCGAGCAAGCCGACAGCTTTACCTTGCTCACGGTCAATGCCGAGGGCCATCCGGTGATGGGCCGGATGCACCGCCCCGGGGATGAAAAGCGCATGCCGGTGATCGTGCCCGCTGCGCATTACGCCGATTGGCTGCATGCCAGCCCGCAGCAGGCGATGGCGTTCATGACCCGCTTTCCCGCCGAGCAAATGCACGCAGAGCCGGCCCCGGTGTCGCGTGCAGCGCCTGCAGCTGCGCGCAACGCCAAACCCCAGATTCCTCCGCCAGAAAACTTGTCTTTGTTTTAGGCGGTGGTGGCGGTGGCCGGGCTCAGCGGAGCTCGGTCTCTAGCGTGTCCCACAACTCTTTGTCTGCCAAAGGCGTTTCGGGCGAAAGCGTGGGGTTGGCGATGCGGATCACTCGCCGGCCCGAGAGACTCAGGTCCGCGAGGATGCTTTTCTTGAAGATCAGATAGCGCTTTTGGAACTTGCCACTGCGCATCAATGACTTCAAGCCTTCTTCGACCCGCTGGGCCAGCTTTTCGCCTTCGGGGGAGCGGGTGAAGAAAAAGTAGCGGGGCAGGGGGTAGTAGAGCAGCAGCTTTCTTTCTACCGCGAGGTCGGGGTAGCTGCCTATGTTGGAGGCCAGCTCTGCGCTGATTTCATTCACGCCGCGCGAAAACAGGTCATACCGCCCCGCGCTCAACATGGGGAACAGGCTCTCATACGTCGGGGCGGTGACCACCTCCAGGCCGGCGTTGCGCAAGATGTCCACATCGATCCAGCTCGCCGCCTGCCCGATGGTGAACTGCCGCAGCTCGTTGGTACTGCGAATGCCGCTGAAGGCGGGTTGATTGACTTCCTTGATCAAAAACAGGCGGTAGCCGGTCAGGCCCTTGTCCAGGGGCAAGCGGATGGGTAAGAGCTTGCGCTCGCGTTCCTGGCTGGTGGTGCGCGCCATGACGGAAATGTCTTGGCTGTTGCTCAGCTGCAATTCTGCGCGCGCAGGCGTCATGACTTTGGGGGCTGGCTGCATCTGGAACGGCCCCCACTTGGGGCGTGTTTCTTCCAGGGCGAGCTGCAACACATCCCAATAAAACTGCATGCGCACGTCCGAGCCGCTCTCGGGGGGCGGATAGGTGTATTGCATGGGCGATGTCGCCCCAGCTGCAGGCTGCAGCCACACGGTGAGTGATATGCCAACGACGGCTAGTGCTTTGAAGAGTCGCAGCATCTCTACGCTCCTTGTATTTTGAAGAACAGTGTAGCGCGCTCGTGTGACAGCCGGTGTCCGCCGGGCCGGCGCCTCTCTGTGACTTGGATCAAGAACGCCCATGCCGCCTTCCCGCACAGTGAGGGCATTGATTCACAGGAGGCCCCCATGTTCAAACACATTCTTTTGGCAACCGACGGCTCTGCGTCTGCAGAGCATGCGTCCCGCATGGCGGTGGATTTGGCCCGCACCCACGGCGCCAAGCTTACTGCCTTGTATGTGGCAGACCCCTACCCCTATATCGGCATCGGCGAGCTCAATCCGGCTGGTCTGCAGGCCTATGCGGCAGCCGGCCAGCAGCTCGCCGCCCAAGCCCATGCGCATGTGGATGCCCTGTGCCGTGAGGGGGCTACGGTGGCGCTCGATGTCCGCTTGGTGGAAGATGTCACCGCCGTGAGCGGTATCGTGCAAACGGCAGAGACGCTGGGCGTCGACCTGATCGTGATCGGCTCCAACGGGCGCTCGGGTATTGAACGCCTGGTGCTCGGCAGTGTGGCGGCCAAAGTGGTCGCCCAAAGTTCGGTGCCGGTACTGGTAGCGCGCTAACCCTGACCGCACAGCACGCTGCGCCTTGACGAGCGTGCTTGAAAAAGGCCCGAGGGGCTCCAGTTAACCGGCTAGTGCAACGCCGCTGACGGAGAGCTTGTGGCCTTTTTGATTTTTTGCCTTGCAGCGTTGTTGCTGCTGATCGGGCTGCTGGGGTATCCGCGCTGGATGCGCTGGCGGCGCGAGCGCCTGCAACAGCAACCATTCCCGCCCGGGTGGCGCAAACACCTGCGCAAGCGCGTTCCCTTGTTTGCCCGCTTGCCGGCAGACTTGCAGCTGCAGCTCAAAAAGCACATCCAGGTCTTTGTGGCCGAAAAAACCCTTATCGGTTGCGATGGTTTGCAGGTGACTGAAGAAATGCGGGTCGTGGTCGCCGCCAACGCCTGCCTGCTGCTGCTTAACCGCACCCGTGGGTTGCCGGCGGACTACTTTGCCGGAGTGCGCCAGATACTGCTGTACCCGGCCGCTTTTGTCGTGCAGCGCAAGCACACCGATGCAGCCGGTGTGCAGCACGCTGAGCAGCGCTCTTTGGCGGGCGAAAGCTGGTCGGAAGGGCAGGTCATCCTGTCGTGGCAAGACGTGCTCCAGGGCGCTGCCGATGCGCACGATGGCCGCAACGTCGTCATCCATGAATTCGCCCACCAGCTGGACCAGGAAAACGGCCAGGCGATCGGCGCACCCTTGCCACTGCCCGGTGATGCGGATCACCACCCCGCCCGCTGGAGGGCGGTGTTTACCGCCGCCTACGAGCGCCTGCAAGGCGAGGCCTTCATGCGCGAGCAGGTGCTGCTGGATCACTATGGCGCGCAAGACCCGGCGGAGTTTTTCTCGGTCGCCACCGAAGCTTTTTTTGAGCAAGGTGCGGCCTTGCGCAGTTACGACGCCGCGCTCTACCGCGAGTTGCAGGGCTATTTCAAGGTAGACCCCTCTGCCTGGTGAGCGGGTGGCCCGGTAAGCCGCGCGTCAACATGCCACGGGCCGGCACGGCACAATGCTTGCTCCGTAAGGCCTATGTCGACCTCCACACCCCCCAACGCCCCAGAAAAGCCCCCGCGCGGGCCGGTTGAACTGCCCTCTGCCTTGCAGGGGGAGGTGCAGCAGCACACCTGGTTTGAGGATGCGCAGGCCATTTTTACCGGCACCTTGTTTGTGAGCCTGGCGCTGATTTTGTTCGGCCAGGCGGGACTACTGACCGGCGGCACTGCGGGGGCGGCGTTTGTGCTGCACTACGCGACCGGCGTCAGCCTGGGCAAGCTGTTCTTTTTGATCAACCTGCCGTTTTACTGGTTTGCCTGGCAGCGCATGGGCCGGGAGTTCACCATCAAAACCTTTGTGGCCATCAGCTTCCTGTCTGCCATGGCCGAATGGTCGCCGCGCTTGTTTGCCATCGAGCGGCTGCACCCCGCTTATGCGGCCGTGCTGGGTGGCCTGCTGCTGGGGTCGGGGTGCTTGTTTCTGGCGCGGCACCGGGCCAGTTTGGGGGGCGCCACCATTGTGTCGCTGTACCTGCAGCGTTCACGCGGTTGGCGGGCCGGCATGGTGCAAATGGGCATGGACTGCACCATCGTGCTGCTGGCGCTCACCGTGGTCGACCCGGTGCGCGTCGCCTATTCGGTGCTGGCGGCGGTGGTCATGAACCTGTTTATTGCGGTCAACCACCGACCGGGCCGCTACGCGGTGCTCTAGCCTTTAGTTCACACCCAAGAACTCAGCCAGCGCTGCCGTTTGCATGGCACCGGCATTGGTCACCACTTGGCCGGTTTTGACATTCTTGGCCACCATGTAGGGCACTGACTCGACCGCCAGCGCATTGAACAGCACCGTGTTGGCCTTGATGATGGCTTCCACCTCCGGCGGCACGGATGCCGGCAACGGTGTGCCACCGCTGCCGGCGAGCAACGATGCCTCATGCGCTGCCATGAATTCGGCGGGGTTGGCGGCGGTCAATATCGCCGCACCCTGCGGTGCGCTCTTGCCGTTGATAAACGACACCGGAATCCAGACAAACTTGGCCTTGGGCAGCAAGGCCTGTGATTCCGTCCACAAATGGCCGCAATGCGGGCACTGGGGGTCAAACAGTACATAAGCCGGGTTGGCCGCCATCAGCGCGCCCACAGTAAAGCCTTTGCCCTCGGCTGCAATCTTGTCGTAGGCCTGCGCGGCGCTCAGGGCCCCGGCTTTGGCACCGGGCGCTGCTGTCTCGTCTTTTTTGTCGCCGCAACCGGCCAGGCTGCCCAAGCCCAACAAGGCGGGCAGTGCCATCAGGTGCAAGCGGCTGCGCTGGGGCAGGGGGGGCGAAGTGAGGGCGGAAGACGAGAGGGACTGGATGGTCATGTTGTAGCAGCGTGTAAAAGTTTCAGCGCGGGTAGAGTCGTGAAAAGCGGCATTGGTTCCCGCAGTGACTACTTTACAGGCAACGGTGCCAAAGCCCCTGTTTGTGCGGGTTTTGTCGGTTGTAAACAAAGTTATCCACAGAGTGGCGCACAGTTTTGAGGGGTAATTCGGGCTTCTGGGGCGTCGCTTTTCACGTCTACACCGATTCGTCGCAAGTGCTAACACAAAACTTTCCCTCATTGACAAAACGCCGTTTTTTCTTATTGGCGAATTTTCAAAATGCCTAAAAAACAGGCATCGTGTTGCAGCCCAATGCTGGCGCGGATTTGGCGGCTTGTGCCTAGGGTTATCCACAACGTGGCCCACACGGGAATGGGGTAAGTTTTTTTCCTTGTAGTTGTTCCGAAGGGCATCCTCTGCCATAGTGAAGGCAGAGGAAAACGATTAACTACAACGCGGGACGGCCATCACATGCCAAACCGGATACGTGTGCGGCGCAGTGTGTCATTGCGGCGCGCGCTGCGGATGCTGGTCATCTTCAGTGTGCTGCCGACGGTGCTGATCTGCGCTTGGCTGGCATACAGCAACTACCAATTGCAACGGGAGGGCTTTGAGCAACAGACCGTGCTCTTGGCGCGTGCGATCCAGGCAGAGATTGAGCGGGAGCTCGCCGCCATCGAGTCGGGCCTCAAGGTCATGGCCACCGCCCCGGAGTTGGCACGTGGCGATCTCAAGGGTTTTCATCAGCACGCCACCAACAACACCGTGGCGCCTGACATGGCGCTCAACTATGTGTTGACGGACGCCAAGGGCCTGCAGGTGCTCAACACCCTGTTCCCTTACGGCGCGGCCTTGCCCAAAACCGGCACACCCACTCAGCTCCAGCAGGTGTTTACCCAGCGCCAGACGGTGCTCACGGACCTGTTTAAAGGCGTGACGACGCAAGCGCACATCATGGCGGTGGGGGTGCCGGTCGTGGTCAATGACAAGGTCGTTTACAGCCTGAACATGGGTCTGACGCCCGATTACATCAACCGCCTGATCGCCCAGCGCCCGCTGCCGGACGGCTGGCTCATCGCGGTGCTGGACAGCAGCCGCACGATCGTGGGTCGGTCGCGCGACCCCTTGAAATTCATGGGCCAGCCGGTCGGGCTCAAGGTGCAGCAGGCCATGGACGGCCATTCATCCGGCTTTTTGGAGTCGGTGACCAAAGACAATGTGCCGGCATTCACCGGGTTCAGCACCTCAGACCGCTGGGGCTGGACGGTGGTGGCAGCAGCACCGCAGAGCAGCCTGTATGACGACTTGTTTGCCCAGCTCGCCCAGGTGCTGGGTGGCCTGGTGTTCGCCTTGGCGCTGGGTTTTTGGCTGGCGCGGCGGGCGGGCGCCAAGGTGCTGTCATCGGTGCAGCAGCTCAATGACACGGCGCTCGCACTCGGGCGAGGGGAAGATGTGAGCCCGCCCAGCCTGGAGCTGCAAGAGGCCCAAGCCGTGGGCACTGCCATGCTGCAGGCGGCGGATGCCATGCGCAAAGTCAAGTTTTTCGCCCAGCACGATGCACTGACCGAGCTGCCCAACCGCCTGCTGTTTGATGAACTGGCGCAGCGCAGCATTCTGAGCGCCATGCGGCACCACGGCGAGCTGGCGCTTTTGGCCATGGACCTCGATGGTTTCAAAAAGGTCAACGACACCCTGGGCCACTCCATCGGCGACGAGGTACTCAAAACCGTGGCGCAGCTTATCGGCTACACCATCCGGGCGTCGGATGTTGCGGCTCGCATCGGTGGGGATGAGTTCATTGTGTTGCTCGACGGGGTGAGCCAAGCCGATGCTCTGCAGACAGCCGACCGCCTGGTGCATGCCCTGTGCCAGCCGTATTACGGGGTGGATGTGCCGCTGGGTGTGAGCATCGGTCTTGCCATGTACCCCCACCACGGCTCAGATTTGAAAACCCTCATGCTCGCGGCAGACAGTGCCATGTACGCCGCCAAAGCTGCGGGCAAGGGGCAGACCCGTATTGCCACGCCAGAGTAGCGCATTAGCATAAAAAAACCCCGTTAAAAACGGGGTTGTGAGACTGCCTATTTTTTAGGCGTCGTGTTGAAAGCCAAGCCTGGCGCGGATTTCGCGGCTTGTGAACACGCTTATCCACACAGCAACCCACAGGCGACAGGGGTAAGTTTTTTTCAACTTTATTTGCCCCGCGCGCAGTGAATGGGCCCGCTGAGTGTGCTAGCCCTGGCCTTACTCTTCCAAAAAGTTGGCAATCGTGGCGGCTGCCGACGGGTCGCGCGGCTTGCGCACCCCGTGCTTGGCCAGAATTTCAATATAGAACTGCGTACCGCCCTCTTTGGCAGCGGCGTCGATCAGGCCGATCAACTCGGCCGGATGGGCCACGACAGCGGTTTGCTCGGTGGCACCAAAGCGGCAGTCAAAGTCCCAAAAATCCACGCCCTCGGGCAGCGCCCGGTTGCGTTCGCGCTTCATGTATTTGCGGATTTCGTGTTTGGTGGCGTCCAACAGGCGATCGGGGTGCTTGCCTTCAACATGGAGGGGAAATGTCTTTTTCATGGGGAAATCCTTGTGCGCCGCGCCGCTCTGTGGGCTGCGGGCAAAACTGTGAGGCCAACCAGTGGCAGGTGGGCGATGATACGCCCCATGCAACAAAACCCCCGCGAACAGCACGCCACCCCCCACAAAGACGCCATTGCCCTGCTGCCCGAATTTGCCCGTTTGGGCCTGGACCGCATCACCCTGGTAAACGAGGGCGCGCAAGCCCATGCCGCTCTGGCCGCTCTGCGCCAAGCCCGCGCCTGGGGCTTTGATACCGAGTCCAAACCTACCTTCAAAGTCGGCGAAGTCTCCGACGGGCCTCATGTATTGCAACTCTCCACGCCTGAGCGGGCCTGGGTGTTTCAGCTGCACGACCCCGAGTGCCGCGCGGTGGCTGCCGCGCTTATGGCGCTGCCCGGTATTGCCAAGGCCGGTTTTGGCCTGGGTGATGACCGCAAGCGCATTCTTCACAAGCTGGGGGTAGAACCGGTGGGTGTGTTGGAGCTCAATGGGGTGTTCCGCGAACGCGGCTACCGCAAAGACATGGGGGTCAAAGGTGCCGTGGCGGTGTTGTTTGGGCAGCGCTTCATCAAGAGCAAAAAGGCTGCCACCAGCAACTGGGCGGCGCCCCGGCTCACAGAGTCGCAGCTGGTCTATGCCGCCAACGACGCTTACGCCGCCATCCGGGTGTTTAACGCGCTCGGGCTTTAGGCCGCAGGCTTTGCGGGGCGGCCCCACACCAGCAACAGGTTATGGGCGGGCAGGGCGTGGCGGGCTTGTAGCTGCAGGCCGGCCTGTGCCGCAACGGCTGCCACATCGGCCAGTTGTCGGATGCCAAAACTCGGGTCATGGGCTCGCAGGCTGTCATCGAATTCGAGATTGCTCTGGGTAGGTGGCACGCCGGCCTCAAAGTAGGGCCCGTAGGTCACCAGCACTCCGCCGGGCGCCAGAGAGGCGGCGGCACCCCGCATCAGGGCTGCGCATGCGGCCCACGGCGCAATATGCAGCATGTTGATGCACAACACCAGGTCATACGGCCCCGCCCATGTGGCGCCTTCGGCAAACCACGGCTCGCGGCAGACATCGAGCTGCTGGGCCACTTCGATATTGGCCAAATCCGCCTCGGTGGCGCGTACCTCGATATTGTAGAGCGCGCCGCGGTGCACCTCGGTGGGCTGCCAGGCCCACTGCGGCAGGTGCTGCGCAAACCACACCACATGCTGCCCGGTGCCCGAGGCAATCTCCAGCGCCCGGCCACTGGCAGGCAGCAGGGTTTGCAGCACGTCCAGAATCGGGTGCTTGTTGCGTTCGGCAGACGGGCTGTGGTCGGGTTGCGCCATGGAGCGTGGCTTAGTGGGTCACAAACTCGTAGCTGACTTCTTCGCTCTCGACCATGTCGAGAATGTCGTTGAGTTCGTCTTCGCTCTCGGTGCTGCTCCAGGTGTCTTCAGGGTCCGCTGCGAACAAAGGCTCGATGGCGATGTCCAGGAACTGGCCGTTGGGCAGGCTCAGTACCGGGGTGCCTTCAGAAGTTTCTACCAGTGCCCAGTCATCGGGTACCGACATTTCCAGCTTGATGGTGACGTTGAGTTTTTTCATGGAAAAGTCCTTGTGTTTGTCGTTCAGTGAGGCGGCGAGGTTACCTCATCGGGGGTTCCGGGTCGGTGGGGACCGGACAGCCGGTTCCCCCATACCACAGCTTTTTGCCTTTAAAAACAATGCTCTACGCGCTGCCTTATTTTTGGGCAGGCTTGTCAAAGCCAATGCTGGCGCGGATTTCGCGGCTTGTGAACACGCTTATCCACACAACAGCCCACAGGCGCTTGGGGTAAGTTTTTTTATTAATTAATTGTTCACAATGTCCGCGGCGACCACTTCCATCGGGTAATACTTTTCAAAAACAGCGCGCAAGCTGCCGTCGCGCGCGCTTTTCACCATCGCGTTGCTGAGCAGATCCATATCGGTCTGGCTCAGCGTCTGGCGCGAAAGGTAGGCCCCTACCCGGGATTTGGGCAGTCCGATGACCGGGCTGAAACGAAATTCGCCACTCTGCGCCACGTCCGGCGTGATTTGCAGTGCCGAGTGCAGCAGGGTGGGCGGCAAGATCGTGAAGTCCACCCGGCCTGCACGCAGCATGCGGCCCACAGAGGCCAGGTCATTGACAAAGTCCACCCGGTTGTCGTCGGTCAGCCTTTGTACCAAGGCATCGTATTCATCACCCCAGCTATAGCTGCGCACCAAGGCGCCGCGTAGCTTGGACCGCTCTGCCAGCGAGCGAAGGTCTTTGGGGGGCAGGGGCGCGGTACTCAGCGTGATCAAGGTGGGGGTGAGGTTGACCAAGTGCACAAATTGCGCCTTTTGGTCCCGCTCCTGGTTTTGGGAGGCGGGGATCAAAATGTCGGCCTGGTGCGAGACAAAGGTCATTGAATCCGCCCGGGCGCGCGGCACTACCGGGAACTGGAGCTGGCAACCGGCCTTGCGACTGACTTCGCGCAGCCAGTCGGGATAGACGCCGGAGACATGCTCACCCGTGACCTTGACATTGAAGCCCGTCGGTGCCGCCGGCACCACGATGACCCTTGAGCACACCGCATGGCTGAGAGTTGCACCCAAGGTCATCGCTGCGCTCAGTGCAAGGCGCAGCCAACAGGTTCTTCCGCCGGGAAAAAGTGTAGAGCCCATGACGGCCACTATACACAGACTGCGCCAGCGTCGCGGGCTACTTCACCGGCAAGTGCATTTGCACCCAACGCACGATATCGGCCTGCCCCATCGCCCCGGGTTGGCGGGCGACTTCGCGGCCGTTCACAAACAGCGCAAGGGTGGGAATGCTGCGGATCTGGAATCGGGCGCCCAGCGCCTGCTCGGCCTCGGTATCCACTTTGGCCACCCGGATGTGCGGCTCCAGCTGGCGGGCAGCCGCGGCATAGGCGGGCGCCATCTGCCGGCAAGGCCCGCACCACGGCGCCCAAAAGTCCACCAACAGCGGGATGTGGCTGCGGTGCAAATGCGTGTCCAAAGAGGCAGTCGTCAGGTCGACCGGCTTGCCGGTGAACAACGGGGCTTTGCAGCTGCCGCAGTCGGGCGCACTGGACATGTGGTCTGCCTTCACCCGGTTGGTGGTGTGGCAGTGGGGGCAAACGATATGGAGTGCTTCGGTCATGCAGGCTAGCTGGCGGCACGGGGCCAAAACTCAAGCGCCCGAGGTGCAAGGCTTAGGCGTTTCACCCTAAGAAACAACAGGTACTAGGGTTAACCCTTGCATCAAGTCTAGGGTTAACCCTATACTGCAGTGCAACATCACTTGTTTTTACTTAAGGAGCCCACCATGGCCAGCACGACTCTTCACAGCATTTCTCTGCCCCGCGACGCACAACCCACCGTGGGCGCCTCCTTGCAGGCGCTGTGGGTGGCCGGCAAAAACCTGGTGGTGGCTTTGAGCCAAGCCGCTTTTGGCCGCGCATCCGGTGCCGGTCAGACCCGCCTGGAGCAGGCCGAAGAGCTGCGCACTTTTGCGGCCAGCATCCAGAAGTCGGACCCTGACTTTGCCTTGGACCTGTTTGCCGCTGCAGACCGCCACGAAGGCCTGTAAGCCTTCGCGGCCCACGCGCCCACCCCGGCTGTGCTGGCCGGGTGGAGCGTGGGGTTCCCCTTACATCGTGGGGTAATCGGTGTAGCCCTTGGCGCCGGGCGTGTAGTAGGTGTTGCTGTCAGGCGTGTTCAACGCCGCACCGGCTTTCACCCGTTCCGGCAGGTCCGGGTTGGCAATGTAGGCATTGCCGAAGGCCACCGCATCCAACTTTCCGTCTTTGATCGCTTGCTCAGCCTCTTCAGCGCTGTAGCCCATATTGCCGATCAGCACGCCCTTGTAGTTCGCGCGCGCCACCGACATGACGTCGGCCTTTTGCACGCCGAAGAAATCCGCACGCATCATGTGCAGGTAAGCCAGCTTGAAGCTGTTGAGCTTGTCCGCCAAGAAGGTGGTCAGGCCCACCGGGTCGCTGTCGATCATGCTGTTGAAGCTGTTCAGGGGCGACAGGCGCACACCCACGCGGTCGGAGCCAATGGCGTCGCTCACCGCAGTCAGCACCTCAAACAAGAAACGTGCACGGTTTTCTACCGAGCCGCCATAGGCGTCGGTGCGCTGGTTGCAGCCGTCGCGCAAGAACTGGTCGATCAGGTAGCCGTTGGCGCCGTGCACTTCCACACCGTCAAAACCGGCGGCGATGGCGTTTTTGGCGCCTTGGGCAAAAGCGGCCACGATCTCTTTGATTTCTTCCACCGTCAGCGCGTGGGGCGCTACGTGGGGCACTTTGCCTTCAGGGGTGTGGATCTCGCCTTCAATGGCCAGCGCGCTGCTGGAGACGGTGCGCGCACCGCCATTGATGCCGGGGTGGGCTGCGCGACCTGCGTGCCAGATTTGCATGAAGATGCGGCCGCCCTTGGCGTGGACTGCGTCGGTGGTCTTCTTCCAGCCGGCGATTTGTTCTGCGGAGTACACACCGGGCTCGGCCACAAAGGCAGAGGTGCCCTCTGTCACCATGGTGCATTCGGTGATCAGCAGGCCGCCGCTGGCGCGCTGGGCGTAGTACTCGGCCATCAAATCATTGGGCAGGTGCTCCATGCCCGCGCGGGTGCGGGTCAGTGGCGCGAGGACGAAACGGTTGGGCAGTGTCAGCGCGCCGACTTGGAGGGGGGAGAAAAGCATGTTCAAAAACCTGTAAACGTAACAACAAGGGGCGCGAGTGTGGCACCGGGGCAATAAGCCCGATGCGGTGGGGTTACTCGGTTTCGGGGTAGCGCGTGGGGTTTAACGCAGGGCCAGTGCCGCATCGCGCACCCGGGCCAGCAGCCGGTGCCGGATCAAGCCGCTCACCGGCCGTATCAGGTACCAATAGGGGGTGAACCGCAGCAGGGCCGCACGGTCGGTGCACCACACCCGCGTCTCGGTCAGCAGCCAGGTGCCGCCGCCGGCATCGGCTTGGGTGCTGAAGTTCAGCAGCAGCTTGGCGCAGCCGGGCTTGGCAAATGCCGCAAACCCGTCGGCCCCCGCCACTGGCAACTGGCCGTAGTCTGCCTGCCAAAACCGGCCTGTCAGGCCCAGGGCGACCTCAGCATCGCCATCGCGCCCGAGCAGGGTGAAGTTGTCGATCCCGAAAGGGGGCTGGTCTTTCAAGCGGCTACTGCCGCCCAGGGCGCCCCGCAGCCGGTCGGGCAGCTCGCGCAGCTGGATGAATCGGCGCGCCCACGGGTCTTCGCTCACGCCGGGCTGCAGCACCGCGTCCATCAAGGCGGCAGGGCTGGCCTGGGTGAGCAAACGGTGTTTCTCGCTGAACTGGTAGCGCGGCATGAGCCGCTCCATCAACTGCATCCGACGCTTACTTGGCTGCAAACTGCGCGTAATAGGCCTTGATGGCCGGTGTTTCGCCCATGCGCTGCATGTGTGCGTTCAGGGCCGGGGCCACGCGCTCCACCAAATCGGTGGGCACATGGTCGAAGCGGCCGGAGTTGAGGGCGCGCACATCCACCCACACTTTCAGGTCCGCCACAGTCAGGCGGCCATCGGCAAAAAACTCGCCGCCCTGGGCTTGCAGGCGCTGCTGCAACCAAGCCAGGTACACCGGCATCGAGCCGTTGACCAGAGCCAGGCGCGCTGCCTTTTGCTCTTCACCGCTCATGCGGAAGGTGGGCCCCATTTTGGCGCCGGCTTCTTCCACCACGTAGGTCACTTCGTCGCAGTACAGCGCCTGCAGCGGATCGGTGGGGTACAGGCCGGCAAGCTTGCCCGCAAAGCGCAAGAGCGCATCGCTTTGGGTGAACTGGGTGCCATCCACATCCAGCGTGGGCACTTGGCCGAACGGGGTGGCTTTGCGGACCTCTGCAAACTCAGGAAAGGTAAAGCGATGGTCATCAAACGCCACACCACCGATGTGCAGGGCCAGGCGCACAGGTTCGGCGCGACCACCGTGCATATCGAAGTAGCTGAGTTTCAGTTGGGGCATGGTGTTGTCCTTGTAGGGGGTAAAAATTGGGGGGCTGCACAGCGGCAGCGCAGCGCACGTGGCATTCTATGCAGGTGGCACTGCCGCCCTCGGTTAGGGCATCAAAAAGCCCTCAGGCGCTCTCATAACGTGCGCTAGTAGCTATTAAAATCGTAGCAAACAAGTTTTACAGCCAAAGCATTGACATGACCCTCTCCCGTTTCTATCCCTTGGGTACCCCCGGCCAGCCTTGGGGCCCTGCCGAGGTGCAACAGTGGCGCGAGCGCCAAGTGCGCCAGCGCAGCTATGCTGACGACGTGCTGGCTGCGGTAGAGCAGCTGCGCAACCAGTGGGATGTGGAGTGCTATGGCGAAGTGGTGTACACCGATGCCGCGCTGGGTGAAGAGCGGTTCCCCCTCATGGCCTTGCGCAGCCGCAGTTGGAGCAGTGCGTTGCCCACCGTGCTGGTCACCGGTGGGGTGCACGGTTACGAGACCAGTGGTGTGCATGGTGCGTTGCGCTTTGCAGCGGAGCACGCTGCGGCCTTTGCCGGCCGGGTGAACCTGCTGGTCGCGCCCTGCGTGAGCCCTTGGGCCTATGAGCGCATCCAGCGCTGGAATTTTGATGCGCTGGACCCCAACCGCAGCTTCCGTACATACAGCCCCGCCCAAGAGAGCGCTGCCCTGATGCGCCTGGTGGCGCCGCTGCTGGGGCAGTTTGCCGCCCACATCGACCTGCACGAAACCACCGACACCGACGAAAGCGAGTACCGCCCCGCCGTAGCCGCGCGCGATGGCAAACCGTTTGAGCCCGCCACCATCCCTGATGGCTTCTATCTGGTGGATGACACCGCCAACCCCCAGCCCGCATTCCAGCAGGCCATCCTGCGCGCTGTGGAGCAGGTCACCCACATTGCGCCTGCCGACGCCGAGGGCGGCCTGATCGGCACCCCGCTGGAGGCGCCCGGTGTGATTGCCTATGACCTAAACGGCTGGGGCCTGTGCACCGGCATCACCGGGGCGCGCTACACCAGCATCACCGAGGTCTACCCCGACAGCCCCCGTGCCAACCCCGAGCAGTGCATTGCCGCGCAAGTGGCGGCGGTGGGGGCGGCGTTGGGGGCGGCGTTGGGCTTTGTGATCGCCGCTTCAAGCTAATTTGGCCGGGGCATCACGCCCCAGCGTCTGCGCATTCAGCCTTTGCTCAGCTCAAATGCGCCCAGCGGCTGGGCACGGCCGTTGAGGATGGCGTCTACCCGATGGTGGCCGGGGTAGTGTTTGCGGGTGGTCATGTCGGCCAGCGATATTTTCTTGCCCACCCTTTGGGTTTCGTGCGGGGCCAAGTCCAGCGTTTTGAGCTTGAACACTTTGGCGCGCGCCTGGCCATTGGCCTTGACGTAGTGCACCGCAAAGTCCACCAGCACCTGCTGGGGTAATGCGGTGGTGTTGGTCACGTCAAAGGTCACGTTCAGCGAACCGCCCATCACTGCCTGCGGCGGCGTGATGGCAGGCTGGCTCACCACTGCGTTGGCTGTCTCTCCAAAGCCCAGTGCCGCCAGCGCACCGGGTTCGCCGCGCTTGACTGCGGAACGCAGCGCGTTCGGGCGCTTAGCCGCGGTCTAGCTCTTTGATGAGCGTCTTCACCTTGGTGGTGATGATGTCTACCGCCGGGTCGTTGGCGCCGTGGGGCAGGATGACGTGGGCGTGCCGCTTGGTGGGCTCGATGAACTGCTTGTGCATCGGGCGCACGGTTTCCAGGTACTGGGCGATGACGCTCTCGGTGCTGCGGCCGCGCTCGGTAATGTCGCGCTGCAGGCGGCGGATAAAGCGCACATCGGCCGCGGTGTCCACAAAAATTTTCAGCGACATCATCTTGCGCAGCTCGGGGTCAAACAGCGCAAACAGGCCCTCAATCACGATCACCGGTGCCGGGTTCACCACCACGGTGCTGGGTGCGCGGTTGTGGGTCACAAAATCGTAGGTCGGCATGTCGATGGCCTCACCGCGGCGCAGTGCCTGCATGTGCTGCACCATCAGCGGCCAGTCGAAGGCGTCGGGGTGGTCGTAATTGGTTTTGACGCGCTCTTCAGGCGCCAAGTGGGTCTGGTCGCAGTAATAGTCGTCCTGGTAGACCACAGATGCCATGCCCGGCCCGATAGAGGCCAGCACCTCGCGGGTCACGGTCGATTTGCCGCTGCCACTGCCCCCGGCAACGCCGATCACGAAAGGTTTGTTATTAGATTTTTGGGGCATGGTTTTTAGGGGTTCCGGACGACAAAGCGCGCTATTTTACGAGCCCGGCCCAGTTTGGCCCAACAGGCCCTAGCCGTAATCGGTTACATCCAAAAAGAATGGTTGTTTTGCAAACGCCTCCGTAGAATGGAAAACAGAAGCTGCACCCCGAATAGCCGCCAACCCACACCCAGCCAGCCCATGCAGCCCCTTCCCGATCTATCGGTCAGTGACCGTTTGGTGGTCAACCAAACCGGCTTTGCCTTGTGGGTGGCATCGTTCCGCCAAACCCTGCACACCACGCCAGCCGGCTGGTTTGTGGCTGCCTGGATGTCATGGGGGCGTGTGCCCGACAAAAACCTGCTCCTCTGGCTGGTGCTTTTCTTTGTGGTGTGGATGATGGGCTTGCTGTCGATCGACCGCGCCCTTAAAGAAGGCTGTGACCAGCAGACCCACGGCCCGCGCCTGCGGCTCATGGCGGCGCTGGACGGCATGGCGTGGGGCTTGCTGGCTTGGCTACTCGCGGGGCATGATGCGCTGTTGGACGCCATCATGGTCGCGCTGCTGTGCGGGGTGAGTGCCGTCAACGCGCAGGTGTATGTGTCTTACATCCGCGGCTACTACCTGCAAAGCGGGCTGATGTGGGGCATCTCGGTGCTGGGGCTGGCGCGCTACGCCAACCAGCAATACAGCGTGGACCTGATCGTGGCGTTCAGCGTGTTTCAGGTGCTCATGTTTTATCACTCCAGCCGCATTTCCAACCGTGTGCGGGAGGGCATTGCCCTGCAACTGTCCAATGCCGCGCTGGCCCAACAACTGCGCGGCCTGCTCACCAAAGTGCGCATCGATGCCGCCACCGACGCGCTCACCGGGCAGGGCAACCGCCGCGCGCTCGACGCACTGCTCAAACAACAATTGGAGTTCTCGGTCAGCACCGGCCAGCCTTTTTCGATCTTGATGCTGGATATCGATTTCTTCAAAAAAATCAACGACATCCACGGTCACCTGGTGGGCGACGAAGCGCTGCGCTCCTTTGCACAGCGCGTCCGCGAGGGCCTGCGCCAAGGCGATGTGTGCACCCGCTATGGTGGTGAAGAGTTTTTGATCGTGCTGCCCCTGACCCCCTTGCAGACTGCGCTGGAAGTGGCCGAGCGCCTGCGCCTCGCTGTAGAGGCCGAGCTGCTGCCCACCACACCGCCGCTGGCCATAACGGTGTCCATTGGCGCTGCCACCTACAAGGCCGGGCAAACTGTTGATGCGCTCATGGCCGCTGCGGATGCAGCCTTGTACATGGCCAAACGCAGCGGGCGAAACCAGGTCCAGAGCTAAGGCCCGGCTGCTGCCGCGTGCTAACCGGCCAGCAAGCGCGCGCTCACCTCGGCGGCATCGGGTGTTTGGAACTGCATGTTGTGCTGGTCCGTGAGTGGGCCACCACCGGGCTCCATGCCGCCGGCTTCGTCGTAGCCCATGGCTTTGAACTTCCAGACCGCGCCAATCTTTTTGAGCGACCCCACATGCGCGCCATCGGCGGTGTGCACCGCCAGCACATCGGCATTCACCGGCAGCAACTGCAAAGGGCCAGCCACAGGGCCATCGGGCAGATGGATGAATTTCGGGGTCAGAGGCATGGTTACGGGTCGTTTTTGAATGAAAAGAGCTTCTAGCCCAGATAGATATTGCGCAAATAGCTATGAAAAGTATAGCGTTTGCAAAGCTAGAAGATCAGAGAAAACGGCTCGGCCCGGGTAGTACGATGCCCTAAAACTCAGGGGAAAAGACTATGGCTACCAATACCAACCAAAAGCTTGCCGTGCTGATAGATGCGGACAACGCGCAGGCGTCCGTCATCCAAGAGCTGTTGGCCGAAGTGTCGCGCTACGGTACCGCCACCATCAAGCGCGCCTATGGCGACTGGACGACCACCAACCTTAAGGGTTGGAAAGAGGTGCTGCACAAAATGGCTATCCAGCCGATACAGCAGTTCAGCTACACCAGCGGAAAAAACTCCACTGATGCGTCACTGATCATCGACGCCATGGATGTGCTGCACGACGACACGGTGGACGGCTTCTGTTTGGTCAGCAGCGACAGCGACTTCACTCGCCTGGCCACCCGCATCCGCGAAGAAGGCAAAGTGGTTTATGGCTTTGGCGAACGCAAAACGCCTGAGCCCTTTGTGGCGGCGTGCGACAAGTTCATTTACACGGAAATTTTGCGTGTAGAGCCTGCGCCTGAAAAAGATGCACCCAAAGTTGAACCAGTTGCTGTTGCCGATGTGCGCAAGCTTCAGCCCATGATCATTGCGGCTATCGATGCCCACGCGAGGGAAGATGGATGGGCTTCGCTTGGGGGTGTGGGCAGCCATATCGGGAAAATCAACCCCGCTTTCGACGCACGCAACTACGGCTTCAAAAAGCTAAGCGAACTAGTCCGTTCGCTTAACTACCTAGAAATAAAGGAACTGCCCTTGGTGCGGCCGGACGGTGTCACCGTGTCGAATGTGCAGATTCGGTTGAAACGGGTCCGTACCACGGCCTGAACGCAACTTTATTTCACCACCTAAGCCTGCCAAACCCCAAACCCGGCCGATTGCAGGTCTATGGCGACTTCTATTTCTTTGTTCACCGCGTCGTCGTAGCTCATGGGGTTGAAGCCTTCAAACAAGTCGGGCAGCAGGCGCAGGCCGTATTGCTGGGCGAAGCGGTTGGCTTGGATGCCGGCTTTATGTTTGTCGAAGCGCACATCCGGGTCCAGCCCGGTCATGCCCACGTACACGCAAGGCTTGCCGTCCACATAGCCCGGGTTGTTTTTGCGAAAGCGGGGCTCCAGCAGCACGTCTTTGTGCAGCTCAATCACATACACGTGGTGGTGCTTGCGGCGGGCCATGGGGCAGGTTGCCTCAGCGCGGTTACAGCACCCAGTGCGTTTGCAGCATCTGCGCGGGGGAGCGGGGCTCGTCGGGGTCGGTCACCAGGGTGATCTGCCAGCCTCCGACTGCGGCTTGGGCGGCAATGCCTTCGACCTTGGGGGCGCCGGCCAGCAGCTGCAGCTTTACTTGCCCGTCGGGCGTGACGAGGCCGATGGCGGAGCCGACGCAGGCGCCGTCGTGGTAGCTGTCGTCGGTGCTCTCGGCCACCGCGCAAAAGGCCCAGGCGCCGCCGTACAGGGGCGTGCCATCGGTCAGGCTCAGAGGCACACCGTCCACCTCGCCCAAGTCCATGGTCTGCACATGGTGGGGGGCGGGCGGCTGGGGCTGCAGGCCTGCCAGCCAAGGGGCAATGTGGTTCCACTCGTAGCGAATGCACGCGCTCAAGGCGTTGCCCTTGTTGCCCCGCTGCAGCAAGAGCAACTCGTTGCCCAGCAGAAAAGCGCCTTCGATGTTCAGGTCAGCAAACCGCTCGCGCAGCGGCGCATACAGCAGTGCCAGATCTACGATGCCTGCCTCCCCAGCGGGGTTGCCCTGTGCATCCAGCGGTAGCAGCACAGCGGTTTCGCGCTTGGGCTTGGAGCCAGACCCCAAGGCCAGCAGGGCCCCGTGGGCGTGGCCGGGCAGGGGCGGCAGCTGGGCCAGGGTTTCGAGGTCGGGCTTGGCTTTTTTGCGCGCGCCCTTGTCGTGCGGCAAGTCGCCCTCCAGCAGCCGCAGCAGCGCGCCGGGTGCGTGCATGGCGCTGCTGTCAAACACGCCCAGGTGCACCTCGTCGTCCGCCACCACATACAGGCGATCGCCCACGCGCACCAAGCCGCTGGCCGCACTCAAGTGCGCCACACCACGGGGGTGGTCTGCCGGGTTAAGCGTTAGTTCGCGCAGCAACTGTGGAGTGAGGGTGGCGATGGCTTGGGGCATGCGGCAGTATAGAACGCACTATTGCCAGATCTAAGCGAAATATGCCTCTAGCGCTCGTGGAATATGCGCGAGCAGCTACTAAAAGCGTAGCAAACCGGCTGCCGAAAACCTAGAACGAAGACCCCGGCTCACTCAAGAAAGCCAGCTCCTCGGGCGTGGAGGTGCGGCCCAGGAGGGCGTTGCGGTGGGGGTAGCGGCCGAAGCGGTCGATGATCTCTTTGTGGCGCAGCTCAAAGCCCAGGGTGTCTTCCATGCCCGGCTGCGAAAACAGGGTCACGGCTTGCGCGTGCACCAGCGCGGACTCGCTGTGCATGTAGGGCATGTAGGCAAAGCTGCGCTGCGCCAGGGGCAGGCTGCGGTCCTGCCCGCTGGCCACCAGCTCTTGCGCCAGCACCAGGGCCAGCGCGTCCTGCGCAAAGGCGCGGGCGGTGTCGCGGTACACATTGCGCGAGAACTGGTCCAGCACCAACACCTCCGCCAACCGCCCCTCGGGCGTGGCGCGCCAGGCAAACAGCTCACACCGCGCCGCAGCCTGCAGCGTGGCGCCGAAGCGGGTGCGGATGGCTTCGTCCAAGGCAGCGTCTTTGGCGAAGTGCTGCTTGGGGGTTAGCTCTTCGAACCAAAAGTGGAGGATTGTTCGGTGTTGCATCGGTATCCTAGAAATAGAGAACGAAGCAGCGCTTATTCGAAGAACGAAAAGTCAGGCGTCCCAATACGGCTGAAGTATGTTCCAAGGCGTTCAACAAGCGATGGAAGAAATTCTGGTGCGACAGATGCAAATGGTTTTGACTCTGCTAGCTTTTTTCCATTTTCAGACTGTCTCTCTATAGTCATGATCTTGTCAAAACGCACAAAATAAGGGCCGCGGAAACTTCCGTCAGTTAGTCTCATTTGGTGAAGAAAATGGCAATTGGACTTACTGCGATGTTGGATGAGAGATCCTAGACTGTTCTTAGTACTCTTAAGTTTTTCCTCCCATTTCTGTACGGCTTCTTTATTCGCATCCTCCTTAGGCTTTTCCGCTTGAGTAGCGGAGTATTTACCATAGCGATCATTCCAGTCCGCCGATATATCTTCACAGACCGCGATTTGGTAAGTCTCTTTGTTGCTTCCTGGGTTGTCTGCTAAATCGCATCGCGGAGTAATTACTATTCCTACGCTAGAGGGTTGATTCGTGTATTCGGAGATATCCACAAGATCACCGGTACGCAATCCTTGGCGTACCGGAGGCACAAAATACCACTCTTCAGATAGGGCCTTTTGCCCATTTTTTGCGAGTAGCGCCGCATAAACATGTGATGCCATGTGCCGAGTTACAGCTTCTGTGACGATTGCGTCCGGATCGACTTTCTTATCCAACCAAAACTTCCATCGTGGCCATATTGATTTTGAAAATAGCGCAGCCATTTCACTCTTGATGGTCTCTTCGGCTGCCCGGATGGTCAAGATCATCGGAGCACTTGCCGTCAGTTGGGCGAGGACCTTTTTGCTTCCGTCACCATCCTCCAACTTTTCGATTACTACGACTTCTGGTCCACGCTTTTCCTTCGATATAGCATCCCCCGGCTGTCCTGTGTAGATAATTACGATCGCAAGCTCACTCTTTTCGAGCGCCTCTACTACGTCATTCCCATCCGAGTTAGCCTCTTTGTGGTTGCCACCCGTTGCTAAGCCGAGATCAACTATGGCTGCGTCAAAGTCGGAATTGGCAATCAGATCAATCGCTCCTTTTTTTGTTGAGACGAATGTTTCCCTCAACGTGAATCCGTTTGATTCAGCCGCCAGTACATTGTGCTGATCTATTTGTAGCTTCCAAGTTTTCGTTTCATGTTCGTCATCTTCGACAATTAGTAGTCGGATAGATTTGTCCATTTTTCTCGTCCCTGAAAATTACATTGCCTTAGGCATATCGATTAGAAAGGTTGTATCGGTTGCGTTGCTAACAAATTGCAGGTCGCCTTTGCTTGCTCGGCATGCTTCGCGAGCAATGGTTAAGCCAATTCCAGTACCATCACTCTTTAGGCTAAAACCGGCTGAGAACAGGCGCGGAATATATTCCTCGTCAATGTGGGGGCCATTGTTTGTTACAGCAATAAGAATTCGGGCTGCACTAGTAGTACCAGAAATGCGTATTTCGCGATCGCCGTCCTTCTTTGTACTAACCCAATAAATTGCGTTTTCCAATAAATTAAGTAATGCTGCTTGCATATCCTCAGGATATCCGTAAGCAATCAATGCATCCGTTACTGAGGGTTGAACGCCAATGTTTGCTTTTTCAATACTATTTTGCAATAACTCAATGGTGTTTTCAACAACCGCTTGGACCTTGAAGTTGCTCGGTCGCCCACGGCGCCGACCAGAAATAGGGTCTAGCTGTTTGAAGAGCTTTCCCAGACTCTTGGCTCCCTGGGTAATGATTTCAAGATGTTGAGGCAGTTGGTTTCGCGCTAGCTCCCCTCTAGGGGTATTTGCCAACAGCGCATCACGTTGCTCGCCTAGGAGGCGAGTTGATGCTGCAAGTGGATTTAGAAATCTCCTACCTTCGTGAATTACTCGTGCGACCAACAAACCAAGTGCTGAGCGAGACTGTAATAATTTCTGATATGCATCCAATTCCTCTAGGGAATCCGTCAGTGCTTTCTGATCTCGTTCGATAGCCCGCAAAATCGTTGGTTGGTCTTTGGCAGGAATCGAAGCGATTGCTTTCCTTGTATTTTGCAGATTCGCCAGATCCTTCACTCTGCTGACATCCCCTGCAATCTTTCGACTTAAACCCGCATTTTCTCTGAAGGCCAACCGCCGCTCTTCTACATGGATTAGTACTCCTTGCAGTAAGTTTTTTAGTCTTTCAAATGCCCCGTTGTGCTCGAGCCCTTCGCGGCTACTTCTTTCTATTAATTGGGACGTCACCTCATCTTGAATCGTGACGCGTCCTGAAACTTGGGTAAGGCCCAATTTCTTCGACGGGTTTTGCACGCGTTGCCGTTCGAGTTCGAGCCAATCGTTTTCAGGCTCCCCGTATGGCCGAATCCTGAATCGATTTCGAAAGATGGAAATACCCGCGTTATCTGTAAGTATGTTTCTCGCTGCACGGATGCCAATTTTTTCAAAATCAAGGCCCATTCTAGTAAACAGAGCCTCAACGGACTCCGATTCCCGATCGTAGACATTGATTCCGACATCTATCGCTCCACATGACATTTCATCGGCAAGCAGGGGCGCCCCCGGAACTTTCAATGCAATGGGCTTGTCGTCACCCTTCACGATTGAAAACAGGCCTTCGAAATCACCTAATTCTGAAAATCTGCCTTGGAGTCGATAGTCCGCATATTCATGAATGCGAAAGGGAACTATAAGCGTCGACGTTAATGACGTAGGCTCCTGATTTGGATCGAGCAGGTTTGAGTTCATCTCACTCATCAAAGTTGATCCGTCAAATCCGGATGTTTCAACTTTTATGGCCGACAGATCTAAATGAATTTCAAATTTCTCTGTTTCGTCTGATGGCGTTGCTACTCGCCGCAACTCCCTAATTAATCCTTCTATCTTTTTTTGAGTCCAAACGTCTCGCAAATTTTCTATTTGTAGCTCGACTCCTGTGTGGAGCGAAGTGCTTTTCTCACAAAATTCATTAACGATGGGGATTTCGAGTTCATCCAAGTACTTGTCCGAAGAAAACTGATCCCAATCGATTTCAACCGTCACTTGACTATAGATGTCCGGTTCGACTTGGGATGTGGTGATCAGTTTCGTTCTGGTTCCTAGTCTTGAAGCTGCAAAGCGACCTATACCCTTTGCTCCAAGTAGTCTGCGGCCACCTGGGCTAGTGATGCGTTTCAGTTTCTCGTCTGTCGCCGGCTCGAACCAACGATTTACGACGTCATCATATGTCATGCCATGGCCATGATCTTGGACAATGATTCTTCCAAATGGGTGCTCGCCACCTTTGGGAATGATGGTTATTCCAACAGCAGGTGAGTCAGCATCGAAGGCATTCTTAACTAGTTCAATTAATGCTGCCTCTGGGCCGCTAATTAGTTGGTCTCCAATAGTTCGAACAATTCTTGCGCGTGGTCTAAGTATTGCCATTCAGTGTTTCCTTGAAAAGATTCAATAGAGTTAATTCGCTAAGTCAATTTTCAAACAGCATAGCCCACTGATATTTGTCATGGATTACTCAATCCAAGTTTGTCGTTTCTCCGAGCTTCCAACTATTTCCTGCGGTTTGTAGAGAATATCCTACAGTGCATCACATCAAACTAATGTGCGTATATGATTTATTCTCGATCCGCTTGTGAATCAAAATATAATGTTTTTGACCAGAAGTCAGAGCTGCCAGTGGCTAAGACGCGCGATTTGTTTGGACAATGCTTTTATTCCAGCTTCGTAATTCAGTTCAATGCACTTAGCTTCTAGTGCGAAGCTCAACGCTTTAAACCCACGCGCTCCGTTCAATATGATATGTTCTTGGCGCTTCACACCCTTCATCCTGCTTCGGGCGGCTCATTTTCCAAGTGCTTTGATGTCGATATCCTCAATAGGGGCAGCGAAGATCTGTGCATTTGGGGAATAGAATTCTTAGTTCGAGTAGCAAGCGCCTACTCGTTCGGAAATAAATGGGGAATCCCACAATATTGAACAGTCCCACACTCGCCAAATCTTCCGCCGCAGAATAAGTCGACGAAGGTTGTTTGTTCGGACATCATTGGCGTATTCCAGATTATCCGAGTGAAGGCTGGACGATTACTTGCCCCAAGAATCCTTCAATCCCACCGCCAAGTTAAACACCGGCTTGTCTGTCTTGTGGTCCACGCGGTCGGCCACAAAGTAGCCGTGGCGTTCAAACTGGAACTTCTGGTCGGGCTGCGCGTTGGCCAGTGATGGCTCCACGATGGCGGTCACTACTTTCAGGCTGTTGGGGTTCAGGCTTTCCAGGAAGTCTTTGCCGCCCGCGTCGGGCTGGGCGTCGCTGAACAGGCGGTCGTACATGCGCACTTCCGCGTGCACGCCGTCGGCCACGCCCACCCAGGTGATGGCGGCTTTCACCTTCACCAGGTCGGCGCCGGGGGTGCCGCTCTTGGTGTCGGGCACCACGGTGGCCAGCACTTCGGTAATCACGCCATTGGCGTCTTTGGTGCAGCCGGTGCACTCGATCACGTGGCCGCCCTTCAGGCGCACTTTGTTGCCGGGGAACAGGCGCTTGTAGCCCTTGGGGGGCACTTCTTCAAAGTCTTCGCGCTCGATCCACACCTCTTTGCCGATGGTGAAGTGGCGCACCGGTGATTCGGTTCCTTCGGGTGGGTGGGGCAGGGCAGGCATGCTGCACGCGTCCAGATAAGCGTCGCCACCTTGGGCGGCAAACACCTCGCCCCAGTTGGTCAGCACCAGCTTCACGGGGTTCAGCACGGCCATGCCACGGTGGGCAGTGTTTTCCAGGTCTTCGCGCAGGCAGCCTTCGAGGGTGCTGTAGTCGATCCAGCTGTCGCTCTTGGTCACGCCAATGCGTTCGGCAAACAGTTGGATGGCGGCGGGCGTGTAGCCACGGCGGCGCAGGCCGACGATGGTTGGCATGCGCGGGTCGTCCCAGCCGCTGACCTTGCCTTCATTCACCAGCGCGGCCAGCTTGCGTTTGCTGGTGATCACATAGGTGAGGTTCAGGCGGGCAAACTCATATTGCTTGGGCGCGGGGGCTGCCAGCAGGCCGCTCTCGCACAAGCGGTCCATCAGCCAGTCGTAAAACGGGCGCTGGTCTTCAAACTCCAGCGTGCAGATGCTGTGGGTGATTTGCTCCAGTGCGTCCTCAATCGGATGCGCAAAGGTGTACATGGGGTAGATGCACCATGTGTCGCCCGTGTTGTGGTGCGTGGCGCGGCGGATGCGGTAGATGGCCGGGTCGCGCATGTTGATGTTGGGGCTGGCCATGTCGATCTTGGCGCGCAGCACCATCGATCCATCCTCGTGCTTGCCATCGCGCATTTCGCGGAAGCGGGCCAGGTTTTCAGCGGGCGTGCGGCTGCGGAATGGGCTGTCCACACCGGGCTTGCCGAAGTCGCCTCGGTTCACGCGCATTTGCTCGGGCGTTTGCTCGTCTACATAGGCGTGGCCGGCTTCAATCAGCGCCTCGGCGGCGCGGTACATAAAGTCAAAGTAGTCGCTGGCCTGGTAGGGGGCCACGCTGTAGTCGCCCTGGCTGCCGTTCCAGTCAAAGCCCAGCCACTTCACCGCGTCGATGATGCTGTTGACGTACTCGGTGTCTTCTTTTTCGGGGTTGGTGTCGTCAAAACGCAGGTGGCACACGCCACCGTAGTCGCGCGCCAGCCCGAAGTTAATGCAGATGCTCTTGGCGTGGCCTACGTGCAGGTAGCCGTTGGGCTCGGGCGGAAAGCGGGTGCGGATTTTGGCGGGGTCGGGCTCGCCGGCAGCGTGGTGCGCGGCGTCGCCGGGGGTGCCGGCCCAGCGGCGCTGGGCGTAGGTGCCTTTTTCGAGGTCAGATTCGATGATCTGGCGCAAAAAGTTGCTGGGCTTGACGGAATCAGTAGCTGTGTTCGCGGGGGTGGGGGTGCTCATTCGCAGATTTTAGACGCCGCATCTCGCGTCTCGTCCCGCGGGGGTGCCTGGATGGCTTGTGTAAGCGGAGTTCGTTACTATGTGCTTGTTACATTTTTAACAATTTATAGGATCTGATGGCTGACTCCAAAGGCATTGCTGTGAGCTCGTATTTCGCGGAAGACCTGGCTCGCCTGTACGAGCAGTCGCCCCTGCATGTCGTGTTGTATGACCCGCAAGACATGGTGCGCTACGCGAACCCGTCGCACTGCATTGACTTTGCCATGGCGCGGGATGTGCCGATCTCGTGGTCCGACATGATGCGCCACAGCTATGCCAACAAGGTGGGCGCCGCTATCCAGACCGACGACATTGAAGCGTGGCTGATCTCTGCCAAGGCGCGGCGCGGCAAGCTGCCGTTTCGCTGTTTTGAGGCCGACCTGCGCAGCGGCCAGTGGATGTACATCACCGAAACCATGGACGAGCAGGGTTGGATGTTGAGCGTGGGCTTTGACATTACGGCCCTGCGCACCAACGACCGCTCGTTGCGCCAAGCGCGCGATGGCGCTTTGCGCGCCGCTCAGGTGGACGCACTCACCGGTGTGAGCAGCCGCGCCCATGTGCTCGAGCAGCTTGATTTGCGGCTCAATCAGTTGCGCGGCAACCAGCAGCCTTGCGGTTTGGTGTTGCTGGACCTGGATTACTTTAAAAAGATCAACGACACCTATGGCCACAACGCGGGGGACGAGGTCTTGCAGCGGTTTGCCCGCTTGGTGGTGAGTTCGCTGGGGCGCAACGACGGGTTTGGCCGTATCGGGGGCGAGGAGTTTTTGCTGCTCTTCCCCCAAGCCACCCCCGCCGAGACTGAGGCCAAGGTGCAAGCCATCCTGGAGCTGGTGCGCGAGTCGTCGCCCCTGCCCGAGGTGCCACGCTTTCACCACACCTGCTCTGCAGGCCTGACAATGCTGGATCCGGCCCTGAGCAGCATTGAAAACATGCGCAATGCCGACCGCGCGCTTTACGCCGCCAAGGCCGCAGGCCGTGACCGGCTGATGTGGGCCTGAGCCCCGCCTGGCTGTCGGCCGCTCAGGGCGCGGGCGGCGCAACCTCACGCACCGAGGGCAGCGCAAAGTCGATGCTGCGGTAGCCGTCCATGCGCAGGGTGGTTTGCCAGCCACCCCAGTCTGCCAGCGTGTCGTAATGGCGGCCTGTGCGTTTGCCTTGCACATCGGTGTATTCGCTCAATAGCTGCCAGCCGTTCGCAGGGCGGCCTGCAGCGTCAAAGGGTGCGGTGTCTACATAAAGCTGGTTCAGCACCTCGCCCGCCACGCCGGGGCGGCTGTAGCTGATGAGCTTGAGGCCGTACCACTGCCCGGGTTGCAGGGCCACGTTTAGCAAGGGGCGCAGCACCACATAGTCGTACAGCGGGTGGGTGAGCTCTTTGGCAAAACGGGTGATGCCGCTGGGCCCGCTGGGGCCAAAGGTCATCATGGTGCTGGAGGCGGCGTCGCCATCCTTCTCGCTATGGCGCCCGCCGCGGATCTTGAGGGTGACTTGCGCATTCAGCGGCGTGAGCGGCTCATGCACCCGCACATAGACCGTGAACTCTTGATTGCGCACATCGTGCGGGCTGCTGAGGTAGCCGCGCTGGGTCTTCCAGGTGAACTGCTGCTGGCCGCCGCTGGCAAACAGGTGCAGGCGCGCGGTGTAGCCATTACCGCCGCTGCTGTAGGTGAGCGGTGTGGCAGGCAGGCTCCAGTAGCGTAGGCCGCCCTCTTGTGCGGCGGTAGCGGCGCCTTTGTAGTCGAAGCCAAAGCGCTTGTCGGTGTTGGGGTTGCCAGTGCCCAGCGCTAGCGTGCTGCCGCCGGACTGGGCGGGCAGCAGGGCTTGCACACCATCTGCATCCAAAGCGTTGCCATGTGCGGCTGCGCGTGCGCCCAGAAGGGTGGCTAGCAACAGGGTGGCGATTGCTAGTTGGTGGCGCATGTCAGGTGTGGTTCCAGCCGGTGAGCTGCACCAGGCGCTCCAGGGCAAATGCACCGAGCACCGAGTTGCCTTTGGCGTCCAGCTCGGGCGCCCAAACCGCCACCGTGCCGACGCCGGGGGCAATAGCCACAATGCCGCCGCCCACCCCGGTTTTGACCGGCAGGCCGATGCGGTAGGCAAAGTCGCCTGCGGCGTCATAGGCACCGCAGGTGAGCAGCAGGGCGTTGACGCGGCGGGCCTCGTCGGGGCTTAAAAACTGTTCGTCCGGGCGGCCGTCGCGGCCGAGGTCGCGGCCTGCGTTGGCCAAAAACATGGTGGCCTGGGCGAGCTGGGCACAGTTCATCTCGGTGGCGCACTGGCGGCAGTAGTTGTCGAGCACCAGTTCGGGCGGGTTGGCAAAGTTGCCATGGCTTTTCATGAAATAGGCCATGGCCATGTTGCGGTGGGCCGTGTCGCGCTCGCTTTTGGCGACGGCCGCGTTCCAGCTCAGATCGGGGTCATCGGTCAGGCGGCGCAGGGCACCCAAGAGCGCGTAGTCCAGGTGGGCGTAACGGGTGGTGAGGATGTCGGTAATCACCAAAGCGCCGGCATTGATAAACGGGTTACGCGGAATGCCGTGCTCGGTTTCGAGCTGCACCATCGAGTTAAACGCCGCGCCCGAAGGCTCGCGGCCCACGCGCTTCCACAGGTCTTCGCCGATGGCCTTGAGCGCCAGCACAAAGGTAAACAGCTTGGTAATGCTCTGCAGCGAGAACGGGGTGTGCGCATCGCCCACATGAAACGTGCTGCCGTCTACCAGCGCTACCGCCATACCAAACTGCCGGGGCGGCACTTGGGCCAGCGCGGGAATGTAGTCGGCCACCTTGCCTTGGCCGAACAGGGCGCGGGCTTCGGTGTTGATTTGGGCCAGGGCGGTGGTGAGGGTGTGCATGGATTCATTCTAGGAGTGGCCTTGTGGTACATATGCAGGCCAACCATAGGGGGGATGCGCAATGCACATCAAAGACGATACAGGCACGGCAGATTTGTCGGTTGCGCTGCGCTTGCAAGACTTGACCGAGGCTGCCCGCGACGGCGTGATCACCGAGTCGCAGGCGCAGGCCTTGTGGCAGCGCTGGCGCCAAGGCGTGCAGCCGCACACTGCTGCACAGCGCGAGCCGGGCCGTGGGCTGCAGCCGGTGGCGGCGGGTCCGGGGTTCAGTTTTGTGAATGTGCTGTATTACTTTGGCGGTTTGCTGGCCATCGGGGCGATGTCGCTGTTCATGACCCTGGGTTTTCAGCAAATGGGGCCCATGGCCTTGCTGTTGCTGGGCGTGGCCTACCTGTGGGCGGCGCTCAAGGTGGCAGACCATTTCAAGAGCCGGGGCCTGATGGTGCCGGCAGGCCTGCTGGCCACGCTGGCGGTGTTTTTGGTGCCCTTGATTGTGTGGAGCGGGCAGCACCTGATGGGCTGGTGGCCGCCCGGGGGCTCGGACTCGCTGGCCAGCTACCACACCCGGATTGACTGGCGCTGGCTGACCTTGGAGCTGGCTACCCTGGCAGCCGGTGTGGTGATGCTGTGGCGCTACCGCTTGCCCTTTATGGTGATGCCGCTGGCGCTCACGCTGTGGTACCTGAGCATGGATGTGGCCAACATGCTGCTCCTAGACCATCGCTGGGAGTGGGAGTTCATGCGGGACATGTCGCTGGTGTTTGGCATCGGCACGGTGGCGGTGGCCCTGTGGGTGGATATGCGGACCCGGCTCTCGCAGTCGGCCGAGTGGCGGCAGGATTTTGCGTTTTGGCTCTATATCTTTGGCACCACCATGTTCTGGTGTGGCCTGAGCCTCAACGACTCGGGCTCCGAGCTGGCCAAGCTGGGCTATTGCGCGCTGAATGTGGCCTTGGTGCTGGTGGGGGCTGCCATCGGGCGGCGCGTGTTCACCGTGTACGGTGCCTTTGGGGTGCTGCTGTATTTGGGGCACCTGTCGCACGAGGTGTTTCGAGATAGCTTTATGTTCCCATTGGCACTCACCATGCTGGGCTTGGGCCTGGTGGCCCTGGGCGTTTGGTGGCAGCGCAACGAGGCTGCCATTGCCGCCCGGCTGAGTGCCTTTGTGCCGCGTGGTTTGCAACCCCGGCCTTGAGCGAGCCCGTGCCCACGGGGGTAGGGCAGATTAGCGGACAGGCATAAAAAAAGCGCACTGCAAGCAGTGCGCTTTTTGCTGTGCATGGCAACTTGCGTTGCCATGCAACAGGTCCGTGATTAGCGGATCACAGCGATGTCAGACAGCTTGCCGCCCTTGACGGTCTTCAGTGTCAAAGCGCCGTTCAGGATGTCGCCCTTGTTGTCAAAGGTGATGTTGCCTGTCACGCCCTTGTAGTCCTTGGTAGCTGCCAACACGGGCAGGTACTTGGCGGGGTCGGAAGAACCGGCCTTGACCATGGCGGCAACCATCAGGTTCACGCCGTCGTACACGTAGGGTGCGTACACCTGAACGTCTGTACCGAACTTGGCCTTGAATTTGGCCTTGAATGCGTCCATGCCGACCTTTTGCTGGCCTTCCACGCCACCGGCTTCCGCGCAGTAGACTTGGTTGTCAGCAATCGCGTCGCCACCCAACTTCACCAATTCGGTGGAGCAGATGCCGTCGCCGCCCATGAACTTGGCGTTGATGCCCAGGGACTTCATTTGACGCAGCATGGGGCCTGCAACAGCGTCCATACCGCCGAAGAACACGACGTCAGCTTTCTTGCCCTTGATGGTGGTCAGGATAGCGGAGAAGTCAGTGGCCTTGTCGGTCGTGAATTCTTTGGCAACCACGGTGCCGCCAGCAGCTTCAACAGCCTTGCTGAACTCTTGTGCAACGCCTTGGCCGTAAGCAGTACGGTCGTCGATCACGGCGATGGACTTGCCCTTCAGTTCTTTCACAGCGTAACGGCCCAGTGTGCCGCCCAGTTGTGCGTCGTCAGCCACCAAACGGAAAGCTGTCTTGAAGCCTTGGCGTGTGTACTTGGGGTTGGTAGCGGAAGGAGAAACTTGGGGGATGCCAGCGTCAGAGTAGATGCTGGAAGCAGGGATGGTGGTGCCGGAGTTCAGGTGACCGACCACGCCGGAAACCTTGGCATCAGCCAGCTTCTGGGCAACAGCAGTACCTTGCTTGGGGTCAGCTGCGTCGTCTTCAGTCATCAAACGCAGAGTAACTTTTTTACCGCCGATGGTCACGCCAGCTGCGTTGAGTTCTTCAACGGCCAATTTGGCGCCGTTTTCGTTGTCCTTACCCAAGTGGGCGATCGCGCCGCTTGTAGGGCCAACGTGAGCGATAGTGACAACCGCGTTTTGTGCGAAAGCCATTCCGGTGGTCAAGGCGATGGCTGCGGCTGCAACAATTTTCAACTTCATAAAAACTCCAAATTAAAAAAGTGTGAATAAATTTCTCACCGGGGCGAACATTAGCGCAAGTCTTGAAAGGTGAGCATCAGGCTTGTACTGATATGGTACTAGTATTTAAATCTCTAATGGAGCATGAATTGATTTGCTCCCAAAACAGGGCTTCTCCCTCTGAAGCGAGGTTGGCTTTGGTGCCTCGGATGAACGAATGCACGGTTTTGGTGCGGATTGCATCTCAGAGAAAACCCCGGAGCGGAACCGGTTTTGGCCTTGGGGCCTGATTAGTCGATCAGGGTGCGGGCAAAGGTGTTGATGGCGTCCACATCGGCCGGCAGTGCGGTGAAGTGAATGCCTTCGGTCAGCAGCGTGGTGCGCAGCCCGCGGTCTACCTCGCGGGCCTGGTCTTCATCCTGGAAGCGGCCGGTGTGCACGTATTTCTTGTCGCCGCGCTCCACCAGGATGTTGATGTTGTTGTGCTGGTGGTACCACTCCAGAATTTGTGCGCGGGTCTTGCCCACGTCGCAGATGTTCTCGGGGTAATGCTCGTTGTAGTACAGCACTTGGGGGAGCGAGCACTCGGTGATCAGGAACTGCACCTGCCCGTCGAGCAGGTTGAGCATTTCGAACTGGCGCTGGGCAATGAAGTACTGGTTTTTCAGCACCTCAAAGTTTTGTTGCCAGACCAGTGACTTGGCGTAGTCGGGAATGGTCTCCACCGTTTTGTGGTGGAGGTTCAGAAACAGAATGATGGCTGCGGAGAACAGCGACTTGTCGCTACCCGGCCCCCCAATGATGTTGATGACCTTGGTGGGGTACATGCGCATCTTGCTCTCGGGCAAGGTGTTGGGTACGGTGGTGTAGCGCAAAGTCATGGTGTTCTCCTCAGTGTTCTTTGCGGTGGGGCTTACCAGCTGTCAGAGCGCATCTGGGATTCCCAGAGCCCGCCTTTGCCACTGTAAACCCCAATCACGCCGTAGCGTTGCTCGCCTTTGTCATCCCATTTCATGGAGCCGGTTACTGGGGCATAGCCATCGAGCTTTTTGAGCATGGCAGTAATGTCAGCAGCCTTGCTCGACTCGGCACGCCGGATCGCTGCGGCCAGCACATGCATCGCGTCGTAGGTGTAGTGACCGGCGTAGGCGGGGTCTTTTTTGAACTTGGCGCGGTACTTGTCGAGGAAGGCGGCCCCTGCGGTGAATTCGCGGGCTTCCAGGATGGGCGAGGTCACAAACAAGCCCTTCATGCCGCCGCCGCCCTTGAGCATGTCTGGCGTTTTGGCGGTGTCTGCACCGAGGATGGTGATGCCGGTGTAGTCGAGTTTTTTGAGGGCTTCGATCAGGGCGACGACCTGGAAGTCGCTCACGGTGGTGACCAGCACCTGTATGTTTTCTGCCTTGAGCTTGGCGGCGAAGGCGTCGAAATCGACCGTCTTGTCGTCAAAGCTTTGTTTGAGCACGATTTCTTTTTTGGCGAGTTTGAGCTGGACTTCAGCTCCCTCGGCCAGCTCTTTGCCGTAGGTGGTGCTGTCGTCTTGCAAGGCATAGCGGGTGCCGGTGAATTGCGATGCCGAATAGCTGCCGATGGCCTTGGCCTGCAGGGTGTCGTTGGCGACCAGGCGGAAGGTGGTGCTCAGGCCGAGCTGGGTGAATTTGGGGTTGGTGGAAATGGCCAACTGGGCGATGTTGCGGCCCGCATAAATGGGCGCTGCGGCAATACTCACGCCCGAGTTCAGGTGGCCGATGACGGCTACCACACCGGCGTCTACTAGTTGCTGAGCGACGGCCTTGCCGGTCTCAGCGTTCGCCTTGTCGTCGAGCGCCACGATTTCAAAGGTCACGGTCTTGCCCTTGACCTTGTAGCCTTCCTTGTTGATTTCTTCGGCCGCGAGGTTCACACCGTTGAGCAAGTCCTGGCCGAGTGCCGCGAGGTTGCCGCTCAAAGGCTGGGCGACGCCGATTTTGATGACCGCGGGCGTGGAGTCGCAGCCCGCCAACAGCCCGGATGAGGCTACAGCGGACGCGGAAAGCAGACGCAGTGTGCTGCGACGCGAGATTTTCAATGGCATGGAAGAGGTCCTAGGAAATCGATGGGGCATTGTAGGGAGCTATACCCTGCAACACCCGTGCCACCGAGCGCTCGTTTACCCCAAGTAGAGGCCGCCCACTACATGGCTTTGAAGCGGTGGGCGTAAAGGCGGCTGACCGGCAGTTTGTCAGGGCGCTGGCGCAAGGTGAGCGAGAGTTTGCCCGCGTCGTCACGGTGCACGACGGCAATCGCGCTGGCCCGCACCACAGTGCCGCGGTGGATCTGCCAGAACTCGTCCGGGTCGAGCTGGGTGAGCAGGTCTTTGAGGGGGGTGCGCAGCAGGTATTCGCGGTCGGCAGTCAGGACCCGCAGGTACTTGTCGGCCGCCTCGAACACCAGCACCTCGCGCACCGCGACCATGTGAATCTGCTGCCCCACGCTGGCTTGCAGCACCTGCAGGCGGGGCTGGGCTGGCGTCGCACTCAGGCCGCTACCGGTGACCCGGGCGCTGTGCTCGAGCAGGCCGCGCAGTTGGTGCAGCGTGGCTTCCAGGGTGGCATCAGTCACTGGGTTTGCTATTGTTTCAGGAGCAGCATGCGCAGGTTCTGTGAGGGCCTGCTGCAGTTTTGACACGGTTTTTTGCAAGCGCGCGGCTTGCACCGGCTTGAGCAGGTAGTCCATAGCCTGGGCTTCAAAGGCTTGCACCGCGTATTGGTCGTAGGCGGTCACAAACACCAGCGCAGGGAAGGGCTGGTGCGGCGCGTGGGCCGGGGGCCAGAGCTCGGCCAGCTCGAGGGCGGCGTCCAGCCCGCTCAGGCCGGGCATGCGGATGTCAAAAAACAGCACCTGGGGCGCCAGCTCCAGCGCAGCCTGCACCGCGGATGCGCCATCGCCCACGGTGCGCAGCACCTGCAGCGCGGGCCAGGCGCGGGCCAGCTCGGCCTGCAAGGCCATGGCCAGCAGGGGCTCGTCTTCAGCGATCAGCGCGGTCACAACGGTCATGGGGGCTCAGGTTTTGAGGGGAAAAGTGACACTGGCGCTTATTCCGCCTTCGGGTGCTGCTACCAAAAGCATAGCGCCCTCGCTGCCGAAGGTGGTGGCCAGCCGCTCGCGAACCTGTTGCAAGCCAAAGCCGTGGCCGGGTGCGGGCGTGGCCTGGCCTTGCAGGCAGGCCGGGTCTGCGCCCAAGCCGCTGTCTTGCACCTGCAAAGTCAAGCGCCCGTGGTCTGCGCTGGCGGCGATGCGGATGCGGCCCCCCTCCACCTTGGGCTCCAGGCCATGCTGGATGCTGTTTTCCACCAAGGGTTGCAGCAGCAGGGGCGGCACCGGCTGGTCGCGCAGGGCATCGGGCAGGTCCAGGGTGAACTGCAGCCGCGGCCCCATGCGGATGGCCATGAGCTCCAGGTAGTCGTGCAGGCGGGCAAACTCATCGGCCAGGGTATGGCGGGTGCCGCCTGCCGGCGCGCGCGAGGCCGAGAGGGTGGCCCGCAGGTAGGCAATCATGTGATCCAGCATGGTTTGGGCCCGGGCCGGGTCGAGGCTGATCAGGGCCCGCAGGTTGGCCAGGGTGTTGAACAGCATGTGCGGCTCCAGCTGCGATTCGAGCAGCTTGAGCTGGGCCTCGCTGGCTTGGCGGCGCGCAATCTCGAGGTTTTGCCGCTCGGCGGCGAGTTGCTCCCGGCTCACAAATACCCAGCAAATCGTGCCGCCGGCCACCAGGCTCACAAACAACATGCCCCAGGCCATGCGGGGGGTCTGTTTCCAGTATTGAAACGAGGTGGTGCCCAGGATCAGGTCGGTCAGCAGATGGCCGCTCACATAGCCCAGCACCACCGAGACCGGCACGATAAAGATCAGCCGGGACACATGCTTTTGCCAGTTGTCCACCAGGAAGAAGTTGGCCCCCTCGATGTAGCACCAGATGCAAATACCGATGCAATTTGAATACAGCAGGTTGAGGCCGAAGGAGTGGTTGTCAAACAGCGTGATGCCCAGCGCGATGACAGTGTTGAGGACCAGCACCTTGAGGCCACGCAGGGCTAACGCAGTAGGGGGCAGAGGACGCATAGGACTCTGAGTATGCCGCCAAGTGTGGCGCGCTTACCAGGGGTCGCGCTGGGCTTGCAGGGCTTGGCGCTCACGCTCCAGCAGCGAGTGAAACAGGCCGACCCGTTGCAGGCGGATGAACACCACCGCACCGTGTACCGCCAGGCCCAGTGCCCAGCCCGCAGCAGGGAACACGGCCCAGTGCAGGCCTTGCAAGGCTGCCAGCAGCATCAGCCCGGCGTTGGCCAAAACAAACACCAGGGCGTGGATGTACCACCCCATTTTGGCGCCGGCCCGTTTGCGGGCCAGGCGCTCCAGGTCGGCGGATGAGAGAGCGGTGAATGCGTTCATGGCGGTGGACTCCAAGCGGGTTGAATTACAAAAGGCCGAACCATTGGCCCCAGACCAGCTGGCCGAGGTAGCGCCCGGGCAGCAAGGTGAAGGCGCCCGCACCCAGACAGGCGCTGACATAAAGGCCCTGCATGATCTTGCGGTGGCGTGCAATATCGTGGAGAGCCAGTGCGCGTAACGCACCGAACAGGCCGGCCAGCGTGACCGGCACAAATAAGTGGATCCAGGTGTAGCCGGCCCAGTTGGGCAGCTGGTAGTCGCGGATCAACAGGGCGCTGATGGCGGTGGCCAGCATCATCGTGACCCAGGCGTAGCCGGCCGCGCGGTGCAAGCGGGTGCGCTGTGTGCAGCCGCGCCGGGCCCAGATGGCCAGCGGCCCGAGCACCAGTGCGGCGAGTGCAGCGGTCAAATGAACAGCAATGACGGGCGTGAGTGGCATGGCGGCGGGGTTGTGGGCTGGCGATGGCGTGACTGTGGCGCGTGCGGCATCACTTGCCCACCGGATTGCGACGGAATGCACCCCCGGTGGTGCCAGATGCAGCGGCATGGCGTGAGTGGCAAATGGAAAGTGGCCAGTTGCAAAGGGGGGCGGCCCGGGGCGGCCAAGGGCCTTTGGGTGGCTGACATGGGTTTGCCATGGCGGCTTTCTAAAATCAGGGCATGAATACAAAACGCATAGGCGCCGCCGTGGCGCTGGTGGCTGCCTTGGGAGCGGGCGGCTGGTGGTGGATGCAGCAACAAAATGGCGGCAAAGTCGAGTACCGCACGGCGACGGTGAGTCGCGGCAATCTGCAGGCTACCGTGGCGGCCAGTGGCGCCGTCAGCCCCGTGGCGCAGGTGAGCGTAGGCACCCAGGTGAGCGGCCAGATCCGCGATGTGCTGGTGGACTTCAACAGCGAGGTCAAAGCCGGCCAGCTGATCGCCCAGATCGACCCCGAGACCTTTGAATACCGGGTGCGCAGCGCCCAGGCGGATGTGGATGCCGCCCGCGCTGCGGTGCTGACCGCCCAGGCCAACGCGCTGGCCGCACTAACCCAGGTGTCGCGCGCGCAGGTGGACCTGGACGAGGCCCGCCGCGACTCCGACCGTAAAAAGAGCCTGGCCGACCAGCAGTTCATCGCCGCCAGCGAGGCGGACAAAGCCCGCGCTTTGGTGAACACCAGCCTGGAGGCCATGAAGAGCGTGCAGGCCCAAGTGGGCGTGGCCCAAGCCCAGGTCAAAACCGCGCAGGCCAATGTGGCCCAGCGCGAGGCAGCCTTGGCGCAGGCGCGTATCGATTTGGCCCGCACCCGCATTACCTCGCCCGTCAACGGCATCGTGATCAAGCGGACCATTGAGCGCGGTCAGACGGTGGCCAGCAGCCTGCAGGCGCCCGAGCTGTTTGTGATTGCCCAGAACCTCTCGGACATGCAGGTCGAAGCCGCGATTGACGAGAGCGATGTGGGCCGCCTCAAAACCGGCCAGAAAGCCAGCTTCACGGTCGATGCCTTTCCCGGCCAGACCTTTGAGGGCAGCATCCGCCAAGTGCGCAAGGCCGCCACCAATGTGGCCAACGTGGTGACCTATGTGGCCATCGTCGGTTTCAAAAATGAAGGCGGCAAACTGCTGCCAGGCATGACGGCCAATGTGCGCATCATCACCGACCAGCGCGACAAAGCGCTCAAGGTGCCCAACGCCGCACTGCGCATGCGTATCGAAGGCGTGGACGCCCCGGCGGGCGGGCGCGGGCAGGGCCGGGGCCGGGTGTACACACTCGCCGCCGACGGCAAGCCGCAGGCGGTGGCGGTGCGCATCGGGGTGAGCGACGGCAGTGCCACTGAGGTGCTCGAGGGCGGCGAGGGATCTGCTGGCTTGGCGGAGGGCGCTGAGGTGATCACGGGTCTCAAAAACACATCCTCTGCCAAAGCCGGTGGCAGCGGCCCCCGGTCGCCGTTTTGAGGGCAGCCCGATGCTGATATCGGCACGCGAACTGACCAAGACCTACGCCATGGGCGACCAGACGGTGCACGCCCTGCGCGGCGTGTCGCTAGACATTGCCGAGGGCGAGATGGTGGCCATCATGGGCACTTCGGGGTCCGGCAAATCGACCTTGATGAATATTCTGGGCTGCCTGGACCAGCCCGGCAGCGGCAGCTACCTGTTGGCCGGCGAGGCAGTGCAAGACATGAGGCCCGACGCGCTGGCCTCGATCCGTAACCGGCGTATCGGCTTTGTATTTCAGCAGTTCAACCTGCTGGCCCGCACCAGTGCGCTGGAAAACGTGGAGCTGCCCATGGTGTACGCCGGTGTCAAAGCACCGGAGCGCCATGCCCGCGCCCTGGAGGCTTTGCAGCGCGTGGGCTTGGGCGAGCGGGCCCACCACTCGCCGGCCGAGTTGTCGGGCGGGCAGCAGCAGCGGGTGGCCATCGCGCGCGCGCTCGTGAACCGACCGCAACTCATCTTGGCCGACGAGCCCACCGGCGCGCTGGACTCAGAAACGAGCGAAGACATCATGCGCCTGCTGACCGACCTCAACCGCCAAGGCATGACCGTGGTGCTGGTGACCCACGAACCCGACATCGCCGCCTGGGCCCGCCGAAAGCTAGTCTTCAAAGACGGCCGTATGGTGGAAGACACCCTGCAGGCGGGGGTGAGTGTATGAACTTTTTTGCCGCATTGCGCAGCGCATGGCGGTCGCTCGCGGCCAATACTTTGCGCAGCATTTTGACCATGCTGGGCATCATCATCGGGGTGGCGGCGGTGATCACCATGATTGCGGTCGGCCGGGGTGCGACGGACCGGGTGCAGGAGCAGATGAAGGGGCTGGGCTCCAACATCATGCTGGTGCTGCCCGGCGGTGTGTCGCAGGCCGGGGTGCGCCTGGGCGCACAAACCCGCCAGCGCCTGACCGAAGAAGACGCTGCGGCCATTGGTCTCGAAATTCCCGAGGTGCAGGTGGCCGCCCCCACCTCGCGCACCAGTGCCCAGCTGGTGTTTGGCAATACCAACTGGAGTTCGACCGTTTTCGGGGTGAACAACGACTACCTTGAGGCGCGCGACTGGCCCATGGCCTCAGGCCGGATGTTTGATGCCGGTGAATTGGCCGGCTCGGCCAAAGTGGCCTGGATCGGCAGCACCGTGGCCCGCGAGCTGTTTGGGGACCAGGACCCGATCGAGCAGGTGGTGCGGGTGCGCAACATTCCGATGACGGTGATCGGCGTGCTCGCTCCCAAGGGCCAGAACTCGATGGGCCAGGACCAGGACGATGTGGTCATGGTGCCGCTGGGCACTTTGCGCAACCGCATCTGGGGCGGCGATGCGACCAGCCGGCTCAAGCGGGTGGGCAGCATCAGCGTGAAGGTGCGTGAAGGGCAGGACATGCGGGCGGTGGAAGACAGCATCAAAGACCTGCTGCGCCAGCGATTCAAGGTGCAAGAGGGCATTGAAGACCCGTTTGTGGTGCGCAACCTGACCGAGATTTTGCAGGCCCAGGAAGAAAGCAGCCGGGTGATGACGCTGTTGTTGGCCGCGGTGGCGGGTATCAGCTTGCTGATTGGCGGCATTGGCATCATGAACATCATGCTGGTCAGCGTGACCGAGCGCACCCGCGAGATCGGGCTGCGCATGGCGGTGGGGGCCCGGGGGCGGGACATCCTGGCCCAGTTCTTGATTGAAGCTGTCACGCTGAGCCTGTTGGGGGGCGCTATTGGGGTCGCGTTTGGGGCGCTGGCCACCTGGGGTGTGGGACACTTCGCGGGATGGCAGGTGGCCTTGAGCGCCGGCTCGGTGCTGCTGGCGGTGGGGTTCTCGGCGGTGGTGGGGGTGTTTTTTGGCTACTACCCGGCGCGGCGCGCGGCCAAGCTGCTGCCGATCCAGGCCCTGCGCTACGAATAATTGCTATCAAAATGTGAGCTGCTTGCGCATATAAAATAAGCGCCAGTGGCCGATTTGGCTTGTATTTCTGGGAGAGATTTTTTGGACATTACGTTGTTGATCAAGGCCGCCATCATGGGCGTGGTGGAAGGGCTGACCGAGTTTTTGCCGATTTCAAGCACCGGACACCTGATTCTTGCGGGCTCGCTCTTGGGCTTTGTGGATGCCAAAGCCAAGGTGTTTGATATTGCGATCCAGACCGGTGCCATCTTTGCCGTGATTCTGGTGTATTGGCAAAAGATCCGCGACACCATCGTCGCCCTGCCGGCAGAGCGCTCGGCCCAGCGTTTTGCGCTGAATGTCTTGATCGGTTTCTTCCCCGCTGTTATTTTGGGCCTGCTGTTCGGCAAGGCCATCAAGGCACATTTGTTCACCCCGGCCGTGGTGGCTAGCACCTTCATTGTGGGTGGCTTCATCATTCTGTGGGCGGAGCGCCGTCAAAGCGCAGGCGGCACCGCA
This sequence comes from Comamonadaceae bacterium OS-4, assembly GCA_027924025.1. Classification (GTDB taxonomy): domain Bacteria; phylum Pseudomonadota; class Gammaproteobacteria; order Burkholderiales; family Burkholderiaceae_C; genus Allorhodoferax. The sequence continues at coordinate 1,209,855 of AP026970.1, forward strand.
GTGCGGGTGCATAACGTGGACGACATGAGCCCGCTGGACGCCCTGAAAGTGGGCCTGGTGCAGTGCCTGGCTATGGTGCCCGGCACCAGCCGCAGCGGCGCCACCATCATTGGCGGCATGTTGCTGGGCTTGTCGCGCAAGGCAGCCACCGATTTTTCGTTCTTCCTCGCGATTCCGACCCTGATTGGTGCGGGTGCCTACAGCCTCTACAAAGAGCGTGCCTTGTTGTCGGTGGCAGATGTGCCGATGTTCAGCGTCGGCCTGGTGTTCTCGTTCATCAGCGCGTGGTTGTGCGTGCGCTGGTTGCTCAAGTTCATTTCCACCCACAGCTTTGTCGGCTTTGCGTACTACCGGATTGTGTTCGGTATCGTGGTGCTGCTCACTTCCTGGAGCGGGCTGGTGGTCTGGGCCGACTGACCGGTGGCGCGGCGCGCCCCAGTTTGCCAAAGGCCACTTTAGTGGCCCTTTTTTACGCCGGTAGCGCGGTGGCTTGCGGCTCGGTAAAAAAGCGCTCGGCCTGCGGTGCGGGTACCGCGGGGCTGAACAAATAGCCTTGGGCGTCGTCGCACCCCAGCTCCCGCAAAAAAGCGAGCTGCTCGGGGGTCTCCACCCCTTCCGCCACCAGTGACAGGCCGAAGCTCTGTGCCATCGCCACGATGGCCCGGGTAATCGCCACATCGCCCAAGTCGTGGGGAATGTTCCGCACAAAGGACTGGTCGATTTTGAGGGTGTCGAGTGGGTAGCGCTTCAGGTACGACAGGCTGGAGTACCCGGTGCCGAAGTCGTCCATCGCGAGGTGCACGCCCAGGGCTTTGCACTCGTGCAGGGTGGCCAGGGTGTTGGCCACATTGTGCAAGGCCAGGCTTTCGGTCACCTCCAGCTCCAGCGCGCTGGGCGGAATGCCGGTTTCTTTCAGAATTTGGCCCACCAGTTCCGGCAGGTTTTGCCCGACAAACTGCCGCGCAGAGATGTTGACCGCAATCCGGAAGCCTTGGTGCCCCTGGGCTATCCAGCGCGCGGCTTGTTGCGCGGCGGTGCGCAGCACCCACTCACCCACCTGCACGATGATTCCGCTTTGCTCCGCAATCGGGATGAATTCGCTCGGCGGTATCGCACCCAAGGTGGCATGGTGCCAACGCAGCAGCGCCTCAAAACCCACGACTTTGCCGGTCGCAATGCGGATCTGGGGCTGGTAGTACAGCTCCAGGTCACCGGCATGCAGGGCGCTGTGGAGCTCGTTGTGGATCAGCAAGGTGCGCGCGACCCGCCGGTTCATGGCGCTGTCAAAGTAGGCGTACATGCCCGGGCCGTCCGGCTTGGCGTGGTGGAGCGCGGACTCTGCGTTGAGCAACAGCGCATGCACGCTATCGGCTTGCGCCGGGTAGGTGCTGCCACCGGCGCTGGCGGTCAGGAACAGGGTGTGTCCGGATACCCGGTAGGGCTGCGCCAAGGCGCTCAGGGCCACCGTGGCGAAACCGGCCAAGGAGCAGGCATCCGGCAAGCCGGTAACGCACACTGCGAACTGGTCTCCGCCCAGCCGGCCGACCACATCATGCGGATGGCTGGCCACCGACCCGCGGATGCACTGCTGCAGCCGTTTGCCGACCTCGCGCAAGACAAGATCGCCGACCCCGGTGCCCAAGGATTCGTTGATTTTTGAAAAACCGTCCAGCCCGAAGCAGAGCAAGGCCACGGTCTCGCAGGTGCTGACCGCGGTATCCAGCTGCTCTTCAAACAAGTCGCGCCCGGGGAGTCCGGTCAGGGTGTCGACCTGCATGGCCTGTTGGGCCTCGGTTTGCAGGCGCTGTGCCGCCAGTTGCTGAATGCGGCTGCGCTCCAGACGGGCGCTGATGCCGGCCAGCAGCTCTTCGCGGCGGCAGGGCTTGGTAAGGTAGTCGTCCGCCCCGAGGTTCATGCCGGTGCGGGTGTCGCTGCGGTCGGCACGGGCGGTCAGCATGATCACCGGCAGGGTGGCGGTGGCCGGGTGGCTGCGCAAGGCCTTGATGAGCCCGAAACCATCGAGCTCCGGCATCATGACGTCGGTCAGCAACAGGTCGGGGCGGTTGGTGAGGGCGGCAGCCAAGGCCTCCCGGCCGTCCGCGGCGGCGGTGACTTCGTAGCCCTCCAGCTCGAGCATCCATTGCAGGTTTTCCCGCAGGGAGGGCTCGTCTTCCGCGATCAAGATGTGCATCAGGTATTCCCGGTATCGGCTGGTGGGGCTTCGAGCAGCACAGTAAAGCAGCTGCCTTGCCCCGCCGCGCTGTGCAAACTGATGGTGCCGCGGTGGCATGCCACCGCATCCCGGACTATCGAGAGACCGAGGCCGGTTCCAGCGATGTTGCCGACATTGCTGGCGCGGTGAAAGCTCTCAAACAGATTGGGCTGGTCAGCCAGGGGTATGCCGATCCCCTCGTCGGAGACCTCGATCAGCAGCTGGGTGGCTTGCACCGGCTTTACCCGCAGCTTGACTGCGCCACCCTCGGGCGAGTACTTGACGGCGTTGGACAGCAGGTTGCCCACGATGTTGCGGACCAGGCTTTCGTCCAGCTCAAACCGCCGGTCCTCATCGGGCAGGTCCAGTGTCATCAGGATGTTTTGAAAGGCGTCCGGCATGGTGCTGCGGAGCTCGTCTACCAGGCTCCTGCAAAAGGCGGCAATCGCCGACGCTTGTGGCTTGAACTGCAAGCGCCCGGCCGCGGACTGGCCGATGACCAAAACGTTTTCCAGCATGTGCGCCATACGGGCGACCGCATCATCAATTTTTTGCAGGGTGAGCCGTTTTTGCTCGGCGCTCATGCGGGCTTCGTAGTGGCTTAGCAACTCCACCGAGCCGTGGATGGTGGCCAGCGGCGTGCGGAACTCATGCGACGCCACTGAAATGAACCGGCTTTTGAGGTCGTTCAATTCAATTTGCTGCTGCAGAGCCCGTTTTTGGTCAGACTCGGCGCGCACCCGTGCGGTGACATCGACGACAAACAGCAAAGTGGCATCCCGTTGCCCCCACTGAATCAACACGGCAGACAGATCGAGGGTGCGCACTTCACCCCGGGCGGTGATGACCCGGAAGCTGTAGTTTTCTTCCACCGGCTCGCCGCGCAGGCGCCGCTGGTGCCGCTCGACCACGGTGGGTACGTCGTCCGGGTGGATGCTGCCGGTGAAGGGCATGGCCATCAAGGCCTCGGTGGTGTGACCCACGATCCGCTCCATGCTCGGATTGACAAACACCATGCGACCGTTTTGCACGACGACCACACCCACCCCGACGTTTTCAATCACCGAGCGGTAGCGCGCCTCTGATTTGCGCAGCTCCTCAATGGTCTGGTAGCGCTCGATGGCGGCACTGACGTGGTTGGCGAAAAACCCGAGGATCTCCACATCCTCGTCGTTGTAAATGACGTCGCTGCTGTACGCCTGCACCACCAAGACACCGGAGGTCCGGCCGTGAATCTGCATCGGCACGCCGAGCCAGGAGGCGAAGCTCAAGTCTCCGCTGGCTGCTGCCATATGGCCGGCCTCCCGCAGCGCTGCGAAGCGTGCCGCATCTAGCAGCAAGGGCTGTTGCAGTTCCAGCAGGTATTCCGTCATACCCTTTTTGTAGGGCACGCCATAGCGCTGCATTTCGTCGCCATCCCGCTCGTCCATGTAGTAGGGGAAGTCCATCACCCCGAGGTCGTGGTTGTGCAGGGCGACATAGAAGTTGTCGGCAAACATCAACTCGCGCAGCAACTGGTGCACCACTTGCAGGAAATCATGAAACGACAGGCCGGCGGTTGCACGCTCTGCAATCCGGTAGAACACCCGTTGCATGGTCTCGGCCCGCTTTTGCTCTTCGTTGTCCTGCTGCATTTCTGTGGTGCGCCGGATCATCCACTGGCGTGCCCCACTCAGCTGGGCAACAACCTGCTGTTGCAAGGATTCGTTTTCCGCACGCAGCGCGGCAATTTGTGCTTCCAGCGATTCCAGCAATTTGGAGGCCGGAATAGTCATCTGCTCAGCCCCCGAGGTTGCGCAGGGCGGCTTCCAGCGCCGCCGCGGTCGCGAGGGGCTTTTCCATGGGGAAAAGATGGGTGCCATCTAGCATCATGTTCCGTCCCTTGGTGATTTTGTTGGTCAGATCCATGCCGACTTGCTTCATCTCTGCGGACTGGTCTCCCCCGATGAACGCCACATGGCATTTCAGCGGATGACGGGCCAACAAGCGATCCAGGTTGTCGGGCAAGGTGTTGTAGAAAGCGGTTTCTACGTCACGGTCGAAGGCTAGCACGCGTTTGCCTTCACTGTCTTCAGGGAAATCGTGTACGTAGTCCATCAAGACTTGCGGGTCCCAGCGGGCAAAAGCCTTTTTGTGCTGGAAATGCGCAAGCGCTGTCTCGGCGTCAGGCCAGCTGTTACGCCGTTTGCGGCTCACCGCGCCCGGCGATATCGACCCCACGAGTTGGGTGGTTTTGGCCAAGCCGACCATGCGCGAGCGCCAGCCGCCCACCAAGGGGGAATCGATCAACACCACGCCTTTGGCCAGACCGGGTTGGCGCGCTGCCGCCATCACACTCAAGAAGCCCCCCAGCGAGTGGCCCACGAGCCAGACCGGCTCACCGGCTTTTTCGACGATGGGGCTTGCAAAGTCCACCAGCTGTTGGACGACGTTCGGCCAGTTGTTGCTGACCGGGTAGCGTGGATCATGGCCGTATTTGTCAACGGCTTTGACGCTGAAGCCCCGGGCACGCAGGCTTTTGAAAAGCACTTTGTAGGTGGCGGCGGGAAAGCTGTTGGCGTGAGAGAAAACGATGGTCGACATGCGGGCGAGACTAAATCAATTTCTCGTCAGGGGTGGTGATCTTCTTCAATGGCAGGCTGCGGGTGCTGGGTATCAACAGCGGCACCTCGGTCTGGCCACCGTTCCACATCGGGTCTTCAATGCTGTCAAACACTTCCCGCAACTTCTGGCCCCAGCTGTTGTGCAGCATCTTGAAGTAGGGGTTGTTCTCGTCGATGCACACCACTTTGTCTGTGGCAAAGGTGTTGGCCTCGTACACCACCATGTCCAGCGGCAGGCCCACCGACAGGTTGGATTTGAGGGTCGAGTCCATGGACACCAGCGCGCACTTGGCTGCCTCGTCCAGCGGGGTGTCGGGGGTGATGACCCGGTCCAGCACCGGCTTGCCGTATTTGGATTCGCCCACCTGAAAATAAGGCGTCTCGGGGGTGGCTTCAATGAAGTTGCCGGCCGAGTAGACCTGGAACAGGCGCATGCCTTCGCCCTGGATCTGACCACCGAAGATCAGCGAGACATTGAAATCCACGCCCGCATTTTTGAGGGCGGCACCGTCACGCTCCTGCACCTTGCGGATGGCCGAACCCAGCACGCGGGCCGCGTCGAACATGCTCTTGGCGTTCCAGATGGTGATGCCTTCGTCATCCTCGTGGTCCTTGAGCTTTTCGATCTGCAAGATCTCGCGCACCGACTGGGAGATGCTGAGGTTGCCGGCCGAGAGCAAGACCATGAAGCGGTCTTCGGGCTTCTCGTACACGATCATCTTGCGGAAAGTGCTGATCTGGTCGAGCCCGGCGTTGGTGCGGGAGTCGGAGAGGAACACCAGGCCGGCGTTGAGTTTGATGGCGACGCAGTAGGTCATTTTTGTTGTCGTTGAGGGCGAAACCTAGAGTGTATCGGGGTGGGTGGATTGGGTAGTCCTTGCCGGGCGGGGAGGCGGGGTGCGGACCGGGGGCTCATAAACCTTCGGTTCCCAAATCGCCCCCAACCCGCACACCGCCTCCCCGCCCGGCAAGGACATGGGTTTGCGGGACGCGCTTTTGGCGCTGCGCAAACACTTCGCCGCTTTGGAAACATGCGTTATCGCTGAGTTGGTGTACGTTCAGTTCAAGTTGTCTTCACTCAGCTGACAAACCTTGACACTAATCAGCACCCTAGCGCCCAGCCTAAGCAACACACTCAAATGAAGGTGTAGTTGGGTTTGAGGTTCAAGCGCTTTACTTTCCGACAACCATGAATCGCGCTAGCGACAAGATTTGTACTGGGTTCTTGAGGCACAGCGGCTCCAGTCGAGTTGCATGAAGGTGGGCGTCATGGCGAGAGGGGGATCTATTAGTAGCCGCGCAGGAGCATGTCGAGCGCGGTCTCGATGGTCAGCACCTGGTCTCTCCCGTGCCCCACGCGGTCACGGAGTTCGTTGGCATGGAACACGGCGATGCCGAAGGGGTGGAGGTGTACCGTGTGCCCCTGCACGGCCAGGGCGGGGTTCAGGCGCTCGGTCATACCCGGAAACGCGCCCGGCACGGCCAATGGAATGCAAACGCGTTCGATGAAGCGGTGGAGCAAGTCGCTTTGAATTTCCATGACGTAGGGGAACAGGTCACGGTCTTGCTCTATCGGATTGGTGTAGATGTCCAGGCGTGCCATGGATTATTTCTGGGACTCCCGCCACTGGCGCACGCGCTGCGCGTAGGGCTGGCGTTCTGCGGCCCAGGCGTTGTATTGCTCAATCTGCTTGGCATGGTCTTTGGACCAGTCCGGTGGCGTTGTGGCGGGCTGATTGGCAGGGGCGGTGTAGGGCGCAGTTTGCTCTTGCACCATGGGAACTACACGAACAGGCACCAGAGTCACGGTACCGTCCGTCCCAAATGTGGTGTCAAACAACTGCCCTGCATATTTTTTGCCTAACGATATCTGGCCGCTGGCGCCTACTTCTTTGAGCATGGTTTACTCCTTCAAATAACGCATGCGATCATGCGGCATGAAAACGAGTGCGTCAAATTTTTACGGCCAATGCCTTCAACTGGTACAGCGCGTCCATCGCTTCCCGAGGGCTCATGGCATCAGGATTAATGGCCGCAAGCGCCGTCTCTACAGCGCTGGCAGCTACCATTTCTGTAGCAGGTGGCGCAGCGAACAGGTCCACCTGGGCTTGCGATTCACTGGCTTGGGCTTCCAGCGCGTCCAGGGTGTGGCGGGCGTGGTTCAACACGGCGGCCGGCATGCCGGCCAAGCGGGCCACTTGCACACCGTAGCTCTTGCTGGCCGGGCCGGGTTCGATCGCGTGCAGGAACACGATGTCGCGGCCCGCTTCGGCGGCGCTCACGTGCACGTTCAGCGCTGCATGGTGGGTGGCGGGGAACTCGGTGAGTTCGAAGTAGTGGGTGGCAAACAGGGTGAAGGCCTGCGTTTTGTCGTGCAGCTGCGTGGCAATCGCGCTGGCCAGGGCCAGTCCGTCGAAGGTGCTCGTTCCCCGGCCGATTTCATCCATCAGCACCAGACTGTGCGGCGTGGCGCTGTGCAGGATTTGCGCAGCCTCGGTCATTTCCAGCATGAAGGTGGACTGGGCGTTGGCCAAGTCGTCCGCTGCGCCTATGCGGGTGTGTATGGCGTCAATCGGGCCCAGCCGGCAAGCCTGCGCGGGCACGTAGCTGCCGATGCTGGCCAGCAGCACGATGAGCGCGACCTGGCGCATGTAGGTCGATTTACCGCCCATGTTGGGCCCGGTGATGACTTGCATGCGCTGCTTGACACCGAGGCGCGTGTCATTCGCTATGAAGTTTCCGCTGCTGAGTTCTGCCAAGCGCGCCTGGACCACGGGGTGGCGGCCTTGGGTGATGTCGATGCAGGGCTCGGTCACAAACTGCGGGGCGTTCCAGTCAAGCGTCAGGGATCGTTCGGTCAGGGCGCACAGGGTGTCCAGCGCGGCGAGCGACTGGGCCACGGCGGTGAGGGCGGGAATGTGTGCTTGCAACTGGTCCAGCACCTGCTCGAACAACCATTTCTCGCGGGCCAGGGCGCGCTCTTGAGCGCTCAGGGCTTTGTCTTCAAAGGCCTTGAGCTCAGGGGTGATGAAGCGCTCGGCGTTCTTCAGTGTCTGGCGGCGACGGTAGTCCTCAGGCACTTTATCGACCTGGCCAGTCGTGACCTCGATGTAAAAGCCGTGCACCTTATTAAATTGCACCCGCAAATTGGCAATACCGGTGCGGGCTTTTTCGCGAACTTCGAGGTCCAGCAAAAAGGCATCGCAGTTGGTCTGGATCGCGCGCAGCTCGTCCAGCTCGGCGTCAAAGCCGTCGGCAATCACGCCACCGTCGCGCACCAGTGCAGCAGGTTCGGGCGCGATGGCGCGACCCAGCAGGGCAATGGCCTCGGCCGGTGGCTGAAGATGGCTGCAAATATGAGCCAAATAGCCCTCTGGCGCCCGCAGATTTTGCGCGAGCAGCTCTGTTTTTTGTAGCGTTTGCACCAGCGCTACCAGCTCGCGCGGGCGCACCTGGCGCAGGGCGATGCGGGCGGTGATGCGTTCCACGTCCGCACAGCCCTTGAGCTGGCCGCGCAGGGTTTGCCAGATGTTGTTCCGCAGGGTGGCAATCGCCAGCAGGCGGTGCTGTGCCTCGGTGCGGTCGCGCAGGGGCTCCAGCAACCAGCGTTTGAGCAGGCGGCTGCCCATGCCTGTCATGCAGGTGTCGAGCAGGCTGAAGAGGGTAGGGCTGTCTTCGCCGCGCAGAGTCTGCACCAGCTCCAGGTTGCGGCGGGTGGTGGCGGGCAGGTCGATGAGCGCGTCGTCCCGTTGCACCTGTACGCTGTGGATGTGGGTGAGCGCACGGCCCTGGGTGTGCTCGGCATAGCCGATCAGGGCGCCGGCAGCCGCGTGGGCCATGGCCAGCTCTTGCGCGTTCCAGCTGGCGAGGCTGGCGGCTTGCAGAGCGTCCAGCAGTTTGCGCTGGCCCAGGGCGCTGTCGAACTGCCATTCGGGGCGGGCGGTCAGGTACACAGCGGTGCCCTGGCGCAGGCGCTTGAGGCGGTCTTCAAAGCTGGTGGTGCAGCCAGCGCTGTAGGTCAGCTCGCTGGGGGCAATGCGGCTCACCCAGTCGGGCACCTCGTCGGGCGTGCATTCGGCCAGAAACACCACGCCCTGGGTGACGGACAGCCAAGCCAAGCCGCAGCGGTTGCGCGGGCCTTGGTGCACGGCCATCAGCATGGACTCGGTTTTTTCGGACAGCAGCTCGGCGTCTGTCAGCGTGCCGGGGGTGACGACCCTCACCACTTTGCGCTCGACCGGGCCTTTGGTGGCACCCACTTCGCCGGTTTGCTCGCAGATGGCCACCGACTCGCCGTGGCGTATCAATTTGGCCAGGTACCCTTCCATCGAGTGGAATGGCACACCTGCCATCACCACCGGTTGACCGGCGGACTGGCCACGGGTGGTGACGGTGATGTCCAGAATCCGGGCGGCCTTCTCGGCGTCGTCATAGAACATCTCATAAAAGTCACCCATGCGGTAGAAGAGCAGGGTGTCGGGATGGTCGGCTTTGAGCCCCAGATACTGCTGCATCATGGGGGTGTGCTGGTCGAGTGGAGCGGAGGCTGGGGGACGTGTCACAGTAGGGGGGAGAAGGTAGTCAGGCGAGGGCGTGCTGCACTTGGCGCAAGCCCGCTTCAGGCCCTATCATAAGGAGGTCACACATCAAAGATACCGCCTACAGTGCAACCTCCTCCGGAATCTTCACCGTTTGATCCCGATGCTTCGGCTGCTGCCGACCATCCACCGCCAGCCGGTGTGGGGGCGGGTGTGTTTCACATCATCTTCGAGTCCAGCCCGGAGGCCATTGCCCTAACCCGTGTCCGCGATGGTGCCATCGTCCAGGTGAACCGCGAATGGGAGTCCATGACCGGGTATCTGCGCGAGGAGGTGGTGGGGCGCACCGCGCTGGCATTGGGCCATTGGCTGCACCCTGAGCAGCGCACATCGATCTTTGGCGATCTGAAGCCCGGTGGCCGGGTGATGGACGTAGATGTGTCCCTGGTCATGAAAGACGGCTCCCCACGGGTAGTGCGCCTGAATGCGACCATGCTGATGGAAGCGGACGAGGCATACATCCTGATTTACCTGCGCGATGTCACCGCTGACCTGTTGGCCCGTGAGGCGCTTAGGTCGGGTGAGCTGGCGCTGGCCCATGCCAACATGGCGATGAACCGGCAGGTCAAGCTGCATGAGCTCACCGAGTCGGTGGCGCAAGTGGGTCATTGGGTGAACTACCCCGGAGACAAGACCGTCTACCTCTCCCCCGGTTTGGCCCAGATTGCGGGCTTGGAGCAGGAGGTGGTGGTCACGATGGACATGTTGTGGGGGCGGGTGTTTCCGGAGGATCTGCCAGCCTTGCACCAAGCGCGCCATCGGATGGACGGCGAAGTGGTGGAGTTCCGCTCTTCCGGCCCTGGAGGGCGGACGCTGTGGGCGCGTTCTCGCATGCACCGCCAAGTGGCGGACGGACGGGTGTTGGCGGACTTCGGGGTGGTTCAAGAGTTCACGCAAGAGCGCGAAGCGCGGGACAGCCTCCAGAAACAGTTCGATTTCATTCACAAAATCACCAGCCGGGCACCCGGCATGTTGTTTGAGTTCCAGCGCTTGCCGAATGGGCGGTTCAGTTTTCCGTTCGTCAGCGATGCGGTCCGGCAATTTTTTGGTGTGACGGCGGAGCAGGCCCGCGCGGATTCCCGGCGCTTGATGTCGCGCATCCACCCGCAGGATGTGAATCAGGTCATCAACACCACCCTGCATGCGACACAGACCATGCAGCCTTGGCAGTGTGAGTTCAGGGCGCAGGTGCCGGGCGCGCCGCTGCGCTGGTTGTTGGGGACCTCGATCCCCGAAAAGCTGGCGGACGGCACTGTGCTGTTTACCGGCTCCATCACCGACATCACCTCGCAAAAGCTGGCCCTCGAAAAGCTTAGGGAGAGCGAAGAGCGGTTTCGCAGCCTCTCCAGCCTGTCTTCAGACTGGTACTGGGAGCAGGACGCCGAGTTGCGCTTTACCCGCATTGATGGCAACGGTGCCAATACGGACCGTTTGGCACCGCAGTCGTCCATCGGTCGCACCCGCTGGGACTCCGGGGGGCAGGGCGTCACCCCTTCCCAATGGCGGGCCCACATGGCGGCGCTGGAAGCCCGCCAAACCTTTCAAGACTTCGAGATGCAACGGGTGCTGTCGAACGGGCAGCTGATGTGGATCTCGATCAGTGGTACCCCTGTTTTTGACAGCCAGGGCCGATTTTGCGGCTATCGCGGCACAGGGCGGGATATTTCATCGCGGAAAGCCGCAGAGTCTGAAATTGAGCGCCTCGCTTTTTTTGATGCGCTCACAGGCTTGCCGAACCGGAGGATGCTCTTGGACCGGCTCGGGCAGGCCTTGTCGTCGAGCCACCGAAACGGCCAGCACGGCGGCCTGCTGTTTATCGACCTCGACAATTTCAAGTTACTCAACGACACCCTGGGCCACCACATGGGCGATTTGTTGCTCAAGCAAGTGGCCCAGCGTTTGCAGGAGTGTGTGCGCAGTGTCGATACCGTAGCCCGGCTCGGTGGCGACGAGTTCGTGGTCATGTTGGAGGAACTGCACACCGATGCCGGGATGGCGGCCACTGAGGCAGAAGCCGTCGCCAAAAAAGTGCTGCACACCCTGAACAAGCAGTTTGCGCTGGGCAACCACAACATGCACAGCTCACCCAGCATTGGCGTCGCCATGTTTTGCGGGCATGCAGAGGGGATTGAGGAGCTGCTCAAGCGGGCGGATCTCGCCATGTACCAGGCCAAAAATGCGGGTCGCAACACCGTGCGGTTTTTCGATCCGGCGATGCAGTCGGCAGCCTCCGCCCGCGCAGAAATGGAAGTCGACCTGCGCAAGGCCTTGCAGGAGGAGCAGTTGGTGCTGTACTACCAACCGGTGGTGACTGCGGACGGGGCGATCACTGGCGTGGAAGCCTTGGTGCGGTGGATGCACCCCGTCAAAGGCATGGTGTCGCCGGGTGAATTTATTCCACTGGCAGAGCAGACAGGGCTCATACTCCCCTTGGGGCAATGGGTGCTGGAGGCAGCCTGTGCCCAGCTGGTGGCGTGGAGTGCGGATCCGCACACGCAGCGCTTGAGCGTGGCGGTGAACGTGAGTGCCCGGCAGTTCCGGCATCCCGATTTTTCCACCCATATTCTTGATTTGTTGCGGACCAGCGGGGCGAATCCCTACCGCCTGAAGCTGGAACTCACTGAAAGCCTGCTCTTGACTGATTTTGAAGAAGCGGTTTTGAAGATGAGCGAACTCCGGTCGATCGGGGTGAGCTTTTCACTGGATGACTTTGGCACGGGCTATTCGTCCTTGGCGTATTTGAAACGGCTCCCCTTGGATCAACTCAAAATCGATCAGTCGTTTGTGCGCGATGTGTTGACCGACCCGAACGATGCCGCTATCGCGCGCACGATTTTGAGTCTTGCCAAAAGCATGGACCTCGGGGTGGTGGCCGAGGGCGTCGAAACAGCGGGCCAGCGCGACTTTTTGCTCGCGGCCGGGTGCCACGCGTTTCAGGGTTACTTTTTCGGCCGGCCAGTGCCTGTCGAACAACTGCAACTAAGGCCCTTGTAATGTCTGAAAACGCCGCCTCCGGTGACACGGTCCCCCTGACCGAGCTGGACGACGTGCGCATGGCCAATGCCTCGCTGGAGCGGGTGAATCGCCGCCAGTTCGATATGTTGCAGGCGCTTTTTTTGCACAGCCCGGCCGCCATTTCTTTGCAAAGTGTCGAAGATGGCCGGTTCGTGGATGTCAATATCCGGTGGCAGCTGTTGACGGGCTACTCGTGGGAGCAAGCGACCTCGAACACCTCACTGAGCTTGGGGTTCTGGCCGGATATCGAGTCCAGAAACCGCGCGTTGGCAGAGCTGGAGGAAGACCCTTCCCTCTCCGGCGTGGAAATCAACTTCACCAATGCCCGCGGCGAAAACATGTTGCTGGAGTGGCGTGGCTCGGTCATGCAAATTGCGGGCGAGTCGTTCTTGCTGGCGTATTTGATTGACATCACCGCGCAGCGGGTGGCCCAAGAGGCCGTGGTCGAGGGCGAGCACGCCTTGCAAGAGGCCAATGACGATTTGCGCGGACAGGTGGAGTTGTACGAAGAAACCGAAAAGTTGGCCCAAGCGGGCCACTGGATCGTGCCCCAGGGCCATTCGATACCGCGCTGGTCCCGGGGCCTGTTCCAGATGGCACGGATCCCATGGACTGAAAAGATAAGCCCGGATGTGTGGGAAGCGGGTCTGCACAAGGACGACCGGGAACGTTATCTCGCAGCGCGCGAGGCCATGGATGGCAGGCTGGCGGAATTCCGCTGGACTTGCCGCGACGGAGATATGCGCTGGTGGCGCAGCCGCATGCACCGTTACCACCGTCAGGATGGAAGTTATGTGGACTTCGGTGTGGTGCAGGACTTTACCGAAGAGGCATTGGCCGAGCAGGTGCTGCAGCAGCGTTTGGATGTGATTCAGCGTTTGACTAGCCGTTTGCCAGAAATGGTCTTTCAGTTCGAGATGTTCACCCGCGACAGCGGCCGCTTTGTGTTTGTGAGCGATGCGTGCAGTGACATTTTCGGGGTGACTCCGGAGGAGGCGCGTGCCGACGCCGCCAGCGTTTTCCGTATGGTGCATACCGATGACATCATCCAGACGCTGAAGTCCATGAATGCTGCCGCATCGGATGCGACCACTTGGGCCCAGGAGTTCCGTATCCGCCGGCGGGATGGTACGGTGCGCAGCCTGTTTGGCAAAGCGATTGTGTTTCTGGAGCCCACGGGCCGCTATCACGCGTATGGGTCGCTCACCGATGTGACGGAGCACAAGGCCTCGCTGGCAGTGCTCCAGGAGAGCGAAGCCCGGTTCCGCGCGTTAACCGAGCTCTCCTCCGACTGGTACTGGGAGCAAGATGCTGACCACCGCTTCATTCGGTTTGACGGCGCCTTGCAGGCCGGCAAGACCAAAACAGGGGAGCGGAATATCGGGCTGACCCGGTGGGATGCCGGTGCGATCAACATGACGGAGGCTGATTGGCAGGCGCATCGCGCTCTGCTGGACGCGAGGCTGCCCTTCTATGAGCTGGAGCTGTGTGACCAAGATGCGGACGGCGCCGTGTTTTGGATCTCTGTCAGCGGCGCTCCCATCTTTGATTCGCACGGAGTGTTCAAGGGCTACCGAGGCATCGGACGGAACATTTCCGAGCGCAAGGCGGACGAAGCCAAGATTGAGCGGCTCGCTTTTTACGATGTGCTCACCGACCTGCCGAACCGCAGGTTGCTGCAAGACCACTTGCAATACGCAGTGGCGGCCTGCGCCCGCGGGCGCCTGCACGGGGCATTGCTGTTCATTGACTTGGACAACTTCAAAGACCTCAATGACACCCGGGGGCACGATGTCGGCGACCGGCTGCTCACTCTGGTTGCCAGGCGCCTGCAAGCCTGCGTCCGTGAATCGGACACGGTGGCCCGCCTGGGTGGGGACGAGTTCATTGTTCTGTTGCAAGACCTCGATGGCACCGCGGCCCAGGCCGGCCTTCAAGCCGAAGCCGTGGGGCAAAAAATTCTGCTCCAGTTGAATGCGCCGTATGACCTGCCCGGCGGCGCGCATCACAGCACCCCCAGTGTGGGCATTGTGCTGATTCACGGGCAGCGCCAGTCGGTGGATGAGCTGCTCAAGCAAGCCGACTTGGCGATGTACGAGGCCAAAGCGGCGGGCCGCAATACGCTGCGGTTTTTTGACCCGGCCATGCAGTCGATGGTGGCCCAGCGCGCCGAGTTGGAGTCGGACCTGCGCCTCGGGCTGAAGCGCGGTGAATTGATGTTGTATTACCAGCCGGTGGTGGATGCCAATAGAACCGTGGTGGGTGCTGAAGCGTTGTTGCGCTGGCTCCATCCGGCGCGCGGGCTGGTGTCGCCCTTGGAGTTTGTGCCATTGGCAGAGCAAACGGGCTTGATCATTCCGGTGGGCGTGTGGGTGTTGCAAACCGCGTGCGCGCAGCTGGCGCAATGGGCGTCAGACCCTTTGAGTGCCCACCTGACCGTTGCGGTGAATGTGAGCGCCCGCCAGTTTCGCCAGGATGAATTTGTGTCCCAAGTGCAGGGTGCGCTGCAGCAAACCGGAGCCGACCCCAAACTACTCAAGCTCGAGCTGACAGAAAGCCTCCTGCTCACCGACACCCAGGATGCCATCATGAAAATGGCCGCCCTCAGAAGCCTGGGCGTGCGCTTTGCGCTGGATGATTTTGGAACCGGGTATTCGTCGCTGTCGTATTTGAAGATGCTGCCCTTGCAGCAGCTCAAAATCGACCAGTCATTTGTGCGGGATGTGCTCACCGACCACAACGATGCGGCCATTGCCCGCACGGTGCTCGCCTTGGGGCGAAGCCTCGGCTTTGATGTGGTGGCCGAGGGGGTGGAAACCGAGGGGCAGCGCCAGTTCCTGCTGGACCAGGGCTGCACCTTGTTTCAGGGCTATCTGTTCGGCCGACCGGTGCCGGTGGCCGAATTTCGCTTCCATTAAAAGGGGGCGTCTTCGCCGCCTTCAGCCGGTGCTGCTGGCTCAGGGGCGGCCGGGTTGTCGGCTTCGATGGCAGCTTGGCGCAACGCCGCTTTTTCCCCAGCAGGGGCGAACTTGCTGTATTTGCCCAAAAGGCTGACCAACTGGCCATAAATGCGGGGGCTGCCTGCCAAGCACTCGTGCTGTTCCAGGAAATCAGCTTCACCGGTGAAGTTGCCCACCAGTCCACCGGCTTCGGTGACCAGCAAGGAGCCGGCAGCCACGTCCCAGGGTTGCAAGCCGAGTTCGAAGAAACCTTCGGTGTAGCCGGCCGCCACATAGGCCAAATCCAGCGCAGCAGCGCCGGGGCGGCGCAGGCCGGCGGTGCGTTGCATCACGTCGCCCATCATCTGCAGGTATTGGTTGAAGTTGTCACCCGGGCGGAAGGGGAAGCCGGTGGAAATCAGCGACTCTTTGAGCTGGGTGCGCTTGGAGACGCGGATGCGGCGGTCGTTCAGGTAAGCGCCACGGCCTTTGGTGGCGGTAAACAGGTCGTTGCGGGTAGGGTCGTACACCACCGCTTGCTCGACCTTGCCGCGCACCGCCAGCGCAATGCTCACGCAATATACCGGCAGGCCGTGGATGAAGTTGGTGGTGCCGTCCAGCGGATCGATGATCCAGACGTATTCGGAATCGCGGGCGCCGTGTTCGCTGCCCGATTCTTCGGCGAGGATGCCGTGGCCGGGGTAGGCCGTCAGCAGGGTTTCTATGATCGCTTGCTCTGCAGCCTTGTCCACTTCAGTGACAAAGTCGTTGGCCTTTTTCTGGGACACGCGAACGGATTCGATGTCCAGCGCAGCGCGGTTGATGATGGAACCGGCGGTGCGGGCGGCCTTGATGGCCACGTTGGCCATGGGGTGCAGATTGAGCGTCATAAATTGTGGGGGAAGAACTGGAAGGACCGCTTGGCGATGCAGGCGGCGACAATAGGCGCATTTTAACGGTTCGGCTTTGGTTGCGCACCCTATCTTTGTGCGGTTGCAGCAATTTGGCCTCATTCAGTCTGCATGCACACCCGATTTATCCTCATCAATACCAGCCACGCGGGCAATGTGGGCGCCGCTGCCCGCGCCATCAAAACGATGGGTTTCGACGATCTCGTGTTGGTCGCCCCCCGCTGGCCCAATGTGTTGCGCCGGGAAGAAACCATCCAGCGCGCCAGCGGCGCCCTGGATGTGCTGGACAAGTGCCGTATTGTTGAAACGCTCGACGAGGCCTTGGATGGCATCACCCATTTGTGCGCCACGGCCATGACCCCGCGGGACTTCGGGCCGCCCACCACTACGCCGCGCGAGCACTTTGAAGCGCTATCAAAACAGGAGCTGCTCGCGCATATTCCATCAGCGCTAGATGCCGATTTGGCATCTGAATCTCCAGTGCAGAGGCAGCAGGGCATTGGATTTTTGTTCGGCTCTGAGCGCTTTGGCATGCGCAATGAAGACGTCTACCGCTGCCATGTCTGCCTGTCCATTCCCAGTAATCCGACCTTCGGCTCGCTCAATATCGGCGCGGCCCTGCAGGTCATTGCCTATGAGTGGCGCTTGGCCTTGGGTGGTTTTGGAGTTCAGTCTCCTGCAGCTCCGTCACACCTGGCCGATGCAGCGCAGGTCACTGGCATGCTGACGCATCTGGAGCAGTCGCTGGTGCAGCTGGGGTTTCTCGATCCTGCGGCGCCCAAAAAGCTGATGCCCCGGCTCAATTCCCTGTTCAACCGGGCACAGGTCACGCAAGAGGAAATCCACATCCTGCGCGGCATTGCCAAAGCCATCCTGCAGCAAAACCCGCAATCGCCTGCCCGTAGTGCGGATTTGGTGGCGATAGACAGCAAGCTAGTGTTGAAGGGATAGACTGCCACCATGTTTGCCCGTATCCGATCCGACATCCAGTGCATCCTCGACCGTGACCCCGCTGCCCGCAGTACCTGGGAGGTCATCACCTGTTACCCCGGCCTGCACGCAGTGGTGTTGCACCGTCTGGCGCATTGGTTCTGGACCCACGGCCTGAAGTGGCTGGGGCGCTTTACCTCCCACATTGCCCGCTTTCTGACCGGGATTGAGATTCACCCCGGGGCCAAGCTGGGTGAGCGCGTCTTTTTTGACCACGCCATGGGCGCGGTCGTGGGGGAGACGGCCGAAATCGGCGATGGTTGCACGATTTATCAGGGCGTGACCTTGGGCGGCACCAGCCTGTACAAGGGCGCCAAGCGCCACCCCACACTGGGCAAAGACGTGGTGGTGAGTGCCGGTGCCAAAGTGCTGGGTGGTTTTGAAGTGGGCGACGGCGCCAAAATCGGCAGCAACGCAGTGGTGATCAAACCGGTGCCGGCAGGGGCGACGGCGGTCGGCATTCCAGCGCGCATCATTCCCAGCAAAGAGGGCATGAGTGCGGATGTGACCACCCAAGACCGCAAGTTCACCGCCTATGGCATCACCCAGGACGACGACCCGGTGAGCCAGGCCCTGCGTGGCTTGGTGGACAGCGCATCCGGCCAAGATCACCAGATAGCGATGTTGTGGAAAGCCGTGGAACAACTCTCTGCGCGCTTGGCTGACAGTGACTGCGTGCCCAAAGACGCAGCTCGCAAAGAGTGCTTTGAGGCCGCGAAAATAAACGAGCTGATCGGGAAGTAGAGTACACCCCCGAGCGGCTTTGCCGCCTCCCCCTTGCAGGGGGCAACACCAGCAGGCTGGCGGAGCCAGACCTGCGGTGTTTTTGGGTTAAGACACGCGCGCCGAATAGGTGGCGCTTACCGAAACGAAGAGCTTCCTCAGTCCTGCGTCGGGCGGATGGCGCTTTTGGGGCGGAAGGCCTTGCAGACGGTGTCCACCGTGTCGATGTAGGGGCCACCGATCAAGTCTACGCAGTAGGGTACGGCCGCAAAGATGCCGGGTACCGCTTGCTTGCCCTCGGCGTCCTTCACGCCTTCGAGGGTTTCTGCAATTGCCTTGGGTTGGCCGGGCAGGTTGATGATGAGTGTCTGGTCGCGGATGACGGCGACCTGGCGCGACAAAATCGCCGTGGGCACAAAGTTCAGGCTGATAGCGCGCATTTGCTCGCCGAAGCCCGGCATCTGCTTGTGTGCGACTGCCAGTGTGGCTTCCGGAGTAACGTCCCGCAGGGCCGGGCCGGTGCCGCCCGTGGTCAGCACCAGGGCGCAGCGTGCGTCGACCAGTGCGATCAAGGTGTCCTCGATCGTGCTTTGGTCGTCTGCAATCAAGCGGGTTTCAAACACCACCGGGTTCTGCACCGCGCGGCTGATCCAGTCTTGCAGCGCCGGTATGCCCTTGTCTTCATAGACGCCGGCAGATGCCCTGTCGCTGATAGATACCAAGCCGATGCGCACCTCATCCATCGCGCTACCGTTCAATCCTCGTCTCCTGCGTCATCCTTGGCAGCCGCTTCTTGTTTGGATGCTTCCTGGTGGGCCAGCAAGGACTCGCGCACGAGTTGAAAAATTTCGCGGTACGAGCGGCCATGGCGGATGGCTTCGCCGGGCTTCTCGGGTTTGGCGTCTTTGCGTGCCTGGCGGACCAAGGCCCGCAGCTGCTGGCTGTCAGTGTCGGGGCTCAGGTTGAGCCACTGGCCGACGGCATCATCATCCGCAATCAACCGGTCGCGCCATTGTTCTGCCTGGTGCAGCACCATGGTTTCCTGGACCGACGGCATATGCTGTTCTTCGAGCGCTGCGCGGATCTGGTCCCATTTGGCCGGGTCGAGTTTGCGCATCAGCTTGCCGATGAACTGCATCTGGCGGCGTTTGCCCTCAAAGTTGGTGATGCGTTTGGCTTCCGCCACGCCTTCCACCAACCGGTCGGGCAGTTCTAGTTTGATCATCAATTCGGCGCGCATGTTCAGCAGGTCTTCACCCAGCTTTTGCAATGCGTCGCTTTCTTTTTTGAGGTCGGTGCGGGTCGGTTCATCCGTGCCCTTGAGTTCGCGCTTGTACTCCAGATCGAGTGCGCTGCCTTCGGCAACGAACAAGCCCCGGACGTAATAGCCCTTTTTTAGTTTGCGTGACATAGCCAAGTATCATATCCGTCGCCATGAAGAAACCCACCTCCGCCCGTCCCCAGTCCTCCACACCCTCCGTAAAACCCGCTGACAGCGGTTTCGCTTACACCCGCGCTTTTTTCGAAACCCGCGTGGATGCCGCGTTGGCCCACGCCAAAAAACTGGGTGCCAGCGATGCCGGGGCCGAGGTGTCGGAAGGTTGTGGCCTGAGCGTTTCCGTTCGCAATGGCGAACTCGAAAATGTGGAGCGCAATCGGGACAAGTCTTTGGGCGTCACGGTTTACCTCGGCAATCGCCGGGGTAATGCGAGCACCTCTGATTTTTCGGATGCGGCGATTGAGCAGACGGTGCGTGCCGCCTATGACATCGCCCGTTTCACGGCAGAAGATCCGTTTGCCAGTCTGCCCGATGCGGACGATATCGTGCCGGTCTCCGAGCGCGAACGCGAGTTGGATTTGTTTTTTCCATGGGCCGTGACCAGTGAGCAGGCTGCTGCCCTCGCGCTGGAATGCGAAGCCGCCGCACTGGGTGTGAGCAAGCGCATCACCAATAGTGAAGGCGCGGCGGTATCTGCCCAGCAATCGCATTTCTTCAGTGCACACACCCGCGGATTCCGGGGTGGCTATGCGTCTTCCCGCCATTCGTATTCGGTCTCGCCGATTGCCGGCAAGGGCAAGGACATGCAGCGCGACGCATGGTTCAGCTCCATGCGCTCTGCAGACGAGTTGGCTTCGCCCCAAGCGGTGGGTCGCTATGCGGCAGAGCGCGCATTGAGCCGCTTGAAGGCCCGCAAGATCGCCACGGTAGAGTGCCCTGTGTTGTTTGAATCGCCGCTCGCTGCCGGTTTGTTGGGCGCTTTTGTCCAAGCTGTCAGTGGTGGCGCCCTCTACCGCAAGAGTACCTTTCTGCTCGACTCGTTGGGCAAGCAAGTGCTGCCCAAGCACATCGACATTCAGGAAGACCCGTTTGTGTTGCGCGGCAAGGGCAGCTCCCCATTCGACGACGAGGGTGTGCGTGTGCAGCCCCGCAAGGTGGTCGATGCCGGCCGGGTGCAGGGCTACTTTTTGAGCAGCTATTCCGCCCGCAAGCTGGGTATGCGCACCACCGGCAACTCCGGTGGCTCCCATAATTTGACCTTTACCTCCCGCTTGACCAAGGCGGGCGATGATCTCGATGCCATGCTGCAAAAGCTCGGTACCGGCCTGTTTGTCACCGAGTTGATGGGGCAGGGCGTGAACTACGTCACGGGCGATTACAGCCGTGGCGCCAGCGGTTTTTGGGTCGAGAACGGGCGCATTGCTTATCCGGTCCACGAAATCACCATCGCCGGCAACATGAAAGACATGCTCAAAGGCATTGAGTCAGTCGGCGCCGACGCCTACAACTACGGAGCCAAAACGGTAGGCTCTGTGCTGCTGAATCGCATGAAAGTGGCAGGTAGCTGAAAGGGTATTTATGCGGCGATTTGCAGTCGGAGTGGGTGCCCTCGCGGTGTTTGCCGGGCAACTGGCATGGTCTCAAACTCCAGCAAATACCACCCGCACCTTGCACCCGTGGCAAGCGCCCATGCCTGCCGGGAACGCAGAAGCGTATTTCACCAACCTCAAGTCCGGGGACCGGATTGAAACGCCTTACGTCTTGAAGTTCGGCTTGTCCGGGGGCTGGGGTCTGGCGCCGATCTCCAAGCCCATGGGGGGCAAAAGCGGCCACCACCATTTGCTGGTGAATCGCGATTTGCCGCTGGACTTCAAGGCGGCGCTCCCCTTTAACGAGCAGTACATCCACTTTGGCAAAGGCCAAATGGAAACCGTGCTCACGCTGGCCCCGGGAACCTACACCTTGCGGATGCTGTTGGCCGATGACAAGCATCTACCCCATTTCGTGTACAGCAAGCCTTTGAAGGTCACGATCACCAAGAAAAACTCCGTAGACTCCAAATCATTGGTCAAGCCCGGGTTGGCATTGATGCTGTCTGTGGGCGAGCAGAAGCCGCCATTCCGGGTGCAGTTCCATGCTTCCGGCCTGAATGTCGGCCATGCCGCACAGCAGGAAAAAGACACGGGCCATTTCAAGCTCACCGTCACCAGCAAGACGGGCGCGGTGGCTGAAATGGACTTTGTGGAGGGACAAACCGAAGCATGGTTGGCCCCGCCCGCCGGGGATTACACCCTCAAGCTGGACTTCGTCGACAACCTGAATCCCCAGCAAGTGTTGACAGGGCCGGTCACGGCCACTGTCAAAGTGAAGCCTTAGCCCGCCAGTGCGGCCTTGACGGCTGCGGACACGGTTCCCATTTCGGCTTTGCCGGCCAATTTGGTTTTGACCGCACCCATGACCTTGCCCATGTCGCCGGGGCCCGAGGCCCCCAGCTCTGCCACGATGGCCTTGACTTCCGCCAGCACCTCGTCAGCGCTCATGCGTTGTGGCAAATAGGCTTGCAGCACTTTCATTTCAGCCGCTTCTTTGTCAGCCAGCTCTTGGCGTTCCGCTTTCACGAAGGCCTCAATCGAGTCCTTGCGTTGCTTGATCAGTTTGTCGACGATGGCGACCACCATCGCGTCGTCCAGCTCCACGCGCTCATCGACTTCCTTTTGTTTCAAGGCGGCCAGCAGCAGGCGGATAGTGCCCAGGCGCTCGCTGTCTTTGGCGCGCATGGCGGTTTTCATGTCTTCGGTGATCTGGTCTTTGAGGGACATAGCGGTGCTTCCTGAGAGTGAAACAAAAGGGGGGAGTTCAAAATGAAAAAAGCCCGCCGGAGCGTCCCCAGGCGAGCTTTTGTGGGCTGCGTAGCTCGTGAGAGCGACCAAGCCGCGAAGATTAATACATCTTCTTAGGGAGTTGCATGCTGCGGATGCGCTTGTAATTACGCTTCACAGCAGCTGCCTTCTTGCGCTTGCGCTCAGCAGTGGGCTTTTCGTAGAACTCGCGGGCGCGCAGGTCTGTCAGCAAACCCAATTTTTCGATGGTGCGCTTGAAGCGACGCAGTGCTACGTCAAAGGGCTCGTTTTCTTTTACACGGATCGTTGTCATTACGTAATGAATTCCAAAATATGCTGTTCGTTGGCATGAGGGAAGATCGGGCCCTGCACGTCTGAATCAGCGAAATGTCCCCATCTGTTATTGCTTAACTAGTATTGGCCGATGGGGGTTCTGCCAGAAGAGCCTGCGATTATAGCGCCTTCAGGCGGGCTGCCAAGCCATGCGCGCACGCAAAGCCGCTGGCCCAGGCCCATTGGAAGTTGTATCCGCCCAACCAGCCGGTGACATCGGTCACTTCACCGATGAAAAACAGGCCCGGCTGTTGGCTCTCCAGGGTCTGGCTGGACAAGACTTTGGTGTCTACACCGCCCGCGGTGACCTCGGCTTTGCGATAGCCCTCGGTGCCGGTGGGCGTGAGTTCCCAGCGAGAAAGGCGCTCGGCCAGTGCGTTCAAGGCCTTGTCGCTGGCCTCATTCACGGGGCGCTGCCAATCATGCCCCCAGGTGGGGCCCTGGTTCACCCAGGTATCGGCAAGGCGGCTGGGCACCAGGCCTGCCAGCTCATTGGCCACCCGTTTGCGCGAGCTGCTTTTGGCCTGCGAGAGGTGTTGTGCCAAGTCCACAGTGGGCGCCAGGTTGAGGCGGATAGGCGTGCCCTCGGCCCAGTAACTGGAGATTTGCAGCACCCCGGGGCCGGACAGGCCGCGGTGGGTGAAGAGCAAATCTTCGCGGAACGACATGCTGCTTTTCTTGCTGCCGGTTGCAATGTCGACCGGCAGCGACAAGCCTGACAACTCGGCGAACGGGGCCCACGAGGTTTCGTCGAAAGTGAGCGGGACCAGCGCCGGGCGCGGGGTGATCAGCGGCAGGTTGAACTGTTTGGCGACCCGGTAGCCGAAATCGGTCGCGCCGATCTTGGGGATCGACAAGCCGCCGGTAGCAATCACCAACGCTGCGCAGTGGATGGTGCCGCGGTCACTATCAATTTCATAGCTGCTCGCGCAGTTTCCATGGGGGCTAGAGGCCGAAAAGCGTATGTTTTTGACGCTGCAAGGTTGCCAGCGCTCCACACCACCTGCGGCGCACTCGGCCAGCAGCATGGCAATCAGGTCTTCGGCAGAGCGGTCGCAAAAGAGCTGACCCTTGTGTTTCTCGTGGAAGGCGATGCCGTGTTTTTTGACGAGCGCCACAAAGTCAGCGGGTGTGTAGCGCGAAAGAGCGGATTTGGCAAAGCGCGGGTTCTCGCTGATGAAGTTGGCCGCACTCACGTCCATGTTCGTGAAGTTGCTGCGCCCGCCCCCGGAAATGCGAATCTTCTCGGCGACTTTCTCGCTATGGTCGAGCACCAGCACCTTCAGCCCGAGCTGACCCGCCACACCGGCGCAAAACAAACCGGCAGCCCCGGCACCCACGATCACCACGTCAAAACTATGCATAGGCGCGCAGTGTAGGCGACGGCAAGGGTCTATGGGGGGGGCGGAGATACGACCTTTGCGCTAGGCGTGCTGCGACTTGCGATCTGCCAGATGGATGGCCTTTTGGGTCAATCGGTCGACCTCGGTACTGATGCCCGAAAGCACATTGGCCACCACCGCAAACTCTCGCCCCTTGTCACCGGCACGGGCTGCAATGACTTGGGCATTGAAACTCACGATCTTGGCTTCCCTGGCGATGGTGTGGATGTCCGACACGATCCCGCTGAGTTCTTTGAACAGGTTGTCCGATTGGGCTTGGGCAATTGAGTCAAAGGTGCTGGTGGCTTTGTTGAGCGCATTCAGGACCGTGTCGTTGTCGGCCACCATGTCGGCCAAGAGGGCACGCGCATCGCCTTTGCGGCTGATGGTGTCGAGGGTGCGGCGCATCCGGTCGATGAAGGTTTCTATCGTCACTCCGATGCCTTGTGGCCCTTCGTACACCGCGCGCAACTGGCGGGCACTGAGCGGCTCGTAGTGGGTGAGGGTAGCCAGCAGTTTGGCCTCGCTGTCACAAAACAGCTGAAATGTTTTTTTGGCGGCTTGCAATTGGGTGGTGTCGCCGTGCGACGCCAATAAGGCTTGCATGATGACCCGCTGTGACAGCATGCGCTGGCGGGCTGCCAGGTTGAGGTCCGACAAAGGCGCATTGGCACCCGGGGCGGGGGCAACGGCAGGTGCAAGCGTGGTTGCGGGGTGCGACATGGGCAACTGGTGCGTGGTGAGGGTGCCCACAACGCCGCAAGTTGCGTGCCGGTTTCAGTGGGCGCGTTGGGCGCCGGCAGAGGCTCCGGTGGTGGTGTCGGCTTGCGCAGCAGCCAACAAGCCGCTCATCACATCGCCCACCACGATCACGCTCGGGCTGGCCAAATGTTCGCGAACGATGGTGTCCTGCAGCTCGCCCAATGTGCAAACTGCGTGGCGCTGGTGCGGCAGGCTGGCGTTTTGAATGACGGCTACCGGCGTGCTGGCTGCCAAGCCTTGTAGCAGTCCGGCCTGAATGTCGGCAGCGCCGCTCACGCCCATGTAGATCACCAGCGTCAGTTTGGCCTGGCGGGCCGCTGTGGCCAGTGCAGGCCAGTCGGTGCCGCTGTCGCCGGGTTTGGCGTGGCCGGTGACAAACACCACGCCATGCGCATGTTCGCGGTGGGTGAGCGGCACGTTGAGGGAGGTCACAGCCGCCAGTCCGGCGGTCACGCCATTGACTACCGATACGCGGATGCCGGCTTCTTCAAGGTGCTCCACCTCTTCGCCGCCGCGGCCAAAGATGAAGGGGTCGCCGCCCTTGAGTCGCACCACGTTTTCGCCTTCTAGGGCGGCGGTGATCATCAGGCGTTCGATGAAGGACTGGGGGGTCGACTTGCAGCCACCGCGCTTGCCCACATGGACGATGCGGGCCGCCGGGTTGGCGTGGGCCACGATGGCGTCGTTCACCAAGTCGTCCACCAGCAGTACGGTGGCTTGCTGGATGGCTTTCAAGGCCTTGAGGGTGAGCAACTCCGGGTCGCCGGGGCCGGCGCCCACGAGGGTGACATGGCCTGCGGCCGGCGTGTTCAGGGTGTTTGTCATAGTGCTTGGTGCAACTGCAAGATGTGCGCCACTTGCTCTGCAATCGGGGCAGGAACCGGGCTCTCTCCGTTCAATACCGATTGTATGTAGGCCGCGGTGCTGACCGCATCGATCGCGGTGGGCAGCTCTGGCAGCGTTGTCAACGAGCCGGCCTGGTAGGCCTGCAGGTCGGTCGCCTTGCCGGCCAAGAAGGCTTGCATCTTGGGGGTGCGGCGGGCGTCGGCCACCGCTTCGCCCTCGGTGCCGCGGATCAGCAGGGCGTTGGCTTGCACCAGGGCGAAGGTGTCCGCCATGGACACCGCATATTCGGGGTGGGTGTAGCTGCTCACCAGCAGGGCGGGGCCGTCCACCGGGTTCATGAGTTTGACGAGGCTGTGGGCCGGGTTGCGCAGGTTCACCACGCGGCGCACATCCAGCAGGCGCTGCAGGCCGGGTAGCAGTGTACCGGTCGGTACAAAGGCCACACTGCCATTTGCTATTCTTTTGGTAGCTGCTTGCGAAGATATACCGAGGGCTGCAAGCACTTCAGACACAAAAACCCGCTTGTCCTCGGTGGCGGTGCCGTGGATCAGCACCGGCAGGCCCTCGCGCGCCACCAGCAGGGCCAGGAGCGGCGTGAGCAGGGGCAGCTTGCGCGCACCGTTGTAACTGGGGATGACGACCACCGGCACATCGCTGGCGGGCAGCAGGGCCATGCGGCTGCGCACAGCGTCCAGAAACCCGGCCATTTCTTCCGCGGTTTCGCCCTTAATGCGCATGGCCAGGCAAAAGGCGCCCACTTCGAGGTCGGTGACGGTGCCGTCGAGCACTTGGCCCAGCAGGTCGGCCGCCTGCGTGCAGTTGAGCGCACGCGCGCCGTCTTTGCCGCGACCGATTTCTTTGATGTAGTTGCCAATAGCCATGCCGCGATTGTCGGTGAAGCCTGATAACTTTCGGCTATGTCCTTATGCCCCCGCAGGCACTGCCGCCATCGGCGTTGCCTTGACCATGCGCTGCAGCTGCGGAATGCAAGAGCCGCAGTTGGTTCCGCATTGCAAGGCCTTTTGCAACTGACCCAAGCGCTCGGTGTCGCTGCCGGTGCAGCGCGAAAGCGTATCGGTGATGGCGAGGTCGCTCACGTTGAAGCAGGTGCAGACGGTTTTGCCCTTGCTGAGCACCGGCAGGGGTGGTTGGGCGCCGCCAGCCAACAGGGCGCGGCCGTAGTTTTGTGCTGGTTGCTCTTCGCGCAGCAGGGCGGCCATCCAATCGCGGGCTTGGGTATCGCCACTGAGCAAAAAGCCTTCCAACGTGGCGTTGACCGTGCTGCGCTGCAGCCGCACCACACGGCGCTGGCCGCGCTTGGGGTCGGCATAGCGCACGGCGTCTGGCCCCTGCAGGTCCAACAGAGCCTCGATCTGTGCCAGAAGCGCATCATCCGGCGGGGCACTGCCTGCCGCGCGGAACATCACACCGGTGCGCCCGGCTTGGCCCAGAGCGGCATCGTTGCCGAAGAGCACGCAGCTGGCGAACTCAAAGCGCGCCATCAGGGCTTGCAGCTCGGTGCGGCGGGCCAGCACTTGGTCGGCGGGCAACCAGGCCAGAGCTGTCACGCCCCAGGGCATGTCGGCTTTGAGCACCTTGACGGCAGCGTGTTTGAGCTCGGGTTGTTTGGAGTCAGGGCAGAACACGGGGCTGGTCAACGCGTTGACGCCGCCCAAGCGCTCGCCGGTGTTGCTCTGGCCGCTCAAAAATTCATCGCCCCAGTGCATGGGCAGAAACACCTGGCTCAGGCCCACTTCGGTGCTGGCCTGCACTGGCGCGAGGATGGAGCCGCGCTTGCTGGTGATGTGCACCAGATCGCCCTCGGCAATCAAGCGCCGCGCCATGTCTTGCGGGTGCATGTGCAGGGCCGGCTCGCGTACGTGGCCGAACAAGCGGCCCAGTGTGCCGGTGCGGCTCATGCCGTGCCACTGGTCACGCAGGCGGCCGGTCGTCAGTGCGAAGGGGTAGCGCGCTTCGCGTTGCTCTGCCACCGGGGTGTAGGGTGCGGCCACAAAGCGGGCGCGGCCATTGGGTGTGGGGAACACGCCGTCTTCGTACAAGCGTACTTTGCCGCTGCTGGCGCCTTCGGGCATGGGCCATTGCAGCGGGGTTGCTTCCAGTTGCGCGTAGCTCATGCCGGTGATGTCGAGGTCCCGGCCACGGGTGCTTTCGCGGTGCTCGTTCCACACCGACTCAGGGCTGCAGTAGGGGAACAGCGTAGGTAAGGCCGGAGTGCGGCCCAGAGCAGACTCCAAGCGCTGCGCGAAGTCCACAGCAATCGCCCAGTCGTGGCGCGGGCCCTTGTCTTGCGGGTCGGGTGCCGCGACTGCGGCGCGCACTCTGGAGATGCGGCGCTCGCTGTTGGTGACCGTGCCCTCTTTCTCGCCCCAGGTGGTGGCGGGCAGCAGCAGATCGGCGTAGCGGGCGGTGGCGGTGGTGGCAAACGCTTCTTGCAGCACCACGAACTCGGCGCGCTCCAAGGCGCGGCGCACGGTGGCCTGGTCGGGCAGGCTTTGGGCCGGGTTGGTGCAGGCAATCCAGAGGGCCTTGATCTCGCCATCGGCCGCGGCCTGGAACATTTCGATCGCGGTTTTGCCCGGCTTTTCAGGCACCGTAGGCACGCCCCAGAGCGCGGCCACTTCAGCACGGTGGGCGGGGTTGGCCAAGTCGCGGTGGGCGGAGAGCAGGTTGGCCAATCCACCCACTTCGCGCCCGCCCATGGCATTGGGTTGGCCGGTCAGGCTGAAGGGGCCGGCGCCCGGCTTGCCGATCTGGCCGGTGGCCAGGTGCAGGTTGATGAGGGCGGTGTTTTTGGCGGTGCCCGCGCTGGACTGGTTCAGCCCCATGCAATACAGGCTGAGGGTGGCACTGGACTGCGCAAACAGGCGCGTGGCCTCCATCAGCTCTGCTTTGCGGATGCCGCAGACGGCGGCGACCGCATCAGGCGTGCAGTCGCGCACCAAGGCCTTGAGTGCGTCAAAGCCTTCGGTGTGGGCGGCAATATAGGCCGCGTCCGTCCAGCCTTCCCACAGCATGAGGTGCAGCATGCCGTTGAAGAGCATCACGTCGGTGCCGGGCTGGATTTGCAGGAACAGGTCCGCGGCCTCGGCGGTATCGGTGCGGCGCACATCCACCACCACGATTTTCAGCTCGGGGTTGGAGGCCTTGGCGTCTTCGATACGGCGAAACAGGATGGGGTGGGCATAGGCGGCGTTGGAGCCAGCGATAAACAGCGTGCTCGCGAGCCCCAAGTCTTCGTAGCTGGCGGGTGGCGAGTCGGCGCCCAGTGTTTTTTTGTAGCCCGCCACCGCGCTGCTCATGCACAGGCGGGAGTTGGTGTCGATGTTGTTGGTGCCTATCAGCCCCTTGGCCAGCTTGTTGAAGACGTAGTAGTCCTCGGTGAGCAGCTGGCCGCTCACATAAAAGCCCACGGCGTCCGGCCCATGGTCGCGGATCACTTGAGCGAACTTGGTGGTGGCGGTGTGCAGCGCACTGTCCCAGGTCACCGGCTCCGGCGTGGCACCGCGTTGCAGGCGCTGCAGGGGCTGCAGCAGGCGGGTTTGCAGGGTGACTTCGGCGGTGGCCGTCAGGTGCAGCGTGCTGCCCTTGGAGCACAGCCGGCCGAAGTTGGCAGGGTGCTGCGGATCGCCCTTGACGCCGGTGATCTGGTTGCCGGTGCTTTGGATGATGACGCCACAGCCCACACCGCAGTAGGGGCAGGTGGAGCGGGTTTCGTTGACCATAGCCATGTGCGCGTCAAGCCGCCGTGCTGGTGCGCTTTTTTGGCCCTGCGATGGGGCGCACCAAATCGGTGCCGTGATTCTGAAGCTCGGCTGCATTGAGGTACACCACGCCATCCTCCAGCTTGACGCTGAATTTGGGTGTGCAGCCTTCATCGGGCGCGCTGGCCTGGCCGTCGCACAGGCCTATGGTCCAGTTGTGCAGGGGGCAGGCCACGCTGGTGCCGAACACAATGCCTTGGGAGAGCGGGCCGCCTTTGTGCGGGCAGCGGTCCAATAGCGCAAACACTTCGTCCTGGCTGTTGCGGAAGATGGCGACATCGAGCCCGGTGCTGCGTTCCACGCGGCGGGAGCCCAGCACGGGGATGTCTTCAAGGGTGCAGATGCGGGTCCATTCGGTCATGCGGTTTCTCCTGAATGCTATTGTTTTGATAGCTATAGGCGCACGTTTTGTGAGCGCCAGAGGCTGATTGGGTGTTTATGAGGTTTTGATAGCCGCATACAGGCCGGTCACCCGGTCCATCACGGTGAGCAGGTTTTCGCTGGCCAGGTACACATCGGCCATCGGGCGTGGGCGTTGCGCGCCCTCTTGCAGGTTCTGCAAAGCATTGTCAAAAAACACCCACTGGGCGTCGCCGAGGGCCAGCTCGTCTTTGATGCGCGAGGTAGCTTCCGGTGCGCTTTTGAGCAGCTGCATCGCGGCGGTGAATTCGCTGCGCGCTTTGTTGAGCTCCATGCCTGCGGTCGCGGCATCCACCGGCAAGGTGGTGGCCAGGTAGTACTTGGCCATGCGCTGGCTCAGCATGCGCTGGCGCCCGGCCACGTTCACCAGTTTGCCCACCGGCTTGGCCAGTGCCGCCTCGTACTGCTGGGTGCCTTGGTGGGTCAGTGCCAGCACCTTGGCGTCTTGCTGCAGCAGGGCGGCCGCAGCCTCGCGGGTTGGTGCTTTGCCAATCAACAGGGTTTTGTAGTCGCTCCAGGCGCTATCGAGCCTGGTGTAGGTGGCCAGCACCTCGGGGTTAGGCGCAAAGGCTTTGAGCTCTAGTAGCTGCCGGTCGAACAGGGTGATCGACTTGTCCAGCACCAGCTGGGCGCTGGTTTTCTCTATGCTCAGCAGCATGGCCAGCCAGGCCTTGCCCATGCGCTGGCTCAGCATGCGCTGACGGCCGGCTTTATTGATGGCGTCGCTCAGGTCCGCCACCTGCGCGTTTGCGGCGGGCAGGGCCAGTGCCAAGGCACTCGCAGCGGCGGCTGTGATCAGGCTTCGGCGTTGCATATCCAGTCCTCCGTGGCTCAGGCTGTAGCCACCGGCGCGAACTGGCGGGTGTCGACCTGCGCTTCTGAGAAGTCGAACCACGGGTCGGGCTCACCGTCGAGTGCGAACAAAAGCTCTTCGTTCAGGGCCTTGCGGCCTTCGGCGTCCTCCAAGATGCGCTTCTTCACATAGTCCAGGCCCACACGGCTCACGTAATGCACCGTGCGCTCCAGGTACCAGCCCTCTTTGCGGTAGAGCTGCATGAAGGCACCGGTGTACTCCAGCACTTCTTCGGCGGTTTTGAGCTTGACAAAGAAGTGCGCCACTTCGGTTTTGATGCCGCCGTTGCCGGCGATGTACATCTCCCAGCCGCTGTCCACGCCGATGATGCCCACGTCTTTGATGCCGGCCTCCGCGCAGTTGCGCGGGCAGCCGGACACAGCGTATTTCACCTTGTGCGGCGCGTACATGCGCCAGTGGGCGCGCTCCAGGTCTTTGCCCATCTGGGTGCTGTCCTGGGTGCCCATGCGGCACCACTCGCTGCCCACGCAGGTCTTCACCGTGCGCAAGGCCTTGGCGTAGGCGTGGCCGCTGGGCATGCCGATGTCTTTCCACACGGCTTGCAAGTCTTCCTTCTTCACGCCCAGCAAGTCGATACGCTGGCCGCCGGTGACCTTGACCGTGGGGATCTTGAACTTGTCCACCGCGTCGGCAATGCGGCGCAGTTCGTCGGCGGTGGTCTCGCCGCCCCACATGCGCGGGATGACGGAGTAGGTGCCGTCTTTCTGGATGTTGGCGTGGCTGCGCTCGTTGATGAAGCGGCTTTGCGGATCATCCTTGGCCTCTTTGGGCCAGCTGGAGATCAGGTAGTAGTTGAGCGCGGGGCGGCAGCTGGAGCATCCGTTGGGGGTCTTCCAGCCCATGTTCTTTTGCACCTCGGCAATCGTGAGGTACTTGTTGGCAAAAATGGCGTCGCGCACTTCCTGGTGGCTGTGGTCCGTGCAGCTGCACATGGCCTTTTTCTTGGGCGTGGCAGAGTAGTCGCCGCCGGCGGTGAACATGATGATCTGCTCTACCAAGCCGGTGCAAGAGCCGCAGGACGCGCTGGCCTTGGTGTGCTTCTTCACCTCGTCCAGGGTGAACAGGCCTTTCTCTTTGATGGCCTTGCAGATCGTGCCCTTGGTGACGCCGTTGCAGCCGCACACCTCGTCGCTGTCGGCCATGGCTGCCGCTTTGTTCTGGCCCTGGTGGCCCACGTCGCCAATATTGGCGCCGCCTTCGCCGAACATCAGCTTGTCGCGAATGTCTGCCACATTGCGGCCGTCGCGCAGCAGCTTGAAGTACCAGCTGCCGTCCACGGTGTCGCCGTACATGCAGGCGCCCACCAACTTGTCGTCTTTAATGACCAGCTTTTTGTACACGCCGCCGAAGGGGTCGCTCATCACGATCTCTTCAAACCCTTCACCGCCTGTGAAATTGCCGGCAGAGAACAGGTCGATGCCGGTGACCTTGAGTTTGGTGGAGGTGAGCGAGCCCTGGTAGCGGCCAATGCCGTACTCGGCCAGGTGGTTGGCCGCCACTTTGGCCTGCTCAAACAAGGGGGCGACCAAGCCATAGGCAATGCCGCGGTGGGCCGCGCATTCGCCCACGCTGTAGATGCGGGCGTCGGTCACGGTTTGCATGGTGTCGGTGACCACGATGCCGCGGTCCACGTGCAGGCGCATGCTCTGCGCCAGCTCGGTGTTGGGGCGAATGCCCACGGCCATGACGACGAGGTCCGCAGGTACTTCCGTGCCGTCTTTGAACTTGATGGACTTGACGCGACCATCTTCGCCGCCCACCAGTTCCTGGGTTTGCGCGCCCATCAGGAACTTCAGGCCGCGTTCTTCCAGCGACTTTTGCAGCAAACCGCCGGCCACGGTGTCGAGTTGGCGTTCCATCAGGGTGGGCTGCACATGCACCACGGTGACTTGCATGCCGCGCAGCATCAGGCCGTTGGCGGCCTCCAGGCCCAGCAGGCCACCACCGATGACGACAGCGTGTTGGTACTTTTTAGCGGCCTCAATCATGGCGTTGGTGTCGGCAATGTCGCGGTAGGCGATCACGCCTTGCAGGTCCTTGCCGGGCACAGGCAGGATGAAGGGGTTGGAGCCGGTGCAGATCAACAAGCGGTCGTACTCGGCCTCGGTGCCGTCGGACGCTTTGACCACGCGCTTGACGCGGTCCACCTCGGTCACTTTTTTGCCGGCGTGCAGGGTGATGTTGTTCTCTGCGTACCACTCAAAGGAGTTCAGCACGATCTCGTCCAGCGTCTGCTCACCGGCGAGCACGGGGCTGAGCAGAATGCGGTTGTAGTTGGGGTGCGGCTCGGCACCGAAAACGGTGATGTCGTACAGGTCGGGTGCGACCTTGAGCAGCTCTTCAATGGTCCGCACACCGGCCATGCCGTTGCCGATCATTACCAATTTCTGTTTTTTCATCGTGACGACTCCTGGAACTCAAGAACGGGCGGTGGTTGCAGCAATGCTGTATACCGGATATTGGGGGTAGGGGAGATCCGCACTGCAAGCAGCAGCGCACCAGAACGCACTGGTGTGGGCAACCGGCCACTGCGCGACGTCGTTGTGCGCAGGCAAGGTACGTGTTGCCATCTCATTGAGACGCGTCGTTGCGTCTTGGTTTCAGCTATGCAAAAGTTGTGCCAAAAGTACTCATCTTTTTTCACACGCATGCACCTGCCAGCCCGCCTGTGAGTGATTCGCGTGGTGAAATACCCCGCTTCCCTGCTGTTACGCCATATTTATGACCACCGTTTTGTTGTGCACCAGCCATTCACCCACTGCCCCTACGTTGCCTGCCGATTTGGCGGCGGCAGGGTTCACGCTGATCGCCACGGTGGGGGAGTGCGACAAATTGGTGCAAGCCGTGGTGCGCCATGCACCAGATGCGGTGATTTGTGATGTGTTGCGTCCCAGTGCGGAGTGGTTTGACGCGACCCGGATGCTGGAAAAAACCCAGCCAGTGCCCACGGTGATGTTCACGCAAGACGTCGACGCCACGGCCATCTCCCAAGCCATTGACAGCGGCGTGCATGTGTATGTCGTTCAGGGCTATGGCGCTTCACGCCTGCGCCCCCTGATTCACCTGGCCCGGGCACGCCATCTCAAAGCCCTGGCCCAACGGCGCGCCCTCGAGGACATGGCCACCCGCTATGAAGAGCGCAAGGCCGTAGACCGAGCCAAGGGCATTTTGATGCGTACGCAGAGCTTGTCGGACGACGACGCTTTCCGCACCCTGCGCTCGGCCGCCATGAGTTCCAACCAGCGCATGGGCCAACTCTCGCAGCACATCATCCAGTCCGCGCAGGCGGCTGAAAGCGTCAACCGCGCGGGTCAATTGCGCATGCTCTCGCAGCGCCTGGCCAAGCTGCACCTGCTGCAGTCCGCCGGCGTGGCGGAGGTCGACCCTGCCGCGCTGTTACAGGCCTCGGTGCAGTGGGTGGAGGGCAACTTTGCGCTTTTGCGTAAAAACCTGTCCGAGCCTACCTACGGCGATCTGCTGGAGCAGGTGATCCGCACATGGGGTCACCTCAAGCAGGCCTTGGCGCAGGGTGATACCGCCGCAGTGGAAGAGGGTGCCGAGGCACTCTTGCTGGGAGCCGAGCGCCTGACCGGCAGCCTGGAGAGTGCTGGCACCGGCTCACCACTGCAGGTGCTGAACCTCGCCGGGCGCCAGCGCATGTTGTCGCAGCGCTTTGCCAAGTTTGCATTGCTGGCCTCGCTGGAGCCGGGGGAGAGTGAGGTAAGCCGTAAAGCCTCTGAAGGTATGCGCAACGTCCAGCAGGAATTTGAAGCTGCGCTGACCTACCTTAACAGCATTCCTCTCAGCACCCCGGCCATCCACGACGATTTGGGGGGCGCCGGTGTGGCCTGGCTGCAAATGGTGGATGCCGCCCGCGAGTGCCAGCGCAAACCTATTGCGCGGCGAGCTACTCACCGGGCATCGTTGGCCGGCGGCAGCGAAACCTTGCTGACCTTGTTTGACCGTCTTTCTGTCCATTACGAGCACAGCATGCAAATGTTGATGGGGTGATGGTTAGCCTAGTGTTTGTTTGCACACATTTGGTGCGACGCCCCGCGTTTGGGCATTGAAATTGCTTGAGCTGGTGCATGGCATTTGATATTGACATCGGTTTTGCATCCCAGGCGGGCCGCAAACCCCTGAACGAAGACTTTTGTGCGGCCATGCTGCCCTCTGCGGGGCAGGAAGAGATGGGTTCCATCGTGGCCATTGCGGACGGCGTCAGTACCGGAGGCATGGGGCGCGAGGCCGCGCAGACCACAGTCACCAGCCTGGTGCGGGACTACTTCGGTACGCCCGAAACCTGGGACACTACTGTGGCCCTGGACCGCATCATTGCCGCCCAGAATACCTGGCTGTGCGGCATCAACCGCCGCCGCCAGCCGGCCACAGGCCTGACCACGCTAACGGCTCTGGTACTGCGGGGCCACACCTACACGCTGGCCCATGTGGGGGACACCCGCTGTTACCTGGTGCGCGACGGGCGAGCTACCCAGCTGACGCAAGACCATGTCGTGAACCACCCGGACCTTAAGCACCAATTGCAGCGGTCCGTGGGGGCGCAAGATCACTTGGTGGTGGATTATTTGCAGGGCGACCTGCAGGTGGGCGATGTGTTCATTCTGCTCACCGATGGTGTGCACGGTGAAGTGGCGGCCCGCCGCCTGCCGGAGTACGCGGCCATGCGTGACGCGCGCGAGGCCGCCCAGAAGTTGGTGGACCTGGCGCTGAACCGCGGCAGCAATGACAACGTGTCTGCCATGGTGGTGCGTGTGCTAGGCCTGCTGGAGGCCACGCTTGCGGACGCCAACCGTCTGGCCCAGGCCCTGCCAATTCCGCCCAAGCTGAAGGTGGGCGACACGTTGGACGGTTTTACCGTGACCGCACCGATTGCCGACAACGGCATCAATGTGTTGTACCAGGTGCGCGACCCAGCCGCGCAAACGCTGTACGCCCTCAAGACCCTGAATACGGCGCGTGCCCACGACCAAGAGGAACGTGCCATGCTGGCCCACGAGGCCTGGCTGGCGCTGCGCATGCATTCGTCCCGCGCGGCGGACCATCTGGTGGCCGTGCACGAGAAATTGCCCACGGGCCGCGAGCGATCGGCGTTCTATGTGTTGTACGACTGGCATGGCGGCGAGACTCTGCAGCAACAGCTGGACCGCCACATACGCGTGGCCCCAGCCGTGGCACTGGGCTACACCATGCAGGCGCTCAAGGGGCTGGCGCGCCTGCACCACCAGGGCGTGGTGCATCGCGACGTCAAGCCCGCCAACCTGCACTTGGGCGATGACGGTGTGCTGCGTGTGCTGGACCTGGGCGTGGCCCTGAGCGGGCGCGAGCCTGCCGCCATGCGCGCCCTGCACGCGGGCACGCCCAGCTATGTGAACCCCGAGCAATGGGGTTTTCGCACCAAAGCCGGTGGCAGCAAGGGCGAGGCGGAGGAGGGTGAGGCCCAATTGCCCAACGCGCAGAGCGACCTGTTTGCACTGGGCGTGACGCTGTACCAGCTGTTGACCGGCAAGTTGCCTTATGGCGATGTGCTGCCCTACCAGGTGGGCCGCTACTACCGCGACCCCACGCCGCCCAGCCGTCACAACCCCGAGGTGCCCATTTGGCTCAACCATGTGGTGCTCAAGGCGGTTGCACTGGATCAGCACCAGCGTTTTGAAACGGCAGAGGAGTTCCTGCTGGCTCTTGAGCGTGGCGCCAGTCGTCCGCTGAACGTGCCACAGGCCACACCGCTGATGCAGCGTGACCCCACCGCCATCTGGAAGGTGGCTCTGGGCGTGTCGGTGCTGCTGAATTTTCTGCTGGTGTACTGGCTGCTCTTCCTGCCGAAGTAGCATGCGCGTATAGCAGTGTGTTTTAGTTCTGAAAGGGATGCGCCATGAACACCCGTGAACTGTTGCGCTGGCAGTGGGAGGGTTACACCCAGTACCACCAATCGCGCTCCAACCTGCTGTTGCATATCGTGGTGGTGCCGCTCTTTCTGCTGGGCAACGTGGGTCTGGTGCTGGCGCTGATCAACGGTGCCGTCGTTCCCGCTCTGCTGTCGCTGGCCGCCATGGTGATCTCCATGGCAGCGCAAGGCCGTGGTCACGGCATGGAGGTCGTTCCTCCAATGCCCTTCTCTTGGGGCCGTCAATGTAATTTCAAACAATGGCATAAGTGTGATTGACAGGGCTGTGAATCAAATGAAGTCAACATGGGTGCGTGCGGCGGCCGCTGTCTTGGTGGGGATCGTTTAGCATTTATATGCATGCCGATTTATATGGCGCCTAGCGGACTGCTCCTGTTGAATTGGATTCAGCATTTTTCGTTCTTGCAAGAACTCGGGCCTTTGGTGCTCTGCGTGTTGATGGTGGCCATTGCGGGGCGCTTTCATGTACATGCCACGCGAATGTTTTTCTTTGTGAGCATCCCGATCAGTGTCGTTCTGGTAGTTGTTTTGGTTCTCTCAAGCAACATGTACTCGTGGCTGGACATGGCTGGAAAAGTGATTGCCTTTGCAGTTGTGCTGCCGGTTCTGGAAATCCGAGGGTTTCAATGGTTGCGAAGTCAATTGCAGACGAGAAGCCCCCCAAAACTGCCTTGGCTCATCTTCTACACAAGCCCGATCCTGTTGTTCGGGGCAGCCTGCTTGGTGGGGTTCCTGCTTGCAGACGGACATCTTCCTTCAAATCTGGTCTTCTTCTTTGCTCTCTATGGGTTTTGCACCTTGGGACTTGCGCTGGGCATGTCGGCAATCGGGACTTATTCTTCTAGGTGGCTCAACGGAGTCTGGTTTTGGATAGCAGCGGTGGCCGGTGGTTTAGGTTGGGCGGTGTGGCAAGAACTCCTGTCGTTACCCGTCCTGTTTCTGTATTCCGCACGATATTCAGCCCAGGTCACGTTGAATCTGAATAGCGACTTGTCGGTGGATGCTTTTCAACATGCCATCTACCGCTTCGCCCCTGTGTATGTCCCCATTCACCTCCTGTTCTGCATGGTGCACAGGTCGCCTATTGCACACAGCAGTGTTCCTTCCAATGCGATGAATGTGTAGAAAAAAAGCCGTGCAGCCCTTGTAGGATCTGCGCAGCTAGCTACTTTTTTAGTAGCGTGAGTGCTTTAAGGCGGTGTGTGCGCATCCGCCTTTTTAGTTCCGGCACGCTTCGCTTAACTTGCTTCGCAAGGGAGCCTGCGCTGAAAATGAGGCACGAACGCTTCGCGTTCTATCCTCGCCGCGCGAGGCTCATGCGCTACGCGCACGACCTCCCTTTTCAGCCCAGGTCCGGGTCCAGCGGACTTGCATGGTGCGCATCACGACCAGCATCAGCAGCGAGAAGACCGCCAAGACGATAAAGCCGGACAGAAAGCTGCCCGTGTGCTGCTTGGACTGCCCCATCAAGGCTGGGATGGTGCCGCCACCCAAGGCGCCGATCTCGCCGATCATGGACCCCGCCACCGCCGTGGAGGCGGGCCAACGCAGCGGCACCAGTTGGAACAGGGCTCCGTTGCCCGCTCCCAGTGCGGCAAAGCAGATGATCAGCAACAGGGTGGTCATGGCCAGCGAGCCTGCAGACAGTCCCACGCCGATCAGTGCCAGCGCGACCACCACCAACACCACGGTCAGCGTGTTGACGCCGCCCCAGTGGTCGGAGATCCAGCCACCGGCGACGCGCACGACGGCTCCCATCAGCGCGGCCAGCATGGTCAGCTGCCCGGCTTGCACCTTGCTCACGCCGAACTGGTCGTAGTAGTAGGTCGGCAAAAAGGTGACGATGCCGATGAAGCCGCCAAACGTGACCACATAGATCAGGCTGAATACCCATCCATCTTTTTCCATCAGGCAGCTGAGGTGCTCGCGCATACTGGCATGTTCATCGCGGTCGGGCGGCTCCTTGGCCATGAACAGCACGACGGCCATGGGCACCAGGGAGGCGAGGGCGGCAAAGCCGTATACGGTTTGCCAGCCATAGGCCTGGGCCAGGGGCGGTGCCAGCAGCGCGGCCAGCGCGGTACCGGCATTGCCCGCACCGACCAGACCCATGGCGAGGCCTTTGTATTTGGGTGGGTACCAACCGGAGCCCAGCGACATGGCAACGCCAAAGCTGGCGCCGGCCACGCCCAACAACAGTGCCATCTTGAGCAGGTCGTCGTAAGTGTGCACAAAAAAGTAGCCAAACGACATGGTGAAAGTGATCAGCGTCAACTCCACCATGGTGGCCGTCTTGCGCCCTACGTATTGCGCCAGCAAGCCCAGAGGAAAGCGCATGATCGCTCCGGCCACGATGGGTATGGACAGCAGCAAACCTTTTTGCGCGGCGGTAAGCTGGAACTGTTCGCTGATGAAAGGCGCCATGGCACCGTTCATCACCCAGATGACAAACGAAAACATCAGGTAAAAAAATGCGGCAAACAATGTGGGGGTATGTCCGCTTTTCAGAAATTGGCGAAATCCGGCCATGAGTGGGCTCCGTGGAGTAGTTCTGGGGATTGGAAAAGACACGCGACTAAGACCGGTACCGCAGGGGTTCGGACAGCGGGTACGCACTGCGAATGTCGCAGGGCACCTTTTTAGTGCTATGGAGTTAGACCTTCGTTGGTCGTGCAATGATTAAGCAGGAAATGTGCCTGTTATGGGTGCATGTGGCGCACAAAAAAGGGCGCCGCACTGGACGCCCTTCAGGTAGTGGTTGCTAGCCGGCTCAAGCCGCCTTTTCCACATGCCCCTGCCGTGTGTACAAAAAGTCGATCACCGCCTTGCGGTAACCCAGGTACTCGGGGCTGTCGGCCAGGGCCACGCGGTTGCGGGGGCGGGGCAGGTCCACGCTCAGCACTTCGCCAATGGTGGCGGCCGGGCCGTTGGTCATCATCACGATCTTGTCGGACAGCAGCACCGCCTCGTCCACATCGTGGGTCACCATAACCACCGTGCTCTCAGTGCGGGCCACGATTTCCAGCAGTTCGTCCTGCAGCTTTGCGCGGGTCAGTGCGTCCAGCGCACCAAAGGGCTCGTCCATCAACAGCACTTTGGGCTCCATGGCCAGTGCACGGGCAATGCCCACGCGCTGCTTCATGCCGCCGCTGATCTCACCGGGGCGCTTTTGGGCGGCGGCGGTCAGGCCCACCAAGGCCAGTGCAGCATCGGTGCGGGCCTTGAGCTGCGCTTTGGTCTCGGCGGGTGCGCCAGGGTTGCGGGTACCGAACACGCGTTCCACGCCGAGGTAAATGTTCTCGAAACACGTGAGCCAGGGCAGCAGCGAGTGGTTCTGGAACACCACGGCGCGCTCCGGGCCGGGGCCGGCAATCTCGCGGCTGGCGCAGATCAGCGAGCCTTGGGTGGGCATTGTCAAGCCGGCAATCAGGTTGAGCAGGGTGGACTTGCCGCAACCGCTGTGACCGATCAGGGCCACAAACTCGCCCTTGGCCACGTTGAGGTTGATGTTGCGCAGCGCGGGGAACAGACCTTTCTTGGTCTTGAAGGTCTGGTCCACGCCTTGGATTTCGATGTACTTGGCGTTCATGGATTCGATGCTCATGACTTCACCTCTTCAAATGTGAATGCAGTTGCCAACTTGATAAGGGCGAACTCCAACAAAAGGCCCACGATGCCGATCACGAAGATGGCGATGATGATGTTCTTGACGTTGAGGTTGTTCCACTCGTCCCACACCCAGAAGCCGATGCCTACACCGCCGGTCAGCATCTCTGCAGCCACGATCACTAGCCAGGCTGTGCCCACCGCCAGCCGCACACCGGTCAACATGTAAGGCAGCACCGAGGGGAACAGGATTTTGGTAACAATCTTCCACTCGCTGAGGTTGAGCACGCGGGCCACGTTCATGTAGTCCTGCGGCACGCGCTGCACGCCCACTGCGGTGTTGATGATCATGGGCCAGATCGAGCAGATGAAGATGGTCCAGATGGCGGCCGGGTTGGCGCCCTTGAAAACCAGCAAGCCGATCGGCAGCCAGGCCAGTGGCGACACCGGGCGCAGCAGGCTGATGAGCGGGTTGAACATGCGGCTCAGAAACTCAAACCGCCCGATCAAAAAGCCCACCGGA
Organism: Comamonadaceae bacterium OS-4; assembly: GCA_027924025.1. Taxonomy (GTDB): domain Bacteria; phylum Pseudomonadota; class Gammaproteobacteria; order Burkholderiales; family Burkholderiaceae_C; genus Allorhodoferax. The sequence goes on from AP026970.1 coordinate 1,250,419, forward strand.
ATACCCACCACCGCCGCCAGGCCGAAGCCCAACGCGACGCGCTGCAGCGAGTACAAGATGTTCCAACCCACGCCTTGGTCGTTCGGCCCCTTGCTGTAAAACGGGTCGCTGAAGATCACGACCGCCTGCTTCCAGGTCTCCAGCGGGCTGGGGATGGAGCTGGCCGTGCCGATGCTCACCATGGCCCAGATGCCGATCAGCAGTGCCAGCCCGAAGCAGGGTGGCAACACCTTGAGCATCAGGCCGCTCCAATCAAAGCCTGGCGCAGCGGCGGGTGCCGGCACGCTTGTTTGGGCAGACTTTGGGGCCTTGGCGCCCGTCAAATCTGCACTGGTAGCTTCTGTTTTGATAGCAGTGCCGTCGTCGGCAGTGGCTATCGGCGAATGAAAAACGGCGCTGACCATGGTGGGGCTTCCTTATGCTTTGATCTTGAAACCGTCGGCGTATTTCTTGGGATCCTTGCCATCCCAGACCACGCCGTCCATCAGCTTGCTGCTGCGCATGTCGCTCTTGGGCAGCGGGGTCTTGCTGGCCGTGGCGGCTTCTTTGTAGATGTCGATTTGGTTGATCTGCTTGGCCACGGTCAGGTAGTCAGGGTGGTCTTTGAGCAAGCCCCAGCGCTTGTGCTGGGTCAGGAACCACATGCCGTCCGACAGGTAGGGGAAGTTGACCGCACCGTCGTTGTAAAACTTCATGAAGTTCGGGTCGTCCCAGGTCTTGCCCATGCCGTTCTGGTAGCGGCCCAGAATGCGCTGGTTGATCGCGTCCACGCTGGTGTTGACATAGCTCTTGTCGGCAATCGTTTCGGCCATCTTGTTTTTGTTGGACAAGCTGGCGTCAATCCATCTGCCGGCTTCCAGAATGGCGGCGGTCACGGCGCGGGCGGTGTTGGGGTACTTTTTGACGAAGTCGCCGGTGGTGCCCAGCACTTTTTCGGGGTGGTCTTTCCAGATGTCTTGGGTGGTTGCGGCGGTCACGCCGATGCCATCAATGATGGCGCGGTGGTTCCAGGGCTCGCCCACGCAGAAGCCATCCATATTGCCGACACGCATGTTGGCCACCATCTGGGGTGGCGGCACGGTGATGACCTTGGAGTCCTTCATCGGGTTGATGCCATTGGCCGCCATCCAGTAATACAGCCACATGGCGTGGGTGCCGGTGGGGAAGGTCTGGGCAAAGGTGTAGTCGCGCTTTTCTGCGGCCATCAGTTTGGCCAGGCCCGGGCCGTCCACGGCGCCCTTGTCAGCCAGCTTCTTGGAGAGGGTGATCGCCTGGCCGTTGTTGTTGAGGGTGGCCAACACGGCCATGTCTTTCTTGGGGCCGCCGATGCCGAGGTGCACGCCATAGACCAGGCCGTACAGCACGTGGGCAAAGTCGAGCTCGCCGCTGACCAGTTTGTCGCGCACACCGGCCCAAGAGGCTTCTTTGCTGGGGATGATCTTGACGCCGTATTTCTGGTCAATGCCCAACACCGAGGCCATGACCACGCTGGCGCAATCGGTCAGCGGGATAAAGCCGATCTTGACTTCGGTTTTCTCCGGTGCATCCGACCCTGCGGCATACACCACCGAACGCAGGGCAGGGCTGATGCCCGCGGCACCGACGGCTGCAGTTTGCAGAACCGCGCGGCGGCTCAGTTTGGCTTTCAGAAGATCTGTCATAGAACTCGCTCCAGAAGGGTTAAACACACAAAACAAAACCAGAAAACAAAAAAAGGCGTCCACACAGGCCCCGATGCGCTGTGCGCTCTCGAAGCTGTGGGGACGCCTTTGTCCTTATGCATTCACCCTGCCCGCCGTTGGACCGGGTGAATGCATGACCGTTACCGGTCTTGAAAGGATTAATGCAATGTCTGTGCCAACTGTTGTGAGTGCCCGTTTGCTATGAAAAAGAGAGCTACCTGCGCAATATATTCGAGCGCTAGGTGCACTTTTTATTCATAACCGCTGGGTGGGCGGGTTCACGGTGTGTGCATGCACTGCTTGTGTGCAGTGCACCATTTCAGGCCTTGTGCCGTCGTTTAGCCCAGCAGGTCGGCCACGTCCAGCATGCGCTGGGCGACCTCGACGATCTTCAGGTTCTTGTCCATCGCGGTTTTACGCAGCTTGGCGTAAGCGGTTTCCTCGGAGAGGGACTGGCGTTGCATCAACAGGGCCTTGGCCCGGTCGATGACCTTGCGGTCTTGCAAGGCGCTGGAGAGCTCGTGGAGCTCGTTGCGGGTGTCGGCCAGTTCGCGGCGCAAGGCCTGCTCTTGTTCAAAGCGGGCCATGGCGACATCGAGAATGGGGCGGATCCGCTCCGGCTGCAAACCGGCCACGATGTAGGCCGATACCCCGGCTGCCACCGCCTCGCGGGCGGTGCGGCTGTCGTGGTCGTTGGTAAACATCACGATCGGGCGGCGCTCGTCCCGGGTGGCCATGACCACATGCTCGAGGGCGTCGCGGGCGTCGCTCTCGGCATCCACAATGACCATGTCGGGCTGGAGTTGCGCCAGCCGCTCGGTCAAAAACACATCGGCCGGCAACGAAGCGATCAGGTTGAAGCCACTTTCCAGCAGCCCGATGCGCAGGCTGCGCGAGCGGTCAGCCTGGTCTTGCGCATGGGTGTCCTCGGGGTCTTGTACCGCCAGGTCTGAGGTAATCACAACGATGCGCAGGGGTTCTGTCATGGGCTGGTGGCTTGCAAGATTCGCGCCAATTGTCTGTGAATCGCGGTGGGTCTGGCCGGGTTGGAGGGGCATCCTCTACACTCGGCGCCTCTAAAGGAATCAAGCATGCTGGTGTTGGGGATTGAGTCTTCGTGTGACGAAACTGGGGTGGCGATGGTGCAGTCCCACGGCGATGCTGTGCCCACGCTGCTGGCACACGCCCTGCACAGCCAGATCGAGATGCACCAAGCCTTTGGTGGTGTGGTGCCTGAGCTGGCCAGCCGCGACCATATCCGCCGTGTGTTGCCCTTGACCCGGCAAGTGTTGAGTGAGAGCGGCCGCAGCCTGCAGGAGGTGGATGTGGTGGCCTACACCCGCGGCCCCGGTTTGGCCGGCGCGCTGTTGGTGGGGGCAGGTGTGGCGTGTGCATTGGGCGCGGCACTGGGCAAACCGGTGTTGGGTGTGCACCACCTCGAAGGGCACTTGCTGTCCCCGTTTTTGAGTGAAGACCCGCCAGAGTTTCCGTTTGTGGCCTTGCTGGTATCCGGCGGGCACACCCAGCTGATGCGGGTGGACGGCGTAGGCCGCTACGAGCTGCTGGGCGAGACCATCGATGACGCAGCGGGCGAGGCCTTTGACAAATCTGCCAAGCTCATGGGGCTGGCCTATCCCGGCGGGCCCTTGCTGTCCAAGTTGGCCGAGTCGGGTGACCCGAAGGCGTATGCCTTGCCACGCCCTTTGTTGCACAGCGGCAACCTCGATTTTTCATTCGCCGGCCTCAAAACCGCGGTGCTGGTGCAAAGCCAGCGCATGTTGGCTGCCGGCGGCGTCACCCGTTTTCAGGCCTTGCCTGCGCAACAGCAGGCGGATCTGGCGGCATCCACCCAAGCCGCGATTGTGGAGGTCTTGCTGAAGAAGTCGGTCACGGCCTTGAAGCAAACTGGTCTCAAGCGCCTGGTGGTGGCTGGCGGCGTGGGGGCCAACCGCAAATTGCGGGAGCAGCTCAATGCCGAGTGTGCCAAGCGCGGCGTCCGGGTGCATTACCCCGAGCTGCATTTGTGCACCGACAACGGCGCCATGATCGCCATGGCCGCTGCCATGCGGCTGCAAAGTGGCTTGCAAACCGCGGTGACCGACTACGCGTTTGACGTCAAGCCGCGCTGGCCCCTGCATTCCTTATGAAAAGAGCCTCCGGCGCTTATTTATCAAGCGCGGGAAGCTCCTTTTTTGATAGCGCGTGCACGTCGGTGCTGCACTGGGGCGCGGGGTAACTTACTGGATCGCGAGCTCTGCCGAGGTGTCCACCGGTACCTTTTTGGCCAATTTGAGAGTGAGCACGCCGTTTTCGAGCTTGGCTTCACTCAAGGCGCTGTCTACCTCTTGGGGCAGCTCGTAAGCGGCGCGGTAGCGGCGGGGGGCGTCGTCCTTGCTTTGGATGCGGACCACCGCACCGTCAATCGCGATGCGCAGGTGCTCCTTGGCGATACCGGGCATGTCCAGGCTCAGGGTGAAGCTGGTGTCGTCCTGGGTGTAGGTAGTGCCGGCTTGGCGGGCAGAGAGGAGTGCGTCGCTCAAAAAGCGCTCGACCGCATGAGTACTGCCGGAGTGGGCAGGGCGGCGCAGAGATGCTTGAAAGGCGGCGGGTGCAGTGGCGAAGAACATGATGGGATTCCTTATCTTGCGCGGCGCTCACCGTGATTGCCGCTTGTTCCCTAACTGAGCGCGGCGGGGTGCAATTCAAGCTAATCCCCAGGAATTTAAACCCTAAAAATGTCCCTTGAAAATGGCGCCAGAGGCGTTATCTGGTGCGGGTTTGCAGGGCGTTGGGCGCGCAAGGCCACGGGCCATCCGGAGCGCGCCGGCTGGAACCCTGCTTCGCGGAGGGTGTGCTTCGGGCTATAATCGAATGGCTTTGCATTGGGCAAGGCGCACGCCAAGAGCCATTCCAGCACCTGGCGCAAGTCAAAACACAAAAGGAAAACACATGATCGCTTCCAGCATCAAAGCTGCTGTTGTCAAAGACAACGCCCGTTCCGCTACCGACACAGGTAGCCCAGAAGTGCAAGTGGCACTGTTGACAGCCCGTATCAACGAGCTGACACCCCACTTCAAGACCCACGCCAAAGACCACCACGGTCGCCGCGGTTTGCTGCGTATGGTGAGCCGTCGCCGTAAGCTGTTGGACTACTTGAACTCCAAGGACCACGACCGCTATGTGGCCCTGATCGCCAAATTGGGTCTGCGTAAGTAAGCGACTGACTGAATGACGAACGCCTGAGTTAGGTCACTAGCTCAGGCGTTTTTTACTTCGGAGACCGCAAAAACAGAACGAAGCTGTGTCATTCCAAAGCCGTTGCCCCCCAACGGGCAGTGTTTCTGGAATGGCATCGTGGACTGTGTTGTGGAATCCGGGCTGTGGCGGGATGGCCTGCATCCCCCGAACAATTGACACTCACAGGAGATAAACCATGAGCATTTTCAATAAAGTTACCAAGACTTTCCAATGGGGCCAACACACCGTCACCATGGAAACCGGCGAAATCGCACGCCAGTCCACCGGCGCTGTGCTGTTGGACATGGACGGCACCGTCGTATTGGCCACTGTGGTCGGCAAGACCGAAGGCAAGCCCGGCCAGGACTTCTTCCCCCTGACTGTTGACTACCTTGAAAAGTCCTACGCCGCAGGCAAGATCCCCGGCAGCTTCTTCAAGCGCGAAGGCCGCCCCAGCGAGTTTGAAACGCTGACCAGCCGTCTGATCGACCGCCCCATCCGTCCCCTGTTTCCCGAAGGCTTCTTCAACGAAGTGCACGTTGTGGTGCACACCGTGTCCTTGAACCCCGAAGTGGATGCTGACATTGCAGCCATGATCGCGGTGAGCGCGGCTCTGTCCGTGTCTGGCATCCCGTTCAACGGCCCGATCGGCGCAGCCCGCGTGGGTTACGTCAACGGCGAATACGTGTTGAACCCCGGCCAGACCGCGCGCAAAGATTCCATCATGGACTTGGTGGTTGCCGGTACCGAAGCCGCTGTGTTGATGGTCGAATCCGAAGCGCAACAGCTGTCCGAAGAAGTGATGTTGGGCGCTGTGGTTTACGGCCACGAGCAAAGCAAGGCTGCCATCAACGCCATCCACGAACTGGTGCGTGACGCCGGCAAGCCAGTCTGGGACTGGAAGGCTCCTGCCCGTGATGAAGCTTTGATTGCCAAGGTCGATGCCCACGGCAAAGACAAGCTGGTCGCCGCTTACCAAATTCGCAACAAACAAGCCCGTACCCAAGCCTGCCGCGCTGCCTACGCAGACGTGTTCGCCGGTTTGAAGGCTGACGGCGTCGAGTTCGACAGCGTCAAGGTCGAAGGCATGCTGTTTGACATCGAAGCCAAGATCGTGCGCGGCCAGATTCTGGCAGGTGAGCCCCGTATTGACGGCCGCGATACACGCACTGTGCGCGCCATCGAAATCCGCAACGGCGTGCTGCCCCGTACCCACGGTTCTTCCTTGTTCACCCGTGGTGAAACCCAGGCTTTGGTGATCGCCACCTTGGGTACCGAGCGTGATGCGCAGCGTATTGACGCGTTGAGCGGCGAGTACGAAGACCGCTTCATGCTGCACTACAACATGCCTCCCTTCGCCACCGGCGAAACCGGCCGCGTGGGTACGCCCAAGCGCCGCGAAATCGGCCACGGCCGTTTGGCCAAGCGCGCTCTGGTCGCTGTGTTGCCGACCAAAGAAGAGTTCCCTTACTCCTTGCGCGTGGTGTCGGAAATTACCGAGTCCAACGGCTCGTCTTCCATGGCTTCCGTGTGCGGTGGCTGCTTGTCCTTGATGGACGCTGGCGTGCCTTTGAAGGCGCACGTGGCCGGCATCGCCATGGGCCTGATCAAGGAAGAAAACCGCTTCGCGGTGTTGACCGACATCCTGGGTGACGAAGATCACCTGGGCGATATGGACTTCAAGGTTGCCGGCACCACCAATGGTATTACCGCGTTGCAGATGGACATCAAGATCCAGGGTATCACCAAGGAAATCATGCAAGTGGCTTTGGCTCAGGCCAAGGAAGCGCGCGTGCACATCCTGGGCGAAATGCAAAAGTCCATGGCGGAAGCCCGTACCGAAGTGTCCAACTTCGCACCGCGTCTGTTCAGCTTCAAGATCAACCCTGAAAAAATCCGTGACGTGATCGGCAAGGGCGGTTCTGTGATCCGCGCACTGACCGAAGAAACCGGCACCCAGATCAACATCGAGGAAGACGGCACCATCACCATCGCTTCCAGCGATCCTGAAAAGGCAGAACTGGCCAAGAAGCGCATCGAGCAGATCACGGCTGAAGTCGAAATCGGCAAGGTGTACGAAGGCCCGATCACCAAGATTTTGGACTTCGGTGCACTGGTCAACTTGCTGCCCGGCAAGGACGGCCTGTTGCACATCAGCCAGATCGCTCACGAGCGCGTCGAGAAGGTCACCGACTACCTGTCTGAAGGCCAGATCGTCAAGGTCAAGGTTCTCGAGACCGACGAAAAGGGCCGCATCAAGCTGTCCATGAAGGCCTTGATCGAGCGCCCTGCGCAAGAGTAAATCGTTGGTCTGCTATTGATTTGGTAGCTGCTCGCGCAGATATGGCGGGAGCTACCGGTTGGTTCGATATGCGAGCATTTGAAATATCCTCTCCCGGTACGCCGGACGTTTTGCGTCTGGTGGATCGGCCTGCGCCTGTTGCAGGGGCAGGGGAGTTGCTGATTCGTGTAGCGGCCAGCGGCGTTAATCGTCCGGACGTGTTGCAGCGATTGGGCAAATATCCTGCGCCCGCCGGTGCCTCGGACATTCCGGGCTTGGAGGTCGCTGGGTATATCGCGGACGGAGATCGTGCGGCGCTTGTGCTTGCCGGTTTGGATATCGGGAGTCCGGTATGTGCCCTCGTGGCAGGTGGCGGCTATGCAGAGTTCTGCGTCGCGCCAATTGCGCAGTGCCTGCCAGTGCCTGATGGTTGGACCATGGTGGAGGCGGCCAGTCTGCCAGAAACCTTGTTTACTGTCTGGTCGAATGTGTTTGACCGCGGCGCCTTGAAGGCCGGCGAAACCTTGTTAATACAAGGGGGGAGCAGTGGCATCGGGGTGGCTGCGATCCAACTCGCCAAGTCGCGTGGTGCCACCGTGATCGTCACGGCGGGCACGGACGAAAAGTGCCAGGCTTGTCTAGCACTGGGCGCAGACCACGCGATCAATTACCGGACTGAGGACTTCGAAGCGCGTGTCATGGGCTTGACCCATGGGCGTGGCGTTGATGTGACCCTGGATATGGTGGCGGGCGCATACCTCGGCAAAGAAGTGAACTGCTTGGCGGACGATGGGCGACTGGTGTTGATCGCCGTTCAGGGCGGTGTTCACGCCGAGGTCAATGCGGGTGCCATTTTGCGCAAGCGGTTGACCATCACCGGCTCCACTCTGCGTGCGCGCCCTGTGGCCTTCAAGGCTGCCATTGCCAAGGCCTTGCGCCAAGAGGTGTGGCCCTTGTTGACGGGCAAAGCTGTACGTCCCGTGGTGTTTCGACAATTTGCTGTAACTGGGGCCGATGGTGGTGTGGCTGCTGCTGCCGCACACAGTGTGATGGAAAGCAACGCCCACGTCGGGAAACTTGTGTTGAATTGGGAATCTGCATGAAAAAGAAACTGATTGCGGGCAATTGGAAGATGAATGGCAGCGCAGCTGCCAATGCGGCGCTTGTAGAGGCGCTACGCGCAGGTCTTCCGGGGGCATCCTGCCAGATGGCGATCTGTGTGCCCGCGGTGTACTTGTCGCAAGTGGCGCAGCTCGTTCAGAATTCTGACATCGGCCTCGGTGCGCAGGATGTGTCCGCGTATGACGCCGGTGCCTACACGGGCGAAATTTCTGCGGCTATGTTGCGTGAATGTGGTGTGCGCTATGTAATCGTCGGCCACTCTGAGCGTCGTCAGTACCACGGCGAGACCGATGCCACCGTGGCGGTGAAAACCCAAAAGGCCTTGGCCGCCGGTGTGACCCCCATCGTGTGCGTGGGTGAAACCTTGGCTGAACGCGAAGCCGGCAAGACAGAAGAGGTCGTTAAGCGCCAACTGGCAGCCGTAATCCACACCAACGGACATTGCATCAGCGAAATCGTGGTTGCCTATGAGCCTGTCTGGGCCATTGGCACCGGTAAAACTGCCACGCCCGCGCAAGCGCAAGAAGTCCACGCGGTGCTGCGAGCCCAACTGCTGGCGGCAACACCGCACGCGGACCGGATGCACATCTTGTACGGTGGCAGCATGAATGCGGCGAACGCTGCAGAGCTGCTCGCGCAAAAAGACATTGATGGTGGTTTGGTGGGTGGTGCTTCTTTGAAAGCGCCCGACTTTCTAACTATTGCAGCCGCCGCCTGAACTATTTTTTGAATTTGAATCAAGGAGAGATTTATGAATGTTGTGATTACTATTGTGTTGAGCATCCAGTTGCTGTCGGCGATCGCGATGATCGGATTGATTTTGGTTCAGCACGGCAAAGGTGCTGATATGGGTGCTGCTTTTGGTAGCGGCGGATCCGGCAGCTTGTTTGGTGCGAGTGGCAGTGCGAACTTCCTGTCCCGCACCACTGCGGTTTTGGCCACGGTGTTTTTTGTTTCGACCCTTGCATTGGCTTACTTCGGCAACCTCCGCCCATCGACTTCCGGCTCCGTGCTTGAGGCGATCCCAGCGGCTCCTGTCGTTGAATCAGTGCCTGCAGCTCCTGCATCGGGTGCTGCGCAGATCCCTGCAAAATAAACCCCGCTGAAATCCCTGCATCTGCCTGCAAGGCAGAGAATTTCAGGGTAAACTCTAGGGCTGATGAACGAGCAAATGCCGCAAGGCTCCTCATGCAAATTCATCGGCTGAGAGCCGCCGTCGTGGTGAAATTGGTAGACACGCTATCTTGAGGGGGTAGTGGCGAAAGCTGTGCGAGTTCGAGTCTCGCCGACGGCACCAGAAAGAAATCAGCTTGCGCAGGTTCTACCCCTGTGGCGGGCATTTATGGTGATCAGAATCTCAAGATGAACCTCGACCAATATCTCCCCGTTTTGCTGTTCATCTTGGTTGGTATCGGCGTCGGCGTTGTGCCCCAAATCCTGGGGTACATCCTCGGACCCAACAAGCCCGATGCCGCCAAAAACTCCCCCTATGAATGTGGTTTCGAGGCGTTTGAAGACGCTCGAATGAAGTTCGACGTCCGGTACTACCTCGTTGCCATTCTCTTTATTTTGTTTGACTTGGAAACAGCGTTTCTGTTTCCATGGGCGGTAGCCCTCAAGGAGCTCGGCATGTTCGGGTTCTTGCTCGGTGTCGAGTTCGTGGTCATCTTGACCATCGGATTCGTCTACATGTGGAAAAAAGGCGCATTGGACTGGGAGTAACGCAATGATTGAAGGCGTTTTGAAAGAAGGCTTCGTCACGACGAGTTACGACTCTGTGGTGAACTGGGCAAAGACCGGTTCTATTTGGCCGATGACATTCGGATTGGCCTGTTGCGCTGTAGAAATGATGCACGCCGCGGCGGCACGTTATGACATCAGCCGCTTCGGCTCAGAGGTGTTTCGCGCAAGTCCTCGTCAGTCAGACTTGATGATTGTGGCGGGCACTCTGTGCAACAAAATGGCTCCTGCACTGCGCAAAGTCTACGATCAGATGTCCGAGCCACGTTGGGTGATCAGCATGGGTTCATGCGCCAATGGCGGTGGTTACTACCACTACAGCTATTCGGTGGTGCGGGGGTGCGACCGCATCGTCCCGGTGGATGTCTATGTGCCAGGCTGCCCTCCAACCGCTGAAGCCTTGGTGTACGGGATTTTGCAGCTGCAGCACAAAATCCGTCGCACCGAAACCATCGCACGGGCCTGAGAGATATGACTATTTATTCAGTGAGTCCTGAGGCAACCCAAGCCGCAGTTCAAGCAGCTCTTGGTGACAAAGTAAAGCGAATTTCAATAGCGCTTGGCGAAGTCACCGTGCAAGTGGCGCCGGCAGATTATCTGGAAGCCGCACTTACTCTCCGTGATGCGCCTGGTTGCCAGTTTGAGCAGTTGATGGACCTGTGTGGTGTCGATTATTCTGATTACAAAGATGGAGTTTACGAAGGCGCGCGCTTCGCTGTTGTATCGCATTTGTTGTCGATCAGCTTGAACCAGCGCCTGCGCTTGAAGGTGTGGGTGGCAGATGATGATATGCCGGTTGTGCCTTCTGTAAATTCAATTTGGAATTCTGCGAATTGGTTTGAGCGCGAAGCTTTTGACTTGTTCGGTATTCTCTTTGAAGGCCATGATGACCTTCGTCGCATCCTGACGGATTACGGTTTTATCGGTCACCCTTTCCGCAAAGACTTTCCGCTCAGTGGACACGTCGAAATGCGCTACGACGCGGAGCAAGCGCGTGTGGTGTATCAGCCCGTCACGATTGAGGCCCGGGAAATCACCCCTCGCATCATCCGTGAAGACAATTACGGAGGCCTGCAGTAAGCAGATCCAGCATGGCTGAAATTAAAAACTACACTCTGAATTTCGGTCCGCAGCATCCTGCGGCTCACGGAGTTTTGCGCCTCGTCCTGGAGTTGGATGGCGAGGTGATCCAGCGTGCGGACCCGCACATTGGCTTGCTGCACCGCGCGACTGAAAAGTTGGCCGAGAGCAAAACATATATTCAATCCCTGCCGTACATGGATCGTTTGGACTACGTGTCCATGATGTGTAACGAGCATGCCTACTGCTTGGCAATTGAAAAGTTGTTGGGCATCGAGGTGCCGATTCGTGCGCAGTACATCCGGGTGATGTACTCAGAAATTACCCGACTGCTGAATCATTTGATGTGGCTGGGCTCGCACGGTAACGATTGTGGTAGCTCAACGATTCTGATTTACACATTCCGCGAGCGGGAAGATTTGTTTGACATGTACGAGGCAGCCAGTGGCGCCCGTATGCACGCTGCCTATTTCCGTCCAGGTGGTGTCTACCGTGACCTGCCGGATACCATGCCCCAATTCAAGGCAAGCAAGGTCCGGAATGCCAAAGGCGTGGAGGAGCTAAACGCGAATCGCAAAGGGTCGTTGCTGGACTTCATTGACGACTTTGCGCAGCGCTTCCCGGCATGCTTGGAGGAGTATCACACGCTGCTGACCGAGAATCGGATTTGGAAGCAGCGCACGGTCAACATCGGAATTGTCTCGCCTGAGCGCGCATTGAATCTGGGCTTCTCGGGTCCCATGCTGCGTGGATCTGGCATTGCTTGGGACTTGCGTAAAAAGCAACCCTATGACGCATACGACAAAGTCGAATTCGATATCCCTGTTGGCAAGACTGGTGATGTCTACGACCGCTATCTGGTTCGTATGGAAGAAATGAAGCAGTCCAATCGCATCATCAAACAATGCGTGGATTGGCTCAAAGCAAACCCCGGTCCGGTGATTACGGACAACCACAAAGTGGCGCCTCCTTCCCGCGAAGCGATGAAGTCGAGCATGGAAGAGTTGATCCACCACTTCAAGTTGTTCACGGAAGGCTTCCGTGTGCCTGAAGGCGAAGCTTATGCCGCGGTGGAGCATCCCAAGGGGGAGTTTGGCATTTACATCGTCAGTGATGGTGCCAACAAGCCCTATCGTTTGAAAATCCGACCACCGGGATTCGTGCATTTGGCCAGTTTGAACGAGATGGCAAAGGGCCACATGATTGCCGATGCGGTTTCCATTATTGGAACCATGGATATTGTTTTTGGAGAGATTGATCGATGATCTCCGCTGAAATGAAATCGCGTTTTGATCGCGAAGTTGCGAAGTACCCGTCAGAGCAAAAGCAGTCTGCAGTCATGGCTTGCTTGGCGATTGTTCAGCAAGAGCTGGGCTTCGTGAGCACCGACAGTGAAAAAGTAATTGCTGAGCATTTGTCCATGGCGCCCATGGCAGTGCATGAGGTCACCACGTTCTACAACATGTACAACCAGCGTCCGGTTGGCAAGTTCAAGTTGAATGTGTGCACCAACCTGCCATGCCAGTTGCGTGATGGCCAAAAGGCGCTTCACCATTTGGAGTCCAAACTCGGAATCCATATGGGGGAAACCACCGCCGATGGCCTTTTCACACTGCAGCAGAGCGAATGTTTGGGCGCTTGCGCCGACTCTCCGGTGATGTTGGTGAATGACCGCGCAATGTGCAGCTTCATGACGAACGACAGGCTAGATCAGTTGGTGGATGAACTGCGTGCTTCAGGAGGCCAAGTATGAGTGCCGACAGCATTCTCGCAAAATTCAGCGCTTCAGGCGCTGAAACTTGTTTCCACGATCGCCATATCGAGCCCCAAATCTACGCCGGTTTGAATGGTTCGAATTGGAGTCTCCAGGACTACGTTTCTCGCGGTGGATACCAAGCTTTGCGCAAAATTTTGGGCAAGGACGGTGGAGAAGGACTGACCCAAGACCAGGTTATTGCCACGGTCAAGGAATCTGGCCTACGCGGACGTGGAGGCGCAGGCTTTCCTACGGGTTTGAAGTGGAGCTTCATGCCACGTCAATTCCCGGGCCAGAAGTATTTGGTTTGCAACTCTGACGAAGGCGAACCGGGTACTTGCAAGGATCGCGACATCTTGCAATTCAATCCGCATATCGTTATCGAAGGCATGGCCATAGCCGCCTATGCGATGGGTATCTCGGTCGGGTACAACTACATCCACGGCGAAATTTTTGCCTCCTACGATCGTTTTGAAGCGGCACTCGAAGAAGCCCGCGCTGCTGGTTTCCTGGGCGACAGCATCATGGGCAGCAGCTTTAACTTCCAACTGCATGCTGCGCACGGATTCGGTGCGTACATCTGCGGTGAAGAAACCGCACTGTTGGAATCCCTGGAGGGCAAGAAAGGCCAGCCACGCTTCAAGCCACCATTCCCAGCAAGCTTTGGTTTGTATGGAAAGCCTACGACGATCAACAACACAGAAACGTTTGCAGCTGTGCCTTGGATCATCCGTAATGGTGGTCAGGCATACCTTGAGTGCGGCAAGCCTAACAACGGTGGCACCAAGATCTACTCTGTGAGTGGTGACGTAGAGCGCCCGGGCAATTATGAAGTCCCCATGGGAACGCCGTTTGCGAAGCTGCTTGAACTGGCTGGTGGTGTGCGTGCGGGGCGGCAGTTGAAGGCTGTGATCCCCGGCGGTTCGTCATCGCCTGTTTTGCCGGCCTCCATCATCATGGAGTGCACCATGGATTACGACTCGATTGCCAAGGCAGGTTCGATGCTCGGCTCCGGAGCCGTGATCGTGATGGATGACAGCCGTTGCATGGTGAAAGCTCTGCAGCGTTTGAGTTACTTCTACATGCATGAGTCCTGTGGTCAGTGCACCCCATGCCGCGAAGGCACAGGCTGGTTGTCCCGTATGGTGGATCGCATTGAGGGCGGACAAGGTCGTCCAAGTGACATGGATCTGTTGGACAACGTTGCCGAGAACATCCAAGGGCGCACTATTTGCGCACTGGGTGATGCGGCGGCTATGCCTGTGCGCGCGATGATTAAACACTTTCGGCACGAATTTGAGTACCACGTAGCGAACAAGACCTGTATGGTCCCCGCATACGTTTGAGCGAGTCCACAAGATGATTGAAATCGAACTCGACGGCAAAAAAGTTGAAATTGCTGAAGGCAGCATGGTGATGCATGCGGCTGATAAAGCAGGCACTTACATTCCCCATTTTTGTTATCACAAGAAGCTGAGCATTGCAGCGAACTGCCGCATGTGCTTGGTGGATGTCGAAAAGATGCCCAAGCCGATGCCGGCCTGCGCCACTCCTGTCACGAACGGCATGATCGTTCGTACGAAGAGCGAAAAAGCCATCAAAGCACAGAAATCCGTCATGGAATTTCTGCTAATCAATCACCCCTTGGACTGCCCAATATGCGATCAAGGAGGTGAGTGCCAGTTGCAAGATCTTGCCGTGGGTTACGGCGGTTCCTCTTCCCGTTACGAGGAAGAGAAGCGCGTTGTGTTCCATAAGGATGTGGGCCCGCTGGTTTCCATGGAAGAGATGAGCCGTTGCATCCACTGCACCCGTTGCGTCCGTTTCGGGCAAGAGGTGGCGGGCGTCATGGAACTTGGTATGTCACACCGTGGCGAACATGCGGAGATTGAAACTTTTATCGGTCAAAGCGTGGACTCCGAATTGTCCGGCAACATGATCGATATCTGTCCGGTCGGCGCTCTCACGAGCAAGCCTTTCCGATACAGCGCTCGCACTTGGGAGTTGTCGCGTCGTAAATCTGTGAGCCCACACGATTCAACTGGTGCCAACTTGGTGGTCCAAGTTAAGAATAACCAAGTAATGCGCGTTGTTCCTTTAGAGAACGAAGCCGTGAACGAATGCTGGATTGCTGACCGTGACCGCTTCTCTTATGAAGCGCTGAACGGTCCAGACCGCTTGACCTCCCCGATGATCAAGCAGGGCGGTGAGTGGAAAACTGTCGATTGGCAAACTGCACTTGAGTATGTTGCCAACGGTTTGAAGCAAATCAAATCTAATCACGGTGCAAACCGAATCGGTGCATTGGTGAGCCCTCACAGCACGCTTGAAGAGATGGCGCTTACCAAGAGTCTCATGAACGGCCTCGGGTCTGAAAGCGTGGACTTCCGTCTTCGCCATTCAGATTTTTCTAGCACCCCAAAGATCCCTTATTTGGGAACGACCATCGCATCTTTGAGCACTTTGCAGCGAGTACTGGTTGTAGGCTCAAACCTGCGCAAAGACCATCCGCTTTTTGCACAGCGCATTCGCCAAGCCACCAAGGCTGGCGCACAAGTGCATGCCATCGTCGATTCTCAGACGGATTGGGCTCTGCCTTTGTCCACAAGCCAGGTCGTCGAATCTGCTGTGTGGGTTCAAGCGCTAGCCGATGTTGCTGTAGCACTGGCTGAGATGAAGGGCGTGGCGGCACCTGCGGACGGCAGCTCTACGGAAGCTGCGAAGTCAGTGGCCAAATCCCTGAGCACGGGTGAGCGGAAAGCCATTTTGCTGGGTAATGCGGCAGCCCACCATGCGAAGGCTTCCAGCTTGGTCGCCATCGCTTCATGGATTGCTGCTCAGACAGGCGCCTCCATCGGGTATCTGACAGAAGCTGCAAATACGGTGGGCGGACATGCTGTAGGCGCGTTGCCTACGGGCGATGGTTTCCATGCAGGTCAGATGCTGACCGGAGCACTGAAAGCAGCGATTCTGGTAAACGTCGAGCCTGAATTCGATACCGCTGTCGGAGCTGCTTCCAAGCAGGGCTTGATGGGGGCCGAGATGGTTGTTACCCTCAGTCCTTTTAAATGCAACCTGTCGTTTAGTGATGTGCTTTTGCCTATCGCGCCCTTTACTGAAACGTCTGGTTCATTCGTCAACGCTGAAGGCCGAGTCCAGAGTTTCCATGCGGTAGTCAAGCCCCTGGGTGAAACTCGTCCCGCTTGGAAGGTGCTCCGTGTATTGGGCAACCTCATGTCGGTTCAAGGCTTGGAGTTCGATTCGAGTCAAGAGGTTTTGGCCTCCTTGGAATCGGTCGGTATTCAAGCCGGCAGCATCGCCATGGACCGTTTAGGCTTGAGCGTGAGCGGAGCGATTGACTTGGCGCCGGCTGAGGTTCGACCAGTGGTGGCCAGTATCTATCAATTGGATGGCTTGGTGCGTCGCTCGAGTTCTTTGCAGTTAACAGCGGATGCGCGTGCCGCACATGAGGTGGCAGCATGATTGACACAATTTACAGCACGGGCTTGGGCCTGTTCAGCGCGCCTGTATGGGCCGCAGTGTTGTGGCCGGTCATTTGGACGCTTCTGAAAATTGTCATCGTGGTCCTCCCTCTGATGGGTGCGGTGGCGTATCTCACGCTTTGGGAGCGGAAGTTTCTGGGCTGGATGCAAGTGCGAGTGGGCCCTAACCGGGTAGGACCTTGGGGTCTTTTGCAGCCTATTGCCGATGCGCTAAAGCTATTGACCAAAGAAATCTTGGTGCCTACCGCTGCGAACAGAGGTTTGTTTTTTGTAGGCCCGATCTTGACCATCATGCCGGCTATGGCCGCTTGGGCAGTCATTCCTTTTGGCCCCGATGTGGCTTTGGCGAACATCAATGCTGGTTTGTTGTTTGTGATGGCCATTACCTCCATGGAGGTTTATGGCGTAGTCATAGCGGGCTGGGCTTCGAATTCCAAGTATGCGTTCCTCGGAGCGCTCCGGGCATCGGCACAGATGGTAAGTTACGAAATCTCCATGGGCTTCTGCCTGGTGATTGTGCTCATGGTGTCCTCCAGCATGAATCTTTCAGATATCGTGGCGGGACAGGCGACAGGCCAATTCGCGGCCGCGGGTTTGAATTTCTTGTCTTGGAATTGGTTGCCATTGCTCCCGATTTTTGTGGTCTACATCATTTCTGGCCTGGCTGAAACCAACCGTCATCCATTTGACGTTGTTGAAGGCGAAGCTGAGATCGTTGCAGGTCACATGGTTGAGTACTCGGGTATGTCCTACGCAATGTTCTACCTGGCGGAATACGCCAACATGTGGCTCATTTCTATCCTTGCCTCCCTGATGTTTTTGGGTGGATGGTTGTCGCCCTTTGACCATGCGTTGGTAAATTGGATTCCAGGCTGGATTTGGCTGGGATTGAAAACGTTCGCCATTGTCAGTCTGTTCATCTGGGTACGTGCTACTTTCCCCCGGTTCCGCTATGACCAGATCATGCGCTTGGGTTGGAAAGTCTTCATTCCCGTTACATTGGTTTGGTTATTGGTGGTCGGTTTGTGGATGCAAACGCCTCTGAACATTTGGAAGTGAGGGGCATAGTAATGTCTACACAAACTACGGCTCGTCCTGCTTCGGCGTTTTCCATCAAGGATTTTCTTTACAGCTTTTTGCTAGTGGAGTTATTCAAGGGAATGGCTTTGACAGGCCGATATTTGTTTCGCAAAAAAGTCACTGTCCAATTCCCCGAAGAGAAGACTCCTTTGTCACCGCGCTTCCGGGGTTTGCATGCCTTGCGACGCTATGAAAACGGTGAAGAGCGTTGTATCGCCTGCAAACTGTGCGAAGCGGTTTGTCCAGCCATGGCGATCACTATCGAGTCTGATGTCCGGGATGACGGTTCACGCAGAACCACACGCTACGACATCGACTTAACCAAATGCATATTTTGTGGCTTTTGTGAAGAGAGCTGCCCAGTAGATTCCATCGTCGAAACACACATCCTGGAATACCACGGTGAAAAGCGCGGCGACCTGTACTTCACCAAGGACATGCTCCTGGCGGTCGGAGATCGCTACGAGACCGAGATTGCCGCAAACAAGCAGGCAGATGCGAAGTACCGATGAATAGCCGCAAGAAAGCCCTTGAATCATGAATGTTACGACCGGACTTTTTTACGTCTTCGCTGCGGTACTTTTGTTCGCAGCGTTCCGCGTGATCACTGCACGCAATCCAGTGCACGCTGCGCTGTATTTGGTGTTGACCTTTTTTCAGGCGGCCATGATTTGGATGCTGTTGAAGGCTGAATTCCTGTCCATCACGCTGGTGTTGGTGTACGTCGGTGCTGTCATGGTGCTGTTCCTCTTCGTTGTGATGATGATGGACATCAACGTGGAGAACCTGCGTGTTGGTTTTTGGAAGCACTTTCCGCTTGCTGCTGTGGTGGGTGTGGTCATCGCGTTAGAGATGGCCGCTGTGTTGATGGGTGGCTTCCGGGTAGTGGATGATCCTGCTGCCTTGGCTGCGGCCACAGCTGCTGAGCCAAGTAATGCCAAGGCTTTGGGCAAGTTGCTTTTCACCCAATACATCGTCCAGCTGGAAGTGGCTGCGGCCATACTCTTGGTCGCCATGATTGCGGCAATCGCACTTACCTTGCGCGCTCGCAAGGACAGCAAATATGTGTCTCCAGGTGAGCAGGTGCGTGTCAAGTCGGTAGATCGCATGACCGTACTCAAGATGGATGCCACGAAGTCTGCACCAGTGGTTGAGACAGTTGATACGGAGCAAAAAGCATGACCTTGACCTTGGGGCACTTTCTATCACTGGGTGCGATGTTGTTCGCACTCTCGGTCGTCGGAATATTTCTTAATCGTCGCAACCTGATTGTGTTGTTGATGGCGATTGAGCTGATGTTGCTGGCAGTGAATACAAATTTCGTGGCCTTTTCCCACTATTTGAATGACATGCACGGCCAGATTTTTGTTTTCTTTATCCTGACCGTGGCGGCTGCTGAAGCCGCTATCGGTCTCGCGATTCTGGT
Organism: Comamonadaceae bacterium OS-4; assembly: GCA_027924025.1. Taxonomy (GTDB): domain Bacteria; phylum Pseudomonadota; class Gammaproteobacteria; order Burkholderiales; family Burkholderiaceae_C; genus Allorhodoferax. Next base: position 1,269,326 of record AP026970.1, read on the forward strand.
TTTGCTATTCCGCAATAAGTCCAGCATCAGCGTGGATGAGCTCAATACTTTGAAGGGTTAATCGAATGAGCCAGACCCTTTCTGCGTCGACATTGCTAGCAGTGCCTTTAGCGCCACTTGCCGGTGCTGTGTTGGCAGGCGTATTCGGTACGAAGTTTGGTGGGAATTGGTTGGGTCGCAAACTCAGCCACAGCCTGACGATCCTTGGCGTATTTATCTCCTTTGTTTTGTCTGCGATGACTTTGATGTCGGTCGTGAATGACGGAGCGCGCTTCAACGAAACCATCTACACATGGATGGTCGTTGGGGGCTTAAAAATGGAAGTCGGTTTCCTGGTGGACTCCTTGACCGCCATGATGATGTGTGTGGTTACCTTTGTTTCTCTCATGGTTCACCTGTACACAGTGGGCTACATGGAGGAAGACGAGGGATACAACAGGTTCTTTGCCTACATCTCCCTGTTTACTTTCTCGATGCTGATGCTCGTGATGAGTAACAACTTGCTCCAGCTGTTCTTTGGCTGGGAAGCGGTGGGCCTAGTGTCTTATCTGTTGATCGGGTTTTGGTTCAACAAACCGACGGCAATTTTTGCCAACATGAAGGCATTTTTGGTCAACCGGGTCGGCGATTTCGGCTTTATCTTGGGAATTGGCCTTATCGGGGCTTACACCGGGAGCCTGAACTACACCGAGATTTTTGCCAAAGCCAACGATCTGTCTGCCCTCGTTTTTCCCGGTACTGACTGGATGCTGGTCACCGTAATTTGCATCTGTTTGTTCATCGGAGCGATGGGCAAGTCCGCGCAATTCCCATTGCACGTCTGGCTGCCTGACTCCATGGAAGGCCCAACGCCGATCTCCGCGCTGATTCACGCAGCGACGATGGTGACAGCAGGGATCTTTATGGTCTCGCGCATGTCTCCGTTGTTTGAGTTGAGCGATACGGCTTTGAATCTGATTCTTGTGGTGGGTTCGATTACTGCGTTGTTTATGGGCTTTCTGGGAATTATTCAGAACGATATCAAGCGAGTGGTCGCTTATTCGACTCTGTCCCAGCTCGGCTACATGACGGTCGCATTGGGTGTGTCCGCTTATTCAGTAGCAGTTTTTCATTTGATGACCCACGCATTCTTCAAGGCTTTGCTGTTCCTTGGGGCGGGCTCGGTCATCATGGGTGTCCATCACAATCAGGATATCCGTTGGATGGGCGGCTTGCGTAAGTACATGCCGATTACCTGGATCACATCGCTGCTTGGCTCTTTGGCTTTGATCGGTACCCCTTTGTTTTCTGGCTTTTACTCCAAAGACAGCATCATTGAGGCGGTTCATGCCAGTAACTTGCCCGCCTCTGGCTTTGCCAATTTCGCGGTGCTCGCCGGCGTGTTCGTGACAGCCTTCTACTCCTTCCGTATGTACTTTTTGGTGTTTCACGGTAAAGAGCGCTTTGATCAGAATCCTGATGCCCACCATGACGACCATGGCCACGGTGATCACCACCATGATGCGGTCCCCCATGAGTCTCCCTGGGTGGTCTGGGTACCCTTGGTGTTGTTGGCGATCCCGTCTGTGTTGATTGGGTATTTCACAATCGGCCCTATGCTCCACGGTGACTTCTTCAAGGATGTCATCTACGTTAATCACGCCTTACACCCAGCGATGGAAGAAATTTCTTCCAAGTTCCACGGTGCCGCTGCAATGGCGTCGCATTCGCTGTCGACGTTGCCTCTGTGGCTCGCTGTCGCCGGTGTGGTGTCCTCCTACGTGTTCTACATGATGTTCCCGGCAATACCGGCTGCCATCAAGCGCGTTGCCCAGCCTATCTACACCTTGCTCGAAAACAAGTACTACCTGGACTGGTTCAACGAGAACGTCTTGGCACGCGGCGCCCGACTCTTGGGTACAGGTTTGTGGAAAGTCGGCGACCAAGCCATTATTGATGGTGCTGTGGTCAATGGTTCCTGGAAGTTGGTGGGTTTGCTCTCCGGATTTGTGCGCAAAGCCCAGTCTGGCTACCTCTACCACTACGCATTGGTCATGATCCTCGGGGTTTTTGTGCTGATGACTTATTTCGTTTGGCTCAAGTAGGAGAAAAATAATATGGGTTTGTTGAGCCTTTCTATCTGGGTGCCCATTGCGTTCGGTGTTGTGCTTCTTGCACTCGGACGTGATGAGCAGGCTACCGCGGTTCGCTGGGTCGCACTGGTTGGTGCGCTGTGCGGCTTTTTGTTGACGCTCCCTCTGTACGGTCAATTTGACAATACGACTGCTGCGATGCAGTTTGTTGAGAACCTGCCTTGGATCGAGCGTTTTAACGTCAACTACCACTTGGGTCTGGACGGGATTTCGTTCTGGTTTGTGCCATTGACCGCGTTTATCACCGTGATCGTGGTGATTGCCGGTTGGGAAGTCATTACTGAGCGGGTCAACCAATACATGGGCGCGTTCTTGATCTTGAGTGGTCTCATGATCGGTGTGTTCTCCGCATTGGACGGCATGCTGTTCTATGTGTTCTTTGAGGCGACTTTGATCCCCATGTATCTCATCATCGGCATCTGGGGCGGGCCGAACAAGATTTACGCGGCATTCAAGTTTTTCTTGTACACCCTGCTTGGTTCGCTGCTGATGTTGGTCGCATTGATCTACCTCTACACCCAGTCGGGTGGTAGTTTCGACTTGGCGAAATGGCATGCGCTGCCCTTGGGTGAAACAGCGCAGACGCTGTTGTTCTTTGCGTTCTTTGCGGCCTTTGCAGTGAAGGTACCCATGTGGCCTGTCCACACATGGCTTCCTGATGTGCACGTCGAAGCGCCTACCGGAGGCTCTGCCGTTTTGGCTGCCATCATGCTCAAGCTGGGCGCTTACGGTTTCCTGCGCTTTTCCATGCCCATCGCTCCAGACGCCGCCCACACCTGGGGTAGCTTGATGGTGGGTCTGTCCCTGGTGGCCGTGGTCTATGTTGGCTTGGTCGCCATGGTGCAGCAAGACATGAAAAAGCTGGTGGCTTACTCCTCGGTGGCCCACATGGGTTTCGTGACTTTGGGCTTCTTTATCTTTAACGATTTGGGTGTATCGGGTGGCTTGGTCCAAATGATTGCCCACGGCTTCGTTTCAGGCGCCATGTTCTTGTCGATTGGAGTTCTTTACGACCGGGTGCACTCGCGTGAGATCTCTAGTTATGGCGGTGTGGTGAACACGATGCCCAAGTTCGCTGCCTTTGGTTTGTTTTTCGCGATGGCCAACTGTGGCTTACCGGGAACCGCCGGATTCGTTGGCGAGTGGATGGTTATCTTGGGTGCCGTCAAGTTCAACTTCTGGGTCGGCTTTGCATCGGCAAGCGCTTTGATTTTCGGCGCCGCGTACACCTTGTGGATGTTCAAGCGTGTCTACCTGGGCCCCGTGGTGAATGATGATGTCAAGGGTCTTTCAGATATCAACGCTCGTGAGTTTTTGATGCTCGCTCTGTTGGCAATCGCTGTTTTGGCCATGGGCTTGTATCCCAAGCCGTTTACCGACGTGATGGATGTCTCCGTCGCTGAGCTGTTGAAGCACGTCGCCATTTCCAAATTGAACTGATCAAACTGAATTGAGAGAAGAATGATGATTGACACAATCAGTTGGATCACGGTCTATCCAGAAATTATCCTGATGGTGATGGCTTGTGCCATTCTGTTGATTGACCTTGGAGTAAAAGCCCCGCTGAGGGGTCTGACTTATGTACTGACCATGCTGACACTGGCTGTTGTGGCGGCTGCCCAAGCCCATTTGGCGATGGGTGGTCAGACCTACTACGGTTTTGGAAACATGGTTGTCAGCGATGCTATGGGCAATTGGCTCAAGTGCTTCGCGGCCATTGCGGTCATGGTCTCGCTGGTGTATGCGCGCCCCTATGCAGCCCATCGGGACATGCTCCGCGGTGGTGAGTTGTTTACTTTGAACATGCTGGGTTTGCTGGGCATGTTCGTCATGATTTCCTCCAACAATTTGTTGCTGACTTACATGGGCCTAGAGCTGTTGACCCTGTCTAGCTATGCCCTGGTGGCATTGCGCCGGGACAACGTGTCAGCGACGGAGGCTGCTATGAAGTACTTTGTACTCGGCGCGATGGCTTCTGGTTTCCTGCTGTACGGAATGTCCATGTTGTACGGTGCGACTGGTACTTTGGACATCACCCAATTGTTTAAGTCCATCTCGAGCGGTCAAGTGCGGCCAGACGTTCTGGTGTTTGGCTTGGTGTTTATTGTTGCGGGCTTGGCCTTTAAGTTGGGCGTTGTGCCTTTCCACATGTGGATTCCCGATGTGTACCAAGGTGCTCCGACTGCAGTTACGTTGATGATTGGTGGAGCTCCCAAGCTGGCAGCTTTTGCGATTTGTATTCGCTTGTTGGTGGAGGGCCTACGTCCACTGGCAAGCGATTGGCAGCAAATGTTGATGGTGTTGTCGGTCGGTTCCCTGTTGATTGGAAACTTGGCGGCTATTGCCCAGACGAATTTGAAGCGTATGCTGGCCTTCTCGACTATTTCCCAGATGGGATTTGTCTTGTTGGGCCTGATGTCCGGTGTGGTGCAAGGCGATGCCGTGACCTTTGCGGCCAATGCCTATAGCTCCGCCATGTTTTATGTCGTCACCTATGTGTTGACCACGCTCGCTACCTTTGGTGTCATTTTGTTGTTGTCTCGCGAAGGTTTCGAGAGCGAAGAGATCTCTGATTTCGCCGGCTTGAACCAACGTAGCCCCTTGTATGCGGCGGTGATGGCGATCTGTGCATTTTCGTTGGCTGGTATTCCGCCAATGGTCGGCTTCTACGCCAAGTTGTCGGTATTGCAAGCCTTGGTGGTGTCTGGCGATCCTGTCTATCTCAGCATGGCGGTTTTCGCTGTGTTGATGTCGTTGATCGGTGCGTTCTACTACCTCCGCTTGGTCAAGGTGATGTATTTCGACGAGCCGATTACGGCGACAACCGTCACAGCGCCTGCTGATGTTCGGGTGGTTTTGTCGATCAATGGCGCTTTGGTGCTCATTCTTGGCTTGGCTCCAGGCGGTCTGATGGCCTTGTGCGCGGCCTCCGTGCGCCAGATGCTAGGGATGTGAGTGGCGACACCGCGAATGCCGGGGCCTTGCTGAATGGGTAGTTCTTCCAGTGTGTTTGTGTTGCTGCTGATTGCGGTGGCTTTGGCGAATGCACCTTTCCTCACACGGCGTGTGTTCGGGCTCTTTGGTCCCGGAGAGAAGTCTTTGGGAGCGCGCTTGGGAGAGCTCCTTGTTGCCTACTTTGTTGTGGGCGGCCTAGGGTTGTTCTTGGAGCAAACATCGGGCCAAATCTTCCCGCAAGGCTGGGAGTTTTACGCCGTCACCGCTACCTTGTTCCTCACACTGGCCTTTCCCGGTTTCGTGTTTCGGTATCTGCTGAAGCGCCATGATTAGTTCTCGGGAGGAGGCTCACCTCCGCGAGGAACGGGTTTCAAGTGCAGAGGTATTTCAAGGCAGTTTCCTCCAGGTTGTGCGGGATTCCGTAGGTTTGCCTGACGGACGGACTGCGACGCGAGAGTACGTGGTGCACCCCGGAGCCGTGATGGTGATTCCGTTACTGGAACACCCCGAGGCACCGATGCGGGTCGTGCTGGAGCGCCAATATCGTTATCCGGTTCAGCGGGTGATGGTCGAATTTCCTGCGGGAAAACTGGATCCGGGTGAGTCCACTTTGGAGTGCGCGCAGCGCGAGCTTCTTGAAGAGACGGGTTACCGGGCTGGGCAGTGGGCGAAAGTCGGCGTCATTCATCCGGTGATTGCGTACTCCACCGAGTTCATTGAGGTCTGGTTTGCACGAGATCTGGTTGCCGGGCCCCGGCAATTGGACTCTGGTGAGTTTCTGGATGTCTTTGACGCGCCCGTCGAAGACCTGATCCGCGCTTGCCTCGAAGGGCAAGTCACTGACGCCAAGACGGTTTCTGCGGCTCTGTGGTTGCAACACTATGTGGCTGGCACCTGGTCGCCGGTCTGGCATTCGGTTGCCTGAGACAACATCGTAGCTTTGTTGTCATGAAGGTACTCGATATGTCTTGCCTGTCCGGCCATGTCTTTGAAGGCTGGTTCGGTTCTGAGCAAGACTTTTCAAGCCAAATGGAACGTGGGCTGGTGCAATGCCCGGTGTGTGGTTCTTCCAGCGTTCACAAAAAGCTGAGCGCTCCCCGGCTCAATCTGTCACGCGCCAAAGCACCTGATGAAAGTGCTGCTGCTATTGCTCCATCCGCTGCGAAGGGCGCACCTTCTGGCGCATCGCTGACAGACCCCATGTCTGCGGACATGCAGGCGGAATTGCAGAGTGCACTCGCAAAAGTCGTTCAACACGTGTTGGCGAATACAGACGACGTCGGTGACCGCTTCGCAGAAGAAGCCAGACGCATTCATTATGGCGAGACGGAAGATCGTGCGATCCGCGGTCAAGCTACTGTCGACGAGGCCAAGGAGCTGGTGGAAGAGGGGATAGAGCTTGTGGCCATCCCCATTCCCGCGCATTTGAAGAATCCCCTGCAGTAGAAACTGCAGAGGTTCCACGCTAGCCTGCTTATGGATAGAGGCCGCGCAATTCGCGTGCGTGCAAAATCCGCTTGCAAGCAACGATGAACGTTGCGGTGCGCAAACTCACCCGGTGCTCGGCGGCCACTTCCCAGACGGCTGCAAACGCGTCTTTCATGATGCGTACCAGCCGTGCGTTGATCTCGTCCTCGCTCCAGAAGAAGCTGGAGAAATCCTGCACCCATTCAAAGTAGCTCACCGTCACTCCGCCTGCGTTGGCAATCACGTCAGGAACTACCAAGATGTTGCGGCTTTGCAAAATGTCGTCCGCCGCCGGTGTGGTGGGGCCGTTCGCGCCTTCAATGATGAGCTTTGCTTGAATGCGGTGGGCATTGGCGGCAGTGATTTGCTGCTCCAGCGCTGCAGGGATCAAAATGTCGCAAGGTACATCCCAGAAGGCATTGGCATCGATGGTTTCCGCCCCCGGAAAACCGGCCACGCTACCTTGGCGGCCGACGTGGGCCAACAATGCATTGGCGTCCATTCCAGACTCTTGGTAGATCGTGCCCCCATGGTCTTGCACCGCCACAATGCGGGCGCCGGCTTGGGCAAACAACTTGGCGGCGATACCACCTACATTGCCGAAGCCTTGCACGGCCACACGTGCCTTGCTGATGTCGAGCCCAAGGTGCTGAGCTGCCTCAACGCCTACGGTGTAGACACCACGGCCAGTTGCCTCGCGGCGACCCAATGAGCCGCCCAAGTCAATGGGCTTGCCTGTGACGACGCCGGTAGCGGTAGCACCCTCGTTCATGGAGTAGGTGTCCATCATCCACGCCATGATCTGTTCGTTGGTATTCACGTCCGGTGCGGGAATGTCTTTGGAGGGGCCGATGATGATGCCAATCTCGCTGGTGTAGCGGCGGGTCAAACGCTCCAACTCACCCATCGACAGTGTCTTGGGATCTACGCGGATGCCGCCTTTGGCACCACCGTAAGGCACGTTCACCGCGGCATTTTTCACTGACATCCAGGCGGACAAGGCCATCACTTCTGACAAGGTCACGTCTTGGTGAAAGCGCACACCGCCTTTGCCCGGGCCACGGGACGTGTTGTGCTGAACCCGATAACCTTCAAAGTGGGCTACGGTGCCGTTATCCAGCTGGATGGGCACATCGACGATCAGAGCGCGCTTGGGGCGCTTGAGTGTTTCTGCCCAGCGCGCCAAATGGCCGAGGTACGGGGTCACACGGTCCACTTGCTGAAGGTAAATGCCCCACGGACCGAGATGGTCGGCCTGCAAGTAAGACGGCAGCGCATGGGTAACGGCTGCGTTGGGGGCCTTGGGCGTCTGTTGAACGCCGGGTTGCTGCGACATGAATGCTCCTTGTAGTTGTCGTCAAGGCTCGCAATGTAGGCTGCCCTTACCGACCTGTCCAAGGCCACTTGATATGCAAACTATGCAAAAAGATAATAGTTTCTCAAGCCGTCTGATCCACGATCCGGCCCGTCGGTTGCCCTAGCGTGTTGACGAAAGGTCGCGCGCTCAAACTGGCCCGGAGGGCATTGCCGCTGGCCGCAAATTTGGCCGACGTCGCGCTGTACATGCGCAGAAGAAAGTCCTGCGTGGCGGGCGCCACCGAAGATGTAGAAGCCCGGAGTTGGCTGATATAGGTGGTGTCTTCGAGAGTATTGCGCGCAGTTAAGGTCTGTACCGCACTTCTTTTGGACTGAACTTCTTGCTCGGCCTGATCGGTCTGCTGCTGTAGCGACTCGACTTTGTTTTCCGCGTTCTCGGCTTCGCGTTTGGCCTGTTCCAAGCGGGCGCGACTCAGGGTCGACTGAATCGACGGCATTGCGCTGTTGGTTGCACTGATGGCCATCGGGCTTGGCTGTGAAAACTCAGGCACTCACGTTGAAGCGGGTGCCGATGGTTTGGCCTTGCCCGTTTACGACCGGTTTCTTCTCGGCTTCTTGGGCCTTGGGGGGCTTCAGTTCGGTCGCGGCAGCCTGCCTGACGGCTTCGCGCTGGATGTTTTCAGCCCGTTTAGCCGGTTGTGCCTGCTCGGGTTGCTGTACCTTGGTGCGAGTAACGTCCATAGCGGCCTCCAGTGGTGAAGCCTTGATTTTAGGGAGTTACCGCATGTTTATCAAACGATAGCTATCTTTGAAAATCGGCTAGGCATTCACCGGAGGTTGAGGGCTCACGCGTTGAACTGCAAGGCGGCCAGACCTGCGTAGACGCCGCCCTTGGCCACCAACTCCGCATGGGTCCCTTGCTCGACCAATTCGCCGTGGTCGAGCACCACGATCAAATCGGCTTTTTGGACGGTCGCTAACCGGTGGGCAATCACCAAGGTCGTGCGGTCGCGCATCGCGGACTCCAGGGCCGCTTGCACCATGCGTTCACTCTCGGCGTCGAGCGCACTGGTGGCCTCGTCGAGCAAAAGCAGAGGCGGGTTTTTGAGCATGGCGCGGGCAATGGCAATCCGTTGGCGCTGTCCGCCAGACAAGCGCACGCCCCGTTCACCCAGGAAGGTGTCATAACCCTCAGGCAGCGCTTCGATAAATTCATGGGCGAAGGCCGCATGGGCTGCGGCTTTGACCTCTGCATCGGTCGCGCCGGGTTTGCCGTAGCGGATGTTCTCGATGGCACTGCTCGAGAAAATCACCGCATCCTGCGGCACGATGCCCACGCGCTGTCGCAGCGCATCGAGTGCCAGCTGCCGTGTTTCTGAGCCGTCCAGCACAATGCTGCCGCTTTGCGGATCGTAGTAGCGCAGCAGCAGCTGAAACACGGTGCTTTTGCCGGCTCCGCTGGGCCCGACAATCGCGACCGTTTGCCCGGGCAGCACGTTCAGGTGGAAGTTTTTCAGGGCTTGCTGTTGAGGGCGTGACGGGTAATGAAAGTTGACTGCTTCAAATTGAATAGCGCTCCCCGCAATAGGCATGGGGGCTATCACAGGTTTGGCTGGTGAAGCAATGGGCGACTGGGTGCCCAGCAGCTCCATCAAACGCTCGGTGGCGCCGGCGGCCCGAAGCAGATCCCCATACACCTCACCCAGCACCGCAAATGCGCTGGCCAAAATGATCACATACACCACGGTCTGGCCCAAGTGCCCGGCGGAAATGCGCCCCTCGGCTACAGCCTGCGTGCCTTGGTACAAACCCCACAGCAAGGCCGCACTGGTGGCAATGATGATGAAGGCCACCAGGCCCGAGCGCATCAGGCTGCGTTTGGTGGCGGTGGCAAAGGCGTTGTCGGTCGAGCTGATGAAGCGTTGGGTCTCCCGGTCTTCGGCCGTGTAGCTTTGCACCACCGGAATCGCATTGAGCACCTCTGCGGCGATCGCGCTGGAGTCAGCTACGCGATCTTGGGAGGCACGTGAGAGCTTGCGCACCCGCCGACCGAACCACAAACTGGGCAAAACAATCAGCACCAAAACAGCCAACACCTGCAGCATGACGACCGGGTTGGTCCACACCAGCACCGCCAGCGCGCCCACCCCCATGACTGCGTTGCGCAGGCCCATGGACAGCGAAGACCCCACTACGGTTTGCACCAGCGTGGTGTCAGCCGATAGGCGCGAGAGCACTTCGCCGGTCTGGGTGGTTTCAAAAAACTCCGGGCTCTGCCGAAGGACATGGCTGTACACCGCATTGCGCAGGTCGGCGGTGACCCGTTCACCCAGCCAGCTCACCATGTAAAAGCGCGCTGCCGAAAACAGCCCCAAGGCCACAGCCACCGCAAAAAGGGCCGCAAAGTGATTGCGTAGCGCCATCACCTGAGCCCCTTTGTCAGTTTGCACCAGGCCCCCGTCGATCAGGCTGCGCAGCGCCACCGGAAAGGCCAGGGTCGCCACCGCTGCCAACACCAGAAACACCAGCGCCATGGCGATCCGCCCGCTATAGGGCCTCAAAAACGGCAGCAAGCCACTCAAAGACTTGGGGTTGGTCGACTTGGGGCGTTCAGAGGTACTCATGGGCAATCAGGTAAGGGTGATGGGCCGGGCTGCAAGGCGATCCACAGAATTAAAGCGCGTGCCGGTGAGCCACTGAGTATTGCGCAATCTGCCGGAGGCCCCCCTGAGCCGGACTTTTCGGTTTGTTTCATTTTGTTGCATACCAGTCGATGTAAGCTCATGAAAAAAATAGGAGGAACCATGGAGACTCGAAAAATGCATATCCAAGGCATGGAGGTACAGGTGGAGGGGGGCGGGCCGCGCACGGTCCTGATGTTGCATGGATGGCCAGACACCCTAGCGGTGTGGGACGGCACGGTTCGGGCCTTGCAAAGCAACCACCGTTGTGTGCGCTTGACGCTCCCTGGATTCGGTGAGGTGCAGGAGCGGCCCCCGGTGGTGCCCAAGCTGGATGATGTGGTGGATGCCCTGGTCGCGGTGATTCAAACCGTGAGCCCCGGCGCACCGGTGACCTTGATGCTCCACGACTGGGGCTGCATTTTTGGCTACGAACTGGCGATGCGGCACCCCCAGCGGGTGGAGGCCGTAGTCGCCATCGACATTGGGGACCACAATGCGCGGGCGTATCTCCAGTCCTTGTCGCTGAAGCAGAAATTGGCGGTGGCGGCCTACCAGCTTTGGCTGGCCAAAGCCTGGATGGTGGGGCGCTACTTGCACCCCGGTCTCGGCAACCGGATGACGCGCTGGATGGCAGGCTTGATGCGCTGCCCGGTGCCGGCCCCACAGCTGAGCTGGACCATGAACTTTCCCTATGTGATGCAGTGGTTCGGCATGCGTGGGGGGCTCCGCACCCGCCCGGTGAAGCTGACTTGCCCGGTGCTGTATGTGTTCGGGGAGCGCAAACCCTTCATGTTCCATTCCCCCCGCTGGCTGCACACCCTGCGCGCCTCAGAGGATGGCGCAGCCCACGCGCTGCGCTGCGGACATTGGGTGATGCTCGAACAACCGGAGGCCTTTCACGCCCTGGTGCTGCGATGGCTGGCCGGCCGCGAGCGGCGCAAGAGCCACCGCTCTGTCCAGGAATTGCAGGTTTTAAGAGCGAAATAGGGCGGTAGCGCAGGTAAATATTGCGCTAGCAGCTATTATTTTTATAGCAAATTACTTCAGATCTTGAGCGGGCTGGCGTAACCGGTCATTTCCAGATAGCCGCGGCCCACCAGCTGTGCGCTGGTGTTCCACACTTCACACAGGCCTTCCCAGTAGATCGCGCCGGTCGAGCTGCGACTGTCGAGCTCCTGGTCGTCCAGCAGGGCTTTAACGGTAAAGCTGCCCGCAGGCGTGCGCACCAGCCACTCCACCGGATAGCTCGCGCGGCTGGCCGGGCTGGTCCATCGGCGCTGCGGGGTGAATGTAAGCTCGCCTTGTGCAAACACCTGGCGCACGCCTTGGCCACTGCGGTAGGAGCCGCCGTCCCACAGGGCGGTATCTTGGGCCGTCCGCAGGCGAAAGGCGGTCAGCGCGCCCCCATCCAGCATGTTGATACCGATCCAGTCCCAGCCTACGGCGTTCGGGTGTAGCACCTCTTGGCTCCATTCGTGGTCCAGCCAAGCGGTGCTGCCGGTTGCTAAGGGGTACTTCTGATCCTTGAGCGTCACGCTGCCACGCACCTGCAGCTGGGGCACGCTGTAGTAGTAGCTGGCTTGCTGAGCCTGCGGGCCTTTGCGGGACAGGCCGTCCACCCCCTGCAGAAGCACCGGCTGGCTGGCCTGTAACTCCAAGTCCAGCACAAAGTCAGTCGCAAGGATCCGCGCCTGCAAATGCGGCCCCGACCGCTTCAACGACCAGTCGCGGATAACTACCGCCGTGTCTTGGGTGCTGGCATGGGCCACATCGGCCGGGTTAGTGCCTGCGGGCTCGCCCGACCAGCGGGCAATCCGCTGGTCATGCCAGAGTTTGCGGCCGTGTACATCGGTCACAGCTGCATGGGCAAAGAGCAGGTGGCGCGCTGCCAGGCGGGATTGCATGCCCTGTGTGGCCTCCACCCGGCTGCGAAAAAAAGTCACTTGAAAGCCCAACAGGCGAGAGGCCTCGCCCCGGTCGCCCGGTACCTGCGCATACCCGGTCACATACCACCACTCGGTTTTGAACGCGTTGTGCGAGCCCGCATCGCGCGGAAAGCGCAGGGTCGCCGGTGGCAATGCCTGTGCACCGGGCGGCAGTGACGCCAGCATCGGCGCCAGCAACAGCTGCCGCCTAAGAGGGCTGAAGCGGCCGGGCGCAGAGAGGGGAATACGGTTCGGGGCGGACATGCGGTGGAGGAGGGTAGAGGTTTAGCGTGTAAGGGCTTGCGAGGCGGTGTGGGGCTCTTCGCCGGTGGCTTGCCGGGTGATGGCGGCCTGGGCCAACAGCCAGTCGCAAAACGCCTGGATCTCCGGCCGGCTGCTATTGCGGGCGCCCACCAGCAGCCAATACACCATGGGGGTGTCAATGCGCCCGCCGGGCAGCACTTCCACTAAATCGCCGCTGGCCAGGCTGTCGGCCACCAGCGGCATGCGGGCCAGCGCAATACCCTGGCCGGTGAGTGCGGCCTGGGCAATTTGGTGGGCGTAGTTAAAGTACATCCAGCGCTTGGGTTCCAGTCTCGGTTGTTGGTTCAACTCCAACCAGCGCCGCCAGGTCAGCCACTCAAGGTGCTGCACCCGGTGGGTATCGCTGGCTTCCAGCAAGGCGAATCGGGCCAGGTCCGCGGGCTTGCGCAGGGGCGCGCCACTTTTGAGCAACCACGGGCTTGCCACGGGGGTAAGTTGTTCGCCGAATAGGCGCACCGCATCGGCCCGCACACTGCCGGGCTGGGTGTAGCGGATGGCCAGGTCCACATCGCTGGTGTCGAGGTCGACCGGGTTGTCGGTTGCATCAATCCGGATATCGATATCGGGGTACTCGGCCTGAAAGGCCTCCAGCCGCGGAATCAGCCACATCGAGGCAAACGACGCCCAAGTCGAAATCGCCACACTCTTGCGCCCCGCCGTGCGGCGAATCTGGCGCACCGCCGCATCAATCCGCTCCAGCGAGGGCATGGCTGCACGCAGCAGTTGCCCACCAGCGCCGGTGAGCTCGACTGCACGGGTGTGCCGCAAAAACAGGGGCACTCCGACTTCTTCTTCCAGCGACTGGATCTGCCGGCTGACGGCGCTCTGGGTCAATGCCAGCTCCTCGGCAGCCGCCCGGAAATTGAGGTGCCGCGCTACCGCCTCCAAGGCACGCAAATGGCCCATGGAGATCGGGCGGGTGCGCAGGCGTATTTCGGTATTCGGGGCGATGGCATCAGACATGGGGCAGCCTCATGGCGGGAGTGATTCATGCGGTATCGGAATGAATAGCATAGCCCGAAATCATTGGACGGTACAGCAGGCCGGGCGGATCATTCATGGGCCTGTTCACCCCTTAAGGAGTTTTTTATGCCATCCCGCGAGTCCCTGTCTTCATCGCCCGCCCTGCAATCCTGGAAGTTGCCGCACGGCCATGCGGTCACCTTGAAGCCGCGCACCGCCGGTGTGTTGCAGGTAGTCAGCGGGCGGGCGTGGGCAACGCTGGATGTGGCGCGCCACACACCGCTGGCGGACGCGGGAGACCATTTCGTTGCCTTAGGGCACGATCTGCCGCTGCGCGCCGGGCAGCGGGTGGTGGTGGAGGCGTGGCCCTACCACGGACAAGACAGCATCCGCCTGCAATGGGTGCCCTTGCCCGAGAGCGGCGCGGCCAGCCGCTGGCAAGCCACGGTGGTGGAGCCAGCCCGCGACATCGGCGATGGGCTGGCACTGGTTGCCCGCTCCATGTTGCGCCTGCTCGCCGGTTTGGCGGGTTTTGGCGATTACCTGGTGGCCGGCCGTGGCCGGGTGCTGCGGGGCTTGGAGGCCAACGCGCCCTGAGGCGTTAGGCCCACAGAGGTTCAGGTGCTGTGGCGTATCTGTAGGGTGTAGCCCAGGTCGATAGCGCAGCTGTCAGATGGCTCGCCTTGCATCAGCCCCATCAACATGCGGGCTGCGGCATGGCCGATCTCGGCGCGCGGGGTGCGCACCGTGGTGAGCGGGGGCACCATCTGGTCGCTGCCTGTCAGGTCGTTGAACCCGGCAATCGCCACCCGCTGCGGCACGGGTACACCGGTTCGCATTGCCGCCAGCAGTGCGCCTTGGGCCAAGTCATCGTTGCAAAAAAAGATGGCGTCTACCGGTGGTGTCTGCCCCATGATCTGCTCGAACATGCGGGCCCCCAGGGCCAGTGACGAGGGCGCCGGGTTGAGCCACTCCAGAACCTCGTCATACAGCCCCGCATCCACCAGCGCACTGCGCCAGCCCGCCAAACGCTGAAGGGTGCGCGGGTCGAGTTGTGCAGCAGCAAACGCAATCCGCCGGTATCCCTGCGCGATCAGGTGGCGCGCCATGTCCCGCCCCGCATCCCGCTGCGAAAAGCCCACACAGTGGGAGCCGGCGGGCGCGTCGGTGGTCATTAAGTGCACACATGGGACACCGCTTTGCGCAATCAGCAGCCGGGTGGCCTCGGTGCGCTCCAGACCGGTCACCAGCAAGCCCGCTGGGCGGTGAAGCAGCTGCTCGCGCAGCAGGGTTTCCTCTTCACTGGGGTCGTAGTGGGTGATGCCGATCAAGGTTTGAAACCCCGCTTGCCGCAAGGTGTGTTGCAGCGCCTCCAGCAGGTCCACGAACAAGGCGTTCGACAACATCGGGATCAGCACCGCCACATGGCTGCTCTGCCCGGAAGCCAGCGCCCGCGCCGCGGGGTTGGGCACATACCCGAGCGTGTCGGCCGCTGCACGCACTTTCGCCACCAGATCCGGCGCAACCGCCCGCTCACCCCGGAGCGCCCGCGACACGGTGATCGGGCTGACACCTGCCAGTTGGGCAACATCAGACAGGGTCACACGACCAGTGGCCCGTGGGCGGAGGGGGGAGTTCATGGGCTAGGGAAACTACTGAATGGTTTTTCAAAATCTTCTCATAGGATAGCGCTGTCCGATGAGGCGGGGTGAAGGTAGTTACCCGTATCGTCCAGAACCGCTGGGTGTGTTGCGTTACCCGTTTGATGCGGCGTTTTTTTTGGTTTCAACTGGATAGCGCTATCCAAAAAATACAGAGTGATATGAATTCGATTGTCATCATGGGGGTCGCCGGTTGCGGCAAATCCAGCGTAGGAGCCCGGGTGGCCCAGGCCATGGCATGGCCGCTGGTGGAAGGCGATGACCACCACAGCGAAGCCAACCGCCACAAAATGCAGTCCGGCATCGCGCTGACGGATGCCGACCGCCAAGGCTGGCTCGCGACCCTGGCCACGCAGATCACCTTGCAGCCCCAGGGCGTGGTGGTGACTTGCAGCGCATTGAAACGCAGCTACCGCGAGCGCCTGCGGCAGGCGAGCCCGGGCTTGCGCTTCGCCTTTTTGCAGATTTCACAAACCGAGGCCCAGGCCCGGGTGACCGCCCGTGCGGCCCAACATTTTTTCAACACTGCACTCGTGGACAACCAGTTCGCCACGCTGGAGTCGCCCGAGGGCGAAGCCGGGGTCTTGACGCTGGATGCCACCCGCTCGCTGGATGCCTTGCAGGCCGAAATATGCACATGGCTCTTGCCTGCCAAGGAGCTTGCATGACCCACCACCTCGAAACAGCGGGCTCCGCGCCCACCCTGTCAGCACCGCGCCCCAGCGCCTTTGCGCGTATCACCGAGGTGCTGATGGCTACCTGCCTTGGCGTGATGGCGCTCTCGGTGTTTGTGAACGTGGTGCTCCGCTATGGTTTTGGTAGCGGTGTGGCCGCCAGCGAGGAGCTGTCCCGCTTGTTGTTTGTCTGGATGGTGTTCATCGGTGCGGCAGCGGCTTATCCGGCAGGGGAGCACATGGCGTTTACCAGTTTGGTGGCCATGCTGAAGGCGCATCCGGTGCGCCTGGCCTTGGCTACCGCTTTCATTCGCGTGCTGGTGTTGCTGGCGTGCGGCATGTTGGCGCACGGAGCCTGGCAGCAGATCGTGGTTGGGTTGGACAGCTACTCGGTGGTTTTGGGCTACCCGACGGCTTTGCTGCCGATGCCCGCATTTTTGTGTTCCTTGTCGATCGGTGCGATGGCATTGTGGGAATTGATTCAACGTACACCGCTCGACCTTGGTCATGCGGCAGAGGTGGAGTGAGGCCATGAGCAACGAAGCATTGGCGTTTGTGGTGTTCTCGGTCGGCATGCTGACCCTGATGGGCATTGGCATGAACATGGGCTTGGCACTGGTCCTGACCGGCGCCGGCATGGCCTGGGTGCTGGACTTCTGGGACACCCAGTTGCTCGCCCAGAACCTGGTGGCGGGGGTAGACAGCTTTCCGCTGCTGGCGGTGCCGTTTTTCATTCTGGCCGGTGAGCTGATGAACAGCGGCGGCATCAGCCGCCGCATCATCACCATGGCCCAGGCGTGGGTGGGGCACATTCGCGGCGGGCTGGGCTTTGTGGCCATCGGTGCTGCAGTGCTCATGGCGAGCATGAGCGGCTCGGCGTTGGCAGACACAGCAGCCTTGGCCACTATTCTCATGCCCATGATGCGCCAGCAGGGCTACCCGATGCACACCTCGGCCGGCTTGATCGCTTCGGGCGGCATCATCGCGCCCATCATTCCGCCGAGCATGCCGTTTGTGATTTACGGCGTGACGACCAACACCTCCATATCGTCCTTGTTCCTCTCGGGCATCGTTCCGGGGCTGATCATGGGGGCGGGCTTGATCGTCGCCTGGAAGCTGGTGCTGCGCAAACTGGACTTGCCCGAGGGGCAGCCGCTGCCCCTGCGTGAGCGCTTGCACGCTACCCTCAAGGCCTTCTGGGCGCTGTTGATGCCGATCATCATCATCGGGGGTATGAAAACCGGCGTTTTCACGCCCACCGAAGCGGCGGTGGTGGCCGCGTTTTATGCACTGGTGGTGGCGCTATTTGTTCACCGCGAAATGCAACTATCGGCGGTGTACGGCGTGTTGGTGCGCGCTGCCAAAACCACCGCCATCGTCATGTTCTTGTGCGCCGGTGCCCAAGTGGCCAGCTACATGATCACCCTGGCCGACTTGCCCAGCGTGCTGACCGGATGGCTGGGGCCGCTGGTCGAGAGCCCGCGCTTGCTGATGCTGGTCATGATGTTGGTCCTGGTGCTGGTGGGCACCGCCCTGGACCTGACGCCCACCATCCTGATTTTTGCGCCGGTGATGCTGCCGATTGCGGTGAAGGCCGGCATCGACCCGGTCTATTTCGGCCTGATGTTTGTGCTCAATGGCGCCATCGGCCTGATCACGCCGCCGGTGGGCACGGTGCTCAATGTGGTGGCCGGCGTCGGGCGCTTGCCGCTGCACCGGGTGATTCAGGGGGTGAATCCCTTTTTGATCACCTATGTGCTGATTCTGTTTCTGTTCGTGCTGTTCCCGCAGATCGTGACCGCACCGGTCGCTTGGATGCGCTGAGCCCCACCCCTCTTTCTTGTCACAACAACACCCACCCTGGAGACACACCATGAAAACATCCACCACCCTCATCCGTCGTGCCGTTCTGGCACTGGCCGGCGCCGCCGTGTTCAGCGCAGCGCTGCCCGCGCTTGCGCAAGACATCAAGCCCCGCCTGATCCGCTTTGGCTACGGGCTCAACGAGCAAAGCAACCAGGGCCGCGCTGCCAAGGTGTTTGCCGAGGCGGTTGAAAAAGCGTCGGGCGGCAAAATGAAAGTGCGCGCCATCGGTGCCGCCGCACTCGGCCCCGATACCCAAATGCAGCAGTCTTTGATCGGCGGCGCGCAGGAAATGATGGTCGGCTCCACCGCCACCCTGGTGGGCATCACCAAAGAAATGGCATTGTGGGATGCGCCCTTTCTGATCAGCAATACCAAAGAGGCTGACGCCATGTTGGATGGCCCTGTGGGCGACAAAATCCGCAACAAATTGCAAGAAAAAGGCCTGGTCGGGCTGGTGTACTGGGAAAACGGTTTCCGCAACCTGACCAATAGCAAGCGCGCGATCAACAAGGTCGAAGACTTGGAAGGCATCAAGCTGCGGGTGATGCAAAACAATGTGTACCTGAACAGCTTCAAAACCCTGGGCGCGAACGCAGTGCCCATGGCGTTTTCAGAGTTGTTCAGCGCGCTGGAAACCAACACGGTGGACGGCCAGGAGAACCCCTTCAACACCATTCTGTCGAGCAAGTTTTACGAAGTGCAGAAATACGTCACCGTGACCAACCACGTCTACGCCCCGTGGATTGTGTTGGTGAGCAAGAAATGGTGGGACCAGCTCTCCAAGGACGAGCAAAAAATCCTGAGCGATGCCGCCAAACTGAGCCGCGACTTTGAGCGCAAAGACACCCGCGAAGAAGCCGCCAAGGCAGTCGCCGACCTTAAGGCCAAGGGCATGCAGATCAACGAGTTACCGCCTGCAGAGGCCGCACGCATGCGCGACAAGCTGACCCGGGTGTACGCCACCATCGGCGCCGACATCGGCATGGACTTGTGGAACGAAGCCCAGGCCGAGCTGGCCAAAATCCGCGGCAAAAAATAAGCACTGCAGCGATATCGGGGCGATATGGGAGCGGCTGGTCAGACCAGCCTGCAAAGGCGCTGACTTACCAGTCCTCTTTGACGGCCATCACGGCATCCCGCCCCGCCGCCGCCCGCCCGGCCAACCAAGCGGTGGCGGTGCCGGCCAGCACGACTGTGCCCGCCAGGGCCGCCAGCCGCGCCCAAGGCAGGGCCAGCTCCATGGTCCAGTGAAAGCTCTGCGGGTTCACCACGTGCACCAACACCACCGCGACTGCCAGGCCCAGCGTCACCCCCGCCAGCGCACCCATGCTGGTCCAGGCGGCGCCCTCCAGGGCCACCACCCGCAAAATTTGTTGCCGTGTCAGCCCCAGGTGCACCAGCAGCCCAAACTCCTTGCGCCGCGCCAGCACCTGCGCACTGAAGCTGGCAGCCACCCCGAACAAACCGATCCCGATGGCCACAGCTTGCAGCCAATAAGTCACCGCAAAACTGCGGTCAAAAATCTTCAAACTGATGGTCCGGATCTCGCGGGCGGAGCTGAACTCCAGCAATTCACCGGCTTCGCCGGCCGGCGTGCCGGCCAGCTGGTTGGCCAGCGCACGCATGCGGGCCTGCAGTGCGCCGGCATCGGTGCCATCGTCGAGCCAGAACGCCATGTCGTTGACCCGCGTGTCTTTGCTCAGGCGGGCAAAGTCTGCCTGATCGAGGGTGATCGCCCCGGTTTGGCGGGCATAGTCCCGCCAAATGCCTGCTACAAAAAAAGAAGCTACTCCCGCAGGTTCTGCTTGGGCTACAGCCTTATTTGACATAAAAGCTGGTTGCAGGGCCGGAAACAGTTGCCCCAGCTGCGCGCCATACAGGTCCACCATGGCCTCGCTCACATAGATCGCAATATGACCGGCCGGTACCGCACGCACATCGCCTACCAGCGGCAGATTCAGATTGCCGCTTTGCGGGTCCCGCAAGGGGCGGGAGATCAGGGCGACCGGGGGCTGTGTGGCACTGAGCGACACGCTCAGCGTCCGCTGGGTGGTGGCGCGGGCCACGCCGGGCAGGGCGGCGGCTTGTGCCACAAAGACCGGGTCCAGAAAGGCCGTTTCTGTGGCGCTGCCGCTGCCGGCGGTGCGCAGGTACAGGTCGGCGGGCAGCACCTGGTCCAGCCAATCCATCACCGAGCCGCGAAAGCTCGCAACCATCACCGTCAGCGCCACGGCCAGGCTCAGCGCGGCGACCACGCCACTCACGGCGACCGCTGCACTCTCCCGCACCCGCCGGGCGCGCTCCACCGCCAGCAAGGGCAACAAGTGGCGCGCGAACAGTGGCGCTATACGGTCCAGCACCACGCCCACGGCGGCCGGCAGGCTCAAGATGCCGCCCAGCAGCAGGGCGGCCACGCTCAGGTAAGCGGCCAGCGGCATGTCCCACACCGGAGGCAGCAGCGCCAGTACGCCGCCTGCGCCCATGAGGGCCAGGCCCCAGCGGGTGGCGTGGCTACGGGTGTGCGCATGGCCCAAGCCCTTAAGGGTTTGGGCGGGGGGGAGTTGTTGGGCCAACCGGGCCGGGCCCCAAGCCCCCAGGAGTGCCGCAGCGGTACCGAGGGCGCCAAAAATCACCGCGGCCACCGGGCTCCACTGCAGGGCGGGCGCAGCGCCGCTGAAGTAACCGCCACCCAGGTCGCCGCCCAGCAGCCGCAAGGCCAAAGCCGCGAGGCCAGTGCCCAGTGCCAGGCCCAGGGCGCTACCCAATACCCCCAATGCGGCAGCCTCCAGCACCACCAAGCGCAGCCGCTGTGCGCCGGTGAGGCCCAGCACCGCCAGCAGGGCAAATTGCTGTGAGCGCCGGCTCACGCTGAGAGCCAGCACCGAATAGACCAAAAAGCCACCGGTGAACAGCGCCACCAGGGCCAGCACCGTCAGGTTCACCCGGTAGGCCCGCGACAGGTTGCTGATGCGGCTCACTGCGTCGCCGGGCTCGCGCAGGCTCAGGCCCTGCGGCCAATCTGCAGCGCTCTGCAGGCGCTGCTGCACCGCCTGGCGGTTGGATCCGGCGCGTAACCGCAGGTCAAGGCGGCTGATGCGCTCACCCACCCCAAACAAGTCTTGTACCGCGGCAATGTCCATCACCGCCAAGGGACCGCCACCGGCAGCAACACTGCCGGCCACCCGCACGGTGCGTAGTTGCAGGCCCATTTGCAGCCGCACCGTATTGCCCTGCAACTGTTGGCGTGCCATCGGGTTCAAAAACACGGTGTCGGGCGCAAAAAAAGCGAGCCGATCCGGGGCAGCACCGTCAGCATTGGCTTTGTCGTCACGTGTCAGTGGCGTCAGTGGCCGGGGCAGCAAATCCGGGGCCACCGCGGCTACTTGCAGGGTGTCAATGCCCACCACCCGCAGCAACACGCGTTTACCCCCGGCATCGGCGGGCAGGGCGTAGGTGCTGAGCTCCAGGACCGGGGAGGCCAGCGCAATATCCGGGTCTTGTTGCAAGCGGCCCCACAGATCCAGCGGCACACCTTGCTGCGGGTTGGCCGGGCGCAGCTCCAGGTCGGGCTGCCCGCCCACCGAGCGCACCGCCTGCGAGAACTCGTCCAGCGCGGAGGCGTTGATCAGGTGCACCGAAAACGCCAGCGCCACCCCCAGCATCACCGACACCACCGCCGCTGCATTGCGCCACGGGTGGTGGCGCAGCTCTTGCCAGGAGAAAGTGCAAAGTAGGGGCCACAAAGGCCCGGCGGGGCGCCGGAGGTTCTGGAACATGGGGCGATTGTGCAATTTCACCGATACCGCAGGCTCTATAGTGGAGATCGGAAAGTTGCCAACGATGAATCAGAGGGAGCGGGCATGCGGGTCATGGTTTTGGGTGGGTACGGGAATTTCGGCGCACGTATCAGCCGGGCATTGGCGGGCTCACCCTCCATAGAACTGCTGGTTGCCGGCAGGGATGGGCTCTCAGCACAACACTTCGTAGAAACCATACCCGCACGTGGCCGTGCCCGCGGAGTCGCGGTGGATATGCACAGTCCCGATTTCTCGCAGATGTTGGCCGATTTGAATGTTGAGTTGCTAATTCATACCGCGGGCCCCTTTCAGGGTCAGGATTACGCGGTGGCGCGTGCTTGTGCGCAAGCCAGCGCGCACTACATCGATCTGGCGGACGGGCGGCGTTTTGTGTGCGATTTCGCACCGGCCTTGGACGCGGAATTCAAAGCGCTAGACCGCGTAGCCATCTGTGGCGCCAGCACAGTGCCTGCATTGTCGTCAGCCGTGGTGAATGCACTCTGTGACGGATGGCAGGGTGTAGAGACCATCGACATTTGCATCGCGCCCGCCCAGACTGCTCCACGAGGCGTGGCCACCATGCGGGCGGTGCTCGGCTATTGCGGGGAAGCGATTCAGGTCTGGCGCAACGGACAGTGGCAGTCGCTCACCGGCTGGGGCGATCCGCAGCCGGTAAAGATACGCGGCTTGAAGGCTCGCCTGGGCTCGCCCTGTGATATCCCGGACCTGGAGCTATTTCCTTCGCACTACGCTGTGCGCAATCGTGTCGAATTCCGTGCGGCCGTAGAAGTAACCTTGGCGCAGAGAGTGTTTGCCGCCATGGCTTGGCTGCGTCGGCATCGGGTGTTTCCCAATCCCGCTGTTCTTGCAGGGGCCCTGAACGCGGGTGCAAAGTGTTTTGACCCCTTTGGCTCTGCGTTGGGTGGGATGGTCGTCCGGGTTTCCGGGACGGGTGTGGATGGCAACTCCCTGAAACGGTCCTGGCACATTGCAGCGGACCATGACCATGGGCCGGAAATTCCTTGCATGGCAGCCATCCTGCTGGCCCGGAAACTGGCTTTCGGTCAGCGCTTCAAGGCGGGGGCTTACCCTGCCATGGGCCTTTTGGCCTTGGATGAACTCAGCCCTGAGTTTGCGAAATGGGGCATGGTGACTCAGGTCGTAGAGGAGCGTTGAGGCCATGGCGCACGGCACATTTGAGTTTCAGATGCCCGCTCCGTCGGCGGTGGTGTTTGATGCATTCCATTACCACGCGTGGCGACTACGCTGGGACTCATTGGTCGAGAACACACGGGTTGAAGGTGGTGCGCCGTGCCCGTCGGTCGGGGCGGTTACGGTCAGCGGTGGCAAGGGCTGGATGCAAGGCTTATCCATGCACACCCGCTTTGTCAGCTACTCGCCACCCTCATTGGCGGCTGCGACCATGGTGGGGACCGCATTTCCATTTTCACGTTGGGCCGCTTCCATGCGCCACAGGGATAGCGGGGAGGGTCGTTCCATTCTTTTGTACACCTACACGCTGGAAGCCGGTCCCGGGTTTCTGATGCGATGCATCGAACCTCTGATTGACGCTGTTTTCAGGCACCAGACGCGAAAGCGCTTTGCGCGCTTGCAGGCATTTTTGGCCCAGCATGCGTCTGACGTTGAACAGTGGCAAGCCGAAGGAAGACGCAATGTCTCTTTCTGATCGAAATTTGCTGCGCTATAGCTTGGTGTTGGTGTGGCTACTCACCGCCATTTGCAGTGTGTGGGAGCTGGAAGGGCAGAGCCGCGGGTTGTTGCTTGCGGGTGGCATTGCGGATCCGTTTTTTGCCAATGTCCTGGTGTGGAGTGGCGCTGCTATAGACCTGTTTCTCGGCCTGCTTTTGTGGATGAGGCCGGGGCGCCGTGTCTTCTTCCTAGCGCTTGTTGCCATGTTGCTCATGACAGTTGTCGCGACGTTGCTGACACCAGCCTTGTGGTTGCATCCCCTAGGGCCACTCACCAAAAATCTGCCCATGGCGGCCATCCTGTTTATTCTGGCGAGGACTTCAAAATGAGCTCGTACTTGCTGCTGAAGTGGATTCATATCCTATCCAGCACAGTCCTGGTGGGTACCGGCTTTGGCACCGCGTTTTACATGTTTTTCGTGAACCGCAGCGGGGTCATTGCAGCGCAGGCGGTGGTGACCCGATTGGTCGTGCGCGCCGACTGGTGGCTTACCACGCCTGCAGCGGTGGTTCAGCCGGCGACAGGATTCATGATGGTTTATTTGGCGGGGTATCCCTTGACCTCGCCGTGGTTAGTGGTGTCTTTTGCGCTGTACTTGACTGCCGGTGCCTGCTGGATGCCGGTGGTCGGTTTGCAGATCCGCATGGCGGCTCTGGCCAAGGAGGCCCATGAGAATGGACACGCCTTGCCCGAGGTGTACTGGGACCATGCCCGCCGTTGGGAAGCCTTGGGCTATCCGGCCTTTGCGGCCATGCTGGCCGTCTTCTATCTGATGGTCCATAAACCGGTCCTTTGGGGCTAGCGCGTGCAGCCAATGGCTGAAAGCCTACAATCACAGCTTCCACCGGGGGTGTCCTTCACAGGACTGAGAAATACCCCATGTACCTGATCTGGGTTATGCCAGCGTAGGAAGTGTGAGAAGCCAGAGTCCCGTTTGTGGGTGCCGGTTTTTGATGCAGCCTTCGCGGGCGCATTGAAAGAGAGCACACCATGCAACACGGGATTTTTTCATTTCTGAAGACCACTCTGGGCGCCGCCCTGCTGGCTGCCGGCCTGACCGCCGCCCAGGCTGCCGACTTGCGGGTTCTGACCCACAGTTCCTTCACGGTGCCCAAGCCCTTGCTGGCCCAGTTTGAAAAAGACAACGGCGTCAAGCTGCGCATCACCAAAGGCGGCGACGCCGGTGAAATGCTCAACAAGCTGATCCTGACCAAGGCCAACCCGATTGCTGATGTGGTCTACGGCATTGACAACGCGTTGGCTCCCAAGGCGCTGGCTGCCGGTGTGCTGGACACCAGCACAGTGGCCGCCGCCGGGCGCAAACCCGCCGCCGAGCTGCCGGCCCCGCTGGTGCCGGTGGACTACGGTTATGTGACCCTGAACTACGACAAAGCCTGGTTCGCCAAAAACGGCGTGGCCGTGCCCAAAACGCTGGATGACCTGACCCAACCCGCCTACGCCAAATTGCTGGTGGTGCAAAACCCGGCCACCAGCAGCCCCGGCTATGCATTTTTGCTCTCCACCATCGGCGCCATGGGCGAGGACAAAGCATTTGATTTTTGGGCCAAGTTGCGCGCCAACGGCCTGAAAGTGGCCAAGGGCTGGACCGAGGCTTACTACACCGAGTTCAGCCAAAACGGTGGCAAGCACCCCATCGTGGTGAGCTACGCCACCAGCCCGGCGGCTGAAGTGTTCTACAGCAAGACCAAGCTGAGCGAGCCGCCGACAGCCTCCCTGAGCTTGCCGGGCGCTGTGTTCCGCCAGGTCGAAGGTGTTGCTTTGGTCAAGGGCGGCAAAGAGCGCGCTGCGGCCGAAAAGTTTGTCGAGTTCATGCGGTCCCCGGCCGTGCAGACCGCGATGCAGACCGACATGTGGATGTACCCCGCCGAAGCCGGTGTCGCCAAGGCCGACGCCTTCCGCTTCGCGCCGGAGCCCACCGCGTTCAACGCACCGTCTGACGCCGACATTGCCGCCAAGGGCAGTGACTGGGTCGCCCGCTGGACCAAGGTGGTGTTGAAGTAAGCCTGCAGCGTCTGCTGTGGCGTTTGAGACCTCGCGCCTGAAACGGCCCCGCCCCTGGGCGTGGGACCGTTGGGCGCTGGCTGCGGTGCCGCTGCTGTTTTTGGCGGTGGTGCTGGTGGCACCCGCCGTGCGCCTGATGCTGGAGGGCGGCAGCGCCGACCTGTGGGCCCCTTGGCAAGACCCCTATCTGCGCAGGCGGCTGCTGTGGTCGCTGGCGCAAGCCGCGATGACCTGTGGCTTGGTGTTGCTGATGGGCCTGCCCATGGGCTGGGTACTGGCGCGGCTCGATTTCCCCGGGCGCGGCTTGTTGTTGCGCGGCTTGATGCTGCCCTTTGTGGTTCCCACCCTGGTCGCCGCCATGGGTGTGTTGGCTTTGATGGGGCCGCGTGGCTTGTTGGCGCAGTGGGGCGGGCCGGATTTGCAGGGCACGCCGTGGCTGCTGCTGTTTGGCAATTTGTTTTTTAACCTGTGTGTGCTGGTGCGCGCTGCGGTAGATGCGCTCTCGCAGGTGAGCGCCGCCCGGGTGGCAGCAGCCCGCAGCTTGGGGGCTACGCCGTGGCGGGCCTTTTGGCGGGTGGAGTGGCCGGCGATTGCACCCTGGTTGGCCTCGGCTTTGTGCCTGGTGTTTTTGTACTGCTTTTCAGGTTTCGGACTGGCGCTGGTCTTGGGCGGGCAGGCCTATGCGACGGCGGAGGTCGAGATCTACACCCTGGTGGCCCATGAGCTGCAGCTGGGGCAGGCCAGTGTGTTGTCGGTCTGGATGTTGTTGCTGACAGGCGCGGTTGCTCTGGGTTACGCGGCGGTAGAGCGCCGTTTGGCTACCCCTGCCCGGGCGGATGGGGTGCTGCGCCGGCCCGTTCGGGGCGTTGCGCAGTGGAGTGCGGTCATGGTCACTGTCGGTGTTTGGATGCTGATTTGTGCTGCACCCCTCATAGCCATTGCGCATGGCGCTATTTTTTCAGGAGCAGATGCATGGGGTGTGCTGCGGGAAGACGACACCTTGCTGGCCCTCTACAACACGGTGCAGTTCTCGCTGTTGGCACTGGTACTGGCGACTGTGCTGGGCCTTGCCCACGCCTTGGCGGCCCGCCGGGTGCTGTGGCTGCGCACCTTGGTGTTTCTGCCGTTTATTGTGTCGCCGGTCATGGTGGCGTTTGGCCTGTTGTTGTTGTACCCCGAGGCCAGTGGCAGTTTCGGTGTGTTGGTGGCGGCCTACGCCTTGCTGGCGTATCCCTTTGTGGCCAAAAGTGTGGCCTCGCGCTTGGATAGCTTGCCCGCCCACTACCTGGAGGCCGCCCGCAGCCTGGGCGCCAGCCCGTGGCGCTGTTTCTGGCGGGTCACGCTCCCCTTGTTGGCACCGGCTTTGCGCCGGGGCATGGCCTTTGCCGCTGCCACCGCCGTGGGCGAGTTTGCAGTGAGCTTGTTTTTATCGCGCCCCGAGTGGGCCACACTCACCACCCTGATTTATCAGCACCTGGGCAAGCCTGGTGCGGTGAACCTGGGTGCTGCGCAGGTGCTCGCCTGCGTGCTGATGGGGCTGGCACTGCTGGCTTTTGTGTTGATTGAATGGCCTGGTAAGGAAGGTGACGCGCGTGCTTGAGTTGCAATCGATCGTGAAGGAGTGGCAGCCCCCTCAAGGTGTCGCCCGGCCTTTGCTGCGCGGGGTGTCTGTCAGCGTGGCTGCGGGCGAAACGGTCGCCTTGCTCGGCTCAAGCGGCAGTGGCAAGAGCACCCTGCTGCGGATTGCAGCGGGCCTGGAGGCGGCGGATGCCGGCAGCGTTCGCATGGACGGCCAAGACATTACCGCCCTGCCGCCCGAGCGCCGGGGCTTTGCCCTGATGTTCCAGGATTTTGCGCTGTTCCCCCACCTGAATGTGCAAGACAACGTGGCCTTCGGCCTGGTGGAGCAGCGGGTGCCCCGCAAAGCGGCCCGGGACCAGGCGGTGGCGATGCTGGCCCGGTTCGGTTTGTCGGCATACACCCATTCCAAGGTTTGGCAACTCTCGGGCGGGGAGCAGCAGCGGGTGGCGCTGGCCCGGGCCTTGATCACGCGTCCGCGTGCCTTGTTGCTGGACGAGCCTTTTTCCGCCCTGGACGCCGACCTGCGCCTGCAACTGCGCGCCGAATTCAAGGCCCATATCGCCGAGCACCGTATGGCCACACTCTGGGTGACCCACGACGAGGCGGAGGCCCGTGCGATGGCGGTGCGGGGTTACCGGCTGCAAGAGGGCGTTTTTTGCCCGATTTGGTGAAAAAAGCCCGAGCAACAGTCCATTCGGCTCATCGAAAAAATAGCGCAGAACCGGTATCCTCGCGCCATACTTGAAAAGGCCTCTTCCATGTTCACTCCCTACCTGAAGCGCTTCGCGGTAGTTACCGGTCTTGCAATGGCCGCTTTGTCTGCGCATGCAACCGTGTCGCCAGCGAATACCTTCGACACCATTTACGGCGCCAATTTCACCAATCTGAGCAGCAGCTACAGCACCACTTTCCTGGGTGGCACCGTGGCCAGCTTTGCGGCCAAAAACGGCGATGCAACCGCGCGTTTCAGCTTCAAGGATGCGCAAGGCGGCTACAAGGGCGTCGGGGTGTCTCCGAGCAACGGAAACGGCCGTACCCCTGGTGAAATCGATATTGGTGAAACCATTACCGGTTCTTTCTCCCGCGGTGTGCTGGTCAAAAACTTCAGCGTCGGCCTGTTGTTCAATGGCCCTGAATACAACGACGTGCAAGAGAAAGCCATCGTCTCGGTTTTGTATGCCGACCACACCACCGCCAATTTCAGTTTGATTGCCACCGGCAACACCGTGGCGCTGTGGAACGGCTCCAGCACGCAAGTGACCAACTTGAGCCCGGCTACGCTGAACAAGGGTGGCGCTTGGTCGGTGGCCAACCCGTTTGGCAACAAGCTGGTGAGCCAGGTGACTTTTGGTGCGGCGATGGGTGCCCGTGGCGACGGCAAGGGTACCAACCAGTCGGACTACACCTTGTTGAGCATCACCGCTGCGGTTCCCGAGCCAGAGACTTACGCCATGTTGCTGGCCGGTTTGTTCGCGATTGGCGCAGCAGCGCGTCGCAAGAAATCGTCCTGATTCGCTTCGGCCCCACAAAAAAACCACCGCTTGCGGTGGTTTTTTTTAGTCGGTACCTTGGCGGCGCTGTGGGGTGCTGGAGCAGGCGGTTTTCTGATTGTGGGTCAACGGACCAGTGGCATCACGCTGCCCTTGAGTACGAACGGGGGATATATGGCGCTGAACTTTTTGTACAGGTAATCGCTTCGGGTTTCCCGCTGAATGGTAGTCCTCAAGTATTTCAAGGTTCCGGCCGGCATCGAGGTGCGGGAGAGGTAGATGCCGCTCTCGCCCCAGGGCATGTCGTCCATGGGCTCAACGCGCATCGTGTCGAGCATGTCTTTCATGCGCTCGTCATCCATCAGCGCGCCATACAGCGTGATCGGGGCCATGAGGGTGACGTCGTTCGGATTGCTGCGGAGCCAACGGGCGACGCCTATCGGATCCGGTTCCAGCACAAGCCGGCCTTCTGCCTGCATGGCATCAAGCAACCCCGAATAGTGGGGGCCAAAGTTAAAACCCCGCACGGCCACTAATTTGACGTTGCTTTGCTTGAGCAATTCAGGGCTGTTGGTGAACGCCTTTCTTTCCGCGCTGCCGAAAGAAATGACAGTGGCGCGGTTGCGCACCATGGGGATGAAAACACCGGCGGCGTCGCGCTCCGGTGACCGTGTGACAGCTAGCATCACATCCGCTTGGCCCACCTCAAACAAGCGCTCCTGTCGGGCCCGTGGTACGGGGCTGAACACAAAAGTACATTTGCTTTTGCTGGAAATCGTGTCTAGCAGGTCTTTGTAAATTCCTCCGACCCGTTCGCCGTTGACGGTGAGGCTCTGGCCGGTCGGGGACACGGGGACTTGCAGCTTGCGCTCGCATGCGGCCATGGCCGCGGTGCTTGCCATGAAGCCGAGGGCAACCAGCAGCGAGCTACGAATCCTGGGGGTGGGCAAGTTCACAGAGGTGCGTCTGGCGACGAAATGCAATTTGTAACAAACAGTCTAGCGCAGGCGCCCGGGTTTGTCAGCCATGGGGGTGGCGAATCCCGTCGTGGTGCAGGTGCAAAACCCGGTCGGCATGCTCGGTGGCCGCTAGAGAATGCGTGACCAGCACCAAGGCGCTGCCGTGTTGGCGGCACTGGGTGACCAGGGCCTGCATGACCTTGGCGGCGGTCGCAGGGTCGAGGTTGCCGGTGGGCTCATCGGCCAGAATCAATGCGGGTTGGTGCACCAGCGCGCGGGCGATGGCCACCCGTTGCAACTGCCCGCCACTGAGCTGCTGCGGCAAACGCGCACCCAGCTCGCCCAGGCCAACCGCGTCCAGCAAGGCTTGCACCCGCTCGGGCTCCTGTCGACCGAGCAGCATCAGCGGCAAAGCCACGTTTTGCGTCACATCCAGATGCGGCAGCACATGGAAGGCCTGGAACACAAAGCCCACCTTGTCCCGCCGGAGCAGGGCCCGTTGGTCGTCATTCAGTCGCCCGAGGTCTTGCCCGGCGAGGTGCACGGTTCCGTGGTCCCAGCTGTCGAGCCCGGCCATGCAGTTCAGCAGGGTGGATTTGCCAACCCCCGACTCACCCACAATGGCCACAAACTCGCCGGGTGCGACATCCAGGTTCACATGGGCAAACACAGGGGTGCTGCCGTAGTGTTTGCCGACATCACGCAATTGCAAGGTCATGGAGCGGCCCGCTGTTGAAGGGTGGTGCGCACGGCGTGCATCAAGGAGTTTTGGGCGCCGGTGTGGTCACAGGCAATCACTTGGCGGCGCGGCATGGAGCGCAGCCAGGTGATTTGCCGCTTGGCGAGTTGGCGGGTGGCGAATATGCCTTTGTCACGCAGCTCTGCCATGGGGGAGACGCCGGTCAGTGCCTCCCAAGCCTGGCGGTAGCCCACACAGCGCATGCTGGGCAGGTCGGTGTGCAGGTCGCCGCGCGCCATGAGTGCTTTCACCTCGTCCAGAAAGCCGCCTTGCAGCATCAGGTCAAACCGCTGGGCAATGCGATCGTGCAACCAGGTACGGTCGGTGGGTTCTAAGGAAAAAAGGGTGCTAGCGCCCGTATTGTCTGCGCGAGCTGCTTCTTTTTTGATAGCGTCTTGCTGGGCGTGAAAGTACGACAAGGGTTGTCCCGACACCCTGTAGACCTCCAGCGCGCGCTGGATGCGCTGGCTGTCGGCCGGTGCCAGACGGGCAGCGGTGACCGGGTCCACGGCGGCCAGTTGGGCGTGCATGGCCGGCCAGCCCAAGGCAGCGGCTTCGGCCTCCAGCGCGGCGCGGATTTCGGGGCTGGCTGCGGGCATGTCATCTAGCCCGTCAAACAAGGCCTTGAAGTACAGCATGGTGCCGCCCACCAGCAGGGGTAGCTTGCCGCGGGCGCTGATGTCGGTGATCAGCGTCTTGGCGTCTTTCACGAACTCGGCGGCGCTGTAGGTGTGCAACGGGTCGCGGATGTTGATCAGGTGGTGCGGCACAGCGGCCAGCTCATGGGCCTCGGGTTTGGCGGTGCCGATGTCCATTCCCTGATAGACCAGGGCCGAATCCACGCTGATGATCTCTGCCGGGTGCTCTGCAGCAATCGCCAGCGCGGCAGCGGTTTTGCCGGCCGCGGTGGGGCCGGCCAGGCACAGGTAAAAGGGCAAGGGGTTGCTCATGCTTGGCTCCCTGTTAGCAGGCGCGCACGGGTGACCTGGCGCAGCAGGATCAGCAGCCCGACGGCAGCCACCGTCAAGCCCACCACCAGTGCAATCCAGAAACCCTGCGCACCCATGCCCTGGGCGGGCCGCCATGGCAGCCACTCCGGGGCCAGGCCCAGCACGCAACCCAGCGGCAGCGAGAAGCCCCAAAACGCCGTGAGGTGAATCACCATGGGGCTGCGGGTGACCTTGTAGCCACGGATGGCGCTGCTGATGACCACTTGGGCCGAGTCCGACAACTGGAACACCGCCGCCAGAAACAGCAGCTGCGCAGCCACTGCAGCCACGGCGGCATCGTTGGTATAGAGCCAGGCAATCTGGTGGGCCCCGGCGGCCATGCCGATGGCAGAGACCACGCCGAAAGCAAATCCGGCTTTCACACCCACCCAAGCCCTGAAGCGCGCGGCCACCGGGTCGCCGGCCCCGAGGCTTTGCCCCACCCGGGTGAGCAGAGCAATGCCCATGCTCAGGGGAATCATGAACACCAGCGAGGTGAAGTTGAGTGCAATCTGGTGGGCGGCGACTTCGCGGCTGCCAAAACCTGCAATCAGCAAGGCAATCAGCCCGAAGGCACTGGTTTCTGCGAAATAGGTCACCCCGATCGGAAAGCCCAGCTTCCACAGCGCCAACAGCTTGGCGGGGTGCGGTCTTTCCCATTCGGCAAACGGCCAGGTGCTGCGGTAGGCCGGTGCAAGCCGCATCCACAGCAGCAAACCGCCGAAGTTGAACCACACGCACAGCAAGGTCGCCCACGCACACCCCAGGCCGCCCAGCCGTGGGAAGGGGCCCACGCCAAACACCAGCAGCCAGTTCACCACGATGTTGATCAGCAACGCCGCCACCGACATCACCATCAGCGGTTTGGTCTGGTTCAGGCTGGCGCTGTATCCGTACAGCACCCGGTAGCAGGCAAAGGCCGGCAGGGCAAAGCTGATGATCATCACAAACCCGGTGGCGACTTCGTGCACATGGGGCTCGATGTCCATGTGGTCAAACACCTGGGTAGACAACTGGGCGAGCACCATGGCCACCAAGCCCACGCCCAGTGCTTTCCACATGCCCTGGCGCACCAGGTGGGGGACTTGGCTGAACTCGCGGGCGCCTACATGGTGGGCGACCATCGGGGCTACCGACATCATCAACCCCATGAGGGTAATGATGATGATGTTCCAGATCGACACCCCGAGCGAAATGCCCGCCAGGTCGTGTGCCGAGGCGTGACCGGCCATGGCCACATCGACCACCGACATGCCCACGTTGGCCAGCTGACCGATCAGGATGGGCCATGCCAAGGCCCACAGGGCGGCCAGTTCAGTGCGGGTGTTGGTGCGGGGGCGGGCCGAAGGTGGTGGAAGGGGGCTTGCAGCGGGAGCGGTCATGTGGCGCCCATTTTACGGGGCACCCCCTATTGATCGGTGACCTGCAAGAGTGGCCCTGCAGTGCGCTCGCCCCGCGTGTGGCCACGCCAAAAAAAACAGCGCCGAAGCGCTGTCTTTGGAAAGGCCGGTGCCTTTTATTGGCTGTCGCGTGCGGCAACAGCGGTGTCAGGGAAGTCGCTGAACAAGCCATCCACACCCAGGGCGTAGAAACGCTTGTATTCGGCCTTGGAGTCACCCTTGTAATCAGACAACAGAAGAGGCGCTTCGCTGCGGAAGGTGTAGGCGTGCACAAACAAGCCGGCGGCGTGGGCGTTCTTGACCACGTCGGTCGGGGGCAGGGCCACGCGATCAGCGTCGGTGATCTTGCCGTCGCCATTCAGGTCACGCGGCTTGCCGTCGGCACCCAGCACGTGGGCGGCGCTGGCCAGGTAGGGCTTCCAGGGGCCGATGCCGTCAGCATAGGTTTTGACTTCTGCCAGGCCCTTAGGGGTCAGCAGGTCGGGAAAGGTGCGGCTGTCTTTGGCCACGGCAAAGTCATAAGGCTTGTCGAAAGGTGCCACGAGGGTCACGTTGCCTTTGGAGTCCACATCGTCCGCATCCACCAATTGCACCAGGCGGACCTGGGTGAGTTTGCGCAGTGCCTTGAGGTTGGACACCTCAAACGACTGGATGATGACCGGGGATTCTTTCTTGGTGTAACCGTATTCGGCCAGCAGGGCCAGCAAGCGTGGCTCGATGGGCAGACCGGCATCCACATGGTAGGTGGGGTGCTTGGTTTCGGGGTACACACCGATGGTGCGGCCGGTGCGGGCAGACTCCGACTTGGCGAGGTCCAGAATTTCGCGGAAAGTGGGGATCTGGAACTGACCGTCAAACGACTTGTCGCGCGCGGCGTTGGGCTGTTTGGCGCGCAGGGTGCGCAGTTCTGCCAGTGTGAAGTCGGTGGCAAACCAGCCGGTCTCGTTCACACCGTCCACCTTGCGGGTGGTCTTGCGGCTGGCGAACTCGGGGCGGGCCGACACATCGGTGGTGGCGGTGATGTTGGGTTCGTGGCGGGCAATCAACTCGCCGTCTTTGGTGACCACCAAATCGGGCTCAATGAAATCGGCACCCATCTCGACGGCCTTTTTGTAAGAGGCCAGGGTGTGCTCGGGCAAATAGCCGCTCGCGCCGCGGTGGCCGATGACCAAAGGCTTGGCGCCATTCAGGGTGGGGTAGGCGGAGGTTGGGGTGCCGAGAGTGCTGCAGGCAGCCAGCAAAGTAGCGATCGAAACGGCGACAGCCGTGGATGCAAAACGCATGGTTTTCATGGGGTCCCTCATGGTGAAGATAAGCAGCCCGTGATCATGGTGCGCCCGGATGACTGTTGCGTGACAGAACTCAGGGTTTGGCGTTGACCAGGTCCAGCCACCGTTGCAGCGGGTTGAACCCGGTGATGAGCGCACTGGCCAGCAGCACCAGGCTGCCCCCCACCACCAACCCATGCCCCAACTGCTCGCCCAGGAACACGTGCCCCCACAGCACCCCGAACACCGGCACCATGAAGATGGGGCTCATGGCTGCTACCGGTGTTACGTGCCGCAGAATGCGCAAATGCGCCCAGTAGGCCAAGCCCGAGGTCACGATGCCCATCGCGGCCACGGCGGCGAGCGCCCCCCAGGTGAAATGCGCCGAGGGCAGGCTGTAAACCGCCCCCGGTAGCACCATCAGGAGCGACATGGCGTGAATGCCAGCTGCAATCTGCACCGGTTGCAACTGGCCCACCGCGCGCTTGGTGATGGGGGCAGAAAACCCATAACAGGCCGAGGCCGCAACGCAGGCCAAAACCGCCATCACCACCTTGAAAGAGGGCTCCACCGGCCCCAGGCTCACGATGAGTGCCACCCCGGCAAATCCGCACGCACAGCCCAGCAGCTTTTTGAAGGTAATGGTGTCTTCACCCATGCGGGCCGACGCAAACATGCCGAAGATCACCGCGGTCGAGTTGAGCAGGGCGCTGTAGCCCGCGGGTAATTGCAGGCCGGCCCAGGCGAACAACAAAAATGGCATAGCAACTGACAAGGCCCCAATCACCGCCAGGGTGCGCCACTGGCGCCAGGCCCAGCGCTGGCCCAATACACGCATCAACACGGCCAAAGTCAGGGTCGCAAGGGTCACCCTCAAGCAGGCCAACACATTGGGCCCGAACACCGGGCTGGCAATGCGGATGAACAAAAAGGACGCGCCCCACAAAGCAGAGAGTCCGACCAGTTGAATGAAATAAGTAGCTCGCATGGGTGCAAGGATTGTGGATCTGTTGATGTGGGTCAAATGCGCTGCCGGTGACACCTCGCCCCTGGCCGAGATAATTTCTGCATGACGCTTGCTGCACCTGTAACCCCCCATCATCGCACCCCTGAACTGCTGGCCCCTGCGGGCTCGCTGGCCATGCTGCAAACCGCGCTCGCCTTCGGTGCAACGGCGGTGTACGCCGGTCAGCCGCGCTACAGCTTGCGGGTGCGCAACAACGATTTCGGCAGCTTGGATGTGTTGCGCGCTGGTATTGAACACACGCACGCCCTGGGCAAGAAGTTTTATTTGGTATCCAACATCTTCCCGCATGGCAACAAGACGCAGAGTTATGTGAAGAACATGCAACCGGTGATAGCCCTGAAGCCGGACGCGATGATCATGTCGGACCCCGGTCTCATCATGCTGGCACGCGAGGCCTGGCCGGAGATGGAGATTCACCTGTCGGTGCAAGCCAACACGGTGAATGCGGCGGCAGTGAAGTTCTGGAGCAAGGCGGGCATTCGCCGGGTGATCTTGTCGCGCGAGTTGTCGCTGGACCAGGTGGCGCAGATCCGCCAGGACTGCCCGGATACTGAACTGGAGGTGTTTGTGCACGGCGCCTTGTGCATTGCGTACTCGGGTCGTTGCCTGCTGTCGGGCTACTTCAACCACCGCGATGCCAACCAGGGCAGCTGCACCAACTCCTGTCGCTGGGACTACAAAACGCATGCCGCGCAGGTGGATGCGAGTGGTGATGTGCTGAACCCGCTCCAAAGTAGCGATGCTTGTGGGCAGGGCAACAGCGTGCCAGCCGAGGCACACCAAAGCATTTCCTATTTGCTCGAAGAAAGCCAGCGTCCCGGCCAGTACATGCCCATCGAGGAAGACGAGCACGGCACCTATGTGATGAACTCCAAAGACCTGCGCGCCATTGAGCATGTGCAGCGCCTGGTGGAAATCGGGGTGGACTCGCTCAAGATTGAAGGCCGCACCAAGAGCCCGTATTACGTGGCCCGCACCGCGCAGGCCTACCGCGCTGCGATCGACGACGCGGTGGCCGGCCGTGCGCTCAACCCCGAGCTGCTGGGTCAGTTAGAAGGCTTGGCCAACCGGGGCTACACCAGCGGTTTCTTCCAGCGCCACACGCCCGAGGCCACTCAAAACTACCTGCGCGGCTACTCCGAGAGCGGGCGCAGTTTGTATGTGGGCGATGTGCTCGCGTTTGATGCAGCGCGGGGGGCTGGCTCAGGTGAATGTGCGCAACAAGTTTGCGGTGGGGGACCGGTTGGAAATCATCCACCCTGCAGGCAATGTAGACGCCACGCTGACCCGCATGGAAAACGCCGACGGCGTCGCGATGGACGTGGCGCCCGGCAGCGGCCACACGGTGTGGGTGGATTTGCCGCAGGGCGCGGTGGACGGATTTGTGGCGCGTTATCTGGTGGGTGCTGGGCCCGTTTTTGCTTAAGGCGCGCTGCGCTCCGGCTGCCAGCCATCGTTTCCGGCGAGGTAACGGTTGGCGCTGGAGACGTGGTGCAGCTGGGCTGCATCCAGCGTGCGCATATAGGGCTGGCGGGTGTTTGGTGGCACTGCGCCTGCGCCCCGTGAGTTCACTTCGGCATAGCGGGTGGTGGGCAAACGGTTTTCCTGGTTCCAATCGATAAACCCGGCGGGAATCACCCTGCCATCGAGCTCGCTGTCCAAAAAAGTCACGGTCGACAGGGCGCGCCAGGGCCGCCCCAGCACGATGTGTTGGACAGCCGCGTCGGCGTGGACGCGGCTGTTGCGGAACACGTAGCCGCAGACTTCGCCCTCCGTTTGGCAGCTTTGGGCGGTGACGATGACTTGGGGGCGTTCTATGCCATAGATGTCCAGGCCATCGAAGTACGCCAGTGCGTTGCCGAAGATGAAATCCACCGCACCAATGACGACGGTGTCCCGGTAGAACTGGCGCGCCGGCGGGCAGGCCGCGCCGCTGGTACAGGCCCGGCGAGCGGCATACAGCGTGTCTTGAAAGCTGATGAGGCGCAGGCCCACAAAGCGCTGCCGGTCGCCACTGGCATAGAGCGCCACGGCCTGGGCGCCCTGGGTGACCTCCGGGTGCTCATCGTGAAAGCGGTTGGCGATGCTGAGGTTGTGGATCTCAATGCCATCGGCCTCCGCAAACACCACGGCGGACTTGCTGGTGGTGCCGGTGTCGGCGGCGCTGCGGCTTTCTTCAATCACCACTTCTTGGGGCGTGGCACCTTCGCCCAGCACGCGCAGGCCCGGCAGCTGCAGGCGCACGACTTCGCGGTAGGTGCCGGGGGCGATGCGCACCGTGGCGCCAGCACGCGCATCGGACAGCGCGGCGTTCACACTGGCATAGGGCCGGCCGGGTCCCACCAGCAGCACCCGACCCGGGGTTGCAGATATGGCGCCGCCCTTGGCTTCGGGGAAGGGGAGCCAGCGCGCGCTGCAATCGGGCAAGGGGCTGGCGGGCGTGACGGTCTCCAGGCGGGTGTGACTCACCTTCCAGGGGGCCGCGCCCTCGATGTGCACGCCGTCCAACAGCACCTGGTGCGCATGGGCCTCGTCATAGCCCTGCAGCTCGGGCTGACCGCCCTGGCCCCGCACGCTTTGGAAGCGGATGTCGCGGTACTGCGGAATCGAGGTCCCCACGGCGCCCTTGGCGTATTGCGTCGTCAGGCTGAGGGGCCAGCGGTTGTTCCGCAGGCACACGTCCTCATAGCGCACCCGCTCAACCAGCCCGCCGCGGTCGGCATCGCTCTTGATGCGCAGGCCCCAGGTGGTGCCGTCCAGGGTGAGGCCGCGCACCAGCACATCGCTGACGCCAGCGTTGGTTTCGCTGCCGATGGACATGCCGTGCCCACTGTAGAAGTGGTTGTCCAGCACCGAGATAAAGCGGCTGGGGCCGCGCAGGGCCTTGATGGCGATGTTGTCATCCCCCGTGCGGATAAAGCTGTGCGCGATGGTGATGTCTCCGGACGCCCCGGGGTCGATGCCGTCGGTGTTGCGGGCGTCTGCCGGGGTGTCAATGACCATGCCCCAGGCGGTAAAGCCCTGCACCCGGTCCAGCACCACATGGAAGTTGGGCGCATTGCGCAGCCGGATTTGGTAGAGCACCACCTCGCGGGACTGGTTGATCTGGATAAGGCGCGGAATGTTTTGCTTGCCGCCCTCGCGCTGGGCACGGCGCGCCAGCTGCCACCAGCTCTCGGTGCTGCCCTCCATACGCTGGTCGCCCTGGCCCAGGATTTCCCCTTCGCCCACGATGCCGCTGTGGTCTGTGTTCTCCAGCGTCAGCAGGGCCTTGCAAGCCTTGCCGAGTGCGTCGATCCGGCCGCACTGGCCGCTGCCCGTGTCAAAGTCGGCCGGCCGGGTGCTGGCGGCCAGCGTGGTGCCTGCATCGATCCACAAGGTGACGCCGGATGGTATGCGCAAGGGGCCGGATACAAAGCGCTGGCCCAAGGGGCCGCTTTGCAGCTTGAGGGCCTGGCCGGCAGGGCAGGCGTTGAGGGCGGTTTGCAGCCGTGCCGCTTCGTTGCCAGTGCCGCGGGGCTCCAGGGTGGTGCATACCGTGGTGGGCAGCGTGGGCTCGGTGACGGTGCGTCTGTCCTGCGCGTGACTGCTCAGCGTGCAACACAGCAGTGCCCACAGGGCAGCCGACCGGAAGAAGCGCAATCCATGGGCGAGGGTGAACGTGAAGTGGGACATGGCGTGGCAATGAAGACGTCAGACGTCTAGCATACCGCGCCGCGGGATGCGATGTGCAAGAACGAGAGCCCGCCGCTGTGTTGGCCGGCAGGGGCATCAGCGCCCGCGCAAAAACAGCGAGTCCAGCTCCTTGAGCGTGAGCTGGCGCCAGGTGGGGCGGCCGTGGTTGCATTGGTCGCTGCGCTCGGTGGCTTCCATGTCGCGTAAAAGCGCATTCATTTCCTCGAGCGTGAGCTTGCGGTTGGCGCGCACCGCACCGTGGCAGGCCATGGTGCCCAGAATCTCGTTTTGTGCACGCTGGATGACGGTGCTGGCGTCGTGCTGCGCCAGCTCGGCCAGCACGCTGCGAGCCAATTCCACCGCGTCGCCTTGTGCCAGGGTGGTGGGTACGGCGCGCACCGCCAAGGTTTTGGGGGAGAAGGGGCTGATCTCCAGGCCCAGGGTGTTGAGGGTCGCCACGTGGGCTTCGGCGGTGGCCACTTCGTCGGGGGTAGCGGCGAAGGTGGCGGGGATGAGCAGGGGCTGGCTGGCCAGTGGGTGCACGCTGCCGTCGGGGGCGGTGAGGCTGATTTGTGTTTTCAGGCGTTCGTAGACGATGCGTTCGTGGGCGGCGTGCATGTCCACGATGACCAAGCCTTGGTTGTTTTCGGCGAGGATGTAGACGCCTTGCAGTTGGGCAATCGCACGGCCCAAAGGCCAGGTTTCTTCGCTCGCCGGAAGGCGGGATGGCTGAGCGTTTTGCTCCGTGTCCCCCGCCCGCTGTGCGGGCTCCTCCTTGACCTGCGCAAAACGCTCAGCCATCCCGCCTTCTGGGGTGGCGTTACGTTGCCAGAGCAGGCTGATGTCGTTGACGCGGTGGCCTATTAGACCTTCTTCTGCTTCAAATTTGATAGCTGGTTGCGCACTGTACATGGGCGCTATCGGCCTATTCGGCACATAAGTTCCCGGTGCGGGCAGGGCGCTGGCGTCGCTGGTGTTTCCGAACAGGCTGGGCGCTTGGGGCTGGCCCGTTGCGGCGCCTGCCGCTGCGGCGGCGCGCGGCGCGGCTAAGGTGTCTTCTACTGCGTGGCGCACAGCTTGGTGCACTTCGCGGCTGTCGCGAAAGCGCACTTCAATTTTGGTGGGGTGCACGTTCACATCCACCCGCGTTGGGTCCATGGCGACATAGAGGGCGTAGACCGGCTGGCGGTTGCCGTGCAGCACGTCTTCATAGGCACTGCGGGCGGCGTGGGTGAGGACTTTGTCTCGCACAAAGCGGCCGTTCACGTAGCAGAACTGCTGGTCGCCGCGCGAGCGGGCGGCGTCGGGCACTCCGGCGCGGCCCCACACGCGCAGGGCGGGTTGGCCCAGTTCGTTGGTTTGCTTGCTGTGCCAATCGACGCGTACGCTTTGGGCCAGAAACTCGGGGCCAAGCACGTCAGAGAGGCGTTGGTCCAGGGCGGCGAGTGCGGCCTCTGGCGTGGCATCGGCCAGCGGCACATCCAGGCAGCGGCGCCATTGCTCCACCAGTTTGCCTTCGTGCCAGATGGCAAAGCCCACATCGGAGCGGGCCAGGGCGTGACGGCGCACGGACTCGATGCAGTGCGCGAGTTCGGTGGCGTCGGTTTTCAAAAACTTGCGGCGCGCGGGCGTGCTGTAAAACAGCTCTTTGACCTCAACGGTGGTGCCCTGGCCCCGCGCCACCGGGCGCAGTTCGCCGGTACGGCCATCGAGCAGGTAGGCATCGTTCAGGCCGCTAGCCCTCGACAATATTGCGCAATCAGCTATGGAATTGATGGCGGCCAGCGCCTCACCCCGGAAACCCATGGTGGCCACGCTCTCCAGGTCGTGCAGGTTGCCGATTTTGCTGGTTGCGTGGCGTTTGAAGGCGATGGGCAGCTCGTCGCGCAGGATGCCTTGGCCGTCGTCTTCCACGCTGATCAGGCGCACACCGCCGGCCAGCAGGCGCAGGGTGACTTGGGTGGCGCCGGCGTCCAGTGCGTTGTCGACCAATTCACGCACCACACTGGCGGGGCGCTCTACGACTTCACCCGCCGCAATCTGGCTGATCAGTTCGTCCGGGAGTTCGCGGATGGGGCGGCGGGGTGCGGGAGTCAGAGGTGCATTCACGTTGGTATTTTAGGCGGGCAGCATAATCCCACCTATGGAACTTATTGCTGTACTCATCGACTTCATTCTTCATGTCGACAAGCACCTTGAAGTGTTTGTCCAGACCTACGGGGCTTGGGTATATGCCCTGCTATTCATGATCATTTTTGTGGAAACCGGCGTGGTGGTCATGCCGTTTTTGCCGGGTGACTCTTTGCTCTTTGTAGTGGGCGCCATGTGCGGCGCAGGCTTGATGAGCTACCCGTTGGCCGTTGGCCTGCTGCTGGTGGCGGCCGTTTTGGGGGATCAGTGCAACTACAGCATCGGGCGCTATTTCGGCCCCAAGGTCTTTCAGTGGGAGCAGAGCCGGTTTTTCAACAAAGCGGCTTTTGACAAAGCGCACAACTTCTACGAGACCTACGGAGGTTTCACCATCATCGCTGCGCGCTTCATGCCGTTTTTGCGCACCTTTGTGCCGTTTGTGGGCGGAGTGGCAGCGATGAATCGGGCCAAGTTTACGTTCTTCAACATCATTGGCGCGGTGCTGTGGGTAGTGGGAATTTGCACCGCGGGCTACTTTTTAGGCAGCATTCCGTGGGTGAAAATGAATTTGGACAAGATTATTTGGGCGATGATATTGATCCCCGGATTGATCGTAATTGTGGGAGCACTCAAGAGCCGTACCAAGCGGCCAGCTTAATCATTGACCCCTGTGCAAAAAATTGTTGCATCTTTGCTGGAGCGTCTGACGACCTATGTGTTTCCAGTTGTCCTTATCGTTTTTGCTTGCGTAGCAATCGCGTGGCAAAGCGGGGAATCTGACAGCGGGATCGGAGTCCCAATTGCTTCGACGGTGTGGGAGCAAAAAGACCCGGAAGCGGTTTTAAAGCCGATACAGATAGCTGCGGAGTTGCGCGGACAGGCCCGGGTAGACACATCCCGAACGGGGCGGTCGACCCGTCCTTTTTGGATTTTCTTTGTGAACGCAGCGTCGGCCGGGTCTACGCAGAGCGTGATTGATTTTCCCTCGCGCCATGCGACTCAGTTGACTTGTTGGGATGGCCTGTCGGGCGCACTTATCGGGAGTGCTGATTACTACACGGCTTCTGGTGCCATCTCCAAGAGCAGGGCCGGTTTCAAGATGCTCCTATCCCCGGGCCAATCTCCACAGGAAGTTGTCTGCCAAGCGAACTTCAGGGGGCCGGCCAAAATTGCCGTGGAGTTGTGGAAGGAGACTGATCTCCGCAATGCGCAGCTTGCGCACAAGCACACCGGCGTACTTATTGAAGGCGCTATCGGCGTGCTCGCCGTGTTTATGTTGCTGACCGCGATCGTCAATGCGAGTCCGCTGTACCTTGCCTTTGTAGGCGGCCTCATCCTGAATATGCGGATGGCTGCTTTGTCGGTAGGGACTGACTTTTCCTTCTTGGGTTCAGAGATACCCCCTGACTTGCTTTTTCCTCTCCGCCAAGCGACTTTGGTTTTGTACTTTGCCAACACAGTGGGCCTGTTCAGTGTGCTTTTCAAAGCAGAGTTGGCACTTTCAAATACGCGGTGGCCGCTCACGTTTCACGAAGTCTTGGCCGTTGCGTTGTTGTTTGTCTCGCCGTTTTTGGCCTATGAGTCAGTGTTACCAATTTTGTGGGTCGCCACATTTACGGTGGTCACTGTGATGCTGGGGTATCTGTATTGGATTCTTCGGAGAACACACTCGCGTGTTGCCGCTTGGTACGGGGCCTCTATCGTGGTGACCTTGATCTCCACCTTGAATGAAGTCATCGTTGCCGCGACTGGCGCTCGTGTTTTGGAGTCTGGTCTCAATAGCGTGACTGGAGCGATCGCATCTGCTTTGCTAGCTACCGCTGCCGTTGCGGAGCATATGCGTACCCATCGGATGCAAAGCATTCGTGCACAGAAGTTGCTGAACGCTGCATATCAAGATTCACCCATCGGCCTTTTTTCAGTAAGTCGGGATGGGGAGATCATCAAAACAAACCCCGCGTTCTATGCGATGGTCGGGGTTGCTTTGCCAGAGAGCACGCCCACTCTTGCTCAAGTTTTCGATCAACAGCTCGTGTCTGCGATTCAGGTGCTAAGCCAGTTGCCCGGAGGCGGTGCCATCGAATTGGAAACGATGGCGCTGGGTGACTCCGGTCGCCTGCCGCGCTGGTTGCTGGTGAAGGCCTCTACCGTTGACGGGAACATCACAGAGTGCTCGCTACAAGACATTACTGAGCGAGTGTCTGCCACTGATCGGTTGGAGTATCTGGCCAGCCATGATCCGTTGACGGGTTGCCTGAATTTGCGTGGACTCAGTCAGCAATCGCACGTCGGTGAAGGCCTACCTTACGCCCTTGCCTATTTTGATCTGGACCGGTTCAAACTCATCAACGATTTGTACGGGCACACCGCAGGTGATCAGGTTCTCAAGCAAGTCGCTGAGCGCATGAGGGGAGTCCTAGGCCCTGGTGAAGTGCTTGCGCGATTGGGTGGCGATGAGTTTGTCGTCATTTTTTATGAGCGCGATATTCTGACCTGCGAGGTGCAATGCAACACGATTGCGACATTGATTGGATCCGCACCATTTCAAATTGACTCCCAGAGTTTCACCTTGGATATCTCAGGCGGGTTGGTATCCACAGATCAGTTTGCGCGCGCCGACTTGAAAGACATTATTTCGGCGGCCGATACTTTGTGCCGCATGGCAAAGAAGCGGCCGACCCAACGGGTTGTCGTCGTGCAAAAAGGGGATCGTTTTTTCGAGCAGCACCAAGACGAACTGGATCTGATTAACTGCCTGGAGCGAGGCCAAGTGCCCGCTGGACTGTTTTTAATGATGCAGCCGGAGGTTTCGCTGACCCGGCCATTTGATTCTTTGAACTTTGAAATGTTGATCCGATTGCGCAAACCAGACGGTTCTGTGGTTCCCGCGGTGACCATCATTGAGGCGGCAGAGGCGCATGGGAAAACCGCCATCATTGATCGCTGGGTGATCAATACCGCCATCGATTGGTTAGAGGCGCACGCAACCCAATTGCAGAATACCCATTTCGTGGGGGTGAACTTGTCGGGAGGATCACTGAACGATGAGGTTTTCACCGAGGAACTGTTCTCACTCTTCAAGCTCCACCCCGTCGCGTTGGAAAAAATTTGCCTTGAGATCACCGAAACCGTGGCAATCACCGATATGCGCAACATGCAAAAATTTATCGACCGGGTTCGGTGGATGGGGGGCAAGGTAGCACTCGATGATTTCGGGGCGGGGTATTCCTCGTTTGGTTACCTGAAGGGCCTGTCCGTGGACTCCTTGAAGTTAGACGGGTCTTTGGTGCGTGACGCTGTCCACAGTGAGGCCGGGCAAGCGATCGTGAACGCTATCGCGGGATTGGTGAAGAATTTGGGTATGAAGTCGGTCGGTGAGTTCGCAGAGGATTTGCCAACCATCAAAGTGCTGTACGAAGCCGGTATTGATTACGCACAGGGCTACGGGATCAGCCAACCGGTCACTCCAGAGGCTATCCTGTCCGTGACTAGCGGAGCCGACTTCATCCAAGATCCGGCCATCCTTGCTTTTCTTCAAGAGGTGCAAGGGGGTGGCACAGATACGATGCCTTTGTTCAAAGACTCGCGCAGGAACCCCATTTTTTAAGCAAGTCAGTTGCTCAACTGGCCGTGCAGTTCCTGACGGTTTGTAGTCCTTATGAACATCTGTTCTCTGACCAAGATGGGTTGAATTGCAGGCTCTCCGCGCACGATGGCAGGCGCTTGGGCATTCAAGGTTGCCTGAGCTACCGGGCATGACCAACCTACCGATGTGAGATGTTTTGCACCTGACAGATCGATGTCCGGGTGACATGTTTCAAAAAAGAATCCGGTAAGGCTATGGTTCGCACCTGTCCATAGTGTTTGTACAAGCCCCGGGGCTAATGACATGACACGGTGAGGAACCCCGCCTGTGAACGCCATCGGGTAGAAAAGCCCGGT
The DNA here is from genome assembly GCA_027924025.1 of Comamonadaceae bacterium OS-4. Lineage (GTDB taxonomy): Bacteria > Pseudomonadota > Gammaproteobacteria > Burkholderiales > Burkholderiaceae_C > Allorhodoferax. The sequence goes on from AP026970.1 coordinate 1,314,023, forward strand.
TTCACCGACATCTGTAAACATCAACCCGTCGTACATCCGGTCCAAAGGGCGGCGCCCTGTCGCCATCATTTGATCAACACCTTGCGCCATGCAATAGGTGTAGAAGGCTTTGAACAACGCGGCTCTAACAATAGATGACCCGGTATCGCCTTTGACGCAGAGTCGCGTCGATTCAACCATCCGCTGACCGGTATATGAGTCAGGCAGATTGAGTGAGCGTTGCAACGGCAACGGCTCCATCACATTGGAATGCGCCCGCAAAGTTCCCAGCACCGAGCCATCGAGTTTGGAGGTTGCAACAAAGACTTCGCATCCGTAGGCAAAGTCGGCGGCTTCTGGCTCGCGCAGCTTGGCGCCCAATTCCGGCAGGTGTTTGCCATAGGAGGCTGCGCGCAGTTGGATGACGCCATCCAGCTGGGCCTCGGTAGCAATTTCTACCTTGAAGGGCAACAATTCGGTTCGTGCAACCGCTGCTTGAATTCTCTCCACCAGAGCCATAACAACCTCCTTCCAATGAGTGACTGAAAGCTTCAGTCTAGGGTTGCTACTTTGTTTCAGCCGGTGAATGAAGCAGGGTTTAGCCCGCTATCTCCACGCCAAAAACACATAAACCATTACTTTATATGGTGATTTTTATGTTTTAACTGGTGGTGCGGTTGCGTGCGAGGGGCGGGTTTTTGGCGAAGTAGCCTTCAATGCCGCGCATCAAGGCATCGGCCAGGCGGTTTTGGTATTCGTCGCTGTTGAGCTTGATCTCTTCGCTAGGGTTGCTGATGAACGCAGCCTCGACCAGCACACTCGGAATGTCCGGCGCCTTGAGCACCGCAAACGCAGCCTGTTCGACTTTGGGTTTATGCAGCTTGCCGACCCGCTTGATCTCGCCCAACAGGTTGCCGCCGAGTTTCAGGCTGTCGTTGATTTGTGCGGTGGTGCTCATGTCGAGCAAGGCGCGCTGCACCGTGGCGTCTTTGGCCTTGACGTTGAGGCCGCCAATCAAATCCGCCTTGTTTTCTTTGGCCGCCATCCACCGCGCAGCGCTGCTCGTCGCGCCGCCCTGGCTCAAGGCGAACACGCTGGCCCCTTGCGGGTCCGGGGTGAAAAACGCATCGGCATGGATGCTGATGAACAAATCTGCCTGCACCCGCCGGGCTTTTTGTACCCGGGTACTCAGGGGCACAAAGAAATCGGCGTCGCGGGTCAGAAACGCCCGCATTGCGTTCCCGTTGACACTGGCGGCGTTGATCCGTTCGCGCAACAGGTGCGCGAGTTTGAGCACCACATCTTTTTCCCGGGTACCGCCGGGGCCGATGGCGCCAGGGTCTTCGCCACCATGCCCGGGGTCCAGGGCAATGATGATCAGCCGGTCGGTCGGGGTGCTGGCCTTTTCCGTAGGTTGTGTGTCTTTTGTGCCTCCAGCGCTCGTGGAATCTGCGCGGACAGCTCCTGATTTGATAGCGTCTACCGGTCTCAAGGGGCTGCTGGCAGCGGCAGCCGGCACAGGGGGGCGCTGGGTGTGCTGGGCAATCAGGGCGTCCAGGGGATCTTGCGCCGCTGCCTTGGACTGCTGAACGGCTTTGGCCTCGTTGGCACGGTCGGTAATCAGGGCATCGAGCGGGTCGACCTCGGCCAGCGGGTACAGGTCCAGCACCAAACGGTGCTGGTAAGCCGCCACGGGCGCCAGGCTGAACACTTGCGGCCGTATCGGGTGCTTCAAGTCGACCACCAGGCGCACGATGTCCGGGGTGAACTGCCCGACGCGGATGCCCGCGATGTTCGGGTCATCTGCCTTCACCTTGGCGACCAGCTCTTTGAGCGCAGGGTTCAAGCTGATGCCCTGGATGTCCACTGCCAGCCGTGGTGGATTGGGCACAAACAGCTGCTTGGCGCTGAGTGCGGAGTCGGACTCAATGGTGACGCGCGAATACTCCGGTGCAGGCCATACCCGCACGGTCATGATGGCGGCACCCTTCGCGAGCTCGGCGGCGCCCAGTGTCAAGACCAGACTGCCGGCTTGCAGCAGGGCGCGGCGCCTCAATCCCCGGCTCCTTGGGCCGCTTGGATGAGTAGCAGGCCCGCAGGGGTGCCTGCAGTCAGGCGCACTTCGCGGCGGCTGTCATCCAGGGTGTGCAAATGCAAGGTGACATCAGCCACCGGCAGCATGCCGGCCGCCTTGTCCGGCCACTCGGCCAGCTTAAGGCCGGGGCTGGCAAAAATATCGCGGAAGCCGGCCTCCTCCCATTCCCGCGGGTCATTGAACCGGTAAAAGTCAAAGTGCCAGATGTTCAGCTCAAGCAGCTCGTAGGGTTCTACCACCGCGTAGGTGGGGCTTTTGATGCGCCCAGTCACCCCCAGCGCTTGCAGCAGGTGGCGCACAAGGGTTGTTTTTCCGGCACCCAAGTCGCCGTGCAGTGCAATAAATGCGTTAGCAAGCGACGGCGCGCGGGCCCACTGCTGCGCAAAGGCGACGGTGTCGGCTTCATCAGCCCATTCCAAGACGATGCTCGGGGCCGCGCTTTCTACAATCGGGTGGTGACGATCAACAGCACTCAAATCAAGGCTCAATTCGATGGCGACGAAATGGTCGCTCAGATACAGGGCTGGGCCCGGGAACTCGGATTCTCCCAAATTGGCGTGGCCGGTGTGGATTTGTCCTCTGCGGAGGCCGGATTTTTAGCGTGGTTGTCGCACGGTTTCCACGGTGGCATGGGCTACATGGCGCATCACGGGCTGAAACGCGCCCGTCCGGCCGAGTTGGTGCCCGGCACGGTGAGTGTGATTACTGCGCGCATGGACTACCTGCCGCGCGGCACAGAAGACGGCTGGGCCGACGCCGAGCTGGCCCGCTTGCAACGCCCGGGTGAGGGCATTGTGTCGGTCTACGCACGTGGCCGGGACTATCACAAGGTTTTGCGCAACCGCCTCCAACAATTGGCCGACCGCATGGCGGCCCATATAGGCCCCTTGGGGTACCGGGTGTTCACCGACAGCGCGCCGGTGCTGGAGGCTGAGCTTGCCAGTCGCAGCGGGCAGGGCTGGCGCGGCAAACACACTTTGCTGCTCAACCGCGAAGCGGGCTCGATGTTTTTTCTCGGCGAGGTGTATCTGGATGTGGCGCTCCCGCCAAGTGCGCCGGTCGAGGCGCACTGTGGCAGTTGCAGCGCCTGTATCAGTGCCTGCCCTACGCAGGCCATCGTGGCCCCCCACCGTTTGGATGCGCGGCGTTGCGTGTCTTACCTGACCATCGAACACGATGGCTCGATACCGCTCGAGATGCGCCCCCTTATTGGTAACCGCATTTACGGTTGTGACGACTGCCAGCTGGTGTGCCCCTGGAACAAGTTTGCCAAGCGCAGCACCTTGCCCGACTTTGATGCCCGGCATGGCCTCACCGGCAGTGCACTGGCAACGCTGATGGACTGGACCGAAGACACCTTTTTGCGCAACACCGAGGGCAGTCCGATCAGGCGCATCGGCCATGTGCGCTGGCTGCGCAATGTGGCGGTGGCCATGGGCAATGCCCTGCGGGGCAGTGCGCTCTCGGCAACTGAGCGCGCGGTGCTGGTCCAGTCCTTGCAGCGCTGCATCAGCCACCCAGACCCTCTGGTGCAAGAACATGTGCACTGGGCGCTTCAGTTACCGGCCTCAACCCCAATACTCTCCCAAGTCTTGCCATGACCACCTACGACCTGCTCATCATCGATCCGCAAAACGACTTTCTCGACATTGCCGGAGCCGCTTTGCCGGTGCCGGGTGCTAGCGCGGACATGCAGCGCTTGGCCGATTGGTTGGTGCCCCACGCCGCCCAGGTGCGCAGCATCACCGTCACCCTGGATTCGCACGCCAGCGTGGGCGTTGAGCGCACCACGTTCTGGTTGCAGTCCAACGGCGAGCCGGTCCCGCCGTTCACGGTGATCACCGCCGCAGACCTGGCTCGCGGCCAATTCAAGCCGCGCAATCCGGCGCTACAGGGCGAGGTGCAGGCCTATTTGCACGCCCTGGAGGCCACCGGTCAACGCCAGCTGGTGGTCTGGCCGGTGCACTGCGTGCTGGGTACCTGGGGCCACAACATTCACACCGGCCTGAGCGAGGCGTTGGCCGCTTGGGAGCAGGCGACCGGCCAGATGGTGCACAAGGTGCTCAAGGGCCAGAACCCGCTGACCGAGCAGTACAGCGCCTTCAAGGCTGAGGTTCCGCGGGCGGACGACGCACGTACCTTGCTGAATCGGCCTTTGGTCCAATCGCTGTCTGCGCAGGGTGCTACGCTTTTGATAGCGGGTGAGGCCATGAGCCACTGTGTGGCCGCATCGGTATCCGACTTGATGGCGGTCTTGCCCGCCGAGCGTTTGGCGGAGTTGGTGTTGTTGACCGATTGCATGAGCCCGGTGGCCGGCTTTGAGGCGGCAGCGCAAGACTTTTTAGTCCGCGCCAGTGCGGCAGGCCTGCAGGCGACGACGCTCAACGCCTTGGCTTGACTCAGCGCGGCAGGCCGACAAACACGTCCATTGGCGTCCAGGCGGCCGGCAAGCGGATGTTGATGCCTTCCGCAGCACCCTGGCGCTCCAGGAACGCCATGGACGCCTCAAAGTCGTCCAGAGGGCGGGGCATGGGCTGCATGGGTTGTGTGGAGGGAATCCAGAAATCGTCCCAATGGATGGGGATAACCCGGCGGGCACCCACGGTGCGCACGGTTTCATTCCAGTAGGCGAGTTTGTGCTCAGCACTGCGCGGGCCCATGGCGCCAATCCCGAGCAGCACCACATCGGCGCGCACACCTTGCAGCGCGCCGGGTACAAAGCCTGCGGTGCCCGTGATCAGCACGGTGCGGCCCTCGTGCTCTATGTGTATGGCGTAGCTTTGGCCCTCCAGATAGTCGGTGGCCCGCACCGGGGGCTTTAAGGGCTGCTCAATCACGCCCCCGGTAAACCCGGTGGGGGTGTGCAGCGCGGGGTAGAGCGTGACCGTGAACCGACCAAAGCGGTAGGGTGTGTGGAGCTGTGCCAGCTTCATGCGATCAGCGGGCAGCCCCCAGCCTTGGCCCACCATGAGGGTAGAGCCGGAACCCATCAACAGGGCGCCGGTTTGGCGCGCCACTTCGGGCGCGTCCATGGCATGGTCGTAATGCGAGTGCAGGGGAATCACAGCGGCCAAGCGACTCGCACTCCCGGTAATGCCGGCGCGTTGCAAGCCTTCCGTGATGGCCTGCACGTCGGGCTCCACCTTGCGCAAGAAAACAGTGAGTTTGTCGGGTCGCGAGAAAAATCCGTCCGTCAACAGAGCCGTCTCGCCGTCGTCCAGCAACACCGTGGCAACGCCCAAAAACCGGACTTGGAGTGGCGCAAGCGGCGCGGGGCCGGTGGGCCAGCGCAAATACTGCACGCCTTCCATGCCGGGTGGGTGGCTCAGCAGCCAAGCAAGCGCGCTGGCTCCGATTGCCACGCACAGCACCAAGGTGCCAAGGATCCATTTGATACGCATACGCCCAGTCTAGGCGCTCAGCGCGGGTCCGGCTATCGGGTATTGCGCTTCAAGGCCCACCATTCCAACGCGCCTTGTAAAACAGCCATCGTCAGCGCCAACCCTTGGAGGGCCCGGCGACGCATCGCAGGGGTACCGCGCCGCGTCATACCTCGATCAACGCGATGGGGGTTAGCCACTCATCGTCGAACAATTCATCCAACAGTCGTTGCAAGCCCAGCAGTTTGAGGATCATGACAGCTCCCGGTTACGTTTTGCTGAAATGAATTTAGGTCTTTTGTGTGACGCTTTGATGGCAGTGTGGTGGACGCGCCGCAGGGCTTTGAAAGCGTGTCTTGGGCCGCTAAGCTCGTGAGTAACAGGAGACTTTGTGCCATCCACCAACTTGCCCGCGCTGGCAGAACTCGACCGGATATTGCAGCTTGCAGGTGACCGCGTGGAGGTGCGTGTGATGCACCAAGTCGCATCCGAGAGTGGGGCCTTGCCGGTCTATGCGATTGCCATGGGGAACCCGTCCCTCGAGGTGCCCGCCATCGGCTTTTTTGGCGGGGTGCATGGGCTGGAGCGCATTGGTACCGAGGTGGTGCTCGCCTTTCTGGCCAGTTTGGTCCAGCGCATGGCGTGGGACCATACCTTGCACCAGCAATTGCAAACCATGCGCATGGTGTTCATGCCCTTGGTCAATCCGGGGGGCATGTTGCGGGGCACGCGGGCCAACCCCGCAGGTGTTGACCTGATGCGCAATGCTCCGATCGACGCCTTGGAGCCGGTGCCCGCATGGGTGGGTGGCCAGCGTGTCAGTGCAAAGCTGCCGTGGTACCGCGGAGCGCTCTCTGCGCCCATGCAGCCCGAAGCCCAGGCGCTGTGCGATGTGGTGGAGTCTGAGCTGACGCACCGCGCATTCAGCATCTCCATCGACTGCCATTCCGGCTTCGGGGTGCGGGACCGCCTGTGGTTTCCCTATGCGCACACGCGCCAGCCCATTACCCATCTGGCAGAAATGTATGTGCTGCAGCGCATGTACCGGCAGAGTTACAGCCACCACCCCTATGTGTTTGAGCCGCAGAGTCTGCAATACCTGACCCATGGCGATTTGTGGGACCACTTGCATACCCGGCTGGAAGATCCCGTCCGGCAGGTGTTCCTGCCTTTGACACTTGAGATGGGTTCCTGGCTTTGGATCAAAAAGAATCCCCGGCAACTCTTCAGCCGCTTCGGGATTTTTAATCCGCTGATCGGGCACCGCCAGGAGCGGGTCTTGCGGCGCCATATGGCGCTGTTGGATTTCGTCTCGCGGGCCGCCTGCAGCGCGCCGAGCTGGTTGCCCCAAGGCAGCTACCGCCATGCAATGCACGCCGAGGCCTTGCAGCGCTGGTACGAGTAAGCTTACAGCCCGCGCAACACCCCCAGAGCAAACGGCAAACTCACAACGCCCAGCAGGGTGGAGAGCGTCACCAGGCCCGCCACATAGGCGCCGTCATAGCCCATGCGTGCCGCCAATACGTAGCAGCTAGAGGCGGTGGGCAAGGCGGAAAACGCCAGCAAAATCGTGGTCTGTGTTGGGTCCAGGCCGAAGAGCTTGGACACCCCCCACGCCATGACAGGGGTAATGACATGGCGGATGGCCAGCACCGCCACTGCCAAGGTCTTGGCCCGTGCCAAGGCGCCGAATTGCATGCCCGCGCCGGCCGCCATCAGGCCCATCGCCAGAGAGGCTGCGCCCAAGCGGGTCACCGTGGGCTCCAGCCATACCGGCATTTGAAAGCCCAGCAGGTTGCTGATCAGCCCCCCGACCGTTGCAATGATGAGCGGGTTACGGACCAGCTCACTGAGAAAACTCCGTTGGGCATGCCGCGCCATCGGCCACACCGCCGCCACATTGAACAATGGCACACAGACCCCAATCAACACCGCAATCAGCTGCAGGCCCTGTGGGCCCGCCAAGCGCTCAGCAATCGCCAGCCCAATAAAGGAGTTGAAGCGGAAGGCGATTTGCGCACTCGCTGCGTGGTCCGGGCCGCTGATATAGCGCCGCAACACCGGCAGGTGGGGCAATGCATAAGCCAGGCCAATGGCCGCAAACCCGAGTGCCCAGCCTGCGCCCATCAGCCGCGAGGCGACTTGCAGATCCAGCGGACTTTTGACGATGGAGTGAAACAACAGAACCGGAAACAGCAGGTAGTACACCAAAGCCTCGACCTTCTCCCACAGGGGGCGGTTGAGCTGGGTGTAGCGGCAGACCAGATAGCCGAGGAGGATGAGCGAAAAGTCGGGGAAAAGGAGCTGGGCGTAATTCACGCGGGAGAGCATATCAGCAGCCTAATGGTTCCACCGCATAGACCCGGGCCCTTGTGTCGCAGTACCATCGCGGCAGAGCACACTCGCCGGGTTTGCTTGGCTTCTTTATATGGAGACTACATGTTGAAACGTCGTTTGATTCTGGCCTGCAGCCTGGTGGCTGTATCCGGTGTGAGCATGGCCCAGACCTACCCCAATAAATTGATCAAGTTGCAGGTGCCGTTTGCTCCCGGCGGCACTACCGACATCATTGCCCGCATCATTGCCGACCCGCTGGGCAAAGTGCTGGGCCAGAGCGTCATTGTGGAAAACAAGGCTGGTGGCGGCGGTGTAGTCGGTGCCAACGAAACCGCCAAATCCACACCCGATGGTTACTCGCTGGGTATTGCCACCGTGTCTACGGTGGCTGCAAACCCTGCTATTAATCCGAAAAACCCCTACAACCCGCTCACCGATTTCTCGCCCATCATCAACATCGCGGCCACGCCCAATGTGATCGCGGTGCACCCCACGTTTCCAGCCAAAGATTACAAGGCGTTTTTGGCTGAGATCAAGAAAAATCCTGGCAAGTATTCCTATGCATCTTCGGGCACCGGTGGCATTGGCCACATGCAGACGGAGTTGTTCAAGAGCTTGACCGGCGCTTTCATTACCCACATTCCCTACCGTGGTGCAGGCCCGGCACTGAATGACACCGTGGGAGGGCAAGTGCCCCTGATTTTCGACAATCTGCCATCCGCATTGCCGTTTATCAATTCCAACAAGTTGGTCCCCATTGTGGTGGCCGCGCCCCAGCGATTGAGCCAGTTGCCCAACGTGCCCACCTTCAAAGAAGTGGGGCTGGAGCCTGTGAACCGCATGGCGTTTTATGGCATCTACGGCCCCAAAGGCCTGCCCAAAGACGTGGTCGACAAAATCAATGCTGGCGTGCGCAAAGTTCTGGAGGACCCAGCGGTGCGCAAACGCATTGAGGACACCGGCTCCCTGGTGGTGGGCAATTCACCCGAGCAGTTTGCAGAACAAATCAAGGCGGAGTTTGAGGTCTACAAAAAGGTCGTGGACTCTGCCAAGCTGCGTCTGGATTGATCATGGAGGACACCGCATCGGTGGATGCATTCATCGATGCGTTGTGGCTCGAAGAGGGCCTCTCCAAGAACACCTTGGAAGCCTACCGGCGTGATCTCCGCTTGTTTGCGGCCTCGCTCCAGGGGCGGCCGTTGGTGCAAACCCAAGAGCACGATGTGCAGGCCTATTTTGCGGCCCGGCATGCTGAAACCAAGGCGACCACGGCTAACCGGCGGCTGACTGTTTTCAAGCGCTACTTTCGCTGGGCTTTACGCGAAAAGCATATTGCCCAAGACCCAACCCTCAAGCTGCAGGCGGCCAAGCAGGCGCTGCGGGTTCCCAAAACTCTGAGCGAAGCGCAAGTGGAAGCGCTTTTGAATGCGCCGGACACCGGTGAGGCACTGGGCATCCGGGACAAGACCATGTTGGAGCTGATGTACGCCAGCGGTCTGCGCGTGAGCGAGCTGGTGGCTCTGCGCATGACGCAGCTCGGGCTCAATGAGGGTGTCCTGCGGGTCGTGGGCAAGGGCTCCAAAGAGCGTTTGGTGCCTTTTGGTGAGGTAGCGGGGCTCTGGTTGCAGCGTTACCTGAAAGGGCCGCGCGCAGAGCTTTTGGCCGGACGACAAAGCGAAGATGTGTTTGTGACTGTGCGTGGCGCCAAGGCGGGCAGCGCCATGTCACGCATCATGTTTTGGGGGCTCGTGAAGCGCTATGCGCTGATGGCAGGTATCCGCAGCCCGATGTCACCCCACACCTTGCGGCATGCATTTGCCACCCATTTGCTCAACCATGGGGCGGATCTGCGCGCTGTGCAGATGCTTCTGGGCCATGCCGACATTTCCACCACGACCATTTACACCCATGTGGCCCGGGATCGCTTGGCTGCGCTGCACGCGCAGCACCATCCTCGCGGGTAGTGGCTCGGGGAGCCCGGCGTGGGCGTGGTCCCGCTCAGGTCTCACCCAATGTTTCTGCCCAGGCCAAGGCTTGCAAATGTGCCCAGTTGATTTGCTTTTCTGTCAGTTGCAAGGCCTGGGCACTCTGGGCAAAGGCCTCGTCATCGCCTGATTCGCAAGCGAGGGTGAGCGTGAGGTAGTGCGCAAGGGGCCCGCTCCGGTGGAGCAAAGCCTGCGTCACACTATCCGGCAGGGTGAGGTTGGCCAACGCGGTCTCGAGCGGCATACCCAGCATGCTGTCGAGTAAGGAGAAGATACCCACGACAAACGCGTGGTCGCAGTCATCGGCGGGGAGGGCCTCTGCCGCCAGCAATTCCATCAAGCGACCGCGAACCACCGCGGTGGTCCCGATAGCAGGCGCCGCGCCGCTCAGTGTGGATGTGGTCAGCAACAAGGCGGCCCATTTGAAGAGTCGTTGCAATCCCAGCAGCATGACTGCGTGCTTGAAAGAAGAAACCTCGGTCCGGAGGCCGAATCCTGCAGAGTTGATAAAGCGCAGCAAGTTAAAAGACAGGGTTGGGTCACGCTTCAAGACTTCTTCAATCTCTGCGGTACTGGCCTGCTTGCGAACCAGGTTGATCAGTTGCAGGATTGTGGCCTGACCGGGGCGCATGCTATGCCCTTCAACCAGGGTGGCTTGGGAGAACCAGTCGCCCTGAAACAAGCCAACTCCCAGTTCTTTGAGTTGAAGGTACTGCGCTTGGCTCGATACTTTTTCAGCGACGAGGTGGGCTGGGGTTTTCGCTTGCGCCAAGCGGATGAACGAGTTCATGGTCGCAGACTTCAAAACGACCGTGTCGAACTTGATATAGGCGGCCAAAGGTAGCCAGTCTTCGTAAGGCTGCGTCAACACGGAATAGTCAAACGCCAGCCGAAAACCGCGCGCGTGCAGGGCTCGCAAGGTCGGGAGTCGCAGCTGGATTTGATCTACTTGGGACAGCGGCACAGCCGGAATTTGTAGAACATAGTGTTCCGGCGCAATCAAGTCGACATGGCCCGCTGCGAGGCTGTCGAGCGTGCAATTGACAAAGAGCAGGGCCTTGCCAACGAGCGTTTCACTCTCGGCCATCGAGAGTAAGTTAAACAGCATCTGGGCATCGGATGACGCCGTGTGCTCACCCTTTTGGACGCTGCGATTGAACAGTTCATACCCAACCACGGCTTGGTTCTTGTCGACGATCGCTTGCCGGGCAATCGAGGCAGAGGTGGCGCCAGTGTTGGCAAAGGCATTTTCGTTGGGGTACATCAAGCAGCCGGAGAGCCGGCACAGAAAATAGTTGGTTCGATTTTAGGTGGTGTGTGCTGCGTCGGACGAGGCTATATCGCGTCCAGGTTCGATCCCTGCATCGAGGTCTAGCTTTTGCATTTCTGCAGGGGTAAAGCCTGCTGCTTTGCGGGCTGCGTAATTGAACGGTGGTTTGGGCCGCGGTGCCGCATACCGCACCGCTGCTTGTGCGTAAAACGCATCTGCATCCAAATTGTGTTGGACGCAGATCCAGTGGTACCAGCGGTTTCCGGTCGCGACGTGGCCCACTTCCTCTGCCAGGATGATCTCCAGAATAGCGAGCGCCTCCAGAGCCGCCACAGTGCCAACCTTGGCGAGTTTGGATTGAATCAGCGGCGTCGCGTCCAGCCCGCGCGCTTCCATGGTGCGCGGCACCAGTGCCATCCGGGCAGCGATGTCAGGCGCGGTGTTGTGGCATATCGTCCACAGCCCGGTATGTGCGGGAAAGTCGCCGTATGCATAGCCCCGTGCCTTCAGGTGTCCGGACAGTAGGGTGAAGTGCTTGGCTTCTTCCGCCGCCACAGTCGCCCAGTCCCGATAGAACGCTTCTGGCATGTGGTCGTAACGCCAAATGCAATCCAAAGCGAGGTTGATGGCGTTGAATTCAATGTGCGTGATCGAATGCATCAACGCTGCATGCCCTGCAGGTGTGAAGGGCGAGCGGCGGGGAACGTCTTTGGGATCCACCAGTTCCGGACGCGTCGGTTGCCCCGGAGCGTCAGGGGGGGTGAAGTGGCGCTTTGCATCCACGACGAATTCAGGATAACCAGACTGCAACTCCAACGCCAGTTGCGCTTTGTGCTCCGGCACGCTGGCTTGAAAGGCCTTGAGGGCGTGTTCTCTAATTTCCATCCTTACAATTCTAGTTTTGCGCTGTGGGGACTCTGATGGCGGTTTATGAACTTGATGGCATCGAGCCTCAGCTTGCTGAAGGTGTTTGGATCGCAGACAGCGCCGAAGTCATGGGCGCTGTTGAAATTGGCGCAGATGCCAATATATGGTTCGGAGCCGTAGTGCGCGGAGATACGGAAACGATCCGCATCGGTGCAGGAACCAACATTCAAGACGCCAGTGTGCTGCATGCGGACATGGGTAAACCGTTGACCATTGGTGACAATGTCACGGTGGGGCATCAAGTCATGTTGCATGGTTGCACCATCGGTGATGGCTCCCTGATCGGTATCGGTGCGGTGGTCCTTAACGGTGCGCGCATCGGTAAGGGCTGTTTGGTGGGGGCGGGTGCCTTGGTGACCGAGGGAAAAGAGTTTCCTGATGGCAGCATGATCATCGGCAGCCCTGCCAAAGCCGTGCGGGAGTTGACCGACGCACAGCAACAAGCGTTGGTGGCCAGTGCCAAGCATTACGTCGAAAACGCGCGACGCTTCAGGTCCGGCCTGAAGAAAATCGCTTAGTTATCCGCCCCGTAAGGGGCCTGTTTTTTTGGAGAAGGTGCATGTCTGAACTGCACAAGTTTTTGTTTGATGGCTTACCGGTTAGGGGCGCCATCGTGCGTCTGACGGACACCTGGCAGGAAATTTTGCGGCGACGCGCTTCCAGCACCGAGCACGGCGCATACCCGGGGCCCGTGCAAAGCCTGTTGGGTGAGATTACGGCGGCGGCGACCTTGATGCAGTCCAACATCAAGTTTGATGGTGCACTCGTTTTGCAAATCTTTGGTGATGGCCCGGTCAAGCTGGCGGTCACCGAGATTCAGCCTGACTTCAAGGTTCGCTCGACCGCCACCATCGCGGGAGACATTGCGCCCGGCATGCTTTTGAGCCAGATGGTGAACGCGCAAAACGAAGGGCGCTGTGCGATTACCCTGGACCCGACCACCAAGTTCCCCGGGCAACAGCCCTACCAGGGTGTTGTGCCATTGTTTGACGACAGTGGCAAGCCGCTGGAGCGCATCAGCGAGGTCTTGGAGCACTACATGCTGCAAAGCGAGCAGTTAGATACCACGCTGGTATTGGCCGCCAACGACAAGGTGGCTGCGGGTCTTCTGATCCAGCGCTTGCCGATGCAAGGGGAGGGGAATCTCTCAGGCAGCATGGTGTCCAAAGAGAACGAAGATGAAATCGGCCTGAACGAGCACTACAACCGCATTTCAATCCTGGCCAAGAGCCTGAAAAGTGAAGAGTTGCTGGAGCTGGATGTCGACACGATTCTTCGACGCCTTTTTTGGGAAGAGCCCGTAACCCGGTTTGAACCTTTGGTGGGCGAGACTGCGCCGCGTTTTAGCTGCAATTGCAGCCGTGAGCGCGTGGGCAAAATGATCGTCGGACTCGGGCGCGAAGAGGCGGCCAGCATTTTGGCGGAACGTAGCGATATTGAAGTCGCTTGCGAGTTCTGTGGGGTGCAGTACCGGTTTGACCCGGTGGATGCCGCTCAGCTGTTCACCGATGTGGCCCAATTGCAGCAGGGGCCTTCCGGCACCCACTAGCGGCTTAGCAAAGACCTGAAGAGGCTGTGCTCACAGGCTGCGTCCGAACATTTCTCACATTGGCCAAGCCATCGTGCGTATTGTTCGGCAGCTTGGCGCTCATCTTCCATCTGGTCGGGTAAAACGATACGCAAGGCTGCCTGGAGTCGTAAGGGGCCTTTGCCCCACACCATCGAATAGGCAATGTCGTGTTCCTGCAAGACCGTTTGCAGGCGCTCATGGACCCTCTGTTGCCCTGCAGGGCTGTCGCGTTGGTAGCCATCCTCCACCCAAGGCAAGTCCAGACCCGTGACCAGCACGTGGGAGTAAGTGCGCAAGTCAGCCAAAGCCTGGGTGTAGAGGCTCACATCCTGAAAGAGCACATCGCTATAAATGGCCGTCATCATGGCCGTGGTGTCACAAACCACAGCCATGCCATGGGGCGTGGCAGCACGACGCGTTTGCTCCATGGCAATGCCGGCTTGTTCGTCGGGACGGGGTGTTCGCTGGTGCAGATCGCACCATTCGCGCAAATATTCAGCAACCGTCAATGCGGGGGTGCCGGCGGCTTGTAGTGCGAGCGTCAATTCGTACGCGAGGGTGCTTTTGCCGGTCGATTCTGCGCCGAGAATCGCTATTTTCATGCCCATGGCTATCGAGCTCAGCGGGCAATCTGAACGTAAATCTCGTTCGCCTTCACCATGCCCAATTCAGAGCGTGCTTTTTCTTCGACGATTTCCAGGCCTTCTTTCAGGTCGTGGATTTCAGCTTCCAGGCGCTCATTGGCTTGGAGTGCCTGCGCGTTGAGCTGTTTTTGTTCTTCTAGTTGTTTGGACAGTCGGGCGACGTCCGGAATGCTTCCACGACCGAACCACAGCTGACCATGCAAGATCAGCAGGAGCGCAATCAACATGACAGGGACCCAGCGGTTACCCATGGCAGTGGTTCGGTCGATGGAGAGGCTTAACGCAGGTTGTAGAACGCTGCGCGGCCGGGGTACACGGCCACATCACCCAAGTCCTCTTCGATACGGAGCAACTGGTTGTACTTAGCCATACGGTCGGAACGGCTCAGGGAACCGGTCTTGATCTGGCCGGCGTTGGTGCCCACCGCGATATCAGAGATGGTGGAGTCTTCAGTTTCGCCCGAGCGGTGGCTGATGACGGCGGTGTAGCCGGCACGCTTAGCCATTTCGATGGCGGCGAAAGTTTCAGACAAAGTGCCAATCTGGTTGATTTTGATCAGGATCGAGTTGGCAATGCCTTTGTCGATGCCTTCTTTCAGGATCTTGGTGTTGGTCACGAACAAGTCGTCACCCACGATTTGCACCTTGGCACCCAAGCGGTCAGTCAATACTTTCCAGCCGTCCCAGTCGCCTTCAGCCATGCCGTCTTCGATGCTGATGATGGGGTACTTGTCGACCCAGGTGGCCAACATGTCGGTCCACTCTTGGGCGGTCAGGCTCAGGCCTTCACCTTCGAGTTCGTATTTGCCGTCCTTGTAGAACTCAGAAGCAGCGCAATCCAGGCCGAGAGCGATTTGCTCGCCTGCGACGTAACCAGCCTTGTCGATGGCTTGCAGAATCATCTGGATCGCGGCTTCATGGTTTGCCACGTTGGGGGCAAAACCGCCTTCGTCGCCCACTGCCGTGCTGATGCCCTGGTCGTGCAGGATTTTCTTGAGCGCGTGGAACACTTCTGCACCCCAGCGCAGGGCTTCGCGGAAGCTGGGCGCGCCCACGGGGATGATCATCAACTCTTGCAGGTCAAGGTTGTTGTTGGCGTGTTCGCCACCGTTCATGACGTTCATCATGGGCACGGGCATTTGCACGCTGCCCATACCACCGAAGTAGCGGTACAAAGGCAAGCCTGCCTCTTCGGCTGCTGCACGAGCCACAGCCATGGACACGGCCAACATGGCGTTGGCGCCCAAGCGGGATTTGTTTTCGGTGCCGTCCAAGTCAATCAATGTCTTGTCCAGGAAAGCTTGCTCGGAAGCGTCGAGGCCCAGCACGGCTTCGGAGATTTCAGTGTTGATGTGCTCAACTGCTTTCAACACGCCTTTGCCGAGGTAGCGCTTCTTGTCGCCATCACGCAATTCAATGGCCTCGCGGGAACCAGTGGATGCGCCGGAGGGCACAGCCGCACGGCCCATGGTGCCGGATTCCAGCAGCACGTCGCATTCAACGGTAGGGTTGCCGCGAGAGTCAAGAATCTCTCGGCCGACGATGTCAACAATTGCGCTCATTAGTTTCTTTCCAGTTCAAAAACACACAAACAAAAAACGTCAAATCCCATCTTGCCGCCGATTACTGGAAGTTGTCTTCCAGCAACGGGGTTTTTTTGGTTACGGAATCCAGCGCGACCAAAGTTTCCAACAACGCTTTCATATGGTGCAGCGGGACGGCATTGGGGCCGTCGGACCAGGCTTCCGCGGGGCGTGGATGGGTCTCCATAAAGAGGCCGGCTACACCAGCAGCCACACCGGCACGGGCCAACACAGGCACCATGTCACGCGCGCCACCACTGCTGCCGCCCAAGCCGCCGGGTTTCTGCACGGAGTGGGTTACGTCGAACACCACGGGTGCGCCCGACTTCCGCATCTCGGCCAAGCTGGTCATGTCTGCCACCAGGTTGTTGTAGCCAAAGCTCACACCGCGTTCGCAAGCCAGGAAGCGGTCAGGCGAGAGTCCGACTTCTTCTGCTGCAGCACGGGCTTTGTCGATCACATTCTTCATGTCCCAAGGGGCAAGGAATTGCCCTTTCTTGATGTTCACCGGCTTGCCGCATTGGGCGACGGCACGGATGAAGTCAGTTTGGCGGCACAAGAACGCGGGTGTTTGCAACACATCCACCACGCTGGCGACTTCAGCGATGTGCGATTCGTCGTGCACATCGGTCAAGATGGGCAATTGCAGCTGGCGGCGTACCTCATCCAGAATTTTCAGGCCGGCATCCAAGCCGACACCACGCTTGCTGGTGCCGGAAGAGCGGTTGGCCTTGTCGAACGAACCTTTGTAAATCAAGGGGATGCCCAAGCTGGCGCATGCCTCTTTGAGCCGGCCCGCCACTTCGATGGACATTTCCAAGCCTTCGATGGAGCAGGTTCCGGCGATCAGGAAAAAGGGTCGATCGAGGCCGATCTCAAAATCGCAAAGTTTCATCAGGCCACCGCTTTCAAACTTTTTCCACCGTTCTGGTGTTCAACGGCCGCTTTGATAAATGCATTGAACAATGGATGGCCGTTCCACGGAGTGGACTTGAACTCCGGGTGGAATTGCACGCCCACATACCAAGGGTGAACACTTTCCGGCAGTTCCACGATCTCGGTCAGTTGCTCGCGCTGGGTGAGTGCAGAAATGACAAGGCCGGATGCCCGAAGGGTGTCGAGGTAGTTCACGTTCGCCTCGTAGCGGTGGCGGTGACGCTCAGTGACGACATCCCCGTAGATCTTGTGGGCCAGCGTGTTTTTGGCTACATCAGAGCTTTGTGCGCCCAAGCGCATGGTGCCGCCAAGATCCGAATTGACATCACGGGTTTTGATCGTGCCATCGGCATCCTTCCACTCGGTGATCAATGCGATTACAGGGTTTGGGCTTTCGGGATCAAATTCGGTGCTGTTGGCGTCTGTCAAGCCGGCCACATGGCGGGCGAATTCGATGGTGGCAACCTGCATCCCCAAGCAAATTCCCAAATAGGGCACTTTGTTCTCGCGGGCAAAACGGGCAGTACTGATCTTGCCTTCAATGCCCCGCTTGCCGAAACCGCCGGGCACCAGAATGGCATCGTATTTCGCCAGCTGGTTGGCCGTGCTGGCTTCAATGGTTTCGGAATCCACGTGTTCGATTTTGACGCGCACATGATTTTT
Source organism: Comamonadaceae bacterium OS-4 (assembly GCA_027924025.1). Lineage (GTDB taxonomy): Bacteria > Pseudomonadota > Gammaproteobacteria > Burkholderiales > Burkholderiaceae_C > Allorhodoferax. The sequence goes on from AP026970.1 coordinate 1,331,391, forward strand.
CATGCCGGCGTGGCGCAAGGCTTCGTTGACTGATTTGTAGCTGTCTGTCAGGTCCACATACTTGCCGACCATGGCCACAGTGACTTCACCCTGGGGGTGTTCGGTCTCATACACCAGATCATCCCAGCGCTTGAGGCTGGCCGGGGGGGTGTTCAGGCGCAGTTTGTCGCAAATCAGGCCGTCCAGGCCTTGCTCGTGCAACATGCGTGGCACCTTGTAGATGGTGTCCACATCCCACATGGAGATCACTCCCCATTCAGGCACATTGGAGAACAGCGAAATTTTGGCGCGCTCTTCATCAGGAATCGGGCGATCCGCGCGGCACAAAAGAACATCCGCTTGGATACCGATTTCGCGCAACTGCTTGGCAGTGTGCTGGGTCGGTTTGGTTTTGAGTTCGCCGGCCGCTGCAATCCAGGGGAGGTAGCTCAGGTGGACAAACGCGCTGTTGTTGGGGCCGAGCTTGAGGCTCATTTGGCGCACGGCTTCAAGGAAGGGCAGCGACTCGATGTCGCCCACGGTTCCACCGATTTCGACAATCGCCACGTCCACCGCATCCGGCTCGCCGAAGCGGGCACCGCGTTTGACGAACTCTTGGATTTCGTTGGTCACATGGGGAATGACCTGGACTGTTTTGCCCAGGTAGTCACCGCGGCGCTCTTTGTCGAGCACGCTCTTGTAAATTTGACCGGTGGTGAAATTGTTGGTCTTGCGCATGCGCGTTTCAATGAAACGCTCATAGTGGCCAAGATCCAAGTCAGTTTCTGCGCCGTCGTCGGTGACGAACACCTCGCCGTGCTGCAGGGGAGACATGGTCCCGGGGTCAACGTTGAGGTAGGGGTCCAGCTTTATGAGGGTGACTGTCAGGCCCCGCGATTCGAGGATCGCAGCAAGGGAGGCTGAGGCGATTCCCTTTCCAAGGGAAGACACCACACCGCCGGTGACGAAGACAAATTTGGTCATGTCAGGGGCGAACTTGAGGGTTCGATGAGGTGGTAAAGCGAGATTATAGGCGTCTGCTACATTGCGGCGGTCTGCGGCAGCGCCATCGTGCTGTTCGCCATCATGAAATGAGTACGACATGGACCTTTCCGGTAAGCACATTGTTCTGGGTTTGACAGGCGGCATTGCCTGCTACAAAGCGGCTGAGCTGTGCCGTGCGTTGATCAAGCAGGGGGCCACCGTGCAGGTCGTGATGACCGAGGCCGCCGCGCAATTCATCACGCCGGTGACCATGCAAGCGCTGAGCAATCGCCCGGTATTTGATTCGCAGTGGGATGCGCGCGAGCACAACAACATGCCGCATATCAACCTGAGTCGCGAGGCCGACGCCATTCTGATTGCGCCCTGCAGCGCCGATTTCATGGCCAAACTGTTGCATGGTCGTGCCGACGATTTGCTGAGTCTGATGTGCCTTGCGCGGCCTATTGAGAGCGTGCCGCTGATCATTGCCCCCGCCATGAACCGGGAGATGTGGGCGCACCCTGCCACCCAGCGCAATCTCGCGCAGCTGCGTGCGGATGGCACCCATGTGCTGGGCGTGGGAAATGGAGACCAGGCCTGCGGCGAGACGGGCGACGGGCGCATGCTGGAGCCGGACGAGTTGCTGCAGGAGGTTGTTGCGTTCTTTCAGCCCAAGCTTCTGGCGGGGCAGCATGTCGTGGTCACTGCCGGGCCCACCTTCGAGGCGATTGACCCGGTGCGTGGCATTACCAACCTCTCCAGCGGGAAAATGGGGTTTGCTATTGCCCGTGCTGCGTGCGAAGCGGGGGCTGAGGTGACCTTGATCGCCGGCCCGGTGGCTTTGGCAGCGCCTCGCGGCGTTCAGCGGGTCGATGTGAAATCAGCACTCGATATGCACCTGGCCAGCACAGAGCATGCGCAACGCGCTACTGTTTTTATAGCAACGGCTGCGGTGGCGGATTGGCGCCCTGCTACTGCGGCCAACCAAAAGCTCAAAAAAGACGGCAGTGGTGCCACGCCGAAACTCGAGTTTGTGGAGAACCCCGACATATTGGCCGATGTGGCCCAAACCGAGCGCGCGGTGCGTGGTGATCTCTATTGCGTTGGCTTTGCTGCGGAGAGCCATGATTTGTTGGCCCACGCGACGGCAAAGCGACTGCGAAAAAAGGTGCCGCTGCTGGTGGGCAACATCGGTCCCGCGACCTTCGGTCAGGACGACAATGCACTTCTGCTCATAGATGCCGCTGGTTCTACCGAGCTGCCTCGCAACTCCAAGCTGCATTTGGCGCGGCAACTCGTTGCCGAAATAGCCAAACGGCTGCACGCTACCCCTTAATTTTTCACACAGAACATCATGAAAATCGACGTCAAGATCATCGATCCCCGCTTGCAAAACAACTTGCCGACCTATGCCACACCGGGCAGTGCTGGCTTGGATTTGCGCGCTTGCCTAGACGCACCGCTAACCCTGGCTCCTAATGCATGGCAACTGGTGCCAACGGGCATGGCAATTTATCTCGAGGATCCTGCGTACGCGGCGCTGATTCTGCCCCGCTCCGGGCTGGGGCATAAACACGGCATCGTGCTGGGCAATCTGGTGGGTTTGATTGACAGCGATTACCAAGGTCAGCTCATGGTGAGCGCTTGGAACCGCAGTGAAGTTCCGTTCACCATTGAGCCGATGGAGCGCATTGCCCAGTTGATGATCGTGCCGGTGGTGCAAGCCCAGTTCAATGTGGTGACCGAATTCCCCGCGTCACAGCGCGGGGAGGGCGGCTACGGCTCCACCGGAAAGGCCTGATCGGCTCAGTGCAGGTGATCGTTTCCGGGGGCTTGCTCGTGCAAAGGCTGGACCCGGAAGAACCCGGTACCCAAGGTGCCGGAGCCGATTTCTTCTTCAGTGGCTTCCCGGACGGACTCTACTTTGAGTTGAATACGGATGGCGATACCCGCCAGCGGGTGGTTGCCATCCAGCACCACGTGTTCGGGGTAAATATCTGTGATGGTGTAGAGCGCATCCTTGGGGGCGTCCGGGTTGCAGCCTGCGGGTAATGCATAACCTTCCATGGTCAGGCCTTCTTGCAATTCAGCGGGGAACAGGCCGCGCGGCTCCAGGAAAATCAGCTGGTCATTGAAATCGCCGAAAGCCTCTTCCGGCTCAATTTGCAGTTGCACTTTATCTCCCGCTACGTGGCCTTGCAGCGCAGCTTCGATGGGGGGCAGCAAGTCGTTGCCGCCCAATAAAAACTCAACCGGCTCGTCCAAAACGTCCAGTTCTTCGCCCAGTGTGTCTTTCAGCGTCCATGTGAGGGCAACGACGCATTGTGTGGTGATTTCCATAAGGCAGAATTCTCCCATGAACATTGCAACCCCACTCCAGCTGCTCGGCGGCATCAGCCCGGAAACCTTTATGCAGCGCTATTGGCAAAAGAAGCCACTGGTGATCCGTCAAGCCATTCCCGGATTCACCCCGTTACTGGAGCGCATCGAACTATTGGAGCTAGCCGCGCAAGAAGACGTGGAGTCGCGTTTGGTGGTGCAGGGTGCCCCCGGCAAGGGGGATGCCTGGAAGTTCAAGCACGGGCCTTTTGCCCGCAAGGCCCTGCCGCCGCTCAAGCAAGCGGGTTGGACCTTGCTAGTGCAGGGCGTAGATTCGCATGATGAGCGGGTGCATGGCTTGATTAATCAGTTCCGTTTTGTGCCGGATGCGCGCCTGGATGATTTGATGATCAGCTACGCCACAGACCAAGGCGGCGTGGGCCCCCATTTCGATAGCTATGACGTTTTTCTGTTGCAGGCGCACGGTCGTCGTCGTTGGCGCATAGGGCGGCAGAAAGACCTGTCGTTGGTGCCTGACATGCCGCTCAAAATCCTGGCCAATTTCGAGCCGGAAGAAGAGTTCGTGCTCGAACCCGGCGATATGTTGTACCTCCCGCCCAAATATGCTCACGACGGTATTGCTGAGGGGGAATGCATGACCTATTCGATCGGCTTCCGTTCTCCTTCTCAGGCAGAGTTGGCGCAAGAGGTTTTGCAACGCATTGCTGAGCAAGCGATGGATGACTTGCCGGCAACCCTTTACACCGACCCCAGGCAAGCGGCAGTGCAAGCCCACGCTGAGCTGCCGTCCGCCATGCTGGAGTTCGCACAAGCCGCGGTGGAGTCAGCGCTGAAAGACCCTCAAGCCATCGCCCGCGCACTGGGTGAATATTTGAGTGAACCGAAGGCCAACGTATGGTTCGATGGCGAGGGCCAAGACGTCGCGGGTGCCATCCGCTTGGATCGCCGCACCCGTATGCTCTACGACGCACATCACGTTTTTATCAATGGTGAAAGTTTTAATGCCGCAGGTCGCGACGCGCAATTGATGCGGCAGTTGGCCGATATGCGCCAGCTGGACGCGAAAGAAGTACGTCGTTTGAGTGAGGGGGCTATCAGCTTGGTGCAGGACTGGTGCGATGCCGGATGGTTGCATGTCGACCAATGAGACAACGTGGCCAGGTGAGGGTGCGTTTCTAGGCCCCTCTGAGTTCGCAGAGGCCGTCCGACAAGGCATTGACCTTGCCGGCCTGGAAGGCTGGAGCCATATGGTCTGGGTCGATGTTGATTTTGCGGATTGGCCGTTGCGCGAAAAAGCGGTTATCGAATCTCTCCAGCGATGGGTCAAGCCCGGGCGACGGTTGACCATGATTGCGAAGCGCTACAACCAGGTCACGTTGCTGCACCCCCGCTTTGTGCAGTGGCGCGTGACATGGGGTCACCTTTTGGATTGCAGGGTGGTCAAGCATCTTGACGGCTCTGAAATGCCCAGTGCATTGTTGGGGTCCGCATGGTTTTTGCACCGTCGAGATGCCGAGCGTTCGGTCGGTGTGTGGTCTCGTGAGACCCGCTCGACCCTGAATTTAAAAGAATCGGTAGACGAGTGTTTCCGCCAAAGTTCTCCCGGCTTTCCGGCCTCTATTTTGGGACTTTGAGTCTCAAGAGGGTTTACCCGTACGCACTGTTTTGGGTCTTGTATAATTTCAAGCTCTGATGGAAAGAGACCGAATGCTTTACGTCAGGGCTGGGTGGTTCGCTATCCAGACAATTTCCGGAAATTGTTTCGTTAACTCACTGAAGTCTTTAAAAATGAACAAGTCTCTCGTTTTGGCAGCATTGATCGCTGCTGCTGCTCTGGCTGCTTGCGGTAAGAAAGAAGCTCCTGCTGCTGCTCCCGCTGCTGTGGAAGCTCCTGCTGCTGCCGCATCCGCTCCTGAAGCTGCTGCTCCTGCTGCTGCCGCTTCTGAAGCCACTGCTCCTGCAGCTGCTGCTTCCGAGCCAGCCAAGCAATAATCTGCTTGCAGACGAAAAAAAACCACCTTTTGGTGGTTTTTTTTTGTCGGTACATCGCCTCGCAGCGATGCAACTCCTCTTATTTGATATCGTCAGCGATAACTTTCACAATTTTTTGAGCAACTGCAGTGGTCTCAGGGCTGCCATTGGCATCGAGCACGCTGATGGTTGATTTCTCACCTGCGCTGCGCACGGCAATCTGGTACTTGAGCGCGACGTTGGCTTTGGTGCCACTGAACATCTTGCTGAAAAAGCCGGGTTCTGCCTTGTCGGAGGTCAGCTCCTGGTAGCGGACAAAGTAAACACCTTGTTTACGGTCACGATCTTCCACCGTGAAGCCGGTTCTGTCCAGGGCGAGCCCTGTGCGACGCCATGCCCGGTCAAAGCCCTCGTCCAGTTGAACAACCGGCTGCCCATTCAGGCTGGTCACTGTGGCCACTGGTTTGGTAACGCTATTGGCCACCAGTGCTTTGGATTGTTCTTGCGACACTCCCAGCTTGACCATCAAGCGACGCAAAAACTCTGCTTCCAGCTCAGGGTCGGCTGCTCGCGGTTGCCATACGGTTTCGTTGGTACGGTCGGCTGTGTAGACCTCCACCATGCCCCGGTGGCTGATGAAAATCTCGGTATTCCCGTTGCTATCCCGCTCCAAGCGGGTGCGGAACTTGTCGCGCTCAGGGGTTGAATAGAACGAGTCCAGCAGCCTGCCCAAGGAGGCGCGCAGGAAATCTTGAGGCAGCTTGGCGCGGTTTTCCGCCCAATCGGTTTCCATGATGCCCAGTTTGTCTTGGTCGAGCGCCAACAAGAAACCGTTTTCTTGCCAGAAGTCTTTCACCGGTTCCCACAGCTTTTCAGCCGGGCGGTTCACCACCAGCCAACGCTGGTTGCCTGCGCGCTCGATTCTGACGTCTCCCACGGCCAATGCCGCTACCTCGGATTTTTCCGTCACCGCCTGGGTTGTCTTGGCGGCGTTTGCAGAGACTGCACCACCCACCACGGTGTACGGGGTGTCCTTGTTCAACTGGGTGAGATCGGGCGGAACGTCCAAGCGAGGGGCTTTTGCTGCAGAGCGGTAGTCCACTTTGTCTGTTTCCAGTGCGGTGCAGGCCCCCAAGCCAATCGTCGCGCTGAGCAAAATAACTTTAGAAATGGAATTCACAAAAATCCTCAAAATGGCAACGCGCTTAGATCAGACCAGCGGTTTGCATGGCCTTTTCAAGGGCGGGTTGGCTGGCTTCTGTCAGCGGTGTCAGGGGCAAGCGCAGGGCAGGCTTGCTCAGCCCCATGCGTGAAACCGCCCATTTCACAGGAATCGGGTTGGATTCGATGAATAGAGTCTTGTGGACGGGCAAAAGTTTCATCTGGATTTCCATGGCGCGCGCTACATCTCCGGCAATAGCTGCCTTGCACAGCTCATGCATCAGACGCGGGGCCACGTTGGCAGTCACGCTCACGTTCCCGTGGCCGCCGCACAACATCAGCGCCACCGCGGTCGGGTCGTCGCCGCTGTAGATCGAAAACTCTTTCGGTGCATCTTTGATGAGCCACTGGGCGCGCTCAATGTTGCCGGTTGCTTCTTTGATACCCACGATTCCGGGCACCTGTGTCAGGCGCAACACGGTGTCGTGTGCCATATCGGCCACCGAGCGACCGGGTACGTTGTAGAGCACGATCGGCAGGTCGCCAGTGGCTTCTGCAATGGCCTTGAAGTGTTGGAACTGGCCTTCCTGGGTCGGCTTGTTGTAGTAGGGCACGACTTGCAATTGGCAGTCTGCGCCGACTTGCTTGGCAAAGCGGGCCAAAGCAATCGCCTCACGGGTGGAGTTACCACCACAACCGGCCATGATCGGCACACGCCCGGCGGATTGCTCGACCGAGACGCGGATGATTTCGCAATGTTCTTCAACACTGACGGTGGGGGACTCACCGGTAGTGCCCACGACGCCAATGCAATCGGTGCCTTCGGCGATATGCCAATCGATGAGTTTGCGCAGCGCGGGGTAATCCACGGAGCCGTCGTCGAGCATCGGAGTGATAAGGGCTACGATGCTGCCCCGGATTGGACCTTTAGAAGCGTTCATGTCGAGTGTTGAATCTGTAAACAAACATTTTAACTAGAGTGCATAGCGCGCCGGAGCGCCGTTGCGTGCACTTGGGGTAAAGATACGTGTGGCCGCAATACGCTGAACGAAACGGTCGGGTTGTTCCAGAAAACCGTTTTCGTAGGCCACGATGTGCAAATCGCGGCAAACCTGCAGCAACTCACCGTTTTTTAGCAAAAAGTCAGGCCGGGCAGGGCGCCCCACCGTCTCGTTGCCCGCGGCAAATGTTTCATAGAGCAGGACGCCGCCGGGCGCCAGACTGGCTAGTAGCGTGTCCATGAGTGGCCGCCACAGGTAATGCGTCACCACAATCGCGTCAAATAACTCTGGCTCGGCGTTGGCCTCGTTCACCAAAGGCCATGGTCCGTTTTCAATGTCAGCCTGCACGAGCCTGACATTTGGCAGTAACTGCTGTGCGCTTTCAATATCCCGGTCGACGCCGGTGACCTGGCAGCCGCGCCCGGCAAACCAATGCAGGTGGCGCCCACTGCCGCAAGCCACGTCCAAAACGGAGGCCTCCGGTGGGATGAGGTGGCTCCAGCGCTGAATCCAGGGCGAGGGTGCAGACAACTGCCGGTGCGGTGTGTGCATCACTTGGGCTTCACTTCATCTTTGAGCGCTGCCATCGCCATGTTCTCCACAACGCCCGGCAACAAGAGTTTGAGAAAACGCCCGAGCTTGCCTTGGGCTGTCATCACCACTTCGCGCTGGCGATTGTGCATGCCGATGGCAATCAGGTAGGCGCATTCGGAGACGGTCATGGCCTTGTCTTCCTTGAGGCCGCTAGAGCCTGCGACCTCGCCCTTGGCGTTCAGGCCGTGCGCGCGGATGTCGGTCAACACCACGCCGGGGAAGGCGGTCGTCACACTCACGCCTGACGGCTTGAGCTCTGCACGTAAAGCCTCAAAAAATCCGGTCATTGCAAACTTGGAGGCGCTGTAGGCTGTGCGTCCTGGCACGCCAATCAGGCCTGCCAGCGACGATACCGCCACGATGCGCCCTTGGGCTTGCTTGATGTGCGGCAAAGCTGCATGGGTGCACCACACACTGCCCCACAGGTTGATGCGCATCAGGTCCTCGTACCAATGCAGGTCTTGGGCATCTACGTCCTGAAATAGCGCTTGCGCAGAAACGCCGGCGTTGTTGACCAGGGTATCAATCCGCCCGAAGGCGTCAAGAGTGGCTTGGATCAGGGCACGGCATTGGGCTTCCACAGACACATCGGTAGGCACCACCAAAACCTGGCTACCCTTGGCACGGCACATGTCTGCCACCGCGTCCAGCGCTTCGCGTTTGCGGGCGGCCAGCACCAGGCTCAGGCTCGAGCCATAACGTGTGGCCAGTTGCCGCGCGAGTTCAGCGCCTATGCCTTCAGATGCGCCGGTGATGATGGTGACGGTGGTGTTGCGGGTCATGTAAAGAGCGGATCAAAAGCAGGCCCACACCTGATTGGCCATCTGCACCATGAAATCAGGTTGGGCGTAGAGTGAAAAAACGGCGGTCAGCAGCAGGCACAAGGCCAGTGTGATCGCTGTTTTTTTGAGCATGGCGGCTGTTCTCACGCGGTTTGGGGTGTGCGCCCAATCGGTGCCTCACGTACCGGCAAATTCACCAGTGCGGCGAATACGCCCAGTCCAATCGCGATGTACCAAACGATGTCGTAGCTGCCAGTTTTGTCATACAGATAGCCGCCCAGCCAGACGCCCAAAAAAGAGCCGATCTGGTGGCTGAAGAACACAAACCCGCCCAGCATGGACAGGTGGGCCACACCAAAAATCTGGGCGATTGTGGCATTCGTGGGGGGAATGGTCGACAGCCACAGTACCCCCATGACCGCAGAGAACACATACACACTCATGGGGGACAGCGGCACCAGCAAAAACACGCTGATGGCAATTGCCCTGGCAGAGTAAATGAAGGCCAGGATGTATTTCTTGGGCATCTTCTGGCCCAGCACGCCCGCTGCGTAGGTGCCGAACACGTTAAAGAGACCAATCAATGCCAAGGCATAGCTGGCCACTTGGGGTGATAAGCCTTTGTCTTTCAGGTAACTGGGCATATGCACGCCGATAAACACTACCTGAAAGCCGCATACAAAGTAACCCGCCATCAGCAACTGAAAGCTGGGGTATTTGAAGGCCTCGCGCAGCGCCTGGCCGATGCTTTGCTGGCGAGCCGGGGCTGCAGCGCCGCCAAACGCTGGCTCACGCAGTCCACGGGCCAATGGGATCATCAGCAGAGTGGCCGCAGCCAATGCCAGCAAGGCCTCTTGCCACCCGAAGTGGCTGATCAAAAAGCCTTCGGTGGGCACCATCAAAAACTGCCCGAACGAGCCAGCTGCAGCCGCCACGCCCATCGCCCAAGAGCGCTTTTCCGCAGGCACGTTGCGGCCAATCACGCCATAGATCACCGCATAGGTGGTGCCCGCCTGCGCCATGCCGATCAGTGCCCCTGTTGCCAGGGTGAAGGTCAGCGGCGTCGTGGTCAGCGCCATGCCGCACAGGCCCAACGCATACAACAAGGCCCCGATGATGATGACGCGAAACGCCCCGAACCGGTCAGCAGCCATGCCCGCAAATATTCCGCTGACGCCCCAGACCAGGTTTTGAATCGCGATCGCAAAGGCAAAGGTTTCGCGCGTCCACCCTTGGGCTTGGGTAATCGGCTGGAGCCAGAGGCCGAAACCGTGGCGTATCCCCATGGACAGGGTCACGATGGTGGCGCCGCACACCAGTACCTGGGTGATCGAGAGAGGTTGGGAGGTCGAACTCATCCTGCAAATGTAGCCAGTTTCAGACCCAAGGTTTGCAGCGGGCGTGACAGCGGTTGAGGCGGCGTCGGCCTTGGTGATGGGTATTTGCATGTATACATATACAGTGGATTGCCGCAGTTCCCCTACAATCCGCCGCTATGGCTGTCAAACCCACCCCCGAATATTCTGAATCGTCGATCCGCGTGCTCAAGGGCTTGGAGCCCGTCAAGCAGCGCCCGGGCATGTACACCCGCACCGATAACCCGCTGCACATCATTCAGGAAGTGCTGGACAACGCTGCTGACGAAGCCTTGGCCGGCCACGGCAAGAAAATCAAAGTCACCCTGCACGCCGACGGCTCCGTCAGCGTAGAAGACGATGGCCGCGGCATTCCGTTCGGCATGCACCCCGAAGAAAAAGCCCCGGTGATCGAGCTGGTGTTCACCCGCCTGCACGCGGGCGGCAAGTTCGACAAAGGCAAGGGCGGCGCCTACAGCTTCTCCGGCGGCTTGCACGGCGTGGGTGTGTCGGTGACCAATGCGCTGGGCAAACGGCTGGAAGCCACCAGTTACCGCGAAGGCTCAGTGGCCCACCTGGTGTTTGAAGGCGGCGACGTGACCGAGGCCCTGCAAGTGCGCAAGGCGGGTGACGGCGACCGCAAGCAGGGCACCAGCGTGCGCGTGTGGCCCGACGCCAAGTACTTTGAATCCGCCGTCTTGCCCATGGGCGAGCTGACCCACCTGCTGCGCAGCAAATCGGTGCTGATGCCCGGCGTGAGCGTGACGCTGGTCAATGAGAAAACCAAGGAAAGCCAGAACTGGCTCTACAAGGGCGGCCTCAAAGACTACTTGGGCCAGACCCTGAGCGCCGACCCCGTCATCCCCATGTTTGACGGTGAAGGCTTTGCCGATGGCAACAACGACACCTTTGCCGAAGGCGAGGGCGCCACCTGGTGCGTGGCCTTCACCGAAGACGGCGCGCCGGTGCGCGAAAGCTATGTGAACCTGATCCCTACCAGCGCGGGCGGCACCCACGAGAGTGGCTTGCGCGATGGCTTGTTCCAGGCGGTCAAAAGCTTTATCGAGTTCCACAGCCTGCTGCCCAAGGGTGTGAAGCTCATGCCCGAAGACGTGTTCGCCCGCGCCAGCTATGTGCTGAGCGCCAAGGTGCTGGACCCGCAGTTCCAAGGCCAGATCAAAGAACGCTTGAACTCGCGCGACGCGGTGCGCCTGGTCAGCAGCTTTGTCCGCCCCGCGCTGGAGCTGTGGCTCAACCAGCATGTGGACTACGGCAAGAAGCTGGCGGAGCTGGCTATCAAGGCCGCCCAAACCCGCCAGAAAGCGGGTCAGAAGGTCGAAAAACGCAAGAGCAGCGGCGTGGCCGTGCTGCCCGGCAAGCTCACCGACTGCGAAAGCCGCGACATTGCCTATAACGAAGTGTTTCTGGTCGAGGGCGACTCCGCCGGCGGCAGCGCCAAGATGGGCCGCGACAAGGAAAACCAGGCCATCCTCCCCCTGCGCGGCAAGGTGCTCAACACCTGGGAGGTGGACCGCGACCGCCTGTTTGCCAACACCGAAATCCACGACATTTCGGTCGCCATCGGTGTAGACCCGCACGGCCCCAACGACACGCCCGATTTGAGTGGCCTGCGCTACGGCAAGGTTTGCATCTTGAGCGATGCGGACGTGGACGGTTCCCACATCCAGGTGCTGCTGCTCACGCTGTTTTTCCGTCATTTCCCCAAGCTGATCGAGACCGGCCATGTGTATGTGGCGCGTCCCCCGCTGTTCCGGGTGGATGCGCCAGCGCGTGGCAAAAAGCCCGCCAGCAAGGCCTACGCGCTGGACGAAGGCGAGCTCACCGCCATCCTCGACAAGCTGCGCAAAGAGGGCGTGCGCGAAGGCGCCTGGTCTATCAGCCGCTTCAAAGGCTTGGGCGAGATGAATGCTGAACAGTTGTGGGACACCACGCTCAACCCCGACACCCGCCGCCTGTTGCCGGTGATGCTGGGCGCTGTCAATTTCGGTGACACCGAGTCGCTGATCACCAAGCTCATGGGCAAAGGCGAAGCGGCCTCCCGCCGCGAGCTGATGGAGCTGCATGGCGACTCGGTAGAGATCGACGTCTGATGCACCTGCGTGCCGCTGTGTCCCGTTTTGCTATGAAAAATGTAGCTGCTTGCGCATTATTTATGTGCGCTACAGCCGCTTTTGATGCCAAAGCCGACGTGTGGGTCTATGTAGACCCGCAGGGGCAGTCGCACTTTTCAGCCGAGCAAACCGACGAGCGGTACACCCTGTTTTTCCGTGCCTCTATCCGTGGCCTGAAGGCAGGGGCTGACGCCACCGCACCGCAGGCGGCAGTACCTCAGGCACCCGAGGTATCGCCCGAGCTGTCGCCCAAGTTGGCGGCGTTTTTTGACAACTCCCCGCGCTACCGCAAAGCCCAGCCCTTGCTGCAAGAGGCCGCGCGCAAGTACCGGCTGGACTATGAGTTGCTCAAGGCGCTGGTCACCACCGAATCCGGCTTTGAGCCCACCGCCGTGTCACCCAAAGGCGCTATCGGGCTCATGCAGGTGATGCCGGATACGGCGCGCCGCTTCGGGGTGGACAGCGACCGCTGGATGTCGGTAGAAGCCAAGCTGGCCGATCCCAAAATCAACGTCGGCATTGGCGCGCGTTATTTGCGCCTGTTGCTCGACATGTTCCCCGGTCGCACCGATCTGGCCCTCGCCTCGTACAACGCAGGGGAGGGCGCGGTCCAGCGTGCCGGCAACAAAGTGCCCAATTTCAAAGAAACCCAGAACTACGTCGCCACCGTGACGGAGCTCTACGCCGCGCTCAAGCCCCCGGCCCCCGCCAAAGCGCCCACGCCGCAAGCGGCGGGCGGTAAGCCGGTGCTCAACCCCTATGGGGACGGCTATGTGCTGTCGGGCTCCCGCACCGCCTATGTGCTGGCGCCCGGCACCATGCCCGGTGGCGCCGTCGGGCGCGGCAACATGATGACTCCGGCCTTGCCCGCGGCCCTTGAAGAATCCCGGATTGCAGTGGACTGAACTGAAGAAACATGACTGACCAAACCACGCTCGATTTGATCCCCGAACCCGCTGAACCGACAGGCCCGGTACCGCCTGGAGAGGATGGCGAACTCAACCTCGCCACCTACGCCCAGCGCGCTTATCTGGAATACGCGCTCTCCGTCGTCAAGGGCCGTGCCCTGCCCGACGTGTGCGATGGCCTCAAGCCGGTACAGCGCCGCATTTTGTACAGCATGGGCCGCATGGGCCTGGGCTTTGGCGGTGCCAACGGCAATGCCGGCGCCAAACCGGTCAAGAGCGCCCGGGTGGTGGGCGATGTGCTGGGTCGCTTTCACCCGCACGGCGATCAGTCGGCCTACGACGCACTGGTGCGCATGGCGCAAGACTTTTCGCAGCGCTACCCGCTGGTCGACGGCCAAGGCAACTTCGGCTCCCGAGACGGCGATGGCGCCGCTGCCATGCGCTACACCGAAGCCCGTTTGGCTAAAATCACCACGCTGCTGCTGGACGAAATCGACCAGGGCACCGTGGACTTTCAGCCCAACTACGATGGCTCCACCGAAGAGCCCCGCCAGCTGCCCGCCCGCCTGCCGTTCAGCTTGCTCAATGGCGCTAGCGGCATTGCCGTGGGCTTGGCCACCGAGATCCCCAGCCACAACCTGCGCGAAGTGGCCGACGCCTGTGTGGCGCTGATCAAGAACGACAAGCTCTCCGACGACGAGCTGTTCACCCTGATCCCCGGCCCGGACTTCCCCGGTGGCGGCCAGATCATCAGCAGCGCCACTGACATTGCCGATGCCTACCGCAGCGGCCGCGGCAGCCTCAAGGTGCGCGCACGTTGGAAGATTGAAGACCTGGCCCGCGGCCAATGGCAGCTAGTGGTCACCGAGCTGCCACCCGGTGTGAGCAGCCAGCGCGTGCTGGAAGAGATTGAAGAACTCACCAACCCCAAGGTCAAGGCCGGCAAAAAAGCCCTGAGCCAAGACCAAACCCAGCTCAAGGCCAGCATCTTGAGCGTGTTGGATGTGGTGCGTGATGAATCCAACAAAGACGCCATGGTGCGCTTGGTGTTTGAGCCCAAGAGCCGCACGGTAGAGCAGCAGGAGCTGATCACCGCACTGCTGGCCCACACCAGCCTGGAAACCTCGTCGCCGATCAACCTCACGATGGTGGGGCTGGATGGCAAGCCGGTGCAAAAGTCACTGCGCCAAATGCTCAACGAGTGGATCAGCTTCCGCCAGACCACGATTGAAAAGCGCAGCCGCCACCGTTTGGGCAAGGTGCTGGACCGCATCCACATCCTGGAGGGCCGCCAGACGGTGTTGCTCAACATCGACGAGGTGATTGCCATCATCCGCAACAGCGACGAGCCCAAGGCCGCGCTGATTGCCCGCTTCAACTTGAGCGACCGCCAGGCTGAAGACATCTTGGAAATCCGCCTGCGCCAATTGGCCCGGCTGGAAGCCATCAAGATCGAGCAAGAGCTGTCTGAGCTGCGCACTGAGCAAGGCAAGCTGGAAGAAATTCTGGGCAGCCCCGCTGCGTTGCGACGCCTGATGATCAAAGAGATTGAGGCGGACGCCAAAGTGTTTGCCGACGCGCGCCGCACCCTCATCCAGGCTGAGAAAAAGGCTGTGGCTGAGGTGAAGGTGGTGGACGAGCCGGTCACCGTGGTGGTGTCTGAGAAAGGCTGGGTGCGCGCCCGCACCGGCCATGGGCACGAGGCCTCTACCTTCGCCTTCAAGGCGGGTGACGGCCTGTACGGCACTTTTGAGTGCCGCACGGTGGATACGCTGCTCGTGTTCGGCTCCAACGGGCGCATCTACACCGTGCCGGTGTCAGCGCTGCCCGGCGGGCGGGGCGATGGCCAGCCGGTCACCACGCTGCTGGAGCTGGAAAGTGGCACACAAATTTTGTATTACTTCGCCGGCCCGGCTAGCGCGCAGTTGCTGCTGTCTGGCAGCGGTGGCTACGGCTTTATTGCCAGCGTCGAGAACATGACCTCCCGCCAAAAGGCCGGCAAGGCCTTTGTGGGCGTGGGCGAGGGCGAAACCCTGTGCGCGCCGTCTGTGGTGTCGGGCGCACAAGGCAAGGTCACGGTTGCTGGCACCCCTGCGACGGTGGTGGCACCTGCGACCCATGTGGCCTGTGCGTCCGCCGGCGGGCGTATTCTGACCTTTGAGATCACCGAACTCAAAACCATGACCAACGGTGGCCGCGGTTTGATGCTGATTGATCTGGAAGACAAAGACACCCTGGCCGGCGCTGCCGCCTACACCCGCAGCATCCGCATCGACGGCATTGGCCGCGGCGGCAAAGAGCGCGACGAAACCCTGGAAATCCGCAGCCTCAACAACGCCCGTGCTGCGCGTGGCCGCAAGGGCAAAGCGGCGGACTTGGGCTTTAAGCCGAACCGGATAACAAGGGTGGAGTGAGTTTCCTGTCGTCGTTGTGGAGCGGCTAACCTTGAAACACGTTCCCTCGACGACGGACAACACGCTGGCATTAGTCCGTATGCCCTATTGTGGGAAGTGCTCGTGTGCTGGTACCTTTGTGCACTGCATATTTATCCACAATTAGGGGTCCACAAGTGTTCAAAAGCGTCATCTTGGCAACTGCCTTGCTCTCAGCCGGTTCTACATTCGCCGCAACGAATTTGATCTCGAACGGGGATTTTTCACAGAATTCTGTGCCCGTCGGTAACTATGGTTATGCCAACGGCTTCCACGCTCCTGTGTCTGCTGCATCGTGGGATTTTGTAGGCGTCACTGGTATTGAAAATCAAAGCCCTGCCTGGAGCTCTTTTGCAGCAACGCAAACAGCTGGTTTCATCCAGTACTACGGCGGCTTTCGAGACAACTTTTCGACGATTTCTCAGACATTTGCCTCGACCAGCTCTGCATTCAATGTCTCTTTTGATCTGGCCGGACGCCCCGGTTACGGAACAGAGACGATCAATGTGTCGCTCAATGGTGTGACTTTTGCCAATAACATTTCCACAAGTACCACCGACAGTTACACGCGCTACTCCTTCAATGTGAGCGGACTGACCGGTAGCACCCACACCCTGACCTTCAAAGGCGTAAGTGGTTCCGCTTACGACTCTGCAGTTTTTCTGGATAACGTAGCCGTTACCGCGGTTCCAGAGCCAGAGACTTACGCCCTGCTGCTGGCGGGCATGGGTTTGATTGGTGGCGTATTGAAGCGCCGCAAGGCCATCAAAGCCTAAGTACTCACCGTATTTGAAAAATGGGGGCCTAGGCCCCCATTTTTTTTGGCGGTTGAAAGTGCGCGGAGCGTAGCTTCAAAATTGATAGCTGTTCCCGCATGGTCCACGAGGGCTAGAGCCCCATTTCATTAAGAACAAACCCCCACCATCCGTCCCGTCCATTTGCCGTATGGCTTGACGGGAACTGCCTGGCCGCCGGCGGCGGGGGCATCATGATGGTGCCGCTGATCTTGCCCATGCTCACGGTCAGGCCTGTCGCAAAAAGAAAGCCCGCAGTCTATGGACCGGGGGCTTGGGTGCCTATCCCCCAAACGGGTGATTTACGCTTACTCACAAGCGCTCCTGATTCAGGAGCTACTCGCGCATAGTTCACGGGCGCTAGCCTTCGTTTTTGCTTTCAAGCTGGACTTGTGCTTTGACCGCGTCATACGGCGGGTGCCCACTGGCCTACTGAGTCGCTTCTTTGCCACAAACTTGCATCCGTCTGCAGAGTTGCTTATTTGGCGCAGTACACTGCATTTGCTCTTTCACGCGGGAGGTGTGGGATGGGCGACATACCTTCACGGGCAGGCTATAAAAACAAAGTTGCTAGCCTTCCCTGTGCCGATGCAGAACGGTTGTAGACTTTGATTCGATTCACAGCATCACCTATTTACTCATTGCGTCGGCGCACTCTGCTCATGGCTGGAGTGGCGGCGGCAGGGTCTGCGACCTATGGCAGCAGTCCAGAGGCCGTGCCCTGCACCGCTTTGTTGATTGGTAACAGCCGCTACCAAAGCAATGCGGTGCTGAGCAATCCCGCAACGGATATGGCGCTATTGGCGCCCGCACTAAGATCATTGGGGGTGACCACTCAGGTTGCGCTCGACTTGGGCCGCGAACAGCTGGCTGCAACAATCCATCGGTTTTTGAAATCGATGGAGGCGCAACGAACCGCGGTCTGGATGTCCTACAGCGGCCATGCGGTGCAGGTGGATGGTCGTAACTACTTATTGGGTGTGGATAGCCGCTTCGAGTCCGAGGCCGAGGTGCGAATCAGCGGTTATGACCTGGATGAGCTGCTGCGCCGTATCGCCCAAGTGAATCCGCGGGCAGCCGTAGTCACGGTAGATGCTTGCCGAAACAATCCATTCAGGCCCCCGGCAACGCGTGGCATCCAACCCACTGGTTTGGCAAAGGTTGACTCAGCGGGCTTGTTTGTAGGGTTTTCTACTGCGCCCTACACCAAAGCACTGGACGGCTCGGATGCTGCGGGTAGTCCTTATGCGCGTGCTTTGGTTGCCGCGCTGGGAAAACGCCCTCGCTCGCTGGAGGAGGTGTTCAGTGAAACGGCTGACACCGTGTACCGCCAAACAGGCGCTCAGCAAGTGCCCGAGTACCGATCCTCCATGCGTGCCGGTTGGTGGTTTGGCGCAACGGGAATCGAATTGCGCAGCACGCCCTCGACCCGCATGGCAGCAGGTGGCGCGTCCACCCAAGCAGCTACTCGCGAAGTGGGTTACAGGCCGGATTTGCCACGCCAAGCACTGCCCCCCGAAGGCCGCGAAACCACAGATTGGAATGCCGAGGATATGGCGCTGCAGCGCGCTGTCGCGCGCATGGACCAGCGTGAGGCGCGCAGAGCGCTGGACCGAGGCCAGGCTGCCCATGCATCGCTCTACGACACCGTGTTGGCGGGGATGCTCGCAGAATCCGGTTCTCAGGTCGAGCGCAACCTGCCAATGGCCGCCAAGCTGTACCGCAGTGCCGCAGAGCGTGGCCATGCGCCTGCCCAAACCTTATTGGGTGAGCTGCAATACGCCCGAGGAAACTGGGCTGATGCGTACAAGTGGTTGACGCTGGCTGCAGACCGGGGTGTCGCGCGAGCGCAGCTGGACTTGGGGCAGCTCAAGTTGGAGGGCCGCGGTGCGCAGCGAGACATTCCGGGCGCGATGGATCAATTCAAAGCGGTTTTTCAGCAGCAAATGCTCAATGCACAAGGCGCTCACTTCCCGGAGGACATAAAGCGCTTGCAAAAGAGCCTGTCCCTTCCCAGCCGTTAATCCCGATACGTTTTTATAAAGGTCCAAATAGTGCGTCAGTTTCTCGAGCGTTGTGGGTTGTGGCTCTCCCGCCAAGCGGCTTTTACGTTGGTGACCTTGCTGCTTTTTTTGGGTATCGCTGCCGGTCTTTGGAAAGGCATGCCGAGCCATGTCCATACAAAAGAGGGTGGGCGGGGCGTCGCTGCAGTGGCGGCCTGTAGTCATGCCTCGGTGGATTTTGTGCCCGAAGCCACGAGCGAGGCCATCAAGCGCCTGCTCCGCGCCGAAGATGCTTATATCGTTTACGGGCCTGATGAGTTTGGTGCATTTCAACTCCGTTTTTCTGAGCGCGCACGCGCGGATGGGCCTGCCCGGCTTCGCACGGCGCCCGCTATCGAGATGGTGCAAAACCACACAGCCTGTCCATGAGCAGCCTACCCTCCGACCGGCCTGCAGTGTCGCTAGACCCCTTGAAAAACCTGTGGGCTGGGGCTGTCAGTGCCCTTGTTTTCTATGCTGAATACCTCGGCCTGGGGGCGACACTTGGCAGTAAATTTTTTGGGGAAACACCGACTGCGTCTTCACTAGGGGCGCTCTTGGTGCTGCTGGCGGTCGTTGTTGCGGCATTGCTGGCATGGCCCGGTCGTGCGGTTTTTCTGGCCGGTCCGCGCGGCGCATCGGTGGCTATTTTGGGAGGTTTGTCAGCCTGGCTGGGTCAGAATCTAGGCACAAGCCCATCGCAACAAGTGGGTTTGGTGGGCATGCTGTTAGTTGGGGCTGCGCTGACCTTGCTCGCAGCCCGGCACCCCAAAGTCCAAGGTGCGCTGGAGAAAGCCCCGTTGGGCGTGGTGCAGGGGTTCATGTACGCGACAGCAACCCTCATTGTTTGCGAAGCCGTCTTTAAGCAACTCTATGGTTGCTTGCAGGTGAGCGAGTTGACCAGTTGGGCCATTTTCCTACCCACTGTGATTGGGGGCGTTCTGTGGAAGCCCGCCCTCTCCGCGCTAGCGGCGGGGCCCATGCGCCGTTCGCAGCAGCTGTTAAAGCTCGTGCAGCCCATGGGCCTGCCGATCGCGGCAGGAGTTTCTTGGTGTGCGTACGAGGCAACAGTGCTGGCCTTGCCTCACGCAGACAAGTGCAAACGTCTAGGCGATACCTCGCTGGATTGGTCGCTTTTGGCCCAGCGCGCACACCAGGTGGTAGGTGCCTTTGCGGGTGCCATGTCACCCCTGATGATGGTGTCGGCACTGGCGGCTGGCGTGGCTCTCGGTGTCGTGCTCTTGATAGAAAGCTTGACCGCTTTTGCGCCCGATGGAGACTCGCTCACCCACCAAAAGCGCACACGCCTCTTGGAGGTTTCAACGACTAGCAATGTAGTGGCAGCTTGCGTGGGGGGCTGTTGCTCCTCCTACTCGAGTGCGCGCACCGTGGTTCTGCGCAATCTGGGCGCAACGCACCCAATGGCCTCACTGGCGCATGGCCTGACTGTTGCTGCCATTGCGATGCTGGCGGGCCGTTGGGTGGCACAGGTACCCAGTCTGACGGTGGCAGTGGCGTTGACGCTGGTCGGTGTGCAGATGATTGGTGAGGCGACCCAAACGGTGTGGCGCGATGCCTACCACCCGCGGGCACCCCTTCAGCCTTTCTTGGCGGGGGTGCTGTTTTGGGCGGTCGTGCTGGCGAGTGTCGTCAGTGGTCAATCATTGGTAGGACTCGTCATCGGTATGGCCTTGGCTTGGGCTTCTTATAAATGGATCGCTGAATGAACCTCTCTTTGAATTTATCCAAGTGGCGGAGTAAATGGAGCGCTGCGCACTGGCGTGCAGAGGTATCCAAAGGCGCCATCGCCATCGTGATTGGGGTGATCGCTTCCTATGTCATACCGCTCGTCATGGGGGAAGAGTTTTTGGTGCGTCAAGTCGCCCGTGTTTACGCCCCTTTGGCGGGCGCTTGGCACGGCAACGAGCAACGCGACGAAGTGTCGGTCATGCTGGTGGATGACACCTCTCTGCAAAGTGCAGGTCAATCTTGGCCCGCGGATTACGGGTATTACGCTCGCTTGTTGAATGCGTTAACGCTCTATAAGCCACGTGCGGTGTTCATTGATGTCGTGTTTGCAGCGGAACGCAAGGACCCCTCTATTGAACGGCTGCTCGCCGCTGCCTGTCGCGCCCATGCGGCCGGGGTCAAGCTCTACTTTGCGGCTCGGCGCGATCCCGCGGGGCATTTCTTGCTGCGTCCCGACTTGGAAGCCTTGGCACCTGCTTGCCTGCAAAAGGTCGCAGTGGAATACGATCCTGACGCTGTTGATCAAACTGCCTGGACCTATCCTGTCGCCGCCGACTCTGATGCTCCCGATGGTGCCATTCGAAGCGCGGCAGGCAGCATTTACCGCGACACGGGTGGCGTGATGCCAAAACACCAGCATGCTGAACTGGCGGTGAACTGGGGTTTGCAGCCGGCGGAGCGTGGTATTGACTGGCTGCAATTGCAGCCTGCGCCAGCCCACGGCGGTGCGCATGGCGAGGAAGCGCACACACCGCACGATGCCAAAGCCGCATCGTACTGCCGTGCTGCGGGAAACCCTTTGTTTGAGGCACTACCCGCCTTCGTGAGACGCCAGGTGGATGCCGCTGCAACCAAACCGATATGCGTCTTCCACAACACGCTGTACCCATCTGACCTGCAAACAACCTCGGACGAGGAAGAAAAGCGGCTCGCCGAGCATTTGAGCGGGCGAGTTGTGATGCTGGGTACCGCGCTGCAAGGGTCCAACGACCGAGTCTTGTCACCACTGCATGGCCGGATCCCCGGCGTCTACATGCACGCCATGGCGCTGGACAATTTATTGACCTATGGCGACAGATACCACCGCGCTGCCCACTTGGGTGCGACCTCCGACGGCATGAGGGTGCTGGGCCTTCTTGTGGCCGGTTTGTTGTTGGTCGTTTTTGGCAGACTTCTTCTTGAGCCCTATTCGAAAAAAAAGACATCTAGTGGCATGAGTAGATGGAGCCAATTTTCGACATGGGCGAAACGGTTGCTGGGCAAGACCGTCATTTATTCGTGTTTCATTATTGCGATGTTGGTAGCAGGCCGATGGCTGTTTGGCCTGGGCTTTCTGACCGTTATTCATGTGGCCCTGTTCTCTTTCGCTGCCGAATGGTTGGAATGGAACGAGGGACTCTGGGATTGGCTGAAAAGCCCGAGCGCCGAAGGCGCGCACGACACACACACAGGCAACACTTAAAACATCAACCAGGGGAGATGAACTATGAAGTCAATTCAACACGTTTTGAAGCGAGGCGTTTGGGTCAGCGTACTAGGCCTCGCGTCTATGGCCTATGCAGCAGAACCCGTTACCACCATGAGTGTGTTGTCTGCCAAGGTGGATCCTTTGCCTGTGTTCGCCAGCCCGGGCGATGCCAATCCGACCGGCTCGGTTCCGGCCACCGGTTTGCCGTGGGTCATCAAAGAGTCGCGGGCTGATTTTTTTAAAGTGAATGTGGGGGGGCGTGACGTGTGGGTGGATGCGTTGATGGTGCGCGCCAGTCAGAAGGTTTCCGCCCGTTGTGCCGCCATCCAGGGTGCGCAGGTAGCGGCCGAGCTGGGTGCGTCGTCAGAACGTTGCCGCTAAGCGCTATGGCTGCAATTCTCAAGCGCTCTCTTATCGCTGTGGTGTGCGTCGGCCTGGCTGCCTGCCTTCTCAGTGCCTGCGAAACGCAGCCGCTGCAAAAGGCAACGCAAGGCCTTGCCTTGGAGGGGCCTTTGGCGCCTGCCCCTAGCCGAACTTGGGCAGATGCGGCTCAAGATGTCAACGATTACAGAATCGGTGGCTGGGGGCTCGTCGCCATGCCGGCCATGCAAGCGTATTTGAACGGCCTGTATCGCCAGCTGAAGAGCCAAGGCGGGCATCCAGAATGGCCTGGCGAGGTTTACGTGCTCGCAGACACTTCTCTCAAGTCCAACGCGACTCCTGCCGGCAACATTTACCTGTCGCTGGGTTGGTTGCAGTCCATCGAGTCGGAGGACGAGATATTTGCCTTGCTCGCCCACGAGTTTGGGCACATCTATCTAGGTCATCACATTGTGTATGACGTGTCCAACGCCGGGGACGCCGCCAGCCGCTTGGCGGCGCTGGGTATTGCTTTGGCCGACAAGACCTCCAATGCTGCTGGGTTAAACGGGGTGTACGCCATCGCCGCGTTGCGCTCAGTGGCAGGCAGCACCCTGGTTCCAGCGTGGAAGCGCTCAATCGAGGAGGAGGCAGACCGTTTTGGTGCCACCCTCAGCCTGCGCGCCAATTACAACTATCCGAGTGGGTTCAAGACCGTGTTGGAGCGCATTTCCAGCTACGACGCCATTCAACGCGAGCAGGCCAACCGGGCGAGCACCGCAGCGGAGCGTCTCCAGCGAGAGGCCAGCTTGAGTGCAGTTGCAGAGCGTGCGAGGCTGTCGCAAGGCAACACCCAAGATGTCACTGGCCTGCAGGCGGGGGTATCGAACCTGGAGGTCAAGCTCAACGCTGCGATGTTCGACGCCGGTGCAGCCATAAAACGAGCCCTCGCTTCGGCCGCTGCCCGTGCCCAAGAGACGCATGATGATGCCGATACCCGTGAAGAACAATTGACCAAAGCGGTCGTGCCAGCGTTGGCAGGTCGTCCTCGACCGGCCACCCGCACTGCACCTTGGGAGGCCATCAAGAACGAAGCCGGCACCGCCGAAATCATGGCGCACTACGCCTTGTTACCAAAGGTGGAAGAAGCGTTGTCGCGCAATGCATATGCAGAGGCGCTGAAGACAGCCACAGTTGCGGCCTCGGGACGCACTGCCAATGATGCATGGCCGCTCTCTCTTTTGCGCACTGCAACCCTACTTGCCAAGCCAGGCACCTCCGTGGCCGCGCTGGACAAACGCCAGTTCTCGGCGGCAGAGCGGTCTTGGCAATATGCCTCCATCGCTATCAAAGAAACGGCTCAGTCGAACCGCGAGAGTGCGCGCGTTTTGTGGGAGCAGCAATTCAATTATTTTCAAAAGGCCCCCGCCTTATGGCCTGAGGTGATCGGGCTCTACCGCCGCAGTGGCTACTTGAACGAAGCGCGAGCGATGGCAAACACCTGTGCACTGACACTGGCCAACTATCGCGAAGCTTGCATCGTTAACGCACAAACCGATGAAGAGAAGCGCGCTATTGCAGCGGCATCGGAACAAAAGGCCAAGGAGTTGGCAGACCAATTGGCGGGCAAACTCAAACTCAAGTAGCCTGACGGACGAGTAAGAAGGGACCGACAGCGCATGACCGCGGATTCGGCTTCTTACTCACCCATGGAGATCGCTCGTACCAGTGAATTTGCTCCTGATTCAGGAGCAACTCGCGCATATTCCACGGGCGCTAGCACCCGTTTTTGCTTTAAGGCTGGGCTGATTTCTGCTGGTCGGCAGCGTCGGTCCATCCGCCGCCCAGCACCTTGTACAAGGTCACCAGGTTCTGCAGTTGCTGGGTTTGCACCTGCACTTGCGCCTGTTGGGCTGCGAATAGCGAGCGCTGCGCTTCCAGCACCTCAAACGAGCTGGCCGCACCGGCTTTGAAGCGCAGGTCAGTCAGTTGCATGGTGGTCTGGGTGGCGTTGAGCTGCGCGGTCTGGGCTTGCAGTTGCTCGCCCAGGGTGGCACGGCCGGCCAATGCATCAGCCACTTCCTTGAAGCCGGTCTGAATGGCTTTTTCGTACTGGGCGATGGCGATGTCCTTGTTCACCTTGGCGGTCTCGAGGTTGGCCCGGTTGCGGCCCGCATCAAAGATGGGCATCAGCAGCTGGGGCACAAAAGTCCAGGCGCTGGTGCCGTTGCTGAACAAGGTGTCCAGGTCGCTGCTGGCTACGCCGGCGCTGGCAGTGAGCGTGATGCGCGGGAAGAACGCTGCGCGGGCGGCACCAATGTTGGCGTTCAGCGCGAGCAGGTTCTGCTCGGCCTGGCGCACATCAGGGCGGCGCACCAGCAACTCCGACGGCACACCGGCCGGCAGGTCGCTCAAGAAGCCTTGCTCGGCTAGCCCTAAGCCTGCAGGCAGGTCGGCCGGCAAGGGTTGGCCCACCAGCAGCACCAAGGCGCTTTCGTCGGTGGCGCGTTGGCGGGTTTGCTGGGCCAGCGACACCTTGGCAGCTTCCAGCAGGCTCTGCGCGGTGCTCAGGTCCAGCTTGGAGGCGGCTTCGTTGTCGTATTTGAGCTGCATCAGGCGCAGGCTCTCTTGCCGTGTCTTGAGTGTTTCGCGGGTCACGCGCAGCAGCTCGTCGTCGGCCAAGAGCGTGAGGTAGGTGTTCGCCACCGACGCAATCAGGCTGATCTGCACCGTCTTGCGGGCTTCTTCGGTGGCCAGCAGTTGCGACTGGGCCGCTTGGCTCAGTGCGCGCACACGGCCGAAAAAGTCCAGCTCATAGGCAGTCACGCTCAGGCCCGCGGTGTAGCTGCTGCTGATGGCGCCGCTGGCAACAGGGCCGCGGCTGCCGTTGATGCCGGCATTTACCGTGGGCAGCTGGTCGGCGCGCGCCACTTGCAGCTTGGCGCGGGTGGCGTCGATATTGAGGGCCGCTACGCGCAGGTCGCGGTTGTTCTCCAAAGACAGCTCGATCAGGCGCTTGAGGCGCGCGTCTTTGAAAAAGCTTTGCCACTCAATGTCCGCCGCGGCCTTGGCGCCAGCAGCGGGTGTGCTGGTTGCGGCCACTTGCGGGAAGGCGGGCGCCACCGGCGCCGCCGGGCGGCTGAAGGTGGGGATAAAGCTGCAGCCAGCCAGCCACAGGGCTGCCGACAGGGTGGCCAAGCGCAGGGCAGGGCGCGCAAAAGTGTGCTTACTCATGGGATTCAGCTCCGATCTGGTGTCCGTGTTGTGCGTCGAATTGGCGCTGGCGTTCGCTGCCCTTGAAGATGCTGCGTACCACCACAAAGAAGATAGGTACAAAGAACACCGCCAGGATGGTGCCCGCCACCATGCCGCCGATCACGCCGGTGCCGATGGCACGTTGGCTGGCTGAACCCGCGCCGCTGGAAATGGCCAAAGGCACCACGCCCAGAATGAAGGCCAGTGAGGTCATGACAATGGGGCGGAAGCGCAGGTGCGCGGCCATCAAAGCGGCCTGGATGGCGGTCTTGCCCTGGGCTTGCAGGTCTTTGGCGAACTCGATAATCAAAATCGCGTTCTTGGCCGACAAGCCGATGATGGTGATCAGGCCCACCTGGAAGTACACGTCATTCGCATACCCCCGGAACAGCGTGGCCAACACCACACCCAGCACGCCCAAAGGCACCACCAGAATCACCGACAGCGGGATCGACCAGCTCTCATACAGCGCAGCCAGGCACAAGAACACGGCCAGGATCGCAAACGCATACAGGATGGTGGCTTGCGAGCCGGCCAGCTTTTCTTCGCGGGACTGGCCGGTCCACTCAAAGCCAAAGCCGGCGGGCAACTGGCTGGCCAGTTTTTCCATTTCGGCCATCGCTTCGCCGGTGCTGTAGCCAGGTGCTGCACTGCCGCCGATGCGGATGGCGGAGTAGCCGTTGTAGCGCACGGTTTGCATGGCGCCGTTCACCCAGCGGGTAGTGGCAAATGCCGACAAAGGCACGGCCTTGCCGCTGCTGTTGATGACGTTGAACTTCAACAGGTCGTCCGGCTGCATACGTGCGGTGGCATCGGCTTGCACCACGACCCGCTGCAGGCGGCCTGCGTTCGGGAAGTCATTCACATAGCTAGAGCCCAAGGCCGTAGAGATCGTGCTGTTGATGGCGCTGAAGCTCACGCCCAGGGCGCTGGCTTTGTCACGGTCAATATCGATCTGCAGTTGGGGCGCGTCTTCCAAGCCGTCGGGGCGGACCTGAGTGATCACCTTGCTCTTGGAGGCCATGCCCAGCAACTGGTTACGTGCAGCGATCAAGGCTTCGCGGCCCTTGCCTGCGCGGTCTTGCAGACGGAAAGTAAAGCCCGATGCATTGCCCAATTCAGGAATGGGGGGCGGGCTCAAGGGGAAGATAAACGCGTCGCGAATGCCCATCAGCGCGCCGAACGAACGGCCGGCCAATGCCTGAGCCGATTGGCCGGGGCCTTGGCGCTCGGACCAGTCTTTCAGGGTCACAAAGCCCAGCGCAGCGTTCTGGCCTTGGCCGGAGAAGCTGAAGCCGATCACACCCACCATGCTCTCCACCTCGGGTTGCTTGAGCATGAAGCCTTCGACCTGCTCCATCACGCTGGTGGTGCGCTGCTGGGTAGCACCCGGCGGCAATTGCACGTTCACGATGATGTTGCCCTGGTCTTCAGCCGGCAAAAACGAGGTGGGCAAGCGCATATAAACCACTGCCACGGCGCCGATGATGGCAACATAAATCACCAGGTAGCGACCGGCCTTTTTCAGCAGACGCTGCACCACGCTCTCGTAGCCTTTGGCGGTGCTGGTGAAGCGGCGGTTGAACCAACCGAAGAAGCCGGTGCTGGCGTGTGCATGGCCGGCCACCACGGGCTTAAGCAGGGTGGCGCAGAGTGCGGGTGTGAGCGACAAAGCCAGGAAGGCCGAGAACGCAATGGATGCCACCATCACCGTCGAGAACTGGCGATAGATATTGCCCACCGAGCCCGAGAAAAACGCCAAAGGCACAAACACGGCAATCAGCACCACGGTCACGCCGATGATGGCGCCCGAGATCTGGCCCATGGCCTTTTGGGTGGCTTGCAGCGGCGGCAGGCCTTCTTCGCTCATGATGCGCTCGACGTTTTCCACCACCACGATGGCGTCGTCCACCACGATACCGATTACCAGCACCATGCCGAACATGGTCAGCACGTTGATCGACATGCCTAGCGCCAGCAGCGTGGCAAAGGTACCCAACAGGGCGATTGGCACCACGATGGTCGGGATCACGGTGTAGCGCCAGTTCTGCAGGAACAAGAACATCACCAGGAACACCAGCACCACGGCTTCGACCAGGGTCTGGGCCACTTGCTTGATGGAGATATTGACGAAGCGCGAGCTGTCGTAAGGAATGCTCCACTTCATGCCTTGCGGGAAATAGGTTTCCAGCTCGGTCATGCGAGCGCGCACCGCCTTGGCCGCTGCCATGGCGTTGCCACTGGGTGACAGCTGCACGCCGATACCTATGGCGGGCTTGCCGTTCAGGCGGGCGGAGGTGCTGTAGGCCTGTGCACCCAGCTCAATGCGGGCCACGTCCTTGAGGCGAACGGCAGAGCCGTCTGCGTTGGAGCGCAGGGTGATGTTGCCGAATTGCGCCACGCTGCCCAACTGGCCGCTGACCACCACCGTGGCAGCAATGCCCTGGCCGGTGATGTTGGGCAAGTCCCCGATAGCGCCGGCAGACACCTGCGCGTTTTGCGCGCTGATGGCGGCATTCACCTCAGAGGTGGACAGGTTGAACGAGGCCAGCTTGGCCGGATCCAGCCAGATGCGCATGGCGCGCTCGGTACCGAACAGCTGGGCCTGGCCGATGCCGGGCAGACGCTGCAGTTCGGGCACGATGTTGCGCGAGGCGTAGTCACCCAGCTCGATGGTGCTGGTGTCCGGGTTGTCGGTGGCCAGCATGGTGAACAGCAGGAAGTTCGAGCGCGACTTGTCCACCCGTACGCCTTGCTGCGTTACCGAGGCAGGCAGGCGCGGTGTGGCCCGCGCAAGGCGGTTTTGCACATCGACTTGGGCCATGTCGGCGTCGGTGCCGGTCTCAAACGTCAGGGTCAGGGTGCCGGAGCCATTGGCTTGCGACACCGATTCCATGTAGATCAGGCCGGAGGCGCCGTTCATTTCGCGCTCGATGACGCTCAGCACACTGTCTTCCAGCGTCTGGGCAGAGGCGCCGGGGTAGGCCACATTGACCACGATGGCCGGAGGCGCCACGGGCGGGTACTGCGAAATCGGCAGCTGGGTAATGGCAACGCCGCCCATCACCATGATGAACAGCGATAGCACCCATGCAAAGATGGGGCGGTTGATAAAAAACTGGGCCATGGGAAAGTGCCTCGTGTGTACTTATTTGCCTGCGGCCGATGCGGCAGCGGCAGGGGCGGATGCAGCGGCTGCAGGCGCACCGGCAGCAGCCGGGGCAGAGCCGGTCCATGGCACCGCCTTCACGGGGGCACCGGGCACCATCATTTTCTGGAAGCCATCGACGATGACCTGGTCGCCTTCTTTCAGACCATCCAGAATCACCCATTGGCTGTTTTGGGCATTGCCCACCTTGACCGGGCGGGGGCCGGGTTTGCCGTCTTCGCCCACCACCAGCACGGTGTCCCCTTGGTTGGTGCGGGTCACTGCTTGCTGCGGCAGCAAGATGCCGGAGGGCAGCTCAGCTTGCGACAGGCGCACACGCACATACTGGCCGGGCAAGAGCAGGCCATCGCCATTGGGCACTTCGGCGCGCAGGGTGATCTGGCCGCTGGTCGCGTCTACCGTCAAGTCGCTGAACAGCAGCTTGCCGGCTTTGGGCAGCTCGCTGCCGTCTTCCAGCACGATGCGCACCGGCACCGAGCCATCGCCCGAGGCGCGCAACTGCTTGGAGGCAATCGCTTTACGCAGGCGCAGCACATCGGTGCTGGACTGGGTGAAGTTCACATACACCGAGCCGGTTTGCTGGATGGTGGCCAGCGCAGTGGCGTCAGCAGCACCCACCAAGGCACCTTCGGTCACCGAGGACTGGCCGATACGGCCGGAAATCGGTGCAGTGATGGTAGCGTAGGCCAGGTTGATACGTGCGGTCTCTGCAGCGGCCTTGGCTACGCCCAGGTCGGCTTCGGCCTGGCGCTGGGTGGTTTGCAGGGTCGTGAATTCTTGTTTGCTGATGGCGTTGGCTTCTACCAAGGCCTTGTTGCGCTCCACTTGCGCAGTGGCTTGGGCCAAAGTGGCCTGTGCTTTCACCACAGTGGCTTGGGCGCTTTCAAAGGCGGCGCGGTAGGGGCCGGAGTCCAGCTGGTACAGCACCTGGCCGGCTTTGACCTCGCTGCCTTCGCGGAACATACGTTGCAGCACCACGCCGCTCACACGGGCGCGCACTTGGGCTACGCGCAATGCGCTCACGCGGCCGGGCAATTCCGATTGCAGTGCAACCGATTGGGGTGCAACAGTGACCACCCCCACTTGCGCTGGCGGCATGCCGCCACCGGGGGCACCACCGCCCTGGGCGCTGTCCTTGGCGCCGCAGGCGGCCAAGGCCACTGCAAAGGGAATGGCCATCAAAGCGAGGCGACCGGTGGATGATGAGGGTGCATGACCCAGGGTCTGACGGAACAGCGACATACAGATTTCCCTTGTGACAGAAGTAGTTGGGGCGGTAATCGGGGGAGTGGCTTGCCGGTAGTTTGATCTAGGGCAAACCCTCAAGGAATAGCCTAGCAGACCGCAGCAATGAAGGTTAGTATACATACATGCACGAATGTATGTTTCTAAAAAACTACAATACCCGCAGATTTCTATGAGGTCAATCCATGGCCCGCCGCACCAAAGAAGAAGCTTTAGTTACCCGCGAATTGATACTTGACGCTGCTGAACGTGTGTTTCACCAGCGCGGGGTGTCGCGCACGTCCCTGCAGGAAATCGCCAAAGAGGCCGGTCTGACCCGGGGCGCGATTTACTGGCACTTTGAAAACAAAGGCGAGCTCTTTCACGCCATGATGGAGCGCGTGACCCTGCCCATGATGGCGCGCATGACCGAGATCACCCCGGAGGACGAAGCCCGCCCGCTCGACAAAATTCGGCGCAATACGGCCGCCGCTCTGCGGGAGATTGCCCATAACCCGCAGGTGCGCCGCGTGTTCGAAATCGCGATGCAGAAGGTGGAGTATGTCGATGAAATGCAGGAGATGCAGCAGCGCAAAATCAGCGGCCGCAACGAATGCATGGATGACATGCAGCACCTGCTCCAGATCGCCCAACAGCTGGGCCACATCAAAGCCGATGCCCATCTGCGCAACACTACCATCGGCTTGTTTGCGCTGGTGGGTGGGATCAAATACAACTGGCTGTTGGACCCGGAGGCCTTTGACCTCGAAGCCGTGGGCTTGGCTACGCTGGACGCCTACCTGGCCGGCTTGAAGACTTTGCCGGTTGTCTGATTGCTACTGATTTGATAGCTGCTCGCGCAATCGATATGTGGGCTAGGGCCTGATTCCATTCATATGCCACACACACTAGCCGCAGCGGCACACAGCGAACTCTCGATCAAAAAGAGCCGTTTCATCGGTTGTGTGCAACCCGTGGCTGACCGCGCGACTGCGCAAAAGGTGGTGGCCGGCTTGTGGGCCGAACACCCTACGGCCACCCATGTGTGTTGGGCGCTGATGGCCGGTGGCCACTCGGCGGCGGTGGATGACGGCGAGCCCAGCGGCACCGCCGGTCGGCCCATGCTCGATGTGCTGCGCCACCATGACCTGGAGGGGGTGCTGGCCACTGTGGTGCGGTTTTACGGCGGTGTGAATCTCGGGGCGGGTGGGTTGGTGCGCGCCTATACCGATGCGGTAGCGCAAGCGCTGCTCAAAGCTGACAAAGTGCCGATCGTGAAACAACACGCCCTGCTGTGTGCCTTGCCTTACCCCCTGGAGGGGCGGGTGCGCCGCGAGCTGGAGGCCGCAGGCGCGGTGCTCGGCGCAGTGCAGCACAACGTGCGAGTGACCATGGCGTTCACGGTGCCCGCAGACGCGGTGTCAGGCTTGATGACCCGCCTGAACGAGGCAGGTGGCGGGCAACTGGAGTGGCTGGACGCGCCCGAAGCGCCCGCCACTGCCTGAAGCCCTGCCCTTAGCCGCTCAATCAGCCAGCCATCACGGCGCCGACGAGGGTCGCCGCCAGCAAGCCCATGATCGGGAAAAAGCCCATTACAAAACCCAGTGTGCGGCTCTTGGGGTCGTTGGCATACGCCTTCAGGTAAACAAAGCGCCCGACGATATAGGCCACACCCGCGGCTGCACTCCACAGTGGTGACCAGAACTGGGCGCTCAAGTACATGGCCGGCAGCAGGGTCACCATTTGCTCCAGCGAGTTCATGTGCACCCGGTACAGGCGCTCAAACATCGGGTGCCCGGTGACTGCGGGTGCGTGTACCTCGTAGCGGCCCCGCGCCCAGCCGACCAGTATCCCGAAGCCCATGTACTGCGCAACCACCAGCACCGTGACCACATGCAACCACACCATGGCAATCTCCCTCGTAAAAAGAGCAGAGCCTACCTTACCCCAGTGTCACTTGCGTCCACAAACCGTAGGCAATGTGGCCCATCATCGCGGCCACCAGCAGGTCCAGCACACGCCACGCCACCGGGCGCGCAAAGAGGGGGCTGAGCAGCCGTGCGCCAAACCCCAGCGTGACAAACCACAGCGCACTCGCGCCGCCGGCGCCTACCAAAAACCAGCCCTGCAAATCAGGTGCCTGCTTGGCCCCCACGGCGCCCACAAGAATCACGGTGTCCAGGTAGACGTGGGGGTTCAGGAGGCTGATCCCCAGCACTTGCAACACCGTGGTGCGCAGGCTCTGGGGTTCACCTTGCAATTGTGCTTGCAGTGCTTGCGGGGCCAGCGCCCGGCGCAATGCCATGGCGCCGTACCAGGCCACCACCGCTGCACCGGCCAAGGCCAGCGCGTTCAGCGCGCGCGGGTGTTGGCCCAGCGTCGCCGCCAGCCCGCTAACCCCGAGGGTCATCAGCGCCATATCGAGCAGGGCGCACACCATGACCACCGCCAGCACATGTTCACGGCGCAGGCCCTGGCGCAGCACATAGGTGTTTTGCGCGCCAATCGCCACGATGAGTGACAGGCTCAAGGTCAGCCCGGTGGTGATGGTGGGCAGGGCCGCTTGGAGTGTGGATAAAAAAGAAGTCGTGTCTTGCATGCTGGGCAGTATGCAAGTGAACAAGGTGCTGTACTCATGAAATCTGCTACGCTGGAATTAGCCAAACTACATTGAGCTTGACCATGTTGGAATCCACACTCCTTGCCACGGTAGCGGCCGTCGTGCGCGAAGGCAGCTTTGAGCGCGCTGCGCGGGTGCTGCACATCACACCCTCGGCCGTGTCGCAGCGCATCCGCCAGATGGAGGAGCGGGTGGGGGCGGTGCTCATCGTGCGCGGGCAGCCCTGCACCGCTACCGAGGCAGGTGCCCGCATCTGCCGCCATGCGGATTCGGTGGCCATGCTGGAGCACGATTTGCGGCGCGACCTGCCGGCCTTGGCCCCGGAAGACGCGCAGGCGGTGCACACCACCATCCGCATTGCCATCAATGCCGACAGCCTGAGCACCTGGTTCGTGACCGCCATGCGCGACTTCTGCGCCCAGAGCCGGGTGCTGCTGGATGTGGCGGTGGACGACCAGGACCAAACCAACGAATGGCTGCGCCGTGGCCATGTGCTGGCGGCGGTGACCTCGCACGCCAAGGCGGTGCAGGGCTGCAAGGTGCGCAAGCTGGGCACTTTGCGCTATTGCGCCACGGCGTCACCCGCTTTCATGCAGCAGCACTTTGCCAGCGGGGTGAATGCCGACACCCTGGCCCGCGCCCCCAGCATCGTGTTTGACCGCAACGATCGCTTGCAAGAGCGCTGGGTGCGCCGCCAGCTGCGCCGCGATGTAATGCTGCCGGCCCACCGGCTGCCGTCCTCGCAGGCGTTTGTGGATGCCGCACTCGCCGATGTGGGCTGGGGCATGAACCCGTTGCTCTCGGTGCAAGAGCACCTGGACAAACGCCGCCTGGTAGAGCTGGTGCCGGGCCGCGCGCTGGATGTGCCCTTGTATTGGCAGGTGGCTCAACAGCCCCTGCCCGAGTTGGAGCGTCTCACCCGCAGTGTGGTGGCTGCGGCAGGGCAGGCGCTGCTCTAGCGCCTGCCTGCGCTGGATAGTGGGGGCGTGTGTTTACGCCGCTTCCATGGTGATGGCCACGCCGCCCAGTACCGCGTTGCCCGAGAGCGGGTCGCGCAGCTGGTCGTCCAGCAAGGCATTGAGGTTGGCGCCCGGGCGCTCAGCCGCTACCCGCAGCTGTGCGCCCGGCAGGTTGTGGCCCCAGCCGTGCGGCAGGCTCACCACGCCGGGCATCATGTCGGTGCTGAATTGCACTTGCGCCTGCACACTGCGGTGCCCATTGCGCAGTGTGGCCATGCCGCCGTCTTGCACTCCGTGGCGTGCAGCATCGTCTGGGTGGACCAGCGCGGTGCAGCGGAAAGGGCCCTTGGCCAGCGTGGGCAGGTTGTGCATCCAGCTGTTGTTGGTGCGCACATCGCGCCGGCCAATAATGACCAAATCAGGCGCTAGCCCAGACAGATCCTGCGCGGCGCGCTCTAAATCTTGTAGCAAAAGCGGAGGTGCGAGCTCCACCTTGCCGCTGGGGGTGCGCAGCATTTCGGGAATGCGGGGCTGCAGCTCGCCCAAGTCAATGCCGCCGCTGTCGCTGGCTGCCATTACCTTTTGCAGATTCAGACCATCAGGCTTCAGGCCGAACTGGTCGCCGTAGGGGCCGCTGCGCAGTGCCACATCGAGCCCGCGCTGGGGGCCGCGCAAGCTGCCGGTTGCTGCGATGACGGCAGCGGCATGGGGGCCAAACAAGCGGTTGGCATCGTCAGCAAACTGCTGGTCATCAAGCAGGTTCGCATCCTGCTGGGCGCCTAGGCCTTGCACGATGGCGGTCAGCTTGAGCAAGGTTTGCCACTCCTCGGGCTGGCCTTCGAGGCGGGGCAACACGGGTGCGCTGTAGCGTGCGTGGTTGCGCCACGAGAGCTGGGGGAAAGCCACGTCGTAGTGCAAGTCTTCGAGCGGCGAGAGGCCAGGCAGGATCACATCCGCATGGCGGGTGGTTTCGTTCAGGTAAATGTCCAGGCTCACCATGAAGTCCAGCGAGTCCAGCGCTTTGGCGAGGCGCGGGCCGTCCGGGCTGGAGAGCACCGGATTGGTGGCCACGGTGATCAGTGCACGCACCTGGCCCTCGCCGGGTGTTTCGATCTCTTCGGCCATGCAAGTGATAGGCAGCTCGCCATACACCTCGGGCGCGCCGCTCACGCGGGCATGGTGGCGGCCTGTGCTCACACCTTTGCCCACCCCCGGTTTGCCCACGGTGTTGCTGGCAAAAGCGGCAGATTTGGCAAACAGCATGCCGCCTTCCATGTCCAGGTGGCCGGTCAGGGTGTTGAGCACATCCACCAACCAGCTCGCCAGCGTGCCGTATTGCTGGGTGCAAGTGCCTATGCGCGCATACACCGCCGCCTTGGGCGTGCTGGCAATCTGGCGCGCCAGGCTGCGGATGGTGTCGGCCGGCATGCCGCAACGGGCGGCTGCGGCTTCCGGCGTGAAGCCGGCTACCGCTGCGCGAACCGCCTCAGCCCCTTGCACCCAAGTGGCCACCCTGCCCAGATTCACCAAGTTCTCTGCAAACAACACCTGCACCATGGCCACCAGCAAAAACACGTCGGCCCCTGGGCGGATGAAATGGTGGGCGTCGGCCACGGCGGCCGTTTCGGTGCGGCGCGGGTCAATCACAATGAGTTGGCCGCCCCGGGCCTGAAGCGCTTTGGCTTTGCCCTTGAAGTCAGGCACCGTCCACATGCTGCCATTGCTGGCTAGCGGGTTGGCGCCAATGACCACCAGCAAATCGGTGCGGCTGATGTCGGGCAGGGCGGTGGAGAGCCAGTGGCCGAACATCAGGCCGCTGGCCAGCTGCTTGGGCATTTGGTCCAGGGTCGATGCGGAAAACACGTTGCGGCTGCCGATGGCGCGTGCCAGCTTGCCGAAGTAGGTGAGCAGGCCGATCTTGTGGGCTGACGGGTTGCCCACAGCCATGGCCACAGCGTGCTTGCTATGCGAGGCCATGAGCGGGGGGAGGCGCTTCTCAATCTCGGCAAAGGCCTCGTCCCAGGTCGCGGGTTCGTGTTTGCCGTTGCGCTTGATCAGCGGGGTGCGCAGGCGGTCGGGGTCTTCGTGCAGGTCTTTGAGGGCAATCGCCTTGGGGCAGATATAGCCGCGGCTCAGCACATCGGCCTCATGCCCGCGGATGCTGATGACTTTTTGGTCCTGGACCTTGATTTCCAGCCCGCAGCAGGCCTCGCACAGGGGGCAGATGCGGTGGTGGGTGTGCACGGGGTGGCTTGTCTCGCTCATGGTTCTGGTGCTTTCGGTTGCGAATGGAGCTTTATTGCTGCACTGCGCCTGCTTGTCCAGAACCCACGCGACAGGAGGTGCGCCCTCGTGGGGTGCCAACAGTCAGGTGCCCTACAAGGCGGGAGTGCTAGGATGCGACACGCTGCTTAAACAGTTTTTGTGTTTCTTGGGGAAAAGTATGAATAACGAGTTATTGGCTTTTGATACTCCCGGACTCTGCGCCCTGTTGAGCGATGTGCCGGCAGAGGACCTCGACGCCTTGCCCTTTGGTGTGATCGGCTTCGACGCCAGCGGCCATATCCAGCGCTACAACGCCTATGAATCCAAGGCGGCCATGTTCGACCCCAAGACCGTGATCGGTCAGCATGTGTTCGTGGAACTCGCCCCCTGCTTCAACAACTACCTGGTCGCCACCCGCTTCGAGGATGCTGCCGCCGCCAGTGAGGCCCTCGATGAAACCATGCCCTATGTGCTGACCTTCCGGATGCGGCCTACACGGGTGCAGATCCGTTTATTGGCGCAGCCGGACCAGGGTTTGCGGTTTATTCTGGTGTTGCGCACGCCGGCACCTGCCAAGGCCTGAGCCATGGAACTCGGCCAAGACCCCGACAGCGGCCTGGACGCCGCCCAACTGCAGCTTGAATACAGCGCGCTGCTGCAGTTTTTGCACCTCGCACCCATCGGCCTGGTGCGGGCCCGCTTTTCAGGCGAAATTGTCTTGATGAACCCCATGGCCTCGCAGTTGCTGAATGCCATCGGCATGCACGATGTGGAGTTCAACATCTTTGACATCTTCGACAAGGTGTCCAAAGACCTGCGCATGTTGGTGCAGGAGTTTCCAGACTCCAAAGACGTCATCCTGTGTGAAGACTTCCAGATGCTGCTGCCTGAAAACAAGGCCGCCAAAGACGCCCCGATTGCCCTCGGCGTCACCGTCATGCGGCTGCCGGCCGACCCGGATACCTTGATGGTGGTGATCACCGACGCCTCCGGCGCTTGGCGGCTCAAGCGCTTGCAAGCCGCCTGGATCCGCTAGAGCCCATGGCCCCCGGCGACGTGCTCTTGTGGTGGCGTGAACCTGCGGTGGTGCGGCGCTTTGTGGCTGACCTGCTGCAATCCGAAATGGCTTTGCTCCGCCCCTCTGGCTGGGCATGGCCAGCCGCCGCGCAAGGCGATATCCATCTGGTACGCGACCTGCAGGCGGATTCGCTGGAAATGATGTCGCTTTTTGCCGCGTTTGCCGATGCCTTGCCCGCGCAAACGCCCGACATGGTGGACACCCTGCACGAGCACACCACCTGGCACGGCTGGGCACAGGTGCTCGCCTATGCCATGGAGGCTGCATATGCCCGCAGCGGTGCCCGCATGCCCATGCGCTTTCGTACCTCGGGGAGCACCGGTACCCCCAAGAGTTGTGTGCATGCGCTCAGTGACTTGGTGCAGGAAATGCAGGCCATGGCCGCAGTGCTGGCCACGCTGCAGCTGCCGATTCAGCGCGTGGTCTCTGCGGTGCGCAGCCACCACATTTATGGTTTTTTATTCACGGTACTGTTGCCACGCATCGTGCGCGAGCAGCCGGTGCCAGTTGTGAACCTGCAGGGGCGCGCACCGCTGGGGCTGGATAGGTTGCTGCAGCCGGGGGATCTGGTGGTGGCTTTCCCCGACTGGTGGCGCGCTGCGCTGCGGTCGTCGACCCGCTTTCCTGATGGCGTGGTGGGGGTCAGCTCTACCGCACCGTGCCCCGAGGACCTGGCGCAGGCCGCGCTGGCGGCCGGCCTGCAAGAGTTTTTGCAGATTTACGGTAGCAGCGAGACAGCGGGCATAGGCTGGCGGGCCTCGGGTGCTGGCATGGCGGCGTTTCAGCTTCACGGGTTCTGGCAGCGTGTGGCGGACGCACCGCACCACCTGCAGCGCACCCATGCCGATGGCAGCACCGCCCGAGTTGCCCTGCAGGACGCACTGATTTGGCAGGCGGACGGCTGCTTTGTGCCCGGCCCGCGGCTCGATGCCACGGTGCAAGTGGGCGGGGTGAATGTGGATTTGGCGCAGCTGCAAACCAAGCTGCAGGGGCACCCGGCGGTGCAGGCGGTGGCGCTGCGTTTACACCCGTTTGCAGGCACACCGCGTATCAAAGCCTTTGTGGTTCCGGCGGAGCCGGCCTCAGCAGACGCGGCCTTGCGAGATGCGCTCGCGGTTTGGTGCCGCCAGCACCTGGCGCCTGCGGCGCGGCCGGTGCACTGGACCTTCGGGCCCACATTGCCAGTGAATGCGCAGGGCAAGACTACAGACTGGCCGGTGGACCTTGACGCGGCGTAGTCAAAGCCACTTGTCATTGAAGAGTCATTGGGCTACTGCCAGAATGGACTTTTCATGTCCATGGGGAGCCCTTAGTGCCACACGCATTCGCATCCACCCTCCGGCCCTTTGAAACTGCCTCCGGCAAAGCCGGGCAGCTTTACTCCTTGCCGCATCTGGCGCGGCAGTTCCCCAACATACGCCGCCTGCCACTGTCCCTGCGCATCGTGCTGGAGAGCGTGCTGCGCAATTGCGATGGCCGCAAGCTCACGCCTTCGCACGTGGCCCAGCTGGCCAACTGGCAGCCCCAAGCTGAGCGCACCGCCGAGATTCCGTTTGTGGTGAGCCGCGTGGTGCTGCAAGACTTTACGGGTGTGCCCCTGTTGGCCGATCTGGCCGCCATGCGCAGCACCGCCGCCGCGCTGGGCGCGGACCCGGCGCGCATCGAGCCGCTAGTGCCGGTGGACTTGGTGGTAGACCACTCCATCATGGTGGACGACTACGGTCACAAAAACTCGCTGGACCTGAACATGAAGCTGGAATTCCAGCGCAACCGCGAGCGCTACGAATTCATGAAGTGGGGCATGCAGGCCTTTGACACCTTTGGCGTGGTGCCGCCGGGCTTCGGCATCGTGCACCAGGTGAACCTGGAGTTTCTGGCGCGCGGCGTGCACAAGGCCAAGCAGCCCCGCGCGGCGGACGGCAGCAAGCAAGCGGCTATCTACTACCCCGACACCCTGGTGGGTACTGACAGTCACACCACCATGATCAACGGCATCGGTGTGGTGGGCTGGGGCGTGGGCGGCATCGAGGCCGAAGCCGCCATGCTCGGCCAGCCGGTGTACTTTTTGACGCCGGACGTGGTGGGCTTTGAGCTCACCGGCGCGTTGTGCGAAGGCGTGACCGCCACCGACCTGGTGCTGCGGGTGACCGAGATGCTGCGCGCTGAAAAAGTGGTGGGCAGTTTTGTGGAGTTTTTTGGCGAAGGCACCGAAAACCTGGCCTTGCCGGACCGCGCCACCATTGCCAATATGGCGCCCGAGTACGGCGCGACCATGGGCTTCTTCCCAGTGGATGAGCGCACCTTGGACTACTTCAAGGGCACGGGCCGCACCAAAGCAGAGATTGAGGCGTTTGAAGCCTACTTCCGCGCTCAGGGCCTCTTTGGCGTGCCGGGTGGCAAGAGTGCATCTGCGGAGATGAAAGACATTGCTTACACCCGCGTGGTCAAGCTGGACCTGCGCGATGTCACGCCCAGTCTGGCGGGCCCCAAGCGCCCACAAGACCGCATCGAGCTGGGCCATGTGGCCGACAAATTCACCGAACTTTTCAGCCTGCCGGGTACCGCCAACGGGTTAAACAAAGACGCTGCCACGCTGCACACGCTGTACCCCGCGCCTGTGCCTGCCCACAAGCCCGCCAAGAAAGGCAAGGCGGAGCCCACGCCGCTGCTGGTGCAAAACGGCGACGTGCTGATTGCCGCCATCACCAGCTGCACCAACACCAGCAACCCCAGCGTGTTGCTGGCCGCCGGCTTGCTCGCCAAAAAGGCGGTCAAGGCGGGGCTGACGGTGGCGCCGCATATCAAAACCAGCCTGGCCCCCGGCTCGCGCATCGTGACCGAGTATTTGCAGGAAACTGGCCTTTTGCCTTACCTGGAGAAGCTGGGCTTTTCGCTGGCGGGCTATGGCTGCACCACCTGCATCGGCAATGCCGGCGACCTGGCGCCCGAGCTCAACGCGGTGATTACCGAAAACGACCTCGTCTGCGCGGCGGTGCTGTCGGGCAACCGCAACTTCGAGGCGCGCATTCACCCCAACCTCAAGGCCAACTTCCTGGCCAGCCCGCCGCTGGTGGTGGCCTATGCGATTGCCGGCAACGTGACCCGCGACCTGATGACCCAGCCGGTGGGGCAAGGCAAAGGTGGCAAGGACGTCTACCTGGGCGACATCTGGCCCAGCAGCGACGAAATCTACAAACTACTCAAATATGCGATGAACGGCAAAGCCTTCCGCGCCAACTACGCCAAGGTGAAGTCAGAGCCCGGCAAGTTGTGGGAAAAAATCAAGGGCGTGAGCGGCCAGACCTACACCTGGCCGGCCAGCACCTATATCGCCAAGCCGCCGTTCTTTGATACGTTTGCTATGGAAAAAGGAGCTGCTCGCGCAGATTCCACGGGCGCCAAGGGCTCAATAGACTCCAAAGTGTCGGCGGAAGCCGTGCAGGGCGCCCGCATCATGGCGCTGTTCGGGGACTCGATCACCACCGACCACATTTCGCCTGCGGGCAATATCAAAGAAAGCTCGCCGGCCGGGCAGTGGCTGGTGGCGAATGGGGTGCAGAAAGCAGACTTCAACTCCTACGGCGCGCGCCGCGGCAACCACGAGGTGATGGTGCGCGGCACCTTCGCCAATGTGCGCATCAAGAACCTGATGGTACCGCCCAAAGAGGACGGTTCGAGGGAAGAGGGCGGTGTCACCGTGTACCAAGGCGCTGCAGGTGAAGTGGAAAAGCTCTCCATCTTCGACGCGGCTACCCGCTACCAGGCGGCCGGCGTTCCCACCGTGGTGTTCGCGGGTGAGGAGTACGGAACCGGCTCCAGCCGGGACTGGGCGGCCAAGGGCACGCAGTTGCTGGGCATCAAGGCAGTGGTGGCGCAGAGCTTTGAGCGCATTCACCGCTCCAACCTCGTGGGCATGGGTGTGTTGCCGCTGCAGTTCAAGGCGGGCGAGAGCTGGAAGAGCCTGGAGCTGACCGGCAATGAGACCATCAGCATCATTCCGGATGCCGACCTCACGCCCCAAAGCGAGGCGCAGCTGCTGGTGACCCGGGCGGACGGCAGCCAGACCCGCCACACCTTGCTGCTGCGCATAGACACCCCGGTGGAGGTGGACTACTACCGCGCCGGCGGCATTCTGCCGTTTGTGTTGCGGCAGTTGCTGGGTCCTCAGCCGGTGAGCTTGCCGAAATAATCCGCCAGCAGGGTGAGCGCATGCCGCACTTTGGCAGGCTGCTCGCCCCGACGCGGGGTGACGGCATAGATCACGAATTCGGGCAGCTTCCAGTCGGGTAGTACCTGCACCAGGCGGCCGTCGGCCATGGCACGGCGGTCGTCTTCGGTCACCGTGACGCTGATGCCCCAGCCTGCCACGCACAGGGAGTGCAGCACGGTGACTTGCGAGGCGCGTACGCGGCCCGTCACCTGCACGCGCTCCGTCTCACCTTGTGGGCCATGCAGCACCAAGGTTTCTTCGCCATTGCCTGCAGGGCGGCCGCCAAGCCAGGCATGGTGTGCAAGGTCACGCGGGTGTTGGGGCCAGCCGTGCTGGGCCAGGTAGGCGGGGGATGCGCACATCTGGGCTTCCATCACGCCCAGCCGGCGCGAGACCATGCTGGAGTCCGGCAGGCTGCCGGTGCGCAGCGCAATGTCCACCCGGTCTCCAATCAGGTCCAGCACTGCGTCGTCCAGCAAGAGGCTGAGTTGTAACTTGGCATGGTCCTTCAGCGGTAACAGGGCCTGCGCCAGCAAGGCGCCCATGCCGATGGGGGCGGTAATGCGCAGCTCACCCTCGGGTTCGTCCCGGTGCAGCACCAGCGCCTGGTCTGCCGCGCGGGCCGCGGCCACCATGGCGGTGCAGCCCTCTACATAGCGGGCGCCGGCCTCTGTCAGCGTCAGCTTGCGGGTGGACCGGTGGAGCAGCGCTAGGCCCAGCGCGTCTTCCAACTGGCGCAGGTGCTGGCTCACTGCCGAGGGCGTCATGCCGAGCTGGCGGGCTGCGCCACTGAGGCTGCCGGCAGCGACCACTTCGGCAAATACGGCCATGCGTTTGAGTTGGTCCATCTTTGATTGTTAAGTTTTACTTCATGGTAAAAGCGAAATTTACCGTCTATTCAGGTTTTCGTGAAGCAATCAAACTAACGCCATTGCTTAACCACCTTGAAACAGGAGTTTTTATGAAGATTGCATTGATTGGCGCCACCGGTTTCGTCGGCACCCCTTTGTTGGCCGAGTTGTTAAGCCGTGGCCACCGCGTCACCGTGTTGGCCCGTAATCCGGCCAAGCTGCCGGCCCAACCCGGTTTGACCGTAGTGGCGGCTGACGCATTGGATGCTGCCCAAGTCGCTCAAGCTGCTGCCGGCCATGACGCAGTGGTCAGCGCTTACAACCCCGGCTGGACGGAGCCGCGTATCGGCGACATCTTTTTGCAGGCCACCCGCGCCATTTTTGACGGCGTCAAGCAGTCCGGCGTGAAGCGCTTTTTGATGGTGGGCGGTGCGGGTAGCCTGTTTGTGGCGCCCGGCGTGCAGTTGGTGGATACCCCTGAGTTCCCCGCCGAGATCAAAGTGGCAGCCTCTGCTGCTCGCGATGCGTTGAACCTGATTCAGCAAGAATCGGCGCTCGATTGGTCTTTTGTGTCGCCCCCCATCTTGCTGAATCCCGGCGTGCGCACTGGCCAATACCGCGTGGGTGCCGATGAACCCTTGTGGGCTGAGGGCGGAGCGCCCGGCAGCATTTCGGTCGATGACCTAGCGGTGGCCATCGTGGACGAGCTGGAAACGTCCAAGCACATTCAAAAGCGCTTTACTGTCGCCAACTAAGGCAACACAGGGGCGACGCAAGGGCGGCACACTTGCTGCGCAAGGCCGCCCTTGAGCCCTAGATGTTCAGTGCGAGTGACCGTGGTGGTGGTCATCGTGCGCATGGGCCGCATCCGGGCCGCTGGCCAGCTCCCGGCGGGCCTGGCGCATCACCTGCCAGCCGCCTTGCAGGGCCAGTGCAGCCATGCCGGCGGCCACCAGCAAATCCGGCCAGCCGCTGCCGGTACCGAGTACCCCGGCGGCTGCCAGCATCACCAGCACATTGCCGATGGCGTCGTTGCGCGAGCACAACCACACGCTGCGCATATTGGCATCTCCTTCTCGGAAGGCATAGAGCATCCATGCCACCGCTACGTTGGCCACTAGTGCCAGCAGGCCGATCACCCCCATGGTGGTGGCATCGGGCACGGTGCCGGTGTACAGGCTCCAGATTGCGCGGCCCAATATCAGGGCGCCAAAGCCCATCATGCACAGCGCTTTGACCACGGCCGCGCGGGCCCGCCAGGCCAGGGCGGCAGACAGCACGGCGAGTGATACGCCGTAGTTGAGCGCGTCGCCCGCAAAGTCGATCGAGTCCGCCAAGAGGGACAGTGAGCCCGAGTGCCAGCCGCTGAACAGTTCCACGCCGAACATGGCGGCGTTGATCCATAAGGCTACCCACAAGACCCGGCGGTAGCGGGCGAGATTCAGAATGCTGCCGGCAGTAGGGGTGTGGTGTTCGCAGGCGTGAGACATGGTGTTTCCTTTCAATGTTGCCATTGGAAACCCTGTAGCCACTTCAGGGTCAAGCGCTACACTGCAGCAAGGTTATTGCAAGGCACATCATGAAAATCGGCGATCTGGCCAAGGCCACCTCCACCCCGGTGGAAACCATCCGCTACTACGAGCGCGAGGGCTTGCTGCCCGCAGCAGCCCGCACCGATGCGAACTACCGCCATTACTCGGACGCCCACACCCAGCGGCTGCAGTTTGTGCGCCATTGCCGCAGCCTGGACATGAGCCTGGACGAGATCCGCGCATTGTTAGCGTTTCAGGATGCGCCGGGCGACAACTGCGCGAATGTGAACGCTTTGCTGGACGCCCACATCGGCCATGTGGCCCAGCGCATTCGCGAGCTGCGGGCGCTGGAAAGGCAGCTCAAGGATTTGCGGGCTCAGTGCATCGGTGTGCTGGGTGGTGCGCACTGCGGGATTTTGGAGGGGCTTGCGGTGCAGTCGGCAGGCGCTCCGCCCTCGGGGCATCTGCATGGCACCCATCGCAAGGTGCCGGCGCGAAGTGAGG
This sequence comes from Comamonadaceae bacterium OS-4, assembly GCA_027924025.1. GTDB lineage: Bacteria > Pseudomonadota > Gammaproteobacteria > Burkholderiales > Burkholderiaceae_C > Allorhodoferax. The sequence continues at coordinate 1,375,110 of AP026970.1, forward strand.
GGTAATTTGCGCTGGCGCAGTCTTTGTGCATGGGCCACACGGCAGAATTCAGGCCTATGAAGCACAACATGGTGATCGTGGGGGGAGGCATAGGCGGCTTGGCTGCGGCATTGGCGTGCAGCCGGCAAGGTGTGTTCTCAGCGCCGGGGCAGGGAGGGCTGCGGCTATTGGAGCAGGCACCTGCGTTTGGCGAAGTCGGGGCGGGTGTGCAGCTGGGCCCGAATGTCACCCGCGTGTTGCATGGCTGGGGCTTGCAACACGCGCTGTCTCAGGTGGCGGTGTTCCCGGAGCGGCTGGAGGTGCGCTGCGCCATGAGCGCCCGCTTGTTGGGCACCCTGCCGCTGGGGAGTCAGGCGTTGGCACGTTATGGCGCCCCTTATGCCACCATCGCCCGGCAGGATTTGCATGGTTTGTTGCGCGAGGCGGTGGTGCGCACCGGTGCGGTTGATATTGCGCTCAACACCCGGGTTGCCAGTGTGGCCCGTCATGAAGAGCAGGTGCGATTGATCACCCAGGAGGGCCAGGAGCTGGAGGCCGGCTGTGTGGTGGGTGCCGATGGTGTGTGGAGCACGCTGCGCCGCCAACTGATGGGCGATGGTGCACCACGGGTGACGGGGCAACTGGCGTTCCGGGCGATGGTGTTGCAAAGTTCGCTGCCCGCGGCGATCCGGTCCCAGGTCGTTACTGCGTGGATGGGGCCGCAATTCCATGCCGTCCAATATCCGGTCCGTGGCGGTGAGTGGCTGAATGTGGTGGTGATCGTGCACGGTGCGTTGGCTGGCGACCCCACAGCGTGGGATCACACCGCCAATGCCGGCGAACTGCGGGTGCGTTTGGCCAACGCGGGTGGCCCTCTGCTGGATCTGGTGCACGCGATGGATGACTGGCGCTTGTGGGCGCTCAGTGACCGCCCTCCCATGCGCAGTGCGCGTGAGATGGCGCTCGGCCGCTGTGCTTTGCTGGGGGATGCGGCCCATCCGATGCGCCCCTACCTCGCCCAAGGCGCCGGAATGGCGATTGAAGACGCGCAGCAGCTCGCCGCATCGTTACAAGCTTTGGAGGGCGATACACCGGCTGCACTGGCGCACTATGCTGCGGCGCGCTGGCAGCGCAACGCGCGGGTGCAAGCGCGGGCCATACGCAATGGCCAGGTATTTCACCTCATAGGGCCTATGCGCATGGCGCGCGATGCGGCGATGGGTTTGTTGGGTGAAAAACTCCTGGATTTGCCGTGGCTGTATGGCTACGCGTTAGTATCCCGGCCATGAAAACCAGCTTTATCTTTATCGCCATTCTGGTGCTGAGCATTGCCGGCGCACTGTCGAGCAGCCGCGCGGTGAAAACGGGCATGCTCGCGGTGTGCGGCGCTTTGTCCCTCTACGGGATGCTGCGTTTCCTGGGCTAGTACTGCAGTGCCAGCATGCCGGGGCTTGCGGCATGGCCGATGGACAGGCTCCGTGCGTCGAGCGGGTTGAGCTTGAAGCGGGCGACGACTTGCACCAAATCACGCGATTGGCTGCTCAGGCTGCTGGCAGCGGCGGCCATTTCTTCGACCAAGGCGGCATTTTGCTGGGTGACCTGGTCCATTTGCTGGATCGCCACATCAATTTGGGCCACTCCCTCGCTTTGCTCACGGCTGGCCATTGAGATTTCGGTAATGACAGTGTTCAGGCCACTGATGCTGCTGACCACCTCCGACATGATGGTGCCTGCGCGCTCTGCCTGAACCCCGCCTTGCTCGATACGCTGCACGTTGTCGCCGATGAGCTTTTTGATTTCTTTGGCTGCTTCTGCCGACCGGCTGGCCAGGGTGCGCACCTCACTGGCCACCACCGCAAAGCCCCGACCTTGTTCGCCTGCCCGGGCCGCTTCTACCGCGGCATTGAGGGCGAGGATGTTGGTCTGGAAGGCAATGCCGTCAATGATGCTGGTGATGTCTGAAATCCGCTTGGAGCTGTCACTGATGCCGCGCATGGTGCTGACCACGTCGGTCACGGTGCTGCCGCCCTGCGAGGCAATTTGCGAGGCATCGGCCACCAGTTGTCTGGCCTGTTGTGAGTGGTCGGCGTTTTGCCGGATGGAGGAGTTCACCTCTTCCATGCTCGCCGATGTTTGCTCCAGGGCACTGGCTTGGCTCTCGGTGCGGCCGGACAGGTCGTGGTTGCCGGTGGCAATTTCCGCACTGGCATTGGAGACGGTTTCGGCACTGTGACGCACCGCGGCCACGATGCCGGACAGCTCCAGCCGCATCGCTTCCAGCGCCATTACGAGTTGTGCGATTTCGTCTTTACCCTCTGCTTTCAGCGCGGTGCTCAGGTCGCCGTGGGCAAAGGCATTGGCTGCCGACCGGGCGGTGAGCAAGGGGCGTGTGATGGAGCGGGTGGTACTCACGCCCATCGTGATGGCGATGGCCAATCCGATAAGGGTGAGCACGATCAAGGTGGTGCGCAAAACCACAAAATCATGGGCCGCCTCGACCACATTGGCCTGGCCTGCAGCCTCGGTGAGTTTGCCAAATTCGTGGAGGTCAGCCAGCAGCTGGTCCAGCAAGGGACGGCATTTGGCGTTAATGCTTGCAATCGCCTCATCACGCTTGCCGGCCACGCCCAAGGCGGTGATCTCTAGCGCGACCGGGCCATACACCGATTCGGTTTTTTTGACGGCCTCAAATGCCCGGGCCAGTTCAGAACCTTTGAAGCTGTCTTGGGCGAGCATGCTTGCGATTTCCGCGATGTGCTTTTGGACGTCTGCATGCGCTTTCTCAATCGCCGCCTTGTCACGCTCAACACCGGCTTGGGGCGTGCTGATGACCAGGTTGCGTGCCCCTACCGCGCGGGCGTTGGTGGCATCGAGGGTTTGGTTGCTGAGCTGGGTGAGTTTGTTGAGCTGGAATACCTGTCGCTCGAAGTCTTCTTTGGCATTGGAGAGGGCCATCAGACCCTCTGCGGCAATCAAGACCACGATGAGTGTCATGACCGCGTAACCGAAACTAAGCCGCGCTTTGACGCTCCACCGGTTCAAAAAACTCATGTTAATTCCTACGTTAGATGTACTGAAGCTCCCGACCCAACGAAGCAATTAATTATTGTTAGTTCAACAGCTCCAGCATAGTGGATTTGAAGTTTTCTGCAATCACTGATTGTTCACGGTGCACGCCGCGAATGACCTGTCGCTTGCCGGCCACATAGACCTCATCGATCGCCGCATGATTGCAGGCAAACACCAGGGCATCGAGCGTGTGTGTGTGCGGAATGCCGAGCAAACCCGGGGCGTTCATATCGAGCACCACCATGTCCGCTCTTGCACCTGTTTGCAGGCCCCATTGTTTGAAACCCGCTGCTGCCGCGCCGCTGCTGATCGCCTGGTCTAACAAGCGCGCGGCTGTGGAGGGCTGATGCCCGGGGAGGGCGGCCACGTTGCGCTGTTGCAGGCGCAGGCGTTGGCCGTATTCGAGCCAGCGCAATTCTTCCGCCCATTGGCGACTCACATGGCTGTCTGAGCCCACCGCCATGGGCACCCCGGCTGAGAGCCACGCGGGCAGATCGGCAAAGCCATCGCCGAGGTTGCCTTCGGTGCTGGGGCAGATCACAATGCCGGCGCCACTGCGGGCTACCGCATCAATTTCGGCCTGCTCGGTGTGGGTGGCGTGTACCAGTTGCCAGCGGGCATCCATTTGTTGGTGCTCCGCCAGCCGGGCGATGGGTCGCAGGCCGGTGGCCGACACACAGTCGCGCACCTCTTGCATTTGCTCCGCCACATGGATGTGGATGGGAACATCCGCATCACCCACCTGGGCCAGCAGTGCCGCGATGGATTCGGCCGATGCCGCGCGCAGGGAGTGAATGGAAACCCCTGCATTCACCAGCGGGCGCCCCGCCGCCTGCACTTTGCGGTGAAGGCGGGCGATGAACTCGGGAGTGCCGGCAAAGCGGCGCTGGTCAGGCCGCAGTGCGGGTTGTGCAAAGCCCGCGCGTTCGTACAGCACGGGCAATACGGTGAGGCCCATGCCCGCGTCGTGGGCTGCATCGGCCACCGCCCACGCCATGGTGGCCTCGTCGGCATAGGGCTGGCCGTCTTCCTGGTGGTGCAGGTAATGGAACTCACACACCTGGGTGTAGCCGCCTTGCAGCAGCTCTACATAGAGCTGAGCCGCCACAGCGCGCAGCTGCGCCGGCGTGATGCGCAGGGCCACACCGTACATGCGGTCCCGCCAGGACCAGAAGTCATCTGCCGCGGATTCACGCCGCTCGGCGAGTCCGGCAAAAGCGCGCTGGAAAGCGTGACTGTGTGCATTAACCAAGCCCGGCAACATCGGCCCCGGCAGCACGGTGGCATGGGCCGGCGGCGGAGTGATGCCGGGCGTGATGGCAGCCCAGTGGCCGCGTGCATCGACTTGCAGGCACACATCGTGTTCCCAGCGGCCATTCACCCAAGCTTGAGGTGCCCAAAAAACGTGCTCGCTCATGCGGGCCTCCAGTCGGTCAGGGTGCGCACCAGCGCGTGCAGCACGGGCAGCACGCGGGCTGCGCGGTCGGGTGCTACTGCGTAGGGCGGTTCCTCGGCCATGTAGCAGCGCCAGCACATTTCCAGCTGGATGGCGTGCACCTGCTCCGCTGGGCGTCCGTAGTTCCGGGTGATGTAGCCGCCTTTGAAGCGGCCGTCTACCACATGGGTAAATTCAGATTGGCTTTGCAATACTTTTGATAGCTGCTCGCGCAGAGCTGGTGAGGCACTGCTGCCGTTTACGGTGCCAAGGTTCAGGTCCGGCAGGCGGCCTTCAAACAGCCAGGGCAGCACCGAGCAGATGCTGTGCGCATCAAACAGCACGGCGTGGCCGTGCAGCGTGCGCAGGCGTTGCAGCTCGCCGTCCAGCGCGTCGTGATAAGGGCGCCAGTAGTCCGTCACGCGCTGGGCGACTTCAGATTCGGTGGGCTCCTGGCCCGGCAGGTACAGCGGCTCGCCGCTGAAGAAGCGGCTGGGGCACAGCTCGGTGTTGTTCACGCCGGGGTACATGGGCGCGTTTTCGGGCGGGCGGTTCAGGTCCACCACATAACGTGCATGGCGCGGGACGAGGGTGCCGGCGCCCATGTCGCGCACAAAGGCGTAGAGGGCCTCGAGGTGCCAGTCGGTGTCTTCCGCGGCATGGGCGCGAGGCACCAAGCGGCTGCGGATGGCGTCGGGAATCTCGGTACCCACATGCGGAAAGCTCACCAGCAGCGGGCTGCTGCCGGGTGTGAGGATGTAGGTGGGGTGGTGAGTGGTCGCTTGTGTCACAGGGGGCGCTCCAGTCCGCCCACGATGGTGCGGCGGCAAGGGTTGTGGCCGAACCAGTAGGCCAGTTCGCGGGGGTGGTCCAGGTTCCACACACAGAAGTCGGCCCGCTGGCCGGCGGCCAAGGTGCCCCGGTCGTGCAGGCCCAAGGCGCGTGCGCCGTGTACCGTGGCGCCACGCAGGGCTTCTTCGGGTGTCAGGCGGAACAAGGTGCAGGCCATATTGAGCATGAGCAGCATTGACAAGCCGGGCGAGGTGCCGGGGTTGTGGTCGGTGGCGATGGCCATGGGCACGCCATGGGCGCGCAGTGCCTCCATGGGGGGCAACTTGGTTTCGCGCAAAAAGTAATAGGCGCCGGGCAGTAGCACGGCCACGGTGCCAGCGGCTTGCATGGCGCGTATGCCGGCGTCGCTCAGGTGCTCTAGGTGGTCGCACGAGAGGGCGCCGAACTCGGCTGCCAGCGCTGCGCCTCCTTGGTCGCTGAGCTGCTCGGCGTGCAGCTTGACGGGTAGCCCCAAGGCCCGTGCCGCTTCAAACACGCGCCGCGTTTGGGTAGGGCTGAAGCCTATGGTTTCGCAAAACGCGTCCACTGCATCGACCAGCCCTCGGGAATGCAGCTCGGGCATCCAGGCGCAAACGGCGTCCACATAGTCATCGTTGCGGCCAGCAAATTCGGGCGGCACGGCGTGGGCACCCAGGTAGGTGGTGCGCACGCTCAAGGGCAGGCGCTTGCCCAGGGTGCGCGCCACGCGCAGGCAGCGGGCCTCGTCTTCCAGACTCAAGCCGTAGCCGGACTTGATCTCAATCGTGGTGACTCCCTCGGCCATGAGGCTGCGCGCGCGGCGGGTGGCGTTTGCCAGCAAGGTGGCTTCGCTGGCGGCACGGGTGGCGGCCACGCTGGAGCGTATGCCGCCGCCGGCCTGCGCAATCTGCTCGTAGCTGGCGCCTTGCAGGCGCATCTCGAACTCGGCTGCGCGGTCGCCGCCGTACACCAAGTGGGTGTGGCAGTCCACCAGGCCGGGAGTGACCAAGGCGCCATCCAAATTTACCTCTTGCGTGATGCCTTGCTTGTGTTCGGCAGGTAGCTCAGAGCGCGGGCCGCACCAGAGGATGTGTTCTCCACGGGTCAGCATGGCGCCGTCTTCCAGCCACCCCCAGGGTTCGCTGCCATGCAAGCTTGCAATGCGGGCGTGGTGCCAGAGCGTGGTGGCGGTGTGGGCAAGGCTCATGGTGTGGCTCCCTCAGGTGTGTGGGGGGTAAAGCCCAGCCAGTAAGCCGGTGCGATGTGCGTGGGCTTTGCGCTGGCGTCCGGGGTAAATGTCCAGGGGGCGGTGTCAGGCGTTTCGTCCCACAGCAGGGTGTCGGCGCTGATCTGCACCCGGCGTGTGCCGTCGGTCCAGGTGCCGGCGCCGGTGCTGTACAGGCCGCGCATGGCGAGCAGGCTGTGCCACGGTTGCCCCGCAATGACTATCTGCATAAAGCCTCGGCCTTGCCGCGCCATCAGGTTCAGGTCTTGGGTGGGGCCGTCCAGCAGGCGGCAGTCGGGCGCAGCGGCACCGTCAAATTCCAGCGGCGCATCGCTGGCACGCAATGTCTGCGGAACGGGCAGCGCCAATGCCACCCCGGCGCCTTGCAACACGGCGAACCAGCGCTGCACACCAGGGAAAGCAGAGAAAGGGCCATCCGCCGCAATGTCAGCCCGGCTGATGCGCAGCTGCCAATCGCCCATGGGCGGCCACACCAGCAGTTCACGGGTCTGGCCGCTACCGTTGCGCCAGGGCTGGGGTGCGCATTCCTGCGCGTGGATGATTTGCAGCGTCATGGCTTGAACTGGCCTTGGATCTGGTAGCGGGTGCCGGGGTGCACCAAGCGCGCCAGGGTGATGGGCACATCGCGGTTCATGGTGCGGCGCACGATGATGAGGCAGGGGTCCTGCGGGGTGATGCCCAGCAACTCCGCTTCTTGCGTGCTGGGTGGGCCGGCCTCAATGGAGTACTGCGCCTCCCAGAGGGGGGCCACCTCCAGCAAGTAGTGGGTAGGCGTGGTCTGGCCGAAGTCCACGCTCAAATAGTCGGGCGCGCAGGCGGGGTTCACGTAGCGGTCTTCGCACTGCAGCGGCACGCCATTCTCGGAGTGCACGATCAGGGTGTGGAACACCGGTGCCCCCAGAGGCAGGCCCAGTTGCTGGGCCAACCCCTCCACCGCCAGCTCCTCGCGTGATAGCACGACCCGCGCTTGGTGCTGGTGGCCCCGGGCGGCAATCTCTTCGTGCAAGTCTTTGATCGTGAGGGTAGACGACACCCGCGCCAGATGCGCCGCAAAGGTGCCCACGCCCTGTACCCGGGTCACAAAGCCTTCGGCCTGCAACTCGCGGATAGCGCGGCCCACCGTCATGCGGCTGACCTTGAACTGTTGCACCAGCTCGGACTCGGAGGGCATCTGGCTGCCCGGCGTCCAGCGGCCCTGCGACAGGCCTTCCATCAAAAAGTTTTTGACGTGGGTGTAGGGCGCCGCAGCGCTTGAGGGGGTAGGTGTGGTGGAAACCATCAGCAAATTGTAGTTGCATAGGCATGTCTAGACAAGTAGACTCCGCGACATTGCATTTTTGTTGAAAGCGAGTTTGAAGATGTCTGCACCCTCCCAAGCCCGGCCTGTGCGCGCACCCCACGGCACCACCCTGCATTGCAAGAACTGGCTTATTGAGGCCGCCTACCGCATGCTGCAAAACAACCTGGACCCTGAAGTGGCAGAAGACCCGGATGCGCTGGTGGTGTATGGCGGTATCGGCAAGGCCGCGCGCAACTGGGAGTGTTTCGATGCCATCCTGGAGAGCCTGCGCAACTTGAATGAAGACGAAACCCTGCTGGTGCAAAGCGGAAAGCCGGTGGGCGTGTTCCGTAGCCATGCCGACGCGCCCCGGGTGCTGATTGCCAACTCCAACCTGGTGCCCAAGTGGGCGACCTGGGAGCACTTTCACGAGCTGGATAAAAAGGGCCTGATGATGTATGGCCAAATGACGGCCGGCAGCTGGATCTACATCGGCAGCCAGGGCATTGTGCAAGGCACTTACGAGACGTTTGTGGAAGCCGGCAAGCAGCACTTTGGTGGCAGCTTGCAAGGCAAATGGATTTTGACGGCCGGCCTGGGCGGCATGGGTGGCGCGCAGCCGCTGGCGGCCAGCTTTGCAGGCGCTTCGTCCCTGAATATCGAGTGCCAGCAAAGTCGAATCGACTTCCGCCTCAAGACCCGCTATGTGGACGAGCAAGCCACGGATCTGGACGACGCGCTGCAACGCATGGCCCGCTATGCGTCCGAGGGCAAAGCCGTGTCGGTGGCCTTGCTGGGCAATGCCGCTGAGCTGCTGCCCGAGATGGTGCGCCGCGCCCGCGCCGGTGGCACGCGCCCCGATATGGTCACCGACCAGACCTCCGCACACGACCTGGTGCACGGCTACCTGCCGCCCGGCTGGTCAGTAGAGCAGTGGCGCGCAGCGCAGGCGGACGACACCCAGCACGCTGCGCTGCGCTTGGCTGCCGCGCAAGGCTGCGCGGTGCATGTGCAGGCCATGCTGGACTTCCAGACCATGGGTATTCCCACCGTGGACTACGGCAACAACATCCGCCAGGTGGCACTGGACCAGGGCGTGAAGAACGCATTTGACTTCCCCGGCTTTGTGCCCGCCTATGTGCGTCCCCTGTTCTGCCGTGGCAAGGGTCCATTTCGCTGGGTGGCCTTGAGTGGCGACCCGGAAGACATCCGCAAGACGGACGCGAAGATGAAAGAGTTGTTCCCCGAAGACGCGCATCTGCACCGCTGGCTGGACATGGCGGGCGAGCGCATTGCCTTCCAGGGCCTGCCGGCACGCATCTGCTGGATCGGCCTGGGCGAGCGCCACCGCGCTGGCTTGGCGTTTAACGAGATGGTGAAGAACGGCGAGCTCAAAGCTCCCATCGTTATTGGCCGTGACCACCTGGACAGCGGCTCGGTGGCATCGCCCAACCGCGAGACCGAAAGCATGCAAGACGGCTCAGACGCGGTGAGCGACTGGCCTTTGTTGAACGCACTCCTCAACACCGCCGGCGGCGCCACCTGGGTCAGCTTGCACCATGGCGGTGGTGTCGGCATGGGCTACAGCCAGCACAGTGGCGTGGTCATCGTGGCCGACGGCACGGACGCAGCTGCCAAACGCCTGGAGCGCGTGCTCTGGAACGACCCCGGCACCGGCGTCATGCGCCATGCAGATGCCGGGTATGAGATTGCAAAGCAATGCGCCAAAGAGCAGGGCATGAACTTGCCCATGTTGAAAGGTTAAGAAACACCCCTGAGCGCCTTTGGCGCTTCCCCTCAAGGGGACGACACCAGCAGCCCGGCAAAGCCGGTTCTGCGGTGTCCCTGAACAAAGACACTTACTCCGGACATACCTATGACCTCTCTCGTTCTCAACCCCGGCAAGATCACGCTGGACGAACTCGGCCTTATCCACGCTGGTGTGTGCCAGCTGAGCCTGCCCGAATCCGCCCGCGTCAACATCCGCGCCGCCCATGCACTGGTCAAGGCCGCCGCTGATGGCGACGCGCCGGTTTATGGCGTGAACACCGGCTTTGGCAAGTTGGCGAACAAGCGCATCGACAAAGACCAGCTCGACACCCTGCAGCGCAACCTGATCCGCAGCCACAGCGTGGGCGTGGGCGAGCCGCTGGCGGCCCCCATCATGCGGCTGATGATGGCTACCAAGGCTGCCAGTCTGGCGCGCGGCTACTCGGGCTGCCGCGAGGTGGTGGTGGACACCATTCTGGCGGTGCATAACGCAGGCCTGGTGCCCTGCGTGCCATCACAAGGCTCGGTCGGCGCCTCGGGCGATTTGGCGCCGCTGTCGCACATGACGCTGGCATTGATGGGCGAGGGCGACATGCTGGTGGATGGCAAGCGAGTGCCCGCACTGCAGGCCCTGCAAGCCGCCGGCATTGCTCCGTTGACGCTGGAAGCCAAAGAAGGCCTGGCCCTGATCAACGGCACACAAACGTCCACCGCGCTGGCCTTGCACGGCTTGCTGGCCTTTGAGCCGGTACTGGAGGCTGCACTGGTCATTGGCGCACTCACGCTGGACGCCGCCCGCGGCAGCGATGGCCCGTTTGACCCGCGTATCCATGCGGTGCGCGGCCAGCCCGGCCAGATCGACGTGGCCCAGTACTACCGTGAACTGCTCAAGGGCAGCGCTATCCGCGCCAGCCACGCCGAGGGCGACGACCGCGTGCAAGACCCGTATTGCCTGCGCTGCCAGCCGCAGGTCGTGGGCGCTTGCGTGGACCAGCTGCGACACGCGGCCCGCGTGCTGCTGATAGAGGCGAACGCCGTCACCGACAACCCGCTGGTGTTCCCTGAAGACGGTGCCATGATTTCTGGCGGCAACTTCCACGCCGAACCCGTGGCCTTAGCGGCTGACGGCATGGCCCTGGCCATTGCCGAAGTGGGAGCGATCGCCGAGCGCCGCATTGCCATGTTGATTGACAGCAGCGTGTCGCGCCTGCCGCCTTTCCTGACGGCCGATGCGGGCCTGAACAGCGGCTTCATGATCGCGCACGTGACGGCGGCGGCGCTGGCGTCCGAGAACAAGTCGCTGGCCCACCCCGCCAGTGTGGACAGCCTGCCCACCAGCGCCAACCAAGAAGACCATGTGTCCATGGCCACCTTTGCGGCCCGCCGCTTGCAAAACATGATCCACAACACCGCGCACATTCTTGGCATTGAGTTGCTGGCCGCGGCACAGGGCATCGAATTTTTGCGCCCGCTGACCAGCTCGCCTATTTTGGAAGAGGTGCACGCACTGCTGCGCAAAGACATAGCCGCCCACCATGTGGACCGCTACCTTGCGCCCGACATCGCCCACGCGACCCAACTGGTACAGAGTGGCGCGGTAGCCCGTCTGTTGAAGCCTTTGGGCGGCTTGCCGGCCCTCTGGATTCCGGGTTAAAACCCGGTTCTCAACGGCAGCGGCCAGTGCGATACTGACCGCCATGCACACGCCTGAAGCCCCCAACCGCGTTCGCCATTTCGGTCAAATTTTGTTGTGGCCCTTGCGGCTGATGCCGGTACGGGGGGGCGAGGGCAGGCACGCCAAACCGTGGGAAATCTTGTCTGCCATGGGCGACGCCAGTCCGTGGCGCGAGGTGGTGGACGAATACACCGGCGACGCCTGCAACTTCCACGAGCGGCACTACAACGAGTTCGTGACCTTCTTGCCTTATGTGCAGCGCTTTTTGTATGGCGAGGGCCATGCAAAAAGCGGCGGACAGGTGCACGGCTCGCCCATGCGGGTGTTCCGCCGGCACGACGTCAGCGCCGTCCGGGTGGTGTTGCGGCCCGGGGCTGAGCCCATCACCCTGAGCGTGGTGCACGTCGACCTGTATTTCTTTTTGGATCTGGACCTGGTGCTGCTTAATGTGGAGGTGGCGGGCGACAACCTGCCGCTCACGCATGCGCAAGAGTTGCTTTACCGCTTCGGCCGCGGCTACCCCTCGGGTTGGGATGTGCAGGGACAGGCGCAGCATTGCCTGCACCAGGCCGAGTGGTTGGGCGCTCAGGGCCAGGTGCTGGCGCAGTCGGATGCGGGCCAGCCCGATTTGTTTATGTCGCATGTGGCCCGCCACCGCGCGCCCCGCATTGCTGCCCACTGGGATTGGCTGCTGCAGCCGCTGGTGAGCGACCACTCAGACCAGGTAGGCCCACTGCGCTACCGGCAGATTGAGTACTACCGCATGCCCCTGCTGGGCTACTTGGCCGTGGACGACCCGCAGACGCTGAGTCGTAGCGATTTTGTGCGGCTAGGCTTGGTCACCGGTGCGGGCAGTGCCGATGGCGAAGCTGCGCTGCCGTTTGCCAACGATCACCTGCAGGACTTTGAGGAGCGCTATTGCTACGACCGGTTCTGGACCGCCGGTGGCGCCGCGCCGCACACACGCTACCTATGCACCGGTCATTCGCTGGTGGTGGTGGGGGATGCTAAGAGCCAGTTTTTCTCGTGTCGGGACCGGGGTGTGTTGGCGCAGTTCAGGCACCAGCATTTCTTGCTGTTTTTGATTGCGCACTTTCAGAAGGCCGCGCTCTTGATGTTTTCAGACCGGCTGGCTGAGACGCTGCGCAACCTCAACATCAGCGACCCCGGCAGCGTGCGCGCCTTCAAGCGCAGCATCCGCAGCACCTTTGCCAGCTTTTTGCGCTTTACCCACCGCTATTGGTTTCACGAAATCTCGGAGCAGGCCCAGACCCGCGCACTGTTTGCCAAGTGCGCTCAGCACCTTGGGCTGGACCCGCTCTATGCCGAAGTCAAAGAGCGCATTGCCGACATGAACAACTACCTGGAGGCCGACAGCCTGCGCCGCCAGGCCAACACCGTGGTGCGCCTGACAGTGGTCACCATTTTGGGCCTGATAGGCACCATCACCACCGGCTTTTTGGGCATGAACCTGTTGGCCGAGGCGGACGCCCCTGTGTCCCGCAAGGTGCTGGTGTTTGCCGTGGTGTTTGTGGTGACCATCGCGCTCACCGTGTACACCATGGCCAAGTCCAAGCGCTTATCGGATTTTCTGGATGTGCTGTCCGAGGAGCGCGTAAGCCCATGGGCCAAACTGAAAGCCTTTGCCGCTATTTGGTCGCGAGACCGCGACAGGGATTGACCGGGTGAATAGCGCGATTTGCTATTAAAAGAGTAGCTGCTCGCGCTTATTCCACAAGGGCTACAGGCCTATTTAGAACATGGTGTTCGTGTTGGCCGACTTTTCAGGAACCGGTTGCCCCACATCCCAATGCTCCACGATCTTCCCGTCTTGGACGCGGAAGATGTCTACGTAGGCCTGGCCACGGTCTTTGGCGTCCGCTGGATTGTCCAGGCAGTGGCTATGAATCACCACCAGATCCTTTTCCGCAATCGCGCGTTTGGATACGCACTTCAAGGTTCCGTTTTCCACAAACTTGGCGAAACCATTGATGAACGCATCCCGCCCGTCTTTACCGTCGGGGTTGTGCTGAATGTAGGTCGTTGGTGATATGTACTTCAAAGCTGCCTTGGTGGGCATGCGCTGAGTGAAGGCAAGGTCATAGAAGTCCACAACGATTTTCTTGTTCTTTGCCGTGTCAGTGGGCTGTGCAAGCGCGGATGTGGCCATGGTCGCGGCAATCAAAGTCAAACAAAAGAGTTTCATGTTGAGTCAAAGAGAGTGATTAGTAAATCAATCTTAGGTCAATGAATGAGCTTTTAGGTTGCGCTAAAATCAATCCTAATATGCGCAAAATTGAAGCGACTGGCCTCGATCTCAATCTCCTGATTGCCTTGCAAATGTTGTTGAGGCACAACCAGGTTTCGGCGGCAGCGGCGGCCTGCGGTGTTACCACTTCCGCGATGAGTCGTTCGCTCGCGCGGCTCAGGTTGGCCTTTGCAGACCCACTCCTCACGCCAGTCGGGAGATCCCTGACACCCACGAATCGTGCACTGGAATTGCTTCCGGAACTTGAAGACATCTTGCGGCGCATTGATCTACTCAGCAGCCCGGCAAGCTTTGCTCCCAGCTTGAGTGACCGCACTTTCAAGATTGCCTGTACCGACTATGAAACGTCGACACTTCTCTTGCCGCTGGTTCAGCAACTACGCATCTCCGCTCCGGGCGTGCGTTTGCACCTGATCAATGGTGGTGGGCTGGGCGTAGGCGCATTGCAAGACCAAACGGCTGAACTTGCACTGCTTTCCCCTGACGGAGTATTCCCGTGGGCAAAGCACAAGATTTTGCTGCGTGAGAGCTTTATGTCTTTGGTCCCGAAGTCAGCTCTGCCCTTGACACGGAAGAGCTACATGGCGCTGCGACATGTTGTCCTCGCCACAGGAGAGGCTGAACAAAATCCTGTTGACGCGCTGCTTCACAAGGAGCGTAGGGACATCGCTTGTCGGGCACAAAGCTTTACGACAGCAATAGATATTGCGTGCAATGCACACTGGGCTTTCAATGTGCCTGCACGGTTGATCAGTCGGGTAGCGTTGCCAGAGCACATGTGCATCGTCAAGCCTGTGATTACAGTGCCCCAATTTGACGTGGGGATGTATTGGCACATTCAGACCGACAAGGATCCAGGTTTGCGGTGGCTCAGAGGCTGCATTGCCAAGATGGCTGAGGCCATTTAGGGCGTTTGTGCTGGAAGCTTGCAGTTATCGCACCCTGTACGCGATGAAGAGTTTCAGATAGCTGCAATAGACATCTCCTAAGGTCTCTGCAAATCACCACCTCATGAAGGGTGGTGGTGATAGCGGATGCTTGGCAAACCATCCCCCGGCAGCTTTGATCAGCATTTTGTGAAAGCCAGCATTGGGGAACTGGCGTTTTACGTTTGCAAAGTAGCGCCTGGGCACACCACCCAAGATCAGCCCGAGAGAGAAGTCTGCCAAGTCTGCCCGCCTGAAGACCTCCAGCAGTGGATACTTTTCGGCCAGGTCGCCCTTGATTGCGCGCACTTTATGGTGCAGGTCAATGAGCAAGGTGATCTCCTCCTCCCATTCACTCAAATGATGGGCATGGAGGTATGCAACTGCCTCCCGGATCGAGGGCGGCAGGTAGTCGACGGTATGGTCAGACCAAATGCCGATGTCATGGTGACAGGCGGCGATGATGAGTTTCTTGCGATCTTCGTCAGTGCACGGCGCCAGCGCAAAGCAGCAGTGCAGCATGCGATACACGTGGTTTTTGTATCCGTCGAAATCAGGGCCTATGCGGGTTCGCCACGGTTGGAGAATTTGCTCAACCAAAGGTAGTGCCGGGTAGACCGTAGTTTCATATTTCATGGAGCCCTCAACAAGTTTCTGTGTTGGCCGGAATTCTGTCGAAGGAACCTCCTGTTGCTAAGTGGCTCGTTTGTCAATGATCAGTAAGATTGGGCCAATATGCCAAAACCTGAAACTTCTAGCGATTCGATCACAGTCGTTGCATTCGATCTGATCAGCCCCTTTCACTTGGCCACGCCGTGCGTGGTGTTCGGCGAGAGTCACCCGGGTTGCCCGCCGATCGACTTCAAAGTCTGTGCCGCTGAGTCAGGCAGGCTGCGCACATCCGCAGGGTTTGATATCGATGTTCGCCATGGGCTGTCGGCACTGCAACATGCCGCGACCATCATCGTGCCCAGTTGGCGTGATGTCGCAGAAAGTCCTCCGAAGTCACTGCTCAAAGCCTTGAATGTTGCGCACCAGCGCGGCGCGAAGATTGTGGGCCTTTGCTTGGGCGCGTTTGTCTTGGCTGAAGCGGGTTTGTTGGACGGGCGCAAGGCAACGACCCATTGGGCCTATGCCAAAGACTTTGGTGCGCGGTATCCCGCGGTTCAATTGGATGCCGATGTGCTCTATGTGGAAGACCGTGGAGTGGTCACCTCTGCCGGCACGGCAGCGGGGCTCGACTGTTGCCTGTACCTGTTGCGTCAAATGCATGGCTCACAAGTGGCCAATAGTGTGGCTAGGCGTTTGGTGGTTTCTCCGCACCGGCAGGGTGGGCAGGCTCAATTCATCGAGCAACCCATTCCTATTACTCCCGCAAATTCCCGCCTCTCTGATTTGTTTGACTGGATTCGCGAGAACCTTCACCTCGCTCACACCGTAGACACCCTCGCTGAGCGCACCTTCATGAGCCGGCGAACCTTTACCCGGCAGTTCAAGCAGCTCACGGGCATGGGTGTTTTGTCGTGGTTGCTGTCTGAGCGGCTGGCTTATGCCCAGCGCCTTTTGGAGTCCACCGGCGGATCCATTGAGTTTGTCGCTGAGCGGGCCGGATTCGGATCGGTGGAGTCACTGCGGTTGCACTTCCGCCGCCAATTTGGAATTGCACCGACGGAATGGAGAAAGCAATTTCGATTCTCAGAAAGAAACTGAGGGAGTGCTTTACCCGGTTTACTCCGTCAAAAATGGCGCTTCATGCCCAACCAGATTAGCCTGAAAATCTCAACGTCACATTCTTGAGAGTCGAGTTCACACCATGTACATCCCCGATCACTTTGCCATCAAAAGCGCTGACGTCATGCACAAGATCATCCAGGCGCACCCGCTCGGGGTTCTGGTCACCATGACGCCTGAGGGGCTGGATGCGAACCATATTCCGTTTGAACTCCACGCCGAGCGCGGTGTGCTCACCGCCCATGTGGCGCGTGCCAATCCTGTCTGGCAGCATTGCAAAGACGGTGCGGATGTACTGGTGATTTTTCGCGCTGACGAGGGCTACATCTCCCCCAACTGGTACCCCAGCAAACACGAGACACACCGTTTGGTGCCGACCTGGAATTACGAGGTGGTGCATGTGCACGGGCGGCTGGCGGTGCAGGACCAAGAGAAATTCGTACGCGGGGTGGTGGGCCGGCTCACACGCACCCACGAGGCCACAGAGCCAAAGCCCTGGAAAATGGGCGACTCCGCCCCCGAGTTCATTGACGGAATGCTCAAAGCAATTGTGGGCATAGAGATCACCGTCACCCGCATGGAGGGCAAAGCCAAACTGAGCCAAAACCGGGAAGACCGCGACCGGCTCAATGCAGCAGATGAATTGGTCCGCCAAGGTCACGCGGAATTGGCGCAAGCCATGCGCTCGGCCAAGTAATCCAAGCGCTTGCGCCCAACTAGTCCACGATTTCCCAAGCGGTGCGATAGCCGCCAATGCGCTTGACGTAGGTCAGTAGCTCCTTGAAAAAGGGGTTACTACTCAGCGTAGACGAATCCCCCACCAGCAACAGCTTGCGGCGAGCGCGGGTCATGCCCACATTCATGCGGCGAATGTCCGCGAGGAAGCCGATTTCGCCGTGGTTATTGCTGCGCGTCAGTGAGATGGCAATGATGTCGCGCTCTTGGCCCTGAAACGAATCGACCGTGCCCACGCTCAATATGCGGCTCTGCAACAAGCCGCTGAGCGCCTCACTCTCCTCAATGGTGTCTTTCAAATAATTGATCTGGGCACGGTAGGGCGCAATCACGCCGATAGAGAGGCGTTTTGATTCATCGTCGGCTGGGGTGTGCAGCGCTAGTATTTGGGTGAGCCGCTTGAGCAATAGGTCGGCTTCTTCCGGGTTGGCGGTGGAGCGACTTTCGGGAATGGTGATTTCAGAGAAGCCAAAACCGGCCGTGTCGAGAAACTCCACAGGCTGTTCGGACGCGAAACTCATGTCGAATGCACTCAGGTCGGCGTGGCGCACGCTGGGGTGCGCCTCTAACTGGCCTTGGTAGAAGTGCTCGGAGCTGAACCCCATGATGTGCTCATGCATGCGGTACTGCACCGTGAGCATGCGCGCTGTGGTCGGGTGGCGCTTGATGCACTTCTCAAACAGGGTCTCGCGCAGCCCTTCGCGGGCGGCTTTTTCGCTCTTCACGGTGGGTGGTAGCTGGTGGTGGTCACCAGCCAGAATCACCCGCTCGCCCTTGGCAATCGGTATCCAGCATCCAGGCTCCAGGGCCTGCGCAGCCTCGTCGATGAAGACCGTCTCAAACGTGAGGTGCCTGATGCTGCGGTTGGCCGCGCCGACCAGGGTGCAGGTAATGACTTGTACCGAGTCGAGCACGTCATCGGTCATAAAGCGCTCCAAATCGTCGGCCGCTTGGTACAGTGCGCGCGCCTCTTCCTTCAGCAGCCGGCGCTGCTGACGCTCCTCAAAGCCAAAGTTGCGAACGTATTCGCTGGCGGTTTCGCGGTACTGGTCCGCCGTTTGGCGCATCGCCCGCATCTTGCTGTAGCTGCCATGGGCCATCACCCGGGCATCGAGGGTGTGCTTTAACAGCAGCTCTGACACGCGGCTGGGGTTGCCCAGGCGGATCACGTTGACGCCGCGCTCGGCCAGCTTTTCGGTGAGCAGGTCCACTGCCGTGTTCGAGGGGGCGCACACCAACACCCGCCGCTCTCGCCGGGTGGTTTCCAGAATGGCTTGCACCAAGGTGGTGGTTTTGCCGGTACCGGGTGGGCCGTGAATGATGGCGACATCGTGAGCCGCGACGACATGGCGCACTGCCGCCAGCTGCGACTCGTTCAGCGGGCTGGGGTAGAGCAGGTCGTCAGTCTTGGGCTCGCGAAAGCGCGGTTGCTGCGCGCCCAGCAGAACATCGCGCAGCTCGGCTAGCCGGTCGCCACGGGCGCGCATCACTTCGGCTAAAGCGCGCTCCATCTCGCGGTAACTCACTTCGTCAAAGGTGAGGTCAATGCCCAGCTTGCCGCCATCAAGCACCCAGTCGGGCAAGTCGGCCTTGTTCGTGGTGAGCGACAGCTTGTTGCGCCGCACGCTGGTGATCACACCAAGGAGCGTGGGCTGGTCTTCTTTTGAGTGGCCCGGCAGATTGGCAAACAGAGACGCATTGCTTCCCACTTGAAACAAATGCAAGCCCTGCTGACTGGGCGCGCGCTCCAACTCCAGCACCACTTTGCCGCCAAAGCCGGTGTCTTCGTTGGTAATGGTGACGGGATACCAGGTGAGGTCACGCTTTTGGCGCTCCTGGATGCTGACCTTTGCGCTTTTGAGCTTGAATTGCGCCAGGTCTTCTTTCTGCTCCAGTTGCATGAGGGCCTGCACGCGGAGCAACTCTTGCTCAACCGTGCCACGGTCGGCAGAAGAAGGGGCGGAGTCAACCGATGGAATAGATATTTGAAAGCTCCAAATTTTGAGAGGGCCCGATACAGCAAGTCACGCGGCAGGGCCTTTCGAGGTGCGCAAGAATATCAGCACGCAAAAACTACTGCTTCCCAGCGAAAAGCACCAGAGCAGTCATCAGCAAACCCATCGCTGCGATCCAAGACCCCAGTACCCGTTTTGCAATCGGAAGCACTGCTGCAAGTTTTGGTACCGACGCAAGGTCTTGGTATGCAATCAATAAGCCAAAAAAAACGGAGATCTCGGCCAAGAAAACACCCACTATGGTGAGTGATGAGGGTGCGTCGACATCTGCCGCCAGCCCGCCTGCTAAGCCTGCAAGTATTGCGACAACGAAATACTGGCCCGCAGACAGTCGCCACGCACCCACGCCAACCAAGCCCAATATCGCAACGATCGCTGGGGCAGAGCAGGCTGGTAGGTAACTCGACATCAGAAATGCCAATGCTGCAGTCACTGCTGCACAAAGTGACAGAGCAAGAACATAACGCTCATGCGCCCCTGTCAGCACAGTGCAGGCGCCCACCAGCGCGGCGAGAGATAAGGGCGTTGCCAACACATGCAGTGCCCCATCCCACACCGCTCTCATGCCAACAAGACCGCCGTGCGCCCACACAGGCGAGCAGAAAAGCAGGCAAAGGATGAGCGTTGAATAACGCTTGAAAAATTTATGCGACACCCGGCATTCCAGCGAATATCCAGACGCCAAGGGCCGCGATGAGCGCACCGCTTGCCCGCAGGCCTTGCTCCCCTTTGGGAAGTCGCTTCAACGTTCCAATAGCGACGCCCATGAGGTGGAGCGCTCCAGTGCAAAGAACGAACCCGGCCACGTAGGCTGAGGGAGAGGTGGCTTCCGGAAGTTCAGCACCGTGGGCATAGCCATGGAAAACACCGAACGCAGCCACAATCGCAAGGGCAATGGGAACTGGTGCACGCCATGCTGCTGCGATGGCAAGTCCAAGAACCACCACTGAGGCAGCAATCCCAGATTCGATGAACGGCAACGGTACTCCTGCGATACCCAGAATGCCGCCCACCACCATCAGCATCGGAAAAGCAACGGGCAAAGCCCAAACCAGAGGTTTTCCGAGCGTGGCGCCCCAAATGCCGACCGCGACCATGGCGAGCAAGTGGTCGAAACCCGTGATGGGGTGAAGAACGCCAGCCAGGAATCCATTGGCTGCCCCCTCGCCAGTGTGTGCATAGGCGCTCGCAGCAAGCCACCCAAGTAACACGATGGAAATGCGCTTCAGCGTAGTGTGGGAGGCAGCGGGTGCAGTCAATTGAAACCGTTCACTTTTCATGGAGATTCCCTTGTTCGCGTTGATAAAACGTTGGCCAGGTCATCGTACCCAAATTTGTAAAAGTAGGCGTTAACACTTCGATGCCCTTGGCTTTCCGGGAAGTGCGGGTTTCCCGCCTTGTATTGGTGTCGGCTCGCCTCATCAAGTGGGCCCATGGCGAGCGCGAGAAATTGACACATGTTTCGGGCCTCTGCTTAAATCTCCCGGCGTGTTCGTACGAAAAATTTGTTCGAAAGAGCTTATGAAATCATTGGCAGTTGTAGGTCGGGGTATTGCGCAGAGTGCGTGCTTTCTCTGGATGGCCATATCACCCTCGGTACAGGCGCATGAGTTTTGGTTTGTGCCCGTTCGCTCTCCACAACCTGTCGGTGAGTCCGTGCCATTAAGGCTGGAGGTCGGTGAGCAGTTTGAAGGAGAACCTGCCGGCCTATCAATATCCAAATCGGCTCGGATGTGGCATTACACAGCCTCTACGCAAACAGACTTGAAACCCTTTCTGTCACCGGGTAGGCCTGAAGAGGAGGTGTTGTTTAGCCTTGATAAGCGAGGTACCTACCTGATCGCCTACGACGCTGAACCGCTCAAGATTACGCTGAGCGCGGACACCTTCCATGCCTACTTGCGTGAAGAAGGATTGGATTTTGTAAGGGTACAGCGAGAGAAAAACGGCACTGATGCGCTACCCGGGCGTGAGCGCTATCTTCGCAACGTGAAAACGCTGATCCTCGCAGGTGCGCCGGATACCAAAGACCGTACTTTCGCGATAAACACAGGTCAGCGTTTGGAGCTTATACCGTCTAAAAACCCATTAACCATGCGTCCTGGCAATGCGCTGGAGCTCAGCGTTACTTTTGATGGGCGTCCACTCGTCGGTGCCTTGGTGAAGGCCTGGCACAAACACAACGGGCAGTTGATGATCATCAGAACTCAAACGTCTGCACTGGGTCGGGTCAAGGTTCAGTTGCCATACCCGGGGGGGTGGATGTTGAGCGTAGTCCATATGATTCCGTCCAATGACTCTGCCGACGTAGATTGGGAAAGCTACTGGGGAAACCTGAGTTTCTATCTCTCCGGACGCACGCCGTCCGCCAGTGCTCGGAAATAAAGCGATCGATCTTGATGTGCCATCCCATCAATATCTTTCCCTACAACCCGAGCGTTTGCCCTCAAACCCAGGATCCATAAAGTGGACTTTGACAGAAGTCCGCAACTGGCGCTGAGCGGCTGACGCTTCAAAGCTGTCGCTTGTTTCCCAAAAAAGAGCATCCTGAAGCGGATCTCGGGCAACAGAGTCATGCGAGCCATTGCCCAAGCTGAGCGGCGCAATGACAGACCAATAAATCTGCCAAGACAATCAAAATCCCCAGCCTTTTGCTCCCTCTCTAGCCTTCATGAGAAGTGTGAAGATCGCCTACCGTTCTCGGATCTATATCAACCGCACTTTTCGCCCAAGCGCTTGAGCTTGTCAAGCCACTTGGCAGCCTCTTGAGCTTGCATGCCTTCTGCGGATCCGATGAGTGTTTCCCGCACAGGTCCAATACCCACCATGCCAAGTATGTTGCGCCTCATGGATTTCAGGCTGTGCGCACAGTAAAACCAGCGGTACACAAGCGCCGGCATGGCCATGGTGACCACAAGGTGAGCGGATCGGCCTGAAAGCGGTTTTTTGGACAGTGGATTTCGGCTAGACCCCGTAAAGCTTGGCCGCAAAACCTGCTCTAAAAAGCCTTTGAGTAGTGCCGGCATTTCACCAGCCCAGAGGGGGAAGAAAAACACCATGTGTTCGCACCACAAGATGTCGTCTTGTGCTGCTTGCAGGTCCATGGGTAAGGAGCCTGCTTGAAAGTCATCCTGACTGCGCAGCAATGGAAAATCAAGGCCCGCAACATGGCAGAGGCGTACGCTATTGCCAAACGATTGAGCGCCTTCTCCATAACTAGCTTCTAGCCCGTGGCACAGGTGCAAAGTGGCAGGGTCTGGATGGCCTTGAATGAGAAGAATGCGTTCCGACATTTCTTCACTCCTCGTGTTTGTTTGAATGCACTAGGCAGCGTTGCAGGTGGGGCTAAGAGCTATGGCGTTCAAACCAGCACGTCTGCCACTGGTCGTCT
This sequence comes from Comamonadaceae bacterium OS-4, assembly GCA_027924025.1. GTDB lineage: Bacteria > Pseudomonadota > Gammaproteobacteria > Burkholderiales > Burkholderiaceae_C > Allorhodoferax. The sequence goes on from AP026970.1 coordinate 1,397,440, forward strand.
CAGAGAGGGGGGCATTTTGGGCCCTCGACCAAATCGCACCACCAAGTCAGGACGGTGGTCGCCAAGACGGAGTGCGGTTGCAAATGAAGTTCGCTGAGATTGCACCTCCACCGGCTGATTGAGAAATGCGTTGCGGATGCCGAGCGCCGTTGCCTGTAGTGCGAACCGCTCGTAGCAGCGCCCAACATCCACCCAATGCGCCTTATCCGAGACCTGCCCTACGAACACCGCAATGCCTGAAGAGCTCCGAATTTGGCTCGCTATCTTGTCGTTCTCAGCCTCAGGGGTAAAGAATCTGCTGAAAGCCAATCGTCCTAACCAACTGGGAATAGCGGGATTGCCGCTGGTGAGGCTGAATAGCCCGTCTCTGGTGAGCACGGCTTCAGATGAGTTGAAGCGGATCCAACTCTTGAGTTCATGGACAAATTGTGGATCCGCCATTTGGCTGGCGTTAGCCTGAACGACCTGTTCGAGCACTTTCTCCATCGCGTGGCGTTCGGTCAGCAGTACCAATTGGACCTTGGGCCCGCTACCTGCACGCTGCAGCAAATCAAGCTCAGACAAAGTCAATGCATTGCCGTCATAGTCGCATCGCGTGACTTGCCGCAGAGGGATTGCCAGAAACAAGGCGGACGCTTGGGTGGCGGTTGGTGTGAGCTGGACGCGAATACTGTCCCTGGCTTCGTCAAAGTTGACCTCGGCGTGCAGTCCATGAGCTAACGCAGCATGCACAAGGTTTTCTGCGGCACACCCCAGTGATACGAACATGTGGTGGTCATCCGGGTCCACTGCCGGACATCGCCGAGACAAGTCTGGAGAGAGGGTGATCGACGTTTCAGTGACCCCGAACCTCCAGCATTGGGTGTTGTGGCTAGACGGAGCCAACGTGGCATATTGAATGATCTCTCTCATTCGTTCAGTGCCCACGTTCTTCGGTGCGGCGTCGGTGTGACGAACCTCGCTTGCGACGGCTTCATAGCCATCTGACATGCTCATAGGACTACATCCTGAAGCAAGCGATGTAGCACCCAGAATGGCGGGGGCAGACAGTGCGAACTGTCGTCGAGATAGGGAGGGCAAGTCGAAACTCCTGTGAGGGTTCCGACCCAGACTAATGTCCTTCGCCCCCAAGTTCAGTTCGACAGCGCACACGACTCCAGCAGGTGCTTATTGTCCCTATGCACCGGGACCTTCATGCTGGTGTCCGATAGCTCTGCGCGTGATGCAAGGCCGGCCCCTACAGACCTAGATCGCCAGCGTCCTTTTAACTCCGCCGGCAAACCCAGTTCAGGGCAGCTAGTGCAGCATGCTCGTCTGAACCCCGACGTTCAAATTGCTTGCCTGCCTCCGGTGGTTTCCTGTCGTTCTGGATTGAAATGACTTCACCACAGGTCGACTGGGTCGCCGGAACTCCACCGACTCCAGCAGATCCAGGTCGCTGCGCAAGCTTTGGACGTGGATGTCCTCAGCTCCGTAACGATCAAGCAGCTCACGATACACATGGCTTAAATTTTCCAGCTTCTTTGACATGGTGATCCCTTGGGGAAAAAAGGCTAGGAGATTCCGTAGCATGATCCCAGTTCAAATCGTGACATTGCGATAAAGCAATACATGCCGTTCTATTCGCGCTGAGTTCAATATCAGCGTAACACTGTCACTTGACTAAGCCATGACCACCGGTCAGTTGACATTCCACCCCAACTAAAATGATTTGATGCTGGTTAAACCGACAAGAGTACTTTTCGTTTCGAAGAAAAACGCCGCGCGGAGCCTCATGGCCGAAGCATGTTTGCGGCAGCTTGGTGGGAGTCTGTTTGAAGTTTCCTCCTGTGGAATGCCGGGAGTGATAGCAACTCGGCCAGACACAACTGCCCTGTTAGTTTTGACGACTACGGGTTTCAAAACTGATGGGCTGCAAACGAAAGACTGGACAGATTTCAGTCGTCGAAGCTCAAAGCCCTTTGATATCGTTATCGCACTGGACGCTGAATCCAAAGATCAGCACCCCAGTTGGCCAGGTCAACCGGAAACGGCGCTTTGGCATTACCCGTCACTGGACAAAAAGAAGAATGAGACCGACAGTGATCGAGACATCAGGGTGATTCACACCCTGCACTCTCTGCGCAGGCGGATCGAATTACTGGTGAGCCTGCGCGACCGGGTCAGGAGCCATTCGGAGCTGCGTCACGACATCAGGGATATGAGTCACCTGTAAGTGCTAGGGTGGCGTTTGTCGCCGAACGGCTAGACCTCGTGGGATGGATTATTTAGTGCGCTTATGAAATTTGACCTGCCTTAGAGCGGTCATTTGTGAACAGCCGCAACTGGCCCTCAGCGGCTGTCGACCCAAAGCGGTCCTCCGCACTCCTGGAACAGCTGCCCTAAAGCTGACATCCGATCTGTTACAAATGAGGCGCGACTGCAGATGTCGCCTATTCAGCGATTGCGGATGTCCAGAGCACGCCGTTCTGGGGTATCGACACCTAGCTATTGGGTAATATGGCCCCTTAGCATAAAAGGGACTCGATATGACAAAAGCAAAAGATGCACTCGCCACACATCCTCTCGCAGGACTGGCGCCGAAATTTATTGAGTTAAGCAGTGAAGTGCTTTTTGACGACGTTTGGGAACGTCCAGGCCTTTCTAAAAGGGAGCGCAGCCTGATAACAGTTGCATCGCTGGTATCCATGTATCGACAAAACGAGTTGCCATTTCATTTGAAAAAAGCATTGGAAAACGGCCTCACAAAAGAAGAGCTTGTTGAAGCTATTACGCATCTAGCCTTCTACTCGGGTTGGCCAACGGCAGCCACCGCTTTGACTATCGCAAAGTCAACCTTTGAAGCGAGATGACCTGGAGCATTGCTGAGAACTACCCTCATTTTTCTAGTCCTCTGCAGAGGGACCGCTTCCAGCCTAATGGCACCTTGGCTTCGCCATGAACGCAGACTTTTAGAGGTGCTCCTTGTTAGTTTGTGTTTTTCTTAATTTCCTAAAAAAGAAAGCTCATAAGTGTTGCTGCTGCAATTAGCCTACTTTGTATCTGCGCTAGTTATATTTTTTCTAGCAAGCTGGCCATTTTTAGACGAAATGCGAAATGGCGAAGCCTTCTTTACAAATCTGCGGTGGCTCTTAAATGAGAGGCGCAAGGGATCAAAGTTTCTAGCTTTTGCATTTCTCAATTTGCTTATTTCAGTCCTGTCTATCTTTGTAATCGGATGACCGCTTCCAGCCTGAAGACGTCTCAGCTTTGCAGCGGAAGCGGACTTCCACCCGCAGTGCCCAGTTTGATACGATTTCTTCAGTCTGCAGATGCCCAAGCTCTGCGGCGCTAACAAACACTTAGAAACGGTGTGATTGGATATGAACGAAGAGGGCGATATGAGCGAAGTCGAAGCTGTTTACGCTGTCGAGGACAACGTGTCTGTAGGCGAGTTTCGCTCATTGTTAATTGATTCAGGACTGGGAGTTCGCCGCCCTGTGGATGACGTTGCCCGTCTTGAGTCAATGCTTCGCAACGCCAATTTCATCATTACGGCGCGAGTCGACGGTGTGTTAGTCGGCATTGCAAGGTCAGTCACTGATTTCGTTTTTTGTTGTTACTTGTCAGATTTGGCGGTCAGTAAGCATGTCCAGGGAAGACGCATCGGAGCACAGTTGATTGAGGAAACGCGAAAACATATGGGGCCGACTGTGAGCGTAATACTTAGCTCAGTACCGGAGTCCGTCGGCTTCTATGAGAGCATCAATATGCAACCGCTTCCAAATGGATTTTGGTTCCGACGTGAACGATAGACATATGGAAACGTCTGCTAACAGCCTGAAGACGTCTCGGGTTTGTAGCGAAAGCGGACGTCCAAAAAACACCCGATTGGGGGATGTTCAAGCTGGTTTTGAGGCGCAAAAATCGTGAAATCAGTGACTCACTCCATTACTCACAAAGTGCGGGGTTTGTCGGAATTTTTATACCTGTACAAACGCACATGAATACTTCGGAGATTAAGCCTGCGAAAGGCTTTCCAGCGCGATTAGCGCCCCGTTTATTCCGCACCCTCCAGAATATCCCGCAGATTTTGCGGCATACATTACGTTAGGTTTCTCATATGACACGACTGAACATCAAACGAGTCGCCCAGGTAATGGCTGTATCTCTATGTCTCTGCGCAAATACTACTGGTGCTGAAGAAGTCTGTGACATCCTCAATGGGGCTGTGATCATCGCCCAAGACAGCAGCGACACTTTCTTGGGAAAAGTCGCCAGTAGCTTCGATAGCCAATCCATCTTCAATGAATTTGGAACATACGGAAATGAGTTCAGCTCGAAGTCGATCTGGAACGAGTTTTCGACATTCGGTAACGGGTTCAACTCTAATTCGCCATTCAACGAGTTTTCATCCAGCCCGCCCATGCTCATCAAGAATCGCAAAATTCTTGGTTATCTCTCAGCAAACAAGAGCATCAAGTCGTCTATTTCTCCAAACCTCTTGAAGGCGCTTTGCAAGGATGCTTTCTGATGGTAAGGAAACCTAACATGGCGTTCGAGAGGGACGCGCCAAAAGCGGCGCGCCCCTCAACTTTACGTTAACGACTGCTTCGAAGCGCACCTAATGACTGCAATCAGCCTGTTGGTGCCTCAGCTGCCAAGTAGGAGCAGTCATTCTTCAAAGAGATTCGGTTTGATACGATTCAATCGTCTTTTCTATTAATCACTCGGTAGGCGTCGACGTCCCGACGTCACCCCGTTTTCCTTAAGGCAACTTCCAGCGCAGTAGACCTAGGTACATTCCGGATAGTTGATATGGAGGTAGTCAGATGAAGCGTTGGATGTATTTCCTGGGACTGTTGGTCCTGGTCTGTGGTGTGTGGGGTTGTGCCAATTCGGGTAGCTCTGCGACAGCACCTTCCGACAGTTTGACTGTCAGCACAAGCAAGGCAAATGCCGTCAAGGCAGGGGTAGCGCCAATACCCGGCGGGTACTGGATGTATTCCTATGGGCCCGGCCAAACCCGCGAGAACTTTGTGAACGTGGAATTTGCCCAGTATGACTATGCCTTGTGGTCTGCCCGGCATTGGGGGGCCATGGGACCGGGCAATAGAGCGACTGCCAACAGATTGGGCCTTCAGGTTTATTACCCTCTTCACGTGCGCTGGAGACTCAAGGATGGACGTGAGTTCGTTTTGGAGAACATTGACACAGCAACCATCATGCGGGAGTACTTCAAAACCCATCAGCTGCGACTGCAGTGGCAACGAGAAGGACGTTTGGAAGATAAGGTTGGTGATTACAGTCCAACTCTTGCCCATGAAATCAAAGACGACACAGTAATCCTTAAGTGGGTCATCACCATAAATCGCACACCACCAAAAGAGCGCCTGACATCGACGGGGGCCGCGACCAAATGGGACACCTACGACGAAGAACACATCGTCGCGGTGCTTCCGGGGCGGCCCACTGGCGGCATTGATTTCAGCAAGACTTATGAGTCGCGTTAGTCATCCCTTCCGATTCACAAAATCCATTCAGTAGAAGATCAATATGCGTGATATTTTGATCTGAGTCCATCGGGGGAGCTTGAGGGCCCCACGTTGACACTTATCCCTTCTAGTGCGGGAAAGCGGACATTCACCTACACCCGCTACTGGCCCTAAGCCGCTGTAGACCCAAGACAGCATGCAAAAGTAACATGCGAATTGACAGGTAGCAGCCCTTTAGCACAGGTTCTATCACCTTAGGACATACCTGATTCAACCCAATCTCATCGGTCTAAGATACTTTAATGCGGTCTTAAATTGGCGAACATTCCTCAGCTATAGATCGGCACGCCACCACATTCACGGCTAAGTCTTCGCGCGCTGTTTTTTCCTAATTGGTTTTCATATTTGCGCGGACCTCATGCATAGGCTTGATGAGGTTTTCTACACTAACAAAATTGCCAGTGCCATACGGACTGCGTGAATCGCTTGAACTGATGCAATCGCGTTGCGCATCTTGCGAGGTACAGACACTCGGGTTGGTGCTTGGGACGTTCAGCAGGGCGGGATTTGAGATCAGATTCGTAAGTTGAGAGGCAACAAATCACGGGTCTAACAATTGCCGGGGCAGTTACTTCAAAAATGCCAGGCGATGTCCATGAGGGGCCGCTCTCACCTCTTTATCAAGCTAGTCAAAGAGAAGACAGAGTTTCAGATGCCCCCCACCAGAGGCGCTTGGTGTAATCATTCAGCGCCTGGGGTACTTGTTAAGTGCAGCTGACTGCTCCCGAACCTAGGTCCCTGGATTGGTGGCTCGGTGTATTGAAGACTTCCAATTTGTTCCACTTTCTATAGCGCGATTAATGGCCTGCTCAACGTGAGTCATGCGCTGTTGAAAAAACGCAGTCCAAGCCTCCATCAGGTCGATGGGTGTCTTTGCAATTTGAAATTTCTTCGTCAGATTGTTGTAGTCTTCTTGAGCCGCTTTTATGGACTCCGTGAAATGTTCAAACTGCGTTTGGTAGTCATCCCGCCATTGAAAGATTCCTTCTGCGACGCGTCTATCCCCGGGGGTGTGGCTAGTGTTCTCTTTCATGGCAAATACCTTATGGAGTTGTTTGAAACATCATCGTAGGCTTTCCAGCTGGGCAGAACTGTGCGGCAGCACACACTTATGCACGGCTACCTGTTATGCAGGCATCTGGATGAATGCAGTGAGCGAACCATCCGTGTATTGGGCTACCACATCCGAAAATACGATTTACTGTTGAAGTAACCCGGTGCAGCGCGAGATTGCCAACTTTCGCTTGACCTGAGCTTTCTAGCCACCTAGCGTGCGGCCAAGTGAATGCCTGCCAGCATGCAGCGCACCGAGCCGCCTGCCAGCTCGATGGTGGGCATGTCCAGCGGCACGAGGCGCGCACTGCGCTGTATGCACTGCACCTGATCGGCAGACAAGCTGGCCAATGCACGGCATGAGAGGGCTAGCAGGCGCTCGCGACCATTGCTCAGCTCCAGCGCGTTACCGGCGAATTCGCCGATTTGTGCGGCGCTGAGCGCAATCACTTCGCGGCCGGTTTCTTCTAGGCGCTGCTGCACATGGGTGCGGCGGGAGGCGTCGGGAATCAGGTCCAGCCCCACCAGCGCAAATTCGGTGGCCACGCACATCAGCACATTGGTGTGGTACACCGCGCGGCCTTGTGTGTCCATCGCGTCAAATGCCAGGGGCTCGTAGTTGAAGTGGGTGGCAAAGCGCTCCAGCGCAATCGGGTTGGCGCGGTTGCTGCGCGCGGTGTAGGCCACGCGGGCAATGTGGTCCAGCACCATGGCGCCGGTGCCCTCCAAAAACAGGCCATCGGGCTCCAGCCCGGAGTAGTCAATCACGTCTTGCACCCGGTACTGCGCCTTCAGCATCTCGATCACATCGCTACGCCGCTCCAGCCGGCGGTTGGGCGAGTACATGGGGTACAGCGCCACATGGCCGCCCGCGTGGGTGGAAAACCAGTTGTTGGGGAACACCGCATCCGGCGTGCGGCCGGGCTGCTCGTCTTCAAACAAATGCACCCGCACACCGTGCTGCTCCAGGGTGCGGGCGGCCTGGGTCACTTCGGCATAGGCCTGGCGGGCGACTTCGCCGGCAGCCTGCTCGACATCCATGCGCTGAAAGGCGTTGTCGGCCGCCGTTTGCGGGTTGGGGGTGAAGTGGTGCGGCCGCACCATGACCACGGCGGCAGGGGCTTGGGGGTAAATCTGGGGGCGCATGGCGGGCTCCGGGGCGGTGGGGTTGAGACGGTTGGCGCGTGTTGTGGCTCAGGCCACGCGGCGCATGCGGGCGCGGCCAGCTTGGCGGCGGGTGTGGCTGAACAGGTCTTTGGGGTTGCTGGCCTCGGGCACCAGCTCCACATCGGTGCCGATGTTCAGTTGCAGCGCTTGCTCGTACACAAAGCGCAGAGCCGAGTAGTCCTCCAAGGCAAAGCCCACGGAGTCGAACACGGTGATCTGCTCTGCGCTTTGGCGGCCATCTGCCGTGCCGGCCAGCACCTTCCACAAGTCCACGACGGGGAAGTCGGCGGGCAGTTGTTGAATGTCGCCCTCCACCCGGGTTTGCGGCTCAAATTCCACAAACACCCGGGCCGCCCGCAGCACATCGGCGTGCAGCTCGGTTTTGCCGGGGCAGTCGCCGCCCACCGCATTCAGGTGCATGCCGGGCTCCAGCATGTCGGGGGTGATGATGGTGGCGTAGGCCTTGTCGGCCGTCACGGTGGTCACAATGTCGACGCCCGCTACCGCCTCGGCAGTGCTGGCCGCGCGGACTACCCGCAGGCCGGGGAAGGCCGCGAGGTTTTCCACCAGCTTGTCGGTGGCCTCTGCGTCCACATCAAACACCGCAATCTCCTGAATGCCCAGCCAGTGGTGAAAGGCCAGCGCCTGGAACTCGCTTTGCGCACCGTTGCCAATCAGCGCCATGCGCTTGCTGTCGGGGCGGGCTAGGGCGCGGGCCGCCATCAGCGAGGTGGCACAGGTGCGCAAGGCGGTGGCCAGCGTCAATTCTGAGAGCAGCACGGGGTAGCCCGTGTCCACCTCGGCCAGCACGCCGAAGGCCATCACCGTGTAGAGGCCCTTGGCGGTGTTGGCGGGGTGACCGTTCACGTACTTGAAGGCGTAGCGCTGCGCGTCGGACACGGGCATCAGCTCGATCACGCCAATCTCCGAGTGGTTGGCCACGCGGGCAGATTTTTCAAACTCCGGCCAGCGCACAAAGTCTTTCTGAATGTGGTCGGCAAGCTGGCCGATGAAGTCTTTCACGCCAATGGTGTGAATCAGCTCGGTCATCGCGGGAACATCAATAAAGCGGGTCATGGTCAGTGCTCAGAAGGTGGGAAATCTCGAGGCCTGCAGAGGGTGTGCAGGGCATGGACGAGATTGTTCCGCCGGCTACAGCCAAACAGAAGCCCAATTTTTAGGCAAAAAGCGGGCAATGAGTAGCAAAATGCCAGCATTGAATGGCACTTTGAACCCTATGGACGATACCGACCGCGAACTCATTGGCCTGCTGCGCGACAACGCGCGTCTCTCCACCGTGGCCCTGGCCGCCAAGCTGCGGGTGGCGCGCGCTACGGTGCAAAACCGCATCGCCCGGCTGGAGAAAGACGGCACGATCACCGGCTACACCGTGCGCCTCAAGCCCGCGGCCGAGGCCGCCCGCATTCGCGCGCTGATGAGCGTGGCGGTAGAGGGCAACCGCGCCATGGAGGTGATGACCGCCCTGCGCGGCCACCCGAATGTGCTGGCTCTGCACAGCACCAATGGCCGCTGGGACATCGTGGCCGAGCTGCGAGCCGACACCCTGGAGGCGTTTGATGCGGTGCTGCGCACCATCCGCCAGATCGATGGCATCGCCACCACCGAGACCAGCATTCTGCTGTCGACCTACAAATAGACAGTTTCAGTTTTGGGCATTAGTCGAAAAACTGTCTTTATTTTCCTGGGCCGGCTTGCCTCAGACGATTGATGTGATCCGGATAAATACCAATACAACTAAGCGTGGCCTTATCACCTGAAAATTGACATTCACCAAGATCCGCAGCTGGCCCTCAGCGGCTGTCGACCCAACGCCATTTCCCATCAACCTCGACACTTGGCAAGAAATTGGATGTCCAGGATTGATACGCCTGACGGGCACTGATCAACATCCAACATGGTGTGGCTAAAAGTGGGGGCTCATCAGCCTTCGCCGGATCCCCAAAGCAGCGAGCTATTGCCGCATGGGCTTGTTCCATGCTGTCTAGAGCGGCCCGTTTTCAGAGACTCCAGGTGAAGTTTTCTCGGCAAGAGTCCATGTCTCTCAGTCATCGAACAGCAAGCCCTTTTTCCTGGCCCGGCGTGGTGCCAAACAGGGAACGATAGTCGCGCGTGAATTGCGGCACGCTTTCATAGCCAACCTCGTATGCTGCCTTGGTCGCCGATGCCGCCTCGTGCCTCAAGAGCCGACGCGCCTCAATCAGCCGAAGTCGCTTTTGATACTGAACCGGCGTGAGGGTAGTGAGCGCTTTGAAGTGGCGGTGAAAAACGGCGCGGCTCATGGCAGCGGCCTCAGCCAGTTGTTCAATCCGAACAGCCTCCCTGAATCTCTCCCGCAGAATTGCCACTGCTGGAGTGAGCCGGGTAGCACTGCTGTGCGCACTGACCTGGTCACGAAGAAAATCTCCATTGGGTCCGATCAGCAGCCTGTATTGCAACTCCTTGCGCAAGCCGTCCAAAAGAAAGGCGATCTGCTCTGGCGCTTCTGCCAGCTGTAAAAGCCGCAAACCGCAATCTAGAAGTGCCGTCTCCGTGGGTTGCGTCAATAGTGTTTTGCTCGGGTCTGCCGCTGCCCGCCGGTGCCCGCCGTCCAGCAGCTCGGCTTGTTCGCTCAGCGACGGCCAATCAAATTCCATGGCCAGCGCCAAATAGGGCGATGCAGCAGATGCCTCTATCACTTGACCGTTGACGGGCATGCCCGCGCTCACAATGACAGACAGCCCTTGACTGCAGACCGTTTCTTGGCGACCGACTGTGATGCGCTTGGCCCCTTGAAGCACCAGACAGACCAAAGGCTTGTACGTGGAGTAAACCCGATCGCCAGGACGCTCGATGTACATAAGGTGCAGACCCGGCACACAGGTTGAAACCATACCTTCGCTGCTTGCGCGAGCGCGGGCGAATTCAGCGACTTTGTCTAATGAAATACGCGTGGTGTTCATCGTTCGATTGTGCTTGTGGTGACACTCTGCCGGTTCACCGAGATACAAAAAGGCAAGAAAACGAGCCCCCGGCGCAATGACGACCAGGGAGCGGCCACCTATGCTTTGGCTCTTCCCTCAACAATGCCACTGTGGCATGCGAAAGAGCTTTTTCATGAAAACCACCAACAACACGATTCTGATGACCGGCGGAACTTCAGGCATTGGCCGTGCCCTTGCCGAAACATGGCATCGGGCCGGCAATAAAGTCATCGTGGCCGGTCGCCGGACGTCACTTATCGAGGAGGTGGTAGCAGCCAATCCTGGAATGTCTGGCTATCCCCTAGACGTCGAGGACCAGGTCGCCATCCAGGACTTTGCAACCCGCATCACCGCGGACTATCCAGAACTCAACGTCGTCGTTCTCAACGCAGGAATCATGGTCGCAGAAGACCTAAAAGGAGATGAGTGGCTGGAAATTGCGGAACGTATTGTCAACACCAATCTGCTGGCGCCGATGAGAATGACGGCGGCTTTGCTGCCGCATCTGCGCCGTGCGGACGATGCAGTCATAGTGACCGTGTCCTCCGGTCTGGCATTCGTGCCTCTCGCGCTGACCCCGACTTATAGCGCGACAAAAGCCGCGATTCATTCGTGGTCCCTATCGTTGCGTCACAAGCTTAAGGACCAAGGTATCGAAGTCATCGAACTCGTGCCACCGGCCGTGCAAACAGACTTGATGCCGGGCCATAAAAACAACCCCAACATCTTGCCTCTCAACGACTTTGTGGATGAAGTCATGTCCCTGTTTGCCCAGACGCCCACCCCGGCTGAAATCACCGTGCAGCGCGTGATGTTTCAACGGGCCGCGGAACGCGAAGGACGTTTTGAGTCTGCGTTCAACACCGTCAATCAGCCTCGCTGAGAATGTGCTTTGGCAGCGACCCTAGAGCCAAGCAGAAATGTTGAATTAATGAATCACCGCCCTGAAGTCGATGGGGGTAGGTAGTCGGTTTTAGGGTGGCGTTAACAGTTGACGTTCACCAAGACCTGCACCGGCCCAAAATAGCCACCCCACCGGCCAGAGTCATAGCCCCAACGTGGACGCTGCTCATTTTCTGCCTCAAGGCAAGTTCAAATCCATGCCGAGCCACTTGGCAAAGGTGAACGTGGCGAACACAAAGCCTACCGCTAACAGCACGAACACAACTGCCACCGCGGCGCTCGTGCGCAGGACCACGCGTAACTCCTTCTTCGACTTGCCTTGGTCGTAATGCCATTTGATGGCAAAGAACATGGCCGTGCCGAACACCAGCACCTTGAACGCAAGAAAGACGATTGGTACCCAATCCATTATTTTTTACTCACCTTGCGGCCGCCGACCAGCGCTTTCAAAATTACCTAAGCGCGGTGCGGCTTGATGCGCAGAGTCAGGCCTTGGGCGGCTCTGTCTTTTGGGGAGCTGGAGCTGCCGGCTTTTTGAGCCTGAACAGGGCTGCCGCAGCCTCTTTGTTGCGAGCACGCTCGCCCATGATGCGGTCCAGCTCTTCCCGGCTACCTTTTCGCTTCATGTTGGGGTCTTTACCAAATACGCCTGCCATAGTGTTAATTCCTTTGGTCCAGTCTAACTGACGGTTCCCAGGTTCTGGCGCAGGTGGCGACAGATAAACTGTTTGGCCATATCCACTCACTTGCACCCCATGCGTTACACCCTGCCGCCCGAGACTGTTCATGATTACGCGCGCTTTGGCGCGGTGGTGTTGCGCGGGGTGCTCAATCCTGTTGAGGTGGCGCAGCTGGAGCGCGGCATTGAGCACAACCTGGCCCACCTGAGCCCGCTGGCTTTGGTGGCCAGCCAGCCCGAAGACCCCGGCCGCTTTGTTGAAGACTTTTGCACCTGGCAGCACAACCCGGATTACGCCGCCGTCATTCAACATAGCGCCTTGCCCTTGGTCGCCGCGCAGCTGATGCAAAGCGACACGGTGCGCATCTACCACGACCACCTGTTGGTCAAAGAGCCAGGCACCCGCCAGCCCACCCCGTGGCACCAAGACCAGCCTTACTACAACGTGGCAGGCCGGCAGAACGTGAGCTTCTGGATACCCGTGGATGCTGTGCCCCTGGAGAGCACGCTGCGCTTTGTGGCCGGCTCGCACGCGGGCACCTGGTACATGCCCCGCACCTTCCGCGATCAGCAGGCCAAGTGGTTTCCCGAGGGCACGCTGGCCGAGCTGCCTGCCATTGATGCACAACCCGAGCAGTTTGAGCAACTCGCCTGGGCCTTGCAGCCCGGCGATGCGGCGGCTTTCCACATGCTGGCGCTGCACGCCAGCAGCGGGGTAGGGCCGGGCACGCGGCGCCGCGTGTTCTCCGCCCGCTATCTGGGCGACGATGCCCGCCACGCCGTTCGCAACTGGCGCACCTCGCCCCCGTTTGCGGGTCTGTCAGACCGCTTGCCGGATGGCGCGGTGATGGACGACCCGCTGTTTCCCTTGCTGAATCTCGACTGAGCTGCATGGGCTTGCGGCCCCACTGGCGCTGGTGGCCCACGGTCGCAGGCTGGCAACTCGCTCTGCGTGCGGCGCGAGCCTTGCAGTTATCTGTAGATGCGGACCGGTACCGCATCTGCCGGCGGGCGGCGCACTTCATCTTGTTCCGGCGGGAAGCTTGATGCTATTGATTTGATAGCTGCTGGCGCACATTGGTAGCGAGGAACCGCAGAAATCGTGTTGTAAAGTCCTAGGGTCTTGCCCATTCAAGTGGCAATCAAGGAGCATGCAAACATGAGAGCCGTATCGCTTTTTTTGTCCTTGGCGTTGTGCTGCGGTGCATCTGTCCAAGCGCAGAACCCAAAGCCCATCCACTACGAAGACCTCGAGGTGGGCACCGTTATCCAGGGTGGAATCGGTTTGGGTATTTTCACCAAGCCCTTTCCGATGCCACCCGGTCAATGGACCGTGGTGGGCCGCAATGTGAGCACCATTCCCCTGGTCAACAGCCGGACCCGCGAAAGCTCGGGCTCCATTTCCAAATACGACTTGACCTTGAAGAGTGGCGAGCCCGGCGGCATGTTGCCGGCGATGGTGCTATCCATCACCGGGCGGTTGACCAACCTCGATCCCGGTACAAAACCCTGTAACCCCAGCACCAGCAAGACACAATGGACCGACACTTTTTCAGATCGCACGCCGGCTGACATCGCCTCATCGGGCGCGTTTGTGTGCGCGTCCAGCGTTGGCGTCTCCAACTTTAAGAAAGTCGTGGCTGACGCCGCGACCAGCAGCAACGCATGGGTCAAGTCTGCTTTGTCTCCGCTGGCGCCCGATGCGTACACCCTGCCGGACAACGCGGTAATGGTCAACATCAGTGCGAGCCGCTATCGGGGATACACCTTTGATGTGGTTTTCTTCGTCAAGCAAGAGGGGAATTTGAGTGATCCGGTCTACGCTGCCCATTTGCAGCCTTGGATTCACGCTACCGGACTCAGTCTGTTGACGTCTACAGACGGTAGTGCAAGCAGCATCAATTTGCCAGTGCCCTTTGCAGGTTCGGTGGCGACAGGGCGCCCCGTCGCAATCGACAACCGCGTTCAGTCCACGTTTACCGATGTCGTACCGGTAGCGGACATTCGCATACGGAAGACTTTTGAACTGCGCAGTGCCGATGGAGATAACCTCAAGTCCAGTCTGCTGGCGTGCATTCCGCAATTCGGCGCGAACTTCAAATTGCCGGATGTGCCTATGCAATCTGTGGTCCACACCACATTCAAAGCAGCGGGCTCATCCAAGATTTTTATTGCCAAAAATTCCATGGGCTTGTGCCTGCAAAGCAGTTCGGCCAACTTTCCCATTTTTGCGGCAGAGGCTTTTTCGGGCACCGTGGCACCGGTGGGTGTCAGTGACGAAGTGGTGTCAGACTGGAATGCCGAGATCGCCCGTTTGGTAGCTACCAAAGGCGTGGCCCAAGTCGCATACCAGTACCCTAACCAGGGCGCTATGTCGGTGAAGTATTGGGTGGATGCCAGCAACCCCATCGTTATCCGCTACGCCACCGAGTTCAAAGCGCAGGGTGCATGGGTACCGCAAACATTTGATGCGGTATTTGCCGACACTGGCCTGACGGCGGTGCAGTCCATCAATGTAAATGCCAAGGGCGAAGGCAAGAAGGATGTTCCCTTCTGAATTGCTATTAAAAAAGTAGCTGCTCGCGCATATTCCAAGGGGGCTAGCAGCCCATTTGATTGGTAAATGAGCCGAACGGTACGCCGGGCAAGCACTGCGTCAGTTACGGGGTGAAGAATGTGCTGATTCGACATTTTCACCCTTCAGGCAGGCCCCATGACGCACCACCAGTCTTACGAACACAAACGCACATCCGCAGACCTTGCCATCCGGCAAGTGCGTGATGGCGACACCATCATCGTCCCCACCGGTGTGGGCGAGCCCCCCAGTTTGCTGACCGCGCTGTCAGAGCAGCGGCGCAGTTTTCGCGATGTGAAGGTGTGCCAGATTCTGGCCATGCGCAAGTACGGCTACATCGACCCCGCCACCACCGAGCATGTGCGCCACGTGGCTTTCTTTTTCGGCGGGGCCACACGCGCTGGCGGACAAGAGGGGTGGATCGATTTCATCCCCAATTACTTCTCGGAAATTCCGGCGCAAATCGAGCGGGGGCAGATGGCTGCGGATGTGGTTTTCGCCATGGCGTCGCCCATGGATGAGCACGGCTTCTTTGCGTTGAGCCTGGGTGCGGACTACACCATGGCGGCCGTCAAAAAGGCTCGCGCCGTGGTGCTGGAGGTGAACCCCAACGTGCCCTTTGCTTTTGGCAACTGCCATGTGCACATCTCGCAAGTCGCGGCGCTGGTGGAGAGCGACGCGCCGGTCATGGAAGTGGGCCTGCCCAAGATCGGGCCGGTGCAGCAGGCCATCGGCAAGTACGTGGCTGATTTGATTGACGATGGCTCCACCCTGCAGATCGGCTACGGCGGCATCCCGGACGCGGTGGTCATGCAGCTCACCGGCAAAAAGGACCTGGGCATCCACACCGAGATGATTGGCGACGGCATCATGACCCTGGTGGAGGCGGGTGCCGTGACCAACCGGCGCAAGAACTTCATGCCCGGAAAAATGGTGGCCACCTTCGGCTTGGGTTCGGCCAAGCTCTACCGCTTTATGCACCGCAACCCGGGGCTGGAGATGCACCCGGTAGAGTTCACCAACGATCCGGCCATTGCCGGTCTGAACGACAACCTGGTGGCCATCAACGCTACCTTGCAGATCGACTTTTTGGGCCAGTGCGGCTCCGAGAGCCTGGGCCACGCGCCGTATTCCGGCACCGGCGGGCAGGCGGACTTTGTGCGCGCTGCCAACCGCTCCAAGGGCGGCAAGGCCTTCATCGTGCTGCCGTCCACCGCCAAGGACGAAACCATCTCCCGCATCGTGCCTTCGCTGTCGCCGTGCACCCATGTCACCACCAGCAAGAACGACATCAACTACGTGGTCACCGAATACGGCGTGGCCCAGCTGCGCGGCAAGTCCATGAAGCAGCGCACGCAAGAGCTCATCGCCATTGCCCACCCCAAGTTCCGCGACGAGCTGACCGCGCAGGCAAAGCAGTTGAAGATTCTTTGATGCAGAACGCAGGCTGCGCGCTTACCGGCCGCTTAGCCTGTGACGGTCACCGACTTGACCGCATCGTCCACGCTCCAGAACATGCGGTCATTGCTGCCCAGGCCCTGTGCGTCACTGCGGGCCAGAAGCGAGCGCACGGTGGTTTTGACGCGCGCCAGCACGAGTTGGGTCTCCGTGTTGCGCAGTGAGTGGTCCAGCTCTAGCAGGCACTCGAGGGCGGTGCTGTCCAGATCGGCGCTTTCCTCCAGGCTCAACACCACGGCTTGCAAGTCGGTCCGCGCTTTGGCGCGGTCCAGGACTTCGTTGGCCACGCGCTCTGCGCTGCCAAAAAACAGTGGCTCTTCAGGCCGCAGAATCAAAATGTGGGGCACGGCCTTCGCACCTTGCTGAACGGCAATTTCCACATAGTTGCGGGTGTTGCCCAAGGCGCCCAGTTCATGCACCACAGGCTGGCTGAAGCGCTGCAAGGTTGCCAGCAGTGACAGGCCTATGGCGGCCAGCAGCCCGTCCAGCACTCCCAAAAAGATCACGGCCAAGACGGCCGCAACAATGAGCAGCTGGTCCCGCTGGATGGCCCACAGCGCGAGAATAGGCTTGGGCGACAAGGCATGCCACAGCGCAAAGACGACAGCCACCGCCAACACCGGCCTGGGCAGGTAATGCAAGACCGGAAGCGCCCAAATCAACGCCGCCCCCATGGCGAACAGCGCCACAATTCCCGCCCAGCGGCTTTGCGCCCCGGCGCCCGCGTTGGCTGCCGTGGCCGAAAATCCCGCGCCCACGGCCATGCCCTGGAACAGCCCGGACCCGAGGTTGCAAAGCCCCAGCACCGCCAGCTCGCGGTTGGGGTTGAGCCGGTCGCCCACCTGCAAAGCGGCACTGCGCATGCTGCCCCAGGACTCGGCAAACACCAGCATCACCAGCCCGAAAGACACCTCAAACACCCGCAGCCACTGGTCCAGGCTCAGGTCGGGCAAGGCCAGTTGCAGGGCGGGGCGCTCGAAGGTGCCTATTTCATGCACCCCCCAAGTCTGCAAGGGCAGTGTTTTTGCTGCCACCAACGCAAGCACCATGGTGATCAAGGAGGCGGGCAGGTGCGGCCACCTTTTCAGAAGTAACATGCAGATCGATGCACCCGCTGCCACGGCCATGGTCGGCCCATGCCAAGTGTCGATGTGCGTCAGGGCGAACCAGAGCAGGTGTGCCGGATCACGGCTGCCGTCGGGCGTCAGCTCCATGCCCAGAGCGTCTGGCAGCTGCTTGATCACAATCGTGAGGGCCAGTGCAAACGCAAACCCGCGAAGCACCGGCCGGGATACAAATGAAGACAGTTGGCCTTGTCGCATTGCCGCCAGCAAGACCAACATGACCCCGCTGGCCACCACCATAGCCACGAGGACTTGGCTGTAGCCCAGGTTCCCGCCAGCAGCACCCATGGGCACCACCAAAGAAATCGCCGCAGCTGCACACAGCGAGGCAGTCGACGAGGTGGGGGCGACGATGGCAAAGCGGCTGCCACCGAACAAGCCATACAGCGCCAAGCCAACAAGTGTTCCGGTCAATGCGCTGGCCACCGGCATATGGGCCAAGCCCGCATACGCCACTGCTTCGGGCAGCAAGATGCCGGCGATACAAAGCCCCGCCACCAGGTTACGCATGCAGCGCCCCTTGATCGAGCGCTGTTGAAAACGCAGTCCAGTCGGCCGTGACCCGGGCTGTGAGCCGTGTGGACTGTTGCAGCAGGTACTTTTTCCAACGGGCGTCCTGCCCGAAGGCGGTCAGTGCATCGTGGTTGGCCGCCCCGGAACACCCGCTACCTCGCAGATGGGCCCAGGCCACCACACGGCCCATGGTGCCCACCAGGTCCAGGCGCTCCGCCGCGCTTTGGTGCGCGCTGCTGCTCAGTGAAATGCGGTCTTCGCTGGGTAGCAGGCCCCGCAAGACATAGGCGGCCCCGTTCATCTCCACCGGCTGCAAAAATGCCATCGAAATGGCTTGCAAACGCCGCTGCGAATCCACAATCCGGTGGGCCTGTGAGGGCCAAGCGGGTTGGGCGTTGGCCAGGTGTGTTTCCAGCGAGGGGGAAACGGATCGTTTCAGGTCCAACAGATAGTTGCCATCGGGCGAGCCTTTGCCCCGGACCAGAATGATGTAGCGCTCCAGGCCCAGGCTGCCAGTGCCTGCCAGGCGCTGGGCAACGTCTAGCACCTCGTAAAACGTGGGGTCTTCCCGGGCTGCCGACAGGCCCTGCAAGCAGGCGGCAACTGCGACTTTTTGCGCAGGCGTCGCAGGCAGGGCGCGCTTGCCTCCGGTGAGGAGCACTCTTTTTTTACCCTGCACCTCGGTGTACTTTTCCAGGAGATCTTTGCGCTCACGCTTGCGCGCTGCATCCAGCAGACCACGGATCAGGCCGGTGGCGGTCTCGCGCTCCACCCACATGGCTTTGCCTTGCGCGAGGCTGGTGGCGTAGGCGTCCAGAAATGTGTTGCGTAATTGGTCGCTTTCCTCGGGGGGCAGCCCTGCCTCACTCGCACCCAAGGTGATGCTGCAGAGCATGCGGACCAACTCGTAGCTGAGCGGGGCCAGGCAGGCTTCATCAAAGTCATTGATATCGAAATAGACCTGCCGGTTGTCCGCTTTGTAGCTGCCGAAGTTTTCCAGGTGCAGGTCGCCACAAATCCAGGCGAGGGGGGCCTCAAGGTGGGCGGGCTCTTGCGAGATGCGCTCATTGAACAGATGGCAGCTACCCCGGAAAAAACTGAAGGCGCTCTCCCGCATCTTGCGGTACTTCAGGGACAGGCCCACCGGGTCGCGCCCCAGGTTAAATGCGCGGATGGATTGAGTGGCATCGATCATGCGCAGCACCATACCATTGCAGTCGCGGCAGAAGCGCTACCCAATATCTCCAGCTGACCGCACAGGCCAAGGAACTCAAAATTCTTTGAGCTTAGGCAGGGCGCGGGTCAAAGTGGCTGTGCTGCGCCAGTTGCTCCCAGAGTGGGCGCTCGGCGGCGCTGGTGGTGGGCGGCACCGCAATGCGCACCACCGCATACATATCGCCATGGGCCTTGGCGGCCTTGGTGCCGCTGGCCATGCCCCGGCCGCGCAGCCGCAGGTGTTTGCCGGTGCTGGTGCCGGCGGGCACGGTCAGCAGCACCGCGCCCGATAGCGTTTCGACGCTGACCTCGGCGCCCAATGCGGCCTCCCAGGGGGCCAGAGTCAGGTCGAAGTACAGGTCATCCCCATCCACCCGAAAGCGGGGGTGGGGCTCCCACTGCACATGCAAGTACAAATCCCCTGCCGCTGCGCCACCCGTGCCGGGGTCTGCCTGGCCACGCAGGCGCACCCGCTGGCCGGCGCGCACACCGGGCGGTATTTGCACCTCGATCTCGCGCGTGCCCCCGGTGGCGGGAATCACCAGCGCCAGCGTGCAGCCTTGTGCGGCTTGCTCCAGCGTGAGCGTGACTGCACTTTCGCGGTCCCGGCCGCGCTGGGGCCCTGGGGGTCTGCGCGGGGCTTTGGCGTGTTGCTCGCGGCCCATGGCATGGAGCAGGTCTGAGAGGTCCATGCCCGCGAAGTCGGGCATCTCATGCCCAAAGTCAAAGCCGCTGAATCCGCGCGCTGGTGGGGCCATGGTGGCACCGTCGTTCTGGCGTTCCAGCTGGTCATAAAGGGCGCGTTTCTCGGGGTCTTTGAGGGTGGCATAGGCCAGCGCCGCGTTTTTGAATTTCTCCTCCGAGCCGGGTTTTTTGGAGACATCCGGGTGGTGCTGGCGCGCCAAGGCGCGGTAGGCTTTTTTGATGGCAGCCAAGTCCGCATCGCGCGGAACACCCAAGGCAGCGTAGTAGTCGACGTAGTTCATATGCGTTCAGCCCGGGCGCCGGGTTTTCACCTTGGCACCGTCTTGGAGTTTGATATCGGGGTACACCACCACACTGGTGTCCAGGGGCAGACCTTCGGGCACCCAGGCGTGGGTGCCGTTGCGGGCTTGCACTACCACCTCCTTCAGGCGCACATGGTCGCCATCGAGCACAAACACGCCCGACCGCGAGCCGATGGGGAACAGGGCACTCACCGGCACCATCAGGGCGTCGTCCACCACCTGCACCAGCACCCGCACATCCATCTTGAAGCCGTCGCCCAGCCCGCGCCAGGTGGCGGCTGGCGTGGTGATGTCCACAATGACATTCACCCGCTGCTCTTCTACCCCCAGTGCAGACACTTTGGTAAATGCGGCGGGCTCCACATAGCGCACCTGGCCTTGCAGCACCCCCGCACCGCCCCAGTTCAGCAACTGCACCGGTGTGCCGGGTACCACTTGGGCGGCTTCCTCGGTCAGGATGTCGACCACCGCTTCCAGCGCTGCAGGGTCCCCCACCTCTACCAGCCCAGTGCCGGCGAGCACCGCCCCTTCGCTTTGCTGCAAAACCTTCAGCACCTTGCCTGCGACGGGCGATGTCACCACGACTCCCATCCTGCTGCCGGCCGGGCCCGTGGTGCCAAGAGGGCGCAGCGGCACACGGGTCTGCTCCAGGGCAAAGCGGGCGGCGGTTTGTGCCTGCTGGGCGGCTTGTAGCTCAGTAGTGCGCAGTTGCTCGGCCAGGCGCACCGTGTCACCCTGGGCTGCCGACACAAAGCCTTGGCGCACCAGGGCGGCGTTGCGTAATCCGTCTTGCTGGCTCTGGGCCAGTGCGACGCTGGCCGCCGCAACGCTGGCCTGTGCCTGTGCTACCCCCGCCTCGGCGGCGCCCACCCGTGCAGCTTGCTCGGCCTGGCTTCTGGCATCCAGCAGGGCAGGGGCCAGCGGCGAGATAGAAGCCACCGCTGCACCCCGTGCCACGCTGTCGCCCTGCACCAGCTGAATGCGCGACAAGTGGCCCGCCACCGTGGCCGAGACCATGTAGCGTTCGCGCACCCGGGTTTTGCCGTCTTCTTGCACCGCCCGCTCAAAGCGGCCGCGGGTCACGCTGGCTACCTCGACCTCGGGCGGGCTGGGCCAAAACGCCCAGGCCAGCCCTGCCACGAGCAGCAGCGCCAGTGCTCCAAAAATCAGTTTGTTTTTCATGGGGATTCCAAAGGGGCAAGCCGGGCCGGGGGGGGGGGCGTTCATTCGCGGGTTTTGAGCACACTGACCAGATCCAGCTGGTCAATACGCCGGCGCACGATCCATGCGCTCACCCCGCCTGCCAACAGCACACACACCACGGCAAACGCATAGGTGGCGGGTTGAATCGCAAACGGGAAAGAAAACTCGTCGCTGCGGATCATGGTGACAATTCCCAGCGCCATCAGGTAGCCCAAGACCATGCCCACCGGCAGGGCGAGCAAGATCTCAATGCCCAGCTCGCCCAGCAAAATGGCCGACACCTCGGTCCGGGTAAAGCCCAGCACCCGCAGGCTGGCGAGCTCCCAGGCCCGCTCTGCCAGCGCAATACGGGCGTTGTTGTAGACCACGCCCACGGCAATGATGGTGGCAAACACCGTGAGCACCACGCTGAACATCAAGATGTTGCGGGCCGTCACGTCGTTGATATTGCGGGCCATCACCCGCTTGCTGATGGCCACACCCACACGGGGCAGGTCTTTCAGGCGCTCCAGAAACGCGGGTTCGTGGCCGCGCTCTACGCTCACCATGAGCTGGTTGACCATATCGCCCTCATGCAGCAGCGCATTGAGTGCGCGGCGCTCCATATAGGCGTTCATGCCTAAGAGCTCGTGCACCGTGCCGGTGACCGGCAAATACACCACCTCGCGGCGGCCCTCTTGCAGCTCGACCCGCAGCAAGTCGCCTCTTTGCACCTTCAGCTTGTCAGCCAGCCGGTCGGTCAACAGCAGCCCGTGGCGCGGCGCAGTCAGTGCCTGCTTTTCCATATTGACGATGCGAAACAGCTCAGGCATTTCCGCTTTGCCCTGAATGGCGCCCCGGTGGTGGGCATTGGCGTTGACCAGCCGCACCGCCACATTGCGCGCGCCCTCGACCGCGGTGACATGGGGCAGGTGGGCCGCAGCCTGCAAGGCCCGGGCGGGCGTGGCTTCCACCAGATTGATGGACACATCGCCCCGCAGCACTTGGCTGAACTGGGTGTCCATCAGCACCACCACCGCATCGCGCATGAAGGCACCGGTGATTACGGTTGACATGGCCATGGCCACGCCTAGTGTGGTGAACAGGGTGCGCAGGCGGTGGCGCTCCATGGTGCGCAGCACCATGCGCAGCGGGGGAGAAAACCAGTTTTTCAAGCCCCAGCGCTCTAGCAACATCGGCCGGTAAATGCCGGGCGCGGGCGGGTGCATGGCTTCAGCCGGTGCCAGCAGCACCGTGGCCCGAATGGCGCTGAGCGTGGCCAACACGGCTGCCCCTAGGGCAACCGCCGCCGACACCACGATCAGCTCTGGCGCCAGGCGGTAGTGCAGCGTCGGGAAGCGGAAAGACTTGGCATACAAACCCACAAAGCCATGGCCCAGCACCGCACCGAGTGCCACACCCAAGGCCAGGCCCAGCAACACAATGACCAGCACCAGCTTGAGGTAGTGCCAACCAATGGCCGTGTTGCCATAGCCCAGCGCTTTGAGTGCAGCCACTTGCTCGCGCTGGGTGGCAATCTGGCGGCCCAGCACCACATTGAGCAAAAACGCAGCCACTGCCAAAAAGATGCTGGGCAACACGGTGCCCAGCACCTGTTGCTGCTTGATCTCCGAGCTCAAAATCACATCCGACATTTGTTGGTCGCGCCCGTGTGCGCTGATGCCGCCGTACGGCGCCAGCAAGCGGTCCAGCTGTGCAATGACCGCACCCTCGCTGGCACCGGGGCTCAGCCGCACCGACACCTGGTTAAAGGCCCCCTCCATGTTGTAGGCGGTGGCCAGTGCGCGGCGGTCTACCCAAAAAACGCCAAAGCCCCGCTGGTCTGGCGAGCCGCCCAAGCCGGCAAACACATACTCCGGCGACAGCCCTATCCCCACCAGGCGCAGGCGCTCACGGGTGCCGTTGATCAGCGCGGTGACTTCGTCCCCTGCCTTGAGCTGGTGGGCCTCGGCAAAGGCCTCAGACACCAAGGCCTCCAGGGCGCCACTGGTGTGCGCCGCCACCATACGCCCGCTTTTGACCACGACCACATTCAAGGCCTGTGGCGCGAGCAGGTCCAGGCCGATGAGCTGGCCTGCCAGCGGGTCTGTGACCCCGGCAATGCCCAGGGGCACCACATGTGCCAGCGCGGTTTGCAGGTGCGCAGCCCCCTCGATAGCGGCCAGCTGCGGCAACAGCGCCAGCGGGGCGCTTTTGAGGGTGGCAAACACATCCGCAAAGCGCGACTCTGCGTAGTACACATCGCGCGACCACGACAAAGAGTCAAACGCGCTAAAGCTGGTAATAAACCCGCCCACACCGCTGGCCACCACCAGCGCGATGGTGAGCGCCTGGCTCCACATCAGGCGCAGGTCGCGCAGCAGCTTGCGGTCCAGGGTGGTCATGGGGTGGGGCTCACCATGCCAGCTCCGACGGCGCCACCTTGTGCGCGTTTTGCGCGATGCGCTCAATCCGCCCGCCGCCGAGGTAGAGCACCCGGTCGGCCATGCCGGCAATGGCCGCGTTGTGGGTGATCACGATGGCAGTGGTCCCCATCTCGCGGTTGATGCGGGCTATCACCTCCAGCACCAGCTTGCCGGTTTGGTAGTCCAGCGCGCCGGTGGGCTCGTCGCACAGCAAGACCTCGGGTTTTTTGACAATCGCGCGGGCAATGGCTACCCGCTGCTGCTCGCCCCCCGAGAGTTGCGAGGGAAAGTGGTCCACCCGCTCCGCCAGGCCCACCAGGGTCAGCGCC
This sequence comes from Comamonadaceae bacterium OS-4, assembly GCA_027924025.1. Classification (GTDB taxonomy): domain Bacteria; phylum Pseudomonadota; class Gammaproteobacteria; order Burkholderiales; family Burkholderiaceae_C; genus Allorhodoferax. The sequence goes on from AP026970.1 coordinate 1,421,586, forward strand.
TCCAGGGCCGGCATGGCGTTTTTGGCAATGTCGGTGACCAGCTCCACGTTCTCGAGCACCGTCAGGCTGGGAATCAGGTTGTAAAACTGGAAGACAAAGCCCACATGTTCGCGCCGGTACTGGGTGAGCTCGTTGTCGGTGGCGTGGGTCAGGTCTTGGGCCTCGAATTGGGCGGTGCCACTGGTGGGGCGGTCCAGCCCCCCAAGAATGTTGAGCAGGGTGGATTTGCCGCTGCCCGAGGCGCCCAGCAGCACAATGAATTCGCCCTTGTAAATCGTCAGGTCCACGTCGATGAGCGCCAGCACCTTGACCTCGCCCATGTCATAGGTTTTAGCCAGGGTCTTGGCGGTGAAAACCGCTGCGCGGCCTGAGGTATCTGGCGGTGCAGCGCTATTTGGCGGGGCTGCGGACGTGGGAGTGGTTGCCACTGGAATAGGCATGGAACCCCCCTTAGGACTGTGACTATGTGTCGCCAGTATCCGAGGGGCTATGCGCTAGCGTCTGTGCGATGACGCACCCGAAAGGGTTTGCCGCTTCAGAACTCCGTGATCACAGTCACGCCGGCCACCTCGAACTTGTCCATGTTCATCAGCGCGTCTATGGACTGTTGCAGGTTGATCTTTTTGCCCACCAGTTTTTCAGGGGCCAGCTTGCCGGTGCGCACCATGTCCAGCATGGCGCCGTAGCGGTGGGCCTGCATGCCGTGGCTGCCCAGAATCTCCAGCTCATGGGCGATGACCTTGGCCATGGGGATGGCAGGCGTGCTGTTCTCGGCCAGCATCAGCCCCACCTGCACATGCTTGCCGCGCCGGCGCAGGTTGCTGATGGAGTTGAAGCAGGTAGTGGGGTGGCCCAGCGCATCCAGCGACACATGCGTGCCGCCTTGCGTGATCTCCATCACCGCCTCTACCACGTTGGCCACTTGGGTGGCGTTGACCGTGGCCACGGCACCCATGGCACGCGCCATGGCGAGCTTGTCCTCTGAGATGTCGATGGCCACCACATTGGCGCCCACCGCATGGGCAATCATGATGGCTGACAGGCCCACGCCGCCACAGCCGTGCACCGCCACCCACTGGCCCGCCGAGACTTTGCCCTGATCCACCACCGCGCGGAAGGAGGTGACGAATCGGCAGCCCAAGCTGGCGGCGGTGGCAAAGTCCAGGGTCTCGGGCAGGGCCACAAGGTTCAGGTCCGCCTTGTGGATGGACACATATTGCGCGAACGAACCCCAGTGCGTGAACCCGGGCTGGAACTGCTTTTCGCACACCTGCTGGTTGCCGGAGTGGCACTCCGGGCAGCTGCCGCAGCCGCCCACAAATGGCACGGTCACGCGGTCGCCCACCTTCCAGCGCGTAACGTCTTTGCCCACAGCTTCTACCGTGCCTGCCAGCTCGTGGCCGGGCACGTGGGGCAGCACGATGTCAGTGTCATGCCCCACCCAGCCATGCCAGTCGCTGCGGCACACGCCCGTGGCCTGCACCTTGACGACCACGCCATGCGTCTCGGGTGTCGGGTCCGGCACGGTTTGCAGACGGGGTGGGGCGGAGAAGGCTTCGTAGACAACGGCTTGCATGTGGAGTCCTTGTGGGGGGGCTTGGAGAGAATCTACATGCTATCAAATGAATAGCTGCTCGCGCACATTCGGTGTGCGCCAGAGGTCAATTTCATTCATAACGCGTTGACGGAGAGCGATGGACCTACTAAGTGCTTTGGTAGTTGCTGCCCTCGCATATGACGAAGTAGCTCAGCAAATATCTGGTCAGGCGGGGGATGAGCGTGGCCCATTAATGGCTTAGACCGTGAACTGGTCTTTTTGAAACGTGTCGATTTCGTAGCGGAGGTAGCAAGTGAACGGTACGGGGACTCCTCTGGAGATGGAGAGAAGTCGGGGGTGTGAATTTTGGGAATGCCCCGGTGGAGGGCGAAATGTTTAGCTTTCGAACCTTCTTGCAGGTGAGTTGGTTCTTGGAGTTGGAGTCCTAGAATGCTTCAGATAAACGGGAGGTCTAAAAATGGCTATGCAAGAAGTAGTGACGGGTGGATTGCTCGGGTCAATTCCCTCGACCGAGGACGATGAAATTCTTTATCACTATTGTTCGACATCCACGTTTCAGCAGATTGTCTCGAATGGATCAATTCGACTTTCAGCACTCACCCTTTCCAATGACTCTTTAGAGGGAAAACTGGTTAGCGCAGTTATCGAAAGGCTTGCGGTGTCTGATGGTATGGACCCCAAATCTATCGATGCGCTTTTGGACAGCGTGGAAGCGCTAGAGGAACTGTTTGATGGACTTGGACTTTGTCTTTCAGAGGATGGCGATTTGCTTAGCCAGTGGCGGGGATATGCTGATGACGCCAATGGGTTTTCTATAGGTTTTTCAAAAAAATATTTGAACTGGCTTGGCAGCTCTTTCATCTTTCAGGATAAGGCGGGTTTCCAGTCGTTCAAGGTGCTTTACGCGGATCATGAGCATGACCGTGAATTACGTCCCTCGTTTGAGGAGATGAAGCTTCACGTAAATGCGGGTGGTCTGAAACCGTCAGTAAACAAGCTCACATCCATACTTCTTGGCTCTAAGAGCGGTGAAGACCCTGTGGTCCAGAAAGCAGCCGCGCTTGAACTGAAGAAAACTGTCCTTTCACTGTATTCAAAGTTGTTTTTGCTTAAGTCCGCTGCCTTCAAGGAAGAGCGTGAAGTTCGGTTGCTGGGCTATTTATTCCACGATCACGGCAGTGAAAAAATTGGGTATCGGGCTACGAGGAATGCCATCGTTTCTTATAGAGAATTTGCTTTGATTGAAAAAGAGCGAATGCCTATTACCCATGTCATTCTTGGCCCTAAGCAGAGAACGCCTGTGCGTGATGTTGAGCACTTTTTGAAGATATCTGGATTTGGGAACGTTAAGGTAGGGATATCCAAAGCGTCATATCGTTAGACCTAAATTCACGGGGACGCGGTTACTTCTAATCTTCAAAGTCCCCTTGTCCTCAAACTCCAGCGCCGCTAACGTCGCATTCCCGCGCTCAACTTCATTAGGCATGTCAGTGGTCGAGTTGAGGAGCAGCGCGGGCCGGCCTGTAAATTCGATAATCAACCGGCACCCCACAGCCACCCCAGAGCCCGCCATGTCCCTCCCCATCCTCAAAACCCTGTTCGCTCAGAAGACGTGGGCGAATGCCGAGTTGTTTGATGCCATGCATCTGGTGGACCCGGTGCAGCACGCCGAGCCGCTGCACACGGCCACGCGCACGTTGAACCACATCTACGTGGTGGACCGCATCTTCCGCGCGCACTTGTTAGGCGAGGCGCATGGCTACACCCAGACCAATACCGACGACACGCCCGCGTTAGGTGACTTGCATTTCGCCGCTGCCGAAACAGACCACTGGTTTGAGGCCTATGTGGCGGGGCTGGGTGAAGCTGCACTGGCCGAGAGCCTGAGCTTTCAGTTTACCGATGGGGATGCCGGCCGCATGACGCGCGAGGAGATGCTGTTCCATGTGTTGGCCCACGGCTCGTACCACCGTGGCAATGTGGGGCAGGTGCTCAAGGGCATAGGCATGGCGCCGCCGCGCGACTTGCTCACCAAGTTTTTGCACCAGCGCGAGCCGGCACGGCGCCAGCCCGCTTGATCATCCATGGATCGCTATTGATTTGATAGCTGCTAGCACATATTCCACGTGCGCTAGCAGCCCATTTGGCTTGTAACTGGCCTAGAGTGCCGTGCGCAGCGTCCAGATCTCGGGGAACAGCACTACGTCCAGCATCTTGCGCAAGTAGCTCACGCCGCCGGTGCCCCCGGTGCCGCGTTTGAAGCCGATGACGCGCTCCACCGTGGTGACGTGGCGGAAGCGCCAGAGGCGGAAGGCGTCTTCCAGATCGGTCAGCTCCTCGGCCAGTTGGTACAGGTCCCAGTGCGCCTTGGGGTCGCGGTAGACCTGCAGCCAAGCAGCTTCCACCTCCGGGCTGGCGGTGTAGGGCTGGGTCCAGTCGCGCTGCAGGTGGCTGGCGGGCACGGCAATGCCACGGCGGGCCATGAGCTTGAGGGCTTCGTCGTACAAAGACGGCGCTTCATACGCCGCATGCACCAGCGCCAGCCGCTCGGGCGCATGGGCGTGGGGCTTGAGCATGGCGGCGTTTTTGTTGCCCAACGAGAACTCGATGCAGCGGTACTGAAAGCTCTGGAACCCGCTGCTCTGGCCCAGGTAGGGCCGCATGGCGGTGTACTCGGGCGGCGTCATGGTGGCCAGCACGTCCCAGGCGTGAACCAGCTGCTCCATGATCTTGCTCACGCGCGCCAGCATCTTGAAAGCGGGCGGCAGGTCGTCCTGGGCGATGTGCGCCATAGCAGCCGTCAGTTCGTGCAGCATGAGCTTCATCCACAGCTCGCTGGTCTGGTGCTGAACGATGAATAGCAGCTCGTCATGTGTGGGGGAGAGTGGCTTTTGCGCACCCAAGATGGTGTCGATCTGCAGGTAGTCGCCGTAGCTCATGGAGTTGCTGAAGTCGAGCTGGGCTTTTTCTTCGGCGACGATCGATTCGCCCGCGCTGGGAGCGCCCCCGCCGTGTATCGGGCAGCCAGAGGTGGTGTTGCTCATATCAGGTCACCGCATGCTTTTGGTTGAACTCGGGCTTTTGCCACTCGCCAGTTTCCAAGACCTGGCGCAAGTGCTCCACCGCGTTCCACACATCTTCAAACCCGATGTACAGCGGCGTAAACCCAAAGCGCAAGATGTCTTTGTGGATGCCACCATCGCCCGCGCGGTAATCGCCAATCACACCACGCGCAATCAGCGCTTGCACGATGGCAAAGGCACCGGAGCCCAAGGCGCCACCGGCAGTGTGCTCACGCGTCAGGCAGACCTGCGAGCCGCGCTGGGCGTGCTCAAGTGGAGTGGCCAAACCGAGGCCATAGCCTTGGCAACGCTCTTCCACCAGCTGGATGAACAGGTCGGTCAACGCCAGTGACTTGGCGCGCAGGGCGGCCATACCACCCAGCTTTTCAGCAGCTTCAAAGCCTTCCAGCCCGCAGCCCAAGAGCGACATGCTGACGATGGGCTGAGTGCCGCACAGGTAGCGGGTGATGCCGGGGGCGGGTTGGTAATCGGGCGTGAAGGCAAAAGGTGCCGCATGGCCCCACCAGCCGGCCAGGGGCTGCCAGAAGCGGTCGGCGTGCTTGGGGTGCACCCACACAAAGGCCGGCGCGCCGGGGCCGCCGTTCAGGTACTTGTAGCCGCAGCCCACCGAGAAGTCGGCGCCCGAGGCCTTGAGCGTGACCGGCACGGCGCCTGCGCTGTGCGCCAGGTCCCAGATCATCAGCGCGCCGGCTGCGTGGGCCGCAGCGGTCACGGCGGGCATGTCGTGCATGGCGCCGGTGCGGTAGTTCACATGGGTGAGCATCAGCACGGCCACGTCGGCAGTCAGTGCGGCGGCAATCTCTTCGGGCTCCACCAGTTTGAGGGTGTAGCCCCGCTCATTGCACAGGCCTTCGGCGATGTAGAGGTCGGTGGGAAAGTTGCTGCGCTCGCTCACGATGAGCTTTCGCTCCGGCGCGTCCTGCGCGGCGATCGATAAGGCAGCAGACAAGACCTTGAACAGGTTGATGGACGTGCTGTCGGTGGCCACCACTTCATCCGCATCCGCGCCAATCAACGGGGCAATGCGGTTACCCAAACGCTGGGGCAGGTTGAACCAGCCGGCGGTGTTCCAGGAACGGATCAGGCCTTGGCCCCACTCTTGGGTAACAACTTCGGCCGCGCGGGCAGCAGCGGTTTTGGGCATCACGCCTAGTGAGTTGCCGTCGAGGTAGATCACGCCCTCCGGAATATCAAACAGCTCGCGCAAAGGGTGCAAGGTGTCTGCGGCGTCGCGGGCGCGGCAGTCGTTCAGGGTGAGGGGAGTGGTGCTCATGATGTCTCGAGGAGGGTTGTTTTGAGAAATTATGTGTTGGGGGCTTTGAAATATTGATATCTAATCTTCAATATTCAAAAAATGGACTAAGTTAGTCTTTGAAGAGGATTTGGAGAAAAATTTATGCAGCAAGTCACCGATAAAGCCGACCGCCTGCTGTTGCGGGCCTTGCAAGACAACGCGCGCCTGACCTCCGGCGAGTTGGCGCAGATGGCCCATTTGTCGCAGTCGCCCACTTGGCGGCGCGTCAAGCAGCTGGAGGATGCCGGCACCATCAAGGGCTACCACGCAGCGCTGGACCGGCGGGCGCTGGGCTACAGCGTGCTGGCCTTTGTGCTGATCGGCATTGACCATCAAAACGAAGCCTCGTCACAGGCCTTTGTGCAGGCAGTGTCCGAGATTCCGGAGGTGGTGCAGTTCCACGCCATCTCTGGGCAGGCTGATTTTTTGGTGGGGCTGGTGGCCCGCGACTTGGACCATTATTCCGAGCTATTGCAACGCAAGTTGCACCGCCTGCCGGGCGTGCGGCAGGTGCAGTCGCATTTCTCGTTGCAGGAGTTCAAGGGGCAGATGGCGGATCTGCCGGTGCCCTTGGATTGAGCAGGCCTAGCCCAGCGACGGCAACCCGAGCTTGGCACGGGCCTTGTGGCAGGCTTCACTACCTTCCACCAGTTCATGGCAGGGCGCAGGTCGCAAGGGGTAGATGGTGCAGCCCACCTTTTCACCCACCGCGCCGGTAAGCGCCGTGCAGCGGATGGGCACAGCGTCGGTGCCATGCATACGCCAAGTGTTACCGTTGACCTCGTGCGCCATGCCGGCGGGCACGGTGCCGCCGGCAAAGTCCATCTCGTAGACCGAAAACTCCACTCGGAAGCACGCGCATCAAGCACCGCAGGAGGTGCAGGCTAACATGTGCGTTCAGAGCTTGCCGAGCAGCAGGTACTCCATCAGCGCCTTCTGCACGTGCATGCGGTTTTCGGCTTCATCCCAGACCACGCTTTGTGGGCCATCGATGACTTCGGCTTCTACCTCTTCGCCACGGTGGGCCGGCAGGCAGTGCATGAAGATGGCGTTGGGGGCGGCCACGGCCATCATCTTGCGGTCCACGCACCAAGCGGCAAAGGCTTTGCGGCGGACTTCGTTCTCTGCCTCGTAGCCCATGCTGGTCCACACATCGGTGGTGATCAGGTCGGCGCCTTGGCAAGCCTCCATCGGATCGCTATAAGTTTTATAGCTGCCTGCGCCCATTCCACCTGCGCTAGCGGCCAATTTCTCATTAACTTCATAGCCGCTGGGGGTAGACACGCGCAAGTGGAAACCCAGCTTGGCAGCCGCCTGCAGCCAGGTGTTGGCCATGTTGTTGCCGTCGCCCACCCAGGTCACGGTTTTGCCCTGAATAGGGCCGCGGTGCTCGATGTAGGTGAAGATGTCCGCCAGGATCTGGCAGGGGTGGAATTCGTTGGTCAGGCCGTTGATGACGGGCACCCGCGAGTTGGCCGCAAAAGCCTGCAGCTTGGTTTGCTCGTAGGTGCGGATCATCACGATGTCGGTCATGCGGCTGATGACCTTGGCGCTGTCCTCAATAGGCTCGGAGCGGCCGAGCTGGCTGTCGCCGGTGGTCAGGTGCACCACGCTGCCGCCCAGCTGGTACATGCCGGCTTCAAAGCTCACGCGGGTGCGGGTGGACGCCTTCTCGAAGATCATGGCCAGCGTGCGGTCCACCAGCGGGTGGTGGCGCTCAAAGCGCTTGAACTTGGCTTTGATGAAGGCGGTGCGCTCCAGCAGGTAGGCGTATTCGTCGGCACTGAAGTCGTCAAACTGCAGGTAGTGCCGCACCGGCGGCGCGCCTTGGGGCAGGGTGCTGGGGATTCCGTTGTTCAGGGGGCTCATGCGGTTTCCTTCAGGAAAGCAGAAATCAAGGGTGCAAGGATGGCGACGATCTCGTCGGCCTCGGCAGTGCTCAAAATCAGGGGTGGCACCAGGCGCACCACGCTGTCTGCGGTCACGCTGATCAGCAGGCCGGCATCGGCAGCGCGCTGCACCAGGGCACCACAGGGCTTGGACAGGTCCACGCCCAGCATCAGGCCTTGGCCACGCACTTCTTTCACGCCGCCGTTGGCAATCTCGGCTTTCAGTGCGGCTTCCAGACCGGCTTTCAGGTGGGCGCCCACCTTCTCGGCATTGGCAATCAGGCCATCGGCCTCCATGATGCGGATGGTTTCGACCCCTGCGCGCATGGACAGTGGGTTGCCGCCAAAGGTGGATCCGTGGTTGCCGGGTTGGAAGATAGTGGCCGCTTTGGGGCCCACCACCACGGCCCCCACCGGCACGCCGGAGCCCAGGCCCTTGGCCAGCGGCATCACGTCGGGCAGGATGCCTGCCCACTGGTGGGCAAACCACTTGCCGGTGCGGCCCATGCCGCACTGCACTTCGTCAATCATCAAGAGCCAGTCGCGCTGGTCGCACAGGGCGCGCACCTCGCGCAGGTAGTCCATGTGCATGGGGTTCACGCCGCCTTCGCCCTGGATGGCTTCAAAGAACACGGCTACGACATTGGGGTTGTCTTCGGTCGCAGCTTTGAGGGCATCGATGTTGTTCACCGGCACGCGGATAAAGCCTTCCACCAGCGGGCCGAAGCCGGCTTGCACTTTGGGGTTGCCGGTGGCGCTCAGGGTGGCAATAGAGCGGCCGTGGAAAGCCTTCTCGTACACCACCACTTCAGGTCGCTCAATGCCTTTGTCGTGGCCGAACTTGCGGGCCAGTTTCAGCGCGGCTTCGTTGGCTTCCAGGCCGGTGGAGCAGAAGAACACATTTGTCATGCCAGAGCGCTCTACCAGCAGCTTGGCCAGCTCTTCCTGCAGGGGGATGTGGTAGTAGTTGGAGGTGTGGATCAGCTTGGTCAGCTGGTCTTGCAAAGCGGGTACGAGTTGGGGATGGTTGTGGCCCAGGGTGTTGACCGCGATGCCGCCCAAGGCGTCCAGGTATTCCTTGCCGTTCACGTCCCACACGCGGCAGCCTCGTCCATGGCTCAGGGCGATGGGCAGTCGGCCGTAGGTGTTCATCACATGGGGTGAAGACGGCGTGGTAACAGTGGCGGCGGTCATGCGGTAACTCCGGTGGTGGCTACAAAACAGATCGGCCCGACTGGTGCAAAGGCCAGTCGGGCCGTTGAAGCCTGATTTTAGGCGCACTGTGGATGGCGGTTTCGTGACAAATCCACATCACACTGATGCGCGTCGGCATAGCTGGTTTGTCATCTCCATGACAGCGGAGCGGGTAGAATTCTTGTGCGTCGCAGCACCGTGATCAACCGGTGGGCGAACCCCCTGAAATTTTCCACGCACTGATGGCTACCACTCCTCCAAAAGAACTCTACATCCTGGGAATCACGCGGCAAGGCAAGACCTTTCGCCCCAGTGACTGGGCGGAGCGTCTGGCCGGCGTGATGAGCCAATTCCGCCCCGGCGGCGCCACCCGCGGTAGCCATCTGGGCTACTCGCCATGGTGCGTGCCCACCTCGATCGGGCAGGTGAAATGCGTCATCGTGCACCCCGACTTGCGGGACTACGATGTGATGGCTTGGGATTTTTGCCTGAACTTTGCCCGTGACAACGAGTTGCAAGTCAGCGAGACCCGCCCTGAGGCGCCTGCTGCGCCCGCCGCTCGTCCGGCAGCTTCCGAATAATTTTTTTGTCCTGACGACAGAAACAAAAAAGCCGTTCAGATGAACGGCTTTTTTGCTTTTGCTGACAGCGCACCCTTACAAACGGCGAACCTTGTTGCCAAGGTCCGTGCGATTGCCTAAGTGATTAGGCTGCGAGTGCCAAGGCTTTCACCTTGGTAGCCAAACGGCTCTTATCGCGTGCTGCCTTGTTCTTGTGGAAGATGCCCTTGTCAGCCACGGTGTCCACCACGGCTTGCATCTTGGCAAACAATTCTGCGGCTTTGGTCTTGTCACCGGCCACAACTGCCTTTTCCACGTTCTTCACCGCGGTGCGGTATTTGGAACGCAAAGAAGTGTTTGCTGCATTGATTTTGATGTCCTGACGGACGCGTTTACGGCCCGACGCCAGGCGCGGGTTCTTTTTCTTGGGTTTACCAGATGCCATGATTAATATTCCTTGTGTTGGAGGATGTTGTCAGCAAAGCCAATGATTATATACCGGCTCCGCTGAATCACCCCACCAAGCGATTCCGCCCTTGGGCCTTTGCCTCGTACAAGCGTTGGTCGGCCACATGTAGGAGGGCGTTCAAGTCGTCATCGTGCCCGCCGTGGATGCCGATACTGATCGTCACTTTGATTTCTTCTGGCATGCCTTCGGCAGTGTTAAGGGGCAACAACTCCCGGAACGCATCGAGCCTAGGTCGCAAGAGCTCGACGGTGTGGGATTCGCTGAACAGCGCAAACTCTTCACCGCCAATGCGGGCGATCAGGGCGTCCGGGAAGTGTTTTCGCAGGTAATCCGCGACAAAACGGATCACGATGTCGCCATTGGCGTGTCCGAAACGGTCGTTGATGGATTTGAAGTGGTCAATGTCCAGCATGGCAACCACCACCGGCTGCGCCGCGTTTTTGGCAAAACCGTGGCGCACACCGCCTTGCTCGAAAAAATGTCGCCGGTTGTAGAGGCCGGTCAAAGAGTCCACGTTGGCCAGGTGATGCAAGCGATCAACTAGCTCCAGCATCTCGAGGTTCTGGTTGACCCGGCAGGTCATTTCCTCGAACGAATAAGGCTTGGACATGAAGTCGTTGGCCCCGTGTTTCAGGAAGCGTGCCGAAATGTCGGAGTGGTCCTCGCCCGAAATGCCGATGATGGCGAGGCGCTCTTTGCCCATGGTGCGTCGGGCTTCGGTCACGAATTCGAAACCATCTACCACCGGCATGTTGTAGTCGATCAGGGCCAGCTTGATGTCGGGTTGTGCAGCAAGCACCGCCAAGGCTTCGCGACCGTTATGCGCTATCTGCACGTTCAGTCCCTGCATGGACAGCATGCGGCGAATGACTTCCAGCGAAGAAGGGGAGTCGTCGGCCACCAGAACTTTGAGACCTGCGTTCCGGATCAGGCGGCTTAGCCATTGCACCGCGTATTCAAAGGAGGGCAGCCCCTTTTTAAGCACATAGTCGACGATCAGACCCTGGGTCATCATGTTGCGGATGTCTTTGGTGATCGTGCCGGTCAGGGCAATAGCCGGGATGTGTTTGGCTGCGATCAGCTCGAAGACTTCCCCATAGGGTGCGTCCGGCAGGTTGGCATCGCAGACTGCGGCGAATATTTCGTGGCCGTGCTGTTCCAGGAGCGCGTTGGCCTCGGCGAGGGAGTAGGCGGTGAGCACCGTGCATTGCCACGCTTTTTTGACCATGCTGGTGAGCATTTCAGAGAGGGCTCTCTGGTCTTCCACGATCAAGACGCAGCTTTTACCCGGTGGCATGGTGGCTGCACGCGCGGGCCTGAATGAGTGGCGCAGACTTGTTTTCATAAAGTATCCAACGATATGGCTCGAGACTGCTGATTCAAACACGAAATGGGGCTGTCTGGAATGGAGTCATCGATTCCCCACTCTGCGCGCGCCGCTACACTTACCCGGTGAGCCTTATCAAATCTGTATCTACCGTGTCCCTTTGGACATTGGCCTCCCGGGTTACCGGCCTGGCCCGCGAGCTGTTGGTGGCGGCTGCGTTTGGCGCCAGCGCAATGACAGACGCTTTCAACGTCGCTTTCCGCATCCCTAATCTGTTTCGCCGTTTGTTTGCTGAAGGCGCCTTCAGCCAGGCCTTTGTGCCGGTCTTGGCCGCCAGCAAAGCCAAAAATGGGGACGTGGCGACCAAGCTGCTGGTGGATCGGGTGGCCACCTTGCTAGCCTGTGCCTTGGTGCTGACCTGTGTGGTGGGGGTGATCGCTTCGCCACTGCTAGTTTGGGCCATGGCGAGTGGCTTGCAGAAAGATCCGGCGGGCTACGAGGCGGCGGTGTTCATGACCCGCTTCATGTTTCCGTACATCGGCTTTATGTCGATGGTGGCCCTGTCGTCCGGCATATTAAATACTTGGAAACGCTTTGCGGTGCCGGCTGCTACGCCCGTTCTTTTGAACCTGAGCATGATCGGGGCCGCCTGGTTGCTGGTGCCATGGTTCAAAGTGCAGGGTATCGAGCCGATTTACGCGATGGCAGTCGGGGTGATGGTCGGCGGGCTGCTGCAACTCTTGGTGCAAATACCGGCCCTGAGCCGTTTGGGCATGTTGCCGCGCTTCGGTCTGCAGTGGGCCCTCTTGCGGGAAGCTTGCGCCGACCCTGAGACGCGGCGAATCGGCAAGTTGATGTTGCCGGCCTTGCTGGGTGTGAGCGTGGCCCAGATATCGCTGTTGATCAACACCCAGATCGCTTCGCACTTGCCAACCGGCAGCGTGAGCTGGCTGACCTATGCCGACCGCTTGATGGAGTTTCCCACCGCCATGTTGGGTGTGGCCCTGGGGGTGGTGCTGATGCCGCAGCTGGCCGGTGCGCGTGCCAGAGATGATGGTGCCGGCTACTCCGCCTTGCTGGATTGGGGGCTGCGCATTGTGGTTTTGCTGGCGGTGCCCTGTGCGGTGGGCTTGTTAGCGTTTTCCAAACCACTGGTAGCTGTGCTGTACCACTACGGTGCATTTACGGCACTTGACGTGCAGCAAACCACCTGGGCCCTGATGGGCTGGGGTGCGGGTTTGGTAGGGATCGTTGCCATCAAAGTGCTGGCTCCGGGCTATTACGCCAGCCAGGACATCAAAACGCCGGTCAAGATTGCGGTGGTGGTGTTGATTGCGACCCAGTTGATGAACCTGGCGCTGGTGCCTATGTTTCAACACGCGGGCCTGTCTCTGTCGATCAGCCTGGGTGCCCTGATCAATGCCACATGGCTCTTGATCGGCTTGCTGCGCCGCGGCAGTTTCCAGCCTTCGTCGGGCTGGGGGCGCTTTTTGCTTCAGGTAGTGGCATCTTCCGCGGTCTTGGTGGTTTACCTTCTCTGGGCCGCCGGTCTGGTGGATTGGGTGGCCATGCGCGCCCAGCCCTGGTTGCGCATCGGTTGGCTGATCCTTTTGATGGCAGGCTCTGCCGCGGTATATTTTGGAGCCTTGTGGGCGGCGGGTTTGAATGTGCGCCACTTCTTGAGGCGCTAAACCGGGAGGATGAGCATGAAGTTGGATCTGACAGTCCCCTCCGCGCTGGAGTATTTCGCCAGTTTGGTCGGCAGTGACCAGGACTTGGCGCTGTTCGAAGCTGCACTCAGCCTGGGGCAGGACGAATACCCGGAGCTCGATCTGCAAGCCAGCATGGCCGAAGTGGATCAGCTGGTGGCCCGTCTGCAACGTCGCCTCGCCGACGACGCGTCCGCCCTGCAGCGGGTGCGGGTGCTGAACCAGTTTTTCTTCACAGACCTTGGCTTCGCCGGCAACGTCAATAACTATTACGACCCGGACAACAGTTTTGTGTCGCAACTGCTGCGCACGCGGCGCGGCATCCCGATTTCACTGGCCGTGCTCTGGATGGAGTTGGCCCAAGGTTTGAAACTGGATGCCCAAGGGGTCAGTTTCCCCGGGCATTTCATGGTCAAGGTAAATCTGCCGATGGGCCAGGCGGTCATTGACCCGATGTCGGGCCGCTCCCTCAGCAAAGAAGAGCTGTCTGAAATGTTGGAACCATTTCGCCGCCGCAGCGGCTTGGTGGACGATTTCGAAGCGCCCCTCGGGCTGTATCTGCAAGCCGCATCGCCCCGCGAAATTCTGGCGCGCATGCTGCGCAACTTGAAAGAGATTTATCGCTCCCAGCAGGACTGGCCGCGCTTGTTGGCGGTGCAGGAGCGCTTGGTGGTGCTGTTGCCGGAGTCATGGCCCGAGTACCGCGATCGCGGTTTGGTGCATGCCGAGCTGGGCAACTCACGGCAGGCGCTGTCTGACTTGGAGCTCTACTTGGAGCATGCCAGTCATATGGTGGATACCGAGCAGATTGTGGATCAGGTCAAAATTCTGCGTATCCAAACCGGCATCTAGGTGCCGGGCAAGCGCTTGCCCGGCGGATGGGGCATGAGTCTTAGCGAACCACCACTTGCGCACCGTCACCTTGGGCGGCAATCGTGCCCACGGTGTAGACAGTTTCGCCGCTGGCTCGCAATGTAGCGGCTGTTGTCTCTGCGTTGGCAGCGTCCACCACCACGACCATGCCGATGCCGTTGTTGAAGGTTCGGTTCATCTCGATGTCGTCAATGCCCGCGGTCTGTTGCAGCCAGGCAAACAACTCGGTCTGCGGCCAGCTGCCCTTGACCAAATGGGCTGCGGTGCCTTCGGGCAACACGCGGGGAATGTTTTCCAGCAATCCGCCACCGGTGATGTGGGCCAGAGCCTTGATCGGGTGGGCTGCCAGCGCAGCCAACACGTTTTTCACGTACAGGCGGGTGGGCTCCATGATGGCTTGTTTGAAAGGTTTGCCGTCCAAGGTGGCGGGCACAGTGCCGGCAGCTTCCGCACGCTCGATGCATTTGCGGACCAGGCTGAAACCATTCGAGTGCACGCCGGCAGATGCCAGGCCCAACACCACGTCGCCGGGCTTGACGTCAGCGCCGGTCAAGATTTTGGACTTTTCTACCGCGCCCACACAAAAACCAGCCAGGTCGTATTCGCCAGCGGGGTACATGCCGGGCATTTCGGCGGTTTCACCACCGATGAGGGCGCAGCCGCTCAACTCGCAACCTTTAGCAATACCGCCGACCACCGCGGCGGCGGTGTCTACATCCAGCTTGCCGCAGGCAAAGTAGTCCAGGAAGAACAGGGGCTCAGCGCCTTGCACCAGCACGTCGTTCACACTCATACCGACCAGGTCGATACCCACGGTGTCGTGCATGTTCCACTCAAAAGCCAGCTTGAGCTTGGTGCCCACGCCGTCGGTGCCGCTCACCAGCACGGGTTCTTTGTAGCGCTTGGGCACTTCAAACAAGGCTCCGAAACCGCCGATACCGGCCAACACGCCTTCGCGCATGGTTTTCTTGGCCAAGGGCTTGATGCGTTCGACCAAGGCGTCACCGGCAACGATATCGACACCGGCGTCTTTGTAAGAAAGGGGAGTGGAGGCAGAAGATTGGGTCATGGGAGGTAACGTTTGGGGTGAAGCGGAGGCAGACCCCGATAGAATTTGCCTAGATTTTAAGGGTTTGCCCCTTCTCTTTCTCTCATGCCCCTCACCCCCACCCAAAAAAGTTTCGCTGCATGGGTCGCCATTGCAGTATTTGCCGTCCTCGTTTTATGGCTGTTGGCGCCTGTGCTGGCGCCATTTGCCGTGGCGGCGGTACTGGCCTATGCGCTCACGCCGGTGGTCAATTGGATCGATGACATCGGCCTGGGCCGCATCCCCCGTGTCGTGGCGGTGGTGCTGGTGGAGGTCTTGTTTTTGATTGTGGTGCTGAGTGTGCTATTGCTGATTGTTCCGATTCTTGCCAAAGAAATGCCGCTGCTGCGGGAACAGTTTCCGGTGCTGCTCGACAGCTTGAATGAGGCGCTCAAGCCACTGCTGGCCCAATGGGGCATCAAGCTCAACCTGGACGTGGGCAGTATCAAGAGCTTTGTCATGAAGTACCTCAACGCCAACGTGGAAGATGCCTTTGGCTCGGTGCTGGCTTCGGTCAAGTTGGGCGGGAGTGTGGCGTTTGCCCTGATTGGCAACGCCATTCTGATTCCCGTGGTCTTGTTTTACCTGCTCATGGACTGGGCCCGTTTCATGGGCCAGTTGCGGCAATTGGTGCCGCCACGCCTGCGGGCCCCGACCGACAGTTTCTTGCGTGAGGCAGATGAGGTGCTGGGGCAGTACCTGCGCGGCCAGTTGTTGGTGATGGTGATTCTGGCCCTCGCTTACAGCGTGGGCTTGGCCATGTTCGGCTTGGACTTGGCTTTGCCGATCGGGGTGTTTACCGGGCTGGCGATTTTTGTGCCTTATCTGGGGTTCGGTGTCGGGTTGGTGCTGGCCTTGTTCGCAGGTTTGCTGGAATTTTCGGGCGCGCACGGTATCGGCTACCCCTTGGTGATGGTCGCGGTGGTCTATGGTTTGGGTCAGGTGATTGAGAGTTTTGTGCTGACGCCGCGCCTGGTGGGCGAGCGCATCGGCCTGCACCCCCTGGCTGTGATCTTTGCCTTGCTGGCGTTCGGCCAGCTGTTCGGTTTTGTGGGGGTACTGGTGGCCTTGCCTGCCAGTGCGGTGCTGCTGGTGGCGATACGCCGCGTGCGCTCGGGCTACCTCGGCAGCCGTTTGTATCTGGGGTGACCCCTTCGTATGAAACAGATTGCGTTGGATATCGGTTTGTCTACTGGCCCTACAGTGGCCAACTTTTTTGCCGGCCCCAATGAGGCTGCCCTCCGACACCTGGAGCTGTGGATCGGTGACGAGAGCCACTCTGTGACCCGCTCGCCGGTGCCCACCTACATCTGGGGGCCAGAAGGCAGCGGCAAAACCCACCTGCTCAAGGCCGCCCGCGAAGGGCTGCGCGAGCAGGGTGCGCGCGTGGGCTGGCTGGGCGCCAACGACGAGCCTTCTGATTTCGATGAGCGCTGGGCTGCGGTGGTGCTGGATGACGTGCACCTGTTCACCGCCGAGCAGCAGCACACTGCGTTTAACTGGTTCGTGAACGCCCATACCCACCACAAACCGGTGCTGGCGGCGGGCGAGTTTGCCCCCATCGATCTCAAGTTGCGCGACGACTTGCGCACCCGACTGGGTTGGGGGCACATTTTTAGCTTGCAGCTCTTGAGCGAGTCCGAGCGACGCAGTGTCTTGCGCCAAGCGGCAGATGCCCGCGGCGTGTTTTTGAGCGATGAGGTGATGGACTTCATGCTCAACCGCTTCAGCCGCGATCTTGGCAGCTTGATGGAGCTCCTCGACCTGATGGATGGCTACGCCTTGCAGACCCAGCGCGCCATCACCATTCCGTTGATCAAATCCATGCTGGAAAACACATGACCGTGAAAAAGATTGCCCTGTTTGACCTCGACCACACCCTGATTCCGCTGGACTCTGACTACGCCTGGGGCGAGTTCACCACCGCTTTGGGATGGACCGATGCAGAAGTCTTCAAGCAGAAGAACCAGGAGTTTTACGAGCACTACAAGGCCGGCACGCTGGATATCCACGCGTACATCCGGTTTGCCACTGCAGCGGTGATTCGCCAAGGTGCTATCAAATCGATAGCTGCTCACGCAGATTTCATGAGCGCTATCATCCAAAAAGCCATTCAGCCTCAAGCCTTGAAGCTGGTGCAGGATCATCAGGCCGCTGGCGATACAGTCATCATCGTCACCGCCACCAACGCTTTCGTCACACGGCCGATTGCCACTGCGTTTGGCGTCGAAGAGCTGATCGCGGTCGATCTCGTGAAAGACGATGCCCCCGGCGGCACCGGTTGGTACACGGGGGAGATTGCCGGTGTGCCGTCTTTCCGCGAAGGCAAGGTCACGCGGGTGAACCAGTGGCTTGCGGACCGCGGTTTGGGCTGGGACACGGTGCACACCACCTTCTATTCAGACTCCATCAACGACGTGCCGCTGATGGAAAAGGCCGATGTGGCCTTGGCCACCAACCCCGATCCGCGCTTGCGCGCACTGGCCGAGCAGCGTGGATGGCGCATACTCGAGCTCTTCTCCTGACCCGCGGGCAGGACTGTTAGGAACAAGAACTTGATCAAAAAATTTATCGATAAATTGCTGGGCAAATCCCCCGCTGCACCGGGCGGCAAGCCCAACTTCGGCAAACGGATGGAAATCCCGGTGTCGGTGCACGGCATCGACCCCAGCTTGGTGGACGACCGTGCCATCAACGTGGTGCGCACCCTGCAGCAAGCGGGTTTTGAGGCGTATGTGGTGGGCGGTGCGGTGCGCGACCTGCTGGTCGGTCTGCGGCCCAAAGACTTCGATGTGGCAACCAATGCCACCCCGGAGCAGGTCAAAGGATTGTTCCGCCGTGCATTCATCATCGGGCGGCGTTTCCGCATCGTGCACGTGGTGTACGGCCGCGGGCGTGAGCATGAGGTGATCGAGGTATCGACCTTCCGCGCGTATCTGGACAACGCTGCTGCCGAACAAGTCGCCGGCAACGAGCGCACCAGCAAGAGCGAGCTGGCCAACTTGAAGCACGCCGTGGACAGCACCGGCCGGGTGCTGCGCGACAACGTCTGGGGCCCGCAGGAAGAAGACGCAGTGCGCCGCGACTTCACCATCAACGCGATGTACTACGATCCTGAAACCCAGATCGTTGTGGACTACCACAACGGCCTGAAGGACTCCAAGAGCCGTACCTTGCGCATGATCGGCGATGCGGCCACCCGGTATCGCGAAGACCCGGTCCGCATCATCCGTGCGGTGCGCTTTGCGGCCAAGCTCAGCCCCCTGGGTTTCAAGCTCGAGCCCAAAACCGCCGGCCCCTTGGTCAAAAGCCAGAAGCTGTTGCACGACGTGCCCCAAAGCCGCCTGTTTGACGAAATGCTCAAGCTGCTGCAAACCGGGCACGCGTTGGCCTCCATCGCGCAACTTAAAGAATTGGGTTTGGCGACCGGCATTTACCCCCTGCTGGATGTAGTGGTGGACCGGGCGGGCCAGAGCTTTGTGGAAGCCGCCCTGAAAGACACCGACCGCCGCGTCGGCGAAGGCAAGCCGGTGGCGCCCAGCTTCTTGCTGGCCTGTGTGCTGTGGGACGATGTTCGCAAGGGCTGGGACCAGCGCTTGGCCCGCGGCGAACACAGCCACCCGGCCCTGCAAGATGCGATTGAAGATGTATTCAACGCCCGCATCGGGGATGTCTCCGGCCGTGGCAAGTTGGCTGGCGACATGCGGGAAATCTGGTTGATGCAGCCCCGCTTTGACAAGCGTGTAGGCAGTACGCCTTTTGGCATGGCGGAGCAACCCCGGTTCCGTGCCGCTTTCGACTTCATGCGCCTGCGTGCGGATGCTGGCGAGGTGGACGAGGTGCTGGCCGACTGGTGGCAAGAGTTCAGCATGGCCAGCGACGATGTGCGCCAGGACATGGTGGACCAGGTCCGCGCCGAGCAACAGCAGCAACGCAAGCAAGCCCCCAAAGGCCCACGGGTTGCCAAGCAGCCCCGTGAACCCCGCGTCACCGATGCAGCGCCCAGCGGCCTTGCAGAAGATGCGCCGCAAGGAGCCGCTGACACTGGTGGTGATGCGCCGCGCAAGCGCAAGCGTCGTCGTCGCAGCAATGCCAGCCGTGGCGCCGGCAGTGCCGGACCTGCGGCCGAATAAACCCGGTCATGCAGCGTGAGCCAGTCGAGGCCTACATTGGCCTTGGCGCCAATTTGGGTGATCCCATGGCGGCCTTGCGGCAGGCCTTGGGTCGATTGGCAGAACTGCCCCACACTGAGGTGTTGCGGGCGTCCGGCTTGTACGGCAGCACGCCGGTGGATTCCAGTGGGCCCGATTATGTGAATGCGGTGGCCTGCGTGCGCACGCGGTTGACCGCGCCCGTGCTGCTTTCGGCCCTGCAGGCGCAAGAGAACCAGGCCGGCCGTGAGCGCCCCTACCGCAATGCCCCCCGCACCCTCGACCTTGATGTGCTGCTCTACGGCAGTGCCCGCATGGCAGGGCCGGTATTGACGGTGCCTCACCCGCGCATGACAGAGCGCGCCTTCGTGTTGATGCCCTTGGCCGAAATTGCGCCGGACCTTGTATCAGCCACGCAGCTGTCCGCGGTGAGTGATCAAGGAATCTGGCGGCTGGCAGGGTAAATCCCCGTCTTTTCTCGATTCTGTAACCGGTAACCCCGTGGTTAAATTACAGAATAATTAAAGGAGATTGGAATGCAGTTCAACCGGATGCGGCTGGCCACCAAGCTGTGGTCGGCCATGGCGGTCATGGTCGTTTCGTTGGCGCTCATCATTGCTTTTACCGCTTTGCAGTCGCGCAAGTCGCGCGAAGCCTATGGCGCGGTGAATGCTGCTATGGTCACCCAAATCAAGCACGCCAACCAGCTGGCGGCGCTGGAAGATGTCAATGCCACCCGCGCCTACGCCGTGGTGGTGTCCACCGACCCGGGTGTGGCCAAAGCCTTCAAAGATGAAATCAGCGCGAGCAACAGCCGCATTGAAACGCTGCAAAAGACCATCGAAGCCAGTGACCTCAGCGAAAAAGACCGGCAGCAGCTCGCCAAAATTGCGTCGCTGCGCAAGACGTTGCAGGATCTGACCAGCCAGACCGCTTTGCTCAAGGTCACCAAACCGGCAGAAATGCCAACATTTGTGGAGACCCAATACCGCCCTGCGGTCATGGCCCTGCAGCAAGGCCATGCCGAATTTGTAGCCATGCAAGACGCAGCCAGCGAAGGCCTGCGTGAGAACTTTGAGTCCGACGGCCGCAAACTGATCGTCATGTCTGCCGGCGGGCTGGTGGTGCTGATCGTCGGGATTTTGCTCGGGGCGGGGTTCTTGATCCGCTCGATCAAGCAACCCTTGTCACAGGCCAATGCCTTGGCAGCCCGTATTGCCGAAGGCGATTTGAGTTCTGCGGTGGACGGGTCAAGGGCGGATGAATTCGGCGACCTGATGCGCTCTCTGGCTGCGATGAACCGGGCCTTGTCGCTCATGGTGGCCCAGGTTCGCCACAGCACCGACAGCATCGCCACCGCCAGCAGCGAAATTGCCACGGGCAATAACGATTTGGCCCACCGCACCGAAGAAACCTCGAGCAACCTGGCGTCTACCGCGTCCAGCATGGACAGCCTGACCCAAGCCGTGCGCATGAGCTCTGACAACGCCCGCCAGGCCGGTACCCTGGCTGCCAACGCCTCCAGCGTCGCGCAGCGCGGCGGCGACGTCGTGACCCAGGTGGTGCAGACCATGCAAGAGATCGATGCCAGCAGCAAAAAAATTGCAGACATCATCAGTGTGATTGACGGGATCGCCTTCCAGACCAACATCCTTGCCCTGAATGCGGCGGTCGAGGCTGCCCGGGCCGGTGAGCAAGGGCGTGGCTTTGCGGTAGTGGCCTCCGAAGTGCGCTCGCTTGCCGGGCGCAGCGCTGAGGCCGCCAAAGAAATCAAAACCCTGATCGGCACCTCGGTCGACAAGGTCGAGCACGGCACCCAGCTGGTGACGACAGCCGGCGCCACGATGCAAGAGATCGTCCAAAGCGTACGCCGGGTGGTGGATGTGATTGGCGAGATCACAGCCGCCTCGAGCGAGCAGAGCAGCGGTATTGCAGACGTGAATCACGCCATTTCGAATCTCGACCAGATGACCCAGCAAAACGCCGCATTGGTCGAAGAGAGCGCCGCCGCTGCCGAGAGCCTGCGCGACCAGGCGGCGCAGTTGGCACAGGCGGTAGCCGTGTTCAAGGTTGATGCGTATGCCGGCCGCGGAGCCGGTGCTTAGGCGATTTCGGCAATCAGCTCGATTTCCACGCACGCACCCATCGGGATCTGGGCGACACCGAAGGCGCTGCGGGCATGCGCGCCGACTTCAGGGCCGAAAACTTCACCCAAGAGCTCGCTCGCGCCGTTGGTGACCAGGTGTTGCTCGGTGAAATCGCCGGTGGAGTTCACCAGCGACATCACCTTGACAATGCGTTTGACCTTGTTCAGGTCGCCCACCGCCGCGTGCAGGGTGCCCATGAGGTCGATAGCGATCGCACGCGCTGCCGCTTTGCCTTGCTCGGTGGTGGTGTCTTTGCCCAACTGGCCGACCCAGGGCTTGCCGTCTTTTTTGGCGATGTGGCCGCTCAGGAACACGAGCTTGCCGGTTTGCACAAAGGGCACGTAGGCTGCTGCCGGAATGGCAACCGGTGGCAAGGTGATCTGGAGTGCGGCGAGTTTGTCGTAAATGCTCATGGGAAATCTTTCAGGTTTACAAGTAAAAAGTGCATCTGGCGCTCAAGGAATGAGCGCCTATAGCTATCAAAAGTATAGCAATTTCGTGGCGTACAAAACATCTGCACCGGATTGCTGTTGCGTTGTTTATTGCGACTGCGACTGCGATTGAGACATGCCCGCCGCAGGGCCTTGCGGCTGGGTTTGGGTCTGCGGCGCATCATTATGCGCAGGAGCCGAAGCTGGCGGGCTGTCGGTGCGGATTTCTTCGACGGTGACACCCACTGTCAGCGTGTGCCGTGACCCGCCATGGATGACGCCCCGCAGCGGCGACACATCGCCAAAATCCCGCCCGGTGGCCACGGTGACATAGTCGACCCCGGGCGCGTGCCAGCCCCAGCGGTTATTGGTCGGGTCGAAATCCACCCAGCGCTCACCCTCAGGGAGGTCCGGCACATAGACACTCACCCAAGCGTGGGACGCGTCGCTCCCGATGAGCTTGACTTGTCCGGGCGCAGGCTGGGTCAACAGATAGCCACTGACATAGCGGGCAGGCAGGCCCATGCTGCGCCAGCAGGCCAGCATGATGTGGGCAAAGTCCTGGCAGACGCCTTTGCGCTGCTCCAAGGCTTGCAGCGCCGGGGTGTTGATCTGGGTGCTGTGGGACTCGTAGGTGAAGTCGGTGTGGATCCGCTCCATCAGGTCGCAGGCTACCGCGATCAGGCTGGTACCGGCAATAAAACTGGGGCGCGCGTAGCCCGAGAACTCCAGCTGCCGCGGCACAAACGGGCTGGCAAATACAAACTCTGCGGCAGCCTCGTAAGCCGCACCGGCCTGAAAGCGCAGCCGGTCCCGCAGGGTCTCCCAGGGCAAACTGCTTTGGGGGCGGATGTGCTCACGCGTGGACACCAGACTGCAAGCCCGCACCTGCAAGACGCTATGGGGTACCTGCAGTGAGAAAAAACAGCGCTGGTTGCCGAACACATCCGGTGCGCTGCGCTGCTGGGCCGGCTGCGGGTTGATGATCAGGCTGTGGCTCAGCACGTGTTGGCTACCGTGGGCGCGCGGCTCCAGATAGGCCACATGCTGCGCCGTCTCGACGGTGGGTTGGTAGTCGTAGCGGGTTTCGTGGGTGACTTGCAGCAGCATCAGGTACCCACGCTTTGTTTGGTTTCGCCCGAGTGGGTGAAATAGGTGATGCTGATGTCCTCAGACACTGTGTAGGCGGCTTGGCATAGGGACTTGAGGAGCTCCCGCAACGGGCCCATCACCGGTCCATCGGCCGGGCTTTCACACAGAGTGGCCAAGTCCCAGCGGTCGGGTGATGGCACTTGCAAGCTCATTTCACTGAGTTCATGCGCGGGGCTCTGGGCGAGTTTGGCCAGGCGGCCCCGCAGCGTATGCGCGACCCACGCCAGTGAACGCGGGTTGTCGCGGTCCAGCACCAGCAGGTCAATGAGTGCTGCCACATCGCGGCTCTGCTGGTACTGGGCATGAAACGTGATGGTGCTGTCAAACAAGCCGAGCAGGGCTTCAAATCCTCCATCGGTGTCGACGGCGCCGGTCTCCAGTGACTGGTCCAGGGCAGTGGCCAGAAAGTTCAGCCGCTCCACATGCCGGCCGATGCTCAGCAGGCGCCAGCCATCGTCCCGGGTCATGCGGTCGGTTTGGGCGCCGGTGATGGCGGCCAGGTGGTCACTGGCGTCTTTGAGAATCCGCAGGGCCTGGTTGGGTGCGTAGTCGCCTTGCGCGGCCAACTGGGCGCAACGCTGGAAAACCTCTTCCTCGGCCCGCACGATGGTGGCCCAGTGTTCCTGGGACAAGCGTTCGCGCACCGTGGCGGCTGCCATCTTCAAAGCGCGCATGTTGTAGCCCACGCCGGTCGCGCCATCGGGCGAAGCCAGGCTGGCGATGATGGAGCGCTCAAAAACGCGCCGCGCCTGCACTGCAGACGGCACCCCGGGGAGGACCAGTGTGTTGATTTGCGCCAGCTGCGTGAGCCATTGCAGCAAAGGCGTGCTGGACTGCTCTTCGCCGCCCAGGTATTCCAGCGCCAGGCGGGCCAGGCGGATGGTGTTGTCAGCCCGCTCGGTGTAGCGACCCAACCAATACAGGTTTTCTGCAGCGCGGCTGGTGACCAAACGCTTGCGCTGGGCCAACACGGCGGGGGTGAGGGTGGTGGGCAGCAGCGTGGTGGTGTCGACCTCGCCACGGGTCAGTGCCCAGACGTCGGCACTGCTGCCGCCGCGTTGCATCGAGGCAATGTCTGTGCTCGTGCCCGCTACCCGGGCCAGGCCGCCGGGCAGTACCTGCCAGGCCGGTTGGCCTTGGGCGTTGCGGCCGGCAGACACTGCGAACACTCGCAGCATGACGGAGCGAGCTTCCATGCCTGCGGATTCGCCCTTGCCGTCGGCAGGGTTGCGCCAGGTCGGCATTTGCGAAAGAGGCATATAGGCCTGCACCGTGTGCTCTTCGCTTTGGCGCACGATGCGGCCGGCCAAGCGGTCCAATGCACTTTGCTGCAGCGTGTGGCCCAGCATCGCATCAAAGCTGGGGTGGATGCTGGAGCCGGGGTAGGTCGGCTTGATGGTGCGCTCGCCCAGCAAGGGCAGGGCGGCTTCCATGGCGCTGCGCTCGCCGCACCACCAGGTGGGCAAGGCCGGGAGACTCAAGCGCTCACCCAGCAAGGCTTGGGCGATGGCCGGCAAAAAGCCCAGCAGCGCGGGCGACTCCAGAAACGCAGAACCGGGGGTGTTGGCCACCAGCACGTTGCCGGCGCGTATCGCTTGCAACAGGCCCGGCACACCCAGGGTGGAGTCGGGCCGCAGCTCCAGCGGGTCGAGGTACTGGTCGTCCACCCGCTTGAGCAGGCCGTGTACCGGCACCAAGCCACGCAATGTCTTGAGGTAAAGGCGCTCATCGCGCACCAGCAGGTCGCTGCCTTCGACCAAACTCAGGCCGAGGTAGCGGGCCAGGTAGGCGTGCTCAAAATAGGTTTCGTTGTAAGGGCCGGGCGTCAGCAGGGCAATATGGGCCTGGGCACCCGCGGGGCTGGCGTTTTTCAGGCTGTCCATCAGGGCGCGGTAAGTGCTGGCCAAGCGTTGCACCTTGAGCGCCTGAAACGCCTGCGGGAACTGCCGGGACACGGCAAGCCGGTTTTCCAGCAAATAGCCGAGGCCGCTCGGCGCCTGGCACCGCTGGCTCACTACCCACCAATTGCCGTCCGGCCCGCGGGCGAGATCAAAGGCTGCCACATGCAAGTGCACCCCGCCCACCGGCTGCACGTCGGCCATGGGGCGCAAGTAGCCGGGGTGGCCGTGCACCAGAGCGGGTGGCAAAAGACCCTGCTGCAGGAGCTGCTGCGGGCCGTAGACATCGGCCATGACTGCTTCCAGCAGTTGCATGCGCTGTTGCACGCCTGCCTCGATATGGGCCCAATCCGGTGCATCGACGATCAGCGGAAACAAGTCCAGCGACCAGGGGCGTTGGGGGCCTTCGGCGTCGGCATACACGTTGTAAGTTACGCCGTTGTCACGGATCTGTCGCTGAAGGCTGGCAATATGCTGATCGAGTGCAGCCTCGCTGCTACCCTCCATATTATTGAAGAATTGCCGCCACACGCTCGTCAAATGTGCGTCGGTAGCTCCTGAATTGATAGCGCCACGGAGTTCGTCAAAATGGCTTTCATGGGCGCGGCAGGCGCGCGCGAAGCGCAGTACGTCGGCTGCGCTTTCGGTGCTGGGGTCGGGGCGGGATTCGTCAGGATGTGTCACTGTGACCAAGTATGCCAGCAAGGGCTGATTTCTTCGGTCTGCAAGCAATCACTATGCCGGTCATACTTTCGGCCAAGCCCACTCGCCGGATACACCCCATGACTGCTGACTTCCATTTTTACGAACCCCGCTTGGGGCATGGTTTGCCCCACGATCCCTTCAATGCCATCGTCGGCCCCCGTCCCATCGGCTGGATTTCGAGCCGCAGCGCGGATGGGGTGCTGAATCTTGCGCCCTATAGTTTTTTCAATGCGTTCAACTATGTGCCGCCCATCGTGGGTTTTTCGAGCATTGGCTACAAAGACACGGTGCGCAACATCGAGGCCACCGGTGAGTTTGTCTGGAATTTGGTGACCCGGCCCCTGGCGGAAGCCATGAACCAGACCTGTGCGCCCGTCGGCCCGGAGGTCGATGAATTTGCCCTGGCGGGCCTGACGCCCGTGAACTCCAGCCTGGTGCAAGTGCCCCGGGTGCTGGAAAGCCCGGTGAGCTTTGAGTGCCGCTGCACCCAAGTCGTTCAGCTACAAACGGCAGCTGGTGCTGCGGTGCCCAGTTGGTTGGTCTTGGGCGAGGTGGTCGGGGTGCACCTGGACCGGCGCTTGCTGGTGGACGGGGTTTACGACACCGCTGCGGCCGGGCATGTCTTGCGCGGCGGCGGGCCGGCGGATTACTTCAGCGTAGGGCCTGAGCAACTTTTCAAGATGTTCCGGCCCCAATAAAAAAGCCACCGGCAACGCGCGTTGCGGTGGCTGTCGGCTGCATCCTTCAGATCTGCAGCGGGTGGCACAGCCCTTGGGCTGCACTACCGATCAGGCCTTTTTGGCGTAGGCGCTGCACCAGCCCTTGCCGGCGACTTGCTTGCCGGCAAACAAGGGGCAGCCGCCAGCGGCGTCTGTAGCTTTGCCCTGGTAGAGCGCGCAGCTGGAGCAAGCTTGGCCTGCGGCGTATTTGGGGAACTTGGTTTTGTCCACCTTGGTGGCGTCGGCCTTGTAACCCAATGCACCGGCTTGGGCGTCTTTTTCGTCCAGCATGGGGGCTGCGGCGTGTACCTGGCTTGCCAGCAGCGCAGTGCTGCCGAGCGCGACTTGAAGCATGAATGTGCGACGTTGTGTCATGGCTTGGTTTCCTAAGGTGAATAGCGAGCCCGCGGGATAGCGGGTTGGTTACGCATTGTTATGAAAAGACTGGCAGGGCCCCTTGATCCTGATCAATACCCGGCTAAAGCACTCCAGTGTTGGTGGGTGTTTCAGCCCAGCGGCAGGGCGTCGAAGGTGCCGTAACAGTTTTTGAGCCAGGTTTTTACACGCTGGCGCTCCAGCATGCCCAGCGCATCGTCCCCCTCTTTGCGGTGAACTGCCGCCCAGAAGCTGGCGTTTTGCCGGTCGATTTTGCGCATGCTGGCCTCGTGTAGCTGGGGCAAGGTGGTGATGTGGCCGCCGAGTGCCACCGCTTTTTTGAGCGCTGCGGACTCCTCGAGTTGCGAGAAGTCGCTGCCGCGGCCCAGGTTTTTCACCACGATGTAATTTGGCCCAGCGCCATAGGTGGCAACCAAGCGGTCCAACAGGTCGACAGAGTCTCTGCCGGCATCCGCCACATGCCAGAAATTCACCGTGACACCCATGCTGGCCATCAGCGAAACCAGGTCGGAGTCTTTGACCCAGCGGGCCAGCGGGGCGGCTGTTTGCGCAGCCAGATCGACGATCACATTCGGTGGCGGACCTTCGGTGGGCTCTTCCTCGTAGACCGCGGCTACCAGGTCCAGACCCTCGTAGGTGTCCACGACGACCGGCGACGCGAAGTCGCTGTAAAACCGGGTGAAGGAGGTGTGCGAGCGGTCGGTGTCAAAACCCGTGAAGGCGCGGCCCTTGTCAATAAAGTATTGGGCCAAAACGCGCGCCAGCACCGATTTGCCGACGCCGCCTTTTTCGCCGCCGATGAAGTTGATAGAGGGCATAAAAATCCTGGTTGAGTTGAAAAAAGAAACGCGTCAGGCCGCACTGCGGCTTGTGAGTCGTAGCACCAGCCAGCGCGAGAGGCGCGGGCCCAGCAGCAACACCATGAAAAAACGGACCATTTGCATGGCCATGACAAAACCTGCATCGACCGCGCTGCCCACGGCGATTACCGCCACCGAGTCCGCACCGCCGGGGCTGGTGGCCAAGTAGGCAGTGAGTGGGGCAACGCCCGCAAAAAACATGAGGCTGCCTGCAATCAGCAAACCGAGCACGATCAGGGCAAAGATGGCGACCAGCACCCGCGGCAACACCCGCCAAGCGTGCTCCAGAATTTCGCGGTTGAAGCGCAGACCTATGCCCCAGCCCAGCGCGGTATACGCCAGTGCCAGCAGCGGGCCCGGCAGCTCCAGCTTCCAAGGGCTGAGGTTGTCCATGGCCAGTGCCAACACCATGGGGATCAACAATGGGCCACCGGGGAATGTGAGGATGCGGCCCAGCCAGGCAGCAAGCAGCACCAGCACAAGCGTCAGCCCGGCATGCAAGGGGTTCTGGATGTGCAACCAATGGGCCAGCTGAACATCCCAACCGGGCACGACGTATTCGGGGGAGGCCGCAACGCCTGTTGCAAAGTGAGCCACCAGCGAAGCAATCGCCGTGACCATGGCAACTCGCAGGTACTGCATGAATGCCACCAAGCGGGTGTCCGCGCCGAAATCGCCCGCCATGAGCACCATGGCGGAAGCCGCGCCCGGTGCCAGGCCCCAGATCGCAGTGCTGCCCGGCAGTAAACCGCTGCGCATCAGCCAGTAGCCCAGCAGCGCGCTGGCCGCCATGACCGCAAAAGCAATCCCTAGAAACAGCGGCCATTCGCCGGCCACGCGTTGCAGCACCTCGAAATGCAGGCTGTGCGCCATCAGGCAGGCGATGACCGACTGGCCAATGGCAAACAGCGGGGCGGGGACCTGCACATTCATGTCCTGCGTGGCAAGCAGGACACCGGCCAGCATGCAACCCAGCAACATGCCCGCTGGCACACCCATGAGCAGAAAAGCTGCACTGGCCAGCGCGCTGCACAGCAGCAACGCCGGCCCGTGCAGCCGGGGCTGCTGGCTTAGGAATGACATTCGCATCTGCTGGATTAGATGCGAGCCGTGTGACGCTTCAGATCAGTTCCTGCGCATGTCTTTGGTGAACGGGAACTCTTTGCTGCCCGGCACATGGATGGTGGCGGGTGGCACCACCAGCATGCCCGGGGTGTGGCCCAAGGGACTGAATCGCGAGAGGCGGCGGCTTTCGGCCTCGTAGCTGTTCACCGGGAAGGTGTCGTAATTGCGGCCGCCGGGGTGGGCCACAAAGTACTGGCAACCGCCCAGCGAGCGCTTCATCCAGGTATCCACAATGTCAAAGGTCAGCGGGGCATGCACACCGATGGTGGGGTGCAGGCTGCTCGGAGGGTTCCAGGCCTTGTAGCGCACGGCGGCTACAAATTCACCCACGGTGCCGGTGCTGGTCATGGGCAGGGCTTCGCCGTTGCAGGTGACCACGTAGCGGCTCTCGTTGAGGCCGGTCACCCGCACTTCCAGGCGCTCCAGGCTGGAGTCCACATAGCGGGCGGTGCCGCCGGCAGAGCTTTCTTCGCCCATCACATGCCACGGCTCCAAGGCGTTGCGCAATGTTAGCTCGACACCCATGCTCTTGACCGAGCCCACCATCGGGAAGCGGAACTCGTAGTGCGGGGCGAACCAGCTGGTGTCAAACGCGTAGCCTGCCATGTTCATGTCGGCGATCACGTCATCAAAGTCCATTTTGATGAAGGTAGGCAGCATGTAGCGGTCGTGCAGCTCGGTGCCCCAGCGGGTGACCGGTGCCTTGAATGGCGACTTCCAGAAGCGGGCCACCAGCGCGCGCAGCAAGAGTTGTTGTACGCTGCTCATGTGGGGGTGGGGTGGCATCTCGAAGGCACGCAACTCCAACAAGCCCAAACGGCCCGTGGATGAGTCCGGCGAGTACATCTTGTCGATGGAGAACTCACTGCGGTGGGTGTTCCCGGTGACGTCGATCAGGATGTTACGCAGCGTGCGGTCCACCAACCAGGGCGGCATGCTCTGGCCATACAGTTCGCGGTTTTTATAGATCTGCTCGATGGCAATTTCCAGTTCGTAGAGCTGGTCGTTGCGGGCTTCGTCCACGCGCGGGGCCTGGCTGGTCGGGCCCACAAACATGCCGCTGAACAGGTAGCTCAAGGAAGGGTGGTTGTGCCAGTACAGCAGCAGGCTGGCCAGCAGCTCGGGTTTGCGCAGGAAGGGGCTGTCGGCCGGGGTGGCGCCGCCCATTACAAAGTGGTTGCCACCACCGGTGCCGGTGTGGCGGCCGTCGGTCATGAACTTCTCAGCACTCAGGCGCGACTCGAACGCTGCGTTGTACAAAAACTCGGTGTTGTAGACCAGCTCTTTCCAGTTGGTGACGGGGTGCACGTTGACCTCGATCACGCCGGGGTCGGGCGTGACCTGCAGGAGCTTCAAGCGTGGATCGCGAGGAGGGGGGTAGCCTTCCAGCACGACTTGCATCTTCAGCTCGCTGGCAGTCGCCTCGATGGCGGCTAGCAGGTCCAGGTAGTCTTCCAAGCGCTCCAAGGGGGGCATGAAGATGTACATCACACCCGATTTGGAGCCCACGGCTTCGGCCTTGGGGCCGCTGGCGCGGCGCGGGTCACGCACTTCCACGCACAGCGCGGTGCGGGTGATCCAATGGGCGGACTCAAAGCGGTTCGGAGCTTCGGCATACATCGCCGGTTCAGGCTGCGTGGCGCTTTGGGCGTTAGTGGCAATGCTGGCGTCCCCGATGCCCTTGGCGGTTTGCATCTTGCGGCCGGCTTCGGGTACGGCCAGGTTGCCGGCCAGGTAGGGCACGCCGTTAGCAGCTACAGAGCCTGCATTTGTACCGGTGGCTGCAGTGGCACCCGCATGACCGGCGGTCGTTGCGGTCGTGGCGTTAGGTGCATAGCGCTGTGCAAAGGCCGCATGCGCAGGCAGCGCGCCGCGGTCCACGGTCGGGTCGCGCTCAACTAAATACGGGTAGTCACCTTCGCTGACCCAGGGCAGGGAATCCAGCGGCAGGCGCAGGCCCATGGGCGAATCGCCGGGCATGAGGTACATGCGCTCGTCGCGGAAGAACCAGGGACCGGTGGTCCACCACGGGCCGGCCAGGCTCGGATTGCTGCCCTTGCCGGTCAGGCGCGGGCCATCGCCCACTTTGAGCGGCAGCACATAGCCCACCACCGAGTCGAGCTTCTGCTCGAAGACGCGGCGCAGGCGGGCGCGTTCCATCTCGTCGTCGAGTTTGCTGTTGAAGGGGTCCACATTCACCGGCAAGCGGCGCTCGCGCCACAAGTAGTACCAGGTGTCTTCATAGCCGGCCTGCACGTACTTGTCGGTCAGGCCCAGCTTGCCCGCCAGGGTGCGGATGAAGTAGCCCGCGTCTTCTGCGGTGTAGTGGGTGGGCTTGCGCTCGTCGGTGAAAAGGGCGGGGTTGTTCCACACCTTTTGTTTGTCGGCACGCCAGTAAATGTTGAGGGCCCAGCGCGGCAGCTGCTCGCCGGGGTACCACTTGCCCTGGCCGAAGTGCAGAAAGCCGCCCTGGCCATATTCGTCGCGCAGTTTGTGCACCAGCTCGGTGGCGAAGCCGCGCTTGGTGGGGCCCAGGGCGTCGGTGTTCCATTCGGGCGCGTCGCGGTCGTTCACCGCCACAAAGGTGGGCTCGCCACCCATGGTCAGGCGCACGTCGCCGGCCACGAGTTCTGCGTCTACCGCGTCGCCCAGGGTCATGACTTCGGCCCACTGCTCGGGCGTGTAAGGCTTGGTGACGCGGGGGGATTCGTACATGCGGGTGACTTGCATGTGGTGGGCAAATTCCACCTCGCACTTGTCCACGCCGCCTTCGATCGGGGCTGCGCCGCTGGGCTGCGGGGTGCAGGCCAGCGGGATGTGGCCCTCGCCGGCCAGCAAGCCGCTGGTCGCGTCCAGCCCGATCCAGCCTGCGCCGGGCAGGTACACCTCGCACCAGGCGTGCAGGTCGGTGAAGTCCACTTCGGTGCCGCTGGGGCCGTCCAAAGATTTCACATCCGGTGCCAGCTGAATCAGGTAGCCCGACACAAAGCGCGCTGCCAGCCCGCAATGGCGCAGCAGTTGTACCAGCAGCCAGCCGGAGTCGCGACACGAACCGCTGGCCAGCGTCAGGGTTTCTTCCGGCGTTTGCACACCGGGCTCCATGCGGATGGTGTAGCTGACGGCGTTGTGCACCAGCTGGTTGATGTAGACCAGAAAGTCGATGGTGCGGCGTTCCTTGAGGTCGATAGCTGCTAGGAATTTTTTAAATTCCGGAGTCAGTGGCTCTGCCACCAGGTAAGGGGCGAGCTCCTGTCCCAATAGCTTGTCGTACTTGAACGGGAAATTCTCGGCCGTGGGTTCGAGGAAGAAGTCAAAGGGGTTGTACACCGCCATTTCGACCACCAAGTCGACCGTGACTTTGAACTCTTTGGTTTTCTCGGGGAACACTAGGCGGGCTTGGTAGTTGGCGTACGGGTCTTGCTGCCAGTTGACGAAGTGGGTGCTCGGCTCGACCTTGAGCGAGTAGGAAATGATTTTGCTGCGGCAGTGCGGGGCAGGGCGCAGGCGGATGACTTGGGGACCGAGGTTGACCAGACGGTCGTACGAGTAGTGGGTAACGTGGTTCAGCGCTGCGTGAATGGACATGGGCCGGTCTCGGTAGATCTCACAGGGGACGCCGTGCAGCGGATGCCGCACGGGCCCCATACTAACAATCGGGTTTGACAGGCTTTTAAAGCAAGGTCCGCGCCAGTGCTGCTGTGGCGGATGGTTTGTCGCCCCTTGTGCGCGGTTAGCATGGTTGCATGTACGCCACCGCACTCCGCCTTGCCGTCTGGCCCCGCACTGGCGGTGCCGTGGGCTTGGGGCTGCTGGCGGGGATGGCGTTGCAGTTGCAGCAAGCCACGTTGTCAGCGCCCGCAGTTTATGCGGCGTTTGTGCTTCTAGCCCTCGTGGGTTATGCGTGGGTTGCTAGCAAAAAGATAGTAGGGCTGTGGCATCACGGTGTGGCAGGCTTGTCCGCAGTGGCACTGGCTTGGGGCGTGACCGGCTTGCGCGCCGTGCTGTTCATGAGCCAGGCGCTAGCCCCAGCCCTGGAGGGGCGCGATGTTCTGGTAACCGGCGTCGTTGCAGATATGCCCCAAGCCACCGAATCGGGGCTCCGTTTCCGGCTACGGGTGGACGCAGGCGAGAGCGGGGCGGGGGCTGCGCTCCTGGATGGCACACCGGTGTCTGTGCCCCGTGTGCTGGACGTGGGGTGGTACACCACCAGCTTCAACTCGCAGACCCAAACCCCTGAGCTGCAGCGCACACCGCCTGCTTTGAGAGCCGGCCAGCGCTGGCAGTTGCCTTTGCGGCTCAAGGCGCCGCACGGCAGTATGAATCCCCATGGTTTTGACTACGAGCTGTACCTGTGGACCCAGGGCGTGCAAGCCACTGGCTATGTCCGTGCCACGGTGAGCAGCCCGGTGCCAAAGCTGATGGAGCAGACCACGGCCGCGCCTGTGGCACAGCTGCGCCAGTGGGTCCGCGACCGGATACAGACCCGGGTCAAGGACCCTCGCTCGGCCGGCTTGCTCACCGCGCTGGTAGTGGGTGATCAGCGTGCCATTGAGCGTTCGGACTGGGATGTGTTCCGCGCCACAGGGATCAGCCACCTCGTGAGTATTTCGGGTCTGCACATCACCATGTTTGCCTGGGCGGCCACCTGGCTGGTCCGGCGGGGCTGGCGCACATCGGCGCGTTTGTGCCACTGGGTGCCTGCGTCCCACGCGGCGTGGGGCATGGGCTTGTTGTTGGCTACGGCATATGCGGTGTTTTCCGGTTGGGGTGTGCCGGCACAGCGCACCTGCCTGATGCTGGCGATGGTGGTGCTTTTGCGATTGCAGGGCGCCAGATGGCCTTGGCCCTGGGTGGCACTGTGGGCTGGTGTCGGCGTGCTGCTGTGGGACCCGTGGGCCATGCTGCAGCCGGGGTTCTGGCTCAGCTTTGTGGCCGTCATGCTGCTGTTTGCCGCTGGAGATGCTACCAATTCAGGAGCTACTAGTGGAATAGATACGAGGGCTAGAGGGCTAAATGGCTCCACATTGGAGCGCGGCTGGGCCCGGCTCCGCGTGGGCGCGGTGGCGATGTGGCGGGAGCAGTGGCTGATTACCTTGGCTTTGGCGCCGCTGGTGCTGCTGTGGTTCGGGCAAGTGTCGCTGGTCGGTTTGCTGGCTAATCTGGTGGCGATTCCGTGGGTCACGCTGGTGGTGACTCCGTTGGGTTTGTTGGGGGTGGTGTGGCCCGCGTTGTGGACGGCGGCTACCGGTGCGGTCGTGCTGCTTTACGCGGCGATGGATGCGCTTGCTGCCGTGCCCTACGCCTCGTTGAGCTTGCCCTTGCCGCCGCTGGTGCCTGGCGTTCTGGCGGCCCTGGGCGCTGCGCTTTTGTTGATGCCCTTGCCTCGTGCCTTGCGGATGATGGGCTTGGTGCCGGTGTTGGCGTTGCTCCTGTGGCGCCCGCCCGTGCCGGAGCCGGGTGAGTTTTCTTTGCTCGCTGCCGATGTGGGGCAGGGCAACGCGGTGCTGGTGCAGACCGCGCGGCACGCCCTGCTGTTTGATGCGGGCCCACGCTACAGCCTCGAGAGTGACGCGGGCAACCGCGTCTTGCTACCCCTGCTCAAAGCGCTCGATGTGCAGCTAGACACGGTGGTACTCAGCCACCGTGACATCGACCATGTCGGTGGCGCACCTGCGGTGCTCATGATGCAGCCGCAGGCCGCCTTACTGAGTTCGCTGGAGCCGCAGCACACCTTGCAACAGCTGCGCACCTCTAAGCGTTGTGAGGCGGGTATGCGCTGGCAATGGGACGGTGTGGACTTTGAGGTCTTGCACCCTGACGCAGCGGACTATGAGGCCGAGCCTGCCC
Organism: Comamonadaceae bacterium OS-4; assembly: GCA_027924025.1. Taxonomy (GTDB): domain Bacteria; phylum Pseudomonadota; class Gammaproteobacteria; order Burkholderiales; family Burkholderiaceae_C; genus Allorhodoferax. The sequence continues at coordinate 1,456,060 of AP026970.1, forward strand.
CCAAAGCCAATGCGCTGTCGTGTGTGCTGCGCATCAGCAACGGGCGCCAAGCCGCGCTGCTAGCCGGTGACATTGAGGCCGCGCAAGAACAGCGCCTGGTGGACGATCTGGCCATGTTGCCGCTGCTGCGGGCGGATGTGCTTTTGGTGCCCCACCACGGCAGCAAAACTTCCAGCACCGACGCGTTTTTGCGAGCAGTCCAGCCACGCCATGCACTGGTGCAGGCAGGCTACCGCAACCGATACGGGCACCCTGCTGCGCCCGTCGTCGCGCGCTATGAGGCCTTGGGCACCCATTTGGTGTTGTCGCCCCGTTGTGGTGCGGCGCGTTGGCACTCTGCAGAGCCCCAAAATGTGGCGTGTATGCGGGAAGACGAGCGGCATTATTGGGCCCATGATGTGCCATAGTGGTGCATCGGCGCTGTGGCCCGAAGTTTGCATAAGAGGTAATCAGAGAGGTCTTTTACATGCAGAAATTTGATGAGATGTACACCCAGCTCCCTTATGAATTTTTCAGCAAGGGCAGCCAGATAAGAGACCACTACAAGATTTACGACGAATGGCTCGCTCGCCAGCCCGGCGACATGATGGCCAAACGCCGTGAAGAAGCGGAAATGATCTTCCGCCGCGTGGGCATCACCTTCGCCGTCTACGGCGAAAAAGACGAGGACGGCTCCGGCACCGAGCGCCTGATCCCGTTTGACCTGATTCCCCGCATCATCCCGGCCCACGAGTGGTCCAGCATGGAAAAAGGCTTGGTGCAGCGTGTCAATGCGCTCAACCGCTTTATCCACGACATCTACCACGACCAAGAGATTTTGAAAGCCGGCATCGTGCCGCGCGACCAGATTGAGGGCAACGCCCAGTTCCGCCCCGAGATGGTGGGTGTGGATGTGCCGCACCAGATTTACTCCCATATTTCCGGCATCGACATCGTGCGTGCACCCGACGCCAAGGGCAACGGAGAGTACTACGTGCTCGAAGACAACCTGCGCGTACCCAGCGGCGTGAGCTACATGCTGGAAGACCGCAAGATGATGATGCGGCTCTTCCCCGATCTGTTCAGCGCCCACCGCGTGGCGCCCGTAGCCCATTACCCCGACTTGCTGCTGGAAACCCTTCGACAGAGCAGCCCGGCCACGACGGCCGAGCCAACTGTGGTGGTGCTCACCCCCGGCATGTACAACAGCGCTTACTTCGAGCACGCCTTCCTCGCCCAGCAAATGGGTGTGGAGCTGGTCGAGGGGCAGGACCTTTTTGTCAAAGACAACTTTGTCTACATGCGCACCACCCGCGGCCCACGCCGTGTGGACGTGATTTACCGCCGTGTGGACGATGACTTCCTGGACCCCACCGTCTTCCGCCCCAGCTCTACGCTGGGTTGCGCCGGCCTCATCAACGCCTACCGTGCTGGTAACGTGACCATCTGCAACGCAGTGGGTACCGGTATTGCAGACGACAAGTCCATCTACCCCTACGTGCCCAAGATGATCGAGTTCTATTTGGGTGAAAAGCCCATCCTGAACAACGTGCCCACCTACATGTGCCGCAACAAGGACGACTTGGCTTACACCCTGGCCAACTTGAAAGACCTTGTCGTGAAAGAAGTGCACGGTGCCGGCGGCTACGGCATGTTGGTGGGGCCTGCTGCCACCAAGGCCGAGATTGAAGACTTCCGCAAAGCGGTGCTGGCTAACCCGGCAGGCTATATCGCCCAGCCCACCTTGAGCTTGTCGAGCTGCCCCACCTTTGTGGAAAGCGGCATCGCACCCCGCCATATCGACCTGCGCCCTTATGTGCTGTCTGGCAAGACCGTGCAGATGGTGCCAGGCGGTTTGACCCGCGTGGCCCTGAAAGAAGGCTCGTTGGTCGTCAACAGCAGCCAGGGCGGCGGTACCAAAGACACCTGGATTCTGGAAGAAGACGTGCCTGCGGCTCCCGCCGCAATAGCCGCCACCCAGTCGCAAACACAATCACAAACACAGTCAGCTTAAGGACGAGGAAACCTTTTTATGTTGTCACGCACCGCTGACCATCTGTTCTGGATGTCCCGCTACACCGAACGGGCTGAAAACACCGCACGCATGCTGGATGTGAACTACCAGACATCGCTGCTCCCCCAATCCCAAGCCGTAGCCCAGATGGGCTGGCAGGGCCTGCTGTCCATCAGTGAGCTGCTGTATTCCTACAAGGAAAAGTACGGCGAAATCCAGGCTCGCGAGGTCATGGACTTCATGGTCAAGGACGAGAGCAATCCGTCCTCCATCATGTCCTGCCTGAGTGCTGCCCGCGAAAACGCGCGTGCTGTGCGCGGGGCGCTGACCACCGAGGTGTGGGAAACGCAAAACACCACCTGGCTCGAAGTCAAGCGCATGATCAAGAGCGGAGACTTTGAGAAAGATCCTTCCCAGTTTTTTGAGTGGGTGAAGTTCCGCTCCCACCTGTCCCGCGGAGTGACCGTGGGCACCATGCTGATGGACGAGTCTTTGCACTTCATGCGCTTGGGTACCTTCTTGGAGCGTTCCGACAACACCGCGCGTTTGGTGGATGTGAAGTTTCACGCGGTGGAGAGCGACTTTTTCGGTGCTGCGAGCGAGAAGGATCAGGAGTACGACTTCTACCACTGGAGCGCGATTTTGCGCAGCGTGTCGGCATTTGAGATCTACCGCAAGGTGTACCGCGACGTCATCAAGCCCGAGCGCGTGGCTGAATTGCTCATCCTCAAGCCCGACATGCCGCGCTCGCTGCACGCCAGCCTGAACGAAGTAGTGGGTAACCTGGCCCTCGTGGCCAGCAATCCCGACAGCGAAACCCTGCGCCGCGCCGGCAAGCTGCGCTCGGAGCTGCAATACGGCCGCATCGATGAGATTTTGGCCACTGGCCTGCACGCCTACCTGACCCAGTTCCTGGATCGGGTGAATGATCTGGGTGCGCATATCAGCCGAGAGTTTCTGGTTCCAGTGACCTGAAGGACTAGTACAAACCCACAAAAAACGGCCCGCGAGGGCCGTTTTTTGTGGGGTGTGCTGAGCATAATGTTCAGAACAAGGAGCACCTATGCGCGTAGCCGATATTGACCGCGAGATTGAGACAGCGCGGGCCGAAGGGCCCCTGAAAGACATCGTCATTCAGCCCTGCCCGGCGCTGTTGTCCGACCTGCGGGTCGAGGTGAACCGCGAAGACCCGGAGCCAGCCACGATTGCCCGCATTGCCTCACGCGATGTGGCCATGGCTGCGGCACTCATCAAAGTCGCCAACAGCCCCATTTACGCCCGCTCGCGTCCGGCGGCCACCGTGGCAGAAGCTGTTGCCCTGCTGGGCATTTCGCAAACCGTGTCGATCCTCACCGGCTTTTTGTTGCGCGAGACGATTCAGGTCAAGTCACCACTTTTGGAGCACTTCTGGGAAACCTCCACCCGCCGAGCCTATGCCATGGGCTACATCGCCCGGCAGATGTATGGCGTGAATGCGGACATAGCGCACACCTGCGGGCTGTTTTGCAACGTGGGCATTCCGGTGATGTTGCAAGGAATCAAGGGCTACGAGGCCACCTTATCCCACGCACTGGCCCAAACGGACAAAACGGTGACGGAGATGGAGAACGAAGCCCACCGCACCGACCATGCGGTGGTGGGCGCCATCGTTGCCAAAACCTGGCGCCTATCCCCCGATGTGGCCCACGCCGTGCGCCTGCACCACGATTTCACGGTGCTCAAAGACCACCATATTCCTGCCCAGGTGCGCACCTTGGTGGCCATGGCCTTGTTGGCTGAACACCTAGTGGCCTTACATGAAGGGGAGCAGCAGCACCGTGAGTGGGACCTACATGGCGCGGAATGTTTGGCCCATTTGCACGTGAGCGAAGAAGAAATCGAGCACTGGCTAGACGCGCTGCACGAGCAGTTCACCGGCCCGGCCGGTTTCTAAACCACCGAGCCTCCGCCCGGCGGGCTAGGGAACGGGGGCGACGCGAGCTTCGAGCTCCAGGGCGCGGACTTTGTCGGCCGCGGCATCGGCCTCTGCCAAGGTGTCGAAGGGGCCGACTTGCACACGGGTGCGATTGCCTTTGGGGAAGCGGATTTCTTTGCTCACCACGGGCAGCTCGGCGTCCATCAGCTTGACCAGCGCATTACGTGCGTTGTTCGCATCGGCAAACAGACCCACATTCACCACGAAACGGTTGGCCTCGGGTGCATCTGCAGGTGCAACGGCAGCAGGGCGCGGCGTGACTGGAGTGGCCGGCCGTACCGGCGCAGACTGCCCTAGCGATGCGGCCACTTCGCGAGCAGCCAAGTCAGCAGCCGCCGAGCGCAAGGCCACCGGGGCGGGCCGAGGAGGGTTGGCCGCACTGGCTGCTGCAGCAGGTTTGGCAATGGCCGGCAATGCTGCCGACGCAGCAGGCAACACGCGCGGTGCTGATGCGGGGGCTACCGGCAGTTTGGCGGACGACGATGCGGCCAGTACCGGTGCGCTCGCGCTTGTCGAAACCGGCTTGCTGGCCACAGCGCTTGCAGTCACAAGGGGCGGAGCTGCGAGTGCAGCAGCGCTGACGGTAAGGGCAGGGGCCGGAGCCGGAGCAGAAGCGGCAGCGGTCGATGCTGATGCAGATGCAGATGCCGACGCGGGGGCCGACGGGGCAGATGTCGCAGACGCCGCCAAGGGTACCGAGGCAGCAGCTTTGCCGCTGTCCGCGGCCGTGGCATCAATCGCGCGGCCGCTAACAACATTGCGGCCTTCAGACACCACCCCTACTGCTACAGGTGTTCCCGCAGGCAGGGGCTCAAACCCGGTAAACATGGCATACGACTGGGCTGCGATGGCGGCAACTACCAGGTTGCAGGCTGCGATGATGATCAGCCCTTTGCGGGTACTGGCCTCTTTACTGAGCTGCTCACAAGCTTCGGATACCGACTGGTTTTTGGTGAGGGCGGCCTGCACCCGCTGGCGCGTTGCCAGGTAATAGAGCGCATTGCCCCCGAGTCCGGGCGCCAGAAAGGCCAGGGCCACCAACGCGGCGAGTAGGCCCCACTGCGTGCCTTCAGAAAACTGGAACACCAGCTTGCCGATACCGAACAGCAGCAAGGCCAGCGCGACGACGCTGCCGCTGTAGACCAAGGCTGCTTGCCACAGCCTGCGGAACATGAGCCAGTTCAGGGTGTTGAGCGCGGCGGCCCAGTTCCAGCTCAGGCCAGGTCGGTCGGCTGCCTCATAGCGGGTGAAGCGGGGCAGGTAGTAGCCATTGCTGATGTCCCCGATGGCCGCGCGGTACAGCGCAGTGGTCGAGTGTTCGTCCGTGTTGTCCAGTTCGGTGGTCGGGGCAGTGGCCATGGCTTATTTTGGCACGCCTGTCTGCGCCTGCAAGGCTTGGGCCACGGCCTGCCCGAGGTCAATCACCGCCATCGCGTAGTAGCTGCTCCAGTTGTAGCGGGTGATGGCGTAAAAGTTTTCGGTGCCGGCCACATAGGTGGGGGCGTCTGCGCCATTTTGCAGTTCGACCAGCGCCAGAGGGCCTGGGTGGCTAAGGGCTGCGGCCGGGAGGATGACTCCTTTTTCCTGCATGGCGGCAGGGGTGAATGTGGGCAATATGTCGGGCGCCATGAGGGTGGGCATATCGAGGCGGGCCACCTCAAATTGCACGGGGTAATGGGTGGGCATTCCCGGCTTCCATTTGAACGCCTGGAAATAATTGGCCACCGAGCCTATGACGTCTGCCTGGCTGTGAAACAGGTCAACCCGGCTGTCATTGTCAAAGTCGATACCGTATTTCACCCAACTCGAGGGCATGAACTGGGGCCAGCCCATGGCCCCTGCATAGCTGCCACGCAGGGCCGTGGGGTCGGTGCCGGTGCGTTGGGTGAGGCTGAGGTAGGCCTCCAGCTCACTCAAAAAATACGCTTGCCGGTCTGTTTTGCGGGGGTGTGCGTCTGGAAAGTCCAGGGCCAGGGTGGTCAGCGCATCGATCACGCGGTAGTTGCCCAGCTGCTGGCCATAAATAGTTTCTACCCCGATGATGCCCACGATGATGCTGGCGGGCACACCGGTTTGCGCTTCAGCGCGTGCCAGTGTCTCTTGGTTGGCGAGCCAGAACTTGACGCCTGCACGGATACGGATCGGCTCGACAAAGCGGCTGCGGTACAGCGCCCAGTTTTTCGGAGTGCCCACGGCCGGTGGGGTAATGGCCCGGACCACCGAGGGCAACATGCGCGCCTTGGACAGGGTGCTGCGGACCCACTCTGCATCCAGGTTGCGGCGCTGTGCAATGTCATCGGCCAGCCGCATGACGTCTGCGCGATCACCGTAGGCGGTGCCTTCGGGCAGTGCGGGCTTCACGGCATTGCGGGCAGGCTTGCTTTTTGTATGTTTTGGGTTGGAAGCGGCCATGGCGCTTGCGCATGCCGCTATCAAAACGAGAGTGAACAGAGACTTTTTGAGGAACACGTGGGAACTTGGAGGTAAGAGGTTGGGGTCAGTGTAGCGAGTGGCAGGCAGGCCCTGCGTGGCACGGCGACAATCAAATGCTTTTGCGGGTCTCACCGAGGCCCTGCTACGGGTAAAACAGGGGTTTGGAGCTGCTTAACTGATGCGTTCGTTTATTAAAGTTCAAATGGGGGTGGGCGCGGTGGCATTGGCCGCAACGGCTGCGTTGGCCGTGCCGTGGTATGCCGGCCTGACCCTGCGTGCCGAATTGCGCAGCTTGGCGGCTGCCCACGCGGAGGGCAATTTCCGGATTGCGCGGCTGGAGCACGAGGCCGGCTGGCTGCATTCGCGGGGTAGCCTAGATCTGGAGTGGCGCAGCGACTGTGCAACGGACCCCGACCAGCCCGCGGTGGTGCATGTGGAGTACACCGCCCGGCACGTGCCGGACCGCGAGAGTCTGACGCGTATGGATTGGTCGGCAGTTGTCGTCTCGGATCTCGGCCCCTCGGGTGAAGGCTTGCGCGCGGGCCGGTTGAGTGGCACCGGCAGTGCGGGTTACGACGGCGTGTTGCGCTCGGATGTGCGCTTACCGGAGATGCAATTCAAAGGAAAAGGCCAAAGCCTGGTGGCCGCAGCCTCCAGTGGTACGCTGGTGGTGGGTGGTTCTGCGGTGAAGCTGGGGTGGAGCATGCCGCGCATGGTCTTGCGTGGCAGCGGCGAGGTCTTGCAGGCGGAGCAGCTGAACCTGCATTTTGATGTGCAGAACCATGCAAGCGGTATGGGAGCGCTTGCGCTGGATGTGGCGACCCTCAAAGGCGCGAGCTTCAACGCCCGGGGCTTGCACCTCAGCACCGAGACCCGGCAGCGCGCAGACCGCATGGACATGCGACTTACCCAATCGGTGAAAGAGCTGAAGGCAGCCGACATGGCGGTGGAAGACGTGGTGTTGCAAGCGGATGTAACGAACTTGCATGCGCCGAGTGTCAATTCGGCCGGCGAGGTGTTGTCTGCGACCTGCGGCTTGCGCAGCTTGACGCCCGGTCAACGTGAAAAGATGCGGGATGCTGTTCAAGCCTTGCTGGTGTCTGGCGTCAGTGTCGGTATCACCAAGCTCCAAGCGCGCACCCGGGACGGCAGCCTGGACGCCGATGTAGCGCTCACGGTGGCGCCCGCCAAGGCCCGCGAACTGCAGCTTGCCGAGCAGTTGTCATCCCAAGGGAGTATTCAAATCCGGGGTGGGCTGATGCCACCGGATCAGAAAGAGTTTGCCGTGTCCTCGGGCTATGCGACGGCCCTGCCCGATGGCGTCAAAGCGGGCTTCGACTACCGTGACGGCGTACTCAAATTCAACCAAATGACGGCGGACAGCGCGCTACTAAACTTGGGCCTGCAGCGCCTCGATATGTGGCTCAACGCATTTTTTTCGGGCCAGAACCTGGAGCTACCGCAAGAGGAAGAGCCTGCGGTAGCCCCCTCGGAGTTGCCGATGCCGGCCCCCGCTGTCTAGCCATCAGGGCGAGAGCCAGCGCATGGTGCGCAATTGCAGGCGTGCAGTGCGCAGCGCGCCCGCTGCATCGGTTTTGCCATAGCGGAGCGCTTCGAGTTGCAGCAACCACTGCACGGCCAGCGGGTTCGCCCTTGGGTCAGCTTGCAGCAACAGGGCCAATGCGCGGGGTGTACACCCGGGCGCCACCGGCAAGCCAGTAGCCTTGATCTGCTGGCGTGCGGTCTCCAGCGCCTGCAACCACGGGTCTCGGCGCAGGCGATTCCACCAGTTCCAGCCGGCGCCGGTGAGACTGGCCGCCACGATCAGGCCGATCAACACAGTGCTCAAGTCTTGCCAGTCTGGAGCGCTGAAGCCGAGGTTGCGCAGCAAATCCATTTGCTTGGCCTGGCTGTAGTTGAGCACCCACTGGTTCCAGCGGTTGTTGGTGGCTTCCCACAGGGCCCGGAGGTTGAGGGTGAAGCCCGGGCTCACCGCGTTCAGGGCTTGGGCCAGCACCCCGGGCTGGGGTGCCAGGCGCTGGAAGGTCCCGGTGCGGCCGGGCGATACGGCAGAGGTGGGGTCCACCCGCACCCAGCCGCGGCCGGCCATCCAGACCTCCGCCCATGCGTGGGCATCGCTTTGCCGCACGGTCCAGAAGCTGTCGACGTTGTTGACCTGCCCGCCTTGGTAGCCGGTGACGATGCGGGCCGGTACATCGAGTGCGCGCATCAGCAAAACAAAACTGGACGCAATGTGCTCGCAAAAGCCGGCCTTGCGGTCAAACCAGAACTCATCGGCCGTATGGGTGCCGTAGACCCCGGGCTCCAGCGTGTACTCATAGCCTCCGGTGCGCAGTTTGTCCATCACCGTATCGACCAAGGTCTGGGCACCTGCGGTGGCCAGACCCGGCTGGCGGCGCAGGTCGGCCGCGAGCTGCAGGGTGCGGGGATTGAAGCCGGGCGGCAGATCCAGGTAGTCCTGCAGGCCCACCGCCAAGCGGTTGGGCCCATGGCGGTACTCGGGGTAGCTCGTGGCGCGGTAGCGCACCAGGTCGGCAATCGGCTGGTTGGCCTGCCATTGCAGATCGGGGCCCATGCTGGCGCTGTAGCCCCGTATTTCCGGCGCTTGGGGTGTGGCGTCCAGCACCATCAGCCAGGGCCGGTTGTTGGCGGCCAGCGTGACTTGGTAGCTGTAGGCGGGGCCCTGCACCGCCAAATCCGGCTGCAGTTGCATGCGCTGGGGGAATGCCGAGCGCAAGGGGCGCCATTCTTTGCCGTCAAAGCTGGAGAACACCGGACCGCGGAAATACATGTCGCGCTGGGGCGGTGTGGCGCCCTCAAAGCGGATGCGCATGGCAATGCTGTCGTCCAAGGCGAGGCTGGCAATCGTGCCCACCTGCATCTGCCCCGACAGGCCGCTGCGTCCGCTCATGGCATCGCCCGGCAAGCCCCACAGCGGGGCAATCCGCGGAAACAGCATGAAGAGCGCTGCCATGATGGGGGCGCCGGCGAGCGCCATCCAGGCGGCGGTGCGTGCTGCTTGCATCAAGGGCGGCCGCCCCACGGGCATGTGGCTGTTGACCAGCGCAGTGAGCAGGCCCAGGAGTGCCACGACCATGGCTGCAGCCGTCAACAGGCTTTGCGAAAAGAAGAAGTTGCTGAGCATGGTGAAAAAGCCCAGAAAGAAGATGACAAACGCATCTCTGCGCGCACGCATTTCCAGGGTTTTCAAGGCCAGCAACACGACGATAAAGGTCACCCCGGCATCCCGCCCCAGCAGGGTGCGGTAGCTCATCCAGGTGCCGGCAGTCGCCAGCGCCAACAGCGCTAACAGCCACCAGCGCGAAGGCAGAGGGCGGCTCCCCCACGCCAGCACTCCGCGCCATAGCAGCACCGCGCCGGCCATCAGACTGCACCAAAGCGGCAGGCGATCGATTTGCGGCAGGATGACCCAGGCAATCACACCCAGCAAAAACAGGGTGTCGCGCGCGTCGCGGGGCAGGTGGTTCAAACGTTGCAGCATGTCGGGCTCAGGCGAGTGCCAGCGCTTGTAGGCAGTTTTTCTGGTGGGCAGGGCCGCTATCAGGCTGCAGTTCGCGGCTGGCCAGGCGCAGGCCGTATCGCAAACCGCGGCTCTCTGCTTGCAGCACCCAGGCACACAGGCGGGACAGGGCTTGTTCGCGGGCCGCGCCGGCTGCGCGGCTGCGCAAGCTTTGCTCAACGCTGGCAAGGTCCAGCCACAACTCGAGGCGCTGGGCCTGCTGGGCATCCCGGCTGACCAAGTCATCACTTTTGGCGGCTTTTTTCCACACAATCAATTTCAGCGGGTCGCCCCGGCGGTAGGCGCGCACCCCGTCAAATTCGCCGGTAGTGTGGCGCTGGGCGGTGGGTGCGCCTCCGGTGCGGGGCTCCCCGGGGGGCAGGGGGGGCGGATGGGGCTCCGGCGCCGGGTAAATCAGCACTTGGGCGGCCGGGCGCCATACTGTCCAGACTCGGAAAGTGCCCAGTGGAAAACGGGTTTCGGCGGTTAGGGTCGGGATCGGTTGCAGACCCCGGGTGTTGGCGACAAAACTGATATGCACTTTGCTGCTGCCCTGGGGACCGACATCGGCCCAGCTCCAGTGCCCGCTGCCCAGGGTCGCCAGACCAATGCCATAGCGGGTGCGCTTGGAAGGGTTGTTAAGTTGAATGCCCAATGGCACGCTAGCCCTCGCAAAACATGCGTCTGGCGCTATCAAATGCATAGTGAGTCCTGTCAGCGTCCCGTGGCACACATGGATGCCGATGATGGCCGCGCCCGTCAACATGAAGGTCAGCAAATAGCCCAGATTGAGCTGGTAGTTGATGCTGGCAATCAGCAACACCAGCAGCGTCAGCCCCAGCATCAGCCCCGGGCGGGTGGGCAGGATGTAGACGTTGCGTTGCGTCAGCACCGCGCTGTCCTGGCGCGGCATGCGCGACTCGAACCACGCCTGAAAGCGTCGCCGCACGCGCGTGACCGGGTTCCGGGTGGGGGTCATCAGGGCAGCGGCACCGCTTGCATCATGGCGCGCACCTGCTCTTCGGCGCCCCGGCCGGCATCGCCCACCGGAACCATGCGGTGGGCCACGGTTTGAGGCAGCACGGCCTGCACGTCGTCCGGCGCCACATAGTCGCGCCCGCTAAGCAGGGCCTGCGCCTTGGCTGCGCGCAGCAAGGCAATGCCTGCGCGGGGCGACAGGCCTTGCAAAAACCAGCGCCCGCTGCGGGTGGCGGTGATCAGGTCTTGCACATAATCCAGCAGCGGGTCTGCGGTGTGCACCGCCATCACGGCTTGCTGCAGTGTGGCGAGTTCATCGCCGGCCAGTAAGCTGGGCAAATGGTCGACCATGTTGCGGCGGTCTGAGCCTGCCAACAGTGCGCGCTCGGCCGCCCTGTCGGGGTAGCCCAGGGAAATCCGCATCAAAAACCGGTCCAGCTGCGACTCGGGCAAAGCGTAGGTGCCCAGCTGATCCAAGGGGTTTTGGGTGGCGATTACAAAGAAGGGGCGGGGCAGGGCCCGGGTTTCTCCTTCGATCGTGACCTGTTTTTCTTCCATGGCCTCGAGCAAGGCGCTTTGGGTTTTGGGGCTGGCGCGGTTGATCTCGTCAGCCAACAGCACCTGGGCAAACAAGGGGCCCGGATGGAAAACAAAGGCCTCCTTGGCGCGCTCGTAGACCGAGACGCCACTCAGGTCACTGGGCATCAAGTCCGAGGTGAATTGCACCCGGGAGAACTGCAGGCCGAAGGTGCGTGACAGTGCGTGCGCCAGCGTGGTTTTGCCGACGCCGGGCACATCATCAATCAGCAGGTGGCCACCGGCCAAAAGACAGGCTACGCAGTCACGGATCTGGTCGGGTTTGCCCACAATCACCGTGTTAAGCTGGTTGAGCAGGGATCTGAGTTTGTCTTGGATGTCCATGGCAAGACGTTACCCGAAAACACCAAGAGACGAGAACGCAGGTGAAGAAGACCGGATACTTTACCCACCCAGATTGCCACTTGCATGAGATGGGTGCAGGGCACCCGGAATGCCCTGAAAGGCTGATTGCCATCCACGAGCAGTTGATGCACTCCGGATTGGCGCACACCCTGGATGCGCGGGAGGCGCCGCAAGCCCAACTCACCGACCTGACCCTGGCACACACCCCGCGCTACATTGCCCGGCTTCAGGCTTTGGCCGACGGTCTGCGCAGCAAGCCGGCAGGCGCCGGTGCAACGCATGCCTGGCTAGACCCCGACACCTCCTTGAATGTACACACTTGGAATGCCGCGCTGCGTGCGGCCGGGGCCGCGTTGGCGGCTACGGATGCGGTGATGGCCGGTGACATGGACAACGCTTTTTGCGCAGTGCGCCCGCCCGGACACCATGCCGGCAAAAACGAAGGCATGGGCTTTTGTTTTTTCAATAGCGTGGCTTTGGCCGCCCGACATGTGCTGGAGCGGCATGGTTTACGCAGGGTGGCGATTGTGGATTTTGATGTGCACCACGGAAACGGCACCGAAGACATCATCGACGGGGACCAACGCATCCTCATGCTGGGCTTTTACCAGCACCCTTTTTACCCCGAGGGCGGAGCCCGCTCCAACGCCAGTAACTTGCTCAATCTGCCGGTCCCGGCCCACACCCGCGGTGGCGCGGTCCGGGAATTGGTGATGCAGCATTGGTTGCCCCGATTGCATGCCTACCGGCCAGAGATGGTGTTTATCAGCGCCGGCTTTGATGCGCACCGCGACGACGAGCTCGGCCAATTGGGCTTGCTGGAAGACGACTACCACTGGTTGACCGGACAAATCCGCTCCGTGGCCGACCAATATGCGCAGGGCCGGATCGTTTCCTGCCTCGAGGGGGGATACGACCTGGGTGCTTTGGCCCGCAGCGTCGAGGCCCATCTGCGGGCACTTTCTGACGCGTAACGTTTCTTTTGTATCCTCCACAGCCCTGCCCGATGAGGGCAGCGGTATTTTTTTGGATGGACGACTTTATGAAACAGACCCCAGCGCCCCAGCCTATTGATGACTTTGCCGGCTGGCTACAGGCATTCACCCAGCCCACAGTGCTTCTAGAGCTGGCCGCCTTGGGCCTCAGTGTGGCCTTTGCGTGGGGCTTGGTGGCTGCATTGCGCCGTGCCTTGGGGGATGACAGCGGCAAATCGATCTGGTTTGGCAAAAAGGTGGTGGACGGGGTGTTCTTTCCGCTGGTCCTGCTGGTATTGGGTTACGCCATGCTGGAGCTGCTCAGTCATTTCGTGAACATTGCGGTGTTCCGCCTGGTGATTCCGGTGCTGATGTCTTTGGTGGTGATCCGGGTCGGGGTCAAAGTGTTGCAGGCGACTTTTGCCGAGGCGCGCTGGATCAAGCCCCTGGAACAGACGATCTCCTGGGTCGCATGGATGGCCATGGTCTTGTGGGTGAGCGGCTTGTTGCCGGTCATCTTGAATGAACTGGACCAGATTACATGGAAAGTCGGTGGCACCACGCTATCGGTGCGCAACATCCTGGAGGGCATGGTGACGGCGGGTGCGGTGCTGATCATCACCCTGTGGATCTCTGCCGGCATTGAGTCGCGCTTGTTGCGCTCGGCAACCGGGGGGGAGTTGTCCCTGCGCAAAGCGGCCAGCAATGCCGTGCGGGCTTTGTTGATGTTTGTCGGCCTGATGATGGCCTTGTCGGCAGTGGGCATTGATTTGACGGCCCTGTCAGTGTTGGGCGGTGCGGTGGGCGTGGGTATTGGCTTAGGCCTGCAGAAACTGGCGGCCAATTACGTGTCTGGTTTTGTAATCCTCACCGAGCGCAGCATGCGCATTGGCGATGTGGTCCGGGTGGATGGCTTTGAGGGGCTGATCACCCAGATCAATGCCCGCTACACCGTGGTACGGAGTTTGTCAGGGCGCGAGTCGATTGTTCCCAACGAGATGTTGATCACCCAACGGGTTGAAAACCTGTCGCTGGCAGATCCCCGGGTCAACCAAACCTTGACGGTGTCTGTGGGCTACGAGAGCGATGTCGATCAGGTCATGCAACTCTTGACGAATGCCGCCCTCACACAGCCCCGTGTGTTGCATGAGCCCGGCCCGGCGGCGCAGTTGGCGAACTTTGGGGCAGACGGGCTGGAGTTCACGCTCACCTATTGGATTAACGACATCGAGAATGGGCAGGGCAATCTCCGGTCGGAGATCAACTTGGCCATCCTCAAAGCCCTACGCGATAACGGGATCGATATTCCATACCCTCAGCGGGTGGTCCATAGCCGCTAGGCGGCCATTTCTGATACACCCCCCTAAAAGAGGGGGCATCGAGCGGGCACTCCCCCGTTGGGCCCCGCTATAATTCCAAAAAAGCACGATCGTTCTATTTTGTGATAATCTGTCGGGGATCCTTGAGAAAAGTCTTGGGGAGCTTGGTACGGCATAGAATCCAATGATTGACGTGCACGTCAACTAAAACGACCAAATTTCTAACTATCTGGAGTCGCAGCAATGAAAGTCCTGGTACCCGTCAAACGTGTGGTGGACTACAACGTGAAGGTTCGCGTCAAGTCGGACAACACGGGTGTAGACATCGCCAACGTCAAGATGAGCATGAACCCCTTTGACGAGATCGCCGTGGAAGAAGCCGTGCGCCTCAAGGAAAAGGGCGTGGTCACGGAAGTGATCGCGGTGTCCTGCGGCGTGGCCCAGTGCCAGGAAACCCTGCGTACTGCCATGGCCATTGGTGCCGACCGCGGCATTCTGGTCGAGACAACAGAGGAGCTGCAGCCCTTGGCTGTGGCCAAACTGCTCAAAGCGCTGGTCGACAAAGAGCAGCCCGGCCTGGTGATCCTGGGCAAGCAAGCGATTGACGACGATTGCAACCAGACCGGCCAGATGCTGGCAGCCCTGGCTGATTTGCCCCAAGCGACGTTTGCCTCCAAGGTGGAAGTGGTGGATGGCAAGGCCCATGTGACCCGTGAAGTGGACGGCGGCTTGGAGACTCTGGCGGTCACCCTGCCGGCCATCATCACCACTGACCTGCGCCTGAACGAACCCCGCTACGTCACCTTGCCCAACATCATGAAGGCCAAGAAGAAGCAACTCGATACCTTCAAGCCTGAAGACCTCGGCGTGAATGTGGCTCCCCGTATCAAGACTCTGAGCGTGGCTGAACCTGCCAAGCGCAGCGCCGGTATCAAGGTGCCCGATGTGGCGACCCTGGTGGACAAACTGAAGAATGTTGCAAAGGTAATCTGATCATGACCGCTCTTGTTATCGCCGAACACGACAACGCATCCATCAAGGGTGCCACCCTGAACACCGTGACTGCTGCCGCCCAAGCGGGTGGTGATGTGCACGTGCTGGTTGCTGGCAGCAATGCGGGTGCCGCCGCTGCCGCTGCTGCGCAAATCGCCGGTGTGTCCAAAGTGATCCATGCCGACAGCGCTGCTTTCGAGCATGGCTTGGCTGAAAACGTGGCAGCCCAGGTGTTGGCTATCGCCGGTGCTTACAGCCACATCGTTTTTCCTGCGACTGCTTCCGGCAAGAACATCGCCCCCCGCGTAGCTGCCAAGCTGGACGTGGGCCAAGTGTCTGACATCACCAAAGTGGTGAGCGCCGACACCTTCGAGCGTCCCATTTATGCCGGCAACGCCATCGCCACCGTGCAAGCCACTGACGCCGTGAAAGTGCTGACCGTGCGCACCACCGGTTTCGACCCCGCAGCTGCCACGGGCGGCAGTGCAGCGGTAGAGACCGTGACAGCTGCAGCCACCAGCGCTGCCGTGACTTTTGTGGGTTCCGAGATCGCTAAAAACGACCGCCCTGAACTGACAGCCGCCAAGATCATTGTGTCCGGCGGACGCGCTTTGGGTTCTTCCGAGAAGTTCTCCGAAGTCATGACCCCGCTGGCCGACAAGCTCGGCGCTGCATTGGGTGCATCCCGTGCCGCTGTGGATGCGGGTTACGCGCCCAACGACTGGCAAGTGGGCCAGACCGGCAAGATCGTGGCACCCCAGCTGTATGTCGCTTGCGGCATCAGCGGCGCCATCCAGCACTTGGCCGGCATGAAGGATTCCAAGGTCATCGTGGCCATCAACAAAGATCCGGAAGCTCCCATTTTCAGCGTGGCAGATTTCGGCTTGGAGGCCGACCTCTTCGCCGCTGTGCCGGAACTGATCGCGGCACTCTGATGCCGGTCTGACAAAGGGGCATCGCGCGCGGTGCCCTTTTTTTTGGTCTAGCCCGTTACCTACCCTGTCTGTAACCCCCACAATAACTGGAGACTCACCATGAGTTACGTCGCCCCCGTCAAGGACATGCTGTTCAACATCCAGCACCTGGCTAACCTCGAACAGATCGCCCAATTGCCCGGCTTTGAAGACGCCGGCCTCGATACGGCCCAAGCCGTGCTGGAAGAGTCCGCCAAATTCACCGAAGGCGTGCTGGCCCCCCTGAACTGGGAAGGCGACAAAAACCCCTCCAGCCTGAAAGACGGCGTGGTCACCGCCACCCCCGGTTTCAAAGAGGCGTTCAAGCAGTTCACCGATGGTGGCTGGCAAGGTCTGCAGCACCCCACCGATTTCGGCGGCCAAGGGTTGCCCAAGACGATTGGCGCGGCCTGCGGCGAAATGGTCAACAGTGCCAACATGAGCTTCGCCCTGTGCCCCTTGCTGTCGGACGGTGCCATTGAGGCTTTGCTGACTGCCGGCTCTGACGAGCTCAAGGCCACCTACCTGGAAAACCTGGTGAGCGGCAAATGGACCGGCACCATGAACCTGACCGAGCCCCAGGCAGGCTCCGACCTGGCTTTGGTGCGCAGCCGCGCGGAGCCCCAGGCGGACGGCACCTACAAGGTGTTCGGTACCAAGATTTACATCACCTGGGGTGAGCACGATATGGCCGAGAACATCGTCCATTTGGTGCTGGCCCGCGTGAGCGGCGCGCCTGAAGGCGTCAAAGGTATCAGCCTGTTTGTGGTGCCCAAATTCATGGTGAACAAAGACGGGTCTTTGGGCGCTCGCAACGACGTGCATTGCGTCTCCATCGAGCACAAGATGGGCATCAAAGCCAGCCCGACTGCAGTGCTGCAGTACGGCGACAACGGTGGTGCCATCGGGTACCTCGTGGGGCAGGAAAACCGGGGGCTGGAGTACATGTTCATCATGATGAACGCGGCCCGCTATGGCGTGGGTGTGCAGGGCATTGCGATTGCCGAGCGCGCTTACCAAAAGGCGGTGCAATTCTCCAAAGACCGCGTGCAAAGCCGTCCGGTGGATGGCTCTACACCCGGCAGCGCCCCCATCATTCACCACCCTGATGTGCGCCGCATGTTGATGACCATGCGCGCTTACACCGAAGGTTGCCGTGCGTTGGCCAGTGTGGCTGCCAGCGCCTACGACGCAGCGCACCACCACACCGACGCTGAAGCCCGCAAGCAGAACCAGGCTTTCTATGAGTTCATGGTGCCGCTGGTCAAAGGCTACAGCACCGAAATGAGCCTGGAAGTCACCTCGCTGGGGGTACAGGTGCACGGTGGCATGGGTTTCATCGAAGAAACCGGCGCGGCCCAGTACTACCGCGACGCCAAGATCCTCACCATTTACGAGGGCACCACTGCCATTCAGGCCAATGACCTCGTGGGGCGCAAGACCTCCCGCGACGGTGGCCAGATTGCCAAGGGTATCGCCGGCCAAGTGGAAGCGACCGAAGCCGATTTGCTGGCCAGTGGCTCCGCGCATGCGCTGGCGGTAGCCAAGCGCCTGAAGGCAGCACGTTTGGCGTTCATCGACGTGGTCGAATTCGTGGCTGGTAACACCAAGGCCAGTCCGAACGCGGTGTTCGCCGGCAGCGTGCCTTACCTCATGCTTGCAGGCAACTTGATGGCCGGCTGGCAACTGGCCCGTTCACTGCTGGTGGCTGAAAAGGCGATTGCTGCCGGAGATGATGTGGCGTTCATGCAGGCCAAGATAACCACCGCACGCTTCTATGCCGACCACTTGTTGAGCAAGGCCGGTGGTCTGCGCGACAGCATTGTGGAAGGTGCCGACAGCGTCACCTCATTGCCACTCGACGCGTTCTAAGGAGCTCCCCATGTCCACACTGCCTGCGCCACTGGATAGGCTGCCATTTCCGGTGATTGGCTCGCCGCTGTTCATCATCAGCAACCCGAAGCTGGTGATTGCCCAGTGCATTGCGGGTGTGGTGGGTTCCATGCCGGCGCTCAATGCGCGTCCTGCTGAGTTGCTGGAAGACTGGCTGAAGGAAATCACCGAGGCGCTGGCGGCCCACAACGCGGCGCATCCTGACAAGCCCGCCGCGCCTTTTGCCATCAACCAGATCGTGCACAAGAGCAACGACCGCCTGGAGCACGACATGGCCCTTTGCGTGAAGTACAAGGTGCCGATCATCATTACCTCGCTGGGCGCGCGCGAAGACATCAATGCCGCCGCCCATTCGTATGGCGGTGTGGTGTTGCACGACATCATCAACAACAAGCACGCCCACAAAGCCATTGAAAAAGGCGCAGACGGTCTGATCGCCGTGGCCGCAGGTGCGGGTGGCCATGCAGGTGTGAAGAGCCCGTTTGCCCTGGTGCAGGAAATCCGCCAGTGGTTTGATGGCCCATTGGCCTTGTCCGGCTCCATTGCCACTGGTGCATCGGTGCTGGCAGCGCAAGCCATGGGGGCAGACTTTGCCTATATCGGTTCGGCTTTTATTGCGACCGAAGAAGCCCGCGCCGCGCAGGAATACAAGCAGGCCATCGTGGACAACAACTCGGACGAGATTGTTTACAGCAACCTCTTCACCGGTGTGCACGGCAACTACCTGGCGCCCAGCATCCGCGCGGCCGGCCTGGATCCGGCTAACCTGCCGGAGAGCGACCCGAGCAAGATGAACTTTGGCGGCGCATCGGCCAAAGCCTGGAAAGACATCTGGGGCTGCGGACAGGGCATTGGTGCTGTCGACAAGATTCAGCCCGCGGGCGAGTTTGTGGCCCAGCTCAAGCGGGAATACGCCGCAGCCAAGGCCGAATTGCTGGCGCGCAGTTACGCCTGAAGGCGCAGCTCCGGCGCGTTGTCGGCCATCAGACGGTTCAAGGCGCGCTCTACGATAGGCGCCTGATCGAGCATCTGTAGCTCGTGACGGCGCAGCATGGCGGCGACTTCCCGCTCGGACAGCACGAAGGCGTCAAAGCCTTCGCGGTTGGTGAACAAAAAGCGGGTGCGCATCGGGCTGACCCAGCTCAGGCGGCAGCGGAAGGGAGGTGTCTCCGGTGACACCTTTTCAAACCAGACACCGCGGGTCAGCAGTTGCGCACTGGCATCAAAGTCATCCATCTGTTCGGCATCTTGCTCGGCCAGTTTGCCGGCTCTACGCTCGTCCAGTGCCTGCATCGCCTCATCGGCGGCATGTGCCTCGAGGGCCGCACCTTGGGTGTCGAGCGGGGGCGCAGCCTTCATCCGTATCGCGAGCATGTGGGTGGCAATCAGTCTGCGGGTGAAGTTCGCCCTGTCTTCGCCGTCCCAGCCAATGCTGTCGAGCTCGGTATTGAGTGTGCGAACCAGCTCGGGCAGCACGCCGACCAATTCTTGGCGCTCTTCAGGCTTTGTCTTGGGCTGTGTGCTCCAGATGAGCTGGTCCATCGTGGCCAGTGTGCGGTTCCAATGGCCTGCATGGGTGTCTTCGGTCATCCAGACCAACGCAATCACCTGCCGCCATTGGGTGGTGAGGAAGGGTTTGAGAAACGGCGCAAGCGGCAGGTGCTCGGGCAAGGCGCTGATGCGCGCGTGCACCGCCTCATCGGCCTGTGCCAGCGCGGCCGCCAACTGCTCCTCGTCGTTTTCTCGTGAGGCAAATGGCTCGATGTGTTGATCAGCCTGCCGCTCTGACTCAAACAAAAATTCGGTGAAATCGGCCAGGAGCGCCGCAAACAGCGTGAGGTCGTCATGGAACTCGTGCAACACCCGCTGGACGGTGGATTCGATCCGTTGGTACAGGGGGTCTTGTTCGCCTTTGTCTGGCGTCCATGCGACCGAGGCGGATGCCAGGGTGTCCACCAGTTTGCGGGCGGGATGCTCCGCACTCAAGAAGAAATCGCGGTCCACCATGGCTGCGCGCAAAACAGGGATTTGCAATCGCCCGATGACTACCTTCAGCTCGGCCGGGATCGCGCCATCGGTGAACACATAGTCGAACACTTCGGCGAGTGCGTTGACCGTGCCGCGGTCCAGGTCTTGGGCCTGTTGGAACGCCGGCTGATCCCCCAATCTGCGCAACACATTGTGCGGGGATCCGGTAGGTTCCATGTCGTCGTCAGACACCAGGAACTGGTAGCGGGAGCCGCGTCCAGTGCCGGCTTGCATCGCACTCAGGTACTGCAACAAGGCGGGGTCCGCGGGAATGGACAGGCTGTTGTGTGCTCCTGGAGTACCGCCGGAGTCAGCATCCGAGAGTTCAAAGCCACCGGCCTGCTCGACGGAGGTGCGTCCGACACCCAAGCGACGCAGGAAGTGACGGGCTTGTTGCACCCACTCCTGACGCGCAGGCCCCCACTGGGACCACACAGAGCGGTCCGCCGCGGGTGCTGACGGTGGTATGTCCCGTTGGGTGAAGCTGCTGCTTTCGGTGGTTGCGCCAAGTGGTGCGCCGGCGCTGCGCGGACCTAGGTCGGCTGCGCCGGTCAGCGGCGCAAACTGCGAGGATCCATTGGGGGATTTCCGGATGCGATGCACGGTGGTGGCATGCACCCCCGCCTGCGATAGCGTGGCAATCAGCTCTGTGTACAGCGGGCCCAAATCCACAAAGTGCGCAGGCTCCAGCGCATCCACCAGGTGCTCCGTGACCTGTGGGTCGAGTTCGCCTTTTTCCCAACCCAGCATGAAACCTTTGAGCAACACGAGCGGGCGGAAGGGGTTTTGCGACAACGACGCAGATTCTTCCCCCATCAAGGCGGCCAGTTGGGTCGACAAGGTGGTGAGCAAAGGCTCGAAATGCAGATTGAACCGCTGAGCTACCCGGTCCAGCAACAGGATGCGGTGCACCTCATCCAGGTCAATCAGGCTGAACGACATGCCTTCAAGGGTGTCTGCGGTGGGCTTTGGTGAGGCGGACAGCTGGGTGAGGGCGGGCCACACGGCAGCCACCTCTTCCTGCAATGCCAACTGGAGTTGGTGTCGGTAAGACTTCAAGAACCGCTCCGGCTGCCGGTCCATCAAGACCGAGGCGGCCCGCAAGTTCTGCCCTTGTATCACCGGTAGCTTCCCATCCGCGAGGTCCAGCAGATGGCCGCGCAGGTGCTTCAGGTTGGCGGTATCGCGCTCTTCGAAAAAACCCAAGGTTCTTCCCACCATGGCACGCACCAGGCGCTGAGCCCTGGCCCGTGATTCAGGCGTGCTGTTGCCGGCAGTTAATGACTGAAAAGCGCTCATGAGCCAACGTTGGCACGGGGCTGGCAGTTTGCCCGCATGCACTTTTATAAGGTTGTAACCAAGACGGAATGATCGCACGGACGTGCGACTTGTTGCAGGGGGTGAAGGGCACTTTGCCCCTCTGAACGCTTGGGATCAGCGGGTTTCTGGTAAGGAGTTGTAACCCCGTGCCATCAGGCGGAAAACACTCAGGCGACGGGGTAAAAAACCGCAGTGTCCCCCGGCTGCCAGGGCGGAAAAACGGCCATGCAAACCTGGAAGAAATCCGACCCCTCAAACGAAGTCAGCCAGTGCACTAGGGCCTGCCAGTCTTGTGCCGCGAACCAGGTGGGGTCGGTGTGGGCAAACTGCCGGACAAACGGTGCAATCGCCGCATCAGCCCAACCCCAGGCCGGCCCCTGCAAGAAAGGTTGAGCTTGCAAGTGGTGGTCAAGCGCTCTCAGAAAGGCGGCTCCTTCTGCGCGGTTGGCTTGCCCGTCAGCCAGGTGGTACCGGTTGGGGTATTTGTAGCGATCGAGATGCGGTTTGAACTCCACATCACACCGGTGAACCAGCGCCTTCGCTTCTGATTCCGCGCTCCCTGAGGCGGGAAGCCATCCCATGGGGTCGTGCTGCTGCAGGGCCCATTGCATGATGTCCAGGCTTTGCTCGATCACACGGCCATCCGGCAGCACCAAAACCGGAACGGTCCCTTTGGGCGACGCCTCTAAAAGGGCTACCGGTTTGCTGCGCAGCACGACTTCCCGCAATTGCACCCGCATCTCACTGGCCCCAATCGCAATGCGGGCGCGCATGGCATAGGGGCACCGGCGGAAGGAGTACAAAATTGGCAGGCTCATGGCGCAAAAAGCAGGGTTTTCAGGGGTGTTCGGGCTTGGGCAGGGTGGCGCCTATGTGCACCTGCTGGCGCTGTTTGGCCAGCTCCCATTGGCGCTGGCGCTCGCGAGCGCTGGCTTTTTGGGTATCGCTGGTGTGCGCGTGGCAGCGAGGGCAGCTCACACCCGCTTCAAAGAACGGCGACTCGGTGGCACCTGCCTCCAAAGGGTGACGGCAGGCACGGCACAGCCCGTGATTCCCCGGCTTGAGGCCATGGCCCACCGAGACGCGTTCATCAAAGACAAAGCATTCGCCTTGCCACAGGCTTTGTTCGGGGGGAACCGTTTCGAGGTACTTGAGAATGCCGCCTTCGAGGTGGTAGACCTCGTCAAAGCCTTGTTCGCGCATATAGGCGGTCGACTTTTCGCACCGGATGCCGCCGGTGCAGAACATGGCGACTTTGGGCTTTTTTCCTGATCCCGCCAATACCGGGGCTTGCGCGACCCATGCGGGCAACTCGGCAAAACTTTTGATATGCGGGTCAATCGCACCGGCAAAGGTGCCGATTTCCACTTCGTAGTCGTTGCGGGTATCGACAACCACTACATCAGGGTCAGAAATCAGGGCATTCCAGTCCTGCGGTTTGACGTAGGTTCCCGCCATTTTGGTGGGGCTGATGCCCGGCACTTGCATGGTCACGATCTCTTTTTTCAGGCGCACCTTCATGCGATAGAAGGGCGCTTTTTCCGAGAAAGATTCTTTGTGCTGCAGGTCCGCCAGCAAAGGGTCTGCACGCAAATAGGCCAGTACCGCATGCACATCATCAGGCAAGCCAGCAATCGTGCTGTTGATGCCTTCTTCGGCCAGCAAGATCATGCCTTTGACCCGGCGACTTTCGCAAAATGCCAGCAGAGGGGCCTTGCGCTCGGCGTAGTCGGGCAGTTCAACAAACTTGTAAAAAGCAGCGGTCAGATATACAGGATTCGACATCCCCCGATTGTGCCTGCCCAGCCGCGCTTGTCGGCGGTTTGGCAGGCTACGGCGGTGCCGGCATAGCACCAACATGCGTAAAAAAGCCGCCGGATCGCGGGGCGATCGTGGCGGCTTGGTCGGGCCGGTGGCAGCCCCTTAGGGCATGGCCGATCAGCTAAAGAAGCTCTTCAGGCGATCTGTCCAACTGTCGCCTGTCGGCGAATGTTTGCTGCCGCCTTTTTTGAACGACTCATCCAGCTCCTTGAGCAGCTTGCGCTGGTGCTCGGTGAGCTTGACCGGTGTTTCCACCGTGATGTGGCAATACAGGTCACCGGGGTAGCTGGAGCGCACGCCCTTGATGCCCTTACCGCGCAGGCGGAACTGCTTGCCGGTCTGGGTACCTTCGGGAATGTCGATCGCCGCTTTGCCAGCCAGCGTAGGCACATCAATCTCGCCACCCAGTGCCGCAGTGATGAAGCTGATGGGTACAGAGCAATGGATGTCATCGCCATCACGCTCAAAGATGTCGTGCTTCTTGAGACGGATTTCGATGTACAGGTCGCCGGGTGGGCCGCCATTGGTGCCGGGCTCACCGTTGCCGGCGCTGCGGATGCGCATGCCGCCGTCGATACCCGCCGGGATTTTGACTTCCAGGGTTTTCTGGCGCTTGATCTTGCCTTGGCCGCTGCAGGCATTGCAGGGGTCGGGGATGACCTTGCCATTGCCGCGGCAGGTGGGGCAAGTCTGCTGGACGCTGAAGAAGCCCTGGCGCATCTGCACCGTACCCGCTCCATTACAGGTGCCGCAGGTTTTGACTTGGGTGCCGGGTTTGGCGCCGCTGCCTTTGCAGGTGTCGCAGTTGTCCCAGCTGGGGATACGGATCTGCGCGTCTTTGCCGCGTGCCGCTTCTTCCAGAGTGACTTCCATGGCATAGCTCAAATCGCTGCCACGGTAGACCTGGCGTCCGCCGCGTGCACCGCCGCGCTGTTGGCCGAACATGTCGCCAAAGATATCGCCGAAGGCTTCGGCAAAGCCGCCATAGCCCTCGCCACCGCCGCCACCCCGGTTGGGGTCCACGCCGGCGTGACCGTACTGGTCATAGGCCGCACGCTTTTGGGCATCGGAAAGCATCTCGTAGGCTTCTTTGCCTTCTTTGAACTTTTCCTCCGCCGCTTTGGCAGCATCACCCTGATTGCGGTCAGGGTGGTGCTTCATCGCCAATTTGCGATAGGCCTTTTTGATCTCTTCTTCCGTAGCGGTCTTGCTGACGCCCAGAACTTCGTAATAGTCGCGTTTGGCCATGTGTCTCTTTTGCCTGTAAACAACAGAAAAGCCGCGTTGAACCCCCAGTGGCGTTCAACGCGGCATCTTTGTGCTGCGCTAGTGTGCCAGCTTAGCCTTTTTTGACTTCTTTGACTTCAGCGTCCACGATGTTGTCATCGTCCGCTGGCTTGGCGCCCTGTGCGCTTTGCTCTGCACCAGCAGGCTGCTCGCCGCCTTCAGCGGCTTGCTTGGCTTGCATGTCGGCGTACATCTTCTCACCCAGCTTCTGGCTGGCAGCCATCAATGCTTCGCTCTTGGCCTTGATCGCGTCCTTGTCGTCAGACTTCAGGCTGTCTTCCACGTCCTTGATGGCCGCTTCGATCTTTTCCTTCTCGCCAGCGTCCAGCTTATCGCCGTACTCGGTCAGGCTCTTCTTGACGCTGTGGGCGTTGGCTTCGGCTTCGTTGCGAGCTTGCACCAGTTCCAGCTTCTTCTTGTCGTCGGCAGCGTTCAGCTCGGCGTCTTTCACCATTTGCTGGATTTCGTCTTCCGACAAGCCGGAGTTGGCCTTGATGGTGATCTTGTTTTCCTTGCCAGTGCCCTTGTCTTTGGCGCCCACGTGCAAGATGCCGTTGGCGTCAATGTCAAAAGACACTTCGATCTGGGGTGTGCCGCGCGCTGCGGGTGGAATGCCTTCGAGGTTGAACTCGCCCAGCATCTTGTTCACCGCTGCGATTTCGCGTTCACCCTGGAACACCTTGATGGTCACGGCAGGCTGGTTGTCTTCTGCGGTCGAGAAGGTCTGCGCGAACTTGGTAGGAATCGTGGTGTTCTTGGTGATCATCTTGGTCATGACACCGCCCAGGGTTTCAATACCCAGGGACAGGGGGGTCACGTCCAACAACAACACGTCCTTGCGGTCGCCCGACAAAACTTGACCTTGAATCGCGGCGCCCACGGCCACGGCTTCGTCAGGGTTCACGTCCTTGCGTGGCTCTTTGCCGAACAATTCCTTGACCTTCTCTTGCACCTTAGGCATGCGAGTCATACCGCCAACCAGAATCACGTCGTGGATGTCGGAGGCCGACACGCCGGCATCTTTCAGGGCGGTACGGATAGGGGCAATGGTGCGCTCGATCAACTCATCCACCAGCGACTCCAACTTGGCGCGGGTCAGCTTGATGTTCAAGTGCTTGGGACCGGACGCATCTGCGGTGATGTAAGGCAGGTTGATGTCGGTTTGCGAGCTGCTGGACAGCTCGATCTTGGCCTTTTCAGCAGCTTCCTTCAAGCGTTGCAGGGCCAGCACGTCCTTGGACAGGTCGACGCCTTGTTCTTTCTTGAACTCGGTGATGATGAAATCGATCACGCGTTGGTCGAAGTCTTCACCGCCCAGGAAAGTGTCGCCGTTGGTGGACAACACTTCGAACTGCTTTTCGCCATCGACGTCAGCGATTTCGATGATGGACACGTCAAAGGTACCGCCACCCAAGTCGTACACGGCGATCTTGCGGTCGCCCTTTTCGTTCTTATCCATACCGAATGCCAAGGCAGCAGCGGTAGGTTCGTTGATGATGCGCTTGACGTCCAAACCGGCAATGCGGCCAGCGTCTTTGGTGGCTTGGCGCTGAGCATCGTTGAAGTAGGCGGGCACGGTGATCACGGCCTCGGTCACTTCTTCGCCGAGGTAGTCTTCGGCGGTCTTCTTCATCTTGCGCAGAATGTCGGCGCTGACCTGCTGCGGAGCCATGCGGTTGCCGCGCACTTCCACCCATGCATCGCCGTTGTCGGCAGCAGCGATGGTGTAGGGCATCAGGTCGATGTCTTTCTGGACTTCCTTTTCAGTGAACTTGCGGCCGATCAGGCGCTTCACCGCGTACAGCGTGTTCTTGGGGTTGGTCACCGATTGGCGCTTGGCGGATGCGCCCACCAACACTTCGCCGTCTTCCTGGTACGCAATGATGGACGGGGTGGTGCGTGCGCCTTCCGCGTTTTCGATCACTTTGGGCGTGTTGCCTTCCATCACAGCAACGCAGCTGTTGGTGGTTCCCAAGTCAATGCCGATGATTCTTCCCATGGTGTACTCCTAAAACTCTAAAAATTCAGATGTGGATAAGGTGTGGGCTACCCAAAACGTTTCAAGTGCCCAACCGCTCAAAAAATACGATTAATCCGGTCGGCTGGTTGTGCGCTGTCGCACTTACTTGGGGGCAGACACGGTGACCAAGGCCGGACGCAGCACGCGGTCTGCAATGGAATAGCCTTTTTGCAGCACATTGACCACGGTGTTGGCTTCCTGCTCGGAAGGCACCACGCTGATGGCCTGGTGATGGTGCGGATCGAATTTGGTGCCGGCAGTCGGTGCGATGGCGATCACCTTGTTGCGCTCCAGTGCAGCTGTCAATTGGCGCAGGGTGGCTTGGGCGCCTTCGCGGATCTGCTCGGGGGTGGCGTCTTTGATCACCAGACCGGCTTCCAGGCTGTCTGCCACGGGCAGCATGCTCTCGGCAAAGCTCTCCACCGCAAACTTGCGGGCCTTGGAGATTTCGTCATCAGCGCGGCGACGGGCGTTTTCGGCTTCGGCTTTGGCGCGCAAGAACTGGTCAGCCAATTCACTGCTTTTGGCTTTCAGCGTGGCAAGCTCTGCTTGGGCTTGGGCCAAGGCGTCGCCCTCGTTCGCAGCGGCCGCTGCGAGAATTTCTTCGGGGCTTTGTGCCGCGTCAGCGGCCGGGTTGGGGCTGGATGGGCTTGGGGTATCAGACATGCTGTTCTATCCGGTTGAATGCGATTGCGCCTTACATGGCGACGCATAACCTTGTTTCAAGAGGGAGTTTCCGGATGCCGTGCGGTCATCCGGAAGGTGTATCACGAAGAGGCTACGGACTTAGCCGCGCACACCCAGCAATTCCACATCGAACTTCAGGGTCGCATTGGGGGGGATCACGCCACCCGCACCGCGGGAGCCGTAGCCCAGTGCTGCAGGGATGATCAGGGTGCGGGCACCGCCGACCTTCATGCCGGCCACACCTTCGTCCCAACCGCGGATCACCATGCCGGCGCCCAGATGGAACACAAACGGATCGTTGCGGTCTTTGCTGGAATCGAACTTGGCGCCTTGTACGCCATCGTTGTAGAGCCAGCCTGTGTAATGCACGGTGACGCTTTGGCCTTTTTTGGCTTCGTCGCCGGTGCCTTCAATCGTGTCTTCAAACTGGAGTCCGCTGGCGGTGGTAGGCATATTCAAATCCTTTTGCTATAAAAACAGGAGCGGGTCGCGCAAACGTGCTGGGTCTTGGCGGCCGGAAAAACCATAAATTATGCCCCAGCCAAAAAAAAGACAGGCCAAGGCCTGTCTGCAGGGTTCAGGCCGCTAGGGCCGGCAGCGATTTACTTCGCTTTTTTTGCCTGAGCAGTAGACCACTTCACCGCAAACGCCTGCAAATCACCCAAGCGCTTGAGCAAATCTGCACCTGCGGATGTCACTACATAGCCGTCGGTACCGTGGGTCAGGAGGCCGGCTTCGCGCAATTCTTTGATCCGGGTATTCAGGGTGTTGGGGGTAATTCCACCGACGCTGTCTTGCAGCAAGCGGAAGGTTTGTGCGTGGCCGTCGCGAAGGGCCCACAAAACGCGTATCGCATAACGGGATTCCAAGAGTTCCAACAACTGGCCCACTGCGACCGTTTCTTTTGCACTCATTACCTTGCCCTTTTTATGTATCTTGATGGTGGGCCGGCCATGAGGCCGGATTCCTAAAACGAGCGGAAACTATAGCGCAGTTTTCTGCTTGCTACAAGTTTCATAGCTGTTGGCGCAGGTAAACAGGGCGCCAGACTTACAAACGCATACTTATGTGTCCGGCTTGCCACTGCGTGCCCGCGATGCTAAGGTGCTGTGATTCATGATCCGGAGGTTTTTCACATGGCTTTCAACTTTGAGCTGGTCCACAACTACTACGAGCGCCTGGTTTTTGAGGAGGTCGTTCGCCGGGCTGCCGAGTTTCCGGCATTTAACAACGATATGTTGGGCGATGTGGCATGTGTCGCGCTGAACCGCTTGCCGGCGCGCTATGTGCGCCACGACGTGGATTTGATGTTTTATTTGACGGAACAAGAGCGCCAGGCGATTGACCTGTCCCTCGAAGAGGCTTTGCTGTTTGCGTTCCGTTTTGTGGGCGAACGAAGCGCCAAGGCAGGCGGCTAAAAGCCGCCCCTGTTCGGATGCCTGCAACCTTCAGAAGGTCGCCTTGATCTTTTGCAGCAGTTCCGGACTGATGGACGGCATGGTTCCAAACCATGCCTCGAACGCCGGGCGGGCCTGATGCAGCAGCATGCCGAGCCCATTGACGGTGGGGTTCCCCCGTGCCGCCGCGGCGGTCAGCAAGGGCGTTTCCATCGGGACGTACACAATGTCCGACACCAGTGCTGTGACGGGGAGTGCGTCCAATCGCAAGTCGAGTGCCGGTTGGCCGTGCATGCCTTGGTTGGTGGTGTTGACCAGTAGCGCACAGCCCTCCAGGCAGGCGTGCCTTTCTGACCAGGCGACGGCCTTGACCTTGTCACCAAACTCACCGGCCATCTCGGTGGCTTTGCCATCGCTGCGGTTGGTGAGCCGGATTTCCGGGACACCTGCATCCAGCAGACCCACCACGACGGCGCGCGCCGCCCCGCCTGCTCCGACCACGCAAACCGGCCCGTTGGCGGGCTGCCATGAGCTACCTGCTTCGTAAAGACTCTGGATAAAGCCGAAGGCATCGGTGTTGCGGCCGCTTAAGCTGCCATCGGCATTCACCACAATCGTGTTCACCGCGCCGATACGCTGACCGAGGGCATCCACATGATTCACGATGGACATCGCATCGACTTTGTGCGGAATCGTCAGGTTGCAGCCGGCAATGCCGAGAACGGGCAGGGCGCGCAGCGCTTGCTCCAGGCGTGCGGGCTGCACCGGCAGCAACACATAGGCGCCGCGCAGGCCATGTTCGGCAATCCAGTGGTTATGGATGACCGGGGAGCGCGAGTGCGCGACGGGCCAGCCCATCACGCCGGCGAGTTGATAGGGGATGTCGTGAGCCATATGAATGACAAAGCGATCTTCTTGATCGGTTGTTGAGAAATGATGCTATCAAAAAAATAGCGCCCCGCGCACATTGCATGTGGGCTGGGGCGCTAAATGGCTTGTAGTGAAGCCGGCGGGCTTTACAGCGTGTCGGTGAAGCTGCGCAGCTTGTCCGAGCGGCTGGGGTGCTTGAGCTTGCGCAGGGCCTTGGCTTCGATCTGGCGAATACGCTCGCGGGTCACGTCGAACTGCTTGCCGACTTCTTCCAGGGTGTGGTCGGATGTCATTTCGATACCGAAACGCATACGCAGCACCTTGGCTTCGCGCGGGGTGAGGCTGTCGAGGATGTCCTTGACCACATCGCGCAGACCGGCCTGCATCGCTGCTTCCATCGGGGCAGTGTTGGCGCCGTCTTCAATGAAGTCGCCCAAGTGGCTGTCGTCGTCGTCGCCGATCGGAGTTTCCATGGAGATCGGCTCTTTGGCGATCTTCATGATCTTGCGGATCTTGTCTTCCGGGATCTCCATCTTCTCAGCCAAGACAGACGCATCCGGCTCAAAACCAAACTCTTGCAAGTGCTGGCGGCTGATCCGGTTCATCTTGTTGATGGTTTCGATCATGTGCACCGGGATGCGGATGGTGCGGGCCTGGTCCGCGATCGAGCGGGTAATCGCCTGACGGATCCACCAGGTGGCGTAGGTCGAGAACTTGTAGCCGCGGCGGTATTCGAACTTGTCCACCGCCTTCATCAAACCGATGTTGCCTTCCTGGATCAGGTCCAGGAACTGCAGGCCGCGGTTGGTGTACTTCTTGGCGATCGAAATCACCAGGCGCAAGTTGGCCTCGATCATTTCTTTCTTGGCGGCGCGGGAGGCGTACTCGCCAGCATTCATGCGCTTGTTGATGTCTTTAAGTTGCTCCAAAGGCACCACTACCTGCGCCTGCAGGTCGATCAGCTTTTGCTGCAAATCCTGCACCGGCGGAATGTTGCGGCCCATGACAGCGGCCCAGCTTTTGCCGGAGGCGGCTTGCTTTTCAATCCACTTCAGGTTCAGCAGGTTAGAGACCGCCTTGTTGCCGGCCTTGTCGCGACCGCTGAATTCCGCGATGAATTGTTCTTGCGGGTAGCCACACTTGTCCACGATGATGCGGCGCAGTTCACGTTCCTTCTTGCGCACGTCGTCCACCTGAGCGCGCACCATGTCGCAGAGCTTTTCAATCGCCTTGGCGGTGAAGCGGATGGTCATCAGCTCGTCGCTGAGGGCCTTCTGTGCTTTCACATACGCAGGAGTGCCGTAGCCTTCCTTGTCGTAGACCTTGTGCACTTTCTCGAACAGCTCGCGCATTTTGTCGAAGCGCTCGAGTGCTTGCTTCTTGAGTTCTTCCAGCTTCTTGGTCAGTGCCTTGGAGCCGCCCTTGCCGTCGTCATCGTCGGCTTCGTCAAATTCGTCGAAGTCTTCTTCGGCCACATAGTCGTCGGCCTCGTTGGGGTTGGAAAAGCCGTCCACGATGGTGGTGATGACGACTTTGCCTTCGCGGATATCTTCACCCAAGCGCAGGATTTCGGCGATGGTGGCGGGCGATGCAGAGATCGCCTCCATCATGTCCATCAAGCCGCCTTCGATGCGCTTGGCAATTTCGATTTCGCCTTCGCGGGTCAGCAACTCGACCGTGCCCATTTCGCGCATGTACATGCGGACCGGGTCGGTGGTGCGGCCGAATTCCGAGTCCACGGTGGACAAAGCAGCTTCGGCTTCTTCTTCCGCTTCTTCCACAGTGGCCGCAGTGGACACGTTGTTGTTCAGCAGCAGGGTTTCCGCGTCAGGGGTTTGCTCGTAAACCGCCACGCCCATGTCGTTCAACATGGAGATCACGACTTCCAGGGTTTCCGCATCGACCAGCTTGTCGGGCAAGTGGTCAGAGATTTCGCCGTGGGTCAGGTAGCCGCGGGTCTTGCCCAAGGTGATCAGGGCCTTGAGGCGGGCGCGGCGCTTGGCCATGTCTTCTTCGGACAGGACGGTTTCGTCCAGGCCGAACTCTTTCATCAAGGCGCGTTCTTTCGCCTTGCTGATCTTCATCCGCAGGGGCTTGACCTTTTCACCGGTGGCCGTCGTGGTGGCCGCGGCTTCGGGCTCGCCGACCAAGTCCGCTTCAATGTCCGACATGTCCATGTCATCACCGCTGGACTCGGCAGCTGCAGCCTTGGGCTTGCGACCGCGCTTGGCGCCGGTGGTGGCTTTGGCGGGAGCAGCAGATTCGTCAGCTGCGGCCTTGGCGGGGCGACCCGCTTTCTTTTTCGCAGGAGCTTCAGCAGCGGCCAAAAGCGCGTCAGCGGCTTCTTTCAACAGGGTGGCTTTGGATTTGGGTGCGGACACGGAGGGTGCTTTCTTTTCGGTTTTGGCAACGGCCTTGCTGGCAGGCTGAACAGGCTTGGCGGATTTTGAAGCGGGCATGCAGAAACCTCGGGACAACAAAAAACTAACAAACGACAGAACAGATGCCGGCTACGCTGCGCTCAAAACGCGATGTAGTGGCTAGGCAGGGAATCAGATTCCCCATTGGCAAGATGGGAGGGCGATCATTTGGAATGCAGTCCTTGCGGTAAGGTGGCCTGTTGTGATGAACTATTCACGGTGGCCTGACCCGGAGGTGCTGCTGTCGCTCTTGCCGAACTAATCGGACATTATAGTTGCTATTGACAAGCCCAAGAGTTGTCGCATGAACTTAGCCTGAAAACGGCAGGGGGTTGCGCAGGCTTGTGTGCCACCGCGGTCCGGGGTCAGGCGTCAGGCTTTAGGCGTCAATGGAGCTGGCTGCCAGCAGTTTGCCCAGTTCTTTTTTACGGTCCATCAGGACCCGCAGTTCGGCCAAGTTGGCAGAGTCGGTCGCCAGCACGCGCATCTGGGCGTCGATACGGTCCAGCAGCATCCGGTTGAGCAAATCGCGCAACTCGGGGCCGGATTCGCGCAAGGGCTCGCTCGCCAGCACCGGGCCGGCCGTTAGCCGCTGCACCAAATCTTCCGCCGGGTGGCCCACAATTTCTTCTTTCAAGGTGCCCCGGGAGACCGGGCCATGCTCATGCAACTGGCTTTCCAGCCAGGTAAACAGCTCGCCGTGGGGGGCAGGCAGTTCGCACAACAGGCCGTGGTCTTCGCTAGAGAGAATGTCCCAGAGCTCACTGTGGTTGAGCAAAATGCGGGCGGCAAGGTCCGGCCGGCTATCGAGTTTGGCCAGCGGGCCGGTGGGGCGGGCCTCACGGTTGCCGAACTTGCCGCCTTTGCCCTGCCATTTACCCTCCCACTTGCCGTCGCCTTTGCCGCGCGGCGTCCAGCCCTCTTTCTTCCATTCGGTCTTCTTTTTCCACTCCTCTTGCGGCACCCACGGTTCCGAAAATCCGGCAGGCTCGTCGTCATCAAAAAAAGGAATGTCGCCCATTCCGTCATCGAAGCCCGGCGCAGAGGCCGGCGCCGCTTCGCGCTTGCGGCGCGGTGCTTCGGCGGCAGGTTTGGTGCCGGCGCCTGACCACAGGCTGCCGAGTTCGGCTGAGGGCAGCTGCACCAACTGGGCTATTTCGCTCAGCAGTTGCAGCTTGAGTGCGCCGTCGGGCAACTGGCTCCACAAGGGCTTGGCTTGGCTGGACATGCGGGCCCGCCCCTCGGCGGAGCTGAGGTCGCAACCGTCTTGCGCCGCTTCGATCAAAAACCGGCTCAGTGGCGTGGCCTTGCTGACGTAGTCGGCAAAGGCGTCTTTGCCATAAGCACGGATAAAGCTGTCGGGGTCGTGCTCAGCGGGCAGGAACAAAAACTTGATGCTGCGCACATCAGTGGCAAAGGGCAGGGCGCCATCCAGCGCCTTACGGGCGGCGCGGCGGCCGGCGGCATCGCCGTCAAAGCTGAAGACCACCGCATCGGTGAAGCGGAACAGCTTTTGCACATGCTCGTTGGTGCAGGCCGTGCCGAGCGTGGCCACCGCGTTGGGGAAGCCCAGCTGGGCCAGCGCCACCACGTCCATATAGCCCTCAGTGACCAGCGCATAGCCATGCTCACGCAGGGAGCTGCGGGCTTCAAACAGGCCGTAGAGCTCACGGCCCTTACTAAACACCGGGGTTTCCGGCGAGTTGAGGTACTTGGGCTTTTCATCGCCCAGCACCCGCCCGCCAAAGCCGATGCATTCGCCCTTGATATTGCGAATCGGAAACATCACCCGGTCGCGGAACCGGTCGTAGCGCTTTTCTTCGCCCCCGTTTTCGGCCTCGTGCAGGATGACCAAGCCGCTCTCGACGAGCAAGGGGTCGTCGTACTGCGGGAATATGCTGGCCAGGCTGCGCCAGCCTTCCGGGGCATAGCCCAGGCCGAACTGCTTGGCAATCTCGCCCGACAGACCGCGGCCTTTGAAATATTGAATGGCGCGTTGCGACTCCTTGAGTCCGCGCTTATAAGCCTCGCCGGCTTTTTCCAGCACGCTGGTGAGGGTGTTTTGCTTCTCGCGCTGGGCTTGGGCGCGGGCTTTGTCCTGGGGGCTGCCTTCTTCCTCGGGGATGACCATGCCATATTGGCCGGCGAGGTCTTTGACGGCCTCGATGAAGGTCATGCCGGCGTGGTCCATCAAAAAGCTGATGGCATTGCCGTTTTTGCCGCAGCCGAAGCAGTGGTAGAACTGTTTGGCGGGGCTCACCGAGAACGAGGGCGACTTTTCCCCGTGAAACGGACACAAGCCCATGAAGTTGGCGCCGCCCTTTTTGAGTTGCACATAGCGGCCCACGATCTCCACCACATCGGTGCGCGCGATGAGTTCTTGGATGAAGCTTTGGGGGATGGCCATAGGGCGATTGTAGGCAGCCTGCGCCGATCGCCGGATCAGTCCGGCTGTGCTAGCGCAAGGTATTTGCTATCAAATAAGGAGCTGCTTGCGCAGGTTCTAAGAGGGCTGGAGGCCGATTTGGTGCCTGAATAAAAATTCAATCACCCAGCACCACACCTTCTCGCCGCGGATCCGCACCCCCGAAGAAACCTGTGGGGGTGCGCGCGATGGCTTGCAGGCCGCTCGCCATCGGAACCTCCACAACGGTGTGGCCCCTGCTTTTCAGTGCCTGCACCACCGCCGGGCTGAAGCGCCCCGCTTCCAACAAGGTAGGGCCATTCAAGGAGCCGAAGTTGGGCAGGTCGATCGCTTGTTGTGCGTTCAGGCCCCAGTGCAACATGCCGTAGAGGGTTTTGGCGGTGAAGTGAATGATGAGTGCGCCGCCCGGGCTGCCGCCACTGATGAGCAGCTGGCCGGTAGCCTTGTCAAAGACCAGCGTGGGCGACATGCTGGAGCGCGGGCGCTTGCCCGGCTCTACGCGGTTGGCCACCGACCTGCCGTCGCCCCCCGTTGGGCTGAAGCTGAAATCGGTGAGCTGGTTATTGAGCAAAAAGCCGCCCGCGAGACCGGCCCCCCGGTTCACCATCTGGCGTGAGCCCCAGGCATCTTCAATCGTAGTGGTCATGGCAACCGCATTGCCATAGGTATCCACCACCGAGATATGCGAGGTGCCGTACTCCAACTGGTCAGGCATGGGCGCGTAGCTCAGCGGCGTGCCGCCGGGCTGCCCCGGCAAGGCAAACTGAATGCTCTGCCCGGTGGGGCTACTGTCGATCTGCGCGGCGCGGCTGCGCAAGTAGCCCGGTGCCAACAAGCTGGCCCAGTTGCCCGCTGGAGCTAGCACAAAAGCCGGATCACCGAGGTACTGGCCCCGGTCGGCAAATGCCAGGCGCGAAGCCTCGGTGTACAGGTGCAACCAGTCGGCACCGGGTTGGCCTTGCACCAGGGGCAGGCTGCGGGCGGGGGTGTGGTCCAGCATGCGCAGAATTTGACCAATGGCAATCGCCCCCGAGCTTGGCGGCGGCATGCCGCAAATGCGTACCGGGCGGGGTGCCGTGTCGTAGTCAAAACACAGCGGTTCGCGCACCAGCGGACGGTAGGTTGCCAAGTCGCGGGTGCTTAGGCTGCCCGGGTTGGTAGGGTGGCCTTGCACTTTGCGGGCGATGGCTTCACCGACCTCGCCCCGCAGTAGGGCAGAGGGGCCGCGGGTGGCTATGCCTTGCAACACCGCTGCCAATTCGGGGTTGCGCAGCACATGGCCGGCTGGCCATGGCTTGCCTGCAGCGTCGTAAAAGTAAGCTGCCGCTACCGGGTCTTTTTTCAGGTGCGGGTCTGCCGCCAGCAGTGCGGCCATACGCGGGCTGATGGCAAAACCTTGGTTGGCCAGGTTGATAGCGGGTTGAAACAACTGAGCCCACGGCAGTTTGCCGTGCAAGGCATGTGCCTGCGCCAACATGGCGACCGCGCCCGGCACACCGACCGAGCGGCCGCCCACTACCGCATCGGCAAACTTCATGGCTTGGCCTGATGCATCCAGAAACAGGGCTGGCGTGGCAGCGGCGGGCGCGGTTTCGCGGCCGTCAAACGCTTGCGTGGTCGTGCCATTGAAGTGCAGTAAAAAAGCACCCCCGCCGATGCCGCTGCTCTGCGGCTCCACCAGGCTCAGCACCATTTGCACCGCAATCGCTGCATCGACGGCGCTGCCGCCCGCTGCGAGCACCTGGCGCCCAGCATCGGTGGCTAGCGGGTTGGCCGCGGCCACCGCATAGCGGCGGGTCGCCCAACCGGGTTTGACGGTGCTGCCGCTTGCGGCTTCGGGCTGGGGTGGTGGCGCGGACGGTGCCGGTGGTGGTGGCGACACGGCACACGCCGACAGCAGCGCTGCACAAAGCACCGTCACGGCAATGCTGAGAGTGCGGTGGGGGGGGAATGTCATGGCGGGTGTGGCGAGTGGCTATTTGGTTTTGGGGACCCGGCCCAGCAGGTAGAACTCGGGGTTGGGCAGCATGCCGGTCACATTGGCCATGCGGTTGGAGAGGCCGAAGAAAGCGGTAATGCCGGCAATGTCCCAGATGTCTTCGTCGTCAAAACCGTGGGCGTGCAGGGCGGCAAAGTCGGCGTCTTCCACGGTGTGGCTCTGCAGGCAGACCTGCATCGCAAAGTCGAGCATGGCGCGCTGGCGGGGGGTGATGTCGGCCTTGCGGTAGTTGACGGCTACCTGGTCTGCCACCAGCGGCTTTTTCTCGTAAATCCGCAAAATGGCGCCGTGTGCCACCACGCAGTACAGGCACTGGTTGGCGGCACTGGTGGTGGTGATGATCATCTCGCGCTCGCCCTTGGTCAGGCTGGAGCCCTCGCGCAGCATGAGTGCATCGTGATAGGCGAAAAAAGCGCGCCATTCGGCAGGCCGGCGGGCGAAGGCCAGAAACACATTCGGCACAAAGCCGGACTTTTCCTGGACCTCGAGGATCTTGGCTTTCAGGTCCTCGGGCAGGGTGTTGAGGTCGGGCAGGGGGTAGCGCGGGGTGGGATGCATGGGGTCTCCGTCGGGTCGCTGATCAGCGCATTTTTAAAAACTATCGATGTGATTCAGTTAATTGAATTTACATAAACGTCGGTGCTTTTTAGTATTCATCCTACTGCGAACCCCGTCGCAGCCCACTACCCGGAGACTTGCACCATGAAAGAAATCAAAACCACCATCGGCATCGTCATCAATGGCATGGGTCTGGTGGCCTTGTTGTCCCAGCTTGGGCAATGGCACGC
Organism: Comamonadaceae bacterium OS-4; assembly: GCA_027924025.1. GTDB lineage: Bacteria > Pseudomonadota > Gammaproteobacteria > Burkholderiales > Burkholderiaceae_C > Allorhodoferax. The sequence goes on from AP026970.1 coordinate 1,493,116, forward strand.
GGGCTAACATGGCGGCTTTGCCCTGAAGGCCTCTGATGACAGACTCCAACACCCCCTTGCCCGCCCGTCCGGACCCGGACGCTTACACCCAAGGCTTGGCTACCCGCCGTCAGGTGATGGGAGATGCATTTGTGGACGCGGCGCTGGCCAAAACCACGCCGTTTACCGCACCGATGCAGGCACACATCAGCCGTGCGGCGTGGGGCGATGTGTGGCAGCGCCCGGGCCTTGATTTGAAAACCCGCAGTTTGATCACGGTGGCCATGCTCACCGCCTTTGGCAAGCAAAACGAACTCAAAGGCCATGTGCGGGGCGCCCTGAACAATGGCGCGACTGCCGAAGAAATCCAGGAGGTGCTGTTGCACGCCGCGGTGTACTGCGGGGTGCCCACCGCGGTAGAGGCGTTTCGCAGTGCCGATGAGGTGGTCAGCAGCCGCGATTGAATGTCAAAAGAGCATCCAGCCCCTATTTTGATTGGGCTAGCTGCTCCTTATTTAATAGCAATCGGCAGGTTGATCAGGCCCAGCCCTCTAGCACCACTTTGCCCCGGGCGGTGCCCGACTCTACGAAGGCGTGCGCGCGCTGCAGGTTGACTGCGTTGATAGTGCCGTAGTGCTCGGCCAGGGTGGTGCGCAGCAAGCCGGCATCGACCAGTTGGGCCACTTCATTGAGCAAGTGGTGCTGGGCCACCATGTCGGGTGTGGCAAACAAGGGGCGGGTGAACATCAGCTCCCAGTGCACGGAGATGGCTTTGCGCTTGAAGGGCATCACGTCCAGAACCGGCAAATCGTCAATCAGGCCGAACTGACCTTGAGGTGCGATCACCTCCAAAATCTCCGGCAAATGCTGCTCGGTGTGGGTCAGGCTCAGCACGATATCTACCTGCGGCAGCCCGATAGCGGCCAACTGCGGTGCCATGGGCTGGCTGTGGTCGATCACATGGTGAGCGCCCAAGGACTGCACCCACTCGCGGGTTTCAGGGCGCGAGGCGGTGCCGACGATGGTCAGGCTGGTCAAGCGCCGCGCCAGCTGCACCAGCACCGAGCCCACCCCGCCTGCCGCGCCGATCACCAGCAGGGTTTTGCCGGTGGGTTTTTTGCCGGGCTGCACGCCAATGCGGTCGAACAGCAGCTCCCAGGCGGTAATGCTGGTGAGTGGCAGCGCGGCGGCTTGGCCAAAGTCGAGGCTTGTGGGCATGTGGCCCACGATGCGCTCATCCACCAGGTGGAGCGCACTGTTGGTGCCGGGCCGCTGGATGGCGCCTGCGTAAAACACCCGGTCACCCGGTTTGAACAGACTCACCTCCGGGCCCACCGCACGCACGATGCCACTGGCATCAAAACCCAGCACCTTGTAGGCGTCTCCCTCAGCAGGGCGGGCGCTTTTGCGCAGCTTGGTGTCGACCGGGTTGACGGACACTGCGTGCACCTCCACTAGCAGGTCGTGGCCCAGGGCAACCGGGGCCGGCAGGGTGATGTCTTGTAGCCCCGGGGTGGCGGCAATAGGGTGGGGCTGGGTGTAACCGATAGCTTTCATGGCGGGCTCTCAAAGTAATAACGACAAGGCCTGCATCATCTTTCTATTGCTTGAAAAGAAAAATAGGCCTTGGATTGAATTCAGCTTCAAATAAAATTTGAAAATGAAAGCCCTGCAAGACCTCGCTATCTTGGTGCGCACAGTGGATGCTGGCAGCCTGTCTGCCGCCGCCCGTGCGCTGGACATGACCCCGGCTGCGGCCAGTGCCGCCCTCAAGCGGCTGGAGGCCGAGCTGCAGGTGCCGCTCTTGGTGCGCTCGACCCGCAGCCTGCGGCTGACCCCGGAGGGCGCTGCTTTTCTGGAACATGCGCGGCTGGCCCTCAGCACCCTGAGCGAAGGGGTGCGGTCACTCGGCACCGGCCTCCACGAGGTGCAAGGCGTGTTGCGCCTGGCGGCTTCGTCCGACATGGGCCGCAACCTCCTGCTGCCGTGGCTGGATGACTTTCAGTCGCTGCACCCGCAGCTGCGCTACCGGCTCACCCTGTCAGACCGCATGGCCAATATGTTCAGCGAACCGGTGGATGCCGCTTTCCGCTACGGCAAGCCGCAAGACTCGAATCTGGTGGCCCTGCCGGTGGCGCCCCACAACCGGCGGGTGCTGGTGGCTTCCCCCGCGTATCTGGCACAGCACCCCACGCCCCTTACGCCCCACGACTTGGCCGGGCACGACTGCCTGTGTTTCATGCTGGGGGAAGATGTGAATGACCGTTGGACTTTTCGCCGGGCGGGTGAGGCCCTGACCGTGCGGGTGCAAGGTGGGCATGTCGGCAACGATGGGGATGTGGTGCGCCGCTGGGCAGTGGCCGGCCGGGGCGTGGCCTACAAAGCCTGGCTGGATGTAGCCCACGATGTGACCGAAGGCCGTTTGGTGATGCTGTGCACCGAATGGGACACCGAGCCGGTGCCGGTTTATATGGTGCTGCCCGACCGGCGCCAGCTCACCCCGGGTTTGCGATTGTTAAGGGAGTTTGTGGCCACCGCTTGCGCCGCCATGCCACCACTGCCGGCCGCTGCAGGCTCCGCCCGCTAGGGCCTGAGCCCTGGTTCAATCTTTGGTTAACAGCTCTGAGGGCGGTACACCCAAAGAGTCTGCGAGGGCGACCAATACCAGCAATGTGGGATTGGCAGCGCCGGACTCGATCCGGCTCAAGTAGGTGCGGAATATTCCGCATCGTTCCGACAAAACTTCCTGAGACAGTTCGGCGTTTTGCCGTAATCCCCTGACGCGCTTCCCGACGATTTGTTTGTAATTGATCTTGTTCATTTCCACCGGCGCAGTGTCCGGCGAATGTGTTTTTTTTAAAACACATTCATTCGTACAAGCTGTTGAGCGCGTGCTGCTTGGCATGGGATTGAGCGTGAGCCCCCAAAAATCCGATGCTGCGGGCCTTTGGCGGGCGGGTCTGTGCGCTGACGCGCCGGGTGGCGAGCGTTAAGCGAATCCAAGCAAAAGATCGCGCGCTTTACCGGGGGGCATGCGTTGGCAAATCTCGTCGGCACACAAGCTGAACACTTGTACATGGCCGGGCAGGTGTTTGGCAATTTCGTCTTTGAAGCGGTGCAGTCCGACCGATACGCTCTCGGTACTCGGCCCATCCGTAGGCTCTTGCAACAAGCGCTCGATGCCAAAAATTTTGCTTTGGTCTTGCAAGTTGCGCACGGCAGATTGCAAGGCAGCAACTTCGCCTTCGAGCAGCTGCATCACATGGCCATTCGAAAAAAGGGTGATCCCGTAGAGGCTGCGCCCGACCACCGAGCCATAGGCGGCTTGCAGAACCGGGGGAAGTGCTTTTCCGTAAGCGTCGACCAAAGTACCCTTCAAAACCCAGCGGGTGTGTGCCATTCCGAGAACCTTGTGCGCTTAGTGAAAGACTGTGAGCCACAACTGTAAGAAGGCAGTGGCCTCAGTAGAACACACTCATTCACACAGATCGAGCTTTCATGCGCCGCGAGTGCTTGGGGGTCTTTTGTTGCTAAGTGGGTCGTTTGCCCACGATCTATTTGCGCGGGATGCTATGTATTTTGTAGCGATTTGGCCAAGCCCCAGGCGCTGGCGTGCGCCGACATCAGCAACTGGGTCCAGTCGCTTTGATCGGATTGCCAGAAGCCCAGGGTGCGCTCGAACGCATGGGGCATAGAGCTCAGCAAGCCCGCCACCCGCTGCGGGCTGCGGCGCGCCATAGCCAGAGCGGTCAAGCTCCCAGCGCAGGGCTCTGTGCCGGGCGAGCGCTGCACCATGGCGCTGGCCAAGGTGCCCAAGCTGCCGATCAGCAGAGCCACATCGCACCCCAACGCTACCCAGGCGTCACGCTGGGTATCCCAGGGCGCATCGGGGATAGACAATTTGAGGTGCCGGGCCAATGCCGCTTGTACCGCGGGGCCGTGCGCGGGTCGGGCGCTCAGGGTGCCGCCCAGCTGCACCGCCAGCGCCGCGGCTGAGCTGGCATCCAGGCGTTGGAGTGCGCGGCGCAAGGGCGCTACTGTCACGGCCAGTTCAGGCTGTTGCGCCAGCGCCGCCATGCAGGTATCGACATAGCCACGGGTGACGGCCAACACCTGCTGAGTGATCAGCGCCATGGTGGTGTCGATCAGGTCTTGCTTGGTGCACCCGTAGTGCACAAACGGAACTGCCGCCGGGTTGAAGAGCCCCACCGTATCGCGCAGGCTCTTGATCAAAGGAACCGCCAAACTGCCGCAGCTGGCGCTGTCGCGCACGATGCGGGCGGCGTCAAACAGCTCGACCTTGCAGGTGTCGACGATGGATACCGCCGCATCCGCAGGTATTACGCCGTGCTCGGCCTGGGCCTGCGCGAGCGCGGCTTCCACCCGCAGCATGGCGGCCACAAAACGCTGGGCTCCGAAGGACTCCAGCACCTCGGGCGCATACAAAAAATCGTCCAGCACACTGCTCATGGCAATTGTTTGGTTGAGGTCGGGTCGGGTGGGTCAGGCCAGCGCCTGGCGCAGGCGCATCTGGTTGGGCAGCGGCACCGAGCGGCGCAGCACATCTTCGCCCAGCCACAGGGCAGCGCGACGCGCGCGGGCAGCCACGATTTCCAGCGGCATTTGCTGGTAGTCGTCGTTGAATACCTCAAAGCTGTAGTCACCGCGGTAGCCCAGCTGGTGCAGCTTGAGCACGAGTTCCGCGAGAGCCTCGCTGTGCACGCCTTCGCCGGGGAACACGCGGAAGGTGCGCGCCGTGGTGATGCGCTCCTCGACCGTTTTGATTTCGTTCCACATGAAGTCGGCCAGTTGCACCAGAAAGATCTTGCTGGGGTCCAGGATCTCCAGCTCGTCCAACGGGGTCTTGGTGGCAAACAGGTGGAAGGAGTCAAAGCCCAGACCCAAATTGGGCATGTCGGCTTGGCTAATGAGGTCCCACGCTTGGGGAAACTCATTCACGTTGCGGCCCCAGGACAGGGCCTCGAACGCGATTTTGATGTTCATCGGAATTGCCAGCATGGCCAGCTTGCGCAGGTCCTGCACGAGCTTGTCTGTGTCACCGGTGGCGTGGGTGGAGGTACTGGAGCAGGCCAGCATGACGCGGCAGTCCAGGGCCGCGCACATCTCCATCATGCTCTTGGCGATGTCGACCTTGTAGTCGTGCAGGTGGCCGGAGAGGCCCTCAAAATCGCGCAGCACCTGAAAGCCGGTCACGCGCAGGCCACTGTCCTTGACTTCTTGCACCGCGGCGCGCCAGCCCTCGGGGTGGCTCACCAGATCACGGGCCAGCAGCATCACCTGGGTAAAGCCGGCCGCCTTCATGGCGTCCAGCTTGGCCTTCAGGGGCCCGGCCAGCGTGATGGTGTCCATCCCGAAGTCGTCGAATTTGCCTTCAAATTGGCTCATGGTGTTCAGCCCCGGACTTGGTGAACCAGCTCAAACATGGCGTTGCCCATGGTGGGGCGGGTGAGAGCACCCTTGCTGTCTTGCGCCGGGTCTTTGCTGGGCACAAAGTCCACACCGCGCTGGCGCAAGGCTGCCACGGTGGCTTGCACATCCGGTGTGCCAAGGCCCACGCGCTGGAAGCACTCGTCGTCTTCCACATCCAACACACCGGGCTCGGGCTCAATGAGCTGCAGGTAAAAGGTTTTGCACGGGCTTTGCAGAATGCGCCCCTTGGGCAGGATGCCGAAGCGCGTCTCGGGCTCCAGCGCGGTAAAGCCGAAGAGGGCGCTATAAAACTCGGTCCAGTCATCGCTGCGGTCATTTCCGATGTACTGCACCACACCGAAGAAGTGCAGGCCGGTGATGGCCGGCGGGTTCTTGTCGACTGCAGGTACGGGTGTGAAGTCCACGTCGTAAATCGAGAACTCGCGGTGGCGGTCTACAAAGTAAATGCGGCTGTTGCCCACGCCATGCACCGCGGGAATATGCAGCTCCATCACTTCGACCTGCACTGGCACGGCCCAGGCACCGCGGGCCAAGGCCCGCTTGTAGGCGGCTGAGGCGTCCTGCACCCGCAGGGCGATGGCGGCGATCACCGGCTTTTCGGTCAGCGCGGCGCCCCGGCCGTGGGCGTTGACGATGACGTTGATATCGCCCTGGCGGTAGAGCAGCACTTCGCGCGAGCGGTGGCGGGCGATGGGGCGGAATCCCATGGCCTCCAGCACCTGGCCCAGCGCCTGTGGCTTGGAGGTGGCGTACTCGATGAACTCAATGCCTTCCAGACCCAGCGGGTTGGGGCCTTCGTCGATGTGTTCGCGGTCTGCGCCGCTAGGGCGTGGGGTGTTGGCCATGGGTTCTCCGGGTCGTCAAATGGTGAAGTAAAGCTAAACGGTGGCAGTTGTCGGCGCGGCACTGGTATGCGCACCGCCCAAAAACAGGCGCTCAATGTTCGGGTCCGCCAGCAACTCCGATGCTGGCTTTTGCAGCACCAGGCGGCCGGATTCGAGGGCAATGGCTTCGTCCGAAATCTTGAGCGCGCTCTTCACGTTTTGTTCCACCATCAGCACTGTGGTGCCCTGGTCGGCCAGTTTGCGCAGGAGCTTGAACACATCGGCCACCACCATGGGCGAGAGGCCGATGGAGGGCTCATCAATCAAAATCACCTTGGGGCGCAAGAGCAAAGCGCGGCCAATTTCCAGCTGCTTCTGCTCGCCGCCGGACAGGGCTGCCGCCGGTGAGTGCAGGCGCTGCTTCACGCGGGGGAAGAACTCCAGCACCTCCGGAATGCGCTCGTGCGTGGTCTTCATGCCCAGGGTGATGCCGCCCAGCTCCAAGTTCTCAAATACGCTGAGCTGGCCGAACAGGTTGCGGCCTTGCGGCACGAAGGCAATGCCTTGGGCCAGCAAGACCTTTTGGCTGGCACCGGCCACGCTCACACCGTCCAGCAAGATGTCGCCCTGGCGCGGCTTGAGCAAGCCAAACAAGGCCTTGAGCACGGTGGATTTGCCCGCGCCATTCGGCCCAAGCAGCAAGGTGATGGTGCCGCGCTTGGCCTTGAAGGACAGGTTGTTCAGGATCATGAAATCCTTGTAACCCGCCACCACGTCTTTGAATTCAATGCAGGTATCTGTGGTCATGCGTCAGCTCCCCAGGTAAGCGTCAAGGACTTGCTTGTTATTGCGGATTTCATCCGGCGTGCCGATGGCCAGCACCTGGCCTTCGACCATCACCATGATGCGGTGGCACAGGTCCATCACAAAGTCCATGTTGTGTTCAATCACTACAAAGGAGCTCTTTTTGCCGAACTTGGGGTTGCGGTTCAGTTCCTTCAGCAGGGTGCTGATGCCGCCCACCAGACTGGGGTTCACCCCTGCACACGGTTCATCGAGCAGCACCAGGTCGGGCTCGCTCATGAAGGCCATAGCAATGTCCACCAGCTTCTGCTGGCCGTAGGACAGTTCGCCGGCCTTTTTGTCGGCCACATGGCGGATGCGGAACTGGTCGATCAGCGCATCGGCTTTGGCCCCCAAACCGGAGTCGGACGGAGCGAACATGCGACTCAGCATCGAGCCTTGGTGCTCCTGGGCCGCGACGATCAGGTTGTCGCGCACGGTCATCTTGCCGAAGACCTGCAGGGTCTGGAAGGTGCGGCCCACACCGCGACGGCTCAGCTCCAGCGGACCGGCTTGGGTGACGTCCTGGCCGTTGAGTTCGATCTTGCCTGCATCGGGGGTGATCTGGCCCAGCATGCTGTTGAACAGGGTGGTCTTGCCTGAACCGTTAGGACCGATGACACCGAAGATCTCGCCGGGCATGACCTCGAAGGACACACCGCCAACGGCCTGAATGGCGCCGTAGGCCTTTTTGATGTTGGTAACTTTAAGCACGGGTTGGCTCATCATCGGGCTCCCTGTTGTTGGGCGGCAGCGGCACGGGCGGCGCTGGCTTCACGGGCCTGGCGTTTGGCCTTGATGCGGTCAGGAATGCTCAGCAGGCCATCCGGCAACCAGATCATCAGCAACACCACCGCAGAGCCAAACACAAAGAGGTACCAGGCCTGCGCAAAGCGCAGCCATTCGGGCAGGATGACGCCTACGGCAGAACCCAGCAGCGGGCCCAGGAAGTAGCCGGGACCACCGACCACCACCATCAGGTACATCATGATGGAGGCGCCCACGGTGAAAGGCGCCGGTTCAATGAACTGCACCAGGGACGCAAACAAAGCGCCTGCCACACCGGCGTAAACGGCGCCTATGGCAAAGCTCAGCAGCGTGTAGCTGCGGGTGTTGATACCCAGGCTTTCGGCGCGTATGGGGTTGTCCCGCAACGCGGTAAATGCCTTGCCCCAGGGGCTGCGCAGCAGGCCCCATTGCAGGGCACCCAGAACGACGGCGGTGCCCAGCACAAAGTAGTAGTACGCGAGGTTGCCCTCCAGGGAATAGCCGAATAGTGAAGGGCGCGCAATATTGTTGATGCCAAAGGTGCCGCCGGTCAGCCACTCCTCATTGCGCATCACCAGCCAGACGGCCGTGTTGAAGCCCAGCGTGGCAAAGGCGAGGTAAATCGTCTGCACCCGCAATGCCGGAAAGCCCAGTGCGATGCCCACAAAAAAGCAAATCAGCGCGGCAGCAGGCAAGCCCAGCCAGAAGCTGAAGCCCGCTTTCATCAGAATGGCGACGGTGTAGGCGCCTATGCCGAAGAAAGCCGCATGCCCCAGTGACTTCTGGCCCGCGTAACCGACTGTGAGGTTCAGGCCCATGGTGGCGATGACAAACACCAGCCAGTAAGAGAGCAGGTACACGCCGTAATTTTTTAGAAAAGGCGGCGCAGCGAGCAGCAGGATTGCGCAAGCAGCTATCAAAATGAGAGTAATTTTTTTCATGAGGGTGTTCCGGTGGTACTCAGACTTTGCGTTCCACTTTTTTGCCCAGCAGCCCTTGCGGCTTGAACAGAATCACGACCATGAAGATCACCAACGCCACCGCGTCTTTGTAGGCGGGGGAGATGTAGGCGGCGGCCAGGTTCTCGCACACGCCGACGATGAGCCCGCCCAACAGCGCGCCCCGTGAGTTGTTGAAGCCGCCGATGATGGCTGCGAAAAAAGCCTTGTTGCCCAGGGACTCACCCATGTCGAATTTGGCGAGGTAGGTGGGCGTGACTAAGAGCGCGGCCGCGACAGCCAGCACGGCATTGATGGCAAAGGCGTAAAAAATCATGCGGGGCACGTTGATGCCCAGCACCGACGCGCTTTCGGTGTTTTGCGCCACCGCCTGCATGGCCCGGCCGGTGACCGTCTTGGTCATGAAGGCTTGCACCACAAAGACGAGGATCAGCGCTACCGCAAAGGTGCCCACATCCGCCAAGGTAATGGTCACACCGGCGATGTTGAAGAGCTTGTCTGCAAACAGGCTGGGGAAGGGGTGGGCTTCGGCGCTGTAGCCGGCGCGCAGCCCGTTGCGCATGGCAATGGACAGGCCGATGGTGGCCACGACGATGGGCATCATGCCGAACTTGAACAGGGGGTCGACCAAGCCGCGTTTGAACACCCAGCCCAGCAGGAACACGGCCAACACGACCGTCATGGCGAAGCTCACCGCCAGGGGTGCGCCAATGCTCATGAAGCCCAGCATCATGAAAGCGGGCAGCATCACGAACTCGCCCTGGGCGAAGTTGATGGTGCCGCTGGCCTGCCACAACAGCGTAAAGCCGAGGGCTGCCAGTGAGTAGATGGCGCCGGTGGCCATTCCACTGAAGAAGAGTTGGAGAAAGTCGGTCATTCGGAGTCCTTGGGGCGCGGTGCCAGCCGGGGAACTGGTGGTTCGCCAGCCCCCTGAAGAGAAAGCCCGCCTGGTCCGCTCGGGTGTCTGTGCCAGAGCGAGCAGGGGGCTTCAGGCCATTACTTCTTGGCCGGTGCAGCGGGCTTGGCAGCGGCTGCGGGTTTGTTGACAACGATGGGGTTCAGCGGGGGCAGGGTCGCCACTACCACTTGCTGGCCGTTTTTCACCTCCACCAAAAAGCTTTCGCGGTCCAGATCGCCGTTCTGGTCAAAGGCCACGTTCATCAGGATGCCGGGTTCTTTGTCGGTGGTCACCACCAGGCTGTGCAGCGCATTGGCAACTGCCTTGCGGTCCAGCTTGCCGACCTTCTCGATAGCGGCCTTCAGGGTGTAAATGCCGGAGTAGCCCTTCATGCCGTTGTGGTCGGAGATGTATTTGTACTCACGCTCAAACTTGGCGCGGAAGGCACGCACCGCGGGGATGGGGGCATCCACCGTCAGGCCCACGTGAGCGACGGCGCCGTTGGCGGCTTCGCCGGCCAGTTCAATGACCTTCTGGCCGGTGAGGGTGGTCTCGCCGACGATGGGCTTGTTCCAGCCTTGCTTGCGCAGTTCGCGCAGGGCGCGGGCGGACTCTTCTTCGTTGGTGTAGACAAACACGCCGTCGGCATTGCTTTGCTTGGCTTTGAGCACGGCGGCAGAGAAGTCCACTTGGCCGGCATCGGTCGAGATTTCAGCAGCGATCTTGGTTGCAGAGGTGGCTAGCGCCTTTTTGATCATGTCCAGGCCGCCTTTGCCGAAATCGTTGTTCACGTAAATGATGGCGATGTTCTTGAGCTTGGCCTGCTCGCTCATGTAGCGGGCCACTTTGGGCATGGCGGTCGCTTGGGTGAAGCTGGTGCGGAAGATATAGGGGTTGCCCTGCATGGTGATGCTGGCTGCCTCACCGCCGGTGAAGTTGGGGATCTCGGCTTTGCGGCTCTCGGCCATCGACACCATGATGGAGCCCGAGAACACCGGGCCGAAGATGGCAAACACCTCGTCGTCTACCGCTTTTTGGGTCAGACCCTTGGCCACGCCGGGGTTGGACTGGGTGTCGGAGGTGATGGTCTGGATCTTTTTGCCCAGCACACCGCCTGCGGCGTTGATTTCCTTGACTGCCAATTCCACCCCGTTTTTGAAGTTGGTGCCGGCCGAGGCGCCACCGCCGGAGAGCTCCACAATATTGGCGATCTTGATGACTTCCTGGCTAAAAGCGCTGCTAGCGCCCATTAGCATTGCGCAGGCAGCTATCAATTTGAGAGTGTTCCGTTTTTGCATATTGTCTGTCTCCTGTTATGGCGTTCGGGTGGGGGTAGACCGTCTGTTCGCTAGTCGTACGAATGGTGCGGTTCGAAGCGGACTTTAGCGACTCACCTGTGCGAATGAAAGTGAATGTTGGTCGAAATGAGCGTTTATTGAACTTAAATGATCGATGATCGTTCGTATTGCGGGTAAGCACTAGGCTTTCCCGGTTTTCCGGCCCGCCAAAATCAGCGCCCATGACTACTGAACTCGCCTTGCGCCCGCCCATTGCCGGCATTGACGCGCCCGCTCTAGAAAAGAAAGACTGGATTGCCGGTCTGGAAAAGGGCTTGGGGCTGATCGAGGCTTTTGACGACGCGCACCAGCGCATGACGGCCAGCCAGGCCGGCGAGCGCTGTGGCATGACGCGCACCGCCGCCCGCCGCTACCTGCTGACCTTGCAGTACCTGGGCTATGTGGCGAGCGATGGCAAGCTGTTTTGGCTCACGCCGCGTGTGCTGCGCATCGGGCAGTCGTACCTCGAGTCAGCGCGCTTGCCCCGGGTGGTGCAGCCGTTTTTGCAGCGGGTCACTGCCGGCACCCAAGAGATTGCCTATGTGAGTGTGTTGGACGGCGACGAGATCGTCTACATCGCCCGCAATGGCAGCAACCGGCCCATGAGCACCGGCTATGTGCTGGGCTCGCGGGTGCAGGCGCAGGTCACGTCGGCGGGCATGTTGATTTTGGCCATGCGCGACCCGGCGTGGCTCGAAGACTGGCTGCAGCAGCAAACCTTCAAGGCCTATACCTCGCACACGATTGCCAGCAAAGACCGGATGCGTGTTGAGTTGGCCCGCATTCGACAGCAAGGCTGGGCGGTGTCAGAGCAGCAGTTGGAAATGAACTACCGCGGCGTGGCGGTGCCGTTGATTGATCGCCACGGGGCGCTGATGGGTGCGCTCAACGTCACCATGCCCATGGGCAACGAGAGCACCGATGATGCAGTGCGCCGTGTGCTGCCGGTGTTGCAGGAAACCGCGCGCGCGATGCGCAACCTGATTTAGGCCTCGCCCTTAAGCCTCGCCGCTTCCTTGCAACTGGGCCTGCATGTCAGGCACGTACTGGGTGCTGACCCATTCAGAAATGACTTGGGTGGTCATGGAGTCCGGGTGGCCGGCTTCTTCGCTCACCCGTGCTACCTCTTCCGCCGAGGTCACGACGCTGATAAACATTTGAAGCAGAGCCTGCAAGCCGCCGGTGGATACCGCGGTATCGCCCAGTTGTTTGAGGGCAGCCCAGGCTTCGGTTTCATGGGGGGCGGGGGTGAATGGGGTTGTCATGGTTGTCCTTTGGGAGGATGGTGAGTCTAGCTTCAGTACACTGCGCCGGCTGCCTCCCTAGAGATCCTTTCATGTCCGAACGTCCTATGCTTCCTGTCACTGAAAACGCCAATCCCCGCACTGAAGCCGCACTGGCGCGCCTGCGCAAAGCCATGGCGGAGATCGAAGCAGACATTGCAGCGCACCACGGGGTCTACCCCTTTAACCACGGGCGGGTGACCCAATCCGAGTTGTGCCGCCGGGCCGATGTGAAAAAAGCGACGCTGCAAACCCCGCTGCACAAAGACACCACCCGGGTGCAGATCCTCGCGTGGCTGGACACGGTGACTGCCGGCCTGACCATCACACGCGACGCCACCCGCGAAAAGGTAACCGCTGTGGCGGACACCCTGACGGAGGAAGTGGCCCGCCTGGAGACCGAGCTGCAGGCGGCGCTGCTGAGCCTGGGGCTGGCCGAGCAGCGGATTGCGGCGTTGGAGAGTGAGCTCGCAAAGCGCCTGCCACCTGCCGCGTTGCCCCAATAGGGGCGCTCACCCTACACAGCGTTTTCCAGCAGCGCCTGCCCGATGTTTGAACCCGCAGTTTTTTGGAGCCGGAATGCGGCGACGCATTGAACGAGCTCATGCGCCCGGGCCCGCAGGCTGGCGGCCGCCGCGGACATTTCTTCCACCAATGCCGCGTTCTGCTGGGTGGTCTGGTCCATGTGACCCACGGCCTCACCGATCTGGGACACCCCTGACGCCTGTTCCGAGCTGGCGGCGCTGATCGAGTCCATCAGGTCTGCGACCTGCTGAATCGCCTCTACCACCTCTTGCATGGTGCCGCCTGCCTCGGACACTTGGTCGCTTCCGAGGGCGACCCGCTCCACGCTGGCCGAAATCAGCGACTTGATTTCTTTGGCCGCCTCCGCGCTGCGCCCTGCCAAGGAGCGGACTTCGCTGGCGACCACCGCAAAGCCTCGCCCCTGTTCGCCGGCGCGTGCGGCTTCTACGGCTGCATTCAGGGCGAGGATGTTGGTCTGGAAGGCGATACCGTCAATCACCCCGATGATGTCGGCGATGCGCTTAGAGGATTGATCGATGCCTTGCATGGTTTGCACCACTTGTGCCACCACGTCGCCACCTTTGCGGGCAACGCCGGAGGCCACATGGGCCAGCCGATAGGCCTCACGCGCACTGTCTGCGTTCTGGCGCACGGTTGCGCTGAGTTGCTCCATGGAGGCGGCAGTTTGCTCCAGGGCGCTGGCCTGGCGCTCGGTGCGCGAAGACAGGTCGCCGCTGCCACTGGCGATTTGTGTGCTGCCGCTGGCGACGCTTTCAGAGCCGTCTCGCACCATGCCCACCATCACTTGCAAGGCGCGCTGCATATGGGCCATGCCGGCCATCACACTCTGCGGCGCAAAGTGCGGCACCTGGATGGCACTGGTGAGGTCGCCCTCTGCGATCGAGTTGGTGATGGCCAGCACGTCTGCGGGTTCCCCGCCTAGTTGCCGGTACAAAGACCGGATCATGAAAAAGCCCAACGCGATGGCGACGACCAGACCGCCAACGATGGCAGAGATGCATATTGCACGGATCCACTCGAAGTAGGCCACGCCGGTGGTGTATTCCGTCCTGGAAACGTCATACTGAATCTGGTCCAGGCGTTCCAAGGTGTCCATGGCGGGGCGCATGAGTCCCACGACCTGCTCGTTGTAAATCTTCACGGCTTGTTCCATGTCGCCACGTGCGCAGGCCTCGCGCAAGGGTTTCAGGCCCAGGGTCGACAAATCGCGGTAAGCCGTTGCAAAACTTTTGGCCAATAGAGACTCCTCCGGGGTGAGGTAGGTCGCCTCATAGGCTTGCCAGGTCTTGGTGATGTGGTCCGAATTACTGTCGAATTCTTCGATCATTTTCCGCACGTGATGGGCGTCCCGGTTGATCAGGCTGTCTTGTAAAACAATGCGGTTTCGCTGGAGCAGACGGGACACCTCACCGAGTTGGCCCAAGGCAATGACGCGGTCTTCGTAGACGGTTTTCAAGGAGGCATTGGATGCCGCCAGGCCTTGCAGGCTCAAGGCGCCGATGCCGACCAACAGAGCGCCCAAGAGGCCGATGATCCACTGCAGGCGGGTTGAGATCTTCCAGGCTTTCATACGCACGTTCTCCCTACAAACAAAGGAGTGGCGCGTCCGATGGTCCAACGGATGTCCGTCGGTCGCCGCCTCCCGTCAGCAATAGGTGCACAGCTCCGCCTTGGTGGTCTATGAGCTGCATGTGCGCTGCATTTTGGTGCATTGATATGAAAAGTGCACCAAACCGATACAAATTTAGGGTCTTTTCAGGTTTTTAGCCGGCCATCAACTTGTGCACCAGGTCTGCGGTGGTCGACGCCTTGTATTTGCGCATCAGGCGTGCGCGGTAGATTTCGACAGTGCGGTGGCTGATCTCCAGCGTTTTGCCGATCTGTTTGGAGGTCTGGCCCTGCATCAGGTAGGCCGCGACTTCGCGCTCGCGCGGGGTGAGTTCTGCGCGCACCGGACGCAGGGCGCTCAGGTCTTCAAAGGTCCAGATGCCGGCCTCGTGCGGGGCGCTGGGGTTCAGGGCGCGGCCGCTCACATGGCACCAGAAGGTTTCGCCTTTGAAGCGGCCGTCGAGTCGTTTCATGATGCGGTCATCTGCATAGGTTCCATTGCGGTTGAGCAAGGGGGCCATGCGGGCGCCGAGGCGTTCAAACTCGTCGGCGCTGGGGTACAGCACCTGGAAGGACTGGCTCACCAGTTGGTCTTTGGTGGCCCCGAACATGTCGCACAGTTGCTGGTTGCAATCGATCATGGTGCGGTTGCGCGAAAGCGCCAGCCCGACGGGCGCAAGGTCAAAAGCTTGGCGGTAGTCAATGTCCATGCAGATAGCGGTGAGGGAAAGGCTTTACGGAGAACTACGTATGTAGTTACGTAGTATCGTAGCGGCCATGTTGTTTCTATCTACTTAGGAGATACGCGCAGTGAACAAGATTTACCCCAGCGCCGCGCAGGCGCTTGAAGGCATTATTCAGGACGGTCAGTTACTGGCCGTTGGTGGCTTTGGTTTGTGCGGCATCCCCGAGGCGCTGATTGATGCCTTGCGCGATTCGGGTGCCAAAAACCTGACCGCTATCTCCAACAACGCGGGCGTGGACGGCTTTGGCCTCGGCAAGCTGCTTGAGACGCGTCAGATCAAAAAAATGATCAGCTCTTATGTGGGCGAGAACAAAGAGTTCGAGCGCCAATACCTGGCCGGCGAGCTGGAGCTGGAGTTCACCCCCCAAGGCACACTGGCTGAAAAGCTGCGTGCCGGCGGCGCCGGTATTCCGGCCTTCTTCACCAAAACCGGTGTGGGCACTATCGTGGCCGAGGGCAAAGAGCTGCGTGAGTTTGATGGAGAGACCTATGTCATGGAGCGCTCGCTGGTGCCGGATGTATCTCTGGTCAAAGCCCACCGCGCCGACAAGTCGGGCAACCTGCAGTTCCGCTTTACCGCGCGCAACTTCAACCCGGCTGTGGCCATGGCCGGCAAGATCACAGTGGTGGAAGTAGAAGAAATTGTGGAGACCGGCGACATCGCCCCTGATCAGGTCCACTTGCCCGGTATTTATGTGCACCGCATTGTGCTGAACACCCGGCCCGAAAAACGGATCGAAAAACGCACCATCACTGAAAAAGCAGGAGTCTGACCATGAGCTGGAACCAAGACCAAATGGCTGCCCGAGCAGCCCACGAACTCGAAGACGGTTTTTATGTGAACCTGGGGATCGGCATTCCCACCCTGGTGGCCAACCATGTGCCCGCCGACAAAGAAGTGTGGCTGCAAAGCGAGAACGGCATGCTGGGCATCGGCCCCTTTCCGACGGAAGACGAGGTGGATGCCGACCTGATCAACGCCGGCAAGCAAACCGTGACCACCATCAAGGGCAGCAGCATTTTCGGCTCAGACCAGAGCTTTGCCATGATCCGCGGCGGCAAGATCAACCTGTCCATCCTGGGTGCGATGCAAGTGTCCGAGAAGGGCGATCTGGCCAACTGGATGATCCCCGGCAAGATGGTCAAGGGCATGGGCGGCGCGATGGACCTAGTGGCCGGCGTGAAACGCGTAATCGTGCTGATGGAACATGTAGCCAAGAAGAAAGACGGCACCGAAGACCTGAAGATCCTGCCCAGCTGCACCTTGCCATTGACCGGCGTGGGCGTGGTGGACCGCATCATCACCGACCTGGCGGTGATGGATGTCACCCCCGAAGGCCTGAAGCTGGTGGAGTTGGCGCCGGGTGTCACCCGTGAGGCAGTGCAGGCCAAAACCGGCGTGACCTTGCTCTGAGGTGGGAGGGCCTGCGGGTAAGATGGCGCGCACCATTTCACCCTAGGGAAACTATGTCCAGAGCGCTCAAGTTGATGATGTTCATTTACGCCGTGGTCTTCGCTGCGACCGGGGTGCTGATTGTGTTCGTCATGAATGCCGACGAGGGCTCACAACCCTGGGTGCTGATGCTGGCGCGCAACCACGCCATCGTGTACGCATGGCACTTGGGCTGCTGGATGGTGCTGGGCATGTTTACCAATTACTACTGGGACCTCTTCAACCTCGGCAAGGGGCTGGAGTCCATGCACGCGCTGCGCATTGGCCTGCCTTTGCTGGTGTCGCCGTTTGTGTTCATGCCGGTGTACAACCTGTGGTTGGCATCCAGCTCGCAAAGCTACATGCTGTTTGCGGTGATCGCAATTCAAAGTGGCTTTTTCTGGCAGGCTTTGTTGACCAAAGTGGCACCCCTGGACCGGGCTGCGTCTATTCCCTGGTCGGTGAACAACGGTGTGAACCGCAGTGCACGCGCCACCAACCCGCAAGGGCCGGAGCTGAGCTGATCAGAGCGCTGCATAAAAAACGGGGCCAAAGCCCCGTTTTTTTCGTCTGCAGATTACGCGTGGTCAGTGCGCGCCGGCCGCTGCCTCCGAGGCGCCTGCGCCCCCCTTGGCCGGACGGGAGAGCCACACCAGCGGTATCAACAGCACGAAGATAACGGCCGAGGCGTAGAACACATCATTGGCCGCCAGGGTGGCGGCTTGCTGGTCGATCATGCGGTTGATCTGGCTCAAGGCCTGTTCGGTGCTCAGGCCGGATGCGTTCAAACCCGCCAATGCGCTATTCGATGCCGTGCTGCCACGGTTGATCATCTCGGTGAGCTGGGCGTGGTGCAAGGTGGTGCGGTCTTGCCACACCGTGACGGAGATCGAGGTGCCAAAGGAGCCGAACAGCACCCGGCAGAAGCTGCTCAGGCCCGAGGCCGACGCAATCTTGTCGCCCGGTAACCCCCCCAGAATGATGCTGGTGAGCGGAATGAAGAACAGTGCCAACGCAATACCCTGAATCAGCGTCGGAATCATCATGGTGTTGAAGTCCGACAGCGTGCTGAAGTGCGAACGCATCCAGAGCACCAGCGCAAACACCAGGAAGGCCAGCGTCGCCAAGCGGCGGGTGTCGAACTTGGTGATGTTCTTGCCGATGATGGGCGACAGAATGATCGCAAACAAGCCCACTGGTGCCATCAACATGCCGGCCTGGGTGGCGGTGTAGCCCATGAAGCTTTGCAGCCACAGCGGCAGCAGCACGATGTTGCCCATGAAGAGGCCATAGGCAATCGACATGGCCACCGTGCCGGTCAAGAAGTTGCGGACCTTGAAAAGCTTCAAGTCGACCACCGGGTGGTCATCGGTCAGCTCCCAGGCGATCAAGAACGCGAAGGCCACTACCGAGAGTACGGTAAGCGCAATGATCTCGTTGGAGTGGAACCAGTCGAGCTCTTTGCCCAGGTCCAACATCATCTGAATCGCGGTCACCGCAATCACCAGCAAGGCCAGGCCCACGGTGTCGATGGGCAGTTTGCGCGTTTGCGTTTCCCGCTTGTGGAAGATGCTCCAGGTGATGAACCCCGCCACGATGCCGATGGGCACGTTGATAAAGAAGATCCATCCCCAGTGCGCGTTGTCGGTGATCCAGCCGCCCAGGAGCGGGCCCATCACGGGGGCGACCAGCGTGGTCATGGCCCAAAGCGCCATCGCCAAGCCCGCAAGGGCCGGTGGATAGCTGGAGAGCAACAGGGTTTGCGCCAGCGGCATCATCGGGCCGGCCACAAAGCCTTGCAGGGCGCGGGCACCAATCAGGAAGGGCATGTTGGGCGCAATGCCGCACAACCAGCTGGAGAACACAAACAACAACACGCTGGTGACAAACAGCCGCACCTGCCCGAAGCGCTGGGACAACCAGCCGGTCAGGGGCAAAGCAATCGCGTTGGCCACGCCAAAGCTGGTGATGACCCAAGTGCCCTGGCTTGAGCTGACCCCGAGGTCACCGGCAATGGCCGGCAAAGACACGTTGGCAATGGACGAATCCAGCACGTTCATGAACGTGGCGGCCGACAGCGCAATCGTGCCCCACAGGCGCGCCGACCCCTCCAGGGGCGCGGGCGCAGAGTAAGCGGCGGGTGAGCTCATGGATGGCTCACACGCCTTGGCCGGCCTTGGCGGCGGCATGAGCGTTGGTTTTGGCGCCGCGGCCGAGGTTGGCGGCAATCACTTTGCGCACTTCGTCGTTGGCTTGCTGGTCCAGCACGGTGTACACATCGGTCTGGGTCACCGAGGCGGAGCGGGGCGCATCGGCCAGGGACTTGCCACTCTGGTCGGTCACGTCCACCGTGGCTTCCATCGAGAGGCCTACGCGCAACGGGTTCTGGGCCAGTTGCTCGGCATCCAGCGCCACCCGCACCGGCACGCGCTGTACCACCTTGATCCAGTTGCCAGTGGCGTTCTGGGCCGGCAGCAGCGAGAAGGCCGCACCGGTGCCGGCACCCAAACCGGCGACCGTGCCTTTGTACTCCATCTTTTTGCCGTACAGGTCGGCGGTGAGTTTGACCGGTTGGCCGATGCGGATGTTGCGCAACTGCACTTCCTTGAAGTTGGCATCTACCCACAACTGGTTGAGGGGAATGATGGCCATCAAGGGGGCACCAGCGGCCACGCGTTGGCCCAGCTGCACAGTGCGTTTGGCCACATAGCCGTCCACCGGGGCAGGCAGCTCAGCGCGGTGCAGCGCGAGGAAAGCTTCGCGCACCTTGGCGGATGCAGCTACCACGCTCGGGTGGGCTTCCACGTTGGTGCCTTCGGTCAGGGTCTGGTTGCTGGAGAGCTGCTCACGCGCAGCGGCCACGCCAGCTTGGGCGGCGGACAGTGCGTTCTGCGCGGTGGTGAGTTGCGACTTGGCGTGGTTGAGTTCTTCTTTGGACACCGCGCCGTTGCCGGCCAGTGCCTGGCGGCGGTTCAGGTCGTCGGTGGCGCGGGCAATGTCGGTTTGCGCGCGGGCGATATCGGACTCACGCAGCGTCACCTGGGCGGACAAGGTGCCGTTGTTGGCGTACAGGGTGCGCACTTGGCGCACCGATTGGGCCAAGTTGGCCTCGGCTTGGTCGAGTGCGACTTTGGCATCGGCCGGGTCCAACTTCACCAGGGCCTGGCCGGCTTTCACGAAGTCGGTGTCGTCCGCCATGATGGCCGTGACAGTGCCGCCCACTTGGGGGGTGATTTGGATCACGTTGCCTTGCACATAGGCGTTGTCGGTTTCTTCGGAGTGGCGTGCACCAAAGTAGCCGAAGCCGCCATAGGCCAGACCCAGCAGCACCACGATGCTGAGGACGGTCAGGGCTTTTTTGCGTGCAGGGTTGCCGGCGGGAGTGGCGGCTGGGGCGACGGTGGGGGTGGAAGAAGTGCTCATGGTGTTTCTTTCAATCAGGTTCTGTGCGTGTTGGGTGGGGCCGTAGTGAGTGCTTAGCGCGCGACTACGTCACTCGTCTGTGTGGTGGAGGTGGTGGCTGCGGAGCTGTCGGTGTCGGTAAAGCCGCCCCCCAGTGCGCGGATCAGCTGGATCTGGGTGTCCACGCTGCGGGCCGCCAGGTCCACGGCCAGCTTGCGCTGGGCCAGCACAGCGGTTTCTGCGTTGAGCACGTTCAGGTAGTTGCCCAAGCCTGCTTCGTACCGCTGCACGGCAATGGCGTAGGCGGCCTCGGCCGAGCGCTGGGCGGCTTGTTGCTCGGCCTGCTGGCGCTCGATGGCTTTGGTGGAGGTGAGCTGGTCGGCCACATCGTGCACTGCGTCGACGACTGCGGCGTTGTACGTCTCAATGGCGGCGTCCAAGTCTGCTGCTTTGCCTTTGAGGTTGGCGCGCAGGCGGCCACCTTCAAACAAGGGCAGGCGGATGGCCGGGCCCACACCCCACTGGGCGCTGCTGCTTTGCACCAGCTTGTCAAAACCGATGCTCGAGAAGCCGGCAAATGCGGTCAGGTTGATGTTGGGGTAGAACAGGGTTTTGGCGTTGTCTACATCGCGGGTCGCGGCCTCTACACGCCAGCGGGCAGCGACCACATCGGCACGCCGGCCCAGCAGGTCCAGAGGCACCGATTGCACTTTGGTTTGTGCGGTTGCTATGGAATGAATAGCTGCTGGCGCATATTTGGTAAGCGCCAGAGGCGTATTTTGTTGCCCGGTTAAGGCGGCGAGGGCATTGATGAGCAGGGCTTCCTGCTCTTTCAGGGCCTCGATCTGGAAGCGGGCATCAGGCAATCCGCTTTCGCTTTGCTGGAGTTCGAGCTGGGTGTCCAGGCCGGCTTGCAGGCGGTCTTTCACCAGCCGTTGGGTTTGCTGGCGCTGGGCGAGAGTGCGTTGCGCCACTTCGAGCTGGCCCTGCACCCGCATCCACTGGAAGTAGCTGCGGGCCACATTGCTGGCCAGCAGCATGCGGGCAGCCTGGGCGTCCGCCTGGGCGGCGCGGCTTTGGCCGATGGCGGCGTCCAGCGCAGCCCGGTTCTTGCCGAACAGGTCCAGCTCCCAGCTGCCGCTCATTTGCAGCGTGGCGATCTCGCGCTCGCTGCCAGCAATCGGTGCGGGCACCAAGCCGTTGCGGGTGTAGAGCTGGCGTGTGGCATCCAGCCCGGCGTTCAATTGCGGAGCGCTGGCGGCGTTGGCATTGTCTATTCCGGCCTGCACTCGCTGCACGCGGGCCTGGGCCATGCGCAGGTTGGGGTTGTTGGCCAGGGCTTGGGCGACCAGCTGGTTGAGTTGCTCATCGCCGTAGGCTTTCCACCACTGGCTGTCCAGCGCTACGCTGTCCGCAGGAATGGCTTGGGTGGACAAGCCGGCTTGCTGCGCAGCGACGGGCTTGGCCTGCGAAAAGATGCCCGAGAAGTTGGCACACGCGCTCAAAGACGCAATGGCCACCGCGCTGAGCGCAAATCGGCTCCAGCGCAGTGCTTGTGAAGTGGAAAAGATGGTGTCTTGCATGGGGTGCTTAGCGGTCAGTAGTGGGGGCGCTCACTGCAGCGCTGTTGGCTGCCTTGATGCGTTGGGCGTTGTCCAGAATGCGGCGCAGGTAGCCTTTCAGGTTCTCGAACTCCTCAGCGCTGAAACCTTCGAGGTGGGTGTTTTGCACTTCGCACAGCACCTGCGGAATGTCGGCGGCGGCTTGCGTGCCGGCAGGAGTGAGCTGGATGTTGACCACCCGGCGGTCTTGCTCGGAGCGCACCCGCTGAACCAGGCCTTTGGCCTCCATGCGGTCCAGCAGGCGGGTGGTGGCGCCGTTGTCGAGCTCGCAGGCGCGGGCCAGTTCAGCCACGGTAGACGCTTGCTTGTTGTAGAGCTTGAAGAGCGGAATCCACTGCGCGTTGGTCAGGTCGGTGTGGGCAAGCTGATGCTCGACCGACTGGGCCACGTGCGAGAGGATGCTGCGCATCAGGTAACCGATGCTGTCTTCCGGCCGGTAGCTGTCGGGGCGGTAAAACGAAGGGGCAATGTGTTGCATGGCCCGAATATTAGTTGCCTAAGCAAATATTGTCAAGGCTGATATTGCATGGGCAACGGAATGGGCGAAAAAAAGCCGGCATAAGCCGGCTCTCCAAGCATGCGGGTGCAGGGTTATTTCAAGATGTCGCCCAGGCAGAGGTACTTGACCTCGATGTAGTCGTCCATGCCGAAGTGCGAGCCCTCGCGGCCGAGGCCGGATTGCTTGACGCCGCCGAAGGGCACATGCTCGGTGGCCAGAATGCCCACGTTCACGCCCACCATGCCGTACTCCAGCGCTTCGCCTACGCGGTAGATGCGGCCGATGTCGCGGCTGTAGAAGTAGCTGGCCAGGCCGAATTCGGTGTTGTTGGCTGCGTCAATCGCTTCTTGCTCGGTGGTGAACTTGAACACCGGCGCAAAGGGGCCGAAGGTTTCTTCGCGAGCGCACAGCATGTCGGCAGTGGCGCCGGATACGACTGTCGGCTCGAAGAACTGGCCCTGCAGGGCGTTGCCACCGGTTTCCACCTTGCCGCCCTTGGCTATAGCGTCAGCCACATGGCGTTTGACTTTTTCGATGGCCGCGTCTTCGATCAGCGGGCCTTGCACCACGCCGTCTTCAAAGCCGTTGCCGACTTTCATGGCGGCAACTTTGGCGCTGAACTTGGCCACGAACTGGTCGTACACGCCGGCCTGCACATAGAAGCGGTTGGCGCATACGCAGGTTTGACCGGCGTTGCGGTACTTGCTGGCCAGAGCGCCTTCGACCGCAGAGTCCACATCGGCGTCGTCAAATACGATGAAGGGGGCATTGCCGCCCAACTCGAGCGACAGCTTTTTGACGGTAGGCGCGCTTTGCGCCATCAGGATGCGGCCCACTTCAGTGGAGCCGGTGAAGCTCAAGTGGCGCACCACATCGCTGGCGCAAATGACCTTGCCCACGGCAATGGACTGATCGCTGTCCGCGGTGATCATGTTGAGCACACCGGCTGGAATGCCGGCGCGGATGGCCAGCTCGGCAGCTGCCAGCGCCGTCAGGGGAGTGAGTTCCGCGGGCTTGATGATGACCGGGCAACCGGCTGCCAAGGCGGGTGCCACCTTGCGGGTGATCATGGCGAGCGGGAAGTTCCACGGCGTGATGGCGGCGCACACGCCAATGGGCTGCTTGATGACCATGAGGCGGCGGTTGTTGTCAAACTGGGGCAGGGTCTCACCGTTGACGCGCTTGGCTTCTTCGGCGAACCACTCCACAAAGCTGGCGCCATAGGCAATTTCGCCTTTGGCCTCGGCAAACGGCTTGCCTTGCTCGGCGGTCATGATGCGGGCCAGGTCTTCCTGGTTGGCCATCAGCAAATCAAACCACTTGCGCAGGATGATGCTGCGCTCTTTGGCGGTCTTGCTCTTCCAGGCGGGCCAGGCGGCGTTGGCAGCGGCGATGGCGGCTTCCGCATCAGCGGCACCGAGGTTGGCCACATCGGCCAGGTGCTGGCCGTTGGACGGATCAGTCACCGCAAAGCGGCTCGCGCCAGCGACCCATTGGCCGTTGATCAGCGCATCGGTCTTGAGCAGGCTGGGGTCTTTCAGCAGGGAAAGCGGCGATGTGGACATGGTGTCTCCTCAATATACAAACAAAATTGGCTGCCAGCGCCCGTGGAATATGCGCAAGCAGCTATGAAAAACGTAGCAAATTCAGGTGTGGTGCCAGCGGTCAGCGCACCGGTACCCCGGGTAGCACACACAGCATTTCGTACAACAGGTTGGCCCCTAGCAGGGCGGTGTTGCCCGTGGTGTCGTAGGGCGGTGATACCTCTACCAAGTCTGCCCCAACGATATTAAGCCCACGGCAACCCCGGATGAGCTCCAGCGCCTGCGGCACGGTCAGTCCACCGATTTCAGGCGTCCCGGTACCGCCGGCGTAGGCAGGGTCAATACCGTCAATGTCAAAGCTCAGGTAGCAGGGGGTGTTGCCCACCCGCTGGCGCACCTGCTCCATGACGGGGGCCAAGGACTGGTGCCACACCTCGTGGGCAGGTACCAGCGTAAAGCCTTGGCGGCGCGGCCAATCGAAATCATCGGCCGCATAACCGGTGCCGCGCAGGCCGATCTGGGTGACCTTGTGGCAATCAAGCAGGCCTTCTTCCACCGCGCGGCGGAAGGGGGTGCCGTGCGCAATGCGCTCGCCGAACATGTCTTCATTCACGTCGGCATGCGCATCCACATGCACCATCGCCACCGGGCCGTGTTGGGCGGCCATGGCCCGCAGAATGGGTAGCGCAATGGTGTGGTCACCGCCCAGGGTGAGCGGTATGCAGCCGTGGCCCAGCACCTCGGCGTAATAGGCGGTGATGATGTCGACCGACTTCAACAACGAGTAGGTGTTGATGGGCACATCGCCCAGATCCGCCACTTGCAGGGCATCAAACGGCGCAGCGCCGGTGGCCATGTTGTAGGGGCGCAGCAGGCAGGATTCCGCGCGGATCTGGCGCGGGCCGAAGCGCGCACCCGGGCGGTGGCTGGTGCCGATGTCCAGCGGTACGCCAATGAAAGCCGCATTCAGCCCTTGGGCCGACGCGGCAACCGGCAGTCGCATCATGCTGGCGATGCCGCCGAAGCGCGGCATGGCATTGCCGGAAAGAGGTTGGTTCAGTTCCATAGGGGCTGGGCTCAGGGTCAGGCTTTGCGGCCGCGCAGCCACTCCAGCACCAGCAGCATGGCGGTGGTGAACAGGATCAGCAAAGTGGCCACCGCTGCAATCGTGGGCGAGATGTTTTCGCGGATGCCGGTGAACATCTGGCGCGGCAGGGTGGTCTGCTCAGCGCCGGCGAGGAACAGGGTGACCACGACTTCGTCAAACGAGGTGGCAAAGGCGAACAGCGCACCCGAAATCACACCCGGGGCAATCACCGGCAATGTGACCCGCATGAAGGTGTTGAACGGTGTTTCGCCCAGACTCAACGAGGCGCGCACCAGGTTGTGGTTGAAGTTGGCCAGGGTGGCGAGCACCGTGGTCAACACAAAGGGGGCACCCATGGCGGCGTGCACCGCAATCAAGCCCACATAGCTGTCGCTCAGACCCAAGGGGGCGAAATACAGGTAGGTGGCTACGCCGATCACGATCACCGGCACCACCATGGGGGCGATCAGGAAAGCCATGAGCAGACCCTTGAAGCGGAACTCGGTGCGGCTCAAGCCAACAGCGGCCAGCGTGCCCAGCACGGTGGCAATCACCGTAGCGGCAGGCGCCACGATGAAGCTGTTGCGCATGGCGTTAGACCACTCAGGCGCGGTGAACAAGTGGCTGTACCACTTGGTCGACCAGCCGGGGATCGGGTAGGTCAAAAACGAGCTGCTGGAAAACGACAGCGGAATGATGGCGAGGATAGGCGCCAACAAGTAGCCCAGCACCAGCACACACACGATGCGCAGCAGCCACCAGCCAGCCTTGTCGGCCAAGGTGAAGTAGAGGGGGAATTCAGGCAGTTTGAACATGAATGTCTTTCTTACGCCAAGGCCAGGTCGGCTTTGCCGATGCGGCGGTAGACGGCGTAAAGCACCAAGGTGGTGGCGAGCAGCAAGGCACCCAGCGCGCAGGCCATGCCCCAGTTGACTTCGACGTTGGTGTAGCGGGCGATGTAGTAGCTCAGCATCTGGTCATCCGCGCCACCCAGCAGGGCCGGCGTGATGTAGTAACCGATCGACAAGATAAACACCAGCAAAGCACCGGCGCCCACACCCGGGAAGGTCTGCGGCACATAGACCCGCATAAAGGCAGCCAGCGGTGCGCTGCCAAGGGACACGGCTGCACGCACATAGGTGGGTGGCACGCTCTTCATCACGCTGTACAGCGGCAGGATCATGAAGGGCAGCAGGATGTGCACCATGGAGATGATCACGCCGGTGCGGTTGAACAGCAGCGCCAATGGCTCACTGATCACACCGATACCCAGCAGCGCACCGTTGACCAGACCTTCGGACTGCAGCAACACGATCCACGCCGCCACCCGCACCAGGATGGAGGTCCAGAAAGGCACCAGCACCAGAATCATCAGCACGTTGGCCTTGCGCTCGGGCAGGGTGGAGAGCCAGTAGGCCAGCGGGTAGGCCAGCAGCAGGCACAACAGGGTGACGATAAAGCTGATCTGGAAGGTGCGCGCCAATATGCCGCCATAGGCGCGCTGGTCTTCGGGCATGCGCTCGATGTGGCCCTGCGCATCGCGTTTCAGGTCCACCGATGCCAGCAGGTAGTCGGGCGTCCAGCGGGAGCCGTTTTTGGCAATCGCTTGCCAGAACTCAGGCTCGGCCCAGCGGGCGTCTTTGTCCAGCAACTGCTGGCGCACAGCATTGGCATCACCCTCGATAGGCAGGGCCTTGTAGGCACCCATGATCAGCGAGCGGGCGCCGGGCACCTCAGAGTTCAATCGGCGCGCCAAGGCGCCGGCATCTGCTGTGTCAGGCAGTTGCGATAAATCTTTGACCAAGGCTGCATAAGCCGCCGCTTGGGGTTGGGACGTGCGGTCCCAGTCTGCCAGGGCTTCTACCGTGGTGGGCAGGGCCTTGGCGACTTCGGGGTTCTCCACCGCGCGCATCAAGAGCGCGGCAATGGGAACCAGCAGGGTCAGGAGCAAAAACACCAGCAAGGGCAGTGTCAGGCTGAAGGCCCGCCATTTGCGGCGGGACTCCGCACGGGAAAGTGCCGCACGGAGATCGCCCGGGGGCTGGATGGCACTGGCTTGCATGGTCATGGGTTCAGGCTCCTGACGGTCTACAGATTACTGGGTGGCCCAGGCAGCAAAACGCTTTTCCAGAGCTTCGCCCTGGTCCGCCCAGAAGGTGGTGTTGAACTGCAAGGCTTCCTTGGCGTTCTTGTCCGAGGTAGGCAAGTCGGCGAGTACCTTGGCGTTCAGCTTGGTCAAGGCCTTCTTGTTGGTCGGGCCGTATGCGATGTTTTGGGCGTACACCGCTTGGTTCTCGGGCTTCATGGCGAAGTTCAGGAACTTGTAGACGGCGTCTTTCTTGGCAGTGCCCTTGGGGATGACCCAGTAGTCCAGGTCGTAAATGCCACCGGGCCAGTAGATCTGCAGGTTGCGGCCTTCGCGGTTGGCCGCATCAATACGACCGTTGTACACGGTGGACAAGACCACATCGCCCGCCACCAGGAACTGGGGCGCCTGGGCACCGGCTTCCCACCACTGGATGTTGGGCTTGAGGGCGGTCAGCTTCTTGAAGGCGCGCTCTGCGCCGTCTTTTGTGGCCAGTACCTTGTAGATGTCAGCGGGCTTCACGCCATCGGCCAGCAAGGCGAATTCGAGGTTGTAGCGGGCGCCTTTGCGCATGCCGCGCTTGCCGGGGATCTTGGTGGTGTCAAAGAAGTCGGCCCAGCTGGTGGGGGCTTTTTTGAGCTTGTCGCCGTTGTAGGCCATCACGGTAGACCAAACAAACAGGCCCACACCGCACTCAGTGACTGCAGACGGCAGCAGGTCGGCTTTGGGTGCGATTTTGCTGTAGTCGAGTTTTTCAAACAGACCTTCGTCGCAGCCGCGGGCCACGTCAGGAGACTCCACTTCCACCAGGTCCCAGGTCACGTTCTTGGTTTCCACCATGGCCTTGATCTTGGCTTGCTCGCCGTTGTACTCCACAGCGGTGACCTTGATGCCTTCTTTGGCAACCGGCTCGTAGTAAGCGGCCTTTTGGGCATTGGCGTTGGCGCCGCCGAAGTTCACCACGGTGATGGCGTCTTGGGCTTGAACATTCATCGCGAAGCAGGCAGCCACAGAGGCAGCAGCGATCAGGCTTTTTTTCATGGAGCAATTTCCTAGATAAGTTGAGGAAGGGACAGGGGGAAAACTTCAGAGCGCGTAGATGCGCGTAAACGGGGTCGGAAACTCGAGGTGCACCGTGCTGCCCATGGCGGGCGGCGTGAGGGCACACGCGTGGGTGAGCGGCAGTTTCACCGTGGCTTGCGCCTGACCAGCACCCAGTGCGCACTGCAGGCGCACATGGTCACCGTAGTACACAATGCCGGCCACTTGGGCGGCTACCGTGTTCAGCCCGGCCTGTGCCTGCACGTGCAGCGCAATCCGCTCGGGTCGCACACAGGCCTCGACCACGGCGCCTGTGGCTGCGTTGTTGACATTGATGCCCGCCAGCCTTTGGCCTTGGCCGAGTTCGATGCACGGTGCATCAGCATTACCACCCAATGTGCCGCGCAGCACTGTGCTGTCGCCCACAAAGCCGGCCACAAAACGGTTGCTGGGGGCTTCATAGAGGCTTTGGGCATCGGCCAATTGCTGGATCACGCCTTCGTTGAACACCGCCACACGGTCGCTCATGGTCAGGGCTTCACCTTGGTCGTGGGTCACGTACACAAAGGTCACACCGAGCTGGCGGTGCAACTCTTTGAGTTCGAGCTGCATGTGTTCGCGCAACTGTTTGTCCAGCGCGCCCAGGGGCTCGTCCATCAGCACCAGTTGGGGCTCGAACACCAGCGCGCGCGCCAACGCGACACGCTGCTGCTGGCCGCCCGAGAGGCGGGTGGGCAGCCGCTCGCCCATGCCGGTCAGGCGCACCATGTCCAAGGCCTTTTGCACCCGCTTTTCCTGCTCGTCTTTGGGCACTTTGCGCACGGTGAGCGGGTAGGCCACGTTTTGTGCCACCGTCATGTGGGGGAACAGTGCGTAGTTCTGGAACACCATGCCGAAGTTGCGCTTGTGGGGCGGGGTGCGGGTGATCTGCTTGCCGTCGAGCAGGATGTCGCCTGCCGTGGGGGACTCGAACCCGGCCAGCATCATCAGGGTGGTGGTCTTGCCGGAGCCCGAGGGTCCGAGCAGGCTCAGGAATTCACCGCGCTGGATATCGAGGTTCAGCTCCCGCACCACCAGCTGTTCGCCGTCGTACGTTTTTTGTACGCCGCTAAAGCGCACCAAGGGTTCAGTAGAGGACATGTGTTCTTCGAAAAGCAGATTCAAAAAAGGCGATCAGGCTACGGCAGCAAAGCTGTCAGCCAGAATAGCCAAGCCTTCTTCGAGCAGTGCGTCGGGAGCGGTCAAGGGCACCAGGATGCGGATCACGTTGCCGTAGGTACCGCAGGACAGGAGGATGAGTCCGCGGCGTGCGGCTTCGGTCACCACTTTCTTGGTCAATACCGCGTCTGGGCGATGCACATCGCCAGCTTCAAACAACTCGATGGCGACCATGGCGCCCATGCCGCGCACATCACCGATGGCAGGTACCTTGGTGGCAATGGCCTTGAGCTTTTCGACCAGGAAAGCGCCCATGTCTTGGCTGCGCTGCAGGAGTTTTTCTTCTTCAAAGGCCTTCATCACGGCCAGTGCGGCGGCGCAGGCCACAGGGCTGCCGGCATAGGTACCGCCCAAGCCACCTGCCGCAGGTGCGTCAATCACATCTGCACGGCCAACCACGCCGGACAAGGGGAATCCGCCTGCCAACGATTTGGCGGTGGTAATCAAATCAGGAGCCACAGGCCACTGCTCGCAGGCGAACCAGGTGCCGGTGCGGCCCGCGCCGGTTTGCACTTCGTCGGCAATCAACAAAATGCCGTACTTGTCGGCCATGGCCTTGAGGCCGGAGATGAACTCGGGAGGGGCCACGTAGAAACCGCCTTCGCCCTGCACCGGTTCGACGATGAAGGCAGCTACGCGTTCTGCTTCGATGTCGTTCTTGAAAATCAGCTCCACCGAGTGCAGGGCATCCGCCACGCTCACGCCATGCAGTTCATTCGGAAACTGTGCGTGGAAGACTTCACCGGGGAAGGGGCCGAAGCCCAGCTTGTAGGGCGCCACTTTGCCGGTCAGACCCAACGTGAAGTTGGTGCGGCCGTGGTAGCCACCGGTGAAGGCAATCACGCCGGGGCGCTTGGTGTAAGCGCGCGCAATCTTGATGGCGTTTTCTACGGCCTCGGCGCCGGTGGTCAACAACAAGCTCTTCTTAGCAAAGTTGCCGGGCGCCATGGCGTTCAGGCGTTCGCACACTTCCACATAGGGTTCGTAGGCAATCACCTGAAAGCAGGTGTGGGTGTATAGGTCGAGCTGGGCCTTGACGGCCTCAATCACCTGAGGGTGCAGATGGCCAGTGTTGAGCACCGCAATACCACCGGCGAAGTCGATGAAGCGGCGGCCTTCCACGTCCCAGAACTCGGAGTTGCGGGCGTTCTTGATGAAAATCTCGTGGGCCTGACCGACGCCGCGGGCAACGGCAGATTGGCGGCGGGCATAGAGGGCGGCATTGAGAACTTGGCGATCAGCTTGCATAAATGGGGTCCGGTGTAGTTGAACGGGTGGCAGAACTATAGGAACCGTTCACACAAACAACCATGTACACAATGATGAAAGTTTCGAGACACTGTGCAGGTCTAAAATCCTGTACAGAGTTTCCCTAGATTGGTGCATTTTTGCTGCCCCTCTCGCCTGCCTTACGATCGCGCCATGCTTACACTCAGCCCCGACATTGCAACCCCCCTGGTCAGCCAGATCGTGGACGGACTGCGCGGACTGATTGCGGGCCAAGTGCTCAAGCCCGGGAGCAAGCTCCCCTCTATTCGTGCATTCGCGGTCGCCCACAACGTCAGTGTGTTCACGGTGGTCGAGGCCTATGACCGCTTGGTCGCTCAAGGGTGGCTGGTTTCGCGGGCACACTCCGGCTTTTTTGTGAAGCGCCGGGAAGAGGGCGGCAACATGGGTGCACCGGCTCGCGAGGCAGAAACGCCCCGTTTTGATGCAAGCTGGTACCTGAAGCAGATTTTCGAAAACCGCA
This sequence comes from Comamonadaceae bacterium OS-4, assembly GCA_027924025.1. Lineage (GTDB taxonomy): Bacteria > Pseudomonadota > Gammaproteobacteria > Burkholderiales > Burkholderiaceae_C > Allorhodoferax. Next base: position 1,524,038 of record AP026970.1, read on the forward strand.
ATCTGCCGCTCAAGCCCGGTTGCGGCTGGTTGCCGCACGACTGGTTGTTTGGCGATGCGGTGCGCCGCAGCATGCGCCAGCTCTCCAGCGATGGCTCCGAAATGGATGGTTATGGCTTGCCTTACGGTCACATGGCCTTGCGCATGATCATTGCGGAGTCGCTGGCCGAACACCAAATCTCGGCAGACGCCGGCCAGGTGCTGCTGACGCATGGCTCCAGCCAGGGGCTGGATCTGGTGGCGCGCTGCCTGCTCAAGCCAGGCGATACCGTCTTGGTGGATGACCCCGGTTACCCCAATCTCTTGTTCATGCTGCGTGTCTGGGGCGTGGACGTGGTGGGGGTTCCGCGTACCGGCACGGGTTACGACCTCGCCGCGCTGGAGGCCATCCTGACCACGCGCAAGCCCAAGGCTTTTTTCACACAGCCGCGTTTGCAGAGCCCCACCTGCTCGGTGGCTTCAGTTGCCCAGCTGCACCGCCTGTTGCAACTGGCCGAGATGCACGATTTTGTGCTGGTCGAAAACGACATCTATGCCGACATGGATGCCACCTCGCGCACCACATTGGCCAGTCTGGATCAGCTGCGTCGCGTGGTTTACGTGGGCAGCTATTCCAAAACCATTTCGCCCAATCTTCGCGTGGGCTACTTGTTGGCCCGGCCGGATTTGTCGGCCCAGTTTGTGCAGCTCAAGATGATTGCAGGGCTGACGTCTTCCGATATTGCCGAGCGCATCACCTTTGGCGCGATTACTGATGGCCGCTGGCGCAAGCACCTGAAGTCCCTGCGGGACCGCTTGGGCGAAGCACACCGCCAAGTGAGCCGCCGGTTGTTGGGCCTGGGCTTTGAGATATTCCATGAGCCCGAGGCCGGCATGTACCTGTGGGCCCGCCACCCCGACATCGCGGACAGCGCCGTACTGTCGCAGTCAGCGACCCAAGAAGGCATCATGTTGGGGCCTGGCCAGTTGTTTCTGGTGGAGCCCCGGCCGACCGGATGGCTGCGCTTCAATGTGGCGTTTTGCGCAGACGAGCGCTTGTGGCGCTTTCTGGACCAGCGCATTTTGGTGGGACAAAGCGCCGAGCACGCCTGAGGGCGGATTCCGGCGCGCCAAAGCGCATCGCGGGCGGCGATAATAGTGGGTTCTATTGATCCACCACTCGAAGAAATTCCGTCATGACCCAGCCCGTAATGAGTGTTGCCGACATTCGCAAAACCTTCCTCGACTTCTTTGCCTCCAAGGGGCACACCGTCGTGGCGTCCAGCCCGCTGGTACCGGGTAACGACCCCACCCTGATGTTTACCAACTCGGGCATGGTGCAGTTCAAGGATGTGTTTTTGGGCTCTGACAAGCGCAGTTACGTCCGTGCGGCCTCGGTGCAGGCCTGCCTGCGCGCCGGCGGCAAACACAACGACCTCGAAAACGTGGGCTACACCGCCCGCCACCACACCTTCTTTGAGATGCTGGGCAACTGGAGCTTTGGCGACTACTTCAAGAAGGAAAGCCTGAACTGGGCGTGGGAACTGCTGACGACCGTCTACAAGTTGCCAGCTGAAAAGTTGTACGCCACCGTCTACCAAGACGACGACGAGGCTTATGCCATTTGGGAAGACATTTTCGTCAAGGCTGGCTGGACGCCCGAGCGCGTAAAGTCAGAGGGGCGCATCATCCGCATCGGCGACAACAAAGGCGGCCGTTACAAGAGCGACAACTTCTGGATGATGGCGGACACCGGCCCCTGCGGCCCCTGCTCGGAAATTTTCTACGACCACGGCGCGCACATCCCCGGCGGCCCACCCGGCAGCCCGGACGAAGACGGCGACCGTTTCATCGAGATCTGGAACAACGTGTTCATGCAGTTCAACATGGACGAGACTGGTGCGGTGACCCCGCTGCCCGCGCCGTGCGTAGACACCGGCATGGGCCTGGAGCGTCTGGCCGCCATCCTGCAGCACGTGCACAGCAACTACGAAATCGACCTGTTCGATGCACTGATCAAGGCCGCATCCCGCGAGACCGGTTGCACCGACTTGAACAATAAGTCTCTGCGCGTGATTGCCGATCACATCCGCGCCACCGCATTTTTGGTGAGTGACGGCGTGATCCCGAGCAACGAAGGCCGCGGTTATGTGCAGCGCCGCATCGTGCGCCGCGCCATCCGCCACGGTTACAAGCTGGGCCAGAAGACGCCGTTCTTCCACAAGCTGGTCAAGGACCTGGTGCAGGTCATGGGCGCTGCCTACCCCCACATGGCGTCGCAAGAAGCCCGCATCACCGAAGTGCTGCGCGTGGAAGAAGAGCGTTTCTTCGAAACCCTGGCCACTGGCATGCAGATTCTGGACGAAGCCCTGGCTGGCGGTGTGAAAGTGCTGCCCGGTGAGGTGGCTTTCAAGTTGCACGACACCTACGGCTTCCCGCTCGATTTGTCGGCCGACGTGTGCCGCGAAAACGGTGTGGAAGTCGACAGCGCCGGTTTTACCGCCGCCATGGAAGCGCAAAAGGCCAAGGGCCGCGCAGCCGGCAAATTCAAGATGGACAAGGCGCTGGAGTACACCGGCGCCGGCAACACCTTCGTGGGCTATGAGCACCTGACCCAAGCTGCAAAAATCGTAGCACTCTACGCAGACGGCACGCCGGTGAGCGAGCTAAAGGCAGGTCAAGACGGCGTGTTGGTGCTGGACACCACACCGTTCTACGCCGAGAGCGGCGGCCAGGTGGGAGACGAGGGCGCAGTGTTCTCCGATGCCGGCCTGTTTGAAGTGGGCGATACCCAGAAGATCAAGGCCGATGTGTTCGGCCACCACGGCACGCTCAAAACCGGCGTTTTGCGCGTCGGCGATGCCGTGACGGCCCATGTCGACGCCGCTAAGCGCGCCGCCACGGTGCGCAACCACAGCGCCACCCACCTGATGCACAAAGCCCTGCGCGAAGTGCTGGGTGAGCATGTTCAGCAAAAGGGCTCGCTGGTGAATGCCGAGCGCACCCGTTTTGACTTCGCGCACAACGCGCCAGTCACGGACGAACAGATCCGCCGGATTGAAGCCATTGTGAACGCCGAGGTGCTGGCCAACGCCGCTGCCCAAGCGCGCGTGATGGACATCGAGTCGGCCCAGAAAACCGGCGCCATGATGCTGTTCGGCGAAAAATACGGTGAGACCGTGCGCGTGCTCGACATCGGCTCCAGCCGCGAACTCTGCGGTGGCACGCACGTCCATGCCACCGGGGATATCGGCCTGTTCAAGGTGGTGGGCGAGAGCGGCGTGGCCGCTGGTGTTCGCCGTATTGAGGCGGTGACCGGCACCAACGCGCTGAACTACTTGCAAGACCTGGAAGACACCGTGAGCGCTGCCGCTGCAACGCTCAAAACGCCGGTGGCTGAGCTGGGCAACCGCTTGGGCCAGATGGTGGACCAGGTCAAGGCGCTGGAAAAAGAAATCGCCGCCCTCAAGGGCAAGCTGGCTTCCGCTCAGGGCGACGAGCTGGTGAGCAGCGCGGTAGAGGTGAATGGCGTCAAGGTGCTAGCCGCCAAGCTCGAAGGCGCTGACGCGAAGACCTTGCGCGACACCATGGACAAGCTCAAGGACAAGCTCAAGACCGCGGTCATCGTGCTCGGCGCGGTGGATGGCGACAAGGTGCAGATCGCAGCCGGCGTGACCAACGACACCACAGGCAAAGTCAAAGCCGGCGAACTGGCCAACTTTGTGGCTGGCCAAGTGGGTGGCAAGGGCGGCGGCAAGGCTGACATGGCCATGGCAGGTGGTACCGAGCCTGCCAAGTTAGCCGGCGCACTGGCCAGCGTGCAAGCCTGGGTGAGCGCCAAGCTCTAAGGGCTTTGATCTAGCACGGTTTAAGCTGCTATCAAAATGAGAGCTGCTCGCGCACACTTTATGGGCGCTAGCAGCTCTTTTTTATGAAAATGCCGATGCGTCGTCGTCAACTGTTCATTCTGGGGGCGGGTGTCTGTGCATCACCGGCGTGGGCGGCCGGTGCGCCGGGTACAGGCCCCGGGTTCGATGTGCAAGCCTGGCCCGCAAAAAGTGGTGTACCAGCCATCCCCGCGGCTGATCAGGCAGGGCAGCCGTGGAGCCTGCCGTCACTGCGCGGCAGAGCCGTTTTGCTGAATTTCTGGGCCAGTTGGTGTGAGCCATGCCGCGCCGAGATGCCGGCTTTGCAAGCACTTGCGGCGCGTGAACAGGCGCAGCTCGCGGTACTGACGATCAATCTCAAGGAGAGCCCGGAGGCGATTGCACGCTTCGTGCACATCAGCGGCTTGAGCTTGCCCGTGTTGCGCGACCCGCAAGGCGATACGGCCCGCGCCTGGGGCGTGCGCATCTACCCGTCAACCGTGCTGATCGACCGTGAGGGCGTTCCGCGTGCCACGGTGCGTGGAGCCCTGGACTGGGCAGGTCCAGAGGGCGAGGCGCTCTGGCGCCCTTTGCTTCAGCCAGCGCGCAAACGCTGAACCAAAGCCTGCACTTCAGCGTCCTTTACCGCGGGGGTATCGAGGCTGGCACTCGAGCTGATGAGTCTGCGCAAGGTGTCGAGGTGGGGTGTTACGGTGCCGAAAAAGCGGGCGCTTTGTCCCTGGGCCACCAAGAGTGTCGGGAAATTTTCGACCTCAATCGGGTCGACCAGGTCGGACTGGTCTTCGACATCCACCCACACAAACCGGGCCCCCGCAAACTCGGACTGCAAGGCGGTGAATAGCGGTTGGTATTCAGTACAGGTGCCGCACCATTGGGCGCACAGGCAAACGACCAGCAGGTCGGGGGTAGGGAGATCGGTGGGAAATGACATGCGCTGGCTAATGACTCAAATCAATATCGATATAACAGGCTGCAGGGGTATGAAGTTTTACAATATAGGGTTTCGCCCTAGGCCATTGTGGCCGAACCGGTGTTCCCCATTCCGACCCTGAAGCAAGGCCCCCATGAGTGCATTTCTGGAAGAAACAGTTTTAAGCGTACACCACTGGACAGACCGCCTGTTCAGCTTTACCACCACGCGTGACCCTGCGCTGCGCTTCTCGAACGGCCATTTCACCATGATCGGGCTGATGCAAGACAACGGCAAACCGCTGCTGCGCGCGTACTCCATCGTGAGTGCCAACTATGAAGAGCACCTCGAGTTTTTGAGCATCAAGGTGCAAGATGGCCCGCTGACCTCCAAGCTCCAGCACATCAAGGTCGGCGACAAAATTGTGATTGGCCGCAAGCCCACCGGTACTTTGTTAATTGATTACCTCTTGCCCGGCAAAAACCTTTACCTGCTAGGCAGCGGTACTGGACTGGCGCCTTTCTTGAGCGTGGCCCGCGACCCCGAGACCTACGAAAAGTTTGAAAAAGTGATCGTGGTGCACGGTGTGCGCGAAGTCAAAGAGCTGGCCTATTACGACTATTTCAAGAACGAGCTGCCCAAGCACGAGTTCTTGGGTGAAATGGTCACCAAGCAAATGCTCTACTACCCCACGGTGACCCGCGAGGCGTTTGAGCATCAAGGCCGCATCACTACGCTGATTGAATCCAACCAGTTGCCGGCCGACCTGGGCTTGCCACCGCTGGACCCCGCAACAGACCGCATCATGATCTGCGGCAGCCCCGGCTTGAACAAGGATATGCGCGAGATTCTGGATGCCAAAGGCTTCAAGGAAGGCAACACCACCACCCCGGGCGACTATGTGGTGGAGCGCGCGTTCGTCGAACAATAAGCACAGGCTCAAAGAGCCCCGCTGTATTAAAAAAAGGCCTGCTTGCAGGCCTTTTTTATGCCTGCCGGGTGTGGCTGGCGCGGTGCCGTTGCACGGCGGGTGAGCGCAAAGCCAGGTGTTTGGTGGTGCGGCCTGCCATGCGCTTGCGCCACATCCGGAAAGAGCTCGCTTTCATGTGCTTGCGCATCAGATCCACCACCGCCGACTCATTCAGGCCGAACTGCGCTTCAATCGCCTCGAACGCGGTGCGGTCCTCCCACGCCATTTCCACGATGCGTGAAATGTCAGACTCGCTCAAGTCCACTTGGAGCCGGCTCATACCGCCAAGCTCCCTACCAGCAGGCTGAGAGCCGCAGCCAAGGTTAAGTGGAGGCGCATCGGTAGCCAGGGTGACAAGCCGTAGGCGGGGTAGCTGCGGCGGTCTACTGCCAAACACATGCCCAACAGCAGAGCCAGTGTGATCAAGCCCTGCGCTGCCGGCAGCAGCAGGGCTACCCATGCCACCAGGCTGGGGAACACCCCCCACACAAACGGGCCCGGTTGAGGCGTCAGCGCCCCGCGCATGGCCAAGCCCCAATGAATGGCCCCCATGAAACTCGCGATGGTGGCGCCGTAGGCTAGCAAGGCTGACGCGGCGTGGCCACGGTAGGCGGTGGGCGCCAGCCATGTCGCAGCGGCGAGCGCCACAAAAGGCAATGCACCGGCATAGCCCAATCGAGCGGCCCACCGTGGCAAGGGCAGGGGGGCAGAGGGGGTTGCCGCTGTCATGGTCCGCCGTCCTCAGTGTCTGGGTCGATCTTGTTGCTGACAGGGGTTGCCAGTTCTGGTGACCCGGGGCGGCACATGGCGGTGCCGTTCCATTGCTGGCCGCACCAGCAGAGGCCTTCGTCGTTGATGATGCAGGTGCCGGTTCCGCAGCAGCGTTCGTCGTCGTTGTCCATGGTCGCGTCCTGAATAGCCGTAAGTACAAAAGTTGCTTGCCACTGTGGCAGCATTCGATGCCCTGTATTTTGTGGGAATCGGCGCCCCCCCGTGTCCTTGGGGGCCATTGTTTGTTTGTCTGAAAGCGAGTCGAGAATGTCCGCCCTGAATGTTTTGGGTACTGCCCTGCAAGCCTGCTCGTTTGACCCGCTGACCGGGTTCTTTCGCGATGGCTGCTGCAATACGGATGCGCACGACCATGGCACCCATGTGGTGTGTGCCAAGGTCACCGCAGACTTTTTGGCCTATTCGCTGCAGCGTGGCAATGACCTGAGCACCCCGCGCCCGGAATACCGCTTCGTGGGGCTGCGCCCCGGGGACCGCTGGTGCTTGTGCGTGAACCGCTGGCTGGAAGCACTCCAGGCCGGAGTAGCGCCACCGGTGCACCTCGAGGCGACCCACGCCAAAGCGCTGGAGCGGGTCAGTCTGGAGCAGCTTCGGGAATACGCTTTGTAAAACGGTTCGCTGCAGCCCCGATGCGGGCCGCGCACCCGTGCATACTGCCCCCATGAAAAACCTATTGCTTAATTGGTGTGGTGCTGCAATTCTGGCCGTGGGGAGCGCCATGGCCCACGCCCAGCCAACGGCCTTGCAGCCGATTGCGTCGCTCGATGTGCCCCGCTACATGGGCACTTGGTACGAGATTGCCAAGTACCCCAACAGCTTTCAAAAAAAGTGCGTGCGCAATACCCGCGCCGGCTACCAAGCCCAGCCGGACGGCTATGTGCAGGTGTTGAACCGCTGTGTCACCGCGGATGGCCAGACGACCGAGGCTTTGGGAGCCGCCCGCCAAGTGGGCCCCGCCAACTCACCCAAGCTGCAAGTGCGCTTTGCGCCGGCGTGGCTGTCTTTTCTGCCGATGGTCTGGGGTGACTACTGGGTGATTGACCTGGATCCGCAGTATCAGTTGGTGGCCGTGAGCGAGCCCAAGCGCGAATACTTGTGGGTGTTGTCCCGCAGCCCCAAGGTAGAGCCGGCGGCATACCAGGCCTTGCTGACCCGGTTGGGTCAGCAGGGGTTTGATCTGAAACGTTTGGAACTGAGTCCCCAGGAGTGAGCATGATTGACGGACTGATTGCCGGCCACCTTGTAGGCCTGGCCGAGACCCGCGAGGGGAAAAACGGTACCCGCTTTGCACTGGCCAAGGTGAAAGCCACCCCTGGTGACGGCGAGAGCCTGATCGTCAACGTGATTGCCTTTGCCACCGAGGCCAGCGCCGCCCTGATGGCCCTGGACGATGGCGATGCCATTGCCCTCGCCGGTGCGCTCACCCCCAAGGTGTGGACCGACAAGCAAGGCAACACCCGGCCTGCACTCGATATGGTGGCCACGCAGGTGCTGACGGCCTATCACGCAGCACGCAAGCAGCAAACGTTGGCAGAGTAGGGGAACGACGCGCGGTGATACCCGCGGTAACCGATGGATGCGGATCACTTGGGGCGAATGCGCTGACTCTTGCGGGTTCGCTCCATGAAGTCGTCAGGCTTGGTTTTCACCCAGGCCACAAACAAGGCCACGTCGGCGTGCGTCAGCAACGCGTCCACCGAGTTGAACTGCCGAGCCAACTCGGTCTCAGTCAAAAGGGCGTGAATCTGTCGATGGCATATCCGGTGCAGGTATTCCGTGTGCCTGCCCCCTTTGGACTTGGGAATCAAATGATGTGCATCGCGCTGACTGGGTGGAATTTTCCGCTCACACAGCGGGCATACCAGGTCCGCGGGCAGAACCCGAACATGCTCTTGCTGGAGAAGGCGCCTGATACGGCCCATGGGGTCTTTGGTGTCTGTGGATCCAAACTCAAACCAGCATGGCGCTTTGGGTCGCCTGCGGCGCGTGGCTGGGCTTTTCGGCAGGCCGTTCGCTGCAGGGGTATTTCAGATGGTTTTCCCGGTGCCGTCGGTAGAACAGCAAGCCTTCCTTGAGGCTGGCCACCGTGGCTTGTTGCTCCAGCATCTTGTCCCACAAATTCCAGTCTTCCTGCGGGTGTTCACCATCCTCGAACCTTCTTTGGTAACCAATCCGCTGGCCAAATGCGGTGCGATACAGCATAGAGCCATGGTGTTGTGCTTGGCGATCCCAATACAAGTCGCCCCAATGTGGGGTTGTCTGACCGGGCACCCGGGTCAGGATTTCGTGTTTGAGCTCGCCGGTCACCACGATGTCATAGGTCACGATATCGGTCGTGGCGTTGGAGAGCAATTCAATTGCATCCGAGCGCAGCCAGTTGTCAGCGCCAATGAACATCACGTACTCTGTAGTCACTCGCGACAGCATATCTTGGAAGTTGTCGACCGTGCCGAGATTGGCCGGCCGCAACACATATTCAACACTGGGGTAGAGCGCGGGGAGATGGTCGCAGTCCATCGCGCCATCATCGACAAACAAAATCCGCGCCGGAGCGCGGGTCTGGGACAACAAGGACTCAATGCAGTGCGCTGCAAGGTGACCGTACCTGAAGGAAGCTATAACAACAGTGATCATGGTGCGGTTGAGTAGATCACATGCCTATGCAATAACGGTGACAAAGGTCAATTCGGGAGCGTGCTAGGGGCGGGGCTTTGCGATGCCCCACTGCTGAGGTGCACCATGCCATTTAAGATCCCCCGATGAGTGACAAAGACCGCGACTCCCTCGCGCGAGCCCGCGCTCAATGGCGCTGGCGAGGCACGGACCGTCCACCGTTTGCCGAGATACCCGCGCAGGGGCAAATGTCGGTATGGGATTTCCCTCGGCCACCGGAGCTGGTGCGTGAAACGCGCGAGGTTCTGGTGGTTTGGGGCGGTCTGGAGGTCGCTCGAACCTGCGCTGCATGGGCCGTCAGAGAGACCGCCCACCCGCCGACTTTTTACCTGCCTCTGGCGGATGTGCAGCGGTATTTGTTGCGCCCGGCAGGCGGTGGCTCGTTCTGCGAGTGGAAGGGGCCTGCGCGGTATTGGGATCTGGTCGATGGTGCGCGCCGCTTGGAGCAGGTCGCGTGGAGCTACCCGCAGCCCTTGGAGGGGTCTGAGCCCCTAGCTGAGTGCATCGCTTTTTACGCGCACGACCTCAGCTGCACCGTAGGGGGCGCCAAGGTGCTGGCGCAGGCAGGTGGTTTTTATGGCGGGTGGATCACCCCAGAGTTGACCGGACCCTTCAAAGGCGACCCCGGCAGCAACGGTTGGTAAGTGATAACTGGGCGTGAAGCGCCTTCCCGGTTTGGGCTCTTTAGCCCAGCGCCCGTGTTCCCAGCTTGTACGCCGGCAATCCGGCCAGCATCCGCTTGCCGTAGCTGGTTTGCGTGAGCCGCTTGTCGTAGCAAATCACCTGCGCGCGGTCTTCTTCGGTGCGGATGGCGCGGCCGGTCCATTGGAGCAGTTTCACCCCGGTGGCGGGGATGACCAGTTCGTTGAACGGGTCACGGCCCACGCTGCGTAGCCATTCAGCCCGGGCTTCGTCCACCGGGTCGCTGGGCGGGGCAAAGGGCAGTTTCGCGATGAACACGGTTTCGCACAAAGCACCCGGCAAGTCCAAGCCCTCGCCAAAGCTCTGCAGGCCAAACAGCACCGAGGGCAACCCGCTCTCCACCCGTTCGGCGTGGGCAGCCAATAGCCGCGTGCGGGACTGGGTGCCTTGCACCAGCACCATGTCCATCATGTGGCCGGGCACAGCCTCAGACGCGGTGCGCATCTGGGCGCGGCTGGTGAAGAGCACCAGCGCGCCGCGCTTGACCTGTTCCATGTCTTCCATCAGCGCGCGCACCACCTCGGCGGTGTAGGCGTCTGCGTGCTTCGGGTCTGCCTGGGTGTGCACCACCGTGAGGCTGCCCTGCTTGGCGTAGTTGAAGGGGCTGGCCACTTCCAACGCGGTGACATACGGCTTGTTGGCCAAGCCCGCTTCTTTCAAAAAGTAGTCAAAGCTGCCGCAGCTGGTAAGCGATGCGCTGGTGACGATCGCACCGCGCACCTGGCTCCACAAAAACTGGCGCAACAAATCGCCCGGCACGATGGGGCAGGCATGGGCGGTCATGGTCAGGTAGCCGTTGGCGCTCTCCGCCTGCAGCCACTTGGCCAAGGGTTGGTCGCCGTGCTCCAGCAGCAAATTGGCGGTGCTCACCAGGCTGCCTAGGCGCGGCGCAATGCCGCCCAACTGGGCATAGAGCTGCGCGCACAGTACCGCCTGGCTGGGGTCGTCTTTGGCGATGGCTTTCACGTCCAGGCCCAGTGCCTCCAGCGCCTTGGACAGGCCGGTGGCTTGCGACTGGATCTGGCGTACCGGCTCGTGCAAGGCTTCGGGCAACACGCCGTTGGCAAATCGCAAGGTGCCGTCTTTGCCGCCACCGTGGGCATCCTGGCCGGTGTGGGCCCACACCAAGTCCATGGCCATGCGGGCCACCGAGGTGAGCGCGCCTTTGAGCTGGCTGGTCACCGTCTGCACGTCTTCGCCCAAGTGCAGGGCGAGTTTGCCGGCCACCTCGGTCATGGTTTTGGGCAGTTTGTCGAGCCAGCGCAGGTTGGACAGGTCCATGCTGTTGGAAAACTGGTCCAGTGCGACAGCCGGCAGGTGGTGGCCTTCGTCAAATACCACCAAGCAGTTGTCCAGGTCGGGCAGGGTCTTCATGCCCAAAGACGCCAACACCAAGTCGTGATTGGCCACGATGACGTTGGCCTCGGCCAGTTTGGTGCGCGCGTTGTAGTAACTGCACTCTTTGTAGCGCGGGCAATGGCGGGCGGTGCAGGTGTGGCGCTCGGCGGCCACGGCTGACCAGTCGCGCGGGTCGGGGGTGTCGGCCAGGTTGTCGCGGTCGCCATCCCAGCTGGCCACCGCCAGCTTGTGGGCCATGCCCTCAAACAGGGCTTGGCGGCGTTCTTCAATCGCCTCTTGCGAGAGCGCGCTGACCTTGGGCTGCGGCAAATCGTCGTCAAACAAATCGTCCTCGGCCGCGCCGCTGCCCACCAGGCGCTCCAGCTTGACCTTGCACACATAGCGGCCGCGGCCCTTGGCCAGGGCGTAGGCGAAAGGCTGGTCCATGCTGCGGGCCAAGGCCGGCAGGTCCTTGGTCATCAGCTGCTCTTGCAAGGCCACGGTCGCGGTGCTGATGATGACGCGGGTTTTGCGCTCCAGCGCCATGGCAATCGCGGTGCTGGCATAGGCCGCGCTCTTGCCCACGCCGGTACCGGCCTGGATGACCGCGATGGCTTTGGTCGGGTTGGGGTGCTCGCCGATGTCGGCCTGCGCAAGGGTGGCGGCCACGGTTTCGGCCATCTGGTGCTGGCCGGGGCGGCTCCTGAATCCGCTGGTGCTGCCCACGACTTGCTCAAATGCGCGCAGGGCATGCTGGGCCAGGGCGGCGCTGGCAGGGGGCAGGGAGGAGAAATCGGAGCTCAAGGGGATAGAGGCGTGGGGCCGTTGCGGCAGAGGAGGGCTGAATATACAGGCAGCAGGGGATAATCGCCCGCTTGCCGCTGCACAGCCACCGCTGCTGCGCAAAGAATGCGGCCCGAACATCCAACGGGAGAATTCAACATGTCCGACCAAAGCACCCTTGCCGCCGGCAAACAGCCCCAGGCTGCACGCCGCCAATTTATGAAGAATTCGGCGGTAGCCCTTGCTAGCGCTGCGCTGCCTGCTGTCAATTTTGCACAAACAGTGCCTGCTGCTGAACGCCAATTCAGCCCCAAGCCCGCTGCCTGGCGCACCTTTGAGGTGACTACCCGCGTCGACATTGCCAAGCCCCAAGGCGCTACCCGTTTGTGGTTGCCCGTGCCCTCCATCAACAGCGAGTGGCAGCAGTCCTTGGAAAGCAGCTACTCCAGCAACGGCAGCGCCCGCATGGAAGACGACAACGCCACCGGCGCCCGCATGCTGTTTGTGGACTTTGCGGCCGACCAGGCCAAGCCCTTTGTGGAGCTGACCAGCCGCATCCGCACCCGCAGCCGCGCGCAAGACTGGAGCCAGAAAACCGCCGTGGCGGAAGATGCCGCCACCCTGAAATACTGGACCCAGCCTACCGCCTTGCTGCCCCTGGATGGCATCGTGCGCACCACCGCACAAGAAGCCACCCGCGGCGCCAAGACCGATGTGGAAAAGGTGCAAAAGATTTACGACTGGATCGTGACCAACACCTACCGCGAACCCAAGGTGCGCGGCTGCGGTGAAGGCGATATCAAAACGATGTTGGAGACCAACAACCTGGGCGGCAAGTGTGCCGATTTGAACGCCTTGTTTGTGGGCCTGTGCCGCGCGGCCGGCGTGCCCGCGCGTGATGTGTATGGCCTGCGGGTGGCGCCCAGTGCGTTCGGCTACCGCGAGTTGGGTGGCAACTCTGCCAGCCTCAAGGGTGCGCAGCACTGCCGTGCCGAGGTCTACCTCAAAGGCTACGGCTGGGTGGGCATGGACCCCGCCGACGTGGCCAAGGTCATGCGCCAGGAGACCCCGGAGTGGATCAAGTCCGCCAGCAACCCGCTGGTCGCGCCCGTTAACAAGGGCTTGTTTGGCGGCTGGGAAGGCAACTGGATGGCCTACAACATGGCCCACGACGTGGCATTGCCCCAGTCCAGCGGCTCTAAGCTGGGCTTCTTGATGTACCCCACCGCCGAGACAGCCGCTGGCCGCCTCGACTCCTACGCGCCGGACGACTTCAAGTACCAGATCAGCGCCAAAGAGTTGGCGGCGTAACAGGTACCTCAAACCCCTCGTTTCGCAGCATTGCCCATGACCATACCCCGCGCACTGTTGGAGTTCGGTGATCCGCATCACAGTGGCCAGCCTGCCACCAAATTGGCTTTTGGCGAGCCGCAGCAGGTGCTGGTGGCCCACACCCTGGATGATGTGCGGCCGGTGCTGGAACAAGTGGATGCGCTGAGCCGTGAGGGGCTGTGGTGTGTGGGCTATATGCGTTATGAGGCGGCGCCGGCTTTTGATGCGGCGCTGCAGGTGCACGCAGCCGAGGGGCCTTTGGTGTGGTTTGGTGTCCATGCGCAGCCCTTGGCTGACGCTGATGTGGCGCTGCCCAGCGCGCCCGAGCCGCATGTGAAGTGGACTCCGCGTATCAGCCGTAAGGCCTTTGATGCCAACATGGCGCGCATCCACGCAGCCATTGCCGCCGGGGACTTTTATCAGCTGAACTACACGGCTCAGCTCGAGGCGCCTTTTGCGTCCTTAGAGGGCAGTGCCTTGGCGTATTTTGCGGCCCTGCGCCGCTCGCAACCGCGGGGCTATGGCGCGTTCATTGACACCGGTGAAGAGCAGGTGCTCTCGGTCTCGCCAGAGCTGTTTTTTGACTGGGACGGCACCCGAATCCTGGGCCGCCCGATGAAGGGCACCGCCGCCCGAGGTGCCAACCCGCAAGAAGACGCAGCCAATGCCGAGCGCTTGCGCAGCACCCCCAAAGAGCAGGCTGAAAACGTGATGATTGTGGATTTGATCCGCAACGACCTCTCTCGCGTGGCAGAGCCATTCAGCGTCAAAGTGCCGCGGCTGTTTCATCTGGAGGCACTGCCCACCGTGTGGCAGATGACTTCAGACGTTATGGCCACCACCCGGGCGGGCACGCGCCTGTGGGATGTGTTTGAGGCCTTGTTTCCCTGCGGCTCGGTCACCGGTGCACCCAAAGTGCAGGCCATGCGCCAGATCAAGGCGCTGGAGCCGGATGCCCGCGGCGTCTATTGCGGGGCCGTGGGGGTGGTGCGGCCGGGCGGACATGCTACCTTCAACGTGCCTATCCGCACCGTTACGCTGCGTGGCGGGACTGCACGCTGTGGCATCGGCAGCGGTATTACCTTCGATGCGCAAGCCGAGGGCGAGTGGCAAGAGTGGCGCAGCAAGCGCATGTTTTTGGAGCGCGCCAGCCAGCCCTTCGAAGTGTTGGAGACCTTGGCCCTGCGGGATGGCGTTTTCCAGCACTTGCCTTTGCACTTGCAGCGCATGGCGCAGGCGGCCGCGCATTTCGGCTATTCGTGGAGCGAGGCCTTGGCCCAGAAGGCCCTGGCCCCTCTGGCGCAAGCCCGCCCGGCCGGTGCGTGGCGGGTGCGCCTGCTGCTGCAGCCCGGTGGGCAGTGCACTGCCGAGGCGTTTGCGCTGCCTGATTCCCCACAGCCGGTCCGGCTGCAACTGGCAGACCGGCCCATGGCCGACGCACAGGGCGAGTTTGTGCGTTTCAAAACGACGCGCCGCGCGCACTACGATGCCTTTACCCCTGTAGACCCGGCGGTGTTTGACACGGTGCTGTTCAACAGCGCTGGCGAGGTGACCGAGTGCACCCGGGGCAACATCGCCATCAAGCTGGGCGGCCGTTGGGTCACCCCGCCGCTGGTCTGCGGATTGCTGCCCGGCATCGGCCGGCAAGTCTGGCTGGCCGAGGGCCGCTTGGTGGAGCAAGTGGTGCACACCACCCAGCTCGTAGAGGCTGAGGGCCTGGCCTTTATCAACAGCCTGCGAGGCTGGCTGGATGCCGAGCTGGTTTAGCCATTTGCGGTTCCCTGGCAACTGGCTCAGGCGCAGCGGTGCTGCGCTGGCTGCGTTTGTTTGTTTATGGGCGGGATACGCTGCAGCGCAGCCCGGTTCCGCGGTGATGGCACCTGCCAAACCGGCCTGGGTCAACGTGCCACGGATTCAGGGACATTTGGTGGCGGCCGATGTGGGGCTGGTGATCAACAGCAACGACCCGAATTCGGTCGCGGTGGGCGAGTATTACGCCCGGCAGCGCGGCATCCCGCCCGAGCAAGTGGTGCGCGTGGCGCTGCCGGTTCGTCCGACCCTGACTGCCGCAGAGTTTGAGCAGTTCAACGCCCAGGTCAAAGCCGCCATGGGGCCTCAGGTGCAAGCCTTGGCCTTGGCATGGGCCCAACCCTATGCGGTGGAATGCAACGCGATCACGGCTGCCTTGACTGTGGGGTACCAGCCTGAGTTGTGCAGCCAGACATGTGCCACGAGCCGCCCCTCGGTGCTGTTCAACCACCCCACGGTCCGGCCCTTTACGGACCTCGGGGTGCGCCCCAGCATGTTGCTGGCCGGGCGCACTGTGGCTCAGGCCACCGCGCTGATTGATCGTGGAGTGGCCGCCGACCGCCAGTTGGGCAAACGGGGGGTGGCGCCCGCCAGCGTGGTGCTGCTGCGCACCACGGATGTGGCGCGCAATGTGCGTGCCGCTTGGTACCCGCCTGTGCCGGCGATGGGCCAGCCCGATCCGCTGGTGCCCCTGGGCGCGCAGCTCCGGGTGCAAGACAGCACAGCAGAAAGCCCCGAGCGCGTGGTGCTGCTCCAGACCGGCGCAGTCCGGGTTGACAACCCGGCGGCCATCGACTGGGTGCCCGGTGCGCTGGCGGACCATCTGACGTCGTATGGCGGGCAATTGCTCAACACTGGCGGCCAAATGACCGCGCTCGAATGGCTGGAGGCCGGCGCCACCGCGAGCTACGGCAGTGTGAGTGAACCCTGCAACCATTGGCAGAAGTTCCCGCACCCCCAAGTGCTCTTGCTGCACTACGTGCAAGGCGCGACCGCGCTAGAGGCCTATTGGCGCAGCGTGGCGTGGCCCGCCCAAGGTGTGTTTGTCGGGGAACCTTTGGCCGCACCGTTTGGTCGATAAAAAAAGGAGCACATGCATAGCACGCGCTCCTTTTTGTCAGAACTTGAGGACGCTTTGATCTAGCGTCTGTCCTTGTGGGTGTGTTTTACGCTTTTCGTCTTGGTCTTATTTGCTCTTGCGGCGCCGAGCAATCATGCCCAGCATCCCCAAACCAGCCAACAACATGGCATAGGTTTCTGGTTCTGGAACGGCTGTGACTTCCATAACACCGTACTGGGGGCCGGCATAGCTAGAAACGTTGGCTAGGTCGTTCCACTGACCATGGCTGTAGGTGTGGACATAGTCTTCGTTACCACCCACGTTATTGGGTTCGCCGCCAGCCCAGTTGGTGTAGGTCAAGGCATCGCCGTTAGACCAAGCGAAAGTCGCTGCGCCAGGTGCAGTGCGTTGGAGGCCGATCCACAGGGTTTTTGTACTGCCCCAAGTGGAAATCAAGAAGTTGTTTTCAGCAGCGTTATTCACCGCAACCAAATGTCCGCCGTTGGCGACAGCAAAGGCTTCGCTGGCAGTCCAATTGTCAGACGACAAAAGGCTGTAGGTCTTACCGCCGTAGGTTGCGGTATCCAATACGCTGATAGCAGCTTGAGAAGTGGTGGCGGCCACGAGTGCCATGGCACAGAAAGCTGCTTTTGCAAAAAATTTAGACATGAAAGCTCCCCAAATGTTTGTGGAACTCCAGTTTTCAGGGAAGGGGGTGTTCACGCAATAGTCCGTTAGAGCTAGATTCCATGGTTTTTTCAGAACGCGCCAAACTATCGTGTTCAATAGGGCTGTATGCATAGTTCATCCTCCCCTGCACTGACCGACCTGATGCGTGCTCCCGCACGCGAAGTTCCGGTGACGGTGGCTCTCATTGCGCTGAACGTCTTGGTGTTTGTGGCACTGGCCGCCGCCGGTGGCGGTTGGTGGCATGCAGGGCGGGGCGTGCAACTTGATTGGGGGGCCAACTTCGCCCCGGCCACCCAAGACGGCCAGTGGTGGCGTTTGGGCAGCGCCATGTTTATTCACTTTGGCATTTGGCATCTGTTGCTCAACATGTGGGCCTTGTGGGATATCGGCCGCTTGTTGGAGGGTTTGCTCGGGCGCTGGCGATTCGCCTTGCTCTATCTCGGGGCCGGGGTCTGCGGGAATCTGGTGTCTTTGGTGGTGCAGGGCAACCGGGCGGTGTCTGGCGGTGCTTCAGGCGCCGTGTTTGGCCTGTATGGCGCCTTGCTGGTTTTTTTGTGGGTGGAGCGCAAACAAGTGGAGGCCGGGGAATTCCGCTGGCTATTCGGCGGGGCGCTGGGCTTCTCGGTGCTGATGCTGGGCTTGGGTTGGTTCATGCCGGGCATCGACAACGCGGCGCATGGCGGCGGCCTGCTGGCGGGCATGTTGTGGGCAGGGCTCTTGCTGCGACCCTGGACGGCGAGTAGCTCCGCAGCCGGATTGCGGCCGGGGCTGTCGGCCACGCTGCTCGTGGCTGCGGTCGTCTTGTTGGGCCTGGTGTTGCCAGAGCCTGCCTACCGCTTTGGTGAAGAGGTCAAAGCGCGCCAGAGCATTCAACGTTTCATTTCTGACGATGAACGCATCCATGAGCATTGGAATTCGATATTGAATGATGTGCAGAAAAACAGCGCGTCGTTTGAGTCCATCGCCGGACGGATGGATGCGGAAGTGGTGCAACCCTATCGCCAGAGCTTTGAGGATTTGATGCGCGCCTCCCCCGAGAGTGCAGCGCCCTCAGCCGCCACGCTGGCCAACTTGCAGGCCTATGCCGCCCAAAAAGCCTCCCAAGCCCAGAAGCAGGTCGATGCCCTGCGCCAAGGCAACAAGCCGGAGCTGCCGGCTATAGAGCCCCCCAGCGAGACACGTTAAACCTTAATGCGCTGGAGGCGCTTCTGCCAAAGGCATCAGGGTGCGCCGGCTGTCAAATGTGCGCTTTGCGCCGCTCAGCGGATCTGTGAACTCCAAGGTGCGGGCCAGTAACTGCAAGGGGCGTCGGAAATCGTTGGCGCCCTCGGGCGTGAGGACGGGGTAGATGCCATCAAACAAGAGCGGCAAGCCCAAGGCGTGCATATGCACCCGCAGTTGGTGGCGCTGTCCGGTCAGCGGCTGCAAGCGGTAGCGGGCCCAGGGGCCTGCCACTTCCAGCGGCGCAATGTCGGTGATGGCGTTGACCTCGCCCGGCACCTCGGCTTGCTGCATGAAATGAAGGGCGTCACCGATGCGGCTTTCGCGGTGCAGCGGCCAGGGCAGGTCGGGGTTCCAGGGGGCGACGCATTCGTAAGTCTTGTGCACCAACCGGTCGCGGAACAAGGCCTGGTAGGCATTACGACTGGCCGCCTGGACCGAAAACATCACCAGCCCGGCCGTGTCTTTGTCGATCCGGTGGATGGGGGAAAGCTCGGGCAGGTCTAGACGTTGCTGCAAACGGGCCAACACTGTTTCACGCACATGTTTGCCGCTGGGGACCACCGGCAGAAAGTGCGGCTTGTCGACCACCAGCAAATGCGCGTCCTGCCAGATCACCTCTTCCTGAAACGGGATGACGGGCTCGTCCGGCACCTCGCGGTAGTAGTACAGGCGGCGGCCCGGGGTGGCGGTATCGCTGGCAGAGGCGGTTATGCCGTCTCCATCGGTGATATCGCCCGCATCCAGGCGCTGACGCCACACCGCTTCCGGCAACGCAGGAAAGCGGTGGGTCAAAAAAGCCAGCAGGCCGGGCCAGGGGCCGCCAGCCACCACCACACTACTCGGCCGTACGCCGTGCCGGGCCGCGGGAGCCAAAGGCCGTGCGCGGGCCATGGGGCAGACCTTGCTTAGATGCGCTCGAACACGACGTCCCACACGCCGTGGCCGAGCTTGATGCCGCGGTTCTCAAACTTGGTGAGGGGGCGGTAGTGCGGCTTAGGCGAGTAGCCCGCCAATTCGGGGTGCGTGGGCAGGGCGCGGTTTTTGAGCTTGGGCTCAGCGCTCAACACTTCCAGAATCTGCTGGGCATAGGGCTCCCAGTCGGTGGCCGCGTGCAGGTAACCGCCGGGCTTGAGGCGGGCCGCCAGCTTGGCGATCAGTGGGCTTTGGATCAAGCGGCGCTTGTTGTGCTTGGTTTTGTGCCAAGGGTCGGGGAAGAAAATGTGCACGCCGTCCAGGCAGGCCAGCGGCAGCATATGGTCAATCACCTCCACCGCATCGTGGTTGCAAATCCGGATGTTGGGGATGTTGTTTTCACCGATGCGCTTGAGCAAAGCGCCGACCCCGGGTTCGTGCACCTCGCAGCACAAGAAATTGGTACCGGGCAGGGTGAGTGCAATTTGAGCGGTGGCTTCGCCCATGCCGAAACCGATTTCCAGAACGACCGGGCGTTGGGCGTCTGAAGGGGCTCCAGCCCCCGCTGCACCTTCAAAGGTTGCTCCGAAGTTGAGAGCAGAAGGCTGGTAAGGAACTAGAAACTGTGGGCCCAGCTCCGCCATGGCGCGCTCTTGTCCACTGCCCATGCGGCCTGCGCGCTTCACAAAGCTCTTGATGGTACGCATGAAGGGCTTGGCAGCGTCCTCCGTGTGGGGAAGGGTTTCATCCGATTCGGGCTGGGGAGATTGAGGGTTCGTCATGGCGGCAAGAGCACGTAAGCAGGGCCTGCATTGTAGGCAGTCAGGCGCGACATCGGTAATTTGAGAAATATCAAATACCGCTTAAAAATCTTTTTAAACAAATTTGATAAATATACGTATAATTAAACACATAGTCTGACGAAAGTCACCGTCTCCGCACCGTCGCGGGCTGTCCGCGCGGCGTGGTACTCAAGAGGGAAACGAGATGTTCAAGTCTTTGCGCTGGGTAATGTCGCTTTTGGGGGCTATTGGCGTTGTCGCCGCGATGGCAGTTGCCGCCCAGGGCTACCACTTC
This sequence comes from Comamonadaceae bacterium OS-4, assembly GCA_027924025.1. GTDB lineage: Bacteria > Pseudomonadota > Gammaproteobacteria > Burkholderiales > Burkholderiaceae_C > Allorhodoferax. The sequence continues at coordinate 1,544,172 of AP026970.1, forward strand.
ATTCAGCAGTTGGACGCCTCTGCGCAGAAGGTCTATGCAGGGAAAGATGTGGTGGCCGATATTTTGCCGCCCCCGATGTATTTGATCGAGACCCGGCTAGTTTTATCGCTCATGCTGGACGGGAGCATGTCTGCAGCAGACGGTAAAAAGCGCTTCGAAGAGCTGGCCGCCGAATACGATCAGCGGGTGGAGTTCTGGAAAAAGAACCCGCCCTTCGGCCTGGAGGCCAAACTCTTGGGTGAGCAGCACAGAGCAGCGCAGGTTTTCTTGGCAGCGGCCCGCAGCCAAGTGGTCGAGCCTTTCGTTGCAGGCAAGTCCGATGTGGCGCGCACTAATTTGCCCGCGGTCCATGCTTTGTACCAGCAGCACCGGGCCGGTGTGGACGCCACGGTGGTGGACGCCAATGCGTTTGCCGCCAGCTCCATGCAAGCGTTTGACGCCATGCACGCCTTCAGCGTGACTGCCATGGTGGCGACCGCCTTGGTGGCTGCAGCGGTGGTGTTCGTGGTGTACCGGCTGGTGCTAGCCAGTATCCAAAAACCGGTGCGTGGCAGCACCGAGGCGGCCAAGTTGATTGCTGCGGGCGATTTGGCCACCCATGTGGCCTTGGACCCGGGGCGCACAGACAGCTTGGGAGCGCTGCAAGAGGCGCTGCAAACCATGCGCGAAGGCCTCAACAGCACCGTATCGTCGGTGCGTTTGGTGGCAGACAACGTGTCCAACGCCAGCGCCGAAATTGCGCAAGGCAACCACGACTTGTCCGCCCGGACCGAGAGCCAGGCCAGTGCTCTGGAGGAGACCGCCGCTTCCATGGAAGAGCTGACGTCCGTGGTGAATCAAAATGCCCAAGCGGCCCAGCAGGCTGAGCGGCTCGCCCAGCAAGCCGCCGAGGTCGCCGAACGCGGCGGTGCCGCCGTAGGGCAGGTGGTGGCGACCATGAAAGGCATCAACGACTCGTCCCGCGAAATCGCAGGCATTGTGAGCGTGATTGAAGCCATCGCGTTTCAAACCAATATCCTGGCCTTGAATGCCGCCGTCGAAGCGGCCCGGGCCGGCGAGCAAGGCCGCGGCTTTGCGGTGGTGGCCTCGGAGGTGCGTTCGCTGGCAGGCCGCAGTGCGGTAGCCGCCAAAGAAATCAAGGCCCTGATCGATGCCAGCGTAGACCGCGTGGCCCACGGCTCCACACTGGCCGACCAGGCCGGTGCCACGATGGACGATATGCTGCGTTCGACCCAGCAGGTCAGCACCTTGCTGACAGAAATCAGCGCGGCCAGCCGCGAGCAGTCCAGCGGGATCTCGCAAATCGGTGAGGTCGTCAGTCAGATGGACCAAGTAACCCAACAAAACGCCGCGCTGGTGGAGGAAATTGCCGCCGCTGCCAGCAGCCTCAAGGTCCAGGCGGCGGAGCTGGTGCGCCAGATGTCGCAGTTCACGGTAGAAGGCGGGCACGAGGTACCGCGCCTGAGCTGACGGCCTGTGCAGCCCGGGTTGCTGCAGACCGGTGTCACCTGCCGTAACGGCTGCGCCACTCAGCGGTCCAAGCGCTGAGCGCACTGGCTCGGTCACCCGCTGCCGCAGACAAGCCCAGCGCAGCGGCGGCACTGGCGAGTGTTGTATCCGGGTTGCTCAGGTCGAGGGCTGCAGCTCCGTTTTGTTTGCTGAGTTTTTCCCCGTTAGGGCCGAGTATCAAAGGGGTGTGCAGGTAGCGCACCGCAGGCAGCCCCAAGGCCACTTGCAGTGCGATCTGTCGCACGGTGTTGTCCGCCAGGTCTTCGCCGCGCACGATGTGGGTGATGCCCTGGTCGGCATCGTCCACCACCACCGCCAGCTGGTAGGCCCACAAGCCGTCTGCCCGCAACAGCACGAAGTCGCCCACCTCGCGGGTAAGGTCTTGCTGCTGCACACCGAGGCGCCGGTCATGCCAGGTCCATAGACCCTCATCATTCACATTTGCTATGAAATCAGGAGCTGGTGGCGCAGGTGATATGTGCGCTAGAGGGCTTTTTGGCTTGAAACTATGAGCTTCAGTGCGCAGGCGCCACGCACGGCCCTCGCGCCCCTGCAAACCGTGGCGGCAAGTGCCGGGGTAGATCAGCTCGCCGTTACGCGCCTTGCCTGCACCCATTTGCGCCAGTGCTTGGGCAATGTCTTTGCGTGAGCAGGCGCAGGGGTAGGCATCTCCAGCCGCGATCAGTGTGTCGAGCGCCTGCCGGTAGAGATTATTTCGCTGGCTTTGCCAGACCGGAGGCTCGTCGGGCACCAGGCCTACGCTGGCGAGTTGATGCAGGATGAATTCACCACCGCCTGCTATGCAGCGCGGGGTGTCGACGTCTTCAATGCGCACCAACCACTGCCCGCCATGGGCACGGGCATCCAGCCAGCTGGCCAGCGCAGCAAGCAAAGAGCCCGCATGCAGCGGGCCCGTGGGGGAGGGGGCAAAGCGACCTCTGTACATAGCCCCCACGCTTGTCACTTCGTGTACTGCGCTGCCCCCCAAGGGGGCCTTCGCGCCTTGGGGCGGCCCGGCGGCGCTCAATCGGCTCGAGTTAGGCAACTTTCAGCGCGAGTTCCAGGCCAGAGACAAACGCGTCTTCCACCCGGTGGCCTATGCACCAGTCGCCGCACAGGCCGATGCCGGCTTTGCTGTCCCACAAAAAGTGTTCGCCCAATGGGGCTTCGGTTTTGGCATACAGCCAGCGGTGGACTTGGGCGTGGGCGGGTTCTGCGCGAATGCCGGTGATCTCGGCAAAGGCTTTGATCAGCTTGGCCTGGATGCGGTCAGGCGTGTCGTTCAAATGCTCTTGCGACCAAGCTGCACTGGCTTGCACTGTCCAGCGCTCGACCTTGCCGCGGCCGGGCTTGCTCGATTCGCGCGACAACCAAGCCACACGGTGGTGGGTGCTGCGGGCGGCGTTCCACTGCGGGCCCAAGGTGGTGAGGCCGGGCTGCACCGCTTGGGGGTAGGCCAGCATCAGGGTCCAGCAGGGGGCGACAGAGACTTTGGAGGTTTTCTTGGCCAGCGCTGCACCCTTGGGGGTGGTGGCCAGCAGTTCCTGGGCTTGGGGGTGGGGGATGGCGAGCACGATCTCGTCAAAGCCGCCATAGACGTGGCTGCTGCCCGCGTCACCCGAGGTGCGCAGCTGCCATTTCTTTTTGTGCAACGCGTCTTGTTCGAGCGCGGTTACACGGGTGTTGACCAGCAACTGCCCGGCATCCGCCAGGGGCTGTGCCCAAGCGCGCACCAGCGCGTTCATGCCGGGGGCGGGTACCCAGTGCGCATCCCGCCCGGGCAGGGCGGCGGCGGCCACGCGGCCATGGGAGTCGAGCACGCGTACCGCGTTCGCACTCCAGGGGCGGCACAGGCCTGGCGTGGTTTGCAGGGCTTGGGTGAAACGGGGGTCGCGCACCGTGAAGTACTGGGCCCCATGGTCAAAAGTGCCGAAGGCGCTTTCGCGGGTGGACATGCGGCCACCGGGCCCGCGGCTTTTTTCGAAAACGGTGACCTTGTGGCCAGCTTGCACCAGGGTGCGGGCACAGGCAATGGCTGCCATGCCTCCGCCAACGATGGCGATGTGTCGGGATGTTGTCATGGCCGCAGTCTCCAGTGGTTGTAATGGCCTCTTTATACACGTTGGGCCAGCGCAAAAACGGTTTACGCGGTTCTGTGTTCCTCGATCAGCGCGTTGCGGGTGGTCTCGCTTTCCAGTTGGCTGAGCCACCATTGCAGGGCGCGGCCCTGGTTCACGGTTTTGGCCAGGCGCCATGCGTAGTGCAAGGGTACGGTGCGCTGCGGGCGCTCGGTCTTTTTGACGACCAGCCGTCCGGTGGTGATGTAGCTGTCGGCCATGCAGCGGGGCAGGTTGCCGCCGCCCAGACCGCGCAACTGCGCGTCGAGTTTGGCGTGCATGGTGGGTACGGTGAACACATCTTGCCCGCTGAGCAGGCCGAAGGTTTGGCCCGCCCCGCGTTGCACCGAGTCGGCCACTGCAACCGCCCGGTGTTTTTGAATCAGCTCGTCACTCAGCGGCTCCGGGGCTTGCGCGAGCGGGTGGTGCGGGGCGACGGCATACACAAAATGCAAGTTGCCCAGCGGTTTGCTGTGCACACCGGCGGTGCGCGCCGAGTCCGCCCCGACGCCAATGGCCAGATCGGCCTGACCGGTGGTGAGCGCTTCCAGCGTGCCCGAGAGGGTCTCTTCCCGCAGGCGGATACGGGTGGGCGGGGACTGGCTGAAAAAGTTGTCACACATCTCCATCATGATCGGCTTGGAGATCACGGTGTCGATCGCGATCGTGAGTTGCGGCTCCCAGCCGGTGGCGACCCGTTTGACCCGGTTGGCCACCGCGTCAATTTCTTCCAGCAGGCGAGCGCCTTCGCGCAGCAACTCAGCCCCGGCGGCAGTGAGCTTGGCTTGGCGGGAGCTGCGGTCGTACAGGAGCACGTCCAACGCATCTTCGATTTGGCGCACCCGGTAGGTCAAGGCGCTGGGCACCATGCCCATGTCCCGCGCGGCGGCGGCGAAGCTGCCGGCTTCGGCAATGGTCTGCAACATGGAGAGCGCATCAGGGGTGAGGAAGTCGCGTGCCGTTTGCATGGTCGATGCCCTTAAGTTGAGTTTTTTTGAATGATGCCATCAAACGGTATGGATGGAAAAGGCGCTGGCGAGGCCTAAAGTTCAAGCCATACGAAACCAGAGGCACTTCACATGTTGACCGTACGCAAATCGCAGGACAGAGGCTACGCCGACCACGGCTGGCTCAAGTCTTTCCACAGCTTTTCGTTCGCCGGGTACTACGACCCCGCGCACATGGGCTGGGGCAATCTGCGGGTGATCAATGAAGACCGCATCGCGCCCGGCACCGGCTTTGGCACCCACGGCCACCGCGACATGGAGATCATCAGCTATGTCATGTCGGGCAACCTGGCGCACAAAGACAGCATGGGCAACATCAAGGGCATTCCCCCCGGCGATGTGCAGCGCATGAGTGCCGGCACTGGCGTGACGCACAGCGAGTTCAACCATGCGCCGAATGACACCACCCATTTCTTCCAGATCTGGATCGAGCCCAATGTGACCGGCATTCCCCCGAGCTACGAGCAAAAGACCTTCGTCACCGCTGACAAGCAGGGCGTGCTGAAGCTGGTGGCCTCACCCGACGGTGCGGAGGGCAGCGTGCTGATCCATGCGGACGCCAAGTTGTACAGCGGTTTGCTGGATGGCGCAGAGACTGCAAGCCTGGCGCTGGACCCCGCCCGCAAAGGCTATGTGCAGGTGCTGCGCGGTTCGGTATCAGTAAACGGCACGCCTTTGCAGACGGGTGATGCCGCCTTGCTCAGCGCTGAAAGCAGCTTGGTGCTGGATGCGGCGCAGGATGCAGAAGTGCTGGTTTTTGATTTGGAAGCCTGATTTTTTTCGGGTGTCCGCAAGGTGCGGATGCCTTTCTTTGAGTCTTTTTACTTAGGAGTTCACAAAATGGCAAAAGTAGCAGTTGTATTCCATTCCGGTTACGGTCACACCCAGCGCGTAGCGCAATTCGTGGCTGAAGGCGCGAGCGCCGAGCTGATCACCATCGACGCCAATGGCGACATCACCGATGCCCAGTGGGCCACTTTGGATGCCGCTGATGCGGTGATCTTCGGCTCCCCCACGTACATGGGCATGGCTTCTTGGCAGTTCAAGAAGTTTGCTGATGCTTCCAGCAAGCGTTGGTTCACCACCGCCTGGAAAGACAAGGTCGCAGGCGGCTTCACGATTTCTGCAAGCCCTAGCGGCGACAAGCTGTCCACCATCCAGTACTTCATCACCCTGTCTCAGCAGCATGGCATGATCTGGGTCGGCCAGCCTGCCATGAACGATGGCACCATCAACCGCATCGGTTCCAACTCCGGCGTAATGGCCCAAGTTGGCCCGACCAGCCCAGCGGAAGACATCCCCCAAGGTGATCTGGACACCGCCAAAGCCTACGGCGCACGCGTGGCATCCATTGCTGCCAAGCTGAAGGCCTAAGCGCCCCGACACCGGCTTGCCGGTGAAGCAAAAAGCCCGCTACGGCGGGCTTTTTTTATGGTGCAGGTGCGGGGTTGGAATCTTCTTCTTCATCGTCCAGTCCGGCCGTCAGGGAGACTTCGAGCGGAATCAGTTTGGTGACCCGCTGCACGATCTGCTCGGGCTCAAACGGTTTGGTCAGATAGTCGCGCACGCCCATCCGGGCAATGGATACGACCGTATCCGTGCTGCTGTTGGCGGTCAGCATCATGACTTTGGTCGTCTTCAGCAGCCCTTCTTCTTTCATGGCCTGGAGCACATCCATGCCATTCATGCCCGGCATGTTGTAGTCCAGGATCACCAGCACCGGGTTGTGCTTGTCCATCATTTGCATGGCGACCATGCCGTTCTCGGCTTCGTAGAGATTGCATTCGTGGCCGGACAGGGCTTTGGCCACCGCGCGGCGGACCATGCCGCTGTCGTCCACGATCAGGATGTTGGGGTTCATGGGGAGGTCCTTTCTGGGTGCTTCAAGAGGTGGGTGTGTCTGAACTGTCCGCAGGGCGGGGCACCAGAGCAATGAGGCGCGCCGCTTTGGTGAGAAGCGCTTCGGTTTCAAAGGGTTTGGTGATGTAGTCGCGCACGCCGAGGCGCGCTACCGCGGCCACTGTCTCGGGGTCGGCGTTGGCCGTGAGCATGAGGACTTTGGTGCGTTTGAGTGCTTCGTCCGCCCGCAGTGCGCGCAGCATTTCCAGCCCGTCCATCACCGGCATGTTGTAGTCCAGCACGATCAGGTCCGGCGGGTGTAGCCGGGCTGCATCGAGCGCCAGTTGCCCGTTCTCCGCTTCGTTCACCTCGCAGGCAAAGCCGGCGAATGCGCGGCGGACGGCTTTGCGCACCATGCTGCTGTCGTCCACACTCAGAATGCGCAGGGTCATAGCGGCTCCAGGCGCAGCGCCAGGTTCAGCACCAAGGGCAGCCCGGCGCATTGCCACACCGCGTGGTAGTCCGCGTGGTCCGCCAGTGGCTCCGTCCAGGTATCGGAGTTGTGGGATACCGTCGGAATGCTCAGGTCGTTCGCATAGCCGCTGCGGGAGAGGGCCGCGCCGATCTGACCGGCCAGCATGTTGCAGATCTCGCCGGCTACGTCCACTTTGTCGGCTAGTGTTGCTTCGTCGTCTTCAGCGCCGCCCAGCATGCGGGCCACCAGTTTGTCGGCCAGCGGGTCAGGCATGGACAGGGACAGGTCACCCCGCACCCGGCTGCCGGTGATGCTGACCGTGCCTGACAGGTGCGAGGCGTAGCCCTGCAGTTGCGGTGCTTTTTCATGAGAAGCCTCCGCTTGCATGCCGAATTGGGTGCTCAGAACCTTGGTCACGGCTTCCGAGACGATGGGGCCGGGTGCAATGGTGTTCATGCGGTTCCTTGTGTCTGGTTAAGAGGCCAGGGCCTGCACGATGGCGTGTGGCATGTGGCTGAGTGGCAGCACCTGTTCGGCCGCGCCCATGTGGATGGCGGCTTGGGGCATGCCGAAGACCACGCTGCTGTGTTCGTCTTGCGCCAGCGTGCGGGCGCCTGCTGAGCGCAAGGCGAGCAAGCCGCGTGCGCCGTCTACCCCCATGCCGGTCAGCAGGGCCGCCACCGCATCGCGCCCGGCCAACTCGGCCGCCGAGCGAAACAGAATGTCCACCGCCGGGCGGCAGTGGTGCACGGGGGGCGACTGCGTCAGCCGCACCCGGTAACCACGGGCAGATGCGACCAGCGCCAGGTGCTGGTTGCCGGGCGCGATGAGGCAGGTGTTGCCGGTGAGCTCTTCACCGTCTTCTGCCTCCCTGACCGGGAAGGCGCACAGCTCATCGAGGTGTTGCGCCATGGTCCGGGAAAAATTGGGCGGGATGTGCTGCACCACCACAATGGGCGGTAGTCCCTCCGGCAAATGGGGCAGCAGGTATTTCAGGGCCTCGACGCCGCCGGTGCTGGCGCCTAGCACGATCAGCTTGCGGGCAGAGTAGCCCCGCGCCGGCCGCTGGGCGTGTGGGGCTTGCAGAGCGGTGGCCGCTGGCAGGGTGCTGCGGTGGGACTTGGCCGCCGCCCGTACCAGGTGGGCGAGGTGTCGCGCCATCTCCCCGATGGACTGGCTGCCATCGGGCTTGCCGACTACATCAATAGCACCCGCAGCCAGCGCTTCCAGAGCCCGGGCCGAGCCGGTCTGGGTCAGCGAACTGATCACGATGACCGGAACCGGGTGGTGTTCCTGCAGGATCTTCAAAAACGTGAGCCCGTCCATGCGCGGCATTTCCAGGTCCAGTGTCACCACATCGGGGTCCAGCGCCAGAATCATGTCCCGCGCCACATAGGGGTCGGGCGCGGAGCCCACCACTTCGATGGACAGGTCTTTGGACAGCGCGTCGATGATGGACTTGCGCGCCATCGCAGAGTCGTCCACCACCAGCACGCGGACTTTGCGCGATCCACTGCCAATGGGGCGTCTGAGCAGGGCGTTGGTGTCTGTCATGGTGCGCGCTTGTTCATGCCAACTGGTACACGCCGTGTTGCACCGAACGCAGCTTGTGCCGGATGCCGAACAGGCTCTCTGAATTACCGATGACCAGATAGCCTCCTGGCACCAACATGTCCACCAGCCGCTCGACGGCCATCGCACGCGACTGGTTGTCAAAGTACATCAGCACATTGCGGCAGAAGATGATGTGCTGTCGCTCTGTCACCGGGTAGCGGGGCTGGAACAAATTGATGCGCTGAAAGTGCACTTTGTTGCGCAGCTCCGCTTTGACACGGCAAGTGCCCTCCCATGCGTCATACCCGCGCTGAAAGTAGCGCTCCAGCAGTTCACGCGGTACAGGTTCGACGCTCTCCATGCGGTAAATGCCGCGTTCGGCAAAGGCCAGCATACGGTTGGATATGTCAGACGCGGTGATGCCCCAGGACAGGTCTGGACGCTGCTGCATCAGGTCTGCCACCACCAGCGCCAAGGTGTAGGGCTCCTCGCCGGAGGAGCAGGCCGCAGACCACAGACGCAAGGGGCTACCGCTTGTCTGCAAATCTGGCAGAAAGGCGGGGATCGCCGTGCGAACCGCGAACCAGAAGTGCGTCTCTTCCCGGAAGAAATGGGTGTGGTTGGTGGAGATCAAGTCCACCAGCTCTTCGATCTCGTCCGGGTCCTGGGTTTCATGCAGGTAATCCGCATACTCATCGATGCTGCGCAAACCCATGCTGTCGATCCGCTTGCGTAGCCGGTTCGACAGCATCAGCCCTTTGTCGGGGCCCACCCGTATGTGGCTATGCCGGTAGACCAGCCCCACCAAGGTCTGGTACGCCTGATTGGACAAATCCTCTGCCACCTTGTTCTCCTTGTGCCATTTCAGCGGCAGCGTGCGACATCAAAAATTGCGGAAACTTCCGGCATCGGGTTCACCGCTTGTCTCCGCAGGCTCCGGTGGCATGGGAATGCTGGCCGATGAAGCCGGGCGGCGCAGGGGCGGGGGGCTGACTACCGCAGGGCGGCTGCGGCCGGCCATCTGCAGCGGGCGGGCACGGGCTGCCGGTTTGCGGGCCCCCATGCGCATGGGGGGGGCGGACTCGCTATCCATACTCGTGCCGCTTGCTGCCGTGGAGCCGCCGACCAGGCTGCCCAGGCGGAGCACCAAGCCTTTGAGTGTTTCGGCCTGTGCGCTGAGCTGTTCGGCAGAGCTGGCGCACTGCTCCGCGGTCGACGAGTTGCTTTGCGAAATGCTGTCCATCTGGTTGATGGCCACACTGATCTGGGTAATGCCCTGCGCCTGCTCCCGTGCAGCGCCAGCGATGTCGCCTACCAGCGCGTCGGTTGCAGAGACTTTTTCTGAAATGGACAGCAGTGAGCGGCCCACCTCGCTGGTGCACTCGGCGCCGCGGCGGCTGTTGGCAATGGCGGCATCAATCTTCTCGGCCGTTTCTTTGGCGGCCGCGGCACTGCGCTGTGCCAGCGAGCGGACCTCATCGGCCACCACGGCAAAACCGGCACCTGCCTCTCCGGCGCGGGCGGCTTCCACGGCCGCGTTCAGCGCGAGGATGTTGGTTTGGAATGCGATTTCGTCAATGTTCTTGACGATCTTGGCGACCTCGGCACTGGACGCGTCGATGGCGGCCATGGCTGCAGTCATTTCGGTCATGGTGCGGGTGCCGGTGTCGGCCACTTCGCGGGCCTGCGATGCCAGGACCTTGGCCTTTTGTGCGTTGTCGGCGGTCGCGCGGATCATGCTGGAGACTTCTTCCAGAGAGGCGCTGGTCTCTTCAATGGCGGCCGCTTGTTCGGTGGCACCCGAAGACAGGCCTTGGCTGGCCGATGACACATCGCCGGCGGCCGCGGCGGTTTGCACGGCACCGCTTTCTAACGCTTGGGTGATGCTGCGCAGGGCCGAGTTGGTGCTGCGGATGATGAGGTAGCCGATGATCACGGCGAACGCTACCGAGATGGCCAAAGTGAGTTGCAGCATCCAGATGCCGGAGCTGACCAGGGCTTTGCCTTGAGAGCCGGCTTTTTCGCCCAAGCGCTCGTTGAAGTCGATGTGCGCATCGGCCGCTTTTTCCATTTTCAAGAAATTGGGAATCTGTACGTCTTTGAATGTCTTCTGGGCCTCATCCGCTTTGCCGTCTCGTGTCAAAGCAAGGATGCGGGCGTTCGTGTTGTTGATGGCCTCATACGAGCGCTTGAGCTCTTCGTACAGGCGCCTGTCGTCCTGGTCCACGATCAGGGGTTCGTACTTTTTGAGTTGATCGACGATCTGCTTGTCCAGCTCGGCAATCGTGCGCTCGCGCTCCGCTTTCTCTGCTTCTGTGGATTGGGGTAACAACAGGCGTTCGATGGTTTGAGCCCGCACTTGGGAGCCCACATCGGCAACGATCACCAAGCTGGGGATGGCGTTGTCCGCCAAGTCCACCACCGAGGTGCCTATGCCGGCAAAGCGGGTCAGGGCGATGATTCCCGTGATCAGACTGAGAGCCACCAGGGTGGCGAAGCCGGCAATGATCCGGGCGGCGATGGTCCAGGCGTTGGTGTTCATGGTGTCATACCTCTGAGGAAGATGCCGTCGCCGGCGCGGATTTGGAAACAGGGGGAAGCGTCAGGTTGCCGTCTTCCTGAAAAATGCGTTCGATATCCAGCAGCGTCTTCACACCGCCGCGGATGGTGGCCACGCCCAGCATGTAGTCGGTGTCCAGTGATTCGCCGAAGTCGGGGGTGGGCTCAATATCGGCCGCCGCGAGGTTGACCACTTCTTCCACCGAATCGACGATGGCGCCCATCAGGGTGCGGCCGCCTTTGCTGAGGTGCACCTGCACCACCACAATGCAGTTGCGGTCTCCCACGGCGACGGCCGGCATCTGGAATTTTTCGCGCAGGTCGATCACCGCGATCACGGTGCCCCGCAGGTTGATAACGCCCTTCACATAGGCCGGCATGCGGGGCACCGGCGTGATGGGGCAGATGCGGATGATCTCGCGCACATTCATCACCGGGATGCCATAGGAGTCCGCACCGAGGGAGAAGGTCAGATAGCGGCCCGATATGCGGGTTTGGGCCGTCACAGGGGGGGCTGTGGTGCTTGCATTCATGGGTGGGTACCTGTGGACATGGGTGAATGGGATTTGCGGTGGTCCAGCGGCAGCTTGACCAGCGTGTCGACATCGAGAATCAGGCCGACCCAGCCGTCGCCCAGTACCGCGCCACCGGAAACGAGGTTCTGGTTTTCAAAGGTGGGGCCCAAGCTTTTGATGACGACCTCTTGCTTGCCGATCAAGTGGTCCACCAGAATGCCGCGCGATACGCCACCGGACTCGACCACCACCACAATGCCGTCTTCCGGCCGTTGGGCGTGTCCGCCTTTGCCTAGGAAATTACCGAGCCGCAACACCGGCGTCTGGCGGCCGCGCACCGTCACCATTTCTTCGCGCTCGTGCACCGTGTTCACCATGCCGGGCCTCGGTTTGAAGGACTCACGCACCGATAGCGTGGGAATGATGTAACGCTCATCGCCCACGCCCACCAAAAAGCCGTCGATGATGGCCAGAGTCAGCGGCAGGGTGATGGTGAAGGTGCTGCCTTTGCCGGGGCTGGATTGCACGTCGACCCGTCCGCGCAGGCTGTCAATATTGCCGCGCACCACATCCATGCCGACTCCGCGACCGGAGAGGTCGGTCACCGTTTCTGCCGTGGAGAAGCCGGGCAGGAAGATCAGTGCATAAATCTCTTCTTTGCTCAGCGCCGCGTCCGGCCGCACCAGGCCGCGCTCAATGGCTTTGGCGAGAATGCGTTCGGAATCCAGGCCTTTGCCATCGTCCTGAATGCGGATCACAATGCCGCCGCCCTGGTGGTGGGCGGAGAGCTTGATGGTGCCTGTGGACGCTTTGCCGTTGGCGGTGCGCACATCGGGCAGTTCCAACCCATGGTCCACCGCATTGCGGATCATGTGGATGAGGGGGTCCCCTACCTTCTCCACGATGTTGCGGTCCAGCTCGGTGTCTTCGCCATGCAGCTCCAGCTGGATCTGTTTGCCCAGTTGGGCGCTCAGGTCGCGCACGAGGCGGCTCATTTTCTGGAACAGGTTGCGGATGGGCACCATGCGAAGCGACATGGCGTTGCGCTGCAGCTCCGAGGTCACCCGGCTGAGCTGGCGCAGGCAGCGCAAGAGCTGCAGGCTGTTGAGACCTTGTACATCCGGGTTTTGCACCACCATGGATTGCGCAATGACCAATTCGCCCACGAGATTGACGAGGTTGTCCAGCTTCTCGGTGTCCAGCTTCACAAAGCCCGCGGGGGCTGCCGCGGTCGGTGCGGGCGTGGTACGGGTTGAAGGCGTTTTGTCGGGAGTGCCTGAGGGCGGCGTGCTCACGCTGCTTGGGGCAGGTTTGCCAAGCAAAGCGGCTCGGGCCCGGTCCACAATGGGCTGAACCGGTGAGGCGATGGCGCTGCCTGCGCCTTGGCCTTCCAGTTGCAGGCTGATTTGGGCGGTGAATACCTTCAAGGCATCGGCACCCGCCAGAACGCACTCAATGATCTCCGGGTTGATATCGAGCTTGCCTGCCCGAACGGCCTCCAGCAAGGTCTCTAACTCATGGGCCAATGCCGCCAGCACCGGTAGGTGCACCAGACCGGCACCGCCTTTGAAGGTGTGAAAGGCGCGGAAGATGGAGTCGATGGTGGCCTTGTCCTGCGGATTGCTCTCCAGGGTGAGCACGCCTTGCTCCAGGTCTTGCAACAGCTCGACGGACTCCCTGACAAATTCGCGCAGCATCTCTTCGTCGCGCGCCAGGTCCAGCGTGAAGTGCTCCGGGAGGGCGTGCAGCGCAGCCTGTGTTTCAGGTGGTGTGTTGGCTACTTTTGGCGTTGGTGCGGCACTGGCAGGCATTGCCGGCTTGGTTTTCTTTTTGGGCTTGGGCTTGGGCTGCCAAGCCGCCGGCAGCTCAGGGACAGTTTGTTGTTGCTCCACCGCGAGAAGCAGCGCGCTCATCCAGGCATGCCATTCGCCTAAGCGGGTAATGGTGCCCGGGTCAAAGGTGACAGTGCTGTCCAGCACGGCGTCCATCCAGCGGCGCAGCACTTGAATGCCGGCGTCAAACCCCGGTGGTGCACCCTCCGTCGGGATATCGCCGAAATCCATGGTCAGCGCATTGATGGCCAACACGCCGGTGTCCTTGTCCGGTTCTACGAAGGCAAGCTCTTCTGCGAGTTGGCTCACCAAAGCCGTAGCGGCATCCAAGCGGCCTTGCCCCCAGTTTTCGACGGAATAGAGGTCCATAGCGGTGTGACCAATCGCTGTAACTGATAAATATCAAAAATATGAACTTCATTATTTAGTTTTAAAAATAACAATGTCAAGGAATTAATTGAAAATATGGTTTAAACGATGAGTTGCCTGATGGGTGACAGAGAGTTGCATTGCTAAGATGTTGCTTTGCAACTCTGACCCAAGACTTCATGGCACGTCTTTTTGCTACCAAATTCATAGCTGCTTGCGTAATCTCTGCGGGCGCTATGGCGCCTTTTTATGCTTATTCGCAGACTGACGCTTCCGCGTTCAGTGCCATCAGCGCCATGCCGGTGGCCTCGGTTGTCGGTGCGAGCGCGGGTGCGGTGATCGCCATTCCGGTGGCGTTTTCCACCGCAGGCGCGGTGTTGGTGGTGAAGGGCGTAGAGGCATCTGCCAAAGGCACGGTCTATCTGCTGGAGCGCATGTCAGATGGCGCGCGGGCCAGCGTAGAGGTGTCGGGCAAAGCGGCCTCCGGCGCTTCCAACGCCGTGGGCACCTCTGTTTTTGTCAGCGTGATTAGCACCGGCGTGGTGTTGTCGGTGGCGGGCAAGGTGATTGCGTTTGTGCCTAACGAAATCGGCAAAGCTTTGTTGCACAACGTACGCGTGAGCCAGTGAGCCGCCTTATTTACCTGCAGCGATGGGTGGCGGCAGGAGTGGTCGCCCTGGCGTGTGCCGGCCCAGCGCAGGCAGGCCGGACTTGTGATGAACCGCAGGACCTGACGCCCGCCAAGGTGGACAAGTCCATGACCTTGGCCTGGAAAACGCTGCAGGCGTTGGATGCCAGCGGTGCCAAGGTAGTGGTCATGGCGCGCGCCGGGCAGGACCTGAGCAAATACGGTGTGCGCTACTCGCACCTCGGGTTTGTGTACCGGCAAGACACCCCCGATGGCGCGTATGTCTGGCGGGTGCTGCACAAACTCAATATGTGCGGGACGGCGGAATCGGCCATTTACCGGCAGGGCCTCGGGGAGTTTTTCCTCGACGACCTCTGGCAATACGAAGCGGCTTGGGTGGCGCTCAGCCCGCAGGCGCAATCGGCCATGCTGAAAGTGCTGCTAGATGGGCCGCGGTCCTTGGTGCTGCACGAGCCGCGCTACAACATGGTCAGCTACCCGTGGTCTTTGAAGTACCAGCAGAGCAACCAGTGGGCGATCGAAACACTGGCCTTTGCGATGACGGCCGGCACTGCCGAGCCGGTGACCAGCCGGGCTCAGGCGCAGGCTTGGCTCCAGCGCGCCGCTTACCAGCCTACGACTTTGACGATCACCCCTTTGGTGCGCCTCGGAGCGCGCATGACCAAAGCCAATGTGGCGTTTGATGACCACCCTGACGAGAAGCGCTACTCCGACCGGATAGAAACCGTGACAGTGGACTCGGTGTTTGCCTGGCTCAAGCGCGCCAATCTGTCCGCTGGCGACCCGGTGGTGCAGCGCTAGCCGCTCAGGCTTCGCTGCTGTGCTGCAGGCCGGTAGACTGCAGATCGGCTCCCAAGGCGCGGCGTTCGTCGAACACAAAGCAGCCGCCCCGGTAGTGGCTGCCGTCGGTTTCTTCGAAGTACTTGAGAATGCCGCCCTCGAGCTGGTAGACGTGTTCCAGACCTTCTTCGCGCATCAGGATGGCCGCTTTTTCGCAGCGGATGCCACCCGTGCAAAAGCTCACCACGGTTTTGTCCTGGAGTTCGTCCAGATGGGCGCGAAATGCGTCCGGAAACTCGGTGAACTTGGTGATACGCCAGTCGATCGCACCTTCAAAAGTGCCTTCATCGACTTCAAAGTCGTTGCGCGTATCCAGGGTGACCACCGGGCGACCGTTGTCATCATGGCCTTGATCTAGCCAGCGCTTCACAGTGGCAGGTGCCACCGCGGGCGCGCGCCCGTCAGCGGGCTTGATGGTGGGGTGGTTCATGCGGATGATTTCACCCTTGACCTTGACCAGCATTTTCTTGAACGGCTGGGTGTCTGACCAGCTTTCCTTGGGCGCGATATCTGCAAACCGCGGGTCGTGCTGGAGCTGGGTGACAAAACTGCGCACATCGTCCGCCGGCCCGGCGAGGAACATATTGATGCCTTCCTCGGCCAAGAGAATGGTGCCTTTGAGCTGCAGGGCTTGGGCGCGGCCCAGCAAGACCTCGCGTAAAGCGGCAGCATCCGGCAGCGGGACAAATTTGTAGGAGGAGATGTTCAGTACGGTGTTCACCGCCTGATTTTAATTGCCTGCGTCCGGGCCAGCCGTATCCGGCGCATGCAACTGGGTCTGGATCCAATCCTTGGCGCTCTGGCTGTCGGCAAAAACACCGGAAGCGATCACACCGTCCAGCAAGTTTTCAAACCGGCTGCGCAGCAACGAGGCACCTTCCACGTGCGGAGCAATCACAAAGGCCACCGCTCGCAGGCGGGAGCCTGCTGGGCGGTTGGCATAGTCCGCGCGGGTTTGGGCATAGATGTCCGGCCCGTAAACCAGCGTGTCATGCATGTGATTGATGATGCCCCAGGGGCCAGCCGCGTTCAGGGTGGGGACTTGCGCCTTCATTTGGGCGGCTATCAGGGCCCGCATTTCGGCGTTCCAGTCGCCGTGCATGTGGGCAATCAGCATGCCAGGGGCGATCTCCACCAAAGCGGATCCATGTGGACTGAATAAACGGCGGGTCACGGGGTTTGAGGGACTTTTTCCGGGTTGGCAATGCGTAGCCCGCATTGTGGCGCAGATGCAGACCCTTCCCCCGCGTCTGCCGCCAATCAAAAACTACAATGACCCAATGTTTGTACACCTGCGCCTTCACACTGAGTTTTCTGTCGTCGACGGAACCACCCGCATCGATGATGTCATCAAAATGGCGGCCAAAGACGGGCAGCCCGCGCTGGCCATCACCGACCTGAACAACCTGTTCGGCGCAATCAAGTTCTACAAAGGTGGTCGTGGCAAAGGTGTGAAGCCGGTCATAGGCGCAGAAATCATTCTCGAAGGCCTGGGTGGCGACGCCACCGCCGTCACTCGCATCATTTTGCTGGTGCAAAACAAGCAGGGCTACCTGAACATCTCCGAGCTGATTGCCCGCGCATTCACGCAAAACGTGGTGAAGAACCAGGCCGTCATCAAGATGGCCTGGCTCAAAGAGCTCAACGAAGGCTTGATTGCGCTCTCAGGCGCACAAGCCGGGCCGGTGGGCCAAGCGCTGGTGCAGGGCGACACCGCCCGTGCGCACGATGTGGCGCTGCAGTTGGCGGGTGTCTTCCCCCACCGCTTCTACATCGAGCTGCAGCGCGCAGGCCGCGCGGATGATGAGGCGCATGTGGTCGCTGCGGTCAAACTGGCTGCCCGCATGAAACTGCCGGTGGTGGCGACCCATCCCATCCAGTTCGCCGAGCAGGACGACTTTGAGGCTCACGAAGCCCGCATCTGTATTGCCGATGGCGAGATATTGAGCAACCCCAAGCGTGTACGCCGCTTCACCCGCGAGCAGTACTTCAAAAGCGCAGCCCAGATGGAGGAGCTGTTTGCCGATATCCCCTCGGCAATCGCCAACACGATTGAAATTGCCAAACGCTGCAGCCTGACGCTGGTGCTGGGCAAGCCGCAGTTGCCCGCCTTCCCAACCCCCGAAGTCAACGGGCAGCGCATGACGCCCGAAGAGTATTTCCGCTATGCATCGTTCGAGGGACTGAACGAGCGCATGGTGCACCTCTACCCCAAAGAGGAAGAGCGTGCGGCTGAGATGCCGCGCTACGTGGAGCGCTTGGAGTTCGAGCTGGGTACCATTTTGAAAATGGGCTTCCCCGGTTACTTTTTGATCGTGGGCGACTTCATTAACTGGGCCAAGAACAACGGCTGCCCAGTAGGCCCGGGGCGCGGCTCTGGTGCCGGCTCATTGGTGGCCTATGCGCTCAAGATTACCGATCTGGACCCGCTGCGCTACAACCTGCTGTTTGAGCGGTTTTTGAACCCGGAGCGGGTCTCCATGCCCGACTTCGACATCGACTTTTGCCAGACCAACCGCAATCTGGTAATCGACTATGTGAAAGACAAATACGGCAAAGACGCCGTGAGCCAGATTGCCACCTTCGGCACCATGGCTGCGCGCGGTGTGGTGCGCGATGTGGGCCGTGTGCTGGACATGAGCTACACCTTTTGCGACGGCATCAGCAAGCTCATCCCGAATAAGCCGGGCACCAACGTCACGCTGCAGTTGCCGCCCACCGATGGCAAGAAGAGCGACAAATACGTCTACGCCACCGAGGCCGAGCCGATTCTGGCGGAGCGCGAGGCCAAGGAAGAAGACGTCAAAACCCTGCTGGAGATGGCCCGCAAGCTCGAGGGCATGACCCGCAATATCGGCATGCACGCCGGGGGCGTGTTGATCGCCCCGGGCAAGCTCACCGACTTCTGCCCGCTCTACCAGCAGCCCGGCAGCGAGTCCGCCGTCAGCCAGTACGACAAGGACGATGTGGAAGCCATCGGCCTGGTGAAGTTCGACTTTTTGGGCCTGGCCACCCTCACCATTCTGGAAATTGCAGCCGAGTTCATCCGCAAGCGCCATCCGGGTCAGGAAAAGTTCGCCTACGAGAACCTGCCGCTGGACGATGCCAAGGTCTACAAGCTGTTCAGCGAAGGCAAAACGGAGGCGGTGTTCCAGTTTGAAAGCCGCGGCATGCAGGGCATGTTGCGCGACGCCAAGCCCAGCCGCCTGGAAGACCTGATTGCCCTGAACGCCTTGTACCGCCCGGGGCCTATGGACCTGATCCCGAGTTTCGTGGCCCGTAAGCACGGGCGCGAAGTCGTGGAGTATCCGCACCCTGCGGTGGCCGAGATGCTCTCCGAGACCTACGGGATCATGGTGTACCAGGAGCAGGTGATGCAGACCGCCCAGATCCTGGGCGGCTATTCACTGGGCGGCGCCGACTTGCTGCGCCGCGCCATGGGCAAGAAGAAGAAAGAGGAGATGGACGAGCACCGCGGCATTTTCCGTGCTGGTGCGTTCAAGACCCACGGCATCCCCGAAGCGAAGGCCGATGAGGTGTTCGACCTGATGGAGAAGTTCGCGGGCTACGGCTTCAACAAGTCGCACGCGGCCGCGTACTCGCTGCTGGCGTACCACACCGGCTGGATCAAGGTGCACTACACCGCCGAGTTCTTCTGCGCCAACATGACAGTCGAAATGGACGACACCGACAAGCTCAAGGTGTTGTTTGAGGATGCGGAAAAAATGGGCCTGAGCTTCGAGCCGCCCAACATCAACCGCGGTTTTTATCGCTTCGAGCCGATTTCGAACAAGGAGATTCGCTACGGGCTGGGCGCCGTCAAGGGCACCGGCGAGCAGGCGATCCTGGCCATCGTGGCCGCGCGTGAGGGCAGGGGCCCGACCGAAGAAGCCGGCCCGTTCAAGAGCCTGTTTGACTTCGCCCGCCGGGTGGATCGCAGCCGCATGAACAAGCGATGCGTGGAAGCGTTGATCAAGGCCGGGGCTTTTGACTCGCTGCACCTGAACCGGGCAGAGTTGGTCGCTTCCATGGACCGGGCGTTTGAGTTTGCCGCTGCGTCGGCCGCCAATGCCAACCAGGTGGGCCTGTTTGACATGGGCGGTGACGACGACCATGGATCCAGCACGCAAGAGCCCGACCTGGTGGAGGTCACACCTTGGGGGGTGAAAGAGCGCCTGACCCAAGAGAAAACGGCCGTCGGTTTCTACTTGTCCGGCCACTTGTTTGACGAAGTCGCCACCGAGGTCCGCAAATTCGCCCGCCGGCCGATTGAAGAGCTCAAAGACTCCCGCGAGCCCCAGTTGCTGGCCGGCATCGTGACCGAGTTGCGGGTGATCAACGGGCAGCGCGGCAAACTGGCCCTGTTCAAGCTCGACGATAAATCCGCCATGATCGAGGCGCGCGCCAGCGAGGCGCTGCTCAATACCTACAAAGACTTGCTGAAGGACGATGAGCTCATCATCGTGGAAGGCAAGGCCATGCCGGATCGCTTCTCGGGCGGTATGCAATTGACGGTGCAGCACATCTGGAGCCTGGAGCAGGCACGCTGCAAGTTTGGCAAGTACTTGCGTGTACCGGTGAAGCTCGATGCCCAGGGGCGTGCGCCCGATGTGGCGGCGTTGGTGCGGGAATTTCCGGCGGTGCGCGAAACAAGCGAACATGGGGAAACGGTGCGCGGCCTGTCGGTCCGGCTGCAGCTGGTGTGCAGTGCGGCAGGCGCCCATCCGGTGGAGCAGGCAGCGGCCGATTTGCATCTGGGCGAAGCCGCCAAGTTCTACCCCACCGACGCAGCCCTTGCGAGCTGGCGTGCGCAGGCCAATGGGGGAGTGGCCGCGATTGCCTACGACTGATTTTTGATGAAAAAGGCTGCCGGCGCTCTAGAACGTTGCGCCAGTAGCTATCAAAAACAGAGCAGAGCTGGGCGGGTCAAGGGCCGACCAGGGTCTGCGGCGAGATCACGATGATCATCGGCGACCAAACCTTGCCATCGTCCAGCGGCAGCTTGCGGGTTTTGTCGATCGCATTTTCGGCCGCGTCATCCCAAGCCTTGTTGCCGCTGCGTTTGATGACGCGCTTGCTCAAGATTTCACCGCTCGCGCTCAGGCTCACCTCAATCTCGGTTTTGGGGTTGCCGACAATCGTGTCGGTGAACGTGATGTTGGGTTTAACAGCCGCCTGGATGCGCCCGCTGTAGTTGGCACCGGGGCCTGAGCTCTTCGCGGCGGTGCCGGTGGAGCTAGGCGCACCACTGCCGCTGGCTCCCGCCAGACCGGTCATGCGGGCGATTTGCTGCTGGCGCAGCTCTTCTGTGCGCTTGGCATCTTCTTTGGCCGCTTTTTGCTCTTTCAGTTTGGCGGCGTCGGCCAGTTTGGCTTTGTCTGCTTTTTCTTTCGCCTCGCGTGCCGCTTTCTCTTTGGCGAGCTTTTCTTTTTCCAGCTGTTCTTTTTCACGCAGCTGGGCACGGGCTTTGTCTTGCTTGTCTTTGGCCGCTTTTTCGAGGGCCTGCTTTTCGAGCTCGCGTTTTTCTTGGGCTTTGCGCGCCTCTGCCTTTTGCGCTTGCAATTCCTTTTGCTTCTCTTCAGCGATACGGCGCTCTTTTTCTTTGGCCAATGCAATGTCCGCCTTGCTCGGGGCTTCCGGCTCTGCGGGTTTCACCACGGGGGGCGGGGGAGTCGGCTTGGGCTTGGGGGCTGGCTCAGGCTCGATGGCAGGCTCAGGCGGGTCTTCCGGCGGCGGCGGGGGCGCCGCCTCTTGTGGAATCGCCGACCACAGCTCAGCTTCTACCGTGGCGGGCGGGAGTTCGCGTTTCCAGGCCACGCCAATCGCAAGTACCGCGACCAGCGCCGCATGGGCCACCAAGGCCATGACCAGTGCGCGCAACATGCCCGGCGTGTGGGGCGGTGCAAATTCCTGTCGGGTATCAGCAGCGGGCATGGTGCAGGTCAGAGACTCAGTTAGCCAGCTGAACGGACAAGCCGACCCGCTGAATGCCTGCGCGCTGCAAGGTGTCCATGACTTTGACCACGCTCTCGTATTTCACGTTCTTGTCGGCACTGATCACCACTGCCGAGTTGGCGGGTGCAGCCCCGTCGCCCGTGGCTTGCGCTTGCTTGACGGTGGCGGCCAAGTCTTTGAGTGCCACAGACGAGGTTTTCTCTTTCACTTTGACCTCGAGCGCTTCGGCCTTGGTCAGGGTCACCTGGATGATTTGGTCAGGCTGGCGCGATGCTTTGCCCACGCTGGGCAAGTCAATCACGCTGGGGGTAATCAAGGGTGCGGTCACCATGAAGATGATCAAGAGCACCAACATCACATCGATGAAGGGCACCATGTTGATCTCGTTGATGGTGCGGCGACCACGGCCACGTCCGGCGACAGCAGGCATGTTGATTCCTTATGCGGCTTAGCGGGCTGCCGGCGCAGGCTGGGCGCTCACGTTGCGTTGCAGGATGTTTGAAAACTCTTCAATGAAGGTCTCTTGCTGGATGGCGATGCGGTCCAGGTCGCGGGCGAAGCGGTTGTACGCCACCACCGCCGGAATGGCTGCAAACAGGCCGATGGCAGTCGCCACCAGGGCCTCTGCAATACCGGGGGCCACGGTGGAGAGGGTGACTTGTTGCAAAGAGGCGAGGCCAGTGAAGGCGTGCATGATGCCCCACACGGTGCCGAACAGACCCACATACGGCGACACCGAGCCGACTGATGCCAGAAAGGACAGGTTGCTCTCGACCTCGTCCATCTCACGCTGGAAGCTGGCGCGCATTGCACGGCGTGCGCCGTCCATCAAGGTGCCGACATCACTGACGCGGCGTTCGCGCAGCTTTTGAAATTCGCGCATGCCGCTGGCAAAAATACGCTCCATTGGGCCACAGGTCTGGGCATTGCGACTCGCTGCATTGAACAGATCATTGAGGCTGGAGCCCGACCAGAAGTCGCGTTCAAACGCTTCGTTTTGGGTTTTGATGCGTTTGAGCGAAAACAGCTTGCGGAAGATGGCGGCCCAGCTGGCAATCGATACCAGCATCAACAAGGCCATGACGGCCTGGACCACAATGCTCGCGTTCAGGATCAGGTGCAGGATGGAAAGGTCTTGGTTCATGGTGTGAGGGCTTAAACGGATGTGAGCATCGCACGCAAACGCTGGATGGCTGTTTCTAATTGTTGCATCGAGCTGGCGGTCGAAAAGCGGACAAACTGGGCCGTCTGCGCGGTACCGAAGTCCCGACCGGGCGTGATCGCGACATGGGCACGGTTCATGACTTCAAAGGCAAAATCCCAGCTGCTTTGGAGCCCGAGTCGCGCGCAAAGTTCCGAGCAATCAGCCCACACATAAAAGGCTCCGTCGGGCTCCACCGGAATGCTGAAACCCAGATCACGCAGGGCCGGAATGAAATAGTCGCGACGCGCTTTGAACTCGGCGCGGCGCGCCTCGTAGAGCGCAATGCTCTCCGGCTCGAAGCAGGCCAGTGCCGCGTGCTGAGCGATGGTGCTCGGGCAAATGAACAGGTTTTGGGCCAGGCGCTCAATCACTGGCACCAAGTCTTGCGGAACCACCATCCAGCCCAAGCGCCAACCCGTCATGTTGAAGTACTTGCTGAAGCTGTTGATGCTGATGACCTGGTCATCCAGCGCCAGCGCAGTGTGACCGAACTGGTCGTCGTGGCTGAGTGCCAGATAGATCTCGTCGATCATGGTGATACCCCCCTTGGCCTGCACCACTGCATGGATGCGGCGCAGTTCGTCGGGGTGGATCGAGGTACCGGTGGGGTTGGATGGCGAAGCCAGCAGCACACCGCGTGTGCGCGGGCCCCAAGCGGCCTCTACTTTCGCGGCGCTGAGCTGGTAGCGCTCGTCGGCCGAGGTTTCCAGCAGCACCGCCTTGCCCTCGGCGGCGCTCACAAAATGGCGGTTGCACGGGTAGCTGGGGTCCGGCATCAAGACCTCGTCGCCCGGCTCAATCAGGGCCAGACAGGCTAGGTGCAGCGCCGCGGAGGCTCCTGCCGTAACCACGATGCGCTCCGGCGCCACTTGCACGCCAAAGCGGCTGGCGTACCAGGCGCTGATGCATTCGCGCAGCGCAGGCAGGCCGGTGGCTGCGGTGTATTGGGTAACACCATCGCGAATCGCTTGTTCGGCAGCCGCTTGCACCAGGGGAGGTGCAGTGAAATCGGGTTCCCCGATATTGAGGAACACCATAGGCGCATCGCTGTGCGCCACTTGTGCAGCCAGGGCAGAAGCTGCCTTGGCAACCTCCATCACATAAAACGGCTCAATGTTCTGTGCGCGTGAGGAAATGTGCATCGTGGCGGTCGTGGGGTCAGGCAGCGGGTTTTTTATTGCGTTCGGCGTCGATTTCCACGGCGCGCAGCTGGGGGGCAATGCCGTTGAGCACGCCATTGACGTATTTGTGGCCATCAGTGCCGCCGAATTCTTTGGCGAGTTCGATGCACTCATTGAGCACGACGCGCCATGGCACATCGAGGCAGTGCTTCAACTCGTAAGCACCAATCCACATGATGGCGTGCTCTACCGGCGAAATCTCGGCCATCGGACGGTCCAATGCCGGAATGATCAGGGCATCAAGCTCTTCCGCTTGGGCCACACAGCCGTGCAGCAAAGCATCGAAATGCACAGCGTCCGCTTTGGCGAAACCGGCCAGGTCACGGGTGAACGGGTCAATATCGTCCACCGCATTGCGGCCCACCAGGCTTTGGTAAAGGCCTTGCAGCGCGAATTCGCGGGCGCGGGTGCGGTTGGATTTGCTGCCTGCTTTGCGGGCGCCGGTGGTGGTCAGGCCGGTGCGGCTCTGACGGGGAGGGCGCTTGGCCGCGGAGGTGCTGGGGGTATCGCTCATCAGATGCTCTCCAACAGGTTGGCCATTTCGACGGCAACTTGGGCGGCATCGCGCCCCTTGTCGGTCTGGCGGGCTACGGCTTGTTCGAGGTTCTCGGTGGTGAGAATCGCATTGGCCACGGGGATCTGGTAATCCAAGGACACGCGGGTCACGGCGGAACCGGATTCGTTCGCCACCAGCTCAAAGTGATAGGTTTCGCCGCGGATGATGCAGCCCAGCGCGATCAGCGCATCGTAGGTGCCTTTTTCAGCCATGGCTTGCAGTGCTACCGGCACTTCCAGGGCACCGGGTACGGTGACATGGTCAATGTCTTTTTCCGATACGCCAAGCGCCAGCAATTCGGTTTTGCAGGCGTGGGCCAGTGCATTGGTGATGTCCGCATTGAAGCGGGCCTGCACGATGCCGATGTTGAGTTTCTTGCCGTTCAAACGGTCGGAGGCTGCGGTGCCTTTGTCTGCGCCAAACATGGGTGATTCCTTGATTCGAGTTATTTGCTGATGTAGCCGGTGATTTCGAGGCCGTAGCCGGTCATGCTAGGCATGCGGCGTGGGCTTCCCATGAGTTGCATTTTCTGCACACCGCACTTGAGCAAAATCTGGGCGCCGATGCCGTAAGTGCGCAGGTCCATGCGGCCCCGTTCAGGCGCTTGCGATGCCCGTGCGGTGCCTTCAAACTGGCACAGCAACTGCTCGCCGCTTTCGCCGCAATTGAGGAGTACCACCACGCCTTTGCCTTCAGCGGCGATATAAGCCAGAGCAGCATCCAGGCTCCAGGAGTGCATGCTGCGATTGACTTCCAAGGCGTCCAGCACCGAGAGTGGCTCATGCACACGGGCGGGCACCACAGTGCCGGCGTCCCACTCGCCCTTGACGAGCGCGAGGTGCACGCCTTGTCCGGTGCTGTCTTTGAAGGCGTGGGCGGTGAATTCACCGTACGCTGTTTTCATGGTGCGGCTGCCCACGGGCTCGATCAGCGATTCGACACGGCTGCGGTGTTCAATCAGGTCGGCGATCGTGCCGATTTTCAGGCCGTGTTCGGCCGCGAACAGCTGCAAGTCGGGCAGACGGGCCATGGTGCCGTCGTCTTTCATGATCTCGCAGATCACGGCCGAGGGGCTGCAGCCGGCCATGGCCGCCAGATCGCAACCGGCTTCGGTGTGGCCTGCGCGCATGAGTACGCCACCGTCCACCGCCTGCAGCGGGAAAATGTGGCCGGGTTGCACCAGATCGGTCGCCACCGCATTTTTCGCCACCGCGGCTTGCACGGTTTTTGCGCGGTCTGCGGCAGAGATGCCGGTGGTCACGCCTTCGGCGGCTTCAATAGATACGGTAAAAGCAGTGCTGTAAACGGTGCCGTTGCGTGCCGCCATCGGGGGCAGCTTCAGGTGCTCGCAGCGTTCTCGGGTCAGGGTCAGGCAGATCAGGCCACGGCCAAAACGGGCCATGAAGTTGATCGCTTCGGGCGTGACGTGGTCCGAGGCGAGAACCAGATCGCCCTCGTTTTCACGGTCCTCTTCGTCCACCAGAATCACGATACGGCCGGCGCGCATGTCGGCCACGATGTCTTCAACGGGGGAAATAGATACGGGGGTGAGGGCGGTCATGCAGAAGGGCTTTCCAAATGTCGTTCTATGGCGGGGGCCCTGAGGGGTGCGGCGCTCCTGCCGGATGCTCGGTGCCTCAGTAGTAACCCCCGATTATCGCCGCTTTCGAACGGATGGTTGCGGGTCAGGCGCAGGGGCCCAGCACAGTAGGGGCTTCAGTCCAGCGAGGCGCTCCAGCGCTCGTTCCAGCCGGTTTGCAGGGCACGCCGGTCGCGCTTGGTAGGGCGGCCGCCCGCAATCGTGTGGGCGGGCTCCGGGCTTAGGCGTTGTTGCTCGGCGGCGGTCAGCCGGTCGCGCACGCTGTCTGGGGTTTCTGCGTACATCAGCTGGGCCACCGGTGCCGGGCCGCGTTGCTCACTGATGAGCAGCACCTGCACGACTTTTTTGACCTTGCCTTGCCAGATCGTCAGGGTGTCGCCGGCCTTGACCTCTTTGGCGGGTTTGACGTCCCGGCCTTCCCACTGCACCCGGCCGAGTTGGACTTCATCCGTGGCCAGCGAGCGGGTTTTGAAAAAACGTGCGGCCCACAGCCACTTGTCGATCCGGGTGCTTTGCATGCGAAAACTTCAGCTGAGATAGAGCGGTAATCGTACACAAGCATCCAGTCCGGTGCAGGTGTCCCCTGAATACCGGTTGTTCAGCTGGATGGTTCCGCCCAATGCCATCACCATTTCGCGGGTGATGGTGAGACCCAATCCCGAGCCGGAGTGGGCGCTACCGGCTGCAAAGGGCTGGAACAAGCGCATGCGAAGCGCGTCGGAAATGCCGGGGCCGCTATCCGAAATGGTTATTTCGGCCTGGCCGTCTTTCGGCTGCATGTGGATGTGCAAACGGCCGCCTTCCGGGGTCAGGCGAATGGCGTTGTGCATCAGGTTTCTGGCCATTTCGCGGAGCATCCACTCATGGGCGAGCACCAAACAAGGCTCGGTGACCAACTCAAAGTCCAGGTCTTTCTCGGCAATCAAGGCGGAGAGGTCCAGCGCAATAGCGCGCACGGGCTCCGTCCAGTCCATGGCGGCGAAATCCTGCTGCTGGCGCACTTGCTCCACTTTGGCCAGTGAGAGCATTTGGTTGGCCAGCTGGGTGGCGCGGTCAACAGTGGTTTCTATTTCTTCCAAACCTTGCCGTGCGGGAACGTCTCCCCGCAAAGCGGATTGCACTTGCACCTTGAGTACTGCCAGCGGTGTGCGCAGCTGGTGGGCAGCGTCGCGCACAAAGCGTTTCTGGTGGTCCAGCAAGTGCTGCAGTTTGTGCATGACGTGGTTGGTGGCCACCGCCAAGGGCTGGATCTCGAGGGGTAGCTCTGCGGCGGGAAGGGCCGTCAGGTCGTCTTCGCTGCGTTGCTCCAGCTCTTCACTTAACTGGCGCACAGGTCGGGTTGCCCGGTCCACCATGAACAGCACGACACCGGCGATCACGGTGATGAGGATCAGCTGTCGCTGCAAGGTGTCTACCAAGATCTGCCGCGCCAGCGTGTGGCGCAGCTCCAGCGTTTCGGCGACCTGCACCATGGCCATGGTGCGCTCCCGTCCACTGGCCACCGGCTGCAACAAAACCGCCACCCGCACGGGATCGCCACGGAAAGTGTCGTCATAAAAGTCCACCAAAGCCGCGTAAGGGCCTTGCGACGGGATTTTGCCGGTCCAGAGGGCAAGGTCTTGTTCCCCGTCCACCCACTGTCCTTGTGCGTTGGAAACGCGGTAACTCATGCGGCTGCGGTTGTCGGCTTCAAATGCTTCCAGCGCCGAGTAAGGCACCTGGGCCCGCAGGCGCGCGCCACTGCCATGCCCTTCGATGTCCAGCAACTCACCGATGGCTTTGGCCGAGGCCAGCAGGGTCCGGTCATAGGCGGTGTTGACCGCAGACAAGGCCTGCCGGTACAGGCTGAAGGTGTCCACCGCCACGAAGAGCAGGATGGGAATCAGGATCCCCAGCAACAGGCTTTTGCGCAGGGAGGGGGTGGTGCCGGTGGCGGCCATGTCACTCTGCCTTGAGCAAGTAGCCCAAACCGCGCAGGGTGACCAGGCTCACCCGGGTGGCGGTCAGTTTTTTGCGCAGGCGGTAGACCACGACTTCAATCGCTTCGAACTGCACATCGGCCTGACCCGGAAACACGACCTCAAACAAGCGCTCCTTGCTGACAGCGTGTCCGGGGCGCGACATCAGCGCGCCCATCAAGGCCAGTTCTTTGGGGGTGAGGTCCATGACCTGGTGCCTGTGGTAAATGGCTCCGCTCATCCGGTCCAAACGGAGCTCGCCCACTTGCAGATCACTGCTTTGCGGTGGCGGGTTGTCGGCGTTGCGGCGGTGCAGGGCGCGCACCCGGGCTTCGAGCTCATCGAGGTCAAAGGGCTTGGGCAGGTAGTCGTCTGCGCCGGCGTTCAGGCCCAGCACTTTGTCGCCTACGGTGCCTCGCGCCGTGAGGATGAGTACGGGCGTGCGCAGGCCGTTGCGGCGGGCCTGTTTGAGCACATCGAGACCATCCATCCCCGGCAGGCTCAGGTCCAGCACCACGACGTCCGGCTGCACGTCGGTCCAAAGTTGCAGGGCTGCCGCGCCATCGCTGCACACATCGACCCGCATTTGCGCGCGCACCAGACTGCGTTGCAGCGTGGTGTGCAGTGCGGGGTCGTCTTCGATCAAAAGAAGGTGCATGGTTTCGAAGAGGGTGCGGAGTTTACGGGTTTCCCCTAGGGTTTTTGGACAGCCGATTGACAGCCACGGCCCGCATCATAGGGCTTGCAATCAACCATAGGAGACTCCCCATGCGTCGCGATACCTTCCTCAAATCCATGGCCGTCATGGCCGCAGCCGGTGCCTTGCCCCTGACAGCCCGTGCTGGCGCTAACGTGAAAATGATGATTCCTGCCAACCCCGGTGGCGGTTGGGACGGTACAGGCCGTGCCTTGGGCAAAGCCTTGATTGATGCCAAATTGGCAGACACCGTGCAGTACGACAACAAGGGCGGGGCCGCCGGCGTGATCGGTCTGGCGCAGTTCGTGAACTCTGCCAAGGGTGACCCGAATGCCTTGATGGTGATGGGTGCCGTGATGCTGGGCGGCATCATCACCGGAAAGCCTGCCATTTCCCTGGACAAGGCAACCCCTA
The DNA here is from genome assembly GCA_027924025.1 of Comamonadaceae bacterium OS-4. Classification (GTDB taxonomy): domain Bacteria; phylum Pseudomonadota; class Gammaproteobacteria; order Burkholderiales; family Burkholderiaceae_C; genus Allorhodoferax. The sequence continues at coordinate 1,573,002 of AP026970.1, forward strand.
TTGCACGTTTGACTAGCGAATACAACGTATTCGTGGTGCCTGCAGATTCCCCCTTCAAGACCATGAAGGATGTGGTGGCCCAGATGCAAAAAGACCCCGGCAGCGTGAAGTGGGGCGGTGGTTCCCGCGGATCCACCGAGCACATCTGCGCATCCATGCTGGCCACCAAGGTCAACGTGGACCCCAAGAAGGTGAACTATGTGGCCTTCCGTGGCGGCGGCGAAGCGACTGCTGCCATTCTGGGCGGCAACGTGTCGGTGGGCGGCAGCGGCTACAGCGAGTTTGCGGAATACATCACCGCCGGCAAGATGCGCCCCATTGGTGTGACCTCTGAGAAGCGCCTGCCCGGACTGGCCAACGTACCGACCATGAAAGAGCAGGGCTACGACGTGGTTCTGGGCAACTGGCGCGGTGTGTATGGGGCTCCCGGCATCACCGCTGAGCAACGCGCAGCCCTGACCGATTTGATCGTCAAGGTCAGCAAATCCAAGGGTTGGGCAGAGGCACTGGAAAAGAACGGCTGGACGCCTGCCGTGTTGACCGGCAAAGCATTTGATGACTTCGTCGACGCCGACTTCGCCAGCCTGCGCGGCATCATGCACTTGTCCGGAATGTTGTCATGACCCCAGCGCTGAAAGCGCGGCAGGAAGCTGCCGTTGCATTCGGCGTGCTGCTCCTGGCCCTCGGGCTGGGGGCAGGCGCCTGGATTATTCCTTCCGAGGCGGGTTACGCCGGCGTCGGCCCTGATTTTCTTCCGTGGGTAGTCTCGGTCGCTCTGTTACTGTGCGGGGCCTTCATGTTGTGGGAAGTACGTACCGGCGGTTTCCGTGACCTTGAAGAAGGCGATGATGGTGAGCAACCTTACTGGCCCGGCTTTGTCTGGATGTCGGTAGGTCTGCTGGTCAACGCTGCATTGATCACCACCATCGGTTTTATCTTCAGCTGTGCCTTGTGCTTTGTGTTGGCGGCGCGCGGCGCTCGTCTTTCGCAAGGGCAGGCGGTTGGCGGTAGCCGGACGTGGATATTGGATGCGGTAGTGGGCCTACTGATTGCAGCGCCGGTGTATTGGATGTTTACGAAGTTTTTGGCCATCGGCTTGCCGGGTCTGACTCAAAGCGGGTGGTTGTAATGGATATCTGGAATCAGCTCTTACAGGGCTTTGTCACGGCGGGCACGCCCATCAATCTACTGTGGGCCTTTGTGGGCTGCGCATTGGGCACCGCCGTCGGTGTGTTGCCCGGTATCGGACCCGCCACCGCAGTGGCCATGTTGTTGCCCATCACCACCAAGGTGGATGCCACAGCCTCCATGATTTTCTTCGCCGGTATCTATTACGGCGCGATGTACGGGGGCTCGACCACGTCCATCCTGCTGAATACGCCCGGTGAAACGTCCAGCATGGTTACGGCCATGGAGGGCAACAAGATGGCCAAGAGCGGGCGCGCGGGCGCTGCTTTAGCCACCTCGGCGATCGGATCGTTCTTCGCCGGAACGATTGCCACCATTGTGGTGACCTTGTTCGCCCCGGTCGTGGCCGAGTATGCGGTCAAGCTCGGCCCTCCCGAGTACTTCTGCTTGATGTTGCTGGCTTTCACCACCGTCAGCGCGGTGTTGGGTCAAAGTACCTTGCGTGGTTTGACGGCCTTGTTCATTGGCTTGGCGATTGGCCTCGTCGGCATGGACCAGATTACTGGACAGGCACGCTACACCGGCAATATGCCTGAGTTGCTCGACGGTATCGAAATCGTGCTGGTGGCGGTAGGCTTGTTTGCGGTTTCTGAAGCGCTGCACTTCGTTTTGTTCGAAGGCAAAGTGGTGGAAACAGAAAACAAGATGAGCCGCGTGAGCATGACGGCCAGCGACTGGAAGCGTTCGATTCCGGCTTGGATCCGTGGCACGGCCATCGGCGCACCGTTCGGTTGCATTCCCGCTGGCGGCACCGAGATCCCGACCTTCCTGAGCTATGCGACTGAAAAGAAGCTGGCCAAGGGCGACAACCTGGCCGAGTTCGGCACCAAGGGTGCCATCGAAGGTGTGGCCGGCCCCGAAGCTGCCAACAATGCCACGGTGACCACTGCCCTGATCCCATTGTTGACTTTGGGCATTCCGGTGTCCAATACCACCGCGGTGTTGTTGGGTGCGTTCCAGAACTACGGCATCCAGCCCGGCCCCCAGCTGTTCAGCAGCTCGTCGGCCCTGGTCTGGGCGTTGATTGCCTCGCTCTACATTGGCAACGTCATGTTGCTGGTGTTGAACCTGCCCATGGTGGGTTTGTGGGTGAAGCTGCTCAAAGTGCCCAAGGCCCAGCTGTATGCCGGCATTCTGATTTTCGCCACCGTGGGTACCTACGGCATGCGCCAGAGTGCGTTTGACCTTGTCTTGCTGTACGCCGTGGGCGTACTGGGCTTGGTGATGCGCCGCTTCAGCTTCCCGACCGCTCCGGTGATTGTGGGCATGATCCTGGGCCCCTTGGCAGAGGCGCAGCTGCGCAACGCCATGTCCATCGGTGAAGGCAGTGCCATGATTTTCCTGCAGCGCCCCATGTCGGTGTTTTTGCTGCTGGTGGTGTTGACCGTGTTGGTGTTGCCACGCGTGCTCAAGCACTTTCAAGGAAAGGCCCAGCGCCTGGATTCGGTATAAAAAAGAGCGATAGACCGCATCCAGTATGCGGGTGTAGCTATCTTTTCAGTAGCAAAAAAAGGGGCGCTTAGGCGCCCCTTTTTTTGTTGCGGCGGATGCTAATCTTCTCGTATGGCTAATTCAGTGATTTCATGGGTGCTGCGGCTGGTTCAGGGTCTGGGTTTTCTGAGTCTCGGTTTGCACCCTTCGGCGCAAGCGGACACCGCGTTGGTGGCCGTGGCTGCCAATTTTTCCGGAACGGCGCAAACCATTGCCAGCGACTTCAAGCGGGTGAGCGGGCATACCGTGACCCTGGTGCCGGGGGCCACCGGCAAGCTATACGCCCAGATCAAGAACGGCGCGCCATACCAAGTGCTTTTATCCGCCGATGACGAAACGCCTTCTCGCCTGGTGCTGGAGGGTGCGGCCGTAGCGGCGAGCCAATTCACCTATGCCACCGGCCGATTGGTTTTATGGAGTCCACAGCCCGGTGTAGTGGACGCGCAGGGCGCGGTGCTTGGCGCTGCTGGTTTGCGGGTGGCCATGGCCGACCCCAAAACCGCGCCCTATGGCGCTGCCGCCATGCAGGTGATGCAGCAGAGGGGGGTGTGGCAAGGCTTGCAAGGACGGCTGATTCAGGGTGAAAGCATCGCCCAGACCTACCAATTTGTCGCAAGTGGTAACGCGCCCATGGGGTTTGTCGCGCTGTCTCAGGTGATGCGAGATGGGCGTTTGGTGGAGGGCTCCGCGTGGCAGGTTCCTGCCCACTTGCACCAGGCTTTGCGGCAGGATGCGGTGCTCCTTAATGCCGGGCAAGGCCAGGTAGCGGCCCTGGCTTTTTTGGCCTATCTGCGCACTGAGCCTGCCCGCCGGATGATGCGCGCGGTGGGCTATGAGTAGCAGCTTGTCCGTGGTTGCGCTTCCGCTGTCTGCGAACGATTTTTCGGCCATCCGGCTCACTTTGGAGCTGGCCAGTGTCACCACGCTTGTGTTGCTGTGTGTGGCTACCCCGTTGGCCTGGTGGCTGGCCCGGTCCGGCTCTTGGTGGAGTCGCGCCGTGGGTGCCCTGGTGGCCATGCCCTTGGTGTTGCCGCCCACCGTGTTGGGTTTTTACCTGTTGGTGAGCTTAGGGCCACAGGGGTGGGGTGGTCAGTTCACCCAGTGGTTGGGTATCGGTTTGCTGCCATTCACTTTTGCGGGACTGGTGCTGGGCTCGGTGATTTACTCCCTGCCGTTTGCGGTGCAGCCATTGCAGAATGCGTTTGAGAGCCTAGGGCCGCGCCCTCTGGAGGTCGCTGCCACACTGCGGGCCTCTCCTTGGGATACCTTCTGGCATGTGGTCCTGCCGCTGTGCCGCCCCGGTGTGGTGAGTGCTGCTGTGCTGAGCTTTGCCCACACGGTGGGCGAGTTTGGTGTGGTACTGATGCTGGGGGGCAATATCCCCGAGAGCACCCGGGTGGTGTCTACCCAAATTTATGGCCATGTGGAAGCACTGGAATACACCCAGGCGCACTGGTTGTCGGGGGGCATGGTGCTGTTTTCTTTTGTGGTGTTGCTCGCGCTGGGGTGGCTCAACCCGCGTGGTAGCCGTTTGCGGACTTGAATGACCATGGTCACCCACATTCCCAACCGCATCCAATTGAATGTCTCCAAGCCCGGCTTCAGCCTGGTGGTGGATATGGAGCTGCCGCCACAGGGCATCACGGTCCTGTATGGGCCGTCGGGCTCAGGTAAAACGACAGTTCTGAGGTGTATTGCAGGCCTCGAGCGCTCGCCGCAAGCGCTAGTGCAGGTGGGCGGGCACACCTGGCAAGACGAGTCGGCAGGTGTTTTTTTACCGACCTATTGTCGCCCCCTGGGGTATGTGTTTCAGGAGTCCAGCCTCTTCGCCCATTTGGACGTGGCGGGTAACTTGGAGTTCGCCCGCCGGCGCGCTACGCCCCGAAGGGATGGCAGCCCCTTGCTGACCCCCGAGTTTGCAATCCAGACTTTGGGCTTGTCCAAGCTGTTGCACCGGCGCACGATCGACCTCTCCGGCGGCGAGCGTCAGCGCGTGGCGATCGCGCGGGCGCTGGCAACCAACCCGCAGATTTTGCTTTTGGATGAGCCCCTTGCGTCTCTGGATGAGGCCCGCCGGCGAGAGGTTTTGCCGTGGCTTGAGCAGCTCGGCAGCGAGCTTCAGATCCCCATGGTGTATGTGTCGCACGCGACCGAAGAGGTCACCCGCCTGGCCGACACCTTGGTGGTCCTGGAGCAAGGGCGTGTCATGGCCCTAGGCCCAGTGGATACCGTGCTGTCCCAGGTGGAGCCTCTGATTCGCCTCGGTGGCGAGACCGCCAGCCTGGTGATGGGGCGTGTCATATCCAGCGACCTGCAGTGGCATTTGAGCGAAATTGCGTTCGATGGTGGCACCTTCTGGGTACCCGATGCCAAGCTGCAAACCGGGCAGACTGTGCGTTTGCGGGTGCTGGCCCGCGACGTCAGCATTGCGACCCACGCCCCCACCGGAAGCAGCATTCAAAACACCGTGGCTTGCATCGTTGCACAAGTTGTACCTGACCAGCAACCCGCCCAAGCTCTGGTCCGTTTGGATGCGAGTGGTACTGCGCTTTGGGCCCGGTTGACACGGCGCGCGGTACAACAGTTGCAACTGCAGCCGGGCATGCATGTCTGGGCGCAAGTGAAAGCCATGGCGCTCACGCAGTAACGCAAACGGGTTGCAAATACTTGCAAATTTCACCCGTTCGGGTGATGACAGCGCCGGTGCGTCCGCCTAACCTGTGGGGTTGATGACTTGTCTCTCCCCCATGCCTGACGCGCCGTTTTTGTCCTCCGAGCCGACCCATGTCACCCTGCTGTTCCAAGCGCAGGCGGCCTTGACGCGCGGCGACGTGGACTACAGCCAAACGCTCTCCAAAAGCGCGCTGCTGCACGCTCAGCGGCATCACGATGCTGCAGGCCAGGCCCGCGCCCTGTTGTACCTCGCGCAGGGAGACCGTCAGCTATCGCATCTGCGCCGTGCCCGCGAGACGGCGGAGCGCGCCGCCCAGATGTTCCAAACGCATGGGGACGCCGCTGGCGAGGCCGAGGCCCTGACCACCCTGGCCCATGTGCTGAGCCTGATGGGTCACAGCGCCGATGGCCTGGAGGCCGCCATGCTGGCCTTGAAACTCAGCCAGTCTGGCCCGGCCAGTCATCCGCTGGCAGAGGCCATGGCCTGCAATTACCTCGGGGTTGCCTATGCATGCAGCCAGAGTTTTGACAATGCGGCCGAATTGCTGGAGCGCTCGGTACGCATGTTCGAAGCCCAGGGCCTGTGGGCTGAATCCTGCTTACCCCGCTACCACCAGCGGTATGCCGAAATGCACCGCTGTTTTCTGGACCGGTATTACCACGGCACTTTTTTGTCGCTGGACCGGTTGACGCAGATTGCTGCGCTCCCCGAACAAGTCACCTCGCAGCCCGGGAGTGTGCGTTCTTTGCTCTGCCCTTATCGCAAAACCCGCGCGCTGCTGGACCTGACACACGCATTTGAGCTGTGCTGGCAGGGTGATCTGGACGAGGCCAGCCGCAGGGCAGACACGATTTCGGCCAGCGTGGCCAAGGGCATGCGCCAGCCGGCGGTGATCTTGCTGGAGATGTGGCTGAGGACCGAAATTGCATGGGCCGCTGAAGATTGGTTGTCCGCCGAAGCCCATGCCCAGCGCTTGCTGCAATCTGCCGCGCGGGCTGAAAACGAGCACTTGCGGGCCACTGCGTATTTGTTGCTGATCCAGATTTACTCTGCCCAGGGCAAAGACCTCCAGGCACAAGCCCAGCAACGGCTCTGGAAAATGCAGGAAATGCACCTTCGCAAAGAGGCCTTGCACAGTCGCGAAGAGCGTGTGGAATGGCAAATGCGGGTGCGTGCAGACCGCCAAGCCAGCCGTCATTTGGAAGAAAGAACACGCCATTTGGAGCGCTTGGCCATGCAAGATGCCCTGACCGGCCTGCACAACCGCCGGTACCTGGAGCACATTGTGCCGGCCTTGCTGAATGATGCCGCCGAGCGCCAGCGTGCCCCTGCCTTGGTGTTTGTCGATATCGACCATTTCAAGCAAATCAACGATCGCTTTTCCCATTTGGTTGGTGACGAAGTGCTCAGGACCGTGGGGCGGATTCTGAGTGGTTTTGTGCGGGAAGGCGATGTGTCCGTCCGCCTTGGGGGCGATGAGTTTGTGGTCCTCTTCAGCCACGTCGAGGCCCAGAGCAGCACCTCGGTGGTCGCGCGTATCCACAAAGCGGTGAACGAATTTGACTGGCACAGTGTGCACCCGGGTCTGAGTGTTTCAGCCAGCGCCGGACTTGCGCTGGCGGACAGCCAAGACACACTCGCCAGTTGGCTCCACCGCTGCGATCTGCAGATGTACGTCGAGAAAGACTCCCGCTATCAAGACCTCGCTTGAGGTGCGGCGGCACGCGTTGGTCTAGCTTTTGGCAGCCGCCATCAGTGCCGCGAAGCCCACGAAAACGCCGCCAGTCAGGCGGTTAAAAGCGCGCATCACCGTGGCACGGCGCAGGTAGGTCGCGAGCTGCTTTCCACTGGCGGCATACACAAAGTACCAAGCGACTTCGACGACCGCAAAAGTACCCAGAAGAATCGCGAACTGGGTGAGTTGCGCCGCTTCAGGGTTCAGAAATTGGGGGAAGAAAGCTGCCGCAAACAAAATGGCTTTGGGGTTGCTGGCCGCCACCAATGCGCCCTGGCGGTAATGGCTCCAGAGGCTGGTGCCTGCGCTGACTGCCGGGGTTGTGGAGTCGTTTGCGGTGTCTTCCGCATCCTTTACCGGCGAGCGCCAGCATTGCACGCCCAGGTAGGCCAGATAAGCCGCACCAGCCAAACGCAGTGTGTCAAACACGGCCGGGAATGCCTGCAACAGCGCACCCAAGCCTGCGGCAGAGAGCCCCAGCATCAACATCAAAGAGGTCATGCATCCAGCCATGTTGACAATGGCTGCGCGCATGCCTTCACGGGCGCTGGTGCTCATGACCAACAGCATATTCGGGCCGGGCGTGCCCGACACCACAAACGTCATCATGACAAACAACCACCAGGTGTGAAGCGACATATCAGTTTCCAGAGTCAATAGTGGGGGGGCAGATCGTCACGCAGATTCCGCGCAACACCGGCATCCGGCGTTTGCTGCTTGAGGTGGGTCACCTCCCGGATCAACAGCTCGATTTGCGCTTGTTGGCGAATGATGATGCTGTCGAGCTGGTCCACCGTGTCTTCAAGGTAGCTGGCCTTGATCTCCAGATCATGGAGGCGTTGTTCATTAAGGGCGTTCATTTCCATGGATGTATTGGACACCATGCGGCGCCGCTTACCGCGGCTGAACCCTCATTGTTTCGCGCCCAGTGCCAGCGCAGCGGCGCGCGAGACCTGTTGGGCCTCGGTGTCGGGGGCTTCTTGGGTCCGCCAGCCGCTGAGGTGGGTTTCGGTGAGCTGGCAGAGTGCGGTAATCCACTCGGGGTCGTCGTTCAGGCACGGGATGTAGTGAAACTCTTTGCCGCCTGCATGCAAAAACGCTTCGCGGGCTTCCATGTTGATTTCCTCGAGGGTTTCCAGGCAATCGCTGGTGAAGCCGGGGCAGATCACATCTACCCGCTCCACACCGGCCTTGCCCATGTCAATCAGGGTGGGCTCGGTGTAGGGCTCCAGCCATTTTGCACGCCCCAACCGGGACTGGAAAGTCACTTTGAACTGGTCTTTGGACAGGCCCAAAGCTTCGGACAGCAGCCGTGCGGTCTTGAAACACTCGCAGTGGTAAATGTCGCCCAGGTGCAGGGTGCGCTCAGGCACGCCATGAAAACTCATCACCAGCTTGTCAGGCCGGCCATTGGCACGCCAGTAGCGCTGCACGCTGGCAGCCAGCGCGGCGATATAGCCGCTATGGTCGTGGTAGTGGTTCACAAAACGCAGCTCAGGAATCGAGCGGGTTTTCGAGGCCCAGGCGTAGACCGCATCAAACACACTGGCAGTCGTAGTGGCACTGTATTGCGGGTAGGCCGGCACGATCAGGACGCGGGTTACCCCGTCTGTCTTGAGGGCGGTGAGCTGGGAGGCAATATGGGTGCTGCCATAGCGCATGGCCCACGCCACCTTGACGTGGTGGTTACGCTGGCCCAGCCAGCCCTGCAGCATTTTGGCCTGCCGCTCGGTCCATACCTTGAGCGGCGAGCCCTCAGGCGTCCAGATGCTGGCGTACTTGGCGGCCGACTTGGCCGGCCGGAAACGCAGGATGATGCCGTGCAGGATCAACAGCCACAGCAGCCGTGGAATCTCGACCACGCGGTGGTCACTCAAAAACTCGGCGAGATAGCGGCGCACAGCCGGGGTGGTGGGTTCATCCGGCGTACCCAAGTTGCACAACAGCACGGCAGTGCGTGCGGGTTGACCGTGGGTGTAGGAGGGCTCGGGAGCAAAGGGGGAGGGGAGTGCCATGGGGGGAATGTGGGGTCGCGGTGAGAGTCAGTCAGCGTCGGTGCTGGAGGGTGGGGGCGTATCGCAGAGCTGTTTGTCTACCAATTGGAGCGTGGGGTGTTGCCCGGTGAGCAGCAAAAACATGGCAAACACCGGGCCCTGCATGTTGCGGTCATCGGTCGGGCTCTCCAGGGCTTGCCAGGTGCGGGACTGCAGGCCGCCGCGGCTTCCGGTTTGCAAGGAGTAGCCCAGCAGTTCAGCGGCCTGGGCCTGATTCAGGCCGGCCGCCAGGCGGGCGGCTTTGAGTTGTTCGCCCGTCGGGCTGGGCATATCAAGCGTGATGGCGGGCATGGGGGCGTGGGTCGTTAAAGCAACAAGCCTGATGGTAGCGCCCCGCGCGGCCCGGTGCGACGCGGTTTGTGTGTACCCTCACAGCTTCCTCCGTTGTTTTGGCGGCTCCCGCGAGTCGCGCATTGCCCCATGCTGAACTTGAACCGCATCCGCGCCATCACCCTCGATCTGGACGACACCTTGTGGCCCGTGTGGCCCGCGATTCATCGGGCCGAAGACCTGTTGCGCGAATGGCTCACAGCACACGCGCCCCGCACCGCCGTGATGTATGCCGATCCCCACCAGCGTCAGTTGCTGCGTGCGGATACCGAAGCGCAATGGGCAGACCAGGCCCATGACCTGAGCGTGCTGCGGCGTGAAACCATCCGGCTGGCCCTGCAAAGCAGTGGCGATGACCCGGCTTTGGCAGAGCCGGCGTTTGAGGTGTTTTTTGATGCCCGCATGCAGGTGGAGCTGTTTGAGGATGCGATTCCTTTGCTCGACGCCATGGCGGCCCGTTGGCCGATCGTCGCGGTGAGCAATGGCAATGCGGATGTGCACCGCGTGGGCATTGGCAGCTACTTTGCTGCCAGCGTGAGCGCGAGGGATGCAGGCGTGGGCAAGCCGGACCCGCGTATTTTTGCAGCGGCCTGCGCAGCGGTGGGCGTCAAGGCTGAGGAGGTATTGCACATCGGGGATGACGCCGCACTGGACGTTTTGGGCGCCTTGGGTGTGGGCATGCAGACCGTGTGGGTGAACCGGGAGGATCACTTGTGGTCGTTCACCCAGCACCCGCACGCCACCGTGGGCAGCCTGCGGGAGCTGCAAGACTTGCTTAGCGGGCCGGCCGCAGCGTAAGAGTGCTTTCGGTGCGGGCGATCACGTCGGCCTCGTCCAGCCACATGCGCACGAACTCGCCCTTGGCATATTTTTCAGCCTGATCGGCGTAATGCTTGTCCGGCCACACGCCGCTTTGGCCTAGCGGGTTGATGCCCACCGCTTTGCCTGCGTCCGCAAAATCAATCACCCGTCGCGTCGACGGGCCGGAGGTGACCGCCCAGGGTGCGGGCCCCAGTGACCCTGACAGGTTGTTTGGCGTCTCGCGGCCGCCGGGTACTTGAAACGGCCCCACGTTAAAAATCTTGTCCAGTGGCTTTTGCCGGCCCAGCGGGTGCCCGTGGGTCAAGGTGTGAGCCACACCCCAGCGCCAGTCTACGAGGCTGGTGCCGTACAGGCCTTGCAGGTGCTTCAGGGTGTTGGACCAGGCGATACGGGTCGTCTCAAAGTGGCTTTCTTTGGCCGGCGTGCTGACATCGTCCCACCAGGGCGAATTGTTGTCCGCGACCAATAGTGGCAGGGCGAAGTCCAGAGCGCGAGTTTCCAGCAGGTTCGCAAACTGCACGGGGCCCAGTTCGTCGGCAAATGCCGCTTTGGCCAGCTCGTACATCATTTGGGTAAACAGGGTTGCCGCAATGCTGCCTTCGTCATAGGTGCCGTCCCATTTGGTGAGGGGCTCCATAAAGGCTTTCTCGTTGGGGTCGGTGACGACCGCACTCATGGCCGGCAGCAGGTTGCGCAGAATGCGGGGCCCGTAGTTGTTGTTGACGTCCAGCATCAGCTTGCGAGTCTCGACACTGGTCCACTTCATGTTGGGGGTGTTGAGCAATGCATCGAGCCGCTGCGCCCGGTCCGGCAAGTTGTAGTAGCCGGGCACCGGCACACCGCTGGGGGGCAGGGGTTGGTGGTTGGCCGAGACAATGTAGCCGCGCGCCGGGTTCTCTTCCTGCGGGTTGAAGCGGAAGGCGTAAAAGCCCGGCTTCTCAGCTTCGCCTTTGGCCGCATCCAGAATAAACATCGGGTTCACGCCTTGCGGGCGCAAAGGCAGCTTGGCCGCGGCCCACCAACCGATATTGCCCTCTGCATTGGCCCACACAATATTCAGGCCGGGCGCGTGAAGTTTGCTGGAAGCCTCGCGGGCTTTCGCCAAGGTGTCTGCCCGGTTGAGCTCGTAAAAGCCGCGGATGGCAGGGTTCTCGGTGGCGTAAAACGCCCACCACATGGAGATGGGCCGGGTTCCCAGGCTGTCTTTGAACGCATCGTTGATCACCGGCCCCTGCGGCGTGGTGCGCACCACGATGCGTACCGGTGGCGCCCCTTTGACCTGAATCAGCTCGGTCCGGCTCACCATGTCGACCCAGTTGCCCTGGTGCCACACTTGTTGGGGATTGTCGGGGTTGACCTGCTCGGCAATGAAGTCGACGTCGTCGTTCTGGAACATCGTCAAACTCCAGCCGAAGTCGTGGTTGTGACCCAGCAGCGCCATCGGATTCAGCGCCTGAAAGTGCCCGAAGAGCTCGAACTTTGGGCTGCTCAGATGGGCCTCATACCACACAGACGGTGCAGAAAACGAGATGTGCGGGTCACCGGCCAGCATCGGGCTGCCCGATGCGGTGCGCTTGCCCGAGATGGCCCAGGCGTTACTTCCTTCGAGCAGCGGTATGCCGCCCAGCTCGCTGGCCTGCAAGCTCACACCGGCCACGCGTTGGAGGCTGTTCCAGGCGTCGGGCGTCATGCCGGCAATCGGGGTCAATACGCCCTCGGGGTGCCAATCGATATCGAATGTTCGGAGATAGTCCGGCCCCAGCCGGTCCCGGATGAAGGTCATGAGCGGTTCGGTCCGGAAGGCGGCGGCAAAGCTGTAGGCGAGGTAGCCACCCACAGCGTAAGTGTCTTCGGGCGTGAATGGCTGTTGCGGGATCCCCAGAATGTCAAACTCCAGCGGGGCGCGGTGGCTGTCTTGCCACTGGTTGATCCCGTCGATGTAGTTCAGTAGGGCCCGGCTTTCGGGCGCGTTGCGGTCCATGGCTGCCACCACTTTTTTGGCGTGCTCGCGCAGGCCGAGGGTGCGGAAGAGTTTGTCAACGTCTAGTAGCTTGGGGCCCAGGACTTCGGCCAGCTCGCCGTTGGCCAGGCGCCTGACCATTTCCAACTGGAAGAGCCGGTCTTGCGCATGCACATAGCCGAGGGCGCGGTACAGGTCGGCTTCGTTGTCTGCGGTGATGTGCGGAACGCCGCGCTCGTCATACCGGACCGTGACCTTCCCTTGCAGATTTTGCAGCTCCACTACACCGCTGCGGACCGGTTGCTTTTTGTACAGGTACCAGCCGCCCACGCCGGCGACCGCCAGTAAAACCAGAGCAAGCAGGCCCGCTATGAGTTTGACCATGAATTTCAAGTTCGTCTCCAAATACCGTGGATATCAGTCTAGCGCCGCCAGAAGGCCCGCGGCCTCTGTGCCGCTACGCACTGCACCTTCTAGCGTGGCCGGATAGGGCCCGGCCACATAGTCGCCGCAAGCCCACAAGCCGGGCGCAATCGTCGCTGGCGGGCGCTGCAGCGCGGGGGTGCAGGCAAAGGTCGCGCGCTTTTCGATCACGGTTTGCACCGCCACCAACTCCAGGCCCAGTTGGGCGCGGGCCTGGGCCAGCACTTGTTGTTCGATGGTGTCTTTGTCGCCGCTGCTGGCGCTGACCACAAACGCCAAGAGGCCGTGGGTGCCGTCCAGTTGGCCGCGGTCAAACACAAACTGGGCAGGGCAGGCGGCATCGCTGCGCAAAGCGACCATGGGGCGCGCCAGGCGGGCTGTTGGGCCATGGGCGTAAACGGTAGCAATCGATTCAAATTGCAGTGCATCCGCGGTAGCCGCCCAGGTGCGAAGATGGTTTGCTATGGTTTCAGTAGCGTACTGCGCAGATTCCATCAGGGATGAAGCCGCATTGGATGATGAAGTGGCCCAGATCACTGCGTCAAACACTTCACCGTTGAGCTGCCAGCGGCCGGCTGTACCTGGGGCGGTGGCATCCAAGCGCGTGACGCGCACGCCGGTGCGGACCTCTCCGCCGTTTGTCTCTAGCCAAGTCGCTGCAGTGGCCGGGAACAGCCGCGCCATGTCGGTGGTGGGCAGCAGCAGGTTGGAGCTGCCGCGTCCGCCGAATAGCGAATCGCGCAGCACTGTCAGGAACACCTGGCCGCAGGCACGGTCCGCCGGCGTATTGAGCGCCGAGACGCACAAGGGGTCAATCAAGGTGGACTGGACGGTGGGGCTGACTCGGCGGCACAAATTGGCCACCGTGGTGCCGGGAGTGCAGCGAAAGCGGCTTATCTGCCAGCCGATGGACGCCCGCACCAGACTCCAGCGATCCGCCCAGGTCCAGCCCTGCGCGGTGGCTATACCGGCCAATGCATCCAAGGGGCTGGGCCACAGGGGCAGCGCGATGCCCGCACCATCGGGATGGCGCAGGTCCAGCGGCAGGCGCTTCAGGCAGGTCGCGGGGTCGGCGCCCACCGAGCGCATCAACTCCAGTGTGCGGGTGTAGGCCCCGATCAGGATGTGCTGGCCGTTGTCGAGCACCACCGGCGTGCCGTCCGGCAAGGTGCCATTCAGGGCTCTAGCGCGCCCACCGACTGCGCGAGATGCTTCAAAAACAATAGCATGGTGCCGGGCACGTGTCGCCGTGACCGCAGCCGCCATCCCGGCCCAGCCGGCGCCGACGATGGCTACCTTCATAGGCGGCCGAGGGCCTGCACCTTCCAAGCGAGCCAGAACTTGCGCAGCGGGGTGAGGCAGACGCGCTGGTGCAGCACCTGGAAGTTGTCACGCTCAATCTCGGTGAGCAGGGCGCGGTAGATGCTGGCCATCATCAGACCGGGCTTCTGGGCACGGCGGTCGGCAGCGGGCAGCAGGGCCAGGGCCTCGTCGTACAGGCCTTGGGCGCGCTGGGCTTGAAACTTCATCAGCGCCACAAAGCGGTCAGAGTAGGTGCGTTTCAGGATTTCGTGGGCCTTCACATCGAACTGCTGCAGTTCGTTGACTGGCAGGTAGATGCGGCCGCGCATCGCGTCTTCGCCCACATCGCGCAGGATGTTGGTGAGCTGCAGGGCCTGGCCCAGCTTGTGGGCGTATTGGGTGGTTTGCGGATCGGTCTGGCCGAAGATGCCTGCCGCAACCTCACCCACCACGCCGGCTACTAAGTGGCAGTAGCGCTGCAGGCCGGGGTAGTCGAGGTAGCGGGTTTGCTCCAGGTCCATTTGGCAGCCGTCAATCACCGCCAGCAGGTGCCGGGCTTCGATGGTGTAGGTGGCGGCGTGGGGCATCAGCGCCTTCATGACCGGGTGGGTGGGGGTGCCTTTGAAGGATTGCTGCACCTCATTACGCCACCAGGCGAGTTTGGTGGCAGCCACACCGGCATCGACCATGTCGTCCACCACATCGTCTACCTCGCGGCAGAAGGCATAAAAGGCGGTAATGGCGGCACGGCGCGGGGCGGGCAGAAAAAGAAAGGCGTAGTAGAAGCTGCTGCCGGAGGCGGCGGCTTTTTCCTGGACGTATTGCTCTGGTGTCATGGGCGGTATTGTCGCTACATCCACACCGCGCGCCACAGCATGACGCCATAGTCCCACGCATGGAGTTTGGGGCGACGCTGGAGGGTGGCGTGGTCGAGTGCGGCAATCTTGTCCAGAATTCGGAGTCCGCCCTGCACCACAAGCCTGAGCTCCCAGCCGGCACGCCCAGGCAGGCGGTGCACCAACTCCATGCCATTTTGCATGTGAGCCCGCGCGGTGCTTGCGCAAGCCGCTATCAATTTGCGAGTGTTTTCTGTGTCTTGCTGCGCCAGTATGTCGGCTTGCTTGACGCCAAAGCGCACACATTCGTCGTGGGGGAGGTAAAAGCGGCCCCGTGGAATGTCGGTGCT
This sequence comes from Comamonadaceae bacterium OS-4, assembly GCA_027924025.1. Lineage (GTDB taxonomy): Bacteria > Pseudomonadota > Gammaproteobacteria > Burkholderiales > Burkholderiaceae_C > Allorhodoferax. The sequence continues at coordinate 1,588,167 of AP026970.1, forward strand.
CAGGTCTTGCCAGAAATTGATCAGTTGCAGGGCCGAGCAAATGTCGTCGCTCATGGCCAGCGAGGGGGCGTCTTGCACGCCATAGAGGTGCAGCAACAGGCGGCCCACCGGGTTGGCAGAGCGGCTGCAGTAGTCCAGCAGCTCGGTGTGGTTGCGGTAGCCGGTGCCGGCACGGGTTTTCTCGATGTCTTGGACAAACGCGTCTAACAGCGCGTGTAAGAGCGGATCGGGCAAAGCATGTGCCCGGCGCTGCACAAGCAACGGGCCGAAAACCTGGGGCCAGCGGGCGGTGGCTTCCGGGGAGTCGCTCAGGCCGGTGCGAAACAGCGCCAACTCCGCGAGGCGCTCATCGGGTGTGGCGTGGCCCTCATCGGCGATGTCGTCTGCGGTGCGGGCAAAGTGGTAGATGGCCGCGATCGGCGGGCGCAGGTGGGGCGGGCACAGCACCGAGGCCACCGGGAAATTTTCGTAGTGGGTGATGGGCTGGGCGGCCGCGGGCGGCGCAGTGGCGGGGTCGGGCAGGGAAGACATGGGAGGCATTGTGCCTTCCGCACGGTGCGGCGGCGGTGCAGGCTTCTTCGCTAACGGCTTGACAAAGGTCCATGTGCCGCTTAAATTACTAACCAACTGGTCATTAACTTCGTGCGCGGGGTTGGGGCCTCTCCGTTTCAACCTTACCCCCACCCTGTCACCATGTCTCCACGATTCATCCTGAAAGCGACGCCGGTTTTGCTCAGTGCCTTGTTGCTGGCCGCGTGTTCCAAACCTGCGCCTCCTGAGGAACCCGTTCGCGCCGTCAAGATGATGACGGTAGGGGCGGGCAGCATTCAGTCGAGCCTGGAGTTTTCAGCCGATGTGCGCGCCCGCGTGGAATCGCGCCTGGGCTTCCGGGTGGGTGGCAAGTTGGTGCGCCGTGCGGTCGATCTCGGCCAAACGGTCAAAGCGGGCCAAGTGATCGCCCAGCTAGACCCCCAGGATTACAAACTCGCGGCGGACGCGGCCCGCGCCCAGGTGGCTGCGGCGCAAACCAACCGCGACCTCGCGGCTGCCGACTACAAGCGCTACAAGGAGTTGCGCGACCAGAACTTCATCAGTGGTGCGGAGCTAGAGCGCCGCGATACCGCGCTCAAAGCGGCCCAAGCCCAGCTCGAGCAAGCGCAAGCCCAGCTCAATAGCCAGGGCAACCAAGCCGGCTACACCACGCTGGTGGCAGACGTGTCCGGTGTCGTGACCGCAGTGACCGCCGAGGTCGGCCAGGTGGTGGCGGCCGGCACGCCGGTGGTGCAGATTGCCCAAGACGGCCAGCGCGATGTGGTGTTTTCAGTGCCGGAAGACAAGGTGGCCATGATCAAGACCGGCTCTAAGGTGGAGGTCCGTGTCTGGGCCAGCAAAACAGTGGTGGAGGGCACGGTGCGCGAAGTCGCGGCCAGCGCCGACCCCGTGACCCGCACCTTCACGGTCAAGGTGGCGCTGGATGGAAAGGACTCTTTGCCCTTGGGGACTACGGTGTCAGTCGTGCCCAAGTCGCTGGATCGTGGCGCGGTGCAGGTCATCAAGCTGCCAACCACCGCCTTGCTGAAGTCTGGTGCCGGCAGCAGTGTTTGGGTGCTGGATACCGCCAGCATGACGGTGAAGTCCCAGCCAGTGGTGGTAGCCACGGCCGATGGGAACGATGCGGTCATCACCCAAGGCCTGACCCCGGGCATGCAGGTGGTGGTTGCCGGTGTGCATGTACTGTCGCCCGGCCAGAAGGTCACTGTTTATCAGCCAAAAGGTGCTGTAGCGCCCGTAGCGTCTGCGCCAGCAGCTATGGATTCTGTAGCGCCCGCCGCTGCAGCCGCCAGTGCAGCTGTGGCCAAGTGAGGCGACCATGATGCAAGAACCTAGCAAGGGGTTTAACCTCTCCAAATGGGCGCTGGACCATTCGGCGCTGACCCGCTACCTCATGATCGTGCTGATGCTCTTGGGGGCTGCGGCCTACTTTCAGCTCGGGCAAGATGAAGACCCGCCCTTTACTTTCCGCGCCATGGTGGTCCGCACCTATTGGCCGGGGGCAACGGCCCAGCAGGTGGCTGAGCAGGTCACCGATAAGCTGGAGCGTACCCTGCAAGAGGTGCAATACGCCGACAAAATCCGCAGCTACTCCAAGCCCGGCGAGTCGCAGATCATTTTCCAGATCAAAGACTCCAGCAAGGGCAGCGAGGTGCCCAACGTCTGGTACAGCGTGCGCAAAAAGATCGGCGACATGCGTGGCACCCTGCCCCAAGGGGTGGTGGGTCCATTCTTTAATGACGACTTCGGCGATGTGTATGGCGTGATCTATGCGCTCGAAGGCGAAGGCTTTAATTACGCGGAACTCAAAACTCTGGCGGACGATGTGCGCCAGCGCCTGTTACGGGTGCCGGACGTGGCCAAAGTGGAGTTGTTCGGCGCGCAAGACGAAAAGCTCTACATCGAGATCTCGCAAAAGCGCTTGGCCCAGTTGGGCTTGGACTTCAACCAGGTGCTGGCCCAGCTCGGCCAGCAGAACGCGGTGGAGTCAGCAGGTGCGGTGCAAACCCCCCTGGATGTCGTGCAAGTGCGGGTGGGTGGCCAGTTCAACGCAGTGCAGCAATTGGCAGACATGCCGATTCGCGGCGCCAGCGGCAACCAGTTCCGCCTTAAAGATATCGCCACGATCGGCAAAGGCTATGTGGATCCGCCGTCCGTGAAAGTGCACCACCAGGGCAAAGAGGTGATTGCACTCGGGGTGTCCATGGCCAAGGGCGGCGACATCATTGCGCTGGGCCATGCGCTGGAGAAGACATTTGTCGGTATCGAGAGAACGCTCCCGGCGGGCATCAAGCTGGTGCAGTTGCAAGACCAGCCTAAGTCGGTGTCGAGCTCGGTCAACGAGTTCGTCAAGGTACTGATCGAAGCGGTGGTGATTGTGCTGGCGGTGAGCTTTATTGCTCTGGGCCTGCACACCAAGGCCGGGCAGCCTTTCTGGAAGCGCTGGACGCTGGATGTGCGTCCTGGCCTGGTGGTGGGCATCACCATTCCGCTCGTATTGGCCGTGACCTTTTTGGGCATGTACTACTGGGGCATCGGCTTACACAAGATTTCGCTGGGCTCGCTCATCATTGCGCTGGGCCTGCTGGTGGATGACGCGATCATTGCGGTGGAGATGATGGTCCGCAAGATGGAAGAGGGCTACGACAAGGTACGGGCCGCGACCTTTGCCTACGAAGTCACCGCTATGCCGATGCTGACCGGTACGCTGATCACCGCCGTGGGCTTTTTGCCTATCGGTATGGCCAAGTCAGTGACCGGCGAGTACACCTACGCCATTTTTGCGGTGACGGTGTTGGCCTTGATTTTGAGCTGGTTTGTGTCGGTGTACTTTGTGCCCTATCTGGGGACCCTGCTGCTCAAGAGCCACGACCACCACGGTGGTGAATCGGCACACCAGGAGCACTTTGACACGCCGTTCTACAACACCTTCCGCCGCACGGTGAACTGGTGTGTGCAGCACCGGTGGATGACGATTGGCGGGACGATTCTGGTGTTCGCACTCGGTATTGTCGGCATGGGCAAGGTGCAGCAGCAGTTCTTCCCGGATTCCAGTCGTCCAGAGGTCTTGGTGGATATCTGGTTCCCGGAAGGGACCTCCTTTGCCAATAACCAGGCCGTGACCCAACGGGTGGAAGCCCGCCTGATGCAAGAGCCCGGCGTGTCGGCGGTGAGCACCTGGATCGGGTCCGGCGTGCCGCGGTTCTACCTGCCGCTGGACCAGGTGTTCCCGCAGGCCAACGTGTCCCAGTTCATCATCATGCCGGTGGATTTGAAGGTGCGTGAGTCTTTGCGCGTGAAGCTCCCAGCCTTGTTGGCCACAGAGTTTCCGGAGGTGCGGGGCCGCGTCAAGCTCCTGCCGAACGGGCCACCAGTGCCCTATCCGGTGCAATTCCGCGTGGTGGGCTCGGATCCTTTGGTTTTGCGCGACCGCGCAGACGAAGTCAAGGCCGTCATGCGCCAAAGCAGCAACACCCGCGGTGTGAACGACAACTGGAATGAATCAGTCAAGGTGCTCCGCCTGGAGGTGGATCAGGACAAAGCGCGCGCCCTGGGCGTGAGCAGCCAAAGCATTGCGCAAGCGGCCAAAACCCTGTCCACGGGCACCACGGTCGGGCAGTACCGCGAAGGCGACAAACTGATTGACATCGTGTTGCGCCAGCCTTTGGATGAGCGCAACGCCATCACCGATATCGCCAATGCCTATTTGCCGACGAGCAGTGGCAAGTCGATCCCGATTACCCAAATCGCCAAGCCGGTATTCACCTGGGAGCCCGGCGTGATGTGGCGTGAGAACCGCGACTACGCCATCACGGTGCAGAGCGATATGGTCGAAGGCTTGCAAGGCGCCACCGTGACCGCCGAACTGCAGCCCAAGATGAAAGAGCTGGAGGCGCAATGGGCCGCCAAGGCCATCAACGGCTACCGCATTGAAGTGGCAGGCGCGGTAGAAGAGAGCTCCAAAGGCTCGGCCTCCATCGTGGCAGGCGTGCCTGTGATGTTGTTCCTGACCTTCACCTTGTTGATGCTGCAGTTGCAAAGCTTTAGCCGCTCGGTGCTGGTGTTCATCACCGGGCCCTTGGGCATTGCGGGTGTGGCAGGCGCACTCATTCTCTTGGGGCGGCCCTTTGGTTTTGTTGCGTTGCTGGGCGTGATTGCCCTGATGGGCATGATCCAGCGCAACTCGGTGATCCTGATTGACCAGATTGAGCAGGACAGGGCGGCGGGCATTCCAGCGTGGGATGCGATTGTGGAGTCTGCGGTGCGACGGTTACGTCCGATTGTGCTCACCGCGGCGGCGGCCGTGCTGGCCATGATTCCGCTGTCTCGCTCGGTTTTCTGGGGTCCGATGGCCGTGGCCATCATGGGCGGCCTGATCGTGGCTACGGTGCTGACATTGCTGGCTTTGCCCGCCATGTATGCCGCGTGGTTCCGGGTAAAACGCGAGAATCCTGCGCTGACCTGAAAGTGGGGCCCGCTTGCAGGTTAAAATAGCGGGCTTACCGATTTCAAACGGGTGGCTGGGATGTTGTGAGCAATGTTCACAAATGGGTCCGGCTCCCGAGTTTTGTTTTTTGCGCGGGTGGCGAAATTGGTAGACGCACCAGGTTTAGGTCCTGACGGTGGCAACACTGTGGGGGTTCGAGTCCCCCCCCGCGCACCAACTTAAGAATGCATCGATGCGATGCCCGCAGGTGAAAGCCCTGCCAATCAAACATTAGGAGTAGACGATGGCCGTTACTGTAGAGACTCTGGAGAAGCTGGAGCGCAAGATCACGCTGACATTGCCTGTGGGCGTGATCCAGACCGAAGTTGACAGCCGTCTGCGCAAGTTGGCGCGTACCGTCAAGATGGACGGCTTCCGTCCAGGCAAAGTGCCGATGAACGTGGTGTCCCAGCGCTACGGCTACTCGGTTCACTACGAAGTGATGAACGACAAAGTGGGCGAGGCATTTGCCACTGCCGCTAACGAAGCCAAGCTGCGTGTGGCTGGTCAGCCCAAGATTTCTGAGAGCGAAACTTCGCCCGAAGGCCAAATGGCTTTTGATGCGATTTTTGAAGTCTTCCCAGAAGTGAAAATTGCTGACTTGACAGGTGCCGAGGTTGAAAAACTGACTGCCGATGTGACCGACGAAGCCATCGACAAGACCATCGAGATTTTGCGCAAGCAGCGTCGTACTTTTGCGCAGCGCGCACAAGACACTGCGGCCCAAGACACAGACCGCGTGACCGTGGACTTCGAAGGCAAGATCGACGGCGAACCTTTTGCCGGCGGCAAGGCTTCTGATTTCCAGTTCATTCTGGGCGATGGTCAGATGCTGAAAGAATTTGAAGACGCCACCCGTGGCATGAAGTCCGGCGAAAGCAAGACTTTCCCCTTGGCCTTCCCTGCGGACTACCATGGGAAAGACGTGGCCGGCAAGACTGCTGACTTCCTGGTCACCCTGAAGAAGCTCGAAGCCGCCAACCTGCCCGAAGTCAACGCAGACTTGGCCAAGTCTCTGGGTATCGCAGAAGGCACTGTGGAGGCGCTGCGCGCTGACATCCGCAAAAACCTGGAGCGCGAAGTGAAGAGCCGTTTGCTGGCTCGTAACAAGCAAGCTGCCATGGACGCATTGGTTGCCAAGGCGGAGCTCGATTTGCCCAAGTCCAGCGTGCAAGCTGAATTGGACCGCATGGTCGAAAGCGCACGTGCAGACCTCAAGCAGCGTGGTATCAAGGATGCCGACAAGGCGCCAATTCCTGACGAGATCTTCCGCCCCCAAGCCGAGCGTCGCGTGCGCTTGGGTCTGGTCGTTGCTGAACTGGTTCGCTCCAATGATCTGGCCGCCAAGCCTGAGCAGATCAAGGCCCACGTGGAAGAGCTGGCAGCCAGCTACGAGAAGCCAGCCGACGTGATCCGTTGGTACTACGGCGACAACCGCCGCATGGCGGAAGTGGAAGCAGTCGTGATTGAAAACAACGTGACCGAATACATTTTGGCCAAGGCCAAAGTGACCGACAAGGCGGTGTCCTTCGATGAACTGATGGGCCAGAACTAAGGTCAGGCGCAGGCGCATTCTGTGCGTCGCAGCGAAATGGGGCTTGCGCGGGACTTGCAGTCCTGCGGCTAAGCCCCATTTGCTTTTTGGGCTTGTCTTTTTCGGTACAGTTACCCCCTACATTTTGGAGAGCTTATGAACGTCAAATACGGAATGTCCGGCGCAATGGAAACCCAAGCTTTGGGTATGGTGCCCATGGTCATCGAGCAATCGGGACGTGGCGAGCGTTCATATGACATTTATTCCCGTCTGCTGAAAGAGCGCGTCATTTTTCTGGTCGGGCCAGTCAATGACCAGACCGCCAACTTGGTGGTGGCGCAGTTGCTGTTCCTGGAAAGCGAGAATCCAGACAAGGATATTTCTTTCTATATCAACTCCCCCGGCGGCTCGGTGAGCGCCGGTATGGCGATCTATGACACCATGAATTTCATCAAGCCTGACGTGTCTACCTTGTGCACCGGCATGGCGGCGAGCATGGGTGCCTTCCTGTTGGCCGCTGGCGCCAAGGGCAAGCGATTCTCTTTGCCCAATTCCAAGGTCATGATTCATCAACCTTTGGGCGGAACCCAGGGTCAAGCTACGGAAATCGAGATTCACGCCCGTGAGATTTTGAAGACCCGCGAGCAGTTGAACAAGATTTTGGCCGAGCGCACCGGTCAGCCCTTGGAGAAGATTGAGCGCGACACAGAGCGTGACTACTACCTGTCGGCAGATGAGGCCAAGGAATACGGCCTGGTGGATCAAGTGATCGCCAAGCGCCCCTGATACGAGCGGCGCAGTTCCCTCCAAGACGGTGCCTCTCCTGTGGAGATGCACCGTTTTCATTTGGTTATCATTGCTTAACTTAGCGAAAAAAGGCACACATCCATGGCCGAGAAAAAAGGCTCAACCAGCGAAAAAACCCTGTACTGCTCTTTTTGCGGGAAGAGTCAGCACGAGGTGAAGAAACTCATTGCTGGACCGTCTGTCTTTGTGTGCGACGAGTGCATCGACCTTTGCAATGAAATCATCCGTGATGAGTTGCCTGCTACGACCGAGAACAAAGAGTCGAAGTCTGATCTGCCCACCCCAGCAGATATCAAGGCCAACCTCGACAACTATGTCATTGGACAAGAGCCGGCAAAGCGCACCTTGGCAGTGGCGGTTTACAACCACTACAAACGCCTGAAGCACAAAGAGAAGGCAAAGAAAGACGACGTCGAACTGGCCAAAAGCAATATTTTGCTGATCGGGCCTACGGGTTCCGGCAAGACGCTGCTGGCGCAAACGCTCGCCCGCATGCTGGATGTTCCTTTTGTGATGGCCGACGCTACCACGCTGACCGAGGCCGGCTATGTCGGTGAGGACGTTGAAAACATTGTGTTGAAGCTGCTGCAAAGCTGCAATTACGACGTCGAACGGGCACAGCGTGGCATCGTATACATCGATGAAATCGACAAGATTTCCCGCAAATCGGACAACCCTTCGATTACCCGTGATGTGTCGGGCGAGGGGGTGCAGCAGGCGCTCCTCAAATTGATTGAAGGCACCATGGCGAGTGTGCCGCCCCAGGGCGGACGCAAGCACCCGAACCAGGATTTTGTGCAGATTGACACGACCAACATTCTGTTCATCTGCGGCGGCGCGTTTGCAGGCCTGGAAAAAGTGATCGGTAACCGGACAGAGTCTTCGGGTATAGGCTTCGGAGCCGCAGTGAAGAGCAAGCAGCAGCGTTCCTTGACTGAGGTGTTCAAGGAAGTTGAACCTGAAGATCTGATCAAGTTTGGTTTGATTCCCGAGTTGGTAGGGCGCATGCCTGTGGTGGCGACGCTCGCGGAACTGACGGAAGATGCCTTGGTTCAGATTTTGACGGAGCCCAAAAATGCGCTGGTGAAGCAATATGCCAAGCTTCTGGCCATGGAAGGTGCGGAGTTGGAAATCCGTCCAGCTGCATTAAAGGCGATTGCCAAGCGTGCACTGGTGCGTAAAACCGGTGCTCGTGGTCTGCGTTCCATCTTGGAGCAATCGTTGATCGACACCATGTACGAACTGCCCAATGCCGGTAACGTAGAGCGCGTCGTCGTCGATGAATCGACCATTGAAGAGAATAAACCTCCGTTGATGGTCTACCGCGAAACTGCCAAGAAGGCATAAACCGGATTCGGTCCCCATTCATCCGATAAGCGAGGTGTTTGGGGGCATTCAAGACCGCTCGGTGTGAGCATTGCGTTTTCATAATGGGCTCGTACTTGTAATCCGGGCAATCCGGTCCATATTCAACAGGTAACGTAAAGGTTTTCCTATGTCTGGCCATATTCCCTTGCCTGCTTCCCCCCTAGAACTCCCCCTGCTGCCGTTGCGGGATGTTGTGGTGTTCCCGCACATGGTGATCCCTTTGTTTGTAGGGCGCCCCAAGAGCATCAAAGCGCTTGAGGCTGCCATGGAAGCAGAGCGCCGCATCATGCTGGTCGCCCAGAAGGCGGCCGCCAAAGACGATCCCTTAGTGTCGGATATGTTCGATGTGGGCTGTGTGTCCACCATTTTGCAGATGTTGAAACTGCCTGACGGCACCGTCAAAGTGCTGGTGGAGGGGCATCAACGCGCGACGGTGAACAGCATTGCTGAAGGTGAGTCCCATTTCACCGCCAACATCACTCCCATCGAGATGCCTGCGGCGGTTACAGACGCCAGCCGTAAAGCCGGCAGTGAGGTGGAGGCCCTGCGCCGCGCGGTGATGCAGCAGTTTGACCAATACGTCAAACTCAACAAAAAAATTCCGCCCGAAATACTCACGTCAATTTCCAGCATCGATGACCCGGGGCGTCTGGCTGACACGATTGCCGCACACCTCCCGTTAAAGCTCGATAGCAAGCAAGCCATTCTCGGTCTGCCGGAGGTCAAAGACCGTTTGGAGAGCTTGTTCGAGCAAATCGAGCATGAGGTCGACATATTGAATGTGGACAAGAAGATCCGCGGCCGGGTGAAGCGGCAAATGGAGAAAAACCAGCGGGACTTCTATCTGAACGAGCAGGTCAAAGCCATCCAAAAGGAACTTGGAGAAGGCGAAGATGGTGCTGACATCGAAGAGATCGAGAAGAAGATCAAATCGGCAAAGATGCCGAAAGAAGCCCTGAAGAAAGCAGAAGCCGAGCTCAAGAAGCTCAAGCTGATGTCGCCTATGTCCGCAGAGGCCACGGTAGTCCGGAACTACATTGAGGTTTTGACAGGGTTGCCTTGGTCGGCGAAGACGAAGATCAAGCACAACCTGCTCAATGCCGAGAATGTGCTGAACGAAGACCACTACGGTCTCGACAAGGTCAAAGACCGCATTCTGGAATATCTTGCAGTTCAGCAACGCGTCGACAAGGTCAAGGCACCGATTTTGTGCCTGGTAGGCCCCCCTGGCGTCGGTAAAACTTCGCTGGGGCAGAGTATTGCGAAAGCAACAGGACGTAAGTACGTTCGTATGGCCTTGGGTGGCATGCGTGACGAAGCGGAAATCCGCGGTCACCGTCGGACTTACATCGGTGCGATGCCGGGGAAAGTGCTGCAAAGCCTCTCCAAAGTCGGAACCCGCAATCCTTTGTTCTTGCTGGATGAGATCGACAAGTTGGGCACGGACTTCCGGGGTGACCCGAGTAGCGCGTTGCTGGAGGTGTTGGATCCTGAGCAAAACAGCAAGTTTGGCGATCACTATGTCGAAGTGGATTACGACTTGAGTGACGTGATGTTTGTTGCGACGTCGAACTCCATGAACATTCCGCCAGCATTGCTGGATCGAATGGAAGTCATTCGCCTGTCTGGCTATACCGAAGACGAAAAGACCAACATCGCCATCACTTATCTGCTTCCAAAGCAGATGAAGAATAACGGTGTCAAGGACTCAGAGCTTTCGGTGGCCGAGAGTGCGGTGCGCGACATCGTCCGGTATTACACCCGTGAGGCCGGGGTGCGCTCTTTGGAGCGCGAACTCTCCAAGATTTGCCGCAAGGTGGTCAAGGGTCTTCTGTTGAAGAAGATGGAGGCACAAGTCGTGGTAACCGCCGACAACTTGAACGATTTTCTGGGCGTTCGGCGCTACACCTACGGTCGAGCCGAAGAGCAAGATCAAGTGGGTCAAGTGGTCGGTCTTGCGTGGACGGAGGTCGGTGGCGATTTGTTGACGATCGAGGCTGCACTGACACCTGGGAAGGGCATCATCACGAGGACTGGTTCACTCGGTGACGTTATGAAGGAGTCTGTGGAAGCCGCTCGCACGGTGGTTCGCAGCCGGGCGCGCAGGTTGGGCATCAAGGATGAAACGTTTGAGAAGAAAGACATTCACATCCACGTGCCGGATGGGGCAACCCCCAAGGACGGGCCGAGCGCTGGAGCTGCCATGGCGACGGCCTTTGTGTCCGCGTTGACCGGTATTCCCGTCCGCGGTGATGTTGCCATGACAGGCGAGATCACGCTTCGCGGCGAGGTGACAGAGATCGGCGGCTTAAAAGAAAAGCTGCTCGCTGCACTGCGCGGCGGCATCAAGACCGTGCTGATTCCAGAGCAGAACGCTAAAGATTTGCAGGATATTCCCGCGAATGTCAAAGACGGTTTGGAGATCGTGCCAGTGCGGTGGATTGACAAGGTTCTGGAATTGGCCTTGGTGTCCCAACCGGTGCCACTTCCAGATGAAGAGCCTGTGCCCCCTGCGGTTGCGGAAGTGTCGAAGGATGCGCTTGCGACTCCGGTGAAGCACTGAAAGCTGTTCGTCTTTAAAAAGTTTTCAGTTTTGGACTTGGCGTAAAAAATCACGCTATAATTTGAGGCTTAGAACGCGGGAATAGCTCAGTTGGTAGAGCGCAACCTTGCCAAGGTTGAGGTCGAGAGTTCGAGACTCTTTTCCCGCTCCAATTCCGAAAAAGGGAAGCTCAAGCTTCCCTTTTTTATTCTGCTAGTAGCCAGCAGATTCGGTTAGTGGCGCGGTAGCAAAGCGGTTATGCCCCGGATTGCAAATCCGGTTAGTCCGGTTCGACTCCGGACCGCGCCTCCAGATTTATCTGGTCAAAATGCCCTGTCAGCCCCGGTTGGTAGGGCATTTTTGTTTGACAATAGACACCCGTGCCTGAGTGGTGAAATAGGTAGACACATCGGACTTAAAATCCGCCGCTTCGTGAATAACGGGCGTACCGGTTCGATTCCGGTCTCAGGCACCACTTCATTCAAGTCTTATGTCACGATTCAACGCCTCGTTCGAAATTCACGTCCACGGCCAAGTCGTGTTGCGGCCGGAGGTCACCTACCTCCAACTCCAAGATGCGCTCAAGCCACTTTGGCGTTACGCGGGTTCGAAGTCACTTGCCGATGCTGCCAAGAGCAGCTACGAAGACGAGCCCGGCATCCATCTCAATCCGCACGAACATATTCTGCAAATGTGCTGGACGGTGCCCGGAGAGGATGATTTCCGGCAGACGCTAGATGAGGTGTGCATGAATCTGAACGACCTCGCGTCGGCCGGTGCAGCCATCGAGGTCACTTTTTATGATGCGGAGTTCGACGAGGAAGAGGGCGCGCCCGGCTCCGAGTCGAGAGATGATTTTGTGATGCTGTTTGTGGGACCGGACCCTGCGGCCATCATGCAAGTTCAGCGTGACATCCTGGTTCAGGATATGGTCAATTTGATGGAACGTCATTTTGATGGCGCCGAATTGGGCGGTGTCGTTTCTGAAATTGACAAACTATTTGCCCAGCGTTTTGATGATCTCGTGAACTCTTTGGAGATCGGAAAACCGCCACGCGGCTCAGGTGGGTCATCCTCCGGACATGGCGGAGGCAGAAAACCGCGGCACCTGCACTAGCTGGCCCCGCTGGGGCTGAGGGCACAAGCATTTGACACCGCAGCTGGCTGTTTGGGTACCTAAATTTTCCAACTGAATTCGCTGGAACGCGGTAGGCTATGGTCTCCTATGCTAAAAAAAATTACAGTCGATCAGTTGGTCATTGGCATGCATCTGAAGGAGTTTTGCGGCTCCTGGATGGATCATCCTTTTTGGCGCACGGGCTTTGTTATTGTTGATCCGAAGGACCTAGTGACGATCCGCGCGAGTGCGATCCGCGAGGTCTGGATTGATTGCAGCAAAGGGCTGGATGTTTCGCCCGGAGAGTCGGTGGTCTCCGAAGCCGAGACTGAGGAGGCAGTAGACGCCGAACTCCAAGAAGAAGTCGCCGTGCACAGAGACACTGCACCGGTTTCCGCACAACAGGAGCTAGCCCGGGCCGCGAAGATATGCAACCAGTCGCGCGCTGCCGTCCTGTCGATGTTCGAAGAAGCCCGGATGGGCAAGACGGTGGATACTGGGGGGGCAAAGCAGCTCGTGCAAGAAATTGCCGATTCGGTGTCGCGCAACCCGGGTGCCCTGATCAGCCTGGCGCGCCTCAAGACTGCCGATGACTACACCTACATGCACTCGGTGGCGGTTTGCGCAATGATGGTGGCCTTGGCCAAACAGCTCGGCTTGAATGAAGAAGAGACCCGCTCCGCAGGCCTTGCCGGCCTGATGCACGACCTTGGCAAGGCAGCCATGCCTATGAGCGTGTTGAACAAGCCGGGCAAGCTGACTGAAGCGGAGTTTTCTATTATCAAAACGCATCCCGAAGAGGGCTATCGCTTACTGCAAAACGGTGGCGGGGCCGACCCGGTGGTGATGGATGTATGTCTTCACCATCACGAAAAAATGGATGGATCTGGTTATCCGCATGGTCTCAAAGGCGATGAAATCAGCCTTTTTGCAAAAATGGGCGCCGTGTGTGATGTGTATGACGCCATTACTTCCAACCGTCCCTACAAAGCGGGGTGGGATCCCGCTGAGTCACTTCGAAAAATGGCAGAGTGGGCGAGTGGGCACTTTGACGGCAAAGTGTTCCAAGCGTTTGTGAAGAGCCTTGGTATCTATCCGATTGGCTCTCTGGTGAGGCTCAGCTCCGGGCGCTTAGGGGTGGTGGTTGAACAAACCGCGAAGTCGTTGACAACGCCTCGCGTAAAGGTTTTTTACTCTACCAAGTCCCAGATGCGCATTTTGCCTGAGGTGGTCGACCTGTCGAGGCCCGGGACTACCGAGAAGATTGTGAGCAGGGAAGAGCCCGCCAAATGGAAGTTCACGGATCTGGATGAGCTCTGGTCAGGAACATAAGGGAACTACTGAGAGTTATCTGTTTTCGATGCCTGGCGCAGGCGGATATTGCCGATCTTGCTATCAATAACAGAGCGCGGCTGTCGCCGCGCTCTGTTGGTTTCAGCATCCGCGGGTGATCGGCATTTCGACGGGAGCGCTCACTGCTGAGTACTTTCCCAGCTCCATTTTTGCGATAGCGTTGCGGTGGACTTCATCGGGGCCATCGGCAAACCGCAGCGTACGCGCGCAGGTGTAGGAGTAAGCCAGCGGAAAGTCATCGCACATGCCGCCGCCGCCATGGGCTTGCATGGCCCAGTCAATGACTTCGCAAGCCATATTGGGCGCGACCACTTTGATCATGGCGATTTCTGTTTTGGCGAACTTGTTTCCGCCCATATCCATCATCCACGCGGCTTTGAGTGTCAGCAAGCGTGCCATATCGATCTTGCAACGGGCCTCCGCGATACGTTCTTGCGTCACCGTTTGGGCAGCGACGGGTTTGCCAAATGCAATGCGAGAGCTGGCCCGCTTGCACATCAACTCCAAGGCGCGCTCCGCAAGGCCGATGAGGCGCATGCAGTGGTGAATGCGGCCGGGGCCGAGGCGGCCTTGCGCGATCTCGAAGCCGCGGCCTTCTCCCAAGAGAATGCTGCTGGTCGGCACACGCACATTGTCGAAAACCATTTCCATATGCCCGTGTGGCGCATCGTCGTAGCCAAAGACATTCAGGGGCCGGATGATCTTGATGCCGGGGGTGTCTGCCGGTACCAGAATCATGCTTTGCTGTGAATGGCGCGGCGCTGTGGGGTCAGTCTTGCCCATGGTGATATAGACCGCGCAACGTGGATCGCCAGCGCCAGAGATCCACCATTTACGGCCGTTGATGACGTAATCGTCGCCATCCCGCGTGATGCTTGTTTCAATGTTGGTGGCGTCACTCGACGCAACCGCCGGTTCCGTCATCGCAAAAGCGGAGCGGATGTGTCCTGCCATCAGCGGTTTGAGCCACCGTTGCTTGGCGTCTTCCGATCCGTAGCGTGCAATCGTTTCCATGTTGCCGGTGTCGGGCGCTGAGCAGTTGAACACCTCACTGGACCACATCACCCGACCCATGATCTCAGCAAGTGGCGCGTACTCCTGGTTGGTGAGTCCTGCGCCGTGGAAGCCGGCTGCTTCGGCACTGTCAACCGGCAAGAAAAGGTTCCAAAGGCCTGCCTCTTGAGCCTTGAGTTTCAGTGCCTCTATCGTTTGCAGGGGCGTCCATCGCTTGCCTGCCGCTGTATTGGCAGCGATTTCCTCGTGGTACGCGATCTCAGCAGGATAGATGTGGTCCTCCATGAACTGAAGTAGACGTTTTTGCAGCGCTTGGGTTTTCGGCGAATAGTCAAAGTCCATGGGTTCTCCGTTGGGTGGTGGCTGAGTAAATGGGGCTAGGTATCAAGTGCGAGTCGCAAATTTCCAGGCCGTCTGTGCAAGGGGCCGCGCACCGGCTGCAGAGGCCATGGCCTGAGGGCTGGATGCAGTACCTGCCTCTACCCGTTTGGCGATACCTTGGAGGATGGCCGCGATGCGGAACATGTTGTAAGCCATGTAGAAATTCCAGTCTTCCTTCAACTGCGCAGGCGTTGCCAATCCTGTGCGCTCACAATACTTGGCAATGTAATCATGCTCAGAGGGGATGCCCAAGGCCTTCAGGTCAAGACCTGCGATTCCCCGGAAATCGCCTGGTGGGATATGCCAAGCCATGCAGTGATAGCTGAAGTCCGCCAAAGGGTGACCGAGCGTGGACAGTTCCCAGTCGAGTACGCCAATGACTTTGGGGGCGCCGCTTGCGAACATCAGGTTGTCGAGCCGATAGTCTCCATGCACCACGCTCACCAAATTTTCGTTTCGCGCCATCGCCGGAATGTTGGCAGGTAACCACTCCATGAGCCGATCCATTTCGGGAATGGGTTGGGTGACGGAGGCGATGTACTGCTTGCTCCAGCGACCGATTTGTCGCTCGAAGTAATTGCCCGGCTTTCCATACGCGGCCAAGCCGCGCTCTTGAAATTTGACCGTGTGCAGGGCGGAAATCACCCGGTTCATTTCGTCGTAGATGTCGGCCCGCTCGGTGGGTGTCATACCAGGTAAGGACTGGTCCCACAAGACGCGACCCTGCATGAACTCCATGACATAGAAAGCTCTGCCGATGATGCTTTCGTCTTCACACAGGCAGATCATCTCGGGCACGGGAACGTCGCTGCCTCGGAGTCCTTGCATCACGGCGAACTCGCGCTCGATGGCATGGGCGGAGGGCAGGAGTTTGGCCACCGGCCCCGGTTTGGCCCGCATCACGTAGCTTCGTGAGGGTGTGATCAATTTGTAGGTCGGGTTCGATTGCCCGCCTTTGAATATCTCCAAGCGCAGAGGGCCTTGGTAGCCGCCTATGTTGGCGATCAGCCACTGTTCCAGGGCCGCTTCGTCGATGGCATGGGCTGCGCCCACGCTTCGTGTGCCCACAAATTGGTCAAATTGGGTCATGGTGGAGGCTCCTTTCGGGCTATAGGTCGGATTCAATGATGCGCATCAGGGCGGCCCTGTCGCGAATAACCAAGCCACCCGGTTCAATCCGAATCGCCTCTTCACGTTCCATGGCCTTGAGTTCCTGGTTGACGCGCTGACGGGATGCCCCAAGCAATTGGGCCAACTCCTCTTGCGCCAGTTGCAGGCCAATCCGAACTTCGCTGCCGTCGCTCAACGAAGGGACTCCGTAGCTTCGTACAAGATGCAGCAGCTGTTTGGCGAGGCGAGCCCGAAGTGGCAGGGTGTTGAGATCTTCAACAAGTCCGTAGAGTTGGCGGATGCGGCGGGCATGCAGGCGGAGCATGGCCTCGTAAAGCTCGACATGTGTCGCCAAAATCTTCTTGAAATCCGCTTTGGCGACACATAGCACCGTGCTGTCACCATGGGCGTACGCATCATGGGTTCGGCGGTCGCCATCAAAAATGGCGACATCACCAAACCAGATACCCGGCTCCACGTAGGTGAGCGTGATCTGCTTGCCCGAAATTGATGTGGAGCTAACCCGCACCGCACCTTTGGCGCATGCAATCCACTCCTCGGGGGGCTCACCGCGCGCTGCGATCAGATCCCCATCGCGGTAGCGCTTTACATAGGCACACCGCAAAATATCATGCTTGAGCGAAGGCGAGAGGCTCGAAAACCACCGGCCTGCATTGATGGCAGATCGTTCTTCAATCGTAAGAATGGGTTCGTCCATAAGGTGTCTTGTGTGGGCTGGGGAGCGATTGCCGAGAATCAGATTGTCGTTTGTCATGGGTGCGCCGGGATGTGCGGTTGTCTCCTGTGTGTCTGGCAACTGAGTCGGTTGGAACAGGCCTCAGTCGTTTGTATGAGTTGTGCGAGAATCATTTGTAACAATGAAATCTGTTTTCAAAATTAAAAGCTGCGCACTTGGCGCCATGTTGCTTGTGGCATCGCTGGGCTCCGAGGCGCTGACGCTGGGCCGCGCGAGCGGTGCAGCGCTGATTTCGCAACCATTCAATTTGTCAATTTCGGTTTCGGCGGCAGCTGATGAAGACGTCAGCGACGTCTGCTTTGAGGCCGATGTTTTCTACGGCGAGAACAAGGTTGAGCAAAGCAGGGTCACGCTGGTCTCGGAGGCGCCTGCGGCGGGTAGTACCTGGCAGGTGCGCATAGGGGCGCGTTTGCCTGTAGACGAGCCGGTTGTTACTGTCTATCTGCGTTCTGTTTGTGGCGCAAAGACTTCACGCCGGTATGTATTGCTGGCTGATGTAGTCAGCGACACCGGCAAAGCCGCGGCTTCACAGGCAATTCCGGTTGCCCCCCCTGCGATGAACCGTTCGGCAGCACTTGCTTCGATTCCGGATGCCGATTCCATCACTTCGATTCCGAGCAGAGAGAAGAAGTCAGGCGGCTCCACCAAAGCGCCTCGGTCTACTCCGCCTGTTCAAGTCAAGCAGCTGCTTGACCCCCCTGCTGTAAAGAGTAAGTCACGATTGAAATTGGCTCCCCTGGACCTCTCGGTGGAGCGTGATCCCGTGCTTGTCTCGTCGCAGGAGCTCCTAAGCGCACCCACTGAAGATGCCCAAAAGCGCGGTGAGGCGATAGCCTTGTGGCGCGCTTTGAATCTGACACCTGAAGACATCTTGAAGGATGCTGCGCGCCTGAAGGCCATGGAGGCTGACATCCTCAGCTTGCGCAATGCCTCCGGGGCGAGCCAGAAACAGATGCAAGAATTGGCAATGCGGGTCGAGCAGGCTGAAAGTGAAAAATACATCAACCCCGTAGTCATCGGACTAGCGGGCTTGTTGTTACTTTTGGTGGCTGGGGGCGGATGGTTTATGCGCCGTCAGGCGCAGCGAGCGAACGCCGGTAGCGCTTGGTGGAGCGGTAGTGGGAACGCGGAGGCCGCTCCAGAAACGCTAGAGGTGTCTCCGTCTTTCCTCCAATCCTTGTCGGAACAAGAGCGATCCGAGTCCCTGGTGTCAAAGGGCGAAGGCCACACCTCTCAGGGGGGGGTTAGCAGTGTTGACATTGATTTGGACATCGGAGGCCACAACTCCGAGTCCAGCGACCCTGTGGGCTCCAACAGCCCGAAAGAGCAAACATCCGCTTATGCGGATTCGCGGGACTTCTCGGTCAGCATGCCGTCCAGTCTCCGGGCAGTGAACAGCCATGAAATGATCGACGTTCGCCAGCAGGCCGAGTTTTTCATGGCCTTGGGGCAATATGAGGAAGCCATATCCCTGCTAGAGGGGCATGTCAACGACTCCCTAGAACTAAACCCCATGGTTCATATTGACCTGCTGAAGATATTCCACACCTTGAGCCGCAAGGACAAGTTCGATCACTATCGACGGGAATTCAATGCGGTGTTCACAGGTTATGTGCCCGAGTACCAGTCATTCAATCAGGGTGAGGGCAGTTTGGAAAACTTCCCGGAAATTTGTGATCAGCTGGTAACGCTCTGGCCCTCCAGAGAAGCACTGTCGTTTATTGAGTCCTACCTTGTACGCACGCCCGGTTCAACGTCAAATATGCGGTTTGAACTGGAAGCCTTCAAAGAATTGTTGCTCTTGCATGCCGTGTGCCATCGTTTGGTGCATGCACTGGACGGCGCTCCACAAACTTTCAGTGCCAACAGGTTAACTTCTGACAATGCTTTTGACGCCCCCACGGGCCCCGGGCCGGTCTCTTTCGGTATTCCTGCAGCGTACCAACCGGGCAACAGCGTAGATTTCGAGCTCGACATCGCAGAAGACTTTCAGAAGCCTGCTCCTTCCGCGGAAGACAACTTGATCGACTTTGATCTGCCTCCGCTGGATGCCAAAAAACCGGGGGCGTGATCCCCTGGCCCGGGTTGTGGCCCCGGTTAATCAGCGTCGGACTTGCAGAGCGCCCGGGTTGACAACATTACTGGGTGTGCCCTTGATGTAATTGATCACATTGTCAAAAGCCGCGCTGAAATACATTTCGTAGCTGTCTTGCTCCACATACCCGATATGGGGTGTACAGATACAGTTTTCCAACCTGAGCAATGCGTGTCCCTGCAGAATGGGTTCTGCCTCAAAAACATCGACTGCTGCCAGGCCGGGACGTCCCCGATTCAAAGCGCCGATGAGTGCGTCCGTTTCAATCAGCTCCGCCCTGGAGGTGTTCACGAACAATGCGGTGGGCTTCATGTTCGCCAAGTCAGACGCTGTGACGATGTTCCGAGTCGCATCAGAGAGCCGGAGATGAATGGACACAACGTCGCTGCTGGCAAAGAACGACTCTTTGTCTGAAGCAGCCTCATAACCATTTTGAACCGCCTTGTCTCGAGACTCTTGGCTTCCCCAGACGCTTACTTGCATTCCAAACGCTTTGCCGAAATCGGCGACCAGTTGGCCGATGCGCCCGTAGCCCCATATTCCCAGGGTCTTGCCGCGCAACACGTTACCGAGCCCAAAATTCGCCGGCATTGATCCGGCCTTGAGCCCCGATTGTTGCCACGCGCCATGTTTCAGGTTGCCGATGTACTGGGGCAGGCGGCGCATGGAGGCCATGATCAAGGCCCAGGTCAACTCGGCAGGGGCGATAGGCGAACCTACACCCTCGCACACCGCGATGCCTCTCTCTGTGCAAGCTTGAACATCGATATGCGCCCCCACACGGCCCGTTTGGGCAATCAACTTCAGCCTCGGCAGTTTCTCCACCAAGGCCCGGGTGATCTGGGTGCGTTCTCTCACCAGAACAATGACATCCGCATCCTTGAGGCGCACGGAGAGCTGGCCAATCCCTTTGACGGTGTTGGTGTAAACCTTCGCTTGATAGGCATCCAGCTTGGCAGCGCAATCCAATTTGCGAACCGCATCTTGGTAATCGTCAAGAATCACAATGTTCATACCCAACATTGTGCCTTGTTGACAAGCCGCCAAGTCGCTCGGCTGCCTGCCTGATCTACGGCGCTTCAGCGGCTGCCAGCCGATCTAATTCGGCGCACACATCTGCCATGCGTCCCGAAATCACCATTCTCCCGACATGTGCTCTCGGTTGACCTTGCTCGACCAATCGCACGATTCGTAATGGTCTGGCTTGTGCAGGTTTTGGTGCTCTGGCGCAGGCCACATTTGCGGTGGATGCTATCGAATTGATAGTATTTGCCGCCTTGGACGACGCTGTGAAGGGGCGTCTTGTGCTGGCAATGCAGCGTGAAGTGGAAGGAGCGGAAAACCAGTGATTCGGAGCCCATTGGCTCAGGAGACTGAGTGCAAGCGTGCTAATGGTCATACGGTGCTCCTGTTCACATCAACATCGTGTTACGAATCAAACCAACGGCTAGACCCTCGACTTCGAAAGGCTCACCGGGCTCCACCACGATGGTCTGGTAATCCGGGTTTTCGGCATGCAACTCGATCAGGTGCTTGTTGCGGCGAAAACGCTTGACGGTGACTTCTTCGCCCAAGCGGGCCACGATGATCTGGCCATTTTTTGCATCTTTGGTCGCCTGGACGGCCAACAGGTCGCCATCCATGATGCCGGCGTCCCGCATCGACATGCCGCGCACCTTCAGCAAGTAATCCGGTTGCCGCTGAAAGAGGCTGTTTTCCACGTAGTAGGTTTGGTCCACGTGTTCCTGCGCCAGGATCGGGGAGCCTGCGGCAACACGCCCGACCAAGGGCAGGGCGAGCTGGGCCAGACCAGGCAATGGGAGGGAGAACTGCTTGATGCGCGACTCTTGGATAGAGCGAAGAGCGTCGCTTTTGAGACGGATGCCGCGGGAGGTGCCACTTACCAGCTCGATCACCCCTTTGCGGGCCAAGGCCTGCAGATGCTCTTCGGCTGCGTTTGCAGACTTGAAGCCTAACTCACTGGCGATTTCTGCCCGAGTGGGTGGCGCGCCTGTACGCGCAATGGCACTTTGAATCAGATCAAAAATCTGTTGTTGCCGGGCTGTGAGTTTAGGACTTTCGAGCATACTGACTCCTTGGTAACTGTAGAGGCTGTGTGTGCATACACACTGTTTTCTTATCCAGTAACTGTATTTTCAACCAGTTTTTTGAAT
Organism: Comamonadaceae bacterium OS-4; assembly: GCA_027924025.1. Taxonomy (GTDB): domain Bacteria; phylum Pseudomonadota; class Gammaproteobacteria; order Burkholderiales; family Burkholderiaceae_C; genus Allorhodoferax. The sequence continues at coordinate 1,609,457 of AP026970.1, forward strand.
TTGGCAAGGGCAGTGGAAATGGCAACAAAGCGAGTCGTTTTTTTGGGCACAGGTGGAACGATTGCAGGGAGGGCCGGCAACGCGGCCGATAACGTGGGGTACCGCGCCGGTGAGGTTCCTGTGGCAGATATCTTGGCCGCAATTGCCGGTATGCCGGAGCGACTCCAAGGGGCCGAGTTGTGCAGCGAACAGATTGCGCAAGTCGATAGCAAGGATATGGACTGGAGTGTTTGGCAATCCCTGGCCCATGCGTGCCAACGCAACCTTCAAGACGACGAAGTGGCTGGCATTGTCATCACCCATGGCACCGATACGATCGAAGAGACGGCGTTCTTTTTGCAACTTGCTTTGACCGATTGCCTTGATGGCAAGCCCGTGGTGCTGACGTGTGCCATGCGCCCTGCCAGCGCCCTGACACCCGATGGACCGCAGAACGTCTTGGATGCGGTGTCTGTCGCCCTTCATCCGGCGGCCAGGGGTGTGATGGTGGTGTGTGCGGGATCCGTGCATGCGGCCCAACATGTACAAAAAGCGCACACCTACCGCGTCGATGCCTTTGACTCAGGCGATGCTGGCCCCATGGGATGGGTGGAGGAGGGTGCTGTGCGTTGGACTTTCGCGCCCGATACTTCATCCAGCTTGCTGGCTCAGCGTTTGCCTGCGTGGGTTGATGCCATTCCCCCCCGAGTGGAGGTGGTGATGAACTACGCAGGTGCCGGCGCGCACGTGATCCAAGCGGTGCTGAATGCCGGTGACACCGATCCAGTGCCCTTGGCAGGCTTGGTGGTGGCGGGAACGGGTAACGGGACGGTGAACGAGGCCTTGCAGGCCGCGCTGGTGCGCGCTGCAGGCTTGGGCGTGCGGGTGGTACTGGCCAGTCGCTGTGCGAGGGGCGGCGTGGTGCGCAGTGAAGCGCCAGGCACTTGCTTGCGCGTCTACCCAGGGCTTTCTGCAGTGAAGGCGCGCGTGCAACTGATGCGCGACTTACTGGCGTAAAAAAAGCCGCTGAAGCGGCTTTTTTTGTCAGGTTTGCGGCCCTTATTTGGACAAGGCTTCCAGCACCCGTGAGGTGATGTCAGAGACATCGCCCATGCCGCTGATGGCACGGTAGCGGGGCGCGGTAGCGGGTTCGTTCTGCGCCCAGGTCGAGTAGTACTCCACCAATGGACGGGTTTGGGCGCTGTAGACCTCCAGGCGCTTTTTGACCGTTTCTTCCTTGTCATCGTCCCGTTGAATCAGCGGCTCGCCGGTGACATCGTCCTGGCCTTCGACTTTGGGCGGATTGAACTTCACGTGGTAGGTGCGTCCGGAGGCGGGGTGCGAACGGCGACCGCTCATGCGCTCAATGATGGCCTCAAATGGCACATCGATTTCCACCACATAGTCCAAAGCAACGCCCGCGGCCTTCATGGCATCTGCTTGGGGGATGGTCCGTGGGAATCCGTCAAACAAGAAGCCATTGGCGCAATCGGGCTGGGTCAGACGCTCTTTCACCAGGTTGATGATGAGTTCATCGCTGACCAGTCCGCCAGATGCCATGACCGCTTGGGCTTGCAGGCCCAAAGGTGTGCCAGCCTTGACGGCAGCACGCAGCATGTCGCCGGTGGAAATTTGGGGAATTCCGTACTTTTGGCAGATGAAAGTCGCTTGCGTACCTTTACCAGCGCCTGGTGCGCCCAACAGAATCAGTCTCATGAATACCTCGGATTGAAAGAAAAGCCAGCGCGTCTCCGTGGGCGCTTGCTTTAGCGCACTTTTTATGGACGGGCAATTAGCCTTGGAGAATATCACGCCCTAACCGGTGCGGAACTTACAGCGCGCCACCGTATCGGGCGGTCAGTTGGCGAGGATGATGCGTCTGACGCGCTCAAGGTCTTCCGGGGTGTCCACACCGGGGCCTGGCGCGGTTTGGCTGACATGCACCGCGATACGGTGACCATGCCACATGGCGCGGAGCTGCTCCAGGGCCTCGGTGACCTCTACGGGGGCTTGCGGCAGGGAAGGGAAGGTCCGCAAGAAGCCCACACGGTAAGAGTAAATGCCAACGTGGCGCAGCGGCGCCGGGTCGGGCAGGGTGTGGATGCCTTGGGCAAATCCATCCCGCCACCAGGCGATCGGTGCGCGGCTGAAGTACATCGCCAACCCGGCGGCATCGGTGACCACTTTGACCACATTGGGGTTCGTAAAGTCCGCCACCTCATGGATGGGATGTGCGGCGGTGCCCATCGTGGCAACCGGGTGGGTTTCCAACAGGCTCGCAACGGCAGACACCAGCGAGGTGTCAATCAAGGGCTCATCCCCTTGCACATTGACCACAATATCGTCATCCGCCAGACCCAAGAGGCTGCAGGCTTCTGCCAAACGGTCACTGCCTGAGGGGTGGTCCACCCGGGTGAGCAGGCACTCGATGCCATGCGCCTGGCAGGCACGCAGGATGCTGGCGTCGTCAGCCGCAACGACCACGCGCACGTCGGCCGATAACCCGGCCTTTACCCGTTCCGCAACGCGGACCACCATCGGTAGCCCGCCGATGTCTACCAAGGGTTTGTTGGGCAGACGGGTGGAAGCCAGACGCGCCGGGATCAGCACTGTGTAGGCCATATCACCCCTCCAGTTCTGCGTCGCTCAGTACCCGGGCCTCGTTTTCCAGCAACACAGGAATACCGTCCCGCACGGGGTAGGCAAGGCGAGCGCTCCGGGAAATCAGCTCTTGCTTATCGCGGTCGAATTCGAGGGGCCCTTTGGTGACGGGGCAAACCAGCAGTTCAATGAGTCGTGTGTCCATGGGGGAATGATACCGAGGCGTGGGTCATGTCTTGGAGCGCTGTGTCCAGCGCAGCCAGAAAATCAGGAGGCAAGGTTTGAATCAGCGGGACAGACCATGCGTCCGGCCAGTGCTGCCAGAGTTTGGTCGCGTCTTTTTCTGTGCAAATAAGCACTTTGCCCTCGTATTTATTGCGCGAGTAGCTATGAAAATCATAGTGATCCGGCAGCGCGTCGGTACTTGCCAGCGTGAGCCCTTGGGCGCGCAGCATGCTGAAAAAATTCTCGGGTTGTGCAATGCCTGCCACCGCATGCAACGGTCGCCGACTGCGCTGCAGCGAAGACAGGGGCATTGTCTGCCCGGCTGCGTTGATGGCCGTGGTCGCCAAAGACCGCTGAGCCAAAAAACCCGCCAGGGTGTTGGAGCCGGTGTGGAGCGTCAATGTCCGGCTCTCGGTTTGACCTGCAGTGGCTACCAGCGCGCGAGGCCAGGCTTGGCGTAGCGGGCCCGCTGGCAACAGGCCACCGTTTCCGAGGCCGCGGGCATCAAACACGCAGATCTCGATATCCCGGCGCAGGCGGTAATGCTGCAATCCGTCGTCACACACCACGTGGGTTGTGTGGGGGTACAGGTCGAGCAAGCGGCGCCCGGCCACCACGCGATCGCGGCCCACCACCACTGGCACGCCGCTTTTACGGTGCATCAGCAAAGGCTCGTCGCCCACGAGCGCGGCCGGGGTGTCTTGGGTAACGGGTGTGGGCTCCTGATGGCCTCCACCATAGCCCCGAGAAATAATGCCAGGTCGGTGCCCTTGCGCGAGCAAGTGGGCTACCACCCCGAGCACGGTGGGCGTTTTCCCTGCGCCCCCCGCAATCACGTTACCCACCACGATCACCGGGACGGGCAGCGCGCTGCTCTGCAGCAGTCCCGCACGGTAGGCGGCGCGTTGCAGGCCAGTGAGCGCGCCATAGACCAAGGAGACAGGGGTCATGGCCGCACGTATCCATCCACCGGAGACCCAGGCCCGGGTGATAGCCGCCTGGACTGCGGGCAGCATGGTTTATTTGCCGCCGTTTCCGGAGGACTGGGTCGCGAAGGTGATCTGATTCATTCCCGAGCGGCGGGCAGCTTCCATGACAGTCACCACGGCTTGGTGCCGTGCACTTGCATCCGCACTGATGATGATGACGGTGTCTTTGCCCGCCTTTGCATTCTCGATGAGGGCCATGGAGAGGGCCTCTGTGCTGCGGCCTGCTACCACCTGTTTGTTGATGCTGTAGGCGCCATCTGCGCTGACCGCTACGATCAGTTCTTTGGGGTAATCGCGCTGCGCATCCGCATCCGCAACCGGCAGCTTGAGTTGGAGCTCGGTGAACTTGCTGTAGGTGGTCGACAACATCAAGAAAATAAGGATCACCAACAACACGTCGATGAAGGGGATCAGGTTGATCTCAGGCTCTTCCTGATGGCGGCGCCGGAAGTTCATGGATGCGTCCTTCTTCACTTGCGCAGTGCTTTGAGGTGGCGCACCAGATGCTCAGAGCTCAGCTCCAGTGTCAGCAGATAGGCGTCGACCCGGCCCCGGAAGTAGCGCCAGAAAATCAATGCGGGGATGGCGACCACCAAGCCGAAGGCGGTGTTGTACAGCGCAATAGAGATGCCGTGGGCCAGTTGTGCCGGGTTGCCTCCGCCTGTGCTGCCGGGGGCTTGGGAGCCAAAAATTTCAATCATGCCGACCACGGTGCCAAACAAGCCCAACATGGGCGCGGCTGAGGCGATGGTGCCCAATGCGCTCAAGTATTGTTCGAGCCGTTGGGCAACCAAGCGACCGCTGCCTTCCATCGTGGCGCGAAGATCATCTTCGGTGCAATGCGGGTTCGCGTTCACAGCACGCAGTCCGGAGGCCAAGACCTGCCCTAGCGCAGAGTTCTTTTCGAGCTGCGCAACCACATCGGGGCCGGGGACCGTGCTTTTGGTCACGCTCAATACCTCCTCCAGCAGGCGGGGTGGCGCCACTTTGGCGGTCTTGAGGCTGATAAACCGCTCAATAACAATGGCCAGAGCCACAATGGAGCATGCAATCAGGGGCCAGATCGGCCAGCCGGCGGCTTGGATGATGGAAAACAAATGCAGATCTCCGCGCAGTTAAAAAGCTGGGGGATTATGGCCCACTGCCGGTTATCCGGTAGCGTGCCGGCGTCTCTGGAATCGTTTCAAACCGTTAGCTCGGCATGGGGCGTTTGCAAGAGGCATACTCCGCCCCAAAGGATCTGATACCGCATGATTTCCCCGCAATTTTTGGCAGTGTTTGCAGCCTTGCAAGCCGGACAGCCCCATGATCAACCATGACGAGGCAGCGCCCCGCGTCTGGCGGGTAGACGCGCTCTGCCGTGCGCTGGCAGACACCCTGAATGCCCGCTTCAACCCCGTGCGGGTGACTGGCGAGCTGTCTGGCTTTTCCAGGGCCGCGAGCGGCCATTGCTACTTTTCGCTCAAAGACCAAGATGCCCAGATCCGGTGTGCCATGTTCAAGCGCGCAGCCTCTCAGCTGGACTTTGCTCCCCGTGACGGCGAGTTGGTGGAGGTGTCTGGGCGCCTGGATATTTATGGCCCGCGCGGAGATCTGCAGCTGATTGTGGAGGGCATGCGCAAGCAAGGGCAGGGCAATCTGTTTGAAGAGTTTGTTCGCCTCAAGAACCGGCTTGAATCCCGCGGCCTCTTTGCGCAGGAGCGCAAAAGAGCGCTTCCCCTGATGCCCCGCGGAATCGGCCTTATTACGTCTTTGGGGGCGGCTGCGCTACATGATGTAGCCACCGCGCTGCGCCGCCGTGTGCCGCATATTCCTGTGGTGCTGTCTCCAGCTTCGGTGCAGGGCGGCAATGCGCCGGCCGAGCTCACCCGCGCTTTGCAAGCCTTGCTGGCTCGCTCCGCTGACATAGACGGCGCTGGCACCCCTTTGGATGTGATTGTGTTGGTGCGCGGCGGTGGCTCGATGGAGGACTTGTGGGCCTTCAATGACGAGGCACTGGCCATTGCGTTGAGTGAATCGCCCATTCCGGTGGTGTCTGGCGTCGGGCATGAGACCGACTTCACGATTGCTGATTTTGTGGCGGATGTTCGCGCTCCGACGCCTACCGCCGCTGCTGAATTGGTCGCGACACCTACTACCACCTGCTTGACTGCCATCGATTTGATGCAAGAGCGTCTGAGTGCCGCTGTCCAGCGTCAGCTGGATACCCAGGCGCAGCGCTTGGACCGCGTTGCCACCAGAGCCGGTCGCCCGTCCGGGGTGGTGGTGGGGCACTCCCTGCGGTTGCAGCACATGGCGCATCAGCTCCAAGTGGCTCAGCAAGCCCGCTTGCTGCAGGGCCGCCGCCAGCACGAGGCATTGGCGCTCAAATTTTCGAGTGGGGTACACACCTCGGGGCGGCAAGCGCATGAACGCTTGGATCATTCCGCCCTGAGACTGCGACTGCTGGACCCAACCCTTGTGCTGCAACGAGGCTACGCTTGGCTTGCGGATGCGCAAGGCGCCACGGTCACCTCGGTTCGACAGGCCGAGCCGGGGGATGTGATCACGGCCACCCTCGCAGACGGTACGGTTGATATGGCCGTACGCGCAGTCCACGAAAATTAGTTTCTACAATAAGTTTTGTTAACAACCCACCCACTACGAGGATCTCATGGAACATACCCTGCCCGCGCTGCCCTACGCCATTGACGCATTGGCCCCTGCATACTCCCAGGAAACTCTGGAGTTTCACCATGGCAAGCATCACAACGCTTATGTGGTGAACCTGAACAACCTGCAAAAGGGCACAGAGTTCGAGAGCATGACGCTCGAAGAAATCATCAAGAAGTCCAGCGGTGGTGTGTACAACAACGCAGCCCAGATCTGGAACCACACTTTCTTCTGGAACTGCATGAAGCCACAAGGCGGCGGCGAGCCAACCGGTGCTTTGGCTGACGCCATCAACGCCAAGTGGGGTTCTTACGCAGCGTTCAAGGAAGCTTTTGTCAAGTCGGCGGTGGGCAACTTTGGCTCCGGATGGACATGGTTGGTCAAGAAGGCTGACGGCTCTGTCGATATCGTCAACACCGGCGCTGCAGGTACCCCTTTGACAAGTGCTGACAAGGCGTTGTTGACCGTGGACGTCTGGGAGCACGCGTACTACATCGACTACCGCAACATGCGCCCCAAGTTCGTGGAAACCTTTCTCGATAAATTGGTGAACTGGGATTTCGCTGCGGCCAATTTCGCCTGAGTTTTGACGCATCTGAAAGGCTCGGTGGGCAACCTCCGGGCCTTTTTTTATGCGTTTGCTGCACTGCACCTATAAAAATATTTCCTTGAAGTGGTTTTAAATTTCATATTGCGGTAATGCATTGCAAAAAATGCATTTCGGGTCAGACCACTGAAAGCACAATTGCGCACTATCCGGAGACCGCTGTCTGTGCGTGAAACAGTTCTGCGTCAACAACACCTCATTTTTGGAGATAAGCGATGAGTACCCAGCAACCGACGATTATTTACACACTGACCGACGAAGCCCCCCGTTTGGCCACTGCCTCATTCCTGCCTTTGATCCGCACTTTCACTGCGCCCGCAGGCATCAACGTAGTGGAGTCGGATATTTCGGTGGCTGCGCGTGTTTTGGGCGAGTTCTCGGACTTCCTCACAGAAGACCAAAAGGTCCCTAACACTTTGGCCGAGCTGGGGAAGAAGACGCTTCAAGCGGACGCCAACATCATCAAGTTGCCCAACATCAGCGCCTCCGTAGGCCAGCTGGTTGCTTGTATCAAAGAGCTGCAGAGCAAAGGTTACGCCATTCCTGACTACCCTGAGACTCCCAAAACTGACGAAGAGAAGGCCATCCGCGTCCGTTACTCCAAGTGCACAGGGAGCGCGGTCAACCCGGTTTTGCGCGAAGGCAACTCGGATCGTCGTGCACCCAAGGCAGTAAAGGAATACGCCCGCAAGAACCCGCACAGCATGGCTGAATGGAGCCAGGCCTCCCGCTCACATGTGTCTCACATGCATGCCGGCGACTTTTACCATGGCGAAAAATCCATCACACTGGACCGCGCGCGCGATGTCAAGATGGAGTTGATCACCAAGAGCGGTCAAACGCTGGTGCTCAAGCCCAAGGTTTCTTTGCTCGACCGCGAAGTGATCGACAGCATGTTCATGAGCAAAAAAGCATTGCTGGAGTTCTACGAGAAGGAAATTGAAGACGCACGTAAAACCGGCGTGATGTTCTCCCTGCACGTCAAGGCCACCATGATGAAGGTGTCGCACCCCATTGTGTTTGGCCACTGCGTCAAGATTTTTTACAAAGACGCGTTCGAAAAACATGGTGCCCTGTTCAAGGAATTGGGCGTCAACGTCAATAACGGCATGGCCGATTTGTACGGCAAGATCGCCACACTGCCCCAGAGCAAACAAGACGAGATCAAGCGTGACCTGCACGCCTGCCACGAGCACCGCCCTGAGCTTGCCATGGTGGATTCCGCCAAGGGCATTACCAACTTCCACTCACCCAACGACATCATTGTGGATGCGTCCATGCCTGCCATGATCCGTAACGGCGGCAAGATGTGGGATGCCAATGGCCGTTTGAAAGACGTGAAGGCGGTGATGCCTGAGTCCACATTTGCCCGCATTTATCAGGAGATGATCAACTTCTGCAAATGGCACGGCAACTTTGACCCCAAGACCATGGGCACCGTGCCCAACGTAGGTTTGATGGCTCAGCAGGCCGAGGAATACGGTTCGCACGACAAGACTTTCGAGATTTCGGAAGACGGCGTTGCGAACATTACGGATCTGGCCACCGGTGAAGTGCTGTTGAGCCAGAACGTGGAAGCGGGTGACATCTGGCGCATGTGCCAGGTCAAGGATGCGGCGATTCGCGATTGGGTGAAGCTGGCGGTGAACCGCGCCCGCAACTCCGGAATGCCTGTTGTGTTCTGGCTCGACGCCTATCGCCCCCACGAAGCGCAGCTGATCACCAAAGTCAAAATGTACTTGCACGAGCATGACACCACAGGCTTGGATATCCAGATCATGAGCCAGGTTCGCGCCATGCGCTACACCTTGGAGCGCGTGATTCGCGGTCAAGACACGATCAGCGCTACTGGCAACATCCTGCGCGACTACCTGACGGACTTGTTCCCGATCATGGAACTCGGCACCTCTGCCAAGATGCTGTCCATCGTGCCTTTGATGGCCGGCGGCGGCATGTATGAAACCGGTGCCGGCGGCTCTGCCCCGAAGCACGTGCAACAGCTGGTGGAAGAGAACCACTTGCGTTGGGATTCGTTGGGCGAGTTCCTCGCTCTGGCGGTCTCGTTGGAAGACTTGGGCCTGAAGACCGGCAATGCCAAAGCCAAGGTGTTGGCGCAGACATTGGATGCGGCGACCGGAAAATTGTTGGATAACAACAAGAACCCATCTCCGAAAACAGGCCAGCTCGACAACCGTGGCAGCCAGTTTTACCTGTCCCTGTACTGGGCCGAAGCGCTTGCAGCCCAAACAGAAGACGCGCAGTTGGCGTCCCAGTTCGCACCTTTGGCCAAAGAGTTGGCTGCCAAAGAGCAAACCATTGTGGCCGAGCTCGCTGCAGTGCAAGGCGCGCCTGTGGATATCGGCGGCTACTACCTGCCGGACACCGCCAAGCTGGATGCCATCATGCGTCCAAGCGCAACGTTGAACGCTGCCTTGGGCTCTGTTGCTGTCTGAGGACGCACCGCAGCCTTCGGGCTGTGACCCATAAAAAAGGGTTGCCAGAGATTCCGGCAACCCTTTTTACATGGTGCGAGTGTATTTACTTTGTTGATTCAAAAGGCGCTCCACTGAGCTTCGAGCCTGCCTTGATTCCGCGCTTTTCAAACCAGCCCCGATTCATTTCCAGCACGTAGCGGACCGGGCGCAATGCGCAGTGTGTGTCGGTCGTTTGGGGCTTCATGTCGGCAAGGTTGACGACGGTGCCATCGTCACTGATGAAGGCCGCAGTGAGCGGGATGAGGGTGTTTTTCATCCAAAAGCACAAGCCAGAGGGTTGTTCAAACACAAAGAGCATGCCTTCGTGGGTCGGCATTTCTTTGCGGAACATCAAGCCGACGGATCGCTGGTCGGGGGTGCGGGCTACCTGCGCTTCGATTTGGTGCATGCCCGCACTCATCTTGACACGGGGCAAGTCCATCTGGGCGCTTTCCTGGGCGTGCGCCCAAGATGCTCCCAAGAGCAGTGCAGAAAGAAATAGTGTTTTGAAATAAGTCATGAGGGCAGCTTTACGGGATAACGGGTTGCGAGGCGCATTGTCACCGCTTCACAAGCGGGAGCCTGTGACTTTACAACTAGAATGAATCCAAGGCATACCGCGCCGGAGCCCAGAGCTTTTCAACACTCTGCGGCTGTGCGCTTTGGATATTGGAGTTTTGTTTTTCTATGTACCAGCACATTCAAATACCTCAGCAGGGCCAGAAAATCACGGCCAATCCGGACAAGTCATTGAATGTCCCGGATCAGCCCATCATTCCTTTCATTGAAGGCGATGGCGTGGGTCAAGACATTACGCCGGTGATGTTGAAGGTCGTTGACGCCGCCGTGGAGAAAGCCTATGGCGGCTCCCGAAAAATCCAATGGATGGAAATTTTTGCTGGTGAAAAAGCCACCCGGGTGTACGGCCCGGATGTCTGGTTACCGCAGGAAACTCTGGATGTGGTGCGCGACTATCTGGTATCCATCAAAGGCCCGCTCACCACGCCGGTGGGCGGCGGTATTCGGTCTTTGAATGTGGCGCTGCGGCAGGAGTTGGATCTCTATGTCTGTTTGCGGCCGATCCAGTATTTCAAAGGCGTCCCAAGCCCGTTGAAGGAACCGGAAAAGACCAATATGGTCGTTTTTCGCGAGAACTCGGAAGACATTTATGCGGGTATCGAGTTTGAAGCCGGCTCTGAAAAAGCGATGCGCTTGATCCAAGTGTTGCGCGCCGATTTTGGGATTCAAAAAATCAGGTTTCCCGAGACCTCCGGTCTGGGGATCAAGCCTGTCTCGCGCGAAGGCACCGAGCGTTTAGTGCGCAAGGCCATTCAATACGCGATCGACAACGACAAGCCCAACGTCACCATCGTGCACAAGGGCAATATCATGAAGTTCACGGAAGGCAGCTTCCGTGACTGGGCCTATAACTTGGCAATGGCAGAGTTCGGCGCCGAGCTGATCGACGGCGGGCCGTGGTGCAAGTTCAAAAACCCGAACACAGGGCGCTACATCATCATCAAAGACAGCATCGCGGATGCTTTTTTGCAGCAGATCCTGTTGCGCCCGGTCGAGTACAGCGTGATCGCTACCCTGAACTTGAACGGGGACTATATTTCTGACGCCTTGGCTGCCCAAGTGGGGGGCATCGGCATCGCGCCCGGAGCCAACCTGTCGGATACGGTGGCCATGTTCGAGGCGACCCACGGCACGGCACCCAAGTACGCCGGCAAAGACTACGTCAATCCCGGCTCAGAAATCTTGTCCGCCGAAATGATGTTGCGTCACATGGGCTGGAAAGAGGCGGCCGACCTGATCATTCGCTCCTTGGAAAAGTCGATCGCGAGCAAAAAGGTCACTTACGACTTTGCGCGATTGATGGATGGCGCCCAGCAGGTGAGCTGCTCCGGCTTTGGCCAGATCATGATTGACAACATGTAGCCGCTTGGAACGCCAAGTTTCGAATCGATCAGCCGCACCCATGCGTAAGCTTGTGCGGCTTTTTCTATGCGGTGCTTGAAATTCAGGCATCTCCCCCCAGTTGATCTTTGCATTTGTGGCTTTGTGCCTCCCGATAGAATCATTTCATGGCTACAAATACTCCCAAACCACCCGCAATCAAGCCACCGCCCACCGGAAGCGATGACGGTACCGTCGTCCTCGAACGTCTGGCGCAGAAGGTTCAACCCCCTTCGATGTACCAGGTCGTCATGCTCAATGACGACTACACCCCGATGGAGTTTGTGGTGGTCGTGATTCAGGAGTTCTTTGGAAAAGACCTGGAGGCAGCAACCGCCATCATGCTCAAGATCCATTTGGATGGACGAGGAGTGTGTGGCGTTTACCCTAAAGATATTGCGGCTACCAAAGTGGACCAAGTGCTGGATGCAGCACACAAGGCAGGTCACCCATTGAAATGTGTCAGTGAGCCCGTAGATCTGTAGGGGAAAGCTGAAACTTCGGTCACTCAGCAATCAAATCGGATTACAGTTAAGCAATACCAAGGCAGAAAAAGGAATTCACATGATTGCCCAAGAATTGGAAGTCAGCCTGCACATGGCATTCGTGGAAGCCCGTCAGCAGCGCCATGAATTCATCACCGTAGAGCACTTGTTGTTGGCTCTGTTGGATAACCCCAGCGCCGCAGAAGTGCTCAAGGCTTGCGCCGCCAACATCGACGATTTGCGCAAATCACTTACCAACTTTATCAAGGACAACACGCCGCAAGTGGCGGGGTCTGACGAGGTGGATACCCAGCCGACTTTGGGCTTTCAGCGTGTGATCCAGCGCGCCATTATGCATGTGCAAAGCACAGGCAGTGGCAAAAAAGAAGTGACCGGCGCCAATGTTCTGGTCGCCATCTTTGGCGAAAAAGATTCTCATGCGGTTTACTACCTCCACCAGCAAGGTGTGACCCGCTTGGATGTGGTGAACTTCATCGCGCATGGCATCAAGAAGACTGACCCGCCCGAGGCGTCCAAATCAAATGAAGCGCCTTCGGACGGCGAAGAGGGCGTGAGCGAGAAAAACGAGAAGGCCTCTCCCCTGGAGCAGTACACGCAGAACCTGAATCAGTTGGCCAAAGAAGGCAAGATTGATCCGTTGATCGGGCGTGATTACGAGGTGGAGCGGGTTATTCAAATCTTGTGCCGCCGGCGCAAAAACAATCCTTTGTTGGTCGGTGAGGCCGGCGTGGGCAAGACTGCAATCGCGGAGGGATTGGCATGGCGCATTTCTCAAAATAACGTGCCTGAGATTCTGGCCGACTCGGTGGTGTATTCGCTCGACATGGGCGCCCTTTTGGCAGGTACCAAGTACCGCGGAGACTTTGAGCAGCGCCTGAAAGCGGTTCTCAAGTCCTTGAAGGAAAAGCCCAACGCCGTCTTGTTCATCGACGAGATTCACACGCTCATCGGAGCAGGTGCAGCCTCTGGGGGCACCTTGGATGCGTCAAACTTGCTCAAGCCAAGCCTGAGCTCCGGCCAGCTGAAATGCATTGGTGCTACGACATTTACCGAATATCGCGGCATTTTTGAAAAAGACGCTGCGCTGTCACGGCGCTTCCAAAAAGTGGATGTGGTGGAGCCCACCATTGACCAGACGGTTGAGATCCTGAAGGGTTTGAAATCACGCTTTGAAGAGCACCACAACGTCAAATACGCAGTGGCTGCGCTCCAGGCCGCAGCAGAGTTGAGTGCCAAGTACATCAACGATCGGCAGCTGCCGGATAAGGCGATCGATGTGATTGATGAGGCGGGTGCTGCACAGCGCATCTTGGCGCCTAGCAAACGCAAAAAGACCATCAGCAAGACCGAGGTGGAGGAAATCGTGGCGAAGATCGCACGCATTCCCCCGGCCAACGTCTCCAACGATGACCGCAGCAAGTTGAAAACGCTGGAGCGCGATCTCAAGAGCGTGGTATTCGGTCAGGACAAAGCGCTCGATGTGCTCGCCTCTGCGGTCAAAATGGCTCGCTCGGGCTTGGGCAAAGGCGACAAGCCGATCGGTTCTTTCCTGTTCAGCGGCCCCACGGGTGTCGGTAAGACGGAAGCTGCCAAGCAACTGGCTTACATCATGGGCATCGACCTGATTCGCTTCGATATGAGCGAGTACATGGAGCGCCATGCGGTGAGCCGCATGATTGGTGCGCCTCCGGGCTACGTGGGCTTTGACCAAGGCGGCTTGCTGACCGAGGCGATCACCAAGAAGCCGCATGCCGTGTTGTTGTTGGATGAGATTGAAAAAGCGCATCCGGACATCTTCAATGTGCTGTTGCAGGTGATGGACCATGGATCCTTGACTGACAACAACGGACGCAAGGCTGACTTCCGTAACGTGATCATCATCATGACCACTAACGCCGGCGCCGAGACGATGAACAAGGCCACGATCGGCTTCACCAATCCGCGGGAGGCCGGTGACGAAATGACCGACATCAAGCGTCTGTTCACGCCGGAGTTCCGCAACCGCCTGGATGCCATCGTTGGCTTCAAGGCCTTGGACGAGGTGGTGATCTTGCGGGTGGTTGACAAGTTCCTCCTGCAGCTGGAAACCCAATTGGCCGAGAAGAAGGTCGAAGTGACTTTCACTGACAAGTTGCGCAAGCATCTGGGCAAGAAAGGCTTCGACCCCTTGATGGGAGCCCGACCCATGCAGCGTTTGATCCAAGACACGATTCGTCGTGCACTGGCCGACGAGTTGTTGTTCGGGCGCCTGGTCGACGGTGGTCGCCTCACGGTGGACCTGGATGACAAAGATGAGGTGTCTTTGGATATCCAGCCCCTCCCCAAAAAGGAAGGCAAGTCCAAGCCTGAAGAGGCCACGGCAGGCTGATCGAAATGCCTACCCAGCCTGCAAGCCGTAAGTGCTGCAGGCCTTCAAGGGCTCAGTTCTTCTCGAACTGGGCCCTTATGCTTTCTACGCGGGCACGGTTGACTGCAAAGTCCTTGCGCCCGATGCGACTTGCCGAGCGGACATGGATGACCTGTTCTGCAGGGTTTAACCAAAACTCAATGTCGTCTGTGAACTTCAGCGTTGGAGTTGTACTCTGAGCGTACAGGTAATCGCTGGTCTCGGTAACTACCGTCGTCGCTGGCAAAGCGCGGACAATATCGGCCAGCTTGCGCAGCGCAGAATCGCCGTCGCCTTGGTAGTGCAGGGGAGAAATATCGGCGTATCCGCGTTGGGGATGTTCGGGGTACAGCCCGGCTTGGCTGCTGACACTATTCGGCGTGTTGGAGGGGGGCTTGAGGCGACCATTGTGAACGCCGAGGTCACCCGGTGCTTTGCCTTGGAGCAGGCCGAACTGTCCGGCGAAGAAGACCACCGCAGGTAGCAAGATGACTACCAAGCCGACGAACCATAAAGTTTTCATGAATGTTCCTTTGGGCGAATGTTGCATGCGGAGATGGTAGGCCAAAGTCTGGAGCGATTGAAGTCTGCGTGACGGCCAGGCGACATTGGAAGCAAACAGTTTTTTGATAGGGATAGTGATGAAGTTTCTGAATGTAATGCGCGGACCACTGGTGCTCGCAGTAGCCGCGCTGATCACGGCGTGCTCCACAGCACCCGGCGTACCGAAAAACAGTGGCTCCGGTGCTCTGGAGTCCGTGCCGCCGATGGTCGCAATACCCAAGC
This sequence comes from Comamonadaceae bacterium OS-4, assembly GCA_027924025.1. Taxonomy (GTDB): domain Bacteria; phylum Pseudomonadota; class Gammaproteobacteria; order Burkholderiales; family Burkholderiaceae_C; genus Allorhodoferax. Next base: position 1,624,621 of record AP026970.1, read on the forward strand.
CACCCCCCAAAATCGGCCTGGCCCTAGGTGGTGGAGCTGCGCGTGGTTTTGCCCATGTTGGCGTGATTCAGGTGTTGGAAGAAAACGGTATCAAACCCAATTTGGTGACTGGCACCTCCGCCGGTAGTCTGGTTGCGGCGATTTACGCAAGTGGCAAGAATGGAGCCCAGCTGCAGCGTGTGGCGGAGACGATGGAGGAAGCAGCGATTGCCGATTGGACCTTACCCATCTTCAGCCGCGGCATGTTGCGCGGTGATGCTCTGGCGCGCTACGTCAATGTGCAGGTCAGCAGCAAATTGATTGAGGATTTGCCCATGCCCTTGGGCATCGTAGCCACCGATCTCAACACCGGGAATGACGTGTTGTTCCAAAGAGGGGATACCGGCACTGCGGTGCGGGCCTCTAGCGCGGTGCCGGCCGTGTTTCAGCCGGTAAAAATCGCAGGGCGCGAGTATGTCGATGGCGGTCTGGTGTCTCCGGTACCGGTGGGTGCAGCACGCCGCATGGGGGCTGATTTCGTGATCGCGGTCGATATTTCCAGCCCGCCTGAAGGCAGCCTGACTGGTGGCACCCTGGATATCCTGATGCAGACATTCTCGATCATGGGCAAGAGCATCAACCGCTATGAACTCCGGGACGCTGAGGTCGTAGTGCGACCTGCGTTGCAAGGGATTGGAAGTTCAGATTTCAGTGCCCGCAAACGCTCTATCGAGGCAGGCCGTCAAGCGATGCTGAAGATGATTCCGGAGCTCAAAGCGGCACTTGCCGCGAGAGACAGATAAAAAAAAGGCCCCGTTTTACAACGAGGCCTTGAAGGGATCCCTGAACCTGAAGGTTTCGAAAGGACCCGAGGAGACAAACGGTAGAAACAAGTAAGTTTCTGATGACTGAATTATCTCAGGGTTTTCCCTTGGTAGCTAGAGGTGGGGACAAAAAAACCTCAATTGTTTTAGTGCCCCGTACCCAAATTAGCGCTTTTTCGCAGTCGCAGCCTTGGTGGCGTTGGTTGCAGTGGCGGCCACCGCGTTGAAGTTGGCTTCGGCAACTTCAGTGGCTTGCTTCACTGCTTTTTGCACAGATTCCAGTGCATTGTTGGCAGCAGCCACAGAGCTCTTCATGATGGCGACCACAGATTCGGAACCTGCGGGAGCGTTCTTGGCAGCGCTGTCGACCAGACCAGAAAACTTCTTCTGGGCTTCAGCAGCTTGAGCTTCAGCGTTTTTGGTGAATTCAGCGCCAGTGGAAGTCGCGATGTCGTAGAGGTGACGGCTGTAAGCAGCAGTCTTCTCTGCCAAAGGCTGCAGCAGGCCGGATTGCAGGGCCAACAGCTCTTGGGCGTCTTTCACGCTCAACAAAGTTTGTGTGTGGGTAGCGGCCTCGGCCATGGCTGCTTTCGAGGCAGTCAGGTTCAGCTCGACAATCTTTTCCACGCCTTCGAAGGCTTTGGTGGTCAAACCAAACAGGGTTTCGATGTTGGCTTTGTGGGAAGCGATAACTTGTTCAACGGTCAGCATAGAGATCTCCAAGAGTTAAGGTAAAAATCACCATCTGCGCCGTCATCATCTGTCCCTGTGGACGTTATGTTGCAGTGCAGCATGGATCGAATTATAGGTAGCCCCTGTATCAATGCAAGCACTTTTTGTTGCGGTGCAACAAATTAGGGCGTTTTTCCTAAATCAGCGATTACCGGCCGTTTTTCACAGGCGTGTCATCGAACGCAAGTGGGGCCTTTCAGATAAATCCACTTCGCACCCCCCAATATCGAGCGCGACGCCAGCCCGCGTCACTATCGCTGGCAAAATGGTTCGCATGCAGCAGAACGTGCCCCTGAAGCCCCACGCCGAGCCGCGAAGTGCCTACCGGGTATTGCGCACCATCCCCACCCGCTGGAGTGACAACGATGTTTACGGCCACGTCAACAACGTGGTGTATTACAGCTGGTTTGATACCGCGGTGAACGCCTACCTGATGGAGCAGGGCGTGCTCGACATCCATGCCGGCGGCACCATTGGACTGGTGGTTGAAACCCAGTGCAACTACTTTGCCTCTGTGTCCTTCCCCGAGGTGGTGCAGGCCGGCATTCGGGTTGCCAAACTCGGTACCTCCAGCGTGCGCTACGAGATCGGCATTTTTGGCGAGGGGGAAACCACCGCCGCCAAAGGCCACTTCATCCATGTCTATGTGGACAGGCTCACCCGCAAGCCGGTCCCGCTCCCTGATGCTTTGAGACAACTACTGGAGACCTTGCAATGACCGCAGCCATCGTCGATGACGCCATCCGCTCCCGCATGTCCGCCCGGGCCTTTCTGCCCCAGGCAGTGGCCCGGGAAGACATTGAAGCCATTCTGGACGTGGCCAGTCGCGCGCCCTCCGGCACCAACTGCCAACCCTGGAAGGTCTATGTGCTGCAAGGTGCGAGCCGTGACGCGCTAGTGGAAAAAACCTGTGCCGCGCATGACGCGATCCGCGCCAACCCCGAGTTGGCTGCGCAGTACCAAGAGGAATACGACTACTACCCCGCCCAGTGGGTCAGTCCCTATATCGACCGCCGTCGCGAGAACGGTTGGGGGCTCTATGGCCTATTGGGCATCGGCAAGGCCGACAAAGACAAAATGCACGCCCAGCACCAGCGCAACTTCCGGTTCTTTGATGCGCCGGTGGGCCTGATGTTCACCGTCGATAAGGTCATGGGGCGCGGCTCGCTGGTGGACTACGGCGCGTTTTTGCAAAACATCATGGTGGCCGCCCGGGGCCGTGGTCTCCACACCTGCCCGCAGGCGGCGTGGAACGGCTTCTCCAGCATCATCCTTCCGCACATCGGTGCCGGCGAGGGCGAAATGCTGGTCTGCGGCATGTCGCTAGGTTATGCCGATCCCGATGCGCCGGTCAACACATTCCACACGCCACGGGTGCCTGTGGCCGACTTCACCCGCTGGGTGGAGTGATCGTCATTTGAACGAAAACGGCTGCTAGCGCTCTATAAATAAGCGCAAGCAGCTCCTGAATTGATAGCAATTTCCTGGGCGGCCTTTCATGGCAGCCTGAACGCCTCATGATCATCACCAGCCTGCTGGACACCGACCTCTACAAATTCACCATGATGCAAGTGGTGCTGCACCAGTTCCCTGGGGCGCAGGTGGAGTACCGCTTCAAGTGCCGCAACCCGGGCATGGATCTGGCGGCGCATGCGACTGAGATCCGCGAGGAAATCCGTTCCCTGTGCAGCCTGCAGTTCCAGGAGAGTGAGCTGGCTTACCTGCGGTCCATGCGCTTTATCAAGAGCGACTTTGTGGATTTTCTGGGACTGTTCCGCCTGAACGAAAAGTACATCACCGTCACCCCCCTGGCCAACGGTGAGTTGGACATCAGCATCGTCGGCCCGTGGCTGCACACCATCCTGTTTGAAATCCCGGTGTTGGCCATCGTGAACGAGGTGTACTTCCGCAACACCCAGCGGGTGCCGGATTTTGTGGAAGGACGCAAGCGCCTGGAAACCAAGATCGAGCAGTTGCGCGCAGAGGGCTTGCAAGACCTGAAGATTGCCGATTACGGCACCCGTCGCCGCTTTTCCCGTGCGTGGCACGACGAGGTGCTGCGGGTACTCAGTGCCAAGCTCGGCACGGTGCAAAGCCCGGGCAATGTCGCAGGCCGCCCCGGCCAGCTGGCGGGCACCAGCAATGTGTTGCTGGCCATGAAGCTGGGGCTCACGCCCTTGGGCACCATGGCCCACGAATACTTGCAGGCCTCGCAGGCCTTGGGCCCGAGGCTGAGGGACAGCCAGATTTTTGCCTTCGAGTCCTGGGCCCGGGAATACCGTGGTGACCTCGGCATCGCGCTCAGCGACGTGTATGGCATGAACGCGTTTCTGCGCGACTTCGACATGTACTTCTGTAAGCTGTTCGATGGCGCGCGCCACGACAGCGGTGACCCGTTTACCTGGGGCGAGCGCATGATCGAGCACTACCTGCGCAACCGGGTCAACCCGCGCACCAAAACCTTGATCTTCAGCGACGGCTTGACCATTCCTCGCACCATCGAGCTCTACCAGCAGTTCCGCGGGCGCTGCCAGCTGGCCTTTGGCATCGGCACTAATCTGACCAATGATCTCGGCTACACGCCGCTGCAAATCGTCATCAAGATGGTTCGTTGCAACGGGCAGCCGGTGGCCAAGCTCTCCGACACACCCTCCAAGAACATGTGCGATGACGAGAAATACCTGGCCTACCTGCGCCAGGTGTTTGAAATCCCGAGTCCGGTGGAAGTTCCCGCCGTGCCCGCCACCCAACCCCCAGTTTCAGCATGACATCATCAAGTTCCAAGCACCGCATCCTGGTCAGCCGGGCCATCTTCCCGGAAGTGCTCGCTCAGTTGGAGGCGGTGTTCGAGGTCGAACACAACCAGGCGGACGCTGTATGGTCTGCCCAGGACTTGACCGCCCGGCTGCAAGGCAAAGACGGGGTGCTCACCACCGGTGGTGAGCGCATCAGTGCCGAGCTGCTGCAGGCCTGCCCGCAGCTCAGAATCTGCGCCAACATGGCCGTGGGCTTTAACAACTTCGATGTGCCGGCCATGACGGCCAGCGGCGTGCAGGGCACCAATGCCCCGGATGTGCTCACCGAGACCACCGCCGACTTCGGGTTCGCACTGATGATGGCCACCGCCCGCCGCATGGCCGAGAGCGAGCACTTTTTGCGCGCCGGTTTGTGGAAGCGCTGGAGCTACGACATGTTTTGCGGCAGCGACATTCATGGCGCCACACTCGGCATTCTGGGGATGGGGCGCATCGGGCAGGGCATTGCGCGGCGCGGTTTCCACGGCTTCGGCATGAAGGTGGTTTATCACAACCGCAGCCGGCTGGATGCGGGGCTGGAAGCGGCTTGTGGCGCGCAGTACGTAGACAAAGCCACACTGCTCGCGCAAGCCGACCATCTGGTGCTGGTGCTGCCGTACTCGGCGGAGTCGCACCACACCATAGGTGCTGCAGAGTTGGCGCTTATGAAGCCCACCGCCACCCTGACCAATATTGCGCGCGGCGGCATTGTGGACGATGCGGCGCTGGCCCATGCCCTGCGCAGCGGGCAGATTGCTGCGGCTGGGCTGGACGTGTTTGAAGGCGAACCGCAAGTGCACCCGGACTTGCTGACAGTGCTCAACGTGGTGCTGACCCCGCACATTGCCAGCGCGACCCTGGCCACCCGCCGTGCCATGGCCCAACTGGCTGCGGACAATCTGCTGCGCTTTTTTGCAACCGGCGAGGTGCTCACCCCCGTGAACACGCTGGGCGCAGTGCGACGTTAAGGCGCTCCGGGAGGGGCATGTTCACACAAGTGCACGACAGGTCTTGTGTTTGTATTTGCTATTGAATTCATAGCTGCTCGCGCATATTCAATGAGCGCTAGCGGTCGAATTGATGCATCACTAGAAGGAATTTATGACGGAGTGGATGGTCGTGGCGGGAGTGGTTTTGGGGCTGTTGCAACTGGTGTTGCTGGTCTTGCTATTGCGTAGCCGCGCTGGCAACGACCCGCAGGCCAGTGCCCAAGAAGCAGCCCAACAGGAGGCCCAGCGCCAGGAGCTCTTGGCCCGCCTGCAAAGCAGCAGCGAACGCGTGGAGCGTGAGCTGCGCCGCGAGGTGCAGGAGAGCGCGCGCAGTGGCCGCCAGGAGCTGGCGCAAAACCTCGCCACCTTCCAGCAAAGCCTCGTGCAGCAAACCGCCGAAGCCACCCGCACCCAGAACACCCAGATCGACGCCTTCGGCCAGCAACTCGCGCTCTTGCAAAAGACCTTGTCCGACACGCTGGCCAACCAACTCAGTGCCCTGAGTGAATCCAACGCCCGCCGCATGGCGGAAGTGCGCCAGACCCTCGAGGCCCAATTGGCCCAGCTGCAGACCACCAACTCGGCCAAGCTCGACGAGATGCGCGCCACGGTGGACGAGAAGTTGCAGACCACCTTGCAAGCCCGTTTGGGCGAGAGCTTCAAGCAAGTGGCCGAGCGCTTGGAGCAGGTGCACAAAGGGCTGGGCGAAATGCAGTCGCTCGCCCAGGGCGTGGGCGACTTGAAGCACTTGCTCACCAACGTCAAAACCCGCGGCATGTTCGGCGAGGCGCAGCTGGCATCCCTCTTGGAGCAAGTGTTTGTGCCTGACCAGTACGCCACGCAGGTCGCCACCCGTCCCGGCAGCAAGAGCGTGGTGGATTTCGCCATTAAGCTGCCCGGCAAGGCGGACAACGGTGAGCCCCTGTGGTTGCCGATTGACGCCAAGTTTCCCAACGAAGACTACGAGCGCCTGCTCGACGCGCAGGGCAGGGCGGATGCCACCGCTGCAGAAGCCGCCGGCAAGGCGCTGGAAATGCGCATCCGGCTGGAAGCCAAGTCGATTTCCGAGAAGTATGTGGAGCCCCCGTACACCACCGACTTCGCGATTCTGTTTTTGCCAACCGAAGGCTTGTATGCCGAAGTGCTGCGCCGCCCCGGTCTGATGGAAGTCTTGCAGCGCGAACACCGAATCACCTTGGCAGGCCCTACCACCCTGCTGGCCATGCTCAGCTCACTGCAGATGGGCTTTCGCACCTTGGCCTTGGAAAAACGCTCCAGCGAGGTGTGGCAGGTGCTGGGCGCTGTGAAGACCGAGTTCAGCAAGTTCGGCGATGTGCTCGCCAAGGTCAAGTCGCAAACCGAGACGGTGCTCAAAACCCTGGACAGCGCCGAAGTGCGCAGCCGCGCCATGGGGCGGGCACTCAAAAAAGTGGAGGCCTTGCCGGATACCCAGGCGCAAGCCCTGTTGCCCATCGACCGCGATGCTGATCGTGATGGGGGCCGGGATGCCGAGGGCGTCGGTCCATGAGCGGCCTTAACGCCCCTGCGCAGCCCATCACCAGCGCAGCCCAAAGCCCCTGGGCATTACTGCGCCTGATCAGCGGGCATGTGTGCCTGCATGCCAGCATGGCGGGTATGCGCCTGGCCGCGCCGCTGTGGGCCTTGCAGCAGGGCTACGGCCCGTTGGCGGTGGGTTTTTTGCTGGCCTTGTTTTCTTTGTCGCAGGTGTTTCTGGCTTTGCCGGCCGGGCGCTTCGCGGACCGGCATGGCTTGCGCAAGCCGGTGTCCTGGGCGGTGGCGGCGTCCATCACCGGGGCCACTGCGGCTGCCCTGTACCCGCATTTCGCCGTGCTGTGTTTTACGGCCCTGATGATGGGCGGCGCTACCGGTTCTGCCGCCATTGCCTTGCAGCGTCACGTGGGGCGGGCGGCCGCGGACGCCACCGATTTGCGCCGCGTGTTCAGCTGGCTGTCTATCGGGCCTGCGATCTCCAACTTTTTGGGGCCGGTGTGCGCGGGCTTGTTGATTGACCATGCCGGTGTTTGGATGGGCGGCGAAGTGGCCGACCACAACGGCTTTGTGGCCGCATTCGCGCTGACGGCGCTGCTGCCATCGTTGGCTTGGATGTGCGTGCGCACCACGCGGGAGCTGGAGCCCGTGGTGCACGCCGGTGGCGTACCCCCCAGTGCCTGGCCCCTGTTCAAAGAGCCGATGATGCGCCGCCTGTTGCTGGTGAACTGGTTGCTCTCCAGCTGCTGGGACGTGCACACCTTTGTGGTGCCGGTGCTGGGGCATGAGCGTGGCTACAGCGCTTCGGTCATTGGCACCATCCTCGGTGCTTTTGCGGTGGCTGCCGCGGTGGTGCGGGTGTTTCTGCCGCTGCTGGCGTCGCGCCTGCGCGAATGGGCGGTGGTCACCACGGCCATGGTGGTGACGGCGCTGCTTTTCGCGGTCTACCCCTTGATGCCCAGCGCCTGGGCTATGGGCGTGTGCTCGGTTTTGCTGGGGCTGACGCTGGGTACGGTGCAACCCATGATCATGAGCACCCTCCACCAGATCACGCCGCATGCGCTGCACGGCCAGGCGATTGCGCTGCGGCTGATGACCATCAATCTCTCCAGCGTGCTCATGCCCATGCTCTTTGGCACGGCGGGCGTGGTGGTGGGGGTGTCGGTGGTGTTCTGGACCGTGGGCGCTCTGGTGGGGCTGGGTTCACACGCAGCGTGGGGGCTGCGTGCGGGGCCTCACACCGGAAGTCCGTAAAAGTTACGGATCACGTCCCAGGCGTCTTGCGGGTCGTCGGTGTAGTGGAGCAGGTTCAGGTCTTCGGGCGAGATGGCGCCTTCTTCCACCAGCAAATCCATGTTGATCAGGCGCTTCCAGTAGTCGGTGCCGAACAGGATGATGGGCACCGGCTTGGCCTTTTTGGTTTGCACCAGCGTGATCACTTCAAACAACTCGTCCAGGGTGCCAAAGCCGCCGGGAAATGCCACCAGCGCTTTGGCACGCATCATGAAATGCATTTTGCGGGTGGCAAAGTAGTGAAACTTGAAGCTCAAGGACGGCGTCACGTAGGGGTTAGCCCGCTGCTCATGCGGCAGGGTGATATTCAGGCCGGGGGTGAGGGCACCCATTTCGTGGGCACCGCGGTTGGCGGCCTCCATGATGCCGGGGCCACCGCCGGTGCAAATGAACAAGCGCTGGTCTTTGGGTTTACGGGCGCTGTGCCCGGCTACCAGGCGGGCAAACAAACGTGCGTTGTCGTAGTGCTTGGCGTTGCGCAAGTGGCGCTTGGCTACCGCGATTTGTTGTGCATCCCCCGACAATTCGGCGGCTTGTGCAAACGCCTCGGCATCTTCGGGTGACGGGAAGCGCGCGCTGCCAAAGACCACCACGGTGTTGTCCACACCCTGTGCGGCTTGGTCTAGATCGGGCTTGAGCATCTCGAGCTGGATGCGGATGCCACGGGTCTCGCGGCGGAGCAGGAATTCGGGATCGGCGAAGGCCAGGCGGTAAGCGTCCTGGTCGAGGGCACCACCCTGGTCAGAGTGGTTTTGCAGGTCCGCCCAGGCGTTGGCGATACGGCTTTCGTTGAGGTTTTGCGTGTTTTCCATGGCTTCATTGTGCGGCAGTTTCGTGGCACTCTGAAGGCAAGAGACGTGCCGTTTTTTGCGGCTTATTCGCAGGCATAAAAAAAGCTCCCGAAGGAGCTTTTTTGAGCAGGCCCTGAAGGACCTGAGTGGCGCGTGGGTTAGACGCGTTTACGGTATTCGCCGGTGCGGGTGTCGATTTCGACCTTGTCGTTTTGGGCCACGAAAATTGGCACGCCGATTTCGAAGCCGGTCGCAATCTTGGCGGGCTTGAGCACCTTGCCGGACGTGTCGCCCTTGACTGCAGGTTCAGTCCAGGTGATTTCGCGCACCACGCTGGTGGGCAATTCGACAGAAATGGCCTTGCCTTCGTAGAACACCACTTCAGCGGTCATGCCGTCTTCGAGGTAGTTCAGGGCATCGCCCATGTTTTCGGATTCCACTTCGTACTGGTTGTAGTCAGCGTCCATCCAGACATACAGGGGATCCGCGAAGTAGGAGTAAGTGCAATCCTTCTTGTCCAAGATGATCTGGTCCATCTTGTCGTCGGCCTTGAACACGACTTCGGTACCGAAGTTGGCGATCAGGCTCTTGAGCTTCATGCGCACGGTGGCAGAGTTGCGGCCACCGCGGCTGTATTCGGTTTTCAGGACGACCATGGGGTCTTTGCCGTGCATGATCACGTTGCCGGCGCGGATTTCTTGTGCGATTTTCATAGGGTTGCTTGAGCGAGTGTCACAAAGTGCGACTGTAGGCCGCAGTCTGCGGCGGGGCATGAATCGCCCCAAAACTCGGGCGGCAAATTCAGCAAAGCCTCGTATTTTATCGCTTTTTCTCCACGAAATTGACCAGCGCTGTGACCAAGTCCTCCTGAGCAGCCAGCTGGAGGCGCCAGTCATGCGTTGCCATGCGAGATTCTTCAGCGTGCAACAGAGCCCAGTCTATCGGTGTGTTTTCGGCGCCACTTGGCAAGGGGAGGCCATTCCAGGCGGCAAAGAGCGTCCTTAAACCGGCGGGGACTTGCAGGCAGTCCAGAAAGGCGTTGAGCTTGTCGAGGTGTGCCCCGTCGTCTTGGGGATAGATGTGCCACAGGAAAGGCTTGCCGGCCCACAGTGCGCGCACCAGCGAGTCTTCCCCCCGAACCAGGTTGACATCGCAGCTGCGCAGCAGCTCATCAAACTCGGCCTGCGTCAGCGCGGGAAGGTGGTGGAGACGCAGTTTGATTTCACCCTCAGGGACACCAGAAGCCTCTACCGCAGTGCTCCATGCCGCTTGCACGGCCCGTGTAGCCCGGCCCGGGGTCACCAATAGCAGCGTCTGCTCGGGGCCGCGTATCCAATGTGCAAGTGCGGCACTCAAGCCCTTGGGCTCGTAGCAAAACAGACTGATCAGCCGCTCGCCTTGCCAAGTCACCCCATGGCTGCGCAGCCAGTCGGAGCGCTTTGTGTGGTCCCACTGCGCTGCGGCTGCCAGCAGTTTGGATTCCCGCAGCAAGCCGCCCGTGCCCGCGGTGAAGCCGGGGTAGTAAAAATGTTTGGTCCAACCTTTGGCGGGACCCTGCATCACCGGCGAGGGCAGGGCGTGGCAACGCTCTACATAACTCTCTGCGGAGAGGTATTCGAGGTTGATCCACACCGGATTTTTGATGTCTTTTGAGGCGCTTGCGCTTGTGGAAACTGCATAAGATGCTATGAATTCAGGAGCGATTTCGCATCCGAATCCCTCGATCCACACGCTCGCGGCAGGCAGTTGTGCGACAAAGGCTGCGTCTTGCGACTGTGCCCAGTCCAGTACTTGAACGCCTGGCCATAGGCCCTCACGCGCACCGGGAGCCATCCAGGTCAATGGGCTGCTATCGTCCGCCCACAAACGGACGTGGTGGCCCCGGCTCGCGAGGTCTGCGCACAAGCGCCAGCACACGCCGATGTCGCCAAAGTTATCGATCACGCGGCAGAACACATCCCATTGCCATGGTGGCGTGAAGTCGTGGCGGGAGGTCGGTGCAGAGGTGACTAGGGACATGCGCCCGATTGTGCACAAGGGGCGCCACTGGGCGGACAATAGCGCCCCATGAGTGATACCCATCCCGAAGAGCTATTGCGTGAAGTGGCGGCATTGCCGTCTTTGCCCGGCGTCTATCGTTATTTTGATGCGGATGGCCAGGTCTTGTATGTCGGCAAAGCCATCAGCTTGAAGAAGCGGGTGAGCAGCTATTTTCAGAAAAATCATGGCGGCACCCGTATCGGGCACATGGTCAGCAAGATTGTGCGTATGGAGACCACGGTGGTCCGCTCTGAAGCGGAAGCGCTATTGCTGGAAAACAACCTCATCAAAACCCTGAACCCCAAGTACAACATCCTGTTCAGGGATGACAAGAGTTACCCTTATTTGAAGATGACGGGTACGCCCCCCGTACCCAAAAAACTGGCTCCAGCAGAGCCCCCGGTTGCAGCACGAGCCCCGCAACCTGTGGAATTTGCGCGGGTCTCGTATTACCGGGGGGCGGTTGAGAAAAAGCACCGTTACTTTGGCCCGTACCCCAGCGCGTGGGCCGTCAAAGAGGCCATTCTGTTGATGCAAAAGGTGTTCCGCTTGCGCACCTGTGAAGACTCGATATTTGCCAACCGCACCCGCCCTTGTTTGCTGTACCAGATCAAGCGCTGCTCAGGACCGTGTGTAGGCCATATTCAGCCGCTGGACTACGCGCAGGATGTGGCGAATGCCGAGCGCTTTCTGAAGGGGGAGGCGCAAGACGTCATGCGGGGGCTGGAGTCCCGCATGATGGCGCACTCGGACAAGCTGGAGTTTGAGAAAGCGGCCGAGTTGCGCAACCAAGTCGCTGCGCTCTCCAATGTTTTGCATCAGCAATCGGTGGACAACGTGTCGGACCGGGATGTGGACATCTTGGCCGTCAAGGTGCAGGGCGGCAAAGCCTGTGTGAACCTGGCGATGGTGCGGGGCGGGCGTCATTTGGGCGACCGTCCTTATTTCCCGGTGCATGTGGAAGATGCCTCGGTCATGGATGTGACAGACGAGGGGGCGAGCGCGCTGCCCGTCGAAGTGCAAGTGTTGGAGGCCTTTATCGCCCAGCACTACTTGCAAGTACCCATGCCCTCAGTGCTGGTGGTGAGTGAGCCGGTGAGCAAAGCGCTCATGCAGGCTTTGGCGGAGCAAACCGGTGTCAAGGCTGCGGCAGTGCACCAACCCCGGGAGCAGCGCCGGGCTTGGTTAGAAATGGCCCAAACCAATGCAGCGCTTCAGTTGGCGCGTTTGCTTTCAGAGGAGGGTTCGCAACAGGCTCGTACGCGCGCCTTGGCGGATGCTTTGGATCTCGCCATGGACAACCTGGATGATCTGCGGATCGAATGTTTCGATATTTCACACACGGCAGGGGAAGCCACACAGGCTTCGTGCGTGGTGTTTCAGCAGCACAAGATGCAGAACGCTGAGTACCGGCGATTCAACATCGATGGCATCACCGGTGGCGATGATTACGCAGCGATGCGCCAGGTGCTCACCCGGCGATACAGCAAAATCGCAGAAGCCGTGCGTGAGGCCAAGCACAGCGGAAGCACCTTGGCTGGCAACGCCCGCTTGCCGGACCTCGTGTTGGTGGACGGTGGCAAGGGACAAGTGTCCATAGCGAGGGAGGTCTTCGAGAGCCTGGGGCTGGATTTATCGCTGATCGTCGGTGTCGAAAAAGGCGAGGGCCGCAAAGTGGGTCTTGAGGAATTGGTGTTTGCCGATGGCCGAGACAAGGTGTACCTCGGCGCTGACTCGGCTGCACTGATGTTGGTTGCACAAATCCGCGACGAAGCCCACCGCTTCGCGATTACGGGAATGCGTGCCGCTCGCGCCAAGGTGCGAACCGGTGGCAGCAAGCTGGAGGAAATACCGGGCATAGGCCCCAAGCGGCGGGCGCGCTTGTTACAGCGTTTCGGTGGGGTTCGCGGCGTGGAGCAGGCCAGTGCGCAAGACATTGCATCGGTCGAGGGTATCTCGCGTGAATTGGCGGAGGAAATCTACCGGGCGCTGCATTAAGCCGTGCCACAATCCTGACATGTTTACCACCATCCCCACCATCATGACCTGGGCGCGCATTTTTGCGATTCCCCTCATTGTGGGCGTGTTCTACCTGCCCGGTAGCATGGCCAGCGATTACGAAAAGAACCTGGCCGCAACGGTAATGTTTGTGCTGTTCGCCTTGACCGATTGGCTCGATGGCTATCTGGCTCGCAAGCTCAACCAAACCTCTTCATTCGGGGCCTTCCTGGATCCGGTAGCCGACAAGTTTTTGGTGTGTGCATGTGTGCTCGTGCTGGTGCACTTGCAGCGTGCGGATGTTTTTGTAGCGCTGATCATCATCGGGCGGGAAATCGCCATTTCTGCCCTGCGTGAGTGGATGGCGCAAATCGGGGCAAGCAAGAGCGTGGCTGTCCACATGATCGGCAAACTCAAGACGGTGGTGCAGATGGTGGCAATTCCCTTTTTGCTCTTCAACGGCATGTTGTTCGGCGTGATTGATACCCAGTTGTGGGGCGTTTGGTTGATGTGGGGTGCGGCCGTCTTGACGGTGTGGTCCATGGTGTACTACCTGCAAAAGGCGATTCCCGAGATCCGGGCTCGTGCCTCGTAATCGCTAGGGTTTCAATTCGCGCATCTCACTTTCGGGCGGCTGACAAAAGCGCACAATAAAAAACTTGTGGGTTGACGAGAAGGGCCCGGAATTCAGTCTAGAATTCGCCTCCGCGCTGATCTAAATCAGTTGCACAAAGCGTGATTCGCGGTACCCGGTTCAGCTGGGGTGCCCTGAGGCGAGTCACCAGAAATTTGAAGAGACATTGTCTAACTCCGTTTCCGATTAAGGGGCCCTTGTGAACAAAACAGAATTGATCGAGCACATTGCCAAGCACGCAGATATTTCAAAGGCTGCTGCTACGCGCGCTTTGGAGTCCACCATCGGTGCCGTGAAGACGACCTTGAAAAAAGGCGGTACAGTGTCGCTCGTAGGTTTTGGTACATTTGCAGTGGGCAAGCGCGCTGCACGCACTGGTCGCAATCCCCGTACCGGCGATGCGATTAAAATCAAGGCAGCCAAGGTTCCAAAATTCCGTCCAGGCAAAGCATTGAAAGATGCCCTGAACTGAAAACCGGTTTTCGGGAGGGTGATTAGCTCAGTTGGTAGAGCGTCTGCCTTACACGCAGAATGTCGGCGGTTCGAGCCCGTCATCACCCACCACCCCTACCCAGCAAAGGCGAACAGTTTGTTCGCCTTTTTTGTTGTTCAAATGGAGAGTTAGCGCATGTTTGATTTTGTTCGCAAGCACACCAAGGTGTTGATGTTCTTGATGTTCTTGCTGATCATTCCCGCCTTCGTATTGGTGGGTGTTGACGGTTACAAAAGCATGGCAGGGCAGGGCGAAACGGTAGCGACCGTTGGCAAAGCAAAGATCACCCGAGAAGAATGGGACTTTGCCCACAAAAACGAAGTTGACAGACTGCGCACCTCAGTACCGAATTTGGATCCCAAGCTCCTGGATTCCCCACAAGCACGCTACGCGACACTCGAACGTTTGGTGCGTGACAAGGTGATGGCCGAGGCTGTTCAGGCGTCGCACCTCACCATGAGCAATGCCCGCTTGGCGCGAGAGTTGCAACAAAACCCGACGATTGCAGGTCTGCGAAAACCCGACGGTACTGTGGACATGGAGCGTTACCGACAATTGGCGGCAAGCCAAGGGCTGACTCCCGAAGGTTTTGAGGCGCGCGTGCGCCGCGACCTGTCGCTGATGCAAGTGGAGTCGGCCATTTCGTCTACCGCTTTTTCACCGAAAGCGTTAGCGGATATTGCGCTTAACGCTTTTTTTGAGCGCCGCGAAATTCAAGTAACCCGTTTCAGCCCGGCAGATTACGCTGCGAAAGTGAACCCTTCAGAGGCTGATATGGAAGCCTATTTTCATGCGAACACTGCGCAGTTTCAGTCCACTGAAACGGCCAACGTTGAATATGTGCTGCTTGATATTGAGGCGCTGAAGAAATCAGTGGTGGTCAGTGACGCTGATTTGAAGTCGTACTTCGATCAAAACGCAAGCCGTTTCAGTGCCAAAGAGGAGCGACGTGCGAGCCACATTTTGATCAATGCGCCGAAGGACATGCCTGCGGCTGAGCGCACCAAGGCACAAGAACGCGCAGCTGCGCTGCTCGCCCAAGTTCGCAAAGCGCCAGACAGCTTTGCAGAGGTGGCCAAGAAGAATTCGCAGGATGCCGGATCTGCTGTCCGCGGAGGTGATTTGGACTACTTTGGTCGTGGCGCCATGGTGAAGCCTTTTGAAGATGCAGCTTTCTCCCTGAAAAAGGGTGATATCAGCGATCTGGTGGAATCTGATTTTGGCTTCCACATCATCAAATTGGCGGATATCAAAAGCGCTAAACAGCCGTCTTTTGACGAGGTCAAAGCCAGTCTCGAGCCAGAGCTGCGGGCGCAACTGGCACAACGAAAATTTGCCGAAGCGGCTGAGTCATTTACCAATGGTGTTTACGAGCAGTCGGACAGCTTGGCGCCTGTGGCCGATCGCCTGAAGCTCGTAGTGAAGACCGCGAACGGTGTTCAGCGGACGGTACAGCCCGGTGCTACCGGCCCCCTTGCCAACAGCCGCTTTTTAGAGGCCATTTTTAGCGCTGACGCGCTGGAGAACAAGCGCAATACGGAGGCTCTCGAGCTTGGTACCAATCAACTGGTATCCGCACGGGTCCTGTCTTACAGCCCTGCGCGCGCCCTGTCGTTGGCAGAAGTCAAGCCCCTGGTGCGGGATCGATTGATCGCTAGCCGGGCGCTGGAGCAGGCGAAAAAAGAAGGGGCCGAAAAATTTGCCTCGGTACAAAAGGACCCATCAAGTGTTAACTTTCCTGCTGCAGTGACAATGTCACGGGATTCGAGCCAAGGCTTGCAAGGTGCCATAGTAGACGCTGCTCTGCGCGCCAGTCCTGCCAAGCTCCCGGCGTTCGTGGGCGTCGACTTGGGGACACAGGGCTATGCCATTGTGCGAGTCAACAAAATTCTGCAGCGCACTGCAGTGGAAGAGGCAAAATCCAAACAGGAGCAAGCGCAATACGCCCAATGGGTGGCCGCAGCGGAGAGCGCAGCCTACTATGAAGGCTTGAAGCAGCGTTTCAAAGTTCAGATGAAGGTACCGGCACCTTGAGACCCAAAACCGGCTTGAATTGAAAAAGAGCCGGAAATTCGGGTTATAATCTAGATCTACGGTGGCTGTAGCTCAGTTGGTAGAGTCCAGGATTGTGATTCCTGTTGTCGTGGGTTCGAGCCCCATCAGCCACCCCAGTTGAAAAAACCCGCTAACGCAAGTTGGCGGGTTTTTGTTTTTGCAGGTTTGAAAAGTGGCGGCCGGCGGATTTCAACCATTCACCAGGACGACTTTGCCCATTACTTTGCGTGAACCCATGTGTGCGTAAGCGGCTTTGGCTTCTCCCATCGGCAGGGTGCGGTCAATCACGGGCTTGATTTTTCCCTGCATGTACCAACCAGCAAGCTCTTGCATCATTTTGGCGTTGGCACCTGGCTCTTTCTTGGCAAAGTCGCCCCAGAAAACGCCTACGATAGAAGCGCCTTTCAGGAGTGCCAAGTTGAAGGGAAGCGCCGGAATAGGACCTGCGGCAAAGCCTACGACCAAGTAGCGACCGCGCCATGCGATGGAGCGGAATGCCGGTTCCGCAAGATCCCCCCCCACAGGGTCGTAGACCACATCAGGTCCGCGTCCTTGCGTCAGTGCCTTCAGGGCATCGCGCAGATTCTCGGTGCTGTAGTTGATCGTGGCATCGGCGCCGGTACGGGTACAAAGTTCGCATTTTTCTGCGCTCGATGCCGCGGCAATCACTGTGGCACCTGCGGCTTTGGCGATTTGGATGGCTGCAGTGCCCACACCACCCGCAGCGCCCAAAATCAAAACCGTTTCCCCAGCCTTCAGTTGCCCACGGTCCAGCAAGGCGTGGTGTGAGGTGGCGTAGGTCATGATGAATGCTGCCGCATCCACCATCGGGAACCGTGGGGGGAGCGGCATACACATGGCAGCGGGGGAGATCGTATGGGTCGCAAAACCACCGGTACCGCTGAGGCATGCGACCGCTTGGCCTACTTTTAAATGGGTGACACCTTCACCGACCGAAACCACGATTCCCGCGTACTCTGAACCCGGCACAAAGGGGAGAGCGGGCTTCATTTGGTACTTGTTTTGAACAATCAGCAGGTCTGGAAAGTTCAGGCTTGCCGCGTGAATTTCCAACAGGACTTCCCCGGCCCGGGGAGCAGGTGTCGGTAGTTCCTTCCAATTCAAGGCGTCAACGCCAGTGGGGTCTTCACATAGCCAGGCGTGCATGGTGGTTCTCCAAAGATAATTCGGCAAATCATAGAACCCTGATGGGGAATGTCCGGCCTCGATTGTCCCGACGGCGACCCCCTGCAGCACTGCCCCCTACAATGACTCCACACTATTTCTTGCTATGAAAATACTCATTTCCAACGACGACGGTTATCAAGCCCCCGGTATCGTGGCGCTTTACGAAGCGCTCAAAGATGTTGCTGAAGTGGAGGTCATTGCGCCTGAGCAAAACAACAGCGCCAAATCCAATGCACTGACGCTGCATTCGCCCTTGTATGTGCACCAGGCCGCGAACGGTTTCCGCTACGTGAACGGCACACCTGCAGATTGTGTGCACATCGCGCTCACAGGATTACTTGATTACCGCCCAGATTTGGTGGTGTCAGGCATCAACAACGGTGCCAATATGGGGGATGACACCATCTACTCTGGCACTGTCGGTGCCGCAATGGAAGGCTTTTTGTTCGGCATTCCGGCGATTGCGTTTTCCCAAGTGGAGCGGGACTGGGTTCATTTGCAATCTGCCGCGCAAAAAGCCCGTGAGATGGTGCTTGCAATGCAGCAACAGCACATGATCACCACTGCGCCATGGCTGCTCAATGTCAATATTCCCAATTTGCCTTTTGAGATGATCGGCGCCGCCAAGCTGTGCCGCCTGGGTAAGCGACACGCTGCCGAGAAAGTGATCAAGCAGCAGAGCCCCAGAGGGGAAACCATGTTCTGGATCGGTGCCGCGGGTCCGGTGAAGGACGATGCTGATGGCACTGATTTCCATGCCACGGCTCAAGGCCATGTTGCTGTGACCCCGCTTAAAGTCGATCTCACAGACCACGACAACCTGGGCTATTGGGCTCAGTCGATGAACCGTTTGACCTCATCGCCTAAGGTATGAAGGAGCGGCCCTCCTTTCCGGCGCGGCTCGACACCACCCTTGCGAAAAACCGGCCGCATCCGTCCGGTACGGTAATGCCACTGGCCGCGCGGGGCCAAGCCGGCCCCGTAACAGGCGCTGCTAAAACGGTGGCTCCCAAAAGTGGCGTCTCCAGCGTACCTGTACCTCAGGGTTTGGGGATGGATTCGCTGGCGGTGCGGCAACGCATGGTGCAAAAGCTGGCCGGGCAGGGTGTCACGGACCCCTTGGTTTTGTCTGCCATGGGTTCGATTGAGCGACACCGGTTTGTGGACAGTGGCTTAGTGAACCAGGCCTACGAAGACACCAGCCTGCCCATCGGGCTGGGGCAAACCATTTCCAAGCCGGGAGTGGTGTCTCGCATGATCGAGCTGTTGCGTAATGGTGCCACCGGGCCCATGGGCCGCGTACTGGAAATCGGCACCGGTTGCGGCTACCAAGCGGCCGTGTTGGGCTGTGTAGCCACCGAGGTTTACAGCATGGAGCGGCTGAAGGGTTTGCACGATAAGGCCCGAGACAATTTGAGGCCTCTGCGCTTGCCCAATGTGCATTTGCTGTTCGGCGATGGCATGGCGGGGTATCCCAAGGGAGGGCCTTATGCAGGGATTATTTCGGCCGCCGGAGGCGATGCTTTGCCGCAAGCGTGGATTGATCAATTAGCCGTGGGTGGACGCTTGGTCGCTCCCGTAGTGCACGCCGGAGGGCAGGCGCTCCTGGTCGTTGACAAAACAGCCAAGGGCCTGCGCCAGAGCATTCTGGAGGCGGTGCATTTTGTACCCCTAAAATCGGGCGTTGCCTGAAGGGAAAAATCAATATGGTTGGTATGCGTAGTTTGTGGTTTGGTGTTGCGGGTGCCGTGGTACTGGTGGTGGCGGGATGTGGCTCCAAGCCCATTACCCGTGCGCCTGTGGAAGATCGCTCCAGCCAAGCACCGCAACAAACGGTGAGCACCGACCCGCGCACCCAGGCGGTCAAGCAGCCTCCCGGTTTTGAGAATGCAGGCAAACCGGGCTATTACACCGTCAAGCCCGGCGATACGCTGATTCGTATTGGCTTGGAAAGCGGCCAAAGTCATAAAGACATTGCACGCTGGAACGCGCTGGACAACCCCAACAAAATTGAAGTGGGCCAGGTACTGCGGATCGTGCAGCCGGTAGCGGTGGCAGAAGCTGCAGGTACCAAGCCGGTGGTTAGCGGTAGCAGCACCGTGACGGCGTTGCCGCCCGCCAGTGGGCAGTCTTCGGCGGCGAGTGCGCCGGCCAAAGCGGCCTCTGCCACCACCGCAGCAGCAAGTGCACCGGCCAAGGCAGCCTCTGCTCCTGCCAGTGCGCCTGCGGTCGCGGCGGTTAGCCCCGCTACCGCGAGCGACGATGCAGTCGCTTGGATGTGGCCGGGCAATGGCGCGGTGTTAGCTGGCTTCGATGATGTCAAGAACAAGGGCTTGGACATCGGCGGGAGTGCCGGTGACCCCGTTTTGGCAGCGGGTGAGGGGAAAGTCGTGTACGCCGGTGCCGGATTGCGTGGCTATGGCAACCTGATCATCCTCAAGCACAACAACACCTTCTTGACGGCCTATGCCCATAACCAGACCTTGCTGGTCAAAGAAGACCAGACGGTCAAAAAAGGCCAAAAGATCGCCGAAATGGGCAGCACCGATGCAGATCGCGTCAAGTTGCATTTCGAGGTTCGCCGCCAAGGCAAACCGGTGGATCCGATGAAATACCTGCCCGCCCGCTAGGTAGCGGAGGTTTTTTTCTATCGGTTACGCAGCCCTCCGCGCGATCGATACGGAGTTTTGGATGGGATGCAGTCTGACCTGAGACAATTCAGGGATGACTGACGAACACAACAACGACACAGCGGCAACGCCGCAGCTGCCTGACGGCTGGCTGGCAGTGAAATCTCTAGACCTCGAAGCCCAGGGGGTCGCCCACCGACCCGACGGCAAGGTGGTGTTTATTGAAGGGGCGCTCCCATTCGAGGTGGTGAGTGCCCAAATGCACCGCAGCAAGGCCAGTTTCGAGAAGGGCACTCTGACCGAGATCCACATCGAGTCTTCCCAGCGGGTACAGCCGGCCTGCCCGCATTTCGGTCTGCATGAAGGGGCCTGTGGCGGCTGCAAGATGCAGCACTTGCACGTGGGGGCCCAAGTGGCCGTTAAGCAACGTGTATTGGAAGACAACCTGCATCACATCGGCAAACTCAAGCCGGACAATGTAGTGCGGCCTATCGAGGGGCCCTCGTGGGGCTACCGCTACCGGGGTCGTCTGTCCGTGCGATTTGTGCGGAAAAAGGGTGCGGTACTGATCGGCTTCCATGAGCGCAAGAGCCGCTATGTGGCGGATATGAAGGTCTGCCACGTGCTGGCGCCCAGGGTCAGCGCGATGCTGATGCCTTTGCGTCAGCTGATCGAATCCATGGACGCAGTAGAAACCATTCCGCAACTAGAGCTCGCGATGGGCGACATCAGCGACCAGCAAGACAATCAGGCAGGCGTTATCGCCTTGGTCCTGCGCCATATGGAGCCGCTGTCGGAGGCTGACAAAGCCCGCCTGCGGGCCTTTGCAGCGACCCAGGCGGGTTTGCAATGGTGGTTACAGCCCAAAGGCCCTGAAACTATTCACCGCCTTGACGAGTTGCCGGGGTATGAAACGGGAGAGTTGGCCTACAGCCTGCCTGACTTTGGCATCACCATGCCGTTCCGCCCGACCGACTTCACGCAGGTCAACCCGCACATCAACCGGGTGCTGGTCTCAAGGGCGCTGGGTCTCTTGCAGGTGGAGAAGACAGAACGGGTGATTGACTGGTTCTGCGGCTTGGGCAACTTCACCTTGCCACTGGCCACCCAAGCGCGCGAAGTGTTGGGTATTGAAGGGGCTGAAGCCCTGGTGGCCCGCTCGCGTGAAAATCTGGTCTTTAACTCCAAGCGAAAAGCGGCTGCAGCCCCTGCGGAATCGACGCTCGCTGCTACTGAATTTGTAGCGCGCAATCTGTTTGAAATGACACCTGAACTGTTGATTGCAGATGGCTCTGCCGACAAGTGGCTGATTGACCCGCCGCGTGAGGGTGCCTATGCACTGGTACAGGCCTTGGCTGCCCTGTGCCAGCAGCCCGAGCTGCGCAAGGGCTGGACACCGCCTAAGCGAATTGTGTATGTGAGCTGCGCGCCTGCCACTTTGGCCCGGGACGCTGGAGTACTGGTCAATGAGGCCGGTTACACCTGCTCCAAAGCCGGAGTCGTGAACATGTTCCCCCACACAGCGCACGTGGAGAGCATCGCGGTGTTTGAACGGAAAGACTGAGGCAGGGGAACTTAGTGCTCCCCTTTGGCTTTAGATTTGGTTTTGGCCTTCGGCTCATCCTCTTTCTCAGTGATCACGGCCTCCGCTGGCGGTGGAGGCGGTGGTGGCGGTTTCAAACCCTGGGGTGCGACACCTTCGATTTTGTTTTCGCGCATATAGAGATCCATCTCTTTCCAGCCGTTAAAAATGGCGGATTTGGATGCTTTCTCGTTGAGCGAATAGCAGTCTTCAATGCTGCGCAGCCCGTGCCGGCAGGCGCTGCCGATGGCTTTGGCCTCCGCTTCGCGTTGCGCGATCTTCGGGTCGGCCATTGCTGCCTGAATGGATTGCAAATCGCAACCTGAGAGCAGCAAGGGGAGTAGCAACAGAAGAGGGCGTAGTGTCATAAGGCGGATGAAGTGCTACTGGTGTTATCGGCAATCCGGTGTTGATATTGACAACAAAAAAGGCCCCTGAGGGCCTTTTTTGGGGTGCGAGTGCTGCCATATGCGGCAGCTACCCCACTTAGTCGCGGTCGCCGCCGAAAATGCCGAGCAAAGCTAACAGGTTTTGGAACACGTTCACGATGTTCAGGTACAGGCTCAAGGTCGCGGTGATGTAGTTGGTTTCGCCACCGTCCACAATGCGCTTCACGTCGTACAGCATCCAGAAACTGAAGATGCCGATGGCTGCCATGGACAAGGCCATCATGCCGGCAGTAGAGCCCACGAAGGCGTTGACCAAGCCACCCACAATCAGCACGATGGTGCCGACGAACAGCCATTTGCCCATCCCGCTCAGGTCGCGCTTGATCACGGTGGCCAAGCTGGCCATGGCGAAGAACACACCCGCGGTGCCGGCAAATGCCGTCATGATGAGTTGAGGGCCATTGCTAAAGCCCAAGGTCCGCTGGATCAGGGGAGACATCATCAGCCCCATGAAAAACGTAAAGCCCAGCAGCACCGGGACGCCGGCGGCAGAGTTCTTGGTCTTTTCAATCGCGAAAATGAAGCCGAAAGCGATTGCCATGAAGAGCAGGAAGCCCAGCATGCCACTGAAAATAGGGCCGAGGTTCATCGCCACGCCCACCCAAGCGCCCACCACGGTGGGAACCATGCTCAGTGAGAGCAGCCAATACGTGTTGCGCAGTACTTTGTTGCGTTGCGCGCTTGATGCGCCATAGCCCAGGCTCTGGCCAAAGGTTGTAGTGCGATCGGTCATGGTGTAACTCCAGTTGTTAACTGCCTGAGTCGCGCAGATGCACGGTTACCGCAAGCAGTGCAAACATTCTAGGCCTTTGGGTGGCCGCCCCCACGCTTTGTATGCTTATTCTTGTCGATTCGGGTGAGAGTGATCTGCGCGCGCGGGGTAAAAGGACTCCGCGTTTGGTTATGCTCAGAGCTTTCATCATTACCACCTGAATACCCCATGAAAACCAAAGCCGTTCTCGAATTTGCCGACGTCTCCGCCATCGCCGCTGCCGCTCAGGCTGAAGCTGCGAAACACAGCTGGGCCGTGAGTATTGCCATCGTGGACGATGGCGGTCATTTGTTGTCATTCCAGCGCCTGGATGGGGCGGCTCCCATCTCTTCCCATATTGCACCCGGAAAGGCCCGCACCGCCGCTTTGGGACGCCGTGAGAGCAAAGTGTATGAAGACATGATCAACGGCGGCCGCGTGTCCTTTTTGAGCGCGCCCAACCTCGATGCCCTGTTGGAAGGCGGCGTGCCGATCATGAAGGACGGCCAATGCCTGGGCGCGGTGGGTGTGAGCGGCGTGAAGTCTAACGAAGACGCCCAGATCGCCAAAGCCGGTATTGCCGCCATCGGTCTGTAAGCCGATCGGTTGCTATTAAAAAAATAGCGGGTGGCGCACGTTCTGTGTGCGCTACCCGCTTTTTTTATGGTGATGCCGCTATTTTGTCAGAATCAGTTTGCCTGCTTTCGTGGTTTGCAGGCGGTAGCGCTGGCCGTTGTATTCAATGTCCACACTTTGGCGCTCGCCGAGCAGTGTGCTCGCCTTGACAACCCGGTTGCCGCCGCTATCGATCGGCTTGGAGGCGCGGCGAAGCTCTCCGGCCCCCGCCGCGCTGGGCATGGGGGCAAGGGTGCCGGGCAATGATTGAAGGGATTCCATAGGTCAAGTTGATGCGTGTCGCGCTCAACGTGTTGGCTCGGAGATGAACCCGATTTTCCGCAGCCC
Source organism: Comamonadaceae bacterium OS-4 (assembly GCA_027924025.1). Classification (GTDB taxonomy): domain Bacteria; phylum Pseudomonadota; class Gammaproteobacteria; order Burkholderiales; family Burkholderiaceae_C; genus Allorhodoferax. The sequence continues at coordinate 1,648,316 of AP026970.1, forward strand.
CGCCTGTTGAGCGGACGCCATGGCTTGTGCCACGAATTCATAGCGCACGGCTTTGTCCCCGCGGATATGCAATGCCGGTTGCGGATCTTTGGCGGCCTCCGCTTGCAGTACCCCGCTCAGGGCATCGCTGGCGACCAGCGATTGGTTCAGAAAATAAGCGCCTTGCGCGTCCACACTCAGTTGCAGTGTTTCCGGCTTGACTTGCTCTGGCTGGCTCGTGGCGGTTGGCAGCTCTATATTGACAGCGTGTTTCATCACCGGCACGGTAATGATGAAGATGATGAGCAGCACCAACATCACATCGACCAGCGGTGTCATGTTGATCTCGTTCATGACCTCGGCGTCGCTGTCTGAGCCAGCGTCTTGCATTCCAAATGACATGGGGTCTGCTCGGGCGGATCAGGCTTTTTTCATGGCGACAACTTTGCTGTCACCGCTTTGGACGTGGGGCACCCGTGCGCCTGTCACAAAGTAGGCGTGCAAATCGTGGGCGAAACGGTTGAGCTTGGTCAGGATGGACTTGTTGCCACGCACCAGCGCGTTGTAGCCCAGCACTGCCGGGATGGCCACAGCCAAACCCAAGGCGGTCATGATCAGCGCCTCGCCGATCGGGCCGGCGACCTTGTCGATAGTGGCTTGGCCGGAGGCGCCAATGCCCATAAGTGCGTGGTAAATGCCCCAAACGGTTCCAAACAATCCCACGAAAGGTGCCGTCGAGCCGACCGACGCCAACACGGCCAAGCCGCTTTGGAAGCGCGCGGTGCTGTCATCAATGCTGTTGCGCAGGGCGCGGCTGATCCAGTCGCTGATGTCCAGGGCGTCATGCAATTGGGTTTGGGTGTGGCGGTGGTGGGCGGTGGCCTCTTGCCCGGAGCGCGCCAATTGAACGAACGGGTTGTCGACCGGGTTTCCTAGGGTCGTCATGCCGGATTCAAAGTCAGCGCTGTGCCAGAAGCTTTCGGTGCGGCCTGCCAGCGACTTGAATTTGAAGATGTCGAGGGCCTTGATCAGGATCACGATCCATGACGCCAAGGACATGCCGAGCAGCAGAATTGCCACCGATTTGGTGACCCAGTCGCCTTGGTTCCAGAGGGTGATGAGGCCGAGTTGAGATTCCATAAATAACTCCGAAGAAAAACGAATTGAATAAAAGACAAAGAGTGGACTAGCGTGTGAGCTGCCAGTTAAGGGGTACGTCAAACCACATGCCCTGTGCGACACCAGCGCGCTTGCCCGGTGCATAGCGCCATTTCAGAGCGGTCTCTACCGAGGCTTGATCCAAGCGGTCAAATCCGCTGCTTTGCTTGACACTGGCTTGGCTGGGTTGCCCGTCAGCATCGATAAATACCCTCACCACGACGCGGCCTTGCTCACCCAAACGCTTGCTGATTGCGGGGTAGGCAGGCTTGGTGTTGTTGAGGTAATCGGCATCGCTGGAGGGCAATTCGATCTTTGGCGGAGCCGGTGGTGCGGGCGGGGCTGCAGGTGCGTTGCTACTGCCAGTGGCATTGCTTTGGGTAGCTGCCGTTGCTGCAGGGGTTGCCGCTGACGGTGCCGGTGTATTGGCAGAAGGGGCAATCGCCAAAGGCGTGGGCGTGGGTTGGGGCGTCACTATTGGGGTGGGTGCGGGCACCGGCGGTGTCGGTTGTTTGGTGGTGACTGTTTTGGTGGGTGTTTTGGGCTGTGGGGTGGCACGCGGTGCGGGTGGCGGCGATGCGGGCGTTACAAACTCCACTAGGATTTCGGCGGGTACCACCACCTCTACGACGCGCTTGAGCAAGCCACTTTGAACGGCCCACAAAACGGCCACGTGGAAAGCAACCACCGTCACGACAATGCTGGTGTTACGACTGAAAGTGGGCAATGCGCCAAAACGCGGAAGTGCAAAAGTAGACATAGGCAGTAAAAATCATCAAGGGCGTTGAGCGTGGTCAGCGGCCTCAGGTGTCGGCCCACATGCGCAGCATGTTGTGGTAGACGCCCGTGAGTGCTGTGGTTTCTTCCGAATCACCGTGCCGGCGACGCATGGCCAGCAAGTTCATGTCGAGCTCGTACAACATGCGGCGTTGCTCGTCGCTGCGAACCAGGCTCTCAATCCAGAAAAAGCAGGCGATACGGTGCCCGCGGGTCACGGGTTTGACCTGGTGCAGGCTGGTGCCGGGGTAGAGCACTGCATGACCCGCCGGCAGCTTGACGGTCTTTTCGCCGTAGGTGTCGGCGATCGTGAGTTCGCCTCCGTCATAGTCTTCAGGGTCATTGAGGAACACGGTGCACGACACATCCGTTCGCAATCGCTGCCCGTTGCCGGGTATGTAGCGAATGGCGCCATCGATGTGGTTGCCGTAAAAGTTACTGTCGCCCCCGTACCGGTTGACACGGGGTGGAAATACTTTTTTGGGCAGTGCCGCAGAAAAGAAGGTGGTGTTGCGGTCCAGACCCCGCAGCACCAGTTCGCGGATGCTGCGGGCAATGTCACCCTCGTGGTCCAGTTGCTCGTTGTTTTTGACCTGCCTGGCCAACTCACCGGTGCCTTTGCGCCCATCCGTCCACGGAGCCTCCTTCAACAGGTGCTGGGCATGGGCGACCTCGTCAGAGGTCAGCAGATCGGGCAGGTGCAAAAGCATGTCGGTGGTTGGCAGGTAAGGGCGCTGGCTTAGAACTTGAGGTTCAAAGTGGCTTGCAAATTCCGGCCGGGGCCGGGTGTGTAGAAGGTCGTGTACAGACCATCTGCGTACAACTTGTCCAGTGCGTTGGTCAGGTTGACTTTGAGCACTACTTTTTCGTTGAACTTGTACTCGCCCATCAAGTCGAGGGTGGCGTAGCCGGGTGCAACGACACCGGGGTTGGTAGCGGGCGTTTGCTCGCCGCGGAAGTTCACGCCGGTACCCAAGCGCAGTTCCGGGGTGAACTGGTAGGTCGTCCACACGGTGCCGCTATGGATAGGCGTCAAGCCGGGGCGCTCGCCTTCGCGTGCGCCGTTGGCGGTCGAGTTCGACACATCGATCATCGCGTCAGGCATCCACATGTAGGAGCCGTAAATCTCCCACTTGCTTGTCAGCATGCCGCTGAAGTCGACCTCAATGCCACTCGCATGGCGCTTGCCCGACAGCAGCATCTGGGTAGCTGCAGAGTCCGGGTCTGTGTTGCGTTCGTTGAACTTGGTGGAGTGGAAGAGCGCCAGCCGGGTGGTGTATCGCTTGTCCGCCGAGTCCAGTTTGGCCCCGATTTCGAAATTGCGGCTTTGCTCAGGCGGTGTATTCTGGCTGGTGGTTGTGTAAGAGTAGGTATCCGCCGAGGTGTTGAACGATGTGCCCCAAGAGATGTGGTACGACGCCAGTTCGTTGGGCTGATACAGGGCGCCCACACGTTGGCTCCAGTCGTTCACCGTTTGCTCGTAACTACCTGTTCTCAGGCCGGCAGCGCTCTCAGTGATGTAGTTGCCGCGCATCCGGTCAAAGCGCAAGCCGCCCAGCACTTTCCAATGCTCTGCCACCTGGACCAAATCCATGGCGTATACCCCGAGGTTGTCGGCTTGGAACGCACTGGAGCGCGAGACTACGCGAGCGGACTCGTCGATGGAAGCACCATCATTCGGGGTTGCGGCAATGGTCGAGGGGCGGGTAGCGCCTCCTGTCACGCGGAACACATTCTTATTTTCTTGGGCGAGGTCAACACCGGTAAACACTTCATGTTTGAGGCCGAACGCCGAGAACTTTTTTGTGTAATCCGTTTGCAGATACACCGAGTTCAGATCCTGGATCTTGTTTTGAGCGCCTCGGGTCAAAACGGTGGCATCCGAATAGTTGTTGATGCCGGTGCCTGTGGCGTAGTTCCAGAGGGTGGCGCGCTGGTCGCGGGTGTAAACGCCTCGGCGCACCGAGGTTTTTAGTTCGCTTTCGTCCTCAAATCGATGGGTGTGGCTAGCGGTGATGTAATCCGCATTGCCCTTGTTGTAATCGCTGGCCATGCCGTAATAGCTTTGCGGAGCGATGGCGGTATTCAGGCCAGCCGTGGTGGCTGCTGCGGTGGAGGTGGGGCGGATCCAACGCACGCCGTAGTTGATCCCGTTGTCATTGTCCAGCGACATGAATCCCACCGAAAACTCGTCTTTGGTGCCGATGCCCCAGCGGTAGTTGGCTGCGATACCGCGTTTGTCGATGCTGCTGCCTGCGGCGTTGTTGTCCGCTTTGGTGACCATGGCATTGATACGCAGGCCCGAGTCTTCACCGGTTTGGATGTTGAAATCGCCTGTCACCCGGCGGTAGTTGTACATGCCGACGGTAGTGCTGATTTCATGGTCGTCAATGGCACGACCTTGCTTGCTGCTTTGGTTGACAGCGCCCCCGGTGGAGCCGCGGCCGAACAGCATGGATGCGGAGCCGCGCAGCAATTCGATTTTGTCGCTGTTGAAGGTGTCGCGGTCGTAGAACGCGGGGTCGCGCATGCCGTCTACAAAAATGTCGCCGGTCGTGGCGAGCGAAAAGCCGCGCAGGCGAATATCTTCTTCACCACCCTCTGCCGCCAGGAAGGTGACGCCGGCGGTGTTGTGCAGCACGTCTTTCAGGGTGTCGAGGTTGCGGTCGTCCACCAGCTTTTCAGTCACCACAGTGATGGACTGGGGAATATCGCGCAGCTCTTGTTTGCCTTTTCCGATTGATGTGGTGGTGGCACGCACAGAGTCTTTGCCCTGTGCCTCTTCGGCCTTTTCGGTGATCGTGACGGGTTTGAGTGTTTTGACAGCTTCCGCCCCGGTGTCTTGGGCTACCGCAGAAAAAGATCCGGCCAGCAGCATCGCGCCCAAAGGGAGCAAGGTCGCAGGGTTGGCCGCCAAGGGCGTCGGGGAAGGGAAGGGGCGAGTAGTGGGCATAGCGCTCTCAACGTTCAATGAAAAGAATTTGCTGGCTATGTCTCCCCCCGGCAGTACGGTCTTGGACGTGGCTTGCTAACGAGTCAACTAAACAAGAAGCATTCCTGTTTGGTTTTAAAAAATGACCTACAAATGGCGGGTCATGGTGATGGTTTTCCAGGCACCGTGGACCATGGTGGCGTTGGCGTGGCAGCGCTCCACGACATCGCGTGCACAGTCTTCACAGCGGCCGCATTGGGTGGCCACACCCAGATCGATCTGGATGTCTTCAAAGCTCTTGCCTTCACTGGCGTGAAGGTGAATCTCTCTGTCGGATACGCGGTGGCAGACACAAACAATCATGGGAGGTCCGGTGCTGTGGAAAAATTGAATTGTAAATGAGAAGTTGTCGCATTTGCATTTATAGTTCTTAAAAAATTTACTTTTGTTTACCATGCCCGTGCCACAACTTCATTTGCCTCCTTCTTCTGACATTCTCCAAGCCATGACGCCGCAAGACTGGCAAGCAGTGACACAGGCCGAGCCACTCGCAGCCGCCCGCTGGATGAATGCCGCAGCCGCGCTGGGCAGTGCAGATGCACAAGCCATCGCCGGGCAATGGCTGCTCGATGGCCACGGGCAAGCCCGGAATCCAGATGCCGCGAGAGCCAGTTTTTTGAAGGCGGCGCAGCAGGCACACCCCATGGGCATGAATATGGCCGGTCGTTGTTTTGAAAACGGTTGGGGGGGTGACGTGGACTACTTTGCGGCAGCCAACTGGTACCGGCAGGCCGCGCACGCGGGGCTGGATGCGGCGATGTACAACTACGCCAACCTGCTGGCAGCCGGCCTGGGCGTTGCACAGGATGACGCCGCTGCACTCGAGTGGTACCGCCACGCCGCGGCGCGCGGGCATGCCAAGTCCATGACCAAGATCGGCTACTTTTACGAGGATGGCAGGGTCGTGGCCCGTGACCTCAATGCGGCCTTTGTCTGGTTTGAGGGCGGGGCCACAGGCGGCGACTTCCGCGGGCAATTCAACTACGCCACCTTGCTGGCACAGCGCGGTGATTTGCAGGCGGCATTGCACTGGTTGCGCAAGGTGCCTGCCACCGCCACCGCCGCTTACCTGCGCCAAGCAGGCCAGCGGCTGCTGGACTCCAGCTATCCCGAGATTCGCAGCATTGGCGAATCCATGCTTCAAAAAGCCGTCTAGCGCTCACCGATATTGCGCGGGCAGCTATAAATAAGATAGCAGAGTGCCGTGGTTGTCCCAGCCTCTGGCCAAGCTGTAGCGCTTGTGGGGGCTGGCACTGCCAGCGGCGCTAGTGCTTGTAGGTGCAGATAGTGCCTCGCGACTACCGCCCGCCATAAAGCCGTCGGCGCCGTTGCCCGCAGGCATCAGGGCGCCTGCGCCTGCCAAGGGCAGCATGCCCTGCCATTCGCCAGTCGTGGACCAACCCATTACCTGGCCGGCGTAGGTGGCGCTCACCCAAAACGTACCTGCCGCCCAACACACGTCGCCCGCATAGCCCTGCCACCCGTCCGGCGCTGCGCCGTCAGCGGGCCACGGTACCGTGTGCAGCCCGTGAGGCCCTAGTAGCGCCAATGCCGGGGCCGCTTGCCGCAGCGCAGGGTTGGAGTGCTCGGCCTGCAAGGCCACTGCCAAGGTGCCATCGGGTGCGCGCGCCAGGTGGCGCAGGCTCAAATACGGGTCGTCCAAGGCAAACTGCGCGACGATGCGGCCACTGGTGCTGTCCAGCCGCGTCAGGTTGGAGGCCATTTGCGGCAGGTTGCGTTTGCGGCGACCGGTTTCGGGCAGGGTCAAAATGCCGCCATTCGCCACGATCAGGTGCCCAGCAGGCTCCCACATCAAGGCGTGGGGGCCGATGCCTCCGCTGGGAAACTCGCGAATCGTTTCCAGCGAACCCGCATGCCGCTGCGCAATCAGCCCTTGGCCGGTGTCGCCATCGCTCTCGGTGGTGAAAATGAATGCCCCGTCGGGCGACTGCACAGCGTGGCCCCCCAAGTAGCGATCCGACTCCATGGGGTGCAGGTGCAGCAGGCGGCCGGTGCGCGTGTCCACCCGGGCCAGGTATTCACCGGGCCGGCGTGCGACCACCAGCGCCTCTGGCGCTTGGCCCGCACGCGCAGCGGTAAGGGGCAGCAGTTGGTGCGCCCGGTCGGGCAGTGCGGTGGCCCAGCGGGCGCCCTGTGGCGTCCAGACACCGGCGTAGGCTTGCCCCCGGTCTTGCCAGGCGGTGAGCACTTGCGTCTCTTTGATGCGCACGCTTGGTGTAGCCACGGCTGCGCGGGGTAGACCTGCACACCATGCCGCGAGGCCCATGGAGGCCAGTGTGCTCAGTGTTTGCCGACGGGTCACTGGCTGCGCATCGGGCGCAGGGTCAATCGCCATCGGCATCCGTAAACCCTTGGCTGAAATCGAAGAGCCGTGCCCCCATGTCACTGGCCAAGGTATGCAGCGCCGCGATGCTGTGCTGCGCGCGCAACACGCTACTCGCTGTTTGCGGGCGGGCCGCGTGCACCGCACGGCGGGTCGTTGCCAGTTGCTGCGCCAGTTGGGTAGCGGGCGCGAGGTGGCCGCGCGAGCGCAACAAGTCGGTAAAGCTCCGGGCCACCGCGTCGTTGGAGGGGGCGCAGGTGTCTGCAGGGTCGCCCGCCAGAAAGTGGGCGATGCTCTCCCACTGCGCCTGCCAGGCCGCTGCAGTTTGCCCACTCAGGCCGCGCACCCAGATGGCACTGTCTTTGCCCCGGGTGTTGACCCGCATTTTCTTCAGGCGCAATTGGGCGAGGCTGCCCATGCACTGGGTGAAAAATTCGCCGTAGTCGGTCCAGGCTTGTGCTTCATCCACCGAGTCGCTGTCAGGCACCTGCGCCGCGGTCTGGTAGGCCTGCAGCAGGGTGCCGGCCTCTGCAGACACCTCGTTGCTGATCGCCGCAGCGAGCGCCTGCGCACCAGGATCGGTCGCCTTGGCCCAGAGCAGCCATTCCAAGGCGGGCAGCCCTTTGGCGCCCACCCCGGCAGCGCCCACCCGGGCGGCTAAAGCCTCTGCGCTGGCATCTTTTGCGAATTGCACCAGTGTCTGCACCTGTGCCGTGCGGGTCGGCCAGAAGTCCAGGGTGCGCGCCGAGCGGCGCTCCAGCAGGGCTCCTGCGGGCACCGCCGCCAGTTGCTCCCACGCCCACATGCAGCGCACCCAGGCCGAGCGTTGGGCGGGCACATCAGCAGGCGTGGTTTGCAGGGTCTGTTGAAGTGCGGTGGCGGCTTGGGCGAATGCATGGGCACGCGGCAGCCAGTGGCTTTGCAGACCGCCCAGTACCAGTTCGCCAGCACGGTAAAACGGCGTAGCAACCCCGGCGGGCGCTGTGCAGTTGGATGCTATGATTCTAGGAGCTGCATGCGCATATCCTGTGAGGGCTAGAGCGCTCAATGACCATGTTTTGAGAAGGGTGCGCCGCTTCATAAAGACTCCACAAACGCGACCAGCGCCTGGCGGTCGCGTGCACTGAATTTGAGCACTTGCTGTTGCGCGGCCCGGGCCTCGCCATCGTGCCAGAGTATGGCTTCGAGCACCCCGTTGGCCCGCCCGTCATGGAGGAGGCGGCGGTGGCCGTTGACATCGTGAATCAGGCCTACGCCCCAGAGAGGCGGTGTTTTCCACTGCCGGCCATTGGCGGCGTAATCCGGGCGGCCATCGGCCAGCGCGGGGCCCATGTCGTGCAGCAAGAGGTCGGTATACGGCCAGATTTTGAGGCCCTCAACCTTGGGGCTGGACAAGCGGGGGAAGGGGGTTGCACCCGTGGTGTAGCTAGGGCGGTGGCAGGTGGCGCATTGGGCTTGCACAAACAGCGATTCCCCACGGACCACATCCGCCCGGTTGCTATGGCGGCGCGCTGCCGGGGCGAGGGTGGCTTGGTAAAACACCACATCGCCCAAGGTGCGGTCGTCGATTTCCGGCGCCTGGCCTTGTGCACCCCGGGGTGCAGCCAGACAATCTTTTTGGCTGGGGGTGCAGGCTTCGTCGGGGTGGGTGGTGGAGGTAATGCCGATATCGCCCAAAAACGCCCCGGCCGTTTGGCTGGCCAGGCTGGCTTGGTTGGCCTTCCAGCCGAAGCGGCCGATGCGCTCGGCACGGGCAACGTCGTCCCAGACCCGATTGGGCGCGCCCTTGATGGGGCCGGCCATGGCGGCCTGGGCGCTGGCGTTGGCGAGGATGTCGCTCTCGGCAATAGCCTCTATCAGCCCGAGCCCGGCCATTTGGGGCGCAATCCGGGGGCTGATCATGGCGCCGGGCGCCAGCGGGCCATAGGCCAGTTGGGTCAGGCGGTAGAGCGGCTTGCGCAAGGTGTAGGGGGTGCCATCTGCAAAGCGGCCATGGACTGGCTGGTGGCGAATCTGCACTTGGCCTTCGGCTTGTACGCCTTGGATGGCAGAGTTGTTGAGCTGGTCGCCATAGACCGGGTCGGGTACCACGCCGTCGTGGGCGCCCGTGCCCGGAATCGAGAGCCGTATCAGCAAGGCAACGGGCGGCTCGCTCAGGCCCTTGCGAAATTCGGGCGGCGCGCCGCGACCGTCTTGCACATGGCAGCCGCCACAGGAGCGGGCAATAAAGTGGGGGCCCAAGCCGTCGCGGGCGGTGGTAGAGGCGGGCGCCTCCACCCAATTGCGACGGAAGAAAGAGTTGCCCATGGCAAACCGGGCCCGCTCCTCATCGTCCAGGGTGGGCAGTGGCATCGAGAATGCATTGCGCCCGGTCACAAATGCAGTCGCTTGATCCGCGGTGAGTTCACCCTGGCTGCGGCCGGCGGTGTCGCTGTTGCTGTGGCCCCATGCGGGCCAGAGCAATGCGGCAACTGCACCGGCCGCCGCGATCAGCAGCCCGAGCTTTTGACGGGGGCGCAGCTTCATTGCGCTTGGGCCAGCTTGTGGATGCCCAAAGCGGCGGCGGCTTCGGTCAGGTCTTTGGATTGCTGGACCAGGCTGTCGATCGTTTTTTGCACCCGGATGCGCCCCGGCGCGTCGTTGGTACCCAGGATCTCGCGGTCGAACGGTGCCTGGATCGCGTTGGCATAGGCCACGCTCTGGGCAATTTGTTGACTCACCTTGTCTGCAAGGGCCGGGTTTTTGAGCGCCACCAGGTCTTTGAGCGAAGCGCCTTGCAGCGGGGTGCCGTCCAGGCGTTTGTAGCTGCCGAGCCAGACGTTTTGGATGCCCTGCGCGTTGGTGGCAGCATCGCGGTGGGTGTTGTCAGAGAAGCAGGAGTGTTCGTCTTCTTTGTCCTGGGTGTTCATCGCGACTTCCAGGCGCTCTCCAGCCAGCTCCCCACGCGACAGCGAGCCCAGGCCGACGATCATTTTGCGCACCGACTCCATGCCACCTTGCTCGAACCGCGCGCGGTAGTTTTTGCTGGCAGGTGCCCAGGCCTTGACGAGATAGCCCAGATCATCCACCAGCAGTTCGGTCACTACCTTCAGGTAGGTGCGGCGGCGATCCGCGTTGGCGACTTTGCCATCCACATAGTCTTCAAAAGAGCGGTTGCCCGGGCCGGTGTCGCTTTGGTCCTGGCCCCAGAGCAAGAACTCAATGGCATGCCAACCGGCGGCAATGTTCTCTTCGCCGCCGCGCTCGTTGAGCTTGGCGAGGGTGGCTTTATTCAGCAGGATTTTTCGATTGTTGATGATGCCTGCCTTGGGCTTGCCGGCCACGCTGTCTATGTAGGACTCATCGAGAGGCCAAGAGTTGAGTCGCCCCTCGGGGCCCTTGTCGTCGTCAATCGGGCCGCTGTAGAAGCGAAAGGCTTCGGTCTGGCCGTAGAACTCGCGGGCAGTCAGCCATGCTTTTTTCGCATCGTCCAAGCCTTGAGCGCTGGGCGCGGCAGTCAAGCCTTGGATGGCCTTTTGCAGGTTCAGTGCGCTGGTCAACACGTCTTGGTAGTTGGCCGAGACCAATTCTGCGTAGTTGCGCACGACGCTGGCAGCCTCTACGGTCTGCGCCCGCAAGGGGAGTCCGCTCAAGAGGGTGGCTGCGAGGAGGGTCCCTTGGAGGAAGCTGCGTTTGTGCATGGAGTCTTTCTGCGGTGTTTGAATCTAAATACATATCTTAATGCAAATCGTTCTCAATAATTAGCGCAAAAAAACGCTGAGGTCATCAGCGTTGAAGGGGAGCGATTTAGGAGTGTTCGCCCATCTGCGACTGCAAATAGTTGGGGAGGCCCACTTTGTCGATCAGGTCGATCTGGGTTTCCAAAAAGTCGATGTGCTCTTCGGTGTCATCCAGAATTTTCTGGAGCAGATCACGGGACACATAGTCGCGCACCGACTCGCAGTGGGCAATGCCGGCTTTGATGGTGATTTGGGCGCCCATTTCTGCCTTCAGATCGCACTCCAAAGCCTCAGGCACGGTTTCGCCGACCATGATTTTTGCCATGTCTTGCAGGTTGGGCAGGCCGTCGAGCATGAAGATGCGGTCCATCAGCATGTCGGCGTGCTTCATTTCACCAATGGATTCGCTGTACTCCTTTTTAGCCAGCTTCTCAAAGCCCCAGTGCTTGTACATGCGGTAGTGCAAAAAGTACTGGTTGATGGCGGTGAGTTCGTTCTTGAGCTGGGCCTGCAGGTGGCCGATGACTTGGGCGTCGCCTTTCATGGGGGGTACTCCTTGTTGAAACATTCATTATCCCTTTGGGGCTTGTCGAAGCACACCGGATGGACCTAAAAAATCCCGCAAAAGAAACGCGGGATTTTCTTGTTAATGAGAATGATTCGCATATACTTTGATTGCAGGTCTCGCTGTGATACCTGTTTCCACAAGGAGATGACGATGCCCACGCATTGGAAGCCGCAAGACGAGGAATACCTCATTCCAACCGCCGAAGCCTTGATGGCCAGCACCATGGCCCTGATGACGGGCCATGTGCAGACCGCTTGCCCGGAGCACCGGGAGGCCATGGTCGCAAAGATTGTGAGTAACCTGACCCGCCTGTCGGCCGACCCTTTGTTGTCGCCGGGCTTCCAAACTTTGTTGTGGTCCTTGCGGCAGCGGTGGTCGCACCAGGGTTCGCCTGCAACCTGGGTGCGCCCTGCAGCGGCAGAAGGGGGCTTCTGGCACGCCAGTCCTGAGGCGATCCAATGAGCGAGTTCGCCAGCAAACACCGCGCAGCCGGGCGCTACCGGTCGATGTGCCCTTGCTGTGAGCCGGAGGCTGAACCCGTGCGCGGCCGCCCGACCAAGCAAGCCACCCGCCGCCCCGTGATGGCATGGCGTATCCGCTTGGCAAGTGGTCTGGAGCAAGTCGTTCAGCAAGCCACAGAAACCGGAGAAGATTAACCATGCCAATTGCAAATCAGGACCCGGTGGCTGTCAGCGCAGCTATGGACAACCCCGACATCTGCCCACCCGCCCATGTGTTGCCTGCGGGCGCCACAGGTTCGCGCCGCAAGCGCTTGTGGGACTTGGGGACCCATTGCCATTGCCCTCTGGTGGGGGTGAGTTTGCCCATGGAGGTGCTTCGGCGGCTGGTCAATAAGTCACTAGGCGCGCAAGCGGTTGCCAATGACTACGAGGTGCATGCCGGTGCGGTTGCTGAGGCTGCGCGCCGCTGCAAGCTCTCGGAGCTGATGCAGGCCGAACTCGAATCCCGGTATGTGCGCGAGATCCAAGCCTTCAAGGCGGCGAAGAGCAGTTTGGCGGTGGCCGAGTTGTGGGTCAACCACTTGAAAGCGGGCGATGTAGCGGGCGCCTTCTGGGCGGCTTTGACCCACCCTCGTTGTGATGCCGCGCTCCAAGATGCCATGTGCAAAGACCTGCACATGTTCCAGCACCAGGCTGGAGCGGGTGTGCGGCTTGAAATCGCGCGTTTTAATGCGTTGGCCCACGAAAACGCGGTCTTGACCCGTGAGCTCGGCAAGGTGCAGGAGCGCATCTCCCGTGTGATGGTGCAAAAGACGGCAGAGCTAGATCGTGTGCAAGCGGAACTGCTGCGCCTCAGGGCGGAGAGCATCGCCAAGGACAGTCGACTCGCGTTTTGGGCGCAGGACTACGCGGAGTTGCAAACCTCGATTCCGCAGCTCGATGAGCGTCAACGATTGCAAAAGCGCATTGAGCAACTTCTGCTACGCCAAGAGGAGCAAGACCAATTGCTCGCCGATTGCCGCCGCAAACTACAAGTGGCCGAACGCAGCTTGCTGGAGAGGGCGCGCCCGGAGCGCACGGATTCGAGCGCGGTCTTGGGTACCGAAGGGCCGCAAGTGCCGGTGCGCTTTGATCACAAAGTCGTCTTGTGTGTAGGCGGGCGCACCGGCAACGTGGCCAATTACCGTGACGTTGTCGAGCGGGTAGGGGGGCGCTTCGCGCACCATGATGGCGGGGTGGAAGACAACGCTGCGGTTTTGGATGCCAACCTGGCGGCGGCTGATCTGGTGATTTGCCAGACCGGCTGCATCAGCCACAACGCTTATTGGCGGGTTAAAGACTTCTGCAAGCGCACCGGCAAGCAGTGTGTCTACGTGGAGAACGCCAGCGCCTCGTCCCTGGAGCGCAAATTGCAGACGCTCAGTACACCAGTCGTTCAGGATGAATTTCCTGAAGAATCGTCGTAGCGATCTCTTCGATGGACTTGGTCGTGGTGGACAGCCACCGGATCCCGGTGCGGCGCATCATGGCCTCGGCCTCGCTGACTTCCATGCGGCAGTTCTCGAGCGAGGCGTATTTCGAGTGGGGTCGCCGTTCATTGCGGATCTCAGACAGGCGCTCGGGCTGGATGGTGAGGCCGAAAATCTTCCCGCGGTGCGGCACCAAGGCCGGCGGTAGCTGGCGGCGCTCAAAGTCTTCTGGAATCAAAGGATAGTTAGACGCTTTCAGGCCGTATTGCATGGCCAGATACAGCGAGGTCGGAGTTTTGCCACTGCGGCTGACCCCGACCAGGATCACATCGCTTTGCTCCAGGTCGCGGTTGCTTTGCCCGTCGTCGTGGGCTAATGAGAAGTTGATGGCCTCGATCCGGTCGTGGTATTCCTTGCTCTTGCTGGCGTCGCTGAAGCGGCCGATCCGGTGGTTGGATTTCAAGCCCAACTCTTGCTCCAAGGGGTGTACGAACATGCCGAACATGTCGAGCAACATGCCTTGGCAGCCTTCCTGGATGACCCTCAGCACATCCATGTTCACCAAAGTCGTAAACACAATCGGCTTGTTGCCGTCGACCACGCCTGTATGGTTGATCTGCCGGACCGCTTGGTGCGCTTTGTCCACCGTATCGACGAAGGGCAGGCGCACATGCCGTGCTTTTGTCTCAAATTGGGCCAGGATCGCATTGCCGAATGTTTCGGCGGTAATGCCGGTGCCGTCAGAAATAAAGAATACGGTGCGTTGGGGCATGGGAAGGTCGTTGGTGGTGTCAGTCAGATGCAAGTGCCTGGCGGGGTTTCGTAATCGGGTTACACGATGTGCCCACCTACAATCACTGCAATTTAGCGCATTTAGGTACCGGTTACGTTTCCCACAACAGCAACAACAGGAAAGTGACAGGTCGCGCGACCCGCCCAAGGCCTGGCCGGCGGGTCAAAGAAAGGTTTTAACTTCTGGAGCATCCTATGTCTGAACTTTTCAATGCGACCGACTTGGTCGTGCCTTTCGAGCGCTTGCGCATGACGGACGTCGAGTCCGTTGGCGGCAAAAACGCCAGTCTGGGGGAGATGATTTCCCAGCTTCCGCAAGGCGTCCGGGTCCCCACAGGCTTTGCGACGACGGCCCACGCATTCCGCCAGTTCCTGGCCCACGACGGCTTGGCCGACAAGATCAGCGCCAAGCTGAAAACACTCGATACCGAAGATGTCCGTGCATTGGCAGTGGTGGGGGCCGAAATCCGTTCCTTGGTCGAGGCTCAGCCTTTCCCTGCAGATTTAGAGCAGGCGATTCGCGAAGCCTTCGTGACGCTGTCTGCCGGCAATGACCAGGCCAGTTTTGCCGTGCGTTCGTCTGCGACAGCCGAAGACTTGCCCGACGCTTCTTTCGCCGGTCAGCAAGAGACTTTCCTGAATGTGGTGGGCATTGAAGACGTGCTCCACAAAATGAAAGAGGTGTTTGCCTCTTTGTACAACGACCGGGCGATCAGCTACCGCGTCCACAAGGGCTTTGCCCATGATGTCGTGGCTTTGAGTGCCGGCGTGCAGCGCATGGTGCGCTCAGACTTGGGCGCGGCCGGTGTGATGTTCACCATCGACACGGAATCCGGTTTTGACCAAGTGGTGTTCATTACTTCCAGCTACGGTCTGGGGGAGACGGTGGTGCAGGGCGCTGTGAACCCTGACGAGTTCTATGTGCACAAGCCCATGCTCAAAGCGGGTAACCGCGCTGTCATTCGCCGCAATTTGGGCTCCAAGCTTTTGCAAATGGTGTTCACCAGTGCCGAAGAGAAGGCAGCCGGCGGCAAGCTGGTCAAAACGACCGATGTGCCCACAGAACTGCGTAACCGCTATTCCCTGACCGATGCGGATGTGGAGCAATTGGCCCAATACGCCTTAGTGATTGAAGAGCATTACGGCCGTCCGATGGACATCGAATGGGGCAAAGACGGTATTGACGGCCAGTTGTACATCCTGCAGGCGCGCCCTGAAACCGTGAAAAGCCAGGCCGGCACAGCCGCGGAGTACCGCTACAAGCTCAAAGGCAAGGGCAATGTGGTGGCCGAAGGGCGTGCCATCGGCCAAAAAATCGGCACTGGGCCGGTGCGGATTGTTCACAACATCAGCGAGATGGACCGGGTGCAGGCGGGTGACGTGCTGGTGACCGACATGACAGACCCCAATTGGGAGCCGGTCATGAAGCGGGCCAGCGCGATTGTGACCAACCGGGGTGGCCGTACCTGCCACGCCGCCATCATTGCGCGCGAGTTGGGCATCCCTGCCGTGGTGGGTTGCGGCAACGCCACCGACCTTCTCAAAGAGGGCATGCTGGTCACCGTGAGCTGTGCAGAGGGGGATACCGGCTTCATCTACGATGGGCTGCTGGAGACAGAAATCTCTGAAGTACAGCGCGGCGTGATGCCGGAGATTCCGGTGAAGATCATGATGAACGTGGGTAACCCCCAACTGGCTTTCGACTTTTGCCAGTTGCCTAACGAAGGCGTGGGCCTGGCGCGGTTGGAGTTCATCATCAACAACAACATCGGAGTGCACCCCAAGGCCATTCTGGACTACCCGAATGTGGATGCCGATCTGAAAAAGGCCGTGGAGTCGGTTGCACGTGGCCATGCATCACCCCGCGCGTTTTATGTAGACCGGGTGGCAGAAGGCGTGGCCACCATTGCAGCAGCGTTCTGGCCCAAGCCGGTGATCGTGCGATTGAGCGACTTCAAGAGCAATGAGTACCGCAAGCTGATTGGTGGCAGCCGCTACGAGCCTGAAGAAGAGAACCCGATGCTCGGCTTCCGTGGTGCTGCGCGTTATATCAGCACCGAGTTTGGCGAAGCCTTTGCCATGGAATGTGAAGCCCTCAAACGGGTTCGCAACGAAATGGGTCTCACCAATGTGCAGGTGATGGTGCCTTTTGTTCGTACCTTGGGCCAAGCCAAGCGGGTCACCGAACTGTTGGGGCGCCACGGCTTGCGTCGGGGCGAGGCCGGTCTCAAGCTCATCATGATGTGCGAAATTCCGAGCAATGCCATTCTGGCGGACCAGTTCCTGGAGTACTTCGACGGCTTCTCCATCGGTTCCAACGATCTGACTCAGCTTTCCTTGGGGCTGGATCGTGATTCCGGTCTTGAGTTGCTGGCGGCTGACTTCGATGAGCGCGATCCCGCCGTCAAGGCCCTCATCACGATGGCTATTGAGGCGTGCAAGCGTCAGGGCAAGTATGTCGGTATCTGCGGCCAAGGGCCGAGCGACCACCCTGACTTTGCCAAGTGGCTGGAGCAACAAGGGATTTCTTCCATCTCCCTGAACCCTGACTCGGTGATCGCCACCTGGCAGCAACTCGCGGTTTGATGCCCGACAAGACGACCCAGCGCAATTGGCACCTGCACGCAGTGCTGCTTGCGCTGTGGTTTGTCTTTTCATTCGGTATCGCTTTTTTCGCCCGGGACCTGAGCGGCACTTTTTTTTCGTGGCCGCTTGCATACTGGCTGACTGCCCAAGGGGCATTGTTGGTATTTATTGCCATCGTGGTGATCTTTGCCTTGGTGGCCAACCGGCGATCGCCCGAAGTCTTCCAGTTCGACGCTGTTGAATATGGTACCTACACCGCTTCGTTGCGCAGGCGGTTCTTCGGGTTTGTGGTCGGTTTGTTGTTGTTTTTGGTGGCTTTGGGCGTCGCAGAGCAGTGCGGCTTGCCCAAGGCCTGGGTTGCCGGCATTTTTCTGTCCGTCACCTTGGTGCTTTATGCGGTGATTGGTGTGTTTGCGCGTACCGCCGACGCGAACGAGTACTACGTGGCCGGGCGCCGCATCCCCGGCGTCTACAACGGCATGGCGACCGCGGCAGATTGGATGAGTGCTGCCTCCTTCATCAGCTTGGCGGGTGGTTTGTATACCCAGGGTTTCAGTGGTTCCGGGAGTCAGCCCGGCGGCCTCGCTTATGTGCTGGGGTGGACCGGTGGCTTTTGTCTGGTCGCATTGCTGGTAGCGCCCTATTTGCGCAGCATGAATTTGTATACCGTTCCGGACTATTTCCGGGTGCGGTTTGGAGGGCATTGGCCCCGCCGGATTGCCGCCTGGTCTGCCGTGCTGTGCTCTTTTACCTATGTGGTGGCTCAGCTGTACGGTGTGGGCTTGATTACCTCCCGCCTGACAGGCGTGCATTTTGAAATCGGGATCCTGCTGGCCTTGGGCGGTGTACTCGTGTGTTCCTTTTTGGGAGGCATGCGCGCGGTGACCTGGACGCAGGTCACGCAGTATGTGGTGGTCATACTGGCTTTTCTGATTCCGGTGTCGTGGCTCTCGTACCAACAGACCGGCAATCCTTTGGCGCCACTGGCTTACGGGCAGCAACTGGGAAAAATTACCCAGATGGAGCAAGCCTTTGCGGTGTCTCCCCAGGAGCAGGAAGTTATCGCTATCTACGCGCGGCGTGCAGAGGAGTTCAAGCGCAAGTTGGTAGATGTAGAGTCGTCGCTTGCGATTGAGCGCGAGGAATTGCGCCGACGCTTGCGCATCCTCGGGGACAGCAAGGCGCAGGATTCACAAGTCCAGGCGACGCGCAAGGCCCTGGCGTCACTTCCCAAAGATGCGAATGCAGCCCGTGAGCAATGGACCAAAAGCTGGCTTGAAAATACCGAAAAAGCCAAAGCTCTGGGTGGCATGGCGCCGCAGACGCGGCCCTTTGCGGGGGACCCAGAGGGTTCTGCGTCGGAGCAGGCGGAGTTTTCGACCTCCCGCGCCAACTTTCTGGCGTTGATGTTTTGTTTGATGGTGGGCACCGCTGGTTTGCCTCATCTATTGACCCGTTACTACACCACTCCGGGGGTTGCGCAAGCCAGGCGCTCCGTAGCATGGTCTCTCATCTTTATTACCTTGTTGTATCTGTCTGCACCTGCTTTGGCCGTTTTGGTGAAGTACGAGGTGATGGCCAATCTGGTGGGGCAGCCGTTTGATGCGCTTCCTGCCTGGATGCTGCAGTGGTCGCGTGATCCCAACTTGCTGTCGTTCAGTGATGTGAATGCCGATGGCATTTTGCAATTTGCCGAGTTGCGGGTCGGCGCGGATCTGGTGATGTTGGCGTCTCCGGACATTGGTGGTTTGCCGTATGTGGTGTCCGTGTTGGTGGCAGCCGGTGGCCTGGCGGCGGCGCTCTCTACCGCTGACGGCTTGCTGCTCACCATTGGCAACGCGCTGGCCCACGATGTTTATTTTGAAGGCAACAGCAACAAGGCCGAAGCTATGCGCCGGGTGATGCTGTCCAAGTTCGCATTGTTGGTGGTGGCGTTGATGGCTGCCTATGCCGCTGCGCAGCGACCTGCGGGAATTTTGTATCTGGTGTCAGCCTCGTTTTCTTTGGCAGGCGCTGCTTTCGTGCCGGCCATGGTGCTGGGTATTTTCTGGAAGCGCATGACCCGGGCAGGCGCGGTCGCGGGCATGTTGGCAGGCTTGGGAACCACGGTGGGTTACATGGTGCTGAACTTTCCGATGTTGCGACAGTGGTTTGGTTTTTCGGAAGAGCATTTGTGGTTTGGAATACAGCCCGTCTCTGCCGGTGTTTTCGGGGTGCCGGTGGGGCTGCTGATGGCCATTGTGGTCAGCTTGTTGACATCGCCCGACTCTGCCGAAGATCACAATTTGTCACCCCCATTGGGTTAGGCTATAATCATGGGCTTCGCCTTGCTGCACCCTGTCTAGACGCCGGGGGCAGCTTTTATAGCCGGTACGAGAGTGCCGGAAAACCCAGATGCTGGGAAATCCTCAAGGAGTATCAATGCGTCATTACGAAATCATCCTCATGATCCACCCGGATCAGAGCGAGCAAGTTCCTGCAATGCTGGAGCGTTACAAGGGCATGATCACCGCTGGCGGTGGCAAGGTGCACCGTGTTGAAGATTGGGGCCGTCGTCAGATGGTTTACCTGATCAACAAGCTGGCCAAGGCTCACTACCTGTGCGTCAACATCGAAGCTGACCAAGCTGTGATGTCTGAACTCGAACACGCGTTCAAGTTCAACGACGCTGTGTTGCGTCACCTGACAGTGTCCAAGAAGAAAGCCGAAACCGGTCCTTCTTCCATGATGAAGACTGTCGAGCGCGAAGACGCACGCAAGGCCCAGCAGGCCGAGTACCAAGCCTAATTGAACGGGTTAACGGACCTTTCCCGTTAAGGAGTGCAAGCGAATTCATTGGTTCTAGGTGCTTGTATCGCAGAGGTAGAAACCATGCGCTACACACCGGCAGGCTTACCAGCCTTGAATCTGCGGCTCGAACATGAGTCAGTCGTTCAGGAAGCCGGTAGCAGCAGAACCGTGAAGGTGGTAGTCAAGGCGGTGGCCTTCGGAACTCTGGCAGAGCGGCTTGCCAAGCAAGCCATAGGCAGTGTCTGGAACTTCACCGGTTTTTTGGCTAATGCACGACAGGGAAAGTCAGTCGTTTTCCATATTCAAGAATTTTTGCAAGATTAATTTTTTAGGAGTCCATCATGCCCGGACCAAAACGTTTCAACAAAGACAAGCGCCCCAAGCGCAATACCCAATCGCTGCTGTTCAAGCGCAAGCGTTTCTGCCGCTTCACCGTGACCGGTGTGGAAGAAATCGACTACAAAGATATCGACACTTTGCGTGATTTCATTGCTGAAAACGGCAAGATTATCCCCGCACGCCTGACCGGCACCCGCGCTATTTTCCAGCGCCAACTGAACACCGCTATCAAGCGCGCTCGCTTCTTGGCGATGTTGCCTTACAGCGACCAGCACAAGATCTAAGGAGTCCCGACCATGCAAATCATTCTGCTCGACAAGGTCGTGAACCTCGGCAACCTCGGCGAAATCGTCAAGGTCAAAGACGGCTACGCACGCAACTTCCTGATCCCCTCCGGCCGTGCACGCCGTGCTACTGAATCTGCCAAGGCAGAGTTCGAAGCCAAGCGCGCCGAACTGGAAAAAGCAGCTGCAGCCAAGTTGGCTGAATGCCAGGCTTTGGGCGAAAAGCTCGGTGGTACAACTATCAAGTTGACCCAAAAGGCTGGCGTGGACGGCCGTTTGTTCGGTTCCGTCACCAACTATGACATCGCTGAAGAATTGGTGAAAACCGGTTACAAGGTAGCTAAGTCTCAAGTGCGCATGCCTAACGGTCCTATCAAGGTCGTGAGCGACAGCACAGTGAGCGTGGCTCTGCACACTGACGTGGTGGTGGATATCACCGTGTCCGTGTACGGCGAAACTGCTTAATCCGCATTGTCCGTGCAGCCTGCTTGCAGGCTGAACACCTACAAAAGCCGCCAGGGTCCGCCCTTGCGGCTTTTGTATTTGGGGACCGGGTTTATCCCTTGGTTTACACAGTTTTTCCACAACTTGCCCCCAGCTTCTCACTCGACGCGGTGCGCGGTGCGCCTTAGGATGAAGAGCTCATAGGAAACCACATGTCTGCAGTACCGTTCGCTACCGAAGGATTTGATTCCGACCGCCAGATTGCCCAGCTCAGGGTGCCCCCGCATTCGATTGAGGGGGAGTCCAGCGTCATCGGTGGCCTGCTTCTTGATAACGAGGCCTGGGACCGGGTGAGTGACATCCTGATGGATGCAGACTTTTACCGCCACGAGCACCGTCTGATCTACGCGTCTATCGGTGTGTTGATCAACGGCAATAAGCCGGCTGACGTCATTACCGTTTTTGAGCATCTGCAGAACCAGGGCAAGGCAGAGGAGGTGGGGGGGCTCACCTATCTGAATTCGCTGGCCCAGTACGTGCCGAGTGCGAGCAACATCCGCCGCTACGCAGAGATCGTGCGCGATCGTTCGATCTTGCGCAAACTGGTCAGCGCCAGTGATGAGATTGCGACCAATGCGTTCAACCCCAAAGGGCGGCCGGTCTCTGAAATCGTTGACGAATCCGAGCAGAAAATCTTCAACATCGGCGAAGCCGGCAAGCGCAACAAGCAGGGCTTCCAGTCCATGGACAGCCTGGTCGTCAACCTGCTGGATCGCGTGCAGGAGATGGCGGACAACCCGAATGACGTGACCGGCGTGCCCACGGGCTTCATCGACTTTGACCGCATGACAGCCGGCCTGCAGGCGGGCGATCTGATCGTGTTGGCGGCGCGTCCCTCCATGGGTAAAACCGCCTTGGCCATCAATATTGCCGAGCACGTCGCCTTGAATGAAGGTTTGCCGGTGGCTATCTTCTCGATGGAAATGGGTGCCGCCCAATTGGCGGTGCGTATCGTCGGCTCCATCGGTCGCGTGGACCAAGGGCATTTGCGTACCGGTAAGCTGACCGATGAAGAGTGGCCCCGTTTGTCGGAAGCGATCGAGAAGCTGCGGACCATTTCCTTGCACATCGACGAAAGCGCGGGCTTGAACTCCAGCGAAGTGCGTGCGAATGCCCGTCGCTTGGCGCGCCAGTGCGGGCAGCTCGGCCTGATCGTGGTGGACTATTTGCAGCTGATGAGCGGTAGCGGCGGCGATGGTGAAAACCGCGCGACTGAGCTGGGTGAAATTTCCCGGGGCTTGAAAATGCTGGCCCGTGAGCTCAAGTGCCCTGTGATTGCACTTTCTCAGCTCAACCGTTCGGTGGAGCAGCGGCCTGACAAGCGCCCGATGATGAGTGACTTGCGCGAATCTGGCGCTATCGAGCAGGATGCGGACATCATCATGTTTATTTACCGCGACGAGTACTACACCAAGGACCAATGCAAGGAGCCGGGTGTGGCGGAAGTCATCATTGCCAAGCAGCGTAACGGCCCGACAGGCACCGTCAAGCTCGCCTTCATGAACCGCTTTACCAAGTTCGAAAACTTGGCCCACAGCGGTGGTGACGATTACTGAGCGTTCGCGATAGGCATAAAAAAGGGCTGGAAGCCATATCGGCTTCCAGCCCTTTTTACATCTGCGCGAGTAGCTATTATTTTTATAGCACTTCGCTGGCGAAGTCGGCGAGACGGGAACGCTCACCGCGCGCCAGGGTGATATGTCCGCCGTGCGGCCAGCCCTTGAACTTGTCGACTGCAAACGTGAGGCCTGAGGAACCTTCGGTCAGGTAAGGCGTGTCGATCTGCGCAAGGTTACCCATACAGATGATTTTGGTGCCAGGCCCCGCGCGGGTGATCAGCGTTTTCATTTGCTTGGGCGTCAAGTTTTGAGCCTCGTCGATGATCACGTACTTGTTCAGGAACGTGCGGCCCCGCATGAAGTTCATGCTCTTGATCTTCACACGGCTACGGATCAGCTCGTTGGTCGCCGCGCGGCCCCATTCGCCGGCATTGGTATCAGTCTTACCCAGCACTTCGAGGTTGTCATCCAAGGCGCCCATCCAGGGGCCCATCTTTTCTTCCTCGGTGCCTGGCAGAAAGCCGATGTCTTCGCCCACGCTCACCGTGGCGCGGGTCACAATGATCTCGGTATACCGGCGATCGTCCAGCACCTGCGTCAAGCCTGCTGCCAGTGCCATCAGTGTTTTGCCGGTACCGGCCGTGCCGGTCAGGGTCACAAAGTCCACTTCAGGATCGGTCAACAGGTTCATCGCGAAGTTTTGCTCGCGATTGCGGGTGGTCACTCCCCAGACCGCATTTTTCAGGTGGTTGAAGTCTTTGAGTGTCTTCAGTACCGCGGTTGTTCCACGGATCTCTGTCACACGGGCGTAAAGGCTGGGCTCGCCAGGGGACTCGAAATACACAAACTGGTTGATCAGCATGCTGGGCACAGACGGGCCGTCCACTTTGTAGAAGGTGTGTGGGCCTTGCTGCCAGCTTTCCACGCTCTGGCCATGGGTGGCCCAAAAGTCAGAGGGCAGGGCGAGCGAGCCGGAATACAGCAAGTCGCCGTCTTCCAGGGTTTTGTCGTTCTGGTAGTCGTCAGTGGCCAAGCCCAAAGCGCGCGCCTTGACGCGCATGTTGATGTCTTTGGAGACCAACACCACTTCGCGGGGGGCGTAGTGCTGGCGTAGTGCTTCCACCACACCCAGAATCTGGTTGTCTGCCTTGCCTTGTGGCAGGCTGGTGGGCAGGGTGTAGTTCAGGGGCTGCGTTTGAAACATCAGCTTGCCGTTGGCATCTTTGTGCCCGGTGCTGTCGAGCAAGAAGCCGGCGGTGATGTCTGCGCCCGGTGCGCCGGCCAGTGTGTCCAGTGTGCGGCTGGTCTGGCGGGCATTGCGGGCGACCTCTGTCATCCCCTTCTTATGGCCGTCGAGCTCTTCGAGCACGATCATGGGCAGGTAGATGTCGTGTTCTTCGAACCGGAACAAGCACATCGGGTCGTGCAACAACACATTGGTGTCCAGCACAAACAGTTTTTTCGGACCGCTGGTTTTGGCGCGTTTGCTGCGTTTGGTATCCGGGGCAGCGGTAGTCACAGCCGCAGCCGCAGCCGCAGCCACGGGTGCTGCGACTGGTGTGGGCTTGGCGCTGGGTGCTGGCAGGTTCACGCCAGTAGGGGCCGAAACCGGGCTATGGGTCAAGGCGGCAGATTGGGTGGAGCGTTTGGGTTCCCGCTCAGCACTGCGTTTGACCGCGACGGCACTTACAGGTTCGGTGATAACTTCTGTCGGGGCCTTGCGGGCTGCGCGGGGTTTGGCACGCGCGGGAGCCTCAAAGTCTTTGGCGGTCAATCGATCAGCACGCTTGGACGGGGCAGTGGGCAGTGGCATGGAGTGGATTCGCAGAAGTTGAGAGTGAAAAAACTATGCCGAAAAAGCGAAAAAGCCGCCTTGAGCCAAGGCGGCTTTTTGTGTGATCGCGGTTGCAAGCTTCAACGGCATGCGAACCATTATGCATGAGCCCCGTGACGCCAATCGGCAACGGGTGCATCAAAACAACAAGGAGATCAGGCGGCTTTTTTGAGAACCTTGACGGCTTTCAAGACGTCGTCGACATGCCCTGGAACCTTCAGGCCACGCCACTCCTCTTTGACCAGGCCATCCGCGCCGATCAGGAAGGTGCTGCGCTCAATGCCTTTGACCTTTTTGCCGTACATGATCTTGTTTTTGACCACGCCGAACATGTGGCACATTTTTTCTTCGGTGTCAGCGATCAGCTCAAAGGGCAGCTCGAGCTTGGCCTTGAATTCGTCGTGAGACTTCATGTTGTCGCGGGAAACACCGAACACTTCGGCGCCAGCTTTCACGAAATCTTTGTACTTGTCCCTGAATTGCATGGCTTCGGTAGTGCAACCAGGGGTATTGTCTTTCGGGTAAAAGTACAGCACCATGGTTTTCCCGACGTGGGTGGTGTTGGTCACCTTGATGCCGCCGGTAGCGTTGGCTTCGAATTCGGGAAGGGGTTTGTTGACAACAATCGCCATATGGAATTTCAATCTCGGTGTGTTGACCGGCTAGCCGGACATGTCAGTCATAGGGGGCAGCGTCGAACGTGACAGCAATTCTTCGCTCAGGACCGCAACCCGCTATTTTACTCTGAAATGCCCCCACCAAGCGTCGGGCGGTGAGTTGCTTTGTCAGACTATGAGGGCCGCGACCACCTTGCGGCCTTCACCCGAGAGAAAGTTATAGGTGCGGCAGGCGGCCTGGGTGTCCATGGTTTCTACGCCGATGCGGGCGCTGTAGAGGGGCGATATCCATTTCGGATGTGGAAAGCGGATCTTGCTGCCGCTCCCGAAGAGCACCAATTCCGGCGCGAGTGCAGCCAGCTCCTGAAAAAGCGCTTCCGTCAGGTCTTCAAATCGGGTGCAAGCCCATGGGCGGCAGATCCCTTGGCTGCTCACGATGATGCTGCTGTGGTGTTTTTCGCCGTTGACTTCGACCCAGTCGGGACCGTAGCCGGTGATGGAAGGGCCTTGTGTTGCGTCGGGGATGAATTTCATGGGGAGGGTGGTACCGGAAGACGCAAGCGGAGTGCCTGCCGAACTGTGGTCAAATTATAGGTTTCGCCCTGTGCTGACACCTCCCGGAGGGACTTTGAAAACCATTCAGAAATCTGCCAAGCTGGCCAACGTGCTCTACGACATCCGCGGTCCTATCATGGACGCGGCGCGTCAGATGGAGGACGAGGGTCAGAAGATCATCAAGCTCAATCTGGGCAACTTGGCGGTATTCGGTTTTGATGCGCCCGAAGAAATCCAGCAGGACATGATCCGCAACCTGCCGAACTCGGCAGGCTACTCCGACAGCAAAGGCATTTTTGCAGCCCGCAAAGCGGTCATGCATGAGACCCAGAAGCAGGGCATTGCCGGCGTTACCCTGGATGACATTTATCTGGGCAACGGCGCCAGTGAGCTGATCACCATGGCTACCAATGCCTTGCTGGACAACGGTGACGAGTTGCTGTTGCCTATGCCTGACTACCCCTTGTGGACTGCAGCCACCAGCCTGTCCGGCGGCACACCGGTGCATTACCTGTGCGATGAGAACAATGGCTGGATGCCCGACCTGGACGACATCCGCGCGAAGATTACGCCACGCACCAAGGGCATTGTGGTGATCAACCCCAACAACCCGACCGGCGTGTTGTATTCCACCGAGCTGCTGCAAGGCATCATCGAGATCGCCCGCCAGCACGGCCTGGTGATTCTGGCGGACGAGGTCTACGACAAGGTCTTGTACGACGGTATCCAGCACACGGCCATGGCCAGCTTGTCGACCGACGTGTTGACGCTCACCTTCAACTCCCTGTCCAAAAGCTACCGCTCCTGCGGGTATCGCGCAGGCTGGCTGGTGGTGTCGGGTAACAAAAAGTCGGCGGCTGACTACATCGAGGGCCTCAACATGCTCTCGAACATGAAGCTGTGCTCCAACGTGCCCGGCCAGTGGGCGATCCAGACCGCTTTGGGCGGTTACCAGAGCATCAACGATCTGGTGTGCGAAGGCGGGCGTTTGCGCCGCCAACGCGACTTGGCTTATGAGCTGATTACCGCCATCCCCGGCGTGACCTGTGTGAAGCCGCAGGCCGCGCTGTACATGTTTCCCAAGCTGGACCCCAAGGTGTACCCCATCTCGGACGACCGGCAATTTTTCCTGGAGCTGCTGCGCGAGACCCGCGTCATGCTGGTGCAGGGAACCGGCTTTAACTGGCATGCTCCCGACCACTTCCGCATCGTGTTCCTCCCGCATGAGGACGATTTGCGTGAAGCCATCGGTCGCATTGCCAAGTTCCTTGAGAGCTATCGCAAGCGCAACGGGAACTGACTCACTCTGATTTTGATAGCTGCCCGCGCACTGTTTGCAAGGGCTAGACGCACTTTTTACGTAAAAACGATATGAAACCGATACAAGTAGGCCTGCTCGGCATTGGCACCGTGGGAAGCGGCACATTCAATGTGCTCAAGCGCAACCAGCAAGAAATCCAGGGCCGTGCCGGTCGCGGTATCGAAATCACCATGGTGGCTGACCTCGATGTGGCACGTGCCCAAAGCGTCGTCGGTCCCGACGTAAAGGTGGTGAACGACGCGCGCGCTGTCATTGCCAACCCCGAGATCGATATCGTCATCGAGTTGATCGGCGGCTACGGCATTGCCAAGGCGCTGGTACTTGAAGCTATCGCAGCTGGCAAGCATGTGGTCACCGCCAACAAGGCCTTGCTGGCTGTGCACGGCACCGAAATTTTTGCTGCTGCGTCCGCCAAGGGCGTGATGGTGGCCTTTGAAGCGGCCGTGGCCGGTGGCATTCCCATCATCAAAGCGCTGCGCGAAGGCCTGACCGCCAACCGTATCCAATGGATTGCCGGCATCATCAACGGCACCACCAACTTCATCCTGTCCGAGATGCGCGACAAGGGCCTGGACTTTGACGTGGTGCTCAAAGAAGCCCAGCGCCTGGGTTACGCCGAAGCCGACCCGACTTTTGACATCGAAGGTGTGGATGCCGCGCACAAAGTCACCTTGATGAGCGCGATTGCCTTCGGCATTCCTGTGCAGTTCGACAAGGCCTATGTGGAAGGCATCACCAAGCTGGGCGCGGCCGACATCAAATACGCCGAGCAACTGGGCTACCGCATCAAGCTGTTGGGCATTACCAAGCGCACCGCTGCCGGCATTGAGCTGCGCGTGCACCCCACACTGGTACCGGCCAAGCGCCTGATCGCCAATGTGGAAGGCGCCATGAACGCAGTCATGGCCCATGGCGACGCCGTGGGCACCACGCTGTATTACGGCAAGGGCGCGGGCTCAGAGCCCACTGCCAGCGCCGTAATTGCCGATCTGGTGGATATCACCCGCCTGCACACTGCGGATGCCGCCCAGCGCGTGCCGCACCTGGCTTTCCAGCCCGATGCCATCAGCAACACCCCCGTGTTGGCGATGAGCGAAGTGGTAACCAGCTACTACCTGCGCCTGCGCGTGGCCGACGAGGCCGGTGTGTTGGCCAAGGTCACCGGTTTGCTGGCCGAGGCCGGCATCAGCATCGATGCAGTGCTGCAACGTGAAGCGGACGAAATCAGCGGTGAAGCGGCGACCCAGACCGACGTCATCATCCTGACCCACGACTGCGCAGAAGCCAAGATGAACGCGGCCCTCGCCCAGATGCAGGCGCTGCCCACCGTGTTGCAGCCCATCACCCGCATCCGCAAGGAAGAGCTGGCGTAATCAGGACACTGCCGAATGCAATACATCTCTACCCGCGGTAATCAAGACCGCAAACGCTTCTGCGAAATCCTGCTCGAAGGCCTGGCGCCGGACGGCGGCTTGTACATGCCGGTGGCCTATCCGCAAGTGGACGACGCTACGCTGACCCGCTGGCGCAAGGTCTATCACGAGCAGGGCTACGCCACGCTCGCGTTTGAAATCCTGTCGCTGTACATCGACGACATTCCCGCCGACGACCTGCGTGCCCTGTGCGCCAAGACCTACACGGCTGAGGTGTTCGGCACCGGCGAGATCGTGCCCCTGCGCCACCTGCAGGACGGCGTCTGGATCGAAGCGCTGTCTAACGGCCCGACGCTGGCGTTCAAGGACATGGCCATGCAGCTGTTGGGCAACCTGTTCGAATACGAACTGGCCCGCCGCGGCGAAGAGCTCAACATTCTCGGCGCCACCAGTGGCGACACCGGCAGCGCCGCCGAACACGCCATGCGTGGCAAAAAGGGCGTGCGCGTCTTCATGACCAGCCCGCACGGCCGCATGAGCCCCTTCCAGCAGGCACAAATGTTCAGCCTGCAGGACGCCAACATCTACAACATCGCCATTAAAGGTGTGTTTGATGACTGCCAGGACATCGTCAAGGCCGTCTCCAACGACCTCGAGTTCAAGCGCAAATACAAAATCGGTACGGTCAACTCCATCAACTGGGCGCGTCTGCTGGCCCAGGTGGTGTACTACTTTGCCGGCTACATCCAAGCGACCGAGTCCAACGCCCAGAAGGTGTCGTTCAGCGTGCCGAGCGGCAATTTCGGCAACGTGTGTGCCGGCCATGTGGCCCGTCAGATGGGTTTGCCAGTCGACAAGCTGGTGGTTGCCACCAACGAAAACGATGTGCTCGACGAGTTCTTCCGCACCGGCGTGTACCGGGTGCGCGGCACTGCAGACACGCATGAGACATCCAGCCCGTCGATGGACATTTCCAAGGCCAGCAATTTCGAACGCTTTGTGTTCGACCTGCTGGGCCGCGACGGTGCGCGGGTGAAGGCGCTGTTCGGCGAAGGCCTGTCCAAGACCGGCCAGTTCGACCTGAGCGCCGACCCGGTGTTCGCGCAAGCGGCCACCCAGTATGGTTTTGTGAGCGGCAAGAGCACCCATGCCAACCGCTTGGACACCATCCGTGCCACTTACGAGCAGCACGGCATGATGATCGACACCCACACCGCCGATGGCCTGAAGGTGGCCTTGGAGCACCTGACTGTCGGCGTGCCCATGGTGGTGTTGGAGACCGCATTGCCCATCAAGTTCGCGGCCACGGTGGTCGAGGCCTTGGGTCGTGATCCTGTTCGCCCGCCGCAGTTTGAAGGTATCGAAGCCTTGCCCAAACGTGTGCTGGTGATGGATGCCGACGTGCCCGCCATCAAAGCGCTCATTGAGCGTGAGTGTGTGTGACTTGTGTATGAAAACGCTGCTTTGCGCCCGCCAACAGTGCGCGAGCAGCTCCTGAATCTATAGCAAATGACTTCTGCACCCAGCGCCCCCCGCAAGCCCTTATTGCCGTTGGACGATGCGCTGGCGCAGCTGCTTGCAGCCGTGGTGCCCTTGACGGCGACCGAGCGGGTTTCCACTTTCGATGCAGACGGCAGGGTACTGGCCACGGACGTGGTGTCTGTGTTGCAAGTGCCGGCCTTCGACAACAGCTCCATGGACGGCTATGCCGTGCATGCCGAGGACCTGATGTTCGGCTCCAACGAGCTGCGGGTCACGCAGCGGATTGCCGCCGGCGCGGTCGGCGAACATCTGCAAGCCGGCACGGCGGCCCGCATCTTCACCGGTGCACCGGTACCCCCCGGCGCCGATGCGGTGGTCATGCAAGAAGACTGCACCCGCATCCATGACGAGCGCCATGGCGAGCCTGAGACCATCCGCGTCAACACCACGCCCTTGCCGGGCCAGCACATTCGCCATGCGGGTGAAGACGTGCAGCGTGGGGATTGCGTGTTGCCTGCTGGCACCCGCCTGGGACCGGCTGAGTTGGGCTTGGCCGCCAGCATCGGCATGGCGCAGCTGGAAGTGGTGCGCAAGCCGCGAGTGGCCTTGTTCTCGACCGGGGACGAGCTGGTCATGCCCGGCACCGTCGCCCCGCAGGACATGCCCCCCGGCGCCATTTACAACTCCAACCGCTTTTTCTTGCTCAACCTGCTGCGCCGCATGGGTTGTGAGGTGGCGGATCTGGGCATCGTGCCTGATAACCGTGCGGCCACCATCGCAGCGCTGCAGGGCGCAGCTGCTGATAACGACGTCATCCTCACCAGCGGTGGTGTGTCGGTGGGTGAGGAAGACCACATCAAGCCCGCGGTGCAGAGCCTGGGGTCGCTGGACTTGTGGCAAATCGGCA
Organism: Comamonadaceae bacterium OS-4; assembly: GCA_027924025.1. Lineage (GTDB taxonomy): Bacteria > Pseudomonadota > Gammaproteobacteria > Burkholderiales > Burkholderiaceae_C > Allorhodoferax. Next base: position 1,678,726 of record AP026970.1, read on the forward strand.
TGAAGCCAGGCAAACCCTTTGCGCACGGGCGCATTGGCGCGGCGCACTTCATCGGGCTGCCGGGTAACCCGGTATCCAGCTACGTGACCTTTTTGCTGTTGGTGCGGCCGTTCTTATTGCGCCTGCAAGGCGTGCGGGATGTTGCTATGAAAAGCATAGCTGTCCGCGCAGATTTTGATTGGCCCAAAGCCGATAAGCGCCGTGAATTTTTGCGGGTGCGCCACAACTCCAATGGCGGACTCGATCTGTTCAGTAACCAGAGCTCGGGGGTGTTGACCTCTGCGGTATGGGGGGATGGCTTGGTTGATGTGGCGCCGGGCGAGCCGATTCTGTACGGCCAAGCCGTGCGCTTCATTTCTTTTGACGGGTTGCTGGCATGAGAGTCACTGTGCGCTACTTTGCCTCGATGCGCGAGGCCATGGGAACTTCCAGCGAAGTGCTCGACACGTCAGCTACCTCTCTCGCGCAGTTGCGCGTGGAACTGATGGCCCGCGGCGGACCCGGCGCCGAGGCCTTGGGCTCGGACCGCTCTGTGCGGATGGCGCTGAACCAGGTGATGTGTGCGCCCGGCGACTCTTTACACGAAGGCTGTGAGGTCGCGTTTTTCCCTCCGGTGACCGGTGGTTGACTGAGACCCATGGTGGCTCCGAACAATCTCCCCGGCGCTGGCGCGCGGGCACGAATCCAAGAGGCAGCGTTCGACGTCGCTGCCGAACTCGCTGCGCTGCAGGCAGGTGACCCCCGCGTCGGTGCGGTGTGCAGTTTTGTCGGTACGGTGCGCGACCGCAATGCGCCGGGCGCTGCGGGCTCGGTCCAGGCGCTTGAGCTGGAGCACTACCCCGGCATGACAGAGAAGTCGATCGAAGCCATGGTGGACGCCGCGTTTGCCCGCTTCGATATCCTGGGCGCGAGGGTGGTGCACCGGGTGGGTGTGCTGCAGCCCACTGAGGGGGTGGTGCTGGTCGCCGTAAGCTCCGCCCACCGTGGCCAGAGTTTTCAGGCCTGTGAATTCATCATGGATTACCTCAAGACCCAGGCACCGTTCTGGAAAAAAGAGACCACGCCCGAAGGCGCTCATTGGGTGGATGCGCGGGTGAGCGACGATGAGGCCTTGGCCCGCTGGGGCATTGCCGCCCGCAACGCCTGACCGGGTAAGGGCTCAGTTCAGGTACTTGGGGCGCTCAGCGAGGGCAAATGCATCCCAGTCGCTGGTGTCTGCGTCGATCGCCGTTTGACCGGGCAACGCGGACTGCGTATCCGGTTGATTTGCGCCGCTGATTCCCCATCCGCTGGCCTGCAGACCCAGGCGCAACACATGGAGCAGAGCCAGTGCCGTTTCGCTCACCATGTGGATTTCGACGGTGCGTGTCTCGGTTTGTCCCTGGCACGCTTCGTCAAAGCGCAAGCTCATTTCGTGTTTGTTCAGCAGCTGGTAGTTGGCTGCGGTCACCAGTAGCGGCCCGCCTGCGTCGGGCGATGCCTCTTGATATGGGGTCTGGAAGTCGGACTGGCCCAAAGTCTCCGCCTGCTGATGCGCTCGCACAGCACCTTCGGCCGCACCGTCGTGGCCCACGGTCTGCGGATCGCTCAGGCTGAGCTCGTGCACCGCCTTGTCGAGATGGGGGAACAGGTCCAGCATCAAACGGCGGGTCAGCCACAGGCCTTGCTCATCGCCCGCGGTCGAGTTCATCCGCACCAACAGGCGGTCTTGCTCGGCGACATAGCTGACTTGAAACTGGTGGACTTGCATGCGGACTCAACGACAAAATGACCAGCACGCATTATCGGGCTCCGGGGTCTTTCAGCCCAGAGTTTGCGCTAGGTCAAACATCACCACTGCCGGTGACTTGAAAACCATCGGCAGGGCCCAAGCTGATGCATCAACGGATGAACCGTGAGGAGTAACCCCATGCGAATCGACAAACTGACCACCAAATTTCAAGAAGCCCTGGCAGAGGCGCAAACACTTGCGCTGACCCATGACAACGCCTTTATTGAGCCTGTGCACGTCCTTGCGGCCATGATCCGCACCGACGATGCGCCCAAGGCCTTGATGAACCGGGCCGGTGTCAATGTGGCAGGTTTGCTGGCATCTGCCGAAGCCGGCATCAAGCGCCTGCCTCAGGTGCAAGGCCATGAGCAGGTCACCGTGGGGCGCGATATGGTGTCGCTGCTGCAGGCGGCAGAGAAAGAAGCCATCAAGCGGGGCGACCAGTTCATCGCCGGCGAGCTGTTTTTGCTGGCCGTGGCTGACCACAAGGGCGACGCCGGGCAAATGGCCCGCACCAATGGCCTGACCCGCAAGAGCCTGGAGGCGGCTATCGACGCCGTCCGCGGCGGCCAGAAGGTGGACAGTTCGGACGCGGAAGACCAGCGCGAGTCCCTCAAGAAATACTGCATCGACCTGACCGAGCGCGCCCGCATGGGCAAGCTGGACCCGGTGATCGGGCGGGACGATGAAATCCGCCGCGCCATCCAGGTGCTGCAACGCCGCACTAAAAACAACCCGGTCTTGATCGGCGAGCCTGGTGTGGGCAAGACCGCCATCGTGGAAGGCCTGGCCCAGCGCATCGTGGAGGGCGAAGTGCCCGACAGCCTCAAGGGCAAACGCGTGCTCTCGCTGGACATGGCCGCGCTTTTGGCCGGTGCCAAGTTTCGCGGTGAGTTTGAGGAGCGCCTGAAGAACGTGCTCAAGGACCTGGCCAAGGACGAAGGCCAAACCATTGTGTTCATCGACGAGCTGCACACCATGGTGGGGGCCGGCAAGGGCGAGGGCGCCATGGATGCCGGCAACATGCTCAAGCCAGCGCTGGCCCGTGGCGAACTGCATTGCGTAGGCGCCACCACCCTGGACGAGTACCGCAAATACATTGAGAAGGATGCTGCGCTGGAGCGCCGCTTCCAAAAGATTCTGGTGGGCGAGCCCACTGTGGAAGCCACCATCGCCATCCTGCGCGGCCTGAAAGAGCGCTATGAGGTCCACCACGGCGTGGACATCACCGACCCGGCCATCGTGGCTGCGGCCGAGCTGAGCCACCGCTATATCACCGATCGCTTTTTGCCGGACAAGGCCATCGACCTGATCGACGAGGCTGCCTCTAAAATCAAGATCGAGCTGGATTCCAAGCCTGAGGTGATGGACAAGCTGGACCGCCGCTTGATCCAGCTCCAGATCGAGCGCGAGGCCGTCAAAAAAGAGAAGGACGAAGCCTCTCTCAAGCGCTTTGAGCTGATCAACGAAGAGATCAACAGCCTGCAAAAAGAGATCGCCGATCTGGACGAAATCTGGAAGGCCGAAAAAGCCACCGCCCAAGGCAGCGCCCAGGTGCGCGAAGAGATCGACAAGCTGCGGACCCAAATCGAGAGCCTGACCCGCAAAGGCGACCTCGCCAAGGTGGCCGAGCTGCAATACGGCAAGCTGCCCGAGCTGGAAAAGCGCCTCAAGGAAGCCCAGGACCAAGAGGCCGGCAAAGCCGCCAAGGGCGGCCCCAACAGGCTCTTGCGCACCCAGGTGGGCGCGGAAGAAATTGCCGAGGTGGTGAGCCGCGCCACCGGCATTCCGGTGGCCAAGATGATGCAGGGCGAGCGCGACAAGCTGCTGCAAATGGAAGGCAAGCTGCGCGACCGCGTGGTGGGGCAGGAAGAGGCCATTGCCGCTGTGTCCAACGCCATCCGCCGTTCCCGCTCGGGCCTGTCGGACCCGAACCGGCCTACCGGTTCTTTCTTGTTCCTCGGCCCTACGGGCGTGGGCAAGACCGAGCTGTGCAAGGCGCTAGCCGGTTTCTTGTTTGACAGCGAAGAGCACCTGGTGCGCATCGACATGAGCGAGTTCATGGAGAAGCATTCGGTGGCTCGTTTGATCGGCGCGCCTCCCGGCTATGTGGGCTATGAAGAGGGCGGTTACCTCACCGAAGCCGTGCGCCGCAAACCCTATGCGGTACTGTTGCTCGACGAGGTGGAAAAAGCCCACCCCGATGTGTTCAACGTGCTGTTGCAAGTGCTGGACGATGGCCGCCTGACCGACGGCCAGGGCCGCACCGTGGACTTCAAAAACACCGTCATCGTGATGACCAGCAACATCGGCAGCCAGCTCATCCAGAGCATGGTGGGGCAGGACTACGAAGACGTGAAAGAAGCCGTGACCGGCGAGCTGAAGAACCACTTCCGCCCCGAGTTCCTGAACCGGATCGACGAGACGGTGGTCTTCCACTCGCTGGACGCAGCCAACATCGCCTCGATTGCCAAGATCCAGCTGGCCACGCTGATGGCGCGTCTGGCCAAGATGGACCTGACGCTCGCGGTGAGCGACGCGGCCGTGGCCGAGCTGGCCAAGGTGGGCTTCGACCCGGTGTTCGGTGCACGACCGCTCAAGCGTGCTATCCAGCAGCGCATTGAAAACCCGCTCTCGAAGTTGTTGCTCGAAGGCAAGTTTCTGCCCAAATCGACGATCCAGGTGGGGGTGGACCCCATCCTGGCGCCGGGGCAGTTCAGCTTCAGTTAAACGGCTGCGGGCAGGGCATTGGCTCACCCGTGTTCGACGGTGGAAATTGATCGCGCGTGCCTAAACCTTGCTCAGCTTCGGGGTGGGCTTTCGCGCGGTTTTAACAAGAGGCTTCTTCGCGGCCGACGGCTTGGGGGCCGCTTTTGTGGCTTGGGCGCGCAGAGCGCATTCCAGCGCCAGGCGAGCCCATGGAAGCATTGCATCTTGGGAGTCCATGGCGTCATCGGGCACGGTGTAGTAGCCCATCGAAGCTGTTTTGGATTTTCCAACATACACAAAACGCTCGCACCCGGCCGCTTCAAAGCGTGAGCGCACGACATCATCTGCCTTGAGCCAGAGTTTGTCTCCGTTGCCAAGGTCAGCAATGATGGCGAAAGTGAGTCCGTCCACGGAAATGCCCCAGCCGCCAAACATTCGCTTGGCGACGCAGCGCCCTTGAGTGGAGAGAAGTTCGCAGCAATAGTCTGCGAACTGGCGATTTATTGCGGTGTTAGTGGCCACAGGTATGCCCCCTTTTGATTGCGAGATCCAGTAGATAAATAATCCCACCAAGTCGCCATTCTTGGCCTGGTGCAAAGATTAAATAGGGCTCTGCCCCCCCGTGGAAATTGCGCGAGTAGCTATCAATTCAGGAGCGTTTTTCGATCCGGGTCAGTGCTGTTCCATTGCAGATGCCGCGCCAGGCGGTCAAACGCGAGGTCCGCCGCGATCGCCAGCAGGCCTACCAGCAGTGCGCCTTGCAATACATACGCCGTGTTGAACCCCGAGAGCCCGACGATGATGGGCGAGCCCAGCGTTTTAGCCCCCACGGTAGAGGCGATGGCCGCGGTGCCGATATTGACGATGACCGAGGTGCGAACCCCCGCCAGCCACAGCGGCAGGGCCAGCGGAACCTGCACCTGAGTGAGGATGTGCCAAGGCGACAGGCCCATGGCGCGGGCAGATTCCAGCACCGGGCGCGGCACCGACTCCAGCCCGGCCAGCGTGCCTTGCAGCACGGGCAGCAGCCCGAAGAGCGAGAGGGCAATCAGTGCCGGCAGCTCGCCAAAGCCCACCGCAGGCACTGCCACCGCCAACACCGCCACGGGCGGAAAGGTTTGCCCCATGGCGGCCAGCGTTTCCATCAGCGGTTTGAAAGCGCGCCCTGTCTCCCGCGTAGTGGCCAGCCCGGCGGCTGTGCCCACGAGAACAGCCACCGCACTGGATAGCAGCACCAGCCCAAGGTGCTGCCACAACAAACTGGCCAAGGGTTCTTGCAGGTACACCGGACGCGGCTGGGCGGGGAAGAGTGTGGCGAATAGTGGCTGCGAATAGGGCAGCCCATAGGCCAGCGCCAGCAGCACTGCCACGGTCCAAGCCAGCCGGTCGGCCCACCAGCGGGCGGGGCGCCGTGGTGGGCTGTGTGATGCCATCAGGGCGGGAGCGCTTGCTGCTTCAGCCATGCCGGGCTTCCAGCAAGTCGGCAGCCTGCACTTGGCCGAGCAGGGTGTCATCAGAACAGCGCACCCCCAGCACCGACACGCCCAGCGCTGCCATCTGCGAAATGGCTTCCCGCACCGTGGCGGTATCGGCGATCGCATCCGTCGGTGTCGCTCCAGGCACCACTTGCACCAAGGGCGCAATCGGGCGCAGCGAAAGCTGCTTGAGCCCCACGTCAGCGCGACCCAGAAAGTCGGCCACAAAGTCGCTGGCGGGTTTCTGCAGCAGCTCCAGCGGCGTGCCCACTTGGGCGATGCGGCCGTGGTTCAGCAGCACGATGCGGGTGGCCAGCTGCAGGGCTTCGTCAATGTCGTGGGTGACCAGCACAATGGTTTTACCGGTGGCGCGGTGGATGCGCTTGAGCTCCAGTTGTAACGTTGCGCGGGTGACAGGGTCTAGCGCGCCAAAGGGCTCGTCCATCAGCAGCACATCAGGGTCGGCGGCTAGCGCACGCGCCACGCCCACCCGTTGTTGCTGCCCGCCCGAGAGCTGGTGCGGGTAGCGGCTGGCGTATTGTTCGGGGGCCAAGTCGAGCAGTTGTAGCAGCTCCGTGACCCGGGCTTGCACCCGGGCGGCATCCCAGCCCAGCAGCGTGGGCACAGTGGCAATGTTGCGCGCCACCGTCCAGTGAGGGAACAGGCCCACCGACTGAATGGCGTAGCCCATGCGGCGGCGCAAGTCCTGCACATTGAAGCTGTAAATCTCTTCGCCGCCCAGCAGAATGCGGCCGCCATCGTGATCGACCATGCGGTTGATCATCTTCAGCGCGGTCGATTTGCCCGAGCCCGAGGGGCCGAGCAACACCACCAGTTCGCCTTGAGTGATATGCAGGTTCAGGTCGGTGATGGCGGGTGTGCCGTCATACGACTTGCAGGTGTGGTCAAAAGTGATCATGGGGCGGGCTTCTCTAGGAGGGTGCCAAGCATCTTGAAAAAACTGTCTGCCAGCACCGCCAACAGCACGATGGGAATCACACCCAGCATCACCAGCTCGTTAGCCGCGCTGAACAAGCCGTCAAACATGATGCTGCCCAACCCCCCGGCCCCCACCAGCGCGGTCACTGCAGCTAGGCCCGTGGTTTGCACGACCGCGGTGCGCAGCCCGATCAGCAGCACCGGCAAGGCCAGCGGCAGCTCCACATGCCACAGCACTTGCCGCGGTGTCATGCCCATGGCGCGCGCTGCGGTCACGGTGGCTACGGGTACCTGCTCTAGCCCGGCCAACGCTGAGCGCACGATGGGCAGAAGCGCATACAGCAGCAGCGCCAGCACCGCAGGCGCCAAGCCCACACCGCTGATACCCAGCCGGCCCAACATGGGGGCCTGCGCTGCGAGCCACGCCAGAGGCGCCATCAACAAGCCGAATAGGGCAATGGAGGGAATGGTTTGAATCACATTGAACACCGGCAACAGCGTCTCGCGCAGGCGCGGCGCGCGGGTCATGCGCCAGGCCAGCGGCACGCCGATGGCAACTGCCGGTGCAATAGCCAACAGCACGATTTGCAGGTGGCGCAGGATGGCGGGGCCGAACACATCGCTGTGGTTGGCGTATTCCTTGGCGATGGACAAGTCTTGCCCCGCACTCAAGGACAGCAATAGGGGCGCGAACAAGGCACTTTGCAGCAGCAAGCGTGGCAGGGTCTTGAGTTGCGTGCGGGCGATTGCGTCTAGTGCCGCCATCCAGGCCAGTGCCGCCAGCGTCCAAAAACCGGCACCCAACGAGGTGCGGAGCAGCGGGTTGTCTGCTTGGCTGGCTAGGCTGACGCTACTGGCATGGTGGCCGGCCGCCAGCCACAGTGCGGCCAAGCCTGCCGACAGCACCAGAGCCACTGCGGCCTGCACGGCCCGGCGGTGGGCTTGCACAAGCGCAAGGCACAACACCCCAAGCCCGAGCGCCAGTGCAGCGGCCATCCACGCACTGGTGTCCGGCAGCCATTGCCATAAAAAAACCGGCTCGCCAGACAGCAGCCGGTTCGGTGCGACCCGCACAAAGGGCAGGCCCCATGCGGCCCCCAATGCGAGCGCCATACACAGCGCCAGCACCGGGTTCCAGCGCTGGGGGTGCGCGTCCATCACGGCGGCGCTTATTTCAGGAAGCCCTTGCTTTGCAGGTAGGTTGTGGCCACTTTGCGTGGGTCTTGGCCTTCGAGTTGGATGCGGGCATTCAGCATTTGCAAAGTGGGGCCATCCAGCGATTTGAAGATGGGCGCCAACACGGTGGCGATGGCCGGGTAGCGCTTGAGCACTTCTTCACGCACCAGCGGAGCAGGGGCATACACCGGCTGCACACCCTTGGGGTCGTCCATCACGACCAGGCCCAAGGCGGCCACAGGGCCGTCGGTGCCATAGGCCATGGCGGCGTTCACGCCCGAGGTTTTCTCGGCCGCGGCCTTGATGGTGGCTGCGGTGTCGCCACCGGCCAGCACCAGTGCCTGGTCCGCGCGCAGCTTGAAACCATAGGCAGCTTGGAAGGCGGGCATGGCGTCAGCACGCTCCATGAACTCGGCCGAGGCGGCCAGCTTGAAGGCGCCGCCCTTGGCGATGTATTGGCCCATGTCGTCCAGGGTGCGCAGCTTGTTGGCAGCGGCGACGTCTTTGCGCACCGCAATCGCCCAGGTGTTGTTGGCGTTGGCCGGCTCCAGCCAGACGACCTTGTTTTTCTCAAGGTCCATCTTTTTGGCGAGCTCGTAGCCGGCGCGCAGGTCTTTCCAGGCCTTGTTGCTTTCGTCACCCAACATAAAGGCGCCGTTGCCGGTGTACTCGGGGTAGAGGTCAATCTCACCGGCCAGCAGGGCGGTGCGCACTACTTTGGTGTTGCCCAAGGCCACCTTGTTTTCTGTTTTGATGCCATTGGCCTCCAGCGCCAGCACCACGATGTTGCCGAGCAGCTTGCCTTCGGTATCGATCTTGGAGCCCACCCGCACCGGGTTTTGGGCATGGCTGGCAAAGGTGGCCAGCAGGCCGGTGGCCAATACGAGAAGGTGACGGCGCATAAAAGGGGTGGTGGGTAGCATCGTGTGGGCCTTTAAAGTGAGGCCACAGGATAAGCGAAACCGATTGCCCCCGGTTGGCCCGCAGCACAGGCAGCTGTGTTGCAATGGCTCCCTCATCACCCCAAGGAAACCGCCATGAAAGCCATTTGGAACGGCACCGTGATTGCCCAGAGCGACGACACCGTACTCGTAGAAGGCAACCATTACTTTCCCGCCAGCAGCCTGAACCGCGACTATGTGCAGTTCAGCAACCACAAAACCAGCTGCGCCTGGAAAGGCCAAGCCAGCTACTACTCGCTGATGGTGAACGGCGAAATGAACATCGACGCCGTCTGGTACTACGCCGACCCCAAGCCCGAAGCCGCCATGGTGCGCGACCGCGTGGCGTTCTGGAAGGGTGTGCAGGTTACCGCTTGAGGCGAATGCCGGAAGCGATTTGGCGCTTTTACGCCTGATCGCTGAGGAGCAGCGCTTGCAGTGTGCTGAGCAGTTCGGGGATTTCGCTTTGAAGCGTCTTCCAGACCATTTCGGTGTCTACGTCAAAGTAGGCATGCACCAGGCGGTTGCGCATACCCACCATGGCGCGCCATGGAATGGAACTGTTCGCAGATTGCAAGTCTTCCGAGACCTTATTTGCTGCTTCGCCCAAGATTTCAATGGCCCGCACCACAGCGAACAGCAGCATCTGGTCAGACTGAAGGTCTGCCTTCTGCTTGCCAGCCACAAACTTCAACGCGGCCTGAGCCGCCTCGGTCATGTGGAGCAAGCGAATGCGGTCTTCAGCGCGCATATTGCACTTGGGCTGTGCGCACTATTTCGTCTCTGAAGTGCCGTGACAAATCACTCGGTGTGCGCAAATCCACTTTGCGTCCGCCCGCCAAGGCCGAAAGCTCATCTTCCAACGCGGCCATACCCAGCAGGCCTGGTACACCGTCGGGCTCAAAGTCGACCAACAAATCTATATCGCTGTCGAACCGCGCAGTTCCTTTGGCTTGTGAGCCAAACAAGGCCAAGCTGCGAATCCGATGAGATTCACAGAACAGCTTCAAGGCTTGCTCATCAAGGTGGAGTGCGGGATGCATACGGGCGGAGTTGAAGTAATTGGGAGACATTGTGCCTTGGATAGCTGGCTTTTCAAGTGCAGTTCACGGCATCAAACCTTCCACCGATCGGCGGATCGGATCCCCAGTTTGTAGGCGGCTTCCTACGCGGATTCGGGATCAGGTCCTCTGGTGACAAAAGGAGGGCGCCGCCACACTGGCGGTGTATCAAGTCACCACATAAGGACACCCGATGAACACATACCCCACCTCTCTCCAACAACCCAGCGCGTGGCGCTTACATCCAGTGATTGCGATCGCTGCAGGCTCCGTCATCGTTGTGAGCCTTTTGGGCGCAGCTGCGCTTACGGGCCTGCTCCCCAACTCCAGTGCCACTGCACCCGCGAGCCTCACCGCCAGCACGCCGGCCAATGTGTCAGCACCGGCTGCAAAAGCGACTTCGGCTAAAACTGTTAGCCAAAAGCCTGCTACCCCTAAGACATCTGGGCAGGTGGCATCGAACTCCACGCCGCCCGCACAAGCTGCTGCGATTCCCGCTGCTCCGGCCGAGAAAAACAGCGCGGTCGGTATCGGTATCGGCGCGGTTGTGGGTGGCTTGGTCGGCAACCAGTTCGGCAGCGGCGATGGCAAAACCCTTGCCACTATCGCCGGAGCAGTGGGTGGCGGCTACGTTGGCAATGAAATCGCCAAGAAGAACGCTGCTCCGTAAACCTCTAGCCGCCGTTAAACGGCTTGCCGCCACTGGCGGATTTGATCTAGCGTGGCAGTGGCACCGCCGCACACGATGAACAGCACGTTGCGGTAAGGCGCCAGCGCCGCGTTGGCTTCATAGGCCAGCGCCAGGCTCGCACCACAAGCGGGCTCCACCAGCATACGGTGGTCATTCAGAAAGCGCTCGCAGGCTTCCAGCGCACTCGCGTCGGATACCAACACGCTCTGCACCGGGCGCTGCTGGGCGTATTGCATGGCCTGCTCGCACACCCGCTTGGCGCCGAGCGAGCTGGCGACGCTGGTGATGGCGTCCAGTGCCACGGTGTGCCCCGCCTGCATGGCTGCATGCAGCGAGGCGGCGCCCTCCGTTTCCACTGCGATGATCGGCACCTGCCCCCAGCCATTGCGCGCCATGCCTTCGGCCACCCCCGACAGCAAGCCGCCACCACCGACCGACAGCACCACCGCATCGGGCACCAGGCCCGCGCTGGCTACCTCGTCGATCATGCTGGCGTGGCCCGTCCACAGTAGCGGGTCGTCAAACGGGTGCAAAAATGCATCCATCGGCCCCACCATGGAAAGCGCCAATTCATTGGCCTCTTGCCAAGAGGCGCCATGCACGATGACCTCGGCATTTTCCAGCCGCAGCAGCTCTTGCGCCCTGGTAGTCGTGGTCTGCGGCACCACCACGGTCACCGGAATGTTCAGCACCCGCCCGGCATAAGCCACGGCCATGCCCGCATTCCCGCCGGACGAAGATACAAAACGCTTGGAACCGCGCTGCGCATGGATCTGGCAGGCATGGCCGATGCCACGAATCTTGAAGCTGCCGGGCGGCTGCAGCGCCTCCATCTTGAGCCAGACAGTGCGCTGCGCGGCGAGGCTGAGGGGGCGGGATTCTAGGAGCGGGGTTTGTAGGTGGAGGGGCATTGCGGAGAGGTATGAAGTTTATTTAATGGGGGTACAATAAATTGCCATGCAAATCGAATTCGACAGCCAAAAGCGGGAGAAGACACTTGCCGAAAGAGGTCTCGACTTCGCCCGCGCTCCTGAAGTTTTTCAGGGCCACACTTTACCGGGCAGGACGAACGCATCGACTACACCGAAGACCGCTTTATTACGGTCGGTCTCTTGGAGACGCGCTTGGTGGTGCTGGTATGGACCCCACGCGGCAAGGTGCGCCGCATTATCAGTATGAGCAAAGCCAATGACCGCGAAAAAGCCTACTACGCCCGCTACCTGGACTGACCCAGACGATGCGCCGGAGCTGTCCGAAGCCTTCTTCCAGACAGCTGACCGCTACGAGGGCGCGGTGCTTAAACCACGCGGCCGTCCGCGTGCAGCCAGCACCAAAGAAGCCGTGAAAATCCGCTTGGATGCGGATGTGTTGGCCGCATTGCGGGCTAGTGGCGATGGTTGGCAGACGCGCATAAATGACTCACTTCGGTCATCGTTGCAATTGGCAGGAAAGTTAGGTTGATTTTTAGGTCTTATTGGCATATGGCCTTTATCCAGTAATCGCCATTTGGTATTTTTTTGATAGTGGCCAGTTGTCTAGGCCGAGGTAAGACTTGTAGGTCAGTGCGTTTGATATTTTGGGTCGGGTGTCTGCATATGACCCCCTAGGTAAGTAACCAAACTCGTCAACGCCAGTCCGTCATCTCGGGGTTTTTAGATTAGCTGAGTAGTGATCTGCCGCTCAATCTTGTCGTCAAGCTCATGCGTGGGCTGGGTCACACTAGGCAATAAATTGCTCCGCCGCAGTGTGATTCGTGTTGTGTTCTCCCATGCGGGAGCTGTTAGCCTGGCCCAAGGTAGCCGTTACCATGCCGCCATGTCTCCTTTGCAACGTCGAATTCTTCAAGCTTGCCTGTACGAGGGCATTGCGATTGCCGTGGTCACGCCTACGCTGGCGCTGGCGTTTTCTCATCCGCCGGGTTCCGCTTTTGTGCTGGCGGCTGTAATGTCGAGCATTGCTCTCGTCTGGAACTATGTGTTCAACGCGCTGTTTGAGCGCTGGGAAGCGCGCCAGACCGTGCGGGGCCGATCACCCAAACGCCGTTTGGTGCACGGCCTGGGCTTCGAGGGGGGCTTGGCCATCATCCTCATGCCAGTGATGGCGTACTGGCTGGATATTTCACTTTGGGCGGCCTTTGTGGCGGATTTGGGGCTGCTGGCGTTTTTCTTTTTCTACACCGTCGGATTCACTTGGGCGTTTGACCGGATTTTTGGTTTGCCCGCATCGGCGCGGTAGGGGGCTGTAGCGAGATGACGCACATTCCCCCCATTCCCAAAAATGATTACGAGCGCATGGTGCTCCGCAATGTCGAGCAATACGGTTGGCATTGCACCGCAGTGGCTGCGGAAGCGGATGCAGCCACGCCGCCTTTTGCCTACACGGTGGGGCTGGCACAGCGCCATGGTCAGCCCGAAATCTTGGTGCGGGGCTTAGCGCCAGCGGTGGCGCACTCGATGTTGAGTGCATGCGCAGCCCGTTTGGCCGAAGGCCTGCCTTTGCCCCTCGGGACGCCTGTGCCCGGGTTGATAGATGGTCTTGCTTGCCGCTTTGTGGAATTGCCGCCCGAGCACTATGCCGATCACATGCTGACCGCCCTGTGGTGGCATGCAGGCCAGCCGTTTGTGGTGTACGAATTGCTGTCGCAGGCAAGCGAGGGCTGAGCCGCCATGACCTGGGCGATATTCATCGCAGTGGCCCTGGCGTCTTCGCTAGCGTGGCATCGCGCGGTGAGGAGCAAGGGTTGGGCGAACTTGGGCGCTGCTTGCACCAGTGTGGTGGTGTTTCAGGTGTTGGCTTTTGTGCAGCTGGGGTATCTGGATCCGTTCTTCATCATCGGGATGGCGATGTCGGCACCGGTGGCGCTGCTGATTGCGGTGCTGGTGGGTGCGCTGGTCAAGCGCTGACTGAGCTCCGCTAGCGCTCCAACAGGAGGCTTCAACAGCAAGAACGCCCTTATAGTGCCGAGGGTTGTTGTTTGGTAGCGAAATCATGAAAAAAGCATTGAGCGTGTTGGCCATGGCCGTGTTGTCTGTCCCGGTGCTTGCAGGTGTGCCCGAGGGCATGGAGGCTTACAGCAAATTCCGATATCCCGACGCGCGCAAGGAGCTGACGGAGCCAGCCGCTGCCGGTGACGTCGAGGCGATGGCGGCGATGGGTGAAATGCTGGCCCGCGGATTGGGTGGCCCGCGCGACGAATTGAAGGCCCGCGACTACATCCTCCGGGCGCAAGACGGCGGGTCCGTGCGAGCGAGCTATGTGTTGGGTACCCTGTACCTCAACGGCAACTTGGTTGCAAAAGACGAGGCCAAAGGCGTCGATCTCGTCAAAAAAGCGGCGGATTTGAACTACCCCCCAGCGCAATCGTTGCTGGGATTCTGGATCAGCCGAGGGCTAAACGGCCAGGAGAAAAACGAAACCCTGGGCATGGCGTGGTACGGCAAAGCTGCAAGCCAAAATGACGCAAACGGCATGTTCTGGATGGGGGACGCGATTGAATACGGACGGGCTGGTGTCGCGCAAGACTTGTTGGTCGCGTTGGACTGGTACAAGAAGAGTGGCGACAGACAAAACGTGAACGGGATGGTGTCGGCCGGGCGCATGTATGCGATGGGTAAAGGGGTAGCTGCCGATGGGAGTGAAGCGCTGCGTTGGCTCAAACGCGGGGTGGTGCTCGGAAATGCCAGTAGCTATCTCTGGATTGGCAGCGTCTATGAGTTCGGGCGGGGTGGCATCGCCAAATCGCCATCGCAGGCCTATGCGTGGTACGCAGCCTCGCCCGCCAACGCATTACCTGACACTCAGAAAGCTGTGAATGAGGGTAAAGAGCGCCTGACCAAGGTGCTGAGTCCGCAGGAGGTGGAAGAAGCGCTCAAGGTTTCCAAAACCCTGCTGGGCCAAACCATCATGGCGGAAGCAATGGCATCTGCCACGCGCGCAGCACCCACACCTCAGCCCCCAAAGGGAGGGTCTGGTAGCGGAGTGTTCGTGAGCAAACGTGGTGAGGTGTTGACCAATGAACACGTGATTCAAGGCTGTGAAAAGATCCGCATCCAACCCTTGGGCTTGGATGCCAAGGTACTCGCCAAAGATGCCAAGAACGACTTGGCGCTCCTGAGGTTGGAAGGGCAAGTCACCACCCCCGTCAAGCTGCGCAGCGGCAAAGGCATCCGCTTGGGCGATGAGCTGGTGGCGATTGGCTATCCGCTCAGGGGATTGCTTTCCTCGGGGCCGATTGTGACGACCGGTATTGTCAATGCCCTCAGCGGCGTGAATGACGACACCTCGGTGTTTCAAATGTCGGCAACCGTACAACCCGGCTCCAGCGGTGGCCCCATCGTGGACATGACCGGCAGCCTGGTCGGCTTGGTCAAGGCGCGGCTCTTGCCCAACACCCCGATTGCCGCACAAAACGTGAATTTCGGCATCAATTGGGCGACGGTGAATGGATTCCTTGATGCGCATGGGGTGGAAGTCGTGCCACAGGCGCCAAATGCCAAGAACACCACCATCGCTGATGTGACAGCGCAGGTACAAAAATCCACCGTTGGGGTTGTTTGTTATTGAAAACAAGTGCCACTGAAATGCACTTTCAGGTGGCTAGCTACCTGCGCCCCGCCATTGCGGGCCTCAAGCCTCTGCCCGATAGGGAATCGCCATTTCAGCTTGTTGATCGTCTTCGGGCCAATAGCCTTTGCGCCCATAGTGGCGGTGCACTGCGATTTCCATCTCTCGGTCCAGAGGCAGGTCTGCGTCGAAGTGGGGCGCCAGCTTCAGGGCCTCGCGGCTCAGGTCGATCGCCACCGCCTGCTTGCTCCAGCTCACGTGTTTGATCCACTGGGTGGCGACCAGCACATCGTGCCCCATCCACCAGTTGCTGGTGCTCACCACCAGGTAGCGGATGGCCCAAGTGTGGTCGTCGACCAGCAGGCCTTTCACATGGCCTATTTCGCCGTCATTGGCCTCGATGTGGTAGCCGATGACGGCTTCGCAGCTGCGCAGGTGCGGGTCTTGGTCTTGCTCGCGGGCTTCTGCCATGGCTTGAATGCTGTTGGCTTGCGCGCGTATGGCTGCGGGTGAGCCGTAGCCAGCATAGCCCGGCAACAGCAGGCCCGGATAGGCAGCGCCGCCCCACAAGCCGATGCCGCCCCAGTAGTAGGGGTAGTTGTAGTAGTCCAGGTATTCGGTTTCGTGCTGGCGGGTGACCGGCATGTCGGTGTCAATGGGCGGGCTGTTTTCAATCTGGTCGCGGGTGAGCGATACCGGCAGCTTGTGGGCGTCCCAGTTGGGCTTGCCCGCGCCCATTGGCGAAATCAGCACCTTGCGGCTGGAAAACCAGGTGCCGGTCTGCACGACCAAGTAGCGGATGCCCCAGGCCTCGTCATCGAAATAGAGGTCGGTGACCTCGCCAACCGGGCCATCGGTGGCCTCGATAGCGAGTTTTTGCAGGTCTTTGCTGAGGCGGAGCATAGGGGCTACTTTCAAAGGGGGGAGCCGCAGCTCCGTGACACAGAAGCCCACGATGCGCCCCCGACTCGCTTTGCGTCTGTGCGCAACGGCACATGCTCCGAATTCACAATGAAATAGGCCTCTAGCGCACGATGAATATGCGCCTATAGCTATTATTTTGATAGCGTTTTGCTCTGGAAGTAACTCGGCGCCTTGCCCATTGCCTGCTTGAACATGGCCGAGAACGCGCTGTCGCTGGCGTAGCCGCTGGCGGCTGCCACTTGGGCAATCGGCACGCCACGGGCGAGCTGGGGCAGGGCGTGGGCCAACACCGCCTGGGTGCGCCATTGCTGGTAGCTGGTGCCCAGCTCGTCGCGGAACAAGCGGGCCACCGTGCGCTCGCTGGCGCCCACCTCGGCCACCCATTCGCGCAGCTGGTTTTTCTCGGCCGGGTCGCGCAGCACGGCCTCGCACAGGGCGCGCAGGCGCTTGTCACCCAGCACCGGGTGCGGCATAGGCACGCCAAGTGCCTGGGTGTCGGCGTGTCGAATTTCGTCCAGCGCCAGGGCCATGACAGCGTCTTCGCGCGGGCCGGGCTCGCTGCCCTGCAGCGCGCCTATCAGCTCGCGCAGCAGCGGGCTGACCACCAGCACCCGGCAGTCCGCCCAGCTGGCGGGCAGGGCGGCGGGGGCGATGTCTACCGTGCGCAGTTCGGCGCTCTCCAGCACCACCACGGTGTGCTGCACTTGGGGCGGAATCCACACCGCGCGGCTGGGCGGCACGATGAAGGTGGTTTCGCAAGCGCCTTGGGTCACGGTGACCTGCATCAGGCCACTGGCGCAATAGGTGAACTGCGACCACGCGTGTTGATGCGGCTCGATGTGCGCGTTCATGGCCAGCGCACGGCCTCGGCTGCGCACCGGGCGCTGGGCGGTGGGCGGGCGGCGGGGCGAGGTGTCGCTCTGCACCGTATGCAGGCGGGCGGGTTTGGTGGCGCGGGTCATGGGGCAGGTTTGGCGGGTTTTCGATGATTATTGTCTTTTTGTCGCATTTCAGAAAACCGGCCCAGTCGTAGGATGAGTGCATGACTACTGCCACCATGCCTGCTGCCGCCGTTGCGGCCCCTTTCAAACAAGACGCCACCGTGATCGGCCTGATCGGCCTGGCCCACGGCAGCTCGCACTTCGGGCACTTGATACTGCCGCTGCTGTTTCCGGTGTTTATGCAGGAGTTCGGCCTCAATTACTCGCAGCTGGGCTTGCTGATGACCGCGTTTTTTGTGGTGTCTGGCGTGGGGCAGGCGTGTGCCGGTTTTGTGGTGGACCGCTTCGGGGCACGGCCGCTGCTGTTCATGGCGCTGAGCCTGTTTGTGGTGGCCTGTGTGCTGGCGTCGTTTGCGAGCAGCTATGCCGGCCTGATGCTGGTGGCAGTGTTGGCGGGCTTGGGCAACGCGACCTTCCATCCGGTGGACTTCACCATCCTGAACCAGCGGGTGTCTGCACCGCGGCTGGGCTACGCCTTCAGCGCCCACGGGCTGAGTGGCAATTTGGGCTGGGCACTGGCACCGGTGTTTTTTGCCAGCCTGGGCGCTGTCATCGGCTGGCGCCAAACGTATCTGGCCGCCGCTTTGCTGTTTGTGGTGGTGATTGCCGTGCTGGCGAGCCAGCGGCATTACCTGCACACCACGGTGGCCCGAAAAGTGGCCCCCGTGGCTGGCGGGGGCAAGGCGGAGCACGACATGGCGTTCATGAAACTGCCGGTGGTGTGGTGGTGTTTCGGCTTCTTTTTGCTCTCGACCATGACCCTGGCCGTGGTGCAGAGTTATGCGGTCTCCATCCTGAAGGCGATGCACGGGGTCAGCTTTGAGGCGGCCACGTACACCATCTCGTCGTACATGCTGTTTGGGGCGGTGGGCATGTTTATCGGCGGATTTGTGGCGGCCAAGTCCAAGCACTCAGACCGTGTAGTCGCCATGGCCATGGCCGCGGGTGCGGTCTTGCTCGCGCTGTGCGGCACCGGTTGGCTGGGTGCTACCGGCACCATGGTGGTGTTGGCGATCACGGGTTTTGCGGTGGGTATCGGCGGCCCTTCGCGCGACATGATGATCAAAAAAGCCACCCCCAAGGGCGCAACCGGCCGGGTATATGGCTTGGTGTATTCGGGCCTCGACACGGGTTTTGCCATCTCGCCTTTGGTGTTCGGGGTGTTCATGGACCGGGGCTGGTATGGCGCCACTTTGCTCGGTGCGGCGCTGGTGTTACTGCTGAGCGTGGGGGCCGCGCTGGGGGTGGGCCGCCGCACTTCCGTGCCATAGCAGACAGACCGCAGCGCCCCTGCTGCCTAAGCTTCATGCATCGGATCTCTCGCCCCTGACAACGCAGGTGCAAGAGAGAAGAAGCGTGACGCAGTGCCTTCTCTGGAGTTGCGTCCCGATTTTTGTGACGCCAACCAGGAAGCACCATGCAACTCCAAAAATCCAAGGCCTTTGCGGCCATTTATGCAGTCACCCTGGCCAGCCTGGCCGGCTGTGCAGGCATGTCATCGCAAGAAAAAGGCACCGCCATCGGTGCCGGTGTAGGCGCCGTGGGCGGTGCGGTCCTGGGGGGCGGCACTTTGGGCACCCTGGGCGGCGCAGCCGTGGGCGGCGTGATCGGCCATGAGGTCACCAAACCGTGAGACGGCATCTGCCGCCTCTGTTTATCGATACCACTGAGAAGGACATTCCCATGAGCTATACCAATCCGCTTTCCAACGCCAACGGCCCCCTCGAGTCAGATGTCATGCCCGTGCTCAACCACGCCGCCCAGCAAGCCGATGGCTTGTTGCAACGCGGCGCTGATGCCTTGCGTGAAAACCGTACCTTTCTTCAGGAAGGTGCAGAGCGCACCCAGGCGCAAGTCAACACCTATGTGCGTGAAGAGCCACTCAAGTCGCTGCTGATGGCAGCCGCAGCCGGCGCTGTGCTCATGGGCGTGGTGGGTTTGATGCTGCGTGGTCGTTCACACCACAGCCATTGAACTATGGCCGCACAAACAACCCGTGCGGCCGTTGCAGTCTGGGCGCTGTTACAACAGCGCCCGGATTTGTTGCTGGAACATGCCCAAGCCTATGCCGACCTGTTGCGCGATGAAAGCACAACCTGGGCGGCTTTTTGGCTTGTCAAAGGTTTGTGGTTGATTGGCGCAGTGTTGCTGGCCTTTGTGGGTCTCACCCTTGCAGGGGTGGCGGTGATGTTGGGCAGCGTATTGCCTGTGGGCTGGGGCGTGCTGGTTGTGGTGCCCTCGGTCGCATTGTTGGGTGCGCTGTTTTGTGGATGGGCTGTGGTGCGGGGGCCTGCTGCTCCGGGCCTGGATGAAATGCGGGTGCAATGGGAGGCTGACCGCAATATGTTGTCGCCGGGCGGGCTATGACGATCGCCAGCCCCGTGGTCACCACACCCGCGCAGCGCCTGGAGGCGAGTCGCCTCAACATGCAGCAGGTGTTAAAGGCGGACGCTTGGCCCGAGCTGGTCATGGCGCGCCAAGCTGCCAGGCAGCTGGCGCAACATTACCCTTTGGCAACCGTGCTGATGGTGGTCGCCGGGGTCGTGGTGGTGGCGTCGGTCAAGCCTTGGCGCTGGTTCCAGCCGAGCACGGCTGTAAAGGTGGCGGTCGCGCAATCGGTGTGTCGCATGGTGGGTGGGGCGGTGTTGGCGGCCATGCAGCCGCGCAAGCCCCGGCAGCCGGGGCGCACGCCTCAGGCTGGAGCCTCAAAGAAGGCATAACCCGTTTGTTCCCGCTTGGCGCGGTACATGGCGGCATCCGCGCGGGCCAGCAGCTCGCTGCCCGTGATTTCGCACGGTGGGCAAATCGCAATCCCAATACTCGGCCGCACCGTCAGTTCACAGGCCTGTAACTGGCAGGGTGCAGCCACCGAGTCAAACAATTTGGCGGCCAACTGCATCAGTTGCCGGACCTGGTTGGAGCCGCGCAACAAACAGGCAAACTCGTCTCCGCCCAAGCGGCACACCATGTCTTCTTTGCGCACTGACTGGTTGAGGCGCGCCGCCACAATTTGCAGCAGGTTGTCGCCCATCGCATGGCCATGGGTGTCGTTGATGTGCTTGAAGTCATCCAGATCCAGAAAGAACAGGGCCAGGCCGCGCTGGTGGGCCCATTGCTCATTGAGCGACTCTTGCAGGCACGCTTCAAAGTACGCCCGGTTCGGTAGCCGGGTCAGGCCATCGTGGCGCGCAAGGTGACGCGCGCTGCGCTCGCCCGCACGGGTGCCTGCAAGGTCACGCTGGGTTCTGACCAGGGCATTGCGCAGCTGGGTGACTTGCTCACGCAGTTGCGCGTTGGAGAGTAGCGCACCCTCCAGGGCAGAAGGCTCCGCATGGTGGCCGTTGCTGAATGTGCCGTCCGGCACATGCAACTTGAAGTTGGCCGGGTTGGGGCGGGCGCTCATACCGTGGATTCCGTGTCTAACAGCGAAAGCTGGGTGGGCCCTTGGGCTGCTGCCTGATTTGCACCTTCCGCAGGTGCGCGGTGGCTGAGGTGCAGGGTCAATGTGGGTTTGCGGGCGGGGCGCGCGCCGGTGCTTGCAGTGCCTTCAGGAAAGACGCTCGTTTGGCGGTCCGGGTCGGTGTCAAACACCGGTTGACGGTGCCGTTTGCTGGTGGTGATGCAAGTCATGGCGCACTCCTTGTGGTGGGGATGTAAGGGGTTGTAAACCCTGATTCCTGCAGGGTCTGTGCGCGACCGAACAAGCACCTGCGCCGACCGTACAGACCTGGTGTCGAGCGGGGGTTAGCCTGCAGTTTTTGAAGCAAGGTCCCCCGATGCAACGCAACCGCCTACTCGCCAGTTTGTCGCAAATAGACCAGCGAAAAATCAGGGTGGCGGGTACCTGCGTGCCGCTCGCATTCAAGGACGTGCTGTGGACGCCCGGTGGGCACCAGGCCCATGTGTACTTTCCCCTGGAGGGCTATGTGTCGCTGCTGGCTGATGCGGGCGATGCGCATGTGGTGGAGGTCGGTATGGTGGGGCCCGAGGGCATGTTGGGCCTTGGGGTTGCCCAAGGCGTGCCTGTGGCGGTGGTGAAAGCGCTGGTGCAAGAGGGCGGGTGGGCCTGGCGTGTGGATGGCCGGGCATTCAGGGCGGTACTGGCGGACTCCGTCGGCCTGCGCAAGGTGTTGTTCTCTTACGCCTATGTGGTGCAGGCCCAGCTGTCGCAGGCGAGTGCGTGCATTCGCTTCCATGAGGTGTTGCCCCGGCTCGCCCGGTGGCTGCTGATGTGCCAGGACCGCTCACCGGCGAACACCTTTCCCATGACCCAGGATTTTTTATCCACGATGCTGGGGGTGCGCCGGGTGAGCGTTACCAACGCTGCCAGCGAGCTGCAGGCACAAGGGCTGATCCACTACCACCGCGGCATATTGACGGTGGTAGATCGCCGCGGCCTCAAAGCCGTCTCGTGTCTGTGTTACGCCCGAGACTCTTCGATTTACGAGGCCATCTTTCACCGGCCGGTGCAGGGGGACCTTTAAACCGCCACGGTCGCCGGCAAGAGCCGGTCGTATTCTTTTTTGACCACTTCGTAGCATTCGCAGGTCCGCTTTTCCAGGCCTGGGCGATCTTGCACGCTGATGTGCCCGCGGGCATAGCTGATAAGGCCAGCGCGTTGCAGCTTGAGCGCGGCTTCGGTGACCCCCTCCCGCCGCACGCCCAGCATGTTAGCGATGAGCTCTTGGGTCATGACCAGCTCGTTGCCCCGCAAGCGGTCCAGGCTCAAGAGCAGCCAGCGGCAGAGTTGCTGGTCGAGCGAGTGGTGCCGGTTACAGACCGCGGTTTGGGCCATTTGGGTGATCAGTGCCTGGGTGTAGCGCAGCATCAGGTGCATCACCGGGCCTGAGCGGTTGAACTCTTCTTTCATCATCTGCGAGCTCAGCCGGAAGCCTTGCCCAGCGCTTTGCACCACGGCCCGGCTGGGGGTGGAGCCACCGCCCATGAAAAGCGAGACACCCACCACTCCCTCGAGGCCCACCACAGCGATCTCAGCCGAGGCACCGTTTTCGAGCACATACAACAGCGAGACGATGGCGCTGGTCGGAAAGTACACATGGCGCTGGACGGCGCCCGACTCATACAGAACCTTGCCCAGGGGCAGCTCCACAAGCTCCAGGTGTGGTTGCCACCGGACCCATTCGGCATCCGGTAAAGAGGCAATCAACTGGTTGCGGCGCGAGTCGGTGTTGGCGGGCATAAATACCTCTGTTGTGTTTTCCCTGTCAGCCGGACTCACCAGATCGGCGGCCCGTGCTGCAGATCAGTGTATGCCTGTGTGTTCAGTGGTCTGTGCGATAGCGCACCTTTGCGGAGGGCGGCCAATGGCAAACCGTTCGCTTCCGAACAGACCTTGCGGGCTGCCGGGCGCAGCATGGGCTCCCTGTGCACGGGGCGAGCAAGCGCTCTCAGATTGCCCCGCTGCTGCTGTTGGCACCGCCCATTCCAAGGAGTACCCGTATGACCCATTCGACTGATTTACCGTGCCCCATTTCGCAGTGTTTGGCGCGCTGGAGTACTGCTGCCTACCCGGATGCGGCAGAAACCTCGTCTTTTGACCTCTGGAGCCTGTCCTCCCATGTGCAACATTGCAGTGGCCGCGTGAGCCATACCGAACGACTGCACCGCGCTGCGGGCTGGGCTGGTGGCATGGTGCGTGTGCGCTTGATGACATTTGTGGTGGTCGCGGTGTTGGTGCTCGGGGCGGGTTTCGTCCTGGCGGCGTAGGGCATGCCGCCGGCCCGTTGGAATGGGGTACTGGAACAGGTGCCGGACGGTCTGTGGTCCGCGATGGGCTTGGATGCCGGCCCGCTGGACGCGCCGATCCGGTCCGATGTATTCGGGATGGAGCGTTTTGAGCGGCACGGCATCAGCCTCGGGCTGACGCACAAGGTCGTCAGGGAGCGCAGCCACCGGGAGAGTTTTACCCCCCGCTTGCAAGACAACATCCAACGCCTGCGCAGCGTGAATGCGTATATCGGCAGCCAAGCGCGCACCGGGTACGACATCAGCCCGGCCGCCGAATGGCTGTTGGAGAACTTTCATCTGCTGGAGGCCCAGTTCAAAGAGGTGGATGAGGGCCTGCCATCCAACTATTTCAAGGGCCTGCCGGTACTGGTGCAGCCACCTTTGGCGGGCCTGCCGCGGGTGTACGGCGTGGCCTGGGCGTTTGTGGCGCACACCGATGGCGCCTTCGATGAGTCCTTGCTGGTGCATTTTCTCAACGCCTATCAACAGAGCTGCGAGTTGCGCTTGAGTGAGCTGTGGGCATTGCCCACCACCTTGCGGGTGGTGCTGATGGAGAACCTGCGGCGCTTGGCCGATCGGGTGGCGGCCAACAAGGCCGCACGCGAGTTGGCCAACCGCTGCTGTGATGACCTGGAGCACTACAGCATCAGCCTGCTGGGGGAGTTGGCGGCCCGCATGCGGCTGCGGGGTGTGGAGGGCGTGTTCTTGGCGCAAATGAGCCGGCGCCTGCAAACCACCCTGCCGGACAGCCGGGTTATGGTCAAAACCTGGCTGCAAACCATGTTGCCCCTGTTGCCCGCGGTGCTGCTGCAGCAGCGCGCAGAGCAAGCTGCCGACAACCTGAGTGTGAGCAACTCGGTGACCTCGCTGCGCACGATCGGGGACGCCGATTGGCCGGAAGTGGTGATGCGCACCAATGTATGCACCCGCCTGCTGCTGGGCAATGCGGTGTTCCAGGCAGAGCACTCCATGACCCGTGAGACCACCTTGCACGGCATTGAGCAGCTGGCCAAGCGCAGCGGCAAGCCCGAGGCCCATGTGACCGAGACCCTGCTGGACTTGATGGCGAAGGCGCCAGCCAGCGAGATGGAGGCCCAGGTCCCGGCGTATTGGCTGGGCGGGGCGGGCGGCGGGGCCTTGCGGGTGGCACTGGGCTTGCCCGCGCACTTGCGGTTTGACGGGGCCCGTGTGCGCCGCGTCTGGGCCTTGCCCCTCTACCTGGGTGCCATTGGTCTGGCCACTGCAGCGCTGATGGCGTGGCTGGTGCTCTGGCACGGCGCGCTCGACTCTGCCTGGCTCCGTGTGGCGCTGTGGTTGTTGGTAATGGTGCCGGCCTCCGAGGCGATGGTGGCCTTGGTCAACCGCCTGGCCAGTGAATCCTTGGAGCCCCGGCGCCTGCCACGACTGGCATTCAAAGAGGGGCTACCCGCTGAGCACCGGGTAGCGGTGGTGATCCCGTGCATGTTGGTGGATGCGCTGGGCATTGAGGCCTTGGCCCGCAGGCTCCATTTGCACTACCTGGCCAATCCGGAACCTCTGGCCCAGTTTGTGTTGTTGACCGACCATCTGGATGCCGCCACCCCAACCACGCCCACCGACCCGGTGTTGCTGGCCCATGCGGTGCGCGCCCTCGAGGCCTTGAACCAGCGCTACCCTGTGCCCGCAGCGGCAGACGCTGCACCGGGGCAGGCTCTTGCGGCCCCGCGCTTTGCGCTGCTGCACCGCGAGCGGCGTTTCAGCCGGTCTGAAAACGCCTGGATCGGTTGGGAGCGTAAGCGCGGCAAGCTGGAGGCCCTGGTCGCCAGACTGACAGGAACCGGCCAAGGTGATTTCGTCGATGTGGGCACTCTGAGCCACGTCGTGCCCGGTACGCCCTATGTGGTCACGCTGGACGCCGACACCCAGCTGCCGCCGGGGCGACTCCGCTCGCTGGTGGGTATTGCGGCCCACCCCAGCAACCAGCCCGTCTTTGACCCGGCGACCCGCACCATCGTGAAGGGATACGGCGTGTTGCAGCCCAGGGTGTCGGCCCCTTTGCCGGGGGAACATGCGCGCACCTTCTATCACTGGCTGTTTGCCGGACAGTTCGGTATTGATACCTACAGCGCCACCAGCTCAGAGGTGTACCAGGATGTATTCGGGCAGGGCACTTTTACCGGCAAGGGCTTGTTCAATGTGGCGGCGGTGCACCAGGTGTTGAGCGGGCGCTTTCCCGATGGACAGGTGTTGAGCCATGACTTGCTGGAGGGCGCTCTGGTGCGCTGCGCCACGGTGACCGATGTGACGGTGCTGGAAGACGGCCCCCACCACCCCGAAACGGCCAACGCCCGCATCCACCGCTGGACGCGGGGCGACTGGCAGTTGATTCCGTTCATGCTGCGCTATCGCCAGTACGGCATTTCATTCCTGAACCTGTGGAAGATGCTGGACAACCTGAGGCGCTCGCTGGTGGCACCGGCTTGCCTAGCGCTCTTGTTGATGTCGGTCAGCGGCATCGGGCTGGAGCCAGTATTTGCTTTGCTACTGGTATTGCTGGCTTACACCGCTGGTCCGTTCATCGGGGCGGTGGCGGGGCTGGTACCGGGGCGACCCAATCTGGAGCTTCGCTACTTTTATGCCTGTGCTGGCGTCGACTTTGCGCGGGTGCTCGCGTTGGGCGTGTGGCAATGCATGCAGTTGTTGCGCCAGAGTATGTTGGCGGTGGACGCCGTCTGGCGCTCGCTGTACCGCCTTGCCATCAGCAGGAGTGGTTTGCTGGAGTGGACCACGGCCGCTAGCGTACAAGCCGGCAGCAGCACGCGCCTGGCTGCCATGCTGCGAACCCATGCCGGTCTGGTGGTGTTGACACTGGCGGGTGCAGCGGCTTTGGCCCCATGGATCACGCTGCCAGCCTGGGCGACAGCGTGGGCGGTCTTGTGGTTGTTTTCACCGCTTGCCCTGTGGCTGGCCTGCCAGAGCCAGTGGAGCCGCCGCATCGACATGCCGGACGCCGCCGGAGTGGCCTACCTGCAAGGTGTGGCGCAAGACACCTGGCGCTTCTTTGAACGCTGTGTGACGGCGCAAGACCATTGCTTGCCGCCCGACAACTTGCAGGTCTTGCCTTTTGAAATGCTGGCGCACCGCACCTCGCCGACCAATATCGGCCTATACCTCTTGAGCTGCGCATGTGCGGCACAGGCGGGCTGGATCAGCATGGCCGATCTGGCTACCCGCTTGAAAGCCACGCTGGATACGCTGGACAAGTTACCCCGGCACGAGGGGCATTTTTTGAACTGGTACGACACCCAGACCTTGGCAGTGCTGCTGCCCGCCTATGTGTCCACCGTCGACAGCGGCAACTTGAGCGGCCACCTGCTCACCACCGCCCAGGCCTGTCTTGATTTTTGTACAGAGGGGCGCGACGGTGTGTCGGTGGCGTGTGACGCGCAATGCGCTGAGCTTCAAGTGTTGGCCCGGCGCATGCAGGCCTTGGCGCTGGCGCCGGACTACCGGTTTTTGTACAGCACCCGCAGGCGCCTGTTTCATATCGGCTACCGGGTGCGTGAGCAAGAGCTGGACAACTCCTTTTATGACCTGTTGGCCTCCGAATCCCGGCTCACCAGCTTGCTGGCGATTGCCAAGGGCGATGTGGATGCCGCGCACTGGGGTGCCTTGGGGCGGATTGTTTGTCTTTATGGGGTGCAGCCGGGGCTCAAATCGTGGTCCGGCTCGATGTTTGAGTACCTGATGCCGTCCCTGATGCTGGACGAACCCCGGGGCAGCTTGTTGCAAAGTGCTTGCGAACACGCGGTAGGTGCACAACGGGCGTTTGGCGAACAGCAGGGCGTGCCATGGGGCGTGTCGGAGTCCGCCTATGCGGGGCGCGATAGCTCCATGGCCTACCAATATGCGCCGCAAGGGGTGCCGTCTCTCGCCCTGCGCAGAACGCCCCTCGACGAACTGGTGGTTGCGCCCTATGCCACCTTGATGGCCTTGATGGTGAGCCCGCATGCGGCCATCGCGAACTTGCAGCGCCTTGAGGGCCTGGGGATGCGGCGTGAGTGGGGCTTTATGGAGGCCTTGGACTACACGCCGGTGCGGCAAACCGGGGTGGAGCTTTTCACGCCGGTGGGTACTTTCATGGCCCACCACCAGGGGATGGCGCTGGCCTCATTGACCAACCTGTTGCACCGCGACATTGTCAAACGGTGGGGGATGGCCGATCCGCACATGGAGGCGGTCAGCAGCTTGCTGCATGAGCGGGTGCCCAAGGAGATACGCAAACCCACCGGACTGCCGCAGCCGGTGGTGGAGCAGCGCTTGCAAACACGCCCACCGGGCCTGGTGCGGCAGCTGGTGCCGGGGCATCACGCGGTGGAGCCCAGCCAACTGTTGTCCAACGGCCGCTACGGAACAGTGGTGCGCGCCAACGGGGCGGGCGCCAGCCATTGGGGCACGACGGCGATCAGCCGCTTTCGCGATGACGCGCTGCGCGACGCTTATGGCCACTTTGTGTTTTGCCGTGAATTGGGGGGTGCGGGCTTGCCCCGTTATTCCATCACCCGCAGCCCGGCGCCGGACCCTGCGGCCGACTACCGCTGCAGCTTTCAGCCGGATCGGGCGATTTTTCATTGCACCACCCCGCGCTGGGAGAGCCGGATGACGGTCTGGGTCAGCCCGGAAGACGACATCGAGTTCCGGCAGGTGGAGCTGCACAACACCGGGGATGAGGTCTTGGAGCTGGAGCTGAGCTGCTGCTGGGAAGTGGCGCTCAACGCCCAAGGTGCCGATGAGGCGCACCCGGCGTTTTCCAAGCTGTTTGTGCACGGCGAGTGGCTGGAGGCGCAACGTGCGCTCCTGTTTCAGCGCAATCCACGGGTGCCCACCGAGCCCACGGTGTGTGCGGTGCACTTTTTGGCCCACACCGATGCCACAGTGCTCTCGGTGCAGGCCTGTGCGGACCGGCAGGTTTGGTTGGGGCGCAACTGCAAGCCGGGGCGGGACAGCGGCTGGTCGCAGGGCATGCGCCATGGGGAGGCGTATTTCCAGGGGGGCGGGCCGGGTAGCAGCGGCTTGGACCCGGTGGCAGCGCTGTCGGTGCGCATCCGGCTGGCGCCTTTTGCCAAAGCACAGTTGACCTTTGCAAGCGCTGCGGCGGCAGGCACTGCGCTCTTGCACGCCCTGATCGACAAATACCAGCAAAGCAGCCATGTGCTGCGCGCATCGTCGATGTCGTCCACCTTGGCCGGTATCCGTTTGCGGTCGCTACAGATCAGCCCGGACACCTTGACTGCGATGCAGAGCATCACCACCGCCTTGCTATTTGTGCTGAGCAAGCCTTCTGCTCTGCGCAGGGCGGCATTGCCCATCCAGAGCAAGGTGTGTGACAAGCGCTTGCTATGGCGGATGGGCTTGTCAGGCGACCGGCCGATTTTGTTGGTGTCGATATCGGTGTTGCAAGGCCTGGGGCTGGTGCGCGCGCTCAGCCAGACCATGCGCATGTGGGCTTGGGCCGGACTGGGCTGCGACCTGGTGGTCTTGAATGCTGAGCCTGCGTCGTACCACCTGTCTTTGCAACGGGAGCTCACGGTGCTGTGCGACCGCTTGAACTCAGAGCACCCGAAGGAAGATGCAAACACCAGCATCGGCATGTGGGTGCTGCGGGATGACGCGGTCAGTGACGACGAGCGCAGCACGCTGCATGCGCTGGCCCGCATGTTTCTGGATGCGGATGGCCGGCCCTTGCTGCACCATGTGCAGGCGTGGTCTGCCAGCCATGACCTCGATGCCCAACAGCGGTCTGCGCACCCCAGGCGCGCCCCCGGCGCAGCTGCCAGCGCCTTGCCAGCAGCGGTGCGTGTGTCCACCGGGGCTTTTGCCGCCAACGGTGAAGCGTTCCGCTTTTTGGTGAGCCGGGAGTCGCGGCCCCTGCGCCCGTGGGTCAATGTGTTGGCCAACGACGCTTTTGGCACTGTGCTCAGCGAGGCGGGTGGCGGCTTCACCTGGGCTGGCAACAGCCGCTTGAACCAGCTGACTCCATGGTCCAACGACCCTGTTGCGGACCCACCGGGCGAATGGTTGTGGCTGCAGGATCTGGACGCATCACCCAAGGCGGTGTGGTCGTTGAGCCCGGACGCCTGGGCACTGCCCGGCGTGGAATACACCGTGAGCCACACCCAGGGCATGACCCGGATTCGCCACCGGCGGGGCTACCTGGAGGTGGAGGTGCTGTGGCTGGTCGATGTGGACCGGCAACTCAAACAGGTGCAGGTGCTAGTCCACAACCAGGGGGCGGCGGACGTGCGCCTGCGCTGCACCGGGATGGTGGAGTGGGTGCTGGGTGCGGCCTTGCGCGACCGCATGTCTACCGCAAGTACAGCCCACATCTCTGCCACTGATGCGGTGCTCTTGTGCAGCCAACGTGAGCAGGCGGCGGGCTTGGGCGGGGGCACGGCTTTTTGGGCGTGTTTGACCCCGCATGACAGCAGCCTCAAGGCGGGGCGATTGCAGTGGACCACGGACCGCCGGCAGTTTTTTGACTCCACCGGGGCGCTCTCGGTGCCTGACCTCTTGGCCGACGACGAAGGCACCACCGCACCCGAGGCGTCAGGCAGTGACCCGTGTGCTGCACTCTCGATCCCGCTGGATGTGCCCGCAGGCCAGAGCCGAAGCCACGTGTTTTTGATGGGCTACGCCGCTGATGCCGATGCCGCGTTGGCCTTGGCGCATCAGGCGCTCACGGTGGTGCCGGCACAGCGGATTCACGAGGTCACCGCCCACTGGAATCGGCGCCTGGGCCAGATCACGATCACCACGCCCGACCCGCTGATGGACGCGCTGGTGAACCGCTGGTTGCTTTACCAGACCCTGGCGTGCCGGATGGCGGCGAAGGCCGGCTTTTACCAAGCGGGCGGCGCAACAGGTTTTCGCGATCAACTGCAAGACGCGATGGCGCTGGTGCACACAGAGCCGGCCACTCTGCGGGCCCACATCAAGTTGTGTGCATCGCGTCAATTTGCGGCTGGGGATGTGCAGCACTGGTGGCATGACCCGGGTGGGGCAGGTGTGCGCACCCGCATGTCAGACGATCTGCTGTGGTTGCCGCAGGCCTTGACACGCTATGTGCAGGCCACGGGTGATCACACCGTGCTGGACGAGCAGGTGCCATTTCTCGAGGGGCCGCTGCTGGAGCTCGAGCAAGAAGACGCTTACTTTGCCCCACCTGCCACTGCAGACACCGCCACGGTGTACGAGCACGCAGCCCGTGCCCTCGACCACAGCCTCCAGGTCGGTGCCCATGGTTTGCCCTTGATGGGCACCGGCGACTGGAACGACGGCATGAACGCCGTCGGCCCACTGGGCAAAGGGGAGTCGGTATGGTTGGCGTGGTTTTTGGTGCAATTGGTGCGCAACTGGGCACCTGTGGCCAGAGCGAGGGGGGAGCAGGCGCGTGCGCAGCGCTGGGAGCTGGCCGCGGACGGCTGGCACGCGGCGCTGGCCGGCCCGGCCTGGGATGGCCAGTGGTATGCCCGCGCCTTTTTTGACGACGGCAGCCCTCTGGGTAGCCACACCTTGCAGGAGTGCCGGATCGACCTGATTGCGCAAGCCTGGGCGGTGCTCAGCCAAGCGGCGCCCCCGGAGCGCGCAGCACAGGCCATGCAGGCCGCGCACCAGGAGTTGGTCGACCCTGCGCTGGGCTTGATCAAGCTCTTGGCTCCGCCCTTGCAGCATCAGGTGCCCAGCGCGGGCTATATCCAGAGCTACCCGCCCGGGGTGCGCGAAAACGGGGGGCAGTACAGCCACGCGGGTGTGTGGGCGCTCATGGCGATGGCGCAGCTGCACCGGGATACGCGCAGTGACTTGCCATACCGGTATTTCTGCGACCTCAGCCCGGCCCACCGGAGTGCGGACCCGGTGCAGGGGCCTGTGTATGGCTTGGAGCCCTATGCCATGGCTGGCGATGTGTACGGCGCGCCACCCTATGCAGGCCGGGGAGGGTGGAGTTGGTATACCGGCTCGGCCGCGTGGATGTACCGGGCGGCCACCGAGTCGATTTTCGGGCTCGAGTTCGGGCCGCAGCGGCTGTGTTTCAGACCCTGTTTTCCCGCGCACTGGGACCAAGCGCACATGCAACTGCGGTTGCCCGACTGTGTGTTGGAAGTGAGCTTTTCCAAGCCGCTGGTCGAAGAAACACACATGGTGTCGGTGCGGCGTGTGACGACGCTGGTGGTCGGCGAATGGCTGAACTACGCGGCCTTGCGGGGCGTTCACCGGGTGGAGCTGCAGATGCCGCCGCACTGACAGTTCGATAGCGTACCGACATCCGGAGCCGTCAGAACTACTGTCTAGGTGTTCATTCACCGTTTAGGAGTTCTCCATGAAAAATTCAATGCGCATTCTTGTGACCGCTATCGCGCTGGCCTCTGGCCTCTTGTCAGGTTGCGCAGTGCAGCGGGGCCAGGAAACGATGGGCGCCTATGTGGACGACGCCACCATCACCACCCAGGTGAAAAGCCGCTTTGTCGAAAGCAAAGAAGTGGACGCCGGCGCCATCAGCGTAGAAACCATGAAGGGCACCGTGATGCTCTCCGGCTTTGCGAAAAGCGTGCTCGAAAAGAACACCGCAGAGCGCATCGCACGGGGTGTGAGCGGGGTTCGGGCAGTCAAGAACGAAGTGTCGGTGCGTCCTTGAACCACCTGTCTAAGGAGTAACGTATGACGCACATCGAAACAGGTGCATTTCGCAGGGCCCCGCTGGTCGTGGGGCTGGCACTGGCGATGTCGTCCGGGCTTGGCCTGGCGCAGGTGCCAGATACCCGGGGGTATTTGCTGGACGGGGCTGGCAGCTTCGTGGGCAGTGCCACCCCCGGTCAGTGTTGGCGCAACGGGGCGTGGACGCCCGCATTGGCGGTAGCGCCCTGCGACGCGGTCATCATGGCTGCTGCGCCGGTCGTGGTGCCGGCACCAGCGCCTGCCCCTGTAGAGCCGGCACGGGCTGCGCCGCCGGCGGCTCCGGCCTTGATTCCGATGCCGGCGCAACGCCTGAACTTTTCGGCAGACGCGCTGTTTGGTTTTGATCAATCGGTTCTCGGACCGAATGGCACCGCCATGCTGGACGGCTTGGCCGTGGAGCTCAGTGGCAGCACCTTTGATGCAATCCACGTGCGGGGCTATACCGATCGCATTGGCAGCACGGCGTACAACCAGAAGCTGTCGGTGCGCCGCGCCACTGCAGTCAGCGACTATCTGGTGAGCAAGGGCGTGGCACCTGGGAGCATTCAGGCTTACGGTGAAGGCGAGTCCAACCCGCTCACAGCCTTGGCCGATTGCCCCGGTGGAAAGCGGGCGGCGTTGATTGCCTGCCTGCAGCGGGATCGCCGGGTCGAGGTTGACGTGCAAGGCACCAAGGCCGCAGTGCGTTAGAGCTACCCGCGCACCGGAGGTTCTATGCCGCGCTGCGCTTTAAGTGGCCCAAGGGCAGCTCGGTGCTGCTCTTGATGCGCCCCAGCACAATGTTCGACCGGATGCTGCCGACCCCCTGAATCCTCGTCAGGCGGCGCAACACCTGCTCGGAGAGCACGCCCAGGTCGGCAGCCACGATTTGCAGGATGTAGTCCGACTCACCCGCGACCGAGTAACACTCCAACACTTCGGGGAAAGCGGCAATCTCCCGCTCAAAAGCCAGGCCCTCATCACCGCTGTGTCGGGTGAGCGTCACGTAGCTGATTGCCCGGACGCCAAGGCCAATGGCCTGCGGCTCTAGCAGCGCCACATAGCGCCGGATGATGCCGGCCGCCTGCAGCCGCTGTACCCGCCGGCTCACTTGGGACGCCGACAAATGCACCTGTTCCCCGATTTGCTGGTGGGTGGCGTGCGAATCTCGCTGCAGTGCAGCAAGAAGGCTGATATCAAAGCTATCAAGCAACGAATCTTCGTCTTTATTCATCTTCATGCACAAATTATGCATGTGGCTGGGTGTAGTCCCACTAATTTGCATACCATTTGCAGGCAGGTTTGACCACAATTAACGCTTTCAAAACAGCGTTCGAGGAGCAGCACCATGACCACTACCAACACCAGCGGAGCGAGCGGAGATTTGTTCGAGAACCCGATGGGCCTGATGGGCTTCGAGTTTGTGGAATTTGCGTCGCCTGTAGCGGGCGTGATTGAGCCGGTGTTTGAGCGCATGGGCTTCACGCTGGTCGCCAAGCACCGTTCGAAAAACGTGGTGTTGTACCGCCAGGGCGATATCAATTTCATCGTCAACCGCGAGCCCAAGAGCGTGGCCGGCTACTTCGCCGCTGAGCATGGCCCCAGCGCCTGCGGCATGGCGTTCCGCGTCAAAGACTCCCACCACGCTTACAACCGCGCGCTCGAACTGGGTGCCCAGCCCGTAGAGCTGCGCCCCGGCCCCATGGAACTGAACCTGCCCGCCATCAAAGGCATTGGCGGCGCGCCCTTGTATTTGATTGACCGGTTTGAAGACGGCAAGTCGATTTACGACATCGACTTTGAATTCATCGAGGGCGTGGACCGCCATCCCGTGGGCCACGGCCTGAAGCTCATCGACCACCTGACCCACAACGTCTACCGCGGACGCATGGCCTTTTGGGCCGGGTTTTATGAGCATCTGTTCAACTTCCGCGAGATCCGCTACTTCGACATCAAGGGCGAGTACACCGGCCTGACTTCCAAGGCCATGACCGCGCCGGACGGCAAGATCCGCATCCCGCTGAACGAGGAGTCGCGCCAGGGTGGCGGGCAGATCGAGGAATACCTGATGCAGTTCAACGGCGAGGGCATTCAGCACATCGCGCTCATTTGTGACGACCTGGTCAGCACCGTGGACAAGCTGGCCATGGCGGGTGTGCCCTTGATGACCGCGCCCAACGACGTGTACTACGAGATGCTGGAAGGCCGCCTGCCCGGGCACGGCCAGCCAGTGGCGGAGTTGCAGAGTCGAGGTATCTTGCTGGATGGCTCTACCGAAGGCGGTCAACCGCGCCTGCTGCTGCAAATCTTTTCGCAAACCCAGCTCGGCCCGGTGTTCTTCGAATTCATCCAGCGTCAGGGAGATGAAGGTTTTGGTGAGGGTAACTTCAAGGCCCTATTCGAATCGCTGGAGCGCGACCAGGTACGCCGCGGCGCTTTGGAAACCGCTTAAGCCAACATAAAGCCCGAGGAGACACCATGAAAATAGAACGCATCCACCACGTGGCCTACCGCTGCAAAGACGCCAAGGAAACCGTGCTCTGGTACCAGAAGATGCTGCACATGGACTTTGTGCTGGCCATTGCCGAAGACCTGGTGCCCAGCACCAAAGCCCCAGACCCGTACATGCACGTCTTTCTGGACGCAGGGCAGGGCAATGTACTGGCCTTCTTTGAGTTGCCCACCCAACCCCCCATGGGCCGCGACCCCAACACGCCCGCTTGGGTGCAGCACATCGCTTTCAAGGTGAAAGACCGTGCCGAGTTGCTGGAGTTCAAAGCGCACCTCGAAGCCCAAGGGGTGGATGTGTTGGGCGTAACCGACCACGGCATGTTCCACAGCATCTACTTCTTTGACCCCAATGGCCACCGGCTGGAGCTGTCGTGCCCGGACCCCGACGAACAGGCCAAGCTGGCGCAAATGGACAAGGTGAAGTGGGCCATGTTGGAGGAGTGGAGTGTGACCAAGCGCGCGCCCAAACACGCTGCCTTTTTGCACGCTAACGAATTTGGAGCGAAAGCATGAGCGCAGTGCCTCATGGCTTGGACGCCACCCACGCCCCCGACACGCAAAGCTGGGTCGAATCCGCCGGCACCTCCGACACCGATTTCCCGATCCAGAACCTGCCCTTCGGCCGCTTCCGCCACAACGCGCTGGAGCCCTGGCAAATCGGTGTGGCCATTGGCGACCGCGTGCTGGACCTGCACGCCACCGGCTTGATCGACCACAACGACATGCACCGCCTGATGGCCGCACCCGTGGCCCAGCGCCGCGCTTTGCGCTTGGCGATCTGGGAAGGCCTATGCGAGGGCTCGGCCCTGCAAAAAGTCTGGGCCGATGCACTCTTGCGCCAGACCGAAGTCGAGCTGGGCCTGCCCTGCGAGGTGGGGGACTACACCGACTTCTACACCGGCATCCACCACGCCACCACGGTGGGCAAGCTGTTCCGCCCCGACAACCCGCTGCTACCCAACTACAAATGGGTGCCCATCGGCTACCACGGCCGGGCCAGCA
The DNA here is from genome assembly GCA_027924025.1 of Comamonadaceae bacterium OS-4. Classification (GTDB taxonomy): domain Bacteria; phylum Pseudomonadota; class Gammaproteobacteria; order Burkholderiales; family Burkholderiaceae_C; genus Allorhodoferax. The sequence continues at coordinate 1,713,929 of AP026970.1, forward strand.
GCATCGGTGCCAGCGGCCAGCAGTTTCATCGCCCCAAGGGCCAAACGCTCAAGCCGGGTGCTACGGTGCCGGACTTCGGGCCCAGCGCGCGGATCGACTATGAGCTCGAACTCGGGGCCTGGGTAGCAAGTGGCAATCGTATGGGCGAGCCTGTGCCGCTTGCAGACGCGGAAGATGCCATCTTCGGCCTCACGCTGCTCAACGACTGGAGCGCACGCGATGTGCAGGCCTGGGAATACCAACCCTTGGGCCCGTTCTTGGCCAAAAACTTTGCCACCACGGTATCGCCTTGGTTGGTGACCATGGAGGCGTTGGCCCCGTTTCGCGCGCCTTTTGTGCGCGACGCGGCGGACCCGCAGCCATTGCCTTACTTAGACGGTGAGGCCAACCGCGCTCAAGGCGCGCTGGATGTGCAACTCGAAGTCTGGCTGCAAACGCCCGCCATGCGCGCTGCAGGCGAGGGCGGCGTGTGCCTCTCGCAGTCCAACATGCGGGACGCCTACTGGACGCTGGCGCAGCTGGTGGCCCACCACACGGTCAACGGCTGCAACCTGCGTGCGGGTGACCTGCTGGGCACCGGCACCTTGTCCGGCCCGGCGCCGGAGCAGGGCGGCTCCTTGCTGGAGCTGACCAAGGGTGGCAAGCAGCCCATCACCTTGCCTAACGGCGAGGTACGAACCTTCTTGCAGGACGGCGACACCGTCATCCTGCGCGGTACTTGCGAAGCAGTGGGTGCCCGGCGTATCGGCTTTGGCGATTGCCGGGGCACGGTGCTTGCAGCCCGTTGAGCGTGGTGGACGGAGATGAGCGACTACACCATCCCTCAACACTGGGCGCACTACAGCGCCGCAGACCATGCCGTCTGGAAAACGCTGTTTGAGCGCCAGACCGCATTGCTACCGCAACTGGCATGCCGCGAGTTTGTGGAAGGTATGCGCGCTTTGCCGCTGAGTGCAGAGGTCATTCCTGACTTTGCCGCCCTGAACGAAGTGTTGAAGCCCCGCACCGGCTGGCAGGTGGTGGCCGTGCCCGGCCTGGTACCGGACGAGGTGTTTTTTAATCATCTCGCCAACCGGCGCTTTCCGAGCGGCAACTTCATCCGCGGTGCAGACCAGCTGGACTACCTGCAAGAGCCCGACGTGTTCCACGACGTGTTCGGCCATGTGCCCATGCTCATGCACCCGGTCATGGCGGACTTCATCCAGCTCTATGGCCAGGCCGGCTTGCGTGCACAGCGCATCGGCAAACTGACTGAGTTGGCTCGGGTGTATTGGTACACCGTGGAGTTCGGTTTGGTGAAAGAACAGGTGCAGTGCGCAAGCGGCGTTGAGGAGGCTCTACGCATCTACGGTGCAGGCATTGCCTCGTCATTCACCGAGAGCGGCTTCGCGGTGCACAGCGCATCGCCCCACCGCATCGGCTTTGACCTGGAGCGCGTCATGCGCACCCGCTATCGGATTGACGATTTTCAGGAGTGCTACTTCGTACTCGACAGCCTGAACGACCTGCTGGACCTGGCCCGCATCGACTTTGACCCGGTGTACGAGCGGCTTAACAGCGGCCCCACCTATGCGCCGGGCGATGTGTTGCCTGGCGACAAAGTGTTTCAGCGGGGGGATGGCGGCTACGCCCGCAGCCACAAGCCAGTTTCGGCCTGCGTTGAATGAATCAGGTGGATTTTTAAGACGAATCAGCCTCTAGCCCCGATTCGACAAGCGCAGGTAGCTATTGAATTTATAGCGAAATGGCGCCCTGTATGTAGCGAATCAGTTGCTCCGAGAGGGAGGTGTCTGCGGTGCCGATGGCGTATAGCTCTGACATGTGGCTATGCCCATTCAACTGGTGCACCGGGGTGGGTTTGCCGGCGCGTTGCAGGGCGGCCCCTAACTGGTGGGCCTGTTGCACAAAGTCCTGCGGGTCGAGTTCTGCATAACCAATCCAGAGCGGCACGGCCGATTTCAGCAGGCCGGGCACGGCTGAGCGCTCGCTGTAGCGGGTGGCATCGGCCCCGAAATAGGCCTTGAGTGGCGGGTTGTGCTCTGCCGTCACCGGGTCGAACAGGCCGGACAACAAAACAGCAGCCCGCACTCCGACTCCCACCCGTTGATGGAACTCTGGCATGGCCACGTACTGGGCCACATGGGCTGCTCCGGCGGAGTGCCCCATGAGTACGAGTGGGCCGCCAAGCCGGTTGCTGACAGCAGGGGCTGTGCGCAAGTGCTGGATGGCGGCTTGAATATCGCGCTGCGCGCAGGGCCAGCCGTGCTCTGGCGCAAGCCGGTACGACATGTTCACCCCCACCATGCCGTGGCGCGCTGCCCACAGACCCATGTTGTCGTGAAACGTGCCGTCGCCAATACGCCGGTCTCCCCGCATAAAGGCGCCGCCATGCACAAACAGCAAGACAGGCAGCGGCCCGGTGCCAGTAAGTGGCGTAAAAAAGTCTAGCCGGTTCCGGGTATCGGGGCCGTAGGGCACGTCACGCTCAATCCGGACGTCCTGCGGCACCGCTTTGGAGTGCAGCGGTGCAAACAGCGCCTCGGTGGGCTGTGGTGCGACGACCGGCCCGATGGCTTGGAGCTCGGCTTGCACTGCGGCAGGCAACTGTGCGGGAATGTGCGTCGGGGCGAAGGTGAGGTCAGTGGTCATGGTGTGCAAATGCCGCAGGGCGCTTTTCCAAACGCGCGCGAATGCCCTCTGTCTTGTCAGGGGTGGCAAACAATAACTGAAACGATTTGCGCTCGCACGCCAGGCCTTGGGCCAAGGGAAGATTCATGCCCTCCAGCACGGCCTCTTTGATGAATTTCAAGGCTTGCACCGGCAGGCTGGCCAAGTGGGTGGCGAGCGCTATAGCGCGTTGCTCCACCTCGGCGTCAGGCACGACTTCACTGGCCAGGCCCATGGAAAAGGCCTCGGTGGCAGTGAAAGGCTCACCACTGAGCAAAATTTTCATGGCGGCAAACTTGCCCACTGCCCGGGTGAGCCGCTGGGTGGCACCTCCGCCGGGCATGATGCCGATTTTGATTTCCGGTTGGCCGAAGCGGGCACCCTGGCCGGCAATGATGATGTCGGCGTGCATGGCCAGCTCGCAGCCACCGCCGAGGGCGTGGCCACGTACCGCGGCGATCACCGGCTTGCTGCACCCGCTGATGGCACCCCAGAGCTGGTCCATCTGCCTGGCCAGGATGTCGGTGGGGGTGGCGTCTACATATTCCTGCAAGTCAGCACCCGCGCAAAAGGCCCGTTCACTCCCGCCAATCACAATCGCATAGACCCCGGGGTCTCGGTCGAGTGCGTGAAAGGCATCTGCCAGTGCCTGCCGCAGGGCCAGGTTCAGTGCGTTGAGCACCTCCGGTCGGTGCAGTCGCAACAGCACCACACCCGGTGCTACGTTTTCACGGAGCAAGGGGCTCATGTAGGGGTACCCGGTTGTGATGCGCCGTCGTTACCGAAAACCGGGGCGCGCTTTTCAAAAAATGCAGATACGGCCTCTGCGTGGTCTGCAGTGTGGTGCGCCATGCCCTGAAATTGGCCCGCAGAGTCCAGCGCCTGGTCGAGGGTGCTGTTGCGGCCTTCTTGGAGTAATTGCTTAGTCCAGCGCAATACCTGTGGCGGGTTGGCCGCTATCCGCTGGCCAAGAGCCATGGCCGCTTCCAGCAGTTGGCCGGCAGGCACAACCTGGCTTACCAGCCCAATGCGCAGCGCCTCGGCCGCGTCGATGGTGTCGCCGGTCAGGGCCAACTCGGCCGCTTTGGACCAGCCGACCACCCGTGGCAGCAACCAGCAGCCCCCGTCTCCCGGGACGATGCCGACTTTCACAAAGCTCTCCGCAAAGCGCGCGGTATCGGCGGCAATCCGGATATCGCACATGCAAGCCAGATCGTTGCCCGCACCGATGGCTGCACCATTGACCGCGGCAATGATGGGCACTTGCAGGGTTTGAAACGCCCGGGGTATGCGCTGGATACCCGCCCGGTAATTGGCGGCAATTTGTGCGGGCGAGCCACCGAACATGCCGGTGCGGTCGCGCATTTCGGCCACATTGCCCCCGGAGCAAAAGGCACTGCCCGCGCCGGTCAGCACGGCTGCGCGGATCGAGAGGTCGGCGTTCATCTCTGCAAACAGCTGCTCGAAGGCTGCGAATATCTCTTCACCACTCAAGGCGTTGCGGGTGTCGGGGCGGTTCAGGGTGAGCAGGGCCAGATGGCCATGGCGGGTGAATTGAATAGGGTCTGTGCTCATCTTTGCTTTCAAACGCGTTCTAGGGCCAGCGCAATGCCTTGGCCTACACCGATACACATGGTTACCAGTGCCCGGCGACCACCGGTGCGCTTCAGTTGCAGCGCTGCTGTTAGCGTCAGCCGCACACCTGACATGCCCAGCGGATGGCCATACGCGATGGCACCGCCATGCGCATTGATGTGCTCTGCGTCGTCAGGCAAGCCCAGACTGCGCAACACGGCCAGGCCCTGCGCGGCAAAGGCTTCGTTGAGTTCAATCACATCAAAATCTGTGATCTTTAAGCCGGTCTGGGCCAGTAATTTTTGAACTGCGGGTACCGGCCCGATCCCCATCACACGGGGGAGCACCCCTGCGGTGGCGAAGCCGGTGATTCGGGCCAAGGGCTGCAGACCATGGCGCGCCACCCCTGATTCGCTGGCCATCAGGAGTGCCGCGGCACCATCATTCACCCCGGATGCGTTGCCGGCGGTGACGCTGCCACCTTCTCGAAATGCCGGTTTGAGGCGGGCAAGACTCTGCAGGGTGGTGTCCGCACGGGGGTGCTCGTCTTCGGTGATCTGCAGGGTTGTGCCCCGCTTGCTGCCGGGCACGGTGACCGGGATGATTTCTTCCACTAGCACGCCACTACGCTGTGCCTCTGCGGCGCGCTGTTGGCTGCGCAGGGCAAAAGCGTCCTGGTCGGCGCGGCTGATGCCGTACTCCTCGGCCACGTTTTCTGCGGTTTCACCCATGGCATCGATGCCATAGAGCCGCTGCATCGCCGGGTTGACGAAGCGCCAGCCAATGGTGGAGTCGTAGATTTCAGCCTGCCGTGAAAACGCGGTGGTGGCTTTGGGCATGACCATGGGGGCGCGGCTCATGCTCTCGACCCCGCCCGCGATGGCCAAATCCAGCTGGCCGCACCCGATGCCGCGGGCAGCGCTGGCAACCGCCTCCAGGCCGGAGCCACACAGGCGGTTGACGGTGGCGGCTGCCACCGTGGGCGGCAGGCCTGCAAGCAGAGCGCTCATGCGGGCTACGTTGCGGTTGTCCTCGCCGGCCTGGTTGACGCAGCCGTAGTACACCTCTTCCAACTGCGCCCAGTCTAGGCCGGGGTGACGTGCCATTAGCGTTTGGAGGGGGAGTGCACCCAGATCATCAGTGCGGATGCCGGAGAGGCCGCCGCCGTAACGGCCGATAGGGGTGCGAACACCATCGCACAGGTAGGCCTGCACCATCACAGCCCCAGTACCCGTTCAGCGTTGCCGTGCATGATTTTTTCCATCACCTCGGGCTTGTAGCCGAGCTCCGCCCACTCGCGCAAGATGCGCTCGTAAGGGAGGCTGGGGTAGTCGCTACCGAACATGATTTTGTCTTGCAGCCGGCCGCGAATATCGACTTTGAGGTTGCCCGGAAAGTGCTTGGGTGCCCAGCCCGACATTTCCCAATACACATTGCCCTTGTGCAGCGCAACGGCGGTGGTTTCCTCCACCCACGGCCAGCCGGGGTGGGCCATGATGATCTTCAGGTTCGGGAAATCTGCCGCCAGCTCGTCGATGGCGGACGGGTGTGCGTGGTTGATGCGCGCGCCGTGTCCCCCGGGCATGCCGGCGCCCATGCCGGTGGTGCCCACATCGATCATTACCGCAGCGCCCAGGCCGTTGATGACTTCAAAGAGGTCGTAGTGGCGCCGGTCGTTTACTGCAAAGTGCTGCATGATCGGGTGAAAGTGAAAGCCCACAAAGCCCAGCTCTTTCACCGCTTTCTCGACTTGGCGTATCGCGATTTCGCCCTTGGCAGGCTCCACGGCTCCCCAGCACTGGATCACCCGTTGCGGATGGCGCTTCCACATGCCGTGCACATACTCATTGGTGCAGGGCGGGGTGGCCACGGTGGTTTCCAGATCCAGTGCCACCAGGCAGGCTTCGACGCCGGCGCTTGTGAACTCGGCAATGACGTCGTCTTCCGACTTGGCAACCCAGTCGCGTTTCCAGTAGGTGGCGAGGGCTTCCGGATAGGGGCCCTGGGCATCAATCCAGGTTTGGGTGCCGGGGTAGCAGTGCAGATCGATAATTCTCATGGTTGCTCCTGTTTTTATAGCTAATTGCGCAATATTTAAGAGGGCTGCAGGCTGTTTTGGAGCATTTTTGCGACCATTTCGCCCAATGCCTTTTTGGACACCTTGCCGAAGGTGGATACCGGAAAGTCGGCCAACACCTCCAGGCGCTCTGGCAGTTTGAATTTGGCGATTTCCTTGGTCAGCAAAAAGTCAACCAGGGTTTTGAGTTCCAGTTTTTGGCCGGCTCGCAAGATGATAAAGGCGCACATTTTTTCGCCCATGTGGGCATCGGGCATGGGCACGCAGGCCACGTTTTGCACGGCCGGGTGCATGAGGATGAGGTTTTCTACTTCCTCGGCGCTGATCTTTTCGCCGCCACGGTTGATCAGGTCTTTTTTGCGTCCTTCGACCACATAGTTGCCGGACGGATGCTTGCGCATCAAATCGCCAGAGCGGTAGAAGCCATCGGTGGTGAACTGCTTGGCGTTGTACTCCGGCACGCCGAAATAGCCGCGCAGGGTGTAAGGGCCACGCACCGTGAATTCACCCACCTCGCCGGGGGCCACTTCTCGGTCATCTTCATCCAATAGCTTGACCTCATCGTCTTCGCAGACCGGGCGGCCGCAGGTTTCCAGCTTGACCTCTTCAGGATCGCTGGAGCGCACAAACATCAGGGTGCCTTCAGACATGCCGAAGTTCTCTTGCACAAACACGCCGGGGATCAACGCGCGGGTTTTGGCGCGCACTTCGGGCTGCATGCGCTGGCCTCCACTTTGGATGAGCTTGAGGCTGGAGAGGTCGTAGTCGCCCACCGACGGGTCATTGATCAGGCGGATCAGCAACGCCGGCACGACCTTCAGGTGCGTGACCTTGTGTTTTTGGATCAGCGCAAACATCTCCGCCGGCCGCGTGTTGGCGTGCACCACGACCTTGGCGCCGTTGAACATAAAGCCTTGAATACCGGGGCAGGCCAATGGCAGGTTGTGGGCGATCGGCAGTACCAGGAGTAGCACCGACTCGGCATCGACCTCGCACACGCTGGCTGCCACTTTGGAGTTGTAGGCATAGTCATTGTTGGTGCGGGGAATGAGCTTGGGAATGCCGGTGGTGCCGCCTGAGAGCTGGAAGATGCACGGGTCGGTAGGGTCGATGGCAATTTCGGCCAAGCGGGACGCCGGCAGCTTCGCAGGGCGGTCGATCAGCTCCCGCAGGGAGTGTTCGCCGGGCTTGGCCTGCCCCAACACGATGCGTATGCGCAAAGCGGTGTTTTCAGCGGCCACACGGTCGATGACCGGCGAAAAGTGAAACTCGCCCATCACATCCGGATACACGCAGGTGGTGGCGCCTGAGAGATTCACAAACTGGCTGATCTCGGCATAGCGGTGGGTCACCAGCGCAGCAATCGGGATGGCGCCGATTTTTTGTAGCGCGAAGTACAGCACCACGAACTCATGCACATTGGGCAGGGTGGGCACCACCCGGTCCAGCGGCTGGAGTCCGATCTCCAGCAGGTTGAGCGCCAAGTTGGTGCTCAGCCGGTCGAGGTCGGCATAGCTCAAGCTCACATCGCCATCGACGAGTGCGGTGCGGTCGCTGAAGCGCGCATACACCGCGTTGAATTCCTGGGCCAGCGACTTGTCTTGCCAATAGCCTCGGGCGCGGTAGCGGGCCGCAAATTCAGGGGGGTAGGGGACGAATCCTTGCAACATGACGGGCCTCCGTATCTCAGGTCGAACTGGTGAAGCCACCATCGATCACCACAATCTCGCCGGTTACAAAGCGGTTGGCGGTGAGCAGGTTCAGCATGGTCTCGGCGACATCGTCAGAGGTCACGCAGCGCTTGAGCGGTGTGGCCTTGGCGCGCTTGCCCATGAGGTCGTCGTATTTGTCGCCCAGCATGCGCTGCATCCAGTCGCCTTCCATCCAGCCCGGTGCTACCGCGTTCACCCGGATTTCGGGCCCGAGGTTCCAGGCCAGCGTCTTGGTGAGGTTGACCACCGCAGCTTTGCTCGCTGCATAAGGCAGGGGTTGCGGCCCCGGGCGCAGGCCCACGATGCTGGCGCTATTGACCACCGCCGGGTTGCTCCCTTTTTTTAGCAGTGGCAAGGCTGCGCGCGTCACTTGGAAGGTGCCTCGCACATTCACCGCAAAAGTGCGGTCCCACTCGGCCATGTCGAGGCTTTCCAGGTCCTTCACCTTCCAGGTCGCGGTGGTGCCGGCGTTGTTGATCAGGGCGTCGAGGTGGCCGAACTCAGCGTCAATCGTGGCCATCATGGCGCGCACAGCGCTGTCGTCGGACACATCGCACTGCACCAATAGGGTCTTAGCGCCCAAGGCTTGGGCTTCTGCGGCGGTGGCCGCTGCGCCCTTGGCGCTGGAGGCGTAGTTGATGGCAATGTCATACCCGGCCTTGGCAAGTGCCAGCACGGCGCTGCGGCCGATGCCGGTGGCTCCGCCGGTCACCAGCGCTTTTTTACGTTCACTCATGGGAATCTTTCTGTGGATAAGTGAGAGGGGTGCCAGGGCTTACTGGGCCTGGATGCCAAGATCCGCGACGATCTTTTTCATTGCTTTTTGTTGGCTGACGAAAAACTCGCGGGCGCCTTCTACGCTGTCTTGGCGCGGGTACACGCCCAGGTCCGACAGGCGGGCGGTGATGTCGGCCGACTGGGTGATCTTGTTGATCTCTTTGTTCAGGGTCTCGATCACCTTGGGCGGTGTGCCTTCGGGCACCATGATCTGGAACCAACCGACCGCTTCAAAGCCGGGATAGGTCTCGGCCACGGTGGGGACATCCTCAAAACCCGGCAGGCGTTTGGACGAGGTGACCGCCAGCGCATGGAGTTTTTTGGCTTTGATGTGTTGCAGCAGGCCCGGAATGCCGTCCGCCGTCATGGTGACTTCACCCGTCATGACCGCCACGATGGCAGCGGGCGGGCCGGCGTAGGGCACGGTGAACAAGCCCATGTTGCCGGACTTGTTGACCAGCTCCCCTGCGAGGTGGGGCAGGGAGTTGTTTTGCGGCGCTGCAAAGTTGAGCTTGCCGGGTTGGGCCTTGGAGGCCTTGGCCAGATCCGCCAGCGACTTGATGTTGTTGCCAGACTGGGTGACCAGAATCAGCGGGCTGATGCCGACGGTGGCGACCGATTGCAAATCGGTATCGGGGTTGAACTGCGGGTTTTTGTACACCAAGGGCGTGATGGTGCCCATGGCGGCCGGCACAAAGCCAATCGTGTAGCCGTCGTTGGCTGAGCGGGCCAGTGCAGACATGCCGGGGATGCCACCCGCACCGGGGCGGTTGTCCACCACCACGCCTTGGCCGAGTGCGGCGCTCAAGCGGTCTCCGATCAGGCGGGCCACCACGTCCGGTGCAGCACCGGCTTGGGCGGGAACAATCATGCGGATGGGCTTGGCAGGCCAGTTTTGCGCAAATGCACCGGCTGCGCCTGCCAGCAGGCAGGCGGCCGCAATCACGGCGCGCCGTTGACGCGATAGGGGTTTCATGGTGTCTCCTGTGGTCGTCGACGAATATGTCGATCTGGGCGTGACTGTAGAAGTGGCCTGTGATTCACATAAGATGGCAAATTGCAAATCGTGATTCATATTTCGCATCCCCCATGAAGCTTGATCAACTCCAGTACTTTGTCGCCATCGTGGAACATGGCAGCCTGCGCTCTGCGGCCCGGCGATTGGGCGTGCCGCAGCCTGCGCTCACACGCAGTATCCGTGCCTTGGAGAAGGAATTGGGGGGCTCGCTGTTCACACGCGAAACCACTGGCATGACGCTCACCGAGACCGGGCGGCGATTTCATATCCGAGCCAGCAATATCGTGCATGAAGCCCGCCGGGCCCAAGACGAAATCGCCCAGCACCGGGGCGATGACCGCGGGGCGGTGGTGGTGGCTCTGTCGATCATGCCGCACGTGGGCATGTTGCCGTTTGCCCTTAAAACCTTCCGGGCGCGCTACCCCGGAGTGAAGCTGCAAATCATCGAGGGACTGTTCCCGGATGCGGAAGGCCCTTTGCGCGATGGCACGGTGGATTTTTATCTGGGGGCTGCGCCGCGGACACCCCCGGCCCCGGGCCTGGCGATGCGCAAAATGTTTGAGAACCGGCGCGCAGTGGTCTGCCGCAAGGGCCACCCATTGGCCAACGTGCGCTCTCTGAAGGCCTTGCAAGCGGCGGATTGGGCGATTACCGGCGTGGACTACAACGTGGAAGACGACATCGCCCGCCTGTTCGAGAGCCATGGACTCACGGCTCCGCATGTGGTGCTGCAGGCCAGCTCCGCGATGTCCATCATGGTGAGCTTGGCCCACAGCGACTTGCTGGCGATGTTGCCCGTTCAGTGGGAAGAATTTCCGATGACCCGGGATGCGCTGCAGGTCATCCGGATCCGCGAGCCGCTGCCGGCGCCCGCGATTGTGATGGTCCAGCGCCCGGACTTTCCGCTCACACCGGCGGCTGAGTACCTGTCGGACGTGTTGAGTCGCTATGCCCCCACCTGATGGAAACAACAGAAATCGGCCTCTAGCCCCCGTTTAATAGGAGCGAGCTGCTATCACAATGGTAGCGCCGTAGTGCTTTTGATCTGCTCCATCGAGAAGGCCGATGACACGCCAGAGAGCTCTGCGAGCTGGATCAGGCGCTTGTAAAACCGGTCGTAGCCGGCGATGTCGGCAGCTACGACCTTGAGCAGGTAGTCCACATCGCCGCTCATGCGGTGGAACTCTTGCACCTCGGGCATGCCGGCCACTGCGGCGGCGAATTCGCGCAGCCAGGCTTCGTCGTGCCGGTTGGTGCGCAGGCTCACAAACACGGTGACGGGCAGGCCAGCTTGTTCGCGGTTGACGATGGCCACGCGCTTTTCGATCAGGCCGGACTCTTCCATCGCCTTCACCCGTTTCCAGCACGGGGTGGTGGACAGGCCTATCTTTTCACTCAGTTGCGCCACCGACAGGGTGCCGTCTTTTTGCAGTTCACTCAAGATGGCACGGTCAGTGCGGTCCAGTTCTTTAGGGGGGCTCATTGCTTCAATAGGGTGTTATTGGAGAATGAATATTCTATGGTTTGCTGAATATGGGTAAAAAGCGAGATGTTTGTTCGCAGGTGCCTGCCTACCATCGAGGGCTTGTTTTCACCACCTTACGACGACTTCCATGCACGCACCTGCCCACGAGATTTACCTGGATTGCAATGCCACCACACCGGTGTTGCCCGCCGCTCGGGATGCTGCGGTGAGGGCCTTGTCGGGGCAATTCGGGAACCCCAGCAGCAGCCACAGCACCGGCTTGCGTGCCAAGGCGGTGCTCGATCGGGTACGTGCGCAAGTCGCCCGGGTGCTGGGGACCGGGAACGGGCAGTTGGTGTTCGGGAGCGGGGCTACCGAAGGCATTCAAACTGCCGTGCTGTCGGCCTTGTGTGCCGCGCGCACACGCCGTGATGCCGGCGAAGCGGTAAACGGGCCGATTTTGCTGGGTGCCACCGAGCACAAAGCGGTGCCGCAAGCGGTAGCGCACTGGAACCAGCTGTTGGGCCTGAACCTGCCTGTGCTCACCGTGCCGGTCAACACACACGGCTTGCACGATCTGGCATTTCTGCAGCAACACCTGCCGGGCGCGACGCTGCTATGCACCATGGCTGCCAACAACGAGACGGGCGTGGTGTCTGACATTTCCGGCATAGAGGCCGCGTTACAGGCTAGCGGCTCCCGCGCTCTGTGGCTGGTGGACTGCGTGCAGGCGCTGGGCAAGCTCGCGTTGAATTTGGCGGCCACCCGCATCGACTACGCGCCGTTCTCCGGCCACAAGCTCTATGCGCCCAAAGGCATCGGCATGCTCTATGTGCGGGAGGGCAGCCCCTATACCGCGCTGATGGCCGGTGGTGGCCAAGAGGGCGGGCACCGCGCCGGCACCGAAAACATGCCCGGCATTGCCGCCCTGGGCGCTGTGTTGCAGGTGCTGGAAGACGGGGGTGACTCGGTGTTCCGCAGCCACGCGCAACTGGCGCAATACCGTGCCCGCCTGGCCGATGCGCTGCGCGCGACATTGCCTGGCGTGGTGTTCAACATGCCTTTTGAAGGCAGCTTGCCAACCACGCTCAACTTTTCGGTTCCCGGCATGGACAGCAAAACTCTGCTCAATGTGTTTGATGCGGCGGGCATGCGCATCAGCGCTGGCAGCGCTTGCAGTGCCGCCAAAGCTGAACCCAGCTATGTGCTGCAGGCCATGGGCTTGCCGGCCTGGCAGACCGAGGGCGCGGTGCGCCTCTCGATAGGCGCCACGGTAGACGCAGCCTTCATCGACGAGGCATGCGCCCGCATCGCCGTCTGCGGCCAAGTGCTGCGGGCCTGCTGGGCGGGCGCTGGTCCAGTCGATGGCGGGCCAGCCTTGGCCATCGAGTGCGGTAGCGAGGGCGGCCTGTCTGCTGACGCACTGGCTGACTTCTTTCAACGCCACCCGGACGCCCGCATGGTCGATGTCCGCGATGTGGCTGAGCACCAGGCCAGCCACAACTTGCTGCCGTGGACGCAAGCCAGCACCCTGCATGTGCCCTTGGAGATCCTGCGCCACAGCATGCCTGCGGACCTGTCGCAAGCCTTCGGCCCGGTGGTCATGTTCTGCCGCAGCGGCGCACGCAGTCGCCAGGCCGCGGCGCTGTTGCGGGCACGGGGGCACACACAGGTCTGGCATCTGGAGGGTGGGGTGGCACTGGCGGAAATGGCATAGGTCTGTGCGCCCTGCGCATGGCACCTGGCGGCACAATGTCGGGCATGCAGACATCCACACCCACCCTTGACACCTCCACCCCCGCACTCGCCGGGCACCTCTTGGTCCAGTGCTTGATTGCACAGGGCGTTACCCACGCTTTTGGTGTGCCGGGCGAAAGCTACTTGGCGGTGCTCGATGGCTTTCACCGCTACCGGTACCAGATTCGCTTCATCATCAACCGGCAAGAGGGCGGTGCTGCGTTCATGGCGGAAGCCCAAGGCAAGCTGACCGGCCGCCCCGGCATTTGTTTTGTGACCCGCGGCCCGGGGGCAACGAATGCCAGTATCGGTGTGCACACCGCGTTTCAGGATTCCACGCCGATGGTGCTGTTCATCGGGGATGTGGCCAGCGACCAGCGTGACCGCGAGGCTTTTCAGGAAATGGATTACCGGGTGATGTTCGGCCCCAGCGCCCTGGGCATGGCCAAGCGGGTCGAACGGATTGACGATGCGAAACGCATTCCCGAATACGTGGCGCGCGCTTTTGCCACCGCCATGAATGGGCGCCCCGGTCCGGTGGTGCTGGTGTTGCCGGAAGACATGTTGACGCAAGTGTTGGTGCCTGATGCGGCGGGGCAACTACCCCAGCCGCTGGCCCGTGTCGAGCCCGTCGAGGCCTGGAGCGACCCCGGCGCCCTGCGGGATCTGCGCCAGCTGCTCCTGAAAGCAGAGCGCCCCTTTGTAATCGCCGGGGGCGGCGGGTGGACGCAGCAGGCGGCGCAAGCGCTGCAGCGCTTCGCTGAAAACTGGCGCTTGCCGGTGGGCAACGCGTTCCGCTTTCAAGACACCTTTGACAACCATCACCCGCAGTATGCGGGCGATGTGGGCATCGGTATCAACCCGGCGCTTGCCAAACGGGTGCGCGACAGTGACTTGATCATCGCCATCGGCCCCCGCTTGGGTGAAATGACCACCGGTGGCTATACCCTGCTGCAAGCGCCCAAAGCGGCGCAGACGCTGGTACACATCCACGCCAGTGCAGAAGAGCTCAACCGGGTGTACCAAGCGGATCTGGCCATCCACGCCAGCATGCGCGCCGCAGCCCGCTCTCTGGAGGTGTTGACCGCACCGGTGAATGTGCCGTGGGAGGCTTGGACACAGGCCTGCAACGCCGACTACCTGGCCAACCTGGTGCCCTCGGTGATTGCCGATTTGCCGGCCGACAACGAGCGCGGTTTGGTGGACATGCCCCATGTGATCGCCTGTTTGCAAAAGCACTTGCCTGCCGATGCGGTGCTGACCAACGGTGCCGGCAACTTTGCCAGCTGGCTGCACCGCTTCTACCGCTACACCGGCTTGGCCGCCGGGCACAAAACCCAGTTGGCGCCGACCAACGGCGCCATGGGTTATGGCGTGCCTGCAGGGATTGCGGCGGCGATTTTGAGCCAAGAGGCTGCTGGCAGCGGCCAGGGCCGTGTGGCATTCACGATTGCCGGCGATGGCGATTTCCTGATGAACGGGCAGGAGCTCGCCACCGCGGTGCAGCACGGTGCCAAGAGCATCATTTTGCTGTTGAACAACGGCATGTACGGCACCATCCGCATGCACCAGGAGCGCGAATATCCGGAGCATGTGGCGGGTACTGCGCTGGCAAACCCCGACTTCGGTGCGCTGGCAAGGGCCTATGGCTATGCCGGTGTCACGATCCGCAAGAGTGCAGATTTTGAGGCCGAGCTGCTTGCCGCCTTGGCCCGGCCGCAGGGCACGGTGATTGAGGTGGTGCTGGAGCCGGAGCTCATCAGCACCCGCGGAACCCTGCAGAGCCTGACCCAAAACTCCCTCAAGCGATGAGCGCCATGCCTGCGCTGCAGTTGCAAGGTGTGCACCATGTGGCGGTGATTGCGTCGGACTACGCCCGCTCCAAGCACTTTTATGTCGAGGTTTTGGGTTTGCGCGTGCTGGCGGAAAACTACCGCAGCGCGCGCGATTCCTGGAAGCTGGATCTGGCCCTGCCGGATGGCTCGCAGATCGAGTTGTTTTCTTTCCCGAACCCGCCACCGCGCCCTTCACGCCCGGAGGCATGTGGCTTGCGGCACCTGTGTTTTTCGGTGGCCGATGTAGAGCGTGCCAAACATCAACTCGAGGCACAAGGCCTGGCGGTGGAAGCAGTGCGGGTCGACGAGTACACCGGCAAGCGGTTTACTTTTTTTGCCGACCCGGATGGGCTGCCACTCGAAATCTACCAGGCTGGCCAGTAAATTTGCTATCAAATAGATAGCTGGTTGCGCAATATATACCTGCGCTAGCGGCCTAAATCATGCGATTTGTGTTGAGCCGAAAATGCGGTGGCGCAGGGTGGGTGCAGCGGGTTTGCTGGGCGCGGGCTTGTGGGCGCCCAAGGGGGGCAGCAAGATGAACGGGCCGGGGCCTGTGTCGCTCCATTGTGAGCAGACCATCATGTAGCTGGCGCCGTGTTCAGGTGTTTCGGTGTCCACAATCAAGGCGATCCGCAGGCCGCTGAAGCTGGACTGTGTGTACAGGCGGCGAACGCCAACCGCACCCTCAATCCGTGGGAGTTGAATCGGTTTTGCCGGTGTCCAGCGGTGGCGCAGGCCATCGGCTATGTCCAGCGCGGTGAGCGGCCTTTCGGTGCGGTAGTGCAGGGTCAAACCTTTAGCGGCGATGACCACCAAGGCGCCCACCGAATTGCGTCCGACGGTGACAAAGTCTGCCGAAAGCTCCAGGTTTTCCAGCCGCTGGCCGCTGGCCTCAAAGCGGCTGTCGCCCGTGTCCGCAATAAAACTCCAGACCTTGCCGTCCGGCCCGATACTGATGGCTTCTTCTTGGCTTTGTGCGTTGCGCAGCACGGTGGTTTGGGTCCAGAGCGATGCCGCTGGCTCGGCAGGGTGGGTGGGGTTGGACATGGAATATGGTTTTGTAACAACGACTGTGGTGAGTTTGGTTCGACAGGGCCCCAAAAGTATTGAATGACTCCTTAAAATTCCTGAATTCGTTGGGCGGTCGACTGCCTGCTCTATCCAAAAACAGAAAGTGCCCATTGCCCGCTAACCTCACTTCCGCTGTCTCAGATCCCGGAATCAGTGCCTTTGGTGATTTTGTTCTGCAGCGGCATGAGCGCAGGTTGCTCCGCCACGGTCAGACTGTGATGGTCGGGGCCCGGGCCTTCGATGTTTTGTGTGTGCTGGTGGACCATGCCGGGGAGCTGGTCACCAAAAAGAAGCTGTTCGATGTAGTCTGGCCGGGCTTGGTGGTGGAAGAAAACAACCTCCAGGTCCACGTCTCCAGCTTGCGCCGTATTTTGGGCGCTGACGCGATTGCAACAGTGCCCAGCCGTGGCTACCGCTTCACCCTGCGCCTTGCGACCAGCCAGCCGGAGGCCGGTGCGGTGGCGCCGGTGCTGCCCACAACCCTCGCGGCCAATGTCCAGGCCCATCGGCGGACGATCGCAGTGTTGCCGTTTGTGAATCTCAATGCGGACCCGGACCAGGAGTATTTTTCAGACGGTCTTGCAGAAGACATCATCAGTTACCTGACCAAATCGCCCTGGTTGCTGGTGGTGTCAAGGAACTCGTCGTTTGCCTACCGCAACACCACAGAGAGCAATCAGGCAGTGGGCGCAGCCTTGCGGGCCCGCTACCTGGTGTTGGGCAGTGTGCGCCGTGCCGGGGCGATGCTGCGCATGACCGCCGAACTGGTGGATACCACGACCGGTGAAACGCTGTGGTCAGACCGCTTTGACCGCCCGCTGAACGACGTGTTTGCATTGCAAGCCGAGATTTCTGCGCACATCGTGAGCGCGATTGAGCCGGTGTATCTGCACAGCGAGGAGCGGGTCTCCGCCCTGGTGGCGCCCCAAGACATGGAGCACTGGGACTTGCTGATGCGCGCCCGTTGGCATTTCTGGCGCACCACGCCTGAGCATGTGTTGCAAGCCCAAAGCTTGCTGACCCGTGCCCTGGAAATCAAGCCGGGCGACTCGGCCTGTCTTTCGCTCATGGCGTTTGTGCACATGGCCAAGCTCTGGGGTGCGTGGGCCGAAGACCCGCGCGCTGCAGTAGCCGAAGCAAACCGGTTGGCGCTGGTCGCGGTGCGCAATGACGAGCGCGATGCCTTTGCCCATTTCACGCTGGGCACCGCCCTGTCGTGTGCAGGACAAATGGCCGCTGCCATTGCGGAGCTGGAGTGTTCGCTGAGCTTGTATCCCCAGGCTGCCGCTGCGGCCGGTGAGCTGGGCCGTTTGCTGGTGTTTTCCGGCAGAACCGAGGAAGCGGAAGAGTTCATTTTGCAGGCCATTGATGCGAGCCCGCATGATCCGCACCTGAGCCTTTGGATCCGTAGCCGCGCGATCGCCTGCTTTATCGAAGGGCGCTACGTAGATGCGGTGCGCTATGCACGCGAGGCCACGGCCAAACGGGCAGACTGGTATTTCAACCACTTGCTGTTGGCTGCCTGTTTGTCTGCTGCCGGGGATCTGGCGGCTGCCCAAACCAGCCTAAAGCAAGCCATGGGTGGCCGGGGCTACAACCTGCAGGCGGTGCAGTTCGGGCATCCGTTCGTGCATGCGGATCAGCGCGATAAATTTTTGAACGCGCTGGTGGCCGCGGGGTGGGAGGCCTAGAAAGGCCACTTTGACAAGGCTCTTCTAGTGGCGGAACCGCAAACGGTTCCGCCGAGGGGCATCAGATCCGGCCTTCCTCCACCGCATGGCATGCGACGCGAATGCCATCGAGTTTTTTCATTTCCGGCTTTTCACTCTTGCAGCGCGCATTGGCATGCGGGCAGCGCGGATGAAACGCACAACCCGATGGCGGGTTGAGCGGGTTTGGCACTTCGCCCGCCACCGCCGTACGTGCGCGCCCGGTGTCGTGCATTTTGGGAATGGCGTCCAGCAACATGCGGGTGTAGGGGTGACGCGGGCTGTCGAACAGCGTGTGTTTGTCAGCCAACTCTACCAAGCCACCCAGGTACATGACCCCGACCTGGTCGCTGACATGCCGCACCACCGCGAGGTTGTGCGAGATGAACAGGTAGGTCAGGCCCTGCTTGCGCTGCAGGTCTTTCATGATGTTGAGCACTTGTGCCTGCACACTCACATCCAGAGCGGACGTGGGTTCATCGCACACCAGAAACTCCGGCTGGGTCGCCAAAGCCCGGGCTATGGAAATGCGCTGGCGCTGGCCGCCCGAGAACTGGTGCGGAAACTTGACGCGGTCTTGCGCCGAGAGTCCGACAGACTCCAGCAGCTCGCCCACGCGTTGATCCAGGGCAGCTTGCTCACTCAGGATTTCATGCTCGATCAGGGGCTCGGCAATGATGTCACCCACTGTCCAGCGCGGATTCAGGCTCGCATAGGGGTCTTGGAACACCATTTGCACCCGGCGGCGCAGTTTGCGTCCCTCGGGGGTTTTGAATGCGGCATGGGCGTCTTGCCCATCGAATTCAAAGCCGCCCCGGGTGGGTTCATACAAACCGACCAGCAAACGCGCGACCGTGCTTTTGCCGCATCCGGATTCACCCACGAGCGCGAGGGTGGTGCCGCGTTCGATATCGAAGCTCACGCCATTCACTGCCTTCAGCAGCATCTTGGGTTTGCGCTCGATCACCCGGTTCAGCCAGGGGGCAGAGACGTCAAAGGTCTTGGCGAGGTCAGTCGCCCTTACCAGCGGTTGTGCATCTTGGCTCATGCGGCACCTCCAGCCTCATGCAGCCAGCAAGCTGCTTGGGTGTTGCCTGCCTGCATCAGGTCGGGGCGTTGTTGGGTGCACTTGGCGATAGTGCGGGTGCAGCGAGGGTTGAATGCGCAGCCTTGTGGGATGGCATTCAGTCGTGGCATGGCACCATCAATCTGGTGGAGGTTTTCGCGATCTTGGCTCATGTCGGGGATACAGGCCATCAGGCCCGCCGTATAGGGGTGTGACGGCCGGTTGATAACATCGTGCACCGGGCCGATTTCTGCCACCCGGCCCGCATACATCACCGCCACGCGGTCGCAGGTTTCGGCAATCACGCCCATGTCGTGGGTAATCAGCATGACCGCAGCACCACGCTCTTTGCAAATGGTTTTGAGCAAGGTGATGATTTGCGCCTGGATGGAGACGTCCAGTGCCGTGGTGGGTTCGTCAGCCACGATCAGCTTGGGTTCTGCGGCCAAGGCCAAAGCGATCACGACGCGCTGGCGCATGCCACCAGAGAACTGGTGCGGATAGTGGTCGATCCGCTGTTCTGCGGCCGGAATGCCGGTGTCTTTGAGCAGCTGAATCGCCCGTTCACGCGCCTGTGCCTGGTTCAGTGGCAGGTGGGTGGTGATGGTTTCAATCAGTTGCCGGCCGACCGAGTAGAGCGGGTTCAGCGAGGTCAGCGGATCCTGGAAGATCGCGCCGATCTTGCGGCCCCGTATCGCCCGCATGCGGTCTTGCGGCAGGTTGTCGATGCGCTGGCCTTCGAGCAGGATCTCGCCGCTGCCGATGCGGCCCGGCGGCTCCAACAGGCCGATGATCGCCGCCCCGGTCAGCGATTTGCCGGCGCCGGATTCACCGACAACGCCCAGAATTTCTCCGGGTGCAATGTCGAACGAGACTTGATCAAGCGCACGCAGCGTGCCCTTGCGTGATGGGAATTCCACCACCAGATTTTTAACTTGTAACAAACTCATAGGTGCTTATCTCAAGCGGGGGTTCAGGGCATCGCGCAACCAATCACCCAGCAAATTAACGCTCAGGGCAATCAGGACCAGCATCGCGCCCGGGAAAATGGTGATCCACCATTCGCCAGAGAACAGGTAGTCGTTGCCGACCCGGATCAGGGTACCTAGCGACGGCGAGGTGGGGGGCGCACCAACGCCAAGGAAGGAGAGGGTGGCTTCGGTGATGATGGCCGTGGCTACTTGGATCGTGGCCAGCACCAACACGGGGCCGAGTACGTTGGGCAGCACATGCTTGCGCATGATGCGAAGCGGTGCCACGCCGGTGACCCGTGCAGCTTGCACATATTCCTTGTTGCGCTCAACAAGGGTACTGCCGCGCACGGTACGCGCGTATTGCACCCAACCCGTCAGTGAGATTGAGATGATCAGCACGCCAAAGGCGAGGGACTCGTGGGCATTGGGGAAGAGCGCGCGCCCCACACCCGCAATCAGCAAGGCAACCAGGATTGCGGGGAAGGAGAGCATCACGTCGCACAAGCGCATCAGCAAGGCGTCCACCCAACCGCCCAGGAAGCCTGCCAGCAGGCCAAAGCTGACCCCGACCAGCAGTGACAACACCACCGAGGCGAGGCCCACGGCCAGCGAGATGCGGGCGCCGTACATCAAGGCGGACAAAATATCGCGGCCCTGATCGTCGGTACCCAGCAAGAAGCCAGCCTTGCCGCCTTCACTCCAGGCGGGCGGGAGGCGGGCGTTGTCTAGCTGCAGCGTGGACAGGTCAAACGGGTTATGAGGTGCAATCCAGGGCGCAAAGAGCGCACACACCAGACAGGTGAGTGCTATCAGCGCAGCGAAGATGGCAGTGGGGGACGTGCGGAAGCTATAGCCCACATCGCCATCCCACCACCGGTGAAATAAAGAGTTCAATGGATGTTCCTCTGTGAGGGAAAAAAGGTGGGGTTCTGTGGCTCAATGCCCGCCGGACTTGCCGGCACGCAGCCGCGGGTCCACCGCGAAATACAGCAGGTCCACGATCAGATTGATGACCACAAAAATCAAGGCAATCAGGCAGAGGTAAGCGGCCATGACCGGAATGTCTGCAAACGTCACCGCCTGTATGAACAAGAGGCCCATGCCCGGCCACTGGAACACAGTTTCCGTGATGATGGCGAAGGCAATCAAACCGCCGAGCTGCAAGCCGGTGATCGTCATCACGGGGACCAGCGTGTTTTTCAGCGCATGCCCGAAGTGAACCGCTCGGGTCGTCAGGCCCCGCGCCCGCGCGAACTTGATGTAGTCGGTCCGCAAGACTTCCAACATCTCCGCACGCACCAGTCGCATGATCAGGGTGAGCTGAAAAATAGCCAAAGTGACTGCCGGCAACACGATGTGGTGCCAGCCTTTGGCCGTCAGCAGACCGCTGGTCCACCAGCCGATCTTCACCACCTCTCCACGGCCGAAGCTCGGGAACCAGCCCAGCGTTACGGCGAACACCAGAATCAACAAGATGCCGATCAAGAAGGTGGGAAGCGAGAC
This sequence comes from Comamonadaceae bacterium OS-4, assembly GCA_027924025.1. Classification (GTDB taxonomy): domain Bacteria; phylum Pseudomonadota; class Gammaproteobacteria; order Burkholderiales; family Burkholderiaceae_C; genus Allorhodoferax. Next base: position 1,735,118 of record AP026970.1, read on the forward strand.
GCCTAGAAGCGACAGCGTCATGAACACTTGGCTCAAGAACGAGCCGCGTTTGAGCGCCGCATAGACCCCCATGGGAATCCCGACCGCAAGTGCCAGAAAACCAGCGACCAAGGCGAGCTCAAGGGTGGCAGGGAAGCGCTCGGCAATCAGCGCGGAGACCTGGGTCCCCTGGCGCAAACTGAAACCGAACTCACCCTGGGCAGCATTCCTGAGGAAGTGCCAGAACTGAACAATAAAAGGTTGGTCAAGGCCCAGGGCCTGACGCAGTTCCTTGATTTGCTCTTGCGTTGCATCCTGTCCCAACAAGAAGACGACAGGGTCGCCAACGTATTGGAACAGCATGAACGATATGAGGGCAACGGTGACCATCACCAATGCCGCTTGCGCCAAGCGCCGCACTATGAATGCAAACATAGATTCAAAAAAATGAGGGTCGCGGCAGATACTGCCGCGACCCCGTTTACTAAAGAAGTGCGGTCTTACTTCACTTTGACCAAGCGCCAGTCGAGGCGGTTGTCTGCACGGTGGACCACGTCAATGTTCTTCTTCATCGCCCAAGGAATGACTTGGTTATGCAAAGGAATATTAGCAACGTCGTCGTTGTGCAATTGAAGTGCTTTGGTGAGCAATTCGGTGCGCAGCTTCAGGTCGGTCTCTTTTTTGGTGCGCTCGATCAAAGCGTCCATCTGGGGGTTGCTGTAACGGCCCACGTTGTAGTTGCCGTCGCCGCCGGCGCCCACGGTGCGAACCAGGGATTGCAGGCTGTACAACGCATCAAATGTGGGCACGCCCCAGCCCAGCATGTAAATGCTGGCTTCATTGCGCTGGATCATGGGGAAGTAGGTCACCAATGGTAGGGTGCGCAGCTTCGCTTTCACGCCGATACGCGACCACATGGCAGTCACTGCCTGGCAGATCTGTTCGTCGTTGATGTAGCGGTTGTTCGGGCAAGCCAGATCCACTTCAAAACCGTCTTTGTAGCCAGCATCGGCCAACAGTTTTTGAGCGGCAGCCACGTCAAACGGATAACGCTTGTGCACAGCTTCGGTCCAGCCAGTGACCTGAGGAGCCACGATGGCGCCGGTGGCTTGACCCAGTCCACGCATGGTGACGCGGGTGATGGCGTCTGCATCGATTGCCTGGTAGAGCGCCTTGCGGACGCGCACGTCTTTCAGCGGGTTTTTGCCCTTGATGTTGCTGCCCACGAGCTCGTCGCGGAACTGGTCCATGCCAAAGAAAATGGTGCGGTTTTCAATGCCGTCCATCACCTTCAACTCGGGGTTGGAGCGCACGCGTGGCAAGTCTTGCGGGCTGGGGTCCAGCACCAGGTCCACTTCGCCGGAGAGCAAGGCCGCCATACGGGTGGCCACCGCCTTGACGGGGGTGTAGACGATTTCTGTCACATTCGAATCACTCTTGCCCCACCAACCTTTGTTTTGGGTGAGAACCAGCTTCTGGTCCGGCAACCACTCTTTGAGCATATACGGGCCGGTGCCGTTGGCATTGCGGTGGGCAAAATTCTCTTCTTGGGTCTTGATGTCCTTGGGGGCCACAGACTTGTTCTTCTCGGCCCAGGCTTTGCTCATCACACGCAGCTCGGTCATCTGGTTCAGCAGAACGGGATTGGGTGTCTTGCTGTACACGTCGAAGGTGGTTTCGTTGACCTTGACGACCTTATCCACGCCCTGGATGTAGGGAGTGAAGTTCGATGTCGGCATCATGGCGCGCTGGATGGAGAACACAGCGTCATCCACAGTCAACGGGCTTCCGTCATGAAACTTCACGCCACTGCGCAAAGTGAAGCGCATCTGGGTGGGAGAGATGTCTTTCCAGGCAGTTGCCAGTACGGGTTCGATCTTGAAAGTCTTGCTGTTGTAGTAAACAAGGCTTTCGTAGACCGCGGCGTGAATGCCGTTTTGGAGTGCGTTGTTTTGGGAGTGGATGTCCCAAGTTGCAATATCACTGGAGCTGGACCATTTGAATGTCTTGGCTTGCAATGCGGTTGCTCCGAATGCCATGGTTGCGGCGAGAGCGAGTACCTGGAGTTTCATGGGTAAAGATCCCTCGGTTTAAACGTCGCGATTATGCATAAACCGTACCCATAAGAATTGCCGGAAAACCCTATGTTTTCCGGGGTCCAGACAGGGGCTTTCTTCCGTAACACTGACCCGTCCCGCTATCTTTGATTCGCTCCCCAATGCTGCCTGCGATGCTTGCGAAGCCAGATCAAAACTGTGGAACATCTTTGAATGCGGTAGCGCCGCTGCACCTCTTTGTAGGCCAGCTGACCTTTTTCAACTTGTTCAACCACACTGAGCTTGAAAGCCAGTGTGTAGCCGCGCTGGGTGCGGGTTACGCCTGATTCCATTTGACTTACCCTTTTTGGGCGGAAAAGCGGACAACTCATTTCAGGATCGGTCAGGTTCATAAAAAAAGGGCACCTCAGTGCCCTTTTTCATGGCTGCAAATGCAGTCTTACTTCATGTCCACGCCGTAGAAGGTGTGGCGTCCGAAGGGGCTCAGCTTGAAGTCCACCACTTCTTTGCGCACGGGCTTCAACTGCACCGCGTGGGCAATGGTGAACCAAGGAGCCTGCTCCTTGAAGATCACCTGGGCTTTTTCGTACAGCTTGGTGCGCTCGGCCGGGTTGGACACGACCTTGGCTTTTTGCACCAGGTCTTCAAACGGCTGGTAGCAGAACTTGGCCACGTTGGAGCCGTTTTGCTTGGCAGAGCTGCAACCCAACAAGGTGTTCAGGAAGTTGTCTGGGTCTCCGTTGTCACCGGTCCAGCCCAACATGCCCATCTGGTGTTCACCGGCTTGCATGCGCTTGCGGTACTCACCCCATTCGAAGCTCTTGATCTCGGCGGTCACACCCACCTTGGCCAAGTCGGCTTGCATCAACTCCGCAATGCGCTTGGCATTGGGGTTGTAGGGGCGCTGCACGGGCATGGCCCACAGGTCGGTGGTGAAGCCGTTGGGGTAGCCGGCGGCTGCCAATAACTTCTTGGCTTGCTCAGGGTTGTACAAGTCGTCTTTCAGAGCCTTGTTGTAAGACCACTGGCCTGGAGGAATCGGGTTCACAGCGGCCACACCGGTGCTCAGGTATACGGCGGACACGATGGCTTTCTTGTCAATGGCCATGTTGATGGCCTTGCGCACGCGCACGTCGTCAAACGGCTTTTTGGTGGTGTTGTAGGCTAGGTAGCCGATGTTGAGGCCGGGCTGCTCCATTACGGTGACATTGGCGTCCTTGCGGATGGCGTCCAGGTCAGCAGGGTTGGGGTAGGGCATGACATGGCACTCACCCTTTTGCAGCTTGGCCCAACGCACGGAGGCGTCCGGGGTGATGGAGAAGATCAGGTCATCGATCTTGGCTTTGCCGGCCCAGTACTGGGGGTTGGCCTTGAAGCGGATGATGGAATCCTTCTGGTACTGCACCACCTGGTAAGGACCGGTGCCCAAGGGGTCTTGGTCGATCTTCTCAGGTGCGCCGGCCTTCAGCATGGCAATCGCGTATTCCTTGGACTGGATACCGGCGAACTGCATGGCCAGGTTGGCCAGGAAAGGCGCTTCAGGCTGGTTCAGAGTGATCTTGACGGTGTACTCGTCCACCTTGTCCACAGACTTGAGCAACTTGGGCATGCCCATGTCGCCAAAGTAAGCGTGGTTAGGGCTGGTGACGCGGAAGAAGGGGTCGTTTTCTTTCCACTGACGCTCAAACATAAAGAGCACGTCATCCGCGTTGAAATCGCGGCTGGGCTTGAAGTTCTTGTTGGACTGGAACTTCACGCCTTTGCGCAACTTGAAGATGTATTCCAGGCCGTCTTTGGAAATGGTCCAGCTCTCTGCCAGAGAGGGCTCCACCTTGGTGCCGCCACGCTCGAAGTGCACCAAGTTGTCGTAAATCTGTTCAGTCACGTCGAAGGACGTGCCGGTGGTATTCACACCGGGGTAGAAGTTCTCAGGGCTGCCTTCCGAGCAGTACACCAGGGTCTTGGCGGCTACTGGCGAAAGCGCCAGAGCAGCGGGCAGGGCCAGAGCACACAACAATGCACTTTTGGTGCGTCGTGCAGCCGTGGCTTTCTTCAGGGTCAGGGTCATTGGAGATACTCCTCTGGGGTTGATGCTGCCTACGCAGCGGGTTGGCTCAATCGATAAGCTTCATGACAAGCAACTTGCCTGCCAGCCAGGGGCTGCAGGACAGGTCGCTCGGCGTGACAACGCTCGGTGGCGTGCGGGCAGCGTGTGGAAAACACACAGCCCTTGGGCGGATTCAGGGGGGAAGGCAATTCACCCTTCAGAACGATGCGCTGGCTCTTGCCACCGGGTGCATGCATGCCCGGTGTGGAGGCCATGAGTGCGCGCGTGTAGGGGTGCAGAGGCTGCTCGAAAATGGTGCTCTTGTCGCCTTGCTCCACTACTTGCCCGAGGTACATCACCATCACGTCGTGGGCGATATGGCGGACCACACCCAGGTCGTGCGAGATAAAGAGATAGGCCAGTCCCAGCTCCTCCTGCAGGTCTGCCAGCAGGTTCAGCACCTGCGCCTGAATAGACACATCCAGGGCCGACACGGGTTCATCTGCAACCACCAGCGCGGGGTCCAGCATCAGCGCGCGGGCAATCGCAATCCGCTGGCGCTGCCCGCCGGAAAACATGTGCGGATAGCGGTCGTAGTGCTCGGGGCGCAGGCCCACTTTGGCCAGCATGGCACGGGCTTTTTCTTGCCGCTGCGCAGCATTCAAGTCCGTGTTGATTTCCAGGGGGGCTTCCAGAATCTGGCCAATGCGCTTGCGCGGGTTCAGCGAACCGTAGGGGTTCTGAAACACCAGCTGCACTTTTTTGCGCAATGCCGCTTTGGTGCTGCTGTCTCCGCTGGTGGCGTCCACGCCTGCGAGTTGCAGGCTCCCTTCGGTGGGCGATTCGATGAGCGAGACCATGCGGGCCAGGGTGGACTTGCCACACCCGGACTCGCCCACTACGGCCAGCGTCCGCCCGGGCATGACTTGGAAGGACACGCCGGCCACCGCTTGCAGATGATCGGGTGCGCGCATGAAACCGCGGCGGATGGTGTAGACCTGCCGCAGACCACGGGCTTCGACAACCGGTGTCAAGGTGTTCGGGGTGCTCATGCTGCCACCTCCTGTGCACCCAGCGCAAAGTGGCAGCGCACGCTGCCACCGCTCCACGGGGTGAGGGCAGGGCGTTGGTCGCAAGCGCCCTGGCGCGCGTGGCTGCAGCGCGGTGCGAACAGGCAACCGTCCGGGCGGTCATACAGGCCCGGTACCATGCCGGGGATGGTGTTCAGTCGGCTCTGGTGCATGCTGCGTTCGGGCATGGCAGAGAGCAATGCCTCGGTATAAGGGTGGGCGGGCGCAGCAAACAAGTCGTCTGCCCGGCGTTGCTCCATGACTTGGCCGGCGTACATCACGGCCACGCGCTGGGCCATGTCAGACACCACCCCCATGTTGTGGGTGATCAAGACCAAGGCCATGCCCCGGTCTTTTTGTAGGCTCTTGAGCAAATCCAGAATCTGCGCCTGAATGGTTACATCCAAGGCGGTGGTGGGTTCATCGGCAATCAACAGCTTGGGGTTGCAGGCAATCGCCATGGCGATCATCACGCGCTGGCTCATACCACCCGAGAGTTGGTGCGGGTAGACCTTGAGGCGGCTCTCGGGAGCCGGAATGCCGACTTGCTCCAGCAGTTCGATAGAGCGTTTGTGCGCGGCTTTTTTGTCCAGACCCAAGTGCAGCTTCAGGGTTTCAGCCAGCTGGAAGCCCACGGTGAAGCAGGGGTTCAGGCTGGTGGTCGGATCCTGAAAGATCATGGACATGTCTTTGCCCGTGAAACGCCGGCGTTCGCGGTCGCTCAAACCCAGCAGGTCATGTCCGTCAAAGCGAAGTTTTTTGGCTCGTACACGGCCGGGAAAAGCTACGAGGCCCATCAGCGCCATCATGGTGACGCTTTTGCCGGAGCCGGATTCTCCGACCACACCCAGTACTTCACCGGCCTCGAGTGAGAGGCTCACGTCCTGCACCGCATGCATCACGCCGTTGTGCGACGGGAACTCTACGGAGAGGTTTTCAATTTCTAGCAATGCCATATTGTTTTTCTCTTTGGCTTAGCGTTTGAGTTTGGGGTCCAGCGCGTCGCGCAGGCCATCGCCCAACAGGTTGAACGCCAAGACCGTGATCAGGATGGCCAGACCGGGGAAGGTCACCACCCACCAGGCGCGCAATACAAATTCACGCGCGTCGGCCAGCATGGTTCCCCATTCCGGTGAGGGCGGTTGCGCGCCCAGGCCCAGAAAACCAAGTGCCGCAGCATCCAGAATGGCGGTGGAGATACCCAGAGACGCTTGCACGATCAGCGGTGCAGTGCAGTTGGGCAGCACCTCGCTGAACATCAGGCGGAAATGACTCGCGCCTGTCATGCGGGCCGCAGTCACATAGTCGCGCGAGGTCTCGGCTATCACGGCCGCACGGGTGATACGCACATAGTGCGGCAGCACCACAATGGCTACCGCCAACATGGCGTTCACCAGGCCTGGGCCGAGAATGGCCACAATCACGATGGCCAGCAGGAGGCTGGGCAGCGTGAGGATGATGTCCATCATGCGCATGATGGCGATTTCCAGAATGCCTTTGAAGTAACCGGCAACGAGACCGAGTACGGTGCCAACGATCACTGACAAGGACACCACGGCAATGCCGATGACCAGCGAGAGCCGTGCGCCATGCATGAGACGCGAGAGGATGTCACGGCCGATGGCATCTGTGCCGAGCAAGTAAGCGCGCGAGCCGCCTTCTTGCCAGGCCGGTGGCTTTAAAAATGCCGCGTTGTTGGTCAGGTCGGGTGGGTAAGGTGCAATCCAGGGCGCCAGCAAGGCCATCAGCAGCACCAGGACCACAATGGCCAAGCCTGCAAGAGCGCCCTTGTTGCCTTTGAAATAGCGCCAGAATTCCTGGAGGGGATGCGTCGGTTGTGACGCCACCGCAGCGTTCATCGTAGAAGTGCTCATTATTTCTGGTGGCGGATGCGTGGGTTGATGATGCCGTAGGTGATATCCACCAACAGATTGACCGTCATGACCATGAGGCCCAGCAGCAACATGCCGCCCTGGAGGACCGGGTAGTCACGCCGGCTGATGGCTTCAATCAGCCACTTGCCCACACCTGGCCACGAGAAGATGGTTTCGGTCAGTATGGCCCCGGTGAACAACACGCCCACCTGAAGACCGATCACCGTGATCACGGGGATCATCGCATTGCGCAGCGCATGGACGGCTACTACTCTCAGCCCGGTCAGGCCCTTGGCCCGCGCGGTGCGGATGTAGTCTTCACCCATCACCTCCAGCATGGCCGAGCGCGTCATCCGCGCGATCACCGCCAGCGGGTTGGTGCCCAGCACGATAGTGGGCAATATGAGGTGAGACGCTGCGGACCAGAAGGCTGCAGTTTCGCCGGCCAGCAGCGTGTCAATCAGCAGGAAGCCTGTGACCGGTTCAATGAAGTACTGCACCGCGATCCGGCCAGACACCGGGGTCAGGTCCAGCTGCACCGAGAACAACAGGATCAGCAGCAAGCCCCACCAGAAAATCGGCATGGAGTAGCCGGTGAGCGAAACGCCCATCACGCCATGGTCGAGGATGGAGTTGCGCTTGACGGCCGCAATGATGCCGGCCGGTATGCCGATCAACAAGGCAAAAATGATCGCGCACACCGCCAGCTCAATGGTGGCGGGGAAGAGGGTGGCGAATTCACGCAGGACAGGCTCCTGGGTGATGATGGATTTGCCCAGATCGCCTTTGAGGACTTTAGCGATGTAGATGCCGTACTGCACCATGACAGGCTGGTCCAGCCCGTACTCCTTGAGGAGCACAGCATGACGCGTCGCATCAATGCCGCGTTCACCGGCCAGGGTTTCAATGGGATCACCGGGGACCAAGCGGATCAGGAAGAAGGCGAGCAATGTCATGCCGAAGAACGTCGGAATGATCAGGCTCAGTCGTGTAAAGATGAATCGCAGCATGAGGGGGTGGATTCTAGGCACGCAGTAGAGCGCAGATTCGTTATCTGCACCAATAACGACTAGCGACTTTCCCTTATGGGGATTGGCACCAGTCACCCAAGTGACAAGTAAATAGAAACAAAAAAAGGCCGGGTCACTCCGGCCTCTTTGGGGATGTGCGCTTGCGCGACTTACTTCAGGTGCTTGCCGATCAAGCCAGCCAATTCAAACATGGTGACCTGGGCTTTGCCGAAGATTTCCTTCAGTTTGGCATCGGCGTTGATGTTGCGCTTGTTGGCAGCGTCTTGCAGGCCGTGCTTTTTGATGTATGTCCAGAGCTTGCTCACCACTTCGGTGCGTGGCAAGGCAGTCGAACCGACCACAGCAGCCAATGCGGAGCTGGGGGTCAGGGCTTTCATGAACGCGGCGTTCACAGTGCGCTTCTTGGCGGGAGCCTTCTTCGCAGGTGCTGCAGCTTTCTTGGCGGGTGCAGCGGCTTTCTTGGCAGGAGCCGCAGCCTTGACGGCTACTTTCTTCGCAGGTGCTGGAGCCTTGGTTGCAGGAGCAGCTTTCTTTGCTGGTGCAGCGGCTTTTTGAGCCGGCGCTTTTTTCGCAGTTGCCATGGTGAATTGTCCTTTTTGAAGTTGGTTTTAGCCCAGCAAAAAAAAGCTTCTTCACTGGTGTCGCACATGCTAATAGCAAAAAAGCGGCTTTCCAAGGGAGCACTGTCAATTTTCCTGCGGTAATGTTGTTTTTTTCATTGGAGAATCCATGCAATTGAGTCCTCAAGGAGTGCCCTGATGTCCGGTTCCGCGTTTCCTTCGTTTTCCACCTGTGATTTTTGTGACCTTTACAAAGGCGACAGCAGCGGTGATTTCAGGGTGTTGCCCCCTGTCTTTAGAGAGTTCGGCGGACTGTCGGCTTTCTGTGGGCCGGTGTATACCGTGCAGTGTTTGGAAGACAACAGTTTTGTGAAGCAGGCGGTGGATTCCCAGGGGTGGCTGGACACACCCGCGGGGCGCGTGGCGCAAGTGCTGGTGGTTGATGGTGGTGCCTCGATGCAGCGGGCGCTGGTCGGGGGCAACCTGGCTGCAGCGGCGGCCCGCAATGGGTGGGCCGGGATGGTGGTGAACGGATGTGTTCGGGACCTTGCAGAGCTCGAGCAGCAGCCCTTGGGCATTCGGGCTCTGGCGCCCATGCCGTTGCCTACCGAAAAACGTCAACAGGGTGTGGTGCAGATCCCGGTGCGGGTGCAGGGCGTATGGGTGCGCCCGGGTGACTGGTTGTATGCCGACCGGGACGGCATAGTGATCGCACCCCGACCCTTAGTGTGAGGGTGCGCTGCCGCGCCCCGGCAGCGTCGCCAGCACAACGCTCAACAGAGCGATGCCGAACGCCACCATCTGAAGGCCGCCCAGGGGTTCGCCCAGAACCAAAACGCCCACTACAGCTGCCGATATCGGCAGCATCACGGTGAACACCCCGGCGCGCGAAGCGGGCACGTTTTTCAGGCCGCTCATCCACAGCCACACGGTCCAGACACTGGCAGCCAAAGAGTAAAACAGCAGCAGCAACCAGGAGCCTGTCGTCACCGCGCCGAAGTCAAACGACCACGCAACGTACGCGCCCAGAGGTGTCATCAACGCAAAGCCCCACAAATTAATGAGTGCGGTGATGCGGCGCGGAGTCAGGGCCCCGGTGAGCTTTTTGGCAATCACCGCATAAGCCGCTTCGCAGAGCACGGCGGCAAACACCAGAGCGTTGCCCAAAAGATGGTTGTTCTGGGTCAAATCGCCGCTTGGCCCAGATGGTCCGTGCGCAGAGTGCTCACTTTTTGATAGTGCGAGCAAGCCGATACCCAAAGCACTGCAGGCGACAGCCAGCCAAGTCCGGCCGCTGATTTTTTCCTTGAGAAACACCCAGCTCATCAGCGCCACGACGGCCGGAATGGCAGCCATGATGACGCCGGCAGACACCGCGGTGGTCATGCTGACGCCGTACAGCATGCAGATCGAAAACAGAAAGTTCCCGAAGAAAGACTCCAAGAACAAAAACTTGCGGGTGGCGGGGCTCATCGGCATTTCGTCTGCCGGGCGCTTGAGCCAATGGATGGTGGCCAAGCCGCCGATACCAAAGCGCAACCACGCCAGCAAAAACACCGGGAGCACCATCACCAGCGGCTTGGAGAGTGCGACATAACTGCCGACGAGTGCCATGCTGGAGGCCAGAAAAGCGTAGGAAAGGAGCCGGGGCGTGGTGTTCATGGGATGCACTGTGAAACGGGCTGACAAGGACCCGATGAGCCTACACCAAGTCACTGGCGCCAAGTGGCTCCATGCACGCGATATCGCTCAGGTAAGGTCACACCCATTCCAATCCATCCACTTGTTGACCAAAGGATTCCTCATGGGTGCAGGTACCTTCGCTTACGCGAGCAACAGCAATCGTTTTTTGGCTTGCGAGCCGCTTCAGCACCAGCCGTTTGCCCTGGCGGGCATCCCGTTTGACGGCGCGGTGACCAACCGCCCGGGCGCACGATTCGGCCCCCAGGAGATCCGGCGCGCATCGTTGATGTTGTGTGATGGGCTGCATCCGTTCTTTGGGGTGAGCCCTATCGATGTCCTGGGTGACGCGGGCGAGTTTGCTTTGCCGAATGCATCGCCCTTGGTGCATGTTCGGGCTGCGATTGAGGCGCAAGCAGACGCGCTCTTGGCCCAACATCACTGCGTATTTCTCGGGGGCGACCATTCCGTCACCCTGCCTCTGTTGCGCGCGATCAAGCGCCGCCATGGTGCGGTGGCGCTGATCCATTTTGATGCGCACTGCGACACTTGGGAGGACCATTTCGGTGAACCTTCAGGCCATGGCACCTGGACCTACGAAGCGCTGCAAGAAGGACTGGTCCAGCCTGAAAAAACCATTCAGATCGGACTGCGATCCAGTGGTACCCGTGCCGCCCGGGAATATGTGCAGGACCAGGGCGGGATGATCTTTACTGCCCGCGATCTGCGCGGGTGCGATGGCGATGGGCTGGCAGGTGTGGTCGCGGCCATTCGTGAGCGAATCGGCGACACGCCGGTGTATTTGACGCTGGATATCGATTGCCTAGATCCCGCATTTGCCCCCGGCACCGGAACCCCCGAGCCCGGTGGCATGAGCAGTTCGCAGGTGCTGACCTTGTTGGAGGAGTTGGCGCCGCTGTCTTTCATCGGGATGGACTGTGTCGAGGTTGCCCCTGCGTATGACCATGCAGAACTCACCAGCAATGCCGCGGCAACATTTGTCTGGACTTACCTGAGCGGGCAGGTCGCCAAGTTGGCCAAGTAAGGCGCAGCAACCATGTCCCTGTTGAAGTCCGACACCCAGCTCCATCGCAATAGCTATTACGAGGCGAGTGTGACCCGTCCCCCGGCCTCTGCGGTGCTGCAGGGCGCGCACCGGGCGGATGTGGTGGTGGTGGGTGGAGGCTTTGCCGGTTTGTGTTGTGCGCTGGATTTGCGCGCAGCGGGCTATTCGGTCGTGCTACTGGAGGCGGATCGGGTGGTCAGCGGAGCGTCGGGGCGCAACGGCGGGCAATTTATCGTGGGCGTGGCCAGTGGGCAGGAACCGCTGGAGCAGCAAGGTGGCAAGGCGCTCGCCCGGAGCGTGTGGGACATGTCTTTGGAAGCCGTGGCCCTGCTCAAGCAACGAGTGGAAGCGCACCAGATTGCCTGTGATCTGGCCACCGGTTACCTGACGGTGGCCGACCGCCCCCGCAAAGCGCGTGCGCTGCAAGCCGATGCCGAGGCACTGGAACGTGACTACGGGTTCAGCACCCGCTGGCTGGAGGGGGCTGCCCTGCAGCAGCAGATTCAGAGCGAGCGCTATGTTGCCGCGACGTGGGAGCCCATCTCGGGACATTTGCATCCCTTGAAGTACGGCCTGGGTCTCATGCGTGCAGCATTAGCGGCAGGGGTGCAGGTGTTTGAGTCTTCACCGGTGACCGCGCTGGAGCGGGGAGCGAGGGTGACGGCCAAAACAGCCACCGGTGAGGTGCAAGCCGATTTTGCAGTCCTTGCGGGCAATTGCACTCTGCCGGAGTTCGGCCCCCTGGTGGCGCCGGAGATTCGCAGCCGCATCATGCCGGTGGGCACTTACATGGTGGGCACCGAGCCACTGCCTGAGACACTAGCCAGCAGCTTGCTGCCCGCAAACGCGGCGGTGTGCGACAACAATTTTGCGGTGGACTATTTCCGCCGGAGTGCAGATCACCGGCTCTTGTTCGGGGGCGGGGTGAGCTACTCCACGGCCACGCCGCGCAATCTGGCGGCTACGATGCAGCAGCGAATGGCCCGGGTGTTCCCGCAACTGGCCAAGGCGCGCCTGGAGTATGTCTGGGGCGGCTTTGTCGATATCAGCATGAACCGTGCACCTGACTTCGGCCGCATTGATGGCAATGTGTATTACCTGCAGGGCTTCAGTGGGCACGGGGTGGCCTTAACCGGCTTGGCGGGGCGTTTGGTCGCGCAAGCCATTGCCGGTCAGGCCGAGCGGTTTGATGTGTTTGCGCGCATCCAGCATCGCAGCTTTCCGGGCGGGCGCTGGTTGCGGACACCCAGTTTGGTGCTGGGCATGGCGTATCACCAGCTCAAAGATCTTTGAGCGCGCCAGCAACCAATCGGGCGAGCTGCGGGCCCCAGTGCGCAATGTCCTGCAAGGTGGCGTATCCGTAGCCGATCACAAGGCCTTTGGCGTCGCGCCGTGCAAGGCAGTAGGCGGACAGGGGGCGAACCACCATGCCGGCTTGTCCGATCCGGCGGGCCAGCGCTTCGTCGTCCAACATCGTGGGAAGTTGCAGGCACAAGTGCAAGCCCTGCTCAGCGCCACTGATGCTGGCGTTCGGTCCCAATATGGGCTGAAGCGCGTCCAGCAGGCACTTCCGGCGCTGGGCATAACTTTGCCGCGCCTTGCGCAAGGCCGCCGCAAAATGGCCCAACTCTATGAATTCTGCGAGTGCTGCTTGCAGGGGGAGTTGCCCCGGCCGGTTGAGGTCGTAGTGGGCTTGCTTGAAAGCTGCTGCCACCGTTTTAGGGACGACCAGGTACCCCAGCTTGAGGCCCGGGTAGAGCACTTTGGAAAAAGACCCGAGGTAAATCACACGGCCACTGTGATCGAGCCCGGCCAGGGACGAGAGGGGAGGGCCGCTGAAACGGAACTCGCTGTCGTAGTCGTCCTCCAGGATCCAGGCGTTGTGTTGCCGGCCCAAAGCCAGCAGCTGTTGCCGCCGGGCGAGCGACATGACGGCACCGGTTGGGTACTGGTGTGATGGCGTGGTGTAGATCAGCCGGGGCGGGTGCTGGTCGTCCAGAGGGCCGGGCGCCATCCCGTGGGGGTCTACTGAAACAGGGTGAAGCTGTAAGCCGGCGGCCGTGAATGCCTTGACGGCGCCCCAATAGGCGGGATCTTCCATCCACACGCATTGCCCGTGGTCCGCGAGCATGTGGGCGCACAAATCGAGGGACTGTTGGGTTCCATTGGTGATCAACACCTGATCCATATCGACCGGCACACTACGTGATACCCGGAGGTAGTCAGCCACTGCACGCCTCAAAGGTGTGTGGCCACCGCCGTACGAGTAGTCCAGCATCTCGGGGTAGGTCATGCGCCAGTGCTTGTTTTGCAGGCGTTGCCAAAGAGCCACCGGAAAAGCGCTGAAGTCGGCCACACCCGGGGTAAACGGCTGCACTTCGAGTTGGGCGGAGGTGAATTGGGTGGACACAGCAATTCCCCGGCTCGACAGCCCGGACCCCTTGTCTTCCCGCGCTGGCTGGAGGCGCGTCACCGGGCGTGATTGCTCGTTGACATAGGTGCCACTGCCCACCCGGCTGACGAGGTAGCCCTCGGTGACCAGCTGGTTGATGGCGGCCACCACTGTGTTGCGCGACAGGTTCAGATCCTGGGTGAGTTCGCGGCTGGAGGGGAGCTTGTCTCCGGCATGGAGCTTGCCTTGCAGCACTGCCCGTCGCAGGGCTTCATACAGTTGGCGGTGCAGCGGCATCTGCCCTTTGCTGCTTAGCTGGTGCATTTCACTGAGGATGAGTTCTGACAGCATGGGGATGCAAGAGGGTTAAAGTGGCACCATGGAGGCCTTTTAAATGGCTCCGGTTTGCAACCAATTTTGCACCAGAATGATTTGATCTACAGCGCCGCACTGCAGGCATGATGGCGGTGCAGCACCCCAAGGAGATACAACATGACGGAAAACAAAAACATGAATTTCAACGATCTGGAGCAATGGCTCAATGAGCGCCGGGTCACGGAGGTGGAGTGTTTGGTGCCCGACTTGACCGGAGTCGCTCGTGGAAAAATTCTGCCACGCGCCAAGTTCACCGAAGACCGCGGCATGCGGCTTCCACAAGCGATTGTGGCCATGGGGGTGACGGGGGAGTTCCCTGAAAGCGGCCCGTACTACGACGTCATTGACCCCACCGACAAAGACATGCAGCTGAGGCCCGATCCATCTTCGGTGCGTATTGTTCCGTGGGCTACCGATCCCACTGCGCAGGTCATTCACGACTGCTTTGACCACGAGGGCAAGCTGGTGCCTTTTGCGCCGCGCAGCGTGTTGCGCCGGGTCTTGGATCTGTACGCCGCAGAGGGGCTTCAGCCGATTGTGGCGCCCGAGTTGGAGTTTTACCTCACCGCCCGTAACACCGACCCCAACACCCTGTTGCGTGCACCGGTGGGCCGCAGCGGGCGGGCAGAGACCTCCCGCCAGGCCTACAGCATCGACGCGGTGAACGAATTTGACCCCTTGTTTGAAGAAATCTACGACTACTCCGACAAGATGGAGCTCAACGTGGACACGCTGATCCACGAGGTCGGGGCAGGGCAGATGGAGATCAACTTCTTCCACAACAAGCCGCTGGGTTTGGCGGATGAGGTGTTTTTCTTCAAGCGCACCGTGCGCGAAGCCGCACTGCGCCATGACATGTACGCGACCTTTATGGCCAAGCCGATTGCAGGCGAACCCGGCAGTGCCATGCATGTGCACCAAAGCTTGGTGGATGTGGAGTCGGGCAAGAACGTGTTCAGCAACGAAGATGGCACGCCGTCCGAAGCCTTCATGCACTACATCGGCGGCTTGCAGCGCTACATTCCGGCGGCCATGGTGTTGGTGGCACCGTATGTGAATAGCTATCGGCGCCTGTCTCGCAACACGGCGGCACCTATCAATATCGAATGGGGCTATGACAACCGCACAGTCGGCATCCGTTCGCCCATTTCCTCGCCGGCAGCCCGCCGGGTGGAAAACCGGGTGATCGGCGCCGATGCCAACCCCTATGTGGCGATGGCGATGACCTTGGCCTGTGGCTACCTCGGCCTGAAAAACAAAATCAAACCCAAGCCGGAGATGCGGGGGGATGCCTATTTGTCCCCGTATGCCTTGCCACGGAGCCTCGGGGAGGCGCTGGATTGGCTGCGCAAAGAAACCGATTTGCATGAGGTCTTGGGCAAGGAGTTTGTCACCGTTTACTCAGAAATCAAGGAGCTGGAGTTTGACGAGTTCATGAAGGTGATTTCGCCGTGGGAGCGCGAGCACTTGTTGCTCCATGTGTAACGCCTTTGCCCACTTCTGATTTGAATTGCCATGAACGCATCCATCGATACCGCACATATTCAGGCGCTCGACAGCGCGCACTTTTTGCACCCGTTTACCGACTTTAAGGACCTGCAGGGCCGCGGTGCCCGGATCATCAGCCATGCGGATGGGATTTATGTGTGGGACTCCGAAGGCCACCGCATCTTGGACGGCATGAGTGGTTTGTGGTGCGTGAATGCCGGATACGGGCGCCGCGAGCTGGCAGACGCAGCCCATCAGCAAATGATGACGCTGCCTTACTACAACAGTTTTTTCCAGACGACCAATGTGCCTGCCGTGCAATTGGCCGCCAAATTGGCATCCTTGGCGCCGGATGTGGGCGACCGCAGTTTTCAGCATGTCTTTTACTCGTCAAGCGGCAGTGAAAGCAATGATTCGAATGTGCGCATGGTGCGTCGCTATTGGGATTTGTTGGGGCAGCCCCAGCGCAAGGTCATCATCAGCCGCCTCAATGCCTACCACGGCAGCACGATGGCGGGCGCCTCTTTGGGGGGCATGAGTGGCATGCACGCGCAGGGTGACTTGCCGATCCCCAACATCACCCACATCGGGCAGCCTTATTTCTTCGAGAACGGATTGCCTGGCGAGTCGGTCGAGGAGTTCGGGGTGCGCGCAGCGGGGTGGCTGGAGGAAAAAATTCTGTCCGTGGGTCCCGACAAGGTCGCAGCTTTTATTGCAGAACCGGTGCAGGGCGCGGGCGGCGTGATTATTCCGCCGGACAGCTATTGGCCCGAGATCCAGCGGATTGTGGACAAATACGGCATCTTGCTGATCAGTGACGAGGTGATTTGTGCGTTCGGCCGTTTGGGGCACTGGTTCGGGTACGAGAAATTCGGCTACAAGCCCGACTTGGTGACTTTTGCCAAAGCTATCACCAGCGGGTACATCCCCCTGGGCGGCGTGATGGTGGGCAACCGTGTCGCTAAGGTTCTGATTGAACAAGGTGGTGAGTTCAACCATGGCTACACCTACAGCGGCCACCCCGTGGCTTGCGCAGTTGGGCTGGCCAACGTCGCCCTGATGGAGCGTGAGCAGCTCCCACAAAGGGTGCATGGCGATATCGGGGCTTACTTTGCGCAGCGTTTTGCAGAGCTGAACGAGCATCCCTTGGTCACCGCTGCTGAAACCTGCGGATTCGTTGCCGGCATGGTGCTGATCAAAGACAAGCGCGCGGGTACCCGCTTTGCTGAGCAAGATGCGGTGGGCATGGTGTGCCGGGCCCACTGCTTCCGCAGTGGATTGGTGATGCGCGCAGTCGGGGATCGGATGATCATTGCCCCGCCGCTGACCATGTCCCGCGCTGACATTGATGAAATGATGCGCTTGATTTATTTGGCATTGGACCTTACCCACGCGGAGCTGAGGGCCAAAGGGCTGGCATAGCACTTCTATAATCTTTTTTGGTCTGAATATTGCTTGAGTCAGGCTAGTCGTTCGTAGTTCAACACCTTCATTTCTACGGGAATCAGCTCACCATGAATAAGTACCTTTGCACGTTTGCGCTGTCTGCGCTGGTTTTGGCCGCATGTGGCAAAAAAGAGGAAGCACCCGCGGCTGCCGCAACACCCGCGCCTGTGGCAAGTGCTCCGGCCGAGGCGGTGAATACCGAGGAAAAGGTACTGAATATTTACAACTGGCCCGACTACATTCCTGAAGGCATGGTGGCCGCCTTCGAGAAAGAAACCGGCATCAAGGTCAACTACGACACGTTTGAGACCAACGAAGCGCTGCATGCCAAACTGGTGGCAGGCAACACCGGATACGACTTGGTGGTGCCAGGCACAGTTTTCGCCAAGCCACAAATTGAAGGCGGCTTGTTGCAGCCCCTGGATAAATCAAAAATCAAAAACTTGGCCAATCTGGATCCGGCCCTGATGGCCACCATGACCAAGGCAGATCCGGATAACAAGCATCTCGTACCTTGGGCTTGGAGCTTTACCACTGTGGGTATTAACAAGACCAAAGTGGAAAAAGCCTTGGGAGGCATGCCCATGCCCGACAACGCGTGGGATCTGGTGTTCAACCCCAAGTACACCGCCAAGTTGAAATCGTGCGGTATTGCGTACCTCGATTCGCCCACTGAAATTCTGCCGGTCGCCTTGCATTACATCGGCAAAGACGCGTATTCCAACAGCGCCGATGACTACAAGGAAGCAGGCGCCATGTTGGCGAAAGTCCGTAAAGACGTGCGTTTGTTCAGCTCCACCATGATCGACGATCTAGCGGGCGGCAAGGCTTGTGCAGCCATCGGTTGGGCTGGCGATATCAATATTGCAGCAGTCCGTGCCAAGGACAACGGTTCCAAAGACGTGATCGAGGCATTGTTGCCCAGCACAGGCGCTCTGATTTTTATTGATGCGATGGGGCTGACCAAGGATGCCAAGCACCCCAACAATGCCCATGCATTCATTGACTTCTATCTCCGTGCTGAGAGCGGTGCATCCATGACCAATGAGATGAACTACAACACCGGCAACAAGGCTTCTGTGGAGAAAATCAAGCCAGAGATGACCGCCAACAAGAGCATTTTTGTCGAGGCAGAATACTTCTCCAAAATGATTCCACCCAGCAGCTTCAGCAACGAAGCGCGTGAATCGATGGCGAACGCTTACAACGCGTTCAAAAAAGGTAAGTAAGCCCCGTATTCGACGTATCTCAGGGCTGTTTGTACTCCCGGTATGAACAGCCCTTTTTGCATCTAGAGACATCATCAAAGGTCAATCACATGGCAGTGCAACCCGACAAAGTGGGATATCTTGTCACCGAAAAACTGGTAAAGCGCTTTGACGAAGCTGTTGCTGTCGACGAAGTCTCGCTGTCCATCGCCCAAGGTGAAATCTTCGCCCTGCTGGGAAGCTCGGGCTGTGGCAAATCGACCTTGCTGCGCATGTTGGCGGGTTTTGAGTCGCCTACCTCGGGACGCATCTTGCTTGGTGGGCAAGATGTGGCCAAGTTGGCGCCCTATGACCGGCCGATCAATATGATGTTCCAGAGCTACGCGCTGTTTCCCCATCTGGATATCTGGGAGAACGTCGCTTTCGGCCTGAAGCGGGAAGGCCTGCCCAAAGAGGAGATCAAGCAGCGTGTGGGCGAGATGCTGGATTTGGTTCAGCTGGGCGCCTATGCCAAGCGCAAGCCCCACCAGCTTTCCGGCGGGCAGCAGCAGCGGGTGGCCTTGGCGCGTAGTTTGGCCAAGCGGCCCAAACTGTTGTTGTTGGATGAACCCTTGGGCGCGCTCGACAAAAAGCTGCGGGAGCAAACCCAATTCGAGTTGGTCAACATCATTGAAAAAGTGGGTGTTACCTGTGTCATGGTGACCCATGACCAGGAGGAGGCCATGACCATGGCAAGCCGGATTGCCGTGATGAGCAAAGGCCGTGTGCTGCAAGTGGGGAGCCCTGAAGAGGTCTATGAACATCCGGCCAACCGCTTTGTGGCGGGTTTTATTGGCAATGTGAATGTGTTTGAAGGCCGACTCAGCGTGGACGAAGTTGACCGCTGTGCCGCAGTGACCGGGATCGGCGAGATACAAGTCGGCCATGGGGTGAGCGGCACGCTGAATATGCCGGTGGGCATCGCTGTGCGGCCTGAAAAAATCGAGATCAGCAAGGCGCGACCGTCTGTCCATGTGAATGTGTTCACCGGAAAGGTGAAAGAGATCGCCTACTTCGGCTCGTACAACACCTTTATCGTGGTCGCTACCGACGGTACCCGGGTCAAGATCACCGAGGCCAACACGTCGCGCCAAGACCTGAGCGATATCACCTGGGAAGACGATGTGTTTTTCTGGTGGGGTGATCGTTCCGGCATTGTGTTGCGGGATTGAGGTCGCTTATGTCCACGAACTCTTTGCCTTCCCCCGGTCGCCGATTTGTGATCGGCGTGCCATTCAGTTGGCTGCTGATTTTCTTTTTGTTGCCTTTTCTGATTCTGGTCTACATCAGTTTTGTAGACATGGGCAATGACATCAACCCGTTCAAGCCGATCTGGGATTCGGGAACGGGTCTGTTGAAGTTGAAGTACGAGAATTACTGGTCCATCTTCCGCACCGGCGAGGATGGGGCGCTATTCCAGACGCTCTATATTGAAGCCTATCTGCGCTCCATTTGGTATGCGCTGTGCACGGCGGTGCTGTGTCTGTTGATTGGCTACCCGTTTGCGTATTTCATCGCCCGCGCCAAGCCCAGTGTGCGGCCCGCGCTGTTAATGATGGTGATGTTGCCGTTTTGGACTTCTTTTTTGTTGCGGGTCTATGCCTGGAAAGGGATCCTGGCGGATCAGGGGGTCATCAACCAAGTGCTCATGGCGGTGGGGCTGACTTCGGAGCCGGTGCAGTTGCTCTACACCAATGTGTCGATGTTGGTCGGCATGACCTATGTTTACCTGCCCTTCATGATCTTGCCGCTTTACGCCAACTTGGTGAAGATGGATTTTCGTCTTCTGGAGGCGGCCTACGATTTGGGAACCTCTCCGTTCAAGGCTTTTTGGTTGGTGACGGTCCCATTGTCCAAAGCGGGCATCGTGGCCGGCTTCATGTTGGTGTTCATCCCTTCGGTTGGTGAGTTTGTGATTCCCTCGCTCTTGGGTGGGCCGGAAAACATCATGATTGGCCGGGTGGTCTGGGATGAAATGTTCACCAGCAACAACTGGCCCCGCGCCAGCGCCTTGGCCGTGGTCATGATTGGCCTGATTGTGGTGCCTTTGGCCCTGTACTACCGCTACACCGGCGAAGCCGCTGAGCCCAAGCATTAAGGATCGCCATGAAAGCCTGGATAGAACAACATTTCGGCAAGGCCTGGTTAGCTTTGGTGTATTTGTTCCTCTACATGCCGCTGTTGTTTATGGTGGTGTTCTCGTTCAACAGCACCCGTCAGGATGCCAATTTCACTGGATTTTCCCTTCGCTGGTACGAAGCCCTGACGCGGGATACCAAAATTGTGGAAGGGTTTTGGTTGTCCATACAAGTGGCACTGGTCACCGGCGTGCTGTCTGCTGTATTGGGCACTTTTGCCGCATTTGTATTGGTGCGGTACCGCCGTTTTCTCGGCCGTACCGCCTTCTCTGGCATGGTCAACGCACCTCTGGTGATGCCTGAGGTAGTGATCGGTTTGTCACTCTTGTTGTTGATGGTCGGTGCCCAGAACCTGTTCGGGTGGCCTGAGCGCGGCATGTTCACCATTATTTTGGGTCACACCTTGTTGGGAATGGCCTATGGCATGGTGGTGATTCAGTCCCGCCTGCTGGAGGTAAACCGGTCGCTGGAAGAGGCCGCCATGGACCTAGGCGCACGACCCCATGAGGTCTTCTTTCTGGTCACACTCCCCAACATCGCCCAAGGCATTTTGGCGGCCTTTTTGCTGAGTTTTACTTTGTCGTTTGACGATGTGGTGATCTCAGAGTTTCTGTCAGGTCCGGGGGTGAATACCTTGCCCCAGGTCATCTTCGGTTATGCCCGCCGCGGTATCAACCCGACGATCTATGCAGCCGCCACTTTGCTGATCGTCACGGTAACCACCGTGATTGTGGGTTACAGCATCTGGGTCGCCCGCCAGACGCGCAAGCGTGAGCGTGAGATTGCTGCAGCCTCGAGGGCTGTGACGGGCGCGCTGCAGTCGCCCACCGTCTAGAGAAGTCTGATTTGCTATTGTTTTTGTAGCGAGCGCCGCCGGATTGGTGGGCGCCCTAGGGGTTTTTATGCATGACTACCCGGCGCTGATTGAGGCCTTGCGCGCGCAAGGCATTCATTCGCTCTTGCCTCAGTTCACCGATATCCACGGGGTCGCCAAGGGCAAGTTAGTCCCTGTGGCGAACTTGAAGGAGTGGGTAGAGGTCGGTGCTGGGTTCGCTGGGCCTAGCATCTGGGGTACGGGTTTGCCTAGGTTCGGTCCGCGCAGCGAGTACTACGGGCGCATCGTTCTGGACACCATACGCCCTTTGCCTTTCATGCCCGGAGTGGCGCACGCTGTCTGTGATGGCTATGCCGGCGGCCTTCCATTGGAAACCTGCTCGCGGCAGTTGCTCCTGAAAGCCCTTGAGCGGCTGAGCTCGCGCGGCTGGACGATGTGGGTTGGCATAGAGCCTGAGTTCTTTTTGCTTCATAAGCGAAATGGCCGTTGGGTGATTGCCGACGACGGCGATCATCTGTCCAAACCGTCTTACGACCTGAAGTCGATACACCGCAACGTCGCCTATTTGGATGACATGCGCCAGACGTTGGTGAGTTTGGGTTTTGATCTCCAGCAAATCGACCATGAAGATGCGACAGGGCAATACGAGGTGAACTACCGATTTGACGACGCACTCGCCGCTGCAGATCGATTCATGCTGTTCAAGATCGCGGCCCATGCGGTGGCCGAACGGCATGGAATGGTGTTTAGCGGCATGCCAAAGCCCCTGGCCCATGCACCCGGTAGTGGATTGCATTTTCATGTCAGCATCACCAATGCGCAGGGGGAGGCGGTGTTCAGTAGTGAGCAGGACGCTCTGGGACTGAGCCCTTTGGGGCACCAGTTTGCAGCTGGTTTGCTGGCGCATGCGGATGCGCTTGCGGCGATTTGCGCACCCACCGTCAACAGTTACAAGCGTTTGGCGAGTAGTGCCAGTGCATCTGGGACGACCTGGTCGCCTGTGTGGAAATCGTATGGCAACAACAACCGGACCTGTCTGGTGCGCACAGTGGCGGGGCGCCTGGAATGGCGGCTGCCTGACCCGTCTTGCAACGTGTATGCAGCGATAGCTGCCACTTTATTGGCAGGGCTAGACGGTATCGACAAGGCTTTAGTCCCTCCGGAGCCTTGCGATATGGATCTTTATGCGGTGGCGGCCAGCGGTGCCGCTTTACCGCCAGCGCTACCGCGCACCTTGATTGATGCACTTGACTGCTTGGCGAATGACACCGTGTTGGCTGAGGCATTGGGCCGTGAGTTCGTAGAGCAGTTTCTTGCTGTCAAGCGACAGGAGTGGAGCGAGTTTCATCAAGCTGTCAGTGATTGGGAATTAAATCGCTACGCGGATGCGTATTAGCGGCGTGTGGTGTTCTTCGATTTTTTGCAACTTACATTCCGATGTCGCAATGTGGAAATCTCCTGCTTGATTCGACGTGTTTGATTTTCGGATCGTATGAAGTCATTTCATATTGCAGTACGCATCTGCTAAGTTATTGATTTTTAATGAGAAAATTTATGTCTTATATAAGACATAAGATTGGACTTCTGTCTTATATAAGACTTAAAATTCAGTCATCGACAGCGTCATGGCTGCCGAATCATTCAATCAACCTAGGAGTGTTCACATGCCGCAATCCATCAAAGAACAATTGAGCCGCGAACAGCAAATCGCAGCCCTGGAAAAAGACTGGGCGACCAATCCCCGCTGGAAGGGTGTGAAGCGCGGTTACTCCGCTGCAGACGTGGTTCGCTTGCGTGGCAGCGTGCAGCCTGAATACACCTTGGCTCAGCGCGGTGCCGAAAAATTGTGGGAAAAAGTCAACGGTGGCGCCAAGAAGGGCTACGTGAACGCGTTTGGTGCCATCTCTGCAGGCCAAGCCATGCAGCAAGCTAAGGCTGGCTTGGAAGCCGTGTACCTGTCTGGATGGCAAGTGGCTGCTGACGGCAACACATCCGAGACGATGTACCCCGACCAGTCCTTGTACGCCTACGATTCGGTGCCGACCATGGTGCGTCGCATCAACAACACCTTCAAGCGCGCTGACGAAATTCAATGGGGTCGCGGTATCAACCCCGGCGACAAAGAGTTCATCGATTTCTTCTTGCCGATCGTGGCAGACGCTGAAGCAGGTTTTGGCGGCGTGTTGAACGCTTTTGAGCTGATGAAGAACATGATTGCATCGGGTGCAGCCGGTGTGCACTTCGAAGATCAATTGGCAGCTGTGAAGAAGTGCGGTCACATGGGTGGCAAGGTTCTGGTGCCTACCCGCGAAGCGATCGAGAAGCTAATCGCAGCGCGTTTTGCAGCAGACACCATGGGCGTGCCCACCATCATTCTGGCGCGTACAGACGCTGAAGCAGCCAACCTGATTACCAGCGATTACGACGAAAACGACAAGCCGTTCATCACCGGTGAGCGTACGCAAGAAGGTTTCTACCGTGTCAAAAACGGCTTGGAACAGTCCATCAGCCGTGGCGTCGCCTACGCACCGTATGCAGACCTCGTGTGGTGCGAAACCGGCGTGCCTGACATCGGCTTTGCGCGTGAATTTGCCCAAGCGGTTCACGCGGCATGCCCCGGCAAGTTGCTGTCTTACAACTGCTCGCCTTCTTTCAACTGGAAGAAGAACCTCAGCGACAGCCAGATCGCGTCCTTCCAGGAAGACCTGTCCGCACTGGGTTACAAGTACCAGTTCATCACCTTGGCCGGCATTCACATCAACTGGTTCAACACCTTCCAGTTCGCCCATGCATACGCCCAGGGCGAAGGCATGAAGCACTACACCGAAATGGTGCAAGAGCCTGAATTCGCCGCACGTGAAAAGGGTTACACCTTTGTGTCTCACCAGCAAGAAGTGGGTGTTGGCTACTTTGACGATGTCACCACCGTGATCCAGGGCGGTTCCTCCTCCGTCAAGGCACTGACTGGCTCCACTGAAGAAGAGCAATTCCACTAAGCAACCCGCTGTGGAGCGAAGGCCGGGCGGCTCACAAGGCGCCCGGCCTTTTTTATTGGGTAAAATAGAAACTCAACTTTGTATAAGAGCGAGAAAGGCAGTTTGGTTATGACACCGCGAACTACTCCGGCAACATTCACTGTGCAATAAGGCCGTAGTCCGCGCGTCTTGTGCGCAATCAGCTACCAAATTCATAGTAAAGCGCGGACCGTTCCGCGCTTTTTGTTTTTCTGAATCCTCTTTTTAGACACCACCATGATCAACATCACACTTCCTGACGGCTCCAAACGTGAATTCCCCGGCCCGGTAACTGTCGCTGAGGTCGCGGCCTCCATTGGTACTGGATTGGCCAAGGCTGCGCTGGCGGGCAAAGTGGACGGCAAGGTGGTCGACACGAGCTTTCAGATGTCAGCGGACAGTGCGTTGTCCATCATCACCGCCAAAGATGCAGATGGGCTGGAGGTCATTCGACATTCCACGGCCCACTTGTTGGCTTATGCCGTCAAGGAGTTGTTTCCTGATGCGCAAGTGACGATCGGTCCTGTAATTGAGCATGGATTCTTTTACGACTTCTCGTACAAGCGACCCTTCACTCCCGAAGACTTGGTGGCCATCGAAAAGAAGATGACTGAGCTGGCGAGCAAAGATGAGCAGGTAGTTCGCCGCGTATTGCCGCGTGACGAGGCGGTGGAGTACTTCAAGAGCTTGGGTGAGCAGTACAAGGCGGAGATCATCGCCAGTATTCCGGCAAATGAAGATGTCTCGCTTTACCGCGAAGGCAAGTTTGAAGACTTGTGCCGTGGCCCCCACGTGCCCAGCACCGGCAAGCTCAAGCACTTCAAACTGATGAAGGTGGCAGGCGCCTACTGGCGCGGTGACCACAAAAATGAAATGTTGCAGCGGATTTACGGCACTGCGTGGGCCACCAAAGACGAGTTGCAGCAGTACTTGACCATGCTGGAAGAGGCCGAGAAGCGCGATCACCGCAAGCTCGGTCGCGAGCTCGATTTGTTCCATATTGACGAACACTCGCCCGGTACGGTTTTTTGGCATCCCAAGGGCTGGACGCTCTGGCAAGGTGTTGAGCAGTACATGCGCAAGGTGTACCAGGACAATGGCTACCAGGAGGTCAAGGGGCCGCAGATCATCGACAAAAGCTTGTGGGAGAAAACAGGCCACTGGGACAAGTATCGCGAAAACATGTTCACGACAGAGAGTGAAAAGCGCGACTACGCGCTGAAGCCCATGAACTGCCCGGGCCACATCCTGATCTACAAGCAGGGCATCAAGAGCTACCGCGATTTGCCACTGCGCTTTGGTGAATTCGGCCAGTGCCACCGCAACGAGCCCTCAGGCGGCTTGCACGGGATCATGCGTGTCCGCGCATTCACTCAAGACGATGGACATATTTTTTGCACAGAAGCCCAGATCCAGGAGGAGGTGAAAACCTTCACTACGCTGCTGCAGAAGGTCTACAAAGACTTCGGTTTCACCAACATCATTTACAAGTTGTCGACTCGCCCCGAAAAGCGTATCGGAACTGAGGAAAGCTGGGATCGTGCGGAAAATGCTTTGGCGGAGGGCTTGCGCGCCTCCGGCTGCGACTTTGAATATTTGCCGGGTGAGGGCGCTTTTTACGGCCCCAAAATTGAGTACACGCTGAAAGACGCGCTGGGCCGACCGTGGCAATGCGGCACCATCCAGGTGGATCCCAACCTTCCGGAGCGCTTGGATGCCGAGTTTGTCGGGGAGGACGGCAGCCGCCATCGCCCCGTGATGCTGCACCGGGCCATCGTCGGAAGCCTGGAGCGCTTCATCGGAATTCTGATCGAAGAAAGTGCTGGGGCCTTGCCGGCTTGGTTGGCGCCAGTGCAAATTGCCGTGCTCAATATCACCGACGCACAGGCTGAATATGCCCGGAACGTCGCTAAAACGCTGCAAGATCAAGGGCTTAGGGTCCATTTAGATCTGCGCAACGAGAAAATAACCTATAAAATACGGGAGCATTCGATGCAGAAGCTGCCCTATTTGATTGTCATTGGTGACAAAGAGATGGCAGCAGGCGCTGTCGCAGTGCGTGCCCGGGGTGGTCAAGACCTCGGTGCAATGCCTCTGGAGTCGTTCATTGAGCGTATTACCTCGGACATTGCCAACAAAACTTCCTGAAGATGCTTCCAAGGATTGAATGGTTTGTTGGCGCGCGTTGTGTGGCAACCGCTACAGTTTTTGTAGCAGATATTGTGAAGGATTGAGCCATCGCTACTGAATTTCGTGACCGCCGCCAGCGCGAAGAACGTAAACACCGTTTGAACCGTGAAATCATGGCCCCCGAGGTTCGCCTCTCCGGGCCTGAGAACGAGCCTTTGGGTGTCGTCAGCCTGATGGAGGCGCTCCGCATGGCGGGCGACCTCGACGTTGACTTGGTTGAAATTGCTGCTACTGCCAACCCGCCTGTGTGCCGGTTGATGGACTACGGCAAGTTCAAGTACCAAGAGCAAAAGAAGGCGGCGGAAGCGAAAGCCAAGCAGACGGTCATTGAGATCAAGGAAATCAAGTTCCGCCCGGGTACGGATGACGGCGACTACAACATCAAGATGCGTAACATCAAGCGTTTCTTGGCGGACGGCGACAAGTGCAAGATCACTTTGCGTTTCCGTGGTCGTGAAATCACCCACCAGGAAATCGGTTTGGCGATGTTGCAGCGGATGCGCGATGAGTTGGGTGACACCATCCTCGTTGAGCAGTTTCCGAAGCTCGAAGGCCGCCAAATGATCATGATGATTGCGCCCGGCCGCAAAAAGCCAGGTGGTTCACCAAAGCCTGCTGCAGACGCGGCAGGTTGAATTTTGCAGACAGGTCTGGTCACCTGTTTGTGATGAGCAGGGTCGCGAAAGCGGCCTTGCAAAGCGAGGTTTGAAATAGCCTCGCACAAGTGGCTCGGGGCCAACAAGGCTGGGAAAGTTTCCCAGACGCCTCACGAGCACAAATGAAAAGGAGCATGAATATGCCCAAAATGAAGACCAAGAGCGCGGCAAAGAAACGCTTCCGCGTCCGTCCAGGTGGTACCGTGAAACGCGGTCAAGCCTTCAAACGTCACATCTTGACCAAGAAGACCACTAAAAATAAACGCCACTTGCGCGGCTCCACTGGAGTTCATGAGACCAATATGGGTCACATGGCACAGATGTTGCCTGGTCGTGGTATTTAATTAACGACGTACAAGGAGTAATCACATGCCTCGCGTCAAACGTGGTGTAACGGCTCGCGCCCGCCATAAAAAAGTTCTGGCCCTTGCAAAGGGTTTCCGCGGTCGCCGCGGTAATGTCTACCGTATCGCTAAACAAGCGGTAATGAAGGCTGGGCAATATGCCTACCGCGACCGTCGTACCAAGAAACGTGTGTTCCGTCAGTTGTGGATTGCGCGTATCAACGCAGCAGCCCGTCAATGTGGCATGACATACAGCCAGTTTGCCAATGGTCTGAAGAAAGCCAATATTGAGATCGACCGTAAGGTTCTGTCCGATATCGCTATCCATGACATGGCTGCTTTTGCTGGCATCGTGGAACAAGTGAAGGCCAAACTGGCTGCTTGAGTCCGCAGCAGAGTGCTATTGATTCAGTAGCACTCCGCGCACCAGAAACAAGGGCTAGCGCTTGAAAAAGCACTAGCCCTTTTTCATTGATCTGAATCGTCAAGTACCTATTTATGACCGAGTTGAACGACATCGTTGACACCGCTAAAGCTGCATTCCTGCAAGCTGCCGCGCCCGCTGATCTGGAAAATGCCAAAGCCCTGTTTTTGGGAAAGTCCGGCAAGATCACCGAGCTGATGAAGGGCATGGCTGCCCTCAGCGTGGAAGAGAAAAAATCCCGCGGTGCCGCTATCAACTTGGCCAAACAGGCTATTGAGAGTGCGCTCACCGAGCGCCGCCAGGCATTGGCCGATGCTGAATTACAGGCCCAACTCCAGGCAGAAGCCTTGGACGTCACCTTGCCCGGCCGTCAGCGCGGGCAGGGCGGTTTGCACCCGGTGTCCCTGACGCTGGAGCGGATTGAAGGCATTTTCGGCTCGATGGGATTTGATGTAGCCCAAGGCCCCGAAATTGAATCAGACTGGTTCAACTTTACCGCGCTCAACACGCCCGAAGACCATCCGGCGCGCTCGATGCACGACACCTTCTATGTGGAGGGTGGCTCCGAAGCTGCGCCCAACCTGCTCCGCACTCACACGAGCCCCATGCAAATTCGCTACGCGGTGCAGCACGTCAAAGCCCACCGCACGGCCGCTGGCGCGTCAGCGGAAGGCCTTTACTCCGGCGACATGCCAGAGATCCGTGTTATCGCTCCAGGTCGCACCTACCGTGTGGACAGCGATGCGACCCATTCGCCCATGTTCCACCAGTGCGAAGGCCTGTGGGTGGGCGAAAACGTGAGTTTCAAAGACTTGAAGTTCGTCTTTACCGATTTTTGCCGTACCTTCTTTGAATCGGACGATCTGGTGCTGCGATTCCGCCCCAGCTTCTTCCCGTTCACCGAGCCCAGTGCGGAAATTGACATCCAGTTCCAAACCGGCCCGCTCGCTGGTCGCTGGCTGGAAGTCGCAGGCTCCGGCCAAGTGCATCCCAATGTGATCCGCAATATGGGCCTGGACCCTGAAAAATTCATCGGCTTTGCCTTTGGTATGGGACCCGATCGCTTGACGATGTTGCGTTATGGCGTGAATGACCTGCGCCTGTTCTTTGACGGTGACGTCCGTTTCCTGTCGCAATTCCAGTAATCCACAAGAACAACACACACGCCGGTTTCCAACATGCAATTTTCAGAATCCTGGTTGCGCACTTTCTGCAACCCCGCCATTTCTACTGCCCAACTCGCCGAAACCCTGACCATGGCAGGGTTGGAGGTCGAAGAACTCAAGCCTGTTGCGCCCCCCTTTATCCAGATCGTGGTGGGTGAGATCAAGGAAGCCGAGCAACACCCGAATGCCGACCGCTTGCGCGTTTGCAAGGTCGATGTAGGTCAAGCAGAGCTTCTTAACATCGTCTGTGGCGCCCCCAATGCCCGCGTTGGTATCCGTATTCCCTGTGCCTTGGTGGGTGCAGAGCTGCCTCCCGGCGAGGATGGCAAGCCCTTCCTGATCAAGGTCGGCAAGTTGCGCGGCGTAGAAAGCCAAGGCATGTTGTGTTCCGCACGCGAACTCAAGCTGTCCGAAGACCACGGCGGATTGATGGAGCTTCCCTTGGATGCGCCTCTGGGTAAAAACATTCGCGAATATCTGGACTTGGATGACACCTTGTTCACCCTCAAACTGACTCCCAACCTTGCACACTGCCTGAGCGTGTACGGGGTGGCGCGTGAGGTGTCCGCATTGACCGGTGCCCCAATGCTGACGCCCGAGTTCCCGCAAGCATCTGTCGCGATCCAAGATAAAGTGGCGGTCAAGATTAGCGCACCCGATCTGTGTGGGCGGTTTTCCGGCCGTGTGATCCGCAACGTCAATACGAAGGCAAGTACACCGCAATGGATGGTGGATCGTTTGGCTCGCTGTGGCCAACGCAGTGTCAGTCCTTTGGTCGATATTTCGAACTACGTCATGTTCGAGCTCGGCCGCCCCAGCCACATTTTTGACCTCGACAAAATCCACGGCGGTCTCGACGTTCGTTGGGCCAAGCGTGGAGAGCAGCTCAAACTCCTCAATGGCAATACGGTAACCCTTGATGAAAAGGTGGGCGTCATTGCGGATGACCAGCAAGTCGAATCGCTGGCCGGCATCATGGGCGGGGACGCTACCGCAGTGTCTGACGACACCCGTCACATCTACCTCGAAGCAGCTTTTTGGTGGCCCAAGTCCATCGCGGGTCGTTCGCGTCGCTTCAATTTCTCAACCGATGCTGGCCACCGCTTCGAGCGTGGCGTGGACCCGCAACTGACGGTTGAGCACATAGAGCGCATCACGCGGTTGATCATCGAAATTTGTGGCACTTCCGACACCCAGTGCGGCCCGGTGGATGACTTGGTTGCCCACGTTCCTGCAGCTGCGCCCGTTTCGTTACGTGTTGCGCGTGCAGTCAAGGTTATCGGTATGCCACTGACGCAAGCGCAGTGTTCTGACGCACTGCGCCGTTTGGGTCTGCCGGTTCAAGAGTCCGAGGGTTTGATCACCGTCACACCCCCGTCCTTCCGCTTCGATCTGCAGATCGAAGAAGACCTGATTGAAGAAGTCGCCCGGATGGTGGGTTACAACAACCTGCCGCACACACCGCCCCAAGCGCCCATCACGGCCAAGATCCGACAGGAAGATCAGCGCAGCGCGTTCGCAGTGCGTCGCTCGTTGGCCGCTTTGGGCTATCAGGAAACGATCAATTTCAGTTTCGTGGAAGAGCGCTGGGAACACGAACTAGCGGGTAACCCCCATCCTATTCGGTTGCTGAACCCGATCGCCAGCCAAATGAGTGTGATGCGCAGCAGCCTGATCGGCTCCTTGTTGCAAGTGCTCAGGTTCAACCTTGCCCGTAAAGCGCCCCGTGTGCGTGTGTTTGAAATCGGACGCGTATTCCTACGTGATGCCACAGTGGAGAGCACGGATACGACTGTCGAAGGTTTTGACCAGCCCATGCGGGTATCCGGCCTAGCCAGCGGTGGGGCTGACAGCTTGCAATGGGGTCGCAAAGAGCAAGCGGTTGATTTCTTCGACGTGAAGGGCGATGTAGAAGCCTTGCTTGCGCCACTCAAGGCCGAGTTCGTGCCTGCAACGCATCCCGCATTGCATCCCGGTCGTACCGCGGAGGTCAAGATCCAAGGGCGTTCGATCGGCTTTGTGGGGGAGTTGCACCCCAAGTGGCGTCAATCGTATGAGTTGGCCGCGGCCCCGGTGGTGTTCGAGTTGGAGCTGGATGCGGTGCTGGCGCGCCAGGTGCCCGCTTTCCAAGGCGTTGCCAAGTTCCAAGCGGTTCAGCGTGATATCGCCGTAGTGGTGGCCGATCAGGTAAGCCATGCCGATCTGATCGCTGCTGTGAAGAGCGCACCGACCCAGGGTTTGCTGCGTGATGTGCAGTTGTTCGACGTTTACCGCCCCAAGTTGGCTAAGGATGCCGAAGCTATTGCAGGCAGTACCGATCGCAGCTTGGCATTGCGTGTGACATTGAACAGCGACGAGTCCACCCTCACCGAAGACCAGATCGAATCCGCCATGAAAGCGGTGGTGGGTCAATTGGTTACCTCGGTGGGTGCCCGTCAGCGCGCCTGATCTTTGCAATGCAGAACGGCACAGTCATGGAATTTTCTGTAGAAAGTCTGGAAACCCCGGCGCTGACCAAGGCTCAACTCTCCGATCTGCTCTTTGAGCAGATCGGATTGAACAAGCGTGAGTCGAAAGACATGATTGATGCTTTTTTTGACCTGATTGCCAGTAGCCTGGTGGATGGCACGGACGTCAAGATATCCGGGTTCGGCAACTTTCAGATCCGTACCAAAGCGCCGCGGCCTGGTCGCAATCCGCGCACGGGTGAGGCCATTCCCATCCAGGCCCGACGGGTAGTCACTTTTCATGCCAGCCACAAGCTCAAAGAGCAAATCCAGGACGAAGGCAAGACCGGGCCGTGAACTAGCGCACGGTCGCTGATTTATTTATAGGCCTCGCGTCCAGGAAACTTTGCGTACAGACAAAACTTAGAGTAACCTCTACGCTTTGTCTCGTACAGCATTGATTTCAATGGAGAAAACGCTCCCACCCATTCCTGCAAAGCGCTATTTCACAATCGGTGAAGTGGGTGACTTGTGCGGTGTCAAACCTCACGTGCTACGTTATTGGGAGCAAGAGTTCACGCAGTTGCGCCCGATGAAGCGTCGCGGCAATCGCCGGTACTATCAGCACCATGAGGTTTTGATGATTCGCCGCATCCGCGATTTGTTGTACGACCAGGGTTTCACCATCAGCGGCGCGAGAAACAAAATGCAGGAAATCCTGCAAACCGAACGCGACAAAAAGCGACACGGGGAAGCCATGCTCGATGGCGTGGAGGTTCTTGAACTCGGCGACATGGAGTTGGACGAGTTGGAAGAGTCGGCCGAGGACATTCCGCTGGCGACCGAGGTTTCTATGGAATGGCAGCAGGTGAAAAAGGAATTGCTCGATATTCGTGAACTTCTGATGATCGAAGCCTGAAGCGCCTGAAACTCACGCTATAATTTGAGGCTCGATCGGTGTGTGGCGCAGCCTGGTAGCGCACTTGCATGGGGTGCAAGGGGTCGAAGGTTCGAATCCTTTCACACCGACCAACATAAGATAAAGCCGTTAAGCAGTAATGCTTAACGGCTTTTTTCTTGCCTGTCTGGTATTGCAGGAGCCCAGTACTTAAAAGGCCCCAAGCTTAAGGACGCATCAGGTGGAGGCACCCTCGTAAAAGCAACGCGCGCATGCTTGGTGGTAGCGGTCGTTTCCGCCGATCACGACCTGCTCGCCCTCACGGACTCTTTGGCCGTGATCGTCCACACGCACATTCATGGTGGCTTTGCGGCCGCATGCACAGATGGTTTTGATCTCTTCAATGTCATCGGCCAAGGTGAGCAAGTGGGCCGAGCCGGGGAATGGCTTGCCCTGGAAGTCTGAACGCAACCCAAAACAAATCGTCGGAATATTGGCCATGTGGGCAACCCGATGCAGTTGGCGCACCTGATCCGGTTGGAGAAACTGCGACTCGTCCATCAACACACAAGCCAAGCCGCGGCGCTGCGTCAGCAGGGTTTCAAAATCCGTGTGTTCATCAAAGGTCTCGGCAGGCCGTTGGATACCAAGTCGCGATGCAATGCTGCCAACGCCGCAACGGTCATCAATCTGTGCGGTGAACAAGGCTACCTGCTGGCCTTGCTCTTCGTAGTTGTACGCAATCTGCAACAAGGAGGTGGATTTGCCGGCGTTCATGGCCGAGTAGCGGAAGAAAAGTTTGGCCATGGGAGCGAAAGCAGGGGAGAGCTAAAAGGGCGCAATTGTGACTGCATTTGATTTGCTATCAAAAATATAGCGGCATGCGCATTTAAATCATGGGCTCAGGACTGATTAGATAGAAATCTACTCGCCGGTTGGCTCTCGGGTTTGAAACAGATGGTGCGCATTTTTTGCCACCTGCAGGGTGTCGTAATACGCATACGCCCCGACACCAACGGCACCGACCAATGGAACCCAGCGCGAGGCGCCCTTCTTTAGCGCAGTGCCCAAGAGCTTGCCGCTGATCTGCAGGGCCAGCGCTTCCAGTGCTTTCATCGTGCTGGAGCGCACGACCACACGCTCACCCGCGCGCACCGCAAAGTCGCGGAACAGCTGGGCAGAAACGTGTTTGAACAAGCAGTAGAGCATCTGTTCTTTGCCGAGTCGGCTCTGCTGGCCATGCAGGGCTGCAATGTCAGAAACCATTTGCGCCTGGATCTTCCAGACACTGATCATCTCCGGCAGCACGGTCAGCCACCCCATCCAGCCCGGCGGTAGTGACAAGCCCGCCGCCGCCATGCTGGCCTGTCGCGCGGCCTTGCGCGAAATGGCGTGCACGCGCAGTGTGACGTCGGCACTGGCCTGCTCGGTGCTCTCGGGCACCTGCACGACGAGTTCCAGCAGCGCATGGGCGATCTGCGCGCGTACAGGGCTAGGTGGCTGTGACAGGGTGTCCTCCCAAGTGAAAAACCTCGCGCGAGCGCAGCCCTGTGCCCGTGAGCCGCTTGACCAGCAGGCGATAGGTGTCAAGATCAAATGCCAAGACCTGCCGCTGGCCAATGGCCTCTTGCAGTTCCGCCTCATCATGGACAGTAGCCACATGGCACCATTGGTCAAACACATGGATATCCGTGCGGCCGGTGATTGGGTTGTGCTCGCGGATACCCATGCGTCCGGCATGGGGCCACGATTGCAAGCGATGCTCGGCCAACGCAATTTGCAGCCGCACCCGGTGCAGTGGCGCTGGCTCCCGCCCGGCGCACACCCCTTTGCAACGCCCAATCTGGCTCGCAAAACAAGCGCCTTTGCCGGACTCCAGCCCTAGCACCAGCGGGCAGAACTGGTGCATGTCGGCAAGGGTGCGCATTGCCTCCATCGCTTGGCGTTTGGAGCGGTAGGCCCCGTAGAGCTGCCCCATGTCGGAGGGGTCAACCTCATCGAGCCGCACCAGTTGCACCAGGGGGCGGGTGGCGGGGTCGTCGTGGAGTTTCCAGGCGGTGAGTTGTTTCTCGCGCCGCAGCAACCGGTTGTGGATGGGTTGCAGCTCTTTCACCAGGCGCGACTCCAGCAATAAGGCCCCGAGTTCACCGGCTGTCTCGCGCCATTCGACACGCCGGATTTCTTGCAAGATACGCATCTCCCGTGCAACCTTGGTAGACGCCTGAAAGTGCGACATCACCCGGCTGCGCATCGTCACGCTTTTGCCCA
Source organism: Comamonadaceae bacterium OS-4 (assembly GCA_027924025.1). Lineage (GTDB taxonomy): Bacteria > Pseudomonadota > Gammaproteobacteria > Burkholderiales > Burkholderiaceae_C > Allorhodoferax. The sequence continues at coordinate 1,769,810 of AP026970.1, forward strand.
CATACAGCGGGATGCTGCTCTCGCCGTAAAAGAGATACACACCCGGTGTGTCTGGAATGTCAGACACCGGTGTTTCGAGCATGGGCGGTACTGCGGCACTCCCTTGCAAGAGCCCTTGCGCCTCGCGCGCCAAGGCTTCCACGCCTAATTCGCGGCTCGCCACATCCAGCCAGGCCAGCACCACGTCCACATCGCCCATGGCCCGGTGTCGTGCCTGGGTGTGCAGGCCGTGGCGCTGCAAGATGGCGTCGAGCCCATGGCCCTTGTGCTGTGGGTACAAGCGCCGCGACAAGCGCACGGTGCACAGGGTTTTGACCTTGAGCGCAATGTCTAGCCTTGCCAATTCATTTAGAACGAACCCATGGTCAAAGCGCACGTTGTGGGCCACGAAGACAGCGCCCTCGAGCAAGGCCAAAAGTGGTTTTGCCAGCTGCTCGAAGGTGGGGGCATCCTCCACCATCGCATCGGTAATGCCGGTGAGGCTCTGGATAAAAGGCGGGATCCGGACGCCTGGGTTCACCAGGCTTGACCAGCGCGCAGTTTCAACCCCGTTGTCGATCCGCACCGCGGCGATTTCGGTGATGCGGTCGTTCACTGCATTCCCGCCGGTGGTCTCAAGATCCAGGACCACATAGCTGGGGAGCATGGCCGGTATCACGTGATGTCGAGGGTGTGAATGCCGTAGTGGCCCGCCTTGCGGTCCGCGAAATAGCAGTCCAGCGTCTCTTTGACGGTGCGGAATGCAATGTCATCCCAAGGGATTTCGTCCTCGCGGAAGAGTTTGGCTTCTATGGTTTCGGTTCCCGGTTCAAATTGATCGCTGGTCAGCCGGGCCCGGTAAAAAAAGTGCACTTGCCCCACGCGAGCCACGTTGAGCAGGCTGAACAGGCCTTCGAGTTCAAACTGGGCACCTGCTTCTTCTACGGTTTCGCGGGCAGCGCCTTCCGCGGTGGTCTCGTTGAGCTCCATGAAGCCGGCTGGCAATGTCCATTTGCCAAAGCGTGGCTCGATGTTGCGTTTGCACAGCAACACTTGATCGCCCCAATACGGGACGGTGCCCACCACGTTGAGGGGGTTTTCGTAGTGGATGGTGTGGCAGGCAGGGCACACCGCACGAGGCTTGGTGTCGCCGTCATCCGGCACGCGGTAGACCACTGCGGTACCGCATTCTTTGCAATGTTTGAGGGGAGCGCGCTGCATGAAACCCTGATGGAAGTGACGTTGAGTCGGGATAAACAGTGCTTCACTGTAATGCAAGTGCCGGGAGCTTGCATTGCACTGATTGAATTGAATAACACATAAATAACAATTTGAGATATGATCGCTGCTGACTCGGCATCACTGTTGGGTTTTTTGGGCAAACCGATCGAAAGGTCGGGACGCAAAGCCACCGGGCTGTCGCACTTTTTCAGAGTGCCATGCCAGCGGGGTTGCCGGTACATGGGGCTGTTTGCCAGCGCCCATGATTGGATTGCGTAGCTCTTGTGTGTTTGTTAACAAGGAGTCGCACCATGTTTCAGCTTTCCCCCCTTTTTGCAGCATTGCTTGCTGCGTTTACTTCCGGTGCTTACGCCCAAGCGCTGGAGGTGCACGACGATGCCGATGGTGGCTGGGAGGCCCTTGCGGCTGCCGCAGCGCCCAGCTTGAGCGCTTCCACCTTGGCGAAAGCAGCGCCCACGGCTGCAGAAACCCGGGCGCGCAGTTACCAGACCTTCTTGAATCAAGTCAACAAGCCCTATGCCAATCAGCTCGGTAGCGGCAATGGCAGCGGTGTGATCGTTGGTGTGGTGGACTCCGGGGTGCAAGTCAGCCACCCTGAATTGCGCGGACAAGTGATCGCGACGTACAACGCCTTCAATGGCGGCACCGATGTGACCGACCAAATGGGCCACGGCACCCATGTGAGTGGCTTGGTCGCCGGAAGTCTGGCGAACGGGTCCTTGCTCGAGGGTGTGGCTCCCGGTGCAAAGCTGGTCGTCGCCAAGGTGTTCACCACGGGGAGCTCTGACAGCGTCACCATTGGCCGGGGTATCGATTGGGCGGTGAATGTGCAAAAGGCGCCCATCGTCACGCTCAGCCTGGGTAGCAACGCCGCTGCCATGCAGTCCAATATCCAAAACGCCGTCAACAAGGGCGTCTTGATCACCGCCGCCTTGGGCAATGACGGACGCGCCAGCGGCAGCTGGCCTGCCGCTTACGCCAAGCAATCGTGGGCCAATGGGCAGATCATTGCTGTAGGCGCAGTTGATGCCAACAACAAGCGCGCAAGCTTCAGCAATTACGACGCCACCTTGGCCAACTGGACCGTGTTTGCGCCCGGGGTCAACATCGCCTCCAGCTACTCCACACCCGCCCAGCCTGGCAGCTATGTTTATATGTCGGGTACCTCCATGGCAACGCCCATCGTGGCGGGCCAGGCGGCATTGATCAAGAGCAACTGGAACTTCCTGCCTGCCACAGATATCGCCCAAATCATCTTTCAATCCGCTACCCGTTTGTGCAGCGACAACGTGGCCGCCTCTGTGTGCCTGTCTCGCACCAAGGCGGACGCCATGTACGGTTGGGGCTTGGTGAACGTCGGGGCTTCTTTGCAGCCTATTGGTGGTCTCAACCTCGGAACCAAAACAGGCGCAGTGATTAGTTTTGCGGGTGCCATCCTCGCCACGCCCAAGAGCGGGCTCGCCACAGGGCTCAAGACCGTCAACACGTTGGCAGTCGACAAGTTCAACCGGGCCTTTCAGGTCAATGTGGGCGCCAGCGTGAGCAGTGCCTCGACCGCTACATCTGCTTTGCCCATCAGCAAGACTACGACCACGACGACCACCGGCGCCAAATTCAGCGCGGAGTACACCAGCTTGGTCACCGAGCAAACCATGCTGGGCCTGGCGGCAGAGCAGACGCCCCTGACCCTGGCCCGCATGAGCTTCTCCAGCCCGTCACATGCCGGTTTTGCATGGGGCGTAGGCACCGGGGGCAGCAGCGATGCATTTTTTGGCCTGCAGGCCACGGGTAGCGCCCCTTTGAGCCTGGCCGACGAGGCGAGCCGCTTCAATGCGCCGTATTTGAGCCTCGCACAGAATGCGACGCATGCCGGCACTTCGTGGACGCTTGCTAGCGGCGATGTTTTGCGCATGGGCTCCGTGGTGCAAGGCAATCCTTTGAACAGCTCGCCGTGGCAGTCCGCATCTTTTACGGACACGCAGCGCACCGTCGCAGTGTTGGAATACCAAAGCCGCTGGGGTGATGCGACCACCGTTATCTCCGCGGGCCAGCTCCTCGAAAACAACTCCCTGCTGGGTGCCAGTGGCACCGAGGCCTGGGCCATGGACGGCAAAGCCAGCACACGCTTTGTCACCTTGGCTGCGTCCAAGCCGGTCACAGCCAGTGTGTCCGCCTCGGCCATGTTGACCTTGGGGCAGGCTGATGCCTTCCGCAATGAAGGTGCGTCACTGATCGACGGCACCAGCGCGGTGCGGCAAATGGCCTGGAGTTTCGGTTTGGCGCGTGAGGGCGTGTGGCGCACCGGCGACAAGCTGGGTTTCAGCGTTTCCATGCCTCTGCGCACCATGTCCGGCGAGATGCAGGTCACCACCGCTGTAGAGCAAAGTCAGGAAGACGGCAGCCTGCGTTACGCCCAGCAGACCCTGAGCCTGGCGCCGAGCGGCATGCAAAAGGATGTGGCACTCTCGTACCAAAGCCCCAAGGTGTGGGGCGGCACCGTGGCCGCTCAAGCCCTGCTGAAGCTCGAGCCCGGCCATGATGCGAATGCCGAGCCCCAGCTGGGACTCGGCGTGCGCTACCAGCGCAAGTTCTAAAAGCGGTTCAGACCACCCGCACGGTCAGGGGCTCCAGCCCTTCGACCGTAGCGTAGAGCACATCACCGCGCACCACTGCGCCCACACCCTCGGGGGTGCCGGTAAAGATCAGGTCGCCGGGCTGCAGGGTCCACGCGGCCGACAGCTGCTCTATGGTCTCAGCAATGTTCCAGATCAGCTTGGCCACGCTGCTGCTTTGGCGGCTCAAACCGTTGACGGTCAGTGCAATGTCGGCTGCCTCCACGCCCGGCACCTGTGCCGCAGGGGTGATCGGGCCGGTGGGTGCCGAGTGCTCAAAACCCTTGCCGATGCACCAGGGGCGACCTTGTTTTTTCATGTCGTTCTGGAGGTCGCGGCGGGTCATGTCCAAGCCCACGGCGTAGCCGTAAATGTGGCGATGCGCGTCCGCTGCACAGATGTTGCTGCCCCCGGTACCGATAGCCACCACCAGCTCCACCTCATGGTGCAGGTTGGCAGTGAGGGTGGGGTAGGGCATGTCTACCGCTTGTCCAGCATCCGCCGCAAGCACGGCGTCTACAGGCTTCATGAAAAAGAAGGGCGGCTCCCGGCCGGTGTGCCCCATTTCTTTGGCATGTTCCTCGTAGTTGCGGCCCACGCAGTAGATGCGGTGCACCGCAAAGCGGCCGGCGGCTCCGGTCACCGCAATGCTGGGAATGGCAGGTGGTGGCAATACAAAACTCATCATCAACTCCTGTAGGTCAGCGTTGGGCTGGTTCGGTGGTCAGGCGGATTTCACCACCAGGTCAAAGTGCTCCACCACCGGTGGTTGTGCGAAAAACGGGCCGACGATTCCACGCCATTGGGTAAACAGTTCACTTTCCCGAAAGCCCACGGTATGGTCTTCCAGGGTGTCCCAAAAGATTTGCAGCACATAGCGCTCCGGGCTCTCGATGCCTTTGTTGACTTTGTAGCCCTGGCAACCCTTGGCTTTGCTGATCACGTCGCGCAAACCGCGGGCAATGGCTTCGTCAAAAGCGGCGTTCTGGCCGGGATGAATGCGGATGTCTGCAAGCTCAAGAATCATGGGGTCTCCAAAAAGATCGGGGTAAGCGGGAATAGTAACGGCATCGGTTTATGCTCGCCGGCATGAAGTTGTACAGCTATTTCCGCTCGTCCGCAGCCTTCCGGGTGCGCATCGCTCTGGGCCTCAAGGGCCTGCCCTTTGACTACGCAGCTGTCCATCTCGCCCAAGGTGAACAGCTCCGCCCCGATTACCGCGCCGCCCATGCTGATGGCTTGGTTCCGGTGTTGGACGATGGTGGGGAGCTGCTGACCCAGTCGCTGGCCATCATGGAGTACCTGGACGAAACAAACCCGGCCCCCGCCTTGCTGCCGGCAAGCCCGCTTGCCAAAGCCAAAGTGCGGGCGCTGGCGCTCGCGATTGCGTGTGAAATCCATCCCTTGAACAATTTGCGCGTGCTCAAGTTTTTGAAGGACGGCATGGGGCTCGCCGATTCCGCCAAAGATCAGTGGTACCACCACTGGACGCGGCAGGGCCTTGAGAGTTTTGAAGAGCAGCTGCTGCGCCTTGATGCCTGGCAGCGGGAGCAAGAGCGCCCCGCACCGGCCACTTTTTGCTTCGGCGACTCGCCCACATTGGCTGATTGCTGTCTGGTCCCCTTAATCTTCAATGCCCGACGCTTTGCGGTGTCGCTGGACGGTTTGCCGCGCACCATGGCGGCTTTTGATGCCTGTATGGCACTGCCTGCCTTCCAAGCAGCCAGACCGGAGACGTGCCCTGATGCCCCGCAGTAACACCCCCACGCAGCAAGGGTTTGCGCCCGACTGGCTGATTCCCGATTGGCCGGTCCCCGCGCAGGTGCGGGCCCTATGCACCACGCGCCAAGGTGGCGTGTCGCAGGGGCCGTATGCCGGCTTGAATCTGGGCCTGCATGTGGCAGACGATGCCGCTCACGTGGCCATCAACCGGCAGCGCCTCGCCACAGGCCTTGGCAGCAGGCCGGTGTTTTTGAACCAGGTACACGGTACCGCCTGTGTGGCGATTGATGCCTCCACACCCGATGGCACCGAGGCCGACGCCTGCACTACGGCCGAGCCCGGTGCGGTGTGCACCGTCATGGTGGCAGATTGCCTGCCGGTGCTGTTTGCTGCCAGTGATGGAAGCCGGGTAGCCGCAGCACACGCGGGTTGGCGTGGCTTGCTGGGGCAGGGCGGTCACGGCGTGCTGGAGGAGACTTTAGAGTCATTTGGGCCTCTAGCCCCTGTAGAGACTGCGGTGAGTGCTCCTGAAGTGATAGCGTGGCTAGGCCCTTGCATCGGTCCTTCCGCTTTTGAAGTCGGTGACGAGGTGCGCGCGGCTTTTGTGGAGGCGCACCCGGATACCGCTGCGTTTTTTGCCGCCCACACGGCCGGAAAGTGGTGGGCAGATTTGCCGGGGCTCGCGCGCTGCCGCTTGCACGCGGCCGGGGTACGCCGCATTTTTGGCAATGACGGCAGCACCGGGTGGTGCACCGTCAACAACCCTTCACGATTTTTCAGCCACCGGCGCGACCGGGTCAGCGGCCGTTTCGCGGCTTGCCTCTGGCTGGAGTGACGGGCTGTCGCCGGCAGCGGCCTGGTGGGCCGCGATAGCCGCGTTGCGCTCTGCCAGCTCTTGGGCCCGCAAGGCCCGCTTGCGGGCGGGTGTGCCCATGAAGTACATCATCAAGGCGACGGGCAACACGCCATACAGCACAAAGGTGAAGATCGCGCCCAGCACCGAACCGTTCGTGTTGGTGGCCTCGGCAACGCTCATCATGAGCGCCACGTAAATCCAAGCGATGGGGACGATGTACATAAGGGTTTCGGAGGGTGCGGCCTGTCAGGATATCGCAGCTTAAGACTGCCATACTTGCACGTTAGACTAGACCCACTAATTTTGAAGGTGATGGCGTGACGCAACCCTCCTCTGACTTTATGGCCCAAGCGGCCGAGCAGTTCCAACAGGCATTGACCCAAAGCTTTGCCAAAGCGCTGGAGTCCTTCAAAGGGCTGGACGCTGGTGTCGCCGGGGCAGGTTTTTCGGCCATGGGCGAGGCGGCGCCGGACATCAAGTTTTCCCAGGACCGTTTGCAAACCTTGCAAAAGTCCTATGTGGAAGAAGCCATCAAGCTCTTCAGCCAGGGCATGGGCCACACGCCGCCCCTGCCGGACCGCCGGTTTGCGGCGCCCGCATGGGGGGATAACCCTGTGGCGGCCTATGCTGCAGCGGCGTATCTCCTCAATGCCCGCACCATGATGGGCTTGGCCGAGGCGGTCGAGACAGATAGCAAAACCAAAAATCGCATCCGCTTCGCGTTAGAGCAGTGGATGGCAGCCGCCTCCCCGAGCAACTATTTGGCGTTCAATGCCGAGGCCCAGAAAAAAGCCATTGAAACCAAGGGCGAGAGCATTGCCAAGGGCGTCAAAAACCTGGTGCACGACCTGCAGCAAGGCCATGTCTCGATGACCGACGAGAGTCTGTTTGAAGTGGGCAAAAACGTGGCCACCACCGAAGGTGCGGTGGTGTTTGAAAACGAGCTGTTCCAGCTCATCGAATACAAGCCGCTCACCGCCAAGGTCTATGAAAAGCCTTTCCTGCTGGTGCCGCCTTGCATCAACAAGTTTTACATCCTCGACTTGCAGCCGGATAACTCGCTGATCCGCTACGCGGTGGAGCAAGGCCACCGCACCTTTGTGGTGAGCTGGCGCAATCCTGATGACACCTTGGCCACCAAGACTTGGGACGACTACATCGAGCACGCGGTGATCCGCGCGATTGGCGTGACCCGCGATATCAGCGGCTCGCCCACCATCAATGCGCTGGGCTTTTGCGTCGGGGGCACCATGCTGGGTACCGCGCTCGGCGTGTTGGCTGCACGGGGCGAAAAGCCGGTGGACAGCGTGACATTCCTCACCACCTTCCTCGATTTTTCAGACACTGGGATTCTCGATGTGTTCATCGACGATGCCATGGTCAAGTTCCGCGAAGCCGAGCTGGGCAAGGGGGGCTTGATGAAGGGCCAAGACTTGGCCAGCACCTTCAGTTTCCTGCGCCCCAACGACCTGGTGTGGAACTACGTGGTGGGCAACTACCTCAAGGGCGAGACACCACCGCCCTTTGATTTGCTGTACTGGAACAGCGACAGCACCAATCTGCCTGGTCCGTATTACGCCTGGTACCTGCGCAATACCTACCTGGAAAACAACCTCAAAAAGCCGGGCAAGCTAACCGTGTGCGGCGAGAAGCTGGACTTGAGCGCGCTCGATATTCCGGTCTACATCTACGGCTCGCGTGAAGACCATATCGTGCCGATCGGCGGTGCGTATGCGTCCACCCAGCTGTTACCGGGCAAAAAGCGCTTTGTGCAAGGCGCATCCGGCCACATTGCGGGTGTGATCAATCCACCCTCCAAAAACAAACGCAGCCACTGGATCCGCGCCGACGGCAAATTGCCCAAAACGCATGCGCAGTGGCTGGAAGGGGCGACTGAGCATGCCGGTAGCTGGTGGACCGACTGGTCCCACTGGCTCAAAAGCCATGCTGGCAAGCAAATTGCTGCCCCCAAGACTTATGGCAAGGGGAAGTACAAGGCCATAGAGGCGGCTCCAGGGCGCTATGTACAGGCGAAGGCCTGAGTTTTCGATTTATCAAGAAGGAGACACCTGATGGAAGATATCGTGATCGTTGCTGCAGCCCGAACTGCAGTTGGAAAATTTGGTGGCTCTTTGGCCAAAGTGCCCGCGACCGAGTTGGGAAGCATTGTGATCAAAAGCCTGCTCGAGCGCAGCGGGCTGCCGGTGGACGCGGTGGGCGAGGTGATCCTCGGTCAAGTGCTGGCTGCTGGCGTAGGCCAGAACCCTGCGCGCCAGGCCGGTATCAAGTCCGGTTTGGCTAAAGAAACTCCCGCGCTCACCATCAATGCGGTCTGCGGCTCCGGCCTGAAAGCCGTGATGCTGGCCGCTCAGGCTGTGGCTTGGGGCGATAGCGAAATCGTGATTGCCGGTGGCCAAGAAAACATGAGCGCATCCCCCCACGTGCTGCTGGGCAGCCGCGACGGCCAGCGCATGGGCGAGTGGAAAATGGCAGACACCATGATCACCGACGGTCTGTGGGACGTGTACAACCAGTACCACATGGGCATCACCGCTGAAAACGTGGCCAAGGCCAACGACATCACCCGCGACATGCAAGACGCTTTGGCGCTCGGCAGCCAGCAAAAGGCAGCTGCGGCACAAGACGCGGGCAAATTCAAGTCCGAAATCGTGCCGGTGGTGATTCCCCAGCGCAAGGGCGACCCGGTGGTGTTTGACGCTGACGAATTCATCAACAAGAAAACCAATGCCGAAGCGTTGGCTGGCCTGCGCCCCGCGTTTGACAAGGCAGGCAGCGTTACTGCGGGCAATGCCTCCGGCATCAACGACGGTGCTGCTGGCGTGATGGTCATGACCGCCAAGAAGGCCGCGGCCTTGGGCCTGACACCTTTGGCGCGTATTGCCAGCTTCGGTACCACCGGTCTGGACCCGGCCCTGATGGGCTTGGGCCCGGTGTCTGCGACCCAGCGCGCGCTGGCGCGTGCCGGCTGGAAGGCCGCCGACGTGGATTTGTTTGAACTGAACGAAGCGTTCGCCGCACAAGCCTGTGCCGTGAATAAGCTGCTGGATATTGATCCGGCGAAAGTCAACGTGAACGGTGGCGCCATCGCCATTGGTCACCCCATCGGCGCGTCTGGCGCCCGTATCTTGGTGACTCTGCTGCACGAAATGCAGCGCAGTGGCGCCAAGAAGGGTGTCGCATCCCTGTGCATCGGCGGCGGCATGGGCGTAGCCCTGGCCGTTGAGCGTTGAGCGTTGATTTGAAGTGTTTTTGGCTACCGGCGCTCAGAGGATAAGCGCCGGTAGCTATAGGTTTAATAGCAAACTGATTTAAAAAGAGGAAACAAAATGAGTCAAAAAGTAGCGTATGTAACCGGTGGCATGGGTGGCATCGGGACCGCCATCTGCCAGCGTTTGCACAAAGACGGCTTCAAAGTGATCGCCGGTTGCGGCCCCACACGCGACCACGCCAAATGGCTGGCCGAGCAAAAAGAGCTGGGCTACAGCTTCTACGCCTCGGTGGGCAACGTGGGTGATTGGGATTCCACTGTCGAAGCTTTCAGCAAGACCAAGGCTGAACACGGCAGCATTGACGTGCTGGTGAACAACGCCGGTATCACCCGCGACCGCATGTTCCTGAAAATGAGCCGCGAAGACTGGCAAGCGGTGATGAGCACCAACCTCGACTCCATGTTCAACGTCACCAAGCAAGTGGTGCCTGACATGGTGGAAAAAGGCTGGGGCCGCATCATCAACATCTCGAGCGTGAACGGCGAAAAAGGCCAGGCCGGCCAAACCAACTACTCGGCTGCCAAAGCCGGCATGCACGGCTTCTCCATGGCTCTGGCCCAGGAGCTCGCCACCAAGGGCGTGACGGTCAACACCGTGAGCCCGGGCTATATCGGTACCGACATGGTCAAGGCTATCCGTGAAGACGTGCTGGCCAAGATCGTGGCAACTGTGCCGGTCAAGCGCTTGGGCGAACCTTCGGAAATCGCTTCCATCATTGCGTGGCTGGCGTCTGAAGAAGGCGGCTACGCTACCGGCGCCGACTTCTCGGTCAACGGCGGCTTGCACATGGGCTAATTTCGCCCTGCGCATCCCCAAAACCCGCTTCGGCGGGTTTTTTTGCGTCTGTAGTGAGACAGCACCACAAGAAAGTAGGTGCGTTTTGCGATCGTTGGCGGGCGCTGGGGTATCCTCATTCCGGTGTAGTTTTGTTGGCCCGCAATCACCGCGGGTCAACCCCCGGAACCTATGAAATCTGAAGAGTCTGTCTGGATCGATGTTGCGCTTTTGCGTGTGGGCCACTACGTGGAATTGGACGTAGGGTGGATGGCACACCCATTCCCGACCGGCAGCTTCAAAATCAGCTCCCCCAAGCAAATCGAGGTCATCAAAGGCTTGGGCAAAAAGCAAGTGCGTGTAGTCCCTCGCAAGAGTGACGAGCCTTTGGAGGCCGCGGATGCCCCGTCTGAATCGCCGACACCGGTTCTGCCCGAAGCCGCCAGCTTTTTGACCCAAGAGCAGGCGGACGCCGAGCATCGCAGACTTCGCGCTGCCATGCTCACCGCCCAGGAGCGCAGTCTGATTGCTTGCGAGCGCAGATTCGCAGAATCGGTGCGCCTGTATCGCAAAACGATGGACATGGTGCAGTCGCAGCCCAAGTTGGCGACTGAGCCCTGCCTCGGGATGGTCAACACCTATGTCACCGAGCTGATGGACAACGGAGAGGCAGCCATCCGCTTGCTCTCCGAGGCGGCGGGTGACAAATCGGCCATGCATCCTGTCAACGTCACCGTGATCTCCTTGCTGCTCGGCAAGGCAATGGGGTTGAACAAAGCTGAGTTGATCGACCTCGGCATGGCGGCTTTTTTGCACGACATCGGCAAAGTGAAATTGCCGGACCGGGTGCGCTGGTTGGAAGACAACTTTTCAAGCGCGGAGTACCGGCTCTATCAAGAGCATGTGCCTCAGGGCCTCGCTATTGGGAAGGGCATGGAGCTGCGTTCCCCCGTGTTGCTGGCCATGCTCCAGCACCACGAGATGGTGGACGGTAGCGGCTTCCCGTCGCGCTTGCGCGGCGATGCCTTGGGCACCAGCGGGCGGATACTGGCCTTGGTGAATCGGTATGACAACCTGTGCAACCCGAGCCGGCCTGGTTCTGCGCTGACGCCGCATGAGGCGCTCTCGCTGATTTTTGCCCAGTTCAAAGCCCGTTTCGACGCGGTGACCTTGAGTGCATTCATCCGCATGATGGGGGTGTACCCCCCGGGTTCAGTGGTGCAGCTGATCGACGACCGCTTCGGCATTGTGGTGTCGGTCAACTCGGCGCGGCCGCTCAAGCCGCGCATCATTCTTCACGAACCGGGTGTGGCACGCGCTGAGGCGTTGATTTTGGATCTGGAGAAAATGCCGCAACTGGGTATCCGGCGCAGCTTGAAGCCTGGCAACCTGCCTGCGGCAGCGCTGGACTATCTGGCGCCACGCCAGCGGATTGCGTATTTCTTTGAGCAGGCTGCGGGGCCGGATACGGCTAGTGCAGAAGAGTGAGGGCGTTCGCCCGGAGAAGGGTGTCTGCGAAACTCCACCGGACCCGCATCCTGAACCGGGGTTCAGGTGGGCGAGGTCAGCTGCCACTTTGGGTTCATCTGACGCGAGATGATCACGCTAGCGGAGCAATGTTCCAAGCCCTGGCTCAATGAGCATTGGTTCAAGGAAATATAAAGCCCGGCAGGTTCGCAGACACACGCATTGTAGGGGTCAACCCTGAGCTTGAGTGGCCTTCAGGGGCTTATTTGCAGTGCTTAGAGCAAGCGGCCATCGTCGCTCAGCGCGACATCGAGTCGCTCCAGCAGCGAGGTGAGCAGCAAGGCGCTGTCGCCCTCAATGGCTAGCGGCGTGCCAGCGCTTGCAGCCACCGCAGCAGGGGCCGCAGACCTGTCAGAAAGATCGAACGCCAGGTTTAGCGCGGCCAGCACTGCAATCCGGTCACGGGCCCGCACCTTGCCAGCGTCACGTATTTTGCACATGGCGGTGTCCACGCGCTCCACGGCTTCCAGCAATCGGGATTCACCGCCTTCGGGGCAGCCAAGCAGGTAGCTCTGCCCCATGATTTGAACTTCCAGCTGTTTCATGTCGGATCTTTATGGGTCAGCAGGTGATCGGGAATGCGCTCCAACAGCGCATCAACCCGCGCTCGCGCGGCACTCAATCTTGATTTGAGGGAGTCCCGCTCGTGGCTGAGTGTTTCCACTTGGCTGGTGAGTAGCGCGTTGGTCCGCTGGAGCTCCTCATAGCGGAGCAACAAGCGTTCAACACGCTCGGCAATTTGGTCGATGGGAGTCTGATTCGCCATAAGTGTTTCATTGTAGGGGTGGCGCAAGCATTCCCTGCGTAAAATGCACGGTGTTGGTGCTCGCGGTGTGGTTCGCATGCCGCAGTTCAACGGGAAGCAGGAGGGGGGTGCCGCACGCGGCGGTCCTTAACCTGCGCTGCCCCCGCAACGGTAAGTGGACGTGTCATGTCGACACTGCTTTCATCACAGTCACTGAACGCTTTGAACACGCGCTTGGGAAGACGATGAAGGTTGCCTCCACCAGCCCGGATACCGGCCAACAAGGTGGATATGCGCTCAGCGCATGTTCGTAACGCTCAAGCCCTGGCGGGGAAGCCGGGGAGAGTGAAGCAACACAAGGCATGAGACTGCGCCTGCAATGTCACGTTCCTGCCCGGCACTCTTGATCACCGCCCCGTCCTCCGGACAGGGGAAAACCACGGTCACCTCCGCGTTGGCGCGCCTGCATGCGCGCCAGGGGCGGCGTGTGCGCGTGTTCAAGTGCGGGCCTGATTTCCTGGACCCTTACTGGCACCAGCTTGCCAGTGGCGCACCGGTGTACCAGCTCGATTTGTGGATGACGGGTGAGGCCGATTGCCGCCAGCGCCTGTGGCAGGCTGCCCAAGAAGCGGACCTGATTCTGGTGGAAGGCGTCATGGGCTTGTTTGATGGCGATCCCAGTGCTGCCGACCTGGCCCAGCGCTTCGGCCTGCCCGTCATGGCCGTGATGGATTCCGGCTCCATGGCCGGCACCTTTGGCGCGCTGGCCTACGGCCTGCAAACCTTCCGCCCCGGCCTGCGCTGGGCCGGTGCACTGGCCAACCGCGTTGCCACCGAACGCCACGCCGCCATGCTGCAACGCAGCCTGCGCAGCGACAGCCCGTGGCTGGGTGCCGTGATGCGCAACGCCGCGATGACCCTGCCCGAACGCCATTTGGGCCTGACTGTGGCGAGCGAAGTCGCCGACGCCCAAGCCCGCTTGGATGCCGCTGCCGACGCATTGGCCAACACGCCTCTGGGAAAAATGAGCCTGCAAGACTTGCAGCAATGGTCCGTGGAGTTTGAGGCGGCGAGTGCTACACGCACAAGGCCAAGCCTCAAAGGCAGAACTATCGCCGTAGCACGGGACACCGCCTTCTGCTTCATCTACACCGCCAACCTCGATTGCCTGCATGCACTGGGCGCCGAGTTGGTGTTCTTCTCGCCGCTCGCAGACACTGCCTTGCCCGCCTGCGACGCAGTATGGATCCCCGGCGGCTACCCGGAGTTGCACGCCAACACCCTCGCCGCCAACACCGCGCTGCGCGATAGCCTGAGCCACCATGTGCAGGCCGGCAATCCCGTGTGGGCCGAATGCGGCGGCATGATGGTCTTGTTTGATGCGATCACGACGACCGATGGTGCACAACACACCCTTTGGGGCCTGCTGCCCGGCGAGGTCACCATGCACAAGCGATTGTCCGCTCTGGGCCCGCAGCAGCTCCAACTGCAGACCGGCACCCTGCGCGGTCACACCTTTCACTATTCCACCAGCGCCAGCCCGTTGGTGCCGATAGCCCGCACTGCGCGCCCCGACCATGATCCCATGCCCGATGCGGGCGAGGCGGTATGGCAGCAAGGTTCTGTGCGGGCCAGTTATTTCCATGCCTGGTTCCCGTCCTGCCCCGAGGCGGTGGTGGAGCTGTTTACTCCGGCACATGAGGGGGCTGCATGACGCAAGACCTCTTGCATTTCAGCCCCGGCCCGCAGCGCATCGTCTGCCTGACCGAAGAGACCACCGAGTGGCTGTATTTGTTGGGCCAAGAGCACCGCATCGTCGGCATTTCGGGCTACACCGTCCGCCCCCGCCGTGCGCGTGACGAGAAACCCCGGGTCAGCGCCTTCCTGAGTGCCAAAACCGACAAGATCATGGCGCTGCAGCCCGACTGCGTGTTCGGCTTTTCGGACTTGCAGGCCGACATTGCGGCCGATCTGGTCAAGCGCGGGGTGCAGGTCACCATCTTTAACCAACGCAGTGTGGCCGACATTTTTTCCATGCTCTACCAAGTCGCGGCCATGGTGGGTGAGGCAGAGCAGGGCGCCCGGCGCATTGCACAGATGCAAGCCGACCTGCGGGCCATGCAAGCAGCAAGCGCTGCCCGCCTCGCAGCCGGTGCGCGCAGGCCCAAGGTGTTTTTTGAAGAGTGGGACGAGCCCCACATCAGCTGCATCCGCTGGGTGTCGGAGCTGATGACGATTGCGGGGGGCGACGATTGTTTTCCCGAACTGGCACTGGAGCCCATGGGCAAGCAACGCATCATTGCCGACGGCGCGACCATCGTGAAGCGCGCGCCCGACATCGTGCTCGGCTCCTGGTGTGGCAAGAGATTCCGCGCTGAAAAGGTGGCTGCCCGTGAAGGCTGGGCCGATGTGCCGGCGGTGCGGGACGGGCAGCTGTTTGAAATCAAGTCTGCCGACATCCTCCAACCCGGCCCTGCGGCTTTGACCGACGGCGTGCAGCAGATGCACCGCATCTTCATGCAATGGATGGACAAACCCTTGCCTGTCCGTGGAGCGTCTGCATGACCGAATTCACCATCGCCCGCAGCGAGCTCATTTTGGGTGGCCAAAAGAGCGGCAAGTCCCGCCGAGCCGAATTGCTGGCCCGCCAGTGGGTACAGCAATCACCCGAGCACCGCGCGGTCATGATCGCCACCGCCCAGCCCTGGGACGAGGAAATGCGCATGCGCATCGCCCGCCACCAGCAGGAGCGGGCTGAGCGCGTGCCCGGCATGACCACGGTGGAAGAGCCGTTGGAATTAGCGGAGGCCATTACCCGGCACAGCACCCCTGCCGCCCTGGTCGTGGTGGACTGCCTGACGCTGTGGCTCACCAACCAGCTGATGCCGGTGGATTTTGATCCCAATAGCCCGCCAGCCCAAGTAGAGCCTGCGCGGGTAGCTTCTTTTTTGATAGCAATAGTACAGGCCCCCGGCCCCGTGGTGTTGGTGGGTAACGAGATCGGCCTGGGCGTGATCCCCATGGGGCGCGAAGTGCGCGCCTTTGTGGACGCGCTGGGCCGGCTCAACCAGCAGGTGGCCGCCACCTGCGAGCGTGTCACCCTCATGGCGGCCGGTCTGCCGCTGACCCTGAAGGCGCCATGAAACGTTTTTTTTCATCGTTTGATTTCCCTGTTTAATCTCATTCATCACTTTTTTTACCAAGGAGCACCCTCATGCACATTGAACCCGGTCTGGTAGACACCACCAAAATCTTCCTGAGCTATGCCACGGCCACCACCGCGGCCCTGTATGCCACCAAACTGGCGGTCGATGCGGTCAAGCAAGACGGCCCTTTGGCCCTGATCGCGCGCGCTTTCTTGTGCATTGGTCTGGTGTTTTGCTTCTTTGAAGTGGCCCCCCACCACCCCGTGGGCGTGTCCGAGGTGCACCTGATTCTGGGCACCACCCTGATGCTGATCTTCGGCGTTGCACCTGCAGCCATCGGCCTGATGGGCGGCTTGTTGATCCAGAGCGTGTTTTTTGCGCAGCAAGACTTGCCCCAGTACGGCATGAACGTCACTACCTTGCTGGTGCCATTGTTTGCCGCCTCCGCCTTGGCCCGTCGCATCGTGCCCGCTAACGTGGCCTATGTAGACCTGACCTACGGCCAGGCCTTCAAACTGTCTGCAGCCTACCAAGGCGGCATCGTGGCGTGGGTCGCTTTCTGGGCCATTTATGGCCGTGGTGTGGGCATGGAGAACATGAGCCAAATCGCCACCTTCGGCGTGGCCTACATGACCGTGGTGCTGGTTGAGCCCCTGGTGGACCTGGGTGTGCTGGCGGCTGCCAAGGCTCTGCGCCGTTTGCAAGGCAACCCGATGGTGAACCTGCGCGTGTACTCCGCGGCCTGAGCATTTGCTGAACTGAAGGACTGTTGTTGTGGATTTGATCGCTCCCCCCGTAGACCGTGACACGCCCCGCCCGCAGGGCGAGCGGCGTGGTTTGATTTTGGTGCACACCGGCACCGGCAAAGGCAAAAGCACGGCCGCCTTCGGGCTGGCCCTGCGTGCCCATGGCCGGGGCAAAGCGGTCAAGGTCTACCAGTTCATGAAGGTGCCCACCGCCCGGTTCGGTGAGCACCGCCTGTTTGAGCAACTGGGCATTCCCATCACCGGCTTGGGCGACGGCTTCACTTGGAAGAGCAAAGATCTGGACCATTCCGCCGAACTCGCCCAAGCCGGCTGGGAGCAAGCCAAAGCGACCGTGATGGCCGGCGAGCACTTCATGGTGGTGCTGGATGAAATCATGTACCCCTTGCGCTACGGCTGGATTCCTCTCGAATCCATCTTGTCTTGCCTGCGCGAGCGCCCGCCGCATGTGCATGTGGTGCTTACCGGCCGCAATGCGCCGGCTGAGCTGATTGAGCTGGCAGATACCGTCACCGAGATGACGCTGATCAAACACCACTTCAAAGCCGGTGTGCCCGCCCAGCGCGGGATTGAAGACTGATGACCGTGGCCCGGGTCACGTCCGCTGAGCCCGCCTTGTCCCTCGCTGCCGTCTCGTATCAGCGGCAGGGGCGGGCGGTGCTGGCGCAGGTGTCGCTGGACATTCCGTTTGGCCAGCACATTGCACTGCTCGGGCCCAACGGCGCGGGCAAGTCCAGCCTGTTGCACCTGATGGCCGGCCGCTTGCGGCCCGAGTCCGGGCGGGTGTTGCTCGGTGGCACCGATCTGCAACAGATGCCCGGCCCCGATCGAGCACGGCAGATGGCCGTGGTGCACCAGCACGAATTTATTCATGCCCAGCTGCGGGTGCGCGACTACGTAGCACTGGGCCGCACCCCCCATAGCGGTGCGAGCCGTGCTGAACATGTGCACGCCATCGACACTGCACTCAGTCGCTGCCGCCTGCAAGGCTTGCAAGACCGGGCCATGGGCACACTCTCTGGCGGGGAGCAGCAGCGCAGCGCCATTGCTCGGGCTTTGGCCCAAGAGCCCCGTATTTTGTTGCTCGATGAGCCCACCAACCATTTGGACCTGCGAACCCGCTCTGATGTGCTGGACCTGCTGGCCAGCCTAGAGATCACGGTGGTGGCCGCACTCCACGAGCTGAGTCTGGTGCAGCGCTTTGCCCACCGCGCCGTGTTGCTGGGTGAGGGCAGGGTGGTGGCTGACGATGTGCCCGCCCGGGTGCTCACGCCCGAACTGGTGCTGGGCAATTTCGGGATGGATGTGTTTTACCTGCCGCTGCCCCACCGGGACCAGCCGGTCGCCGTGTTTGAATCCCCCGGGCCCCGCCATTCGATTCGTAAATATGAAAACTAAACCCAATCTCTCTTTTTCCTGCCGCTCGTGGCTTGCCGCTTGCGGCCTCTCGGTGCTGTCTTTGGCAGCACACGCCCAGACCTTCCCGGTGACGGTGGACAGTTGTGGCGAAAAGCTCACGTTCACAGCGCCGCCCA
This sequence comes from Comamonadaceae bacterium OS-4, assembly GCA_027924025.1. GTDB lineage: Bacteria > Pseudomonadota > Gammaproteobacteria > Burkholderiales > Burkholderiaceae_C > Allorhodoferax. Next base: position 1,788,002 of record AP026970.1, read on the forward strand.
AGGCCGCGCTGATCCACGACATCAACATGACCGACATGGCCTTGTCGCTCGGGCTGCAAAGCCAGATGGCCGGCGTAAGCGGCATTACCGGCTGGTACAAGATGAGCCCCGAGTTCAAGCAGGCCTTGGGCAACGTCAAAGAAATTGCGCCCAAGCAGCCCAGCTTGGAAAACATCTTGGCGCTCAAGCCCGACTTCTTTTTTGCAGGCTGGAATTACGGCATGGCCGTGGGCGGCGAGGTCACGCCCACCACGCTCAAAAAATACAAAATCCCCACGCTGGTGCTGAGCGAAAGTTGCATCCATGTGGACAAAGCCCGCCCGCCTGCCAGCATGGAGCTGCTCTACGCGGACTACCTCAAGCTAGGCACCATCTTCGGCAAAGAAGCCCAGGCCAAGGCACAAATCGCCCAGTGGAAGCAGCGCCTGGCAGCTCTGCCCAAAGCCACCGGCAAAGAGCCGCTGCGCATGTTCCTGTTTGACTCTGGCGAAGACAAACCGTTCACGGCCGGCAAATTCGCCATCCCCACCGCCATGATGGCAGCCGTGGGCGGCCGCAACATCATGGACGATGTCGACGCCAGCTGGGGCACCGTGGCTTGGGAGGCCGTGGCCGCCCGCAACCCCGAGTTCTTGGTGTTGCTCGACTATCAAAACGACGGCGGCGCGGACAAGCTGCTCCAGTTCCTGCAAAAGCACCCGCTGATGCAGCACACCACGGCCGTCAAAAACAAGCGCTTTGTGGCTTTGCGCTACGAAGAGCTCACCCCCGGCCCGGCCAACGTGGCTGCCATTGAGAAAATGGCCCGGGCCGTCAACCGCTGATGCCCGGGTCCGCCCCCATGCGCCTGGCACCTGCTGTGCGATCCACTAGCCTGCTGACCGTGTGTCTGCTGCTGTTGCTGGCGTGCGTGAGCTTGCTGTCGGTGGTGTCGGGTGCTACCGAGGTGGCGTGGTCGCAGGTTGGGCATGGCCTGGGCCTGTGGCTGCGCGGCGCACCCGATGCGGACTACACCATGGTTGACCGCATCGTGGTGGATCTGCGCGTGCCCCGCATGTTGTTGGCGATTGTGGTGGGGGCCGGTCTGGCCTTGGTGGGCGCACTGTTGCAAACCACCACCCGCAACGATTTGTCAGACCCCTATCTTTTTGGCCTGTCCTCGGGCTCGGCGGCCGGTGCCGTGGCGGTGATTACGCTCACCGGCGAGGTGCTGGGAGTCTGGACGCTGCCGCTTGCTGCCTTCGTGGGCGGCATGGCGTCGGTGGTGGTGGTGTTGCTGCTGTTGCGCCGCTACCGCAGCCACACGCCAGAGCGCATGATTCTGGCAGGCCTGTCGGTCTCGTTTTTGTTCACCGCACTGACCTACTACTTCACTTTTTTGGGCGACCAGCGTGCCGCTCAGTCGGTCATGTTCTGGACCATGGGCGGTCTGGGCTCTGCCCGCTGGGACAACCTGTTTATCCCCCTGACGGGTTCGGTGGTGCTGTCGCTTTTCTCGTGGCACAGGCGCCACGCGCTGGACGCCATGCTCAGCGGTGACCACACCGCGCACAGCCTGGGCATTGCGCCCGAGCGGCTGCGGGTGCAGGCCTTTGTGGTGTGCGCCTTTGCGACCGCGTGTTTTGTGGCAGTCTCCGGGGTGATTGGTTTTGTCGGCCTCATGGTTCCGCACCTCGCCCGCGCACTGGCTGGGGCTCTGCACCGCCACATGCTGCACATCGCCATGCTGATTGGCGCCTTGCTGCTGTTGCTCAGTGATGTGGTGAGCCGGTCCATTTTGGCCCCGCAAGAGCTGCCGGTGGGCATCGTGACCGCAAGCGTGGGCGCCTTGTTTGTCATGTACACGCTGTTGCACCAGTCGGACGGCGCCTGATTGCCATCCGTTTTATTCAATTTTTTTAACGTTCATTTCCACACCATGCAAACCCGCAAAATCCCCGCCACTATCGTCACCGGCTTTTTGGGCAGTGGCAAAACCACACTCTTGCGTAACCTGCTCACCAACGCGCAAGGCCGCCGCATTGCGGTCATCGTCAACGAGTTCGGCGAGCTGGGCATTGATGGCGAGCTGCTGCGCGGCTGCGGCATTGGCTGTGATGAAAACGGTGAAGAAAACGGCCAGCTGTTTGAGCTGGCCAACGGTTGCCTGTGCTGCACCGTACAAGAAGAATTTGCCCCAGTCATGGAGCAGCTGGCCGCCCGTCGCGACCAGATCGACTACCTCGTCATCGAAACCTCCGGCCTGGCCCTGCCCAAGCCGCTGGTGCAGGCCTTTCAGTGGCCCGCGCTGCGCAACGCTTTCACCGTGGACTCGGTCATCACCGTGGTGGACGCGCCTGCGGTGGCTGCCGGAACCTTCGCCGAAGACCCCGTAGCGGTAGACGCCCTGCGCCGTGCCGACGACAACCTGGACCACGAATCCCCGCTGGCAGAGTTGTTTGAAGACCAGCTGGCCACTGCCGACCTCGTAATCGTGCACAAAGTCGATGGCATGGACGTCGCAGCGCTCGAAGCGGTAGAAGCCACTATCCGCGCCGAAGCGCCAGCCGGCGTAAAGCTGGTGCGCGCCTCCCACGGCGATGTGCCGATGGATGTGTTGTTGGGCCTGGAGCGCGCGGTGGAAGACGTGATCGATTCCCGCAAAACCCACCACGACGAGGAAGAAGACCACGACCACGACGAGTTCGACTCCGTGTCCCTCACTCTGCAAGTGGCCGACCGCGCCAAGGTAATTCCGGCGCTGACCGCGCTGGTGCAGCGCCACGAGATTTACCGCATCAAGGGCTTTGTGTCCTTGCCCGGCGCGGCCATGCGGCTGGTGGTGCAGGGCGTGGGCCAGCGCTTTGACAGTTACTTTGACCGCGCCTGGCGTGCGGACGAGCCGCGTGCCACCCGCCTGGTGTTCATTGGCGACCACTTGGATGCGGCCACGCTGCAGACTGAGTTACAAGCCGCGTTGGCATAAAGGCAGTTCACCATGCATTTGCTTTCCACCCGCCCCGGCGGCCATGTCGAAGACGATGGCAATGGCATCGTGCGCGTGGAGCAAACGCCCGGCGACATCGTGGTGCTCACCGTGGCGGACACCACCTTGTCGCTCTTGGCCGAGGTGGCCAGCAACTTGCCGGCTGATTTTCCGAGTGTGCGCCTGGCCAACCTGATGTGGCTGCGCCAGCCCGCGTCCACCGACTTGTACATGGACGATGTGCTGCGCCACGCCAAGGCCATCGTCATCGAACACCTGGGCGCCCCCAGCGACTGGGCCTACATCGTCGACCAGGTGTGCGAATCCGCCGCCGCGCGCGGCCAATGGCTGGTCATGGTGTCGGGCGAGTGTGTGGAAGACGCGCAGCTGCTGTTGCGCAGCACCGCCGCCAAAGACGACTGCACCCACCTGTGGCGCTGCCTGCGCGAAGGCGGGCGCGATAACGCCAACAACTTCTACCAGCTGATTGCCCACGCCGCCTTTGGGCGCGGCGAGCGGCCTGCGCCAGCGCAGGTGCTACCCGGTGCTGTGCGCTACGAGCCTTTGAACCAAGTGGCCCCGTGGCGCGAAGGCGCGCCCACAGCCCTGCTGGTGTTCTATAAAGCCCATTTGCAAGCCGGCAACACCGCCGCGTTTGACGCCATGCTGGCCGCGCTGGCAGAGCAGGGCCTCAACACCCTGGCGCTGGCGCTGGACTCGCTCAAAAACCCCGAGAGCATGGCGCTGCTGCAGACCATGGCGCGCGAGCACCAGGTGGATGTGGTGCTCAACGCCACCAGCTTTGCGGTGGGCTCCATCGACGGCAACGACAGCGGTGCCGAAGTGCAGCCCGTGTTGCTGGCGGGGGATGCGCCGGTGCTGCAGCTCATCACCGCTGGTTGCTCGCAAGAACAGTGGCAAGACGACCCGCATGGCCTCACCCCGCGCGACCTGGCCATGCAAATCGTGCTGCCGGAGGTGGATGGCCGCATTGGCACCCGGCCCATCAGTTTCAAAGGCCTGGCCTGGCGCTGCGAGCGTGCCGAGATTGATGTGGTGCGCTACCAGCCCGAGCTTGAGCGAATGGCCTATGTGGCCGCTCTCGCCCGTAAATGGTGCGCGCTGCGCTATAAAAAGAGTAGCGAAAAGCGCGTGGCGCTGGTGCTTGCCAACTACCCCAACGACGACTCGCGGCTCGCCAACGGCGTAGGGCTGGACACACCCGCGTCCACGGTGGTCATCTTGCAGGCCCTGCAAGCCGCTGGCTATGCCACCGGCGATGTGCCGACTAACAGCGATGCGCTTATGGCCGACCTGACCCGCGGCATCACCAACAACCTGGACGCCAACGACGCCCGCCCCGCAGGCCAGAGCCTGGCCATGGCCGACTACCTGCAAGACTTCCACGCGCTGCCGGCTGATAGCCAGGCTGCCATCAACGCGCTGTGGGGCCTGCCGGAGCAGGACCCGCTGGTGCGCCATGGCCGCTTCATGATTTCCGGCCAGCGCTATGGCAACGTGTTTGTGGGCAACCAGCCCGCCCGCGGGCGCGACCTGGACTTGGTTGCCACCTACCACGACGCTGACCTGGTGCCCACGCACAACTACCTGGCGTTTTACTTTTGGATGCGCCGTGTCTACAAGGTGGATGCAGTGGTGCACGTAGGCAAGCACGGCAACCTGGAGTGGTTGCCCGGCAAGAGCGTGGCGCTGGGCGCTGCCTGCTGGCCCGACGCCATCCTGGGCCCGCTGCCGCACCTGTACCCCTTTATCGTGAACGACCCCGGCGAGGGCGCGCAGGCCAAGCGCCGCACGCAGGCCGTCATCATCGACCACCTCATGCCCGCCATGACGCGGGCCGAAACCTATGGGCCCCTGCAGCAGCTCGAAGGCCGCATGGACGAGTATTACGAAGCCCTGTCGCTGGACCCGCGCCGCGCCAAGCTGCTGCGCAACAGTATCTTGGAGCAGGTGCTGGCCGATGGTTTGCATATCGAGCTGGGCTTTACCAAACCTGCGGACGACACCGAGCGCGAAGCGCTGCTGCGCCGGCTGGACGCCTACCTGTGCGAGATCAAAGAGTCCCAAATCCGCGACGGCCTGCACACCTTCGGCCAGTCGCCCACCGGCCGCCAGCGGGTGGACACGTTGGTGGCGCTGGCCCGCTATCCCGGCGGCTCAGGTGCCGCCCAAGCCAGCCTGACGGTAGCTTTGGCTCAAGACCTGGGCCTGACAGACTTTGACGCTCTCAGCCCCGACTGGGCTGCCCCCTGGACCGGCGCACGCCCTGCCGCGCTGCAAGCCCTGAGCGATGACCCTTGGCGCCACGCCGGCCACACCCGCGAGCGCGTGGAGCTGCTGGCCACCCGTGTGGTGCAAGACATGGCAGAGCAGGGCAGTGCGCTGCCCGGTGGCCCGGTGGATGCGCCCGAATCTTGGCCCCACACCACCCAGGTGCTGCAGCGCCTGCAAGCCGTTCTGGCCCCGCGCCTCGATGCCTGTGGCCCCAACGAGATCACCCAGCTGCTGCGTGGGCTCGATGGCCGTTTCATCCCCCCTGGCCCCAGCGGCGCACCATCGCGCGGCCGGCCCGATGTGCTGCCCACCGGGCGCAACTTTTACTCGGTGGACACGCGTGCCATCCCCACCCAAACCGCCTACGCCATGGGCGCCAAGGGGGCCGACCGTGTGGTCGAGCGCCATCTGCAAGACCATGGTTCGTACCCGACGGCCATGGGCCTGTCGGTGTGGGGCACCAGCACCATGCGCACTGGCGGTGAAGACGTAGCCCAAGCCTTCTCGCTGCTGGGCGTGCGGCCCAAGTGGGCGGCTGGCAGCAACCGGGTCACCGACATCGAAGTCATGCCCATGACCGTGCTGGGCCGCCCGCGCGTGGATGTGACGCTGCGCGTGTCCGGCTTCTTCCGCGATGCTTTCCCCAATGTGATCGATTTGTTTGACACCGCCGTGCGCGCCGTGGCTGCCATCTCGCCTGAGGACGAGGCGGACGACGTCAACCCCATCCGCCTGCGGGTGCAGGCTGAAGCAGCGCAGGCCCAGGCCGCCGGCCACAGCGATGCGGACGCCGAGCGCGCTTCCACCTGGCGCGTGTTTGGCCCCCGGCCCGGTGGCTATGGCGCGGGCCTGCAAGCGTCGATTGCCAGCGGCAACTGGACCGAGCGCTCTGAGCTGGCCGAAGCCTATTTGCGCGCCGGTGCCTTTGCCTACGGCCAGGACAGCGATGGCGCTGCCGCCCCCGAGGCCTTTGCCCAGCGCATGGCCGGGTTGGACGCCGTGCTGCACAACCAGGACAACCGCGAGCACGACATCCTGGACTCCGGCGACTACTACCAGTTCATGGGTGGCATGGCCGCGGCGGTGGAGCACCTGAGCGGCAAGACGGCCGCGCTGTACCACGGCGACTTCAGCGTGCCCGGCGCACCGCAGATTCGCAGCCTGGGCGAAGAAGTGGCTCGCGTGGTGCGCTCACGCGCCGTCAACCCCAAGTGGATAGACGGCATCAAGCGCCACGGCTACAAGGGCGCGTTTGAGATGGCGGCCACCGTCGACTTTTTGTTTGCCTTTGACGCCACCACCGGCGTGGTGGCCGACCACCAGTACGCGCTGGTGGCCGATGCCTATGTGCACGACAACGACACCCGCGCTTTCTTGCAACAACACAACCCCGGCGCCCTGCGCAGCATCGGCGAGCGCCTGCTCGAAGCCATGCAGCGCGGCCTGTGGGCCGAGCCCGGCGACCACCGCGAACGCATCCAGGACCATGTGCTGGCGCTCGAAAACCAATTGGAAGCATCCTGACCATGCCCCTGAATCCCGACGTTCGTTCTGACCTTCGCCCCGACAAGCACACCAGCGCCCCGGCATCCGCCAGCGCGCCCGAGCCAGTGCCTTTCCCCTTCACCGCGCTGGTGGGCCAGCAGGCCTTGCAGCGCGCGCTGCTGCTGGTGGCGGTAGACCCCGGCATTGGTGGAGTGCTGATCGGCGGGCCGCGCGGCACGGCCAAGTCCACCGCAGCGCGCGCATTGGCCGCTTTGCTGCCGCAGGCTCCGTTTGTCACGCTGCCGCTGGCTGCCAGCCTGGAGCAGTTGGTGGGCACGCTCAGTATTGAAGACGCCTTGCAAAGCGGCGCCGTGCGCCTCTCGCCTGGCCTGGTGGCGCGGGCGCACCAGGGCGTGCTGTACGTGGACGAGGTGAATTTGCTGCCCGACGCGCTGGTCGACGCCCTGCTGGACGTCGCCGCCAGCGGCGTCAACACCGTGGAGCGCGACGGTATATCCCAGCGCCACGCCGCGCGCTTTGTGCTGGTGGGCACCATGAACCCGGAGGAGGGCGAACTGCGCCCCCAGCTGCTGGACCGCTTTGGCCTCTCGGTGTGGCTGCACAACCCTTTGGATGCAGCGCAGCGCCAGCAGATCGTGCGCAGCCGCTTGCTGTTTGACGCCGACCCGGGCGCGGTGGCCGAAAGCCATGCCGACGCCTTGCAAAACCTGGCCGCCAGCGTGCTGGACGCGCAAGCCCTGTTGCCCCGCGTGCAGTGGCCGGACGACGCACTGGCCCACGCCGGTGCGCTGTCGCTGGCTGCCGGAGTGGACGGTGTGCGGGCCGATTTGGTGATGTTGCGCGCCGCCCGCGCATCTGCCGCGCTGGACGGGCGCGATGCGGTAACCGTGGCCGATGTGGACGCCGTGGCCGAACTGGCCTTGCACCACCGCCGGCAGGTTGGAGCTCAGCAACCCGCACCACAAACAGCTCAAAAGCCACAAGCCCCCAACCAAGGCCAAGACGCCAACACTAAGCAACCGGAATCAGCCGGTGCCGGCAGTGCCGAAGGCGATTGGGGTGCCATGCCGCCCGTGCCCGTGGGCACCGTGCGGCCTGCGGCTGCAGGAGTGCTTCCGCCAAAAAAAGCCTGAGCCACCCCGGCCCCGCGCCCCAAAGTGCGGCGCGCGGCGGGCGGTGGCGCACAGCAGCCTTACCAGCCGGTGCACAAGCACCTGCGGTAGCTGTGCGCGCGCCATCCGGCCCAGCAACTCAACGCGGCGCCATCGCCTGGCTGCCCACCCTGCAAGCCAAAGGGCGCAATGCCTTGGCCGCGCAGCACCTGCGCTGGCGCGAGCCCAAGGCCAAGCCCTCCACCTTGCATTTGCTGCTGCTGGACACCTCCGGCTCCATGCGCCAAGGCGGCCGCTTGGCGCGGGCCAAAGGCTACGCAGCCCAGGTGCTGGAGCAAGCCGCCCGCGCGGGCGACCATGTGGCGCTGTTGTGCTTTGGCGGGCAGGGCGTAGAAGTGCTGGTGCCCCCCGGCCCCGCACGCCGCGCCGCCGCATTGCGCGTGCAACAGCGGGGCGGCGGTGGCGGCACACCCTTGGCGCAAGCCATGGCTGTCGCCGACAATTTGATGGCCCAACACCGCCGCGTGCGCGGCACTAGTGCCAGCGCAGCGTCTACCGTCCTCTGGTTGCTTACCGACGGTCGCACCCTGGAGCAACCGCGCGCACCACAAGGCGCCGATCAATTGGTGGTGGTGGACTTTGAAGACGCCAAGGTCAGGGTCGGGCGCTGTGCGGACTGGGCTGCGCGCTGGGGTGCGGAGTATCGTCAGAGTGGATAGCTGCTATTGAATTAGGAGCTGCTCGCGCATATTCCATGAGCAGTACACAGTGAATTTGTGAATTGGCTCGCTAAAACAAGTCATCTATCTCAATTACGCCGAAATTGATTGGGTTGAGAAGAGTTGCCGACTTGCTTTTGATATGTACATCTCCCTCGACCTTCACAAGCTTTGAGTTGTCGTGTGCGAGGACAGCCATGTGATAGTCATCACCAGAGAGTTCAACGCGAACTTTTCTGTCAATATCCCCGAGTATGGATTCGATGATGATCGTCCCAGTGGTCTCATCTTTAGGCCGACTTAACTTGGTGATATGTCCAGTCAATGTGCGTTGTGAGAGAACGTAATCGTCCTTGTAGTAGTTGGATACCTTTTCTAGAAGTTCGACCTTATTGTTATCAAACGTGAATTTTCTCGGCACAGTTTCGAACATCGGACCAGACATCCCTGAAATTGTGATCTCAAACATTCGATGATGCTTTTCACCGCTAAAGCCTAATAGCGCATCGCACATATTTGAGCTTGCGCCAGCTAAGACAGCTACATCAAACGCCTTCAAGTCACCAACTTCGTCGTAAGCAACGCTTGCTTTCTCAATTGCTTCTAAGCTCGTGACTAGGTTAAGCGTTATCACTTGACCCAATGGCATGGCATCTACCGTACGTGGGTCACTAACCATGGGCGAGGCTGTTGGTGCTATGACATTTACAACATAGCTTCCTATTTCAGTTTGACCCAACATGAGGGTTTCAAGATATTCCCTTGCAGCCACGGGAGCAGCCCCGGCGAACTGCCGTTTTTTTGCGTAGACCGATTGAGCTGCTGCTGTAAGCAACTCCTTCGCCTTCGCGATTAAAAGAACACCATCATTTATGGGAATCGTGCCATCTGATGTGTCGTCGTGAACTACACGAACCGAGATGACATTCGACAGGAGTCGCTGTATATCTTTGATTACGTCAGAGAGGACTCGTCCCTCGTACGTGGCAATGGAGGCCAAAGCTTGCCGAATTTTCGGCAGGTAATCCTTGGCTGATGGCCATGGGACTAAAACTTCTGCATCTTCGTTTTCTGCGCGATGCCACACAGTTGCGACACTGCGGATTTTTCCATCCTCATGCCAATGCTTTGAGACTAGGTAGGCTTGCAGTTGCTCTACCGAGATTTGAGGGGTTCGCCTATCAAGGCGGCTAGTGTCTGTCACAGCCACTCTCCTTCGCTAGCTCGGTCCATCATTTCACGCAAGGTGAAACTTGTTAGTCTTTGAGCTAAGGGAATAGTAACCGTGATCTTTTCGGCGTTCTCAGTGGGCTCAGCATCGCGCAACGATAGCCAATAGCAGTTCTTAAAAAGTGAAATTTTTTGATCACTGTGTTCTATCCATTGATCAATTTCGGCTGGGATCATTAGTACTGCAAGGTATCTGGGCGATGCGAAGTCATCGCCTCTCAAATCATCGTAATTCTTGCGAGAGAGTTGGAACTTGATTGCATCTCCATCAACTAGGTCTTGAGCGGTGCATTTGAGTTGAAACTCGATTTGTGGACTTCGCACGGGGCGTCCGTGATAACCCTTGCTTTTGAAAGAGACATCGATGCTGTCGTCGTCGACAGTTGCATCAACCCTATTCAGTCCGGCGTGTGCAGCAAGGGCGCACATGTATGCGTAGTTAAATTGTTCTTTTTGCTTCTGCGGATCCATTTTTTGTACTCCTCCCTAGCTTTTTGGAGATGCTACACGCGATCTCAATGAGCCTTTTCTCGATCGAAATCTCTTGCGCCTCCGAAAACCTCTATCACATCTGAATGCGATTTCAGAAAACACTATTTGTTAAGAGCGATCAATCTACAAGATTCACGTTGGTCCGCCTCATCAAATAAATATCCATCACCCACCCATGCGCCGCACGCGCAGCTTGGCGCTCCGCTTGAATCCGCTCGCTCATTTCAGCCAGCGCCCCGGCGATGCAGATTTGTTGGGGCATGCCCAGGTAGGCGCCCCACCAGATGGTGACGCCCTCGGGCGGCAGGTGTTGGAAGGCGCAGTGGCCGTCCAGCATCACGGCGATGGTGTCGGCGCTCTCGGGCCAGCCGTGGTCGCGCAGTTGGCGGCCGGTGGTGATGGTGACCGGGCCATTGATGTCGTTGAGCGCAATGGCATGGGCGGCGGTCAGCGCCTGTAGCGCGGTGATGCCGGGCACCACCGACACCGTCAGCGGCAGTTGCAGCGCCAGCCGGTCTGCAATGCGCAGGGTGCTGTCATACAAAGACGGGTCGCCCCACACCAGCAGGGCCACGCGGCCACCCTCGGGCAAATGGGCACGGATTTTTGCCAACCAAACCTCGGCAATGGCGTCGTGCCAGCGGTTGACAGCGCCGGGGTAGTCCGGGTCTTGCGCGTCGCGCACCGGCATGTCGAACTGCACCACCTGCGTGGCGGGGTTGGTGACCAGCTCTTGGCACAACGCCAGCCGCAGCTCGGCCAGGTCGGCCTTGCCTTCGCCTTTGTGCGGCACCAGGATGAGGTCCGCCGCGTTAAGCGCTTTCACGCCCTGTCGGGTGACGTGGTCGGGGTTGCCGGTGCCAATGCCGACCAGGCACAGGTCTACTTTCACGGCCGCATTCATTCGGTGCCTGCCGGGAAGCGGGGCGCGGTGCCCAAAGGGCGGTAGCGGCGGTCGTAGTCGCCGGCGTAGAGGCGGCTGTGGGCAAAGTCGCCTTCGCCCAAGTTTTGGCCGAGTGTGTGGCCCACCAGAATCAATGCAGTGCGTTCCATGCCTTCGCCAATCGCCGCTTCGATGGTGGCGAGCGTGGCGCGCACAACGCGCTCGTCCGGCCAACTGGCGCGCCAAACCACGGCCACCGGGCAGTCCGCGCCGTAGTGGGGCGATAGCTCGGCCACCACGCGCGGCAAGACATGTATAGACAGGTGAATCGCCAGCACCGCCTGCGTGGCCGCAAAGTTGGCCAGCGACTCGGTGTCGGGCATGGCCGATGCGCGGCCAGAGGTGCGGGTGAGCACCACCGATTGGCTCAGGCCCGGCAATGTCAGCTCGGCTTCCAGCGTGGCGGCGGCAGCTGCAAAGGAAGGCACGCCCGGCGTCACGGTGTAGGGGATGCCCAGCGCGCGCAAGCCGCGCAGCTGCTCGCCCATGGCCGACCACACCGACAAGTCGCCCGAATGCAGGCGGGCCACGTCGTGCCCGGCGGCGTGCGCGGTGCTGATTTCCTCAAAAATTTGCTCCAGCGACAGGGGCGCGGTGTTGACGATGCGCGCACCGGGTGGGCAGTGGGCCAACACGCCCTCGGGCACGAGCGAGCCCGCGTACAGGCAGACAGGGCTGGCAGCAATCAAGTCGCGCCCGCGCAGGGTCAACAGGTCGGGTGCGCCGGGGCCGGCGCCAATGAAGTGAACAGTCATGGGGCAGTATTTTCTATGGAAGCCAGTGCCGCAGTGGCCATGCGGTCGGGGCTGATGCTGCGGTGGCCCAGCAGGGTTGCGCCGGCGCCCGCTGCGGCGAGTGCGGCGGCTTCGGCCACGCTGTGGGCACCGTAGCGTTCAGGCACATGAGCGCTTGGCGCGGCGGGCTGGTTGGCCAGCGCGGTCAGGGGGATGGTATGGATGGGGACTTGCAATTCGCCCGCCAGTTGCAGCAGGGCGGGGTGATTGGTTTTGTCGGCAGCGGCGGCCAGCGTGCTCAAGTGCGCGGGTGTGATGGTCCGGCCGCGCGCTGTGGACGCAGCATCCAACGCGGCCTGCAAGGCGCTGCGCAGCGAGGCCAGCTCGCACCCGGCTCTAAAGCCCAAGCCCGCTACCAGCTTCATGTGGGTAAATCATTGAGGGGGACGGCCAAGTGGGAGCGGTTCACAGCGCCACGCTCCACTGCACCACCGGGCGGCTGGGCTGCCAACCTCGCATGCGCCCCAGGGGCGCGGCCTGCGCCAGCTCGATGCGCAGCAGCTCGCCGCCGTGTTGGGCGTGCAGTTGCAGCAGAGCAGATTCGGTCTCCAGCGTCACCGCGTTCACCACCAGGCGCGTGCCTTGCGGCGCAGTGACTTGCAGCAGGGCAAACAGCGCCATGTCAAACCCGCCACCTACAAAAATGGCGTGGGGCGTGGGCAGGCTGGCCAGCAGGTCGGGTGTGTGGCCGTGGTGCACCGTCAGGCGGTGATCTATGCCGAAGTGGGCTGCGTTGCTGCGGATGTTGGTGACGCGCTCGGCGTGTTGCTCCACCGCGCTGGATGTGCCACCCGCCAAACACCACTCCACCGACACCGAGCCCGAGCCTGCGCCCAAGTCCCACAGGTATTCGCCGGGGCGGGGCGCGAGTGCGGCCAGCGTCAAGGCGCGTATGGGCGATTTGGTGATTTGCCCGTCGCTGGCAAAGCCCGCGTCCGGCAGGCCGGCGCTGCGGGGCAGGCCGGCAAATGTGGCGTCGGTGCTCGCCACTTGCACAGCTACCGCTACCGGGGTTTGGATGTCGGCAAAGTCGAGTGCAGCCGCAGTGGTCTGGCGGATGTGTTCACGCGGGCCGCCCAATGCTTCCAGCACCCATAAAGCGGATGCGCCGCAGCCTTGGGCTGTGAGCCACCGGGCAAACTCACCCACAGCCGCCGCATCGCGCAACAGGCAAATCAGTTGCGCGCCAGGGTGTAGGGCGCTGCGGGTGCGGGCAAACGGCGAGGCGTGCAGGCCGAAGCAGTGCACCGCCTCCAGCCGCCAGACCAGGCGCGAGGCGGCCAGAGAAAAGGTGGAGGGCGCGGGGTGGGCTACCCATTCGCCGGGCTGCAAATGCGCCGCCAAGCTGCCACCCGCCCCAAACCAGAACGGGTCGCCCGAAGCCAGCACCACCACCGGCTGGCCGCGCAGGGCGAGCACAGGCGCCACGTCAAAAGGCACGGGCCATTCAATGCCACGGCTGCCCACGTCTGCCAGCGCCAAGTGACGTGGCCCGCCGAATACATGCTGCGCGCGCGCCAACGCCGAGCGGCTACCATCGCCCAGACCATGCAGACCATCTTCACCGATACCAATGACAGTTAGCCAAGGTTTAGAGAGCCAAGGTTCAGACATGGCGCGCGGCTCCTTGCGGGTGTTGTTGCTGGGCGGCACCACCGAGGCCAGCCGCCTGGCACAGGCCTTGGCGCAGGCCGGGGTGGATGCGGTGTTTTCTTACGCAGGCCGGACGGACGCGCCCATCGCCCAGCCGCTGCCAACCCGCGTGGGCGGCTTTGGCGGTGTGGCGGGGCTGCAGGCTTTTTTGCAGGCCGAGCGCATCAGCCATGTGGTGGACGCCACCCACCCCTTTGCGGCGCAGATGAGCAGCAACGCGGTGCTGGCAAGTACCGCCACTGGCGTGCCCCTGCTGGCATTGGAGCGGCCCGCCTGGCAGGCGCAGGGTGGTGATGTGTGGACGCATGTGGCGGATATCGACGCCGCCGTGCAAGCCTTGCCTGCTGAGCCCGCCCGCGTTTTTTTGGCTATCGGCAAGCAGAACCTGGCGCCTTTTTTGTCTTGTGCCCAGCACTGGTACCTGTTGCGTTTGGTGGACCCGGTGTTGGACTTGCCCGCTGTGCGCGGCCATGTGGTGCTGGACCGCGGCCCCTTCACGCTGGAGGGCGACCGCGCCTTGCTGCAGACGCATGGCATCACCCACATCGTCGCCAAAAACTCCGGCGGTGCGGGCGCCGAGGCCAAGCTGGTGGCCGCCCGCGAGTTGGGGCTGCCCGTCATCCTGATAGACCGGCCGCACATTCCCAGCCGCCACACCGTGGGCAGCGTGCCCGAGGTGCTGCGCTGGCTGGGCGTGGCAGGCCATTAAATTTCTCATAGCGCTGAGCGCGGGGTGTAGACAAAGCGGCCCACATGGCGGGTGGCGCTGTTGCCCACGAGGACCACGGTGCGCATGTCTGCCATCTCGGGGGTGGCGTCACCCAGTCGCACGGTGTTGATCTTTTCTTCCGGCGTGCTCACAGCGCGGGCAAAGGTGATCAGGCGATCCGGACCGCAGGCGTCCAGCAGCACCTGCAGCACGCGGCCGAAGGTGTGCGGGCGGCTGGCGGAGCGAGGGTTGTAAAACGCCATCGCAAAGTCGGCCCCGGCGGCGGCGCGCACCCGGGCTTCAATCAGCTCGGCGGGTTTGAGGTTGTCGCTGAGGTTGATGGCGCAAAAGTCGTGACCCAGAGGCGCACCGGCTTTGGCTGCCGCGGCCAGCATGGCGGTGATGCCGGGCAGCACGCGAATATCGAGTGTCTGCCAGTCGGGCTTGCCTTCCAGCGCTTCAAACACGGCAGCCGCCATGGCAAACACGCCGGGGTCGCCAGAAGACACGATCACCACCTGCTTGCCCTCGGCGGCCATCTGCAAGGCGGCGCGGGCGCGGTCCATTTCAACGCGGTTGTCGGAGGCATGCAGCGCGAGGCCGGGGCGCGGCGCAATGCGCGCGACATAGGGGATGTAGCCCACGATGTCGGTGGCGGCCTCGATGGCGGCGGTCACTTCGGGCGTGACCAGTTGCGCGTCGCCCGGGCCCAGGCCGGCGATGCACAGCGTGCCTGCTGACAGGGGCTCAGTCATTCCTGCACCTCGGGGCGGCGGCCGCTGCCGTGCACCAGCACGATGGCGAAGTAGGGGCAGTCAGTGCCATCCACGTCCGCCAGCTTCATGACGCGCTCTCCGGGCATGGTGCCGCGCTCTACCAGCCAGGCCTGGTCCAGGCGGCCCGCTTTGGCCAGCGCGCTGCGCACGCGGGGCAGGTTGCGGCCGGTTTTCATGACCACGAGTGCGTCGGCGGTTTGCATGTGGCGCACCAGCTCGTCCTCGGGCAGGGTGCCCATGAGCACGGTCATTACGTCGTCGCCCCAGGTGATGGGCACGCCGGTGGCGGACCAGCAGCCCACCATGCCGGGGATGCCTGGGATCACCTCCACCGTGGCGCGACCTTGCAGCCGGGTGTAGAGGTGCATGAAGGAGCCGTAGAAAAACGGGTCGCCTTCACACAGCACCAGCACATCCTCAGTCTGGGCGAGTGCGGCCAGGCGGTCGGCCCAGTCGTCGTAAAACGTGGCCAGGCAGTGAATGTATTCAGGGCTATCAAAAGGCAGCTCGGTGGTCACCGGGTACTCCATGGGGTACTCGGTGGCGCCGGGCAGCAACATGCCCTCCACGATGCGGCGCGCTTGGCCGGGGCGGCCTTTTTTGCGGAAATAGGCCACATGGCCGGCCGCACGGATGGCGCGGTCGGAGCGCACGCTCATCAAATCCGGGTCACCGGGCCCCAGGCCCGCGCAGAGGATGCGTCCCATCAGATTTCCCTCCGGCTGGCGAGTGCATTCACTGCCGCCACGGTGATGGCGCTGCCGCCCAGGCGGCCGTGCACCACCATGCTGGGGGCGGGCAGGTCGGCCATGAGCGCGACTTTGGATTCGGCCGCGCCCACAAAGCCCACCGGGCATCCAATGATGGCTGCCGGGCGCGGGCAGTCAGGGTCTTGCAACATATTGAGCAAATGGAACAATGCCGTCGGCGCATTGCCGATGGCCACCACGGCACCTGCCAGATGCGGGCGCCATAGCTCCAGCGCCGCAGCGCTGCGGGTGGTGCCCATGGATTGGGCGAGCTCGCGCACCGACGGGTCTTGCAAGGTAGAGATCACCTGGTTGTCGGCCGGCAAGCGGGTGCGGGTGATGCCTTCGCTCACCATGCGCACATCACACAAGATGGGCGCACCGGCTTCGAGTGCCGCGCGTGCGGCCTCGGCCATGCCCTCGGAAAAGCGCACATGGGCTTCCAGCCCGACCATGCCGGCGGCGTGGATCATGCGCACTACCGCAAGCTCTTCAATAGGGTTGAAGCGGGCCAGGTCCGCTTCCGAGCGGATGATGGCAAAGGACTGTCGGTAGATGGCGTCGCCATCGGTTTCATACGTATGGCGCATGCAATTGTTGTTGTTCTAGGTAGGCGGCAATGCCATGAGCGTCGAGGCCGGTGGCGTCGGGCGCGCTTTGGGCAGTGCCATGGTCAATCAGGTGGTAGCCCGCATCGCTGGCCACCAGCGTGAGGGTGGCGCCATGGTGGGCGCAGCCTTTGCTGCAGCCCGACACATGGGCCGTGCGGCCGGCGGGCAACAAAGGGGCAAGAAAGCGGGCCAGCGCGCGGGTGGGGCCCAGCGCCTGGGTGCAGCCGGGGGCACCGGTACAGGCCATGACGCGCAGGCGCGCATCGCCGCGGTGGGTGATCAGCTCAGGCAGATTAGGCGCGGTGTGCAGGCCTTCGAGTACCAAGCCGCGCCAGGGTGTGATGCGCAGCGGCGCCAGAGCCGCCAGCTGGTGCAGGGTTTCGGCGGGCAACTGGCCGAATTCCAGGCCGACCACCATGCCGGTGGGGGAGGGGCCCACGGTGGATGCTTGTGCTGTGGCTTTTGGCACTGGCGTACTGGTGAATTTGGCGGGCAGGGCCTGGCGTTGGAGCAAGCTGGCCATGCGGCCACGGCCATTGACCACACCACCATTGGCAACAAACCAACGGGCCAGCTCCATAGCGCTTTGTGCTGCTTGCGCTTCATCCACGCAGGCGCCGGTGGTAGCGCCATCGGCATAGACCAGCACCTGATCGCCCATGCGCTCCAGACGGATGTCGGCAGAGCCCGCCCGCAGGATAGGCTGTGCGCCCAAGTCGATGGCGAAGCCGAATTTGCTGGGCAGGGTGGGGGCGTCAGGAGCTGCCAGTGCGATGGTTAGTGCCTCGCAAATGGCAGGGGTGCCATCAGAGTCAGTCCAGAAAGGGCTGATGAGCAGGTTACGGCGGGCCTCGACGTCGGCACGCTCATCGAGCAAACCCAAAGACCGCAGGCCTTTGATCAAGGCGGGGTAGCTGTCGGGGCAAACGCCGCGCAGCTGCAGGTTGGCGCGGCTGGTGAGTTCCAGCACGGGCGAAGCGTATTGCTGCGCCAAGCCGGCCAGTCCTTGCGCTTGCATGGGCGTGAGGCGCCCCAAGGTCGGCCGGACTCGCACCACCAGCCCGTCGCCGGACGGCATGGGCCGCAGCGCGCCGGGGCACCAGCCCTGAATGCGGGGCTCGCTGGCAGTGGAGGGGGAAAGATGGCTTTGCACGAGGGGAAACGCGTCGGTAACTCTCAAGTATCTCACTATCCCCTCTCTAAAAACCCCACTATGCATGACCAACCTTAATGCAGCTTGACGCACGTATGATCGTGCGCCCAGCCCTGTTGCAAGCCCCGTTTCGGCACCGTTACAAGATTCGTTCCCTCCATGACTACTGAATTCACCCCCCAGCATTGGGCCGGCGCCGTGGGCGTGGCCCTGATCGTTGCCCTGTGGGTAGACCGCCGCTGGGGCGAGCCCCCGGTGCGCCTGCACCCGGTGGTGTGGATGGGCAACTTTTTGGGCCGTGCGGGCGACCGGGTGCAGCGGCTGGCGCTGCAAGACCCGGAGGCTCGGGATTTAAGAGCTTTTGTGCTCGCCGCGCTCATGTGGATTGCGGGTGTCGCTCTGTTTTTGATAGCGGCTTTGCTGCTGCAAGGGGCTGCTTTAGAGCTGCCGTGGTGGGCTGCGGGCGTGCTGATGGGCCTGCTGCTCAAACCCATGCTCGCACTAGCCATGCTCAAAAGCGAGGTGCAGGCCGTAGAGGCAGCGCTTTCTTTTTCGCTGGACGCCGGGCGGGAACGCCTGCGCTGGCTGGTGAGCCGGGATGTAGCGCAGCTCACCGAAGTGCAGGTGCGCGAGAGCGCTATCGAAACCCTGGCCGAAAATCTGAACGACTCGGTGGTGGCGCCCATCTTCTGGTTTTTACTGCTCGGTTTGCCGGGCGCGGTGCTCTACCGCTTTGCTAACACGGCCGATGCCATGTGGGGCTACCCGGGTGTGTACAAGGGCCAAAACTGGGCCTGGGCCGGCAAGTGGGCCGCTCGCGCCGATGACGTGCTGAGCTGGGTACCTGCCCGCATTACCGCCGTGCTGCTCTTGCTAGCTGCCGGCCGGCGCGGCTGGGCGCTGCGCAGCACGCTGCGCGCCGAGGCCCGCAAAACCCCGTCACCCAACAGCGGCTGGCCCATGGCCGCCATGGCCTTGGTGCTGGGCGTGGCCTTGCGAAAACCGGCGGTGTATGTGCTCAACCCCGAAGGGCGCGCTGCTCAGGCGGCTGACACCGAAGCGGCGCAGGTTTATGCATCAAAAGCGGTGCTGGCGCAGGTAATGATTGCGCTGGTAGCTCTTCTTTTGATAGCAATTGGGGTTTGAGTTGAGTGCGGCAATGCGAATCCACGGCGGGCCCGATGCGGGCGGGGTGGCGCTGCACGACTTCTCGACCAACAGCAACGCCTGCGGCCCGTGCCCCATCGCCCTGGCCGCAGTGCAGTCCGCCGATGCGACGCGCTATCCAGACCCGCAATACATCGCCTTGAAAGCGGCCTTGGCCGCCCGCCACAGCGTGGAGCCTCGGCGAGTGGTGCTGGCCGGTAGCGCCAGTGAATTCATTTTTCGTATCAGCGCCTGGATGCGCCAAGGGGGCGGGAGCCGGATGCACCTGCCGCAGCACGCCTATGGCGACTACGCACATGCGGCGCAGGCTTGGGGATTGGCGCCCTGCGCCGAGGTGGATGCTGCCGATCTGGTCTGGGCCTGCGACCCTGCCAGCCCGACGGGCCAAAACCACACTGGCTGGCCGGAGGTGCTGGAGCGCAGCACCCTAGTGCTGGATGGCGCTTATGCGCCACTGCGCCTGAGCGGTGAACCGGCCTTGACTGGGCAGCAGTGCGACGCCGTGTGGCAATTGTTTTCCCCCAACAAGGCACTGGGCTTGACGGGTGTCCGGGCTGCCTACGCGATTGCGCCGGTGCATGCGCAGTCTGCCGCCGCCGCTTTGGACGCCATGGCGCCCTCGTGGGTGCTGGGCGCTCATGGCGTGGCCATGTTGAGCGCTTGGGCGCAAGCGGACACGCAGGCTTGGGTAACCCAGAGTCTGGATACCTTGCGCCAGTGGAAACAGCACCAAGTGGGCGCGCTCGAAAACGCAGGCTGGACGGTAATGCCCAGCACTGCCAACTTTTTCTGCGCCCGCCCGCCTGCGGTGCTCGATTTGCCCACCTTGTTGGCAACCTTGCGAACCCACGGCATCAAGCTGCGCGACGCGACCTCTTTCGGCTTGCCCGGCTGGGTGCGGCTGGGTGTGTTGCCAGTGCCAGCAGTGACTGATTTGTTGCAGGTAACTGCGCAAGCTACCAACCGATAACTTTGAAATATGACCGCTAAATGCATCATGGTGCTGGGCACCACCAGTGGCGCTGGCAAAAGCTGGGTGACCACGGCCTTGTGCCGCTACTACGCGCGGCAAGGGCTCAAAGTAGTGCCCTTCAAGGCGCAGAACATGAGCAACAACGCGCGAGTCGTGTCATCGGCCAGCGGACAGGGCGAGATCGGTTCGGCACAGTACTTCCAGGCGCTGGCGGCACGCACCGTGCCGGAAGTGCGCATGAACCCCTTGCTCTTGAAGCCGGAGCGCGACACCCACAGCCAAGTGGTGCTCATGGGGCAGGTGAGCCCCGAGCTGAGCGCCTTGCCCTGGCGGGGGCGCAGCCTGAAGGTGTGGCCGCAGATTGCCGCCGCGCTGGACGAACTGCGCGCGGAAAACGATGTGGTGGTGATTGAAGGCGCCGGCTCGCCCTCCGAGATCAACCTCTCCAGCAGCGATGTGGTGAACATGCGGGTGGCCAAACATGCGGATGCGGCATGCTTGCTGGTGAGCGATATCGACAAGGGGGGCGCGTTTGCCCACTTGTATGGCACTTGGGCCTTGCTGCCTGAGGACGAGCGGCATTTGATCAAGGGCTTTGTGCTCAACAAGTTCCGGGGCGATGCCAGCCTGTTGTCTCCCGCGCCGGAGCGGCTGCAAGAGTTGACTGGTGTACCCACCGTGGCAGTGTTGCCCATGTGGTGGCAGCACGGGTTGCCTGAAGAAGATGGTGTGTTTGACGACCGCAGCGTGGCGCGCGGCTCGGTGGACTTGACGGTGGCGGTGATTGCCTACCCGCGCATGAGCAATCTGGATGAGTTTCAGCCGCTCAAGAATATTCCGGGGCTCAAGTTGCAGTGGGTGCGCAGCCCTTCCGAATTGGCAGGGCTGAAGCCTACGGACTGGATCATCTTGCCAGGCTCCAAGCACACCAGTGGCGATTTGGCCTGGTTACGTGCGCAGGGCTTGGATGCGGCGGTGGCGCGGCATGCGGGGCAGGGTGGGGCGGTGTTGGGGGTGTGCGGTGGTTTGCAGATGCTGGGGGAGGCGTTGATTGATCCGCACGGGATTGATGGCAATGCGCCGGGGTTGGGGCTGTTGCCGCTAGTGACGGTGTTTGCGGAGGACAAGACGGTTCGGCATACGTCTACGCGTTTTTCTGCTTCGTTGCGTTCGCCCGCGCAGGGAGACAAAGCCGGGGGGCTCATGCTGCCAAATGCGCAGAAATCGCCCCCCGACTTCGCCTCCCCGCGCTCGGTGGAACCCGCGGGTGACGTTTTGCATCCTGCTTTTCCTTGGGACGCGCTGGCTGGCGTGCCTGTCTCTGGCTATGAGATTCACCATGGGCAGACGGCGCAGCATGTGGCCATGGCGGCTGCGGGCAATGTGGCTCACGCGGTGTTGCCGGACGACTTGGGTTGGTGCAACGCGGCTGGCAACGTCATGGGTGTGTATCTGCACGGCATGCTGGAAGACGCTGCGGTGTTACAGGCCCTGTTTGGTTCGCGTTTGCAGGGCGAGGTGCCTACGCTGGACAAGGTGTTTGACGGGCTCGCGGACTACATCGGGAATCACTTTGGGCCCGGTGTGTTGGACGGGCTGGTCGGGCGCTAAATCTGTGTTCCGGGCGGGTGTACTTGGCGGTTATTCCTGCGGTGCGTCGCTGCTATCATCGACCGCTTCAGGTGCCCCTTGCCACGGCTTGGGGAGAATCGGGAAGACGGTGTGAATCCGTCGCGTGCCCAACGCTGTAAGGATGATGACCCGCGCTGTATGCCACTGGCCGCCAAGGCCGGGAAGGCGCGTCGGGTCAGGTGACTCCGAGCCAGAAGACCGGCCTGATGTTGTTTACGCGCAGCAAGGCCGGGCTGCGCTTCTTTGATTCAGCACAGGGGAATGCCATGAATACATCGCCGGCGCACGCCGCATCGGGCTCGCACGCCCAAACGTCCGAAATTCACAATGACATTGCAGCCGCTTGGGACCTCGCTTGTGGGCGAGCAGCCTTGGCCGATATTGCCGATCCGGCATTGACGCAAGCACTGCAAGACACGCTCAACAACAAAACCAAACCGCTAGGCTCGCTCGGGCGCCTGGAAGATGTGGCGCTCAAGATCGGCCAGATTCTGGGTAGCACCGCGCCGGTGCTGGAGCAACCGCAGATGGTGGTGTTTGCCGGTGACCATGGGTTGACCGCCCGCGGCATCTCTGCGTTTCCGAGTGACGTGACTTGGCAGATGGTGGAGAACTTTCTGGCCGGTGGCGCTGCGGTGAGTGTGCTGTCCAAGCAAAACGGGATTGCGTTGACGGTGGTGGACTGCGGTGTGAAGCATGACTTTCTGGCCGACTTGCCCGCGGGTACGACACGGCCCGGCTTGCAGGTGCGCAAGGCGCAGGGTGCGGACCAGGGCACGGCAGATTCTTCAGCCCAGCCGGCCATGACCACCAGTCAACGCGACCAGGCCTTGCAACATGGCATGGCGCTGGTGAAGGGCTTGCCCGGCAATGCGCTCTTGTTGGGTGAAATGGGCATCGGCAACACATCGGCCGCGTCGATGCTGCTGGCGCGCCTGGACGGCCTGGACATTGCGGTGTGCACCGGGGCGGGTACCGGCTTGGATGCACCTGCGGTACAGCGCAAAACCGAGGTGTTGCGCGAGGTGCTGGCCTTGCACGCTGAAGCGACCGCGCCACTGGATGCCTTGGCAGCCTTTGGGGGTTTTGAGATTGCGACCATGGTGGGCGCGGTGTTGCAGGCTGCCCAGGAACGCCGGGTGATCGTGGTGGACGGCTTTATTGCCACCAGCGCCATTGTGGTGGCGCATGCCTTGCAGCCGCAGGTGTTGCAGCGCTGTGTGTTTGCGCATCGCTCGGGCGAGCGGGGCCACGAGTTCATGTTGCAGCACCTGGGTGTGCAGGCTTTGCTGGACCTAGGCTTGCGCTTGGGCGAAGGTTCGGGTGCGGCGCTGGCCTGGCCACTGCTGCAATCCGCGTGCACGGTTCTGCGCGACATGGCGAGTTTTGCGTCAGCCGGCGTGTCTGAAAAGTCAGACGCCCCGGTGGCGGTGGGCTGAGCCCGGCACAGGCAGCCATGCGCAGCTTCATCCGCCACTACCTGCTGGCCCTGCAGTTTTTCAGCCGCGTGCCGGTCACCGGCCGCTTGGCTGACTGGGTGGGCTTCAGCCCGGCCATGCTGCGGGCCAGTGCCGCGCACTTTCCCGGCGTGGGCTGGCTGGTGGGCGGCGTGGTGGCGCTGTTGACATGGGGCTCGTTGGCGCTGTTGCCCGCAGGCCCGTTTGCCCCCTTGGTAGCGGCCACTTTGGGCACCGCACTGAGTGTGGTGATGACTGGTGCCTTCCACGAGGACGGCTTGGCTGATGTGGCTGATGGCTTGGGTGGCAGCTACAACCGCGAGCGGGCGCTGGAGATCATGAAAGACTCCCGCGTGGGTGCCTTCGGGGCCATCGCGGTCATGCTGGCGCTGCTGTGCAAAGTGGCGCTGCTGGCCATGCTGGGTTCGCTCAGCACGTGCCTGATGGTGGCAGGCGTGTTTGCTGCGCATGTGGTGTCGCGCACCTGGCCGCTGCTCACCATCCGGCTGCTGCCGCATGTGGGGGATAGTGCAGTCTCCAAGTCCAAACCACTGGCGGCACAGATCAGCCTGCCCGCCTTGGGCGTGGCCCATTTATGGTGTTTGTTGGCTCTAGCCCTCGTAGGTTTTGCGCCTGGCGCTATGAATTTGGTAGTAAAAACGGGCTCGCCCTCCATCAACCTGTGGCCTCTGTGGGGTTTGGCAACCGGAATCAGCGTGCTGGCGTGGGCGCGGATGCACCGCTGGTTTGCCAAGCGTTTGCAAGGCTTCACCGGCGATTGCCTCGGCGCAGCGCAGCAGGTCAGTGAAATTGCGTTTTACCTGGGTCTGGCGCTGGCTTGGGGGCTGTGGCCCGCGGGTGCCACGCCATGAGCTTGTGGATCGTGCGCCATGCTGTGCCCCTGATTGCGCCCGGTAGCTGCTATGGCCAACTGGACATTCCGGCCGATGCAGCGCTGACAGATGCTGCGGCCCTTGCAGCGGCCCAAGTGCTGCCCATGGGTGCCCGCCTGCGCTACTCGCCGCTACAAAGATGTGAGCGACTGATGCAATCGCTGTGTGCGCTGCGGCCTGATTTGGCACTGGATTGCCAGCCGGATGCGCGGCTCATGGAAATGGGCTTTGGTACCCACGAGGGCACGCTGTGGGCCGATATCTCCGCGCAGCAGATGGCAGCCTGGACCGACGATTTTGCGCACCACGCATTTGGCGGCGGTGAAACGGTGGCTGGGTTTATGGGGCGTGTGGGCGGCGCTTGGGACGCTTATCGCAGCAACTCCGAAGGACACGAAGTGTGGATCAGCCACGCGGGTGTGGCCCGGGCTGCGCAGTTGCTGAGCGAGGGCACACGCACGATCACGCACGCCACTGATTGGCCGGTGGCCGGCCCGGCATTCGGCGAGTGGGTCTGTCTTTAACCAACGTTCACGGGCTTGTGTCACACTGCCACCGGTTTTTCAATTCACTCTAGGAGAATGGGATGGGACTATTTGATTCCGTATTGAGCGCCGTGACGCAAAACGGTGGCTCCGGCGGCCTGCAAGACATCATGGGAATGGTGCAAGGTAATCCGCAGCTCATGCAGTTGGCCAGCCAGTTGCTCGCCAACGATGGCAGCCTTGGCGGTTTGCAGGGTTTGGTCAGCAAATTCCAGGAAGCGGGCCTCGGTGATGTGGTGGCATCTTGGATCGGCACTGGTGCCAACCAGCCGGTCTCGGCAGACCAGTTGACACAAGTGTTGGGTGGCGACGCCCTGTCAGGCTTCGCCCAGCAGTTGGGTTTGAATTCCGGCGATGTGGCAGGCCAGCTCTCGACGATGCTGCCCGGCTTGGTGGACAAGCTCACGCCCGGCGGCACGTTGCCAGCCGAAGGCCTGGGCAACGCGGGTGATTTGTTGGGCTCTTTGGGCGCACTGCTCAAGGGCTGATTCGCAGCGCTTCAAGAAAAAAGGCTCCCGGGTGGGGAGCCTTTTTTTTGGGCGGTAGCCGCCTTGCGCAGATACCTTAGTGCAGCAAGGCCGAGATATCGCTGAACTGTTCGGGGTCCGGCGCAGTGTCGATGAGTTTTTGGGCGTCCAATCCCAGAAAGTCCATGACATCTTGTGGCGAGGCTGCGATGGCCGCCTGCACCTCTGCCAGCGTTTTGCTTTGGTCGGCCCACAAAGCGCCCAAGTGCACCACAGCACAGAGTTTCGACGGAGCCGCCGCAGCCAAGGGGGCAGCGCAATGGGTCAGGGCGTGCACCACCTCGTCGGGAAAGTCCCAGCGCCGGGCGATTTCGCCGGTGATTTCTCCTTCGTGGTGCCCGACCAAGCGTTGCTCGCGGGCCCAACGTTCGCCGGGCTCGCAAGGTTTGGCTTCCAAATCTGGGATCACCGCTGGGGTGTGCAAAGCGACCAAGAGCTCGCCGAGCCGCAACATGGTCGCAGTCAGCCAGGCTTGCTGCTCGTCCAGCTTGAGCTCGTGCGCCAAAAATTTGGAGTACCCCGCGCTCACCATGCTGTAGCGCCAGAACTCCAGCCGGTTGATGCCATCCGGTAACTTGAAAACCTGCGACATGCAAATGCCCAATGCGCGCGCCCGGATTTGTGACATGCCAACTACGCTGACTGCGGTGTCCAGGGTGGTCACGCTGCGGGAGAGGCCGAACAGCGCACTGTTCGCCATGCGCAGCAAGGTGGTGGTGAGTGCAGGGTCTTTGGCGATGATGTCGCGCACCGTGACCACATCGGCATCGTCGTCATTGAGGGTGCGGATCAGCGCTTGCGCGACCTCAGGCATCACCGGAAGTTTGACCGCTTGGATAAAAGTGTTGATGTCCGCCATGAAAGCTTTTTGTAATGGGCTGCCCTCCGCGAGGGACTCGCGGCTCATCCCTTCAGTTTATATCCGCAATACGCATGAACGGAGCACGACTGGCATAAAGGTTTGCGTGCTTGGCACACGTAGCGGCCGTGCAAAATCAGCCAGTGATGCGCATCGACCAAATAGCGGGCCGGAATACGCTTGAGGAGCTTGAGCTCTACCGCCAAAGGCGTTTTGCCCGGTGCAAGGCCAGTGCGGTTGCCGAGCCGGAACAAATGGGTATCAACCGCCATGGTGGGCTGCCCGAATGCCACGTTGAGCACCACATTGGCGGTTTTGCGCCCCACGCCGGGCAGGGCCTCCAGCGACTCGCGGTCGGCAGGCACCTCGCCGCTATGTTGTTCGACCAACATGCGGCAAGCTTCCATCAGGTGCTTGGCTTTGCTGCGGAACAGACCAATCGTTTTGATGTGGTCTTCAAGACCCGCAAGACCCAGATCGATTATTTTTTGGGGCGTGTTGGCCACGGCAAAAAGCCGTCGGGTGGCCTTGTTCACCCCCACATCAGTGGCCTGCGCCGACAAAAGAACAGCTGCCAACAACTCAAACACCGAACTGAACTCCAGTTCAGTCTGGGGGTGAGGGTTGGCAGCTTGTAGCGTGGAAAAAAATTGTTCGATCTGGGCAGGTTTCACAGACTGGTCACATTGATGAAGTTTTCTTGCGCCGGGAATTTGGCGTGCAGCCAATCATTGTCCAGCATCAAGGCGGTGACCACCTCGGGCGGCAGTGTGTCGATGACTTCCGGGCCGTTGTGGTCGGTCTCTGCCATCAGCCCTGCAAGGTGCACCACGCCCGCCAGTCGCGAGAACCCATGGGGCGTGACCGGGTCGGCAGACTGGGCCAGCGCCTGAACAATCTGGGGCGGGAAATTCCAGCGCCGTGCCAACTCCGAGGTGATCTGGCCTTCGGTAAAGCCCACCAGGCGGGCCTCGCGTTGCCAGCGTACACCGGGGATATGCGGGAGTTTTTCGATCTCTTGCAACACTGCGGGCTCCGCCTGCACGATGAGCAGCTCGCCCAAGCGCAGCATCATGCCGGTCAACCAGGCTTCCTGGCCGTCCATGCCCAAGCCCACGGCCAGCCACTGCGAGTAACCCGCGCAGGCCATGCTGGTGCGCCAGAATTCTTTGCGGTCCAAGCCTTCGATGATCGGAAACGACTCTGAAAGGCAGGCGCCCAGCGCTAAAGTACGGACCTTCTGCATCCCGACCATGGTGATAGCGTCGTCCAGCGAGGAGACGCCGCGCGGCAGGCCAAACTGGGCACAATTGGCCAGTCGCAGAAGTTTGGCTGAGAGTGCCGGATCCTGGCTGATCAAGTCCCGGATTTCCGGTATCCCCACGTCGTCATCATTGAGTGACTGAATGAGGGCGTGTGCAACCTCAGACATCGAAGGTAATTTGACGGATTCAAAAAAGGCCGCAAGCTGGGTCATGGTGGCTCCTGAAGTGATTGAATGACCGGGACACAGACACAATCTACCTGTTTTCTGGTGGTTTGAAAATCTGGTTTCTTGCTAATTTTTAATAATTTTTTGTTTGAAATGTGAATTTAAATATGCTATTCGCTGATCGCCTGAACAATGTCGAAACGTCTGCCATCCGCGAGCTTTTCAAGCTTTTGGGCAAGCCTGGCATCATCAGTTTTGCCGGTGGTTTTCCGGATCCGGCCCTGTTCGATGTGGAAGGTATCCGCGAGTCCACCGACGCGGTGTTGAAGAACAACCCCGGCCCGGTTTTGCAATACGGTGCTACCGAAGGCTACCAACCGCTGCGCGAAGGCATCAGCCTGCACATGGCCGGCAAAGGCGCCACCGTTGCGCCCGATGGCCTGATCGTCACCACCGGCAGCCAGCAAGCGCTGGACCTGATTGGCAAGACCATGATTTCCCCCGGCGACAAGGTCATCATGGAAGCGCCTACGTTTCTGGCCACGATCCAATGTTTCAGGCTGTATGGCGCGCAGGTGATCGGTGCTCCGATCGATGCCCATGGGGTGGATGTCGACAAGCTCGAAGCCCTGATTGAAGAGCACAAGCCCAAGCTGGTGTACCTGATTCCGTCATTCGGCAACCCGAGTGGCGCCATGCTGAGCCTGGAGCGCCGCAAACGCATTCTCGAAATCGCGGCTCGCACCCAAACCCTGGTGGTGGAAGACGACCCGTATGGTGAATTGTTCTTCGACCAGGCGCCCCCGCCCAGCCTGCTGGCCTTGAGTGACTCGGTCCCCGGTAGCCGCGAGTGGCTGGCGCATTGCGGCTCGTTCAGCAAGGTGCTGAGCCCGGGTCTACGGGTGGGCTGGTTGATTGCGCCGCCCGCCTTGTTGGGCCGCGCCACCATGTGCAAACAGTTCAGCGATGCGCACACCAGCAACCTGACCCAGGCCACTGCCGCCCACTACCTGACGCTCAACCGCCTGCCGACCGCGTTGGCTGCGGTGCGCACCACCTACGCTGAGCGCGCCCGTGTGATGGCTGCCCGCCTACAAGCAGAGTTGGGCGATGCGATCGCTTTCGATGCGCCTCAGGGTGGCATGTTTTTCTGGGCGCGACTCACCGGTGCCAACGGCAAGCCGACCCACGCAGGCGACTTTGCCAAACGGGCGATCGACAAGCTGGTGGCTTTTGTACCCGGGGCTCCGTTTTATGCCCATGACCCGGATATGACGACGCTGCGTTTGAGCTTTGCCACGGCCGATGTGGCCAAGATTGAAGAGGGCATTGCCCGCCTGGGCCAGGCGCTGTGAGGGGCTTTTAGGCGCTCGGTTCACGCAGATGCTGACGCCGCGCTGCGGTGTCAGCCGTTGGCTCAGTACTTGAAGAGCTTGTGGACCGCCACCACGCCGGGGTAGTCACTGAGCTGAACGCTCAGGTCCCCGCGGCTGATGATCACGCTTTTTACGGTCTGGCGCACACCGTCGTATTCGACCAAGTCACCCGCCTTAAAAGTGGGTGTGTTGCTTGGCAGGTAGGGCGCACCGCTATAGCGCGGGCGGCGGTAGCCCGGCATGCGACGGCCGACTTCATCAAACTCTTGGCCCCAGGTTTCGAGCGCTTTGCCCATGGCGGATTGCATTTCCGGCGCGGTGAATGGCTTGCGTAGCTGAAACATAGCACCGAGCGTCGCCGCGCGACTGCCGAGTGCGCTGCTGAGATCCATACTCATCAGGGCCCAACGCAGGCCGGGCAGGCGCGCCCGCAGGGTCTCCACCAGTTGTAGGCCGGTAGTTGCCTCACGGCTGAAGCAGTCGGTGAGCACAAAGTGGGGTGCGATGTCGTTGGCAAGCGCCAATGCGGACTCTGCGGAGGCTGCGGTATGGATCCAGTTGGCTTCGAACCCATAACCCACGATCATTTTTCTGGCGAAAGCGTGGAGGGCGGGGCTGCTGTCAGCAACCAAAAAGCGTACGGCGGACATACAGTCGGGGGGTAAAAAATGCAGCGGCCTTGATTTTATGTGGCGCTGCACCATTTCTCTGGAAGATCGCTGTTTCTTTCTTATCCCAACGCCTAACGCACCCATCCGCTATGACCCCTACGACCCTGAAAATCGACTTTGTATCTGATGTGTCCTGCCCCTGGTGCGCCATCGGGCTGCAATCCTTGGAAACCGCGCTACAGCGCCTTGACGGCGAAGTGGCGGTGCAGATGCACTTCCAGCCTTTTGAGCTCAACCCAAACATGGTGCCCGAAGGCGAGGACATCACCGAACACCTGAGCAAAAAGTATGGTTCTACCCCCGAGCAAGCCGCCGCCGCGCGCGAGAACATCCGCGTTCGTGGCGAGGCACTGGGGTTCACCTTCAACATGGACAAGCGCGCCCGCATCTACAACACCTTTGATGCCCATCGCCTGCTGCACTGGGCTGAAGACACCGGCTTGCAAACCGCCCTGAAAAAAGCACTGTTCAAGGCCTATTTCACCGATGGCAAAGACCCGAGTCAGCACGCGGTGCTGGTCGAGGCCGCGGAGTCGGTCGGCCTATCCGGTGACGAGGCCCGCGCTATTTTGGCGGGAGACGACTATGCAAACCTTGTGCGCGAGCAGGAGCAGTTTTACCTCAGCGCGGGCATCAACTCGGTGCCGGCTGTGGTCATCAATGACAAGCACTTGATTTCGGGTGGCCAGCCGCCCGAGGTGTTTGAGCAAGCCCTTCGGCAGATCGCAGCCGGCTGATCTGCGCGCTATGGGCAGCCACTTATTCACCGCCGATCGCCGTCGCCTACTGGCCCTTGCAGGTGCGAGTGCTGCCGGCCTCTGGTTGCCGGGCAGCGCCCGGAGCCAATGGCGTGCCGGCAGTGACCCTTTTGCGCTCGGAATTGCCAGTGGTTCACCCCGCCACGACGGCGTCGTGCTCTGGACCCGGTTGGCCGCGGACCCTGCCCAGGCCGGCAGTGTGCGGGAACCTGTAGCGGTGCGCTGGGAGCTTGCCCACGACGAGGGCTTTAAGCGCATGGTGCAGAGTGGTAACGCAATGGCATGGCCCGAGTTGGGGCATGCGGTACACGTGGAGCTCCAGGGGCTGGAGCCGGATCGCTGGTACTTCTACCGGTTTCAGCTGGGGCAGGCCAGCAGCGCTGTCGGGCACACCCGCACCTTCCCGGCACCGGGGGCTGTGGCCTCGCGGCTGCGGCTGGCCTATGCCTCGTGCCAGCATTGGGAACATGGCTTTTACAGCGCCTACCGCCATATGCGCGCGGAGTCGCTCGATGCGGTGGTGTTTCTGGGCGACTACATCTACGAATACGGGGGCAGCAGCAAAGCGGTACGCAGGGTGCCGAGCGCCGCGACCGTGACGCTGGATGATTACCGCGCCCGCTATGCCCTGTACAAAAGCGATCCGGACCTGCAAGCCATGCATGCGGCGTGTCCGTGGGTATTCACCTGGGATGACCACGAAGTGCAAAACGACTACGCGGGCCTGAACCAAGGCACCCACGGGCCGGAAGGTGTGGATTTCGCGGCCCGCCGTGCTGCCGCCTACCAGGCGTATTACGAGCACATGCCCTTGCGGGCCAGTACGCTGCAAAAGGCCCTGCAGGGCGTGATGCAGCCGGGCAGCGAGCTGCGGCTGTATGACCGTGTGGCCTTTGGCAATCTGGCCGTGCTGCACACCCTGGATGACCGCCAATACCGGGACCGCCAGCCCTGCACCAAGGCGGGCGCTCCGGGCTCCAGCACGGTGAACCCGGCGCAATGCGCCTCGTGGAGTGACCCGTCCCGCAGCTTGCTGGGCGCGGCGCAAGAGCGCTGGCTGGACCAATCGTTAAAGGCGGGCGGAGCCACTTGGAGCGTATTAGCCCAGCAAACGGTGTTCGGGCAGCGCGATTTCCGCCCCGGTGAGGGGCAGGTACTCAGCAACGACGGCTGGGATGGCTATGCGCCTGCCCGCAGCCGGCTCACCCAAGCACTTCAAAAACACCGCGTCAGCAACCCGGTGTTTCTGGGGGGCGATGTGCATGCCAACTGGGTGGGGCATGTCAAGGTGGATTACAGCCGCCCCGACAGTGCATCGGTGGGGGTCGAGTTTTGCGGCACCAGCATCACCTCGCGCGGGGGCAGCAACGACGGAACCGCCACAGTGCTCGCCGAGAACCCGCACTTTGTGTTCACCGACCGCGAGCGGCGGGGTTACGGGGTCGCCGAATTCACACCCCGGCAGTTAGAGGTGAGTTTGCGGGTAGTAGATGATGTGACCCGCACCGATAGTGGCATCAGCACCCTGGCTCGTTTTGCGGTGGAGCAGGGGCAACCCAAGCTTCATAACGCCTGAGAAGGCTACAAGCTCTGCCACCGGTGCAGTGGTCAGTCCGTTAGCACTTCGAGCAGGCGATCCAGCCCACCCTCGTTGATGGCCACCTGGGCTTGCGCGCGCACCGCGGGCTTGGCGTGGTAGGCCACCGAGAGGCCGGCCGCTCCCATCATCGGCAGGTCGTTGGCACCATCGCCCATGGCAATGCACTGCTCGGGGCGAATGTTCATCAGGGACGCCACCTCGAGCAGCGTGCGGCGCTTCTCGGCGCCGTCGCAAATCTCGCCCCAGCTTTGCTGGATCAAGCCCCCGGTAAGCGCGCCGCCCTCGATTGCCAGCGCGTTGGAGCGCATGAAGTCGATGGCCAGCAGCGCACACACGTGTTCTGCAAAGTAGGTGAACCCGCCGCTCACCAGCAGCACTTTCAAGCCTGCCTTTTGGCAGGCCGCGACCAAGGCTGCCGCGCCCGGATTCAGGCGGAGGCGCTGGGTTTTGACGCCTTCCAGATCGGCCACTGTCACGCCTTGCAGCAGGGCCAATCGGCGGCGCAGACTGTCTTTGAAGTCGGTGATCTCGCCGCGCATGGCAGCTTCGGTGATGGCGGCCACCTCGGCCTTGCGGCCCACGGCATCGGCGATTTCGTCAATGCACTCGATGTTGATCAGGGTCGAATCCATGTCAAACGCGATGAGCTTGTAGTCGCTCAAACGCAGTTTGGCAGGCAGGTTTTGAACGACGAGGCCGGGGGTAGGTTCGGTGCTGGACATGGTTTATGCTATCAATAGAGGAGCTGCTTGCGCAATATAGTCGGGCGCTAGAGGCTAATTGGGTCTTTAGGCGGCTGCCGTTTCCACCTTGGGCTGGCCCAGGGCGCGCAGGATGTCGCGCACCATCTGGGCCCGGTCTTTGACTTCGGGCAGCTCGCGCTCAATACGCAGCTTCTCGTTGCCGGCCAGCTTGATGTGCTTGTTTTTCTGGATCAGCTCGATGATCTTGATCATCTCGATCGGCGGGTTTTTCTTGAAGGTGATGTTGATCACCCCCGGTGCCGCATCGACCTTGAGTACGCCGTAGGGCTTGGCAATCACCCGCAGGCGGTGCACATCGATCAAGGTTTGCGCTTGCGCGGGCAGTTTGCCGAAGCGGTCCACAATTTCTTCCAGCAACGCATCCACTTGGTCGGTGTTTTTGGCGGTAGCCAGCTTTTTGTAGAACGACAGGCGCAAGTGCACATCGCCGCAGTAGTCGTCGGGAAGCAGGGCGGGGGCGTGCAGGTTGATGTCGGTCGTGACATTGAGCGGGCTCAGCAGGTCCGGCTCTTGGCCATTTTTGAGGCATCGCACCGCCTCCGACAGCATCTCGTTGTAGAGCTGAAAGCCCACTTCCAGCATGTTGCCGCTCTGGTTTTCTCCCAGCACCTCGCCGGCGCCGCGAATCTCGAGGTCGTGCATCGCCAGATAAAAGCCACTGCCCAACTCTTCCATCTGCTGGATGGCGTCCAGGCGCTGTTGGGCGTGTTTGGTCAGGCCTTCCAGGTCGGGCACCATCAAATAGGCATAGGCTTGGTGGTGGCTGCGCCCGACGCGGCCGCGCAATTGGTGCAGCTGGGCCAGGCCAAACTTGTCGGCGCGACTCATCACAATCGTGTTGGCACTCGGTACGTCAATACCGGTCTCAATAATGGTGGAGCAGAGCAGCAGGTTGAAGCGCTGCGCCACAAAGTCGCGCATCACCGCTTCGAGCTGGCGCTCGGGCATCTGGCCGTGCGCCACGGCGATGCGCGCCTCGGGCAGCAGCTCTTCGAGCTTCTGGCGGCGGTTTTCGATGGTTTCCACCTCGTTGTGCAGGAAGTAGACCTGCCCACCGCGCTTGAGTTCGCGCAGCACTGCCTCGCGGATCACGCCATTGCCTTCTGTGCGCACAAAGGTCTTGATCGCCAGGCGCCGCTGGGGGGCGGTAGCAATCACGCTCAAATCACGCAGGCCTTCGAGCGCCATGCCCAAGGTGCGCGGAATCGGGGTGGCGGTCAGGGTAAGCACGTCCACCTCGGCGCGCAGCGCCTTCATTTGCTCTTTGTGGCGCACGCCGAAACGGTGCTCTTCGTCGATGATCAAGAGCCCCAAGTTTTTGAATTGGGTGCTCTCAGACAGCAGTTTGTGGGTGCCCACCACGATGTCCACCGTGCCATCGGCCACGCCCTTGAGGGCAGCAGTGATTTCTTTGGCACTGCGGAAGCGGCTCATCTCGGCGATCTTGACCGGCCATTTGCCGAAGCGGTCCACCAGTGTCTGGAAGTGCTGCTCCGCCAACAGAGTGGTGGGCGCCAGAAAGGCGACCTGCTTACCGCCGGTGACAGCCACAAATGCGGCGCGCAGCGCCACTTCGGTCTTGCCGAAACCCACGTCGCCGCAAACCAAACGGTCCATCGGGCGGGGGGAGATCATGTCCTGAATCACACAGTGGATAGCGGCCTTCTGGTCGGCGGTCTCTTCAAAGCCGAAGTCGTTGGCAAACGTCTCATAGTCGCCCGCGCTGTAGCGGAATGCGTGCCCTTCGCGTGCCGCACGGCGGGCGTAGATATTGAGCAGCTCGGCCGCACTGTCGCGCACCTGCTCGGCGGCTTTGCGTTTGGCTTTTTCCCATTGGCCACTGCCCAAGCGGTGCAGGGGTGCCTCGTCGGCGCTCACCCCGGTGTAGCGGCTGATCATTTGCAGCTGGCTCACCGGCACATAGAGCGTGGCCTTGTCGGCATATTCGAGATGCAAAAACTCTTGCAGCTCCGGCTCGCCCGCGGCGTTTTTGTTGCCCATGTCCATGTGGATCAGGCCGCGGTAGCGGCCGATGCCGTGGGCGCTGTGGACCACCGGGTCGCCGACATTGAGCTCGGAGAGGTCTTTGATCAGCGCTTCTACATCGCTGACCTGCTCCTGCTTTTTGCGGCGGCGGGTGGTGGGCCCGGCGGCAAATAGCTCGGTCTCGGTGATGAGGTCGATGCCCATCTCCAACCAGCTGAAGCCCTTGGTCAGGCCCGAGGTAGCGATGCCGATGGGCTCTTTGCTGTCCAGAAACTCTTGCAGGCTGTCAAAAGCCGGCGGGCTGAACTGCGAGGCCCGCAAAAAGTCGAGCAGGCTCTCGCGGCGGCCATCGCTCTCGGCCAGCACCAGCAGGCGCTGCTGGGTGTTGCGGGCGTGCTGCTTGAGCAAGGCCAAGGGGTCTTCGGTACCGCGCTGGACACCCAGCTCGGGCAAAGGGCCGAGTTCTGCAAACTCGGTGCCGTCCGCTTGCGGGCGAATCGCCAGCTGGGCGTGGGCATTGGCCTTAGCGTAAAACTGCTCGGTCGCCAGAAAAAGGCTCTCGGGTGGCAGCACCGGGCGCTCGGGATCGCCATGCACCAAGCGGTAGCGGTCTTTGGTGTCTTGCCAGAAACGCTGGAAAGCCGGCTCCAGGTCGCCATGCAAGACCACAGTAGCGTCTGCCCCCACGTAGTCGAACACGGTGGCCGTGTCGTCAAAAAACAAAGGCAGGTAGTACTCAATACCGGCGGTGGCCACCCCCGCGCCGATGTCTTTGTAGATACGGCTCTTGGTCGGGTCCCCCTCGAGCAGCTCGCGCCAGCGGCTGCGAAACTTGGCACGGGCGTCGTCGTCCATGGGGAACTCGCGGCCGGGCAGCAGGCGCACTTCGGGCACCGGGTAGAGGCTGCGTTGGCTGTCGGGGTCGAAGGTGCGGATGCTGTCGATCTCGTCGTCAAACAAATCCACTCGGTAGGGCACCAAACTGCCCATGGGGAACAGATCAATCAGGCCGCCGCGCACCGCATATTCACCGGGGCTCACCACCTGGGTCACGTGGCTGTAGCCGGCGAGTGTCAACTGGCTTTTGAGCTTGGCCTCGTCGAGCTTTTGCTTGACCTTGAACTCAAAGGTGTATCCCGCCAGAAAGCTTGGCGGCGCCAGCCGGTAGAGCGCGGTGGTGGCCGGCACGATGACGACATCGGCCCCGTTGTCCTTGTCGCGCTGGCTGATGCGCCACAGGGTGGCCAAGCGCTCGCTGATCAGGTCCTGGTGCGGCGAGAAGGTGTCGTAGGGCAGCGTTTCCCAATCGGGGAAAAGGGCGCAGCGCAGGTCGGGCGCAAAAAACGCAATTTCCTCCAGCAGCCGCTGGGCGTCACTCGCATCGGCGGTGATCACCGTCATCGGCTTGCCCGCCGCCTTGTCGCGGGCACCGAGGCGCGCCAGCAACATGGCATCGGCAGAGCCGGTAGGGCGGGGCAGGGTGAATCGTTTGCCGGGGGTGAGCTTGGGGAGGTCCATGGGTCCAAAATGTGCGGGAGAGGGCAGCCATCCAACGGCAGCCGGGGCACGATCACCCTGACAGGGCTGCGCGCAACAGCCGTGATTTTAGAATGGCAGGCTGCACCATGACCCACACCACGCCAATATCCCCCGCGCCGCACAGCGGCCCGGCCTCCAAGGCCAGCCCGCAGTCCCCGTCCACCCCTGAGCCCATGGCGGTGACACCCCGTTTGTGGGCTCTGGTGCCCTGCGCGGGCAATGGCAGCCGCTCCGGGGCGGCGGGCCCCAAGCAATACACCGTGTTGGGCCAACAGGCCTTGGTGCTGCACACCCTGGGGGCCTTGGCGGCGGTAGACCGCTTGGCAGGCATTCAGGTGGTGGTGTCGGCCGGTGACCCGTTTTTTGACACTGCATCGCAGCCGCAGGGCGCTCCTGTTTTCGTAGCGGACTGCGGAGGTGCTACAAGGGCTGCAAGCGTTTTGAATGGTCTATCTGCCCTGCTGGCACAAGGGGCACAGCCTCTGGATTGGGTGCTGGTGCACGATGCCGCACGCTGCTTGATCACCGCAGCGGATGTGAATCGCTTGATTGATGCCTGCAAGGACGACCCGGTGGGCGGCCTCTTGGCCCTGAAACTGCCCGACACCCTCAAGCAAGAGCAGGGCGGCCGGGTGGCTGCCACCCTGGACCGGAGCGACAAATGGCTAGCACAAACGCCGCAGATGTTTCGCATCGGTGCACTCCAGGCGGCCTATGTGGCAGCTGGTGACGCCGTCACCGACGAAGCCAGTGCCCTCGAGTTGGTGGGGCAATCGCCCCGCCTGGTGGACGGCAGCGCCCAGAATTTCAAAGTGACCTATCCGCAAGACTTCGCGTTGGCTGCTGCGGTGCTGGCGGCGCGCGCTGGACATTCACTATAAAAATAATAGCTACCAGCGCAATCTGCACCTGCGCTAGTGGCACTTTTGACTACGAAAGAGCAAACCATGAACATCCGCATCGGTGAAGGTTGGGACACCCATCAACTGGTCGAAGGCCGCAAACTCATTCTGGGGGGGGTGGAGATTCCGCACACCAAGGGCCTGCTAGGCCATTCCGATGCCGACGCCTTGTTGCACGCCATCACCGATGCCCTGCTGGGCGCCGCCGCCTTGGGTGATATTGGCTCGCACTTTCCCGATACCGATGCGCAGTACAAAGGCGCGGACTCCACCGTGCTGCTGGCCAAGGTGGCGGCTGATGTGCGGGCGTTGGGGTACCAGATCATCAACCTCGACAGCACCGTGATCGCCCAGGCCCCCAAGCTCGCGCCCCATATCCAGGCGATGCGCGCGCGGATTGCTGAGGTGCTGGCGCTCGATATCGGTTGCGTCAACGTCAAAGCCAAAACGGCCGAAAAAATGGGCCCTGTCGGCGAAGGCCGTGCGATGGAAGCCCGCGCGGTAGTGCTACTCAGCAAGTCCTGAGCAAGGCGCTACCCGGGCTAAAAGCGGGTCGCGCGCTGCAGGCGCAAATGGGCGGAGAGGCCGCCGGTGTTGGCGTTGGCCAGCTGGAAGGTGCCGCCCATGCGCTGCATGGTTTTCTCGACAATCGCCAACCCCAAGCCCGCCCCGTTAGCGGCGGTGCGCGCTGCCTCGCCGCGAAAAAAGGGCTGGGTGAGTTGGTACAGCTGTGACGGTGCGACGCCGATGCCGCGGTCCCGCACCTTCATCAGCACCCATTTGTCCCGCGACAAGGCAGAGATACGGATGTCGGCGATGCCGGTATTCACCGATTTGCCGTAACGCCTTGCGTTTTCCAGCAGGTTAGTAATCACGCGGCCGAGCTCGACCTCGTCGGCAAGGACGAGCAAGTCTTCCTCAAGGTCGACCTCGATTTTGACGTCCGGGAGCTTGCGCATCGAGTAGATGCAGCTGTCGATGACATCGCCCAGCACGACAGGGGTCAGTTTCACCCGGTCGGGTCGCGCGTAGTCCAAAAACTTGTCAATGATGGCGTCGAGCTGGGTGATATCCGATGCCATGTGGGCGCGGGCCTCGAGGTTGCTCACGCTCATCTCGGTCTCGAGGCGCAAGCGGGCCAGCGGAGTGCGCAAGTCATGGGAGATGCCCGCGAGCATAAGGGCGCGGTCTTGTTCGATCTTGGCAAGCTTCTGGGCCATGCGGTTGAAGCCGATGTTGACCTCGCGGATTTCGCTGGTGTTGACATGCTCGTCGAGCTGACTGGCCTCAAAATCCCCGTCCCGCATGCGGCTGGCCGCAAAAGAGAGTTCTTTGAGCGGCCGGTTGATCAAGCCTGCAATCAGGGCCGCGCCGGCGAGCGACAGCACTGCCGCTACGCCGAGCCAGATCAGCCAGGTAGTGCCACCCGCAGGGTTGAACTTGGTCTGGTCGGTTTGCAGCCAATAGTCGTCACCATCGATCACAAAGCTCACCCACAGCCCGGGCTGCCCGTTCATACTGTTGGCCACGATGGTGCCTTTGCCTAAGCGGCTGCCCAGTTCCGCGATCACGCGGCGGCTGAAGGCATCGTTGTCCCGCGACTCAAAACTGTCACTGGCTTCGCGGGGCACGATCCGCAAGCCTTCTTCATCCTTCATGGTTTTGATGAGGGAGATACGGGCGATCCCATCCGCATAGACCAGCGCTGCCCGGCTCAGGTTGACTTGCGACGCCAACAGCTGCGCCGTCTGCACGGCCCGGGGCTCAAATTCCAACGAGCGCAGGGTCTGCAACCAGGCGAGGATGCTGCCGATCAGCAAAATCGACAGCAGGAAAAACGTGCGCCAGAACAGACTGACCGACGAGAAAGGCTTGCGCCAACCGCTCGACGGTGCTTCCCCCAGTTCAGCGGGGGCACTTGCATCAAAGTCGGGGATCTGGGTGGATTGCAAAGCGGGGTTCCGGGGTGATGGGGCCGTTAGGTCGTGGTTTCTTCCGGCACAAAGACATAGCCCACGCCCCATACGGTTTGGATGAAACGGGGGGTGGAGGGGTCGTTTTCCAGCAATTTACGCAGGCGGGACACTTGCACATCGAGGCTGCGGTCAAAGGGCTCAAACTCACGCCCACGTGACAGCTGAGCCAGCTTTTCCCGCGAGAGCGGGATACGCGGATGCCGCACCAAGGCCTTGAGCATCGCAAATTCGCCGGTGGTGAGCATGATTTCCTGGTCGACTTTTTTCAGGGTGCGGGCACCCAGGTCAAACACAAACAGGCCGAAGCGAACGATCTCGTTGTCACTCGAGGGTGCACCCGGCGCCTCTTGTACGGGACGGCGGCGCAGCACCGCATGGATGCGGGCCAGCAGCTCACGCGGGTTGAATGGCTTGCCGAGGTAGTCGTCTGCACCGACTTCAAGACCCACAATCCGGTCGATATCTTCGCCTTTGGCGGTGAGCATGATCACCGGTGTCTGGTCATTGGCCGCGCGCAGGCGCCGGCAGATGGACAAGCCGTCTTCGCCGGGCATCATCAGGTCCAACACGATCAGGTCTGCGGTTTCACGCAGCATCACCCGGGTCAGTGCCTTGCCGTCTTCGGCGGTCAGCACTTCGAAGCCTTCTTGCGTTAAGTAGCGGCGCAGCAGGTCACGGATACGGGCATCGTCGTCCACCACCAGGATTTTGTTGGGTCGGTTGGTTTGGGTTTGCATGACGTTCTCAAATTTGTAACAGAGCAGATTTTGCGCTTCGGCTTTTTGCAAAACTGCGCAGATGCGGCCGTCTTTGACACCGTGTTACAAATAAGGACGGATTCTCACGTATTTCGGGTGGGGCTCAGGCCACCATCGGGTTCTTCTAGAGACGGAGGAGGAGTTCATGGTGCATCGGATCCTTTGGCAGATGGCGTTGGCAGGGTGTCTGTCCGGCGCAGCCTTTGCACAGGTTCCTGCTGCGGCCCCGGCAGCGCAACCCATGCAGGACGCCAAGCCCGCCGCCCAGAGCCGTGCCAGCCAGCGCGAAACACTCAGAGCGGCCCTGCAGCAAACACCGCCGGTGGCGCCGGTCGGCGCGCAACGCATGACCCCCAGCGGAAGAGACGCGCTCAGAGTGCAGCTCAAGTCCCAGCAGGGTTTGTAAAGGGGTTTACCACTATCCACCGCTCCATGCCTTGACGTGGTGCACCGCCTATGCCATTGTCAGCCCGAGAGAAGCGTCCGTAAAAACCAAAAGCGAGGCCTCGCGGGTCGATAGCGCGCCGGTGGGGCAACGGGAGTGTGTGATGAACGTCCAACAATCTGCGCTTTTTAAGAAGGTACACCACCGGCGTGTGGTCCGTCTGTTGTGGTTCAGTGTGCTCCTTCTGGCGGGGCTGGGCGGGTCTTGGTCGGTGATGTTTGCCCTCATGGGCCGTTGGGACCTGGTGGGTTTGGAGGTGGCGCTTTTGGTGACCGCTGGCGCGGTGGCATGGCTTACCCATCGCCAGCGCACCCGGCTGGCGTGGGGCCTGGTGCTGGTAATCGGCTACCTCACCCTTTGCCTGTTTTCGATGTTTTTCGACGGGCACGACGGAGTGGCGCCGCGAACCTCGCACCTCTACCTTCTGGTTTTGACACTGGCCAGCATGCTGGTGCTTCGCAACGAATCACCACTTTTGCGATGGAGCATTGTGGCCATCCTGATGTCAACCTTTATGGTGTTTGCCAGTTCCAACTGGCCCCATTCCTCAGAGCTCTTTATTCGACCCTCGATTCGCATCATGGGCGCCTGGATCAATACCGCGACTGCGATGTTCGGCTTGCTCGTTTTGGTGCACATCATGCTCAGCGAGGCGATGCCGGCCAACTCCCTGGAGCGGGATATTGACCAGGGCTTGAAGCGCGGGGAGTTCTTTTTGCTGTACCAGCCCCAGGTGCAAGCCGACGGTAGCGCCATCGGGGCCGAGGCCCTGCTGCGCTGGCGGCACCCCAAGTTTGGGTTGGTTTCTCCGGCGGACTTTATTCCGGTGGCCGAGCAATCGGGCCAGATATTGCCTGTGGGCGCATGGGTGTTGTCGACCGCAGGGCAGACCTTGGCCCATTGGTTGCATGTGCCTGCCTTGGCGGGGCTGACCTTGTCGGTCAATGTCAGTGCGCGGCAATTTTTGCAGGTGGATTTTGTGGATCAGGTGGCAGCAGTGGTCCATGAGTTCGGCCTGAACCCTTCGCGCCTCAAGCTCGAGCTGACGGAGAGCACCCTGATTCACGACATGAACGATATCGTCCAGAAAATGCAGCAACTGCGCGCTTTGGGCGTGGGCTGCGCGCTGGATGATTTTGGTACCGGCTTTTCATCGCTCGGGTATTTGAAGAAGCTCCCGCTCGATCAGTTAAAAATCGACCAGACCTTTGTGCGAGACGTGCTCACCGACCCAAGTGATGCGGCGATTGCACGGACTGTGTTGCAATTGGGAGAGAGCTTGGGCTTGTCGGTGATTGCAGAAGGGGTGGAGACCCCCGGCCAGAGGGATTTCCTGCTGGAGAACCACTGCCGGTTTTTCCAGGGCTACCTGTTCAGCCGCCCCTTGTCGTTGGTGGACTTTGAGACCTATGCAGGGAAGTACCGCTCCAGCTAAAAAACACCATGCAAAGGGCTGAGTCTTGAAAGCAAATGATTACGTTGGTCGGTTTCAACTGGTCAAAATCCTCGGGGAAGGCGGACAAAGCACCGTATGGCTGGCGTTCGATCCGCGGCTGGAGCGGGATGTTGCGCTGAAGCTCTTGCGGCCCGCCGGTACCGCCGACGGGCAAGCCGTCAGCCGCTGGCTGGAAGAGGCGCGCAGTGTGGGCCGCGTGACCCACCCCCAGATTGTTCCGGTGTACGAGGCGGACATCCACGAAACCCGGCCTTACCTGGTCTTCAAGTACGTGGCGGGGCTCCCCCTGGACCAGCATCTCCAGCGGCATGGCGCTATGCCGGCCAGCCAGGCGGTGGCGGTCATGGCCGATGTGTTGTCGGCGGTGGCAGCGGCCCACGCAGCCGGGGTTATCCATCGGGACCTGAAGCCTTCCAACATCGTGCTGGATACCGAGGGCAGGGCGCTGATCATGGACTTTGGCATCGCCGCCCGCATGCGCGATGCCGGCAGCCCCGCCCCCGAAGAAGATTTGATGGGCACCATCGGCTACCTGTCGCCCGAGTTGGCCAGCGGTGCCGCACCCAGCCCGACCATGGACATCTTTTCGGCCGGCCTGGTGTTGGCCGAGATGCTGACGGGTCGCCGTTTGCTGGCGGAGTCAGATGTGTACAGCGCCATTTACCGCGTCACCCACGAGCAGCTGGTGTTGCCGGCGTCGGTGCCTGCCGGGGTGGACGACCGGTTGCGCGCCATCGTGCAGCGGGCGCTGGCGCTCGATGCCCAGCAGCGTTTTGCGAGCGCCAGCTTGTTTCGCAGCGAGCTGGTGGAGTGGACCGATTCACTCAAGGCGCCGGCAGCCGAGCAGGCCACGGGCGCAGACGCGACCCTGGAGTTTTTGTTGCGCCGGATGCGGCACAAGAGCGATTTTCCGGCCTTGTCAGACTCGATTTCACGCATTCAGAGCATGGCGCTTTCTGAAAAAGAAAGTGTGAGCAGCGTTACCAACGAGATCCTCAAAGACGTGGCCTTGACCAATAAGCTGCTGCGGCTCGTCAACAGTGCTCACTTTGCCCGCAGTGGAAGCATCAGCACCGTGTCGCGTGCGGTGCATCTGGTGGGGTTTAACGGCATCCGCAACATGGCCTTGAGCCTGGTGTTGCTGGAGCACATGCAAGACAAGGCCCACGCAGCGCTACTCAAAGAGGAGTTTCTGCGGTCTTTGATGGCTGGTGCGATTGGCGGCGAGCTCAGCCCGATCGCCCGTGGGAGTGAAGAGGCGTTTATCGGCTCGATGTTTCAGAACCTGGGGCGCTTGCTTGCCCAGTTTTATTTTCCGGAAGAGGTGGCGAACATCCGCACCTTGACCTGCGGCAGCCGCGAGACGCAGACCGAAACGCCAGCCGCCGTGAGTGTGCTGGGTCTGAGCTATGAAGACCTTGGCATCGGGATTGCCAAAAGCTGGGGCTTGCCCGCCGGTATTCAGCGCTGCATGCGCAAACCTGCCGGTACACCGCCTGCCATGCTGCCGGTGGACCCCGCGGAGCGAGTCCGCTGGATTGCGATGGCATCCAACGAGATCGCCGACGTTCTGCTGGAGGCCGACGCCAACGACGTAGCACCCCGTGTCGCGACGGTGCTCAAGAAATACGCCCCCGTGCTGGGTGGCAGTCTTCCGCAGCTGCAGGAGGCGACTGCCAAGGCCCGCAACAAGTTGGTGGACCTGGTGCACGCGATGGATATCCATGTGGTGCCGGGGTCCGTCGCGGCCAAACTT
The DNA here is from genome assembly GCA_027924025.1 of Comamonadaceae bacterium OS-4. Classification (GTDB taxonomy): domain Bacteria; phylum Pseudomonadota; class Gammaproteobacteria; order Burkholderiales; family Burkholderiaceae_C; genus Allorhodoferax. The sequence continues at coordinate 1,831,181 of AP026970.1, forward strand.
TTACAGCTGCCTGCCGATGCGCTGGGTACCGCGCCCGACGGGCCTGCGACGACCGAAGACTCTTTAGGGGGGCTCGCTTTGCAAGCCACTCCCACTGTCCGGATCAGCATGCCCCCTGTCCAAGCGCCCGTTATGCCCAGGGCCGAGGTGGTGAGCCTTTTGTCGGCAGGTATTCAAGACATCACGGACGCGATGGTGGAAGACTCCAAGCTCACCGACATATTGCGCATGATTTTGGAGACCATGTTCCGCGCCTTGGGTTTCGACCGGGTGATTTTTTGTATGCGTGATGCCCGGACCGAAATGATGACCGCTCGTTTCGGCCTGGGGCATGGCGTCGAGGCGCATATCAAAGGTTTCAAAACCCATCTCCGGGCCACGAGCCCCGATCTGTTTGGCGTGGTGTGTGCGAAGGGGGCAGACACGATGATCAGCGACGCCACCGAACTGCGCATTGCCCAGCGCCTGCCGCTCTGGTACCGCCAAGGTTTGAACGCGCCGGCCTTTTTGCTGCTGCCGCTGCAGATCAAAGGGGCGCCTTTCGGGCTGATTTATGCCGACAAACTGCAGTACGGCGCGCTGGAGCTGGACGAAAAAGAATTGGCCTTGCTGCGCACCTTGCGCAACCAGGCGGTCATGGCGTTCAAACAGTCGAGCTAGCGTCGCGAGGCTCCATCAAAAAAAGCCCCGGCAGACAGCTGCCGGGGCTTTTTGCTATTGTTTTGATAGCTTTAGGCGCAATAAATACCTGCGCTAGAGCCCGATTTCATCCCAATTACTGGGCAGTCCAGCCCCCATCCATGTTCCACGCCACGCCGCGAATGTTGTCGCCAGCAGGTGAGCAAAAGAACACCGCCAGCGCGCCCAGTTCTGCCGGGGTGGTGAACTGCATCGAAGGCTCTTTTTCGCCCAATAGTTGTTTGGTGGCATCTGCATTGCTGATGCCTTGTGCGGCAGCTTTGGCATCCACTTGCTTTTGCACCAAGGGTGTCAGCACCCAGCCAGGGCAGATGGCGTTGCAGGTCACGCCGGTGGTGGCGTTTTCCAGCGCCGTGACCTTAGTCAGGCCCACCACACCGTGTTTGGCCGCCACATAGGCCGACTTTTCGGCCGAGCCCACCAGCCCATGCACAGACGCCACGTTGATGATGCGGCCCCAGTTTTTGGCTTGCATGCCGGGCAGGGCCAGGCGCGTGGCGTGAAAGGCGCTGCTCATGTTGATGGCGATGATGGCGTCCCATTTCTCGATGGGGAAGTTTTCGACCCGCGCCACATGTTGAATGCCCGCGTTGTTGACCAGAATGTCCACGCCGCCAAAGGTGGTCTTGGCGTGCTCGATCATGGCTTCGATCTCGGCAGGCTTGCTCATGTCCGCGCCGTGGTAAGTCACTTGCACACCCAGCGCCGCGATTTCCGCCTTGGGGCCTTCCACGTCGCCAAAGCCGTTGAGCACGATGTTGGCGCCTTGTGCGGCCAGTGCCTTGGCGATACCCAAACCGATACCGCTGGTGGAGCCGGTAACGAGGGCGGTTTTACCTTTCAACATGCGTCTTCCTTCACAAAGTGGTGGGGGGATTCCATTAGGATGTGGTCATTATCAAACGAGTGATTGCACCATGTCTGAACCTACGCTGAATTACGTACCCTGCGCTGACGCCAACGGCCCGCGCCGCATGGCGTATTGGCAGTGGGGCGCTGCAGATGCCGCCCACACGGTGGTGTGTGTGCATGGCTTGTCGCGCCAGGGACGCGACTTCGATGTGCTGGCCCGGGCGCTGGTAGCTCGCGCATCCCAACCGATCCGTGTGGTGTGCCCCGATGTGGCCGGCCGTGGCCAGAGCGACTGGATCAAGGACCCTGCCGGCTATGGCGTGCCCGTGTATGCGACCGACATGTTGGGTCTGCTGGCGCACCTGAAACCGGCCACGCTGGATTGGGTGGGTACCAGCATGGGCGGCCTGATCGGTTTGGCGGTGACCGCGCATGCCGCTTCAGTGGGTGTGCAGGTGCGCAAGCTCGTGCTCAACGATGTGGGCCCGGTGATCCAGTGGTCGTCGCTGCAGCGTATCGGCACCTATCTGGGCCGTGCAGTGAGTTTTGACAATCTGCAACAGGCGGCGGATGCCATGTGGGCGATTTCGAGCAGCTTCGGCCCGCACACCCCGGCACAGTGGCTGGAGTTGTCGCGCCATATGGTCAAGACCCTGCCCGACGGAAAAGTGGGCCTGCACTATGACCCTGCAATTGCCATCCCGTTCAGGGCAGTGACCGAAGAGTTGGCGCTGGCCGGCCAGGCGCAGCTGTGGCAGCTGTATGACGCCATCACGGCGGACACCTTGCTGCTGCGCGGGGCGGACTCTGACCTCTTGTCACCCGAAACTGCGCAGGCCATGACACAGCGTGGGCCCAAAGCCCGCTTGGTGGAGTTTGCCGGCGTAGGCCACGCCCCCACGCTGATCGCCCAAGACCAACAGGACGCCGTGACTTCTTTTTTGCTGGGGTAACGTCCCCCGCCTTGTGAGCCTTCCATGAAAAGTTTGTACGCCGGGGAGATTGCCTCGGCCACCCCGCAAGTGATTGCGGCTACCGCAGACAGCCTGCCCGAGCAGGCCGGCGCCTTGCAGCGCGCCCGCGCTTTTGCTGAGCCTTTGTTGGCGACGGAGTCGCTGGACACCGGTGAAAACGTGCTGCAACACGCCGACGCGGTGGCCGCCATTCTGCGCACCATCGGCGGCTCGGAGGCCATGCAGGCCGCCAGCTATCTGGTGTACGCCTGCGACCACCTGAACAAGCCGCACGAGGTCATCGCGAAAGCCTTTGGCGACAACTTTGCCGATCTCGCGATGGAGACCACCAAGCTGGTGCGTTTGCAGCGCATGGCGCGCTTGACCCACCAGTCGGCGGGCCAAAGCCTCAGCGCCGCACCCATGGCTCAAACCGCAGCGGCGCAGACCGAGAGTGTGCGCAAGATGCTGCTGGCCTTTAGCAAGGATTTGCGCGTGGTCATGCTGCGCCTAGCCTCGCGCCTGCAGACCTTGCGGCACTTTGCTGCGACCAAGCTGCCGGTGCCGCCCGGCCTGGCCTCTGAGGGCTTGCAGGTGTTTGCGCCCTTGGCCAACCGACTGGGCATCTGGGAAATCAAGTGGGAGATGGAGGATCTGTCCTTCCGTTTTCTGGAGCCCGACACCTACAAACACGTAGCCAAGCTCTTGGACGAGAAGCGCGTGGAGCGGGAGGCTTCGGTGGAGCGCTTGCGCCAGCAACTCGCCGATGACCTGGCCGCTCAGGGAGTGGCAGCCACGGTGCAGGGCCGGCCTAAGCACATCTACAGCATCGTTAAAAAGATGCGGGGCAAATCGCTGGGTTTTGATCAGGTGTATGACATCCGGGCACTGCGCATCGTGGTGCCCACGGTACCTGACTGCTATGCGGCGCTCAGCCTGGTGCACACCGGGTTCACGCCCATCACCGAAGAGTTCGACGACTACATTGCCCGGCCCAAACCCAACGGCTACCAGTCGCTGCACACCGTGGTGCGTGACGCCGGTGGCCAGCCGATTGAGGTGCAGATCCGCACCCAGCCGATGCACGACCATGCTGAGCACGGCGTGGCGGCCCACTGGGCCTACAAAGAGGCGGGCGCCAAGGGTTACGGCGGCAGTGTGACGGCCGCTGGCGAATACGACGCCAAGATTGCGGTGCTGCGCCAGTTGCTGGCCTGGGAGCGCGATCTCTCCGGCGCCCACGCCACGCCTGATGGCCAGGGCATGTTTGACGACCGCATCTATGTGCTGACGCCAGATGCCGCCATTGTGGAGCTGCCCCAAGGCGCCACGGCCGTCGACTTTGCCTACAGCGTGCACACCAATCTGGGCCACCGCTGCCGGGGGGCTAAGGTGGATGGGGCCATGGTGCCGCTGAACACGCCGCTCAAAAACGGCCAGACGGTTGAAGTGACCGCCGTGAAAGAAGGCGGCCCCTCGCGCGATTGGCTCAACCCCGAGCTGGGCTATCTGGTCAGCCACCGCGCGCGGGCCAAGGTGCGGGCATGGTTCAATGCGCTGGCCATGGGCGAAACCATGGCAAAGGGCCGCGAGGCGGTAGAAAAGCTGCTGCAGCGCGAAGGCAAAACCGCCATCAAGCTCGACGATCTCGCCAGCCAGCTGGGCTTCCACAATGCCGACGCCTTGTTTGAGGTGGTGGGCAAAGACGAGTTTTCGCTGCGCAACATCGAGCTTCTGCTGCGCCCGCCCGAGCCGGCCGGCACGCAGGATGACTACATGCCGCTCAAAAAACCACGGGCCCTGTCTGGCGGTAAGGGCGGTGTGCTGGTGGTGGGTATCGACTCGCTGATGACGCAGTTGGCCAAATGTTGCAAGCCGGCACCGCCGGATTTGATCAGCGGCTTTGTGACCCGTGGCAAGGGCGTGAGCGTGCACCGGTCGGACTGCTCCAACCTGCGCAACATGGTGCAACGCAGTGGCGACCGCCTGATTGAGGTGGAGTGGGGCGCCCCGAGTGGCAAAGACGGCAATGTCTACCCGGTGGATGTGGCGGTGGAAGCGATTGACCGGCAAGGCCTACTGCGCGATATCTCGGAGGTGTTTGCCAAAGAAAAAATGAACGTCATCGGGGTGCAAACCCAGTCTGTCAAAGGCACGGCGTGGATGACGTTTACCGTGGAAGTGGCGGAGTCCGGTCGCCTGGCGCGGGTGCTCAAAATCGTGAATGAGCTGGCCGGTGTCCGTTCGGCGCGGCGGCGCTAGTGCTGAAATTCAGGCCACACCCAAGCTCTGTACGATGTGCTGCCAATGCCGGGGCTCCACCGGGGTGATGGAGAGCCGGCTGCCTTTTTTGAGGATGAGTAGATCAGTCAGTGCTGCGTCAGCGCGCAGCTCGGGGAGCGTGAAGTTGCGGGTTTTGTGGGTTACCTGCACATCCACCAGTAGCCAGCGCGGGGCTTCGGGCTTGCTGGCTGCATCAAAGTAGGGCGACGCGGGTTCGAATTGCGTTGGGTCCACCTTGGATCCTGATGCCACCCGCGCGATCCCCACAATGCCCGGCTTTGCACAGCTGGAGTGATAAAAAAGCACGCCATCGCCCACCTGCATCTGGTCGCGCATGAAGTTGCGGGCCTGGTAGTTGCGCACGCCGGTCCACCCTGCGGTGGCATCGGGCATGGCCAAAACATCATCGATCGAAGCCTCGGCGGGCTCGGCTTTCATGAGCCAGTAGTGGGGCATGGGCTGGGGTGCGGCAGTGGAGGAGTGGCCCAGAGTATCGCGCGGATCAAGGTCGGCACACACCTTCGGTACGGGCTCGGCTCAGCGCACTGCTTGCCAGCGAACAGACCGCCATTTCGCATGCACCTATCGTGAACGGGCTTATCGGGGAGCCTGCAATCGTTGTCGGTTCCCCCCAACCTCAGGTCAGGGGCTCGAGATGGACTTGCCGATATTCAGGAAAGAGCGCGATTCGATGGGCATCGTCGACGTGCCCGCTGGCGCACTTTGGGGCGCTACGACACAGCGCTCGTTGACCTTTTTTGCGATCTCGACCGAGCGCATGCCGCGGGAACTGCTTGCAGCATTGGCACACATCAAAAAAGTGTGTGCACAGGTGAACTGTGAGCTGGGGCTGTTGAATCCCGCCATGGCAGCCGCTATTGCCCAAGCCGCTGACGAAGTTCTGGCAGGCGCGCACTGGGAAGACTTTCCGCTGTCAATCTGGCAGACCGGTTCGGGCACCCAAACCAATATGAATATGAACGAGGTGCTGGCCAACCGGGCGTCAGAGATTCTGGGCGAACCGCGGGGCCTAAACCGGACGGTGCATCCCAATGACCATGTGAATCTCGGTCATTCGACGAATGACATTTTCCCGACCGCCATGCACCTGGCGGCAGTGCAAGGGGTGTCGCAGAAGCTGCTGCCCTCGCTGAATCAATTGCGCAGCACGTTGCATCATCAGGCGCAACAATATGCGAGGCTGATCAAACTGGGGCGTACCCATTTGCAGGATGCAACGCCCATCACCTTCGGGCAAGAAATCTCGGGCTGGGCCGCGCAGCTAGACCATGCGAAAGCGTGTCTGGAGCAATCGCTTGTGCCGCTGATGGAGCTTGCGGTAGGCGGCACTGCGGTCGGGACCGGCCTGAACACCCACCCCGAATTCGGTTCGCGCGTGGCGGCCCGTTTGTCCGCGGAGTGTGACTTTCCCCTGCGTTGTGCCCAGAACCGCTTCGCGGCGATCGCTGCGCACGATGCCCTGGTCAGTGCACACGGCACCCTCAAAACGCTGGCGGTGGCGCTCATGAAAATTGCCAACGATGTCCGCTGGCTGGCCAGTGGCCCACGCGCCGGCTTGGGCGAGATTCACCTCCCGGAAAACGAGCCGGGGAGTTCCATCATGCCCGGCAAGGTGAACCCGACGCAGTGCGAAGCGTTGACGATGGTCTGTTGCCAAGTGATCGGGAACGACGTGGCCTTGGGGCTGGGCGGGGCGATGGGAAATTTTGAGCTCAATGCCTTCAAGCCCTTGATTGCCTACAACTTCATGCAAAGCGTCCGTTTTTTGAGCGATGCGATGCACAGCTTTGACACCCATTGCATGCAGGGGATGGTGGCTGATGCTGACCGGATGACAAGCCTGCTGGAGCGCTCGCTGATGCTGGTAACCGCGCTCACCCCCCATATCGGCTATGACCGCGCGGCAGCCATTGCCAAAGCGGCCCAAGCCCGCGGGACCAGCCTGCGCGAAGAGGCCCTGGCTTCCAACGCGCTGACTGCGGCTGAGTTTGATGCCTGGGTTCAGTATCCCAAGATGGTCTAGCCCAAGCCCGTGTTCAGGCGGAATGAGGAAAGTCCTCCAAATAGTCGGCCAGTTCATTGGCGTGTTGCTCTTCGACCGCCAGAATGGATTTGATCAGCTCACTGGTGGTCGGGTCATCCGTGCCGAGGTAGCGCACCAGCTCGCGGTAGCTGTGGATGGCCACCCGCTCTGCCACCAAGTCTTCGCGAATCATGTCGCGCAGCGAGCTCCCCGCGATGTACTGGGCATGGCTGCGGCCGGTCAGGGTGTCCGGGTCGAAGTCGGGCTCGCCGCCCAGCTGCACAATGCGCGCAGCCAGCAGATCTGCATGGCCTTGCTCTTCACTGGAGTGGACCAAAAACTCGGCAGCGACGCCGCGTGCATGGATGCCACGGGCCATGAAATGGTGACGGCGGTACCGGAGCACGCACACCAGCTCGGTGGCCAGCGCCTGGTTTAAGCGCTCAATCACCGCTTTGCGGTCCGCGCTGTAGTCGGTGGTTACTGCGCCCAACTCCAGGTGTTGCAGGGCATCGTGGCGAAGTGCATCAATGTCGGTGGGGGCGTGCTTGGAGTGCATGGTGGCTTTCCGTTGTGAAGGGGTGAACCTTGCGCGCGCTACGCCTCACCGTCTGTGCGACGGATCACATTTCCCCCGGCCAGTGCTCTGTGCGCCACAGCACAGTCAGCGCATCCACCTGGTTTCACCATGGGCTGCATGCACCACTTCCACCAACTTTTCGCCCAGCTCGGCTTGCCCAACCATCCGGAGGAGATTCAGCGCTTCATCACGCTGCACTCGGCCATGGCAGAGGGCATGCGCTTGCCAGACGCACCGTATTGGACGGCGTCGCAAGCCGCGTTTTTGCGGGAGTCATTGACGCAAGACTCCGACTGGAGCGACATGGTGGACCAGCTCAGCCTTGCACTGCGGCTTGCCCCGGTGGCAGAAGGTGCCCCATGACGGGTCCGCAGCGGCAACACCGGCCCTTGCTTTGGTTGACAGGGGCCCTTCTTTTATCGGCCTGCGGGGAGACTGCCACGCTGGCGGTGTCTGACGGCTCCGGCACCGCCCCAGTGTTGCCGCAACCGGTGCACACCATCCTGCCGACGGTGAATATTGCACCCGCGGTGGGTTGGGCGTCCGGCGCCACGCCGGTTGCGGCGCCGGGTACCCAGGTGGCCGCCTTCGCGGCCGAACTGGACCACCCGCGCTGGCTGTATGTGTTGCCCAACGGCGATGTGCTGGTGGCTGAAACCAATGCACCGCCCAAGCCGGATGACGGCAAGGGCATCAAGGGCTGGCTCATGGGCTTGGTCATGCAACGGGCGGGCGCTGCAACCCCTAGCGCCGACCGCATCACCTTGCTGCGGGATACCAATGGGGATGGCGTGGCGGACTTCCGCTCGGTGCTGCTCTCCGGGCTGCATTCGCCTTTGGGGATGACGCTGATCGATAAGCAACTCTTTGTGGCCAACTCTGACGCCATTTGGCGCTTTCCTTACGAGACGGGTGACACGACCATTCGCGCAGAGGGCACCCGCTTGGTGGAGTTACCGGCAGGGCCTATTAACCACCACTGGACCAAGAATTTGATTGCCAGCAAGGACGGGCGCACGCTGTATGTTGCGGTGGGATCCAACAGCAATGTGGCAGAGCGCGGCATGGAGGTCGAGGCCGGACGCGCGGCCATTTGGCAAGTGGACACGCAAACCGGTGCGAACCGGGTGTTTGCCTCGGGCCTGCGCAATCCCGTGGGAATGGCATGGGAGCCCGCCAGTGGTGTGCTGTGGGCGGTGGTGAACGAGCGAGACGAGCTGGGGAGTGACCTGGTTCCGGACTACCTTACGTCGGTCGTAGCAGATGGCTTTTACGGATGGCCCTACAGCTACTACGGCCTGCATGTCGATGTGCGGATGTCGCCATCGCGCCCGGATCTGGTGGCCAAGGCGCGGGTGCCTGACTACGCGCTGGGCCCGCACACCGCATCGCTTGGCTTGGTGAATGCGCAAGGGAGTCATCTGCCGGGCTTTCAAAATGGCATGTTCATTGGCCAGCATGGCTCCTGGAATCGGCAGCCGCACAGTGGCTACAAGGTGGTTTTTGTCCCGTTTGCCGAGGGCAAGCCCATGGATGTTCAGCCTCTCGAGGTGTTGGGTGGTTTCTTGAGCCCCGAGGGCCGCGCCTGGGGAAGGCCGGTGGGTTTGGCCATTGATCTGCAAGGTGCTTTGCTGGTGGCAGACGACGTGGGTAACGCCATCTGGCGGGTTAGCGCGCTTTAGGGATGCGGGTCACGAGGGGGCAGTGTCGGCTTTGCTGCCCAACGCACAGTCAGCGGTGTGCAAAGACCTTACCGTCCAACAAACCCCTTAAGGAGAAGCACACCATGAGCCTGCCAGAACCCCGCTCTCCAGAAGAAAAGCTGCCGGCTGATAGCGATTTGCAGGTGCAAGCCGTGCCGGGGCATGGCATTCCATCGCAAGATCCGGACCCCGCAGCGCAATTGCCCCTGCCGCTGGAAGACAGCGAGAGAGAGGCGAAATCCGTGCTGGTGGGCGGTGGCCTTATTGCAGGGGCGGCGGTGGGTGCCGCCATCGGAGTCATGGTCTCCGGGCCGGTCGGGGTGGTCGTGGGCGCAGGCATCGGTGCTGTAGCGGGTGCAGCGGGTGCCGTGAACACCGCTGCGTCCGATCAACAAGCCCTACAAGATCCGGGCAGGTAGGCTCCGCAGCCAGTGAGCAGATGGCGATCGGTTTAAGCGGCCCGAGCTACCACCAAGCAATCCCCGGTCCCGGGGGCTGCCACCATCAAGGAGCCATCGGAGTCCCAAATGCCGCTTCTGCCTGCGGATACATAGCCGCCGGAGGGCCCGCCGTGGTTGGCTATCAGGACAGTCATGGCGTGTTCACGGGCATACCCGGCCCACAGAGGGGCCTCTGCGGCATAGCCAGCGGCCGAGGTCAGAATCCCCGCCGCATAAACCCTGGCCCCTGCCTGTGCCGCCTTGGCCGCGTGGCTCGGGTGGTTGGTATCTGCACAAATGGCGCTGGCGATCTGGTGGCCGTTCAAGGTTTGCAAGTGCACCGGCAAAGAGCCGGCCGTGGCGAACTGGGTTTCGCTGCCGTGCAAGTGGTGCTTGGCATAGACGACATGGCGACCATCCGGCCGCAAGGTGATGGCACCTATCAAGGGCAGGGTGCTGCCGCCATCCACCGGCGCGCCCACGGTGATGGCCATACCAGTGCGCCGGGCTGCTTCGCTTAGGGGCGCCAAGAGCGCGTGGTCCGCGTGCAGCACCAAGTCCGGCATTGCGGCCAGCTCGTAACCCGTGAGCGAGAGCTCCGGGAAGACCAGCCATTGCACGCCATGCTGCGCGGCGGCGTCCACAAAGCGCAGGTGGTTTTGTACATTGGCCACCACGTCCAGCGGGACTGAGGTGCTTTGCGCAGCGGCTATCGAGAATGCTATGCTTTTGCTAGCGGCTTGCGCAATATCCATGAGCGCTAGCGGCCTATTTGGTATGCAAGAAAGACGTGTTCGCCGGCCGGCCGGGCAGAGTCAACGCCGCTGTGCGCGCTGGTGTTTGCGCCACCAGAGCGCCCCGGCGCCAGACTTTGAGGCGGGTGGCCTTGAGGCGGATGGCCTCGATGGGGTTTTGCGCCTGCAGCAGCACCAGGTCGGCATGGCAGCCTTTTTCCAGGCCATAGCCCTCTAGGTGCAGGATGCGGGCGGGGTTGGTGGTGACGGCATCAAAGCACTGCTGCATGGCCGGCTGGCTGGTCATTTGCGCCACGTGCAAGCCCATGCTGGCCACTTCCAACATGTCGCCGCTTCCCATGCTGTACCAAGGGTCCATGCAGCAGTCCTGCCCGAAGGCCACTGTCATGCCGGCGGCCATGATTTCAGGCACGCGGGTCATACCGCGGCGCTTGGGGTAGGTGTCGTGTCGGCCTTGCAGGGTGATGTTGATGAGCGGGTTGCTCACCACGCTCAATTGCGCCTCCGCCATCAACGGCAGCAGTTTGCTCACGTAGTAGTTGTCCATGCTGTGCATGGAGGTGAGGTGGGAGCCTGTTACGCGGCCGTGCAGGCCCAGGCGGTTGGCCTCGAAGGCCAGGGTTTCGACGTGGCGCGAGAGCGGGTCGTCCGACTCGTCGCAATGCATGTCGACCAGCTTGCCTTGCTCGGCGGCCAGCTCGCAGAGTAGTTTGACGCTGGCTGCCCCTTGCTCACTAGTGCGCTCGAAGTGCGGAATGCCGCCCACCACGTCCACGCCCAGGCTCAGCGCCTTCTTGAGGTTCTCGAAGCCACCCGGCACACCCCGTGTGCCATCTCCGCCATTGCGCAACACGCCGTCTTGCGGAAATGCCACCAGCTGCAGGTCGATATAGGGCGCGACCTTTTTCTTGACAGCTAACAAGGCTTCCACCGCCAGCATGCTCGGGTCGCTGGTGTCCACATGGCTGCGGATGGCCAACAGACCGTTGGCCACCGCCCAGTCACAGTAGGCCAGCGCGCGGTCTACCAGCGCGTCAAAAGTGAGGTGCGGTTTGAGCTCGCCCCACAGCGCAATACCCTCCAACAAGGTGCCGCTCTGATTCAGCCGCGGCAGGCCGAGGCTGAGCGTGGCGTCCATGTGGAAGTGCGCATCTACAAAAGGGCTGCTGAGAAGCATGCCGCCAGCGTCTACCACCTCAGCCGCCGGAGCGGCTTCAGGCGTGAGCCCTTGCGACACCTCAGTGATGCGGCCGCCTTGCACCGCCACGGACATGTGGCGGCGTCCATCGGGCAGGGTAGCGTTGTGGATGAGCAGATCGAGCATGGTTGATTACTTATTGGGTGCCAAAGATGCGATCGCCCGCATCCCCCAGGCCCGGCATGATGTAACCATGGTCGTTCAGGCCGCGGTCGATGGCCGCAGTGAAGACGCGCACATCGGGGTGCTCGCGGTACAAGGTGTTGATGCCCTCGGGGCAGGTTAAGAGGCACAAGAACTTGATGGACTTGGGCTTGCAGGCTTTCAGGCGGGTGACGGCGGCAGCCGCTGAGTTGCCGGTGGCCAGCATGGGGTCTACCACCACCACATCGCGCTCCTCCATGTTGCTGGGCATCTTGAAGTAGTACTCCACCGCCTGCAAGGTTTTTGGGTCGCGGTACAGGCCCACATGGCCCACGCGGGCACCGGGCACTACGCCAAGCACACCATCCAGAATGCCGTTGCCTGCGCGCAGCACGCTGGCAAACACCAGCTTTTTGCCGTCGATGACCTTGCCAGTCGTTTTCTCTAGCGGGGTTTCAATTTCTAGGTCTTGCAGCGGCATGTCGCGGCAGACTTCGTAAATCATCAGGCCGGCCAGCTCGTTGAGCAGGCGGCGGAAGCTGCTGGTGCTGGCTTCTTTTTTGCGCATCAGGGTGAGCTTGTGTTGCACCAACGGGTGGTCAATGAGGGTGACGTTGGCACGCGCTGCGGGATCGATGGTGACCATGTTTTTGTTCCTTGTGCTTATCGCTTGCTGCCGCCCAGGATGCTGCCCAGCACCCCGCGGATGATCTGGCGGCCCACTTCGCGGCCGATAGAGCTCGCGGCACTCTTGATAAGTTGCTCGCCCACGCTGGCGCGTGAACGGCGGGCACCCCCACCCAGCATGTCGCCCAAGCTGTCCAGAAGGCCACCGCCTGCAGGCGCAGCCTCCGGCTCGGCGGCGGGCGCCGCGCGGCCTGCGCGGGCACGCGGAGCCGCAGGGGCAGCCTCGCCCTCAGCGTCAGTAGCGGCCGGCGCACGGTTTTGTGTGCGGCCTTTGAGCGCCTCGAACGCCGACTCCCGGTCTACCGCTTGTTCATACACGCCGGCCACGATGGATTCGACGATCAGCGTTTTGCGCTGCTCGGGGGTGATGGGACCGATCTGGCTGGCTGGGGGAATGACGAACACGCGTTCTGTGAGAGCCGGGCGGCCTTTTTCGTCCATCAGGCTCACCAGGGCTTCGCCCACCCCCAATTCAGTGATGGCGCTGGCGACGTCCAGACCGGGGTTGGCGCGCATGGTGTCGGCAGCGCTCTTGACCGCTTTCTGGTCGCGCGGGGTGAAGGCGCGCAAGGCGTGCTGCACCCGGTTGCCCAATTGGGCGAGCACGCTGTCGGGAATGTCCAGCGGGTTTTGGGTCACAAAGTACACGCCCACGCCCTTGGAGCGGACCAGGCGCACCACCAACTCAATGCGCTCGATCAGCACCTTGGGCGCATCGGCGAACAGCAGGTGGGCCTCGTCAAAGAAGAACACCAGCTTGGGCTTGTCGAGGTCGCCTACCTCGGGCAGGGCCTCGAAGAGTTCGCTCAGCATCCAGAGCAAAAAGGTCGCGTACAAGCGGGGCGACTGCATGAGCTTGTCGGCCGCGAGGATGTTGACCACGCCTTTGCCCGAGCCGTCGGTCTGCATGAAGTCTTCGATGTTGAGCATGGGCTCGCCAAAAAACTGGTCCCCGCCTTGCTCTTCAATCTGCATCAGGCCGCGCTGGATGGCGCCAATGCTGGCGGCGCTGATGTTGCCGTATTCGGTGGTGTAGCTGGCTGCGTTGTCGCCCACGTCCTGGCACATGGCGCGCAGGTCCTTCATGTCGAGCAGCAGCAGGCCGTCGTCATCCGCAATTTTGAACACCAGTTGCAGCACGCCAGCCTGGGTTTCATTCAGGTTGAGCATGCGGGCCAGCAGCAGGGGGCCCAAATCGCTCACGGTGGCGCGTACCGGATGGCCTTGTTTGCCGAACACGTCCCACAGGGTGGTAGGGAAGGCAGAGAACGCGGGTTCGTCGAATCCCCGTTCTTTGATGATTTTTCCGAGCTTTTCAGTCAATGCGCCTTTTTGGGAGATACCGGTCAGGTCGCCTTTGACGTCCGCCATAAACACCGGCACGCCCAAGGCAGAGAAGCCTTCCGCCAGACTTTGCAGGGTGATGGTCTTGCCAGTGCCGGTGGCGCCGGTGATGAGGCCATGGCGGTTGGCCTTGTCGGGGCGCAAGAAACATTGGACTGCGGACTTACCCGCATGTTGGGCAATCAGGATGCCTTCGTCTTGGATGGAAGCCATAGGTGTCTCTCAAGTAAATGCTGGGCCGACCCGAGTTTACTTGCACCCCCTTGGGGGGCCAGCCGGGAGGCTGAGGTGGGGGCGCTGAACTTACAATCGGCCGAGTAGCGTAACGAATTTTTGAAGGGTTTCGTGTGGCAGGACATAGCAAATGGGCCAATATTCAGCACCGCAAGGGGCGTCAGGACGAGAAGCGAGGCAAGATTTGGACCCGCATCGTCCGTGAAATCACGGTAGCGGCCCGGCAAGGCGGGGGCGACCCCGCCATGAACCCTCGTTTGCGCCTGGCCATTGAGAAAGCCAAAGCCGCCAACATGCCGGCGGACCGGGTGAAATACAACGTCGACAAGGCCACCGGCTCATTGGACGGCATCACCTACGAAGAAATCCGCTACGAGGGTTATGGCATTGGTGGTGCAGCCATCATCATTGACACCATGACGGACAACAAGGTGCGCACCGTGGCCGAAGTGCGCCACGCGTTCAGCAAACACGGCGGCAACATGGGCACCGAAGGCTCGGTGGCCTTTCAGTTCAAGCATGTGGGCCAGATGATTTTTGCCCCCGGAACCAGCGAAGACAAGGTCATGGAAGTGGCCCTGGAAGCCGGCGCAGAAGACGTGATCACCGATAACGAAGGCGCCATCGAGGTGCTGACAGCGCCCGCTGACTTTGAAGCCGTCAAGGCCGCGCTGGAGGCGGCTGGCCTGACCGCTGAAATCGCCACGGTGACGATGCGCGCTGAAAACACGATTGAGCTATCCCTTGAGGATGCCGAGCGCATGCAGAAACTGCTGGATGTCTTGGAAGATCTGGACGACGCCCAGGACATCTTCCACAACGCTGCCCTTTAATTTTTAAGAAGTCACTTATGAACGTACTCGTAATCGGCGGCGGTGGCCGTGAACATGCATTGGCCTGGAAGCTGGCCCAGTCCCCCAAGGTACAAATGGTTTATGTCGCACCCGGCAACGGTGGCACTGCGACCGACAGCCGCTTGAAGAACATTCCCATCACCGATGTGGTGCAGTTGCGCCAGTGGGCCCAGGACCACAAGATTTTGTTGACCCTGGTCGGGCCAGAAGTGCCTTTGGCAGCCGGCGTGGTGGACGAGTTTCGAGCCCACGGCATGCGCATTTTCGGGCCGACCAAAGCCGCCGCTCAGTTGGAGAGCTCCAAGGCCTTCAGCAAGGCGTTTATGCGCCGCCACGGGATTCCCACCGCTGAGTACGCTACCTTCTCCGACCCTGTGGCTGCTCATGCGTATGTGGACAAGATGGGCGCGCCCACGGTGGTGAAGGCCGACGGCTTGGCTGCCGGCAAGGGCGTAGTGGTCGCCATGACCGTCGCAGAAGCCCATGAAGCCATTGACTTCATGCTGGTGGACAACACCTTGGGCGTGGCGCACAACGACGGTGGCGCTCGCGTGGTGATTGAAGAATTTTTGGAAGGCGAAGAAGCCAGCTTCATCGTCATGGTGGATGGCAAGAACGTGCTGCCCCTAGCCACCAGCCAAGACCACAAGCGCTTGCAGGATGCCGACCAGGGCCCCAACACCGGCGGAATGGGCGCCTATTCGCCTGCACCGGTGGTCACACCCGATGTGCATGCCAAGGCGATGCGCGAGATTATTCTGCCCACGGTCAAGGGTATGGAAGCCGACGGCATTCCCTTCAGCGGGTTTTTGTACGCCGGCCTGATGATCGACAAAAATGGCCAGCCCAAGACGCTGGAGTTCAACTGCCGCATGGGCGACCCTGAAACGCAACCGATCATGATGCGCCTCAAGACCGATCTGGTGGATGTGCTGATGGCCGCCACCGAGCCCGGCCCGCACGGCAAGCTGGATGAAGTCGAGCTGCAATGGGATCGCCGCACCGCGTTGGGCGTGGTGCTCGCAGCGCACGGTTACCCCATGAATCCTCGCAAAGGCGATGTGATCACCGGTATTCCCAAAGAGGCCGAAGACGCAGCCGTGTTCCACGCGGGTACCCAATTGCAAGACGGTGTGTTGAGTACATCCGGCGGCCGGGTGCTGTGTGTGACGGCGCTCGCAGACAGCGTCAAACAAGCCCAACAGCGGGCTTATCAGGTGATTGACGAGATTGCCTTTGACGGCATGCAGTACCGCACCGATATCGGTTACCGCGCTGTCAAAGGGTAATGACCGGCGTGCCCCAATTCAGGTTTTAAGAAAGCTCGAAGATGAGTGATTCACCAGCGGGCTCCATGCAGGTGCGCGCCTATTTGATGGGTTTGCAAACCCGCATCGTGGAAGCCATGGAGGCGGCGGATGGCGGCCATTTCATCTCAGATTCGTGGGAGAAGGCCGCTGGCGAGCCCCTGCAGGGGCAAGGCATCACACGAATCATCGAGGGCGGGGCACTGTTAGAGCGCGGCGGTTGCGGGTTTTCTCATGTGCGAGGGCCGAAACTCCCGCCTAGCGCCACCCAGCACCGGCCGGAGTTGGCCGGAGCTCCGTTTGAGGCCATGGGCGTGTCTTTGGTCTTTCACCCGCGCAACCCTTATGTGCCCACCGTGCACATGAATGTGCGCATGATTGCAGCCAAGAATCCCCAAGGCGAAGAGGTGTGCTGGTTCGGCGGTGGTATGGACCTCACGCCCTATTACGGTTTTGAGGACGATGCGGTGCATTTCCACCGCACCTGCCAAGAGTCTCTGGCCGATTTCGGCGACGACAAATACCCGCGCTTCAAAAAGTGGTGTGATGACTATTTCTTCCTGAAGCACCGTAACGAGCCACGCGGAATTGGCGGAGTTTTTTTTGATGACTTCTCCGAACTGGGCTCGGTTCGCAGTTTCGAGCTCTTGCAGTCGGTGGGTGACGCTTTCCTGAGGGCCTATTTGCCCATCGTCGAGCGTCGCAGGCATATGGCCTACACCCAGCGGCAGCGTGATTTCCAGCTGTATCGCAGGGGCCGCTATGTCGAGTTCAACTTGGTATGGGACCGCGGTACCCATTTCGGCTTGCAATCGGGGGGGCGAACCGAGTCGATCCTGCTGTCCATGCCGCCGCACGCAACCTGGGCTTATCAGCAAGTGCCCGAAGCCGGATCGCCCGAAGAGGCTTTGACCCGTCATTTCCTTACCGCCCGGGAGTGGGTTTGACGGGTGAAGGCGCTCCGCTGCGTATTGGTGTGTTCGGTGGGGCGTTTGATCCGCCTCACCTGGGGCACACGGCCCTTGCACAAAGTGCCATCACCCAGTTGGGCCTGCAGCGCCTTGTGGTGATTCCAACAGGGCATGCCTGGCACAAGGCGCGGCCGCTGACCGACGCCAAGCACCGGCTGCGCATGGCGAAATTGGCGTTCAGCCCAGTGCCCGGCACGTACGTAGACCCACGCGAAACCTTGCGCGACGGGCCGAGTTATACGGTGGACACCCTGCGCGAGCTCCAGGCAGAAAATCCGGGTGCACAGCTGTACTTGCTGATCGGAGAGGACCAGGCCCAGCGGCTGAGAACTTGGCACGATTGGGAGCAACTGCCGGCACTTGCTATAATTTGTGTAGCTGCTCGCGCAGATTCATCGGGCGCCTATGGCCGTTTTGATGACCTCGCCAACGACATCCCCGGCCTGACCGTGCTGCACATGCCTCCCATGGCAGTCAGCGCCACCGACATCCGACAACGCGTCGCCTCGGGCAAAAGCATTGCCCCACTGGTTTTTGAGCCGGTTGCGCGTTATATTGACCAACACCTTCTTTATCGATCCGACTGATGACTACTTCCACCGTTGCCAAAAATACCCAGAAACTCCAACGTGCCGTCATCGATGGTCTGGAAGATGTGAAGGCGCAAGATATTGTGGTGTTCGACACCGAGCACCTGTCTGCCTTGTTTGAGCGCGTGATCATCGCCTCGGGCACCAGCAACCGCCAGACCAAAGCCTTGGCTGCGAGCGTACGCGATGCGGTGCGCGAAGCCGGTTTTGCCAAACCCCGCATTGAAGGCGAAGGCAATGGCGAGTGGATCATTGTGGATTGCAACCAGGTGGTGGTACACATCATGCAACCCAACTTCCGCCAGTACTACCACCTCGAAGAGCTGTGGGGTGAGAAGCCTGTGCGCCTGAAGCTGGGTGCAGCCAAGCCGGTGGTCGCCAAGGCGAGCGAAGAAGCCAAACCTGCCGCCAAGAAAGTCGCTGCAAAGGCCGTGGAGCCGAGCATGCGCCGTTCTAGCGCGGCCAAGAAGGGCGTGGAAGAAGCCTTCCCGTCCAAAGCTGCACTGAAGAAGGCTGCAGACAAAGCCGCTGGCGTGAAAGCACCTGCCAAGAAAGCTGCCGCTAAACCTGTAGCCAAGGCTGCAGTGAAGACGGTCGTGGTCAAACCCGAAGTCAAGAAGGCGGTCGCCAAAAAAGCAGCAGCCAAGCCTGCTGCTGCCAAAAAGGCGCCCGCGAAGAAAGCCGCTCCCCGTAAAGCCTGAGGTCCTGCGTGAGGCTGGTCATCGTCGCTGTCGGTCAGCGGGTACCGGACTGGGCGCAAACCGCGTGGGATGACTACGCCAAGCGCTTTCCGCATGAACTCAAGGTAGAGCTCAAAGCCATCAAGACGGAGCCGCGCGGCTCTAAAACGGTAGAGCAGCTGTACGCCGCCGAGCGCAAGCGCATTGAAGAGGCCATCCCCAAAGGCGCGCGCATTGTGGCGCTCGACGAGCGGGGCACCAGCCTGCGCACCACCGCACTGGCCGAACGCCTGAAAGAATGGCAGCTGGGCGGCACCGATGTGGCCCTTGTTATCGGCGGCCCAGACGGTTTGGACCCCGAGTTTCGTCAGGCTGCGCATGAGCGCATCCGCCTCTCCGACCTGACTTTGCCCCACGCCATGGTGCGTGTGCTGCTGATCGAGCAGCTCTACCGCGCTTGGTCGGTCAACGCCAATCACCCGTACCACAGGGAATGACCATGAGTGCCCCGGATTTCATTTATCTCGCATCCCAGAGCCCGCGTCGTCGCGAGTTGCTGACCCAGATTGGTGTCGCCCATGAGTTGCTGTTGCCGACTCCGGATGAGGATGCCGAGAGCCTGGAAGTGGTGTTGGAGGGCGATACGCCTTCGGCATATGTGCAGAGGGTGACTGCTCTTAAATTGATAGCTGCTCGTGCACGTTTGGCGAGGACTAACGGCCAAAATTGTCCAATCCTTTGTGCAGACACTACGGTGGCATTGGGTGACACAATTCTCGGCAAGCCGGCGGATGCGGAAGACGCCAAGCGCATGGTGCGCGCCTTGGCTGGCGGCACCCACCGCGTGTTTACCGCAGTGGCGGTGGCATGGGGTGACAAGACCGCGCAGGCGTGCTCGGAATCGGTGGTGACTTTTTCTCAGATGAGTGATGACGAAGTTGCCGCTTACGTTGCGAGCGGCGAGCCCATGGGCAAGGCCGGGGCCTACGGCGTGCAGGGCAGGGCAGCTGCGTTCATTGCACGCATCGAAGGCTCTTACTCTGGCATCATGGGCCTCCCTTTGTTTGAAACAGCGCAGGCCTTGCGCGAGGTGGGCTTTGCATGCAACAAGACATCCTGATCAACTGGTCCCCGCAAGAAACGCGGGTGGCCATCGTGGAACACGGTGCGGTGCAGGAACTGCACGTGGAGCGCACGCTGGAGCGCGGGTTGGTGGGCAATGTGTACCTCGGCAAAGTGGCCCGGGTGTTGCCCGGCATGCAGTCGGCCTTCATCGACATCGGCTTGGAGCGTGCAGCATTTTTGCATGTGGCGGATGTGTGGCACCCGCCGGCGGAAGGGGAGTCGCTAAGCGCTTCGCGTGCGTCGCAACCCCAAATTCCGATTGAGAAGCAGGTGTTTGAGGGCCAGTCCCTGATGGTGCAGGTGATCAAGGACCCCATTGGCACCAAGGGCGCCCGCCTGTCCACGCAAATCAGCATTGCCGGCCGCCTGCTGGTGTTTTTGCCGCAGGACGACCATATTGGCGTGTCGCAAAAAATCCCAACCGCCCAGCGTGATGAGCTTCGTAGTCGCATGCAGGCGCTTGCCGGCAAAGAAGGGGGCGGCTTCATTTTGCGCACCAATGGCGAGGATGCGTCGGACAAAGAACTGGGTGACGACATCGCTTACTTGCGTAAGGCCTGGGCGCGTATCAAGGACGCTTCTCTGCGTCTGCCGCCGCAAAGTTTGTTGCATCAGGATCTGAACCTGTTGCAGCGCGTGTTGCGTGACCTCGCGGGTGAAACCACCCAAACCATTCGTGTGGACTCGCGCGAACAGTTTGATGCCCTCAAGATCTTTGGGGCGGAGTTCATGCCCGCAGCGGCTGAGAAGTTGCAGCACTACAAAGGTGAGCGACCTATTTTCGACTTGTATTCGATTGACGAAGAAATCGCCAAAGCGTTGGCCCGGCGGGTGGAGCTCAAATCGGGCGGCTACCTGATCGTGGATCAGACCGAGGCACTCACCACGGTGGACGTAAACACGGGTGGTTTTGTCGGTGCGCGCAACTTTGATGACACCATTTTCAAAACCAACCTCGAGGCTTCGCAAGCGATTGCGCGCCAACTGCGATTGCGCAATCTGGGTGGCATCATTATTGTCGACTTCATTGACATGGTGCGCGAGGATCACCGTGAGGCCGTGTTGGCGGAATTCCGCAAGCAGCTGGGTCGTGATCGGGTGAAGACGATGGCGGGCGGATTCTCGCAGTTGGGCCTGGTGGAAATGACGCGCAAGCGCACCCGTGAATCGCTGGCCCACATGCTGTGCGAACCCTGCCCGATCTGCGAGGGCAAAGGCATCGTCAAAACGCCGCGCAGTGTGGCGTATGACATTTTGCGTGAAATTTTGCGGGAAGCCCGCCAGTTCACCCCCCGTGAATTCCGGGTCGTGGCGTCGCCCAAGGTGATTGAGCTCCTGTTGGATGAGGAGAGTCAGCATTTGGCAGGGCTCTCGGAGTTCATCGGCAAGCCGGTGTCGCTGCAGAGCGAAGCAGGCATGGCCCAGGAGCAATACGACATCGTGTTGCTGTGAGGGCAGCTTGTGACTGAGCGTTTGCGTATCGCGGTCCTGAGCCGCAATTTTTCAGTGACCGGGGGCGGGGCAGAGCGCTATTCCATCTCGGTGGTGGAGCAGCTCGCAAAAACGCATGAAGTGCATGTGTTTGCGCAGACCATTTCGCATGATTTTCCGGGCGTGACATACCATCAGGTGCCCATGCCGGTGGAGCGCCCCCGTTGGATCAACCAACTCTACTTCGCCTGGAAAACCTGGCGGGCCACGCGCAGTGGCTTCGATATCGTTCACTCTCACGAGAACACCTGGCACGGCAATGTGCAGACCGTGCACGTGTTGCCGGTTAAGCACACCCTGTTTGCTGGGAAGCGAGGCTTTGGCTTGGCTCTGCGGTGGTTGAAAGTGGTGACCAGCCCACGCTTGCTAGCCTATCTGTGGTTGGAAGAGCTGCGCTTTGCATTTGCGTACAAGAAGAAAGTGGTCTGCGCCTCCACCACATTGAGGGAGGTGGTGGAGCGAGCATTCCCTGATTCACGCGGAATGCTGGAGGTCATTACGCCGGGGGTGGATGCGGTGCCTGGGCCGGCCACTGCAGTGGTCAAGGCCGAAGCGCGACGCGCCTTGGAGTTGCCTGATGCCGTGCCTGTGCTCCTCTTTGTCGGCAATGACTTCGGCAAGAAGGGGCTCAAAACCCTTTTGGACGCGTTGGCCAAACTGGACATTGCAGTTCAGTTATTGGTGATTGGCCGGTCGGAGCGCACCAGCGACTATGAGGAACAAGCCACTGCTTTGGGCGCGCGGTCTCGGGTACATTTTCGGGGCAGCATGAGTGAGATGTCTGTGGCCTATGGCGCTGCGGACATGTTGGTGCATCCGACCTTGGAAGACTCCTACGGCATGGTGGTGTTGGAGGCCATGGCGCATGGTCTGCCAGTGGTGGTGAGCGACGCGCCGTTCAGTGGAATTGCCAAGGATTTGACGCAGGGTTTGAACGCTCTGCTGCTGTCAAAGCCGACGGACGCCATCGACCTTGCTTCAAAGATAGAGATTTTGCTTGGTGACCGTGCTGCTGCCAGTGCGCTGGGGACCGGCGCTGTGAAATTCGCTCAGGAGAATTCTTGGGTTCAAGCAGGGCAAAGGTATGACGCTCTTTGTTCAGATGTCGCTCGCAAGTACCAACAACGTTGGTTGGTGCTTTCCCATGCCTTCAATATGGATGGGCGTGCTGCAAGTCAAACGATTACTGACAAGTTACCGCATCTAGAGGCTGCAGGCGTAGAGCTGGTGGTGCTAAGCGGTGTGTCGGGTAGCCGTGATCGTCACTACGAACATTACCAACTCTGGCCGGCGGGACCGGCGGGAATTCGCTTCGAGTTGCGCCACGTCTTACGCAAGCATCTGAGTTCTCCGTTGGTGTACAGGCTGGTAATGGTGCTGCTCTCGCTGCCTTTGTTGCCGTTCATGTTGCTCGAAAAGGTTATCCGGCCTGTGGAGAGCTCTTGGTCTTGGTGGCTATCTGCCTACGTGAAGGGTTGGCTGTTGGCCCGTGACCGGAAGTTCGATCTCATCTATTCGACAGGCGGTGCGTTTGCAGCCCACTTGGCCGGCAACGCCTTAAAGCGTACGCTGGGCGTGCGCTGGCTGGCTGAGGTGCACGATCCGTTGGTGATGCCGGGCAGTGAACCTGTGAGCAAGCAAGAGTTGATGCAAGCTGAGGTTGAGCGCATTATTTGTACCCACGCAGATGTGGCGATCTGGTTTACCGATCAGGCATTGGCGAGTGCCAGGCGCCGTCACCCCCAATTGGGTGCGCGCGGCAAAATGATGTTGCCGGGAATTGATGCGCCATTTAAAGAAATGCCTCCTTATGTGCCGGGCCCGAAGATGGTGATTGGGCATTTCGGGTCCTTGTCTGCGACACGCAACCTCACCCCCATCATCGACGCGTTAGAAGCTTTGGTGTCCGAGAGCCCCGAGATGAGAGAGCAGATTGAGTTGCAACTCACTGGTGGGCCGCTGGATGCAGTGTCTGAAACGGCCCTGAACAAATCGCCGATCAGAGATATCGTGCGACACCTTGGGCGGATCGAGGCCGACCCGGTCACTGGTCTCTCCGGACGGGAGCAGATTTTGCGCCGCATGCGCAATACGGATGTATTGCTTTTGTTGCATGGTACGGAGCCCATTTGTGCCGAGTACATTCCCTCCAAACTGTATGAGTATCTTTGGATGCAACGGCCTATTTTGGCGACTGTTAACAACAACCCGCAAATGTCGGCTTTATTGCTCGAACAGGGGCATAGTGTGATTGAGGTAGGGCAGGGAGAATTTGTGTCAGGGGAAATGTCTCGCTCATTGAGTATTTTCCATAAACGCTGGTGTAATGGCGAAAAATTGGAACATCAGGGTTTAAATCCGTATACGACGAAAGCAGCCGTTGTCCATTTGTTATCCTGGGCATAGTAGTTTGCTTATACCCTGGCTGGCCGATACCTATTTTCTGTTGATTCTAAAACTCACTCTCCCATGCATCTCGACAAAGTAGTCGCCCGAATTGAAGGTGGACTAGGGAACCAGTTGTTCCAATACGCTGCAGCACGCAGCTTGGCAGACCGTTTGCAATGTGGCTTGTTATTGGATCTGAGAGGGATCGCCGAAAACGGAGATCGGCCCTACCAGCTCGATCTTTACGGCATCCGTGCTGAGGTTGCGGACAGACAAACGCTGGCTGCCTTACCTGCTTGGCGCTCCTCTCGCGCAGGGCGCATTCAGCAGTCGCTGTCCTTTATAGTGCCGGCCTTGGTGCACTCAGCAGTTTTTTGGCCTCAGAGCTTTGCCTACGACGAACGGATCGAGTGGCTGAGGCACCCGGTCTACATGGTTGGTTACTGGCAGACGGAGCGCTACTTCGCTTGGAATCGCGAGCGGCTCCTGCAGGACTTGAAGATGCGCTCGCCCGCGTCAGCAGATTCGGAATGGGCGGAAATAATCAGGAATTGCAATAGTGTGTCACTGCATGTGCGGCGTGGTGACTACGTTAGCAACTCTAACGCTGCGCAGAATCATGGAGTCTGCGACCTAGACTTCTATCAGCACTCGGTCGCATCATTGCTAGAGCAGCAGCCCGACTTAGAGGTATTCGTTTTCTCAGATGAACCCCAGTGGGCGGCTGACCATCTGCGGCTGCCTGCGCCTATCCATATCGTGGACGCCAATCCTCCCGATCGGGGTCACCTAGATCTGGAGCTTATGCGTGCCTGTCGGCATCATGTGCTGGCCAACAGCTCATTCAGCTGGTGGGGCGCTTGGCTTTGCGTGCAGCCGGGGCAGACTGTGTATGCACCAGACCGCTGGTTTGCCAACCCTAGTGTAGACACCCGAGACATTATTCCCCCGCACTGGCACCGCTTGTAGGGCGATTACACCTGCTGAGTCCAGTGAACCACAGTGCGGCCAAGGCACGTTCCAAACGGGTAGGGATCGTCAGCCAGCCGTTGCGGCGAAACTGGAACTCTGCATAGATTTGGTAGTTCGCGCTCCACGAAATGCCGGTTATCCGTGCATTGAGCATTCGCATGAAGGTCCAGGCAATGTGTTTTCGTTGACCAAAGGGAATGCTGTGGGGAACATAGTCCAAGCCCGTCAGCCGCACAACGTAGCGCGACTGAATCTTGTGGAAAGAGTTGCGTGCGGCCTGTTGTTTGACTTGGCTGACCTGACTCGCATGAACCCTGTAAGTCAGCAGAGGCGACGGTATGTTGTAGAACTTTCCTCCTTGGGCGGCGATGTCACACCATAGGCCGTAGTCTTCGGCGTGGGTGTACTCTCTGCTGTATCCGGTCCGACGAACCATGCTTGCCTTCAGGCTGGTGCTGGGATTACAGAGAGGCGAGTAGATCGTCAGCAAGGCTCGAATATCGCTGTCGCTAGAGTGGCCTGTGCGCGTGCGCCGCTTGCCTGTCGCATGGTCGAGGGTGGTGTGGAAGCTTCCACAGACATCTAGTCCATCTTCCTCCATGGCCCGGAACTGCTCCTCTAGGCGCGTCGGGGCCGCGATATCGTCGGCATCCATCACTGCAATATAGCGTCCGTTCGCGGCCTGAAACCCTCGGGTGCGGGCTTGGATCAATCCGTGGTTGCTGCCCAGGACAATCAGCCGGACTCGCGGATCCTGAAGTTTCCCCAGATAGGCCAATGTGCCATCGAGTGATCCATCGTCAACGATAATCAACTCGAAGTCTGAGAATGTCTGGTTCAAGAGGCTTTGAATGCAATCATCCAGATAGGGCTCGGCGTTGTAAGTGCAAAGCACAATTGAAAAGACAGGCGACATAAGCGATATGGGCAAGCGTGAAGTATTGTTGGTAGACGGGGAAGGTGGCGCCTGGCCTTGGCGCAGACAAATGCCGGAGCCGGGAGATGTATGGGGAACGACCCATTACACCTTTGCCACGGATTCTAAGAGCAAGCCTGATTGGCTAGTGGTGTTCTCGGCCTGGCCCGAGATTGTGTTGCAGACATCCGTGCCGAAGCATCGCAGAATCTTTGTGGCGGGCGAACCCGAAAGCTTTCATCGCTATCAACCTCGCTTTCTGGAGCAGTTTGGCACGGTGATCACAACGCAGCGCGGCACGCGTCACCCAGGTGCCATCTACAGCCAGCCAGCGATTAATTGGTTTACCGGAGTCCGTTTTCAGGATGGGCTGCAGCGGCTGGTCTCTGTACTCGACTTTGCGAATTTTGCGGCGGGCAATCCGGTGAAAACCAAGCTGTGCTCCGTCGTCTGTTCCAGCAATGCAACGACGCGGGGCCACCGCAAACGCATTGAGTTTGTCGAATTACTTCAGCGAGAGTTTGGCGATCGAATCGACTTCTACGGTCGAGGGCGGCGTGGAATGGCAGACAAGGACGAGGCACTGGCCGACTACCGCTTTCATATTGCCTTGGAAAACTCGGTGCACCGTGACTATTGGACGGAGAAGCTGGCTGATCCATTCTTGAGAGGGTGCTATCCCATCTATAACGGCTGCCCCAATCTTTCCAGTTATTTTCCTGATGGAAGTTATTCCCGCATTGACCTGGCAGAGCCACGCAAGGCGCTGGCGATGGTGGCGGCTGTGCTGGAGAGTGACAAAGATCAGCAGCACGCAGCAGAGCTTGCCGAAGCCAAACGCAGAGTCCTGTGGGAGTACAACCTATTCGCGGTACTGGAGGGGCTTTACCCAGGGCTGGAAGCCCGTGAAGCAGGGGCCTACGGGGTGTCGGACACGGGGCCAATCCGTCTCTACTCGGACCACGAGGCCAAGGATTTCAAGTTCAGTCGGCGCCTGCGCCGTTGGCTTGATTCGCCTTTTGGAGTGTCAGGCAGCTGAACAGAGCCGCCATAAAGAAGAGCAGCTCAATGAAGTGGTCGATACAGACCTCTGTCGTGAGATAGCTGATGGCAATCACGGGGATGGCCCAGACGGCATAGATGCTCCAGAAGTCGGAACGCTTTCTTGCCCTCAGGTAGCTCACTCCAAGCGTTATCCAGACGAGGAACAGTCCAGGCAAGCCGAAGCCAAGCGCAAAGTCCAGCCAACCGCTGTGTGTGGCGCCACGATTCTTGCCATCAGGCTTGTGAAAGTCGCTCCATTTTTGAAGTGCAAGTGCACCGAAGGAGTGGTGGATTTGTCCATAGCCTAGCGGATGCTCTTTCAACAGATCCAGGCCGGCTCGAGCCCAGGACACCCGTTCATAGGTGCTTCCATTCACCGGGACACCATATTGATTCAATGGCAGCGGTGAGACTCTGTCTTTCCAGTTGTTGTGTTGTTCTATGTCGGTGCTGATTTTGTAATCAGCAATCAGGTTGGACCAGGCTGGGTTGCTTTCCAGGTGGTTCTTCAGCACAAAGCCGGTCAGGAGAATGCAGGCCAGCAGCATTGCAAAAAAACCTTTGCGCTGTGCTCGGACCTTTTTGCCCGCTCCTGCTATCTTGAAAAGAAAGTAAACAAACAAAAGAAAGAACAGCGCGATGCCATTTTTGGTGTTCGCAAAGTAGTCAGAAAATATGGTGGCCCCAATACCTAGGGGGGCGCACGCATACCAGAATGTGGGGGATTTTCCTTCTCGTGCCGACAGAATCTTGATGAACATCACCGGCAGAAAAAGACTTCCGAAAATGACGAGCGGCGTCTTGCCCAGGTAGGGGGTCATATAGAAGTCTTGATGAATCCATTGGCCTGTGCGTATTACCTCATAGGCGTAGCGCATGCAGAAAATAAAGACAGTCCCTGCCAGACCACAGACCAGCAACGACTCCTGAATTCTCTGGAGACGGCGTGACAGTAAACGCTCGGGTTGGGACAGTAGCAGGCCAAGCGCCAGGCCCATGAGGGTCGCCAGAAAGGTGCGCAGCCACTCTCCTGTGAACTCACGCCATTGCTCTTCTAAGTTTCCTGCCAGCAGGAACAAGTGGAGAGCCAGCCAGATGAAGAAACCCAGCAAGATGTAGACTGGCCAGGCCCTTCTTTGCGTAAGCTGAGGTAATTCTTTAAACAGCAGCATAGCTGAGGCCACACCACCACAGAGTAGTGTCACGTTCCGCAGGGCCATGGTGTTGGGTAAGGGCCAAATCGCGAGAAGGGTGGCTGCGCTAAACAAAAGCACGGTGGCCGATATTGTTCTTTTGATCATCTTCTGTTGCCTCAGACCGAGTGCAGGCTTTTCTCCAAGTAGTGTGATTGTGCCATCGCGATGTGTAGCTTCGACGATCCCCGTCCTATTTTCACAGACCCAAAATTTAGAACAGTCACGCAGCCATTGCTAAATGCTGCTTAAGATGAAACCGGGTGCTGGTTAGATTCTGCCTAGGCTGCGCCGTATACGCCGTCCAAGCCGGGAGAGCCAACTGCCCCCTTCGCTGGGCCAGTCCATATCGCGCTCCCAGGCCGATTGAAAAATCATCCCGCAGTAAAACTGGGCGAGGTGCTGAGCGCCCAAGCCTCGGCGCTTGTCCTGGTCATACTGCCAGGCATAGTGGTAGACCTTGAACAAGGCTTGGCAGGGGCGCAGCGGAATGGCCTCATACGACAGCAGGGCCTCCCCATACCAGCGCGATTCAATCGGAGCTTGTTCGATGGCGTCGGCTAAGCTCATTCCACGAGGATGCAGATAGTGTTTGTCCAAGCTCTCCCAGACGGCGCGATGCCAGACCAGCGGGAAGGGCCCAAAGCTGTAACGCCGGCCGGCACGGCCAAACAGGCCCTGCATAAGATCGGCTTCACGCTGGAAGGCGTCAACCACACGCCGGCGCTTGTGGCGAAGGGCGTCTTCCAGCAAGTCATGGGCCTCGTCCAGCACGGTGTACGGTATTCCGTCTGGCGCTAGAAAATTCGCCGCACTAAAGGGGCGTATGAACACAGCGTCCGAATCCAGGCACAGGTACGATTCGGACAGCCCGAGGCGCCAAAATTCCGATTTCACAACCTGCTGTGATCTGCTGCCTGGCATTCCTGCTACATGTTGCAGATCTAACCGTGGGGAGGCAGCTAAGATGTCTTCGTCGCTGATCAGTGCGCTAACCAGCCCCTGCAGATGTTCACGGAACAAAGGGAGCTCCGCTCTGCTAGCTGATACGTAAAAGGGCAGCTGTTCAGTGTTGAACTGACGTATCGACTCGGCCAGCCTCACTACGCGGCGCAGATCGGTGCTGTAGGACTTGCAGTAAAGCGCCAGGGTGGTCATTTCCGCTTGTCCTCATAAGCGGTTGCTACCTTAATCAAAAACTGCAAGGGATTTGTCGCTCTCGCAACCATGATTCGCTTGAGCGAATACTGGTCGTCCCCAACTTGGGCGCGCCCTCTTCGTGTGCTCGTAGCGGATACATAACCAGCCTCTCGCACCATTTTTTCGTGCGTAGGTTGAAACCAGCCGTATGGATAGCAGAAATGCCTTACTTCCGCTCCCAACATGTGCTCTAACTCCAGTTTGGACTGTGTAATCTCTTGGCGCGCTTCGTCCTGCGGTAACTCGGTAAGCTTTGCATGGTTTTGCGTGTGGGAACCTACATCCATGCCAGCCGCATGCCATGAACGCCAATCTTGTTGGGTCATGAGAGCTTTTTCGGCAACCTTACCGGCATCCCAAGAATTGGTACCGCCAATCATGCGACTTACGCCGTAGCAAGTTCCTGTGAAACCATTGGCTTTCAAAATGGGCAAAGCGTAGGTTAGGTTATTTTGGTATCCATCATCAAAGGTTATTCCAACTACTTTTCCCTTTTTCTCACCTCGTAAATAGGGCTCTAGGTCCCGCATGGAAAGACCGGTGTAACCCATCAAACGCAGCATTCTCATTTGCCACTTGAATGAGGATGGCGCGACGATCAGCCCGCGCAACATGGTTCCACGAGGAGGGGGCGCATCGATTTGGTGATACATCAGA
Organism: Comamonadaceae bacterium OS-4; assembly: GCA_027924025.1. Lineage (GTDB taxonomy): Bacteria > Pseudomonadota > Gammaproteobacteria > Burkholderiales > Burkholderiaceae_C > Allorhodoferax. The sequence continues at coordinate 1,860,485 of AP026970.1, forward strand.
ATCGGTATCTTCATGTTTGCAACCTCTGGAGACTGGCGTAATAACCGTTCGCTTGCACCAGGCTGGTGTGATTGCCGCGTTCCACAATACGTCCTTGATCCAGCACAAGAATCAAATCAGCTCCTTCAATAGTGCTCAGTCTGTGCGCAACAACCAACGTGGTTCTGTTAAGCATAAGTGACGCCAAGGCTTCTTGGACCATTCTTTCTGATTCCGTGTCGAGCGCTGACGTCGCCTCGTCAAGAATCAATATGGGTGCATTCTTCAGGATCGCGCGTGCAATCGCAATCCGCTGCCGCTGTCCGCCTGAAAGTGTTGCTCCGTTTTCCCCAACGTGAGTATCCAACCCGTTGGGAAGTTTTGAAATAAATTCCCAGGCATGTGCAGCCATCGCGGCATCAAGCACTTGCGCATCACTTTTTGCAGATGCCTCGCCAAAGCTGATGTTGGCGCGTATGGTGTCGTTGAGCAACACGATATCCTGGCTAACCAACGCAATATGCCTTCGCAAATTCAGCAACGTCAAATCTGCGATGTCTACGCCGTCTATGGTGATCCGGCCCGATGTGGGACTGAAAAAGCGCGGTATCAAAGCAGCTAGCGAACTTTTGCCCCCTCCGGAGGCGCCCACCAATGCGACAGTCTGGCCTGGCTTCGTGCTGAAGCTGATGTTTTCCAACGCATTTCTCTCGCTTCCTGGGTAGCAAAAGCTCACATTTTCGAACGCCAATTCACCTCGGGCGGCTTCAAGTGATTGCCTTCCAGAATCGGGTTCTGGTTGCGCATCAAGGACCCCGAACACGCTTTCGCAAGCGGCCAATCCTCGCTGAAGTATCGGACTGATAGTTGTGAGCTGCTTGATCGGTGAAATCAACAACAACATCGCGGTGATGAACGAGACAAAGCCTCCCGCTGAATCACCTGCCTGCCCCATAGACCGGCTAAGCGCCATGAAAATGATGAAAGCAATGGCGAACGATGCAGCGATATGGGTGATAGGTGTCAGCGCAGATGCAGGCACCGCTTCCCGCATCATGCTCCGCCGGAAGCTCTCGGTGACACGATGGAATCTGGCTCTTTGTTGCTCTTGTCCGCCGTACACCTTGATGACTTTGTTGGCGGCAGTGGTCTCTTCAACGGTGTGTGCAATCGCACGTAAGGACTCGAGACTGGCCTTGCTCGCCTTCCTTATGCGCTTTCCAAAGCTCTGAATGAGGATCGCGATGATGGGGCCGACAGTCAAGGTGACCAGGGTGAGTCGCCAGTCCAGATAGACCAAGTAGCTCAAGAGCGCGATGGCGGTTAATGACTCTCTCAATGCAGTCACCAAGACATTGGTTGCCGCTTGGTTAATGTTGTCCACGTCGTAGAGCAAACGTGAAATCCAGCGGGACGCCGGCTCAGACTGGAAAACCTGCGTTGGGGCACTCAAAAGCTTGTCAAACATGGCGCGTCGTAGATCAACAACCAAACGCGTCGAAACCCAGGTCATCAGGTAGTTCGTGACGAAAGACAAAAGGCCACGTACGACGAACAGCAGCACAATGCTCGCCGGGATAAGCCACACCATTTTTTTGTCTGCCGTTTGAAACCCTGAGTCCAGCAGGTATTTCATGATGGCGGGGAACATTGGCTCCGTTGCTGCAGTGCACACCATGCAAGCTACAGCGATCGAAAAGGCTTTCCAGTAGGGCTTCAGAAAGCCCATAAGCCGGATGTAGAGCGCCCGGTCCTCCTTATTCATCGCCAGTCCGATCACTTGCCGCAGGCGCCTTCCAACGTTCACCTTGCTGAAGTTCAATCGCTTTCACGTACCTAAAGAATGTGCCCTCAAAATTGCCAAGTGCAATGACGAAACCTGCCCAACCATCCAGAAAGCCCCTTTTAAAGAAGAAGTGCTTTACAAACGCCCAGATCCCATGACGGAGTGCGGTAAACATGGTGATCTTCTTGTGCTTAATCTTCTCAGCACCTAGGCTTGAATATCGATTGGCTTTGTGCATGACCTCCGCCATGTTCTTGAACGGGAACTGCCAAATCTCTTGCACCATATGTCCAATGGGCTTATTCGAATGAAGCACATAGCCTTCATGAACCGGCTTCATGTCGTAGCTCATGGTTCCACGACGGAACAACTGTGGCTGTCGGTAATTGGGATACCAGCCCGAATGCTTGATCCACTTTCCCATAAAGTAATTGCGGCGGGGCGTGTGGTAGACGTCGAGCGCTTGGGGACTATTGATGAGCATTTGAATTTCTTGGGCTGCTTGTGGCGTGCAACGTTCATCAGCATCTAGGCTGAAAATCCAGTCCTTGGTACACGCTGCAATGGCTTGGTTGCGCAGGTCACCAAATCCCTTGAATTCGACTTGGACCACCCTCGCGCCCAGACTCTGGGCCAACTCGGCGGTACCGTCGGTACTATTTGAGTCCACTAGGATGACCTCATCTGCCCAAGAAACACTTTCTATCGCTGGTTGCACTTTTGCCACTTCGTTGTAGGCAATGATGTAGACGGAGATGGTGGGCATGGGGTGATAACATCCAAAAGGTTCGGCCCTCTCCTGAGCATAAACATGCTGTCTGTTCGCGGCTGTGCAAGAGGGCGACCTAGTCTAGTCGAAAATGTCCTGCGCAGACCTTATCTCTATCGTCATCACCACCTACAACCGGAGCGACGCGCTCGCCTGTGTTGTTGGCGCTTTAGAGCATCAGTTTGACAAAAACTTTGAAGTGATCATTGCCGACGATGGGTCAACCTCCAGCCATCAAGTACGAATCCATGAGTTGCAAGCCAGCGCGTCTTTCCCTTTGACCCACGTGTGGCACCCTGATGTGGGCTTCACAGCTGCCCAGGCCCGCAACCTGGGTGTCGCAGCCTCTTCGGGGGGTTATTTGATACTTCTCGACGGGGACTGCGTGCCTGAAGTGGATTTCGTAGCCCGGCACCGAGCTCTCTCGCAAACGAATTGCTTTGTAAATGGAAGCAGGGTTCTGCTAAGTGAAGCATTCACGCGCAAGGTCCTGACCAATCAAACCACCTTGATCGACCAGCCTTGGCCTGTTTGGATGGGCCGGCGTGTCCGGGGCGAAAGCAGCAAGCTGGGTGCCAAACTCCGCTTGCCGGATTTCTCATCAAGACTTCAGCCCGCGTTCAAGTGGAAGGCAATTCGCAGTTGCAACATGGCACTGTTCAAGTCTGACTACCTTGCGGTCAACGGCTTTGATGAAACATTTGTAGGGTGGGGCCACGAAGACGCCGATTTCGTTCTTCGTCTCCACAATGCGGGCTTGTGCCGCAAAAACGGCTTTTGGTCGACAGAGGTCTATCACTTGTGGCACCGAGAGAGCAGTCGAGACATGGAAAACGTCAATGCCCGCTTGGTTCGGGAACGAATTTCAACAAAACAAATCCGAGCATCCATTGGTTACCAAGAGAGCCTAGGCGCCTCTGAAGTCCTTGTGACACAGCAACGATAATCTACGTAATGAAAAATTTTTTGGTTTCCTGTTTACTGGGTGTGCTGGCAATGCAGGCGCAAGCTCAGTTTCGTGTCGAGGTTTCCGGGGTCGGTCTGACCCAAATACCGGTTGCGATTTCCGGTTTCCGGGGTGACGATCAGTCACCCCAGAAGATCGCAGCCATTGTTCAGGCGGACCTGGAGCGTAGCGGGCAATTCAAATCGCTCGATACCGCAGCTGGGCTGGATGAGACCGCAAGACCTGATCTGTCTGCTATTCGTATGAGAGGGGCTGACGCTTTTGTCGCTGGAAGCGTCACCCGACTGGCCGATGGCCGTTATGACGTGAGGTTCAGGCTGTGGGACACGGTTCGCAATCAGGATCTCGGTGGCCAGAGTCACGCAGTTCCCGCGGGAGATCTGCGTTTGACGGCCCACCGGATTGCCGACTTTGTTTATGAACGGCTCACCGGCGACAAGGGAATTTTTTCCACGCGACTGACCTACGTAACCAAAGCGGGGCCCAACTATCGCCTCTGGGTTGCGGATGCCGACGGAGAGAATGCGCAGCCCGCATTCAGTAGCCCAGAGCCAATCATTTCCCCGGCTTGGGCGCCTAATGGAAATCAACTTGCCTATGTTTCGTTCGAAGCGCGGAAACCCGTCGTGTATGTTCAAGACATAGACTCTGGTAAGCGCAGGTTGGTCGCAAGCTTCAAGGGCTCGAACAGTGCACCGGCGTGGTCTCCTGATGGGAGCTCCATCGCATTAACCCTCAGTCGTGACGGCGGCTCGCAGCTTTTCGTCATGGATGCCCGTGGCGGAGAGCCACGCCGCCTTATGCAGTCTTCGGCTATCGATACGGAGCCGGTGTACGCACCGGATGGCAAAAGCATTTACTTTGTCAGCGACCGTGGCGGTGCTCCGCAGATTTACCGCGTGGGAGTGACTGGTGGCAATGCTGAGCGGGTCACTTTCTCCGGCAATTACAACATCTCGCCTGCAGTAAGTCCTGATGGCAAGTGGCTTGCTTATATTTCGCGGGTAAGTGGTGCCTTTAAGCTGCATGTGATGGATATTGCTTCTAGCACTGCAGTAGCCATTACCGATACGACCGCCGATGAGAGCCCCAGCTTTTCGCCCAACAGCAGGATGGTGATTTACGCCACCCTGATGCAAGGGAAAGAGGCTTTGATGACATCGTCCTTGGATGGGCGAATCAAAGCTCGTCTTGCCGGTCAATCCGGTGACATACGGGAGCCCGATTGGGGTCCTGCACAGAAATAAATAGCAATTTAATTGGAGAGAGCAGATGAAGAAGTTTGTATTGGTAGTTTCCGCAGCAGCAATTTTGAGTGCCTGCGGATCGTCCGTAAAGTTGGATAACGTTCCTGTAGAGGACAAGAGCGGTCAGGCCGTTACCGCGGGTGGTGTGACGGCGCAAGCCGGTGATGGATCTGGCGTGTCAAAGAGCACAGTTACCAGTGTCGAACTCGACAAATCCAAGCAAGATCCGGCCCTGAGCGCAGCGCAAAGAACCGTCTACTTTGACTATGACAGCTTCGTGATCCGCGCTGAATTTCAGTCCACATTGGAATCACACGCTCGCTATTTGAAGGCCGACAAGTCACGCAAAGTGAACCTTGAAGGCCATACCGATGAGCGTGGTGGACGTGAATACAACCTCGCCTTGGGCCAGAAGCGGGCAGACGCAGTGCGCAAAGCGCTGTCCCTGCTGGGCGTTGCGGAATCCCAGATGGAGTCTGTCAGTTTCGGCAAAGAGAAGCCGGCCGTAACCGGTAATACCGAGGCAGCTCTCGAGAAGAACCGCCGCGCTGAATTCAGCTACCGTTAATGCCAACCATGCGTTTACCGGTTTACCGATTGCGAGTAACAGTCTTGGCTCTGACGATTGCTTGTGGCGTAGGTCCTGCCGCAGCAGGCTTGTTCGACGACGATGAGGCTCGCCGCGCTATTCTGGATTTGCGGCAAAAGATAGAGGCTGTGCGCGCGGACTCAGAGCAAAAGTCAGCGGATCTCCAAAGACTGCTGACCGATGAGTCTTCTCAACTTCGCCGGTCCCTGGTGGAGTTGCAAAACCAGCTGGAAACAAGCCGGGTAGAAAATGCCCGTTTGCGCGGGCAGGTCGAGCAGCTCACCAAGGATGTGGCCGATGTGCAGCGCAAGCAAAAGGACTCTGCCCAGTCGGTGGAAGACCGTTTGCGCAAGCTGGAGCCGATGAAAATCAGCTGGGAAGGGCGTGATTTTCTCGTAGAGATAGCGGAAAAAAGGGACTTTGACGCTGCACTGGCCGTCTTTAGAAAGGGCGACTTTGCGCTTGCCGAGTCTTTGTTTTCGGATTTTTTGATTCGCTACACGAATTCCGGCTTCCGCCCGTCGGCTCTTTATTGGACGGGTAGCGCTCAGTACGCGACCAAAGACTACAAGAGCGCCCAAACCAACTTCCGCTTGCTGGTCCAGCAGTCGCCAGAGCACCAGCGTGCGCCTGAGGCGCTGTTGGCACTTGCCAATTGCCTTCTTGAGTTGAAGGATGCCAAAGGCGGCAAGAAGACCCTCGAAGAATTGCTCAGCACTTACCCTTCCTCCGAAGCTGCATCCGCAGCTAAAGATCGCTTGGCTCGGTTGAAGTAACGGTGTCGGCCGATTCATATCTTTCACCCGTAGATGGTGAGCGTCGGTTTTCGGGATTGGCGCGTCTCTATGGCCAAGAGCCCGCTCGCAGTATTCGAAGCGCGCATGTCGCGGTTATTGGAATCGGTGGGGTAGGGTCCTGGGCAGCAGAGGCGCTTGCTCGTAGCGGTATTGCAGAGCTCACGCTGGTGGATATGGACCATGTGTCTGAATCGAACATCAACCGGCAATTACATGCACTCACCGATACCGTTGGCCAGTCAAAAATTGAGGCCATGGCACAGCGCATCGGGCAGATCAATCCAACCTGCAAATTGCACTTGGTCGATGATTTCGTGACGCAAGACAATTGGCCGGGCGTTCTTGGATCCGAGGTGGATGCGGTGATTGATGCTTGCGATCAGGTTCGCGCCAAGACAGCGATCGCGGCGTGGGCCCGCCGCCAAAAGAAACTGATGATCTCGGTGGGTGCCGCGGGTGGCAAGCGGGCTGCACATTTGGTGGAGATTGGAGACTTGAGTGTCTGCACCCACGATCCCTTGCTCGCACAACTCCGGTACCGCTTGCGCAAAGAGCATGGAGCTCCCAAGGAGGGGAAGTCCATCGGCGTTTCTTGTGTGTACAGCAAAGAGTCGGTGCGCGGCCCCGATGCCTCCTGCGCCCTGGAAGGCGATGGCACGCTCAATTGTCACGGGTATGGCTCCATGGTCAGCGTGACTGCTACCTTTGGCATGTGTGCTGCCGGATGGATTATTGATAAATTATCCTCAAACAGCGTTTTGGCCCCAAAAACCGCGCTATAATTTGAGGCTTCGCAGGGTTCAATAAGTAATTAAAGAACACTGTCGGGACCATAGCTCAGTTGGTAGAGCAGCGGACTTTTAATCCGTTTGTCGTGGGTTCGACCCCCGCTGGTCCCACCAATTTATGGGGAATTTAGCTCAGCTGGTAGAGCAGCGGACTCTTAATCCGTAGGTCGAGAGTTCGAATCTCTCAGTTCCCACCAAGCTAGCCCGCATGGGCACTAGAAAGCCTGCTATCAAATCGGTAGCAGGCTTTTTTCTTTGTGTCGTCTGAGTGCTTCATGTAGCCACCATGTAGCCACCGGTACAGGCGAATTGCACCGATAGCACCAGCCCCAAAACGACAAAAGCCCCAACGGCGGGGGCTTTCTTGAATTGGATGGCTAGCAGTCAAAGGGTCAGATTTAAAGTCCGACCCCAATCCATACTGAGGCACTGAATGCGGGCATAGGTGGGGGCATTGCGCGCGTACCTTGTTGCGTACTCTGCGTACCCGTAGCTCTGGATTGAAGGTGGACCCGGCTGTTAGGTGGCTTTTCAAACGTGAGCTGCGCGCCTAGGTTCCAATATCAAAGGGACCATCAATTTGATTACCCCTTTGGCGCTCGAGTTGCGCGCCTCGGTATCCATGCGCAGGGTATCCGGTATCCGGTATCCGGTATCCACCGTATCCGCAGTTTCGCGGACACCCACCCAGCTTTGGGGACATGCCCGGCGCGCTCACCTTTACTTTGCGTGGGGCTGGCGTAGTGCCTTTGGTTGCGCCTTCTTTGCTGCAAGTGCTTTGCATTGTCTGCGCGTGGCATCGTCAAGGCTCCCCAGTAGCTGCTCTGCATGGAATAGCTCAAAAGCAAGTCCCCTTAACTCTTTGGGTTGTAGGCCCTTGCTGAAGTGATACCGCAATGCCCCCTCAGTTACGCCCATGCCTATCGCTATCGACCGCACCGACTCGCCATAGACTGCGCGCCTGTAAGCCCGTTCAATGTCCAGAAAAGTGATTTTCATGCGTAAGAGTTCGTAAGTTAACGCCTGCCTTTTGCTTTGCGGAGCCGTTAACGGGCTGTTAACCGGGTGCTATGCCTCTAGGCTCAATTGGTTTGCGTCTTGCCCTCTGTGGCCTTGTGTGGGCGTGCGTGGGGCAGTGGGGGCGTTGCTGTGTGCTTTGGGTTCTGGCTGGGTGTCGTCGGCTGTAGGGCCGTCCATCTCTGCAATGAACTCCCCGGCAATGTCAGCGGTAGCCCGTGCATAGGTCTGCTCATAGCTTAGGTCAGCGCGGCGGGTGTCGCTGTGTGTCTCTAGGTACTCGGCTAGGCGCTCGATTCGGCCTGCTAGCGTCTTGATTCGCCTGGTAAGTGTTGCAATGGTGCACTCTGCCTGTTTGTCAGTGGCCATGATTCCAAGATGCTCACAAGCGGCGCGCAGTTGCCACGGGTGGACCATGATGCTCATGGTGTCCTCTATCCCTTCCTGCTGCTCCAGCATGATTGCGGGGCCGTGGGCGTCGTTTATGTGGCTTGCGGTGAAGTGGTAGTGCATAAGCTGCTGCATGTGTGTGTCCTAGTGCGTGAAGTTTGAGAGTGGGCGCGGTGTCTGTTTGGTTAGCGCCTGCCTTACCCACTCGTTAGCCGCCTGCTTTTGAAGTCTTGCAGGTGGTGGGGGTGGTGTGAAAAATTCGCCGGTGTCTGGGTCGAAGTGAGTAGGGTCAAGCTCGCGGTCCCGCACCCTTACCGATTCAAGGGCGTCACCCTTTAGCGCGTGTGTGTGCGTGTCGGGTGGTGGTGGACCGGGCGGAAAACTGGAAGCAGGGAGCGGCGTTTTTTCTGCGAACCCTACAGAGCATAGGGTTTGCTCTTTTTCTTGAGGTGTGAACCGTATAGGGATTGCAGTTTCTCGCGCCGGGCCTTTGCCTTTGGATGTGAATATTTGCTCCATGGTCCGGGCTGGCTTCTTCACTGTCGGCAATTCAATTCCGAGCGCCAGCAGGTAGGGTGCTGGGTCACGCTCTATGGCCTCCCGTATGGCAGACCATGCGGCGCTCTGCAATACGCTGTCAGACGTCTCGCGCAGCTTTTGAAGCACTGCCTTCGCTGCGGCCTGCTTTGTGGTCCCCAGTAGCTTTGCGGGCGCTTTGGTGAAGCCGTAGGGCCCGGCCACCTTTGCATGAAAGTCCTTTTGCAGCTCAGCCAGCTTTTGCTTGCCTCCAATGAGGTCTGAGCCAGCCATGCGGCCATCAACCAAGGGCAGCAGCAGGATATGGCAATGCGGTTGCGCCTCATCCCTGTGAATATCGACGCTCAAGACGTTTTGATGCCCTCCGAAGGCACCAGCGGCCCAATCAGCGCAGGCGGTGAAGTAAGCGCGGTCATCCACAGCATGGTTGGGCGGTAGGCTAAACACAACCTCCAGCCCTTGCACCGCATCTTTTCGCAGCTTGCCCACGCCTGCGGTAGTCATCAGGTCCTTCGCCAGTTGACTCACATCAGCAGCGGCAGCAGGCCCGCAAAGGGTTTCATTCAGCCGGGAACGTGCCGGGTCAATCGAGCCCACCGCGCCCATTTCCGCCTGAATCTCGCGCCTGTTATGACGCGCCGCCGCAGTGATGATGCCGCCGCCTTTGAGCTTCTTGATTCTCAGGAAGGCGGCACCGCTCATACAGGGCCACCCGCTTGCAATCCAGCGGCAGCAATGCCCAGCTCGGTTATTTTGTATTGCCCTGGCTCGCATGGCCTGCCGTCGCGGTCAATCGCGGGCACCTTGCGCATATCAATCTCTATGCCGTGGTGGTGTCTTAGTTGGCGGATGATTTCAGGGCCGTTAGATGCTCCTGCTATGCGGTCAATTTCTTCGCGCCATATCCAATCGGGCCGGGTCATCAGCGCCAGTAGGACGCGGCTTTGTCGGGCGGTGAATTTGCGGGCTTTGGGGCTGGCTTGTGTCATTTAGCAGCCCTCCACAACTTGACCCATTGCGAAGGTGCTGCGCACCAGATAGACAGTGCTAGGCGGCTAAATGCGGCTTTCATGCTGCTACCCCCAGCACCCGGCGAATTTCAGCTACAGGCCAAGCCAAGCGGCCATGAATCCGAACAGGTCGCAGGGGGCCATTCTCAAGACAGGCCCAGCCCCGCATTGTTTGAGGGCGGCGGTTCAGGTAGTAGGCAGCGGCGGCGGTGTCTACCGTGGGGCTGTTAACCGACTCCAGCAGGGGGAAGGTGGTTTGCATTGCCATCGTTACAGCTTTCACCCCAGCAGCACAGGCCGGGGAATGGTGTAACTTTTTTCGGGGCAAGCGTTGCCCTCAAAGCGATGCAATCACGCTGTAACCCTCATGGATGCTCGATTCTTACGGGCAATTCTTGCCCCGCATTTACTTGCTCCGTTTGCTCTGGCCTGTCTGTGTTGATAGTTGCTTGATAACGGCGCTTGTTATCCCCTTCAATGCATGGCGTTTTATGTATTCGCCCGATAGCGGCTTTCCCTCAGCCCCCAAGATGCCAGCCGCTCTAAACTCTTTCGCGATTTCGTCAGCTATGTCTAGCTGACTTGGATATAGGTCTTTTGCGCGCTGGCGCTCGATAATTTCTCCAGCACGTTGACGCGCTTTGCTTATCCATTGCTCTGCCTGTTTGAGCAATGCGGACGCCTGCTTTGTGGTGCCCCGCTCTGGGGCTGTATTCTGTTTGGTGGCTTGGTGGGCTTCGATAGCTTTAATTTCCACCATGAAGGCGCATAGGTCATCAGTAGCTAGGGTATCTTTTTTGTAGCGGTCGCAACCTGGCCTAGGTTCTAAAGCAACCATGCGGCCATCCCATATTTGGGCGCTTCTGTCGGGTAGTGTTGCAACGTGAATAGGCGAATGCGGATGAAATGCCTTGTGCGGGAACTGTGCTGCTCCAGCAGTCGCAATGTCCCATAGCGTAGAGGGTGCGGCTCGTAAATAACCCCGATACTCGCAGCGGTTCCTCTCAATACAGCGTTGCTCCAGTGACTCAATGAGTGCGGTTCGCTTGTGTTTGTCCGCTTCAATTTCAGTACGCAATTTTCGGATGTCATCACTTGAAAGACGGTCCTCCCATTTGCTTACATCTGCTCTCGCACTTCGTCGAATGTGTGATTCACCTCGAGTAATGCTGGCGCTCAGTACTTCAATTTCGCGGGCCTGCTCGTAGTCTCCACTGCCTCTATGCCAGCGGTCGTTAACATCAAAGACCAGCCCCTCAAACGCAAAATAAAGTGGAACCTTCAAGGCTTGCGCATGTTTGATTATTTGGAGTGGGGTTTGTTGCCACCGGGTGGCTAATTCACCAACGGTCAGGATGTCGGGCTCAATCATTCAGCACCCCTTCAAGGTGTCCACTTCATAGAGAAACCCCAGCAGGCGGGTGAAGAATCCCGCTTTTCGGTTCGCGGGCCTAGCTGGGGTAAATGCTGCTAAGGCTAGTGGCCTTTTACTTGTCTTTGCGCCCACGTTTGCGGGTAAGGCTTTTGAGCCTTTGCGCTTGGCACTAGCTCGCCGCTTTCGTACATGGCGACAATTTGCCGCGCATATGCATTAAATGACTGCATGGCTGCAACCTCCCGCTCTGATTCTGCGAACCTTTGCAGAAAGTCACGCTTTGCCTCCTCGGTAGGTAGAACCACGGAAACATGCCCACCCTTTGCAATTCGTTCGCGCCACTTGGCCTTCTGTTCTTCGGTTTCTCCCGGTTTGGCAACCCTTACGCGCATACCGAGACTGCCCACTATCTGTGTGCGTGGAGTGCGGGGAGTAACATTCAAATCAGCCATTTTCAAACTTCCTTTTTGATTGTGGTCAGGGGCTGGCAAGTGGTCGAAACACTCACCAGCCCCGCCTATTTGCCCTGAGTGGAGCGCGTCAGGGCCTCGCGCTTATCCAGCTATCGCGCGCAGCTTGCCTGGCTCTGCTTTGGCGTCAAACTTCACCCCGGCCTGCTCCAATATCCACGCTTCAAACTTTTCGTGATGAATGGCCAGCAACTCCAGCGGCCTTACTGTGTAGTGCTTTTCAGCCGTGGCACTGGGTTTGTGTCCCATAAGCTGCGCAACAACCCCGGCGGGTATCTCCAGCCACTCGGACAAGGATTTGAAGGAGCGGCGCAGGCCGTGCAGGGTTAGGCCCTCCAAGCCCGCCACCTTGCAGGCGCGGCTGTGTGGTGCGGTCGGCTCTGTCAGGTGCCCGGTGGCACTGGTGGGGCTGGCAAACACCCATTCATTACGCTTTGGCAGGCTGGCCAGTAGGTGTGACACGTAGGGCGTTAACGGTATTTCCCGTGCGCCCTCTACCTTGTCCCGTATGGCGATGCCTTTCCACTGAGTGTTTATGTCATCCCGGCGCAGGGTCATCACTTCGCCCGGCCTTGCCCCAGTCAACAGCAGAATTTGCAGGTAGGCGGCAATGGCTGGGTTTTGAATCTGTTGCACGGCGGCAAACCATGCGGCTAGCTGTGCGCGCTGCAATACGTCTGACTTAACGCCAGCTTTGCCCAGTGATTCGCGGGCTTTCTTGGTTTTGGCTGGGTTGCCTGTTAGCAGGCCAGCATATGCGGGCTGTTCTGTGCACCAGCCCAGAAACACCTTTAGGCAGCGCCACGCCAGCCGGGCAGAAGTGGGGCGGCTCTTGGCTTCGCGCGCGGCCCATGCCTCAATAACGCTTGCGGTTAGGTCACGCAGGGGAAGTGCCATAAGCGGGTAGAGCGGCATATCAATGGTTACCCCCCGGCCATTGGTTCCCCGCTTTATGAGCTTGCCCCCGGCCTTGGACAGGTTCAGGTGGTCTTTGTAGTGGCGTTCGCCCCAATGCGGGCGGCGTTCTTCGATATAGGCGCTCCAGACTTCGCCCACGGTCACAGCAGCCACTTTGGCGGCTTCCTGCTTGGCAACACTGGCAGCGAGTGCAGCGGCTTTGGCGGCGTCTTGCAGGCGCTCAAGTTCGCGGGGGTCGTCTCCATTGCTTCGGATGACTACGGCAAGGCGGCGGGCTTCGGTGCGGGCGGCTTCAATGTCTAGCACTCGCACATCACCAATGGTGCGGCGGATGGTTTGCCGGTTCAGCTTCGCTTCAAACACGAATGCTTTTAGGCCCTTTGGGTTTTTGGTACTGGGGGCGGTCGCACGAACGCGCAGGCCGGGGGCTTTGGTGTCCCGCAGAAATACCTGAGCTTTGCCAGTCGGGCAGGTCAGGCGCTCGATTAACCCGGCGGTCAGGTCTTGCGCTTCGCCTAAGTCTGGCGTGTCTGCCTTTTTCGGTCTTGCCATCGCTTTTCCTCGCCATGTAGCCACCATGTAGCCACTTTTGCCCCATTTTGGGGAATATCAATCAACAATCGGGTTTGCTTCCTTGTCAGGAAAAGCTTGCAAGTCGTTGATTTATATGGATTCTAGCAACAATGGCGAATGCTTGCGAATACTATTTAGACCGGACTCTTAATCCGTAGGTCGAGAGTTCGAATCTCTCAGTTCCCACCACGGTACAAGTGGATAAAAACCCGTCATTGAAAAATGGCGGGTTTTTTTACGTCTGCGAAATCTCATTCATGAGCGTGGGTAACGCACGGGAGAGGGCGTTCAGGTCTCTCCCGCGTGCAGAAGCCTTTACGCTTCGAGTTGCGTTGTCAGCTCCAACCATTGCTCTTCGAGGGTTTGCAGCTCGGCATTGACTGCCTTCAAGCGTTTCCCCGCCTCAGCAATCACGGAGGGGTGGGGATTGGTAGACAGCTTGGCCTCCAATTCGGCGCCTTCTGTGTTGAGGGTCGCCATTTGGGCTTCCACCTGTGCCAACTCTTTCTTCCATTTCTTGATGCTGTCTGCGCTGGGGCCGGCGGGAGCCACGGGCAGGGCAGAGGTAGCAGGTGAGGGGGCAATCGCTCCTGCCTTGGCTTCCTCTTTGGCAAGCTCGCGCTGGCGCTTGGCTTCGTCCAGCAAATAGCGCTGGTAATCGTCCAAGTCGCCATCGAACGGCTCCACACCACCGCGCGACACCATCCAAAACTCATCGCAAACCGATCGAAGCAGCGCACGGTCGTGGCTGACCAGCATCACAGTGCCTTCAAACTCATTCAGTGCCATCGCAAGCGCTTCACGGGTCGCCAAATCCAAGTGGTTGGTTGGCTCATCCAGCAACAAGAGGTTGGGGCGCTGCCAAACGATCATGCACAGCACCAGGCGCGCTTTTTCGCCCCCGCTCATGCTGCCAACCGACTGTTTCACCATGTCGCCGCTGAAATTGAAGGTACCGAGAAAGCTGCGCAGATCCTGTTCACGGGTTTGTTGTCCGGCAATTTTTCCGGCGGCCGTCATATCTTTAACCAACCGGATCATGTGTTCCAGTGGCGTCTCATCAGGTCGCAACACATCCAGTTCCTGCTGCGCAAAATAACCGATATTCAGGCCTTTGCCTTCTGTGACATCACCGCCAAGGGTTTTAAGGTCCCGCGCCACGGTTTTTACCAGGGTCGACTTGCCCTGGCCGTTTGCGCCCAAGATACCAATTCGTTGTCCCGCAAGCACCGATTTGCTGACGTTATGCACGATCACCGTGGGGGGCGTGCCTTTGGGGGCATCTTCAGGGGGCGGGTAGCCAAAATTCACCCCCTGCATGGACAGCATGGGGTTAGGTAGGTTCGCCGGCTCTTTGAACTCGAAGCTGAAGTCCGCTTCCGAGAGCAAGGGCGCGATTTTCTCCATCCGATCCAGGGCCTTCACACGGCTCTGGGCCTGCTTGGCTTTGCTGGCCTTGGCCTTGAAACGGGCAATGAACTTCTGCAGGTGGGCAATCTTGTCCTGCTGTTTGGAGAAGGCGTTTTGCTGCAGCTCCATTTGTTCGGCGCGCATATCCTCAAACTTGCTGTAGTTGCCGCCGTAGCGCACCAGCTTACCCATGTCGATGTGCAGCGTGACATTGGTCACCGCATCCAAAAACTCCCGATCGTGGCTGATGACGACCATCGTGCCTTCGTACTTTTTGAGCCATGCTTCCAGCCATACCAAGGCATCCAAATCCAAGTGGTTGGTAGGCTCGTCCAGCAGCAAGAGGTCACTCGGGCACATCAGTGCGCGTGCCAATTGCAAACGCATCCGCCAGCCACCTGAGAAGCTGTTCACCGGCTTGTCAAGTTCGGTCGTTTTGAACCCGAGACCCAAAATCAGTGCTTGTGCGCGGGCTGCCGCATCGTACTCACCCGCATCGTGGAGCGCTGTGTAGGCATTTGCCATGCGCTCGTAATCATCCGTGGCCTCAGCAGCCGTCACCTCAGCACGTGCAGCCCCCAGTTGTGTGTCACCCTCGATCACAAAGTCGGTGGCACCCTGTTCGGTTTCAGGCATGTCCTGCGCCACCTGACCCATGCGCCACTGAGCAGGAATGTAGTACTCGCCGGCATCCTCATGCAGGTTGCCATTGAGCAGCGCAAACAGACTCGATTTACCGGCTCCATTGCGACCGACCAGGCCGACTTTTTCGCCCGGATTCAGGGCGACAGAGGCGCCTTCGAGCAACACCTTGGCGCTACGGCGCAAGGTGACATTTTTGAGAGTAATCATGATGTGAATGCGGCGCTAGCCGCAGATAGTGGCCCCGCTTGTGGCGGGCAATGGTTTGTCAGCCCCGACACGGAGCTGATCAATTCAGAGAAAAAGTTCAGTGTGTCTGCAAGCGCTGCAAAGCGTCATAGGTCACCAGCAGCACCTGGTCCTCACCTGCGCTTGTTTCGAGCCAGACGACTTCGAGGTCCGGGAAAGCGGCTTCAAAAAACTCCCGCTCGTTGCCGATTTCGAGCACCAGCACCCCATCCTTAGTCATCTTCGAACACACGCCACTCAAAAGAGAGCGAACAAAGTCCATGCCATCGCCACTGCCACCGGCTTGGTTGCCGTCCAGGGCGATGAAGGGCTCGGCTTTGTATTCGGCAGGCAGCACGGCCATGCTTTGGGCATTGACATACGGTGGGTTGCACAGAATCAGGTCAAACGTGTCGTGCACCGCGTCCAAACCGTCGGACTGCACCAGCGTAATGCGCTCCTGCATTGCGTGTTTGTCGACATTGATGCGTGCGACTGCCAACGCATCTGCCGAAATGTCGGCGGCGGTCACCACCACATCGGGGTACACCATCGCGGCCAGAATACCCAGGCTGCCATTGCCGGTGCACAAATCCAGCACTTTGTGGGTGCTCTCCAAAAGCCAGTAGTCGATACCTCCGTCCACCAAGAGCTCTGCAATCAGCGAGCGCGGAACAATCACGCGCTCGTCGACATAAAACGGCACACCCTGTAACCACGCCTCACGGGTCAGGTAGGCAGCAGGCTTGCGCGTGCTGATGCGCGCTCCTAAAAGCGTAGCGGCTTGCGCATATTCTTCGGGGGCTACCGGCCGTTTTGATGCCTCATCATCGGGGCCGAGCGGGGTATCAAGTGGCAGGTTCAGGGCATGCAACACCAGCCAAGCTGCTTCGTCTGCCGCGTTGGTAGTGCCGTGCCCAAAAGACACGCCGGCCTCCTCAAGTCGCTGCTTGGATTCCGCAACCAGTTCCAACAAGTTCATGCCGCACCTGCTTTGTTCAGGTTTTCGAGCACACGGCGATAAATGTTTTTAAGCGGCTCGATATCTGCAACCTTCACATGCTCGTTGATTTTGTGGATGGTGGCGTTTGGTGGGCCGACTTCAACGACTTGGGCGCACACTTGGGCAATGAACCGCCCGTCACTGGTGCCGCCGGTGGTGGAGAGTTGGGTCTCGATACCGGTTTCCGCCCGGATGGCATCGCGCACCGCATCCACCAGCGGGCCGGGTGTCGTCAAGAAGGGAAGGCCGCCTATGGTCCAGACGAGGTCATAGTCGAGCTCGTGCTTGGCCAACACGCTGGCCAATCGCTTTTGCAAGCTCTCCGGTGTGGATTCGGTTGAAAAACGGAAATTGAAGTCAATCACCACATGACCCGGGATGACGTTGCTCGCGCCAGTTCCGCCGTGAATGTTGCTGACCTGCCAGGTTGTGGCCGGGAAGTAGTCATTGCCCTTGTCCCATTCAATGCCTACCAATTCGGCAAGGGCAGGGGCTGCCAAATGGATCGGATTTTTAGCCAAATGCGGGTAGGCAATATGACCTTGCACACCCTTGACCGTGAGCTTGCCGCTCATAGTCCCACGGCGACCATTTTTGATCATGTCACCGGTGCGCTCGACCGAGGTGGGTTCACCCACAATGCAATAGTCCAGCACCTCTCCGCGGGCTTGCAGCAATTGGCACATCACCACGGTGCCGTCGAGTGCAGGGCCTTCTTCGTCGCTGGTCAATAGCAGCGCGATGTTGAGGTCTGGCGCCGGGTGCTCCGCCAAAAACTCCTCAATCGACACTACAAAAGCCGCCAGCGAGGTTTTCATGTCGCTCGCGCCACGGCCGAACAACTTGCCGTCGCGGTGGCTGGGTACAAAGGCGGGGCTATCCCATTGGGCTTGCGGCCCGGTGGGCACCACATCCGTGTGCCCGGCGAACACCAGCGTCTTTGCTATAGTTTTGCTAGCTGCTTGCGCATTAATTCCGGGGCCTGCAGGTCGTTTTGCCCATAAATTAGTGACCCGGAAGTCATCGGGGCCGCTCTCTACGGTTTCGCACACAAAGCCCAATGGGCGCAGTCGTTCGGCGATCAAGGCCTGGCAGCCACCGTCGGAGGGCGTCACCGACGCCATGGATATCAGTTGCTCGGTGAGCTGCAGGGTTCTCGTCATCAGTGTTTTACATCCAGGGTAATTTCGGTGAAAGACGCTTCATCGTCTTCCTCCGGCAAGGCGGCGCTCTGCGCGGCCTTGGTAAAGTCGTTTTGCAAACGCCACATCAGGTTGGTGGGCGAGTCCGCATGGGCCAAGCCTTCTTTGCGATCCACCACGCCGTCTTGGATCAGGCGCGCAATGTCTGCCTCGAAGGTTTGGGAGCCCTCGGCCATCGACTGCTCCATCGCTTCGCGCACCGCCGAGAAGTCGCCTTTTTCAATCATCTCGGCCACCAGCTTGGTATTGAGCAATACCTCTGCGGCGGGCGCGCGCAGCCCCGAGGTCGTGCGCATCAAGCGCTGCGACACGATCGCGCGTAAGGCTGTGGCCAGATCACCCAGCATGGTGGGGCGGACTTCCACCGGGTAGAAACTCAAAATACGGTTCAGCGCTTGGTAGCTGTTGTTGGCGTGCATCGTAGCCAGGCACAGGTGGCCTGATTGCGCGTAGGCAATCGCAGCTGACATGGTTTCCTGGTCGCGGATTTCACCGATCAAAATCACGTCCGGCGCCTGGCGCAGCGCATTTTTCAGGGCAACTTGCAAAGACTCGGTATCGGTTCCAACTTCCCGCTGGTTCACCACCGATTTTTTGTTCCGGAACAAAAACTCCACCGGGTCTTCAATCGTCAGGATATGGCCCGACACATTTTCATTGCGGTGGTCCAGCATGGAGGCGAGGGTGGTGCTTTTGCCGGCACCGGTGGCACCGACCATCAGCAACAAGCCGCGCTTCTCCATGATCAAGTCGGCCAAAACCGGCGGCAGTTGCAGGCTGTGCAGCGGGGGCACATCCACGCTGATGTAACGGATGACGGCCGCAATCGTGCCGCGCTGGCGCATGGCGCTCACCCGGAACCGGCCCACTCCGGGAATCGGGAAACCGATGTTGAGCTCGCCGGTTCGCTCCAATTCAGCAATCTGCTGCGGTTGCAACACTTCCGCCAGCAGGTTTTTGGGCGCATCAGAAGGCAAGGTCTGGCTATTGATCGGGACACATTGCCCGTTGATTTTGATGAGCGCGGGCGCATGGGCCGAGAGGTAGACGTCGGACGCCTTCTTCTCACTCATCAGGCGCAGGATGCGCTCCATCGTGCCAACGGGTTGCGCGGTGCCGGTCGTGGCCATAGTTGCCTTCCGTGGGATGCGTTTAGTCGCGCAACAGGTCGTTCAAGCTGGTCGTGGAGCGTGTTTTGGCATCGACCTTTTTCACAATGATCGCTGCATACATGCTGTATTTGCCGTCACCCTTGGGCAGGTTGCCGCTCACCACCACCGAACCGGCAGGCACGCGGCCGTAGCTCACAGTGTCTGTGGCGCGGTCATAAATCGGCGTGCTTTGGCCGATGTACACGCCCATCGAGATCACCGAGTTTTCCTCGACGATCACGCCCTCGACCACCTCGGAGCGCGCGCCCACAAAGCAATTGTCTTCAATGATGGTCGGGCCTGCTTGCATCGGTTCCAAAACGCCACCAATGCCAACACCACCGGACAGGTGCACGTTTTTACCGATCTGAGCACAAGAGCCGACCGTGGCCCAGGTATCGACCATGGTGCCCTCATCCACATAAGAGCCGATGTTGCAGTACGACGGCATCAGGATCACGCCCTTGCCCTGGAAACTTCCGCGACGTGCGACCGCTGGAGGCACCACGCGGACACCGGTCGCCTTCATGGCTTCAGCGCTCATGCCGGCAAACTTGGTAGGCACCTTGTCATAGAAGCCGAGGTCGCCGGACTGGACAATTTCGTTGTCTTTGAGGCGAAAGCTCAGCAACACCGCCTTTTTGATCCACTGGTGGGTGGTCCACTGGCCCACGCCTTCACGGGTGGCAACACGCAGGCGGCCCGCATCGAGTTCATTCAGGACGTGTTCCACGGCATCGCGGACTTCAGCAGGCGCAGAGGCCACAGAGATATTCGCGCGGTCTTCCCACGCAGCTTCGATCACGGTTTGGAGTTGTTGTGTCATGGTGTTTTCAGGAGTTAAAGGGGGAGGGGGCCGCGCTGTGCTCAGGCCGCCCGGTTTTTCACAAATTGCACGATGCGCTGGGCAGCTTCGACACACTCTGCGGTCTCAGCCACCAGCGCCATGCGGATACGGCCTGCGCCCGGGTTGAAACCGTGGGCTTCACGTGCCAGGTAGCTACCCGGCAACACGGTCACATTGTATTGAGCGAGCAAGTCGCGGGCGAACTCGGTGTCGCTGCCTTTGACATCCGCCCACAAATAAAAACCGGCATCCGGCAAAGCCACATCCATGACCTCGGCCAGAAGTGGTGTGACCTCTGCGAACTTGGTACGGTACTTCGCCCGGTTATCAATGACGTGGGCCTCGTCGTCCCATGCGGCAATGCTGGCCGCCTGCACCACCGGACTCATTGCGCTGCCATGGTAGGTACGGTAGAGCAAGAATTTTTGAATCCATTGCGCATCACCCGCGCAGAAGCCGCTTCGCATGCCGGGAACATTGCTGCGCTTGGACAGGCTGGTGAACGAAACCAGATTCTTGAAGTCGGTTCGTCCCAGGCGTGCTGCGGCTTCGAGGCCGCCCAAAGGCGCCTCGTCCCGGAAATAGATCTCGCTGTAGCACTCGTCCGACGCAATCACAAACCCGTATTGATCACTCAAGGCAAACAGCTTCTCCCACTCTGAGAGCGGCATCACGGCGCCCGCAGGGTTGCCCGGGGAACACACAAACATCAGTTGGGTGTTTTGCCATATGGAGGCTGGCACGCTGTCCCAGTCCTGGGCGAAATTGCGATCAGCGACAGACGGTACAAAGTAAGGCTGCGCACCACTCAAGAGCGCCGCCCCTTCGTAGATTTGGTAAAACGGATTGGGGCACACCACCTGCACCGTGCTATCGCAAGCAGATGGGTTGATGACCACTTGGGCAAAAGCGAACAAGGCCTCCCGCGATCCATTAACCGGCAGCACCTGGGTGGCCGGGTTGAGCGCGAGCTCATAGCGGCGCTGAATCCAGTTGACCATGGATTGACGGAGCTTGGGGTCACCGGCCGTCGCGGGGTAGGCGGCGAGCCCGCTTTCCCCGGATTGGATCGCGTGGCAATAAGCGTCCTTGATCAACTGTGGCGTCGGGTGGCGGGGCTCGCCGATGCCCAGGCTGATCGGGCTGAAGGCCGCGTTAGGCGTGACTGCGGCAAACAATTGGCGCAGGCGTTCAAAGGGGTAGGCCTGCAGGCGGGACAAATTCGGATTCATGGGGCGGCATTATCCCTGAGTCATCGTTAAACTCAGGGGCTGCTGGCCATCGGGTTAGCCCAGCTTTGAATTTGAGGAGTGAGCCATGTCAGCAATCCCATCCCACGGTGATGCCCCACGCTACCTGAATATTGCGGGTGCCATGGAGCAAATCGGCGATGAAGGCGCGTTGCGAGAGATGCTGCCCATGGTGCTCGAGTCCCTGACGAACGATGTGCCTGCCATCACCGAGCTGTTGGCCCAGGGTGATATCAAAGGCGCCAACCACTTGCTCCACCCCCTGAAGGGTTTTATCCCGATTTTTTGCACCACCGAGCTGTATGGCCGGGTGTCCGAGGTCGAGCTCATGAGCAAAAAGGGAGACGTTGCTGCGGTGTCTGCCGCTTACGCCGAGTTGGCGCCTGAACTGCTCCGTTTGAAGGCTGAAGTCGCCCAGTACCTCGGACTTGCTGCTTAGGCCGCCTGCCGCTTTCGGGTGTTGAGGGCACCGCGCGGTATCATCCGCGGCTCGGCTGTGTTGGTGTGAGACCGGCAAAGCTCAATAAAATCAAATACTTAGCGTCAATCAAGCTCCACCGTGCGACTCAATTCCATCAAGCTCTCGGGCTTCAAGTCATTTGCTGAACCCACGAACTTCCTGCTCCCCGGGCAACTGGTCGGGGTGGTGGGGCCGAATGGCTGTGGCAAATCCAACATCATGGATGCGGTGCGGTGGGTGCTGGGTGAAAGCAAGGCCAGCGAATTGCGCGGCGAGTCGATGCAGGACGTGATCTTCAACGGCACCACGACCCGCAAACCTGCCAGCCGATCCAGCGTGGAGTTGGTGTTCGACAATGCCGACCACCGCGCCGGCGGCCAGTGGGGTCAGTTTGGAGAAATTGCGGTCAAACGGGTGTTGACCCGGGACGGCACCAGCAGCTATTTCATCAATAACCAGCCGGTGCGCCGCCGCGATGTGCAAGACGTGTTTCTTGGCACTGGCTTAGGGCCGCGCGCCTACGCCATCATCGGCCAAGGCACGATCAGCCGGATTATTGAATCCAAGCCCGAAGAGCTGCGCCTGTTTCTGGAAGAAGCAGCCGGGGTCTCCAAATACAAAGAGCGCCGTCGCGAAACCGAAAATCGCCTGTCCGATACCCGCGAAAACCTGACCCGGGTCGAAGACATCTTGCGCGAGTTGGGGAGCAACCTCGACCGTCTCGAAAAGCAGGCCGAAGTCGCCCAAAAGTACAACGCCTTGCAGTCCGAAGTCACGCTGAAGCAGCATCAGCAGTGGTTTTTGAAGCGGGCTGAGGCCCTGGCCGACAAAGCCAAAGTGCAAACCGAAGGGCTTGCAGCGGTTAACGCGCTCGAAGCGCGCATGGCCGATCTGCGCCATATCGAAGCCGATCTGGAAACCGTGCGGCAAGCGCATTACGCAGCGGGCGATCAGGTGAACCAAGCCCAAGGCTTGCTGTACGAGGCCAGCACCGATGTCGGCCGCCTGGAAGCCGAAATTCGCTTCGTGGTGGAAGGGCGTCAGCGGGTCGAGCAGCGCCTGATCACTTTGAAAGAGCAAATCGCCCAGTGGGCCACCCGCAAAGACGACGCCCAAAACGAAATGGAGCGTCTGGCCGAGCTGGCCGCCATGGGCGAAGAACAAACCGAGTTGCTGGCCGCCCAGGTCGAAGAGCAGGCGCAACAGCTACCGGACGTGGAAGAGGCACTGGCCAAAGCCCAAGGCGCCGCCAATGACCAGCGCGGCGCAGTCACTCAGGTGCAACAGCAGATCCAGGTGTTGGCCGCCGAGCAGCGTGGCATTGAAGAGCAAAGCCGCCAGCTGGGTAGTCGCCGTGACCGGCTTTCCACTGACCGCAATGCGCTGTCTGCCCCGGACGAGTCGCGCTTGCAGGGTCTCCAAGAGCAGTTGGAAGTGGCACAGGAAAGCCATCAGATTGCGGATGCCCGCCTGCAAGAGTTGCAAGAAGCGGTGCCCCAGTTGGACGAAGCCCGCAAAGAGCAGCAAAGCCGGGTCAACGCCGAGTCTTCGCGCCAATCCGACCTCTCCGCCCGGCTCGAGGCCCTCAAGGCCCTGCAAGAAAAAGTCAAGACGGACGGCAAGTTGCAGCCCTGGCTGGCCAAACACGGCCTCGACCATTTGCAGGGACTGTGGAGCCGCATCCATATCGAACAAGGCTGGGAAAACGCGCTCGAGGGCGCACTGCGCGAGCGACTGGGTGGGCTGGAGGTGTCCCGCCTCGACATGCTCAAAGCCTTTGCCCACGAAGCCCCCCCCGCCAAACTCGCGTTTTACAGCCCGCCTTCGGCGCAGCTTCCGGAGCCCTCTGGCCGCTTGCCGCGCTTGTCAGACTTGCTACGCGTTCACGACGCGGGCCAAAAAGCGGTGCTCACAGACTGGCTGCACGGCTGTTACACCGCCAGCAGCTTTGAAGAAGCGCTGGGCCAGCGCGACCAATTGACAGCCGGCGAGAGCATCTTCGTCAAATCAGGCCATGTGGTCACCGCCCACAGCGTGAGTTTTTACGCCCAGGACTCGGAGCAGGCAGGCTTGTTGGCGCGCGCGCAAGAGATTGAAAACCTCGAAAAGCAGGTCCGTGCCCAGGTCCTGATCGCCGATGAATCGCGGGTCGCGCTGGGCCGCGCCGAGAGCGCCTATGCCGAGAGCGCCCAGCGCCTGGTTAGTGCCCGCCGCGAAGCCGCGGAAACCCAGAGCCGCGCGCACGAGCTGCAAGTGGAGACGCTGCGCTTGTCGCAGATGTTGGAGCAAACCCGTGCCCGCAGTGCGCAAATCGCAGCCGACATGGCCGAGGTGGAATCCCAGCTCGACGATTTGCAGGGGCGCCGGGTTGAGGCAGAGGCCCGCTTCGAGTCCTTGGACATGCAGCTGGCCGATAGCCAGGAGCGCCACGCCCAACTGGACGAGCGGGTCATTGAGCTCCAAGGCAAGTTAAACCAGTGCCGCGAACAACAACGCAGCCTCGAGCGGCAGGCGCAAGAAGCCGTGTTTGCCCAACGCAGTTTGCAAGCCCGCAATGCCGAACTCTCGCGCGCCATTGAAACCGCCATTCAGCAAAACCAGAGCATTCAGGCCGAAGAGCAGCGGGCGCAAGATGAGCTGAATCGCCTGACCGACGCCGCTGCGCAAGCCGGGCTGCAAAACGCCTTGGCCTTGAAGCTCGAGCGGGAACAGGCCCTTGGTGCCAAGCGCAGCGAATACGACGACCTGACCGCCAAGCTGCGCGCCAGTGACGAGCGCCGCTTGCAACTCGAGCGTGAACTCGACCCCTTGCGCCAGCGCATTACCGAATTCCAGCTCAAAGAGCAAGCAGCGCGCTTGGGTTTTGAGCAATACGAGAACCAACTTGCCGACGCGCAGGCCGATCTCGTTGCGATCGAGCAGAGCATCAAAGATGGCAATGTACGGCTGTTTGGCATGCAAGGCGACATCGACCGTCTGAACCGCGAAATCACAGCGCTGGGTGCCGTGAACCTGGCAGCGTTGGAAGAACTGGCTGCCGCCCGCGAGCGCAAGCAGTTCCTCGATATGCAAAACGTCGATTTGACCCAGGCCATGAACACCCTGGAAGACGCGATTCGCAAAATCGATGCCGAAACCCGCGAACTCTTGTCAGGCACCTTTGACCAGGTGAACGCCCATTTCGGTCGCATGTTCCCCGAGCTCTTCGGCGGTGGTAATGCGCGCCTCGTCATCACCGGTGACGAAATTCTGGACTCCGGTGTGCAGGTGATCGCCCAGCCGCCGGGCAAGAAGAACCAGACCATTCACTTACTGTCGGGCGGTGAAAAAGCACTCACGGCGATCGCGCTGGTGTTTGCGATCTTCCAACTCAACCCCGCACCCTTTTGTTTGCTCGACGAGGTGGACGCGCCGCTGGATGACGCCAACACCGAGCGTTACGCCAAGCTGGTGTCCGCCATGAGCAAGGGAACCCAATTCCTGTTTATCAGTCACAACAAAATCGCCATGGAAATGGCAGAGCAACTCATCGGCGTCACGATGCAGGAGCAAGGCGTCTCGCGCATCGTCGCGGTGGACATGGAGTCTGCAGTGCACCTTGCTGAGCTCGCCTGAACGGTAACCACATCACTATGAGCAACTTACAAATCGGTTTGGCCATCGCGGGCGGCATCGTGTTGGCCGGAGTCGTGGCCCACGGTGCCTGGTCCTCGCGCCGCAGTGCGCCCCGCCAGGCCCAGCCACCCCAAGAGCCGACGGACGACACCTTGGCCATGGAGCCGGGCTTGACTGAGGTGGACGCGGATACCCCCGCCTTCAACTTGCCCCGCCCACCGGCGCGGCCCGCCATGGACTCCCTGATCGATGTGATTGCCACCATCGCGCTGGACCCGGCAACCCCGGCAGTCTCTGGCGACGCCGCTTTGGCCGCCATGCCCGCCACCCGGCGTGCGGGCACCAAGCCTTTCTCGGTGGAAGGCTTCAACCTGAACACCCAGGTCTGGGAAGTGCCCGCCGCCGGGCAGCGCTACGGGGGCTTTCAAGCAGGTGTGCAGCTGGCGAACCGCTCCGGCGCGCTCAACGACATTGAGTACTCGGAATATGTGGTCAAAACCCAGGCCTTTGCAGATGCGATCAACGCCACGCCGGAGTTCCCTGAAATGATCGACGAAGTGGCCCGCGCCCGCGAGCTCGACCACTTTGCCAGCGCGCACGATGCGCAGCTCGGCTTCACCATCCGCGCCCGCAATGCGTCCTGGAGCCCCGGCTATATCCATCAAAATGCCGCACGCCTTGGTTTTGTGGCCGGTGCAATACCCGGCCGCATGGTGCTTCCGGCATCTGCCGAGGGCTTGCCACCGGTGTTGGTGCTGGGTTTTGATTCCCAAGCCGCGCTTGCAGACGACCCAGCCCAAAGTGCGATCCGCGAGCTCTCCTTGCACCTTGATGTGGCGCAGGTGGATCGCGGTGAACAGCCGTTTGTCCGGATGCGGGAAACCGCCAATGCCCTGGCACAGGCCATGGAAGGCGTGGTCACCGACGACCACGGTCAACCATTGGCGCCCCAAACCATGGACATGATCGCCGCCGACCTGCAGGTGCTCTATGACACGCTGGAGCAGCGCGATATTGCCGCCGGCTCGCCGATTGCGCGCCGCCTTTTCAGCTAAGTTTTTTCTTCTTTATGGCTACGCTGGACTTGTTTTCACTAGAGCCGGCACAGCCGGATACCGCTGCCCACCAACGCCTCTTGGCCCTGCGCGAGCAACTGCACGCCCATGGCCATGCGTATTACGTCCTCGACGCCCCCACGGTGCCGGATGCGGAATACGACCGGCTGTTCAGGGAGCTCCAAACCCTGGAAGCAGCCCACCCGGAATGGGCGAGTGCGGACTCCCCGACGCAACGGGTAGGCGGCAAACCCCTCGATGCCTTTACCAGCGTGCGACACGCGGTGCCCATGCTGAGCATCAGGACCGAAACCGACACCGAATCGACCGGTGCCCAGGCCTTTGATGCCCGGGTGCGCAAGGAGCTGGAACTCAGCGATTCAGATCCGGCGGTGGAATATGTGGCAGAGCTTAAGTTCGACGGCTTGGCCATGAACCTGCGTTACCAGCAGGGCGTATTGGTGCAAGCAACCACCCGTGGCGATGGCGAACACGGGGAGGACGTGACCCAAAACATCCGCACCATCGGCCAGATCCCCTTGCGTTTGCCCGAGGGCGTGCCGCCGGTGCTGGAAGTACGTGGCGAGGTGTACATGCGCCGCGATGACTTTGAAGCCCTGAATGAGCGCCAACGCAACCGGATTGCGGCCGGCGAAAAAGGGGAAAAGACCTTTGTGAACCCACGCAATGCCGCTGCCGGCGCCGTGCGGCAACTCGACCCGGGCATTGCAGCGCAACGCCCCTTGAGCTTTTTCGCCTACGGGCTCGGTGAAGTCACACCCGCTACCGCAGGCGGGCCGCAGTTCGGCACCCATTTCGCCATGCTCCAAACCCTCAAATCATGGGGTTTTCCGGTCGCAGCTGAGGTGGATATTGCGCGTGGCGATACTGAATTGATAGCGTATCACCAGCACATCGGTGCGCGGCGCGATACCTTGCCGTTCGACATTGATGGCGTGGTCTACAAGGTCAACAGCCTCGCCCTCCAGCAACGCCTGGGTTTTGTGACCCGGGAGCCCCGCTGGGCGGTCGCGCACAAGTATCCGGCCCAAGAGCAGCTCACCACGGTACTGGCGATCGATGTGCAGGTGGGCCGCACCGGCAAGCTCACGCCGGTTGCCAAGCTTGCCCCGGTGTTTGTGGGCGGGGTCACCGTCACCAATGCCACCCTGCACAACGAGGACGAGGCCCGCCGCAAAGACGTGCGGGTGGGCGACACCGTGATTGTTCGCCGAGCTGGCGATGTCATTCCTGAAGTGGTCTCGGTAGTGGCCGAAAAGCGGGTGGCCGATGCTACGCAGTTCACCATGCCGCATATCTGCCCGGTGTGCCAATCGGCGGCCGTGCGGGAAGAGGGCGAAGCGGACTACCGCTGTACCGGTGGCCTGTTTTGTAGCGCCCAACGCAAGCAGGCCATTTTGCATTTCGCCCAGCGTCGCGCGGTGGAAGTCGAAGGCTTGGGCGACAAGCTGGTCGAGCAGCTGGTGGATGCCAACGTCATCCGCAATCTGCCCGACCTGTACCGGCTTGGCCTGAACGCGCTGGCGAGCCTCGACCGCATGGCCGACCGGTCCGCGCTCAACATCCTGGAAGCGCTGGAGAAATCCAAGCGCACCACCTTGCCTCGCTTTTTGTTTGGGCTCGGCATCCGCCATGTGGGCGAAGCCACTGCCAAAGAGCTGGCCCGGCACTTTGGCACCTTGGATGCCATGATGAGCGCCAATGAAGAAACACTGCTCGGTGTGTCCGATGTCGGGCCTATCGTGGCCAAAAGTATTCGCACCTTCTTTGAGCAGCCCCACAACCGTGAGGTGGTCGAACAACTGCGCGCCTGCGGCGTGACTTGGCCTGAGGGCGCACCGGCTGACTCCGGCCCCAAGCCTTTGGCTGGTATGACACTGGTGCTCACCGGCACCTTGCCAACTTTGGGGAGGGATGCAGCCAAAGACCTGATCGAGGCCGCAGGCGGCAAAGTCAGCGGCTCCGTGAGTAAAAAGACAAGTTATGTGGTGGCTGGCACCGAGGCCGGAAGCAAGCTGGACAAAGCCCGCGAGCTGGGCCTGGCGGTGCTGGATGAAGCCGGTTTATTGGAGCTGCTGAAATGACGGTCCGAGACATTCTCGAAATGGGCGATGCCCGCTTGCTGCGCACCGCGCAGCCGGTCACCGCCTTCGACAGCGATGCGCTGCACCTCTTGATCACCGACCTGCTGGACACCATGCGGGCTGCGAATGGCGCTGGTTTGGCGGCTCCGCAAATCGGGGTCGATTTGCAAGTGGTGATTTTTGGCAGCAACGACCGCAACCCGCGCTACCCGGACCGGCCGGTGGTGCCCCCCACGGTGCTGTGCAATCCGATCATCACCCCGATGGGCGAGGCCGAAGAAAGCGACTGGGAGGGCTGCCTCTCAGTGCCCGGTCTGCGGGGCCAAGTGCCGCGTTGGAGCCATATCCGCTACACCGGATTTGACCAATACGGCGACGCGATCGACCGCACGGTGGAAGGTTTCCACGCGCGCGTAGTGCAGCACGAGTGCGACCATTTATGGGGCAAGTTGTACCCGATGCGCATGCGCGACTTCAGCCAATTCGGCTTTACCGAGGTGTTGTTCCCGGGTATCGCCGCAGCCGAAGACGACTGATAGAGGCGGGCGACCCGACCCCTAGGCGGCTCAGGTGATTTTGAAAACGGTGAGTTGCCGCTTGCCGCCCACCTTGCGCTCGTAAGCGGCCCACTGCTTGATGCCTTTCACCAGGACCTGGTTGCTCACGTCTTTGACCGGCTTTTTTGCGCTCAACTGGGCAGTGACCCAGTCCTGGATGTGCGGTAGGGTTTCGGCCTGTTGACCGGTGGGGATCAGCAGTTCTTTTCCAGCCACAGAGCCAGCTGCGGTGACGGTAATTTCAGTAGCGGGCATGGGTGTCAGGACGCGAGGGCGTCCAGTATTTCGGTCTCAATATCGATCTGGGCCCGATTGTGCTGAAGCTGCGAGCCATGGATCAAAAAGGTGTCTTCAACCCGCTCGCCCAGCGTCGCAACCTTGGCCAGTTGCACCACGATCTGGTGCTTGGCCAACACCCGGGCGATGCAATACAGCAGGCCCAAGCGGTCGCTGGCAGAAATATTGAGCAGCCAGCGCTGGGCTTTCTCATCGGGTTTGAGGGACACGCGGGGCGCAATCGGAAAACTTTTAACCCGGCGTGACACCCGGCCACGGCTAGGCGCCGGCAGGGGCCCTGCCTGGGCAATCGCGTGGGCCAGCCCGTTTTCCAGCAAGCTGGTCATCTCGCGGTAATGCTCGTCCATATCGGCCGAGGTCACCACCTGGAAGGTGTCCAGCGCATAGCCCTTTTTGGTGGTGTGGATGCGGGCATCCAGAATGCTGAATCCGCCCTGGTCGAAATAGCCACAAATGCGGGCAAACAAATCCGGCTGGTCTTGGGTGTAAACCAAGACCTGCAAGCCTTCGCCCACAGGCGAACGGCGCACCCGGACAATCGGCTGCTCGGTCCCCACCAGGCGCGACAACTGCTTGGTATGCCAGGCAATGTCGGTGGCGTCGTGGCGCATGAAATAGCCCACATCCAGCGTGTCCCACAGCGGTTTGTGCGCCTCAAAGGGCAGGGCGTAGAGGGCCACAATGACCAGCGCCTCGCGTTTGCGCTGCTCCACCTCGGCATCCGCATCGGGGGCGCGGCCGCCCAGTGCGCGCGCGGTGTAGCGGTACAGGTCTTCAAGGAGCTTGCCCTTCCAGGCATTCCAGACTTTAGGGCTGGTGCCACGGATATCGGCCACCGTGAGGAGATACAGCGCCGTCAGGTAACGCTCGTTGCCCACGCGCTGCGCAAATGCCTGAATCACATCAGGGTCCGAGAGGTCCGACTTTTGGGCGATACGGCTCATAGTCAGGTGTTCGCCGACCAGAAACTCGATCAGCTTGGCATCTTCAGCCGGGACTCCGTGGTCTTTGCAGAAGCGGCGCGCCTCGACGATGCCCAGCTCCGAATGGTCGCCGCCCCGGCCCTTGGCAATGTCATGGAAGAGCGATGCGATGTACAAAATCCACGGTTTGTCCCAGCCGGAGGCCAGTTGGGAGCAAAACGGGTACTCGTGCGCATGTTCCACCATGAAGAAGCGGCGCGCATTGCGCAGCACCATCAGGATGTGCTGATCCACGGTGTACACATGGAAAAGGTCGTGCTGCATCTGGCCCACGATTTTGCGAAACACCCACAGGTAGCGTCCCAACACCGAGGTCTGGTTCATCAGGCGCATGGCATGGGTAATGCCTTCAGGCGCTTGCATGATCTTCAGGAAGGTGGCGCGGTTGACCGGGTCTTTGCGAAAGCGGGCATCCATCAGGTCGCGGGCGTTGTAAAGCGCGCGCAAGGTCCGGGCAGACAGGCCCTTCACCCCGACCGTGGTCTGGTAGACGAGAAAGGTCTCCAGAATCGCATGCGGATTGTTGCGGTACAGGTCGTCGCAGGCCACATCGATCATGCCCGCCTTGTCATTGAAGTGCTCGTTGATCCGGCGTGGCGCATGGGTGGAGGGGTTGAGCCGCTCCTCGATGTTCATCAACAAAATCTGGTTCAGCTGGGTCACCGCCTTGGCGGCCCAGTAGTAGCGCTTCATCAGCGCTTCGCTGGCGCGCACCATTTGCTTGCGGTCTTTGTCGGCTTGCACCGGCACAAACCCGAACGACTCGGCAACTGCGTTTTGCAGATCAAAAATCAAGCGGTCTTCGCGGCGCTTGGCAATGAAATGCAGCTTGGCGCGAATCAGCAGCAGCAGGGTTTCGTTGCGTTCAATCTGCTTGACCTCAAACGCGGTGGCCAGGCCGCCCCGGGCCAGATCGCTCCAGTGCTCGCCATAACCGGCGGCCTTGGCTACCCACAAAATCACCTGCAGGTCGCGCAGACCGCCGGGGGACTCTTTGCAATTGGGCTCGAGCGAGTAGGGCGTGTCTTCAAATTTGGTGTGGCGCTGGCGTAGCTCCAAGGTCTTGGCCACAAAGAACGCCTTGGGGTCCATGGCCTGCCGGTAGGCCTCTTGGAAGGTCGCCACCAGTTCCGCGCTGCCGGTGATCAGTCGGCACTCCAGCAGAGCGGTTTGCACGGTGACGTCTTTTTCAGCTTCCGACAAGCAGTCGGAAAGCGTGCGCACGCTGGAGCCGATTTCTAGGCCCACATCCCAGCAGGTGCCGATGAAGGCTTCTATGCGCTTTTTGAGTTCACTGTCGGTATCTGCCGACTGGCCGTCGGGCAAGAGCACCAGCACATCCACATCGGAGTGCGGAAACAGCTCTGCGCGGCCGTAGCCGCCCACGGCCAGCAAGGCAAACGGCTCGCCCAGACCCGCGGCCAGCCAAAGCTTGCGCAGCACCTCGTCGGTCAGGTCGGCCATGTGCTGCAACACCCTGCGCACTTGGCGTCCGGTCGCCTGAGGCGAGGCTACTTGATCCAGCAACTGGCCCTTGCGGGCCCGGTAATCAGTGCGCAGTGCTTGCAGCTCGGTCATCGTGGGGCGGTCAGGCGGTCACAAAGTCAGGGGTGGCGGGGCTGCCGGCGGACAAGGTCAACACCTCATAACCGGTGGGGGTCACAAGCACGGTGTGCTCCCATTGCGCGGACAAAGAACGGTCTTTGGTCACGATGCTCCAGCCGTCTTTCTCGGGGCCATCTTTGATGTCTTTGCCGCCCGCGTTGATCATCGGCTCGATGGTGAAGGTCATGCCTTCCTTGAGTTTCTCAAGGGTGCCGGGCTTGCCGTAGTGCAGTACTTGGGGCTCTTCATGGAACACTTGGCCGATGCCGTGGCCGCAAAACTCACGCACTACGCTGAAGCCCTTGCCTTCAGCAAAACGCTGGATCGCGTGGCCGATGTCACCAAGGTGGATGCCGGGCTTGACCATCTGGATGCCGACCCACATGGCTTCATAGGTAATTGAGCACAGGCGCTTGGCCGCGATCGAGCAGTCGCCCACCGGGAACATGCGGCTGGTGTCGCCGTGCCAGCCGTCTTTGATGACGGTGACATCAATGTTGACGATGTCGCCTTTTTTCAGCTGCTTGTCACTGGGAATGCCGTGGCACACCTGCTGGTTGACCGAGGTGCAGATGGACTTGGGGTAGGGCGTGTTACCGCCACCGGTGTAGTTCAAGGGCGCTGGAATGGCGCCTTGCACCTGGGTGATGTAGTCGTGGGCCAGTTTGTCGAGCTCGTTGGTCGTCACGCCGGGTTGGACGAAGGGCGTGAGGTAGTCCAGAACTTCAGAGGCGAGTCTGCCCGCGATGCGCATGCCGGCAATGCCTTGGGCGTCTTTGTAAGTGATAGTCATGGGGCAGGATTATCCCATCCGCCAGACACCGCAATGCCGGTGGGGAAAAGCGGGTCGCTCTGGCGGGTAAAATCCGGAGCTTCCATATGCGTCCCCAGTCAGCGGCCGCGTGTGGATCACCACTCCCCAACGCTCCAGCCCATTACAAGGCCACCACAGTGACCCTGCACATCACCTCTTTCGAGGGCGGCAACGCCCTGAGCAATTTCCGCGTTCAACAACTTCTGCCCGCCCTGCACGGCGTGAGCGACAAGATTACCGGCATTGCAGCCCGTTTTGTGCACCTCGCTGCCACCGAGGCGGCGCTGGACAAGCCCTTGGCCGACAAACTGGCTGCACTGTTGACCTATGGCGACCCGTACACCGGCCCGTTAGAGGGCCCCGCCATTGTGGTGAGCCCGCGTTTCGGCACCGTGAGCCCTTGGGCCTCTAAAGCGACCGACATTGCCCACAACTGCGGCCTGGCCGTAAAGCGGGTAGAGCGCCTGGTGGAGTACCGCCTGACACTCAAAAGCGGCTTGCTCAGCAAAACTGTGTTGACGCCCGAGCAGCTGCAGGCCGTGGCCGCTCTGCTGCACGACCGCATGACCGAGAGTGCCATGCTCGACCGTGCCCAAGCGCAAGAGCTGTTCAATGCCCTGCAACCCGCACCCATGGACCATGTGGATGTGTTGGGCGGCGGCAAGGATGCGCTGGTAAAAGCTAACACCCAGTTCGGTTTGGCACTGGCCGCTGACGAAATTGACTACCTGGTGAACGCCTTCACGACGCTGGGCCGCAACCCGACCGATGTGGAGTTGATGATGTTTGCGCAGGCCAACAGCGAGCACTGCCGCCACAAAATTTTCAACGCCCAGTTCACCATCGACGGCGTGGCGCAGGACAAGAGCATGTTCGGCATGATCCGCAACACGCACCAGCTGAACCCCCAGTACATGCTAGTGGCTTACTCGGACAACGCTTCGGTGATGGAAGGAGTGCAGGTCGAGCGCTTTACAGCCAAATCGGCCACTGGCGCAGGTGATGTAAGCGCACCTAGCTATGAAAAACATAGCAAAACCAACCACATTCTGATGAAGGTGGAAACCCATAACCACCCCACAGCCATCTCCCCATTCCCTGGTGCATCTACAGGCGCGGGCGGCGAAATCCGCGATGAAGGCGCCACCGGCCGCGGCTCCAAGCCCAAGGCGGGCCTGACTGGCTTCACGGTCTCCAAGCTTTGGGGCAGCACGCTGGGCAAGCCCGAGCACATCGCCAGCCCGCTACAGATCATGGTGGAAGGGCCGCTGGGCGGTGCGGCGTTCAACAACGAATTCGGCCGGCCCAACCTGCTGGGCTATTTCCGCGAGTACGAGCAGACAGTCGCTAGCGATGTGGACACCGTGGCACGCGGCTACCACAAGCCCATCATGATCGCAGGTGGTCTCGGCATCATCGATGCAGACCAGACCCACAAGATTGAATTCCCCGCTGGCAGCCTGCTGATCCAGCTCGGCGGCCCCGGCATGCGCATCGGCATGGGTGGCAGCGCAGCTAGCTCCATGGCGACCGGCGCCAACGCGGCTGAGCTCGACTTTGACTCGGTGCAGCGTGGCAACCCCGAAATCGAGCGCCGTGCCCAAGAGGTGATAAACCAGTGCTGGATGCAAGGCGAGCACAACCCCATCCTCGCCATCCACGACGTGGGTGCGGGTGGTTTGTCCAACGCCTTCCCCGAGCTGACCAACGACGCAGGCCGCGGTGCGCGCTTTGACCTGCGCGCCGTCAAGCTCGAAGAGTCCGGCATGGCACCCAAAGAAATTTGGTGCAACGAGAGTCAAGAACGTTACGTCTTGGCCATCGCCCCAGAATCATTGGCCCAGTTTGAAGCGCTGTGCGAGCGCGAGCGCTGCCCGTTCGCGGTGATTGGTGTGGCGACCGAGGAGCGCCAGTTGCAACTGGTGGACGAGGGTGCGGAGTCTCCGGTGGACATGCCCATGAACGTGCTCTTGGGCAAGCCGCCCAAGATGCACCGCGATGTGAAAACCGTGGCTCGCCAGTTCAAACCGCTGGACCTGACCGGCGTGGACTTGCAGAAAGCCGTGATCGACGTGCTGGCGCACCCCACTGTGGCCTCCAAGCGCTTCCTGATCACCATCGGTGACCGCACCGTGGGTGGCTTGACCCACCGCGACCAGATGGTCGGCCCCTGGCAAGTGCCGGTGGCGGACTGCGCGGTCACTTTGGCTGACTTCAAAGGCTTTGCCGGTGAAGCCATGTCCATGGGCGAGCGCACGCCGCTGGCCGCGTTGGATGCACCCGCTTCCGGCCGCATGGCGGTGGCTGAAGCCATCACCAACCTGCTGGCTGCCCCCATCGACTTGCCCCGCGTGAAACTGTCCGCCAACTGGATGGCCGCCTGCGGCGAACCCGGTGAAGACGCGGCGCTGTATGCCACCGTCAAGGCCGTGGGCATGGAGCTGTGCCCGGCTTTGGGTATCTCCATTCCTGTGGGCAAGGATTCGTTGTCCATGCGCACCCAGTGGAAGGACGAGGGCACCGACAAGAAGGTGACTTCTCCCGTGTCCCTGATCGTGAGCGGTTTTGCGACCCTGAAAGACGTGCGCGGCACGCTGACGCCTCAGCTGAACGCGACCGAGGACACCACGTTGGTGTTGGTCGACTTGGGCAAGGGTCAGCACCGCATGGCCGCCAGCATCCTGGCGCAGACCCTGGACCAAGTCGGCGACAAGGTGCCCGATCTGGACGACGCCCAAGACCTGGTGAGCCTGGTGAACGCGGTCAACGCGCTGCGCGCCAAGGGCCAAGTGCTGGCCTATCACGACCGTGGCGATGGTGGTCTGCTGGCGACCGTGGCCGAAATGGCCTTTGCCGGTCGCGTAGGTGTGGCCCTGAACGTGGACATGCTGGTCACCGAAGGCGACGGCATTTCTGACAGCCGCATGGACGTGGGCGACAGCAAAAACTGGGCAGGGCAGGTGGGTGCCCGCCGGGAAGAAGCCACGCTCAAGGCCCTGTTCAGCGAAGAGCTGGGCGTCGTGTTGCAGGTGCGCACCACAGAGCGCTCCGAGGTGATGGCTACCCTGCGCGAGCACGGCCTGTCCAAGTTCAGCCACTTCGTGGGCAAAACAAGGCCAGCCACTGATGCCATCGCCGCTGGCAAGGGCGAACTGCAAATCTGGCGTGATGCCAAGAGCATCTTCAGCGCCAAGCTGGCCGACTTGCACCAGGTGTGGGACGCCGTGAGCTGGAAGATTGCTCAGCAGCGCGACAACCCCGTGTGTGCCGATGCTGAACACGCAGCCGCTGGCGCTGAGAACGATCCTGGCATGCATGTGTACATGCCAAATAAGGCTTTGGCGCTCGTGGAATCTGCGCAAGCAGCTATCAAATCAGGAGCGCCTGCCACGGCTTTGCAATCACCTGCGGTGATGACCAGCCGCCCCAAGGTGGCCGTGCTGCGCGAGCAGGGCGTGAACTCCCATGTGGAAATGGCCTACGCCTTCACCGAGGCCGGCTTTGAAGCCTATGACGTCCATATGACCGACTTGCAGACTGGCCGCGCCAAACTGCAGGACTTTAAGGGTGTAGTGGCTTGCGGTGGTTTCAGCTACGGCGACACCTTGGGTGCTGGCATTGGCTGGGCGCGCAGCATCACGTTCAACGACGTGCTGTCTGAGCAGTTCAAGGCCTTCTTTGCCCGCCAGGACACCTTCGGCTTGGGCGTGTGCAACGGTTGCCAGATGTTTGCCGAGCTGGCCGACATCATCCCCGGCGCACAAGACTGGCCACGCTTCACCACCAACCAGAGCGAGCGCTTTGAAGCCCGCCTCTCGCTGGTGGAAGTACTGGAATCACCGTCTCTGTTCTTCACCGATCTGGCCGGCATGCGCCTGCCGATTGCGGTGGCACACGGTGAGGGCTACGCGAACTTCAAGTACCGTGGCAACGCGGACAAGGCCATCGCTGCCATGCGCTATGTGGACAACACCGGTGCCGCGACCGAGGCCTACCCGTACAACCCGAACGGCAGCGCCGGTGGCTTGACCGCGGTCACCACCGCAGACGGCCGCTTCACCGCCATGATGCCGCACCCCGAGCGGGTGTTCCGCAACGTGCAGATGAGCTGGACCAGCTTGGACAAGAGCGAATTCAGCCCGTGGATGCAGCTATGGCGCAATGCGCGCAAGTGGGTGGGTTAACAACGCTGCCCCAGCGGGCGTTCGTTTGTAATTGCAGGGCCATGACTACGTCTCAGACATGACTTCAGTTTTCTAAAAACCCTTCAGTCCCGAAGGGAATGTGGGGTACCATGCCTCAAATTTTCTGGAGGCGAGGGTGGATAAAACTGCAAGCTCAGGTGCCGGAGAAAAACAACGCCCAAGGCCTATTGTGGTGGGGATCGGGGCCTCTGCTGGAGGGCTGGAGGCGCTCACTGCCTTTGTTTCCGGTCTGACGCCCGCCCTGGGCTGCATCTATGTAGTGGCCCAGCATATGGCCCCCAACCATCGCAGCTTGATGGCTGAGATTTTGGGGCGGGAAACCAGCCTCCCGGTCCGTGAAGCCCTCAACGGCGAAACTCCAGAACCTGATGTGGTTTACATCGTG
The DNA here is from genome assembly GCA_027924025.1 of Comamonadaceae bacterium OS-4. Taxonomy (GTDB): domain Bacteria; phylum Pseudomonadota; class Gammaproteobacteria; order Burkholderiales; family Burkholderiaceae_C; genus Allorhodoferax. Next base: position 1,897,511 of record AP026970.1, read on the forward strand.
CCTGCCGGCACCAACTTGGTTCTTGCCAAGGGCGTGTTCCGGCTCACGACGCCACCGCCTGAGGTGTCGCCAAAGCCTTCCATCAATCTACTGTTCCAGTCCCTCGCCAAGGAATACGATGAAATGGCGGTGGGCATTGTTCTGTCAGGTACTGGGGCCGATGGCAGCCGTGGCCTGCTGGCCATCAAGGCAGCGGGCGGACTCACGATGGTGCAGATTCCAGAATCCGCAAAATACGATGGCATGCCGCGCTCCGCCATCGAGGCCGGAGTGGCAGACCGCGTGCTGGCCCCGGAACATATGGGCGCCGATCTGGAGCGCCTGGTGCGGTTCCCCGGAACCCTGGAAGCGGTAGAGGCCCCCGCCTACCCGCGCGCTGAGCTGGACACTTTGTTTGAGCGGGTGCGGGATCAAACCCGCATCGACTTTTCAAGCTACAAACTCTCCACGGTGCAGCGGCGTCTTCAGCGACGGGTTTTGGCCGTAGGGGTCAAGAATCTTCACGATTACTTGGCCTACACCGAAAAACAGCCGGAAGAGCTCGACACCCTGGCCAAAGACACCCTGATCTCGGTGACCGAGTTTTTCCGTGACCGGGATGCTTTTGCGGCACTAGAGCGCTCCGGGGCTGAATTGGTGGCCCGCAAAGGGCAGGGCGATGAGCTGCGGATCTGGGTCATCGGCTGCGCTACCGGGGAAGAGGCTTACTCGGTAGGTATGGTCTTTTTGGAGTTGTTGCGGCAACACTCGACCAATACCCGTCTCCAAATTTTCGCCACGGATATTGACAATGACGCGCTCACGGTAGCCCGCCGGGGGCATTACAGCCTTGCGGCCATGGCAGAGATGCCCCGCGCGTATCTCGATCGTTACTACCAGCCCTCCGGAGAGGGCTATGAGCCGGTCAAAGCGCTGCGGGACTGTGTCACTTTTGCGCGCCAGGACATTACGGTGGATCCACCTTTCCTGCGCCTTGACTTGGTGACCTGCCGGAATGTGTTGATCTATTTCAACAACGAGTTGCAGGCCAAAGTTTTGTCTGTCATCCGTTATTCGCTGAACGATGATGGGCTGCTGTTTCTCGGGCGATCTGAAACGGTTTCGCAACAGGAGGCACTGTTCGCCGTGGCAGACCGGAGAGCAAGAATCTACCGCAGCAGGGCTGCCAGCCGCCCTGTCACCATGGGTGCGCTGAGCCGGGGCTCATTCAAGTCAGGGGTGATGGTGGCCCGCAAACCCCCGCGAACCCATGAGCAAGTATTCGCGCAAGCACTCGCAGCGCACGTGGGGCCCGCCATGCTGCTGGACTCGGGTTTGCGAATTCTCCACAGCCAAGGGCCTGTGGGAGCCCTACTGGTGTTCCCCACAGGGACACCCGAGATGAATCTCGCGCAGCTCATCGTGCCTGAGTTGTCGGGCGAGCTCATATCGACTATGCAAAGAGCCCACAAAACGGGCACTCTGGCCTATAGCCGGCGAAGGCGTATTGCCGCTTGCGGCGGGGAGACCTGGCGACTCGGCCTTCGGCCTGTGTCGCTGGCCAGTGAGTCCCAGTTGTTTCTGGTGGTGTTCGAGGAAGGAAAGGGGCTCGATGGAGCCCAACGCGGCAAAAACCCCACAGACACGGGTGCTGTCAGCGATGACACACGCCTCGAACTCGATAGCGCGCGTGAGCAATTGCAGACCCTGATGGAGGAGATGGCCGCCTCCAACGAAGAAATGCAAGCCCTCAACGAAGAGGTACAAGCAGCCAATGAGGAACTGCAGGCCTCCAACGAAGAGTTGGAAGCAGCAAACGAGGAGCTGCAGGCTACGAATGAAGAGCTGATCAGCGTCAACGAAGAGAGCCAGATCAAATCGGCGGCACTTGCTTCGGTCAATAGCGAGTTTGAAAGCATGTACAACACCCTGGACTTTCCTGTCCTGGTGTTTGACACATTGCTTTGTTTGCGGCGGATCAACGGAACTGCCATCCGGACCTATTCGCTACCGGCTACCAATGTCGGGCAACACATCAGCCGCCTGAAACTGCCGGATTATCTGAACGATATCGGATCGACCCTGCAGACTAGTTGCGCAAGCACCCAGAAGGCCCTGCTTGAGCGACAGCACGGCGATAAAACTTATCAGCTGCAGATCAATCCGGTGCTCAATATGACAGCATCGGTGCAGGGCGTGGTGCTGGTGGTGCTCGACAACACCGAGCTCGTGTCTGCGCAGCAACGCATCCGTGAGAGCCAGGAGCAGCTGGCGTCCATCATGGCCCATTCGGTGTCGGCCGTATCTGTCAAAGACTCTGCAGGCTGCTATGAATTCGTGAACGCGCGGTTTGAGGAGTTGATGGGCTTATCGGCGGCCGACGTACTCGGCAAAACCGACCAGCAAATTTTTCCTGCGCCGCTTGCCACCCGCTTGCGTGGCCATGACCTTGACACCATGCGCCAAGGCGCTGCCACTGAAACTGTGGAGCACTTGCAGCGCCACGACGGGGAGCTGTGGCTCAGCAGTGTCCGCTTTCCGATCCGCGATCATGCAGGGGTCGTGCGCTCTATCTGTACCGAAAGCAATGACATTACGGTGCGCCGCAAAGCCGAAGAGCAGTTGCGCCTGGCCGCCAAGGTGTTTGACCATGCGGGTGAAGCCATCGCGATTTTGGACCCCCGAGGTCACCTACTGAACGTCAACCGGGCGTTTACAAAAATAACCGGCTTTGTTCAAGATGAAGTTATCGGGCGCGATGTCTTTACCCACCTGGGTGAACTGCAGACACCTGATTTGGTGGATGGTGTTCGCCGCCAACTGGCAGAAAACGGAGTCTGGCAGGGTGAAGTACTGAATCGCCGCAAGAATGGCGAGATCTTCCCACAGTGGCTCACGGTCAATGCGGTGATGGATGACGATGGCGCGCTCCAGAGCTATGTGCTGATGTTCAGTGACATCACCGCCATGAAACACTCCCAACAGCGCATCGAATTCATTGCCAGCCATGATGAGTTGACAGGCCTACCCAACCGCGGTTTGCTGACTGACCGTCTGCGCCATGCATTGGCGCAGGGGAAACGGCGTCAACAGCGGGTCGCTGTGCTTTTTATTGACTTAGACAACTTCAAAAACGTCAACGACACCTTGGGCCATGACGTCGGCGACATGCTGCTGGTACAAGCAGCCCAGCGCTTGGGCCACTGTGTGCGGGACTCGGACACGCTGGCCCGGCTCGGCGGGGATGAATTTGTGGCGGTCTTGTCGGAAGTCGACTTGAATGAAGTCAACACGATTGCTGGGCGTATCGTGGACTTTATGTCGGCGTCTTTTCCGGTGCAGGGAAACAATCTGTTTGTCTCTGCCAGCATAGGCATCAGCGTCTATCCGGACGATGGGGACGACAGCATTACGTTGCTGAAAAATGCGGATACCGCCATGTACAGGGCCAAGGAACGCGGGCGTAACCAGTACCAGTATTTCGCTCACGAGATGAAGGTCAACGCCTTGCAACGGATGACCCTGGAAACAGGCCTGCGAGTGGCGCTACAGCAGTCAACCCTCAAACTGGTGTACCAACCCAAGGTCTCACTCGCCGGTATCGAGGTAGTCGGTGGCGAGGCACTTTTGCGATGGTCAGACGAAGTGCTTGGCGACATTTCACCAGCCAAATTCATTCCTGTTGCCGAGGCGAGCGGGCTCATCAATGAACTGGGTTTTTATGTCATCGACCGGGTCCTCAGTGACATCGCCCATTGGCGCCGGCAGGGTCTGGAGGTTCCAAGAATCGCAATCAACGTATCGGCGCACCAATTGAAAGAGCCCTCGTTTGTCGAGCGATTCAGCGCCAAACTCAGTGCGGCCGGGGTACCCCCGTCGCAGATCATCGTTGAGCTCACCGAGAGCGCCTTGATGGAGCGCTTGGATGCGCTGATGGAGCGCCTCTTTCAATTGACCCGGTTGGGTGTTGATTTGAGTGTGGACGATTTTGGAACCGGGTATTCCTCACTGGCTTATTTGCGCAAATTCCCGATTCATGAGCTCAAGGTGGACCGCAGTTTTGTTGACGGTATTGCCACTGAGCCGGATGACCGCAGCATTGCAAAGATGATCATCAACATGGCACAGACCTTGGGTTTGCGTGTTGTGGCAGAGGGTGTGGAAACAGCCCAACAGCTCGAGGTTTTGCGCGCTGAGGGTTGCGAGATCGGGCAGGGCTATTTCTTCCACAAACCCATGGCACCGGAATCTTTTGCGCAACTTTTAAAGCCCGCCTTATCGGAAGCTTGAAGACTCTTTACTGTCTGCATGTTTGATACGTCTATCACCCACTCGCAAGTGACGCTTGCGTCCTGCGAATCTGAAAAGTTGCACCTGTCCGGGCGGATCCAGGGGCATGGCGCGCTCATCGTCGTGAGCGATTCCGACCGCATGATTACCCATGCCAGTGCCAATTGCGAAAGTGTCCTTGGGTGTCCGGTGTCTCTTTTACTGGGAACTTCGCTGGGCTCCCAGGCGTTTTACACGCCCGATTTTGAGGAGGCTTTTGCGCTGCCCCTCAATGAGCAGATGTTCATTGCCAATGTGGTGACCTCCCATGGCGCACACCTCGATGTCACCTTTATTCGAAATGCAGGTTCCGTGCTGATTGAGTGGGAGCCTGCCCATACTTCATTACTGCCGATTGCCATTCACCAAATGCATCGGACCATGGTGCGTGCGCCATCGCACAAGGACGACATCAACGTCTATCACAACACCCTGATCGGGCATGTCCGCCAGATTACGGGAATGGATCGGGTCATGGTCTACCGTTTCCGGGAAGACTGGGCGGGTGAGGTCGTGGCAGAAAGCTTTGCCGGTGATCGTGGCAGCTACATGGACCTGCGTTTTCCGGCTACGGACATTCCGGAAATAGCCCGCAAGTTGTATGTGCAAAATCCGTATCGAATGATTCCGGATATCGCCGCACCGGTTTTTCCAGTCTGGTCGACAGGCGGTGAACCTCCCGACCTGACCTGGTCTGACCTTCGCAGTGTGTCGCCCATGCATTTGGAGTACATGCGCAACATGGGTGTCAAAGCCTCGTTTTCCTTGCCTATTGTGATCACCGGCAAGCTGTGGGGCTTGGTGGCCTGCCACCACTACGATGGGCCCAATCTTTTGGGCCAAGACCAGCGGCACGCCTGTGTGACCCTGGTGACTGCCTATTCGTTGGGTTTGGCCAATTACCTTGCAAGCGCGCATTTGCAAGCGCTCGACAGCATGGATCGCCGTATCCAAGTCTCGATTCAACCCTTGGTCGGTGTGAGCAATCCGCTGGACAGCTTGGCGGCATCGGGGATGGCGCTTGCCGGCCTTGTGAATGCCGAGGGCTTTGCCATGGCCATCGACGAAGAGGCCGCCATTAGCGGCAGCGGACCGGATTTGGCCGGTCTGGCTGTGATTGACGATTGGTTTCTGAATCACCATGACGACGCATCAGCAACGCTGGAGCGGATGAATGATGTGTTTACCGGGTATCCCGAGGTGGGCCCCTCCAGCTGCGGAGTGTTGGCCGTAAAAATATGGACGGCTGGCCGGGGTTGGCTTCGCTTCTACTGGTTCCGGCAAGCGGAAATTCAACACATCACCTGGGCAGGCAACCCGGACAAGCCACAGGCTGAAAATGCTGCGGCTACCCACTTGTCTCCGCGGCGCTCTTTTGAGAAGTGGGTGGAGACTCGCACCGGATATTGCCGTGAGTGGACGGCTGATGAGAAGCTGATAGCGGCAAAGTTCCGAAGCACCGTCGGACGCATGCTGTGAGCGCTTTGCATACGTCACTTCGCTTGGCAACACGCGAGCAGCATCGCCGACTCGATAGCCATGTGCTGATGATGGCCCTGATGCAACCGGGCCTGACAGCCCATGTTTATGCTGCCGCTTTACGTGGGTTGGGGACCGCATTGGCCGACTGCGAATCGGCTATTGAAGCTGCCCACCCTAGGTTCATCACCACCCGCCACGAACTGCCATTGCCGATGGAGCGGCGCTTACCCTTGTTGAACAAGGATCTCGAGAAACTCGGAGCAGCACCCTGTGACGACAGCCCGCTAACCCTGAAGTTGTGCTCTGCCGCCGAACTTGTCGGGGCGATGTACGTAGTGGAGGGGTCCCGGCTAGGGGGGCAGATGCTGACGCGACAACTGCGGGCCAATGGTGGAGAGCAGTGGCCATGCCGGTTTTTTGAGGCGGGTGGAACTGCAAGTGTCCAACGTTGGAAGCAGTACATGCAATGGGCCGAGGGCATCCTGGGTCAGGACGACATCCCGGCGGCCTGCGCCACTGCTGTACGGGTATTCGACTTGTTCGCCCATCGCCTGGACCAAGCTGCACAAAATTTGCAGGCAAGGGCTTGAAATTGCGGCTTTCCGTACCAGCTACCCGCTCACTTTCATCATTTTTTGACCTCACCATACCCTTATGACCGACCTCATCAGCACACTCCAGTGGCGCTACGCCGCCAAGAAATTCAACCCCGCCAAAGCAGTCCCCCAGGACAAGCTGGACCGCATCATCGAAGCCGTGCGCCTGACGGCCACTTCCAGCGGCTTGCAGCCCTATGAGCTGATCGTGGTGAGCAACAAAGAGTTGCGTGAAAAAATCGTGCCCGTGGCTTGGAACCAGGCGCAGATCACCGATGGCTCGCACCTGTTGGTATTCGCCGCTTGGGACAACTACACCGCGGAGCGCATCAATGCGTCTTTCGACTTGGTCAACACCGAGCGCGGTTTCGTGAACGAAGGTTGGGAAAACTACCGCAAGATGATTTTGGGCGCTTACGTGCCCCGCGAGGCCGAAGTGAACTACCAGCACGCTGCCCGCCAGGCCTATATTGGCGTGGGCACCGCCCTGATTGCGGCTGCTGAAGAGAAAGTCGACGCCACCCCCATGGAAGGTTTTGACCCCAAAGCCGTGGACGAAATCCTGGGCCTGGACAAGCGCGGCTTGCGCAGCGTGGTGATCATGCCTTTGGGCTACCGCGCCGACGAAGGCGACTGGTTGGTGAACCTGAAAAAGGTGCGCCGCAGCCGTGAAAACTTTGTCACTGAGCTGAAGTGAAGTACCTGCGCCGTTTGCTTCAACCCCGCAAGCCGGCCTTCTGGCTCATGCTGGTGTTGAACGCACTGTCGACGGCGCTGGTTTGGATCGTGCAACACCACACACTGCAGCCCGCAGCGGCCATCGCGGTGGTGGTGTTTGCCGTGGGCAATATGGTGCTGGGGATGTACTTCATGCGCCAGCTGCTGCAGACGCAGCCGCCTAGAGAGCGCCCGCCCCAGCGCCCCCACTAAGCGATCAGTGCCCGAACTCTTGTTTCGGGCGGGTTTTGTGGAAAGTCATCGGCACGCCCTGTGCGGCCTCCAGCAGCTCCAAGCGGCTTTGGCTGGCGACACCGGTTTTCATCTTGCCCACCACATGCATTTCGCAGGGTTTGCAGTCAAACCGCAGGGTGAGCTTCTCTTTGCCATTGATCAGTTGCAAGGGCTCGGCTTTGACCTGCCCTTGCACCCCCGTTACGCCCTTGGCTTGCTTGGGGCACAGGCTGAGCGAAAAGCGCACGCAGTGCTTGGTGATCATCAGGCTCACTTCACCCAACTCTTCAATCGCCTCGTAGGCCGGCGCAATGACTTTCACCCCGTGTTTGGCATAAAAACCGTGCGCTGCCTGGTTAAACACGTTGGCCAGGTAGCTGAGCGTGTCTTCCGGATATGCCACCGGCGGTTCCACCACATGGCCGGGCGCTAAACGCACAAAGCCCCGCGTGCGGGCACGCTCCAGCGCCTCGACAGCTTCGCGCCGCAAGGGGTTCAGCACCGACGCGGGCACAAACCACGGCTGGCTGAACTGCACCTGCACATCGAGTGTGGCAAAAATCGTGGTACCCATCTTGCTCACGTTCGCGCGCAAAGTGTCGAGCGCAGTCGCCGGGTCTTTGGACAGTTCCAAGGGCAGGCTGGTGCGGGCGGTGGCGGTAAAGCCGTCTTCGTCAGTCAAGGTCAACGCCATGCCGCCATCGGTTTCCGCCAACACCGCCCATACACCGATGCGGCGGTCGCTGCTCTTTTTATCGAGTACCCGGGTCCAGTTCACATCCCGGTTGCGGTTGACCTCCACCCCCTTGCGCAGGTCCTTGAGGCCGGGGAGGGGGTCTTTGGGGAACACTCGCCACAAACCCTTGGCCGCGTTGATGGCTTCGGCCCGGTTGATGGCCAGGCCCACCAGCTCCTTTTGCAAGTCGTAGTAGCAGAGACCGTCGCCATTGCTCAAAGCCTTGCTGCGGTCGCTCAGCTCCAGCTCCACACTGTCAGGGTTGACCTTGGTCACATAGCCAATCGGCTGGCCCGGGTTCTTGGGGCTGTCAAAGGCGCCGATGTCGATCTGGCGCCCCTGCACAAAGTAATCGGTGAACTCGCGGTTGAAGTTCTGGTTGGGATCGGGCTCAAACGTGAAGCTGGTGCTACCGCTGCTGCTGCGCGAAAGCGGGAAATGGTGGGGCTGATCGGAGTACTGGCGGTCTTCGATCAAGCGGTCGAGCAGCTTGCGGTAGTGGGCGGTGATGTTCTTCACATAACCCATGTCTTTGTAGCGACCCTCGATCTTGAAGCTGCGGATGCCCGCATCCACCAAAGCGGCCAGATTCTCGCTCTGGTTGTTGTCTTTCATCGAGAGCACATGCTTGTCATGCGCGACAAAGCGGCCCTTGTCGTCTACCACCTGGTAGGGCAGGCGACAGGCTTGGTTGCATTCACCCCTGTTGGCACTGCGGCCGGTGTGGGCCGCGCTGATGTAGCACTGGCCGCTATAGGCCACGCACAGCGCACCGTGGATAAAAAACTCCAGCGTGCATTTCTCAGGGTCCGTCGCCGCGCGGATGGCGGCAATCTGCCGGGCCGTGAGCTCGCGCGCCAGCACAATCTGGGAGAGGCCCACATCCTGCAAAAAACGCGCCTTCTCAGGCGTGCGGATGTCCGTCTGGGTACTGGCGTGGAGCTGTAGCGGCGGCATGTCGATCGCCAGCAAACCCATGTCTTGCACGATCAATGCATCCACACCCGCCTCGTACAACTGCCAGGCCTGCTTGCGGGCGGGCTCGAGCTCGTCATCCCGCAGGATGGTGTTCATCGTGACAAAAATGCGGCTGTTGAAGCGATGGGCGTGGGCGACCAGGCGCTCAATATCGGCAATGCTGTTGTCGGCGCTGGACCGCGCGCCAAAACCGGGCCCGCCGATATAGACCGCATCGGCACCATGGTTCACCGCTTCGATGCCGATCTCGGCGGTACGGGCGGGAGCCAGCAATTCGAGTTGAAAATCTTGCAAAGACATGGGGCCGTATTATCCCGCAGCAGGGCCCCGCTGCCGCGCGGGCTGCCGCTACACTCACTGGCTCCCATGCCTCACACACTCATCACCCATTGGCCCCGCGTTTTGCTGTTGTGGGGCTGCGGCATTTTGGCGGCCATGCAGTTCGCCAAGGTGTCCCTCGCGTTTGCTTTGTTGCAGCAGCAGTTTGGCGTGAGCGCCACCCAGATGGGCTGGGCCTTGTCGGTCGTAGGGGTTGTGGGCTTGAGTCTGGGTGTCAGCATGGGTTTGCTGGCTCCGCGCATCGGTTACCGGCGTCTGCTGTGCGGTGGCATGCTGCTGGGCGCGGTGCTCGCGGCGGTGCAGGCACTGAGCTTGCCGTTTCACTGGTTTGTGGTGACCCGGGTGCTGGAAGGAGCGTCCCACCTGGCCGTGGTGGTGGCGGCACCCACGCTTATGTCAGGCACCACCGCTGCGCGTCACCGCTCGATTGCCATGGGCTTGTGGAGCACCTTTGTGGGCACCGCGTTCGCGCTCACCGCCGCAGGAGGCCACCAGTTTTTGGCGTATGCCGGTGTGCCCTCTATGTTTGCATTACATGCGGTGCTGCTGCTCATGGCCGCGGTACTGGCTTGGGCCGCACTGCCCCTGGACCAGCCGCCGCCCGCTAGCGCCTCCCACGGAGCCGGCTTGTTGGCGCGCCATGTGCGCACCTATACCGACTGGCGCACCGCACTGCCGGGCCTGTGTTTCTTTTGTTACACCGGCATGGCGGTGGCGCTGCTGACGTTTTTGCCCCGGGGCCTGACCGACACAGACCGCTGGGCTGCCACGGTATTGCCCCTGATGGGCATAGCCGGCACCTTTGGTGCGGGTTGGCTCACCCAGCGGAGCAGCCCCTTGCGCTTGTTACGGATGCTGTATCCCAGCCTTGGCTTGGCGGGCGTGTTGTGTGCCTGGAGCGCCATGACCGGCTGGGGCTACGTAGAGGCGGCCATCGCCTTGATGCTGATCTCCGGCCTGGCCGGGGGCAGCGCCTTTGCCCTGATTCCCCACCTCAACCACGACAGCGCCCAACAGGCACGGGCCAACGGCGCAGTTGCCCAAATGGGCAATTTGGGCGCCACCTTAGGGCCACCCCTTTTTGCATGGTCCACCGCCATGCACAGCGCCTGGGGGCTTGCAATACCGGTGCTTTTGTTAGCGTCTACCGGCGCTGTGCTCACCCAATGGGGCAGCATCATGCAACGGTCTGCCGCCGGCAAGCCACAAAGTCCTTGAAACGGCCATGAACAACCGGCGCTTGGACACTCTGGATGCGGTGCGTGGTTTGGCCATGGTGTGGATGACGGTGTTTCACTTTTGCTTCGACCTGAACAACGCCGGCGTCATCCAACAAAACTTTTTGCAAGACCCCGTCTGGACGTGGCAGCGCACTGCCATCCTCAGCCTGTTTTTGTGCTGTGCGGGCGCCGGTCAGGCGCTGGCCCATGCCCGTGGCCAGAGCGGGTGGCTGTTCGCACGGCGTTGGCTGCAGATTGCTGCCGCCGCTGCGTTGGTGTCTTTAGGGTCGTGGTTCATGTTCCCAAGCAGCTATATCTATTTCGGGGTGTTGCACGCCATGGCGGTGATGCTGCTCATCACCCGCCTTGTGGCACCGCTGGGGCTTGGGTGCGGTTTGCTGGGCCTTGCGATCATTGCTACGCATTTCATAGCAGGTAGCGCAATATCTACCTGGGCTAGCACCCAATTTGGCGTGGATATGAACGGCCGCGCCTTGAACTGGATCGGCTGGGTCACCCGCCTGCCACGCACCGAGGACTATGTGCCCCTGTTTCCCTGGCTGGGCGTCATGTTGCTGGGTTTCGCGTTCATGCACGAGTGGCAGCGCCAACCCCGCACAGGGCGGCTGCCACTGCCGGCAGCCCTGACGCGGCGGCTGGCAGCACTGGGGCAGTGGAGTTTGAGTTACTACCTGCTGCACCAGCCGGTGTTGTTAGGCCTGCTTTGGCTGGCCGGAATCGGCCGCTAGCTTTACGGCTGTGTCCCTTTGCCGGGTGCAGCGGCCTTGGTGCGCAAGCCAGTGATAGGCAACAAAAAAGCGGCCGAAGCCGCTTGATGGGAATCAGCCTGTAGAGGCTTATTCGACCTTGGCTTTAGCGCGCAGGTCTTCCTGGAACTTGGCAATCTTTTGTTGCTGCAGTTGCTGGGCGATTTGCGGCTTCACATCTTCGTACTTGGGCAACTGGGCTTCGCGCAGGTCATCCAAACGGATGATGTGGAAACCGAACTGGGTCTTGACCGGAGTGTCAGTCATCTTGCCCTTGGACAAGGCCACCAGCGCGTCCGAGAACTCTTTTACGTAGCTGCTGGCGTTGGCCCAATCGAGGTCACCACCATTGGCACCGGAGCCTGGGTCTTTGGAGTTCTTCTTGGCCAGGTCTTCAAACTTGGCGCCTTTTTTGAGCTGGGCAATCAGGGCCTTGGCCTGGTCTTCTTTTTCCACCAGGATATGGCGGGCGCGGTACTCTTTGCCGGCGTTGGCCGAGGCAAATTTGTCGTACTCCGCCTTGGTTTCTTCGTCAGTGACCGGGTTCTTTTTCTGGAAATCGGCAAACAGCTCGCGGATCAGGATGGACTGGCGGGTCAGGTCGAGCTGATTTTTGTAGTCATCGGTCGCGTCCAGACCGCGGGCCTGGGCTTCTTGCACAAAAATTTCGCGGGCGATGATTTCCTCGCGCATCTGGCCTTGCATTTCAGGCGTTACAGGGCGGCCGGAGCGGGCGACCTGCTGGGCCAGTGCTTCCATGCGCGCAGTGGGAACTGCCTTGCCGTTCACGATGGCAATGTTCTGCGCCACAGCGCCTTGGGAGACCGCCATCAGGCTGGCTACAGCCAAGGAGGACAAAATGTGCTTCTTCATACCGTTTCCTTCAGGAATGCTTAAATCTTAGTGTTGCCAGAGGGCGAGGCTTCGGCCTCAATGGCCAAGGCATGAAGGCCTTGATCAATGAAATCTTGCAACGAATCATACACAAGGCGATGCCGTGCTACGCGGCTCAAACCGGTAAATAAAGGTGAAGCAATCCGCACCCGGAAATGGGTGCCGACACCGCTGTCATTGGCACCCACATGGCCGGCGTGCTGGTAGCTTTCATCGATGACTTCGAGGCGCAGCGGCTGCAGTTGGGCCCGCAAGCGCTGCTCGAGGTTGTTGGCAGTAGGAGCCAGGGCGCTCATGGCTTGGGGGGCTCCTCTGGTGTGCTATCGCCCTTGAGATAAGGCGAAATGTAGAGGCCCTGACCGATCAAAAAGGCCAGCGGGAACACATAACCCCAGAGTTTGAAGTTGGCCCAGGCGTCTTCGCTGAAATACGCGGCGACATAACCGTTGCTAACCGCCATAAACAGGGTGTACCCGATCCAGGCGATATTGAGCTTGTGCCACACCGGGTCAGGGAGCTCCAGCTGGCTGCCCAACATGGACTTCAAGAAGTTGATCTTCATACCCCAAACCGCCACAGCCAGTGCAATCGCCATGCCCGCGTACAGCACGGTGGGCTTCCACATGATGAAGCGCTTGTCGTGCAAGAGCAGGGTGATGCCGCCGAACACCAGAATCATGCCCAAGGTGATCTTGTGCATGGTGGTGAGCTTTTTGTCGATCCAATAAATGATCGCCATTTGCGCCACGGTGGCAGCCATCAGCACCGGCGTGGCGAAATAGATCGCTTCGTCTTTGCTGATGCCAAAAGTGTCATGCAGCTTGTAGGCCGCAAAGAACAAGAGGATGGGGATGAAGTCGAGGAGTGTTTTCATGTCGGCGTGAAGTGTAGCGAGGCCGAGTTCATGCAGTAGCGCAAACCGGTGTCGGTAGGGCCATCAGGGAACACGTGGCCCAGGTGCGCGCCACACTGGCTGCACACGGTCTCGACCCGCACCATGCCGTGGCTGCGATCGGTGATTTCGGTGATAGCGCCCGGAATCGCGAGCGAAAAGCTGGGCCAGCCGCAATGCGCGTCAAACTTGGTGCCGGAGTCAAACAGCTTGGCGCTGCAGCACATGCAGTGGTAGCTGCCGTCCGCCCAGTGGGTTTCATATTTGCCGGTGAAAGGCCGCTCGGTGGCGGCGTGGCGGGTCACCTGAAACGCGACCGGCTCCGCACCTTTTTCGGCGAGCAGGGCTTTCCATTCGGCATCGGTTTTTTGGATAGGGAAGGTCATGGGGGCTCCTAGGGGTGAGTGGATGCAATACAGCGCTGAAAGTTCAGGAACTGCAGCTGATGGAAATCTGCGCGGCCCAGTCGGGTGGAAAGCCGGCCCAAGCCTCGAACTCCGGGTGTTCGTCGTACGGCGTCTCCAGAACTTTCAGCACATCAGCCACCATGCTGAAATCTTTTTGCCGCGCCGCTTGAATAGCTTGCTCGCCCAAGTGGTTGCGCATTACGTATTTCGGGTTGGTCTTAAGCATCAAATCAGCCGCTAGCGCCCGTGGATGTTGCGCGAGCAGCTCTGAATAAGATAGCAACCAGGCGTCAAAGCCGGCTCTGTCCAGGAACAGGTCGCGCACCGAATCAGCAGCTGCCGCCGGGTCAGCCACCCAGTGGCTGAGGCGCCGCCAGAAGATAGTGAAGTCGACTTTGTCAGCAGCCAGCAACTTCAAAATGCCCTCAATGACTGGCTTCTGGGCCTCTTGCACTTCGGTAAACCCGAGCTTGGCTGCCATCCGACGGGCAAACGCCTGCGGGTACAGGTCTTTAAAGGTTTCGAGGGCTGCAATGGCGTGCTCCTGCTCATCGATCAGCGGCATCATGGCCTGGCCCAAGCAAAACAGGTTCCAGTACGCCACATTCGGCTGCTTGTAAAACGCGTAGCGGCCGCCCGTGTCCGAGTGGTTGCAGATGTGACCGGGGTCGTAGGCATCCATGAACTGGAAGGGCCCGTAATCGATGGTCAGGCCCAAGATACTCATGTTGTCGGTATTCATCACCCCATGGCAAAAGCCCACCGCCTGCCAGTGCGCCACCATCTCGGCGGTGCGCGCCGTCACTGCGGCCAGCAGCGCCACATAGGGGTTGCCGTTCCAGCGCGCCTCGGTGCGGCACTCGGGGTAGTAGTGGTCGATCACAAAATCGGCCAAGGTTTTCAGCTCGCCGGGCATGCCGTGGTGGCAGAAGTGTTCAAAGTGCCCGAAGCGGATAAAGCTCGGGGCCATGCGCGTCACCACCGCGGCTGTTTCTATCGTCTCGCGCCGCACTGGTGCATCGGACCCGGTGACACACAACGCACGTGAGGTGGGCACACCCAGACCATGCATCGCCTCGCTCGCCAGAAACTCGCGGATGCTGCTGCGCAACACCGCACGGCCATCACCCATGCGGGAGAAGGGGGTCAAGCCCGCGCCCTTGAGCTGCACTTCCAAGCCATCGGCTTCGCCCAACAGGATCGCGCGGCCGTCGCCCAACTGCCCGGCCCATTGGCCGAACTGGTGGCCGCTGTACACGCTGGCGAGGGGCATGCTGCCGATAAGCGGGCGGTTGCCGGTGAGCGCCTGCAGCACCTCCGGGTCGCGCAACAAAGCCTCATCCCAACCGGCGCTGCGCGCGGCAGCTGCGCTGGTGCCCACCCAATACGGTGCCGGAAGCGGGGTAGGGGACAGAGGCGCAAAGAACGCGTCTCCCAGAGTGGCAAAGCGGTTATTCCAGCGGAGGGGCAGGTCCAGAGCGTCGGGCGCAGGGGGCAAATGGGGCATCAGCTCATTGTCCCGCATATGACTAATTCAGCGTCTCCGAGGGGACTTGCTCGCAGTACTATGTGAGTCGCCGAAGTTGCAACAGCTTGTATCCGGTGTTGGTGTGTTTGTTACAAAAATTTAGACAGAGGTGACTTGATGTTAGGTCTGATGCAAAGCCAGCAGTTGCTGATCTCCACCTTGATGGACTTTGCCGAGCGCCACCATGGCGAAGGCGAAGTGATTTCCCGACGGGTGGAAGGTGATATCCACCGTACCAATTACAAAGAGGTGGCTGCCCGTTCCCGCAAAGTGGCGAATGCCCTTGATGGCCTGAACCTTGCGTTCAGCGACCGCGTTGCCACACTGGCCTGGAACGGCTACCGCCACTTGGAGTTGTATTTCGGGGTGAGTGGTTCGGGTCGTGTGCTGCACACCCTGAACCCGCGCTTGCACCCCGACCAGATTGTCTGGATCGCCAATCACGCCGAAGACCAGGTGTTGTGTTTCGACATGAGCTTTCTGCCCATCGTGCAAGCCGTGCACAGCCGCTGCACCACCATCCAACATTTCATCGCGCTGTGCGATGCGGACAAGCTGCCCGCCGACACCGGTATTCCCGGCCTGCAGAGTTATGAGGCTTGGATCGGCCAACAGCCCGCCACCTATACCTGGCCCGAGTTTGACGAAAACTCGGCCTCCAGCATGTGCTACACCAGCGGCACTACCGGCAACCCCAAAGCGGCGCTTTACAGCCACCGCTCCACCATATTGCACGCGCTCTCCGGCGCTTTGCCCGATGCGCTCAACATGAGCGCCCGTGATGCGGTGCTGCCGGTGGTGCCCATGTTCCACGTCAACGCCTGGGGCTTGCCGTACTCGGCAGCCATGACCGGCGCCAAGTTGGTGTTCCCCGGCCCGGCGATGGATGGCAAATCCATTTTTGAGTTGATTGAAGCTGAGAAGGTCAGCTTCGCGGCCGGTGTACCCACCGTGTGGCAAATGATGCTGGGTCATATGCAAGCAGGCGGCCTGCGCTTTTCGACCCTGAAGCGCACCGTGATTGGTGGCTCGGCGTGTCCGCCGGCCATGATTACCGCCTTTAATGATGTGTACGGCGTGGAAGTGCTCCATGCCTGGGGCATGACAGAGATGTCTCCCCTGGGCACGGTGTGCACCCTCAAGAACAAGCACCTCGCCATGGACTCCGCCGACAAAATGAAGGTCCGCCTCAAGCAAGGCCGCGGCATCTATGGCGTGGACATGAAGATCGTGGACGGCGAGGGTGCCGAGCTGCCATGGGACGGCAAAGCCTATGGCGACCTGCTGGTCAAAGGCCCCTGGGTTATCAGCGAATACTTCAAGGGTGAGGGCGGCTCCCCCTTGGTGGATGGCTGGTTCCCCACCGGTGATGTGGCCACCATCGACCCCGAGGGCTTTATGCAGATCACCGACCGCAGCAAAGACGTGATCAAGTCTGGCGGCGAGTGGATCAGCTCCATCGATGTCGAAAACATTGCCATGGGCCACCCCGCAGTGGCGATGGCGGCTTGCATCGGCATGAAGCACCCCAAATGGGACGAGCGGCCCATCATTGCGGTGGTCAAAAAACCGGGCAGTGAGGTCACCCGCGATGAGCTGATCGCTTTTTACGACGGCAAGACCGCGAAATGGCAGGTGCCGGACGATGTGGTGTTTGTCGAGGCGATTCCCTTGGGCGGCACCGGCAAGATGCAGAAAACCAAATTGCGCGAGCTGCTCAAAGACTACAAGCTCCCCGGCGCGTAAGCTGGGGTTCGAAGGCGTAGTGATGCAGCGCTAAGATTCGGGAAAACCCTTTGTCCCAGCGGTGACAAAGGGGCTCGGTGAGGGGGGTAAAGCTCCTACAATCGAAAAAAGAACGATCGTTCTATTTTGAGATTAACCTCACCCACGGAGCCTGCATGACCGCCCAGTACCAAGTCCATGGCGATATCGCCGTCATCACCCTGAACAACCCGCCGGTCAACGGCTTGGGCCTTTCCACCCGCCAGGGGATTGCAGACGGCATGGCCCAGGCCAATGCCGATGCCGCGGTCAAAGCCATTGTGATCACCGGCGCCGGCAAGGCGTTTTCCGGCGGTGCGGACATCACCGAATTCGGCAGCCCCAAAGCCCTGCAAGAACCCAACCTGATCAGCGTCATCAAGGTGCTGGAAAACTCTGAAAAGCCTGTGGTCGCAGCCATCCACACCGTGGCCATGGGCGGCGGTTTGGAGCTGGCCTTGGGTTGCCACTACCGCATTGCAGCCCCCGGTACCAGCATCGCGCTGCCGGAAGTCAAGCTCGGCCTGGTGCCTGGTGCCGGTGGCACCCAGCGCCTGCCCCGCGTGTTGGGCGTGGAGCCCGCGCTCAACATGATCGTGAGTGGCGAGCCCATCAAGAGCGAAATGCTGGCCATGCTGCCCGGCCAGAAGCTGTTCGACAAGCTGTCCGCCTCCGCCGAAAGCCTGGCTGAAGAAGCCTTGGCTTTTGCGCGCTCTGTGGCGGATGTGCGCCCCCTGCCACTCGTGCGCGACCTGAAGTGCAAGCACCCGCAAGGCGATGCGTACTTCCAATTCGCCCGCAACATGGTCAAGGGCATGAGCAAGAACTTCCCGGCACCCGGCAAGTGCGTGGATGTGGTGGAAGCCGCTACCAAGAAAAAGTTTGACGAGGGCATGCAGGTCGAGCGCGAGGCGTTCATCAACCTCATGTTCACTGCGGAGAGCAAGTCCCTGCGTCACCTGTTCCTGGCGGAGCGTGCAGCATCCAAAATCGCGGATGTGCCCTCAGATACTGCGCAACGCGCTATCAACTCGGTAGCAGTCATCGGCGCCGGCACCATGGGCGGCGGCATTGCCATGAACTTCTTGAACGCAGGCATCCCCGTCAAGATGCTGGAAATGAAACAAGAGGCGTTGGACCGCGGCATAGCCACCATCCGCAAGAACTACGAAGCCCAAGTCGCCAAGAAAAAACTCAAGCAAGACAAGTACGAGCAGCGCATGAGCCTGCTGACCACTACCTTGAGCTACGACGACCTCGCCGGCACCGACATGGTGATCGAAGCGGTGTTTGAAGAGATTGGCGTTAAGGAAGCCGTGTTCAAAGAGCTGGACCGCGTGATGAAGCCCGGTGCCATCCTCGCCTCCAACACCTCCACCCTGGACGTCAACAAAATCGCCAGCTTCACTAAACGCCCAGAAGACGTGGTGGGCCTGCACTTCTTCAGCCCCGCCAACGTGATGAAGCTCTTGGAAGTGGTGCGCGGCGAAAAGACCGCCAAAGACGTGATGGCCACCGTCATGTCGATCGCCAAAAAGATTAAAAAGACGGCCGTGGTATCCGGTGTTTGCGACGGCTTCATCGGCAACCGCATGATCGAGCAGTACGGCCGCCAAGGTGGTTTCCTGCTGGATGAAGGCTGCACCCCCGAGCAAGTGGACAAAGCCATGGAAAAATTCGGCATGGCGATGGGCCCCTTCCGCATGGGCGATCTCGCCGGCAACGACATCGGCTGGGCCATCCGCAAGCGCCGTTACACCGAAAAGCCCGACATGAAGTACAGCAAAACGGCTGACTTGTTGTGCGAAAAAGGCCGCTTCGGCCAGAAGACCGGTGCTGGCTGGTACGACTATGTGCCCGGCAAGCGCGACGCTATCCCGAATGCGGAAGTGGTGGCCATGATTGAAGAGCACCGCAAGGCCCTGGGCATCACCCCCCGCAAGATTTCGGACGAAGAAATCGTGCAACGCCTGGTGTTCAGCCTGGTGAATGAGGCCGCCCACATTCTGGAAGAGGGCATTGCCGCCAAGGCCAGCGATATCGACATTGTGTACATCTTCGGCTACGGCTTCCCCGCACACCGCGGCGGCCCGATGAACTATGCCGATGAAGTCGGCCTGTTCAATGTGGTGCAAGCCATGAGTCGCTTTGCCAAGAACCCGCTGGACGATGCCAAGTTCTGGCAACCCGCGCCGCTGCTGGCCCGTTTGGCCGCTGAAGGCAAAACCTTCAACTGAGCGTTCGCGCCGTTCACACCATTCAAGGAATCACCATGACATCTGCAGTTATTGTTTCTACCGCACGCACTCCCCTGGCCAAGAGCTGGAAGGGCTCCTTCAACATGACCCACGGCGCCACGCTGGGCGGACACGCCGTGGAGCACGCGATTGCGCGGGCCGGCATCGACGCCGCCGAGGTGGACGACGTCATCATGGGCTGTGCCACACCCGAAGGCGCCACCGGTGCCAACATCGCGCGCCAGATCGCGCTTCGTGCGGGTTGCCCCGTCACCGTGTCGGGGATGACCATCAACCGCTTCTGCTCCTCCGGTCTGCAAACCATTGCCACTGCGGCGCAACGCATCATCTCCAATGAAGGCGATGTGTATGTGGCGGGCGGTGTGGAAGCCATCTCCTGCGTGCAGCAGGAAATGAACATCCACATGCTCAACGACCCTTGGCTGAGCAAAAACAAGCCCGAGATCTACTGGAACATGCTGCAAACCGCGGAGAACGTGGCCAAGCGCTACAACATCAGCCGCGACGCCATGGACGAATACGGCGCCGCCAGCCAGCAGCGTGCCACTGCCGCGCTGGAAGCCGGTTTGTTCAAGGCCGAAATTGCACCGATCACCGTCACCATGGGCGTGGCTGACAAAGTCATGGGCCTGATGACCAAGCAAGTCACTGTGAGCGACGACGAAGGCATTCGCGCCGGCACCACCAAAGAAGGCATCAGCGGCCTGCACTCTGCACTGCCCGGCGGGCTCATTACTGCGGGCAACGCCAGCCAGTTCTCCGATGGCGGTGGCGCTGCGGTTCTGATGCATGAAAAGCTGGCCGAGCAAAAAGGCCTGCAACCCTTGGGCCGCTTCCTCGGCTTTGCCGTGGCCGGTTGTGAGCCTGACGAAATGGGCATTGGCCCTGTCTTCGCCATCCCCAAGGTGCTGAAGCGCCTGGGCCTGACCATGAACGATATTGATCTATGGGAGCTCAACGAAGCTTTTGCGGTGCAGGTGCTCTATTGCCGCGACAAGCTGGGCATCCCCGCAGACCGCCTCAATGTCAACGGCGGTGCGATCGCGGTGGGCCACCCCTACGGCGTATCCGGCCAGCGCCTGACCGGCCATGCGCTGATCGAAGGCAAACGCCGCGGTGCCAAGCGCGTCTGCGTCACCATGTGTATCGGCGGCGGCATGGGCGCGGCTGGCGTGTTTGAAGTGCTGTAACCCGCACGACAGCATTGGCCCCCTGAAGCGAGCCGGTCTGCGCACAATCCGCAGTCCGGCTTTTTTATTTTCTTGAGACTTCGTCCATGACCCTGCGCACCACCCTCGACTTTTTGCTCCACGACTGGCTGGACACCATAGGCCTCACCAGCCGTGAGCGTTTTGCAGACCACAACCGCGAAACCTTTGACGCCGTGCTGGACACCTGCGAACGCATAGCGCGGGAGAAATACGCGCCGTTCAACCGCTTGGTGGACACGCAGGAGCCGCACTTTGACGGCGAGAAGGTCACCTTGCCGCAGGCCACCCACGATGCGTTCAAGGCCTATGCCGAGTCGGGCATGTTGAGCGCCGCGCAGGACTATGACATCGGCGGCATGCAGCTGCCCTATAGCGTGGAGGCCGCAGCCAATGCGTTTTTTGCCTGTGCGTCGGTCAGCATCGGCTCCAGCTTGCTGTCCGTGGGCAATGCCAATTTGCTCATGGCGCACGGCACCGAATTGCAAAAGCAGGTGTTCGCCCACAACGAGTTTTCGGGTCGCTGGGCCGGCACCATGTGCCTGAGTGAACCGCAGGCCGGTTCTTCTTTGAGTGATGTGGCGACCCGTGCGGTACCAGATGGCGAGGGCTTTGAGTCTGACCCGCTAGGTGCGCGATACCGCCTGCGCGGCAACAAAATGTGGATTTCCAGCGGCGAGCATGAGCTCACTGAAAACATCGTGCACCTGGTGCTCGCCAAAATTCCGGATGCGGACGGCAAGCTGGTGCCCGGCACCCGCGGCATTTCGCTCTTTATCGTGCCCAAGAAGATGGTGAACGCCCAGGGCGAGCTGACCGGCGTGCGTAACGACGTAGCGCTCGCCGGCCTGAATCACAAGCTGGGCTGGCGCGGCACCACCAATACGCTGCTGAACTTTGGCGAGGGCAAGTTCCCCGTCGATGGCCAAGCCGGCGGACCCTTTGGGAACGGCGCAGGCGCCGTGGGCTACCTCGTGGGGCAGCCGGGCAAGGGCCTGGCCTGCATGTTCCACATGATGAATGAGGCCCGCATCGGCGTGGGCATTGCCGCAACCATGTTGGGAATGGCGGGCTACTACGCGTCGCTGGACTACGCCAAAAACCGGCCACAGGGTCGCCCTATTACTGGGGCCGGCAAAGACGCCGCCGCTCCGCAAACCCGCATCATTGAGCACGCCGATGTGAAGCGCATGCTGCTCACGCAAAAAGCCTATTGCGAAGGCGCTTTGGCCCTCGAGCTGTACTGCGCCCGTCTGATTGACGAGCAGCACACCGGCACCGCCCAAGACGCGGAAGAGGCCCGCCTGTTGCTTGAAGTGTTGACCCCGATTGCCAAAAGCTGGCCCAGCGAGTGGTGCCTGGAAGCCAACTCCTTGGCGATCCAGGTGCACGGCGGCTACGGCTACACCCGCGACTTCCCGGTAGAGCAATATTGGCGCGACAACCGCCTGAATATGATCCATGAAGGTACCCATGGCATTCAGGCGATGGACCTGCTGGGTCGCAAGGTGCTGATGGAAGAGGGCAAAGGTCTCACGCTGCTGAGCCACCGCATCATGGCGACCGTGAACCGCTGCAATGGCATTCCCGCGTTGGCGCCACACGCCAAGGCGTTGGCCCGCGCATTGCAGGATGTGGGTGTCGCCACCCAGAAGGCTTGGTCCACCGGCGTGCCCGGCGAGGCGCTGGCGAACGCGGTGCCCTACATGCAGGCTTTTGGCCACACGGTATTGGCCTGGATCTGGTTGGACGTGGCCGGTTGCGCGCTGGACAACGACCCGCAACAAGAGACGCTGGAGACACAGGGACATGTTGGTTGCGCCAAATTCTTCTTCCACTATGAATTGCCAAAGATAAATGCCTGGCTGGGTGTGGTGCAATCGAGGGATCTGACTTGTGCAACATTCCCCGAAGGAGCTTTCTGATGGCATTTTTTAAAAAATACAACGGCACCACCAACGTCAAATTAGTGCGCATGGAGCGCTTGATCTGGGCGCTGATTTACGGCGGCTTGCTGGCCATGGTCTTGGGCTACTTTATTGACCATCAAGAGGCGCAAGACGCGGCCTTGTTTTACAACCTGGGCGGCCTGGCGGTGGTGGGCGGCGTGGTAATGGTGTTTATCCGCTCGCGCTTGCGCGGCGAATAGGCCCAAGCACCCGCTTCTATCGCTGAGGGGACAGGCTTTTGCGCAGGGTTCTGCACACAATTCTGTCCATCTTTTTTGCAACTCGGGCTGACCGCATGACACGCACCATCCAACAACTTTTCGACCTCACCGGCAAGACCGCCTTGATCACCGGAGGCTCCCGCGGCCTGGGCCTGCAACTGGCCCACGCTTTGGGCGAAGCCGGCGCCAAAGTGCTGATTAGCTCGCGCAAAGCGGCAGATCTGGAAGAGGCCTGTGCCGAGCTGCAAGCAGCCGGTATCGATGCGCGTTGGGTAGCTGCCGACTGCGCCAAAGAATCCGAAATTCAACGCCTGGCCGATGAAACCCTGCAGCGCTTGGGCGATGTGGACATTCTGGTCAACAACGCCGGCGCCTCCTGGGGCGCACCCGCTGAAGACCACCCACTGGAGGCATGGGACAAGGTGATGAACCTTAATGTGCGCGGCTACTTTTTGCTAAGCCAAATCATCGCCAAGAAGAGCATGATTCCGCGATTCCAGAGCGCGCAAGCGGCGGGTCAACAGTACGGTGGTCGCATCATCAACCTGGCCTCGATTGCCGGGCTCAACGGCAACCCGCCGGCCATGCAAACCATTGCCTACAACACCTCCAAGGGCGCGGTGATCAACTTCACCCGCGCGCTCGCAGCTGAGTGGGGCAAGTACAACATCACCGTGAACGCGGTGTGTCCGGGCTTTTTCCCCAGCAAGATGACCGCCGGTTTGTTGCAGGCCATGGGCGAAGAGAACCTGGCCGCAGCTGCACCGCTCAAGCGCCTGGGCGACGACGAAGACCTCAAGGGCCTGTGTGTTCTGTATGCATCCGATGCCGGCAAACACATCACCGGCCAATGGCTGGCGGTAGATGGCGGCGTGAGCGTGGTTACCGGTGCATGACCAACCTTTGGGAAAAAGCGGTGGGCTTCGGCGTTGAGATTCCCTTCGTCACCCACCTGGGCTTTGAGCTCACCGTATTCGAGGGCGGGCGCTCTGAGATCCGCTACACGCCGCGGCCTGAACACCTGAACTCGTTCAACGTCACCCATGGTGGCGCGCAAATGACCCTGTTGGACGTGACTATGGCCAGCGCTGCTCGCAGTGAAACACCTGAGCTCGGCGTGGTCACCATTGAGATGAAAACCAGCTTCATGCAGCCTGCCGTCGGCGCGCTGACCGCAAGGGGTGAGCTGATGCACCGCACCGCCACCATGGCCTTCACCCAGGCCACGGTGTTTGATGCCAACGGCAAAGCCTGCGCCCACGCCACCGGCACCTTCAAGTACATGAAACGCCTGGCCACCGGCGCACGCAGCGTGAACGCACTGAACGCACCGGGCAACGGCATTGCCACCGACTAGCGCTTTATGGGCCAAATGGGCCTCTTGCGCCGGTTGAATATGCGCGAGCAGCTATCAAAAGAATAGCGTTTGAGGAGACAGCATGCACAGCGAGACCGATTTCCCGGCAACCCACACGGTGTTCAACCAGGCTGAGCCTTTGGCAGATACCCAACTGCTGGTGGGCAACCGCGCCTTGCAGAGCGCACTGGCATTCCACGCGCCCGGCATGGACACATCCGCACTGCATTCCCTAGGTGCGCAAATGGGCAGTCGCGCCATGCAGACCCATGCGCGCTTGGCCAACACCCATCCACCGGTGCTTCACAGCCACGACCGGCTGGGCCGCCGGCTGGACCAGGTCGAGTTCCACCCCAGCTACCACGCGCTGATGGATGCTGCCGCCCAGGCCGGCCTGCATGGCAGCCCCTGGGACCCGGCGGCGGGTGAGGGCGCCCACCTGCGGCGGGCGGCTGCATTCATGCTGTTCACCGAGGCTGAGCCTTCCATCCTGTGCCCCATTTCCATGACCTACGCGGTGCTGCCGGCGCTGCGGGGCAACCCGGCCGTGTTTGAAGCCTGGGCACCCGGTCTGATGGCGCGGGCCTATGACCCCGAGTTCAAGCTCTACCGCCACAAACGCGGCCTGACCATGGGCATGGGCATGACCGAGAAGCAAGGCGGCTCGGATGTGCGGGCCAACACGACGCAAGCCATCCCCGATGGGGAAGATGCGTGGGGCCCGCGCTTCAAGCTGCTGGGCCACAAGTGGTTTTTCTCAGCCCCCATGTGTGACGCTTTTCTGGTGCTGGCGCAAAGCCCGGCGGGCTTGTCCTGTTTTTTTGTGCCGCGCATCCTGCCTGACTTTGCCGATCCGCAGTCACCCGGCACGGTGAATGCCATCCGCATCCAGCGCCTCAAAGACAAGCTGGGCAACCACGCCAACGCCAGCTCGGAAGTGGAGTTCCAGCACGCCACAGCCTGGCTGGTGGGCGTGGCGGGGCGCGGTGTGCCGCAGATTCTGGAAATGGGCACCATGACCCGGCTGGACTGTGCCTTGGGCACTACCGGCCTGATGCGCCAGGCGCTCAGCATCGCGCTGCACCACACCACGCAGCGCCAGGCCTTCGGCAAGGCCCTGATCGAGCAGCCGCTGATGCGCAATGTGCTGGCCGACCTTGCTATCGAATGCGAAGCGGCTTGCGCACTCTCCATGCGGCTTGCAAGCGCTTTTGACCATACATCTGATCCGCACGAACTATTGATGGGCCGCCTGCTGACGCCGGTCGCCAAGTACTGGATCTGCAAGCGCGGCGCTGCTTTTGCCCAAGAAGCCATGGAATGCCTGGGGGGCAACGGCTATGTGGAGGAGGGCGGAGAAGGCACCATGGCCCGCATCTACCGCGAGATGCCGCTCAACTCCATCTGGGAAGGCGCCGGCAACATCATGGCGCTGGACCTGCTGCGCGCCCTGCGCAAGGGCGATACCGCTGCAGCCTTGGCCCGTGAACTTGCTCCCGCCCATGGGGCCCACCCCGCACTCGACCGGCTGGCAGCGTCCTTGCCCACGCGGGTGGAACTCATGGCCACCGAGATGGAAGCCCGCCGCCTCGCACAAGACGTGGCACTCGCCGTGCAAGCTGCGCTCTTGTATCAAACGGCTCCCACTGCGGTGTTCGAGGCGTTTTGTGATTCACGGCTCGGAGGCAACTGGGGCTACAGCTTCTGCACCCTGGGAGCTGCGGTGGACTTTGACGCCATCCTGCAGCGCGCCATGCCCTATTGATTTTTCTGGAGAAACCCATGACCGACCTGATCCTTCACCACTACCCCACCTCGCCTTTTTCTGAAAAGGTGCGCCTGGTGCTGGGCTACAAACAGCTGGCCTGGAAATCCGTCATCATCCCGGCCATCATGCCCAAGCCCGATGTGGTGGCCCTGACCGGCGGCTACCGCAAAACGCCGTTCTTGCAGATCGGCTCCGACGTGTATTGCGACAGCGCCCTGATCTGTGAAGTGCTGGAACAGCTGCGGCCCACACCGACCCTCTACCCCGAAGACGACAAGGGCCTGAGCCGCATCGTGGCGCAGTGGGCGGACAGCACTTTGTTCTGGGCCGCCATGGCCTACAACCTGCAGCCCAAAGGGGCGGCCAGCATGTTTGAAGGCGCGCCCCCGGAAGCGGCCAAGGCCTTCGGCGCCGACCGCGCCGCCATGTCCAGCGGCATGACGCGCCTGCGCCCTAGTGACGCTGCTGCGGCCTACAAGAGCTACCTGCGCCGCATCGCCAGCATGCTTGAAGGCCAGGACTTTTTGCTTGGCAGTGCCCCTTGTGTGGCCGACTTCGCTGCCTACCACCCCCTGTGGTTTACCGCCAAACGGGTGCCGGTGATGGCCGACATCCTGAACGCAACCCCCTCGGTACAGGCCTGGATGGCACGTATGGCGGCCATCGGCCACGGCAGCTTCGAGAAGCTGTCTGCTACAGAAGCCATAGCAGCTTGCGCACATGCTGCGGGCGCCACAGCCCCATTGGACACCTATTTCCAGGACGAGCACGGTATCCCTCTGGGCAGCGAAGTGACCATCGCCGCCGAGACCTTCGGCCAGGAAACTACGGCCGGTACCTTGGTCGCAGCCACCCGCACCCGCTTTACGTTGAAGCGCGTGGACGAGCGTGCCGGTACCGTGCATGTGCACTTTCCCCGCATCGGCTATGTACTCAAGGCGGCGCAGGCATGAGCTTGGATATTCAATGGCAGTGGCTCGCGTTTGATGTGCTGAGCCGCGACCAGTTGTACGAACTGCTGCGGCTGCGCAGCGAGGTGTTTGTGGTGGAGCAAAACTGTGTGTTCCTGGATATGGATGGGCTGGACGACAAGGCCATGCACTTGCTGGGAGTTCGGGCGGCAGCGGGCTCTGCTCCGTGTCCCCCGCCCGCGTTGCAGGCTCCTCCTTTACCTACGCAGAACCCACTGCCACCCAAACTCCTTGGCGAACTTGTTGGTCGGGCCAAGACCGAACTAGTCGCCTACGTGCGCTGCTTCCCCGCCGGTGTGACTTTTGACGAAGCCAGCATAGGCCGCGTGGTGACCAAGCCCGACGCCCGCGGTGGTGGTCTCGGCCACCTTTTGATGGCTGAGGCCGTCAAAGCGCTGGAAGGCGAGTGGGACCCGCAGCCGATTCGCATCGGTGCGCAAGCCCACCTCAAGGCCTTTTACGAGCGACACGGCTTTGTGGATGTGGGCAAGCCCTACATCGAAGACAACATCCCGCACCTGGAAATGCTGCGCGGCGCCTGAAAAGTACCGTTTTCAAATACTTATAACGAGGAGAACCCCTGTGATTTCAAACTTTCAAGGCAAAACCGCGGTACTGACCGGCGCAGGTTCCGGCTTCGGGCTGGAGTGCGCACGCATAGGCGCCCGGTTGGGCATGAACCTGGTGCTCGCCGACGTGCAGCAAGACGCGCTGGACAAGGCGGTTGCTGAAATAGAAGCCGCAGGCGCTCAGGTGCTGGGCATGCGGGTCGACGTGTCGCAGGCTGCACAGGTGGAGGCGCTGGGTACCGCCACGCTGCAGCGCTTTGGCGCGCCGCACCTGGTGTTCAACAACGCGGGCGTAGGGGCGGGGGGCCTGATATGGGAGAACACCGCCCGCGACTGGGAATGGGTGCTGGGCGTCAACCTCATGGGGGTGGCCCACGGGGTGCGGGTGTTCACGCCCATGATGCTGGAGGCCGCCAAGCGGGACCCGGCGTGGGAGGGCCACATCGTCAACACCGCCAGCATGGCGGGCCTGTTGAACGCGCCCAACATGGGGGTTTACAACGTGAGCAAACACGCTGTGGTGTCGCTGAGCGAGACCCTGTACCAGGACCTGGCGCTGGTCACCGACCAGGTTTCTGCCAGCGTGCTGTGCCCCTTCTTTGTGCCGACCGGCATCAGCCAGAGCGAGCGCAACCGCCCCTCGGATGCGGCGCCAGCCCAACTCACCCGCAGCCAGCTGATCGGCCAGGCCATGACCGACAAGGCGGTCACTAGCGGCAAGGTCACTGCCGCCGAAGTCGCACAAATGGTGTTCGATGCGGTGGAGGAAGGTCGCTTCTATATTTATAGCCATCCCAAGGCGATTGCTTCTGTGCAAACCCGCATGGAAGACGTGATGCTGGCGCGCAACCCCACCGACCCATTCGCCCATAAGCCTCATCTGGGTGAGGAATTGAAAAGATTACTCCGCTAAATCACTGACCATCTGTTAGTTTCGGGCAAAATGAGATCAAAGCCCGGACTGAACACTTGGTTGGAGAGCGCGATGCGTTGGAAATTACTGCCCTTACGACTGCTTTCATGCGTGATTGCTTGTGTTGCGGGCACGGCGCTCGCCAATACGCAGATCACAGTGACCGACAAAGATGGCAAACCCCTCGCCAACGCGGTGATATTTCTCGAGTCTCCCGCAGCCAAAGCAGCCGCCAAGCCGCTCTCCGGGGTCGAAGTCACGCAAATTGCGAAGCAGTTTTCACCACAGATCGCGGTGGTGACACCCAATACCTCGGTCCTGTTTCCCAACAAAGACACGGTCCGCCACCACGTTTATTCGTTTTCTCCGGCGAAAAAGTTCGAATTGAAGTTGTATGCCGGCGTTCCCGCGGCACCGGTGGTGTTCGACAGACCCGGAGTCGCAGTACTGGGGTGCAATATCCACGACAACATGGTGGCGTGGGTGCTGATCGTAGAAACGCCCTATTTTGGTGTCACCGACGGTAAGGGTCGCCTCAACCTCGATGCCCCCGCCGGCAACTACCAGCTCAAAGCGTGGCACTCTACGGTTCTGCCGGGTGTCCCCTTGAGCGAGCAGCCGGTCAAAATTGGGCCGGGTAACGACACATTCAGTGTCAAAGTGGCGGGGAGCACGGCTTGAAGCTGTTTCGATTCATGCGCAGATTCGGGGTGGGCACCAAGTTCGTGTCCATGTCGATTGCCATCCTGTTGGTCATTCAGTCCGCGTCGTATCTGATCACCCAGAGAAACATCGACGACATCGTCCGCCAGCAGGTCAAAGAAGAGCTGATCACTGTCGATGCCAATTGGTGGGCCTTGATGGAGCAGCGCGCAGCCAGTTTGCGCCAGAGCGCCTTGGTGCTTGCCACCGATTTTGGCTTCCGCGACGCGGTGCTGAGTGGCGATAAAGAGACCATCCGCTCGGTGCTGGACAACAGCTCAGGGCGCATCGGAGCGACTTTTGCGGCCCTGCTGACGGTGGACTACAAACTGCAAGCGTCGAGCACCGACGCCTTCACCGAAGCCGGTTTGGTCGGGTTCTTCCAGCAAACCGCCAGTCGACTGGCCTCTGGCAGTGACGGCTATGCGCTGATCGATTTTGACGAAAAGCTGCTGGTGACCGTGATGGTGCCCCTGAACGCCCCTGTCCAGGTCGGTTGGGTGATGATGGCATTTCCCATCACCCGGGAGCAGGTGGAAGATCTGGTCAAAGTGAGCCGGGCCGATTTGGCCATCATCGGTTCTACCGGTGGGGTCACTGTCAGCAGCTTGCCGTCCTCGGTTTATCCGGCACTTCTGAACCTCAAAGATGGGGACAACGCGATCCTGAACGGCCGTGAATATGTCGCAAGGAAATCTGCCGACCGCGGCCATTCGATGGGGCTTGAGGTGTACATGCTGCGTCCGATCGATGTGTTTGTGGAACCGTTCTCCCGGGTAGAGCAGGCACTGCTGGCACTTGCAGCGATCGCTTTGGTGTTTTTTACCGTAGGCAGCTTTATCCTTGCCCGGCGTATCACGGTGCCTTTGCGCAAACTCTCCAAGGCGTCTGATCAGCTCAGCGCAGGGGACTACTCCATGGCCTTGCCTGCGCTGCGGCACCGGGATGAGATCGGGGATCTTTCGCGTGCGTTCAACCACATGCGCACCAGCATCCAGAGCCAACAGGACGAAATCCGCGCACTGGCGTTTTGGGACCGTCTGACCGGCTTGCCTAACCGCATCCAGTTCCGCGATCTGGTGACGATGGCCATCAACAGCAATTCCCAACAGTCAGGGGCCAGTCAACCCGTGACCATCGTGATGCTGAACCTGGACCGCTTCAAGTTCGTGAACAACGTGCTGGGCTACGCCTTCGGCGACCAACTGTTGATCGCAGTGGCCGAGCGACTGGTCAGTATTCCCGGCATCGTGCGAGAAAACATCGCCCGGGTGGGTGGTGATGAGTTCGCCATCGTGCTGGAGGGCGTGGATTCCGCCGGTGCGCTACCGTTTGCCAAGCAAGTGGCACAGGCATTCGAAGCCCCGATGAAGATGCAAGACCAGACGGTCGACATCAGTGCGGGTATTGGTATTGCCAGCTGGCCCAGCGATGCCGGAGATGTAGACCGCTTGCTGAGCCGCGCCGTGATTGCCATGTATGTCGCGAAAAACAAGTCGACCGGCATCCAGATTTACCACGCGGCCCTGGACTCCTCCAGCCCGGAGACGCTGTCCATGCTCTCGGAGCTCCGCCATGCCGTGGAAAACAACGAGTTGCGGGTCTACCTCCAGCCCAAACTTCATATCGCCAGCGGCACCGTCTCGTCTGCAGAGGCCTTGGTGCGCTGGCAGCACCCTGTGCGCGGCCTGGTGCCGCCGATGCAGTTCATCCCTTTTGCCGAGCAAACAGGCTATATCCGGCAAATGACCTTGTGGATGTTTGAAGAAGTCGCCCGCAATATGCAGCTGCTGAACTCTGCGGGCGGGCCCTTGTGCGTGTCGGTGAATCTATCGACCCGCGACTTGCTGGACCAGGACTTCCCTGACAAGCTCGAAGACCTGATGCGCAAGCACGGTGTGGCCACAGAATCGTTCTGCCTGGAGATCACCGAGAGTGCCATCATGGACGACCCGGACCGGGCCGAGGCAACGCTCAACCGCCTTTCACAGCGCGGCTTCAAGTTGTCGATTGACGATTTCGGTACTGGTTACTCTTCGCTGGCCTACCTCAAGCGTTTACCGGTCAATGAGCTCAAAATTGACAAATCTTTTGTCATGGGCATGGATGGCGACGAGAGCGACAGCCTGATCGTGAAGTCGACCATCGAGCTCGCCCACAACCTCGGCAAAACCGTGGTGGCCGAAGGGGTGGAGAACCAGGTGATCACCGACAAGCTGCGTGCGCTATCGTGTGACGAGGCCCAGGGCTATCACTTGAGCCGGCCGCTGCCTTTGGAGCAGTTCAACGCCTGGCGCTTGAAGTTCGTTGAAACCGCCGCAGTCCAAACCGCGCCGACTTATCAGATATAGACGGCGGACTCTGCCCAGCGCTGCGCATGGGTAGCGGCGAGCGTGTAGGTTTGCATTTGCACCGCGACCGTCTGCTCTAGGTCATGGCCGTAGCCGCCGCCCATGGTGATCACCACAGGCAGTCTCCGGTCCAGGCACCAATCCAGCACTCTTTGGTCCCGGGCGTGAAGGCCGGCCGCGGTGAGTTTGAGCCGCCCCAAGCGGTCCCCCTCGTGCGGATCAGCGCCCGCAAGAAAAAACACCAAATCGGCAGAGAACCGCTGCTCCAACTCCTGCAGGGCGTGGTCCAGAGTGCTCAGGTATTCACCATCGGTGCAGCCGTCGGGCAAGCCGATATCGAGGTCACTGGCTTCCTTGCGGAAGGGGAAGTTTTTTTCGCCATGTAATGAAAGGGTGAACACCGTGTCATCGCCTTGAAACACGCTCGCGGTGCCGTTGCCCTGGTGCACATCCAAATCAATAACCGCCACCTGCAAAGGACTGCGGCGACTGCCATCCGGGTTGCGGCTGCGGCCCCATTCCGCTTGCAGGACCCGGGCGGCGACGGCAAGGTCGTTGAACACGCAAAAACCACCGCCCTTGTGGGCATAGGCATGGTGGGTGCCGCCCGCAAGGTTCGCTGCAACGCCCGCCACGAGGGCGGAGCGCGCGGCGGCCACCGTCGCACCGACCGACCGCAAGGCGCGTTCGGCCATCGCAGGGCTCCAGGGAAAACCGATTTCACGCAGCACCCCAGGTTCCGCCGTGCCTTGCAAGATCGAGTCAATATAGGCCGGCGTGTGCACCAACGCCAACTCGCCCTCAGTGGCGGCCGGTGCCTCGTGCAGGGCGATCGTGGGAAGCTCTGCCGCGATCCGGTCACGCAACATGCGGTACTTGGCCATCGGGAAGCGGTGACCGTCCGGCAGGGGCAAAACAAACTGGTCCGAGTAGTAGGCAAGCATGTCCGGATTGTGGCAAATCCGCGCTTTTCGCCCTGCTGTGGGGCCTTGATTGACACCGGTGCCAATAGCGGCCCAAAAAAATGAGAAAATAACGGTTTTCTCACCAACCTCAACAGGATCGCCACATGGGCAACAAAATCTTTACTGAAGCAGACCGCAAAGCTACTCCCGCTCCCCAGCCACTGCCCGGCTTCACCCTGCCCACCGGCGGCCGTGGCCAGCGCGTGAGCTTGGAGCGTGGTGTTGCTACCCGTAGCAAGAAGAACCCAGGCAAGCGTCACCGCTAAGCCCTGCAATCCTGCCGGCCCATGGCCAGCAGACTTGCCAAACAAAAGGCCCTGTTTCAGGGCCTTTTGTTTTGGTGAATCGCCTCAACGGCTTAATGCACTGCGGGAGCCACGCCCAAGCGCCACAGGCTGGTGACTTCCCGGCTGCGCGCCGGGTGAAGCGCATCCACGGGGGCCTGACTTTTGGCGTGGACCGGTTTGGCGTCACTGCGGCCAAGCACCACCAAGCCAGCAGCCGCTATGGCGTCCGTCAACATCGTGGGGCTGCGCAGCCCCAAGCGCTCGGCCAGGTCCGACAGAATCAGCCAGCCCTCGCCACCGGGCAACAGGTGGCCCGGCAAGCCCGCCAGAAATGAAAGCAGCATCCGGCTGTTTTCGTCGTAAACCGCATACTCCACCGGCGCACTCGGCCTGGCAGGAAGCCATGGGGGGTTGCACACAACGAGGTTGGCGCGCCCCTCCGGGAACATGTCGGTTTGCTGCAATTCAATCGAAGCAGCCACGCCCAATCGGGCGAAGTTGTCTCCGGCGCAGGCCATGGCCCGCCGGTCTTGATCAGTGGCCACCACATGGGCCACCTGGCGGCGAACCAGCACTGCCGACAGCACGCCGGAGCCGGTACCGATGTCAAAAGCCCGGTAGGGGACGCTGTCCTGCACACCTCCGGCATCTTGCGCAGGCAAGGGCTGCGCCGCGACCAAGTCGATGTACTCCCCGCGGACCGGCGAAAAAACGCCGTAGTGCGGGTGGATTCTGTTGCCGGGTGCAGGGCCCAGAGCGGCAATCTCCACGCCATTTTTGCGCCATTCGCTGACACTGCGCATCGCCAGAATATCGCGCAGCGAGGCTACGCTGGCTTGCGCCGGCTCGACCACCGGCCCCCAGGCCTCTGTGCAGGCAAGGCGCGAGTCGGGCGCGCGGCGCAGCGTGATGTCGTAATTGCCATCCAAGGGCACCAACACCATGGCCAGGATCCGGGCCCGCTGCGCTTGGGCTTGGCGGTGCAAATGAAAAACCTGGGGGTCCATCGGGCCGTCTGTAGTTGCTGCAGTCGGGCCTTTTGCACCCCGATTTTTGCGTTTGGGCGGGGTGTCAATGCGGCGTTGCAGGGCCTGCAGCAGTTGCCGCGCGTTGTGGAAGTCGCCCCGCCACAGCAGGGCAGTGCCGCCACAGGCCATTTGGTAGGCCGCGTCAGCAGTCCAGGTGTCGTCCGCCAGCACCACCTTTGCAGGGGGTGCTGCACCACGCTCAGAGCGCCAGACGGCGGAGCAGGCCTGGCCCTGTTCGGTCCAATGGAGATATTGGGTGGGGGCGCGGGCGGGCAAGGTGCCGACGCTGGGAGTAATCGGCTGCATCGGTTTGCTCGCTGAAAAGGGGGACGCGGAAAGGGAAGGGGGCGGGGCTAGTTTGTACCCCATAAAGCCACTGGGGCCAGCGGCCTACTGCAAATTGGCGTACTTTTTGACAATCGCGTCGTACACGCCGTTGCTCTGGATGATCTTCAAACCGGCATTGAACTGGTCGCGCACAGCGGCGTCTTTGAACACGGCTTTGCGCGGGTTGAGCGGGAAAATGGGGTGAATCGTGAGCGGCTTGCTGCGGTCGAGCTTGGGGTCTAGGTCGCGCAGAAGGTGGTGCAGGATGCGCTTGTCACCCACCACCACGTCGACCCGCCCGGCGAACAACAAGTTGTTTTGGGTGATTTGCTGGGGGTACTCGGTGTACCGGGTGTGGCTGCCCGCGACCCGCTTGAACCGCTCGCCCAACAAAAAACTGGCATTTTGAAAGGCTGCTACCGAATAGTCGGCCAAGTCTTCTATCCGCTTGATCGGAAAATGGTTCGCGGCCAAAGTGATGGCCACGTTTTGATTGGCGATGTAAACCTCTGAAAAATAGCCATCACCGCCAATCCCTTCATCCACCGTCAATAGCACGTCGAGCTGGCCAGCGCGGTAGACCATGAGCGCCCTGGACGGCGGAAACTGCTGCGCCTGCATGCTGAGGCCCACGGCCTGAAAAGCCTGGCGGGCGATTTCCACCTCGAGGCCGGCCTGCCCACCGTCCATCACATAAGGCGGCTTGTTCAGGCCCATTCCCACCGTCAGCGGCTGCGCCCATGCCGCGCCACAAAAGGCAGCAAACAGGCTGGCACCCAGCAGGAAAGAGAGAACACGTGGCATCGGCAAAGTGTAGATCCTCTCTGTGGCACACTCGCGCCCTTGATTGAATTCCATCACCGGTTTTGACCGGCTTTTTCGCAATGCAGAAAATCATCGCGCAAATTGCGCAAGAAATCCGGGTACGCCCCCAGCAGGTCGAGGCCGCCGTGGCCTTGTTGGATGGCGGCGCCACAGTGCCCTTCATCGCCCGCTATCGCAAGGAAGTGACGGACGGGTTGGACGACATCCAGCTGCGCGAGCTGGAAGCCCGCCTGAGCTACCTGCGCGAGCTGCGCGACCGCAAGGAAGCGGTGGTCAAAAGCATTGAAGAACAAGGCAAGCTCACACCCGCCTTGTTGGCCGCCATCGACGCGGCTGCGACCAAGCAGGAAGTAGAAGACATTTACCTGCCCTTTAAGCCGAAGCGCCGCACCAAGGGCATGATCGCCCGCGAAGCCGGAATTGAGCCGCTGGCGGACAAGCTGTATGCCAACCCGCAGCTCGTGCCCATGGACGAGGCGCAGGCCTATGTACTCAAGGAAAAAACCGAAGCCGGCGACGACTTCACCACGGTGATGGCAGTGCTGGACGGGGTGCGCGACATTCTGAGCGAGCGCTGGGCCGAAGACCCGGTGCTGGTGCAAGACCTGCGCGAGTGGCTGTGGCAGGAAGGCCTGTTCCGCTCCAAGCTGATGGACGGCAAGGACGAAAACAACACCGACGTTTCCAAGTTCCGCGACTATTTTGACTACGACGAGCCCATTGGCCGCGTGCCCAGCCACCGTGCGCTGGCGGTGTTCCGGGGCCGCTCGCTGGATATTCTGGATGCCAAGCTGGTGCTGCCGGAACCTGTATCCAATGTGGCTGTGGTGCCCGCAGCATCTGCGCAAGCAGCTACTAATTCAGTAGCAAAACGACCCGCCGCAGTGGTGTCCTTGGCGGAAGGGCGCCTAGCGCTCAAGCTGGGTTGGAGCCACCAAGGCCGCCCCGGCGATGATTTGATCCGCAAGTGCGTGGCCTGGACCTGGAAGGTCAAGCTAAGCCTGTCCACCGAGCGCGACCTGTTTGCCCGCCTGCGGGAAGACGCCGAGAAGGTGGCCATCAAGGTTTTTGCCGACAACCTGCGCGACCTGCTGCTGGCCGCGCCTGCCGGCCCCCGCGTGGTGATGGGACTGGACCCCGGCATCCGCACCGGTGTGAAAGTGGCGGTGGTCGATGCCACCGGCAAGCTGGTGGAAACCGCCACCGTGTTCCCCCACGAGCCGCGCAAAGACTGGGAAGGCTCGCTCCACACCTTGGGCAAGCTGTGCGCCAAGCATGGCGTGAACCTGATTGCCATCGGCAACGGCACCGCCAGCCGCGAGACCGACAAGCTGGCCGCGGACCTGATCAAGCTCTTGGCCAAGATGGCCGACCAAGCCGGTGCGCCTGAGATCAAGGTCGACAAGGTCGTAGTGAGCGAAGCAGGCGCCTCGGTGTACTCCGCCAGCGAATACGCTTCTCAAGAAATGCCCGATGTGGACGTGAGCCTGCGCGGCGCGGCCTCGATTGCCCGCCGCCTGCAAGACCCGCTGGCCGAGCTGGTGAAGATCGACCCCAAGAGCATCGGGGTTGGCCAGTACCAGCACGATGTGAACCAGAGCGAACTCGCCAAAACGCTGGACGCGGTGGTGGAAGATTGCGTGAACTCGGTGGGTGTGGACCTGAATACGGCCTCCGTGCCGCTGCTGAGCCGCGTATCTGGCTTGTCCGGCACCGTGGCCAAGGCCGTGGTGCGCTGGCGCGAGTCCAACGGCGCGTTTGGCAGTCGCCAGGATTTGATGAAGGTAACCGGCCTGGGTGCCAAAACCTTTGAGCAGAGCGCAGGCTTTTTGCGCATTCGCGGTGGCAGCAACCCGCTGGACATGACCGGTGTGCACCCCGAAACCTACCCGGTGGTGGAGCAGATCATGTCCAAAACCGGCAAGCCGGTGGCCGAGATCATGGGCCGGGCCGACATGCTCAAGACCCTGAAGCCCGAGCTGTTCGCCAATGAGCAATTCGGTGTGATCACCGTCAAAGACATCTTCACCGAGCTGGAAAAGCCCGGCCGCGACCCGCGCCCGGACTTCAAGGTGGCGCGCTTCAACGACGGTGTGGAAGACATTGCCGACCTGAAGGAGGGGATGATCTTGGAAGGCACCGTGAGCAACGTGGCCCAGTTCGGCGCCTTCATCGACCTGGGCGTGCACCAGGATGGTCTGGTGCATGTAAGCCAGCTGGCGCACAAGTTTGTGAACGATGCACGCGAGGTCGTCAAAACCGGCGACATCGTCAAAGTGCAGGTGGTGGAAGTGGATGTGGCCCGCAAGCGCATCGGCCTTACTATGAAAATAGGAGCTGCTCCCGCAGGTGCCAAGGGCGCTGGAGGCCAAAGAGCCGGTGATAACCGCTACCAGGGTCCGGCCCGTGGCGAGCGCCAGGTGGGTCGCTACCAAGACAGCACCCCGGCTGCCGGCAACGCCATGGCAGCGGCATTCGCCAAGCTCAAGCGCTAAGCACCATCCACGCCCACCACTGGCTGGGTGGGCGGGTGCTTGTTCAACGCAGGGCCAGCGGCCGGGCTTGACCCCAGCCCGTGGCTGCCCCTTCGCCGACCTGAAACACGGCCACCGACTGCACCAGCGCATTGGCCTGCTCGTTCAGCGTGGCGGCAGCTGCGGCCATTTCTTCGACCAGCGCGGCGTTTTGCTGGGTGGTCTGGTCAATCTGCGACACCGCGCTACCAATCTGGCTGATGCCGGTGCTCTGCTCGCGGGTCGCGCTGCTGATGGTGGCAATCAGATCCGCGACCCGATTAACTTCGCCGACGATGCCCGTCATGGCGGTGCCGGCGGAGTGCACCAAGGTGGTCCCGGCCTCGACCCGTTGAACACTGGCTTCAATCAGGGTTTTGATTTCTTTGGCCGCCTGCGCGCTGCGCTGGGCCAGGGTGCGCACCTCGGTCGCCACCACCGCAAAGCCGCGCCCTTGCTCGCCGGCTCGGGCTGCTTCCACGGCGGCATTGAGCGCCAGAATGTTGGTCTGGAACGCAATGCCATCAATCACGCTGATGATGTCGCCGATGCGCCGTGAGCTGCTGGAAATGTCTTCCATGGTGCTCACCACTTGCGAGACCACGGCGCCGCCATGCTCTGCCGCAGCGCGTGCGCTGGTCGCCAAGCGAGTGGCTTGCTGGGCGGTTTCTGAGCTTTGCTGCACATTGACCGTCATTTCCTCCATCGAGGCGGCGCTTTGCTGGATGCTGTGGGCCTGCTGCTCGGTGCGCTGCGACAGGTCGTTGTTGCCGCTGGCAATCTCCCGGGATCCTGCTTCGATCGAGGTGGCCGAGCTACGCACGCCCGACACGATGCCGGCCAACGCGATTTGCATTTCGCCCAGAGAGGCGAGTACGCTGTTTTCGGGCGCGTTGGCACTGCCATCCACTGGGCCCAGATTGCCCGAGGCCACGCGCCGCGCTGCGGCACTGAGCTGGGCAGGGTCTGCGCCCAGCGAGCGCATCAAGCTGCGGTGAATCAGTGTGGCCAAGAGAATCGCAATCACCACGGAGGCAATGGAGCCCGCCACCAACATGAACCGGTTGGTGCGGAATTTTTCGCCCGAGCGCTTGATTTCGTTGCCGCCGGCTGCGGCAATCAGCTTGGAATACTCGCTGGTGGAACTGATCAGCTGTTTGAGCAAGGGCTGGCATTGCTCATTCATCTGCAGAATGGCCGCTTCTTTTTGGCCCGATACCGCCTTTGCCACGATGGCAAGGGCCACCGGCCCGTATTGCTGCTCAAGTTTGTCGATTTTGTCGAGCAGGGCGCGCTCGTCAGCGCCCACGCCTTGCGCCTTGGCCACCGTGCTCTTGAGCAGTGCCAGGCGCTCTTGTACCCGGTCATGGGCGACCTGCACCGCGAGAGACTCTGCCTTGATGTCCTCAGGCCCGTTCAAAATAATGAGGTTGCGTGCCGAGATGGCCCGGGCACTCGCGGCGGCCCGGATATCACGGGCCAGGCTGCCGCGGCTGAACTCATCACTGACAAAGCCATCAAAGTCCTGCTGCGCCTGGCTCAGGCTCTGGATGGCGATGACCGACACCCCCACGAGGATGGTGACCAGAATGGAAAAGGCAATGAATAGCTTTTTTCCAACCGACTGTTGATGAAAATTCATGAAAATAGTCCCTGACAACGCAAAAAATCAAATGGCCCATGTTGGTTACGCAGCAACAGCGGCATTGGATTCAGTGAAAACACGTTGTCAGTGAACAAATAAAGCAAAAGGCGGCGGCTCCACAGCCCCCTGTGATAATTGGCCGTTGGATAGACCATTTTGCGGAGCTTGCCTACATGATTCTCAGTGCCTTGCTGGAACAGCAGTTTCACCTGCCCAGCATTCCGAAAGTGGTGGCGCTGCTGCTGAGCGAGCTGGGCCAACCCGAGGCGGATCTGCACAAAATCAACCGCCTGATCAGCACCGACCCCGCGCTGACCACCCGCTTGCTCCAGCTGGCGAATTCGAGTTTTTTTCAGCAGTCGGGCAAGATCAGCACGGTCTCTGAGGCCCTTGCGCTGCTGGATTTGGGCCACGTCCGGATGATGGCCCAGGCCGCCGCCGAGGTGGCTTCGCCCAAAGCGGTGCCGGGCATCCAGCTGCCGCAGTTCTGGGACTACAGCCTCAACGTGGCCAAGGTGTCGCGCTCGCTGGCCACCCTGGTCCGGCTCAACGCCCAGGCGGCGTTCACCACCGGGCTGATCCATGCGGTAGGCGAGCTGGCCATGCACCTCGCGATGCCCGATGTGTGCGCCATGCTGGACAACGAAATTGCCCCCCTGGCCATGAACCGCGCCTTTGTGGAGCGCACCGTGCTGGGCTACTGTTATGCCAGCGTGGGCGCAGGCTATGCGCGGATGTGGCAGTTTCCCAAGCCGATGGTGGATGCCATCGAGCACCAATACGCCCCGTTTGACAACAATGTCTACGAGCCCCTGGCCGGCGTGATTCACCTCGCCGCTTGGCGGGCACGCGCCAAGGAGGCGGGCCTGAGCGAAAAAGGGCTGGCTGTGACCTACCCGGATGCCGTCGGCATTGCGCTGGGCCTGAACATCGACATGGTGCTGCAACAAGACCCGTTTGACTGGGCAGCCCACACCTGAACCGGATATGAAAGCACTTCGCATCTATGCGGGCCCGACGGCCCGCGCGTCATTGGCCGCGCACGGCTTGCAACCAGAACACATCCGCACCATTCCCGGCGCTGCAGGCGGGCCCAAAGGGTTGATCCTCGGCCCGATGGACCGCTTTTTGTTTGGGGATTGGCTGCAGCGATCCAACCAGCCGGTGGATCTGGTGGGCGCCTCCATCGGAGCGTGGCGCATGGCGACTGCCTGCCTGAATGACCCGGTGTCCGCCTTTCTGCGCCTCGAGCACGACTACATCCACCAGCATTACGAGCTCGCGCCCGGACAAAAGCGGGTTAGCGCAGACCAGGTGAGCGAAACCTTCGGGCGCAACCTGCTCGCTTTTTATGGCGGGCGCGTCCCCGAGGTGCTGAACCACCCGCGGTACCGGCTGCACATCGTGACCTCCCGCGGCAGGCACCTGCTGGGCACCGAGCATGGCTTGCGCACCCCGCTGGGCTATTTGGGCGCCTTTTTGACCAATACCGTCAAACGCAAGGCCATGGGCGCCTGGCTGGAGCGGGTGGTGTTCTCCAGCGGCGGGGCAGGCGAGGGCCCGGCGCCCCTGCCATTTGCGACCCAGGACTACCGGACCCGGCGCGTGCTGTTGAGCGAGGCCAACTTCAACCCTGCGCTGCAGGCCAGTTGCTCGATTCCGTTTGTTTTGCGGGCCATCCACGATATCCCCGGCGCCCCCAAAGGGGCGTATTGGGATGGTGGCATTACCGATTACCACCTGCACCTCAACTACCCGGGGGCGGAAGTTGCTACATATTCAGGAGCTACTCCCGCAATGAATACGGGGGCTACCGCCACTTTTGACCCGAAAGGCTTGGTGCTGTACCCGCATTTCCAGCAAAGTGTGGTGCCGGGCTGGTTGGACAAAGGGCTGAAATGGCGCCACCGCAGCACGCCGTTTCTGGACACCATGGTCTTGCTGGCCCCCAACCCGGATTGGGTGAAAACTTTACCGAACAGCAAACTCCCGGACCGCACAGACTTTACGCACTACGGCAATGATCTGGATGCACGCGTCAAGGCATGGAATGCCGCGACGAGCGCAAGCCAGCAGATGGTGGACGAGTTCATCGCCTGGCTGGACAAGCCAGACATGAACCAGGTACACCCGCTATGAACCTTCCGCGCTCCGGTTTCCGCGCATCCTTACTCCCTTTGCTGTGTGTGGCCCTTTGGGCCAGCGCCACGCCAAGCCATGCGGACAATGTGCTGGATCGCATCAAACAGCGCATCATGGAGCGAGGGGACCACGGTGACCGGCGCGGCGCAGAAGAGTCCCTCGAGGCCCCGGACGGCAGCACCGCGAGCGAAGCCCGGTTCAAGGTCTTGCGCGACGTGCCCTATGGCAGCGATGCGCTGCAAAAAATGGATGTCTATCTGCCCGACACCCAGGCGGCGGGCCCGGCACCGGTGATTTTCATGGTGCACGGGGGTGCCTGGCGCACCGGCGACAAGCGCAATAGCCATGTGGTGGACAACAAAGCCTATCGCTGGCTTGCCAAGGGCTTGGTATTCGTCTCGATCAACAACCGCTTGTTGCCCGAAGCCGATCCACTCGACCAGGTGCGCGATGTCGCGCAAGCCCTGTCCGTGGCGCAAAACCAGGCGCGCAGTTGGGGTGCGGACCCCAAGCAATTTGTGCTCATGGGGCATTCGGCCGGAGCCCATCTGGTGGCCTTGCTGTCGGCGTCGTCTGTGTACGGGTCCCAAGCGGGTGCGCAAGGCTGGCTGGGTTCGGTGCTGCTCGACAGTGCGGCGCTCGATGTGGCCGGCATCATGAAAGCGCGGCACTTCAAGCTGTACGACCCGGCGTTTGGCACCGACCCGGACTTCTGGCGTGCGGTATCCCCACTGCACCAGCTGCAGGGCTCTGCCAAACCGATGCTGGCGGTGTGCTCCACCCGCAGGGGCGACTCCTGTGCCCAGGCCCAGGCATTCAGCCAACAGGCCCTCGTCATGGGGGTGAGGGTGCAAGTCTCCGGCCAGGACCTCAGCCATGGCGAGATCAACAAGAACCTCGGGCTGACCGGCAGCTACACCGACACGGTAGAGGGTTTTCTGGCCACGCTGAGCCCGGCGCTCTCCAGCCGATTGCGCTAGAGCACAGATTTCGCCGTACGGCGCGATGTAGCCCAGGGCACCACCGCATCCGCTGGCATGGGCTTGGCAATGCCATACCCCTGGCCCATTTCGCAGCCCAAGGACAATAACTTTTCCGCTTGGTGATCGGTTTCTACGCCTTCGGCAATCACCGCGCGGTCGAACGCACGGGCCAGACCGACGATCGCGCTCACCAAGGTCCTGTCCTCCGGGTCGGTCAGAATGCCGTCGACAAACATGCGGTCAATTTTGATGGTCTCTGCCGGCAGTCGTTTCAGGTAGGACAAAGACGAAAAGCCGGTCCCAAAGTCGTCGAGCGAAAAGCTCACGCCCAAGGCCTGGCACTCCTGCATCATCTGGCGCATGTAGTGAATGTCCTGAAGCGCAGCGGACTCCAAAATCTCGAGCTCCAGCAGCCCAGCGGGAACGGAGGGGTAGTCCAACAGCAGGGATCGCAGCGAGTCCACGAAATCCGGCCGGTGGAAGTGGCGTGCAGCAATATTCACGCTGACTTTCCAGGCGTGCCCCTGCTGTACCCATTGCTGCAGTTGCTGCATGGCCTGCGAGAGCACCCAGTTGCCGGTGTCGACGATCAGGTCGGTCTCTTCAATCAAGGGCAAGAAGGCGTGCGGGCCCACCAAGCCATCCTCCGGATGCTGCCAGCGGAGCAAGGCCTCGAAACCGATGATGTCGCCGCTGCGCAAATACACCTTGGGCTGGTAGTGCAAGCGGAACTCTTCGGACTTCAGGGCCTCGCCGATCCGCGCCATCCGGGTGTGGGTGGTTTGAACCTGCTGGTCTTGCAGGGCATCGAATAAATGGAGGTTGCCTCTGCCTGCTTGCTTGGCCTGGTACATGGCCTGATCGGCGTGCCGCAGCAGGGTGTCGGGGCTCGCGTTGTCCATCGGGTACACCGCAATGCCAGCGCTGGCCGTGCAGCTCACCGTGACATCGTCAATCGCAAAAGGCTGGGCGAGAGCCCCCAGCAACTCGCGCACCCGTGCAAACAAGCGGGGCCCCTGAGCGCTTTCATGAAACAGCACCACAAACTCATCGCCACCCAGCCTTGCGATGTCGGATTCGTCTTTGACAAAGCGCCGCAGGCGCAGGCCGACCTCTTTGAGCAGACGGTCGCCGATTCGCTGCCCCTCGGATTCGTTGATCGCCTGAAAATGGTCCAGATCCAGCAGGCACAGCGCCAGGCTCTGCCCGGATTCGCGGGCCTGAAACAGCGCGTGGGTGAGCCGCTCGCCCAGTGCGGTGCGGTTGTTCAATCCGGTGAGGGGGTCGTGGCGTGCTTGCCATGAAATTTCATTCTTCAGCGTGTTGGTTTCGGTGACATCACGGAACACGAGTACGCAACCGGACACCTCGCCCCCCGAATAACGGATTGGGGAGGCCGTGAATTCGATGGCGTAGCGCTCGCCGGAGCGATGCACCAGAAGCTGATTCAAGGCGTGGACCGGCGATTGCACCAGGTGCAACTGATTCACCTGGAGCCCCTCTGGCAGTGGTTGAGAGGTGGGGTCCCGGCGAAAAACAGACGCTAGTGGCAGCCCCACAGCCTGCACCAACTGGTGGCCTGTCAGGTACTGGGCCGCCTCGTTCATGGTTTCAATGCGCCCGGCGGCATTGGTGGTGATGACCCCGTCAGCGATCGACGAGAGTGTGACTACGGCGCGCTCTTTCTCGGCCAACAGCGCTGCTTGGGCGTTCTTGCGGTCGGTAATGTCGACCAGCGCACCGATGGTGCCAGCCCGGGTGCCGTCCCGAAGGGTGAACGGCGCCTTGTAGTAGGCCATGTCACGGACCTGGTGTTCATCGACCTGGATCTGGATCTCGTGATCCTCCCGCGGTTTACCGAACTTTTGGTACTGGTGGGTCCCGCGGGGGAAGTTGGCGAAATCGCTGCGCAAGCGCCCGCCCACCACTGCGCCTGACGGGTGGTTGAAAAACTCTTCCCAGGCTTTGTTGACGCCTAGGCAAGTGCCATCCTTGTCTCTCACAAAAACAGGGAGTGGCAGCGCATTGATGAATTGATGCGTGAAGTGAACCTGCTCATGGTGATCTGTTTTGCTCTGGCGCAAGGAGTGCACCAAAGACTCGATTTCTGCCGCCATGGCATTAAAGGTCTGGGCCACCGCACGCATCTCGGAGGTGCCGGTCTCCACCATCCGCACCCCCAACTCCCCGGAACGCAGCGTATCGGTGGCGAAACTCAAACGCTCCAGCAAGCGGGAATTGACCCTCAAGAGCAGCGACAACAGGGTGAACACCGTCACGATGATCAACAGAGACACCGGGATCTGCCGCATGACAGTGACCCAGCTCTTTTGCAGGGTGGTATCGCCTCGCATCCGGACCGTCAAGCGGGCCTTGCTGCCTTGGGGGGAGAGGGCCTCGAACTCTTGCTGCAAGGGCGCAAGGGTGGCGAGCTCGGCAAACCAGCGGGGGACTTGGGTGCTCGGCATACCGGGCCTGTCACTGGTGTAGCTGCGGCCGTCAAACTCCCATTGGAGGGACTGCACACCACGATGCCTGCCCAGCTCCTCGTCCAGGAAGTCTTGGATCTCGGTGCCATGGGAGACCAGGCTTTTGCGCAACAGATTGTCTGGAACATACGCACCCAGCAGCTCCAGTTGCATGGCCCGGTCTTCCGTGGCCTCGGCAACAATGTCTTTGATAAGCAAGTGATACCGCGTCAGGCTCACAGCGACCATGATCACCAGAATCGCGAAGTAGAGCAGGGGATAGCTTCCGCGGAAAAAAGGTAGTCGTTGTGTGGCTCTCTGTTTTACCTGGGGCATAGCGACGGCGGAATGGGGCGCTGCAGCGCGGATGATAAAGGCGCTACGCAGTGTATAGCGCTATCTGACCCCGGATAGCGCTGACGAGGAT
This sequence comes from Comamonadaceae bacterium OS-4, assembly GCA_027924025.1. Taxonomy (GTDB): domain Bacteria; phylum Pseudomonadota; class Gammaproteobacteria; order Burkholderiales; family Burkholderiaceae_C; genus Allorhodoferax. The sequence continues at coordinate 1,942,250 of AP026970.1, forward strand.
AAAGATGGCCTACATCGCCTTGGCCAGCATGGCCCTGTAGTCCTCCTCACTGGCCAACCGTGGATTGGTCTTGTGGCAGTGGTCTGCCATAGCGCCTGCGATGATTTTGTCGAACCAGTCTTCGGTGACGCCCATGGCTGCGAGACCTAAGGGCAGGCCTAGTCGGGCGTTCATGTCTTGGACAGCGTCTCCGATATCAGTGGCGGAGTTCAAACCCATGGCATGGGCCATGCGCTGCAGGCGTTTGTCTGCTTTCACCGAGTCAGCTTCTGCGTTGAAGGCAATGACCGCCGGCAAAAACATGGCGTTGAGGGTGCCGTGGTGCAAGCGCGGATCCACCCCGCCCAGACTGTGGCTGAGCGAATGCACGCAACCAAGACCTTTTTGAAACGCCATGGCGCCTTGCATGCTGGCACTCATCAGTTGTCGGCGCGCCTCGATGTTGGTGCCATCGGTAGTAGCGCGTTCGATATGGGCCCATGCCCGCTCCAGGCCATCGAGGGCGATGCCGTCCGCCGGCGGATTAAAGGCAGCGGACATGAAGGTCTCCATGCAATGAGCCACCGCGTCCATGCCGGTTGCAGCGGTCAGACGCGCAGGCAAGCCCAGAGTCAGCTCCGGGTCGCAGATGGCAGACTTGGGCACCAGATACCAGCTGTGAAAGCCGAGCTTGCGATGGTCGTCCACAATGAGGATGGCACCCCGCGCCACTTCACTGCCGGTGCCGCTGGTGGTCGGTACCGCAATCAAGGGGGCGACCTTGTCGGTGATGCGGGCAGAGCCGCCCTCGATGGTGGCGTAATGCGTTAACGGCCCGTCATGGGTTGCCGCGATGGCAACGCCTTTGGCGCAGTCAATGGCGGAGCCGCCGCCCACCGCAATCAAACCATCACAGCCTTGTGCCCGGTACAGCGCGGCGGCCGCCCGGACTGCAGCTTCGGTGGGGTTGGAAGGGGTCTGGTCAAAAACGGCTGCGGGCATGTCCCCCAAGGCATTCAAGGCCAGCTGCAAGATGCCGGCGGCTTTGACGCCCGCATCCGTCACGATCAACGGGAGGCTGATGCCGACGCGCTCGCACTCGCTGCGCAGCAGGCGCAGTGCGCCACATTCAAACTGGATCTGGGTCAGGTATTGAATCAAAGCCATGGTGTCACCGTGTAGGATGGAACAGGTTTCCAATGTACCCAATTCCCTACGTTCCATGAGTCCCCATTTTGACCGCCACGCCAACCCGCGTGCCTTGCTCACTCCGGCCACGCTGAAGGTGGTGGACAGTATTGCCCGGGCAGGGCACGTGCCGATGCATGCACTCTCAGCGACCCAAGCCAAAGCGGCTTATGCGTCAGCGGCCAATGTGCTGGAGTTGCCGGTCCAAAAGCTCGCGCGGGTCGAAGACTTTTCCATCCCGGCGCGCGATGGATATGCGATGCCTGCCCGCCACTACGCACCGGATCACACGGCTTTGCCGGTGCTGCTGTATCTGCATGGAGGTGGCTTTACCGTGGGGAGCCTCGCCACCCACGACGGTCTTTGCCGGCGCTTGGCCCATCTGGCGGGTTGCGCCGTGGTCGCCCTCGACTACCGGTTGGCCCCGGAGTACAAATTTCCGACAGCGCATGAGGACAGCTGGGATGCCCTGCAATGGCTTGCCCACCATGGTGCCGAGCGCGGGTTGAATGGCCAGCGCATGGCCATTGGCGGGGACAGTGCCGGAGGCACTTTGTCCGCGGCGTGCGCCATTGAAGCGCGGGACCATGCCTTGCCTCTGGCCTTGCAGTTGCTTTTTTATCCGGGTTGTGCCGGGCACCAAAACACGCCGTCACACCGCCGCTATGCTAAAGGCTTTGTTCTCGACGAGACCAATATCACTTACTTTTTCGATCACTACATCCGTACGGCCGCAGACCGGGATGACTGGCGCTTTGCCCCGCTGGACGGCGTGCGCCCGGACGGACTGGAGGCCGATCTTGCCGGTACGGCGCCCGCATGGATAGGGCTTGCCGAATGCGACCCCTTGGTAGACGAGGGGGTGCAATATGCCGATCGCCTGCGCATGGCGGGTGTGCCGGTGGATCTGGAAATCTACCGGGGCGTTGTCCACGAGTTCATCAAAATGGGCCGCGCCATTCCGGAGGCTGCCCACGCGCATGCCGATGCCGCCCGCGCACTGCGCGCGGCACTCCACACCACTACCTGAGGCTGACATCATGAGTTCTTCTCTCCAAGACTTCAGGTTCTTGCACCTGCTGCGGGTGCGATGGTCGGAGGTGGATATGCAAAAGATCGTATTCAACGCCCACTACTTGATGTACCTAGACACCGCCATGGGTGCCTATTGGCGTGAATTGGCGCTTCCCTATGCCGACACGATGGCGTCTTTGGAGGGTGATTTGTTCGTCAAAAAAGCCACCTTGGAGTACCACGCTCCGGCGCTGTATGACGAGTTGCTGCAAGTGGGGCTGCGGCTGGAGTCCATCGGCAATAGCTCACTGCGTTATGCGGGTGCGGTGTTTCACAACGGCGCGCTACTCGTCAGCGCTGAGCTGATTTATGTGTTCGCAGATCCCGAAAGCCGCACATCACGCCAAGTGCCCACAGCGCTAAGAAAGGTTCTCTTGGATTTCGAAGCAGGCACGTCCATGATCGAGACGATTACAGGGACTTGGCAGGCTCTGGGCGAAAGCATCGCGCCCTTGCGACATAACGTGTTTGTGAACGAACAAAAGATACCGCCCGCTCTGGTCTACGACGACGCCGATAAATCGGCGATACACGCGGTCGTATTCAATGGTTTAGGGCGCGTGGTTTCCAGCGGACGGCTTCTGGTGCACGCACCCGGAACCGGCCGCATCGGCCGCATGGCCACAGACTCGGCCTTGCGCGGCCAGGGTTTGGCGCGAGAAGTACTGCGCGCCTTGATGAACGCATCCAATCAGCGCGGGGATAGAGCCATCGTGCTGCACGCCCAAACAAGCGCTTCCGGGTTCTATCGAAAAGAAGGGTTTGAGCCCGTAGGGCCAGAATTCGAAGAGGCGGGCATTGCCCACCAAGAGATGGAAATTCGCTGGCCCTGAAGAGCGGTCGCCGGGCTTAAGTTAAAAGCCCAACGAGGCCAGCAAGTCATCCACATCATCTTGCTTGAGTGCGTTGTCCGCAGTTTGCGGCCCCTCGAGCACATGGTCGTCGACGGACACGGTGCCTTCAGTTGCAGCAGCCTTTGTGCTCACCACAGCCTCCGGGCTACTGTCGATTAAGAGCTGGACCAATTGCATTTCGGTCCGGGTGATGATGTCGATCACCTTCTTGATCACCTGGCCCGACAGATCCTGGAAATCCTGGGCCATCATGATGTCACTCAAGACCTCGGCCTGCTTGGATGAAAACTGCGCCGTGGAGTGGGCAAACTTTCCGCAGGTCACTAAGAGGCCCTTGGCTTTCTCATCACTGTAGTCAGCGCTCTGCGCCAAGCGCGTGAGCGCAGCACCCAGTTCATCGCCGCGTTTCGCCAAATCATCACAGGCGGGCTTGGCTTCTTCGACCAGGTTCAACACCTTGTTGGCCGCGTCTTCGGTCATCTTGCCCACATAGGCCAAACGATCACGGGCGTTCGGAATTTCTTCGACGATGTTGTGGAGTTGGTTCGCGCCCAATACCGAGAGTGCTTCGTGCATTTCACGGGTGATGGAACCCAATCGGGCAAAAGCTTCTTCTTTGCTAAGCGGTGTAGACATAAGCGGTCGTAGTCCTTCGGGCGCGGTGTCGTTCAATGCTTATTATGGGCTGCCTTGCGGCACATGCAACCCGTCAACCCCGATAAACAGATGGTAAACAGGCCTCAAATGTCTTCCAACAACGGGTAAGGCAACGGTTGGAGTGTGAGCCTCCCCCCGACAACTGCCAGTTCGGCGTCTTGGTGAGATGTCTGTAACACTACCAAGGCGTCATAACCCCCGGTAGGGCAAGCTGCAGCTTGTACGACTTGGCCAACGACGTTGTCGGTGTCCTCAGCGACGCAGACGTCTTGGCCTGGCGACAGTTCGGCAGTGGTGTGTGCGAGGTAAGTGCGTCGCTTTAATGTGCCTCGAAATTGACTGCGAGCTACCACCTCTTGGCCCGGGTAGCAGCCCTTTTTGAAGTTGACCCCGCCCACAGACTCGTAGTTCAACATTTGCGGCACAAATGCCTCATAAACCGGCTGTGTCACGGTGGCGATGCCGCTGATGACATCCCCCCATTGCCACGTCTGCACACTCATTTCCGCGCCCTCTGGTTGAGGTGCATGGACCGCACTCACCCAGAGTTGGCGCTTGGTAGGGCCGGCGGGGTAAAGGGTGATCGCTATGCCGTCCACCAAGTCAGCCTTGGACCATGCCTGGTCATGCGGCGCAGCTGTGGTTTTAGTAGCGTCTCCAGAGAGTCCCCAGATGGCGTAGCTGTCCGACACGTCACTCAACTGAACCTTGGCGCGCATGACAAACATCGATAGACGCTTGAGCGTAGGGGCCAGCAGATCTTTGCTGCAAAGCAAAAAGATATCGCCATCTGATGCCTTAAACCCGACGAAGCTGGCCTGCATGCGGCCTTTGGCATTGCAAAAAGCTGCCAAGCGAGCTTGATCTGAGCCCAGCAAGGAGAAATCCTGCGTCAGTTGGCCATGAATGAATTTGGCAGCGTCGGCGCCGTGAAGTCGGATCACGCCCCAATGTATCAATCTTGCCACCCCGGCAGGCAGGGCGAATGGTGTGGATGCGTTCAGTGCTGTCATACCCTGAATTATCATTCTTCGTTTCATCCAGACAGAGAGTAGGGCCGTGCGCTTTTTCATTGCCGTCGTTTTGGCAGTTGTCGCTTTGGTGGCTTCGGGCTTTGTATGGGTTCAGTCACCGCTGAAGTTGGAAGCAACAGTGGTCGATATTCATATAGACGCCGGAAGTAGTGCGCGTGAAGTGGCACATCAGGTGGCAGGCTCGGGAGTGCATGTGTCGGAAGACCTACTCTATGCATGGTTCCGGCTCTCTGGCAAATCGCGCCAAATCCGCGCTGGCAGTTACGAGCTGAATGCAGGTATCACGCCCAAGACTTTGCTGGAAAAGTTTGTACGCGGTGACCAAGCGCTCAGGTCCGTCACCATTCTGGAAGGCTGGACATTTCGCCAAGCAAGACAGGCATTGGCAAAAGCCGACGCACTCAAACAAGACAGCCGGGGTTTGTCTGACGACGCCATCATGGCAGCCTTGGGGAGGGCAGGGCAACATCCGGAGGGGCGCTTTTTCCCTGACACCTATACCTATGCCAAGGGCAGCAGTGACATGGATGTGCTCGGACAGGCCCTCAAAGCAATGGACAAGCAACTCGAAGCCGCGTGGAGCATTCGCCGAGCCAACCAGCGTTTGCAAACCCCTGAGCAGGCTTTGATTCTCGCCAGCATCATCGAAAAAGAAACAGGCAAGACGGCCGACCAAGCCTTGATTTCCTCGGTATTTCACAACCGGATGCAAATTGGAATGCGCTTGCAAACCGATCCGACGGTGATTTATGGCTTGGGCGAACGTTTCGACGGTAATTTGCGACGCTCCGATTTGCTGGCTGATACCCCTTACAACACCTACACCCGCAATGGTCTGCCTCCTACCCCGATTTCTTTACCGGGGAAATCTGCACTCATTGCCGCGATTCAACCGGTGTCTTCCAAGGCACTGTATTTTGTGGCCAGAGGAGATGGAGGCAGCTATTTCAGCGAATCTTTGGACGAGCACAATAGGGCGGTTGACAAGTACCAAAGAGGGCGCTGAGCCAGAAGTTATGCAGGGACTGTTTATAAGTTTTGAGGGCATCGATGGAGCGGGCAAATCGACCCATATCGATGCTGTCCGGCTAGCGTTCGAAGCCTCGGGCGCCAGAGTCACCTTGACGCGGGAACCCGGTGGCACACCGTTGGCTGAGCAGCTGCGGGGGTTGGTCTTGAATGACCCGATGGACGCGATGACTGAAGCGCTGATTGTGTTTGCCGCGAGGCGCGATCACTTAAAACAGGTGATTTGGCCCGCATTAGCGCGTGGCGATGTGGTTTTGTGTGACCGTTTTTCTGATGCTAGCTTTGCCTATCAGGGCGGGGGCAGAGGTTGCGCTTGGAGCACCTTGGAGACCCTTGAGGCTTGGGTGCAAACTCCGCCGGTTGCGAAGAACGACGCTACTTCGCCGCAACCCATAAAGCCGCTGTTGACTATTTGGTTCGATTTGCCGGCCGCCGTAGCGGCCCAGCGGCTGACGGCTGCGCGGATCCCGGATAAATTTGAATCTCAACCTCAGGCGTTCTTTGAAAAAGTGGCAGAGGCCTACGAACGGCGGGCACAAGAGGACCCTACACGTTTTGCCAGGATCAATGCTGATCAAACAATGGCTGCCGTGCGCTCTGATGTATTGGCAGCACTTGTGACGCGAGGACTGCTGAGAGCATGAACCTTGCACCATGGATTGAGCGCCAGCGAAGCGCGTTATTGAGCCAAAACGGTCACGCTTGGCTTTTGCAAGGTCCGTCCGGACTGGGGCAGTACGCCCTGGCTATGGAGCTTGCGCGTGCCTGGCTTTGCGAAGCACCGAGCCGGGCAGGGGCGTGCGGCACCTGCGGCAGTTGCCATGCTATCGAGGTGCGAACGCATGCGGATTTGTGCATGCTGATGCCCGAAACCACCATGATCGAGCTCGGGTGGCCGTTGAGTGAAAAGGCCCAAGCCGAGGTCGATGACAAAAAGCGCAAGCCGAGCAAAGAAATCAGAGTCGATGCCATGCGCGATGCAGTGGAGTTCTCGCAACGCACCAGTGCAAGAGGGCGAGGCAAGGTGGTTGTGGTGTTCCCTGCGGAGCAGATGAATCACATTACCGCGAACGCTTTGCTCAAGACCCTGGAGGAACCTCCGGGTGATGTGCGGTTTGTCCTTGCCACTGAATCTGCACACCAGTTGCTACCCACCATCCGCAGTCGATGTATTTCTCACACATTGCAATGGCCGCCTCTTCAAGAAGCCGAGAGTTGGTTGGCTGGTCAAGCAGTCACTGCTGAGCAGATGAATCTGGCGCTCAAGGCATCCGGTGGCAGACCTGAGTTCGCCTTGACACTGGCGCAAACAGAAGGCGCACTCAATCGGTGGTCCGCCATCCCCCATGCTTTGCGCATGGGCGATGTGAGCATATTCAAAGATTGGAGCGCGGCCTCTCAGATCGACGCGATTCAGAAGGTTTGCCACGATCTTATGGTGGTTTCTACAGGCGCAGATCCCCGCTTTTTTCCACGTCAAGCTCTGCAGGACGTACGAGCGCCCATGTTTTCTTTGTCTGCATGGTCCAAGGAGTTGTCACAGTCGATGAAGACAATTGATCATCCTTTCAACGCCGGCCTATTGACCGAGTCGCTTGTATCCAAAGCGCAAACCGTCCTAAACTCTGGGGAACCCAAGAGACCATGACCAGTACCCCTACCGCTAGTGCAAGGCCCAGCGTTATCCAGCTTTCGATCAAAGAGAAAGCTGCGCTTTACGCTGCCTATATACCCATGTTTACCGAGGGCGGCGTATTCATACCTACAACGCGCGATTACAGCTTGGGTGATGATGTCTATGTGCTGCTCTCGTTGCCCGAAGACATGCAGCGCTACCCCGTAGCAGGGAAAGTTGCCTGGGTTACACCCGCCAAAGCTGCTGGCGGGAGAACCCAAGGGGTGGGTATTTTGTTTCCCAAAGACGAGAAGTCACGGGCACTCAAGTTGAAAATAGAAGAGATTTTGGGGGCGCATATGGCCTCTGAGCGCCCTACTCAAACGGTTTAAAACTCACGACTCGGAGGGCGTCAGATGTAGTGTCGAGGACGGCCGCGAGTTTCTTGCGGACTTTGCATGTTTACTGATTCCCACTGCCATCTTACGTTTCCCGAACTCGCATCCCAATGGCCAGATATTTCTGATGCGATGAAAACAGCGCAGGTAACTCGCGCCCTGTGCATCTGCACGACGCTTGAAGAGTTTCCTATCGTTCATGAGTTTGCAGTGGCTCAGCCTCATATTTGGGCGACGGTTGGGGTACATCCAGACAATGAAGGAGTGCAAGAGCCAGATCTTGAGCGTCTCTTGCAATGGGGCAGCCTACCCAAAGTCATGGCAATCGGTGAAACAGGCCTGGACTACTACCGCCTCGGATCAAGAAGCATCTCTGATATGGAGTGGCAAAGAGAGCGCTTCCGTGTGCATATCGAGGCTGCCCGAAAATTGAACAAGCCACTGGTAATTCACACACGAAGCGCTTCGGACGATACCTTGGCAATTCTTAAGGAAGCAGGGGAGTGCGGTGATCAAAGCAGTGCGGGGGGTGTTTTCCACTGCTTTACGGAAGACGTGGATGTCGCGCGCCAAGCACTTGATTTGGGCTTCTACATTTCATTTTCTGGAATCATTACCTTTAAATCTGCTCAAAGTATCAGGGATGTCGCAGCCATGGTGCCACTCGATCGTTTATTGATTGAGACCGATAGCCCATACCTTGCACCGGTGCCATACCGTGGCAAGCTCAACAATCCATCCTACGTTCCTCATGTTGCCCAAGAATTGGCCCGCGTGAAGAACGTGACCGTTGACGAAATTGCGGTGCAGACAAGCGCCAATTTCGATGTTTTGTTCAAGGTGTAACCATGCGCAATCGCCCTAAAAGACGTCTCTTCTTGGTTTTGGGCGCCTTGTCTCTTTGGTGCGGTGGTGCTCATTCGGGATCGTATGAGGATTTCTTTAAAGCCATCGAGACTGACAACCCCCTGGTCATTCAAAGTCTCTTGAGTCGCGGCTTTGACCCCAACACAGTGAATCCCAAGGGCTTACCCGCGCTACTGTTGGCCATTAAGTTGTCGGCAAATAAGGCCACGAAGCTACTTTTAGAACAACCCAGTCTTCGTGTTGAAGTCCGATCGCCAGAGGATGAGAGCCCCTTGATGTTGGCAGCTTTCGCGGGGGATGTGGATTTGTGCGCTGCATTGATTGCCAAAGACGCAGACGTTAACAAAACGGGCTGGAGTCCCTTGCACTACGCGGCGACTAACGCGCATATCGCTGTGGTGCGGCTGCTGTTGGAGAACTTCGCCTATATTGATGCAGCATCCCCGAATGACTCTACGCCCTTGATGATGGCGGCAATGTACGGCAACAGCGCTACGGTGAAGCTATTGCTTGAGGCTGGTGCAGATCCCAGCCTAAAAAACAGCAAAGGATTGACTGCCATGGACTTTGCGCGACAAGCAAAAAAAGAAGAGTCCATGGAAATTATCGGCGCCTTCGTGAGGGCGCTTCGTCCCAAAGGCGTTTGGTAGCTTGTTCATTCACGGGGACTGTAGTGCATCATATTGAGTTCTGAGTCGATGCAAGCAAGCCTAGCCAAAGCTTGCTCTCAGTTTTGGATCTGCCTCTTTACTTCATACGATGTATATTATGTTAACTAACATATACAAAGCGCAATCAACTCACGGAAAACAACACTACCGGCGCACTGCTGTCTCCGAACGAAGCGCCAAGTCCCAGCTCACCTGAACCGTGCAAAACACATTCTTCTCGGCGCAATAGGATTTCCCCAGACAAATCATCGGCAAAACGGACCCATGTTCCGTAAGTACTTAAATCCTCGACAAGTACGCCTCCGTTGCGCCAAATCAGCCGCGCGTGCATCCGAGAGACCCTTGGGTCCGCAACCACAAACTCAGCACTCTTCACGCGGCCAATATGGGCCGGCAGTTCAAACGAGCGGAATGTCACGTGCTTTTCCCCGTATGAAAGCTCAACTTGCTTGCCCAAAACATCTTTCCCAGACATTGCGCCGACCAAGATTTGTGCTTGCATCGTTAAAAAATCAGATTGGTCGTCTTCTTTCCATTCCACCTGCAGAACTTCGCAATTCCCCGCACGACCCCGAATAGCAATATTGCCAACCGCCCGAAAGGAAACACCGCGTTTCATCGTCTGCACATCGACACTTGCTCTGCTTGCCCAAATTTGGTTAGGGCCGGCTAAATCACATAAACGAGCCGCTACGTTGACCGCATCACCGTAGTAATCACCCGCAGTAAATTCGGTATCACCAAACGCGATTCCAATCTTGATGGGCAAACTCACAAGCGATTCAAAGCTCTGTAGATGTCGACTATGGACTCTCTGCACTTGAACTGCGAAGTCCAACGCCTTGCTGGGCTGTCCAAACACAGCCATCACTCCGTCGCCGAGTTTCTTTACAAGCTGCCCCTGATGCGATTGCACTAACGCTGCAATTTGATCAAGAATTTGGGTGATCACAACAGTCGCCTGCGCATTCCCCAAGGCCCCGAAGGCAGCGGTACTCCCATGAAGATCCGTGAAGACAACGGTTGATTGAATTCCCATCTGTAGTATTCCCAAAGGGCTCACTTCACTTAAATAAAGAACAATTAAAAGATGAAAACCTCAATCAAAGTTTGACTGATTCAAACCATCAACATAGTTACGCGCCTGTTAAGCCCACATGATGATGTTGCATAACTGAAACAACTCAAAAAACCCCTATTGCAGCGTACCCCTGTTCCCTTTATGTTCGCACAAAAGCAAGGAAAATATACATGAGTTGGATTGCAGAAAATGTCGTAGGTCGCGTGGGCTCTCTATTGCAAGGTCTTACGGCCCCTTCTAAGAGTGTTTCAGTGACAACGTTGCAGGAAATTCGTTTAGCGATGCTTGCAGCCTTGGGCGATGTTGCCGAAAAACGCTTTCCTTTGGTTCAACTGCGCGTTACCTATGCGAGTGATATAGACGATCTTTGGTACTTGCGTGGCGATGTCATGGCGGCAGTCGCCTCTCTCCGTGGAGAGGCCGTCGCGAAAGAAAAGCTCCATCAAATCAGCACAATGTTTGTGGGACTGGTACCCCAAAACCTCACCAATAAATTTTCAGTCCGGCCGTCTTAGGCACTAATGGTGCCCCCAATACAAGAGCACATCTTTGCCGCATGCCGTTAGATCAACTTTCAGGCCGAAGGGCAAAAGTACTTTGGTTGGTACATGGCCGTACGGTAAATTTGTAAAAACAGGTATGTCGAGCTGATTGCGCAACCAGCCAATTACTTTTGGCAATCCGAAACCACTATCGTGCGATGTGAGTTTATAAGCGCTAAACTGCCCTAGAACCAACGCTCGTTGACGAGCCAAAACACCACTTCTCAATAATTGGGTCAGCATTCTCTCGATACGGTACGGGTGCTCTCCAACGTCTTCCAGAAACAAAACTCCTTGGCGAATATCAGGAAAGTAGGGCGTACCTAGTAGCGACGTAAGTACCGCTAAATTCCCCCCCCACAGGGTAGCGTCTTCAATGAGTAGGTCGGTCTCTGCAATATGACCATTGCGATCCTGTCGCCAGCCAGCGCCCTCCCCTTGCCCTGCAATCAGGTCAGCAAAGCAGTCTTCCATAATATCGTCTGGCATTTCACCACTGACACCTCCCACACCAAACCCCTCACATAGGGCCGGCCCCGCCCAGGTAGAAGTCCCTGAATGCGCGAAAAGAGCCAGCTGCAAAGCCGTGAAATCACTGATTCCCACAAATTGGGTTCCATTTTCAATCGCGGAAGCAATGGTGGCAAAAGGTAGCTGATCCAGGACCCTTGTGATGCCGTAACCGCCTCTTGTGATCAGGGCGACATCTGCCCCGCTGGCCGCGGCACGCTCTACCGCACGGATTCGAGTCGCATCATCCCCTGCAAAACGCTCAAAACGCGTCAGGGCGTCTTGGTCGACCTCCACCTCATATCCCAAGGCCGTAAGGCGGCGCACACCTCTCTTGAAGGCAGGACGGTCGCGAACAGCGCCCGAGGGGGAATACAGATAGATGACTTTTTTTACGAGACTCATTTGATCAACAGCTCACGCTCAATGAAATGGAGATGGTTTTCGTCCAGCACAATTGGACGAAAATTCGGGGATTCAAGCGCGTATCCTGGCGATAAATCGGGATTCTTTAAGGCTTCCAGTACGGCAGCATGGCCTTTGTCAGGGAATTGCGCGACCAACGCTTCGACCACATCAGGTGGGAAACCAACCAGGTCAATTAAGTGTTTTCTCGACAAACCACCAATGGGCCCAGCGATTGGGTGGCAAGGCTTTTTCGCTTGACTCTTTACTGCGGGAAGCTCGCATCTATCAATCAGTAATACAGACCGGGCTTGCAATTTTAAAACAGAACAAAGTTCGACTCCAATCGCCTGGGCGTTACCTATGGCTACCACGTAGGTTGGCTGGGCGTCCAAATGTTTGGTCAACGCACGCAACGAGCTCACATGTGCGCTCACCGAGTGCCAATGACTTTTCTTCGGCCTATCACTCAAGCCGTGGCCAATCAAGTCAGGCGCAATGATGCGCACACCATGAGGGACCATGCGACTCATCAAAGTCCACATCTGGAAAGACCAAAAGCCCAACTCATGAATACAAAGCAGGGTGTGTATCGGATCTACGGTGTTCGAATCCAGATAACGAATTCGATAACCCTCATGGGTATAAAAATAGCTACTTTTAAAAGTTGGATCCGCAAGCTGAGGTAATGCGTTCAGATTCAGTCGCAATGCATCTTCCCGAAGCGACATTTGTTCATCACGGTTTCTCTTGCGCGCCAATACAAAAAAGGACTGCAGTATTTGCTGACACTCTTCTCTGAGAACACCACCGGATATCAATGTGTGATGGTTCAGTCGACGCTCGCTGAAAAGATCGAGAACAGAGCCCGCGGTTCCTGTCTTCGGGTCTGGCGCACCAAAAACCACGCGAGCGAGGCGACTGTGAAAGATAGCACCGCTACACATGGTGCAAGGCTCCAGGGTCACAAAAAGCTCAGCGCCTTTTAATCTGTGACTGCCAACGGCCCTGGACGCTTCTCGTAATGCGAGTATCTCTGCGTGAGCACTCGGGTCATTAAGCTCTCTGGTTCTGTTCCGCCCGCGGCCAATCACCTGACCATTACTGACGACCACTGCACCAACAGGAACCTCTCCAGCAGCCTCTGCCAACATGGCCTCTTTCAAGGCCTGTGTCATAAAAAAATCATCAGGCTCCAACAATCGCCCCACGCTCCCTGAGCCAGTCCTTGAGCAAGACCGAGGTCATGGGCTTCGCATATAGATATCCTTGACCTTCGTGGCAGCCTAGCTGGCTTAAGCGCTCCGCTTGCGCTTCCGACTCGATTCCTTCAGCAATCACTTTCAGCTGGAGGTTCCGGCCCAACTCAATCACCATCGACGCAATGTGGCCTCCCATCACATCGTCACTCAATTCCGAAACAAAAGCCCTGTCGATCTTCAATCGGTCGATCGGCAACTGTCGCAACTGACTCAGTGATGAATATCCGGTTCCAAAATCATCAATAGCAATCGAGATCCCCAGTTCACGCACACTGTGCAGCGTCTCCAGCATGAAATCCGCATCTTCCATTGCAACGGATTCGGTAATCTCAAGCTCCAAGCACTGGGGTCGAATAGACGTGTCCGCAAGGGCTGACTTGAGCTTGTCTATGAAATCAGGATTCCGAAATTGAATCTGGGATACGTTGACAGACATTCGGATGTCTTTCGCGCCCTGCCCCTCCAGCCTCACCAACTCATGGCATGCCATCCTCAACACCCAGTCCCCGATGGCAATGATCATCCCGGAGGCTTCCGCAAGGGGAATAAATCGATCGGGGGGAACAAAGGTTCCATCCTCATTGCGCCAACGAATAAGCGCCTCTAAACCGATTACTTCGTTGGTCATCAGATCGACCTGAGGCTGGTAAACGATAAAAAGCCGTTCGCTCTCCACAGCGCTCCGCAGGCTTTGCAATAACCGAACCCGCTCGCGAATGTCTGAGCCCATCTCGGCGGAGAACATAACAAATCCCCCGCGACGACTTTTCTTGGCACGCTTGAGGGCTATGTTTGCATCCTTCAAGGCATCCCTGCCGGAGGTACTTCCACTCATCAGGCTCGTCAACCCCATGGTCGCAGTGACGACCATGGCGTCATCTTGAACTACAAAAGGACGGCGGAAAAGTGCAAGAATTCTGATCGGATCGACGAGGTCATGAGGCCCCATCAGCCCGAAAGTATCACTGCCGATTCTCGCCAAAACAGCGTCGGGGCCCAGCTCAAATTTGAGGCGATCCGCAACGGACTGAAGTAACCTGTCACCCTGCTGATGGCCAAGAGCATCATTGATCTCCGAAAAATCATCGATATCCAATATCGCGATGATCTCGTTACAACTAGCAGCACAAGCGAGTCGAGCTTCGCTGAGGTCAATAAACTTGTTACGGTTTGGCAAACAGGAAAGGCGATCGTAAAAAGCCATTTCATCTAGTTTGCGGATTTGTTCGTATGCGCGCAGTGCAGCAGTTACTGTCGCATACAACTTGGTACGAGTTAATTCCGACTTCGTCTTGTAGTCGTTGATGTCGTAGTCGTGAATCGTTTCGATTTCGGGAGCATAACCAGGCTGTCCTGTTCTCAGAATAATGCGAAGGTCCGTCAGGTTAAGCTCGGTGCGAATCGTCTTGACAAGGGCTAGACCAGCGTCCTCCCTTTCCATCACCACGTCGAGCAAAACAATCGCCACATCAGACTGTGTGGCAAGAATACTGGCCGCTTCCGCTGCTGAGTAGGCATGCAAAAACTCCAACTGACGTCCCAATATCTCGATACCCGCCAGCGCAAAGGTTGTTGCTCTGTGCACATCAGGTTCGTCGTCGACAACCAGCAGGCGCCAAACAAGCGGCTTGCCACTGTCTCCCGCCACCTCATCGTCTAAAAACTGCAAGGCGTCTGTGTCCACGGTCTGTTCCAACAAGTTGCCAGTACTCATACAAACATTGTGCATCAAGCAAAGAATAATGGTGAACCATTGAATGAAGATTTGACGCCGCCATAGCTCAAAAAGTAAAAAAGCTGAGGCAACGGGAGCGTTACCTCAGCTTTTTGCGCCTCACTCAGATCTAGCTAATCAAGCTATTCCCACTCAATAGTTGCAGGGGGTTTACTGCTGACATCGTAGGTCACTCGGTTGATACCGCGCACTTCGTTGATGATCCGGCCAGAAACTGTCTTGAGCAAGCTGTAAGGCAGCTCAGCCCAGTCTGCGGTCATGAAATCGCTGGTTTGCACCGCACGGAGTGCAACGACGTAATCGTATGTCCGGCCATCCCCCATCACGCCCACGCTTTTGACAGGCAAAAACACGGTAAACGCTTGAGACACGGCGTCGTACCAAGTTTTGGGTGGCTTGCGCGGATTGGCGCCAGCCAAACTGTCCCCGGTATACGGCGTGTTGCGTAGCTCCTCGATGAAAATCGCATCGGCACGCCGCAAAAGGTCTGCGAACTCTTTGTTCACCGCACCCAAAATACGAACTCCGAGACCGGGTCCCGGGAAAGGATGGCGGTACACCATGTCCGCTGGCAACCCGAGCGCGACGCCCAGCTCACGAACCTCATCCTTGAACAACTCCCGCAAAGGCTCCAAAAGCTTGAGCCCCAGTTGCTCAGGCAGTCCACCCACATTGTGATGGCTCTTGATGGTGACGGCCTTCTTGCTCTTTGCGCCACCGGACTCGATCACGTCTGGATAAATGGTGCCTTGCGCGAGCCATTTGGCGCCCGCCTTCGAAGCACCAGACGCGGTCAACTTGGCGGCCTCGGCTTTGAAGACTTCCACAAACTCACGGCCAATAATCTTGCGCTTGGCTTCGGGATCGCTGACCCCTGCCAAATGGCCCAAAAACTGCTCGGAAGCATCCACCCGAATGACCTTGGCATGCAGTTTCCCAACGAACATGTCCATGACCATGTCACCTTCATTGAGGCGAAGCAGGCCGTGGTCGACAAACACACAGGTCAGTTGGTCACCAATCGCACGATGGATCAGTGCGGCTGCCACGGAGGAGTCGACCCCTCCGCTCAAACCGAGGATCACCTCCTCATCACCCACCTGCTCACGGATTTTTTGCACCGCCTCGGCAATGTAGTCACCCATGATCCAATCAGGCTTGGTGTCGCAGATTTGCAAAACGAATCGCTCAAGCAGCTCTTGGCCCTTTTTGGTGTGGGTCACCTCGGGGTGGAACTGAACCGCGTAAAAGCGACGCGCTTCGTCCGCCATACCCGCGATTGGGCAGGCTGCGTTCGAGGCCATCAGGGAAAAGCCAGGGGGCAATTCCGTCACTTTATCCCCGTGGCTCATCCACACATCCAGGATGCCGTGCCCCTCTTCTGTACGAAGATCCTCCAAGCCATCCAGCAATTGGGTGTGACCATGGGCACGCACCTGCGCAGATCCAAACTCCCGCGTGCGCCCTGCTTCCACTTTGCCACCGAGTTGTTGCGCCATGGTTTGCATGCCGTAACAAATGCCCAATATGGGAACTCCTAGGCTAAAAATGGCGTCAGGGGCTTTGTCCGTCTCGTCTTCATAGACGCTGGCGTGGCTACCAGACAAGATGATGCCCTTCAAGTTGCCATCTGCAGCGTAGGCTTGCACCCACTCATCAGAGACATCACAAGGATGCACTTCACAGAACACGTGTGCATCGCGCACTCGGCGAGCAATGAGCTGGGTGACTTGCGATCCGAAGTCAAGAATCAGAATCTTTTGATGCATGGGCGGCTAACGTTCAATCGGCTCGGTAATTCGGTGCTTCTTTGGTGATTTGCACGTCATGGACGTGGCTCTCACGAATGCCCGCAGTGGTGATTTCGACGAACTCGGCTTTGTCTTGCATTTCTGCAATCGTTGCGCATCCGCAATATCCCATGCTGGCGCGAATACCACCGGCCATCTGAAACACGATCGCCACCATGGATCCTTTGTAAGGTACGCGGCCTTCGATACCTTCGGGTACCAGCTTGTCCGCGTTAGGGTTTCCGGTACTGGACTCCTGGAAATAGCGATCCGCGCTGCCTTGCTGCATCGCGCCAATACTGCCCATTCCGCGGTAGCTCTTGTAGCTGCGACCTTGGTACAAGATCACTTCACCCGGAGCCTCTTCGGTACCCGCAAACATCCCGCCCATCATGACGGTTCCAGCGCCAGCGGCAATGGCCTTGGCGATGTCACCGCTGTAACGAATACCGCCATCAGCAATCAGAGGAACACCTGTGCCGCGCAAGGCAGTGGCCACGCTGTCGACCGCCATGATCTGGGGCACACCCACACCGGCCACAATACGTGTGGTGCAAATAGAACCGGGTCCGATACCCACCTTGACGGCGTCGGCACCCGCCTCCACCAGCGCCAGCGCAGCTGCGCCGGTGGCAATATTGCCGCCCACTACATCCACCTGCGGGAAGTTTTGCTTCACCCAACGCACACGGTCAATCACACCTTTGCTGTGACCGTGCGCCGTATCGACAACGATTGCGTCGACACCCGCCTGAACCAAAGCCTCCACACGGGCCTCAGTACCTTCACCGACGCCCACTGCTGCACCGACCCGCAAGCGGCCGGTCACATCACGAGCAGCATTGGGGAAATTGAGTTGCTTGGTGATGTCTTTCACAGTGATCAAGCCTTTGAGCTCAAAGGCTTCATTGACCACCAGCAGACGCTCCAGCTTATGTTTGTTCAACAGGGCCTTGGCGGCCTCAGGCGTTGTACCGTCAGGCACGGTGATCAAGCGCTCACGAGGCGTCATGATTTCGCGCACTGGCTGGTCATAGCGGGTCTCGAAGCGAAGGTCACGGCCAGTCACGATACCCACGACTTTGCCGCCATCACATACCGGGAAGCCGGAAACTCCGAGCTGCTCAGAGAGGGCGATGACTTGGCGAACTGTTGTATCTGGGGTAATCACCACTGGGTCACGCAACAGACCGGACTCGTAGCGCTTGACCTTGGACACTTGCGCAGCCTGCTCAGCGGCCGTCAGGTTTTTGTGCACGATGCCCATGCCGCCCTCTTGGGCGATTGCAATCGCAAGACGCGCCTCGGTGACGGTGTCCATCGCAGCAGATACCAGTGGCAGGTTCAGTGCGATGTTGCGGGAGAAACGGGTGGCGAGGCTGGTGTCCTTAGGAAGGACTTGGGAGAACGCTGGAACCAACAACACATCGTCGAAGGTCAGCGCTTTGCCGAGAAGGCGCATGTCAAAGCTCCAAAAGTCGGATTGTACCCGTGACAAGACAGCTTCTTTCCGCGAGAAACGCTAAACTGGCCCCATGCATTTCCCTAAATTTCTTGTTGCGCTCCCCTTGGCACTCGCAGCCTCGATGGCCATAGCACAGTGGCAATGGCTGGACAAAGATGGCAGAAAAATTTTCAGCGATCGGGCTCCGGGGTCTGAAGTGCCTGAAAAAAACATCTTGAAACGACCGGCCGGCGCGAAAACGCCTGCCTCAGACTCCAACGTACAAGCCACCCCAGAAGGAAGCAAAGCGGATGGTGCTGCAGCACCATCCGCCAAGGACGCAGGCGTAGACAAAGCGCTGGACGCAAAGAAGAAACAAGCCGAAGCTGCAGAGGCGGCCCAAAAGAAAGCCGAGGCTGAAAAAGTGGCCAAAGCGAAAGCGGACAACTGCAAACTTGCGCGCCAAGCCAAAACTACATTTGAATCTGGAATTCGGCTGGCACGCGCCAATTCAACTGGCGAACGTGAATTTTTGGATGATGCGGCTCGCGCCAATGAGATTCAGCGAATCCAAGGCGTGATTGACGCGGATTGCAAATAGCGCGAGTGGCTTTCAGCGGCGGGGGGGGCGCACTCCCCTGTCTTGGGCAAACAGACCTGCCGATTTGGATCCCTGCCGAGCAAACCGCTCTCGTCGGGCAACCTTGGGGTCGACCCTTAAGGGGGATAGCAGCTCCAGACGGTCATCCTGTCTCAGCACATGCGTAGGCGCAATTTTCTTTCCCCAAATCGCCAAAACCAGTGTGTCGACTTGCGCATCGGGAACATTAGCGAGCAAGCCGCTTGCAGCAACAGCGCGTGCGGCTGTTGCGCCGATTGGTAGTTTGACTCTGATTTCTGCGACCTGTCTTGGCGCTACGGCAAAGGCCACCATCACCTCGATCTGATCGACCACGATTTCAGGTGAATCATTCACCATAGACATCCTGCGCACGCTTGACAAACGCATCGACCAGGTTGGCCGCGATTTTGTCAAACACCGGCCCTACCAGCTTGGCCAGGGTTCCACTATCAAAACCATAATTCAGCACCAGGCTCACCCTGCAGGCACGCTGGCTTCCATCCCCCACGGGGGCGAATACCCACTCCCCCTCCAATTTGGAAAAGGGGCCTTTCACCAACTGCATGCCCACTCGCTCATTGGGCGTGTGATTATTCTGGGTGACAAAAGTCTGACGGATTCCGCTGAACGAAATACCCACCTCCGCCGTCATTCCGCCCTCCTCTTGGCTTAAGACTTGGGCATGGTCACACCATGGCAAAAAGCGTGGGTACTGAGCGACATCAGTCACCAAAGCATACATTTCTGCGGGGCTGTACCAAATAAGGACGGACTTGTGAACGGTTTTCATAGAATGCGAGGTTGCGCGGGATTGTAGACAAGCCCATATGCGTCTCTTTCAAACCTGCCCGTTATCCCCATTTGCACCTCATGGCCAAGAAACCCGAAACTCAATCGCGCATCGCTGACAACAAAAAAGCCGCTTTCAACTATTTCTTTGAAGAGAGGTTTGAGGCAGGACTGGTACTGGAAGGTTGGGAAGTGAAGTCCCTGCGCGAGGGCAAAGTGCAACTCACCGACGGATACGTGGTGATTCGGGACGGCGAAATGTTCATCATCGGGTTGCAGATCAACCCTTTGCACACGGCCTCAAGCCACGTAAGCCCGGACAAGGTTCGCACCAAGAAGTTGCTGCTGCACAAAGAAGAGATCAAGCGACTAACGGGCAAGGTGGAGCAAAAAGGCTACACCCTTGTACCCATCAACTTGCACTGGAAAAGCGGCAAAGTCAAATGCGATATCGCGCTGGCCAAGGGCAAAGCTGAGCACGACAAGCGCGACACCATCAAAGACCGCGAGGGCAAGCGGGAAGTGGAACGCGCGATGAAAGACCGCAACCGCTAGGCTTTAACCACTAGCTGGGGCCAGACCGGTCGCTCTGCCACCGGTCTGGCTTGCCGACGAAAGCCTCAAAACATCACGCCAGATGGCGCAAGGGATGAGCCTCAGCAGGCCAAGGGCTCTCAAAAAACGGCGCGACCATCTCCGGTGTTACGTCTTGAATAGCAGCAGGTGACCAGCGTGGGTGGTGGTCTTTGTCAACCGCCAAGGCGCGAATGCCCTCCACTGTTTCACTGCTTGCGCCGCTACGCGCCAGATGGCGGGTCGTAAAGCAGTGGCGGACCATGTCACGCTCCATCCGCAGCTCGTCGGCCAGCAACATGTCGCGCCCACGGCGGATCTGTTCCAGCACCACATGCAGCATCAATGGCGAGCGCTTGTGCAGGGTGGCAAGAGTCGCCTGCGCCCACTCTGAGCCGTCTGACTCCAGAGCTTGAACGATGGCCGACACATCCTCACCTGCAAAAATAGCATCAATCAGGGGCCTGGCGCTTATAGAACCTGCGCCTGCAGCTATAGAAAACGTAGCAACCCATTCGCCCAGTGAGGCCGGTGACTGCCAGTCGATCTGCGACAGTGCATCCCATGCGGAGGGTAATGATGCAGGCTCCATCATCACGTCGGCGAGGCCGGCAGCAGCTGCGCCCTCGCCGTCCAGCAGCTCGCCCGTCAGTGCCAACCATTCACCCACACGCCCCAGGCACCGGCTTAAAAAGTAGCCCCCACCGACATCGGGGAAGAGGCCAATACCTGTTTCCGGCATCGCCATCTTGGTCCGCCCCGTCACGATACGGTGCGAAGCACCTTGGCTCACCCCCATGCCGCCGCCCATCACGATTCCGTCCATAAAAGCGATATAGGGCTTGGGATAGGTGTGAATCAAGTGGTTCAGCGCGTACTCTTCGGTGAAAAAATCTTCAAGCGCAGGATCACCGGACAAAGCAGCGGTGTGGAAAAAACGGATATCCCCACCAGCACAAAATGCACCAAATGGCCCCTCTTTGCCCATACCGCGTATAGCCACCGCATGCACCAACGGGTCGTCGCTCCAGCGCTTCAAGGCCGCCGTCAGCGCTCGCACCATGGGCAAGCTCAATGCATTCAAGGCTCGTGGCCGATTCAGAGTAACCAAGCCCACGCCAACGCGAACCTCCGCCAACACCTCATCGCACTGCGAAAAATCTGTCATGTTCTTTGTCTCCATCCTATCCATTCATTGACAACCAGCGCACCGATGACCAGTGCACCTCCGGTCAACACGGCAGCACCCGGCTCTTCACCTGCGCCCCACCACGCCAACAGGATGCCGAAGATCACCTCCAGCAACTGCAGCAATGATATTTCAGGGGCCTTCAAAATCTGGGCACAGCGCACACTCAGCACACATGGCACCGCCAGTTGAAACACGCCCAGAAAGCCGAGCAACAGCACATCATGCCCAGTTGCTTGCAACGGCAAGGCCAAAGGAAGGGTTGCCACGCATGAAATCAGGCCCCCTGCCCACACCGCCGGCATCAGGTCCACATCGTGCCCTTGATCGTGGGCATGTTGGGTCACCGTCCAATTGGTGGCGCCTGCCAGCGGCACACACAAGGCGACCAAGGTACCGGCCAGGGACACGCTCCCGAGCTGCGAGGCATACATGTACACAATGCCTGCGCCCGCAACCCACACGGCCACCCAGGTGCGTTTTGGAATCGTATGGCCGATGAAGACTCGGGCAATGATCGCTGTCAGGAGCGGCCCCATAGACATGGTCACCAGCACGTTCCCCACAGTGGTGAGTGTGAGGGCCACCATAAAGGCGGTGAACATGACGCTCCAACACACTGCGCTGAGCCAAAAGCTGCGGCCCGCCCTCAAGGTGTTGCGAAACACGGCCTTGCCACTCACCCATGGCAGCAAAAAACTCAATGACGCCACCGTAAAGAATGCGCGCCAGAAGGTCACCTCGAAACTGCGCGCTGATTCCAAGTGCCGCGTCACAACACCCGCGGTGGACCACATCAAGGTCACCATGATCATCAAAAGCACGGCACGGTTATGGCTTAACTTCATCACCCTCCCCTTTTTGTTTCGAAAAGGCAGCCCAGACGCAAAAACGCCGCGGAACCAGCAAGACTGGGCCGCGGCCGTTTGGGCTTACCTGCCATGCGCCGGACAAGTCCGACGCAACAGGATCAGTCGCGGGAAGCGCGCTTACGCTCGTGCTCTTTCAGGAAACGCTTGCGCAGACGCACGGACTTGGGCGTGATTTCGACCAACTCGTCGTCTTCAATAAATTCCACGCCGTATTCCAGGGTCAGCTCAATCGGAGGCGTGATCTTGATGGCATCTTCCTTGCCGGACACGCGGAAGTTGGTAAGCTGTTTGGTACGGGTGGCGTTCACGATCAAGTCGTTGTCACGGTTGTGGATACCCACAATCATGCCTTCGTACACCGGGTCGTTCGCCTTCACAAACATGCGGCCGCGGTCGTCCAACTTGCCCAGCGCATAAGTGAAGATTTCACCGTCGTCCATGGAGATCAGTACGCCGTTCTTGCGGCCACCGATGTCACCCTTGTGCGGCTCGTAGCTGTCAAAGATGTTGGAGATCAAGCCGGAACCACGGGTCAAGTTCAAGAACTCGTTGGAGAAGCCGATCAAGCCACGGGCCGGAATGCGGTATTCCAAACGGACACGGCCACGGCCGTCCGGTTCCATGTTGATCAACTCGCCCTTACGCTCGCCCATGGCTTGCATCACGCCGCCTTGGTGTTGCTCTTCAATGTCGGCAGTTACCAACTCGATAGGCTCGTGCTTTTCGCCGTTGATGTCCTTGAACATCACGCGGGGCTTGCTTACGGCCATTTCGTAGCCTTCACGGCGCATGTTTTCCAGCAGGATGGTCAGGTGCAACTCACCGCGACCCAGCACTTCAAACACACCTTCTTCGTCGGTTTCGTTGACGCGCAGCGCCACGTTGTGTTGCAGTTCTTTTTGCAGGCGGTCCCAGATCTGGCGGCTGGTCACAAACTTGCCTTCACGACCGGCCAAGGGGCTGGTGTTCACGCAGAAGTTCATGGTCAGGGTAGGCTCGTCCACCTTCAGCATGGGCAGGGGCTGGGGGTTGGTAGGGTCCGTCACTGTCACGCCGATACCGATGTCTTCAATACCGTTGATCAGCACGATGTCGCCAGGGCCCGCCAAGGGGCTCTGCATGCGGTCCAGACCTTGGAAGGTCAACACCTGGTTCACACGGCCTTTGACAGCCTTGCCGTCCGGACCTTCCATGACCACCACGTCTTGCATGGGCTTGATCGTGCCTTGGCTGATACGCCCCACACCGATACGGCCCACGAAGCTGGAGAAGTCCAGTGCGGAAATTTGCAACTGCAAAGGCGCCGCTGGATCACCGGAGTTCGGTGGCACGTGTTTCAGAATCGTATTGAACAGGGCCGACATGTCGGGGCCCCACTGCTCACCAGGAGCGCCTTCTTCAAGGGACGACCAGCCGTTGATACCGGACGCGTACACCACAGGGAAGTCCAACTGCTCGTCAGTCGCACCCAACTTGTCAAACAAGTCAAACGCAGCGTTCACCACCTTGTCGGGGTTCGCACCGGGCTTGTCCACCTTGTTGACCACCACAATGGGCTTCAGACCCAAGGCCAAGGCCTTCTTGGTCACGAAGCGGGTCTGGGGCATGGGGCCTTCTTGCGCATCGATCAGCAACAACACGCTGTCAACCATGGACAAGGCGCGCTCCACTTCACCGCCGAAGTCCGCGTGTCCGGGCGTGTCCACGATGTTGATGTGGGTGCCTTCCCAGCTCACTGCGCAGTTTTTGGCCAGAATCGTGATGCCACGTTCTTTTTCGATGGCGTTGTTGTCCATCACGGTGTCGACCACTTTTTCGTGTTCGGCGAAGGTGCCGGACTGACGCAGCAACTGGTCCACCATGGTGGTTTTACCGTGGTCAACGTGCGCAATGATGGCGATGTTTCGGATTTGTTTACTCATGGTTCACTTTCTTGCTTAAGCCACAGGGGCCCAGTTTTCGCTACTCTGTTTCAAACTTGTTTCCAGGGCGGCTTGCTGCCCCAGGGATTCACTGATTTCCAGCGGACTCAACAACCGCACCGGGATCAGCTCCCCGGCCTTGACCTGCGCCGTACCCAACAAGGCTTTGGGGGAAGCGGCGTACACCGCGACCTGTTCTGCGTCGGCCCAACTCCCGCGCCGCCGCATTCCGCTCAAAAATCGTGCAGCATTGTCACTGTCCAATGTGACAGGGACATGCTGTGCCAGCAAGGCATCCACCGGCAGCAGGCAGGCCATACGCTCAGCTTCGGTCATGGCCTCGAGAGCCTCCAGCGTGATGCAGTGCGTGGTGTCAAATCCACCCGTCCGCACGCGGCGCAAGGCGCTCAAATGCGCGCCGCAACCCAAGGCTTCACCAATGTCCTCGCCCAGGGTCCGTATGTACGTCCCCTTGCTGCAGTCCACTACCAATTTGATAGCAGGCTCCGCACTTTCCACGAGGGCGGGAAGCTGTTTCAGCCCATGAATCACCACATGGCGAGCCTCACGCTCTATCTCGATACCGGCCCGCGCATACTCGTACAGGGCCTTGCCATCCTTCTTCAAGGCACTGTGCATCGGCGGGACCTGCGCAATCGGGCCTGTAAACCGCAGCAGCACTTCATCCAGTTGCTCTTGGGTGAACGCCACAGGGCGCTCAAGCAAGATGTCACCTTCGGCATCCGCGGTGCTGGTCTTGATACCCAGGCGGACGGTTGTCTCGTAAGCCTTGTCGGCATCCAGATGCATCTGGCTGAATTTCGTCGCTGCACCAAAACACAAGGGCAAGACACCCGTCGCCAAAGGGTCCAAAGTGCCGGTATGCCCTGCCTTCTCGGCCCTGAGCAACCATTTGGCCTTTTGCAAAGCCTGATTACTGGACAAACCCAAAGGCTTGTCCAGCAACAGCACCCCGTGAACGGGGCGCCTTGCAACCCGTGCACGCGGCGCATTCATGGTGTCAATCCTCTTTGGCGCGCGACGACACGGCACGGGCAATCAAAGCGTTCATGTCTGCAGCCCGTTCGGTGGTCTGGTCAAAAATGAAATGCAGTGTCGGCACCGTGTGAATGTGAAGGCGCTTGAACAAGCCCGCGCGCAAAAAGCCCGCCGCCTGGTTCAGGCCTTCAGCCGTACCCACAGGATCGCCCACCAACAGGCTGAAAAACACCTTGGCATGGGCATAGTCCGGCGTCACTTCCACGCCTTGAATCGTGACCATGCCGACCCGTGGGTCCTTCAATTCGCGAGCAATCAGTTCCGCCAGATCACGCTGGATCTGGTCGGCCACCTGAAAGCTCCGATTGGGGGTAGAAGACTTTTTACGCACGCAGTGACTCTCGCTTACAGGGTACGGGCGATCTCTTTGATCTCAAAGAATTCGAGCTGATCGCTTTCCTTGATGTCGTTGTAGTTCTTGAGCTTGATACCGCACTCGAAGCCTTCTTTGACCTCGCGCACATCGTCTTTCATACGCTTCAAGGAGTCCAACTCGCCGGTGTAAATCACGACGTTGTCGCGCAACAGACGGAAATGGGCGCTGCGCGTCACATAACCGTTGGTCACCATACAACCCGCGACGGTACCGATCTTGGATGCCACGAACACGGTGCGGATTTCGGCGGTACCGATCACTTCCTCGCGCTTCTCGGGCGCCAACATGCCGGACATGGCTGCTTTCAACTCATCCACAGCGTCGTAAATGATGTTGTAGTAACGGATGTCCACGCCATTGCCTTCCGCCAACTTGCGGGCACCGGCATCGGCACGGGTGTTGAAACCAATCACGATAGCCTTGGATGCAATCGCCAAGTTGATGTCAGATTCGCTGATACCACCCACGGCTGAGTAGACCATCTGCACCTTGACCTCGTCGGTCGACAGCTTGAGCAGGGACTGCGCCAATGCTTCTTGCGAGCCTTGCACGTCGGCCTTGACGATGATCGGCAGCATCTTGACATCGCCACCACCAATGTCTGCAAACATGTTTTCCAACTTGGCAGCTTGTTGCTTGGCCAACTTGGTGTTGCGGAACTTACCGGCCCGGTAGGTCGAGATCTCGCGTGCCCGGCGTTCGTCGGACAACACCATGAACTCGTCACCAGCTTGAGGCACTTCGGTCAAGCCCTGGATTTCCACTGGAATGGAAGGACCGGCGGTTTCGATCTTGTGGCCGTTCTCGTCCAGCATGGCACGCACGCGGCCATAGGTCTGGCCTGCCAACACCACATCGCCCGCCTTCAAAGTGCCGGACTGCACCAATACCGTGGCAACCGGGCCGCGGCCCTTGTCCAGCTTGGCTTCGATCACCAGACCCTTGGCCATGGCGTCCACCGGAGCCTTCAACTCCAAGACTTCGGCTTGCAACAAGACCTGCTCTAGCAAGTCATCAATGCCCATGCCGGTTTTGGACGACACCGGAACGAATGGCGAATCGCCACCGTATTCTTCCGGCACCACCTCTTCCACCACCAGCTCTTGCTTGACGCGCTCCAAATTGGCATCGGGCTTGTCCGCCTTGGTGATCGCCACCACCAAAGGTACGCCAGCCGCCTTGGCGTGCTTGATCGCTTCTTTGGTCTGTGGCATCACGCCGTCATCGGCCGCCACCACCAAAATCACAATGTCAGTCGCTTGTGCACCACGGGCACGCATGGCCGTAAAGGCCTCGTGACCGGGGGTATCCAGGAAGGACACCATGCCGCGCGGAGTTTCCACGTGATACGCACCGATGTGCTGGGTAATGCCACCGGCTTCACCCGCAGCCACTTTGGCGCGGCGGATGTAATCCAACAAGGATGTCTTACCGTGGTCCACGTGACCCATCACGGTCACCACAGGAGCGCGCGGCAAGGAGACAGACTCTTGGCCTTGCACTTCGTCATCGGTAAACGCTTCCGGATCATCCAGCGCAGCCACAATGGCCTTGTGGCCCATTTCTTCCACCATGATCATGGCGGTGTCTTGGTCCAGCGGCTGGTTGATCGTGACCATCTGGCCCATTTTCATGAGCGCCTTGATCACTTCAGAGGCCTTGATCGCCATCTTGTGCGCCAGTTCGGCCACCGTGATGGTTTCAGGCACATGCACTTCGATGATGCGTGTTTCTACCGGTGCAGACTGCTGGTTGCCACGGTCATCACGATCACGGTCATTGCCACGGCGTCCCTTGGGACCCGCACGCCAGTTGCTGGAACGGCCAGCACCGGCAGACGTATCACCCCGGGTTTTCAATTCTTTCTTCTTGGCAGGATCCCCAGCCCAGCTGCTCGACAGCTTGGCGGACTTGACCTCTTTGCCGTTGCCAGCCGGTGCAGCGGTGGTCGCTGCGCCGGGAGCCGGCTTGCCCGGTTTGGCCACTGCCGACCCGTTGGCGGGTTTGTGCAGCGTGCCCTTCATGCCCGCCTTGGCGTCAGCAGCCGGCTTGGGCTCTTCCACCTTTTTGGGCGCAATCATGACCTTCTTGGGAGCGGCCATCATCGAGCGAATAGCAGCGGCTTCGGCCTCTGCCTTGCGACGACGCTCACCCAGATCGGCTGCACGCGCAGCCTCTTCGGCAGCGGCGGCCTTGGATGCCTGGGCTGCGGCATTCGCACGCTCTTGGGCAGCCACCTTCGCAGCAGCTTCTGCAGCCTGCGCTGCTGCGGCGGCATCCACTGCCGGTGCAGCGGCCACGGGGGCAGCCTTGACAGTCGCCTGCACCTGCTCTTGCGCTTTGCGGGCGGCGGCGGCTTGGGCTTCACGCTCTTGCGCAGCGGCTTGCTCAGCAGCAGCCTTGGCGCGGGCTTCTTGCTCTTCGCGTTCGCGGCGACGCTGGGCCAACTCTTCTTCTTGGCGGCGAATCAGTTCGGCCTGACGGCTGGCTTCTTCTTCGCGGCGAGCCAGCTCGGCGTCTTCAGCGGCTTGCGCAGCATTGGCTGCAGCCATGTCTTGCTCTTCCACTTCTACCGTGGATTCCACGCCATCATCACGGCGCACAAACGTGCGCTTTTTGCGCACTTCCACCTGGATAGTGCGGGCCTTGCCGGTGGCATCGGCCTGCTTGATTTCGGTTGTTTGCTTTTTCACCAAGGTGATCTTTTTGCGCTCTGGGCTGGCAGTGCCATGGCTATTTTGCAGGTAGCTCAACAAGCTGTGTTTGTCTGCATCGGTCAGCGGATCAGCGGCGGAGGCTTTGGGCACTCCGGCGGACTTCAGCTGTTCAAGCAGGGTATCGGTAGATTTTTTGAGTTCATTGGCAAACTCGGCAACGGTCGTACTGGACATATTCTGTGAAACCTTTCATGACCGTTACTCTTGAGAGGCGCCGTCATTGGTAAACCAATGCTCACGCGCCTTCATGATCAGGGCCTTGGCCTCGTCCGCAGACTGGCCGGTAATATCTGTCAATTCGTCAACGGCAAGGTCAGCCAGTTCGTCACGGGTATGCACGCCGCCGTCTGCCAATTTGCCGATCAATTCAGGGGTCAAGCCCTGCAAGTCACGCAGGTTCTGCGAGACCTCTTCCACACTTTCTTCGTGTGCAATTTCCATGGTCAACAGTGCGTCTTTGGCACGGTTGCGCAACTCATGCACGGTGTCCTCATCGAAGGACTCGATCTCCAGCATCTCTTGCAGCGGCACGTAGGCCACCTCTTCCAAGCTGGTAAAGCCTTCGGCAATCAGGATGTCGGCGATTTCTTCGTCCACATCCAGCTTTTCCATGAACAGCTTGCGACCGGAGTCTGTTTCGTTCGCCAGCTTCTGGGCGGACTCTGCAGCATCCATGATGTTGATCTTCCAACCGGTCAGCTCGGACGCCAAGCGCACGTTTTGACCGCCACGACCAATCGCAATTGCGAGGTTTTCTTCGTCGACCACCACATCCATGGCGTGACGCTCTTCGTCCACCACGATGGATGACACGTTGGCCGGGGCCAAAGCGCCAATCACAAACTGGGC
Organism: Comamonadaceae bacterium OS-4; assembly: GCA_027924025.1. Lineage (GTDB taxonomy): Bacteria > Pseudomonadota > Gammaproteobacteria > Burkholderiales > Burkholderiaceae_C > Allorhodoferax. The sequence continues at coordinate 1,971,353 of AP026970.1, forward strand.
TGGATCTTCGCTCCACAACACGATGTCGACGCGCTCGCCGGCCAATTCATTGGTCACGCCATTAACGCGGGTGCCACGGACACCCACACAGGTGCCGATCGGGTCCACGCGCTTGTCATGCGACAAAACTGCGATTTTGGCGCGGGAGCCAGCATCACGGGCGCACGACTTGATCTCCAGCAGACCTTGCTCGATTTCGGGCACTTCCTGGCGGAACAGCTCAATCATGAACTCGGGCGCCGAGCGGGACAACACAATCGGTGCGCCACGCAAGGTCAGGTCCACTTCCATGATCATGGCGCGGACCCGGTCACCCGTACGCAGGTTTTCCTTGGGGATCATTTCGCCACGGCGCAGACGGCCTTCGACACGGCCGGATTCGACAATGATGTCGCCCTTGTCCATGCGCTTGACGGTGCCCACGAAAATCTTCTCGCCGCGCGACATAAAGTCGTTGAGCAGCATCTCGCGCTCGGCATCGCGGATTTTTTGCAAGATCACTTGCTTGGCAGCCATCGCACCGATGCGGCCGATGGGCACCGACGCCACAGGCTCTTCGATGTATTCATCGACTTCGATGTCAGCGATTTGTTCTTTGGCTTCGAACAGCAGGATTTCCTGGTCAGGCAGCTGCAGGCCCGCCTCATCGGGGACCACGTGCCAGCGGCGGAAGGTCTCGTAATTGCCGCTATCGCGATCCAAGGCGACGCGGATATCCACATCACCGGCGTACAGCTTTTTGGTGGCTTGCGCCAGAGCCGCCTCTACGGCGCCCAGCACCACATCACGCTCCACGTTTTTCTCACGGGAAATTGCTTCAACCAGCATCAACAGTTCGCGATTCATGCCATGACTCTCCTGAACACTCTAATCAACCAATACAAATCGAATACGGGGCAAGGAACTCAGACCTCATCCACTTGCGCCTGACCGTTACGGCCTTTGAAATTCACAATCGGCGCCAAACGGGCCTCGCGCAACTCATCCAGTGCAAAACCCAGAGCCTGCAAAGGTGGCGGAACGCGTTTTTTACTTACTTTTTGACCGGGCTTGGGCTCAGGCGCATCACTCCACACCACTTGCCAACCCACGCTGCCGTCGGCGGCGGGAACCCGCTCCAACGTGCCGCGGAATTTTTTGCGATTGGCACTGACCTGCCCATTGGCAGCCGCACCCATGGGCGCCTTCAAGGTGATGTCGATCACTTGGCCGGCAAAACGCTCGAAATCCTGCACGTGGCGCAAGGGCCGATCGATACCAGGCGACGAGATTTCGAGGCGCTTGTATTCAATGCCATCCACCTCCAGCGCAAACTGCAACTGGCGATTGACTTTTTCGCAGTCCTCGACATTGATGAACTGCTCCACAACCGGCTGGTCTTCAACAGGGGCAACCCAGGGCAAATCGATGGTGATGCGCAGCAAGCCACCAGCGGAGCGCTCGATCTCGATCAAGTCATATCCCAGCCCTGCTACGGTTTGTTCAACGATGTCCTGTAATGCCACGTCTGTAATGCCTGCCTGATGTGAAGATGAAAAACGATCGACCAAAAAAAACGGGCGGTAATTACCCGCCCGTTTGGTCGTGAAGCTTGATTGTACCTGAAAAGCGGCCCAAAGCCCTTGATTCTTAAGGAAATTACCGGCTGGCGGCGAGTAATTTTGCGGTGTAAGGATGCTGGGGCGCACTGAACACATCCGAGAGGAGCCCCGCTTCTACCGCCCGCCCTTGGTGCATCACCACCACCCGGTGCGCCATGGCCTCCACCACCGCCACATCATGGGTAATCAACAGATAAGAAAGCCCCCTCGCCTTTTGCAGCCCTTGCAACAGACGGAGGACCTGCTGTGCCATTGTGACATCCAAGGCACTCGTGGGCTCATCCAGCACCAAAACCTCTGGCTCCAAAACCAAAGCCCGCGCAATAGCCAAACGTTGCCGCTGTCCGCCCGAGAACTGGTGCGGGTAACGCTCGAGCATGCCGGGAAACTGGGTCTCTGTGATGCCCACGGTTGCCAGTGCATCGGCCACTCGCTGTTGCCGCTGCTCCCGGCTGATGCCCGGGCAATGGACATCCAAACCCTCCCCCACCAACTCCTCGACCGTCAGCCGGGGCGACAAGGACGAAAAAGGATCTTGAAAAACGACTTGTACTTTTTTTCGGAGAGAGACGTCTGCCCGGGAGCGCCCTGTCCAGGCCACCCCACCAACGCGCACATCGCCCGCATACGGTAACAAACCCAGTGCAGCCAGTGCCAATGTCGATTTGCCCGAACCGGACTCGCCCACCACGCCCAAGGTCTCACCGCGGCGCAGCTCAAAGCCCACCTGTTGCACCGCAGCAAATCGGCCCCGGGAGAACCATCCACGCCAACCAGGCCGGGCGACCGGGTAGTCCACTCCGACACCTGCCAGCTCCAAAACCACGGGCGCGTCCGGCAGGAGCGGCGCCACATCGCGCACCGGCAAGCTGTCCAGCAACTCACGGGTATAGCGATGCTGGGGTGCCGCAAACACCTCACCCACGCTGCCCTGCTCCACGATATGCCCTCGCTCCATGACCGCCACACGGTCTGCAAATCGGCGCACCAGGTGCAAATCATGGGTAATCAGCAAAATCGCCATGCCTTTGCGCACCTGCAGCTCTGCCAACAAGTCGAGGATCTGCTGGCGAATGCTCACGTCCAGGGCGGTGGTCGGCTCATCAGCGAGCAACAAGCGGGGTGAGCAGGCCAAGGCCATTGCGATCATGGCGCGCTGGCGCTGCCCGCCCGATAGCTGGTGCGGGTAGGCACCAGCACGGCGAGCGGGATCGTCGATCCCGGTATCCGATATTAAATTGATAGCCCTTTGCGCAGCTTCTGCGCGGGATATAGCCTGTTTTTCTTGCAAGACCTCAGCAATCTGCTCGCCAATGGTGAACAACGGGTTCAGGGCCGTCATCGGCTCTTGAAACACCATGGCGATATCTTGCCCGCGGATGCCGCGGAGCTGTTGCTCCGACAGTGCCAACAAATCGACAGCCCCTGACGCGGTAGCGAAATGCGCAGCCCCGGAAGTACGAGCCCCTTGCGCCAAGCCCAAAAGACTCAGCGCGGTTATCGTTTTGCCGGACCCGGACTCCCCCACCAACGCCAACTTTTCACCAGCCCGGATCATGAAGTCGACGCCCTGGACCACGTCCTTGCCGTCAAATGACACCCTGAGCTGCTCGACTTGCAGCAATACCGGCTGTTGCTTCATAAATCCTGCTTCCGTGGATCCAAGGCATCACGCAAGGCATCGCCCATCTGGGTCAACAAGAGCAAGGTCACCACGAGCACCCCAAAGGTGGACAGCGAGATCCACCAGGCATCGATGTTGTTCTTGCCCTGGGACAGCAATTCACCCAGCGAAGGCGTTCCCGGCGGCACGCCCAAGCCCAGAAAATCAAGCGATGTCAGCGCCAAGATGGCGCCGCTCATGCGGAATGGCAAAAAAGTCACGACCGGCGTCAAGCTGTTAGGCAAGATATGGCGGGTCATGATGACTCTATCTGAAACGCCCAAGGTCCGTGCGGCCCGCACATAGTCCAGCTGCCGGTTGCGCAAAAACTCGGCCCGCACATAGTCGGACAGCCCCATCCAGCCAAAAAGACTCAACAAGACGAGGAGCAAACCCACACTGGGTGCGAACACCGCACTGAAGATGATGAGCAAGTACAGCTCAGGCATGGAGCCCCAGATTTCAATGGCGCGCTGCATCACCAAATCGGTTTTACCGGCGAAAAACCCCTGTACCGCGCCTGCCAACACGCCTAAAACCACGCCGGTCAGCGTGAGCGCCAACGCAAACAGCACACTCACCCGGAACCCATAGATCAACTGGGCCAGCAAGTCGCGGCCCCGGTCATCGGTGCCCAACCAGTTGGCACGACTGGGCGGCGCCGGGTTGGGCGCCGTGGCGAAATAGTTCAAGGTCTTGGGGCCATAGCGATTGGGGGCGAACAAGGCCCAATTGCCCTCTTGCGACAAGCGCTGTTGGATAAAGGGATCCAGATAGTCCGTGGGGGTGGCAAAGTCCCCACCGAAGGTGGTTTCCGGGTAATCGCGCACCAGTGGCCAATAGGTTTGGCCTTGGTACACCACCACCAAGGGGCGGTCATTGGAGACCAATTCCGCACACAGGCTCAGCAGGACCAGCGCGACAAAGGCCCACAAACTGACAAAGCCCAGCCGGTTGCGACGGAAGCGGCGCCATGCGCGTGCGGCGGGTCCGGGGTTATTCGAATGTGACACGGGGATCGACCCAGGCGTAACAAAGGTCGGACACCAGCTTGGTGACCAAACCTATGAGTGTGAACAAATAGAGCGTGCCCATGACTACGGGATAGTCACGCCGGATCACACTCTCGTAACTGAGAAGCCCCAGACCATCCAGCGAGAACTGGGTTTCGATCAGCAGCGATCCGGTGAAGAACGCACCGATAAACGCCGCAGGAAAGCCGGTGACGATGGGGATCAGTGCATTACGCATCACATGTTTCCACAGCACCATGCGCTCCGGCAGGCCTTTGGCCCGGGCCGTCAACACATATTGCTTACGGATTTCCTCGAGAAACGAGTTTTTGGTCAGGATGGTGATGGTGGCAAAACTGCTCATCACCATGGCGGTCACCGGCATGGCGATATGCCAGAGGTAGTCCACGATGCGCGCACCCCAACTCAGGCTCTCCCAATCCGAGGAGGTCAGTCCGCGCAGTGGAAACCATTGCAGTTGCCCGCCAAACACCACTAACAAAGCCACACCGAGGACAAAGCCGGGGATCGCAAACCCCACCAGCACGAGGGTACTGGTCACCAGATCAAACCGCGTGCCTGCACGGACGGCTTTGGCAATGCCCAAGGGCACCGCAATGCCGTAGCTGATGAAAAAGGTCCAAAGCCCAAGGCTCATGGAGACCGGCAACTTCTCCCAGATCAGCTCAGACACCTTGCGGTTCTGAAAAAAACTGGTTCCCAAGTCGAAGCGGGCGAACTGCTGGAGCATCTGCCAAAAACGCTCCGGGGCCGGCTTGTCAAACCCGTACAAAGCCTTGGCTTGCTCCAGGCGCTTGGGATCCACCCCCTGCGCTCCCCGGTAACTCAAGCCGCCTTCGGCCCCGACGCTGGCGCCTGCCTTGGCCTCGGCAAGGTACTGCTCGACCGGCCCGCCAGGCACGAACTGCACCACCGCAAACGTCAGCAGCAGCACACCGAAGAGGGTCGGCACCATCAACAACAAGCGCTTCAGTGTGTAGGCAAGTAGGTTCATGGTTGCTTGGCCCACCAGGTGTCAATCGCCCAGCCCTCACCGGCGGCAAAGGGCGGCATGGCGGCAGGCTTGTCCAGGCGCCAACGGTTGTAAGCCAAGCGGTGCGTGCTGGCTGACCATTGAGGCACTAACAGATAGCTATGGGCAATGACCCGGTCCAGGGCGCGGCAGGCGGGCAATAACGCGTCCCGCGAGTTGGCAGAAGTCATGCGTTGAATCAGCGTGTCTACCGCGGGGCTTTGCACACCGCTCAGGTTGCCAGAATCCTCTTGCAGCGCGGCCTTGCTGCCGAAAAGGTCCACAAATTCCTGTCCGGGGTTTTGGGTTCCAGCATAGGCGATAGAGGTCACCTCAAACTCAAATTTTTGCAGGCGCTGCTGGTACAGCGCAAAGTCCACTGGGCGGAAATTCAGCTTGACGCCAATCTTTTCCAAATTGCGTGCCCACGGTGTGACGACCCGAACACCGCTTTCGTTGCTGTCGAGGTATTCGAGCTCCAGCGCCTGCCCTTGAGCATTGCGCAAGGCGCCATCGCGGTAGATCCAGCCCGCTTGCCGCAAGAGTTCTTGGGCTTCGCGCAAGTTGTCCCGCAGACTGCGTGCGCCATCGGTGCGGGGCGCTTGCGCCATGGGCCCGAAAACAGGCTCCGGTATCTGGCCGCGCAAGGGCGCCAACAGGGCCAACTCGGCATCGGTGGGCAATCCCTGGGCCTGGCAGGCCGTATTGCCAAACAGCCCTTGCACACGCTGGTAGGCGCCGTAAAACATCTGCCGGTTCATCCACTCGTAATCCAGCGCCAAGCCCAGCGCCTGACGCACCCGCACGTCTCGCAACTTGGGTGAGCGGGTGTTCAGCACATAGCTCTGGAAGCCGGTGGGCAAGGTATGGCGAAACTCTTCCTTGACCAGTTCTCCGCTGTCGAATTTGCGACCGTTGACCCGCCTTGCCCAGTCACCAGCAGAGAAAAACCGCATCAGATCGAACTCACCAGCCTTCAATGCCTCCAGCCTCGCGGTGCTGTCTTTGTAGATCTTCACGGTGATACGGTCGAAGTTGGCAGTCCCCTTCCGAACGGGGAGGCCCCGCGCCCAGTACTGCGGGTCGCGCACATAGGTGATGTCTTTGCCGAAATTGACCGGCCCGATTTTGTAGGGCCCACTGCCAATCGGGACCTCCATCACGATCTGGTCAAACGGCTTTGCTACGCCAGCGGTCTCGCCCCAACGGTGGCTGAAAACAGGCAGGCCACCGACCGTGAGGGGTAGTTCGCGATTCGGCTTGGCAAAACGGTACCGCACGGTGCGACTGTCCAGCACATCGACCCCCAACACCTCTTCGAGCAGGCTGCGATACCCCGGTGCTGCCTGCGTGCTTTTGAGCATGTCAAAACTGTGTTTGACATCACGCGCCAACACAGGGTCCCCATTGTGGAAGCGTGCCTCTGCCCTGAGGACAAAGGTCACACTCATGCGGTCCGGCGCGACAGACACGTCCTTGGCCAAAAGGCCATAACCCGCGGCGGTCTCATCCAGCGCCCCTGCGAGCAAACTGTCGAACATCAGACTGCTCAAATACGCCGGGGCCGAGCCTTTGACGGTGAAGGGGTTGTACTTGTCAAAGGTAGACACCCGCAGGTTGCTGACCAAGCGCAGTTCACCGCCTTTGGGGGCGTCCGGGTTCACATACTTGAAGTGCTCAAAACCGGCGTGGTACTGCAAGTCGCCCCACAGCGCGTAGCCGTGGGCTGCCCACGCACTGCCCGCCATGAAACTCCAGAGTAATAGTGCCCAATTCCGCATGCGACAATTCTGCACTAGACCACGCATTTTTAAGAGGACGATATGGGCTTTTTAGCAGGCAAGAAGTTGTTGATTACCGGGGTGCTGTCGAACCGCTCCATCGCCTATGGCATCGCCAAAGCGTGCAAAGAACAAGGTGCCGAATTGGCCTTCAGTTATGTGGGCGAGCGCTTCAAGGACCGCATCACCGAGTTCGCCGCAGACTTCGACTCCACGCTGGTGTTCGACTGCGACGTCGGCAATGACGAGCAAATCGACCAGTTGTTCAAAGACCTGTCGGCCCACTGGCCCACCTTTGACGGTTTTGTGCACAGCATCGGCTTTGCGCCCCGTGAGGCGATTGCCGGCAACTTCCTGGACGGTCTGACCCGCGAAAACTTCAAAATCGCGCACGACATCAGCGCCTACAGTTTCCCGGCGATGGCGAAGGCGGCCCTGCCCTACCTGTCGCCCAAAGCGGCTTTGCTGACCCTGTCGTATCTGGGTGCGGAGCGCATCATCCCCAACTACAACACCATGGGCTTGGCCAAGGCGTCCCTGGAAGCCAGCGTGCGCTACCTGGCAGAGGCCGTGGGCCCGAAGGGCATCCGTGTGAACGGCATCAGCGCCGGCCCGATCAAGACCTTGGCTGCCAGCGGCATCAAAGACTTCAGCAAGCTGCTCAGCACAGTGGCCGGTGCATCCCCGATTCGCCGCAACGTAACGACGGAAGACGTGGGCAATGTGGCCGCGTTCTTGTTGAGCGACCTCGCGGGTGGTGTGACTGCAGAGATCACTTACGTGGACGGCGGTTACAGCCAGACCATGGGCGTGACCACAGACATTTAAGCCAAATACGCCGCTCGCGCTCATGGAATGTGCGCGGGTAGCTATCAAAAAAAGAGCGCCTGCAGATTAATCTGCAGGCGCTCTTTTCTTTGGGACTCACGTCCTTAAGAAGCGAATCAAGCCTTCACACAGTCAGCGTAGTAACGGACCTTGCCGTCTTCACCCACTTCGCTCACCAAACCGTGCACATCGGTCTCAAAGCCGGGGCACTGGGCATTGAACTCGCGGGAGAACTTGAGGTAGTCCACCACTTTCTTGTTGAACACTTCTCCGGGCACCAACAAAGGAATGCCGGGGGGGTAAGGCGTGACCATGCCGACCGAGACGCGGCCCTCCAAGTGGTCAATTTCCACGCGCTCGGTTTTGCGCAGGGCAATATGGGCGTAGGCATCACTGGGCTTCATGGCCGGCACCAGATCGCTCAAGTAGACCTCGGTCGTCAGGCGAGCGATGTCGAACTTGGCATACAGCTGGTGGATGTGGTGGCACAGGTCTGCCAAGCCCATCTTCTCGTAGCGCGGGTACTTCTGCACGAACTCGGGCAACACGCGCCACATGGGTTGGTTCTTGGCGTAGTCGTCCTTGAACTGCTGCAACGCGGTCAACATGCTGTTCCAGCGGCCCTTGGTAATGCCGATGGTGAACATGATGAAGAAGCTGTACAAGCCGGTCTTTTCGACCACCACGCCGTGTTCGGCCAGGAACTTGGTGACGATGGAAGCCGGAATACCGGTCTTTGCGAACTTGCCGTTCAGGTCCAAGCCGGGCGTCACGATGGTGGACTTGATCGGGTCCAGCATGTTGAAGCCGCTGGCCAGTTTGCCGAAGCCGTGCCAGTTGGCCTTGGCGGTTTTGCTTTCGCCCTTGATGATCCAGTCATTGGCGCGGCCGATGCCTTCTTCGGCCAGCTTGTCCGGTCCCCAGACCTTGAACCACCAGTCGTCACCGTACTCTTCGTCCACCTTGCGCATGGCGCGGCGGAAGTCCAGCGCCTCGGCAATGCTCTCTTCCACCAACGCGGTACCACCGGGTGGCTCCATCATGGCGGCTGCCACGTCGCAGCTGGCAATGATGCTGTACTGCGGGCTGGTGGAGGTGTGCATCAGGTAAGCCTCGTTGAACAAGTGCTTGTCCAACTTGACGGTCTGCGAGTCTTGCACCAGCACGTGGCTAGCTTGGCTGATACCGGCCAGCAGCTTGTGGATGGATTGCGTGCTGTACACCACGGCTTCTTTGGGGCGCGCGCGGTTCTTGCCCATGGCGTGGTAGGTGCCATAGAAAGGGTGGAACGCTGCGTGGGGCAACCAAGCCTCGTCAAAGTGGATGTTTTCAACATACCCATCAAGCATGCTCTTGATGGTTTCAGTGTTGTAGAGCACGCCGTCGTAGGTACTCTGCGTCAGGGTCAGGATACGGGGCTTTGCCTTTTTGGCATCTACGCCTTTGAGCAAGGGGTTGGCCTTGATCTTGGCCTGGATAGTGGCCGGCTCAAACTCGCTTTGTGGAATCGGGCCGATGATGCCGAAGTGGTTACGTGTCGGCTTCAAGAAGACCGGGATCGCGCCGGTCATGATGATGGCGTGCAGGTTGGACTTGTGGCAGTTGCGGTCCACGATCACGATGTCACCGGGCGCCACCGTGTGGTGCCACACCATCTTGTTGGAGGTAGAGGTGCCATTGGTGACAAAGAAGCAGTGGTCGGCATTGAAAATGCGCGCCGCATTGCGCTCGGATGCACCGATGGCACCGTTGTGGTCCAGCAATTGGCCCAACTCTTCCACTGCGTTGCACACGTCGGCACGCAGCATGTTCTCGCCATAAAACTGGTGGTACATCTGGCCCACAGGGCTTTTCAAAAATGCGACACCGCCCGAGTGACCGGGGCAGTGCCAGCTGTAAGAGCCGTCTTCGGCATAGTCCAGCAGCGCCTTGAAGAACGGGGGCTGCACGCCCTCCAGATAGCCTTTGGCTTCACGGATGATGTGACGCGCCACAAACTCCGGCGTGTCTTCAAACATGTGAATGAAGCCGTGCAGTTCGCGCAGGATGTCGTTGGGTATATGGCGGCTGGTCTTGGTCTCGCCGTACACATAAATCGGGACATCGAGGTTCTTGCGGCGGACTTCTTCAATGAAGTGACGCAAATTCAGCACCGCAGGGTCCAAATCCGGGCCCGGAGTGAATTCTTCGTCGTCGATAGACAAGATGAAGGCACTCGCACGGCTCTGTTGCTGGGCGAACTGGCTCAAATCGCCGTAGCTGGTGACGCCCAGTACTTCAAATCCTTCGGATTCGATCGCCTGCGCCAAGGCACGGATGCCAAGACCCGACGTGTTTTCCGAACGGAAATCTTCGTCAATGATGATGATGGGAAAACGAAACTTCATCTACAGGCTCCAACAGCGGGCTAAAAATGGCAAACAGGCGCGAAGTGTAAGGACTAAATGTGGCAACGCGGCGGCAGTGTCCCGCAATTGGCCCACAATGTGGCGTCATCAATACAACTGGAGTCCCCCTCATGTCGGAACCCACGCTGTGGTGGCTGGCCGTGGGTGCGTTGGTCGCACTGGAGCTGCTCACCGGAACGTTTTATTTGCTGATGCTCGGGCTAGGTGCTGCCGCGGCGGCACTGGCGGCCCATGCGGGTGCCAGCGTCACCGCGCAGCTCGTTTGGGCCTCCTTGGTGGGTGGTGGCGCGGTTGCAGTGTGGCACCTCCGCCGCTCACGCGGCCGGTCGGAACCACCGGCGCAGGCCAACCCCAATGTGAATCTGGATATCGGCGAAGTAGTGCAGGTCGGCGCCTGGAGCCCCGACGGCACGGCCCAAGTGCACTACCGCGGCGCAGCGTGGACCGCCATCCATCGCGCAGGCGTCAGCCCGGTACCCGGCGCGCACCGGGTGGCAGAAATGGTGGGCAATCGCCTGTTGGTAGACAAAGCTTAACGAGGGAACTTTATGGAAATCGCAATTCTTCTTCTGGTCGTCGCCATTATTTTTGTGACGCGGTCTGTCAAAGTCGTGCCACAGCAGCATGCGTGGGTGATTGAACGCTTGGGCAAATACCACGGCACCCTGACACCTGGACTGAACTTCTTGGTGCCGTTCATTGATCGCGTGGCCTACAAGCATGTGCTGAAAGAAATCCCGCTCGACATCGCAAGCCAGGTCTGCATCACCAAAGACAACACCCAGCTGCAAGTCGACGGCATTCTGTACTTTCAAGTCACAGATGCCATGCGCGCCAGTTACGGCTCGAGCAATTACCTCATTGCCATTTCCCAACTGGCACAAACATCCTTGCGCTCCGTCATCGGCAAGTTGGAACTGGACAAAACATTCGAAGAGCGCGACATCATCAATGCCCAAGTGGTCGCAGCCATCGATGAGGCGGCTCTCAATTGGGGGGTGAAGGTGCTGCGCTATGAAATCAAAGACCTCACGCCACCCAAAGAAATTTTGCACGCCATGCAGGCCCAGATCACCGCGGAGCGTGAAAAACGCGCGCTGATTGCCGCCTCCGAAGGCCGCCGCCAAGAGCAAATCAATATTGCAACCGGCGAGCGCGAGGCCTTTATTGCCCGCTCTGAGGGCGAGAAGCAGGCCGCCATCAACAGCGCCCAAGGTGAAGCTGCCTCCATTACTGCAGTGGCTGAAGCAACGGCGAACGCGATCGAGCGTATTGCCGCAGCCATTCGCCAGCCGGGCGGCGAGCAAGCGGTGCAACTGAAAGTCGCCGAACGTGCCGTGGATGCTTACGGCAAAGTGGCTGCGGACGCGACCACTACGCTGATCATCCCGGGCAATATGAGCGAAGTGTCCGGCTTGATTGCGACCGCCATGAAAATGGTGCAATCCAGCAAGTAAACAAAGCGAACGGGCAACAAAAAAGCCCGTAGTGCAAAACACTACGGGCTATCTGTTTCTGGCGGAGCAGGCGGGATTCGAACCCGCGGTGGGTATTACCCCACGCACGCTTTCCAGGCGTGTGACTTAAACCGCTCATCCACCGCTCCAGAGCCTCGTATTCTAGCCCGTAATTTCGGGCATTCCGGCTGAACGAGGAAACTTTTTAGAAAAAACTGTGTTTCAGCCGAAAGCTTGGCCGTCATTGGCGCTCTTGCTCGGCATGCACGGCCTGCAACGCATCTGCCACCGCACGGCTGACGGTTGCCTCCACGTCCTGCATCACGCCCGGCAGCAATGCTTGGAGGCGCGCCTGCAAACTCTGCTGTAAAGCGTCTTGCACCACCTGCTCTAAAACGGGGGTTAACTGCACCATCACTTTGGCAATTAAATCTTCGTCCGCTGTCACGGAAGCCACTGGCTCGACGAATGCTGAAGCTACAACTGGCGCCAGCGCCTCTACCTCAGGGAGCACAGGAATTTCAGCGGACTCCGCCGCTGGCGCAGGATGCTTTACCACCTCGGTGAGGGTCGGCAAAAACCTTGGAGGGTGTTTGGGTGCCTGCATCACTCAGCGCCTTTCAGCTTCAGGTCATGCCGTTGGATCGCATAGCCCTGCTGCACATACTGCTTCCAACGAAGACGGGCCGTGGCGCGGTCTTCCTCGTCCACAGACACCACCTCGATCACCCGGTCAAACACATCAAAGCCTGCGGGCACTTCGTGGGTCAGGTTGATCAGGACGCCGTGGGTCGACAGCGCGGGACGAACTTTGGATGTCAACACAACCGCGCAGCGCAGATCCGGCGGTGCACCGTTGTCAACACCATGCACCAGGAAATCAGTCGGCGAGGTCGCCCACAAACTGGCATCCAAATATTGCACTTGGGCCGGAACGGCGAGAACCGTCAAACGCGCCCCCCGGGCGACGGCCTTTCTCAGCAGGCGCCCGACGTACTCCAGCTTGTTCGGGGCGCCGAAATGAAAGGCAACGTCTGTCACTGACCGGCAACCTGACTCAGCACAAACTCCACCAGCAGCGGCACGGGCCGTCCGGTAGCGCCCTTGGCGGCACCACCTTTCCAGGCGGTGCCCGCGATATCCAGATGCGCCCAGTCAAACTTCTCGGTAAAGCGCTGGAGGAACTTGGCAGCCGTGATTGCGCCACCTGCACGACCCGCCACGTTGGCCACATCTGCAAAATTGGTTTTCAAGCCATCCGCATAGTCCTCATCGAGGGGCAGCTGCCAGCACAAGTCGCCACTGGACTCACCGGCTTTGAAAAGCGCATCCGCCAGCGCCGGCTTGCTGGAAAACAGGCCGCTGCGGACCCCACCAAGCGCAACCACACATGCCCCGGTCAAGGTCGCAATATCGACCACTGCGGTCGGCTTAAAGCGCTCTGCATAGGTCAGTGCATCACACAGCACCAACCGGCCTTCGGCGTCGGTGTTGAGAATTTCGATCGTCTGGCCGCTCATGCTGGTCACCACGTCGCCGGGCTTAACGGCTTTGCCATTCAGCAAGTTCTCGCAGGCCGGAATCAAGCCGATCACATTGATCGCGGGCTTCAGCTCCGCCAGCGTCCTGAAGGTTCCGAGCACACTGGCAGCACCGGACATGTCGAACTTCATTTCGTCCATCTCCGCCGCTGGCTTGATGGAGATGCCGCCGCTGTCAAAAGTTATGCCCTTGCCCACCAGCACCAGCGGAGCCTGTGCCTTGGCAGCAGCGCTGTACTTCAACACAATGAAGCGCAGGGGCTCATCAGACCCTTGGGCGACCGCCATAAAAGAGCCCATACCCAGCTTGGCGACTTCTTTGGGGCCCAGCACTTCGCAGCTGATTTTGGCGAACTCCGCCAGACTTTGAGCAGCTTGCCCCAACAAGGTGGGCGTTGCATAGTTGGCTGGGCGATTCGCCCACTCTTTGGCGAACTCCACACCGGCCACCGTGCCCACCGCCACCGCAAATGAAGCTGCGATCTCTGATGCGTTGCTCGCCCCGACCAGCACTTTTTGCAACTGGCGCCCTTCGGGCTTGGATTTGGTGTGGGTGTACACGTAAGTGGCATCCGCTACCGCCAGAGGCACTGCACGGACCGCATCTTCCCGGGCAGGGCCTGCAAACGCAATCACTGCTTTTTTCACGATCGGCGCCTTCAAGCTACCTGCACACGCTGCAATTGCAGACCGCACTTGCCGCGCTGTGCCCTCCCCCACCGCCACCAACAGCACTTTCGCGGCATTGGCTTGCACCGGCCGGTGCAGCGCCAACACCGTGCCTGGCTTGGCACTGAAGTCCCCCTGCTTCAAGGCCTTGCCGATCAAGATGGACAGTTCGTCCTTGCCAGGCTTGAAATCCTGCGCAATGAGGAGGACCAGCAGGTCGGCTTTTTCATTGGCCAAGGCCACGAGGTTCAGAGGCTTCAGTTCAAAGTTCATAATTCACGCTTTCGTTTCGCACAATGTTATTCCATTCCTCCATTCGCAAAGAGTTAGGCCGCAGTTTCGGCGCGACGCTGGTCGTTCTGGTGACCGTCGTCATGACCATGACGCTGCTGCGCACCTTGGGCGAAGCCTCGCGCGGCACCTTCAATCCAGCCGACGTGCTGATCATCATGGGCTACACCGTGCTCTCGGATATGCCGACCATCCTGTCGATGAGCCTGTTTATTTCGGTGTTGACGGTTGTCACCCGGATGTACCGCGACAGCGAAATGGTGATTTGGTTCGGCAGCGGTCGCGGGCTATTGGGCTTGGTCGGCCCTTTGTTCCGGTTCGCCTGGCCCATTTTGCTGGTGGTTTTGACGTTGGCATTTGTGATCTTGCCCTGGTCGTTCAGCAAAATCGAAGACCTGCGCGACCGGTACGACAAGCGCGGCGACATCGCGCGCATTGAGCCGGGGCAGTTTCAAGAGTCAGCCAATGGTGACCGGGTCTTTTTTATTGAAAAAGACAGCAAGGGCCAACAGACAGGCAAGAACGTTTTCATCTCTACCCAAGAAGGCAACAAGCAAACCATCACCAGCGCGCGCTCTGGAACTGTCGAGGTCATGAATGGCGACAAGTTTCTGGTGCTCCAGGAAGGACAACGTCTGGAGCGGACCAACGGCAAAAATGACATGACACTCAGCACCTTCGAGCGCTACGGCGCCCGGGTCGGTGCTGACGACAACTCCGGCCGTGACTACTCCCCATCCAATGCCAAAACCACCCTCGAGTTGCTGCGGACCCAAAACCCTCAGCACTTTGCAGAACTCGCATGGCGAGCGGGGTTGACCCTTGCCGCCTTCAACTTAATTTGGATTGGCTTGGCCGCTGCGGGGGCCAACCCCCGCGCAGGGCGGAGCACCAATCTGATCTTCGCGTTTCTCGCCTTTGTGGTGTATTTCAATCTGCTGGTGCTCGCCAAAAATTGGGTCGAGAGCGGGAAGGCAGAGCTTATTCCCATGCTGCTCCAATTGCATGGCGGTGTCTTTGTGGTGAGCATGCTGTGGTTGTTGAAGCGACACAACCACTGGGCGCTTCGACTGCCACGCCGCAACACCCGTAAGGAGGGCTCCGCATGAAGACGCTGCGCAAACTCCTGTACGGCGAAGTGGTGACCGCAGTCGCGCTGGTCACGCTGGCATTCATCGCGCTGTTTTTTTTCTTTGACGTGGTGGAAGAACTCCAGCAGGTCACTCGGCTGGGCGCAAGTGGTTACCAAGTGCCGCAGGCACTGATTTATGTCGCGCTGATGATTCCAGCCCACGTGTATGAGTTGTTTCCCATCACGGTGCTCATTGGCACCATTTTTGTGATGGCCCGCTTGGCCCGGAGTTCGGAGTTCACGATTCTGCGTACCAGTGGCTTGGGCCCCTGGCGCGCATTACGGACCTTGATGGTGCTGGGCTTGGGCTTTGTCCTGTTTACTTTTGCGGTTGGCGACTATGTGGCCCCCTTGGCGGACAAAACAGCCCAACTGCTCAAATCCCGCTTTCAGGGCAAGATCAGTGTGGGCAAAACCGGCGCCTGGCTCAAAGAAAAGCAGGCTTATGGCAGCTATTCGGTGAACGTGGGCTCCCTGGCGTCAGATGCAACCCTCAAGGACATCCGGGTCTACGAATTTGACAACCAGGGCTTTGTGGTCTCCCTGACCGAGGCCAAAACAGGCACTTTCGGTAGCGATGAATCCTGGATGCTCGCCAACGGTGAGCGCACCGAATTCACGTCGGGCCCGAACCAGATCCCCAAGGTGGACCGCGCGGCGTTCGAGACCTTCCGTTGGCCCACCCAAATCAGCGCTGAAATGGTGGCCGCAGCGGTCCTGCGGCCCGAGCGCATGGGCACGATCGACCTCTTTCAGTACATTCGCCATCTCAATGCCAACGGCCAAAGCGCCCAGAAGTATGAAATCCAATTCTGGAAAAAAGTCTTCTATCCCTTGAGCTGCCTGGTGATGGTGGTGCTGTCCTTGCCATTTGCCTACTTGCATTTCCGCTCGGGTGGCATTGCCAGCTACACCTTTGGCGGCGTGATGGCGGGCATCAGCTTTGTGTTGCTGAACAACGTGGTGAATGACCTTGGGAACTTGCAGGGTTGGCAGCCCTGGATCACAGCGGCCCTGCCGGGCATGATCTACTCTTTCTTTTCTCTTGCAGCCTTTACCTGGTTGGTACTCCGACGATGACAAGCCCCGCCCCCCGCCACGCGATTGTGTTGTTCGCCCACGGTTCCCGCGATCCGCTGTGGCACAAACCCATGGAGGCGGTGGCAGCACGCATCCGCAGCCAGTCAGCAGACGTCGAAGTCGCCTGCGCCTACCTGGAGCTCAGCCAGCCTGACCTGCCCGATACCGTGGCGCAACTCACCGGTGCGGGCGTCGGTAGCATCACCATCGTGCCCATGTTTTTGGGCGTAGGCCGCCATGCCCGCGAGGATTTGCCTGAATTGGTAACCCAATTGCGCGCCGACCATCCGGCGGTGCGTTTCCACCTCCAGAAGGCGGTGGGGGAAGACGATCGCCTGGTGCAGATGTTGGCATCGATTGCGTTGGATCCGACCGGAGCATAAATCCCCTGAGGCATAATGAATTCCTTCTTTAGCTGGAATTCGATATGAACCTTCACCAATTCCGCTTCGTGCAAGAAGCCGCGCGCCGCAACCTCAACCTGACCGAGGCGGCGAAGGCACTACACACCTCGCAGCCGGGTGTGTCCAAAGCCATTATTGAGCTGGAAGAAGAGCTGGGCATCGACATCTTTGCCCGCCACGGCAAGCGCCTCAAGCGCATCACCGAGCCGGGCCAGCATGTGCTCAAAAGCATCGAGTTGATCCTGCGCGAGGTCAACAACCTCAAGCGCATCGGCGAGCAATACAGCTCGCAGGACAGCGGCACGCTGTCTATCGCCACCACCCACACCCAAGCCCGCTATGTGCTGCCGGAAAAGGTGGCACAACTCCGCGCCGCCTTCCCCAAGGTCAATGTGAGCCTGCACCAAGGCGCGCCTGACCAGGTCGCCCGCATGCTGATCGACGATGTGGCCGAAATCGGGATCGCCACCGAATCCCTGTCCAACTACAGCGAACTGGTCACCCTGCCCTGCTACGAGTGGCAACATGTGCTGGTATTGCCCGCCGACCACCCCTTAGCCCTGAAAGAGCATGTCACGCTGGAAGACGTTGCCGCCGAGCCGCTCATCACCTACCACCCGTCCTTTACCGGTCGCACCAAAATTGACCAGGCATTTGAGGCCCGCAAGCTCGAGCCCCGCATTTCGCTCGAAGCCATCGACTCCGACGTGATCAAGACCTATGTGCGCCTGGGCTTGGGCATCGGCATTGCAGCAGAAATGGCGGTCACCGATGTGGTGGAGGACATGGAGAAAAACGGCGCCCGTGGCGGCTTGGTGGTGCGACCTGCGGGCTACCTGTTCGGCCAGAACGTGACCCGTGTCGCCTTCAAGCGCAGCGCCTATTTGCGCAATTTTGTCTTCACGTTTGCGGAATTTTTAAGCAGCCGCCTGAACCGCGCGCTGATCGCCAAGGCCATGGAAGGCCACGTAAACGATTATGAGTTGTGAAACCATGACCACAGCATTGACACCCCCGCTCTCCAGTCGCCTGCCGAATGTGGGCACTACCATCTTTACCGTCATGTCGGCGCTCGCCACAGAGTACAAAGCGGTAAACCTTGGGCAAGGCTTTCCGGACTTTGCGTGCGACCCGGCGTTGGTCGATGCCGTGACTGCAGCCATGCAGGCGGGACACAACCAGTACCCGCCCATGGCCGGTGTGCCGGCTTTGCGACAGGCCGTGTCGGCCAAGATCGCTAGCCTGCATGGCAAGGCCTATCACCCGGACACCGAAATCACCATCACTGCTGGCGCGACACAGGCGATCCTGACCGCCCTCCTCGCTGTGGTGCATCCGGGTGACGAGGTGATCGTGCTGGAGCCCTGCTACGACAGCTATGTCCCCAACATCGAGCTGGCCGGTGGCGTCGTGGTGCGTGTACCCCTGACTCCCGGCACCTTCCAGCCCGACTTCGCCAAAATCGGCGCGGCCATCACGCCCAAAACACGGGCCTTGCTCATCAACTCGCCCCACAACCCCAGCGCTACGGTCTGGAGCCGGGCCGACATGCTGGCCCTCCAGGACCTGCTGGCACCGACCAACGTGCTCCTCATCAGCGATGAGGTGTACGAACACATGGTGTTTGATGGCCAAGCCCACGAGAGCGCTTCCCGCTTTCCCGGCCTCGCAGCTCGGGCCTTTGTGGTGTCAAGCTTCGGCAAAACCTTCCATGTGACCGGCTGGAAGGTGGGCACAGTCGCTGCCCCTGCGGCCTTGATGGCAGAGTTTCGCAAGGTGCACCAGTTCAATGTGTTCACCGTCAACACCCCGGTCCAGCATGCGCTGGCCGCATATCTGGCCCACCCGGCGCCTTATCTGGAGCTGCCCGCGTTCTACCAACACAAGCGTGACCTCTTCCGCGCCGGGCTCGCAGGTACCCGGTTCAAGCTCTTGCCTAGCCAAGGCAGCTATTTCCAGTGCGTGGACATCTCCGACGTGAGCGACTTGAACGAGGCCGATTTTTGCCAGTGGCTGACCCGCGAGGTCGGGGTGGCCGCCATACCGCTCTCGGCTTTTTACGGGAATGGTTTTGACCAGCGGGTAGTGCGTTTTTGCTTTGCTAAACAAGACAGCACACTCCAAAGCGCCCTGGAGCGCCTCAAGACCTTGTGATTGTTTTGCTATTACTTTAATAGCTACACCCGCAACCTTCACCTGGGCTAGAGGCTGTTTTATGCATACATATCGCAGGGCATCCAATGTCACCGTGATGCGTCATTTGCGCAAAGCGGCACTCTGTCTGGCCGCAAGCGCCGGTTTGTGGGCAGGCCTTGCGGCGGCACAAACCGACTCGTTGCGCACCGAGACCGTGGCTACTGGTTTGGAGCATCCGTGGGCCGTGGCGTTTCTGCCCGAAGGCGGCTTTCTGGTCACTGAGCGGCCGGGGCGCTTGCGCGTGGTGAGCGCCAAAGGCCAGGTCAGCCCGCCGGTGGGTGGCCTCCCGGCCATCGATGCCCGCGGTCAGGGCGGCCTGCTCGATCTGGTGCTGGACAGTGCTTTTGCCAGCAATCGCCAGCTCTATTTTTGTTACGCCGAGCCGGGCGAATCCGGCAACAGCACTGCCATGGCGCGGGCCACACTCAGCCCGGACAACACCCGCCTGCTGGACCTGCAGGTCTTGTTCAGCCAGAGACCCAAGTTCAGCAGCAGCGCGCACTTCGGGTGCCGCATCACCGAGGGGCAGCGCGATGGCAAACCCGACGGCACCCTGTACCTGGCCCTCGGCGAACGCTTCAGCAAAAAAGACGACGCCCAGACCCTGAACAACCACCACGGCAAGGTGATTCGCATCCGCAAAGACGGCACTGTGCCTGCAGACAACCCTTTTGCCACCGCCGCTGCGCGCGCCAACGGAGCACTGCCTGAAATCTGGAGCCTGGGCCACCGCAACCCCCAAGGCATGGTGCTAGCTCCCGATGGCACCTTGTGGGAACTCGAGCATGGCCCCCAGGGCGGCGACGAAATCAACAAAGTCCAACGTGGGCGCAACTACGGCTGGCCCCTGATTACCTATGGCGAAAACTATGGGGGCGGGAAAATCGGCGCCGGCATCACCGCACAGCCCGGACTGGAGCAACCGGAGCATTACTGGACACCGTCCATCGCCCCCTCCGGCATGGCCTTTGTCAGCAGCCAGCGCTACGGCCCCGGATGGCACGGTAGCCTGGTGGTCGGCTCCCTCAAATTCGGCTACCTGGCCCGACTCGAGCTCAGCGAGCCCTTTGGCGGCCGGGTGGTGCGCGAAACGGCCCATTTGCAAGACCTGAAAGAACGGGTACGCGATGTGCGCCAGGGCCCTGATGGCTGGCTCTATCTGCTGACCGATGCCCCGCGCGGTCGCCTGCTGCGAGTCCTGCCGCGCTAAGCCACGCGGCAAGCCTGCCACCTTCACCGGCTTGTCATCTGGTGTGGTTGTAATGCGGCCTTCGTTGGAGAAGGACCATGCAACTACTCAAAACCGACAAAGCGCGGACAGAATTGCAAATCGGGAATCGCACGCTCGGGCAGCGTGAACGGGCGATGCTGATCCTCGCCGATGGCCGCAACACGGTAGAAACCATCAACCACCTGTTCCACGGCGATGCGATGCGCCTGGCCACCCACCTGATGCAAAGTGGCTATCTGGTGCCGCAGGATGAACCTGCCGAAGCCATGAGGGCGCTCCGCCCTGCGCCCAAAACCACCCGTGTACCGGCACCCGCTCCACACCCGGTCGCACCGCTGGTGCTGACCGAAGTTGTCACAGCAACATCATCGGCCGATAGTTTCGAAGGCAAGCGGTCGCTGGCCACCACGCGGATGTTCTTGTTCGACATCTGTGAGCGCATGTTTGTGCGGCGTGATCCCGCGCGCGCTGAAGCCTTCCGCGAAGCCCTCCGGAACGCCAAGGACCGCGACACCATGCTCGCTGCCGCCCGCGACATGATCAGCGCGGTGGAAGAAATAGCAGGCCCCGACCGGGCAGACTCCATCAGCGAACGCATCGCCATGTTGTTGCCCCCTGAGGGCTGACAGTCCCGGGGCGCTCACGCCCGCCTGCTTAGGTCCCCAGCTGTGCCCAGGCCTTGTCCAGGCGCTTCACACTCACCGGTTGCGGGGTGCGCAGCTCCTGGGCAAAGAAGCTGACCCGCAACTCTTCGAGCAACCAGCGGAACTCTTGCATCCGCTCGTCTTGCACGCCTTTGCGTTCCGCCACCAAGCGCCAGTAGCGCTGCTCCTGCGGGCGCAATTCGGTCAACCGTGCGGTATCGCGGGCCGGATCGGCACGGTATTTCTCAAGGCGCAGGGTGATGGCCTTGAGGTAGCGTGCCAGATGTTGCAAGCGGTCCCACGGCGTGGCTTGCAGAAACCGCTTGGGGATAAGCCGGGTAATTTGCTGGGCTGCATCTGCCACCGCATCCGGGGCGTTTTTGGTGTCTTTGATTTTGCGGGCGGCTGTTGCGTATTCCTGCAGCACCGTGCCCGCTAAGCGGGCCACTTCGTTGGCAATCAGGGTGAGGCGCCCCCGGCCTTCGTCGATCCGGCGTTTGAAGGCGAACTCATCGGTCGGCAGGGGGTCGAGCAAAAATGCGCGGTCCAGGGCCACGGCAATGATTTGTTCGCGCAACTCTTCTACGGTGCCGCCGGTGGCAGATTTGCCGCCCTCCAAGGTGCCGACCTGCATGAAGGCCACCGCCATTTTTTGCAGGTCGGGGATGTTTTTCTCGAGGTATTTGAGGGCGTCTTTGATTTGCAGCGCAAAGAGGCGTCGCAAGCCGGCGCGGTGTTTGGCGGCGGCCACTTCGGGTTCGTCGAACACTTCCACGGTCACCGCATCACCGGCGTCTATGAGTGCAGGAAAGCCGATGAGTGTCTGTCCGCTTTTGCGGATTTCCAGCAGCTCGGGCAGTTCGCCGAAGGTCCAAGCGGTGAAGCGGCCGTCCAAGATGCTGGGCGTGGCATTTTTGGATGCGTTGCTGTTTGCTACGTTTTTTGTAGCTTGTGGCGCAGAACTGGTGTGCGCTGGGCGCTGATTTGACCGGGCGCTCTGCTCCGTGTCCCCCGCCCGCTTTGCGGGCTCCTCCTTGACCTGCGCAGACCGCCCGGTCAAACCAGCTCCTGGCGTTGCACTGGCATCTGTGCTGCCTGCCAGGTTTTGGGCCAGCTTCAAGCTGGCCAGCGCTTGGAATGCGCCGCGGGCTTGGCTGCCTAGCTCCGCTTTCAATGCACCCAGGTTGCGGCCATGGCCCAACTGGCGGCCATGTTCATCCACCACCCGGAAGTTCATGAAGAAGTGCGGGCTGAGCATGTCGACTTTGATGTCGGCTTTGACAATGTCCAGCGAAGTGGCGTCTCGCACCAGCTTGAGCACGGCTTCCACCAGCCCGCCGGTGCCGAATTTTTCGGGGGCGTTCAAGGCTTCTGCGAACTTGGCGGCGGTGTCGGGCAGCGGCACCAGGCGGCTGCGCGGCCGCTGGTGCAGGGTTTTGAGCAAGGCCTGCACTTTGTCCTTGAGCATGCCGGGTACCAGCCACTCGCAGCGCTCATCATTCACCTGGTTCAGCACAAACAGGGGCACGGTCACGGTCAGGCCGTCTCTAGCTTCACCGGGTTGGTGCAGGTAGGTCGCTGCGCAATCGACACCGCCCAAACGGATGGTTTTGGGGAAGGACGCGGTAGTAATGCCGGCCGCCTCGTGGCGCATCAGTTCCTCGCGGGTGAGTTTGAGCAGCTCGGGCTGCTTTTTCACCTCTTCGCGGTACCAGCGCTCGAAGCTGTAACCGCTGCACACGTCGGCAGGCAGCTGCTGGTCGTAGAAGGCGTAGATCAGCTCGTCGTCCACCAGCACGTCCTGGCGGCGGGCCTTGTGCTCCAGCTCTTCGACCTGCTTGATGAGCTTGTGGTTCGCGGCCAGGAAGGGCAAGGTGGTTTCCCACTCTTTGCCAACCAGGGCTTCACGGATGAAGATTTCGCGCGCACCGGTCATGTCGACCCGGCCGTAGTTCACTTTGCGGCCGCTGTAGACCACGATGCCATACAAGGTGGCTCGCTCCAGTGCCACAACCTCGGCGGCTTTCTTTTCCCAGTGCGGGTCCAGCAGCTGTTTCTTGAGCAAATGGCCGCCCACTTGCTCCAGCCAGTGGGGCTCGATGGCTGCAATGCCGCGGCCGAACAGGCGGGTGGTTTCCACCAGCTCGGAGGCGACGATCCATTTGCCGGGCTTTTTGGTCAGGTGGGCGCCGGGGTGGGCAAAGAATTTGATGCTCCGTGCGCCCAGGTATTCGCCGTTTTGCCCTACTTCGAGTTTGCAGCCGATGTTGCCCAGCAGGCCTGAGAGCATGGACAGGTGCAATTGCTCGTAGCTGGCGGGCTGGGTGTTCAGGCGCCATTTGTGCTCGGCCACCACAGTGTGGAGCTGGCTGTAGATGTCTTTCCACTCGCGCACGCGGCGGATGTTGACGAAGTTTTGGCGCAGGAGTTGTTCGTATTGGCGGTTGGTGAGTTTGTGGGTGGCTGCTGTTGTCTGGAGTTGGGACATCCGGGCGCTCTGCTCCGTGTCCCCCGCCCGCTTTGCGGGCTCCTCCTTGACCTGCGCAGAACGCCCGGACGCCCCAACTCCCGCGCTTGCAGGTGCACCACCACCACGCGCGTCGTGAATCCACTTCCACAGCTTCAGGTAGCCGGTGAACTCGCTCTTTTCATCGTCAAACTTTTGGTGAGCGGTGTCCGCCTGCTGCTGGGCTTCCATGGGCCGGTCGCGGACATCTTGCACGCTCAGTGCGCTGGCGATCACCAGTGCCTCGTCGAGTGCTTCACGGCTGCGGGCTTCGAGCAGCATGCGGCCGACGCGTGGGTCCAGCGGCAAGCGGCTGAGCTCTTGGCCCAGGGGCGTGAGTTCGTTGGCCTCGTCGACCGCGCCCAGCTCGTTGAGCAGTTGGTAGCCGTCTGCGATGGCCCGGCCTGTCGGCCGCTCCAGAAACGGGAAGTCTTCCACGATACCGAGGTGCAGCGACTTCATCCGCAGAATCACGCCCGCCAGCGAGCTGCGCAGAATTTCCGGGGTGGTGAAGCGCTCGCGGCCGGCAAAGTCCTTTTCGTCATAGAGCCGGATACAAATGCCGTTGGCAACCCGTCCGCATCGGCCGGCCCGCTGGTTGGCCGCCGCCTGGCTAATAGGCTCTACCAGCAACTGCTCCACTTTGCTACGAAAACTGTAGCGCTTCACGCGCGCAGTGCCTGCGTCAATCACGTATCGGGTGCCTGGCACTGTGAGCGAGGTCTCGGCCACGTTGGTGGCCAGCACGATGCGCCGGCCGGTGTGGCCGTCGAAAATGCGGTCCTGCTCTGCCGGGCTCAGGCGGGCAAACAGGGGCAGCACTTCGGCGTTGCGCATCACTGGCTGGTGGCTCAGGTGTTTGCGCAGGTGGTCCGCCGCTTCGCGGATTTCGCGCTCGCCGGGCAAAAAGACGAGGATGTCGCCCTGGTTATGCGGGTCGCGCCAGAGCTCATCCACGCCATCGGCGATCGCGTCATTCAGGTCGTATTCACGGCTTTCTTCAAACGGGCGGTAGCGTTGCTCCACCGGGAACATGCGCCCCGACACCATGATGACCGGCGCAGGCGTTAAAGGCCCCCACCCTCCGCCGCTGAGCGGGTCGCTGCCCCCCGAGGGGGCGTCGCCCGGCTTGGGGCGGCCCAGCGCCGGTCGGCTCGCAAAGTGATCGGCAAAGCGCTGGGCATCAATCGTGGCTGAGGTGACGATGATTTTAAGGTCCGGGCGGCGCGGCAGGATCTGGCGCAGGTAGCCCAACAAAAAGTCGATGTTCAGCGAGCGCTCGTGCGCCTCGTCAATGATGATCGTGTCGTAGGCCTTGAGCAGCGGGTCGGTTTGCGTCTCGGCCAGCAAAATGCCGTCCGTCATCAGCTTGACCGACGCATCCTTGCCCAGCCGGTCGTTGAAACGCACCTTGTAACCCACCACATCGCCCAAGGGCGTGTGCAACTCTTCAGCAATCCGCTTGGCCACGCTGCTGGCAGCAATACGGCGGGGCTGGGTGTGGCCGATGAGCTTGCCGCGCTCGCCTGCGGGATAGTTGAGTTTGCCGCGGCCCATGGCCAGGGCGATTTTGGGCAGCTGTGTGGTTTTGCCCGAGCCCGTTTCGCCGCAGACGATAACCACTTGGTGTGCCGCAATGGCATCCATGATTTCGTCGCGTTTGCCCGACACCGGGAGCGACTCTGGGAATTCGATTTTCAAGGTGCTGGCAGTCAAGGCGTGGTCTTCGTAGAGAATCACGGATTATCCCTGCCTTGACAAACCCTTACCGGCCTACCCGCCCTTCAATGACCTCTGTCTTCAACTTCACCTTCGTTCCCTGGTTCCGGTCCGTTGCGCCCTATATCCACAAGTTCCGCAACCAAACCTTTGTGGTGGGTATTGCAGGTGAAGCGATTGCTGCCGGCAAGCTGCACAACCTGGCGCAAGACCTGGCCATGATCCAGAGCATGGGCGTGAAAATTGTGCTGGTGCACGGCTTCCGGCCCCAGGTGAATGAGCAGCTTTTGGCCAAGGGCCACACCCCCAAGTACAGCCACGGCATCCGTATCACCGATGAGGTGGCGCTGGATTGCGCCCAAGAGGCGGCCGGCCAACTGCGCTACGAGATTGAGGCGGCGTTCAGCCAGGGCCTGCCCAATACGCCCATGGCCGACTCCACGGTGCGGGTGATTTCAGGCAACTTCATCACCGCGCGCCCGGTGGGCATTGTGGACGGGGTGGACTTCCAGCACAGCGGGCTGGTGCGCAAGGTGGATATCGCCGGCATCACCAAAACGCTCGACATGGGTGCCATGGTGCTGCTCTCGCCCTTCGGTTTTTCACCCACCGGTGAGGCCTTCAACCTGACCATGGAAGAAGTGGCGACCAGCGTGGCCACGGCTTTGCAGGCGGACAAGCTGATCTTTTTGACCGAGGTGCCCGGGATCCGCATGGACCCTACGCAGCCCGCCAGCGAAGACAACCCGATTGATACCGAACTGCCATTGGCAGCTGCCGAGAAGCTGCTTCAGGAGCTGCCCACCGCAAATCTGCCCACCGATACTGCCTTCTACCTGCAGCACTGTGTGAAAGCCTGCAAAAACGGCGTGGAGCGCAGCCACATCATTCCTTTTGCGGTGGATGGTGCGATCCTGCTGGAGGTGTATGTGCACGATGGCATCGGCACCATGGTGATCGACGAAAAGCTCGAGGAGTTGCGCGAGGCTAGCGAGGACGATGTGGGCGGCA
Organism: Comamonadaceae bacterium OS-4; assembly: GCA_027924025.1. Taxonomy (GTDB): domain Bacteria; phylum Pseudomonadota; class Gammaproteobacteria; order Burkholderiales; family Burkholderiaceae_C; genus Allorhodoferax. Next base: position 1,997,561 of record AP026970.1, read on the forward strand.
TCTTGCAGCTGATCGAACCTTTTGAGAAAGATGGCACGTTGGTCAAACGCAGCCGCACCGAAATCGAGCGGGACGCTGGCAACTACACCATCATCGAGCACGACGGCGTGATCTTTGCCTGCGCGGCGCTCTACCCCTATCCAGAAGCCAAAACTGCCGAGATGGCCGCGCTCACCGTCTCACCGGACGTGCAGGGCCAAGGCGATGGTGAACGTGTGCTCAAGCGCGTGGAACAGCGGGCCAAGGCGGCCGGGCTGGACAGCATTTTTGTGCTGACCACCCGCACCATGCACTGGTTCATCAAGCGCGGCTTTGTGCAAGTAGACCCGGACTGGCTGCCCGAGGCCCGCAAGCGCAAATACAACTGGGACCGTAAGAGTCAGGTCTTGGTCAAGCGGCTTTAAGCCGGCGCCAGGTCATCAGACCGCCGAATACCGCAAATGCACTGAAGCAAATAAACGACCAGTTGGCGATGGTGCCGCCCAGGAATGTCCAGTCGATCTTGCTGCAGTCGCCACCGCCGCGGAAGATCATGGGCAGTGCGCGCTTGAGCGGAAAGGTCTCAATCATCCCGTAGAGATCGCGCCCGCAGGACACCACCTCGGGCGGGTACCACTGCAGCCAGCTCTGGCGCGCGGCCACATAGGCGCCGGCCACTGCAAACACCACGAGCAATACCGAACCGGCCACTTGCAAGCCTTTTCGACCGCTAGCCGCCGCCAATGCTGCGCAGATAGCTACCAAAATGAGAGCATAGCGCTGCACAATACACATCGGGCACGGCTCCAAACCCACCACATGTTGCAGGTACATGCCAAACGCCAACATCGCGGTGCAGGCGATGAAAACCGCACTGAACACACGACGCGGCGCCTTATCCATCCAGCTAAAAACCAAATTCAAAATCTATCCCTCATTGAGTTGCACAGCGGCGCAGCGCCGTGGTGGGTTGATGCGCTGAGCGCGGCCGAAGTTCCCTGAACCGCAAAGGTCAGGCCAAAGCGAATAAGATGCGGCCTTTCGTTTTTACACCATCGACTAAGAGGTTTTCCCATGGCACGCACCGTTAACTGTATCAAGCTGGGCAAAGAGGCTGAAGGCCTGGATTTCGCGCCCTACCCCGGTGAATTGGGCAAACGCATCTGGGAGGGCGTCAGCAAAGAGGCCTGGGCTGCCTGGCTCAAGCACCAAACCATGCTGGTCAACGAAAACCGCCTAAACTTGGCAGACGCACGGGCTCGCCAGTACCTGGCCCGCCAGATGGAAAACCATTTCTTCGGCGACGGTGCAGACGCAGCACAAGGCTACGTTCCCCCCAGCGCCTGAGGTGCCTGATTCCAACGCCTGCGCGGCACACTCCGCCCATAGCGGCTTGCCCGGTGCCTGGGCGCACCGCGCGGCGTGGACGATTCTGGATACAGACTTTCAGCAAGCCCATCGATTTATAGCGACCTGGCGTGCGTGGCGCACCGACCCGGAGCGGCCGGTCATGCTGCACTACGTGGGGCATATCTCGCCCGACGGGCTTGCTCTGCTGCGGCGTGAGCTCGCGGCGACCGAATCCGATGCGGACGGCTTGTACCCATCACTCTTGCATGAACTGCAAGACCGCGACGCCGGCATCCACCGCATCCTGCTCGACCGGGGACAAGTGTCGCTGACGCTGTGCATCGGCGACAGCCACGCGTTTTTGGGCGACCACAAATTGTTCGCCAACACCGTCTGGTTTTCCGCAGGCGACCTGTGGAGCAAATGGACGGCCAAAGCCTTGTCTCGCCTGTGTGCCCGCGGTGCAACGCTAGAGGCGCAACTTCCCGCAGATGCGCCCGCAGAATGGCTGCTGGAAGCTGGTTTTGTGGGTTGCAGCCCCGTTTCAGCGACGGGCACGGTCAACGCCACCTTCGACCCGCCTTGGCCCTTGGGCAGCAAAGAGCCCCCCGCGGCGGCGGAGGCCATTGCAAAGGCACCCTCGTGCTGTGTGGTCGGCGCGGGCATTTCAGGCGCCAGTGTGGCTTACGCCCTCGCCCGCCGGGGCTGGCAAGTCACGGTGCTGGAGGCAGCGCCCCACGCCGCTGCCGGGGCGTCTGGCCTGCCGGTCGGCTTGGTGGTGCCCCACGTGTCTGCCGATGACAGCCCGCGCTCGCGGCTCTCGCGGGTCGGTGCCAAGTTGATGCTGCAACACTGCAGAGATCTGCTGCAAGGCGGCGAAGAGTGGGCACTGAGCGGTGTGCTGGAGCACCGTTTTTCAGAAGGTCCGGACCGTCTGCACCATGCGGCTGCGTGGGTCAAGCCGGCGGCCTTGGTGAAAGCCTGGTTGCAGCACCCCAACATGACGGTGCACTACGCAAAACCCGTGGCCCAACTGCAGCGCAACGGTGACCTTTGGTCCCTTCGGGGCCCAGACGGCAGCCTGCTGGCAGAAGCGAAGGTGGTGGTCCTGGCCACCGCGTTTGCCACCTGCGCGCTGCTGGAGGCCGACGGCATGCAAGCCCACCGTGCCCCCTCGCTGCACTTGACGCTAGGCGACCTGCAAGCGGTCCACGGCACCGCCAGCACTGGCTCGATGCCACAGCACCCCGAGTCCCCCGCTTGGCGCCAGCCGCATAACGGCCATGGTTGCTTTATCCCTTCGGTACCGGGGCCGGCAGGCCCCTTTTGGCTCGCGGGCTCCAGCTTTGAGCCCGACAGCGCACCATCCCCCGAGAGTCTGGCGCAACACCGTTTGGCCCCGTTGGCAGAGCAACACCGCGCGAATCTGGAGCGCTTGCAGACCCTGTTGCCTGAGGCTGCCGAAGCCACCGCCCACCTGTTTCAAGGCGGCCAAGTGACCGCATGGTCCGGAACCCGCTGCGTCACCCACGATCGACTGCCCTTGGCCGGGCCGGTCGACACCAATGCCCTCAACGGGCTGTGGATGCATGTGGGCATGGGCGCGCGCGGCTTGACGTTTTCAGCACTGGGCGCAGAAATGATCGCCGCGCGCATCTGCCACGAGCCTTGGCCGGTCGAAAGTGCCTTGGCCAGATCTATGGACGCGCAGCGCCTGCGCAAGCGACGTACCGTCCGCGAAGTAGAGAGTGACAGCACCTGAGCGCCGCCGTAGGTCACTCAGACCTTTTGGAAGGCGCCAAACACCTGCTGGGGGTTGAATGGCAATTCCAGCACATCGGAATAACCTAGGGTCTCCGCCTGCCGGATGGCTCTCCAGTCCGGCGATGCCATCACCGCCATCAGCTTAGGCGGGTGGGCGGCCAAGCCCCCTAGGTGCTTGGCAAACTCCCACGGATCCGGTTTTTGGGCATCTACAAACACCAGGGCGAGGCCATAGTGGCGGGACTGCAAACGCTGTTCACAGGCCTCCAGGGTTCGTGCCTCGTCCGCGACCAGCACCCCTGCCAGTGCCAAGCGTGCCCTCAGGTAGTAGGTCTCGACAGGCGGTATACCGACCAGCAGGGCACACCGGATTCCCGGCGGTGGCGGGGATGGGGCTGTAGAGTTGTCCGTAAAAATATCAATATCCACCTCTTGGGAGCTGGCAAACAGTGCATCCAGCGACTGCACCAGCCCACCCCAATCCACAGGCCGTTGCAGGCTGCGCCAAGCGCCTGTGGGTGTCGACTCCCCCACCGCAATGATTTTCAGGTGCGGGTTGAAGCCGGGTGACACCAGGTCCAGACCGGCCTCATAGCTATCCACATCAATCAAGGCCACGTTGGGCGAAGTTCCGTCCAGCGGGGTCCAGAGCACGTATTTCGGCCCATCGGTGCGGGACACCCGGAACAGCGTGTTCAGCGTATGCCGCTCGGCATCGCTGAACCCCACTACTTTGACCCACACGGTAATTGCCATTGTGATTTGCAAGCGACGTTGCGCTTACCGCTCCTTGGAATAGGGCCGACCCAATGCCTGGGGAGCCACCGCCTTGCCGATGAAGCCGGCCAGCAAAACCACCGTCAAGATATAAGGCAGCGCCTGAATGAATTGCACCGGCACCTCGCCGAATCCGCTGATTTGGACTCCTTGCAAACGGATGGCCGCTGCGTCCAGAAAGCCGAACAACAAGCACGCCCAAAATGCGCCCACCGGATGCCAACGGCCAAAAATCAACGCAGCCAGCGCCATAAAGCCACGCCCCGCGGTCATGTTGGCAGAGAAGTTCGCGCTTTGCGCCAGCACCAGATAGGCACCCGCCAGTCCGCACAACACCCCGTTGATCGTAAGCGCGGCATAGCGCAGGCGGCTTACCGACACACCCGCAGCATCCACCATTTGCGGGTTCTCGCCCACTGCCCGCAAGCGCAGTCCGAAACGGGTGCGGAACAATACCCACCAGCACGCGGGCACCAGTGCCAGCGCCAGGTAAACCATGGCGTTGTGGCTCAACAGCCCCTCGCCCACGATCCGGCCCACCAGCGGGATGCCATAGAGTGCTTCGGGCAGCCCCGGGAACAGCGCTTGGATGCGGACGTCGCTGCCCACCGGGGGCGTCTGTCCGCCCTGGGAGAACCAGGCGATACCGAGCACCACCGTCATGCCGGCGGCGATGATGTTGATCGCTACCCCGGACACGACCTGGTCCCCTTTATGGCTTACGCAGGCCAAGCCATGCATCCAAGACAAGGCCACCGCCACCAGCACGCCCAAGCCCAGCGCCAACGCAGTCGACTGGTAAGCCGCCCCTGCAGCGCCGGCCGCGAAGGCGGCAAACAGCATCTTGCCTTCCAAGCCAATGTCCACCACGCCAGAGCGCTCTGAGAACATGCCCGCGAGCGCGCACAAAATCAGCGGCGTGGACACACGCAGCGTCGAGGCCAGCATGGCTGCGATCAAAGTGTCATCCATGTTGCACCCCCGACTTCATCAACTTTGACAAGACCCACGCCAGCATCGGCGCAATCACATAGACCATTGCCCCGGAGAACAGCACGATAAACCCTTGCAACATCACCACCATTTCGCGGCTGAAGCCCGATACCTCAAATGCCACCTCAGCACCGCCCTGAAACAGTGCGCCAAACAACACACTGGCAAAGATGATGCCCACCGGGTGGTTGCGCCCCATCAAGGCCACTGCAATACCAGTAAAGCCGGCACCACTCACAAACTCCAGCAGCAATTTGCCATTGACCCCGGCGATTTCGTTCATGCCGACCATGCCGGCCAGAGCGCCGGAAATCGCCATCGCAATCACGATCTGGTGCCGCACGTTGATGCCCGCATACTCCGCCGCACTTTGGCTGGAGCCCACCGCCCGCAGGCGATAGCCCGCCCGGGTACGCCACAAAAACAGGTACACCCCCGCTGAGGCGAGCAAGGCCAAGACCAGGCTCATGTTGAGCGGCGATGCATCCCACTCAATGCCAATTGCCGCCAGCGCTTCATGCATGCCGGGCAACTTGGCCGAGGCTGCAAATGCGGCACTCTCGACCGACATCGAGCCGGCTGGGCGCAGGTGGTTCACCAACAAGTAAACCAACAAGCTGCTGGCGATGAAGTTGAACATGATGGTGGTAATCACCACATGGCTGCCGCGGTACGCCTGCAAATACGCAGGTACCGCAGCCCAGGCGGCCCCGAACAGGGCACCACTGAGCACCATCAGCGGCAGCATCACCCAAGCAGGCAAAGCGTTGGACAACCACAAGGCCACCAAACCGGTCCCCAAGCCGCCCATAATGGCCTGCCCTTCACCACCGATGTTGAAGAGCCCCCCGTGAAAGGCCACCGCCACTGCAAGCCCGGTAAAGATAAAGGTCGTGGCGTAGTACAACGTATAACTGATACCGCGCTGGCTACCAAAGGCGCCCTGCACCAGCACCGAAATGACTTCAACAGGGTCCTGCCCCACCATGGCCACCACACCGGCAGCAGCAAGCAAGGCCACCAAAAGGCAGACCGCAGGCAACAGCACCAAGTCCGCCCAACGCGGCAATGCATAGTTTGCGTTCATTGCGACCCTCCGGTCATCAGCAAGCCGATGCCCGCCTCTGTGCAATCTTCAATGGCCAGCTCTCCGCTGACGCGTCCTTGATTCATCACAATCACCCGATCCGACAGCGCCAAAATCTCGTCCAATTCGCTGGATACGACCAGCACCGCACACCCGGCGTCGCGCATTGCGCGCAGCTGGGAGTAAATAAATTCAATCGCGCCAATATCGACCCCACGGGTCGGCTGCCCCACCAGCAGCACTTTGGGAGACTGCCCCAGCTCCCGCGCCAACACGAGTTTTTGCTGGTTGCCGCCGGAGAACTTGCTGCTCTTGAGCTCCGGGTCGCGCGGGCGCACATCAAAGCGCTCCATCAAACCGGCAGTGGCCTCCCGCATGGCAGCGTGCGACATCCAGCCGCCGCTCGAATAGGCGGGCAAGCCGTCATAACCCAGCACGGCAGACTCCCAGGCGACAAAGTCCATCACCATGGCGCGTGCGTGGCGGTCTTCCGGTACATGGGCAACTCCCAGGTCCCGGGCGGTTTGTGGATCCAGCCAACGCGCAGCGCTGAATGTTTGCCCACCAGTGGCCAAACTGCCTGCGTTGGGGGACAGCAGTCCGGACAGCACATCCAGCAACTCGCTCTGGCCATTTCCGGATACACCTGCAACACCCACAATCTCACCGGCCCGCAGGTCGAGGTTGAGTCCATGCAGACGAATGACTTGCAGTGCATCTTTCACCACCACATCACGCACCGACAGCAATACTTCGCCCACCGGGCGCGCTTCAGCCTCCAGCCGACCCATTTGCACTTTGCGACCCACCATGGCCTCGGCCAGGCTTTCGACAGAAGCCTGCGCAATTGGCATCTCTTGCACCACTTTGCCGCCCCGCATCACGGTGACGGTGTCGCACAAGCCCATGACTTCTTTGAGCTTGTGGGTGATCAACAGAATCGTGGTGCCCTGCCCGCGCAGCACCCGGAGCACCTTGAACAAGTGTTCGGTCTCTTGCGGGGTCAGAACGGCGGTCGGCTCGTCCAGAATCAAAATCTTGGCGCCACGGTACAAGGCCTTGAGGATTTCCAGGCGTTGGCGATCGCCTACCGGCAAATCGGACACCACCGAATCGAGCTTCACCTGCAGGCCAGTGGCCTGCATCAGCGTCTCGAGCTTGCTGCGCACAGTCGCATCGGCCTTGTGCAACAACCAATGGGGCTCGGCACCCAGCATGACGTTTTCAAGCGCGGTCAGGGTATCGACCAGCATAAAGTGCTGGTGCACCATGCCGATGCCTTGCGCAATCGCATCATCTGCGTTGCGGATCGTCACCGGCTTGCCGAGAACCGCAATCTCGCCACTGTCCGCTTGATAGAAGCCGTACAGAATGGACATCAAGGTGCTTTTACCCGCACCGTTTTCGCCCACGATGCCGTGCACCGTGCCGCTGGTCACCCGCAAGTTCACATCGGCATTGGCGGCTACTGCCCCAAACCGCTTGTTGATGCCTTGCATGTGAATCGCCGGGGGCGTTGTACTCTCTACACTCAAATCCTGCTCCTCATCGGGCTCTTGCCCTGAAGCGAAAAGCCCACGGTACGTGCAAGCACCGCGGGCTTTACAACCAGGAAAGAGAACCTCCGCACGCGGAGGCCCCTTTCAGATTACAACTTGCAGGCGTTGTCCGCCATGAAGTCAGCAACTTTGATCTTGCCGCTGATGATGTCGGCCTTAGCGGCTTCCACCTTCTTTTTGATTTCAGGGGTGATCAGCTTGGCGTTGTTGGCATCCACTGCGTAATCTACGCCGCCTTCTTTCAGACCCAAAACGGTCATGCCAGCCTTGTGGCCCTTGGCCACGTTGTACACCGCAGTGTCCACGCGCTTGAGCATGGAGGTGAGCATCGTGCCGGGGTGCAGGTGGTTCTGGTTGCTGTCCACACCGATGGCCAGCTTGCTGCTGTCTTTTGCTGCCTGGTACACACCGATACCGGTGCCGCCAGCTGCTGCAAACACCACATCCACGCCTTGCGAGAACTGCGCCTTGGCCAACTCGCCGCCGCGTGCGGGGTCGTTCCAAGCCGCGCCGGTGGTACCTGTCATGTTGCCGATGACTTCTGCCTTGGGGTTGGCGAACAAAGCGCCTTGCTTGTAGCCGCACTCAAACTTGCGGATCAGGGGGATATCCATACCGCCGACGAAGCCGACCTTGCCGGTCTTGCTGGCCATGGCTGCAATCGTGCCGACCAAGAAGCTGCCTTCTTGCTCTTTGAACACGACAGACTGCACGTTGGGCAGGTCTACCACCATGTCAATGATGGCGAATTGCAGCTTGGGGAATTCCTTGGCCACTTTTTCAATGCTGGAGGCTTGGCCGAAACCGATACCGATGATCGGGCTGGCACCGCGCTCAGCCATACGGCGGATCGCTTGCTCGCGCTGAGATTCATTGGTGATTTCGAACGACAAGTACTTCTTGCCGGTCTCTTTTTTCCACTTTTCGATGCCGTTGTAAGCCGCTTCGTTGAAGGACTTGTCAAACTTGCCGCCCATATCAAACACCACCGCCGGGTCAGCAGCGATAGCCTGGAAACTGGCGGCCAAGGTAGCGGCCAACAGCGTCATGCGCACAGGAGATTTAACGTTCATAGCTTCTCTCAGTTCTCAATCAAGTTAAAAAAACGGTCTATTCAACACATCAATGGCAGGAATGCCACTTAAATCACACATTTGCCGCCCACTGCAGACAACGCCACACTGTAGTTCAAGAATCACAGCGCGCTCCAGTGTCCGCATCAGGGCTTCTCCGTATATAACTCAGTCGTTATATACCTCTTACTCAACTCCGCAACCCGGCAGAGGCTTTTCAGGCCTTGTGCAGCACCTGCAACGATTGTCCGATGGCACTGGCCAGCCGGGCATTGTTCAGCACCAGTTGGATGTTGGATGCCAAACTGTCACCACCCGTGATTTCACACACCCTTGCCAACAAAAACGGGGTGGATTCTTTCCCGCCGATTTTCTGGGCTTGGGCTTCTGCCAATGCTTGTTCAATCGCAGCATCAATTGCTTCGCTGGGCATTGCATACTCCGCAGGGATGGGATTTGCAATAACCATGCCACCGCTCAGCCCCATGGCCCACTTTGCGTGCAACACTTGGGCGATCGCCAGTGGCGTATCCAAGCGGTAATCCACCGAAAACGCACTGTCGCGGGTAAAAAATGCGGGCAAAGCCTTGGTCTGGTACCCCACGACGGGCACACCGTGCGTTTCTAGGTACTCGAGGGTCAAACGCAAGTCGAGAATGGATTTGGCCCCCGCGCACACCACGGCTACCGGGGTCTGTGCGAGCTCTTGCAAGTCTGCGGATACATCAAAGCTCTCTTGGGCACCCCGATGCACTCCGCCAATACCACCCGTGGCAAACACGCGGATCCCGGCCATCGCGGCGATGATCATGGTCGATGCCACCGTGGTCGCGCCGGTGGCACCCGCCGCCACAATAAACGGCACATCACGGCGACTGACCTTCACAACATCGCGGCCGGAGCGGCCGAGTTGCTCAATGTCGGCCTCAGAGAGGCCCGCCTTCAGGCGCCCGTTCACAATAGCAATCGTGGCTGGCACCGCGCCATGGGCCCGGACTTCTGCCTCGACCATCAAGGCCGTTTGCACGTTCTGCGGATACGGCATGCCGTGAGAAATGATGGTGGACTCCAAGGCCACCACGGGCACGCCGTTTTGCAAGGCGTGTTGCACTTCGGGTGCGATATCGAGATAAGGATTCAGGGTCATGCGTTCTTGCTCATATGGTGCCGGACGGCGGCATCGGTCAAATCCGGCGAGTTGGCGAATGTACTTGAAAGCGTGATCTCTGCGCATGCAACGCCGTACTCCACCGCATCTTTCAGCACTTTACCCGCCAACAGGGCAGCCACTGCCCCTGCCAACAAAGCATCGCCCGCCCCTGTGCTGCTCACCACCTGCACCTTGCGGGACTGCCTGAAAAAGGGCTTTGCGCCCAGTTGTCCCCACGCAAGGCCGGATGCACCGTGACTGACGATAACCCGCTCAACACCGCCATCCAGGAAGTGTTGCACAACGGCCAGACATTGCTCCGGTGTATCCACCGGCAAACCGCTGAGCGCACTGGCCTCGAGGTGGTTGAGTTTGAGCAGATACACACCCGCCAAAAGCCCCACAAGTCGCCGGCACTTGGCCACCGACACGCCATCGACCACTACCTTTCGCTTCAGACCCAGCAGGTAGGCCAGCGTTGGCTGCGCCAGATTGCAGTCCACCAGCAGCAATGCTTTGGAATCTGACAAGGCGGGAGAAGACGCACACACCTCAGGCGTGAGCGATTCCAGAATGTCCATGTCATTCACGGCCATCGCCACCTCGCCATCGGGCTGATGCAGGGACAAATAGGTCGCCGTGCGTTGACCGGCGATCGTCAACATAGCGTCAACGCCCACGCCGGTTGCGGCGGTGCTGGCCACCACTTGGCGGCCAAAAACATCATCGCCCACCACGGACAACAACTGCACACCCGCACCGAGCCGAGCCAGGTTCTCTGCCAAGTTGCGGCCGACTCCGCCGGGCGAATACTGGATGCTCCCGGGCGTGGAATCCCCGGCGGTAACCGCACTATGCGCTTTGGCGCTCACGTCCATATTGGAGCCACCTACCACGGTGACCGAGAGAAAAGCAGCGGACGGATCAGGGGTCATTAAGGTCTATATCGAAGGGCTTATCTGGCGCTCTCAAATTCAGCGTCAAAATAAGCGGCTTCGCAAACTGAGAGTGCTAACGATGATACTTGTGGCTGGCTCTGCCAATTTGGACTTTGTAGTCCGCGCCCCTCACATTCCTGCCCCGGGGGAGACGGTGCTCGGCCGCGACTTCAAGACCTTTCCCGGAGGTAAGGGAGCCAATCAGGCCGTTGCATCCGCCAAAGCTGGCGGCGCGCCCACCCACATGCTGCTGGGTTTGGGGAACGATGCTTTTGCATCTCCTTTAGAGAGTTCGCTCCAATCAGCAGGAGTCACGATGCACATCGTGCGCACCCCTGACCACCCGACCGGAACCGCCTTTATTTGCGTGTCCGATGATGCTGAAAACGCCATCACGGTAGCACCTGGCGCCAATGCCGAATTGCGTCCTGACCATTTGCCATCGCTGGCCGGATTCACTCACCTGCTTCTGCAACTCGAAACGCCCTTGGACACCGTGACTGCCTATGCACAGGCGGCGCGCGCCAAAGGTGTGCAAGTCGTGCTGAATGCGGCGCCTGCCCGGCCACTGCCGGCCGAATTGCTGGCCCTGGTTGACGTGCTGGTTGTCAACGAAGGGGAACTTGCCGTGGTATCCGGCCACCAAGGCAGCATTGCAGCCTGCCTGGAGCGCTTGGCAGTGCCCACCGTGGTCGTCACCCTCGGCCACCACGGCAGCTGCGCCCGCCACATGGACGGTTTTGTACTGCAAAGTGCATTCCCCATCACTCCGGTCGACACCACCGGCGCAGGCGACACCTTCTGCGGCAGCCTGGTGGCCGCCCTAAGCCAAGGGAAGGATTTGCCCACGGCCCTGCGGTTTGCCAGCGCGTCCAGCGCGTTGGCCTGCACACGCTGGGGGGCCCAGTCCAGCATTCCGGACACTGCAGAGGTGCAAGCCCTGCTCGACTCGTCCCCCATCTCCGATCCGGCCAGTGAAAGTGCCTTGCGCAGCTTTTGCGGCCTGAACTAAACCCTTTCAACCCGATTCTTAACCGAGACACACCCCATGAGCAACGCCACCACTGCCAGCACCGCCCGCAAAGTGATTTACGACACGGACCCCGGTGTCGATGACGCCATGGCGCTGTACTACGCCCTAGCCCACCCCGGCATTGATGTGGTGGGCATCACCACCACCTTCGGCAATGTGACCGTGGAGCAGGCGGCCACCAACGGCCTGTACCTGACAGAGATCGCAGGCCGCAAGATCCCCGTCACCCTCGGCGTAAAAACACCTTGGCTCAAAGCGCCCGGCACACCGCCTGACTTCATCCACGGTGGTGACGGCTTGGGTAACCTGCCCTCCCGCGTGGCGACCACCAGTGTGCTGGACCCCCGCCCATCGGCGCAGTTCATTGTGGACATGGCCCGCGCCCACCCCGGCGAAATCACCCTGGTCGCTGTCGGCCCCTTGGGCAATCTGGCCACCGCGCTGAAACTCGAGCCCAACCTGCCCAAGCTGCTGAAAGAGGTCTTCATCATGGGTGGCACCGTCATCGAGCCCGGCAACGTGTCCCCTGTGGCGGAAGCCAACATCTGGAACGACCCGCACTCTGCAGACTTTGTGTTTACCGCGGGCTGGAAGCTCACCATGGTGGGCCTCGATGTCACCCACCAGCTGATCGTGCCCTTGGCACTGTTCAAAAAAGTGGCAGACCACCACAAGCACATTGCTACCGACACTCTGCACCACGCCGTGAGCTTTTACGCGGACTTTTACAGCGGCATCTACCCGCATGTGGCCAAAATCCACGGCTGCTTTGGCCACGATGTGTTGGCCTTTGTGGCGCTCACCAACCCCGAGCTGTTTGAAATCCAGACCGGCCGCATCCGCGTGGCGACTGAAGGCCCCGCCAACGGCCAGACCATGATGCGCCGCAAGGACATCTTCTATCCACAGCCTGGTTGGGGCGACGACGTACCCGACACCCACGCCTGCCTGCAGCTCAAGGCCGACGAGGCGCTGCAGCTCATTGAAACCACCCTGATGTCCTCCTGGCTCTAAGCCCCACAGAAAGCGCGAGTCCTGTCATGCACTTACCCGTCGTTGACTTCACCAGCCCGACAGCTCCACAAGAGTTTTGCAAAAGCCTGCACGAAACCGGCTTTGGCGTCCTGAAGAACCACCCCTTGAGCCAGGATCTGGTCGAGAGTATTTACGCCGAATGGCTCGGATTTTTCAAAACCGAGGCGAAAGCCAAATACCCCAACGACCCGGTCAAGCACGACGGCTATTTCTCGCCCAGCGTGTCAGAAACGGCCAAGAACTTCACCAAGAAGGATTTGAAAGAGTTCTTTCATATCTATCCGTGGGGCCGCTACCCGGCCGAGGTGAGCGACGCTGCCCAGCGCTACTACAAAGAAGGCGCCACCTTGGCCGCCACGCTGCTGAACTGGGTGGAAGCGAACTCACCAGCGGATGTGAAGGCACGGTATTCCATGCCCCTGCCGGCCATGATTGAAGGCAGCGACCACACCCTCTTGCGCGTTTTGCACTACCCGCCGCTGCGGGGCGATGAAGAACCCGGCGCAGTGCGCGCCGCAGCGCATGGTGACATAAACCTGTTGACCATCTTGCCGGCCGCTACCGAGCCCGGCCTGCAGGTCTTGGGTAAGGATGAAGCCTGGCACGATGTGCCCTGCGACTTTGGTCTGCTGATCGTCAACATCGGCGATATGCTGGCAGAAGCCTCCGGCGGCTACTACCCCAGCACCGTGCACCGGGTGCTCAACCCCACCGGCGAAGGTGCGACCAAGTCGCGCATCTCGCTGCCGCTGTTTTTGCACCCCCGCCGTGAAGTGGTGCTCTCCGAGCGCTACACGGTGGAAAAGTACTTTAATGAACGCATGGAAGAGCTGCGGGGCAAGAAAGCCTGAGCCAAGCACGTGGGCCATGTCCACGCTGATGGAACAACTCGCTACCCAAATCTGCAACAGCAGCACAGAGCTCGGTAGGTATGGAATTGCGGCATACCGGTCAAATACCTGGTGCATAAGAAATTTTGCCGGACGGTGAAAATGGCAGGTGTGAGGTTCTGACCCGCGGACTTGGCGAGCTTCTTCAGCGCAGCGTTTGCCGCAATTTTTTAGAAAAAAAGGCTGCTAACCCTCTAGAAATATGCGCAAGCAGCTTCCTTTTTGATAGCAAGCTGACTTACTCGATCTGTCGTCACACTCCACGGTGCGATAAGTTGCCGGATCCCGCCTGATCCGCGTAAACCCTGAGTAAGTTATTCAAAAACGAAATTTTTGTTTCTGTAAGATACCGTTTCGCTCATTTAACGTTATCTGACAGGAAGAGCAAAATGAAACGCGCACCTTTGGAGTGGTTGGGTTTGTGTGTTGTATTGGCCAGTTGTGGGGGCGGCGGAGGCGGAGGCGGCAACTCCAGCAGCACGGTGAACAACTCCACGATCAGTGGCGTAGCCGCCTATGGCGCCCCATTGGCGGATGCCACTATCGTTGTGAGCGATGGAAATGGGCGCACCACCACAGCCACAGCGGACGCCAACGGCGTTTACTCAGCGACGGTGACGGGATTTACAGCACCTTTGCTTATTGTCGCAAGCGCAAATTCAGGGGAAAGCACTCGACGCTATCTCTCCATATTGGATTCTGTGCCTGCCGTTGGAACAACCGCTACCGCAAACGTCACGCCCCTGACCCTGGCTGTTGTGGCCATGGCCTCCACCAACGGCACCGATCCTGAAGAGTTCGTACGTGATGCCTCCAAGTTAAAAAACCTCAATACCGCCGACATCGCCACGGCAGTGACCAAACTCCAGGGAGCATTGGGCCCGGTATTGACTGACGTCGGACTGAGCAACAGCTTTAATCCTATGCGAACTGTTTTCGCAGCTGACCGTAACAGCGCCGGAGACAAGCTCTTGGATACCATCAAGGTGTCTGTCAGCGACCAGGGTGTCAATTTGCTGAATGCACGTGCACCGATTGCAAACAACGGTGCAGGCGACAGCAACAGCGTCACGATCAAGGGCATCAGTGGTGCCGCTCCTTCCCCATTGCCTACCCCCACCCTGCCATACGCTGACCTGGTTGGCTTGGATGCCTGGCGCAATCAGGCAAACAGTTGCCTGGCATTGCCTCCTGCACAAAGAGTGAGCAACTCCGGCGGCACTTATACATTTCTGAGTAGCTGCGCTGCGGTCACCGGGTTTTCGTTCGGGTACAAGTACAATGGATACACCTTGGCTCAGACATGGGGTCCTCGCTTGTTGAACGGAATTCCGGCAGGCGCGGTGATGGCGTATCCGGAAATCCTGACCTTCATCAAAAACGCCGCTGGAGATGACACTGCCTTGGTCCGTCTGAGCTACTCTTCACCTGTTGGCGGTGGTTCATACATCGAAACAGCACGCAAAATCAGTGGGCAATGGGCGATTGACGGCAATCAACGAAATTACGATGCGGGTGTCACGGTTGCTCTCCAACGCCAAGAGGATGTGAGCACCAATCCCTGGAAGGTTGGCGGTGTGAGTGTTGGCAAGGCTAGTGCTTATTACAGTCGCATCTACTTCCGGTTCAATCAGACCGGCCCCAATGGTTCAGATGTGTACGCTGTACGAGTGAAAGGTCCCGGATTGCCTGCAGCGGGTCTGGTGTTTGCCCGTTCTAGCGCATGCGGCCCCAGCGACTTCCTGGCTTTCTACTCCAACGATGGCGGCCTGCCCCCTGCCACACTGGCTAGTCAACCGACCAGCAGCACAGGAAATGGCTGGAATCTGGATGCGGTTCCATGGGGCTCAAACTACACGGGGAGTAATTTCTACAGCGACTGGCGCGGTACTTACGATCGCTTCAGTTCAAGTGCTCAGACCCCCGTTGTTTTTTCGACGATCCCTGAGTTCGCCAGTTACGCCTGGGAGGTCTTTACTACCGCCAATGGTGCTGCTCCGTCCGCAACATTCAACACACGAATTGCGACACGACCTGTCGCTGCCTCAGAAGGCTCGAAAATGCCATGGGCCAGCTTTTCTGCCGCAGCCCGTGAATATGTAAACCCCAGCGTGAGTGCGAAGGCCGGTGAACTGACAAGCGTGAATTTAGATTGGACAGTCACCACCAGCGCACCCCGTGTTCGCTCAGCCTACATCGTGGGTTTTGATGGAACCAATCGTATGACGCTAGATTCAAATGTGGCAAAGTTGGGAGACACATCCGTGTCGCCGGTAGCAGTTGAAGAGCGAAATGCAAACAATGGCGTTTGCTCCTACAACAAACTACCCGCCTTCTCGGCCACAACTGGATCACGGTTCATTTCGACCAGGCAAAGCACCGAGCGAGGCTTGCAGTTGCAACAGTCACTATCACACTCAGGTAGAAGTTAAGGCTGCGTTCGTGCGTGATTCTGTGCCGAGTCATTCATGCAAGTTGCATTCGATCCAATCCATAGAGAAATAATCTTGGGGCTGGATCGGTGTTTTTGCAGGGGCTTTGTGACTTCAGTTTTCAAAATTGCCCCTCAAATGCAACTTCTACTAAAAACACTGCTCGTCTTCCTATGTTTTCATACCTCGCTCCGGGCCGCAGCGCAGGATGCATCTAGTCACTACGTTGCAGACCTCCACCTGAGTGAAAGCCGCCAGTTTCGATCGCCAGAACCAGTCGTCCGTTACTCTGACGGGGACAACGGCGCCCTGTTAAGAGGCGTTCTGAATCCCGCTCATGTGAAGGAGATGATGACGATCTATCTCCAGCAGTCCAAGCAAGGCGCCAGTCCAGCCAATGTTCCACAGCTCTTGGCGCCGATACGACGTCCCCTAGCGCCCCATATAACCAGACCTCATACCCCCATAGCTAAAAAGTAGTTTTCAATCTAAGCCGGCCCGCCTACAGTCTCCGCCATGCATGATTTGGCGTTTGTACTGGCGGGCTTTTTTGTGGGCACGATTGTGGGCCTGACGGGTGTGGGCGGCGGCTCGTTGATGACGCCCATCTTGATTTTCTTCTTTGGGGTCAAACCCTACATGGCAGTCGGCACCGACCTGCTGTTTGCGGCCTTCACCAAGATGGGCGGCACTGTCAAACTGGCACGCTCCCGACACATCGATTGGCCGGTGGTCTTGAACTTGTCCGCCGGCAGCATTCCCGCCGCGCTCATCACCTTGTATGTGTTGCACGAGCTGGGCGCCACCAGCAGCGCTGTCCAGCACGTCATGACCACCACCCTCGGCTTTGCGCTCCTGCTCACGGCGGCGGCCACCTTGTACAAGGCCCTGCGCGGCAAAACCGGCCCCAAGTCCATCGCGGCAGGCCATGAAGCCGCTGCAGCACGCCCCCGCCATTGGAGCCTGCCGCTGCTGTTCGGTGCCCTCATTGGCACGCTGGTTACACTCACGTCCGTCGGCGCGGGAGCCATCGGCGTCACAGTGTTGATGCTGCTTTACCCCTTGCTGCCACTGCCCCGCATTGTGGCGGCGGACATTGCGTATGCGGTGCCCCTCACCTTGGTGGCTGGCATGGGCCACGCGTCCCTCGGCTCAGTAGACTGGCCTCTGTTGGCCAAGCTGTTGGCAGGCTCGCTCCCCGGTATCTGGGTGGGCTCGCACCTGATGTTCAAGACCCCGGAGCGGGTGATTCGCGCCCTGCTCTCGCTGCTGCTGGCCTATGCCGGTTTGAAACTCATCGCACTTTGATTTTTTGCTGAACCCTGTCTATGTACCAATACACCGAATTTGACCGCCAGTTCATCCGCGCCCGCGCGGCCCAGCACCGCGACCAACTGGAGCGCAACCAGGCCGGCACTTTGAGCGACGAAGAGTTCCGCCCCTTGCGCCTGCAAAACGGCTGGTACATCCAGCGCTACGCGCCCATGCTGCGTGTAGCAGTGCCTTACGGCGAGCTCTCCAGCGCCCAATTGCGCGTGCTGGCCCGCATTGCCCGCGAATACGACCACCCCAGCAAAGAGGTGTTTGACAAGGCCATCGGCACCCAGGCCACCTGGGGCACCACCCACCTGCCCGTGGGCTACGGCCACTTCACCACCCGCCAAAACGTGCAGTTCAACTGGATTCCGCTGGCCAAAAGCGCCGACGTGATGGACCTGCTGGCCACCGTGAACATGCACGGCATCCAGACCAGCGGCAACTGCATCCGCAACATCACCAGCGACGAGTTGGCCGGTGTGGCGGTGGATGAGATTGCTGACCCTCGCCCGTTCGCCGAAATCATGCGCCAGTGGAGCACGTTGCACCCTGAGTTCGCCTTCCTGCCCCGCAAGTTCAAGATCGCCATCACCGGCGCCACCAACGACCGCGCTGCAGTGCGCTGGCACGACGTGGGCCTGCACCTGATCAAGAACGAGGCGGGCGAGCTGGGATTCCGCGTGTTTGTGGGCGGCGGCATGGGCCGCACCCCGGTCATCAGCACCGAGATCCGCGCATTCCTGCCCTGGAACCAGATCATGAATTACCTGGAAGCGGTAGTGCGCGTGTACAACCGCTGGGGCCGCCGCGACAACCTGTACAAGGCGCGTATCAAGATCCTGGTGAAGGCCGAAGGCCAGCGCTACATCGACGAGGTGGAGGCCGAATACGAGCAAATTATCACCCGCGACGGTGCGCCGCACACCATCAGCCAGGAAGAGCTGGACCGGGTTACTGCATGTTTTGTGCCTCCAGCGCTCACAGAACGTGCGCCAGCAGCTACTAAAACTGTAGCAATCCCAGCGGAGCGCCAGAAAGACTACGACCGCTGGCTGCAGCAAAACGTGGCCCCGCACAAGAACCCTGCGCTGCGCGCCGTCACTCTGTCGTACAAGCGTCTGGGCCAAGCCCCCGGCGATGCGGATGCCGACCAGCTCGACACCGCGGCCGCTTTGGCCGACGAGTTCTCTGCCGGTGAAACCCGCGTCACCCACGACCAGAACCTGCTGCTCCCTTGGGTGCGCGCCGAAGACCTGCCCGCCCTGTGGGTGGCCGCCAGCCACGCCGGTTTGGCCCGCAGCAATGTGCGCCTGCTGACCGACATGATTGCCTGCCCCGGCGGCGATTTCTGCGCGCTGGCCAATGCCCGCTCCATCCCGATTGCCGCCCAGATCACCGAGCGCTACCAGGACATGGACGAGCTGCACGACCTGGGCGAGATCGACCTGCACATCAGCGGTTGCATCAACTCCTGCGGCCACCATCACAGCGGCCACATCGGCATCTTGGGCGTGGATAAAGACGGCAAGGAGTGGTACCAGGTGTCCCTGGGCGGCTCCGACGGCTCGGCACTGAGCGGCGAAGCCGTCCCCGGCAAGGTGGTGGGCCCCTCGTTTGGTGCGCTCGAAGTGCCCGGCGTGATAGAAGCCGTGCTCGACACCTTCCGCCAGCAGCGCGCGGGCAGCGAGACCTTTATCGACTGTTTCAAACGCGTGGGCATGGACCCCTTCAAGGCGGCTGCCAACAGTGCCCGCCTGGCCGACAAGCACGAAGACCTGCACGCCCTGCCCAAAAAAGATGGCTACGCCAAAGACGCTCAAGAAGCCTGAAGCCCCGGACGCCGAAAGAAAGAAACCACTATGAAATTGATAGCTGCTTCCGCACACTCCACGGGCGCTGAGGGCCTAAAAGTCATTGAACTGGCAAACACCGAAGACCCCCGCGCGCTCGACCTTGCGGGTGTCACCCGCATCGACCTGAACTTTCCCAAGTTCACCGACGGCCGCGCGTACAGCCAAGCCTTTTTGCTGCGCCGGCGCCAGGGCTTCACCGGTGAACTGCGCGCTACCGGTGACGTGCTGATCGACCAACTGGTGCAAATGGAACGCACAGGTTTTGACGTGGCCGTGCTGCGCGCTGACCAGAACATCGACTTTGCACAACGCCAGTTCGACCGTTATCGCGGCTTCTACCAAGGCGACGCGGTGACCGTGAAGCCCCACTTTGCCCGTGAAGGCGAAGCGGCATGAGCGCCGAAACATCCTCTTTAGGCAACCGTTTCGCGGTGCAAGTGCAGCCTGCAGGCAGCGCCATGGCTCGCAACGCTGAAGCCAGCGGCGAATACATCATCAAGCTAGCCGAAGCCCAGGGCGTGCTGTCCCAGGCTGCCGCGCAATACGCAGGTGTAGATGGCGATGCAGCCACAGTCACCCAAGCCTCCAGCCTGGGCGCCGAAGACGTGGTCATCAGCCACCTGATCAACAGCCTGAAGCTGGACATCGGCATCTTCGTGCTGGAAACCGGTGCCCTTCACCAAGAAACCCTGGACCTGCTGGAGCGCTTCAAGGCATCAAGCCGCGCGGCGGTCACGGTTTACCAGCCGGTGAATGAATCGGTGGTGCAGTTTGTGGACCGCGAAGGCAAAGACGCGATGTACAAAAGCATCGCCCTGCGCAAAGCCTGCTGCGGCATCCGCAAAATGGAGCCGCTGGAGCGCGCGCTCAAGGGCAAAGACGCCTGGATCACTGGCCTGCGCCGCGAGCAGTCCGGTGCCCGCGCCGATGTGCCCTTGGTGGACAGCAGCGAAAAACGGGTCAAGATCAACCCCCTCGCCAACTGGACTTGGGGCGATGTGTGGCACTACATCCAAACCAACAAGCTGGACTACAACCCCCTGCACGACCAGTTCTTCCCCAGCATCGGCTGCGAGCCTTGCACCCGCGCCATCAGCCTGGGTGAAGACTTCCGCTCCGGCCGCTGGTGGTGGGAGGACGAAGCCGCCAAAGAATGCGGCCTGCACGTGAAACATGAAGAAGCCAAAGCATGAACGCCATGACTGAACCCACCCATTTCGACCGCCTCTCCAACCAGCACCTCGATGCGCTGGAAGAAGAGACCATCTTCATCCTGCGCGAAGTCGCTGCCGCCTTTGAGCGCCCTGCCCTGCTGTTCTCCGGCGGCAAGGATTCGCTGGTGATGCTCAAGTGCGCCGAGAAGGCTTTTGGCATTGGAAGAATTCCCTATCCGCTTTTGATGATCGACACCGGCCACAACTTCCATGAAGTGACCGACTTCCGCGACTTCCGCGCCAAGGAACTGGGCGCAGAACTGATCGTGCGCAGCGTCGAAGACTCGATGGCCCGCGGCACTGTGCGCCTGGCCCATCCGGGTGAGAGCCGCAATGTGCACCAGTCGGTCACGTTGCTCGAAGCCATTGACGAGTTCCGCTTTGACGCACTCATCGGCGGCGCCCGCCGTGACGAAGAAAAGGCGCGCGCCAAGGAGCGCATTTTTTCTCACCGCGACAGCTTCGGCCAGTGGCAACCCAAGGCCCAGCGCCCTGAGCTGTGGACCCTGTTCAACACCCGCCTGCAGCCCGGCGAACACTTCCGCGTGTTCCCCATCAGCAACTGGACGGAGCTGGACGTGTGGCAATACATCGAACGAGAAAAGATCGCGCTGCCAAGCCTGTACTACACGCACAAACGCGATGTGGTCGAGCGCAAGGGCTTGCTGGTTCCGGTGACCGACCTGACCCCGCCCAAGGAAGGTGAAACCATCGAGAGCCGCGACGTGCGTTTCCGCACCGTGGGTGACATCACCTGCACCTGCCCGGTGGAAAGCCTGGCCGCGACCGCTGCCGACATCGTGATCGAAACGCTGGCCGCCGACGTGAGCGAGCGCGGCGCCACCCGCATGGACGACAAGACTTCTGAGGCTTCCATGGAGAAGCGCAAAAAGGACGGATACTTCTGATGACCGCTACGAATACGATAGCTGCCCCCGCACATTCCACGGGCGCTGGCAGCACAAATGACACTTCATCCGCCCTGCGCTTCATTACCTGCGGCAGCGTGGATGACGGCAAAAGCACGCTGATCGGCCGCCTGTTGGTGGACAGCAAGGCAGTGCTTCAAGACCAGTTGGCCAATGTGTCCAAGAGCGGCGAAGCTGACTTGGCGCTGTTCACCGACGGTTTGAGTGCCGAGCGTGAGCAAGGCATCACCATCGATGTGGCCTACCGCTACTTCGCCACGCCCACCCGCAAGTTCATCATCGGCGATGCGCCCGGCCACGAGCAATACACCCGCAACATGGTCACTGCCGCCAGCAGCGCCCATGCCGCCGTGGTGCTGGTGGACGCCACCAAGCTCAAGTGGAATGTGGACGGATTGGTGGACCTGCTGCCCCAGACCCGCCGCCACAGCCTGCTGGTCAACCTACTTCGCGTGCCCGGCATCATCTTTGCCGTGAACAAGCTCGACGCGCTGGGCGACGACGCTACGGCTGCGTTTGCCAAGATCAGCGAAGCGCTGCAAGCATTTGCCAAGCAGGCCGGCATTGCCGTGACTGCCACAATCCCGATGTCTGCCCTCAAAGGCCACAACGTGGTGGAAGCCACGCCCGGCTGGTGCGGCTACCAGGGCCCGAGCCTGCTGGCATTGCTGGAGACACTGCCCGTCACCGCCGCTGAGACCGATGTGCCCTTCGCCTTCCCGGTGCAATGGGTTGAAAAGTTCCACAACTCGGCCGACACCACCCAAGGCCGCCGCGTGTTCTGGGGCCGTGTGGCCACCGGCACGGTACAGGTGGGCGACACCGTCAGCATCCACCCCAGCGGCCAGACCGCCGTCGTGGCCCAGGTGGTCAACCACGCCCGCGTGCCCGGCAGCATCACTGCAGGCCATGGCGCCGGCATCACGCTGGACCGCGAAGTGGATGTGTCCCGTGGCGACTGGCTGCTGGCGCAAGTAACGCCTGCCGCAGACACGGACGACGAGTTTGCGGATACCCCCAAGCCTCGCGCTTTTGCAGAAGCCACCCGCGAAATCAAGGCTACCGTCGCCTGGATGGACGATGAGCCTTTGGTTGCCGGCCGCGTGTACCTGGCTTTGCACGGCCACCGCTGGATAAAGGCCAAGGTCAAGCGCATCGTCCACAGCCTGGACATCAACACCCTGCAAGAGCACGACGCGACCGAGATTGCGCCTAACGCCATCGGCCATATCGAGCTCGCTTTGCAAGAGGCAATTACCGCGGTTCCGTACGCGCAAAGCCGTGTGCTGGGCTCGCTGATTCTGGTGGATACCGCCACGCACAAGACCTCCGGCGCCCTGCTGCTGAGTTGATACAACGCAAAGGAGATGCCCCCGTGACAAGGGGCGTCTGCAAAACCCAATAAAATCAAGGGCTTGGCATTTATGTGCCCGCCCTTTTATTTACTGCTCTCAAACAACATGACACACATCGTCACCGAAGCCTGTATCAAGTGCAAATACACCGACTGCGTGGACGTGTGCCCCGTGGATTGCTTCCGCGAAGGCCCCAATTTCCTGACGATCGACCCCGATGAGTGCATCGACTGCGCCGTCTGCATTCCCGAGTGCCCAGCCAACGCGATCTACGCGGAAGAAGACGCCCCCAAAGACCAGCAGCACATGATTGCCCTGAACGCAGAGCTCGCCCGCCTGCCCGGCTGGAAGAGCATCACCAAGCGCAAGGCACCTCTGGCAGATGCTGACGACTGGAAAGACAAAACCGGCAAGCTCTCGCAGCTGATCCGCTGATCACAAATTCGGCATGGCTGCCCCTGTGATTGAAGCCGATGCCGTCGTCATCGGAGCAGGCCCGGTAGGCCTGTTCCAAGTGTTCCAACTGGGCCTGCACGAAGTGCAGGCCCATGTCATTGATGCCCTGCCCTACGCAGGCGGCCAATGTATGGAGCTCTATGCCGACAAGCCGATCTACGATATCCCCGGCACACCGGTCACCACCGGCCGCGGCCTCACGCAAAGTCTGCTGCAGCAGATAGCGCCTTTCCAGGCGCAGATGCATTTCTCCCAGTTGGTCGAATCGGTCACCCGTTTGGAGGATGGTCGTTTGCACCTGGTCACCGACGCTGGTTCCACATTTATCACCAAGGCCTTGTTTGTGGCCGCTGGTGTGGGTGCTTTTGTACCGCGCAAACCGGCTGTTCCGGAGCTTGAGCCTTTCGAGAAACTCCAGGTGCATTACCCCCACGACGCCGCGCTACCAGAAGGCAGTTTGCAGGGCGCCCACGTCGTGGTGCTCGGTGGTGATGAATCGGCCGTTACTGCCGCATTGCAAGCGGCACATGCGCCAGTGGATGCCGATCGTCCTGCCAGTGTGACCATGATCCACCGGCGCGATGTTTTCACGGGTGAGCCCGCCACACTGCAGCAACTCGATGCCGCTCGCGCGAGCGGCACCATCCGGGTATTGGCAGCGCAGGTCACCGGATGCGGGACTGATGGCTCGCGCTTGAATTCATTGCGCGTATTGACGGCGGAAGGCACCGAGATATCGGTGGCCGCCGACCATGTGCTGGTGCGCTTGGGCGTCTCACCGAAGATGGGACCGATTGCCGACTGGGGTTGGACCCTGGAGCGCAAGCAGGTGCCGGTGAGCACAGAGACCTTCCAGAGCGAAATTCCAGGAATTTTTGCAGTCGGCGATATAAATTTTTATCCAGGAAAGCGAAAATTGATTTTGAGTGGCTTTCATGAGGCTACACTAGCGACCTTCGCAGCGATGGCCTTTATTTCTCCCGAGAAAAAAGTGCTCTTGCAGTACACCACCACGAGCCCGCGATTGCATCAGCTCCTCGGTGTTGGAACCCAAGAAAAAAGTTAGCGACAGAATCTAAAAATTTAGCGTGTTTCTAAAATCACTTAAAAAACACGCTATAATTTGAGGCTTCATTCCTCAATAGCTCAGTTGGTAGAGCGCCGGACTGTTAATCCGTAGGTCCCTGGTTCGAGCCCAGGTTGAGGAGCCAAATTAACCCGCAAGGGTCTTTAAAAACCCCGCTGCGATCGCAGTGGGGTTTTTTCTTTTCCGGCAGGAAACGCGCTGCATGAAAGACCATTACGCCAGTCTCGGATTGAACAGTGCAGCCACACTGGCTGACATCAAAAAAGCCTTCCGTCAAAAGGCTGCGCAGTATCACCCCGACCGCAATCCGGACCCCAACGCGGGCGCTTATTTCCGTGAAGTCCAAGAGGCCTACGATGTGCTCTCGGACACCGACAAGCGTCAGGCTTATGACGACAATCGCCGGCGAGGCTTGCTCGACAACCCCTTGGACACTGCACGCGACATCTGGTCCACCTATTTCTCCCGCATTCTTTGAAATGGCAAACAGCATGAGCCTCTCCCCCTTCTTTCATCACCTGCGCAGCGCCTATCAAGCCGAGCTGGACGACCTGACCTCGGACTCCGAAGGCAGCAACATCCTGGCCAAAAAACTGGCAGAGCGCCGCAAAGAACTGAAGTTTTTGCTGAGCATGCTGGAGTTGAGCCCGGAGATGGTGGCCGTTGTGTTCCATCAGGGCTTCCGTTTCAAGCGCCCTGCTGTGATGGAAGAACTGGTGCGCCAGGAGTCGGAAGACCTGCCGGAATGGGACGCGCTGGCCGACGCGGTCGAGCTCGCCCCATGGGCCCACACCTTGGCCCAGCAGGTGCTGCAACAACCGGCGGGCGCGTGGTTTATGAGCGTGGCAGCCGCACTGGAATACCTGCTGAACAAGCCGGATGCCCGATTCGCTGCAGCAGACGAATCTGACGATGAAGAAGATGACCGCGACGACATCGAGCGTGACCCCGAAGGCATGGATGAAGACGAACGCCAAAGCCGTGTGAACGAAGAAGAAGGCGCTGCCTGGATGGTCGAGCAAGGCTTCGACCACAAAGAGTAAACCCCGAGCCCGCACCAAGAGGACGCCCCTGTGAGCCAATTAGCCCTGATTGAAAAAACCCAAGCCCTGATCGCTGCCGGCGATATCGTGGGGGCTGAGTCCGTGTTGACCGAGCTTGCCGACGCTGAGGGCGACGGCGCCCTGATGGTGGTGCTGGAGCAGCTGCCTGCCAAAGACATTCTGGCGGTGATCCGCGAGTACGACGACTCCAAAGAATCCATCGTGAACTTGCTAATCACACCGCAGCAGTTTGCGCATGCGGTAGTCATCGAAAAGCAATACAAAGACCTGACGCGCACCCATTTGCGCGGCATGATGAATTCGGTGATCTTCCGGGACGACGCGGTTGATGCGATTGAGTTTTTGACCGCCATTGGTGATCTGGAAGGTGGCAGCGAAGCGCTGGCCGATTACTTCACTGAAAAGTGGAGCCGCGTGGAGGCGTTTGCCCGCAGTGGCACGTTTGACACCGTCGAAGATGACGGCGAAATCCTGTCGGAGCAGGCGCTGTACCAATCTGCCTATGTGCGCCCACGCGTCGATCTGGACGAGGTGGCGGACCAGGACTGGATGCAAATGGCCTGGCTGCTGCGCCATGAGCTCCCCGACCTTTTCATCGAAATGCTGATTGTGTTGCGAGCCAAGGCCCGTGCGTTTGACCTGGGCTTGGATGAAGAAGAAGTGGCCGAAGAGGAAGACGACGGCAAAGTCGAAACCGGTGACACCGATCGCGGCAAAGCCACACCCGCTGCCCGCGAAGACGACGAAGAGTCCGCCATTTAATCCATTTGCTCCAGCGCCATGTCCGTTGCACCCCAATCCGTATCCCTGTTTGATAGCCGTCCTTTCTTTGAAAAGGCGCTCACCCACGGCATAGAACACGGCCTGATCGGGCAAGACAAACTCGATGCCATCCGGGTCGATGCGCCCAAGGGCATGGTGCAGATCGCTCGCTATTTCGGGACCGAGTACTTGCGGCCCGAATTGGAGCTTGCCAGAGACCGCATCGTCAACCTGGTCAGTCTGCATCTGGCCCACAGCACGGAGGGCGACCTCCACCGAGCTGCCGAGCTGTTGCGGGACCACAGCTTTCTCTCTCGCTCCAAAGCGGGCTCAGACATGCTCAAAGCGCTGATCACCATGCCGCAGACGACCCACTTCGGGATGAACGAGCGCAGCGGCTTTCGCGATGAGCACATTCCCCTGCTGGCCAAATGGAGCCTCAAAACCCTGACCGAATACCAGATGGAGTTGGCCAGCCGCAGTCGGGCCACTGCGGTGGTGGATGCGGCCATTTGGATGGCTGGGCACATGGGCATGGACGTCGAAGAACTCGAAGAGGCTGGCAAAGACGCAGAAGCCGTCATCCGCACCGCCCTGTTGGCCCGCGCCTGCAAGCGCAGCAGCCTGCCCGACTGGGTGACTTTCGAAAAGATGATTCTGGCCTTGCGCAAGCGCTATCTGGCCAAACCCGGCAAGTTGCCGCTGACCGTGCCGGCAGATCTACCTAGCGAGTGGGCAGAACTGGTGGAGTCCATACGCGACTCGGTCTGGGCAGACTCCGCAAAATGGCTGGAATCCGACCTGTCCGTGCGCAAGTTGTTCGACCAGACACCGGCATTCATGGGCCGGTATTTTTGGCTCGAAGACGCCATCCACGAGGTAGATCATTTCGACAAGAATGTTTCCAAGGCCTGGGCCAAGGCCACCGGTGGCAATGATGACGAAAGCTCCCTGCTCACCCTGTTCTTGTGCATGGCCGCTGGGAGCCCTGCCAAAACGGTACTCACCGAAAAGGCGGCCTCGACCTTGGTGAAAAAGATCCGTAAATCTGGATTGCAGCCCACCCTGCCCTTGCAGTTCATCGAAGCCAACGCGCCTGCCGAGCACCTGGAAGACTACGCAAGCCTGTGGAACAACTTTATCGAAGAATCGAGCGCCACCCTGGCGAGTGACCACGACTACACCTTCAACGATGCGCTAGCCTTGTTGCGCCGCGAGTGCAACGTCCGCGGCTGAGGTCGAGCCCGCTCACACCTGAATGGTGATTTGCGTCTGGATACCGAGGCCATCGATACCGGCACAAACCGTTTGCCCGGCGCGCAAATACACGGGCGGCTTTTGCCCCATCCCCACCCCAGGGGGCGTGCCAGTCGAGATCACATCACCGGGCTGCAAGCTCATAAAGCGGCTCAGATACGCAATCAAAAAACGAACCCCGTACACCATGGTGGAGGTACTGCCGTTTTGAAAGCGCTTGCCATCCACATCCAGCCACATGGAGAGCGCTTGCGGATCTGGCACCTCGTCAGTTGTTACCAACCACGGGCCGAGTGGGCCGAACGAATCACACCCCTTCCCCTTGTCCCAGGTGCCGCCTCGCTCCAATTGATACTCGCGCTCGGAGACATCGTTGACCACGCAGTACCCGGCAACGTGAGACAGTGCATCAGACTCGTCGATATAGCGCCCCCCTTTTCCGATCACGACGCCTAACTCCACCTCCCAATCGGTTTTGCGCGACCCAGGAGGGATCTGCAGCGGGTCATTGGGCCCCGTGATGGCGCTAGTCCACTTGCCAAACACCACCGGCTCCGGTGGAACTTGCATTCCACTTTCGGCGGCATGGTCTGAATAATTGAGACCAATGCATATGAACTTGCCCACTCCACTCACACAAGCCCCCAACCGGAAATCCTTTTGGGGCACGCCCGGCACCGTGGGGAGCTGCTCCACCTCCAGCAGTGCCAAACGCGCAAGAGTCTCAGGCGCAAGGGCCAAGCCGCCGACATCAGTCAGGTGCCCTGACAAGCACCGCACACGCCCTGCCGCATCCAGCAAGCCCGGTTTTTCCTGCCCGGGTGCACCATAACGAACAAGCTTCATGAAATTCCTTGGTTAACACATCACACAATCGGGGTATTCTGCCCCGCTCTTGCCAAAATTTCGGACTCGGGCTCCGCTCCTTGTAGTACCCCCACGATAAGGGGTAAAGTGAGGGACACTCAACCCCTTTCAGGCGAGACCATGAGCCCCCAACTCAACAGCAAACCATCTACACACAGCAGCCAGGCAGCTGAGAGCAAATTCCAGCTCCTGCTGTTCCGCCTCGGGGACTCGACCGGCAGCGAGCGCAGTGAGCTGTTCGGCATCAATGTGTTCAAGGTGCGCGAAATCGTGGTGGCACCAGAAATCACCAGCATCGTGAATGCACCCCAACACGCCCTCGGGCTGGCCAATGTGCGCGGGCAGTTGATTCCGGTGATCAACCTGCCTGCACTCGCGGGCTGCGTGCCGAAAACCGATTCCAAAATCGTGCTGGTGACCGAGTTTGCCCGCACAACGCAGGCGTTTTTGGTGGACGAAGTGGTCGAAATCATCCAGCTCGACTGGAAGCACCTGATCGCCTCCGACAACAACAGCTCCGGTTTGCTCTCAGGCGTTGCCCGGATCGATGGTGATGCCACAGACTCCCGCTTGGCACAGGTGCTCGATGTGGAGCAAATCATCCGCAACGTGTTCCCCAACAGCCACACAGAGTCCTCGAGCAACATCCAGAAAATCAAGCTGCCCGAAGGCTCCACCATCCTGTTTGCCGACGATTCCGCCATCGCCCGCATGTTGGTGGAGGAAAGCCTCAAGTCCATGGGTGTGTCGTATGTGGCCGTCAAAAACGGCAAAGAAGCGTGGGACCGTCTGGCCCAGATTCACAGCGATGCGGTCGCCCACGGCAGGCGGGCCAGCGACAAAGTCGCGTTGGTGCTGACCGATCTGGAAATGCCCGAAATGGACGGTTTTACCCTTACCCGCAGCATCAAAAACGACAACCGCTTCGCAGGCATTCCGGTCATTGTGTATTCATCCCTGACCGGCAGCGCCAGCGAGGGCCATGCCACCGGCGTGGGCGCTGACGCTTATGTCGCCAAGTTTGAGCCCCACGAGCTGGCCGACGCCATCAGCACCACCTTGAGCCGGGGCTGATTTCAGAGCCGTAACCGCTGAAGGGCCTAGCGCAAGTGCTTGTAAAGCCGGGCCTTGAATAGCGTGGCAATTAAGGTCTGCCGTGAGCCAGGCACCAATTCAAACGACTCCCCGGCACGCAGCTGCCCGGGCTCATCTACCGCCAGGTAAAAGCCGCAGTGGCCACTCAGCGCCATGGCTTTGACAGCACCTGCAAAACCCATGGCCGCATTGAACTTGAAACAGGGTTCGCGCGGCTGCACCACCCGCAGCGCGCAATCGGCAAAGCGCAGCACATCGCCCACCCAGACCTCGTTTTCCAACAGGCCTGCCAGCGTCAGGTTCTCGCCCATGGAGCCAAAGGGCAAGCTGTCATCGAAACCGCTGGCGCCAGCCGCCCGGCGCGCCTCTTGCCAAAAGCCGTAGTGCTCCGAGGGGTAGGCATACACCGCCTTGTCCAGCCCGCCATGCACTGAGGGATCCGCCTGCTCATCTCCCAGCAAGCCCAGCGCCGTTACCGGGGTGGGCCCGTCGACCGGGGTTTTGTGAGTCGCCGTCAGGATGCTGCGGCCCTGGATCTGCACCTTGCGGGCGAGCCCCACCTGCACACTGAGCAGCTGTCGCGTCATGACCGAGCCCTTTAGAGTTGCTGGTACACCGTGTGGCCGCTGCGGCTGGAGTACTTGGTTTTGGCGTCCATTTGCTCCACCTGTACCGCCGCATGGCGGCCGGCATACACCTGCTGGCGGAGCCAGTCGAACTCGGTGTGCAGCGCGGCATCGTCGCTCAGGCGGGTGGCCCACACCCGCTGGTCGCCGTTCCAGCGATAGCCGCGGGCCTTGAGCAGGTCTTTCGCCTCAAAAGGGGCGTTGGTCGCGCTCAATCGATAGCTGGGGTTGCCGGCGGCATAGAGCAGGTGTGCAAGGCCCGTCTGGGTGGCGTCAGCACCTGGCTTTGGCAACGGGGCCGCCAGCACTGCCAACAGCGCATGGCAATCCATCTCGGCACGGTGGGCGTCGTAAAACAGGCCAAGCTCCACCGCAAGGCTCTCCAGCTTGGCAGACCCGCGCCCTTGGGCTTTCCAATCGATGTCGGCAAAAGAGCATGCCCACGCCAGTCCGGCAAACGCCGGTAGCCGCGCCTCGACAAACGGGCGGTCAAAACCTGCGTTGTGGGCAATCACCACATCCACACCCTGCATCAGCTCGGCAATGCGGGCCTCGTCCAGTGCCTGGCCTTGCACCTGGGCATCTTCAATACCGGTGATGGCAACTACCTCCGGGGGAATCGGTTTGCCCGGGTCTTCCAAGCCGTCATACACCTGCACCGGCCCAACCGGCAGCCCGGTTGCTGTATCGACTGAGACCCGCAATAGCGCGAGTTCGATGATTTTTTCTTTGGCCTGGTCCAGTCCGGTGGTTTCAGTATCCAGCACCAAGATGGTTTTCACGCCGCTGTGCGCCTCACCGGGCCACTGCAGGCAAGGCTTGAGACGGCGCTGCACCTTGTAATCGGCATGGGCCTCGAGGGCCCGGGCCATGGCTTCGGCGTCCATCAAGGGGGCCTGGGTGGTGGGCACTGCTTTGGGCGTTTTGGCGGCCGAAGCCTTGGGGCTGCGGCTGGCGCGTTTGGGTGGATCGAGGTCCAACGTGGGCAGATCAGCCAAAAAAGCGAAGCCGAGTTGGGGGTTAAAAGCTTGGGTCACGGTGCGCCTGAGAAAAACGGGAATCCCGTTACCGGGAGAGGCCGACATTATTGCCCCTATCATCCCCCGCACCCCCTTGAAGACCCTCTGAATCTCGCTATGCAAATCACTATTCTTGTCGGCACCGTCAATGGCAACGCCCAAAACGTGGCCGAGGCGCTCCAGTTTTGTGCCGACGATATTGGCGCCACCATCGATGTCCTGCCGATGGACGGCCTCGACATCACGGTATTCGACACGCCTGGCACCTTCATCATCTGCACCTCCACCACCGGCGCCGGTGACGTGCCCGGCAATGCAGTGGGCTTGCTCAACAGCCTGGATGCACAAGCCAAATACCTCGGGCACGTGCGCTACGGCCTGGTCGCGCTGGGCGACAGCAGCTATGGCGACAGCTTTTTGGGTGGTGGCAAACAATTCGACGCCAAGCTGCAAGACCTGGGTGCCCGCAAAGTGGGCGACATCTGTGTGCTCGACGCCATGGAAACCATGACCCTAGAGGACGACGCCGTGGCCTGGTTCCAGGGCTGGGCGGTCGAGTGGGCGACACTTAAGTAACAAATATGCCGCTAGCGCTGGCAGAATAAGCGCCTCTAGCTTCTTTTTTGATAGCAAACCATGCCCCTCCAAGCCGCACCCCCTGCACAGCGCCTGCGCCCCCTCAAGGGCACCCGCATCCTGAGCCTTGCGCTCAATCTGCCCGGCCCTGCGGCGCTGATGCGCTGTCGCGACATGGGTGCAACTTGCATCAAGCTGGAGCCGCCCGCACCGGCAGGCTCACGGGCTGGCGCTTCGGGCGATCCGATGGGGCTTTACAACCGCAAGGCGTATGACGTCATGCACCAAGGCATGCGGGTGCTTGCGGCGGACTTGAAGAGCGAAGCCGGTCAGCGCGCCCTGCACAAAGAGCTGGCCAAGGCGGATGTGCTGCTCACCTCCTTCCGCCCCAGCGCCCTCAAAAAACTGGGGCTGGAGTGGAAAACCCTGCGCAAGCAATATCCCGGGCTGTCGATGGTCGCCATCGTCGGGGCGCCGGGCGCACGTGCAGAAGAGCCCGGGCACGACCTCACCTACCTGGCAGAAAACGACCTCGTCACCGGCCTGGAAATGCCCCCCACCCTGTATGCAGACATGGGCGGCTCGCTGATGACCAGCGAGGCGGTGCTGCAAACCCGCATCCTCAGCCAGGCCAAAGGGAAAGGGGTTTTCCTTGAAATCGCGCTCTCTAATGCTGCAGGCTACCTCGCGTTGCCGCGCAGGTGGGGCCTGACCCAAACGGGTGCCGCCGTGGGTGGTGGCCATGCCGGATACCGGGTCTACCCCTGCAAAGACGGACGAGTCGCCATGGCGGCTTTGGAGCCCCATTTTTCCGGCCGCTTGGGCGCGGCGGCGGGTCTGCGACAATCGCACCCCTTAGCGATGATGGCCCCCGAGGCCCACGCGACTGTGGCCGCCTTTGTGGCCAGCCAAACCCGCGAGCAGCTAGACCTGCTTGCACACACCCAAGATATACCGCTGTTCACGCTGGCTTGAGCCTCTCGGGCCGGCGCAGCCCACTTTGCCAGACCTGATGACTGTTGCCCGCCTACCCGCCCTTGCCTCGTTCCGGCTGATTGATGTTTTGAAAGTGATTGCGGCTCAGTGCATCGTGCTGCACCACTTTTCGGCCTATGGCCCGCTGTCAGAAGCAGCCTCCAGTGCCTTGCCCGAGGTATTTGAGTGGCTGTATGACAACGCACGCATCGCGGTGCAAGTGTTTCTGGTGATTGCCGGCTACCTGGCCGCCCGCAGCTTCGCCCTCACCAAACGGCCGGTCAGTAGCGTGCTCGGAGCAATCTGGCAGCGTTACCAGCGTCTCGCCCTTCCCTTTGTCGCGGCCTTGCTGCTCACGGTGGTCTGCGCGGCCATCGCCCGGCCCCATTTGGCGGCCGAGGTGGTGCCGGCTGCGCCTACCCTGCCCCAGTTGCTGGCCCATGCCAGCCTGTTGCACAGCGTGTTGAATGTGGAGTCTTTGTCTGCCGGTGTCTGGTATGTGGCCATCGACTTTCAGCTCTACGCCACCTTGGCCCTGGTGCTGTGGCTGGGCGGTGGCAAGCGTTGGCTGAGCCTCGCTCTGGTGGCTTTTTTGTGTGCTGCATCCCTCACCTGGTTCAATGCCGATGCGGATTGGGACATCTGGTCGGTGTATTTTTTCGGAGCCTACGGTTTGGGCGCCTTGGCCTGGTGGGCAGGGTCGCGCGCACGGCACGGCTGGTATGCAGTGGTACTGTACGCCACCGCCCTTGGCATCGGGCTGGCGGCACTGGCTATCAATTTTCGCGAGCGTATTGCCCTGGCCATCAGTGTGTCGGCCTTGCTGGCCAGCTTCGGCACCTGGCAACTGCGTCTGCCGCGCTGGCTCGACGCGGCAGTGAGCCTGCTCAGCCGCACGTCGTATGCGCTCTTTTTGGTCCACTACGGCGTGCTCTTGCTGGCCAATGCCGCGTGGGCCGAAATCGGCTCTGACGATGGCGATGCCGCCCTCTTGTTCATGGCCGCCAGCTGGTTGGTGGCGCTGGGTGCCAGCCATGTGTTTCATACCCAGGTGGAACAACGCATCGCCCTCTGGCGCAGTGCGCCTGGTAGTGGCGTAGCGCCTCAGAGCGCCAAGTAAAATCCATCCCTTCAATATCTAGAAAGACTCTCTATGGGCGCGCAATGGAAAGCAAAGGGCAAGGCCCTGGTGGCCGATGCCAAAGGCCGGCTGTTTACCAAGCTGGTAAAAGAAATCACGGTAGCCGCCCGCGGCGGCCCTGACCCGGCTGCCAACGCCAAGTTGCGCCTGGTGGTCGAACAGGCTCGCAAGGTCTCGATGCCCAAAGAAACGCTGGAGCGCGCCATCAAAAAAGGTGCCGGCCTGACCGGCGAAGTCATCAACTACGAGCACGTCATCTACGAAGGCTTTGCGCCGCACCAAGTAGCGGTGATGGTGGAGTGCCTGACCGACAACGTGAAACGCACCGCCCCTGAAATGCGCGTGTTGTTCCGCAAAGGCCAGCTGGGCACCAGTGGCTCGGTGGCATGGGACTTCAACCACCTGGGCATGATCGAAGCCGCCCCTACCGCCGCCGACTCCGACGCTGAAGTGGCCGCGATTGAAGCCGGTGCACAAGACTTAGAAGCCGGTGACGAAGAAGGCAACACCGTGTTCTACACCGACCCGGCTGACCTGGACCTGGTCGCCCGCGCCCTGCCCAACTTCGGCTTCAACGTGCTGTCGATGAAGCTGGGCTACAAAGCCAAAAACCCTGTCGACCCCACCAGCCTGAGCGCCGAAGCGCTGGAAGAAGTGGAAGCCTTCCTGGCCGCCATCGACGAAAACGACGACGTGCAAAACGTCTACGTGGCGCTGGCGGGTTGAAGCAGCTAACTGCCGCCACCATGGCGGCACTCTGGGCGGCAGGGCTGGGTTGGGGCATCTACCAACACCGCCTGCCGCCCTTGGTTTTGGTGCTCGCGCTTGCACTCAATGTCGCAACCTTTGTTGCCTATTGGTTGGACAAGCGCGCTGCCCGCGCCCGTCAATGGCGCATCCAAGAAAATACCCTTCACCTGTTCGGCTTGGCCGGCGGCTGGCCTGCTGCACGACTGGCGCAGCAAGTGTTGCGACACAAGACCGTTAAGCCCGGTTTTCAGGCAATGTACTGGCTGACGGTGTGGGTACACCTCGCTGCACTGGGCGCCTACGTGTCATGGGACCGGATCAAGCCGCTCCTGAATTCATAGCTGCCCGCGCATATTTCACGTGGGCTAGAGGCAGATTCGACTCAAATCCGTCTCTGCACACCTATCAGGAAGCCAACTCCAGCGGCTTGCTCTTCCAGATCTTGTCAGCGTATTCGCCGATCGTGCGGTCCGCAGAGAACGGCCCCATGGCGGCTACGTTGCGCAGGGCCATGACGGACCAGGCTTCCTTGTTCTGGTAGGCCACGTCCACCTGCTCCTGCGCGGCGATGTAGGCCGCGTAGTCGGCCAGCAGCAGGTAGTGGTCGCCCCAGTTCACCAGCAGGTCGTAGATGCTCTGGAAGCGGCCGGGCTCATCCGGGCTGAAGACGCCATCGCGAATGGCTTCTAGCACCGCAGTCAGCTCGGCATTGCCCTCGGCGATGGCGCGTGGCTGGTAGCCGGCGGCGCGGGTGGCGGCCACCTGCGGTGTGGTCAGGCCGAAGATGAAGATGTTGTCGGCACCCACGTTCTCCAGGATTTCGACGTTGGCGCCGTCCAGCGTGCCGATGGTGAGCGCACCGTTTAAGGCGAACTTCATGTTGCCGGTGCCGGATGCTTCGGTACCCGCGGTGGAGATTTGCTCCGACAAATCGGCCGCAGGGATGATGCGCTCTGCCAGGCTCACGCTGTAGTTGGGGATGAACACCACCTTGAGCAGGTTGCCCACGCGCGGGTCGTTGTTGACAACCTTGGCCACGTTGTTGATCAGGTGAATGATCTGCTTGGCCATGTGGTAGGCCGATGCCGCCTTGCCGGCAAACACCACAACTCGAGGAACTAGGGGGG
This sequence comes from Comamonadaceae bacterium OS-4, assembly GCA_027924025.1. Lineage (GTDB taxonomy): Bacteria > Pseudomonadota > Gammaproteobacteria > Burkholderiales > Burkholderiaceae_C > Allorhodoferax. The sequence goes on from AP026970.1 coordinate 2,033,091, forward strand.
GCACCGTCACCGAGCCGGGGTTGTTGATGATGCGCAGGTAGCGGGTGACCACGTGCAGCACATTAAGCAGCTGGCGCTTGTACTCGTGGATGCGCTTGACCTGCACGTCGTAGAGCGCGTCGGTTGGGATGGTCAGGCCCATGTTGGCCTGCACCCAGTCAGCCAGGCGCTGCTTGTTTGCGAGCTTGGCGCCCTGAAAGGCCTCGATCACTTTGGGCTGGGTCAGCACCGCGTTCAGGCCGCTGAGCTGGGTCAGGTCCCGGCGCCAGCCGGTGCCGACCTGCTTGTCCAGCACCGCCGACAACGCGGGGTTAGCCTGCGCCAGCCAGCGACGCGGGGTAATGCCGTTGGTTTTGTTATTGAAGCGCTCGGGCCAAAGATTGGCAAAGTCAAAGAAGATGCTTTCCTTCATCAGCTCGGAGTGCAAGGCCGACACGCCGTTGACCGAGTGGCTAGTGACCACCGCGAGGTAGGCCATGCGCACGCGGCGCTCACCGGCCTCGTCCACCAAACTGACCTTACGCAGCAGTTCGGGGCTGCCGCCGCGCAGCGATATCTGGTGCAAAAACTGGGCGTTGATGTCGTAAATGATTTGCAAGTGGCGCGGCAAGATTCGGCCCATCATCTCGACCGGCCAGGTCTCCAGCGCCTCGTGCATGAGGGTGTGGTTGGTGTAGCTGAACACGCCCTGGCACAGGCGCCAAGCGTCAGCCCAAGACAGGTGGTGCTCGTCGAGCAGCAAGCGCATCAGCTCGGGAATGGCCAACACGGGGTGGGTGTCGTTCAGGTGGATGCTGACCTTGTCGGGCAAGCTCTCAAAGTTGTCGTGGGTGCGCAGGTAGCGGCGCAGCAAGTCTTGCACGCTGGCGCTGCAGAAGAAATACTCTTGGTGCAAACGCAGCTCTTTGCCGGATGCGGTGGAGTCGTCCGGGTAGAGCACGCGGGACACGTTCTCGGAGTGGTTTTTGGTCTCCACGGCCGCCATGTAGTTGCCGCGATTGAAGGCGCCCAAGTCAATTTCTTGGGTAGCCTTGGCAGACCACAGGCGCAATGTGTTGGTGGCCTTGGTGGCATAACCGGGAATGATGGTGTCATAGGCCATGGCCTGCACATCGTGGCTGTCCACCCACTGGTAGGCGTCGCCCACCTTCACCACATGACCGCCGAACTGCACGCGGTAGTTCACCTCGGGGCGCGGAAACTCCCACGGGTTGCCATGGGTGAGCCAGTAGTCCGGCACCTCGACCTGGCGGCCGTCCACAATGGTTTGCTTGAACATGCCGTAGTCGTAACGGATGCCGTAGCCAAAGCCGGGAATGTTCAGCGTGGCCATGGAGTCCAGGAAGCAAGCGGCCAAGCGGCCCAAGCCACCATTGCCCAAAGCAGCGTCGGGCTCCAGCTCGGTCACCGCGTCGATGTCCACCCCAAAGTCCGCCAAGGCTTGCTTGACCCGCTCGCGCAGACCCACGGCCAGCATGGCGTTGCTGAAGGTGCGGCCGATCAAAAACTCCATGCTGAGGTAGTACACGCGCTTGGCGTCCTGGGCGTATTGGGCGCGGGTGGTGGTCATCCAGCGCTCGACCAGCTGGTCGCGCACCGCGTAGGCGGCCGCGTGCAACCAGTCTTCAGGGCGGGCAGCTTCGGGGTCTTTGCCCACCACAAACATGAGTTTGTTGGCGATGGAGCGTTTCAGGGATTCGAGGTCGCGCCCGGGCGCATCAAATTCAAAAGTCACAGGGGCACTCGCAGTAGGGGAAGAGGTGTTGGTCATTCTTGAATCAACCTTTGGTAAAGGTGGGTGTAGTGCCCGGCGGCGGTAGCCCAGTCGAAGGCAAGCTTCATGCCGGTTTGGCGTACGCGGTTCCATTCCGCTTTGCGGTGGTACAGGGCAAAGGCGCGACGCACCGCTTTGCGGTAGGCGGTTTCGTCAAACGCATCAAATACAAAGCCGGTGGCGGTGCGGTCTTCGAGGGTTTCGAGGTCGCTGTCCACCACCGTGTCGGCCAAACCACCCACGCGGCGCACCAAGGGCAGGCTGCCGTATTTGAGGCCATACATCTGGGTCAAGCCGCAGGGCTCAAAGCGCGATGGCACCAGGGTCACGTCGCTACCAGCGAATACCCGGTGGGCAAAAGATTCGTCATAGCCCAGCTTCACGGCCACGCGGCCGGCGTGGGTTTTGGCGCGTTCGGTGAAGGCCTGCTCCATCCAGGTGTCGCCACTGCCCAGCACCAGCAATTGGCCACCACGGGACACAATTTCATCCAGCCCGGCCAGCACCAGTGGCAGGCCTTTTTGCTCGGTGAGGCGGCTCACCACGGCGAATAAAGGTGCGTCTGGTTCGATAGCCAGCCCCATGGTGCCTTGCAGCAAGGCCTTGTTGATCGCTTTGCCGGCCATGTGGCGGGCGTCAAAATTTTGCTCCAGCAAGGCGTCGCTGGTCGGGTTCCAGACCGTGTCATCCACCGCATTCAGGATGCCGCTCAAGGCATCACGCCTTGCCATCAACAAGCCGTCCAGCCCGCAGCCCTGCTCAGGCGTCTGGATTTCGCGGGCATAGGTCGGGCTCACGGTTGTGATGTGGCTTGCATAAAACAAGCCCGCCTTCATGAAGGAGAGCTGGCCATGGAACTCCATGCCCTGCACATGAAAAGCTTCGCCCGGCAGGCCCAGGTCGCCGAAGTATTGGGGGCCAAATACGCCTTGGTACGCCAGGTTATGCACGGTAAATACCGAAGGCACCCGCGTGGCGCCACGGTCGGTCCAGAGCTTGAGGTAAGCGCTGGCCAAACCTGCGTGCCAGTCGTGGCTGTGCACCAGTTGGGCGCGCCACAGGCTGTCCATGCCATGCGCAAGATGGGCTGCTGCTTGGCCGAGCGCAGCAAAGCGGCGGTGGTTGTCGCCATAGGGCTGTTTGTTGGCATCTTCATACGGGTTGCCAGGGCGCTCATACAGGCCTGGTGCCATCAGCACGTAAGCGCCCTGTTGCATATCGCCTCGAGCCAGCGCCGGCAAGTCGCCATAGACAACTTCCACCATTTCGCCCCACGGCATCACAAACGCACCCACCGGGCTGGGGTTGCGCAAGCCCGCCACGATGGCCGGAAAACCCGGCAGCAGCACCCGCACATCGCAGCCGGCTTCATGCAAAGCCGCCGGAAGCGCACCGGCAATGTCAGCCAGCCCTCCGGTTTTGAGCAGAGGAAAAATTTCGGCACTGACTTGCAGGATGCGCATGGGCGGTCTTTCGTTGAACTAATTTATTGGGCTTCCAGCCGCTTCAGCATGTCTTTGGTCACCAGCACCACGCCGTTGTCGGTGCGCTCAAAGCGTGCGGCGTCAAGCACCGGGTCTTCACCGATGACCAAGCCATCCGGCACCTCCACACCCCGGTCAATGACCACCCGGCTCAAGCGGCAGCCACGGCCGATGGTGACTTCGGGCAGCAGCACGGCCTGGTCAATCACGCAGAACGAATGGATGCGCACGCTGCTGAACAAGACCGAGTTGCTGACGATGGAGCCCGACACAATGCAGCCGCCCGACACCATGGTGTTGATGGCCTGGCCGTGCTTGCCATCGGCGTCCTGCACAAACTTGGCAGGTGGCAACTGGCGCTGGCTGGTCCAGATGGGCCAGTTGGTGTCGTAAATATCCAGCTCAGGGGTGACCGAGGCGAGGTCGAGGTTGGCTTCCCAAAAGGCGTCGATGGTGCCTACATCGCGCCAGTAAGGCACGGCGTCAGGGGTGGACGACACGCAGGACATGGAGAAGGGATGGGCCACCGCCCTGCCCTCGCGCACCACGCGAGGAATCACGTCTTTGCCGAAATCGTGGCTGGACTCGGGGTTGGCCAAATCGTCTTCCAGCAGGTCGTACAGGTACTTGGAGTCGAAGATGTAAATACCCATGCTGGCCAGGGACACCGCGTCGTTGCCGGGCATGGCGGGTGGGTTGGCGGGCTTTTCCACAAACTCGGTGATGTTGCGGCTGCCGTCCACGGCCATCACGCCAAAAGCGCTGGCTTCTTCGCGGGGCACTTCAATGCAGCCCACGGTGCATCCTGCGCCGCTCTCCACGTGGTCTTTGAGCATCAGCGAGTAGTCCATCTTGTAGATGTGGTCGCCGGCCAGCACCACCACGTACTCGGGCTTGCTGCTTTGGATGATGTCCAGGTTCTGATAGATCGCATCGGCCGTGCCGCGGTACCAGTGCTCCTCGTCCACCCGCTGCTGAGCGGGCAACAGGTCGACCATTTCGTTGAGTTCGGCGCGCAAGAAGCTCCAGCCGCGCTGCAAATGGCGCAACAAGGAGTGGGACTTGTACTGGGTGATCACGCCGATGCGGCGGATGCCGGAGTTCACGCAGTTGGAGAGCGCAAAGTCAACGATACGGAATTTGCCGCCGAAGTACACCGCAGGCTTGGCGCGCCGGTCGGTCAACTGCTTGAGCCGCGAGCCACGGCCACCAGCCAGGACCAGGGCGATGGTGCGGCGCACCAGCATATGGGGCTGCATGTGGCGCTCTTGGAGCGCGAGGTTGCGGGTGTTGTCTGTGGTGCTCATGGGTTTGTCTCCTGTCGCTTAGGTTTTTTTGAAAAAATTAGGGCCTGTGCTTCTGTGGCTCAGGTCGTCACGGTGGGTTGGTTCATGCCGGTGAAATGGCGGATGCGCGCCACCATTTCAGCCAAGGCAATCAGGGGTTGCAGGGCCTCTTGGGCCGGGATGTCCTGGCGGCTGGCGTCCGGCTCGTGGCGCTCCAGGTAGACGCGCAAGGTGGCCCCCTCGGTGCCGGTGCCAGAGAGGCGGAACACCACGCGGGAACCATCGGTCAGCACAATGCGCACGCCCTGTTTCTGGCTCACGCTGCCATCCACCGGGTCGGTGTAGGCAAAGTCATCTGCAAAGGCCACCGGCAATCCGGCGATGGTGGTGCCGCCCAAAGTGGGCAGAGACTCACGCAAGTCGCGCATCAGCGCATCGGCCTGCTCGGTGGGAATACCTTCATAGTCGTGGCGGGAATACACACAGCGGCCATATTGCGCCCAGAGCTCACGCACCAACGCCTCGACTGACTTGCCACTGGCCGCAATCAGGTTGAGCCAGAACAGCACCGCCCACAAGCCGTCTTTTTCACGGACATGGCTGGAGCCGGTGCCGTAGCTTTCTTCGCCACACAAGGTGACTTTGCCGGCATCCATCAAGTTGCCGAAGAACTTCCATCCAGTAGGGGTCTCGAAACACGGAATGCCCAGCGCTTTGGCAACGCGGTCCACCGCCGTAGACGTGGGCATGGAGCGGGCCACACCGGCAATGCCGGCCCGGTAGCCCGGCACCAAGGTCGCATGTGCTGCGATCACGGCCAGGCTGTCGCTGGGTGACACCACAAACTTGCGACCAACGATCATGTTGCGGTCAGCGTCCCCGTCGCTCGCAGCCCCCATGTCGGGTGCGTCGGCGGCGAACAAATGGGCGATCAGGTCTTCGGCGTTCACCGGGTTTGGGTCCGGGTGCAAACCACCGAAATCTTCGAGTGGTGTGCCATTGACCACGGTACCTGCGGGTGCACCCAGCTCGCCCTCCAGCAAGGCTTTGGCGTAGGGACCACCCACGGCGCACATGGCGTCATAGCGCAGGGTGAATCCGCTCGCAAACAACTTGCGGATGGCGTCAAAGTCAAACAAGCCGCGCATCACATCTGCGTAATCCGACACGGGGTCAATGACCACCACCTCAGTGCTGCCGATGTGCTGGCCGCCAAGAGTGTCCAGGCTGATATCCGGCGTGCTCATGGTGCGGATCTCGCGGACCAGCTTGGTGCGCTCGTAAATCGCATCGGTGACCTTTTCAGGCGCGGGGCCGCCGTTGGCCACGTTGTATTTGATCCCGAAGTCGCCATCCGGACCGCCGGGGTTATGGCTGGCCGACAGCACGATGCCGCCACTGGCACCATGGCGGCGGATGACAGCACTCACCGCAGGGGTCGACAAAATGCCGCCCTGCCCGACGAGTACCCGGGCATAGCCCTTGGCTGCTGCCATACGCAAGATGGTTTGAATGGCAACCCGGTTGTAGAAACGGCCATCGCCACCCAACACCAGCGTCTGCCCGGCCGCATCCGGCAACACATCAAACAGTGCCTGCACAAAGTTTTCCAGGTAGCGGGGCTGCTGGAACACGGTGACTTTTTTGCGCAAGCCCGAAGTACCGGGGCGCTGGCCATCAAAGGGCGAAGTAGGCAGTGTGATGCGTGGCATGGTGGTGTGACAGAGGTGGAGATACGGTTGAAGAAATGGTTACCAAGTCAAAAGCATGAGGCTATCTGCCTGCAGCGATATGACATTGCCAACCACCGGGTTGCCTTCTGAGGGCAACTCCGGAAGGGCGGAATCCAACACCACGCGCCAGGCACCTTGCGGTAAGCAAAAGACCTGCTCGTGGGCACTGGGGTTGAGGAGCAGCAACACCGCATCCGGCGTGCCGGCCTGAAGGGCGACCGCCATGGCGCCGCCGTGGGGGGCGTCCCAATCAGCGGGCTGCAGGGTGCGGCCGTCTGGCAAGGCCCAAGTAGCTACCGGGCCACAACCGGCAGACTCCGCACTGCTGCGCCACCAACCGCTGGCTTGCAATGCCGGCAGTTGCCGGCGCAAGGCAATCGCGCGGGCCCAGAAAGCGGTTTCATGGTGGGCAGAAGCATCCCAGCGCAACCAGGTCGTGGCATTGTCTTGGCAGTAGGCGTTGTTGTTGCCGCCCTGGGTGTGCCCAAGCTCGTCGCCGGCCAGCAGCATGGGGGTACCCAAGGACAAAACCGTGGCTGCCAGCAAGGTGCGGCGGTGCCGGGCTCGGGCGTCTTGCACCGCAGGCAGGTCGCTGGCGCCCTCGACGCCGTGGTTGACGCTCAAGTTGTGGCCATGGCCATCGCGGTTGTGCTCGCCGTTGGCCTCATTGTGGCGTTCGCAGTAGCTCACGACGTCCATCAAATTGAAGCCATCGTGGGCCGTCACAAAATTCACGCTGCTGTGCGCAGCACGCTGCCCACGGGCAAATGCATCCGCCGAGCCGGCCAAATGATGGGCCAAGGCACCGCGGCTGGCACCATGCCGCAGCCATGCGCTACGCTGGGTATCGCGGAAACGGTCGTTCCACTCCAGCCACCCGTGCGGAAAAGCGCCCAGCTGGTAGCCACCGGGCCCGATGTCCCACGGCTCCGCCACCATCAGGCGGTTGCGCAACACCGGGTCTTGGGCCACAGCCAACAGCCACGGGGCGTGGGGCTGGAAGCGGTAGCCGGCGTCTTGTGATCCACGCGCCATGACGGGCGCAAGGTCAAAACGGAAACCATCAACCCCGAAGTCCTGCACCCAGGTGCGCAAGCTATCCATCACGGTGCGCAGCACGATCGGGTGGTTGAGGTTGACGCAGTTGCCGCAGCCTGTCCAATTGATGTAGCGGGCAGGATCTTCGGGCTCTAGGTGGTGATAGGTCGCGTTGGCTATTCCGCGCAAGCTCAGCAGTGGGCCGAACTCATCGGTCTCAGCCGTGTGGTTGTAGACCACATCAAGAATCACTTCCAAGCCTGCAGCGTGCAAAGCATCGACCATGGCTCGGAATTCCGACCGCGGACTGCTGCCCGGTGTGCCGCTCCAATAGCGGGGCTCAGGCGCGCTCCAGGCAATCGGGCTGTAGCCCCAGTAATTGCTGAGCCCCAGGTGCTGCAAACGCTCTTCGTCAGCGCGCGCGGCCACCGGCATCACACTCACGGTGGTAATGCCCAAGGCCTTCAAATGTGCAATGGCTGTCGGATGCGCCAAGCCGGCATAGGTGCCCCGCAAATGCGACGGCACGCCGGGGTGTAACCGGGTGAAGCCCTTGACGTGCAGTTCATACAACACACGCTGCGCGGGATCAATCTTTGGCCCCGCACTTGCGGGCGGCAAGGCGCTCACTACCCGCGCCTTGAGCGCCGTGGCTGCGTTATCCCGTGGGTCGGGCAGCTGCAGGCCGCGGGCGCTTTCAGGAGTGTGGGCCCAGTGCAGGTCGGATCCGTCGTAACGGCCTACGACCTCCAAGGCATAAGGGTCGAGCAACAACTTGGCTGGATTGAACCGATGCCCCTGCGTGGGAGCCCAAGGGCCGTGAACCCGGTATCCATACACTTGCCCTGCCCCTGCGCCGGGCAATAAACCATGCCAGACCGGCCCGGTGCGCGCCGGCAACGCGATGCGCTGCAGCTCGGTGGTGCCGGTGTCGTCAAACAGGCACAGCTCCACGCGGGTGGCATCTGGTGCAGCCAGCGCGAAGTTCACACCGTCTGCAGTGAGGCTCGCGCCCCACGCAGAGGCAGAGCCCGGCAACAAAGTCGTCAAAGGCATAGAAAGACTCATTCTTCTCCGGGAACGAGCACAAGGCATGCCAAGGGCGGCAAAGTGATGACCAGCGACTGGCCATGGTGGTGCGCCGCTACCAGCTCGGTGCTGCGGGCACCTGAGCTCAGGCTACTACCGCCGTAAACCCCGTTGTCGGTGTTGATGACTTCACGCCACGCGCCGGCCACCGGCACGCCGATGCGGTAGCCCGGCCGTGGCACGGGCGTGAAATTGCACACCACCACCACGACCCGACCGTCCAGGGCGCGGCGCTGGAAGGCAATGACGGATTGGGCAGCGTCGTCATGGGCAATCCAGGCAAAGCCGTCTGGCTCGATATCTTGCTCATGCATCGCAGGGAATGCGCGATACACCCGGTTCAAGTCACGCACCAGCCTTTGCACCCCCTGGTGGCGAGGGTCTTGCTCCAAGTGCCACGGCAACTGGGCACCATCGGCCCATTCGGTGGGCTGGGCCAACTCGCCGCCCATGAACAGCAATTTTTTCCCGGGGTAAGCCCACATGAAACCGTACAGCGCGCGCAGATTGGCAAATTGTTGCCACTCATCGCCGGGCATCTTGCCCAGCAAAGACGCTTTGCCGTGCACTACTTCGTCGTGAGAGAGTGGCAGCACAAAGTTTTCTGTGAAGGCGTACATCAGCCCGAAGGTGAGCTGGTTCTGGTGATACTTGCGGTGCACGCCGTCCATGGACGCGTACTGCAGGGTGTCGTGCATCCAGCCCATATTCCATTTGTAGTGAAAGCCCAAGCCGCCACTTTGCAAGTCCGGCGTCGGCGGCCGACTCACTCCGGGGAAGGCAGTGGATTCCTCTGCCAACGTAATGGCGCCCGGGCGCTCCGTGCCCACCACATGGTTCATGCGGCGCAGAAACTCGATCGCCTCCAGGTTCTCGCGACCACCGTGTTTGTTGGGTATCCACTGCCCCGCAGCGCGGCTGTAGTCGCGGTAGAGCATGGAGGCGACCGCATCCACCCGCAGACCATCGATACCGAAACGCTCCAGCCAGTACAAGGCATTGCTGACTAAAAAGTTGCGTACTTCGGTACGGCCGAAGTTGTAGATCAGGGTGTTCCAGTCCTGGTGAAAGCCTTCCTTCGGGTCGGCGTACTCATACAGGTGGGTGCCATCAAATTCGGCCAGCCCATGCGCATCACTCGGAAAGTGCGCAGGCACCCAGTCCAGAATCACACCGAGGCCCGCGTGATGCGCCGCATCCACAAAGTACTGGAAGTCTTCGGGTGACCCGAAGCGTGACGTAGGTGCAAAAAGACCCAAAGGCTGGTAGCCCCAGGATCCGTCGAAGGGGTGCTCGCTGACCGGCAACAACTCCAGATGGGTGAAACCCATCTCGCGCGCATACGGCACCAGGGTGTCCGCCAACTCACGGTAGCTCAGCCAGCGCCAGCCGTCGGCTTTGCGCCATGAGCCCAAGTGCACCTCGTACACGCTCAAAGGCTGGTGCAACCCATTGGCCTTCTGCCGGTCTGCACGCATCGGCAACCGGGGCGGCAAGCCCGCGACGATGCTGGCGGTATCAGGCCGGAGTTGGGCTGCAAATGCCAACGGATCAGCCTTGGTGGTGATCGCGCCTTGTGCGTTCCATAGTTCAAATTTGTAGGCATCGCCCTTGCCGACATGGGGCACAAAGATTTCCCACACACCGCATTCGCGGCGCAAGCGCATCGGATGACGGCGCCCGTCCCACCCATTGAAGGAGCCGACCACCGAGACACGCCGGGCATTCGGCGCCCACACCGCGAAACTGGTGCCGTCAATGCCGCACATCTGGACCGGGTGGGCACCGAGGCACTCGTAGGGGCGCAAATGGGTACCTTCCGCCAGCAGCCACAAATCCATATCCTGGAGGACAACCGGAAAGCGGTAAGCATCCTCTAGCAAGGAAACGCCCGCTTCAGGATCCTGCCAAGAGACTTCTAGGCGGTAATCAGGGAAAGACACTGCGCCGGGCAGCACCAGTGAGAAGACATCCGTGCCTTCGTGCCTTTGCAATTCGCCCAGCAGTTGGCCCAACTCGCGATCCATTGCCCGAACCGTGCGCGCAGCGGGATACAGCGCAGTGATTTGCACACCGCCCTCAACGGTATGGGGCCCGAGAATGCTGAAAGGATCGGCATGTTGGGCCCGCATCAAGGCACCCAGGTCGTGGTCTGTCAGCATATGTCTCTCACATTCACCCGAGGCGAGTCCGCGGGCTTGACATTGGTTTAAATCACAGCTTATTGCATAAGTCTGCAAAAAACCGGACACCGGATGGCAAGCCGCACCAAAAGCGGAATTTTGTAACCGTTACCACCAAGAGTTACCAACATTGTGAAGGCAGAGCAGCCCCTCAAGGGGCTTGCCCATCAGGGTAAACGCTCGACCTGATAGCCCATTCGGCCTAACACTGCGGGCAAACCCCGATCTCCGGCCATATGCAAACTCCCGACCGCCGCAAACACGCGCTGTCCCGCACGGTGCAGTGCGTCAATCTGCTGCGCCATGGCCGGGTTTCGTTGGTCTAAAAGCCGCTGCATCTGTAACTTCTCCATCGGAGTTACCACGCAGTCACACCACTGCTCGTAGGTATCGAGGCGCTGCTGGTCGCCGGTCTCCCACATCCGCACCAGGTCCTGCAGGCTCTGTCGCGCGGTGCCGGCTTCCAGCTCCCGCAAACCATCCTCCAGCATCCCGGTAGCTTGTGCTGCGTTGGCGGACAGCAAAGCCTGTAACTGCAGCTCGACGGTTTCCAGGGACACCACCGGCATGCCACGTTGCCGGGCAAAAAGGGCCAGATAGGTCTCGGATCCGAACTGCGCATCAAATCCATCCCGGCGTGCCAACGCCAAGGCGACCCCCGACAACAGCAGTTCCGACGGACTCTTCCCTACCGAATCCACCGGCAGGCACTGCGTTTGCAACTGGCGAACCAGACGCTGCCGCAAGTCAGTGGTGAGTGGCCACGACGGGGCTTGCGCCAGCGCCACCCCCATACGACGGGCGTTGTCAGGATCCAGAGGATCAAGCTCCAGCGCCAAGGTGCTTGCGTTTTGCAAAGCGCTTGCCATCGCAGGGCCTGCGGCCAACCAGGTGTCGCGGCCTACGTGCAAGGTGCCGTACAGATAGGAGCTGTGCCCGTCCCGTGTCACGCGCCAGAGAAATCCGCGATCCCGCGCCTGCGCGCGGGATGCCGCGAACATCTCCGCGCTCAAGGGCTTGCTCTCTGGCGGGCAATCCACGGGCCCTCCCTGAGCACGCGCATCCTGCGTACCACAGGCTAAACCTGCGAAAAGCGCTATAAAAAGTAGAGCAACTCGCGCAAGCTTAGCGGGGGCAAGCACCCCAAAAGACCTGAAGAAAATCGCCTGACTCCGTATTAGCGCGGCTTGCGGGCCGCTTTAAACGCCGGCTTCGGCGCACCCGTATCGCGCGGGGGCAAACCGGTGTGCTGAGTCAACAAGCGGCCCTTGACCGGTGCCGCAGCCTTGCCCAAGGGTTGCACCCGCCCCGCAACTGCCTTGACCGGCGCCACGGTGGAGTTCTTTTTGCGGGCGCTCTGGTACCCACCATCCACCAGCGGCTGGAAGGTCGGAATCAGGTGGTGCTTGCCGTTGCCGATCAGGTCGGCGCGGCCCATGGTCTTGAGCGCCTCGCGCAACAAGGGCCAGTTGTTGGCATCGTGGTAGCGCAAAAACGCCTTGTGCAAACGGCGGCGTTTTTCGCCCCGCACGATGTCCACGGTTTCCTCATCACTCTGGGCGGTGCGGTGCACCCGCTTCAGGGTGTTGCGGCCGGAGTGGTACATGGCCGTGGCCGTGGCCATCGGGCTCGGGTAGAAGGTCTGGACCTGGTCGGCACGGAAACCGTTTTTCTTGAGCCAGATGGCCAAGTTCATCATGTCTTCATCGCTGGTGCCGGGGTGGGCGGCAATGAAATACGGAATCAGATACTGCTTTTTGCCGGCTTCGGCGCTGAACTTCTCGAACAGCTGCTTGAACTTGTCGTAGCTGCCGATGCCGGGCTTCATCATCTTGGTGAGCGGGCCCTGCTCGGTATGCTCGGGCGCGATCTTCAGATAGCCACCCACGTGATGCTGCACCAGCTCTTTCACATACTCCGGGCTCTTCACAGCGAGGTCATAGCGCAAGCCGGAGCCGATCAGAATCTTCTTGATGCCCTTGAGCGCACGCGCACGGCGGTAGATCTTGATCAGCGGGTCGTGGTTGGTGGTCAGGTTCTGGCAGATGCCGGGATACACGCAGCTGGGCTTGCGGCAGGCCGCTTCGATCTCGGGGCTGCGGCAGCCCAAGCGGTACATATTGGCGGTGGGGCCACCGAGGTCAGAAATCGTGCCGGTGAAGCCTTTCACCTTGTCGCGGATATCTTCCACCTCTTTGATGATGGACTCTTCGGAACGGCTCTGGATGATGCGGCCCTCGTGCTCAGTAATAGAGCAGAAGGTGCAGCCGCCAAAACAGCCGCGCATGATGTTCACACTGAAGCGGATCATCTCCCAGGCCGGGATCTTGGTTGCGCCGTCATGGCCGCCGTTTTCATCGGCATAGGCTGCGTGCGGACTGCGGGCATACGGCAGGTCAAACACAAAGTCCATCTCCGCGGTGGTGAGCGGAATGGGCGGCGGATTGATCCACACGTCGCGCGCGGTAACGCCCTCCCCGTGCGCCTGCACCAAGGCCCGGGCATTGCCGGGATTGGTCTCCAGATGCAGCACCCGGTTGGCGTGTGCGTAGAGCACCGGGTCGCTTTTGACCTGCTCGTAGCTGGGCAAACGGATCACGGAGCGCTCGCGCGGTGGCACTTTGAGCTTGCCTTTGCCACTCGACAGCGCGGGGTTGGCGAAGAAGGTCAACGGTGCAATGGACGCATTGACTTCAGGTTTAGCGTCTTTTTGGCCTGTAGCGCCCGTGGAATCTGCGCGAGCAGCTCCTGTTTTCATAGCACCTGCTGCCTCAGCTGCTGCAGCAGTCGCTTGGGCCTCGTCGTCTTTGGCGCAGGTGGCACCGTTTTCGGCAGCCAACTCGCTGGTCGTCATGTAGGGGTTGACGTGGGCCTCAACCCGGCCGGGCTCATCCACCGTGGTCGACGTGATCTCGAACCAGTCTTTGCCGGACTCGTCATCTGGGCGACGCACAAAAGCGGTGCCCCGCACATCGGTGATTTGCTCCACAGGCTCTTTGGCCGCCAGGCGGTGGGCGATCTCCACAATCGCACGCTCAGCATTGCCGTACAACAGCAGGTCGCACTTGGCATCTACGACGATGCTGCGGCGGACCTTGTCGCTCCAGTAGTCGTAATGCGCGATACGGCGCAGACTGCCTTCGATACCACCCAACACGATCGGCGTATCTTTGAAGGCCTCGCGGCAACGCTGGCTGTAAACAATGGCCGCACGGTCGGGGCGCTTGCCGCCTACATCGCCCGGGGTGTAAGCGTCGTCACTGCGGATTTTGCGATCTGCGGTGTAGCGGTTGATCATGGAGTCCATGTTGCCGCTGGTCACACCCCAGAACAGATTGGGTTTACCCAAGGCCTTGAAGGCCTCGGCACTGGTCCAGTCAGGCTGGGCAATGATACCCACCCGGAAACCCTGCGACTCGAGCATCCGGCCGATCACCGCCATGCCGAAACTCGGGTGGTCCACATAGGCATCGCCCGTGACGATGATGATGTCGCAACTGTCCCAACCGAGTTTGTCCATTTCTGCACGGCTCATGGGCAGGAAAGGGGCCGTGCCGAAGCGCGATGCCCAGTACTTGCGGTAGCTGGTGATCGGTTTGGCGGCGCGCGCGAAGAAAGAGACGTCGAGGGGAGCGTTCATGGGAGTCCGGGGGATAACCCGTAAGTGTAAGGTTTTGCGCTTCCCAGCGCACTAGGTGGGGCTTCTTCGCCCCACTGGCAATTCCGATTTTGAAGAGCGAGTCTCCAGCGGGACTATGCGCATTCGGAAATTTCCTTGCGCAACAGCTTCCGAAACCGCCAAAAGCATGTTTTTTACCGGTACAAACCCCCATGCCCCGAGACGGGGCGGCATCAAATTTGCTGTGGTTACCCCGTAGAATGATTTTTTCTTTACCCAACCACCGGCACTGTCCGGTACATCAAAGGACTTTTCCATGAAGAAACTCCTGCTGGCACTGGCAGCAACCTCCGTTTTGGCCGCCTGCGGCAAAAAAGAAGAAGCCGCTCCCGCAGCACCCGCTGCCCCTGCTTCCGCTCCCGTTGCAGCCGCTCCTGCGCCAGAAGTGGGTCCCCTGAAGGTCGCGATCGACCCAACCTACGAACCCTTCACCTTCAAGTCCGCAGACGGCCAGCCCACCGGCTTTGACGTCGATGTGGCCAACGCCCTGTGCGAGCAGATCAAGCGCAAGTGTGAGTTCGTGGAACAAGTCTGGGACAGCATGATCCCCGGCCTAAACGCCAAGAAGTACGACGTCATCATTTCCTCCATGTCCATCACCGATGACCGCCTGAAGGAAGTGGATTTCACCGACAAGTACTACAACACCCCCAGCCGCATCGTGCTGAAGAAGGGCGTCAAATTCACCGACGCAGCCTCCATCAAGGGTAAGAAGATCGGTGTTTTGAAGGGTTCCACCCAAGAAAAATACGCCATGGGCGACCTCAAGCCAGCTGGCGTGATCGTGAACTCCTACGAAGCCCAAGACCAGGTGTACCTGGATATCAAGTCCGGCCGTTTGGACGGTACCGTGGCTGACTACATGGAAGTTACCGGCGGCTTCTTGTCAAAGCCTGAAGGCGCGAAGTTCGAGTTGGTGGGCCCTGACTTGAAAATGCCCCAGTACTTCGGTTACGGCGCCGGCATTGCTTTGCGCAAAGGCGAAGACAAGCTCAAGGGCGAGTTGAACGAAGCCATCAAGGCCATCCGTACCAACGGCACTTACAAGACCCTGAACGACAAGTACTTTGCCAAGTACAACATCGACGTTTACGGCGAATAAATCTTGTAAAACCCACGCATCGGGGCGCAGTAGTGCGCCCCTTTGCGTTCCATGCGCCCACAGGCTTCCATGAATTCTTATTACGTCGCCATATTGCAGGGCTCGGTACTCACGGTCGGAGTTTCGCTGTGCGCCCTGCTGGTGTCCATTGTTCTCGGCCTGCTGGGCGCAGCGGCCAAACTCTCCGGTCGCCCCGTGCTGGTCGCCATCTCCACGGCTTACACCACCGTCATCCGGGGGGTACCCGATCTGGTCGTGATGCTGCTGGTGTTTTACGGTGGCACGATAGGCCTGAACCATTTGCTGGAACTCGCCGGTAGCAAAAAAACCGTCGACATCAATCCCTTTCTGGCCGGCGTACTGACGATCGGCTTTATCTACGGCGCCTACATGACCGAAACCTTCCGGGGGGCCATCCTGTCCATTCCCAAAGGCCAGATGGAGGCTGCATGGGCCTTCGGCATGGGACGCGTCCGCGCTTTTGTGCGCATCACTGCACCGCAAATGGTGCGCTACGCCCTGCCGGGCTTCACCAACAACTGGCTGGTGCTGATCAAGGCCACTGCGCTGGTCAGCCTGATCGGCCTCAAGGAGATGACCTACCTCTCCAAACAAGCCAGCGCTGCGACGCGCTCACCTTTCGAATTTTTCCTGTTCACGGCAGCCTTGTTTTTGATTTACACCAGCATTTCCTTGTTCGTGCTGCGCAAAATCAATGCCCGTTACAGCCTCGGTACCAAGCGGGGTGAACTATGAAGTGGCACGTAATTTTTGAGCCGCAGAACCTGCAGCTCTACCTCACCGGTATCAGCACCACGTTGGGGCTGCTCTTGTCGTCCTTGGTCATCGGGGCGGTTTTGGCGTTGATATTCGCGCTGGCACTGACCAGCCGCTGGGCTGTCTTGCGCTGGATCGTCGGCGCCTACACCTACGTGATTCGCGGCACGCCGCTGTTGATTCAGGTGTACTTGATTTACTACGGTTTGGGCCAGCTCGAATGGATTCAGGCACGCTGGGATGACGTCTGGCCCTGGACACACTTCAAAGAGCCATTTTTCTGTGCCTTGCTGGCCTTCAGCCTGAACACGGCCGGTTACACCGCCGAAATGTTGGCAGGCGCCATCCGTGAAACGGCTGCGGGCGAGATTGAAGCGGCACAGGCTTACGGCATGAGCCGCTTTCAAGCCATGCGCCGCATTGTGCTGCCCAGTGCGTTGCGCCGTACCCTGCCCGCTTACAGCAACGAAGTGGTGATGATGCTCCAGAGTACCAGTTTGGCAAGTGCCGTGCCGAGCATGCTCGATGTCACCGCCGCGGCGAGCCGGATTTACTCAGACTACTACCTGCCCTTTGAGGCCTACCTTGCGGCCGCAGCCATCTATCTGGTAGCGTCGTTCTGCCTGATTGGTTTGTTCCGCTTGGCGGAAAAGCATTTTTTGGCCTACTTGGCCCCCCGTAAACACTGACCATCATGCAACGCAAAGACCATCCCCTGCTGTCCAACAGTTTGGGCAGCCTACGCAACCTGAGCAGCTTTCATTACGGTACGCCGGGCCAAGGGCCCAAGGTGTATGTGCAGGCGAGCCTGCACGCTGAAGAGCTGCCCGGCATGTTGGCCGCATTCCATTTGCGTGCCTTGTTGGACCAGGCCGAGGCAGCCGGCCGGCTGCGCGGCGAAGTCGTTCTGGTGCCTGTGGCGAACCCGATCGGGCTGGCACAGCGCATCGACCACAAACCCATGGGCCGCTTTGAACTCGACAGCTCGGAGAATTTCAACCGCCATTACCCGGACCTGGCCCGGGCCGTGTACGACACCATCAAACCATTGATGGGTTCAGACCCGACCGCCAACGTGACGGCGGTGCGCAAGGCCATAGGCCAGTTTCTGGACCAGTGGAAACCAGATACCGAGCTGCAAAGCCTGCGCCGCACGCTACTGCTGCTATCGCACGATGCGGATCATGTGATCGACCTGCATTGCGACTGTGAAGGCGTGATGCACTTCTATACCGAGGAGCCTTGCTGGCCCCAGCTGGAGCCACTCGCGCATTTGCTGCAATCGCGTGCCATTTTGCTGGCGCGCAACTCGGGCAGCGGTCCGTTTGATGAATGCCTGTCCGGCGCATGGTGGCAACTTGCCGACCGGCTGAAGCAAGATGGCATCGAAGTGCCCTTGCCACAAGGCTGCAACAGCACGACGGTAGAACTCCGCGGCGAGTCTGACGTGTCCCACGCTTGGGCCAAGGCAGATGCGCAGGCTGTTTTTGACTTTTTGTGCATTGCCGGCGCGGTGCATTCAGCGACACCTGTTCAGGTACCTGCGGCTTTGGCCCAAGCGACCCCTTTGGCGGGCTCCGAAACACTTCGTACCCCCTTCCCCGGTGTGGTGGCGTATATCGCTGATGTGGGCCAGACCCTGCAAAAAGGCGACCTTGTGGCGGAAGTCATTAATCCGATCGACAACACCAGCCATCCGATTTACGCTGGCGTAGCCGGCGTGTTTTATGCCCGGGTGCGCGATCGCTACGCCCACGCCGGTGCCGAAATTGGCAAGATTGCCGGCGCCACTGCATTCCGGACGGGCGAACTCCTGGGCGCTTAATTGCCCGATCGCCCTCTACTGAACCTGATACGACTGCTCAGAACATGACCGATAACAAGCCCCTGAAACTCCAGGTTGAGAACATCCACAAACGCTTCGGCGGCAACGAGGTGCTCAAAGGCGTTTCGCTGTCAGCACATGCCGGCGATGTGATCAGCATCATCGGAAGTTCCGGCTCCGGCAAAAGTACTTTTCTGCGCTGCATCAACATGCTGGAAAAGCCCAACCAAGGGCGCATCAATGTCGCAGGTGAAGAGCTTGCGTTGATTGCCGGCCCGACCGGTGAACTGATGGCCAAAGATGCCAAGCAACTCCAACGCCTGCGCACCAAGTTGGCCATGGTCTTCCAGCATTTCAATCTCTGGGCCCATATGACGGTGCTAGAGAACATTATTGAGGTGCCAGTCCATGTGCTGGATGTCCCCAAAGATGAGGCGGTCGCAACCGCACGAAAATACCTCGCCAAGGTCGGCCTGTCCGGGGTGGAAGACCGCTACCCGGCCCACATGAGCGGCGGCCAGCAACAGCGGGTGGCCATTGCCCGTGCCTTGGCCGTAGAACCCGAAGTGATGTTGTTCGACGAACCGACCAGCGCGCTGGACCCCGAGTTGGTGTCGGAAGTACTCCGGGTCATGAAAAGCCTGGCCGAAGAAGGACGCACCATGGTGGTGGTGACTCATGAAATGGGTTTTGCCCGTGAGGTGTCCAACCACCTGATCTTTTTGCACAAGGGCTTGATTGAAGAACAGGGGCACCCCGCGCAGGTCCTGACTGCTCCCCGAAGCGAACGATTGGCACAGTTTCTCTCGGGCAGTTTGAAATAACCCTGCGCGGCTGCAGTTGTGACTTCCAAAGGCAACAACTCCACCCTTTTTGAGCACCTTCCGATAGGTGCTTATCGCGCAGCTTTGGATGGCCGCATTCTCCAAGCCAACAACGCTTTTTTGCGGCTTCACCGTTGCGAAAATGAAGAGGAGCTCGGCCAGCTGCTCCAGGCCCGTAGCCTCAACCCTTACGTTCAGCCCCAGCGTCGCAAAGACTTCCTGGATGAGATGCGCAGACATGGCAAGGTCAAAGACTTTGTGTCGGAAATGTTCCGCCTCCAAGGGGGGCAGCGAATCTGGGTGCGGGAACATGCCCACGCACTCCATGACAAACTGGGGCAGGTCGTTGCCTTTGAGGGCACGATTGAAGACATCACCCGTGAACGAAACGCGCGCGTAGCGCTGCGCAAAAACGAGGTGATGCTCCGCAATGTGCTGCAAACCATCCCCGATCAGATATGGGTCAAGGACCTCCAAGGCGTTTATCTTTTGTGCAACGACGCATTTGCCCAAGCACTTGGTGTACAGGCAGAAGACATCATCGGCACCCGCGATGCCAATTGGGTCGAAGACTCAGCGGCCGAAGCATTCGCGCTGTCCGACCAATGGGCGTTAAAAAGCGACAAGACCGTCACGTTTGAAGAAGGTAGCGCCACCAAAATCAACCCGAGTGGCGCCACCTTCGAAGTCCACAAAACACCCATGCGGGATGCGCAAGGCAAGACCATCGGTGTTCTCGGTGTCTCGCGCAACATCCAGGACCGCAAAGACGCAGAAGCGCTGTTACGCGACACCACCGAGCAACTCGAGCTGGCCATCATGGGGGCAGATCTCGGACGCTGGGACCATGACCTGCGACAAGAGCCAGGGTACATGATGGATTTGCGTGCATTCGCCATGTTGGGCTATATGCCGGGCGATGCCCAATCCCCCCGCTCTTTGAGCGAATTCATTCACCCGGACGACTTGGCACCTCTCGGTGTGGCGGTGTTACGGCACCTCAAGGGGCACAGCACCTCCTTCCGGGCGGAGTACCGAGCCCGGCACGCCGATGGTCGCTGGATCTGGCTCAGCAGCCGCGGCAAAGTGGTGCAGACCAGCCAGGACGGCACCCCGCTGCGTATGGTCGGTACCCTGATGGACATCACCGCGCGCAAGCAAACGGAAGACTCGCTGCGCGCCGCCCAGGTCGAGCTACAAGCCACCCTCGATGCGCTGCCCGACCTTTTGTTCGAGATTGGTGAAAAAGGGCATTACCGCGCGGTACACAGCGGAAACAAAAATGCACTTTTCGTGGAGCCAGACTTTTTAATAGGCCGCAGCATCCAAGAGGTCCTGCCCCAGGAAGCTGCCACCGCCTGTATGGCCGCACTCTCGCAAGCCATTCAGAAAGGCCGCTCAAGCGGAGTCCAGTACTACCTCGACCGTCACGGTAGCCGCCAATGGTTTGAGCTCTCAGTGGTTCGCAAGCCCACCGTGACCGACGAAGAAATCCGCTGTATTGCGATTGCGCGCGACATCACCGAGCGCAAAGAAGCGGAGGAAGCGATCCGCCATCTGGCATTCCATGACCCCCTGACCGGTTTGCCAAATCGCAGGCTCCTGACCGATCGGCTTCACAGCGCGATTGCCTACAGCCAGCGCAGCAAAGAGCACGGGGCCTTGATGTTCATGGACCTGGACCATTTCAAGCGCCTGAACGACTCCCTCGGGCACGACGTGGGCGACCTCCTCCTCCAAGAAGTGGCCCGCCGCTTGCAAAAAAATGTCAGGCAGGTGGACACCATCGCGCGTATCGGCGGTGATGAATTTGTGCTTTTGTTGCAAGACGTCGGGGAAGACGCGGCCGCTGCCCGCAAACACGCCTCCATCGTGGCATTCAAAGTACTGTCAAGCCTCAACGAGCCCTACGAGCTACCCGACACCACCTACCGCACCACGCCGAGTATTGGCGTTTGTCTGTTTATAGGTGACACCCACACACCGGCCGACCTGTTGAAGCATGCCGACACCGCCATGTATGTTGCCAAGCAAAAAGGGCGCAACAACGTGTGGTTTTACGAAGATGCTGCGCCCGACAACCCCACGAGAGCCGCTTAGGCGGGCTCTTGGCACGTCAGAGGCCCTCCTACCCTGAAACATGGAACCGTATGTTGAATTTTCTTCCTTCTGCTTTGGTGGGTTTGATCGCCGGACTCCTCCTGACCATCAACATCCTGTTTTGGGTGCCGATCCTGTTGGTCTTTGCGATTGTCAAACTGGTACTTCCATTCAAGGCGGTCCGCCTTCGCATAGACCCTGTCATTCTGTCCATCGCTGAAAACTGGATCAGTGGCAACAGTGGCTGGATGACGCTGACCCAGCGCACCACTTGGGATGTGCAAGGCCTTGAGGGTCTGCGCCCCGACCAGTGGTACATGGTGAGCAGCAACCACCAGAGCTGGGTCGATATCTTTGTGTTGCAGCATTTGCTGAACCGGCGCATTCCTTTGCTCAAGTTCTTTCTCAAGCAACAGCTGATTTGGGTGCCGGTGATGGGCCTGGCATGGTGGGCACTCGAATTCCCGTTCATGCGCCGCCACAGCGAGGCCTACCTGAAAAAGCACCCTGAAATGCGTGGCAAAGACCAGGAAACCACCCGCAAGGCCTGTGAGAAGTTTGCGCTCATCCCCACCAGCGTCATGAACTTTCTGGAGGGCACCCGCATGACGCCGGCCAAACACGCCCAGCAACAATCCCCCTACACCCACTTGCTCAAACCCAAGGCGGGTGGATTGGCCCTCGCCCTACAGGCGATGGGTGACAAGTTCCAGAGTGTTCTGGACGTGACGATTTACTACCCCGATGGCATTCCCACTTTTGGAGACTTCCTGTGCGGGCGTATGCGCCGCGTGGTGGTGCGCGCCCGGTCCATCGACATCCCTCCGGAACTGCTCAACGGAAACTACGGTGAGGACGCCGAGTTCCGTGCGGGCTTCTCCACTTGGGTTGCCCAGTTGTGGCGCACCAAAGACACCGAGTTGGCCCGATTGAAAGCGGATCACCAACCATAGAAAAAAGGGGCAGCTAGCCCCTTTAAATTCTGCATAGTTCGCTATCTATTTGATAGCAAATTTACTCAGCGCTGAGGTGTTTTTCCGGATTCGTCAGAGAGCACAATCTCCACACGGCGGTTGAGCTGTCGATGGGCGGCGGTGTCATTGGATGCCACCGGATATGACTCGCCATAACCACGCACGCTGATGCGTTCGCTACCTACGCCCATTTGCAACAGTGCATCACGCACGGTTTGACCGCGACGCTCTGACAACTGCTGGTTGTAAGGATCTGCCCCCGTACTGTCCGTAAAGCCCTCGACCAGCACATTGCGCGTTGGGTTTTGCTGCAGTACTTCGGCCAGCTTTTGCGCACTACGCAAACCACCGGCAGTGAGGCTGGATTTATCACTACCGAAAAGAACATCGCCCAAAGTAATCACCATGCCACGGTCCGTTTTCTTCGCGGCCAGATCGGCGAGTTGACTCTCTAACAACGCGGTGCGGCGGTTGGCATCGGTAGTGGCTTGGCGGGCCGCATCAGTCGCACGTTGCGCCTCCATCGCTTGACGCTCGGCGTTGTTGGCCTGGCGTTGCGCCATGTCGGCGTTGACTTGGGCCTGCTGCGCATTGGCGTTGGCCTGATTGACCTCGTTGGTACGCTGGGTGAGCTGCAACTGATCACGCTCCCGGGCGCTTCGAGCCATATCTACCTCGGCCGTTTTTTGTTTGACGACCTCCTGGGTGATCGCAATTTTTTGTCGGGCCATATAGGCCAATTGGTCGACCTTGTCAGGATCAGCGCTTTGCATTGCAGCCAGGTTGGCTTCTTGCATCGCGTCACTGGCTTGCTTCATTTCCAGCGGGGCGAAGTTGTTCACATTGGGGTTACGCTGGGCTTGGGCGTAATCGCTACGGGCACTTTCCAGCAAGGAAGTGCTGGTCGGCGCAGACGCACAGGCACCCAACAAAATAGCAATGGCCAATGCGGCGGGGGTCAGGTAGTGGTGTTTCATGGGGTGTCCTTTGAAAGATTTGAAAAGTCGGGATGGGCTTTGTGGGCCGTTTATTTGGCGGCGTTGGCGCGGTCCAACTCGTCGCGCAGTACGCGTATGTCGTCCTGCAGCGCATTGGCGATCGCCTGCGCCTTGGCCGTGTTGGCCTTGCTTTGTGCCAACTTGGCGTCCGCTTGTGCCTGGGTTGCCAGCTCCGAGGCCGCTTGGTAGTCGCGGTCGACCATGGCCTTGTTGGCACGGGCCAGCTTTTCACGGGCTGCCGTCATTTCAGCGGGTGCAAACTGCATGCCATCAGCGCCAGCCGCGTTGCTGACCGCCTCGCGAGACACTGCTATTTGTGTGGTGGCACTGGTTTGGGGCTGATTGGCGCAGCCCACGCCGGCTGTTGCCACCAGAGCGGCAATCAGCAGTAGGCGGGATGTGGGGTGGGATGTGGGGGGGAATGTCATGGTGTTTTCTCCGGTAGACCGGGAGCTCGTGGCCCCCTGTAGGTGGTAATGAACAACACTGCGAAGAGCGGTGTTGCGATGGATGAAGCTTGATGCCCCAGCACCCTGTTGCGAAGCGGCCGAGGCCGCTCATTTCCGTAGTCCCACTCCTACGTCTCGGGCGTGTGTCAGTGCCCTCCTACATCGCTACAGCGTCCTCACCGGCAGCATGTCGAGCAACTGGCCTATGCCTCGTTTTGCCAGACCGTCGCACACTGAGCGCTGTCAAAAAACCCGGCGACTCCAACCCCGCCTACCTCAGGAAATCCATGAAAACAGAATCCATTACCACCCCTATCCAAAATGCAGCGGACCAAGTGGCCCCCTTGCTGCACCGTGCAACGGACGAAGCCAACGCGATCACCCAACGCGGCCTGCACGCGGTGCAGGACGGTGCGCTGCAACTGCGCGAGAAAGCAAACCGTACGGAAGAAGCCACCGTGCGATACATCCAGCAAGAGCCGGTGAAGTCAGTGTTGCTCGCGGCTGCGACAGGCGCTGTACTGATGGGCGTGATCAGCCTGCTCAGCCGCCCGCGCAACCACTGATCCCACACGCGCAACATTCACGCTCACCATGCTGCACCCGATATTTCATTTGATCGCCACCCAGCCCCAGCTCTTGGGCAACCATGCGCAGGCCTACAGCGAACTCATCGGCACCGAGCTGGCGGTCCAAAGCGCCGCTTGGATACGACGGGCACTGCTCGGTGCAGCAACGGTGTGCCTGCTGGGTGTGGCAGTGGTGCTGGCTGGCGTCGCCTTGATGCTCTGGGTCACCCCAATGAATGCACTTCCATCGGCGACCTTGTGGGTGCTGGCGCTGGTGCCCGCGGTGCCGGCCGTCATGGCGGCCGTGTGTGGCGTGATCTTGTTCAACGTTCGCACTGAACCGGCATTTGCCGAACTGCGCCGCCAAGCGCAGGCCGATATCGCCTTGCTCCGTAGTTTGCCGACATGAACAACGCCACACTCAGTGCTGTCGAGAAGCTGACCATTTCGCGCGAGCGCCTTCGGGCAGCACTCGCAACCAGCAGCACCGGCGATGCCAACAGACGCGATCCTGCCGCCAGCCCCGGACTTTTTGACGCTTTAAAAACCCTCTTGCCTGGCGGCACTATGCTGTGGGATGCAGTAGGCCCGAGCTTGAGGCACTGGTGGGAACAACACCCCTTGCACTCCAGCGGCGAATTGGCAGGTGACATCATCCAAGCGTGGGTGCGTCCGATGGTTCAACGCCACCCGGTGGCTGCCGTGGCCACCGCGTTAGCGCTTGGGGCCACTTTGGTATGGGCTCGGCCATGGCGCTGGACTTTCAAGCATCCCGTGCTCAGCGCACTCGGCCCTACCCTGCTCACCCGTGGTTTGGCGTCCGAACTGGTACAAACCTGGCTGGCCACCGCGCTAGGAAAAATGACACACGCCCCTGCCCCACCTCAAGCGCCTCATCCCGACGCGCCGCCGGTACGACCTGATTAGTTGCCGCGTGGCCCGGCCAAGGCGTTGACGACCCTTGCCGGTATGCGGCAAGGCCTCAGGCTTTCAGCATGCACACAACCGATTCGAATGCGGCCTTCGGCTAGCAACATGTCGCCCCGAAATGCTTCTTGCACGATCACCATGCTGGCAGCACCTTGCTCTTCGACACGCACCGTTACCTGCAGCAAGTCGTCCAGACGGGCTGGTGCCAGATAGCGGGTTTGCACCTCGGCAACCACAAACATGGCGCCAGTGTCGTCACGCAGGCGCTGCTGCTCCACGCCGGCTGCGCGCAACCATTCGGTGCGGGCCCGCTCAAAAAACTTCAGGTAGTTGGCATAAAACACAACGCCGCCCGCGTCGGTGTCTTCCCAATACACCCGGACCGGAAAAGTAAAAGTAATCACAGCGAGGCAGCAAGGGCCTCGAGCTGCATGGCAGCTGCACCCCACCCTTGATGAAAACCCATCTCCTCGTGCTGTTTTTGGTCTGACTCCGTCCAATGCAAGGCACGGGCGATATAGTGGGTGCCGCCCTCTGCGCCATCCGCAAGGGTGATCTCACCCACCATGAACGGCTTTGCACTGGGAACCCATGCACTCACAAAGGCATCGGTGAACACCAGCTGTCGCCCGGCCTCTACCGTCAAAAAAACACCGGGATTCGGCACCTGCTCTCCGTTGGGGCCCACCATGTGGGTGAAAAATCGGCCGCCGGGAAACAACTCAACCTCTGCATGGCTCACCCCCCAAGGTTTTGGGCAAAACCACTGGCACAGGAGCTCTGGCTCTGTCCAGCAGCGCCACACCGCAGCGCGGGGCGCGGCCAGGGTGCGTTCAAGAAGCAAGGGGTAAGCGGGTGACGAAACCGACATAACGGACTCCGGGAGTTCAAGCAGCCGGCCGAGTGTAGCCCGCTCCACCGAGGCAAGCCACCCAACAAAAACGGGCCCGAAGGCCCGTTTTGGAAAGTAAACACCGCAGAGGGTTTACTTCTTCTCCATCATGGCTTTGCACTCTGCCTTCATCTTGTCGTCGGCTTTGGCAGCATCCATCTTTTTGCATTCTTCCATTTTCTTGTCGTCTTTCATGGCACCGCCGTGGGAGGCAGCGAAAGAACCGAAAGAGGCTGTGGCAAGGACGGAAGCAACTACTACGCTAAAAATCTTGTTCATGGTTAGACTCCAATGACAGGTTTTGAACCACCGGGATAGATGGTCTGCGAAATATACGCCACTTATGAAAAATTTACCTATGCTTATGCGTTTAACGGTATGGATGTGGTCTGCGAGCCTCGCGGGCGGTTTGCTTAGTCAGGCGGCGATTGCAGCCCCCTTTGTTCCGGCTTCTGACAATCAGGTACTGCAAAAACTGCCGGCTCGTGCGGCAGACCCGGTGGCCAAAGAACTGGCCAGCCTGCGCAACTCCGCAAGCCAGCGCCCCAAAGACCCGGGTACCCAAGCCGCGCTGGTCCAGCGCTACGTCGACCTTGCCAATGCGCAGGGTGACCCACGCTACATCGGTTACGCCGATGCGGTGTTGTCCGCGTTTGCAGGCCCCCTGAGCCCCGAACTACTCACCTTGAAAGGCGTATTGCGCCAGTACCGGCATGACTTTCAAGGGGCCCTGCAAGATTTTGCCCAGGCGCTGGCCTTGGATCCGAGCTACGCCCAAGCCCACGCCTGGCGGGGTGCCATTTATCTGGTGCAGGCGGACTACAACGCCGCCCGCAAAGAATGCACCGCCCTGAGGCAACTCGGCCGCGACGGCCTGCACGGCGCTTGCCTGGGCTTAACCCAAAGCTATTCCGGTGATCTGTCAGCGGGCTACGAGACTTTGCGCCAAGCGCTGGCGCAGGCCCGCTCGACGTCTAGCCAGTTGTGGCTGCTCACAAGAATGGGCGAAGTCGCCGCCTGGCAAGGGCAGACAGCCATCGCCCGGCAGCATTACCAGCAAGCCTTGGCACTGGGTCAGGACGATATTTACCTGCTGGCTGCATGGTCCGACTTTCTGCTCGACAACGGTCAGGCTGCCGACGTCGTGAAGCTGTTGTCTACCTGGGAGTCCGCAGACAGCTTGCTGGTCCGCCTCGCTATTGCGGAAACACTGACTGCCAGCCCCAAGGCTGCCGGCCACGTCAAGATGCTGGCCGATCGCTTTGCTGCGGCCCGCGCAAGGGGCGATACCACCCACCTCGCCGAAGAATCACGGTTCGAGCTACAGGTCCGCAAAGATGCACCCACAGCCCTGCGCCTGGCCCAAGAAAACTATGCCTACCAGCGCGAACCCCGGGATGCGCGGGTGTTGCTGGAGGCCGCTGTGGTGGCCCGGCAAGTCCCAGCGGCCCAACCCGTTGTGGACTGGTTGAGCGCCAGTCATTTCGGAGACCTCCGGATGAAGCAACTTGCCAAGGAGCTGAAATGAAGTGGCGCTTGATTCTTGTTCTGCTGTTGAGCCTTGGCGGGCTACCAGCACAGGCCCACAAAGCCAGCGACAGCTATCTGGCACTCAAGGTAGACGGTAACCAAGTCAGCGGACAGTGGGATATTGCGCTGCGCGACATCGACTTTGCCTTGGGTCTCGATGCCAATGGGGATGGCGACATCACGTGGGGTGAAGCGCGAGCCAAACACGGCGATATCGACGCTTGGAGCACCAATGCCCTGACCGTGGAGCGTGGCGGGCGCTGCCCACTGCGCGTGACCGAGCACTTGATAGACGAGCACACCGATGGCGCTTATGCGGTCATGCGTTTGCAAGGGGAGTGCCCGGCAGCGGATGCCGACGTGTCGGTGAACTACCGGCTGCTGTTTGGTGTGGATGCCCTGCATCGTGGCCTGCTGCGCCTGGATCTGGACGGGGAAACCACCTCCTCCATCTTTTCGCCGGAAACACCCCAGCAGCAGTTCACCCCCAAAGCCCTCTCCGGCCTGCGCCAGTTGGGCGGATTTTTGGTACAGGGGGTATGGCATATCTGGATCGGGTTTGACCATATTCTTTTCTTGCTCGCACTGCTCTTGCCCGTGGTGCTGGTGCGGCAGGGAAAGCATTGGGCGCCAGTCGCCCGCTTCCGGGATGCGGGCCGTGAAGTACTGTGGGTCGTAACCGCCTTCACCATCGCCCACTCGATCACCCTGTCACTGGCGGCTTTGCAGTGGATTGAACTGCCCTCGCGCTGGGTGGAGTCGGTGATTGCACTCTCGGTGGTGTTAGCGGCACTGAACAACATTTACCCGATGGTCGGCGAGCGGCGGTGGGTCGCAGCCTTTGTGTTCGGGCTGATCCACGGCTTTGGTTTTGCGACTGTGCTGGCAGACTTGGGCCTGCCAAGACATGCCCTGGTCTTGAGCCTGGTCGGATTCAACGTGGGCGTGGAGCTGGGGCAACTGGCCATCGTGGCGGTCTTTTTGCCACTCGCCTACCTCATGCGCAAGACCCGCTTTTACAGGCAAGGCGTGTTTATCGGAGGCTCTGCACTCACCTTGTTGCTGGCTTTGGTGTGGTTTATCGAGCGGGCTTTTGATATCCGATGGATAGCGACATAGCTCACCTGCCTATCCACACCGCATCAGCAATGAGCTTGACCGACACCCCAAACAAACTCACCTGCACGATGCGGTAAAACCACTGGTCTGCCAAGCGGCGCGTCAGATAGGCGCCGGCGACCGCCCCGACCAGCGCAAACGGCACCAACCACGCCGCGTAATGCAACGATGCCGTCGAATAGGGCCGCAAGTTTTGGTACGGAATGATTTTGGCGGCATTGATCACCGCAAACACAATGGTGGACGTGCCGGCAAACGCCGCCTTGGGCAGCTTCTGGGGCAACATGTACACCTGATAGGGCGGCGCCCCCGCGTGGGAAATAAAGCTGGTGAATCCCGCCAGAGTCCCCCAGAACCAGCCTTTGGCCAAGCGCGGCGGCTGAGGAGCGCTTGCGTTCTGGTCCCGCAACCAGAGGTTGAGGCAGAACCCCACGCCGACCAAGCCAATCATCAGCATGATCGCGCGGTCCGACACCATGGACGCCGTCGCCCAACCAACCCCCACCCCCACGATGCCGGCAGGGATCAAAATCTTCAAATTCGGCCGGCTGAATTCGCGGCGGTACAGCCACACACCAGCCATGTCCGAAATCACAAAAATGGGTAGCAACAGCACCGCAGCCTGCACCGGTGACATCGCCATGGACAGGATAGGCACCCCCAGCATGCCCACCGCAGGCAAGCCGCCCTTGGACGCCCCGACCAGAAAAGCTGCCAAGCCGGCCAGCAGAAAGAGTGCATCAAACGTCATGCGGCGATCATAGTGGCGCGGCCAGCGGACTATGCACACCCTCAAAAAAACAAATAAAAAGAGCTGCTAGCGCCCGTGGGATATGCGCAAGCAGCTACTGAATTCATAGCACCTACTTAGCTCAACCCGTCCGGCTTGATCTGGGCCCGCTCGATCACAGCTTTCCACCGGACTTTCTCCGCCTTGATGAAAGCATCAAACTCTTTGCCGGTGTTGCCCACTGCCAGCGCGGTCTCTTGCGATAGCTTGTCTTTCACGGCAGATCCTCGTGCAGCCTTGATGGCCTCGACCTCCAGCTTGTCGATCGAGGGCTTGGACCACTTTTTGGGAGCCAGCAAGCCGTACCACTGTGTCATCTCAAATCCCTTGTAGCCCTGCTCGGCCACGGTGGGCACATCAGGCAACTGCGGCAAACGCTCGGCAGTGCCGGTGGCGATGCAGCGCAGCTTGCCTGCCTTGATGAAGGCCAGCAAGGCAGGCGCGCCGACCGAGGCCGCTTGCAAGCGCCCTGCCATCAAGTCTGTGAGCATGGGGCCTGTGCCACGGTACGGCACATGCAACATGAAGGTGCCACTCACCATCTTGAGGTACTCAAACGCCAGATGCCCTGCACTGCCGTTGCCCGCTGATCCGTAGTTCAACTGACCGGGGCGAGCCTTGGCGTAGGCTACAAATTCATTGAGGTTCTTCACCGGCAAGTCCGGATGCACCACGTACAAGCTGGGCACCTTGGAGATCAGGGTGATGGGTGCGAAATCGCGGTCAGCGTCATAGGGCAGCTTGGGGAAGATGAACGGATTCACCGCCAACGTGCCGATGTGCCCCAGGATGAACGAGTGTTCATCGCTGTTGTTGGCCACCTCTTGCATGGCGATGTTGCCGGCTGCCCCGGGCTTGTTCTCCACAAATACGTTCTGGCCAATGGTTTTAGCCATCTCGCCCGCAATGGCGCGCGCCACAATTTCCGAGCTGCCACCAGGTGCAAACGGCACTACCAGGCGCAAAGGTTTGTTGGGCCAGGTGCCCTGCGCAAATGCAGGCTGCAGCCAGAGGCTGCTGGCCGCGGCTGCTCCGGTGGCCAGCCATTGGCGGCGATTCATGGAAAGTTCGTTCATGGTGTCTCCTCGTTATGGTGTCTTGGTATTCAATATCCGCTACCGATGATGCAAGGCCCAACCTAACAAGTTCCTATCAATCGGGCTGGGTGAACGGACCCATAATCCGCGCCATGCATATCCTGTTGGCCGAAGACGAACACAGTTTGGGCGAGTGGCTCAGCAAGGCCTTGGAACAATCAGGCCACAAGGTGGACTGGCGCAACGACGGGCGCTTGGTAGAACTTGCATTGGGCGACACCGATTACGACGCACTGGTCCTGGACCTGGGCCTGCCGGGCAAGAGCGGCACAGACATCCTGCGCAGCATTCGCAGCCGGGACAACCGCCTGCCGGTGCTGGTGCTCACCGCAAGAGACTCGCTGACCGAACGCGTCAACACCCTGAATCAGGGCGCCGACGACTTCCTGCCCAAACCCTTCGCCCTCGCGGAGCTCGAAGCCCGACTGACCGCCTTGGTGCGCCGTGCCCGCGGCAGCGAGCACCCCCGGTTTGCAGCCGGCCCGCTCAACTTCGATACCGTCACCCGCCAATTTACCTTGCACGGGGCCATGCTGGCGCTCTCCCCGCGCGAGCACGCGCTGCTCAAGGCGCTCATCATGCGCAGTGGCGAACCGCTCTCACGGCAGCAAGTGATGGATCGCATCTTCAGTGATGAATCCGACGTACAACCCAGTGCCATCGACATGCTGCTGCATCGCCTGCGCAAACGGTTGGAGCACAGCGGCGTCCACATTCACACCTACCGGGGACTGGGCTATGTTCTGGAATCGGATACGCCAAGCCAGCCTTAAGGTTCGTCTGCTCGTGCTCCTGTTGCCGGTGATGGCACTGGTCACGGCGGGGAGCTTGTGGGTGACCCGCAGCGAATCTGTGGCGGCCGCCAATGCTGCCTACGACCGCTCACTTCTGGGTGCCCTCAAGGCGCTGGACTTGAATATTTCCACCACGTCCGGCGGGCTGGCGGTGGAACTCCCCTACCGCCTGTTTGAGTTTTTCCAGCTCACCGCCACGGGCAGCGTGTACTTCCGGGTCGCGACAGCCGATGGGCTGGTGGAAATCGGCAACCCCGATCTTCCTGCGCCCCCACGGCCGCTTCAGGCCGGACAACCCCAGTTTTATGACGCCCGCTATTTCGATGAAACGGTCCGCGTGGGCGCCTTTATGCGACCGCTGTCGCAGGCGGTGGAGAACTCTGGAAGCGCATTTGTCGTCATCCAGGTAGCGGAAAGCACATCGTCACGTGAGCAATTCACCCGTAGTTTTTTGCGCCGAAGCCTGTTGCGGGACGCCGTGTTTCTCGCGGCCATGGTGCTCGCGGTCATCGTCGGTTTGACGCTGGCACTGCGTCCGCTCTCGCGTCTGGCGCGCCAAACCACGGACCGCAGTGCGGACGATTTGCGCCCCCTGCCAGTGCTAGATCTGCCCGGGGACATCCGGCCGCTGGTCGATGCCATCAACCAGCAATTGCACCGCACCGAACAGCTGATGGCCGAACAACGCGGCTTTCTGGACGATGCCTCGCACCAGCTGCGCACACCACTGACCGTGCTCCGCGCCCAGCTCGACTACATCCTGCGCGAGAAGGACTCGGCCTCCAAAGCGCTGGCCCTGAATGCGCTCTCGGAGGCGCTGGAGCTCGCCATTCGCGCGACCAACCAACTGCTGGCGCTGGCCCGTAGCGACACCGGCCTCACCCAACGCGAAGTCTTTGACCTGTCTGCCCTGGTGCGCGAGGTGGCCATGGAGCTCATGCCATTGGCACGCGAACGGGGGGTGGATTTTGGTGTCGATGTACCGGAACGGGGCTTGGAGGCCAGGGGAGACCGCAACCTCTTGCGCCACGCCCTGCTCAACCTGGCGCACAACGGCCTGGAACACGGCCGCGCCAGGGGCACCGTCACCCTGATGGCCAACAGCACGGAAACAGGCTATGAGATCCAGGTTATTGACGACGGCAACGGCATGGAGGCGCACGTGTTGGCACGAGCGGGCGAACGCTTTGTCAAAGGACGGCATAGCAGGGGCTCCGGTTTGGGCATGGCCATTGCGCGGTCTGTGATTGAAGCCCACGGCGGGCAGCTACAGATACGCCCCGTGGAGCCCGGCCCCGGTCTGCGCGTCGTGCTAGGGTGGCCACGATGAAACTACTTTTCAAATCACTGTGTAGCGTGCTGATGATGGTGTGCGCCGCGGCACTTGCAGGCCCCGAAGGCGGGCGCTGCATTGCGCCTGCCAAAGCGGGCGGTGGATTCGACCTCACATGCCAACTCGCAAGAGACATGTTGGCCCAGCCCCACAACAACCGCCCGCCCTTGGCGGTGGTGTACCAGCCCGGAGGCATTGGCGCGCTGGCCTTTAAAAACACGGTGACTCAACAGCCCACGGACGGGAAAACGGTCGTTGCCTTCTCATCAGGCTCTTTGCTGAACTTGGCACAAAACCGCTTCGGCCCCTACAACACCCGCAGCGTGCGTTGGTTGGCGGCCGTGGGCATGGACTATGGCGTGGTGGCGGTGCCGCGCGAGTCGCCCTACAAAAACCTGCCGCAGCTGCTGTACGCCTTGCGTGACAAACCCGGCAGCATCGTCTTCGGCGCAGGCGGCTCCATCGGCAGCCAGGACTGGATGAAAGCCGCCCTGCTCGCCCGTGCGGCGGGCGTAGGGCACAAGGAGATGCGTTTTGTTGCTTTTGAAGGCGGCGGCGAAGCACTGTCCGCATTGGGTGACAACCATGTTCAGGTGCTCGCGGGCGATGCTGCAGAGGTCGGCCGCCAGGTGGAACAAGGCGTTGCGGTACGGGTGTTGGCCGTGCTCTCAGAAAAGCGGCTGGCGGGCCGCTGGGCCCATGTGCCCACTGCCAGAGAACAGGGCTTTGACATCGTGTGGCCCATTCTGCGGGGCCTGTACATGGCGCCCGGCGTGTCAGACCGCGAATTCAAGGAATGGACCGACGCCCTAGCCAAGGCCGCCGGCCAACCGGCCACATCGCGGGCGCTCACCAAGGCCGGAATGAACCCTGCATGGATTACCGGCCGGGCGCTGGACCAACTGGTAGACCAACAGGTGGAGAACTACCGCAAGCTGGCTGCGGACTTCGGTCTGGCGCCACGCACTGGCTCTTTGCAGCCTTAGGCGCCCACCCGCCTACTTGCCGCCCAGCCCCATGGACCGGGTGATCACTTCTTTCATGATCTCGTTCGTGCCGCCGTAGATGCGCTGCACCCGGGCATCGGCGTAGGCGCGGGTGATGGGGTATTCCCACATGTAGCCATAGCCGCCGAAGAGCTGCACACATTCGTCCATCACCTTGCACTGCAGGTCGGTGGTCCAGTACTTGGCCATGCTGGCAGTGGCCGTGTCGAGCTGGTCTTTGCCGATCAGCTCGCAGCACTTGTCCACAAAAACGCGGGCCACTTGCACTTGCGTTTGCAGCTCGGCCAGCACATAGCGCGTGTTCTGGAAGCTGGCCACCGGCTGGCCGAAGACCTTGCGCTCTTTCACATAATCCACCGTCCAGTCGATGGCCGCCTGGGATGCTGACACGGCCCCGATCGCAATCTGCAAACGCTCCCAAGGCAACTGCTCCATCAAGCAGATAAAGCCTTTGTTTTCATAGGCCGCACCGCCCAGCAGGTTCTCGGCGGGTACGCGCACATTGTCAAAAAACAGCTCAGACGTGTCCTGGGCTTTCATGCCCATTTTCTTGAGACGTTGGCCCACACTGAAGCCGGGCATGCCGCGCTCCACCAGCAGCAGGCTGGTACCTTTGCCACCGGCCGCCGGGTTGGTTTTGGCCACCACCACCACGAGGTCGGCATGCCAGCCATTGGTGATGAAGGTTTTGCTGCCGTTGAGCAGGTAGCTGCCGTCCGGCTGCTGGATCGCGGTGGACTTGATGCCCTGCAGGTCCGAGCCGGCTGCCGGCTCGCTCATGGCAATCGCGCCCACCATCTCGCCGCTGGCCAGCTTGGGCAGGTACTTGGCCTTTTGCTCGGGCGTGCCGTAGTGCAGGATGTAAGGCGCCACGATTTCGCTGTGCAGCCCGAAGCCGATACCGGTGAAGCCACCGCGGGCCAACTCCTCCATCTGGATCACCGAGTACAGCTTGTCCGCCTCGGAGCCGCCATATTCCTCCGGCATGGTCATGCACAAAAAGCCGTTCTCGCCGGCCTTGTTCCACACCTCGCGGGCGACATAGCCCTGCTCTTCCCAGTCTGCATGGAAGGGGGCGATTTCCTTTTCCATGAAGCGGCGGAAGCTGTCGCGAAAAGATTCGTGGTCCGGGGTAAACAGGGTGCGTTCGATCATGGTTTCTCCTAAGGGAAAGTCATTAGTTATTTTTACAAAGCGTTTGCTTGGTAAAAACAATATACTGCAAAACAGCTTTTAGGCGCCAGCGTGCGCACCCGCATTCCCCAGACAACACCGGAGACCCCATGACTGAAGCCTATGTGTTTGACGCCATCCGCACGCCCCGTGGCAAGGGCAAGAAAGACGGCAGCCTGTATGAAGTCAAACCCGTAACCCTGCTCGCAGGACTGCTGACGGACCTGCAACAGCGCCACCGGTTCGACACCGCGCAGGTAGACGATGTGGTGATGGGTGTGGTGTCCCCTGTGGGTGACCAAGGCGCCGTGCTGCCCAAAGTGGCTGCCCTGAAAGCCGGCTGGGATTTCCAGTGCGCGGGTGTGCAGATCAACCGCTTTTGTGCCTCCGGCCTGGAGGCGGTGAACATGGCCGCGCAGAAAGTACGCTCCGGCTGGGAAGACCTGGTGGTAGCCGGCGGCGTGGAAAGCATGAGCCGCGTACCCATTGGCTCCGACGGCGGTGCCTGGGCCATGGACCCCGAAACCAATAGCCAGACATGCTTCGTGCCCCAAGGCATAGGCGCCGACCTGATCGCCACGCTGGAAGGCTTTACCCGCGCGGATGTGGATGCTTATGCGCTCGAATCGCAACGCCGCGCCACCAAGGCGCAAGCTGCGGGTTACTTCGACCGCTCAGTCATGGCGGTCAAGGACAGCCTGGGCCAGACCATTCTGGCGCGCGATGAGTTCATCAAACCCGGCACCACGCTGGAAGGGCTGGCAGGTCTCAAGCCTGCGTTTGGCGACATGGGCGGCATGGGCTTTGACGCCGTGGCGCTGACACGCTATCCGCAGGTAGAGCGCATTCACCATGTGCACCACGCCGGCAACTCCTCGGGCATTGTGGATGGTGCTGCCGCGGTGCTGATCGGCAATGAGGCCGCTGCCAAGGCCCACAACCTGGCCCCGCGCGCCCGCATTGTGGCCACGGCCTTGAGCGGCGCGGACCCCACCATCATGCTCACCGGCCCCATGCCCGCCACACGCAAGGCGCTGGCCAAAGCCGGGCTCAGTGTGGACGACATCGACCTGTTTGAAGTGAACGAAGCCTTTGCCGCGGTGGTGATGCGCTTCATGAAAGAGATGAAGGTGCCGCACGACAAGGTCAACGTGAACGGCGGCGCCATTGCCATGGGGCACCCGCTGGGGGCTACCGGCGCCATGATTCTGGGCACGCTGATTGACGAGCTGCACCGCCGCAAATTGCGCTACGGATTGGCCACTTTGTGTGTGGGCGGCGGCATGGGTATTGCCACCATCGTCGAGAGACTTTGAAGCCTTTTTGGCCTTTAGCGCCCGTAGATATTGCGCGAGCAGCTCCTAAATTTATAGCATTTTCACCCACATCATGAAAACCATCCGCTACTCCCTGGACCACGGTATTGCGACCATTACCTTTGATGAACCGGACTCCCCCGTCAACACCATGTGCCTGCAATGGCAGCAGGACATGGATGCCGTGGCCGCACAGGTGCTGCAGGACAAAGACAGCATCACCGGCATCCTGCTGGCGTCTGCCAAAAGCACCTTCTTCGCCGGCGCGGACCTCAAAGCGGCCATGCGCCTGACCCCGGCAGATGCACCGCGCATCTTTGAAGAAATCGAGCGGGTGAAGCGCAACTTCCGCACCATTGAGACCCTGGGCAAGCCCGTGGTCAGCCTGCTCAACGGCACAGCTTTGGGTGGCGGCTGGGAGGTTGCGCTGGTGGGCCACTACCGCATCGCCGTGGACGACCGCAAAACCCAGTTCGGCCTGCCCGAAGTCACCCTGGGCTTGCTGCCCGGTGCCAGCGGCGTGACCAAGATGACGCGCCACCTGGGGCTGATGGGCGCCCAGCCTTACCTGGTGGAGGGCAAAACCTTCAGCCCCTCCGAGGCCAAAGGCCAGGGGCTGGTGCACGAGCTGGTAGCGCCCGGCCCCGACGCCGCAGCCGAGATGCGCGCCAAGGCGTTGGCATGGGTTGCCGCCAACCCCACAGCCCAACATCCGTGGGAAGCCAAAGGCTACAAAGTGCCCGGCGGCTTGCCCAGCAGCCCGGCCGTGGCAGGCATGTTGCCGATTGCACCCGCCGTCATCAAGAAAAACACCCGGGGCCTGTACCCCGCGCCTGAAGCCATCATCGCCTGCATGGTCGAGGGCTTGCAGGTGGACCTCGACACCGCGTTGCGCATCGAAAGCCGGTACCTGGCCAAGCTCATGTCCGGCCCGCAGGCCAAGGCCATGATCAACACCTTCTTCTTCAACCTGAACGCCATCAAGAGCGGCCAGAGCCGCCCGGCTGGCGTGCCCCGATTCAAGCCTGCCAAAGTGGGCCTGTTGGGCGCCGGCATGATGGGTGCGGGCATTGCCTACAGCCAGGCCAGCAAAGGTATCACCACCGTGCTCAAAGACGTGAGCCAGGAAAAGGCCGACCTCGGCAAGAGCTACAGCGCCAAAATCACCCAAGGCCGCGTCGACAAGGGCCGCATGAAGCCCGAAGCCCAGCAACAGATCCTCGACCTGATCCACCCCACCGGCGACGTGGCGGACCTGCAAGGCTGCGACTTGATCATCGAGGCCGTGTTCGAGAACCGCGAACTCAAAGCCAAGGTCACCCAAGAGTCCGAGCCGCTCTTGGCACCGGGCGGATTTTTTGCCTCCAACACCTCCACCTTGCCGATTACCGGTCTGGCCAAAGCGAGTGCAAAGCCCGAGAAATTTATCGGCATCCACTTCTTCAGCCCGGTTGACAGGATGAAGCTGGTCGAAATCATCAAAGGCAAAGCCACGGACGATGAGACGGTGGCCCGCGCTTTTGACTACGTGCAAGCACTGGGCAAATTCCCCATCGTGGTGAACGACTCGCGTGGCTTCTTCACCAGCCGCGTGTTCGGCACCTTTGTGATGGAGGGTGCAGCCATGCTCGGCGAAGGCATTCCCGCTGCGGCGATCGAGAACGCAGGCATCCAGGCCGGCATGCCGGTGGGCCCCTTGGCCGTGCTAGACGAAACGGCGCTGACCTTGAGCCTGCACGTGATGGACCAGACCCAAAAGGACTTTGAGGCCGAGGGCAAGAGCTATATCGCCACACCCGGTGAACGCGTGGTCGAGAAAATGGTGAGGCAGCACAACCGCCCCGGCCGCGCCGGTGGTGCGGGCTTTTACGAATACCCCTCTGAGAAGGGTGCCAAGAAGTTCCTCTGGCCCGAACTCAAAAGCCTGTTCGAAAAGCCCGATGTTGCCTGGAACATCACCGACCTCAAGGATCGTCTTCTCTACCGCCAGGCGGTGGAGACAGCGCGCTGCCTGGCCGAGGGCGTGCTCACCAGCGTGCACGACGCCAACATCGGCTCGATCTTCGGCATCGGTTTTCCGGCTTGGACCGGTGGTGCCATGCAGTTCATCTACGGCATGGGCATCGACACGTTTGAGGCGCGGGCGGCCGCTTTGGCCACACAATTCGGAGGCGGTTTTGCCTTGAGCGATGATGTGCGGGCCGCCATCCGGCGCTTCGAGCCGGTGTACTGACAACCTTCAAACCACCTACCCATGCTCGCCAGACTGCTGCAACGTTTTTTACTCGCTTTGGTGACTGCCGGCGTGGGTCTGGCCATGCTCTGGCACGGAGCCACCGGCGACATGCTCATCGCCACCCTGCTGTTGCCATGGCTGGCGGTGGTGCTGATCACGGCCTACACCATGTTGAAGAGCCGCGCCCCGGCGGAACCGGCCAGCGCGTTTTACCGGGCTTGGTGGGGCGAGACCGTGGCCAACTTCCGCACCTTTGTGCTGCGCCAACCCTGGGCCGACAAGCGCCCGCCCCTGTTGGCTGCAGACCCGGGCCCCACCCGGGTGCCGGTGTTGCTGGTGCATGGCTACTTGTGCAATCACCGGCTGTGGGACGATGTGGCCCCCCGCCTGCAGGCCCAAGGGCACACCGTGCTGGCGATCAATCTGGAGCCACTGTTTGTCTCGATAGACCACTATGCAGCCCACATTGAAACGTCGGTTCAACACCTGCTGCAGCACACCGGCCAGACACAGGTGGCCTTGGTCGGTCACAGCATGGGCGGTCTGGCGATTCGGGCATGGATGCGGCAACACGGCAGTGAGCGGGTAGCCCGTGTCCTGACGCTGGGGACGCCCCATGCCGGCACCAAAGCCGCCAAAAAAGCCACTACCCTCAACGGCCGCCAAATGTTGTTTGACAGCGCCTGGCTGCAGGGACTGGCGGAATCTGAAACCCCTGATCGACGCGCCTTGATCCGTATTGCGCTCACCCCGCAAGACAACATTGTGTTTCCCCAGCGGGCACAGGTCTTGCCGGGTGTGGAGCCGGTCGTGTTCGACGCCATCGGCCATGTGCAAATGGTGAGCACACCTGCCGTGATCAACTGGGTGGCCACCCAGCTCCGCGACCTGCCCGCACAACCCACCCCCTCTGAGGCCACGATATGACCGCCCTGACTGTCCGCAAAATTTTGGTCGACCTGAACACCCCGTTTGCGGTGCGCTGGAATGGGGGCGACCCATTTCGCAGTGCGTTTTTTAATGCGCTGTCCATGAGCTTCCCGCTGGGCGAGCAGTACTTTATGGACTCGGTCCGCGCCGGCATCAAAACCCTGCCCGAGGACCAGCGTGCACGCTTTGCCACCGAGGTGCAGGGCTTTGTGGGCCAAGAGGCCACCCACCGCCGCATCCACAGCCTGTTCAATGCGCAACTGACCCAGCAGGGTTTTGACAATGCGCTGGAGCGACGCGCCAACCGGCGCTTGCAGGCCAACGCCCACCGCGATGTCCGTATCCATGTGGCGGCCACGGCGGCCACCGAGCATCTGACGGCCATCTTTGCCGATTGGATGCTGAGCCACCCCGAGGCCCTGGAGGGCAGCGAGGAGCGTCTCAAAACCCTGTGGCTCTGGCACAGCGCCGAAGAAAGTGAACACCGCAGCACCGCATTTGATGTGTACCACGCCATCGGTGGCAACCATGAATGGCGGCTGCGCCTGTTCCGCTACATCACGATCACCTTTTTCAGCGATGTGGCGCGGCAAACCGTGCGCAACCTCTGGCACGACAAGGCCTTGTTCCGCTGGAGCACCTGGCGCAGTGCTGCACGCTTTTTGTTTGGCACCCGGGGGCTGATCCGCAGCAACCGCGCGCAATGGCGCGCGTATTTGCGCGAAGACTTTCACCCAAGCCAGCAGGATGGCGCCCGATCGGAACAGTGGCTGCGCGACAATAGCGCCCAGTTCACTGTGGTGGGGCAACCCACCTAACCCGCCTGCATGCCGCCCAGCCCGACCACCACCCCAAGCCTCACTCCGCGCGCGGCACCCCGCTCCAAAACGGATCTGTTTGTTTCTTTCTCGCTGCTCGCCCTGCAGGGTTTTGGCGGCGTGCTTGCAGTCGCCCAGCGCGAACTCGTCGATCGCAAACAATGGCTTACCGCCGAAGAGTTTGTAGAAGACTGGGCTGTGGCCCAGATCCTGCCCGGCCCCAATGTGGTGAACCTTTCACTGATGCTGGGCGACCGCTACTTCGGGTGGCGCGGTGCCCTGGCCGGTGTGGCGGGCATGTTGAGCGTTCCGCTGGTTCTGGTGCTGATATTGGCCGCTGCCTTTGCCGGTGTGGCCGATAACCCGCAAGCCCAAGGCGCACTGCGCGGCATGGGCGCGGTAGCGGCCGGACTCATCATCGCCGCCGGCCTGCGCCTGGTGCCGGCCCTCAAAAGCAATGTCATGGGCATCGGCGCCTGCCTTGCATTAATGGTCGCCACTCTTATAGCCGTAGCCCTGCTGCGCGTGCCCCTTATTTGGGTCTTGCTGGGCCTGGGCGGCTTGGGCTGCCTCTGGGCCTACCGATGCCTGGGCCATCTGGCTACCGAGAAGGAGGCGTCATGAGCATCACCCTGACCGCTGCCCAGTGGTTCGAGCTCTTCACGCACTTCGCCTCGCTCTCGCTCCTCGCGGTGGGCGGCGCCATTACCACAGCTCCCGATATGCAGCGCTTTCTGGTGGTCGAGAAGGGTTGGTTGGACGCCGAGCAGTTCAGCAACAGCATTGCGCTCGCGCAAGCGGCGCCGGGGCCCAATATTTTGTTTGTACCGCTATTGGGTTGGACTATCGGCCTCAACGCCGCAGGCGGCCTCGGCGCCGGCTGGTATGGACTGGGCTTGGCGATGCTGGGCGTGTTTCTGTCGATGCTGGGCATCATGCTGCCCAGCAGCATCCTCACATTCACAGCATCCCGATGGGGTCACCGCAACCGGGAGCTGCGCGCCGTGCGCGCCTTCAAGCAGGGTATGGCGCCCCTGGTGATTGCGCTGCTGGTGGCCACCGGCTGGATTCTGGCCGCCAACCACAAAGCCGACACCCACCACCTCGCGCTCTGGGCCGTTACTGCGGTGAGCACCCTTTTGGTTTGGAAAACCAAAATCCACCTGCTATGGCTGCTGGGTGCAGGAGCCATAGCCGGGTGGATGGGCTGGATTTAGCGCGGGTTCTCGAAGAAGAGGTAATTTGAGCCGTAGTCGCTGATTTCGAAATACACCTTCTTCTCGCCGCTGTCCGCGGTGAAGTTCAGGTTTTCGTCCAGCACCCCATAGCCAAAGCGGTAGGGCCGTGGCTTGCCGTCATCGGTTCCCATGGCGGTGCTGAGCTTGTCGATCTTGATGAAGCGGCGCACCAGCTTGTCTCCGGCATAGAACTCCAACACGCCATTGGTGCCGGTCCAGTTCTGGATCTCGCGACCCAGCTTGTTTTGTTGCTCCTGGGTGCAGGCGGCCAAGCCAAATAGGATCATAGCCCCCATTAAACCTGCGCAAGCAGCTCTCAATTTTGTAGCAAACATCGTCACACTCCTGGTTTAGAAAATGCAGGGGCTGCCGCAGAGCGCTGACGCAGCGCCTCGTACAGGCACACGCCGCTGGCCACGGACACATTCAGACTCTCCACCGCGCCTTGCATCGGAATGCTGACCAACTGGTCGCAGGTCTTGGCGGTGAGCTGGCGCATGCCGTCGCCCTCCGCACCCAGCACCAAGGCCACCGGACCTTTGAGATCTGCCTGGTACAAGTTGCTGGGGGCCTGGTCGCTGGTGCCGATGATCCAGATGTTGCGCTCTTTCAGCTCATTGAGGGTGCGCGCCAAGTTGGTCACCATGAAGTACGGCACCGTCTCGGCCGCACCACTGGCGACCTTGGCGACCGTGGCATTGATGCCAGCGGCGTGGTCCTTGGGGGCAATCACGCAGTGGGCACCAGCGCCATCGGCCACCCGCAGGCAGGCACCCAGGTTGTGGGGGTCTGTCACGCCGTCCAGCACCAAAATCAGGGGTTGGGTGCGCTGTTCCGGGGGGAGTTCGGCGTTGGCGGCTTCGAGGTTTTCGAGCAGTTCGTCCAGCGAATGCACTTGTTTGAGCTCATGCACCCGCGCAGCCACACCCTGGTGGCCGTGGCTGCCGGCGAGTTTGGCCAGGCGCATGCCATCGGCTTCAATCACACGGACGCCCGCTTCAGCCACCCGCTCCAGAAACTGGCGCATGCGGGCATCACGGCGGGTGGGCTCGTAATAGATTTCAACGATGGACTTTGGCGCGGTCTTCAAACGCACACCGACGGCGTGAAAGCCGAATAGAACTTTGGGAGATGACATCCCCCGATTATCGGGGGTGGCGCCCGAATGCCTTCGCATCGCCGCCTGACGCTCCGACCAGACCCACAGAATTTCAACAGAAAAAGATTCATTTTTATTATTTAAAATGTCTTAATGTGATAAAAATTTAAAACAAAAACCATGCCCTACTCCGACATCTCCGCGCTCACGGTGAGTAAGCCCGCTGCTTGGCTCATGGGTTTGCCCCCATGGGCCGCCAATGGTGTGTGCGCATTGAGCTACCTGGGGGTAGCGGTGCTCATGCACCTGCTGTTTGCGCTGCCGCATCCCCTCCCGGTTGCGGGCTCAGCGGCAGCGGGGGTGGCGGTAGCGGGTGCGCTGATGTGCGGTCGCCAAATGCTGCCCGGCTTATGGCTCGCCCGCTTTGCCTGGGACTTGTGCCTGAGCGACGGCAACCCCGATCACCAGGCACTCTGGCTGGCCGCGTTGGGGGCCACCGCGCTGGTGATCCAGACCGAAGTGGCAAGGCTGGCTGTGCTGGTCCTACAAATTTTGCCCAGCAAATTGCGTCGTTTGCGCAAGAGCATGCAGATTGCCGGCGCTGGCTTGCTGGGTGCCGGTATCGGCACCGGGGTGTATCTGCTGGGTCTGGCCTTTCTGCCCGCCGCCCCCTCGGTCAGCCACTGGGGCCTGCAGGCGGCGGCCCTGTTGTTGCCTGAATGGGCGGGCATTGCGATGGTGTTGCCCATGACCATTCTTTGGCTTCAAGATGACAGCTGGCGTGAAGCGCGCAAATGGCGCGTCACCTTCTTGGTCGGATTGGCCGCCGCCTTGACCCTGGCACTCACCGCACGGGCGCTGTGGACCGATGAGCGCTTGACCCTGGCCCGCCTGCAAGACTCCAACACCGCCCTCGCCCAACGTATCACCACCGATTTGCACAGTGTCGAAACCTCAGTAGCTATCTTGCAAAGCCATTTGCGAACCAGCTTGCGGACGCAACCCGAGGATTTTGCGGACATGGCAGCCGCCATCCGCGCCGGCTCCCCCCATGTTCAAGCCCTGAGCTGGAACCCGCTGGTGGCCGATGCTGACCGAGCGCCCTTCGAGGCCCGCCTTCGCAAGGCCTATGGCCCGGACGCCGGCTTGCGGGATCGCATGGCAGACGGCACTCTGGTGCCCAGCGTGCAGGCAGCTTTCTATGTGGCAGTGGAGCACATCGCCCCACTCGAGCTCAACCGACCAGCGCTGGGCCTGAACATCCATGCCAACCCGGTGCGCCGCGACGCCATCGACCAGGCGATTGCCACAGGCCGGCCCGCCACAACAGCCCGGGTCCAGCTCGCCCAAGAGAATGGCAAGTCATGGGGTGCGCTGTACCTGAGCCCACTCTACGACGCGGCACCCGGGGCCGGCACGCGCTTGCCGCTCGGGTTTGCTGTGGCGGTGTTGCGCATGGAGAGCCTGGTGGGCAGCGTGATTGCCGCACTGCGATTTAGCCAATTCAGGGTCCCGGATGGCAGCGCAAGCGGCCCGGAAGTGGTGGCCTACCGTTTTGTGGACCAAACGCCCTCTACCAACGGCCAACTCCTCTTTGAAGACAGCACCGTACTGGCGCCCCCCATCCGCAACCCCTTGCACACCTGGCCCTTATTGGCGCTGCCGGCACCGGGGCCCAGTGCCGAGGTAGTGTCGTTCAGCGACCGCCAATACCGCTTCGAGGCACAAGCCAGCGGCCACTTCTGGCGTCAGCAACTCAGCAAAACCCCGTTTCTTGCGATGGCGGTGGGCATCTTTTTCACCTGGGTGACGCTTGCAGCTAGCTTAGTGCTCAGTGGCTCTACCCAGTTGCTCACCCTTGCGGTGGAAAGGCGCACCCGAGAATTGCAGGCCACAGACGCCGCGCTGCAGCACACCAACCTGCGCTTGGAGCAGCAATCGGTGCAACTGCGATCAGTGCTAGAGGCCACCGATCAGGGCTACATGGGCTTTGATGCCGACGGCCTGCTGGTACTGGGCAATGACAAAGGGTTCGAGCTGATCGCCCTGCCCGCGGGCGAGGATCGGCAGAGCTATGTCACGGTGGCACGCCATATCGGGCGCAATTTTCAACTGGCGCAGGCCCAGGCGCTGTCCGTCACCCAGAGCATGCTCAGCGTGCGCAACCACAAGCAACACCATGTGTACCGGGATCTGATACCGGCCCGAGCGGACTTGCCTGCGCGCTACCTGGACATGCGCATCCATGCGTTTGAAGACCCCCAGCTGAGCACTATCGTGCTTCTGCACGACACCACGCCGGAGGTACAACTCGAACGCTCCAAGTCGCAATTCATGTCGTTTGCGGCCCACGAAATCCGCACCCCACTGACCGTGATCCACGGTTACGCAGACCTGCTGGCCACGCGTGAGCAAAGTGCCGCCATGGCGAAAGAGATGGGCCAGCACATCTTGCGCAAGTCCCAGGGACTGAACCAATTGCTGCAGCGCATGCTGGACTTGTCAGAAATGGATCTGAACGGC
Organism: Comamonadaceae bacterium OS-4; assembly: GCA_027924025.1. Taxonomy (GTDB): domain Bacteria; phylum Pseudomonadota; class Gammaproteobacteria; order Burkholderiales; family Burkholderiaceae_C; genus Allorhodoferax. Next base: position 2,077,800 of record AP026970.1, read on the forward strand.
CTCGATGTGAAGCGCACCCGCAACACCGATCTCGGGGCCCTGTGTGCCACTGCCGCGCGCCTTCTGGACCTGCCAGAAGGGCGTGAACCACCGGTGCTGGTCCACCACGACCCGATCCCTTGGTGCCGTGTCGACCCGGTCGCGCTCACCACGGCAGTAAACGAGTTGCTGCATAACGCCTATGCCTTCAGCCCACAGGGCACGCAGGTCACCCTGACCGTAGGGCCGCTGAACGACGACGCAGACAACCCGGGTGGTGTGCGGATACGCGTGCAAGACCACGGCCAAGGCATGACCCACGAGGTGCAACAGCACATCTTCGAGCGCTTCTACCGGGCAGACAGTTCGGGCAAACACCCCGGCTTCGGGCTAGGTCTGAGCACCGCCAAATTGATCGCAGACCTGCACAAGGCCCGACTCAGCATTGAAAGCACACCGCAGTCAGGCACGGTGGTTTCTATCGAGATCCCCCAGGGGGACATTTAAGAGAAATCAGGCTCTAGCGCCCGTTTGATCTGCGCAATAAGCTATATTTTTATAGCAAACAGCTGCCGGCGTAGGTGCTTACGCGGCGGGCGTGTCGGCGCAAAATCCGCCCATCAGGCGGCCACCGCCTCAGGAACGACCTTGCCGGCTTCGATCAAAATCCGCCGGTCGCAACGGGCAGCAATGCTGCGGTCATGCGTCACCAATACCAGTGTGGTGCCCTGTTCGCGGTTGAGGTCGAACATCAGCTCCATGATTTTTTCGCCGGTGGCGAAATCCAGACTGCCGGTGGGTTCGTCGGCCAGCAAGACTGCGGGCTTGACTACAAACGCACGGGCCAGCGCCACCCGCTGCTGTTCGCCGCCGGACAGCACCTTGGGGTAGGAGTTCAAGCGCTGCGACAGGCCCACGCGGGAGAGCATTTCGGTTGCCGCAGATCGGGCGTCTTTACGGCCATCGAGCTCCAATGGCAGCATGACGTTCTCCAGCGCGGTGAGGTTGCCCAGCAACTGAAAGCTCTGAAACACAAAACCCACCTGGCGGGCGCGCAGTGCGGCACGGGCGTCTTCATCCAGCGCAAAAATGTCTTGCCCGGCGACCCGCACGGTGCCGCCGGTCGGCGTATCCAAGCCGGCAATGATGGAGAGCAAGGTGCTCTTGCCGGAACCCGATGCCCCCACAATGGCTGCGGTCTCACGGGTATTGAGTGCAAAATCGATGTCACGCAGGATCTCCAGCGTGCCGGTGGAATCAGTCACCGCCTTGAAAACATGCTCAACCGAAATAATGGAATCACTCATGGGGCTCTCTCTAGTTCGTCGACACTGTATCTCGGTACTCATTCTGGCCTCTTTTGCAGGGCTAAACCCGGCGATGGCGAAGGATGCGGCACCCCGGGCAGCCAACGGCGCCAAGATCCTGATTGTGGGTGACTCCTTGAGTGCCGAATATGGCCTCAAACGCGGCACCGGCTGGGTGGCACTCCTGGAACAGCGCTTGGGTCAGGAAAAGCTGGCCGCAACCGTGGTGAACGCCAGCATCAGCGGCGACACCACCTCCGGAGGGCGCTCGCGCCTGCCGGCGCTGTTGGCCCAGCACAGGCCCACCGTGGTGGTTATCGAGTTAGGGGGGAACGACGCATTACGCGGCCTGCCCCTTACCCTGACCCAGGACAACCTGACCGCAATGACACGCGCAGCCCAACAGGCGGGCGCCAAAGTTTTGTTAGCGGGGATGCAGGTGCCGCCCAACTATGGGCAGGACTACACCCAACGATTCAGCGAGACCTTTGCCACGGTTGCCAAGAGCACCAAGGCGGCCTTGGTGCCGTTTTTACTCAAAGGCGTGGCCGATGGGCCCAACGCGGCGGCCATGTTTCAAGCGGACCGGATTCACCCGCGGGAAGAAGCCCACCCCACGATTCTGAACACCATGTGGCCGGCAATAAAAAACCTCCTCGAATGACGTGCACTTGGGGAGGTTGTCCGGGATCGGGCGGCCACGCCGCCAAACTCAAGCCGCTGGAGTTTCGGCGCTAGGAGCGGCACCGTCGGCAGCGGCCAATTCAGCCGCCTCGTTGGGCGTTAACTCAGGCTCATCACCTGTCTTGCGCTCGGCTTTTTGCTTGAGCTTTTCCTCTTTTTTCTTCTTTTTAGCCAGTTCTTTCTGACGTTTTTCGTATCCGTAGTTGGGTGTTGCCAAAGTGTGCTTTCGTTAATTGGAGCCACTTTACCACCTCGGCCTGCGCTCACGCAGGCGGGCTGCTGTTTTCGAGGCTATCACTCGGGCTTTCCTGCCCCGGCCATTGCACCGACGCCCGATAGGCATGCCATGTTGCGTGGCCCAACAAGGGCCCCACCACCAACAAGCCCGCATGCCATGGCACCATCAGCGCCCCCACCAACAAACCGCTGAGCAAGGCCCCCCACCACAGCATGACGCCCAGGTTGCACAGAAACACCTCGATGCTGGTGATCGCAGCAAACACCGCATCGGTGTCGCGGTCAAGAATCATGGGAATGGACACAACGCTCAAGGCAAACACCAGCAAGGCGAACCCGCCACCGACCACACCATAAGCCATCACGAACTCGAGATTGTCCGGGTTGAACACGGCTTGGACTACGCCTGTCGTCGATGGCATGCCGGTATTGAAAAACACGGCAAACACTACCAAAGAGGCTCGCCCCCACAGGAGCTCCAGCACAATCAAAACGAGAACTAGCATCGCCATACTGCCCAAATGCTGGTCCCAGCAGGTGATGGAGCCGCCCAAAGAGGCGGGTGTACCTGCCTCACGCCGGCGACTCACTTCATACAAGCCCATGGCGAGAAAGGGGCCGACCAACAAGCAGCCCGAAGCGATCGTCATGGTGTATTCGGGGCTGCTGCGGAATACGGCACCCAGCACCAAGGCCATTGTGGTGAACGCGACACCATAAAACAAGGCGATTCCGGGATGGGCCTGCATATCCTGCAGACCGCGAAACAACCACTGCAAAGGCGCGCCCCATGCCAAGGTCGCCACAGACTTGCGGGGCGCTTCTGACGGTGGGGGAATGTAGGGTGCCGGTTCGGCATCAAGCGGCGAGGTCATGGGAGCAGCGTACGCCCTCCTCCATGCCCTGCCTACTCAGGAAAACACGCAGTCAGCGCAATACCTCGAGCGCCTGTGCAATATCGGCTTGCAGATCAGCCACGTCTTCCAAACCAACCGAGAAGCGAACCAGCGTGCCGCGCAGCAAGTGCTCGGGCCAACCGGAGCGCATGGTTTCCAGCTCATAGGGCACTACCAAGCTGATAGGCCCGCCCCAGCTGTAACCAAGCTTGAACAGGCGCAGCGCATCGCAGAAGGCATCCACCTCGGCTTGGGTGAAGCGTGGATCCAACATCACACTGAACAGACCGGCTGCGGTCCCGACCTCGCCTCCGGTCAGTGCCTTCCAATGGCTGTGACCAGGCGACTCCGGCAAGGCCGGATGCAGGACTTGCACAAACTCGGCTTGGGTCTGTGCCCAAGCAGCCAGCGAGCGCGTAGCGGCATCGTGGGCTTTGTAGCGGAGGTCGATGGTCGGCAATGAGCGGAGCACCATCTCCACGTCATTCATACCCACACCGATTCCAAAGCGCATATGGGTGAGCTTGAGCTTGAGGTGCAGGCCCGGATTGCGGGTGATCACACTGCCCATGAGGACGTCGCCACCCCCACTGGGGTATTTGGTCAGTGCATGGGCGGAGATATCGACGCTGACTCGCTCCGCCGCACCCGGCACCAAGTCAAACGGGCAGAACGCCAGGCCAGCGCCCCAGGTGTTGTCGAGTGCAGTGCACACCCGGCGCCGCTGGCAGATGCGCACCATCTCCACCAAATGGGGAAACTCAAGGCTGACGGACCCTGCCGCCTCCAACCACACCAGCTTGGTCCGGCTGGAGATCTGGGCCTCCAAGTCTTCCGGGTCCATCGGGTTGTAGTACTGATGGGTAATGCCCCAACCTTGCAGCTCGCCTTCTACGATGGCCTTGTTGGGGCCATACGCATTGTCCGGAACCAACACCTCATCGCCACTTTTGAGCAGCGACATGGCCACCAAACCCAGTGCAGCCAGGCCACTGGGAACCAACAGGCATTCGTCGCCGCCCTCCAGGGTGGCGAGGCGCTCCTCCAGCGCATAGCTGGTGGGCGTGCCATGCAGCCCGTAGGTGTACGCCGACTTGTCTTTCCATTCGCGACTGCGCATGGCTGCCACGCTCGGGAAGAAAACCGTTGAGGCCTTGAACACACCCGGTTGGGGCGCCTCGAAACCAGCCGGCGGCTGGTAAGGATGGTGAATGAGGTGAGTGATCCGGTCGGTCATGCAACTACGCCAGCAACAAACAATGCGTCAAACGCTCCACTTTTGAATCAGCTGCTGCGGACGCAAAGAGTCGTAGCTTTCAAACGGCTGGTGAATCCAAGGGTTGGTCGGCAGGAACTCGACGGAGTAGTCGGGTGTGAACACGCTAACAGCCTTGGTCCAAATTACCGCGCTGCGCAGCTCGGTGATCGGGGCGTAGTTGTTACGCAGCTGGTTGATCACCGCATTCAGGGTGTGGCCGGAGTCGGCCAAGTCGTCTACCAGCAACACCCGGCCTGCGATCTCACCCTTGGGGGTGGTGATGTAGCGGGCGATATCAAGGTTGCCTTGCTGGGTACCGGCTTCGGCGCGGTAAGAGCTGGTCGACATGATGGCCAAAGGCTTGTCAAACACCCGGGAAAGAATGTCACCGGGACGCATGCCACCGCGGGCCAGACACAAAATTGTGTCGAACTCCCAGCCGGACTGGAAAACCTTGATGGCCAGCTTTTCGATGAGGTTGTGGTACTCGTCGTAGCTTACATAGAGGTGTTTACCGTCTTCAGTCAACATCAAATTGCTCCTAAAAGGATAGCTGCTTGCGCAGTATTTACGTGGGCTAGAGGCATAAAACGCATAAAACAGCTTACTCAGGCAAATATGGGTGGCGCATCATGATGGTGTGGTCCCGGTCCGGGCTGGTAGACACCATGTGAATCGGCACACCGGTCACTTGTTCGATACGCTGCAGGTACAAGCGGGCCGCTACCGGCAGCTTGTCGTATTGGGTCACACCCACGGTGCTGTCACTCCAACCTTCCATCACTTCGTAGATGGGTTTGCAGCGCTCAATCTCATCGGCGCCCATGGGCAAGATATCGATTTTTTCGCCATCCACCTCATAGCCGGTGCAAAGCATCAGTTCTTTCAAGCCATCGAGCACATCGAGCTTGGTGATACACAGGCCCGACAAACCGTTGACCTGGGCGGAGCGCTTGAGCAATGCCGCATCAAACCAACCGCAGCGGCGTGAACGACCGGTGGTCACGCCCTTTTCGGCGCCAATGGTGCTCATGTGGTATCCGGGGGTACCGGGCACTTCCCAATCCAGCTCAGTGGGGAAGGGACCACCGCCGACGCGTGTGCAATAAGCCTTGGTGATGCCCAGGATGTAGTGCAGCATGCCGGGGCCGACGCCCGAGCCAGCCGCCGCATTGCCAGCGACGCAGTTGCTGGAAGTCACATAGGGGTAGGTGCCATGATCCACATCCAGCAAGGTGCCCTGAGCACCTTCAAACAGCAGATTGGCGCCAGCCAGATGGGCTTCGTTCAACTCGCGGGACACGTCGGCAATCATGGTTTTGAGCAGTGCCGCGTGTTCCATCGCTTGCTGGAACACCGGTTCAAACTGAACCCGGCCGTTGGCCATGAAGGGCGCCAACTGAGGACCGAAGTCAAACGCCTCAGACCCCAAGTAGGTCGCGAGAACGTGGTTGTGCAAATCTAGGAGCTCGCGCAGCTTGGCAGCAAAACGCTCGGGGTGCTTGAGATCCTGCACCCGCAAAGCGCGGCGTGCGATTTTGTCTTCATAAGCCGGGCCAATACCGCGACCGGTGGTGCCGATCTTGGCAGTGCCGCCTTTTTCACGGAAGGCTTCCCGCGCGACATCCAATGCCACATGGAATGGAAGGATCAAGGGGCAGGCTTCGCTCACACGCAGGCGGGAGCGGACTTCGACACCCGCCTTTTCCAAACCTTCGATTTCCTCGAACAACTTGGCAGCCGACAACACCACACCGTTACCGATGTAGCACTTGACACCGGGACGCATGATGCCGGAGGGGATCAGGTGCAACGCGGTTTTCACGCCATTAATCACCAGGGTGTGGCCCGCGTTGTGTCCGCCTTGAAAACGCACCACGCCTTGGGCGCTTTCGGTGAGCCAATCGACCAGTTTTCCCTTGCCCTCATCACCCCACTGGGTGCCGACGACCACTACATTTCGACCTTTGGTTGTATTCATTTCGCTCAGGATTAAATTGCTGTTACGACCCACTGACCAGCGGCTTGCACCAGCTCACGGTCGCAATGGAACTCATCGACTTCACTTTCGTGCCCGGGGAGGACACACACTACGGTTTCGCCCTGTTGGCGCAAACCCGCAATCGCTGCTCGCAAGGCCGTGGCCTCGCCCCATGGGGCACGGATGGCAGCCCGCAGTGGCCGCACCTGTGCCGCATGGGCTAGAACTTTCACATCCAGACTGAAGCCGACCGCCGGGCGTTTGCGCCCGAAGACCGAGCCCACCTCGTCATAACGCCCGCCACGGGCCAACGCATCACTGGCACCTTGGGCGTAGACGGAAAAACGCATGCCGGTGTAATACGCATAGCCACGCAAATCCGCGAGATCAAAAGTGACTTTGACACCGTCAAGGTGACCGGCCATCCATTCAAGATGGTCGAGGGCCTCGAGCACACCGGGCAATTGAGGGAGTGCTGCACGGGCCTGAGCCAACACACCGGCCCCGCCGTACAGCGTCACCAACAACTTGAGCGCCGCAGAAATAGGTGCTGGGCACGCCGCAGTGAGATCGCTCAAAGCACTGCTGTCTTTGGATGCAAGGGCAGCCAAAACGTCGGCACGTTGGCTGCTGCTCAAACCCGACTCGGCAAGCAAGCTGCTGACGATGCGCGCATCGGCCATGTCCACGGTCAGGCTGCCCACCTTGCTGGCCTTGAGGCTATCCAAGGCCAAGGTCAAAATTTCGAGGTCAGCCTCCAAGCCCGCATGGCCATAGATTTCCGCACCAAACTGCAAAGGCTCTCGGGTGGCATGAGGCACTGCAGGCAACGTATGCAACACCGGCCCGCAGTAGCACAGCCGGGTAACGCCACGGCGATTCAGCAAATGCGCGTCAATCCGGGCAACCTGCGGCGTGGTGTCTGCCCGCAAGCCCATGGTGCGACCGGAGAGCTGATCCACCAACTTGAAGGTCTGCAGGTCCAGCGCTTTGCCGGTACCGGAGAGCAGTGACTCCAGGTGTTCCAGCAACGGCGGCATCACGAGCTCGTAGCCATAGCAACGGGCCATGTCCAGGAGATCTCGACGTATTTCTTCGATGTGACGTGCTTCGGACGGCAGTACATCGGCAATGTGATCCGGGAGGACCCAAGCGGACATGGAATTGAGGGGAGGCTGTTAAAACGGAGATTTTACCGGCCTTGCGCCCTAAATTTCAGGAGAGCACCCACCAAATGCTGACTAAACCCATAACGATGCTGCACAAGCCATAGAAGCGTATCTGGCCATCCTGCAACTGCAAGAGCTGCTCAAACAGCTTGCGCCACCCGCGGGGTGATGCAAAAGGAAACAAACCCTCAAGCACCAGCACAAGGGCCAGTGCTATCCAAAACGTGTCTCCACTCACGTTTATTTCTTGATCGCTGGAGCGTTGCCGCCCCCATTGCGGAAGGTCTTGAAGAACTCAGAACCATTCGGATCAAGCACCATCACGTCGCTCTTGTTGGTGAACGTGGATTTATAGGCCTCGAGGCTGCGGTAAAACTGTGCGAACTGTGGATCTTTGCCAAACGACTCGGCGTAAATGCGCGCAGCCTCGGCATCGCCCTCGCCTTTGATCTTTTGTGCATCACGGTAGGCATTGGCGATGGTAATTTCACGCTGACGGTCAGCGTCCGCACGGATTTTTTCACCCTCGGCGGCACCTGTTGAACGTAGTTCGTTGGCGACGCGTTTGCGCTCAGCCTCCATCCGGCGGTAGACCGATTCCGTAATAGCCTCTACATAATCGACGCGGGTGATGCGGACATCCACCACGTCCACACCCCAAGGCTTGGAGCCACGCACCTTGTCGAGCACTTCAGCTTTGACGTCGGCCATCAGCGCTTCGCGCTTGAGCGAGAGCAATTCTTTCACGGTGCGCTTGTTGATCTCTTCCTGGAATGCGTTGCGCACCACCCGGTTGAGTTGGCTCGCACCGGCACCTTCATTCAAGCCCACATTGCGGATGTACTCCGAAGGCTCGGTGATGCGCCAACGCACATACCAGTCGATGACGACGCGCTGCTTCTCAGCAGTCAACATCGGCTCGGCATCGGTGCTGTCGAGCGTCAGCAAGCGCTTGTCAATGTACGACACGTTTTGGAAGGGTGGTGGCAGCTTGAAGTTCAGACCGGGCTCGGTAATCACGTCTTTGATCTGGCCCAGTGCATAGACCACACCAAACTGGCGCTGGTCCACCACAAACAAGGTCGAGCTCGCCAATGCCAAAAGCACCAGCAGCGAAGTAAAAATCAATCCAATGCGGTTCATAGTCATGTCCTAGCGCACATCGCGTTCGCGGGTCCGGGCCGCATCACGGCTGCGGGGGTCTGGAGTTATCGTGGCACCGGTTGCCGTAGCAGGCGCCACCGGCGCAGCAGTACCGGCTGCGGGGCTGGCTGCGGGCGCGTCACCAGAAGCTTGCGAGCCGGTCATTTGCAAGACCTTGTCCAAAGGCAGGTACAGCATGTTGGAACCCTGCTTGGAATCCACAATGACTTTGGTGACGTTGCTGTAGATCTGCTGCATGGTATCCAGGTACATGCGATCGCGCATGACCTGAGGCGCCTTCTGGTACTCAGCAAAGACCGAGCGGAAACGCTGCGAATCACCTTGGGCCTGGGCCACAACCCGTGCTTTGTAAGCATCGGCCTCTTCCTTGAGTCGGGAGGCAGAACCCACTGCACGCGGAATCACGTCGTTGGCGTAAGCCTGCGCTTCGTTTTTGGCGCGTTCACGCTCTTGGCCGGCCTTGAGTACGTCATCAAAGGACGCTTGCACTTGCTCGGGAGGCCGTACACCGCCCTGCTGCAAGTTCACACCCACCACTTCGATACCGACCTTGTAGCGGTCTAGGATGGTTTGCATCAAGGCACGCACACGGGGTGCGATCTGGTCGCGCTCTTCAGAGAGTGCTGCGTCCATCTTCATTTTGCCCATGACCTCGCGGATAGACGTTTCCGCAGCTTGCACCACTGCCTCGCTCGGATTCTTGCTTTCAAACAAAAACGCGCGGGCATCACTCAGACGGTACTGGACTGCGAACTTGATATCCAGAATATTTTCATCTTCCGTCAGCATGGCGGACTCCTTGAGCCCGGTGGCTTTCATCACCACGTCGCGCCCCACATCCACAGAACGGATCTGGCTCACGAACACCAGCTCATGCTTTTCAATCGGATAGGGCAAGCGCCAATTGAAACCGGCGTTCACCGTAGATTTGTATTTGCCGAACTGCGTAATGACCGCCTGCTGACCTTCTTGCACGATGAAAAAACCTGTGCCCAACCAAATCAGCGCTACAACACCAATGATCAATCCAGCGCCTATGCCGGCATTTTTCATATCTGGCTGAAATCCACCGCCTCCACCATTGCCTGCGGGCGGCTTTTGGCCGCCACCAAACAACCCGCCAAGTTTGCGATTGAAGTCACGCCACAATTCGTCGAGGTCAGGGGGACCGGACTGCGCTGTGTTCTTGGGCGGCCGGCCATACGATCCCGGCTGGTTTGACGGTCTGTCGATGTCACTCTCAGGCTTGGGGCCACCCTCTGTACTTGGCGGCTCTTGCTTGTCGTCTCCACGCCCCCATCGGGAATCGTTGAGATTGAGAACCACGCGCAGCCAGGACATCAAGTCCCGGTTTTTCGTACGGATCGCAGTAAGTTTCATGGTTTTTTCTTAAGTGCAGTTGGGTGCATTGTGCCAATTCAGGGCTCATCCCCTAGGGGCTCAGGGTGAATAGGCAAATTCTGGATCAATTCGGGATCAGGCTTGGCAATTTCAGCCAGCTTTTGACGCAGCAAGGGCATTCCCTCCAGTGTCCGCGCACTCACAAACAGGCGCGGAGTTTGAACCCCTTCGATCTCATAAAAATCATCGATCCGAATAGGCTGCGCCTCTAACGGGATGGCGTCCAACTTATTGAATACCAAAAGCTGGGGAATATCAGCCGCGCCGATTTCTTTCAACACCATCTGGACCTGCGCAATTTGCTCGGCAAATTCCGGGTTTGCAGCATCGACCACATGCAGCAACAAATCCGCGTCAATGGCTTCTTGCAAAGTCGCTTGAAATGCGTCCACCAAACCGTGAGGCAAATCACGAATAAAACCTACGGTGTCCGACAGCGACACCGAGCGCCCCGCCTCCCCAAGGTAGAGCTGTCTGGTCGTTGTATCTAACGTTGCGAACAATTGGTCAGCGGCATAGGCACGCGCTTTTACCAAGGCATTGAACAGCGTCGACTTACCAGCGTTGGTATAGCCGATCAGGGAGATATTGAAAGCGTCTCGTCTTTCACGCTGACGCCGCTGTGTTTGGCGTTGGCGCTTGACCTTACTGAGGCGCTCTTTGGTTCGCTTGATGTTCTCACTGATCATCCGGCGATCCAGCTCAATCTGTGTTTCTCCCGGACCACCGCGCGTACCGATACCACCGCGCTGACGCTCCAGGTGAGACCAGCGTCGCACCAAACGCGTGCTCAAATACTGCAAGCGGGCAAGCTCTACCTGCAGCTTGCCCTCATGGCTTCGGGCCCGTTGAGCGAATATCTCAAGGATCAAAAATGTCCGGTCGTTGACCGGCATCTGCATATGACGCTCGAGATTACGCTGCTGCCCAGGACTCAAGGCTTGATCGAAAAGAATCTCGGTGGCACCCGTTTGAAGCGCCAACTGACGGATTTCTTCCGCCTTGCCGGACCCCACGAACAGGGCGGCATCCGGTGCTCTACGCTTGCAAACCACACGCCCTACCGGCTGCAGCCCGGCGGTTTGGGCTAGCAGACCCAACTCTTCCAACTCGGCATCAAAATTGGGCCAACCTAAATCGACCCCCACCAAAATAGTCGGAGCCGATTGACTGTCCATCGAATTACTCAAAAGCGGAAGAAGTTTTCAAAAGTTAAAAGGGCCAAGCAGAACCTGGCCCGAACACCCTGCCTCAAGCAGCAGGTGCATCCTCGGCGACAGCAGACAGATTCACCGCCCGGCCAGGAACAATCGTAGAGATTGCATGTTTGTAAACCATTTGGGTCACCGTGTTGCGCAAGAGCACAACATACTGATCAAAGGATTCAATTTGACCCTGCAACTTGATACCGTTCACCAAATAAATGGAAACCGGCACGTGCTCCCGACGCAATGCGTTCAGGAATGGATCTTGGAGGAGTTGGCCTTTGTTGCTCACGATATTCTCCGTGTTCAAAAATGATGAGGGTTTGACGATACCACACATAGGTGCGGCGCCTATTTGGTTAAGCAATTCGCTTCTCAAGGGCAAGGAGACCCTTTAATCCTTATCAGCAAAAGGATTCGCGGAGGATTTCATCTCGATCCTCAGGGGCGTACCCACAAGATTGAACTCCTTGCGGAAACGACCTTCCAAGAAGCGCTTGTAAGCCTCTGTTACGTGCTCCAGTGAGTTTCCGTGCACCACAATGATGGGTGGATTCATACCGCCCTGGTGGGCATAGCGCAGCTTGGGGCGATAGGCACCGGTTTTCTTTGGCGTTTGAAATTGAACGGCTTCCAACAACAAACGCGTCAACACCGGCGTCGGCATTTTGCAATTGGCGGCCTTGTGGGCCTGGGCAATGGCATCCCATACAGGACCGAGCCCCTGCCGCTTCTTGGCAGAAATCAAATGCAAGGACGCGAACTTCAAAAACCCTAATCGGGTTTCGAGGGATCTTTTCACCAATTCGCGCTGGTATTCATCCACTGCGTCCCATTTGTTCACAGCGACGACAACCGCACGCCCCGACTCCAAGATGTATCCCGCAATATGGGCGTCTTGGTCGGTCACGCCCTGCTCGGCATCGATCAGCAACAACACAACGCTGGCGGACTCGATGGCCTGCAAGGTCTTCACCACCGAGAATTTCTCGATCGCTTCAAAGACTTTCCCTTTGCGACGAAGACCGGCCGTATCCACGAGTTCAAACTTTTGCCCGTTGCGCTCAAAAGGTACCGAGATGGCATCGCGAGTGGTACCGGGCATGTCGAAGGCGACCAGTCGCTCCTCGCCCAGCCACGTATTAATCAACGTCGACTTGCCGACATTCGGCCGGCCTGCAACAGCGAGTTTGATAATGCTGGGGTCGGCCGCCTCTGGGTCGTCTTCGGGCTCCTCCAAATGCAAGGCATCGAGGGCCAGTTCGATCAGTGATCGCATGCCCTGACCGTGGGCTGCGGAGACGGGATAGACCTCACCTAGCCCGAGTTCAAAAAACTCCGAGAGCTGGGCTCCGGCCTTCATGCCCTCTGCTTTATTCGCAATCACCAGACAAGGTTTGCCCAGCTTACGAAGATAGTTCCCGATGTCATGGTCTTGCGCAGACAAGCCGGCACGCGCATCAACCACAAACACCACAACATCAGCCTCTGCAACCGCTTGGCGCGTTTGTTTGGCCATTTCTTTAAAAATGCCACTGCCGGCGTCAGGCTCGAAGCCCCCGGTATCAATGACGATAAATTCGTGTTTACCGTGCTTGCCGTTGCCATAGTGGCGATCGCGGGTAAGACCCGCAAAGTCGGCCACGATCGCATCACGCGTTTTGGTCAGGCGGTTGAATAGTGTGGATTTACCGACGTTGGGACGACCAACGAGGGCGATAACTGGCTTCATGAATGACCTTTTTTATTCGGGACGGAAGGCAAATACGCCCCCCTTTTGAGTCACTGCGACCAGGGTATTGCCTGAAAGGACTGGCGTAGCGGCAAGTGGCGAACCGTCGAGCTGAAGGCGCCCGACTATCGCACCATCTGCAGCGGAGAGCAGATGCAACAGACCTGCATTATCGGGGACGACGAGTGTAGAGCCCAACAAGACAGGTGTGCCCAGATCACGCCACTTGAACTTGTCTGATTGCCATAACCTTTCACCGTCTTTGCGGCTCCACGCAATGAGCGTACCGTCGGATTCAGAACCAAAGACCGCAGTGTCTCCGCCACCGATGCCCGTAAAGCCATTCGCGGTCTTGAACCAGACAGACTTACCTGCGCCTGTGTCGACGCATGCTACGGCGCTCGTGTAGGCTCGGACGCAGACGTTACCCCCCCTGCGGCTGATACCAGAGACAACATCTACTAGGCGCTCTACCTCATTGGTACCGCGCCCCAGTGCGATAGGCACATCCCATTTCTGGCTCCCGTTGCTGGGGTTGAGTCCCACAAGACGACCACCAAGCCCGACAACCAAGGTATCTCCGACGGGAAACAATACGCCCGGACGATCCAAAACCAAAGTGTCCGCGCCGCGCTGCAGTTGCCACAACCGCTTTCCAGTTTCACCATCAAAGGCAGACAGGGTGCGATCAGGCGTCATTACAAACACACGCCCACCGGCAACCAATGGGGGCGTGATGGCCACCGCACCGAGATTCTGACGCCAGAGCGGTTGGGCGCCCTGCATTACAAGCACTTCACCCGTTACCGTAGTAAGCGCAATGCGGCCGTCGCCGGACCCAATGGCTGCAGAAATCCTTGCTCCGGCATTGCCGGTTGACCGTACTGCACCGCTTTCTCCGTCTAAGGTAACAACCGAGCCAGCGGTAGTAGCCAAGTAGATCTCGTTCCCTGCACTTTTGAGCTCCAAGGGAAAAGAAACTTCGCCAACGGCGCCCTTCCAGACATTCTTGACACCCAAAGAGGGAACCAAAGGCGCAAGCTCAGTGGGCTTTTGCTTGGTCGGACCAGAACATGCCGACAACACCACGCAAACGAGAAGCGCGATGGTGAGACTGAGAGGGGAATACCGCATGGCCATACGTTTCACTTCGCTTCGGCAGAGCCTAGCGCTGCGAGTTTGACCTCTACCAAGCGCCGATACTGGTCTTGCTGGGGTAAAAGCTTGAGCGCTTCATTGAATCTTTGGGCGGCATCTTCGCTTTTTCCTTGAGACAGCGCCAAGTCCCCCCGTTTGTCAGCGGCCAATCCGCCAAATTCGGAGGGGAAGTCGGAAGACAACAACTGGCTCGCTTCATCAAACTCTTTCGACTCAATCAACAGACCGGCATGACGCACTTTAGCCAAAGCGGCAAGACCGGCATCCGCCTTGCTGCTTGCAACCCAAGTTAAGGCGGTTTTAGCTATGTCCGGCTTGCCGGAAAGATAAGCCACTTTTGCCAAATTCAAACCAGACTGCTGGGTGTAAAAAACCGAAGGGAAGCGTTGCTTCATGTCATCAAAGGCGCGGGTAGAGGCCACCAAATCCCCGGTTCCGATCAGTCTTTCAACCTCTTCATACATTGCTGATGCTTGCTCCGCTTGGCGCTTATTCCACCACTGGTATCCGTTCCATGCGGCGAAGCTCCCGAGGACTGCGATCAACACCCAAGTGATTGCATTGCCGTACTGCTTCCAAAAATGCTTGAACTGGTCAAGTTGCTCTTGTTCTTCGAGATCTAAATGGTTTGCCATGGTGTGCCTGTTAATGCTTTTGACGCTTGATGGGACGCCCATTGCGCTATTTCATTGAGCGCAATGGTGACTTGCGGAACATCCGCGTTTCTTAGTGATTTGATGGTGACTTGTCCCGAGGATATTTCATCGGGCCCAAACACCAATGCGTAGCGCGCCCCAGAACTGTCGGCACGCTTAAATTGAGACTTGAGACTGGGCATGCCCTCTGGCGTGCTGGTCTGCATCTGCACTGATAAACCAGCCTGGCGCAGCGACGACAAAACCGGCATCACAGACGGCAAATAGTCAGATTCCAGGATGACCGCAAACACATCCAGGACAGGTGTCGAAAGTGGGCGCGCAGATTCTTGAATCAGCTCCAGAACCCGTTCGACCCCCATGGCCCAGCCAACGCCCGGAGAAGGCTTGCCGCCTATTTGTTCAATCAAGTAGTCGTAGCGACCGCCGGCACAGACGGTCCCCTGCGATCCGAGTTTGGTTGTTACGAACTCAAAAACAGTCAAGTTGTAATAGTCCATACCGCGGACCAAGCGAGGATTGATGGTGTAGGGAACCCCGTGGCTTTCGAGGAGTCGGAGGACCGAATCTAGATGTGCCTTGGAAGCGCTGCCAAGAAAATCAATCAACTTGGGCGCTGCCTCGATCACAGGCTGCATAGCAGGATTCTTGGAGTCCAACAGACGCAGTGGATTCAAGTGCAAACGGCGCTTGGCCTCCTCATCAAGAGCATCCTTATGAGACTCAAAATGCTCAATGAGTGCCGCCCGATGCCGATGGCGCTCCTCCGGCTGGCCCAAGCTGTTGATCTGCAACTCGATATCCGTCAGACCCAGCTCTTGCCATAGCATGTGCGCCATGAGGATGACTTCCGCATCCACCTCAGGCCCACCGAAACCCAGGGCCTCGGCGCCGATTTGGTGGAATTGGCGATAGCGACCCCGCTGCGGGCGTTCATGTCGAAACATAGGGCCCATGTAATACAAGCGTTTGGGACCGTTGTAGAGCAAAGAATGCTCGACCACAGCTCGCACAACACCTGCGGTGTTCTCGGGGCGCAGGGTTAGCGCTTCACCATTCAAGCGATCCTCGAATGAATACATTTCCTTCTCAACAATATCGGTCACTTCGCCTAGCCCGCGCACAAACAATGCGGTGGGCTCGACGATCGGGGTGCGAATATTTTCGAAAGCATACCTACGCATCACGTTACGAACCAATGACTCCAGCGCTTCCCACGACGCAGATTGCGGTGGGAGGATATCGTTCATGCCCTTGACTGCAACGATTTTGTCCACCTTGCGTGGACTGTTTTTCTCTGACATAAATTCTCAAGCTTGAGGGGGTGGAGGCGTGAAGCGCGCCTTGATGTAATTCTCAACAACCGATTGGAACTCGCTGGCGATGGAATCCCCGCGCAAGGTCATTTTCTTTTCGCCGTCGATGTAAACCGGGGCTGCCGGGGCCTCGCCTGTACCGGGAAGACTGATACCAATGTCAGCGTGCTTACTCTCTCCTGGCCCGTTGACAATGCAGCCCATCACGGCCACCTTCATGTTTTCGACACCCGGATACTGTTTGCGCCAAACTGGCATCTGATCTCTTAAAAAATCATCGATCTGCTTGGTGAGCTCTTGGAATGTGGTGCTGGTGGTCCTGCCGCAACCTGGGCAGGCCGTAACACTGGGCACAAACTTGCGCAAACCGAGTGACTGGATGATCTCGGAAGCCACGATCACTTCCTGAGTCCGCGCCTCACCGGGGGCGGGGGTCAGCGATACACGGATGGTATCGCCAATACCCTCTTGTAAAAGAATCCCCAAGGCAGTGGCAGAGGCCACTGTCCCTTTGGTGCCCATCCCGGCTTCAGTCAATCCCAAGTGCAACGCATATTTTGAGCGTCGGGCGAGTTCCCGATAGACAGCCACCAGGTCCGACACACCACTGACCTTGCAGGACAACATAATTTGATGCCCGGGCAAGCCGATTTCTTCGGCCTTTTCTGCGGAAGTAATGGCCGAAGTAATCAGGGCCTCGTACATAACCTGCTTGGCATCCCAAGGCTGAGACCTGCGGCTGTTTTCATCCATCAAGGATGCCAAAAGCTCTTGATCCAAGCTACCCCAGTTCACTCCGATTCTTATCGGCTTGTCCCAACGAACTGCCGCTTCGATCATTTGCGCAAACTGGCGGTCACGTTTGTCACCCTTACCTACATTCCCCGGATTGATCCGGTACTTGGACAACGATTCCGCACATTCCGGGTAGTCAGTCAACAAGCGATGACCGTTGTAATGAAAGTCACCGATCAACGGGACATTGACACCCATTCGATCCAATTGCGCCCGAATATGAGGCACTGCCTGGGCTGCTTCGGGTGTGTTCACCGTGATTCGGACCAGCTCTGACCCCGCAGCTGCCAGCTCCTTCACCTGAATTGCTGTGCCGATCGCATCTTCTGTATCGGTATTCGTCATCGATTGAATACGCACAGGAGCAGCGCCGCCCACAGTGACGACGTGACTGCCCCACCTGACCTCTGACTGCAAACTCCTGCGAGGCAAGGGCTGCGCTAATGCAATAGGTAATCCTTGGTCCACTACTTCACCTCGAAACGAGCAACGTTATCTTTTGAAACATCCGTCATCACAAACGGCTTACCCCGAACTTCCACCTCTGCAAGGTCTGCTTTACCCACAACAACTGCCAAAGGCGGTGTTCCATTCACTGCGGAAGTCGTGCCCCCTTGCAAGGTTTTGCGCATCAAAACAGCACCGTTGGCATCCACCACTTGGATCCAGGTAGTTCCCTTCGCTCTAACGAGCAAAAGATCCTCGCCGGTTTGACTACCACTTGCAGGGACTATCGGCTCAGGCGCAACTGCCGCGGCGGGGGTTGGGCTGCTTTGCAGGTTAACCCCCGCACTTGGTACTACCTCGACCCCAACCGCTTTATCGTTTGGCTCTTGCTTGGGCGCGTTCACGCCAGGGACTGAATCTGCGGGAGGCATCAGTTCCGTCGGCTCAGCTTCTGATGCGGTGAGCCATCCGGGCAACTGCAGACTCGGAATTGCAAAAACCAACACAGCGCACGTCAACAGCCCAAGAACCAACAACGCACTCGGTTTCTTCAGGATGTCCAACACCGAAGATTTGACCCAGTTTTGTTGATCCCTGAAGGGCTCGTTAATCCCTCGATCCGCCACTTGGAATTGAGGAGCCACCACATGCGGCAAGCGCTCAAGAATAGGGGCAGGATCAATTTTCAACGCTCGACAAACACTGGAAGCCAGCGCTCGAACAAACACGGCATCCGGCAACAAATCTATCCGGTCTGACTCCAGAGCCTCCAGCTTCTTCACTGGAACCTTCATGGAAACAGCAAGCGCTGCGATGTGCAACCCAGCCGCTTCGCGCGCATTGCGCAGCATTTCACCTGCACTGGGCAGGCTGTTGGTCACAACACTGCCCTGCTCTGCCGTCCCGCTACTCGCTTCACTCATCAAACGCCCCTCGCTCAAGCATGCTTGCCTCTTTAGATGCCGGGAACCTCTTCGTCAGCTGTGTACCCAACTGGGCCGCGGAATCTCGGTTCCCTAACCTACGCTCAATCTTTACGCCCAGCCATAAGGTCTCAGAGTTCGCAAACTCACTGTTGTTCACTCGACGAATCTGGGCTTGCGCTCTCGATAAATCTCCGCGCTGGACAAACAGCAGAGCCAGGTTGTAGCCGGCAACCGGATTGCCTGGCTCCAACTCGAGTGCCCGTGTCAAGCTCACCAAAGCCTCATCACGCAAACCCGCAGTTTTCTGGCAGACGCCAAGCGCCATCCACGATTTAGCGCGCTCCTGATACAGGGGGTTGTTAATTGCTGCAGAAAAATTCGCGTACGCCTCAGGCATCCGCCCCTGCTGGCAAAGCATCCAACCGTAATTGTGTTGAACAGCGGCGGCCTGCGGGCTTAATTGCAGCGCACGCCTGAAGCTCTCGTCTGCCAAGCCAAAGTCATTGAGTTGCATGTAGATCAAACCCCGCAAATTGTGCGCTTGGTAGATTCCCGGATCAGCAGCAATGGACTGCTTGATCTCGTCAAGCGCAACACGCGTTTGGCCATTGCTGTAATACCCAGCCGCCAACTCCAATCGAATCTTTGCACGCTTGCTCGCCGGCGTCTCGTCAGACTCGGTCGCCATGTCTGCCCCCGATGAAATGGGCGCAGGCGATGAGCATCCTTGGAGGAAACCCAACATAAAAACCGCTAAGAACGCCCCTAAGAAATGAGCAAGCCTAAGGGTTGCGACTTTTCTTGTCGATCGCCTACTTTCAGTCATCGCGGGCCCCATTTCAATTGATACTTTTTTGCTCACTGATTTGCTGGAGCATGATCGTGCGTTGCTTGCTAATCCGGCCGCTCACATTCGTCCGATCTTTGACGTCACCGGCGAGCTGTCCACACGCCGCGTCAATATCATCCCCCCGCGTCTTGCGAATGGTTGTCACAAGACCGCCATCCAGCAAAATTCGAGCGAATTCCTGGACCATATTGTTCTTTGAGCGTAAAAGGCCCGATGCAGGAAAAGGGTTAAACGGAATCAAATTGAACTTGCAGGGGATGTCCGCCTCGCGAACCAGTGCCAGCAGTGCTCGTGCCTGCTCGGGACTGTCGTTGACACCATCCAGCATGCAATATTCGAAGGTAATGAAATCCCGCGGAGCCCGCTCCAAGTACCGCTTGCATGCGCTCAGCAGCTCTACCAGCGGATACTTTTTGTTCAAGGGCACCAAGTTGTCCCGAAGGATATCTGTGGGGGCGTGCAAGGACACCGCCAAGGCTACCGGGCAATCGTCTTTGAGACGATCCATCATCGGAACCACGCCAGACGTCGAGACCGTCACTCGCCGTCGCGACAAACCATAACCATGGTCATCCAGCATGGCCCTCAGCGCGGGCACCAAAGCTGCGTAGTTTTGAAGTGGCTCGCCCATGCCCATCATCACCACATTGGAGATGACGCGCTCTTGAACCCCGAGATGCTTGCGCAGGAAGTGCTCAGCAAACCAGAGCTGCGCCAAAATCTCCCACGTCTTCAAATTCCGACTGAATCCCTGGTGACCTGTCGAGCAGAAACGACAACCTACCGCGCAACCCGCCTGGGAGGATATACAGAGTGTCCCGCGATCAGATTCCGGGATAAACACTGTTTCGACAGCGTCACCGCCGCCCACATCAAAGAGCCATTTGATGGTTCCGTCAGTGGATATATGCTGGGTGATCACTGGCAATGCAGTGATTTCAGCATTGCCTTTTAATTTGTCTCTGAGAGATCGGGCGAGATCGCTCATGTCATCAAATTGGTTTGCGCCTTTTTGATGCACCCAACGAAACAGTTGGGTTGCGCGAAACTTTTTCTCGCCTAAGCTTTCGCAGAAGGCGGCCAGACCCTCGAGGTCGAAATCGAGCAGGTTGACCGCCATACTGAATTAACGCGAGTAAACGTTCATACCGGCAAAGAAGAAGCCGATTTCTACCGCTGCAGTTTCTGGAGCGTCAGAGCCGTGCACTGCGTTGGCATCGATGCTGTCTGCGAAGTCCGCACGGATGGTACCTGCAGCGGCCTTTTTAGGGTCAGTTGCGCCCATCAGGTCGCGGTTTTTAGCGATTGCGCCTTCGCCTTCCAAGGCTTGGATCATCACGGGACCGGAGACCATGAAGTCCACCAAATCTTTGAAGAAAGGACGCTCTTTGTGCACCGCGTAAAAAGCTTCTGCTTCGCCGCGCGACAGGTGTGCCATGCGGGCAGCCACAACCTTCAGTCCAGCGGCTTCAAAACGAGCGTAGATCTGACCGATGACGTTCTTGGCGACTGCGTCAGGTTTGATGATAGAAAGTGTGCGTTCGATTGCCATAGTAATTCCCGATTAGAAAAAAAATTGTATTTGTCCTAGGTGGACAAAGCCGGCGAGTTTAACACCCGCATTAACGACTTCTGCCGCCCGAACGGCGCTGACCGCCGCCCGGGCGACCTCGGCCGCTTGCCTCTTGTCGCTGTCGCGAAAAGCTGTCTGCACCGATGTACCCCAATGATGTTTTCATCGGATCAGGTTGACCACTACCTTCTTGGCGCGTCGCTTGACGAGGAGGCTTCCCACGTCCTTGACGGGCAGGCGGCGCTGGAGGCGCCGCATCCCTCGGGTACGCCGGACCACGCCCGCCCTGCCGACCGCCGCGCCCCCGCGGACGGGCACCACCGCCACCACCCGCAGCACCCTCTTCATGGAGACGGGGTTTGGGAGTTCCGGCAGCCTGCATCAGCAAGCGGATATCAGACTCATCCAACTCCATCCAAGCACCACGCTTGAGTCCCCGCGGGAGCACCATGGCGCCGTAGCGAATGCGGATCAGTCGGCTCACAGCATGCCCGACAGACTCCAACATGCGGCGAACCTCGCGGTTGCGTCCTTCAGAGATCGTGACCCGGTACCAGCAGTTGGATCCTTCACCGCCGCCGTCTTCAATGGAGCCAAATTGTGCGATTCCGTCGTCCAGTTGAACGCCGCTTATCAGCGCTTGCTTTTCCTCTTTCGTGAGGGCGCCCAAAACACGCACTGCGTATTCGCGCTCCAAGCCGAATCGTGGATGCATCAGGTTGTTGGCCAACTCGCCCGAGCTGGTGAACAACAACAAGCCTTCTGTATTCAAATCCAATCGCCCGACGGATTGCCACTTCCCTTGGTGGAGCTTTGGCAAACGGCGAAACACAGTGGGCCGATTTTGGGGATCATCGTGGGTCACCACCTCACCGACAGGCTTGTGGTACGCAATCACGCGTGCAGGCGGAGGGTCAATGCGAAAGCGAATCGGCTTGCCGTTGACCTTGATGTTGTCACCAAACTGAATGCGCTGCCCGATGTGGGCAGGTTCGTTGTTCACCGAAATCCGCCCTTCGAGAATCAGCTGCTCCATTTCAAGCCGCGACCCCATTCCCGACTGGGCAAGTACTTTATGCAACTTCGGGGTCTCGGCAAGCGGCGCCAAGACCCGCTTGGGCAAGCTGACATCTTCTGCGGCTTCATCTGCATCGAATTGGCCGGAGATCACATCATCAAAGCGGTTCCCCCCCACTTTCACAGAAGTGCTGTCCGATGGAGCGGGGGCTTCAAGCTTCTGAGTCGCTTCTGCGCCAGGGATGTTGTCGTTATCGTTCATAGTGATGTTCCGTTTTCCACTGCGTGCAAAGCCGCCTGCAATGGCATAGTTAACTGTTGACCCTCGGTCGCTTCGGCTTTCATGGAGGCCTGATCCGCAACCCCCAACATATCGCCAAAATCCTTTACGGGGTCAGTGCCGCGATCTGGCGACTCCAACAAAGGAAGCTGATCCAGCGAACTCAGGCCCAAATCGTCCAAAAACTGTCGTGTTGTCGCATAAAGCGCCGGCCTTCCGGGCGCCTCACGGTGCCCGATAACTTCGACCCAACCCCGATCCTCCAACTGCTTGATCAACAGTGAGCTGATCGTGACACCCCGAATGTCTTCCATGTCCCCACGCGTCACCGGTTGCCGGTAAGCGATGATGGCCAATGTCTCCAGCGTCGCACGGGTGTACTTGGGAGGCTTCTCCGGATGGAGCCGATCCAGAAACTCCCGCATCTCGGGACGACTCTGAAATCGCCAACCAGTGGCCACACTCACCAACTCTACCCCCCGCTCAGCCCACTCCATCTGGAGTTCCAGCAGCAAGGACTTGACCGTATCTGCGCCGATTTCATCGGCAAATAGCTCTCTCAGCACGCGGACCGTCAAAGGCTGAGGTGAACAAATCAAAGCGGTTTCGAGCACACGCTTAGCATCGACCATGTTCATAGTCTGGACTCAAAGATGGAAACCGGTGTTTGTTGCGGACCGGAGTCAACCGCACTAGGTAGGAAAAGCTGCTTGCCTGGATCGACTACCCTACGAGAGACGTAGTTACAAACCTCCCGGTTTGGTGTGCTGATTGTAACCGAGCCCCAATTGAACAGAAAGTGCCAAGAAATCGGGTGGCGGTGGCGACTCAAAAGTCAAATTCACGCCGGTGATGGGATGTTGAAATGCCAACCGGCAGGCATGCAGAGCTTGTCGGCCCATATCCGCCGCTGGGGCGCCACCGTAAACCGGATCAGCAATCAAAGGGTGCCCGAGGTGCGCCATGTGGACCCGGATTTGGTGTGTGCGGCCAGTATGCAAAATACAGCGAACCCAGCAAGCGACCTGGCTGGTTGACAGCAATTCAAAGTCTGTTCTCGCTTCTTTGCCTGCGTGTAGCCCCAAATCCACTACCGCCATTCTCAAGCGGTTGCGCGGATCCCGACCGATCGGCGCGCTGACAGTCTTCAGCCCCTGCCAGGGCCATGCCTTGTGGGCAATCGCGAAATACTGGCGACTGACCTCCCTGGCTGCAATTGCCTTCACCAACACATCCATGGCAAGCCGTGTGCGTGCCACCACCATCAAGCCACTGGTGTCCTTGTCCAAGCGATGGACAATACCGGCTCGCGGAACCAAAGCCGCGTGGGCACTGTAAGCCAGCAAGCCGTTCAGCAAAGTTCCACTCCAGTTGCCTGGCGCCGGGTGAACGACCAACCCGGGTGGTTTGTTGATCACCAGAACATGCTCATCCTCGTACACCACCTCCAAAGACATGGCCTCAGGCTTGAAAGCCTGGCTTTGAGGCGTGGGGCGCAGTTCAATCACCGCAGAATCGCCTGCCTTCACCTTGACAGAGGTCTTCAAAACCACGCGACCATTCAGTTGCACCAGACCCAGCTCGATCAGCTGCTGCAAATAGCTGCGCGAGAACTCTTCCACATGAAAAGCGAGCGCGCGATCCAAGCGCTCCCCGTGGACATCCGCCGAGAAAACGAGGTGACGCAGCTCCGTTTCACCCGCGATATCCGAGGGGTCTTCTGCCTCTGTCTCCGCAGAGTGCGTCGATATAATTCCCGTGGTTTGTATCAAGAAGGTCCCCAAAATGCTGCGTGCGAAATTATCGGTCGTTTATGCCCCCATGCTGGTGGCTCTGGCCAGTCTGCTCGTGGCCTGCTCCAGCGCTCCCGTCGACAAAACCGCAGGCATGAGCCCAAATCGCTTGTACGCAGAGGCCAAAGACGAAATGGGCTCCTCACAGTGGGACAAAGCGGTACCCTTACTGGAGAAACTGGAAGCGCGTGCAGCCGGAACTCCGTTGGCCCAGCAGGCCCAGCTCGACAAAGCCTACGCCCACTTCAAGGCTGGCGAACAGGCGCAGTCGCTTGCCACCCTAGAGCGGTTTATCAAACTCCACCCTGCCAGCCCGGCTTTGGACTATGCGATCTACTTGAAGGGCATTGTGAACTTCAACGACGACTTGGGCCTGCTATCGGCGGTCACTCGCCAGGACCTGGCAGAGCGTGATCAAAAAGCGGCCAAAGAATCGTTCGAATCTTTCAAAGAATTGACCTCACGCTTTCCCGACTCGAAGTACACCCCTGATGCGCGCCAACGGATGAACTACATCGTAGGCTCACTGGCCCAGTCTGAAGTGCATGTAGCGCGCTATTACTACAAGCGGGGTGCCTATCTGGCGGCCGCAAACCGCGCCCAACAATGCCTGACAGATTACCGGGATGTACCCGCCACCGAGGAAGCATTGTTTATTTTGTACAAATCGTACGACGCGCTGGGCATGGTCCAGTTGCGGGACGATGCAAAGCGAATCCTCGACAAAAACTACCCGCAATCGGAGTTTATTGCCGGCGGCGGAAAAGCTAACTCCAATCCGTGGTGGAAGCTGTGGTGAGTTCGCCAAGTGCTGCGTAATACTGCGCCTCCTCAGACAAGGGGCGCATGGCGGGCAAAGCAGAGAGCAACTTTCGACCATACGCCATCGTGCGCAAGCGAGGGTCACAGACCACCAAAACGCCACGGTCGGACTCCCGGCGTATCAAGCGTCCGACACCTTGTTTCAAGGCGATTCCCGCCATCGGCAGCTGAACCTCATTGAACGAGCTTCCCCCTTCGACCTCCACCTTGGCGCAGCGCGCCTGCAATAAAGGATCGTCGGGCGGTGCAAACGGAATTTTGTCGATGACCAACAGCTGCAAAGCGCGCCCTGCAATATCGACGCCTTCCCAAAACGTGGCTGATCCCACCAGTATCAAACCCGACCCATGCTTTGACTGAAAGTGATTGAGCAAGTCGCGCTTTGAAGCTTCGCCTTGCACTATCACACGAATGTCCAAGTGCTCAGGCAACAGCTTGCGTATGCCGTCTGCGATGTGACGCATGGCACGCAATGTGGTGGTCAGTACCATCGTGTGCCCCCCCAGTACCTGCGCTGATTGCGCCACCAGTGCCGCTACGGCGCTGCTGTGTTGTTGAGAGGACGGAAGCGCAAACGACTTGGGAACATACAAAGCCGCTTGTTGCGGGTAGTTGAATGGACTCGGGATCCGCAAGCAAGCTGCATCTTGCAATCCGCTGGAGGCGAGAAACCAGTCCAAGTCGTTACCCACACCCAAGGTGGCCGATGTAAAGACCCACGACTTGAGCGAATCAACCCCACCACCCGAGACCACCTTGGCTTGCATCGCCTCAGAGATATCCATCGGGGACTCCACGCACCGCAAACGTGCACCCGACTCTACCCAGCGAATCAGCCCGTCCTGAACCGGAAGTAGCGCACGCTCGACCTGCTCCAACAGCGCACTTGCACGCTCAAAAAGGGTTCGCAAATCAGGATGCGCATCGCACACCCCCTGGAGCGCAATCGTGAGCGTCCGGATCGTGTCCACAAAGCGCACCATCCGCGAAGTCCAAATCGCAGGGGACAAACCGTCTGGAACTCCCAGCGCCCACAAGGCACGCTGCGGCGCACCCCCTTGCTCCGAGAACACCGCATGCAAAGCGACCACCGCCATTTCCATCTGCTCGACCAGGTAAGGCCAATCGGCAAGTCCGCGCGCGCACTGTGCACCGGTAAAGACCACATCGCGCCCCAGAGCCAGGGCCTGGCCTGTCGACCATTGACGCCCCAAAAACTGAACACCAATGTCATTGAGTTGGTGCGCTTCATCAAAGACCACCGTGTTCACGGTGGGCAGTAATTCAGCCACTCCGGACTCACGCACATTCGCATCAGCAAAGAACAAATGGTGGTTAATCACCACCATGTCGGCATTCATTGCGTCACGCCGCGCTTTGTACAAAAAACAATCGGTGTAACGGGGGCACTTGGATGCTCCGCAGTTTTCCCGGGTGGAGGTCACTAGCGGTAAAACTTGGGCAGACTCCTCCAAAGCAGGCACCTCTGCGACATCCCCGAAACGGGTCGATACCGCCCATTGCTCGACTTGCCCCAATAAACGCAACGGTGCCGCGGACTGCAGCATGCCGTCATGCCGCGCTGCGGTCAGCCGGTGCAGGCAAAGATAACTGCTACGACCTTTGAGCAGTGCCACTCGGGCCGGGCTTTTCAGCATGGCTACGACCGCCGGAATGTCACGACCGAACAACTGGTCCTGCAATGCCTTGGTGGCGGTGGATATCAACACCTTATGCCCGCTGAGCAGCGCGGGAACGAGATAGGCATAGGTCTTACCGATCCCTGTCCCGGCTTCCACAACGAGTGATCCGCCTGTTTCCATAGTTTCAGCGACCGCTCGCGCCATCTGGATCTGCCCTGCGCGCGGCACATACTCCGGGACAGATTGCCCAAGCGCACCCGTATCACCGAACACAGCCTCAACGGCAGCAACCACTTGAGACATCAGGCGGATTCGTTCGGACCCACACTGCGCTGCAGCTGGAAAATGGCGTCGCGCAGTCCCAAGCGCCGCTTCTTGAGGCGATGAAGCAGCAATTCATCTGTGATACCACCTTGCGAGGATGCAAGGTCAATGCATGCGTCAAGATCGCTGTGCGCCATACGGAGCTCGATGAGCCGGCGCTCGGGTGAATGTAGATTGGTTTCCAAAGGTAAAAGCGGCCTACAAGGTGGTTAAACTGACCGCCAGAAGCAACGGCCGCTCGATAATACGGCCTGCCATACCGGCACACGACCGCTTTTTTCGCAAACACCACTCCATGTCCTCTGGTTACCGCCTCAGCGCCTCTACCGGCATCCACAAGGGTGACCGTGAATATCAGCAGGACCAAGTCTCGCTATTCAAACACCCGAGAGTCAACGGCTGCATTTTGGCGATCGTGGCTGATGGCATGGGTGGACGCAGTGGCGGCAGGAAAGCATCCGACCAGGTCATGCTCACTGCAAAGCAGCTCTTTGAGCGTTATGACCCCGCAACAGACGATGCGGCCGTCACATTGCGCCAAGTGGTGCAGGAAGCTCATATCGTGATCAAGCTGACCGCGATTTCTTCAGAAGAAGAACCGCACAGCACCCTTGCGGCATTCTTGATCAATCCCGGCGGCGACTGCCACTGGGCCCATACCGGCGACTCCCGGGTTTACCAGTTCCATGGAAACCGGTTCGTGAAACGAACCATGGACCATTCTTACGTTCAGGCCTTGATCAATCGCGGAGAGATCACGGAAGAACAGGCCGCTACCCACCCACAGTCCAATATCTTGATGGGCTGCCTTGGTACGGATAACGACCCACCCATCGATCTTCACTTTATCCCGCAACTGCGGGCTGGTGATGTACTCATGGCGTGCAGCGACGGAGTTTGGCACTACTTCAACAATGGCGAACTGGGCTCCGTGCTCTCCACACTCTCCGCCCGCGAGGCCACCGAGTTTTTGATCGAGAAAGCGCGTTCGAGGGCCCGCGGCGGCGGTGACAACTTATCCGTCGTGATTGTGAAAGTCGAGACACTCCAGCCTTAAACGGGGTTCCCGACAGGCCTTCAAGATCACTGATTGATCGGAAGCGGCTCTGCCCTGTCGGGCTTGTCTTGGATTCGCTTCTCTACCTCGGCTTTGCGGCGGGCGGCTTCTTCCAATTTGGCTTCGAATGCAGCGCGATTGGCCTGGGCTTGCTCAGGGCTGATCCCAGACGATGAATCATTCAGCTCTGGTCGTTCGACGGGCTGTGGCACCGGCGCTGTTTTGGGTACACGCTCCGCTACCGGATCCTGTGCCA
Source organism: Comamonadaceae bacterium OS-4 (assembly GCA_027924025.1). Lineage (GTDB taxonomy): Bacteria > Pseudomonadota > Gammaproteobacteria > Burkholderiales > Burkholderiaceae_C > Allorhodoferax. Next base: position 2,105,726 of record AP026970.1, read on the forward strand.
TTTCTTCCAGCCGCTTGGTTTGCTCGGTTTTCTTGTCTTCAAGCCGTTCCAGCTGTTCACGCGTGCGCTCCGTCCGCTCTGCGTCGCGCAAAGCGAGCTCACGCTTGCGCAGGGCGGCAGTGCGAGCACGCCGCTCTGCACCCCAATTTGACAAGCAGGCATTAACCGCAAACCGGTCATAACACGCCGACTCCATGCGAGAACCATCCAACTGCAACTGCTGTCGATCTGCCTCGACTGCCTCCAGCGAGTCAGCAAAGGCGGGCAAAAAAACCGCCTGCAGCAAGACCAAGCGGACCACGAAGGACAAAATTTTCATGTCAGCCGGGTATCCACCGTACGACGCTCCAGCTCCAAAAACTCTTTGGACTGCATTTCTGTCAAGCGGGACACCGTGCGCGGAAATTCATGGGACATGGGGCCTTCGGTATACAACTGCTCCGGGGCCACATCTGCAGACATGATCAGTTTCACGCGGCGGTCGTACAGCACATCCACCAACCAAGTAAAGCGCCTCGCCTCGGAGGCCATGCGCACCGGCATGTGCGGCACACCACTCAGGAAGACGGTGTGGAAACGTGAGGCGATTTCGAGGTAATCATTTTGCGAGCGGGGACCACCGCACAAGGTCTTGAAGTCAAACCACACTACGCCCCCAGCCTTGCGCACCGCGCTGATCTGGCGCGACTCGATATGCAGCAGAGGGTCTTCATCATGCTGCTCGGCCAGTGCATTGAAGGTGGCCGTCATCGCTGCATCTGCCACCGCGCCATTGGGCACGTGGTAGAGCTTGGCATCCTCCAAGGTGCGGCGGCGGTAATCGGTCCCGTTATCCACGTTGAGAACTTCCAGTTTGGCGTTCAACAAGGCAATGGCCGGCAAGATGCGGTCCCGGTGCAGGCCGCCGGGGTAGAGGTCATCCGGCTTGAAATTCGAGGTCGTCACAAAGCCCACGCCGTTGTCGAACAATGCGTTGAGCAAACGGTGAAGGATCATGGCATCGGTAATGTCCGCCACATGGAACTCGTCAAAGCAAATCAAGCGGTAACGCTTGGACATGCGCTTACCCAGCTCATCGAGCGGATTCACCGTGCCTTGCAGGTTCACCAGTTCGTGGTGTACCTCGCGCATGAACTCATGGAAATGCAAGCGGGTTTTGCGCTTCAGCGGAACGGCATTGAAAAAGCAATCCATCAGGAAGCTCTTGCCACGCCCTACCCCGCCGAACATATACACGCCCTTTGGAATTTCAGGCCGATTGATCAGCTTCTTGAGGGCATTTGAGCGCTTGGCTTTGTAAGCAGCCCAATCGCTGGCACAGCGCTCCAGAGCCTCCACGGCACGCAACTGTGCGGGGTCGGCGGTGTATCCACGGACCTTCAACTCCGCCTCGTAGGCTTCTTTTACGCTCAAGGCTTACTCCGGTATGCTACAAAAAGAGAAGCTGCTAGCGCATTATTCATGCGGGCTAGCAGCTTATTTGGCAAAAAAACCGATCAGAAGTTCAGCGTACGCTTGTCCACGGCCAACGCCGCTTCCTTGGTGGCTTCACTCAAGGACGGGTGTGCATGGCAGATACGTGCGATGTCTTCCGCACTGGCCTTGAACTCCATGGCCACCACAGCTTCAGAGATCAACTCGGACGCTTGTGGGCCAACGATGTGAACGCCCAGAATTTCGTCGGTCGTGGCATCGGCCAAGAACTTCACGAAACCGGTGGTGTCGCCCAAAGCGCGTGCGCGGCCGTTCGCCAGGAACGGGAACTGACCGGCCTTATACGCCACGCCATCCGCCTTGAGCTGTTGCTCAGTTCGGCCGACCCATGCGATTTCAGGGCTGGTGTAGATCACCCAAGGAATGGTGTTGAAGTTGACGTGTCCGTGCTGACCGGCAATGCGCTCAGCCACGGCAACGCCCTCTTCTTCCGCCTTGTGCGCCAACATCGGACCACGCACCACGTCGCCCACCGCCCAAACACCGGGCAGATTGGTTTTGCAGTCGCCATCCACCACGATCGCGCCGCGCTCGTCCAGCGCCAAGCCCACTGCCTCGGTGTTCAGACCGATGGTGTTGGGCACGCGGCCGATGGAGATGATGAGTTTGTCGACATCCAGCGTCTGGGCTTCGCCCTTGGCGTTGGTGTAGGCAACCGACACGCCCTTTTTGCCGTTTTTGATCTCGCCGACTTTTACACCCAGCTCGATCTTCAGCCCTTGCTTGGTGAACGCTTTAAAGGCTTCCTTCGCCACGCCTTCATCCACCGCACCAAGGAAGGTCGGCAGACCTTCCAAAATAGTGACTTCGGAACCCAAGCGCTTCCAGACAGAACCCATTTCGAGGCCGATCACGCCGGAGCCGATCAGGCCCAACTTCTTGGGCACTTCGCCGATGTTCAGAGCGCCGTCGTTCGACAACACATTGACTTCATCAAAAGGCGTACCGGGCAATGCGCGGGCATTGGAGCCAGTCGCGATGATGATTTGCTTGCCGGTGATGGTTTCTTCGGCAGCGCCGGCTACCTTGATTTCGTAGCCACCTTCAGCGGCTTTGACGAAAGAGCCACGACCGTGGAAAAACGCAATCTTGTTCTTTTTGAACAAGTACAAGATGCCGTCGTTGTTTTGCTTCACGACGGTGTTCTTGCGGGCGAGCATCTTGGCCACATCCATGCTCACGCCAGTGGTCGTAATGCCGTGTTCGGCAAAGTGGTGGTTGGCATGGTTGAAGTGCTCAGAAGATTGCAGCAAAGCCTTGGAAGGAATGCAGCCCACGTTGGTACAAGTACCGCCGGGAGCTGGGCCGCCAGCGGCATTCTTCCACTCGTCGATACAGGCCACATTGAAGCCCAGCTGGGCAGCGCGAATGGCGGCAATGTAGCCACCGGGGCCGCCGCCGATGACGATCACGTCAAATTGTTTGCTCATAGTGTTTCTCGCTTAATTCTTGAAACGCCACACGGAGCGCGTGCCTTCACTCAGGAACACCGCGGAACTGGCTCTGCCAGGCCGCTGGTGTTGCCCCCCCGCAAGGGGGAAAGCGAAGCGCACACAGTGCGCGTAGCCGGGGGGTGTATCAGATATCAAACAGGAGTCGTGCTGGATCTTCCAGCGCTTCCTTCATGGCCACCAGGCCCAAGACGGCTTCGCGGCCGTCGATGATGCGGTGGTCATAAGACATGGCAAAGTAGTTCATTGGGCGCACGACCACTTGGCCGTTCTCGACCATGGCGCGGTCTTTGGTCGCGTGCACACCCAAGATGGCGGACTGGGGCGGGTTGATGATGGGGGTAGACATCATGGAGCCGAAAGTGCCGCCGTTGGAGATAGAGAAGGTACCACCGGTCATTTCTTCAATGCCCAGCTTACCGTCCTTGGCCTTTTGGCCGAACTCGGCAATCTTCTTCTCGATATCGGCGAAACTCATTTGGTCTGCGTTGCGCAGGATGGGCACCACCAAGCCACGGGGGGAACCCACGGCGATACCGATGTCAAAGTAGCCGTGGTACACGATATCGGTGCCATCGACAGACGCATTCAGCACAGGGAACTTCTTCAGGGCGTGCACAGCAGCCTTGACAAAGAAGCTCATGAAGCCCAGCTTGCAGCCGTGTTCCTTCTCGAAACGCTCTTGCATGCGCTTGCGCATGTCCATGACCGGAGCCATGTTGATTTCGTTGAAGGTGGTCAGGATGGCGTTGGTGGACTGGGACTGCAGCAAACGCTCCGCCACGCGCGCACGCAGACGGCTCATGGGCACGCGCTGTTCAGGGCGCCCAGCCAACGAATCCGCCAGATTCACAGAAGGTGCAGCCACTTGAGGCAAGGACTTGGTGGGAGCGCCCGTGGGGATTACGGCAGCTGCTACCACTTTAGGAGCAGCCGCAGCAGCCAACACGTCACCCTTGGTGATACGGCCGTCTTTGCCTGTGCCTTCAACGCTCGAAGCCGCAATGCCGTTGTCGGCCAGCAACTTGGCTGCGGCAGGCATCGCAACGCCTGCCTTGGAGTTGCTCGCCGCAGCAGCGGCTGCGACCGGAGCAGCAGCTGCGGGCGCCGCAGCAGGAGCCGCAGCGGGAGCCACAGCACCGGCCACTGCAGCAGTGTCAATACGAGCGATCAGCTGCTCGGCAGCCACGGTAGCGCCGTCGGCCACTACCAATTCGACCAGCACGCCGGCGGAGGGTGCGGGGACTTCCATCACCACTTTGTCGGTTTCCACTTCGATCAGGATCTCATCGACCGCGACCGCGTCACCGACCTTTTTCTTCCACTGCAACAAGGTTGCTTCCGCCACAGATTCAGACAGCTGTGGGACTTTGACTTCTACGATTGCCATATCAAATTCTTTCCGTAATGTGTTGTGGGTGTGAAGAGCTGCTGACTTACTTGGTCAGAACAAAGCCCTTCAGCTTGCCGAAAGCGCCTTCGACCAGAGCCTTTTGTTGCTCTTGGTGCAGGTGGGAATAGCCCACTGCCGGCGATGCAGAAGCAGCGCGGCCGGAGTAGCCCAGCTTTTGGCCGTCCAACATGTTTTCGTGGATGTAATGCTGCACAAAGAACCACGCGCCCTGGTTTTGCGGCTCGTCCTGGCACCACACCACGTCAGTGGCATTGGGGTACTTTTTCAGCTCAGTCGCAAATGCCTTGTGCGGGAACGGGTACAGCTGTTCCACGCGGATGATGGCGACATCGGTGTCACCCTTTTCTTCGCGCTTCTTGACCAAGTCGTAGTACACCTTGCCAGAGCAGGCAATCACGCGCTTGACCTTGTCGCCCTTGAGCTCTTTGCTCTCAGGAATGACGGTTTGGAAAGCACCCTTGGTGAACTCGGACAGCGGAGATGTCGCGTCCTTGTTACGCAACAAGCTCTTGGGCGTCATGATGATCAATGGCTTGCGCAGGTTGCGCACCATCTGACGACGCAACACGTGGAAGATCTGGCTGGCCGTAGTCGGCTGCACGATCTGCATGTTGGTGTCAGCTGCCAATTGCATGAAGCGCTCCAGACGCGCCGAGCTGTGCTCAGGGCCTTGGCCTTCGTAGCCGTGCGGCAGCATCAAAGTGATGCCGTTCACACGGCCCCACTTCACTTCGCCGGAGGCAATGAACTGGTCGATCACCACCTGAGCGCCGTTGGCGAAGTCGCCGAACTGGGCTTCCCAGATCACCAAGGTGTTCGGGTCGTTGGATGCGTAGCCGTACTCAAAGCCCAACACAGCCTCTTCGGACAGGATGGAGTCGATTACAACAAACGGAGCCTGCTTGTCGGCCACGTTTTGCAAAGGCACATAAGTACCGGCATCCCATTTTTCACGCTTCTGGTCGTGAATCACGGCATGGCGGTGGGTAAAGGTACCGCGTCCGCAGTCTTCGCCCGACAAACGCACAGGGTAGCCGCTGGCTACCAAGGATGCGAAGGCCATGTGCTCGCCCATGCCCCAGTCCACATTGACTTCGCCGCGGCCCATGGCTGCGCGGTCGTCGTAGACCTTTTTCACCAGCTGGTGAGGTGTGACGCTCTCAGGAATGGTTGTCAGCTTTTCAGACAAACGCTTCCACTCAGTCAACGGAATGGCGGTATCGCCGGCATCCGTCCACTTTTTGCCGAGGAATGGAGACCAGTCCACCGCGTACTTGCTCTTGAAGTTGGTCAGTACGGGGTCCACCGTGTGCTTGCCGGCGTCCATGGCAGCGCGGTATTCCTTGACCATGGAGTCACCAAGCTCGGCACCCAAACCTTGAGCGGCCAGCTTGTCTGCGTACAACTTGCGGGTGCCTGGGTGGGCGCTGATTTTCTTGTACATCAACGGCTGTGTGAGCGAAGGAGTGTCTTGCTCGTTGTGGCCCAGCTTGCGGTAGCAAGTGATATCGACCACCACGTCCTGGCCGAATTCCATACGGAACTCCAGCGCCAGCTGGGTCGCCAACACCACGGCTTCCGGATCATCGCCATTCACGTGCAACACCGGCGACTCAACCATCTTCACGATGTCAGTACAGAACGCGCTGGAGCGCATGTCGCGGGGGTCAGAGGTGGTGAAGCCGATCTGGTTGTTGATGATCAGATGCACCGTGCCACCAGTGGTGTAACCACGGGTCTGGGCCAAAGCCAATGTTTCCTGGTTGACACCCTGGCCGCCGAAGGCCGCATCGCCGTGCACCAGCACGGGCAGCACTTGGGAACCCTTGGGGTCATCACGGCGGTCCATACGGGCGCGCACAGAGCCTTCGACCACCGGGTTCACGATTTCCAGGTGAGACGGGTTGAACGCCAAGGACAGGTGAACGGGGCCACCGGCAGTGGAGACATCCGAGCTGAAACCCTGGTGGTACTTCACGTCACCAGCAGGCAGGTCTTCAGGGGCGGTGTGGTCAAACTCAGCGAACAGGTCCGCAGGCATCTTGCCCAGGGTGTTGACCAGCACGTTCAGGCGGCCGCGGTGGGCCATGCCGATCACGATTTCCTGGATGCCCTTGGCGCCGGCTTGCTGAATCAGCTCGTCCATGGCGGCGATAAAGCTCTCACCACCTTCCAGGGAGAAGCGCTTCTGGCCCACGTACTTGGTGTGCAAGTAGCGCTCCAAGCCTTCAGCCGCCGTCAGGCGCTCCAGGATGTGCTTTTTCTTTTCTGCATTGAACTGGGGCTTGCTGCGGGTTGCCTCCAGCTTTTGCTGCCACCAGCGCTTCTGGTTCTGGTCGGTGGTGTACATGTACTCCACGCCAATGGTGCCGCAGTAGGTTTCACGCAAAGCGTTCATGAGCTCACGCAGGCTCATGGATTCTTTGCCGAAGAATGTGTTGCTGATGTTGAAGACCGTTTCCTGGTCTGCATCGCTGAAGCCGTAGAACGAGGGCTCCAGTTCAGGGATGTCATCACGCTCGATGCGCTTCAAAGGGTCCAAATCAGCCCAACGTGCGCCCACATTGCGGTAGGCTGCAATCAACTGCTGCACCGCAGTGCGCTTGCGACCCATTTCGGAATCGGCACCGGTGGCAACCACGGTCTGCTTGACGCCTTTTTTCGCCAGATCAACGAATGCGTTGATCACGGGCATGTGGGCTACGTCTTTGGCGGTGCTGCCGTCGGATGCGGGAACGTGTTGCAGCGCATCAAAATAATCGCGCCATGTGTCGGGAACGCTACCGGGGTTGACCAAGTAGTTCTCATACATCTCTTCGACATATGGAGCATTGCCACCAAACAGGTAGGTGTTGTTTTGATAGGTTTGGTACACGGTGGAACCCGTGTTCGCCCCTTTGGAGTTTGAATCACTCATCTTGCGCTGACCTCCGTTCCCCTTCAGGGAACATAAGCTGGTTAAAGCTGGTTAATTAACCTTCCGCGACACGGCTGAACCGGTTGGCGGATGCGACTGTGGCATGGGAAGGGCCTTCATTGCAGGGCGAATTGTGCCACTGAATGATTTTGAGAGATAGTAAAGACTTGGCGAGGGTATGCACTTCGTGCATACCCTCATGCCGATTTATGCCAACAGCTCGCGAATCTGCTGCAGTGCGCCGGGGTCTTCCATGGTGGTCAGGTCGCCGGGGTCACGCCCCTCACACACCGCCTGAATGGCACGGCGCAGCAACTTGCCACTGCGGGTTTTGGGGAGAACCGAGACAAACCGCACCCGCGCAGGGCGCCCCACGGCACCAATCGATTGGTCCACCACTTTCATGATGTCGCCTTCCAGCTTGAGTTTCGCAGCCTCATCGCCCAAGCCACTGGCGTCTTTCACCACCACAAAGGCTACCGCCACCTGCCCCTTGAGCGCGTCTGCCACCCCCACCACTGCCACTTCAGACACATTGGGATGACCGGAAATGCTTTCTTCGATCTCACGGGTGCCCAAGCGGTGGCCCGCTACGTTAATCACATCGTCGGTGCGGCCCAGGATGAAGAAGTAGCCATCCTTGTCGCGAACTGCCCAGTCGAAGGTGCTGTAAAGCTGCTTGCCGGTAATGCTGCTCCAGTACGTCTTCACAAACCGCTCGTCGTCGCGCCACACAGTTTGCATGCACCCTGGCGGCAAGGGGCCTTCAATCGCCACCACGCCTTTTTGGTCGGGGCCGGTGAGCTCTTCCGAGGTGTTTTCATCGATCAACTTGATGTTGTAGCCATACATGGCCACACCCGGGCTGCCGAACTTGCTCGGTGCTTTTTCAACCCCGTTCGCAATCGTGAGGATCGGCCAGCCGGTCTCTGTTTGCCAATAGTTATCGATGATGGGCTTACCCAGGCTCTGGCTGATCCACTGGGCGGTCGGCTCATCGAGCGGCTCCCCGGCCAAAAACAAGGCCCGCAGGCTCGACAAATCATATTTGCTCAACAGCGCCGGGTCTTGTTTTTTGAGCACCCTCACCGCAGTCGGCGCGCTGAACATGACGGTCACCTTGTATTTCTCGACCAAGCTCCACCACACTCCACCGTCAGGCCGGGTCGGCAGGCCCTCGTACATGATGGTTGCCATACCGGCGATCAAAGGGCCATAAATGATGTAACTGTGCCCCACCACCCATCCGATGTCGCTGGTGGAAAAGAAGGTTTCACCCGGGTTGCCGCAAAAAATATGCTTCATGCTGGCCGCCAAGGCCACTGCGTAGCCTCCGGTATCGCGCTGCACCCCCTTGGGTTTGCCGGTGGTGCCACTGGTATACAAGGTGTAGCTGGGGTGGGCTGAATCCAGCCAGACACACGGGACTTGGGTTTCCAAGTGGGCTTGGCGCAACTCAGCCCACAGGTGATCCCGCCCGGCGACCAGCTGCATCGTGGCCAGCTTGCGGTCCACCATCAGCACCGCGGCCGGCTTGTGGCTGGAGGTTGCAATCGCCTCATCCAGCAGGGGCTTGTACTCCACCACTTTGCCGCCGCGTGAGCCGGCATCTGCACTCACGATCACCACCGGTGAAGCGTCTTCAATGCGCGAGGCAAGCGAGCCTGCAGCAAAGCCACCAAACACCACCGTGTGGATCGCACCAATCCGGGCACACGCCAACATGGCAAACGATGCCTCGGCAATCATGGGCATGTAGATCAGAACCCGGTCACCCTGCTTGACGCCCAAGGCTTGCAATGCGGCGGCCATGCGCTGCACTTCCGCATGCAGTTGCGCAAAGGAGTACACCTGCTCGGTATTGGTTTCGGTAGAGACAGCAATCAACGCGGGTTGGTCTGGCCGGGTTATCAGGTGCCGGTCGACCGCGTTGTGGCAGAGATTGGTGGTTCCGCCGACAAACCATTTGGCGAAGGGGGGACGGCTGTAGTCGCACACTTGGGTGGGCTGGGTATGCCAGTCGATCATCCCGGCCTGTTCAGACCAAAAGCCATCGCGGTCATCGATGGAACGGCGGTAGAAATCGGCGTAGCCTGTCATTATTTGTCTCCAGTCGAGTCCATAAAACTGAATTCATAATTATGGATAAGCAACTTGCGGCAAGCTGACTCCGGCTCCGCCCACGCCCCGCCAGTCGTGTGGGTACAAAAAAAAGCGGACCACGCTGGTAGGTCCGCCTTTACCGGGCATCAAAAACGCTAAGCGGCGCCCATTACTTGATCAGCGCTTGGGCCTCTTTGAATACCGGGTGCTCCGCCGTACGAATCCATTCAAACACCACCATTTCAGTGGTTACCAGTTCAGCACCGGCGCCGGCCAGCCGGTCAAAGGCGGCATCACGATTGCGCTCGGTGCGGGAGCTGCAGGCATCGGTCACCACCCACACTTCAAACTCGTCTTCCAGCAGGTCGAGCGCGGTTTGCATCAAACATACATGGGCTTCACAACCGGCAATCACAATGGCACCGCGCTCAGATGCCGGCGGCTTCTGCAAATGCTTGGGCAGGCTGCGGGCGTTGCCCTGCACCGGCTTGGCCGGTGGGCGCAACCATTCGCCCAAGCCTTCTTCAATCGCGCTGAACTGCATTTTGTTCAGCACCTTGGCGCGCGCTTCGGCCAGCGCGGCTGCCAAATCCGGCACCGTATGACCCAGGCCGCCCGGGTTTTGCTCTGTATAAAAAGCAGGCACTTCCATTAAAGCCGCCAGCTTGGCCAAACGCACCGCATTGCCCAGCACCAACTCAGATTCAAACATGGCGGGCATCAAACGTGCCTGGTAGTCCACCAGCACCAACTGGCTTGTGTCGACATCCATCAACATAGCGAAATCCTTCTCAAAAAACGTAGCGCGAGCATAACCTGCCGAGCACTCAGGCCCTTCGGGATACCCCGTCCCCTACAGAATATCCAAGCGAATCAATGCGTTAGAGCTGAAATCAAATGTGTCAGACCGCTTGACACACCGGCCCTCCCCCACTAGAGTGCGCCGATGCGTTTTTTCCTTGCCTGTGCCCTGATGCTCACTTTGAGCGTCGCCCATGCCCAACAATCCCCTGCCCCCAGCGACGACATGTCCCGCCTATTGGCGGAGCGCGGCTTGCTGTCCCGGATTGGTGATGTCGGCAACAAAGTCGGTACCCGTGCTACCGAACTGGTGATGAACTCGATGGCGTTTTTGGGTGTGCCCTACAAACGCGGCGGCACCGAGGCCGACATCGGTTTTGACTGCAGCGGCTTTGTGCGCGCCATCTACCAGCAAACTGCGGGGTTGCTGCTGCCACGCCAGGCTTCTGAGCAAGCTGCAGCCACTCAAAAAATTGACAAACACGAGTTGCAACCCGGCGATCTGGTGTTCTTCAACACCATGCGCCGTACCTTCAGCCACGTCGGCATTTATGTCGGTAATGGCAAATTCATCCACGCCCCCAAGCCCGGCGCCGAAGTGCGGGTGGAAGACATGGGTATCAGCTATTGGGCCAAGCGCTTTGACGGCGCCCGTCGGGTCAACACCGAACAGCAGCCCTGAAACGCCAAGTCGCCTTAACGGCGCACCTTGGCGGGGTTCACTGTGAACCTCGATCTCTTTGGCGACTCGTCGCCCACCCCTGCACCGCCCCACATACTTTGCCCTGGCGCTTGCGCCTTGGCCGGCATCGCCGTTGCGGACGCGCCTGCTCTGTGGGCGGAGGTACAACGCATCACCCAGATCAGCCCGTGGCGGCACCTCAGCACGCCGGGCGGGCTTCGCATGTCGGTGGCCATGAGCAATTGCGGACCTTGGGGATGGGTGAGCGATGCAGCGGGTTATCGGTACCAGCACCTTGACCCGCTCACCGGCGCGCCTTGGCCGGCCATGCCGCTAGCCTTCAAAACCTTGGCAAACCACATGGCAGCGCTTGCTGGCTACCCCGGTTTTGAGGCAGATGCTTGCCTGATCAACCGCTATGCGCCCGGTGCCCGCATGACCCAGCACCAGGACAAAAACGAGGTGGATTACGGGGCGCCCATCGTGTCGGTGTCGCTGGGTCTTCCGGCCGTGTTCGAGTTGGGAGGGCTGGAGCGGGGGGAGCCAGTGCAGACCGTGCTGTTGCATCACGGCGATGTGCTGGTGTGGGGTGGCCCTGCCAGGCTGCGCTACCACGGAGTGCGCGCTGTGGCGCATGGCAACCACCCTTTGACGGGCGCTTGCCGCATCAACCTGACATTTCGCCAAGCGGCCTAGGGTCAACCCCCATCTGGTTTGGAGTAGCGTCTCAAAACTGCACCCCAGCGACAGCGGGCCCCTGCACTTGCCCCCACAATGCCTGCTGCCAAAGCGCAGCGCCACACAATAAGCGCACGCGCCCCCCTCTATTGCCAGGAGCCACCGCATGAGCCAAGCCAATCAAGACGCCGACCCGCAACTGATGCAAACCACTTTCGAGGCTCAGCGGACCACTGCGCTGGCCTGGCGCCAGTCCACCGCGGCCGAGCGCATTGAACGCCTGGAGCGGCTGCGCACCAGCCTGCTGGCGCACAAAGAGGCTCTCTACGAAGCCTTTGCCGCCGACTTTCACAAACCCCGCTTTGAAGTGGACGGCACCGAAATAGTGCCCAGCCTGGACGAAATCCGCCACAACATCAAGTGCATGAAGGGCTGGATGCGCCCTACCCGCATTCGGGCTACCGAACTCACCATGGGCAACAGCGCCCACGTGCAGTACCAGCCCCGCGGCCGCTGCCTGATCATCGCGCCCTGGAACTACCCGCTGTACCTGATGCTCAGCCCGCTGGTGTCCGCCTTGGCGGCTGGCAACACCGCCATCCTCAAGCCCTCGGAGATGGCGCCGCGCGTGGCCCAGGTGCTGGCCAGCATCGTGGCCAAGGCCTTCCCGGCGCATGAAGTGGCCTTGTTTGAAGGGGCACTTGCCACCTCGCAGGCCCTGCTGGCCATGCCGTTTGACCACATCTTCTTCACCGGCTCACCCGCCGTGGGCAAGGTGGTGATGGCGGCTGCGGCCAAGAACCTGACCAGCGTGACCCTGGAGCTGGGCGGCAAGTCCCCCACCATCGTGGACGAGACTGCCGACCTGCAAAAGGCGGCTGAAACCCTCATGTGGGGCAAGTTTGTCAACGCCGGTCAGACCTGCGTGGCGCCCGACTACCTGTATGTGCACGCCTCGGTGCGCGATGCTTTTGTGGCCGCTTGCCAGGCCGTCATCAAGGCCCGCTATGGCGACAGCGCCCAGAGCCAGCGCAGCAACGCGGACTTCACCCACATCATCAACCAGCGCCACACCCAGCGCATTGAAGGCCTGCTCAAAGACGCCACCTCGCGCGGCGCACGGGTGCTCAGTGGCGGCGAGGTGGACACGGCGGGCAACTACATCGCCCCGACCCTGGTCGACAACGTGCCCATGGACTCGACCCTGATGCAGGAGGAAATCTTCGGCCCGGTGCTGCCCATCATCCCCTACACCGACCTGCAACAGGTCATTGCCTCCATTAATGCTGATCAGAAGCCGCTGGCTCTGTATATCTGGAGCAGCAATCAGAGCAACATCGACACGGTGCTCACCAACACCAGCTCCGGCGGCGCCTGTGTGAATCACTGCGTGCTGCACGTGGCCCACGGCAATCTGCCCTTCGGCGGGGTCAACAACTCCGGCATCGGCAGCTCGCACGGCATTTACGGCTTCAAGGCCTTCTCGCACGAGCGCGCGGTGCTCAAGGGCGGCTGGCTGCCCAGCATCCGCATGTTCTTCCCGCCCTACACGGCGGGCCGCACCAAGCTGCTGAACTTCCTGGTGAAGTGGGTCAGCCGCTAAAGCGTTGAGGCTGCGCCGGGGTGGTATCGTGCGGCGATGAAAACACAGATAGACCACCTCGTCGTTGCAGCCCACACCCTGGAGCAGGGTGTGCAGTGGTGCGAAGCCACGCTCGGCATCGCCCCGGAAGCCGGCGGCGAACACAGCCAATTCGGCACCCATAACAAACTCTTCAAGATCGCCACGCCGGCGCACCCTCTGGCGTATTTCGAGATCATTGCCATCAACCCCGGCGCCAAAGGCCCGGCCAACCCCCACGCCAAGCGCTGGTTTGACCTGGACAACCCTGAGCTGCGTGCGGCAGTAGCCCAAGAGCCGCGCTTGGTGCACTTTGTGGCTGGCACCGACGAGATGCTGCCCGCCCGCATCGCCCTCAAGGGCCTCGGCATCGATCGCGGCCCGGCCATGCCCGCCAGCCGCCACTCGCGCAAAGGCGTGCTGCACTGGCAAATCACGGTGCGTGAAGACGGCTACCGCCTGTTTGAAGGCTGCCTGCCCACGCTCATTCAATGGGGTAAGCCGGACGATGCCGAGCCCCTGCGCCTGCACCCGCGCAACAGCCTGCCGCGCAGCCGTGTCAGCCTGGACAGCATCGCGGTGAGCCACCCGAGTGCGGCCAAACTGCAAGCCGCCTATGCGGCCATCGGTCTGGAAGGTGTGGCCATCACCGAAGGCCCGGCCAACCTTAGCGCCACCCTCAAGACGCCCAAAGGCCTGGTCACGCTGCAGAGCATGGGCATTTGACCTGTAGGCATTGACGAAGATTTGCTCTTCTTTTGATAGCTGCTCGCGCATATTCCACGAGCGCTAGCAGCCATTTTGACCATGAACCGCAAGCGCACACCGCCTCTGCCTGCCAACCCAAGCCACCCGGAGCCCGACGTTGACGACTCCGTCATCGGCCAGTTCCGCCCCCGCATCACGCTGATGACGCTGGGCCGGGGCGAAGGCCTGCTGGGCCTCAAGCCCCAAGGCAAGCTGGGCCCGCGTGGCGACAGCGTGACGCTGGCGCAGTTCGACTGGACCTACCGCACCCCGGCCGGCGACCGATGGGAGACGCCCGCCCCCAGCTCCATACTGAACAGCCGCCCGGCGGAGTTTGAAGAGTTGTTCGACACCGGCGGCCCGCTGGTGCGCCTGCAGCGCAACCTAGTGGCCGAGGCTGACGCCATCGACGCGGTGTGGGACATGGGCTTTGTGCCGCTAACAGACACTACCTTCCAGTGGCGCAGCCAGAAGCAGCGCCCGCATCTGGGCAGCGTGTGGACGCTACCGCAGGAAGACCACTTTGGCGACTTCTGGGCCGACCAAGTGCCCCAACTGCAAGCCCAAGGCTGGGCGGTGGTGGTGCAACCCGGCTTTGCGCACGAGAGCGTGGCTGTGGAACGCTGGAAGCTCATCCTCAGCCCCGACACCGGCGAGGTGCTGGGCAAGGAGCTGGACAGCCCCTTGGTCAAACCAGCACGCGGCGTCGAAAAGCTGGCCCTGCCGGGTCGCGAAGGCGAATGGCTGCTGAGCCTGGGGATCGAGATTGATGGCGAAACGCTGGACCTCGCCCCCATGCTGGCCAACCTCATCAAGCGCGACCCGCGCTGGTTGATTCGCAACTACATCGACACGCTGGACGACCTGGCCATCGTGTCGCTGCGCGCGCCCGGTGGCAAGCGCATTGACGCCGAAGCCGGGCCGCTCAAAGCCATCATCGGCGCCATGGTGGATTTGCTGACCGACCCGCAACGCATGGCGCCCAAAGGCCCCATCCAACTGGGTGCGTGGGAGGCCCGTCGCATCAACACCCTGCGCGCCAGCTTGCTGGACGCCTCGCGCGTGGGCGCCCACCAAGGCTGGCAGCTGGAAGGCGATGTGGGCCTGGCCGCACTGGCCCA
This sequence comes from Comamonadaceae bacterium OS-4, assembly GCA_027924025.1. Classification (GTDB taxonomy): domain Bacteria; phylum Pseudomonadota; class Gammaproteobacteria; order Burkholderiales; family Burkholderiaceae_C; genus Allorhodoferax. The sequence goes on from AP026970.1 coordinate 2,120,755, forward strand.
ACGCCTTCACACCATAGGCCAGCCCCAGCCGGTGTCGGCGCCCACTGGCTTGCAGGTGAAGCTGCGCCCCTACCAGCTGGAAGGCTTGGCCTGGTTGCAGTACCTGCGGGCCCAACACCTGGGCGGCATCCTGGCCGACGACATGGGCTTGGGCAAAACCGCCCAGGCCTTGGCCCATGTGCTGCTGGAGAAACAGGCTGGCAGGCTAGACCGCCCGGTGCTGGTGGTGCTGCCGACCTCGCTGCTTTTCAACTGGCAGGCCGAGGCGAGGCGCATGACGCCGGATTTGCGGGTGCTGAACCTGCACGGCCCGGACCGCGCCGCACTGTTTGCGGCCATGCCCGCGCACCACCTGGTGCTCACCACCTACCCGCTGCTGTGGCGCGACATCGAGGCGCTGGCCGCGCAGCCCTTTCATCTGGTCATTCTGGATGAGGCGCAGATGGTCAAAAACGCGGCCAGCCGCAGCGCCCGCGCCCTCCGCCAGCTGCAAAGCCGCCACCGCCTGTGCCTGACCGGCACGCCGCTGGAAAACCACCTGGGGGAACTCTGGGCGCAGTTCGACTGGCTCATGCCCGGCTTCCTGGGCGACCAGCGCAGCTTTGCCGCCCGCTGGCGCAAACCGATTGAAGAGAACGGCGAGACGGTGCGCGCCGCCCTGCTCGCCCAGCGCGTGCGCCCCTTCATACTGCGCCGCCGCAAGCAAGACGTGGCCACCGAGCTGCCGCCGCGCACCGAAGTCATCCAGCGCGTGCAACTGCAAGGCCGTCAACGCGAGCTGTATGAAAGCGTGCGCGTGGCCGCCGACAAACAGGTGCGCCGCGTGCTGCAACGGCAGAACTTTGCCGGGGCGCAAATCAGCATCCTCGATGCGCTGCTCAAGCTGCGGCAGGTGTGTTGCGATCCTTTCTTGGTCAAGGGCAGTGAGATTGGGGCCGACATGGAGCGCGCCAAACTGCATGCGCTCACAGACCTTTTGGTCCCGCTGGTCGACGAAGGCCGCCGGGTGCTGGTGTTCTCGCAGTTCACCGAACTGCTGGAGCTGATTGCCGATGCACTCTCGGCATTGCGCCTGCCCTTCTTGAGCCTGACCGGCAATACCCGCCCCGCCCGGCGCGGCGAGGTTGTGGAGCGCTTCCAGAGTTTGGAAGTGCCGGTGCTGCTGGTCAGCCTGAAAGCCGGTGGCGTCGGGCTCAACCTCACCGCCGCCGACACCGTTATCCACATGGACCCGTGGTGGAACCCGGCGGTGGAAGAGCAAGCCACCGCCCGCGCCCACCGCATCGGCCAGGACCAGCCGGTGTTCGTCTACAAGCTGGTGGTGGAAGGCAGCATCGAAGAACGCATGCTGGAACTGCAGGCCCGCAAACTCGCCCTGTCTGATAGCGTGCTCGGCCACGACGCTGAAGGCGCCGCCAAGTTTGACGAAGCGGATTTGCAAGCGTTGCTGGCGCCACTGGGCGCGTTCATGGAGCAAGGCCAAACACCAGAAGAAGCCGCGCGGCGCTGGGGGCGGACCGGGAGCCGGGTGGAAGGCGTTTAGGCATCAAATCGGCCTCTAGCGCCCATGGAATGTGCGCGAGCAGCTACTGAATCAATAGCACTACTTCGATCCACATGAGCATTAACCGCTTCACCAGTGCTATCGCGCCCACCGAAGACACTGCCGTATAGTCCTGCCCATTCATCCCAGCCCCGCCATGTCTGATTCGCAGTCCACCACTCACCCAGCCGTTAGCGCTTCCATCCCCCTGCAAGCCGAACCCGGCCACCTGATCCGGCGGGCACACCAGTTGGCGGTGGGCACGTTTGCCAAGACGCATGGCAAACAGATCACGCCGGTGCAATACGCAGTGTTGCGCGCGCTGCAGGATACGCCGGGCATGGACCAGGTGACGCTGGCCGACCGGGTGGCGCTGGACACATCGACCACTGCCGACATTGCGGCGCGGCTGGATGCCAAGGGCTGGATCGTGCGGGAGCTGCTGCCCCGCCGCCAGCGCGCGCTGCGCCTCACGCCTGAGGGCGAGGCGGTGCTGGCCGAGATGCTTCCGCGCGTGGCACCCATGTACGGGCAGTTGCTGGACGCCCTTGAGCCCGCCGAGCGAGAGGAGTTTTTGCGCCTGCTGCGCAAGTTTGTGCACTTGAACACGCCAGCCCCCGAGGACGATGCCGATATGCCGGACCAGCCGTCCGACAGCGCATAGCCCAAAGCCCCCGACCAGTCGTAGGATTAATGGCCTCGTCACCTCAATTTCGAGGGAAAACCCTCATCCCCAGCCCCTAGCCGTGGAATGGACTTCGGTCTATGATTTGCGTCATTCAGCATACTGAATGAAGATTTCCCATCCAAGGAGCCAAGCCATGTTTCCTCTCAACACCTGGTACGTTGCCGCCCGCAGCGAAGAGATCCCTTCCGACCGCCCCTTGGGCCGCCGCATTTGCAACATCCCCATGGCGCTGTTCCGCAACAGCGCGGGCGTGCCCGCGGCGGTGGAAGACTTCTGCCCGCACCGGGGCGCCCCGCTCTCGCTGGGCAAGGTAGAGGGCGACACCCTGGTCTGCGGCTACCACGGCCTGGCCATGGGTTGCGACGGCAAAACCGTGTCCATGCCCTGCCAGCGCGTGCGCGGCTTTCCGGCAAACCGCAGCTTTCCGCTGCACGAGGAGCATGGCTTTGTGTGGGTGTGGCCCGGCGATGCCGCCAAAGCCGATGTGGCCAGCATCCCCAAGTTCGAATGGCTGGGCAACCCGCAGTTCGGCTACGGCGGCGGCTTGTACGAGATTGCCTGTGACTACCGCCTGATGATCGACAACCTGATGGACCTGACGCACGAAACCTATGTGCACAGCACCAGCATCGGCCAAAAGGAAATTGACGAAGTGCCCTGCCAGACCCGCGTGGACGGCGACCATGTGATCACCGAGCGCTACATGGAAGGCATTGAGGCACCGCCTTTCTGGAAGATGGCCCTGCGCATGAACGGCCTGCCCGACGACCAGTTGGTGGACCGCTGGCAGATCTGCCACTTCACGCCGCCCAGCCATATCATGATTGAGGTGGGTGTGGCGCTGCAGGGCCACGGCGGCTACAAGGCGCCGGACGAGTTCAAGGCCGCAAGCTGGGTGGTGGACTTCATCACCCCCGAAACAGACACCTCCATCCACTACTTCTGGGGCATGGCGCGAAAGTTCAAGCCACAAGACACGGCGCTGACCGCCCAGATCCGCGAAGGCCAAGGCAAGATCTTTGCCGAAGACCAGGAGATGCTGGAGCGCCAGCAACAAAACCTGCTGGCCTACCCCGAGCGCAAACTGTTGATGCTCAATATCGACACGGGCGGCGTGCAGTCCCGCAAGGTGATTGACCGCGTGGTGGCCGCAGAGCGCAACCCGGCTGCGGCAGAGGCGGCGGCATGAGCGGGCCCACCCAGACCCCACTGAGCACGCCTGCAACTTTGCAGGTCAAGGTAGCGGCCAAGCGCAGCGAGGCGCAGGACATCTGCAGCTTGGAGCTGGTGGCCGCAGACGGTGGCGCCCTGCCCGCCTTTACCGCCGGGGCACACATTGACGTGCACCTGCCCAATGGCCTGGTGCGCCAGTATTCGCTAAGTAACGCGCCCAGCGAAACGAACCGCTATGTGATTGGCGTGCTGCGCGATGCAGCATCACGCGGCGGCTCTACCGCCGTGCACGACCTGGTGGCCGAGGGCAGCACACTCACCATCAGCGCGCCACGCAACCTTTTCCCCCTGGACGGCGCGGCACCCCACCACCTGCTGCTGGCAGGTGGCATCGGCATCACGCCCATGCTGGCGATGGCGGAACACCTGGCCGCCACGGGTGGCTCTTTCACCCTGCACCACTGCAGCCGCAGCCGTGCACGCACGGCCTTTGTGGACCGGCTGGCTGCAGCGCCATTCGGAGCACACAGCCACCACCACTTTGACGATGGCGATGCGGCTCAGAAACTGGACATTGCCGCCACCCTGCAAAGCGCCCCGGTTGGCACCCACCTGTATGTATGCGGCCCGCAAGGCTTTATGGACGCGGTGCTCAGCGCAGGCCGCGCCGCCGGCTGGCCCGAAGAACGCTTGCACCGGGAGTACTTTGGTGCCGCGCCCACCGCCAAAGCAGACGACGGCAGCTTTGAGCTCGAAATTGCCAGCACCGGCAAGGTCATCAAGGTACTGCCTGACCAGACGGCCCTCGAGGCGCTGCATGCGGGTGGCATAGATATCCCCATGTCGTGCGAACAAGGCGTGTGCGGCACCTGCCTCACCCGCGTGAAAGCCGGCACCCCCGACCACCGCGACCAATACCTCCTGCCCGAAGAGCAGGCAGCGAACGACCAGTTCCTGCCCTGCTGCTCTAGGTCGAAGAGCGCACGTTTGGTGCTGGATTTATAGCCAAATTGGCCTCTGGCGCTCATGGAATATGCGCAGACAGCTCCTAAACTCATAGCAAAATAGCGCAGCCAGACAATCCTGCTACGCTGCTGCCAACGTCAAGGAGCTGCCCATGAATCCCAACAAGCCCCCCCATTCGAGCCACTGCGGTAGCGCTATCTCTGTGCCCTCGCTGCTGCGACGCGCAGCCTCACCCATGGCGCTAGCACTGTTACTGGGCGCCTGTTCGGGCGGGCCGGATCGTGTACCGCCCAGGACACCCGTGTCTGCGGATGCCACCCAAGCGCGTCCGGCTGCTGCAGCGCCCTACGCAACTTTGGCGACACGCTATCGCGTGGACCCGCAGCAATCCAGCGTGCGCATTCTGGTGTTCCGGGGCGGCACCATGGCGCGGCTGGGGCACAACCATGTCATCAGCTCTGCCGATCTGCAGGGGCAAATATGGCGTGGGGCCACTGCAGAGAGCTCCGGTTTTGAGATTGCGGTGCCTGTGAACACCCTGATCGTGGATGACAACGCTGCCCGGGCCGAAGAGGGAGAAGACTTTCCCCTCAATGTGAGTGAGGATGCCAAAGCAGGCACCAAGGCCAACATGCTGCGCCCCACCCTGCTGGATGGTGAGCACTTTCCAAAGATCAGTATCCGTGCCACCCGCATCACCGGAAGCACTGCCAGCCCCGACGTCGTGGCCAGTATGCGCATCAAGGACCAGACGCGCGAGATACGGCTGCCCGTCACGCTGACCGAGACAGAAAGCGCCTTGGCAATTCAAGGCAGCTTTGAGATCCGCCAATCAGATTTCGGCATCACCCCGTTGAGCATCGCCATGGGGGCGCTAACGGTGCAAGACACCGTGAAGATCAAGTTCCGGCTGGTGGCCCGGGCCACGCCCGCATCGCCCTGAAACTCTATATTTGCAGCTTGTCCCGGAGGTCGTAATACCAAGCGCCCAGCGCGGTGAGCGGCACCCGGAACCATCGCCCGCCCGGGAAGGGGTAATGCGGCAGATTGGCAAAGGCATCGAAGCGGTTGGCTTGGCCTTGAATCACCTCGCTGAGTACCCGTCCGATCAAATGGGTGAAAGTAACCCCGTGCCCTGAGCATCCTTGCGAGTAGTAAATGTTGGAGCTTAGGCGCCCCACTTCCGGCAGGCGCGAAAGGGTCAGCAGGAAGTTGCCCGTCCAGCCATAGTCGATGCGCACGTCTTTTAGCTGGGGAAATGTTTTCAACAGCTTGGGCCGGATGATGGACTCCACATGCTGCGGGTCCCGCGCGCCGTAAATCACACCACCGCCAAAGAGCAGACGCCGGTCACCGGAGAGGCGGAAATAGTCCAGCAGAAAGTTGCTGTCTTCCACGCAGTAGTCGGTGGGCAGAATTTCAGGGAACCGGTCGCCCAAGGGTTCAGTGGCAATGACCTGCGTGCCGCAGGGCATGGACCGCGAAGCCAGCTGGGGCTCCAGCCCGCCGATATACGCATTACAGGCCACGACGACAAAACGCGCTTTGACTTGTCCCTGTGCGGTGTGCACCACGGCAGGGTCGCCACGCTCAATGCGCAACACCGGTGAGCCCTCGTGCACCACGCCCCCCAGTGACTCGAACGCAGCGGCTTCGCCTTGTGCCAAGCGCAGTGGATGCATGTGTCCGGCACTGTGGTCGAGCAAAGTGGCGCGGTAGCGCCCGGTGCCGATGGCGGCTTCGCTTTCTGCCGCATCCAACAGGCTCAACTGCTGGTGGCCGTAGCGCTCCCAGAGCTGTTTGTGGTGCTCCAACTGCTTGACCTGCTTGGCGGTGATGGCGGCAAACATGCCACCGGGTTTGAAATGGCAGTCAATCTGGTACTTGTCGATGCGCTCGCGGATGATTTTGGCGCCCTCAAAGGCCATGCTGCCCAGGGCCTGTGCGGTGGTGGCGCCATAGCGCGCCTCAATCACATCCATGTCCCGCGAGTAGCTGTGCACCAGCTGCCCACCGTTGCGGCCGGATGCGCCCCAACCTACTTTGGCAGCCTCCAGCACCACCACTTTGAAGCCAGCCTCCGCCAGATGCAAAGCAGACGACAGACCGGTGTAGCCGGCGCCGATGACCACCACATCCGCCTCCACGCTGCCCCGCAGAGGGGCGCGCTCCGGCTGGGGCAGCCCACTCGCGGCATAGTAAGAAGGGGCATGCGCGGGCGATGCCGCCGCGTGGACAGACTGAGACATGGGCAAAACCTTTGCAGAACGTTAGGCGTCGATGCGCAACCAAGTCGTCTTGAGCTCGGTGTATTTGTCGAAGGCGTGCAGCGATTTGTCGCGGCCATTGCCGGACTGCTTGAAGCCGCCAAAGGGCACGGTGATGTCGTCCTCGTCGTACTGATTGACATGAACGGTACCTGCCTTGAGCCCGCGTGCCACGCGGTGGGCACGGTCGATCTGCCCGCTCCACACGCTGGCCTGGAGCCCATAGACACTGTCGTTGGCCAGCGTCAGGGCATCTGATTCGGTGGTGAAGGGAATCACCCCGAGCACGGGACCAAAAATCTCTTCGCGTGCGATTGTCATGTCGTTGCGCACGCCCTCAAAAATGGTGGGCTCCACAAAATAGCCACCGGTTTCGGTGCGCACACGGCGACCGCCGAACGCCAGGTTTGCGCCCTCGGCCTGCCCTTGGTGGATATAGCCCAGCACGGTGCTCATTTGCCCCGCATCCACCAAAGCGCCCATTTCGGTGGCCGCATCCAGCGGGTCGCCGGGCAGGTATTTGCGCGCCTCGTCTTGCAGCGCGGCCATGAATTCGGGCACTACGTCTTGCTGCACCAGCAAGCGGGTGGGCGCGTTGCACGACTCGCCCTGGTTGTAAAAAACCGAGCCTGCGGCCGCGCGGGCCGCGGCAGCCACGTCTTTGGCGTCGTTAAACACCACAAAGGCAGACTTGCCCCCCAGTTCGTTGTACACCCGCTTGAGGTTGGACTCAGCGGCGCAGGCCAGCATCCGCCGGCCGATGCGGGTAGAGCCGGTAAACCCGATGGCATCCACATCCATGTGCAGCGCGAGCGCCTCACCTGCTTCGTGGCCAAAGCCGGGCACTACGTTGAACACCCCTTCAGGAATGCCGGCTTGCACCGCGAGTTCGGCCAATCGCAATGCGGTGTAGGGAGACTTTTCACTGGGCTTGAGTACCACGCTGTTACCCGAGGCCAAGGCGGGGCCCAGCTTCCAAGCCGCCATGATGAGGGGGTAATTCCACGGCACGATGGCACCAATCACGCCCATCGCCTCGCGGGTGATCAGGGCCAGCGCGGTATCTGCCGTAGGGGCAATTTCGTCGTACAACTTGTCGACGGCCTCGCCATACCAGGCCAGGCAATTGGCGGTGGCAGGCACATCCACTGCGAGGCTGTGCCCAATGGGCTTGCCCATATCCAGCGTTTCCAGAAGCGCCAGCTCGTCACGCGCCGCCAATACCAACTCCGACCAGCGTTGCATGATGCGTTTACGCTCACGCGGGGGTTTACCGGCCCACCGGCGATCGGCAAATGCGCGCCGTGCTGCCGCGACGGCGGTATCCACATCGGCCTTTTGACCCCGGGCCACGGTGCCGAGGCGAAGTCCGTTCAAGGGGGAGTGCTTGTCGAAGGTCTGGCCATCTGCCGCAGCCACACGAGCGCCATTGATAAACAAGCGACCGTCGGGTTGCAGTGCGGCGGCCCGGGAGTGCCAGGACGAAGGAGTGTCAAGCGTTGTCATAGGGTGATGCCCAGGTAGGTTGTGCACGGTCAGCGTAGAAAGTGGCCCCTAAGATACCCCCAATGAGGCTGCGCCATAGGAGCCACTTTATGCACTCAAAGCAGACCACTTGGCTGCCGCTGCCGCCACCGGGGGAGCAGCTTAGCGGCTGGACTGCCGGCGGAGGGTAAACCGGTCCACCACTTTCCAGCGGGCAAGGGGCGTACCGGCAGCCGCTACCCAAACCGGGCGGGCTTGGCCAGGGGGCTTGTCAGGGTCCGCGCCATTGGGGGCCCATTGTTTGGGCACTTCGTCGCACCCGAAAAAGTAGCCGGTCAGGTCCCCCTTGGCATCCAGGCGGAAACGCAAAAAACCTTTGTAGTCTTCGCAGGCCAGCGGTGAAAAGGCGTTGTTCCACATCAGACCGCACCGCGCCATGGCCCAGAAGTACACCCCCGCGATCAGCCCGCCTGCGACCGTACCTAAAACTGCACAAGCGAGCGCACCCAAGAGGTTCGACACGCCCGGTGCTGCACAGACCCCGGCGGCCGAACCGTGCCAACCGAGGTCTGACACTGATTGCGTGATCCACACCATGGCGCCCAGTTGGAGGGCGGCGTGAATCACAGGCGAACCCCATCGCGCGAGCTTGCCGGGCTCGTCTTTGGATAAGCTCACACACATCGCAACAATCGCCGCCCACACGGCCAGCCGGGCACTGTCTGAACACGCGAGCCAAAAGGCGGCGGCATACGCCAGACCGAGCACCAAGGGAAACATCAAGTTGCCCTGCCCTACACCGCGCAGCAAGGGGCCGCCCCGCGGGTCGAGGTTGTTCCACGCAAACTTGAACAAGGACCACCAAATCTGGCGCCCCAGGGCGCGCGAGACATCTGGTGTGGGGTAACGGCACTGGGCTGTGTAAGCTGACGAGGCGTCGGGCTCATGGGCAACGCTGCCAATGCAGGTGGCATGCGCCAGTTCAGGACTGATGGCATCAGGGTCGTACAGCACCTGGTGAACCTTGGGCTGCGACAAAGATACCGCGTGTGTGGGGTGCAAAAACGCGCCGCCGGAGCCACAGGTCACCAGCAGATCGGCCGCTGTGGGATCGGGGCTGGCAGATACCTCCCGGCTGTAATGGTGCACGTCCCCCGCGATACGCATGCGGATGTGCAGGCCTTTGGCCTCCAAAATAGCCTCCAGCCGCTGGTAGCGTTTGGGGTAGCCTTCGGGAGCACCATCGCCCAGCGGTCTCGTCCAATACGGCTCCGGGTAGATCAGGATCAGCTGGTCACCGGGGGCCATCACATGGGTGGGATTGGCCGCCCCGTTGATGGTGTCGCCCGCCAACCGCCGGAAGGCCTCGTACTGCCCACGGTCCAGGTCACCGGTCAAGGCAAAGTCAAACCCCAATACCCACCACCTTTGCGGAAGGCGTGTGGCGAAATACGAGCGCTTTTGTGGCGTGCGCAGTCCGAAAACCTCGCCATTGTCACGGTCGACAAAGTAGCGCTTGAAAGTGGAGAGGCTGTCAAACCAATCGTGGTTTTGCGCAATCGCATAGCTGCTGCGGCCAGCGGTGTCAGAGCCCGCCGTGGCGCGGGCGCCCTCGAACATTTCCAGAAAACGATATTGATATTCATAGGCGCTGGCGCCCGGGTAGCTGAGATCGCCACCCAAAAACAACACGCGGCCCCGGGGGCAGAGTTCGCCTTTGCCATCGTCCATGGCTTCAGCCTGCACCGCTCGCGCAACGGTATAGGTCGCATTGCCGCCATCGCCGGTGTCGGACAAAAAGTCGAACCAGAACGCGCCATCCGGCCCGACCTCTGCGGTGTGATCTTCCGCTTCAAACACACCGGTCCACAGCTCCCGGGGATCGGCATTGCGAATCACATCGGCGCTGGACACCAACTCACGCGCGGATTGCAGCAATACGGCAGGGTTGTACCAAGCAACAGGCCAGCGGTGATGGGGTGGCTCACCCGCCCCAAAACGATATTGCGGCATAACAACTCCCTTTTTTGTAGTCCGTATCTGCCCGACCTGATCGCGTGCGCTGTCCGGCCCCATAAAAAAGCCCGGCCACCAAGAGGTGCCGGGCCTGTTCAACACAAAACTATCCGGATTGAACGCGCCAACCCGGGTGGGTGGCTTACTCTTTGTGTTCAATCAGTCGGTTAATGCGCAGGGCCAGCAGCGTGCAGATCGCTCCCGACAGCAGGTACAAAGATACCGCACCCAGACCGAACTTGGCAGAAAGCCCCAGTGCCACCAACGGTGCAAAGCCCGCACCGAGCAACCACGCCAGATCAGCCGACAAGGCGGCACCGGTGTAACGGTACTTGGGCGAAAAGTTGGATGTCACCGTGCCGGACGCCTGGCCATACGACAACCCCAACAGCACGAAACTGGTCAGCAAAAAGAGGTTGTTACCCACTACACCGGCACCCAATAGCCACGGGGTCACAAAGCTGAAAAGACCGATCAACAGGGCCATGGTGCCCAAAAGATTGCGACGCCCGATCCGGTCAGCCAACCAACCCGAGAACACGATCGCGCCGGCAGCCAACACAGCCCCGATGATTTGGACTTCCAGCACATCGCCGATGGCCTGCTCGGAGTACATGGCAATCCACGACAAGGGGAATACCGTTGCCAGATGGAACAGCGCAAAGCTGGCCAGCGCAGCAAACGCACCCAGGACTACGTTGCCCCCTTCGTCGCGCAACACATGTCGAACGCTGACCGGCTGAAGCTCCAACTCTTGCAGGCGTTCGGCGTAGGACTGACCCACTACCAAGCGCAAGCGGGCAAACAGCGCCACGACGTTGATGGCGAAAGCCACAAAAAATGGATAGCGCCAGCCGTAGCTCAAAAACTCTGCCGGAGTCAGGCTGCTGTGCAAATAGGCGAACAAGCCGGCCGCCAAAATGAAGCCAATAGGCGCGCCCAATTGCCCCACCATCGAGAACCAGCCTCTACGCTCCTTGGGTGCGCTCATGGCCAACAGCGAAGGCAAACCGTCCCAGGAGCCGCCCATGCCCAGCCCCTGGCCGATCCGCAAAATCACAATGGCCGCAATGGCGGTGAACCCGGCGTTTGCATAACTCGGCAAAAAGGCCATGCCGGCGGTGCTTGATCCCAGTAAAAAGAGCGCAATCGTGAGCTTGGTTCCCCGACCCCAGCGACGCTGGATGGCCATGGAAAGCGCTGTGCCGACTGGCCGCGCAATGAATGCCAGAGAAAAAATGGCAAACGCCATCAAAGTGCCATCCAAGCGCGCCATTTGCGGGAACAGCAATCCCGGAAAGACCAGCACACAGGCGATGCCGAATACAAAAAAGTCGAAATATTCCGATGCTCGCCCAATGATGACGCCTACCGCAATCTCACCCGGAGTGACATCTTCGTCGGTGTGTGCCCCTGAAAGCGATACCGAGCTCTCAAATCCTTGCCCGCTGGGGACTGTGGATGCTGGTGTGTACATGATGCCGTCCTTAAAACTACTTCTACGGCCGTGTTTTACACCCGCGCGAGGCAGAAAAGCTCGGCTTGCACTAATCTCCTCCTCAGGAAAACCCTGATTGCAACTTCAGAAGCGGATCGGTTGACCTTGGACAAAATGTCCAATGGACAAATTTGTTAACGAAATTACAGTCAGAAGCTGTCAATAAAGTGTTTAACAAGGGTGCCTCACCCAGGCATTAACAACATGTTCAAAATCAAAGCATTAAAAAGGTGCTCTGCGCTGGCGACCATTGCAATGGCCGCCGCGCTTTCGGGCTGCAGCAAGGCTGTAGTGCTGAACCCGGCCGGAGATATTGCAGCGCAGCAGGGCCAAATGGTGATCACAGCCACCTTGCTGATGCTGATCATCATCGTTCCGGTCATCTTCCTGACCCTGTTTTTTGCCTGGAAATACCGCCAGAGCAATACCGAGGCGGAATACGAGCCCGATTGGCATCACTCCACCTCCTTGGAGCTGGTGATCTGGACAGTTCCCCTTTTGATCATCATCGCGCTGGGCGCCCTGACCTGGATCGGCACCCACAAGCTCGATCCTTACCGCCCCTTGGACCGTATTGATGCGCAGCGCTCGCTCCCGGCGGATGTCAAACCGCTGGAAGTTCAAGTGGTGGCCATGGACTGGAAATGGTTGTTCTTCTATCCCGAGCAAGGCATTGCCACGGTGAATGAGCTCGCTGCGCCTGTGGACCGGCCCATCCTGTTCAAACTGACCTCCACCTCAACCATGAATGCGTTTTATGTGCCGGATCTGGCCGGCATGATTTACGCCATGCCCGGCATGCAGACCGAACTGAACGCCGTAATCAACCGGCCTGGTGTGTTCAAGGGCATGTCTTCACACTACAGCGGCGCCGGTTTTTCGGGCATGACTTTTAAATTTCACGGTTTGAGCAATGAAGACTTTGCCCAATGGGTGACCAAAGCCAAAACCGAAGGCAAGGCCTTGGATCGCACCACGTACCAAAATCTGGTGAAGCCGAGTGAACGTGACCCGGTGCAGCGCTTTGCCAGCGTCGAAGCCGGCTTGTATGACAAGGTGCTGAACCGTTGTGTCGACGACGGAAAAATGTGCATGCACCACATGATGGCGATCGACACCCGGGGTGGCCAGACCTATGTCAAGGCCATGGGACTGAGCATGCCGCAAGACGTTTGCACCGTACAAAACGCGAGTCAAGTGATCGCGGCACTCGAGACACGTAACGCCAACCGCGCCGTCATCCAACAATAACTTTCGCTCCGGTGGCCTATCGTGGCCACGGGTGCATTGCTAAAGAGACTTTATATGTCCTCACAAACTTTGACTGATACCCACTGGGCGCTAGGCCGGCTGAGCTGGGATGCCGTGCCGATGACGCATGAACCCATCATTTTGGCAACGTTCATCATGGTCGTACTGGGTGGTTTGGGCGTGTTTGCCCTGATGACCAAATTCCGGCTCTGGGGTCCTTTCTGGCGTGATTGGGTCTGTAGCATCGACCACAAAAAAATCGGCATCATGTACATGGTGCTGGGTTTGGTGATGCTGCTGCGCGGCTTTGCAGATGCCGTGATGATGCGTTTGCAACAGTCCATGGCCTTCGGCGACAACATGGGTTACTTGCCGCCCCACCACTACGACCAAGTGTTTACAGCGCACGGTGTGATCATGATTTTCTTCGTGGCCATGCCATTGGTCACCGGGCTCATGAATTACCTGATTCCGCTGCAAATCGGCGCGCGGGACGTGTCGTTCCCGTTCCTGAACAATTTCAGCTTCTGGATGACGACTGCCGGTGCCATTCTGGTGATGTTTTCGCTCTTCTTGGGTGAGTTCTCTACTTCCGGATGGCTGGCTCTTTCCAACCTGGGCGCCCAAAGCCCGAGCACCGGTTTGGACTACTACATCTGGGCGCTGCAGATTGCGGGGGTCGGAACCACGCTGTCCGGCATCAACTTGATCGTCACGATCATCAAAATGCGCGCCCCCGGCATGACCCTGATGCGCATGCCCGTGTTCACCTGGACAGCGCTTTGCACCAACGCCCTGATCGTGGCGTCTTTCCCGGTGCTGACCGCAGCTTTGGTGCTCATGTCCATGGACCGCTACGTCGGCACCAACTTTTTCACCAACGAGCTGGGCGGCAACCCCATGCTGTACGTGAACCTGATCTGGATCTGGGGCCACCCAGAGGTCTACATCCTGATCCTGCCGGCCTTTGGCGTGTTCTCGGAAATTGTGGCCACCTTCAGCAAAAAGCGTCTCTTTGGCTACACCTCCATGGTGTATGCAACCGTGTGTATCACGATCCTGTCTTACGTGGTGTGGCTGCACCACTTCTTCACCATGGGATCTGGCGCAAGCGTGAATACCTTCTTTGGCATCACGACCATGATCATCTCGATCCCCACAGGCGCGAAGATCTTCAACTGGCTGTTCACCATGTACAAGGGGCGGATCCGCTTCGAGTTGCCCATGATGTGGACGGTTGCGTTCATGATCACCTTTGCCCTGGGCGGCATGACCGGTGTGTTGCTGGCGGTGCCCCCCGCTGACTTTGTGTTGCACAACAGCTTGTTCCTGATTGCCCACTTCCACAACGTGATCATCGGCGGCGTAGTGTTTGGCATGTTTGCGGGCATCAACTACTGGTTCCCCAAGGCCTTTGGCTACAAACTCGACCGCAAGTGGGGAGTCCGCTCCTTCTGGCTGTGGGTCGTCGGTTTCTGGGTGGCGTTCACACCGCTCTATGTGCTGGGCCTGATGGGCGTCACACGCCGCGCCAACCACTTTGAGGATACTTCGCTGCAGATCTGGTTTGTGATTGCAGCAATTGGCGCGGCCATGATTGCCGGCGGTATCGCCTGCTTCCTCATCCAATTGCTGGTGAGCTACCTGAAGCGCGAAGAGCTGCGGGACTGGACTGGCGACCCATGGGGTGGCCGTACGCTGGAGTGGGCGACCTCATCCCCACCACCCGACTACAACTTTGCATTCACACCGGTGGTTCACGAAATTGACGCCTGGTGGGACATGAAAAAGCACGCTTACCAGCGCCCTGTGAGCGGCTTCGAGCCGATCCACATGCCGGCCAATACCGCTGCAGGCGTGGTGATCTCTGCCTTGTCCCTCGTATTCGGCTTTGCATTGATTTGGCATATGTGGCTGCTCGCCGGCGCATCGTTTGCTGCATTGCTGCTGGTAGCCATCGTCCACACCTTTAACTACAAGCGTGACTTCTACATTCCTGCTGCGCAAGTGAATGCCTCCGAAGAAGCCCGCACACTCCAATTGGCCCGCCATGTCTAACATGAACAACTCACACGGCGCCGCTACCGGCGCGCTCTCGCCCCGCGAGTACCACCTGGCCCATGAGCCGCATCCCGAAAACGGAACGGCGCTTGGCTTCTGGCTGTACCTGATGAGCGACTGCCTCATCTTCGCGGCCCTGTTTGCGACCTACGGTGTCCTCGGCCGCAACTATGCTGCCGGCCCTACCGGGGCGGAGCTGTTTGACCTGACTCTGGTAGCCATCAACACGGCCTTCTTGCTGCTGTCATCCATCACTTTCGGATTTGCCATGCTGCGCAAGCAACTGGGCGATGTGAAGGGCACCCTGATCTGGCTGGCAGTCACGGGCCTCTTCGGTTTGTGCTTCCTCGGTTTGGAGTTGTATGAGTTTTCTCACCTGATTCACGAAGGGGCTACGCCGCAGCGCAGCGCGTTCTTGTCGGCCTTCTTCACCTTGGTGGGTACCCACGGCCTTCACGTGACGTTTGGTTTGGTGTGGCTGGTCGTCCTGATGATCCAGATCAAGCAGCACGGACTTACTCCGGCCAACAACCGCCGCCTGATGTGTTTGTCCATGTTCTGGCACTTCTTGGACGTGATCTGGATCGGTGTATTTACTTTCGTTTATTTGATGGGAGTGCTGTAAATGAGCGCACACAATTCTCATGCGTCCCACGGGCACGATGACCACGGCCACGATGCCAATGAACCCCACAGCACCTTTTCGGGCTACATGACGGGTTTCTTGCTGTCCATCATCTTGACGGCTATCCCGTTCTGGTTGGTGATGGCCAAGGTCATCTCCGACCGCCCCACTGCCGTCATGGTGCTGGGTGGCTTTGCGGTCATTCAAATTCTGGTGCACATGTTCTACTTCTTGCACATGAACGGCAAGGTAGAGGGCGGTTGGACACTGCTGTCCACCATCTTCACCGTGGTGTTCGTCGCGATCGCGATTGCGGGCACTTTGTGGGTCATGTTCCACATGAACACCAACATGATGCCGAGCCACACCGACATGCCGGCGATGGAGCAAGCAGCACCCGCCGCTGCGCCCAAGGCCAGCCTCTAAACCCAACGTGAGTACCGCTTCTTGAGTGATTCGCCGCTTCAACCGCAGGTCGGCGGGCGCTCAAGGTGGCGATTGGCCCTGGTGGCCGTGCTCTGCCTCGTGCTTGTGGCAGGGCTGTTGCGGCTCGGAACCTGGCAGCTGGAGCGCCGCACCTGGAAACTGGACCTGATCGAGCGCGTAACCCAGCGCTTGCAGCAACCCCCTGTGGCCTTGCCAGACCGCCAACAGTGGGCGGGCCTTCAGCCTGCTGACTTCGAATATCTTTATGTCAAAACCACCGGCCAGTGGCTGACTGACAAAACAGTGCTCACGCAAGCGACCACCGCGCTAGGCGCCGGGTTTTGGGTCCTGACCCCACTGGCGCTACCAGACGGGTCCAGCCTGCTGGTGAACCGGGGCTTCATTCCTGGCAATCAACGCGCGCAGTGGCAGCCCCCTTCCGGTGTGAGCGGCGCCCCGGTGGGGAATGTCAGCATTCAGGGCTTGCTACGCAAATCAGAACCCGACGGTGGCTTTTTGCGGAAAAACGACGCTGCGTCGCAGCGCTGGTTCTCACGCGACGTTGCCGCGATTGCCCAAGCGCAACAACTCAAGAGTCCTGCACCGTTTTTCCTGGATTCCGGCTTGCCGGATACCACCCTGAACAACGACCTTGAAGCCCGCCCCTCCTCCGCTGGCCCTTGGCCGCGGGAAGGGTTGACCGTGGTTCGCTTTAGCAACAGCCACTTGGTATACGCGTTCACATGGTTCGGTCTGGCCCTGATGGTGCTGGTGGCTGGAGGGTTTGTGGCCCGTTACGAGCGGCGCTTGCGCCGTGGAGGCCACAATACCGCCCATGGATACCCGCGCTAACCTCCCCACCTCAGCGCCGACCGCGCCCTCCCCGCGGAATGATGCCTACGCCGGCCTGAGAAACCTCCATCAGCTGATACAGCTGCGCTGGATTGCTGCAGCCGGACAGCTACTCACCATTCAAGCCACGCACTACAGCCTGGGCATGAAGATCCCGGTGGAACCCATGCTGGCCATCGTGGGCGCCATGGCGTTTTTCAACCTCGCTTGTTTGCTGCGCTGGCACACCCGGCAAGCAGTGCACGAGGTGGAGTTGTTCATCGGGCTGCTGGTCGATGTGGCGGCACTGACCGCCCAGCTCTATTTGAGCGGCGGTATCAGCAATCCCTTCGTCTTTTTGTATCTGCTGCAAATCGCCGTGGGGGCGATGCTGCTGAGGGGTGGGTATATCGGCTCCATCGTCGCGATCGCATCGGCCTGTGTTGCATTTTTGGCGACCTCCAGCCTGCCGTTGCCACTTGCACCGAACTTGCAGGATGGATTGTCCAGCCCCTATGTGCTTGGCTTGTTGGTGTGCTTTCTGCTCAACGCGGTGCTTGTGGTGGTGTTTATCACCCGCATCAACACCAACCTGCGCCGCCGCGATGCGCGCCTGGCTGCCGCCCGGCAACGCGCCGCTGAAGAGGAGCACATTGTTCGCATGGGCTTGCTCGCCTCGGGCGCCGCCCATGAGTTGGGCACCCCTTTAGCCACCCTGGCCGTAATCTTGGGGGACTGGAAGCACATGCCCGCCGTCATGCGGGATACCAGCCTCAAAGAGGACATTACCGAAATGGAGGCCCAGGTGCAACGATGCAAAAGCATTGTGAGCGGCATCTTGCTCTCTGCAGGCGAAACCCGCGGCGAACACTCCAGCCAGACCACTGCGCGCGAATTCCTGGATCACTTGGTGCGCGAGTGGCGTGCCACTCGCAATGTCGGGACCTTTGTGTACGACAACCTGATCAACGACGACGCGGCCATGGTCGCGGACACCACCTTGGAGCAAATGGTGTTTAACGTGCTGGACAACGCGCGCGATGCTTCGCCCCACTGGGTGCAACTCCATGCCAGCCGCGATGCAGATGTGCTGTGCATCACCGTTACCGACCGCGGGCCCGGCTTTGACGCGCATGTGCTGTCCCAACTTGGGCAACCCTACCAGTCCACCAAGGGCAAGCCTGGCGGCGGACTGGGGCTGTTTTTGTCTATGAATGTCGCACGCACTCTCGGGGGCAGCTTGCGCGCCGAAAACCTGCCGTCCGGCGGCGCTCGCGTCACGATTACGCTGTCAATGAACGAACTCTCCATGGCCGAAACCGTAACCGAAGCACCCCATGGACACTGACCGCCTGCTCCTGATCGTTGAAGACGACGAGGCCTTTGCCCGTACCCTGACCCGCTCTTTCGAGCGACGCGGCTACCGGGTGCTGCGTGCGGATGGTCTTCAGGGCGTGGAGGCCTTGCTACCCGCACACACCCCGGAGTTTGCCGTGGTCGACCTCAAGCTCAAAGGCGAGGCCAGCGGACTCGCCTGTGTCCGCGCGCTGCATGCCCACAGCGAGACCATGCGCATTGTGGTGCTCACTGGATTTGCCAGCATCGCGACAGCCGTCGAGGCCATCAAACTGGGCGCGAGCCATTACCTGGCCAAACCCTCCAATACCGATGACATCGAGGCCGCCTTCGGTCTGGACGAAGGCAACACCGAAGTGGCCCTGACCAACCGGTCCAGCTCGATCAAAACCCTCGAATGGGAGCGCATCCACGAAGTGCTGGCCGAGAGTGATTTCAATATTTCCGAAGCAGCCCGGCGACTTGGCATGCACCGGCGGACACTCAGCCGGAAATTAGAAAAGCACAGAGTTTGATTTTTTAATTATTTCAAACACAAATCACAAATAAACGTTACATTTGATCCAACTGGTCGAAATACGAAGCCAGTGGCTCAGTGACGGAATGTGCGGCTAAAAAATTTTTTGGCTTGTTCAACAAAAAACTGAATCCACCACGCTGCGTATCGCGTATCCAGTGTGCCAGTCGGCACGAACTAGTCCAACACACCGGAGCACCGCATGAAATTCAAACGCAGCAGCATCGTTATGGCCTGCTTAATGGCCACAGTAGCAGGCAGCGCAATGGCCTCCAGCCATCGTGAAGCGCCTTTCATCACCACCAGCCCCAAAGTGGATGGCACGGACTTTTATATGTTCCGAAGCTACGAAGGTGTGGCCGCTAACGGAACCGGGGGTCGCTCTGACTATGTCACCCTGATTGCCAACTACCAACCCCTGCAGACACCGTATGGCGGCCCCAACTATTTCTCGATGGATCCGAACGCGCTGTACGAGATCCATATCGACAACAACGGTGACGCCAAAGAAGACTTGACCTTCCAGTTCAAGTTCAACAACAAGCTCAACAATGTGGGCTTGGATATCGGCAGTGCCAAAAATGTCGCGATTCCCCTCATTCAGGCCGGCACCGTGGCGAACGTCAACGATGCCAACCTCAACCTGAACGAGACCTACACCGTCAACGTGGTGCGGGGCGACCGCCGCAAGGGCACCTCTTCGTCGATCGTAAAGGCCAGCGGTGGCAGCGCAACTTTCGAAAAACCAGTGGACTACATTGGTGAAAAAACACTGGGCAACGCGACCGCATATGAGACATACGCTGGCAAGCACGTTCACTCGATGACGATTCCGGGCTGCAACATGCCGGGCAAAGTCTTCGTCGGACAGCGGCAAGAAGGCTTTGCGGTCAACCTGGGCACCGTTTTTGACTTGGTCAATTCGACGACGGACGTTTTGCTGAACCCCGCCAATAAAGATGCTGTAGGCATGGGTGGTAACCACATCATCCAGAAGTCAAACGTTACCAGTATTGCGATGGAAATCCACAAGAGCTGTCTGACTGCCGGCACAGACCCCGTCATCGGCGGCTGGACTACGGCCAGCATGCGCCAAGCCCGCTTGCTCAACGGCAAGCCTGCCTCTGGCCATCAGGCAAGCGAGAAGGCTGGCGGCGCTTGGGTACAGGTATCCCGCCTAGGTAACCCGCTGGTGAATGAGCTGGTCATTGGTGTGAAAGACAAAGACAAGTTCAATGCCTCCAAACCACAAGACGACACCCAGTTTTTGACATATGTCACCAACCCCACACTGCCAGCGCTGCTGGGACTGGTGTTAGCGGGTAACGCGACGGCTGTGGCGCCGACCAATCTGCCCCGTACCGATCTGGCCACTGTCTTCTTGACGGGTATCAATGGCATCAACAAGCCGACCAATGCCACACCTTCCGAGATGCTGCGATTGGACACCAGCAAGGCCCCTGTGCCCTTTGCTGACCAAAACCGCTTGGGTGTAGCTGGAAATGCTTTGGCAGGCGGCGCTGACAACGCCGGATTCCCGAATGGCCGTCGCCCCAAGGACGACGTGGTTGACATCGCCTTGGTCGCGGTCTTGGGTGGCTTGTGCGTGATCAACGGCGACAACAATGCCTTGGGCCTGAACAGCGTTCCCGGAGTACCCAGCCTGACCTCCCAGTGCAAGCCTTCCAGCGTGCCGCTAGGTGCGAACTCTGCCAATATCCACGACGCAGTGGACCAGGCTACCGTGCCGTTCTTGTCCGGCTTCCCGTACCTCAATACGCCAAATCCAGGCGCAAAGAACTAAGGGGATATGACCATGCGTATCAACAAATGGACAGTACCCGCTGTGATGGCTCTCGGCTTGCTGGGTGCTTGCGGCGGTGGTAGCAGTGTGGACCCGCTCACCCAGAACGCCCCTGGCGCCGATGTCGTAGCAGGTGTGGAGTCTCGCACCGCCGTGGTTATTTCGGAAGCTCAGCGCCTCTCGGCGGCGAGCACCAACGACACATCCGAACCTGCAGCGCTGGGCTCGGTCAATCTGGCTACCAGCGATACCGACGAGCCTGCCGACATTTGATGCACTGAGTGCACTCAAACCACCAGGGCACAGCGCACGCTGTGCCCTGCGTCACGGGAACTTCTTGTTCCCGTTTTCATTTCAAGCCACAGCGGGTGTATGAGGTCAGGGAGTCTTCAGATGAACAAGATTTGGTGGGTTTGCCTAGGGGCTATCGCGTCGCTGCATGCGGCGCAAGCTGCAGCGCCGATTGCTGCGACGCAGCGTGATCAGGTCATTGAAAAGCTGCCTTTGATCACCAAAAACCGGGCCGCAGGCCAAGCGGCCACCGTAGCCAAACCTGAGGCTGCAGCGCTGGCAGCGCGCGAGCTGATCACGGCCGCGCGCCAGACGGGCGACACCCGCTACTGGGGCCGTGCCCAAGCCATGCTGACGCCTTGGTGGAACAAGCCCGATGCCCCCACCGATCTGATGGTGCTGCAAGCCACTATTCAGCAAGGTCGCCATGAATTCAGCGAGGCCCGCAGTGTCCTGAAGCGAGCGCTCAAACTCAACCCCGCGCAAGCGCAGGGCTGGCTCAATCTGGCAACGCTTGAGCGGCTCGCCGGCAACTATGCACGTGCGCTGCAGGCTTGCGAGGCAGTGGGCCAGGCTGGACAATCGCTGTACGCCCAGGCTTGCCAACTAGAAACCCAGTCGCTCCAAGGCAATACCAACGAAGCACGCGCAGGTCTGCAAACGCTGATTTCTGCTGCCGACAACGCAGCAACCCGCAGCTGGCTCTTGTCGCTCTTGGCAGAAAGCGAAGAACGCGCTGGCAAAGACGGCGCAGCCCTCAAGGCTTATCAAAGCAGCCTGAAACAAGAATCGGACCTCTACACCAGCATCGCACTGTCTGATTTGCTACTGCGCACCGGAAAACACCAAGATGCACTCAAGGTTCTAACAGGCCTGCCTGCAACAGACGCAGTCCTGCTCAGGCAAGCAACCGCGAAAAAACGGGCGGGTGACCCGACCTGGGCAGAGTTACGGCAAACATTGCGCGAGCGGCAGGCCGAGCTCAAGCGGCGCGGCGACAAACTCGAACTCCATGGCCGCGAAGAGGCTTTGGTCGCCCTGTGGCTGGATGAAGATTTCGCAAGCGCTGTGACGATGGCCGAGCGCAACCTTGATCTGCAAAAAGAGCCGATTGACTGGTGGGTAGCTATCCAGAGTGCGCGTGCCGCCAGCGACCTGCCTGCGCTGGCCCGCTTGCGCGGTGAAATGCAGCGCATTGGCATTGTGGATGCACGCATCCAGGGAGAAAAGTCATGAAGCACTTGGTCGCTTTTTTGTGCAGTGCACTCATGGCACTACCCGCCTTGGCGCACAAGGGTAGCGATGCCTACCTCGAGGTCAAGCAGACCGCTGATCAAGTGACACTGCAGCTGGCAGTGGCTATCAAAGACCTGGATGTCGTTTTACCCGTGGACGCCAATGCAGACGGGCTCGTCACCTTCGGTGAAGTACAAGACGCCACGCCTGCGGTGGAAGCTCTGATCCAAAGCAAGGCATTGATCCAGAGTGCCAACGGCAGCTGCCCGCTGCAATGGCGATATGCAGGTCTGGAGCGTTACAGCGACGGGGCTTATATCAAGCTCCAGAGCACAGCCAGCTGTGCAGCGCTGGAAAGCATCCGCTACACGCTCTTCAAAACCGAAGACGAAAACCACCGGCTGCTCGTGAGCGGTAATGTCAATGGGCGTGACCTGCTGACGACCGCGTCCCCGCAGCAAGCCGAACCCATCATGCTGGTGAGTCGGAATGCAGCGAATCAAGCAGCACCTACCGGCGTGGGCCAGACGGTGCTGAGCTACTTTGGCTTGGGCATGCACCACCTGCTGGAAGGTTATGACCACCTCGCCTTTCTGCTTGCGCTGGTTTTGCCACTGCAGCTTGTACTCGGCCGCAAAGCTGCGGCGGGCCAGCTCGCAGATACCCGGCCGTGGTGGGCTTTGCTGTGCACTGTGACGGCCTTCACGGTGGGACACTCCATCACGCTGGTGTTGGCGAGTTTGGGTATCACCTCCGCATCACCAGAATGGGTGGAGCCCGTGATTGCCGCCTCGATCGGCGTGACGGCACTGCTGAACGTGTTTCCTGTCAAAGTGCTCAGCCCCTGGCGGCTTGCATTGGGCTTTGGGTTGATTCATGGCTACGGGTTTGCGGGCCTGCTGACTGAAGCGGCAGCACCTTCGGCGCTCTTGGGCTGGGCCTTGTTTGGATTCAATCTCGGGGTCGAAGCCGGGCAACTACTGGCTGTGTCACTGTGGGTGGCAGTGTCCCAACTCTTTGTGCGCCAGGCTTGGTATGGCAGCGTAGTGGTGCGCGGCGGGTCTATCGCATTGTTTGCACTGGCCGCTTACTGGGTCTGGGAACGGGTTTTCGCCTGACCCATAAAAAAGCTGCGCAGACCTTGCAGGATCTGCGCAGCTCGCTATCTAATTTATAGCAAATTAAAAATGAATTAGACCCGGGGTACTGGCGTACCCGAGTTGACACACAGCGCCATGTTGAGCGCAATCACGGCGGTTTTGTAGTCCGCACGCTCGATCACGAACTGCATGTTCACCTGGCGCAGGGTTTGCGACACGCAGTTCACGTTGACCTGTGCGTCCGCCAATGCCTGGGCTGCTTTGGCCAGCACACCGGGAATGCCAATGTTGGAGCCGATGGTGCACACAATTGCGCTGGGCTTTACCGTAACCACTTGGTACAGCTCTTCCAGTTCGGCCACGAGTTCGGGCGTGACCTGGTTGTCCCACACCAAGTGGGCGATGGAGTTGGCGTTGGTGGCTTTCAGGATGTAGCTGATGTCGTGCTTGCAGAACACTTGCATCAAGCTGGCGTCAAAGCCGACCGTGCCCACCATGCTGGGGTCATGGATCTCAATCAGCGTCACCTTGTCAGTGCCGGTCACGATCTCCACACGTGCGCGCTCACCCACGAAGTCTTTGGTGATCAAGGTGCCGGGGTGGTCGGGCTCAAACGTGTTTTTCAGGCGGATCGGGATACCGGCAAGTTCCATCGGCTTGGCCGCCTTGGGGTGGATGGCTTCCATGCCCACGTCGGCCAGCTGGTCGGCTACGTCGTAGTTGGTGGCACCCACCACGATGGCGTTTTCCAGACCCACCAGGTTGGGGTCGGCAGACGACAGGTGGAATTCTTTGTGGATCACCGCTTCCGCGGGGCGCACTTCTACTGCGATCTTGCTGAAAGTGACCTCGGAGTAGCCGCGGTCGAACTCGCGCATGATGCCTTCAGTGCCCTTGGTGTAGCCGGTGGCCACGATCACGCTGTTGGCCAGGTCCAGGTCCTTGAAACTGTGAGCGATGCGCTCATCAATGCTCCAGGCTTCGTTGTCGTCGAAACCGGCCAGGTCCATCAGGACCGCGTTCACGCCATTGGCCTTGAGGATTTCCACCGAGTTGAACGCGCTGTGCGATTCGCCGATGGAGGCCAGCACTTCGCGGGCGGCCAGCAGTACGTCCTTGCGGCTCAGGTAGCCGCTGGCCAGCACATGGTGCATGGCGCCCAGGTATTCGCGGGCCTGGGCAATGCGCTGGTCGATAAACGCATCGGCCACTGCCAGTGGCAAACCGATGTCGGCATAGCCGGCATTGAGCTTTTTCAGGCTGACGGCCAGGCCGGTCAATGCGTCTTGGTAACCCTTGCCCTCGGCAAACAGGGCATAAATGCCGCGCTCGCCGGTCTTCTTGTGCTCCAGCAACTGGTTGGTCACGCCGGAATAGGCAGACACCACGTAAATGCGGCCGTAAATGCGTTGGGGGTCATGCAGAACGATGTGGCGCAGCACATCACCAAAAGCGGTCATCGAGGTGCCGCCGATTTTCTCGACAGAGATCTTGGAAGAATTTACGTCTGACATGGACAAGCTGGGGGTGGGCAAAAGATGAAACCGGCCGTTCGGGGTGAATGCCAGTGGGCCGAGTGCGAAAAGCCCTCTATTTTCGCCTACTTTGCGAGAGCCGGGCTCTCAGGCGCGATATGGGCGACAAGGCGACCGAAGTTTTTCAGATGACGTGGCGAAAGAGCAGGCTGCTCAAGCCATGAAAAACGGGATTGGCACCCGTTAAATGAGAGGTGCCTGTGGCAGCCTCGGATGGCGCATGACCCGCGCCATCGCACTGGCGCTCACGGGGCGGCTGAAATAAAAGCCTTGAAAACCGTTGCACCCCAGCTCCATCAACAACGCGCAGTGCGCTTGGGTCTCTACGCCCTCTGCGATGACTCTCAGGCCCAGTGTTTCCGCCAGCACAATCACCATGCGGGCGATGGCCGCGTCGTTGGGGTCGTCCAACACGTCGCGCACAAAGCTTTGGTCGATCTTGATCTGGTCAAAGGGCAACTGTTTGAGATAGGCCAGCGAGGAGTAGCCCGTGCCGAAATCGTCCAGAGCAAAACCCAGCCCATGCGCTTTGAGCAGCTTCATTTTGGAAATCACCAAATCGACGCCTTCAATCAGCATGCTTTCGGTTAACTCCAGCTTGAGGCGCTGGGGATTGACGCCCGTTTCTTGCAAGATCTTTAGCACGACAGGCACAAACTCCGGATCGCGAAATTGCCGGGCGCTGACATTCACCGCCAACTCCAGGGACTCCAGGTCGGGCTGATCGGCCCACTGCCGCAGCTGTTCACATGCGCTACGGATGATCCACTCCCCCAGCGGCAGTATCAGCCCACTGCTTTCTGCAACTGGAATGAAGTCGACCGGCGAAATCAGCCCACGCTGCGGGTGCTCCCAGCGCGCCAACACTTCAGCGCCGATGATCCGGCCGCGTTCATCGACCTGAGGTTGGTAGAGCAAAAAGAACTCCGACCCGCCCAAAGCGGAGCGCAAGTCCGTCTCCAACTGCAGCCGGGCAGAAACAGCGGCTTGCATCATGGGATCAAAAAACCGAACCGTGTTTCGGCCCGCCGCCTTGGCCTGGTACATGGCCGTATCCGCCCGCTTGAGCGGCTCTTCCGTGTCTTCCAGCCGGTCGCCGAACAAGGTCACCCCAATGCTGGGCGTGTTATGGAACTGGATTTCACCAATTTCGTAACTGCGGTCAAGCTCCACCAGAATTTTTCCCGCGATGGCCTCGGCTTGTCGGGCTGCCAGCAAGGCGTCACCCGCGAGCTCACTTAGCAAAATCACGAACTCATCGCCTCCCAAACGCGACACCGTATCGCCATCACGGACCGCGCCAACCAGGCGCTCTGCAACCTGCCGCAACAACTGGTCTCCCTTGTTGTGTCCGTAGGTGTCGTTCAGTGTTTTGAAATTGTCGAGATCAATGAACAACAACGCCCCCAATCGCTGGTTGCGCTGGGCCGTTGCCAGCGCCAGCTCCAGCCGGTTGAGCAACAGTCTGCGGTTCGGCAACCCTGTCAGCGCGTCAAAAAATGCCAAGCTGTGTATCTGCGCCTCGGCCGCCTTGCGCTCGGTGATGTCGGTCACAAAAGCCAATATGCAAGGAACGCCACTGTGCTCAATGATTTCGCCCGAGATACTGACTTTGCGGATGTCGCCATTTCTGTGCACCCAGGTCGTCTCGTAGTCCACCACACTGCCCCTGGCCTTCAGTGCCCGCAGCCACTGGACCCGCATCTCGCGCTCCGGCCAGAAGCCCATTTCCAGCGCGGTCTTGCCCAACAACTCGGCACGGCTCCAGCCGAAGTCACGCTGGTATTTCTCGTTGGCCTCGATGAATCGCCCTTCCGCCAATGTCGCAATCGAGGCTGCCACCGGACTGGATTGAAACGCGGTCGCGAATTTTTGCTCCGACTGCCGCAAGTTCAGCTCCACCAATTTACGGGTGTGAATGTCTTGGGTGGTACCGGTCACCCGGAACACAGCACCCCGGTCATCCCGTTCAAACCGCGCTTTTTGCAGTACCCAATGCGACTCCCCGTGCACCCTCACCTGGTGCTCAGACTCAAAGGTGGGCTGGCTCCGGGCAGCGTCACGCCAAAGGCCAAAGACAGACTCACGCTCATCGACCGGTATCAGGTCCAAGAACGAATCACGGCTCAACGTAGCGCCATTCGGCAATCCGAAAATCCGGCAGGCCTCATCGGACAACTGCATGGTGTCGGACGCAACCGTGTACACCCAGCTCCCGACTTGGGCTTGCGCTTGCGCTTGGTGCAACTCCAACTTTGCAAACTCCAAATCACGACTTCGCAGAGCGATCCGGATGTTGGTGAGGTCCAGATCATGCAATCTGCGCTGGTAGGCCAAGACCAGAAAATGCACCAAAACCGCCGCCATCAAAAACACGCAAATCTGCACCATCGCATGCAGCCAAGGGGGGGAGTCGGCGGACTGTGGCAGCCACCCGCCTTTTGTGGCGACGACAGTGATGATGGTGACCCCCGCCGTCAGTGCCGCGACGATAAGCGCGACGCGCGTGCTGATCAGCCAACCGAGCATGAAAATGATCAGAGGAAATACGAACTGGACTGGAGCGGTAACCCCGCCGCCCACAAACATCATCAAGGCAACGTAACACCACATGCCTACGCCCAGTGCGGTAACCGTGGTCTGCAACCTCTTCTGCCACAAGAAAAACCAGCCCGCAGCGCCCACTAGCAAGATAGTGCTGGTGCGCAGCGCTGCGCTAGTGCCGTTGGGGATGAAGAGGTAGATTGCCGCAGTAACCAGTACACCACTCAGAAAGATGGCGACCACTGCGGCTTTGAGGAACGAAAAAGAAGGCTCCCAAGTAACGGGTCGGTAGACCTCTTCGTCACTCCTGCTGTCCGGCCTGAGATGCGGGGCAATCTTTGGTTCCATCGTTGACTGCATCATAGCTGCCACAGAAAGATCCTGACTGCAATGTTGCGCTGCCAGAGCCCGACACGCGGGTTACCCGAATCGCCCGTCACATCACGCTGTGTGGCGAGCAGCTCCATTCCTCCGCTCGGCGGCGCTTGTGGCACAGTCAGCGCATGAACACCATTCTTATCACCGGCGCCAGCGATGGCATCGGCGCCGCCAGTGCACGGCAGCTCAAGGCCAAAGGGCACCACGTCATCCTCGTGGGCCGCTCACGCGAAAAAACCGAAGCACTGGCCCGCGAGCTGGGGGCGCCATTTCATCTGGCCGATTTCACCCGCCTGGCCGATGTGCAGCGGCTGGCCCTAGAGCTTGCACATCACCCGCGCATCGAGGTGCTGGCCAACAACGCAGGCGGCATCATGGGCCCGCGGGAGCTCACCCAAGACGGGTTCGAAAAGACCTTTCAAGTGAACCACCTTGCCCCCTTCCTTTTGACCAAGCTGCTGATGCCGCAGCTGATAGCGGGCAAAGCCAAAGTGATACAAACCGCCAGTATTGCGGCCAATGTGTTTGGCGGCAGCTTTGATATCCACGACCTGAACAACGAACGCCACTACCGGCCGGAGCAGGCCTATGGCAACGGCAAGCTGGAAAACATTCTCTTCACCCGCGAACTCCAGCGCCGGCATGGTGCCGACGGTATTGCGGCAGTGGCGTTTCACCCCGGCGTGGTGCGCAGCAACTTTGCCAGCGAGACCAGCCACCTCATGCGGGTGCTTTATCACACCCCTTTGAAATACCTCTTCACCATCAGCCCGGAGTCCAGCGGGCAGCGCCTGACTGCGCTTGCCGAAGGACAGCCCGGTACCGACTGGCAACCCGGTGAGATGTACAACAAAACCAAACCCATGCCCCTGCGTCTTCAGGATGCTGATGGCAGCGCCGCGCGCAGTTTGTGGGAACAAAGCGAAGCGATGGTGGCTCCGTTCTGCCGATAGGTTACGCCCGGTTCACCGGTCGAACGACTCATGGCTGGCCATGCTGCCCTTGCGCCAATAGCCTGATGCACGAACCCACTTCGGATTGGCGCGACGTTCGTTGATCAGAAAAGCGTGCATGGCCTTGGCTTGGGCCGACTCGCACGCAATCCAACTGCAAAAGTGGCCGCTCGGCATGCGCATCTGGGCTAACGCGTCCAGAAGGGATTGATGCTCCTCTCGGTGGACCCACACCAGATTCACATCGGCAAGACTGGGCAGCGGGATGTGATCGGCGTGGCTGTCCACCTCCATCAAGACTTCTGCCCGCGCGCCCGCCGGGAGCTCGGCCAGGCGCCTGGCTATGGCCGGCAGTCCGGTGTCGTCACCCACCAGCAAGTGCCAATCAAAACCGGTCGGAACCATAAAAGACCCTTTGGGACCGGCGATTCCCAGCCTCTGCCCGACTTGGGCTTGCTCTGCCCAGCAAGTGGCAGGGCCGCCCGGCTGGTGTAGCGCGAAGTCAATTTGCAGAGTGCGCTTCACCGGGTCAAACTGCCCGGGGGTGTAATCGCGCATCACCGGTCGCGTTCCCTCGGGCCAGATGGGGCCGTCATCACCCAGCGCAGGGGCCGGGAGTTCACCCGTTACAGGGTCAGGAAAGAATACTTTGACGTGGTCGTCAAACCCCGTGCTGACAAAGCCGTCGAGGGCATCCCCCTGAAGGGTCACACGCAACAGGTGCGGGGTCAGGCGGTCGACCCGGCATACCTCCAACAAACGAAACCGCAGGGGATGCCGCACACGCTGGATGGTCAAATCGGAAACTGCACCCGTGCTGCTGATGGATTCGGTGGGCAGTGACATCAGATTTTCTCCAGCTGCTGGGCCGCGTGATCCAGCACCGCTGCAAATGCATTGGCTTGATCAACCGTCAATGGCTCTCGGGACAGGCGCATCCGCATCGCAAGTTTGAGGTTCTCCATTGCGCGCATCACCTGGGGCGGGCGCCCTCCGCGCGGGCCTGCGCCGTCAGCGCCGTCACTCATCCGGGCCAGCATGGCGTCGGTCATCTCGCGGTTTTCTTCGAGGAACACCTTGCCGGCTTCGGTGATAGCGTAGCTTTTCCGTCCACCAGCGTCCGCTGTCTGGCCGCTCAAATACCCTTGCTCTTCCAATAGAGTGAGCGTCGGGTACACGGTGCCCGGGCTGGGACTGTAGCTGCCGCCCAACCGGTCTTCGATCAACTTGATAAGTTCATAGCCATGGCTCGGCTTGTCGCAGATCAGTTGTAACAACACAAAGCGCAGGCCGCCATGACTGAACACGCGCCCACCTCCGCGGCGACCCGGATGGTCGAGACTGCGCCCGCCATGCCGACCGCCCCCGGCGACGTCATCTGCTCCGCTGGAACGCATTTGATAGGTGAAGTGTCTTGAGGGGTACCGCATCGACATCCTTGTTGATTTAGATTGCATTTATGATATATCTAAATGCAATCTAAACCATGGGCAAGCATGGGCTTTACCCCAGGTTTACAGAAATGGCAAGGAGGTTTCGATCGTGCAAGGTGGGTGCCCCCCCAGCCCGGTGGCGCCTGTGCAGTGTCAAGGCCCAGTTACAGGCTGGTGGGCTGGATAAGGTGTTGACAGCAGAACATAGAGGCCTGCCGCAAAGAAAAGCAAAATCATGGCCATGCCGGCGCGGGCACTACCGGTCCAATCCGTCACGAGTGCCACACTGAGCGGCGCCAGAAAACTCGTTGCCCGACCGGCCAGTGCATAAATACCAAAGTAGCGGCCGGCTTCGTCAGCAGCAACGCTGCGTGCCAGATAAGCTCTGGAGGACGCTTGTACTGGGCCGAACGCGAGGCCGACCAGCAGGCCGAACGCGACGTACGCTTTTTCCGCACCTGTGGCAAACAAGCCACCCGTGTCGGTCATGGCAAAAGTCCAAAGTCCAAACAAGGTGAAGCCCGGTCCGGTGGAAATAATGCCGAGGGTGGCCGCCAACAACGTGACGATAGCGCCTATCACCACCCGCTTCGAGCCACGCTTAGTGTCCATCCTGCCGCCCCAGACGGAGCCGCCAATGGCGGTGATATTGAGGATGATTCCGTAGATGCCCAGCTCAATGATGGACCAGCCAAACATGCCGGCGGCAAACCCGCCCCCCAGCGCCAACAGGGCTCCGATACCGTCTTGGTAGAGCATCCGTGCTATCAGAAAGCGCATCAGCCCGGCGCGGCGCCGCAGCTCGCCCAAGGTCTGGCGCATTTCCGAGAGCCCCAGCCTGACCGCCTCCCCCATAGGGCGGCGGGTGCCACGGTCAGGGGTGAACAAGAACATCGGGAGGATAAAAACGAGGTACCACAGCGCCGAAAGAGGCCCGGTCACGCGGGCATCCTCCCCCGAGGCCGGCGAGAGTCCGAACAGGGGCTCGATACCGATAAGTGTTTTGCCAGTAGCCGCACTTCCGGCCAGCAGAGTCAGCACAATGATCAACACCAACATGCCGCCCAAATAGCCCAGACCGAATGCGGTGTTGGACACAGCGCCGATCTTCTCGTTGCGGACGAGAGACGGAAGCATCGAGTCATTGAAAACGATAGAGAACTCGGCGGCTACGGCGGCCACGGTGTAGGCCAACAAAATCCAGAAAACACTGGAGCCCGGTGCGGCACTCCACAAACACAGCAGCCCCGCGATTTTCAGCACAGCAAAGGCTGCAATCCATGTCTTACGTGGCCCGCTCTGGTCTGCAATAGAGCCAAGCACCGGCGCCAGCACCGCCATCACCAAGCCGCCGATAGCGATGGCATAGCCCCAAGCCGCTTGCCCCGCCACCGGATCGGGGTTGCCGTTCGCATCGAGCACCATGCGTGAGATGAAATACGGCCCGAAGATGAAGGTGGTTACCACCGTGAAAAAGGGCTGCGCAGCCCAGTCAAACAACATCCAGCTCCAGATGCCTTTTCGATCGGTCGGTTGCGCGTGTGCGCCGGGGGAAGATGGGGACATGGGATCTCCGTATCAGACAGCTTGGCCGAAGCTTACCGAAACAGCGCAGGCAGGCCGGTTGCCAGTGGCGGGATCAGAGCAATCAGCAATGTGCCCACAAAAATCGCCGCCATGGCAGGCAACACCGACCGGGCCACTGTGGCAATAGACTTCTTGAACATGGCCGATGCGAAATAGATATTCATGCCGGCAGGTGGGCACAGAAAGCCCACCTCCATCGCCGCCAAAAAGATGATGCCAAAGTGAACCGGGTCGATGCCATAAGACTTCGCCAGCGGAAGCAGTAGCGGCACCAGCACCACGATAGCCGCGTAGATTTCCATCAGGGCAGCGGCGAAAAACAGAAAAATGCACAGCAACACCAGAAACACATAGCGGTTCGGAATGACGCTTTGCACCCACTCGACCGCCTGGTCCGGAATTCCGGCGTCGATCATGAAGTTGGTGAGCGCCAGTGCCATGCCCAGTATCAGCATGACGCCGCCGATGATCTGGGCGCAGTCGCTGAAGGTGCGGGCGAGTTGTTTCAGGCCCAATTCACGATGAACAAGTGCTTGGGTGAACAAGGCGTAGGCGGCGGTGAGAGCCGCGCTTTCCATGGGTGTGGCCAGGCCGCTCAGCAAGCTCCCAAGCGCAACCAAAGGGGTTGCGATTTCCCATTTTGCGACCCACGCGGCGGACAGTGCGCCATGAAAATCTGGCGCTGTACCTGCCGGGGCCGCCTTGTCGCGGCGCAAAAAACCACCCAGCAGAAGCAGGCAGAGCACCATCAACAGGGCCGGAATCAAACCGGCAAGAAACATGTCCGTGATCGGTACCCGGGCGATCACAGCGTACAAAATCAAGGGTACGGAAGGCGCCAGTAGCACGCCCAGTGCGCTCGCACTCGTGACAAGACCAATACCGCGCTGCTCCGGGTAACCGGCCTTCATCAATAAAGGAAGCAACAAGCCGCCGAGCGCCAGAATGGTGACGCCACTGCCGCCAGTGAAGGCGGTGAAGGTGGAGCACAACACAGCCGCAGCAATCACGCTGCCCCGCACGCCCCCACCGAACATGGCCACAAACAACGCGCTCAGCCGCTGCGCCGCGCCACTGCGCGCGAGCAACAGGCCAGCCAAGGTGTAAAGCGGCAGCGCGGGTAGCGAAGCGTTGACAGTGATCTGGTAATGGCTTAGCGCCACCGACGCCAGCGGCAGTGCGTCACCTGCGAACAGTAGCAGCGACAGGCCGCCCAGCACCGCAAACACCGGTGCGCCGGCGATCAGCATGACGGCAAGGAGCAGCAGGCCGGGAGTCATAGCCAGGGGCATTCCATCCTGATGCACACCGAGTGCCCAACCCGCCAGCGGCAGCAGCACCGCGAGCGGCCAGCGCAGCAGGGGCGCTCCAGTGCAGCGAGAGGCCAGCCGGATGCCCAACAGCATAAAACCCAGCGGCATGCTGGCTTGCACCCACCACACCGGAACACCGTAAGCCAGCGCCTGCGGGGCCAGCATTTCAGTGGCCACAAAGCGCCAGCTAGCCAAGGCCAGCAAACCCGCCAGCACACCGCTGGCACCCTGCACCAGGCTTCTGATCAAGGCTTGGGTACCGGCATTGCCCCACTGTCCGAGGCTGGAGCCCAGCGAAGTCAGGTGACCGTATCGCTCCGCCGCCACCGCGCCGAACATGGTCATCACCAAGCCAAGGTGCTGCACCAGCACCGACGCGTTTTCCACGCCTAAACCGCTACTGGCGCGCAAACCCATTTCAACCACAGGCAGCAACACCATGAGGGCCAGCGCGGTGCCTGACAGCAACTCGTCGAGGCGCCCCCAGTGTGCGAACCGCATCAGCGCTTCCCGGCCCGGTAGGCGCGCAAATGTACAAAGACCTCATCAAAAGTGTCAGCCGGAACCATGGCTCCGCGGATGCGCGGGTACAGCTGTTCCGCCAAGGCATTCCACTCGCGCATTTGCGCCTCGTTCGGGCGGTTTACGGTGAGGCCGCGCTTTTGCATCGCGCTGACGGCCTCATCTACCTCTTTGCGAGCCTGTGCCCGCATGGCAAGACCGGCTTTTTCGCCGGCTTTGCGCAGCGCATCCTGGCCCGCAGGCGTCATGGCATCCCATGCTTTCTGGGTGACGACCAGCGCACCGACAATCGGCGCCCAGTTGATGTCCAGCATGTGTTTGGCGGTGCCGAACACCTGGCTGGCCAGGGCGAAGTAAGGTGTGGAGGGCAGCACGTCGATCATGCCTGTCTGGATGGCGGCCAATGCGTCGCCGGTTTCCAGTGGCACCGGGGTATAGCCCAAGCTTTTCATGATGGCTTGCTGCTCCGGCTCACTGCCCCACGCAAAGAACTTGCGACTTTTGAAATCTGCGGGGCTGAATGCCGCCTCTTTGCTGAAAAACCGCACCCAGCCCGCGTCGCCCCAACCGATCACGACAAAGCCCTTGTCCAGGAAACGCTTTTCCATGCCGGCGCGCATTTTGTCCCGCACGTAATCGATTTCCTCCCAGCTCCTGAACAGGAGGGGCAAGTTTTGGAGTGCGGCAATGCTGGGTTCGATGTCGCGCAGCCCCACTACCGACATCAGCCCGCCCTGCAACTGGCCGATGCGCATGCGCCGAACGATTTCCGCCTCGCCGCCCTGGCTTCCGTCGGTAAATACCGTAAAGCGTGCACCGGCGCCTTGGGCGGTGCGCCAGGCCTCGCCCAGCTCCAGCAATGACTGGTGATAGAGCGAGTTCTTCGGCACCACACTGGCGATGCGAAGCTGCGCGACTTGAGCTTGGCTGGTGAGCGGAAATACAAGACTAGCGAGAAGGGCAAGAGTCAGGCGGCGTGGAGTGTGCATAGGTCAGAACCGGTCGTCGAGCGTGTTGAGCAGCCACTGCGCGCGTTCGCGCATGACTTCGTTGGCTAAGTTGCGATGTGTTTGAGCGACTTGCAGGGCCTGTTGCAGGAGCGCCTCAAAGCGCGGGCGATCACCGGCGGGCAGTGCCAAGGCTTCTGCCTCAGCCACCAACACGCCAGCACTGCGGCCCGCGCCGGATTGCGCAGCACGGGCAAAGTAGGTGGCGGCAATCGCGGTACTGCCGCCGGGCCGGGAGGCCTCCAGGGTGCCGAGCAAAGAGGCGATGGCACCTTCGTCATGGTGTGGCGCCAAAGCATACGCCGCCTGTGCAAGCCGCAGCACTTGCGGCAAGTCGGCCACGCGCTCGGGCTGGTCCTTGCTGAGTGAAATAGATGCGGCCCATGCAGCTGCTGTCCAGTAAGCGAGGCCCACCTGTTCGGCACGGAGTGGTATTGGCTTGTTGGTGGCGAGTGTCTCCAGCAGGCCGGGCTGCTGCAAAGTCAGTGCACGTAGGCCGTGCTGCTTGGCGCGTTCGTATAGGCGCGCCGCCCGCTGGCGCTGCTGCAGCGCGGCTTTGACATCTTGTGTTTCAAGCTTCTCCGCTTCGAAGGCCACAAAGGCGTAGGCATATTGGGTGAAGCCACTCGCGACCGAGGTGGCCAGCGCGGTATGTGCCGGCGTTTTCAGGAGTATCGACTCGGACAGCTTTAAATAAAAGGCACTGGCCTCGCGTGCAAGTTGCAGGTCCTCTTCAGCTGCTGAAGACTGACTGGCCAGCGCATCCGCCATGCCCCTCGCCACAAGGCTTTGGGTGGAACAAGCGGACAGCAAACCACACAATCCGAGTACTAAAACCGGTAGAAAAGACACTTGCATGGAGGCAGTATGTCATGGGCAAGGCCAGGTTTTTCAGGGCGGTGCGCAGCTGTTGTTGGATGCACAAAACCCCAAAAAAATCACGAAAAACTGCCATCGTGTCACGATCTTGAAACAAGATCGGAATATCGGGCCCAGCGCACGAAGGCGTCCATCCTGTCAACCGGAGCCGAATCATTCATCGCCCGAAGGAGCCTGCAGCGTAGCAGTGACCTGCGCAATCACATGCTGTGCCAAGGGTGACGGCGTGCGGCCCCTGAGCATCACCAGCCCCAAATCGCTGTAGGCCGGCGAGAAGCCCGGTGTCTCGAGCTGCACCAAACGCCCGTCGTTGATCTCAATGGCCACTGCCGTCACCGGTGCAATCAGCACGCTGTCGGTGGCGAGTGCCACGTGCTTGAGGGTGCGCACATCGTCACATTCCAGGGCGATCGGCAAGGCGTCTGCACTGCTCTGCCCCATCAGCTGGACCAGCAGTGTCTGCATGGCCACCGGCACCCGCACGGTCGCAATGCCGTGCAACACCATGGCCTCCAGCAGTGCCTTGGGATTGAGGGGGCCCGCCTCCAGCAAAGGGTGCCCCGCACGCACAAACAGGCCTGCCGGCAGTTGCACCAGTTGTGTCACCTCCAGATCGGGTGCGCGGGGAATGTCGCGTGTGTCTGCCAGAAAAAACTCCAGCTCCTCAGCCCGCAAGCGGCTTAGCAGCAGCTCCCAGTTGCCCACACTCGCGCGGATCTGGACGCCGGGGTGGGACTGCCGCACCTGCACCAACAGCGGCGCCAGCACCGTGGCGGCAGGGAACGGCCCGACGCCAAACGCCGTGTTGCCCAAGGTGCGGTCCCGGTACAAATTGACATCCCGCAGCAGGCAGCGGCTCTCAAATACCAGCCGGCGTGCCCGCTCCAACACGAACTCGCCTGCCGGTGTGGGCTTCACCTCCAGCGCGCCACGGTCAAACAGGCGCAGATTCAGCGCAGCCTCCGCGGCCTGAATACTGCGGCTCAAAGCCGGCTGGCTCAGATGCAGATGCTCTGCAGCCCGGGCGAAATTGCGCTTGTCGGCCAAGGCGACGATGTGCGTCAGGTGTTTGATATCCATAGCGATCCATCTAATGCATTGAACTCATTGAAATTAGCATTCGAATGCATTGGACGCAATCAAGCAGAACCCGAACAATGGCGTCCGGGCACACACATAAAACCAGGAGACAAGGCCTATGAACCCCTTACAAAACATTTTGTTGCTCGGCATCCTTTTGACGTTCGCGCTGCTGGAGTGGCGCTCCGGGCGCTACAAGGATTTCGGCGCGACCCGCGACGACACCAAGCTCGAAGCCGCCATGCTGCTGGCGCTACTGGCTTTATTGCAACCGGGCATCTTTTTCATCACGGGGAAGTTGGGCGCGTGGCTCATGCCTGAGCAGCGCAACGCGTGGGCGCATTTGCCGGCGTGGGCGATGTTCGGCATTCTGCTGGTGGCTGACGATTTGACGCAGTACTGGTGGCACCGGCTTTCGCACACGCCGCTGCTCTGGCCGCTGCACCGCGCGCACCACACGGCGCACTACATGAGCATCCGCATCACCTACCGCAACAACTTCTTTTACTACGCCATGATGCCGGGCATCTGGATGTCGGGCATCCTGATCTACTTGGGTTTTGCCAATGTGTATCTGGTGTACGTGGTGCTCAAGCTCACCGTCATCATGGGGGCGCACAGCGCGGTGCGCTGGGATGAGCCGTTTTACAAACACCGCTGGCTGCACCCCGTGGCCTGGGTGCTGGAGCGCACTATCTCCACCCCGGCCACGCACTGGGCGCACCACGCGCTGACCAATGAAGACGGCATTGGCCACTACAAAGGCAACTTCGGCAATTTGCTGTTTGTGTGGGACCTTATCTTCGGCTCGGCCAAGATCACCCGCCAGTACCCCGCCCGCGTCGGCCTGCAGGACGACCTGATTTACGGCAAAGAGCGCTGGTTCACCGAGATGTTTTACCCCATCATCCAATCAAAACGAGAACACTCGGCACTGGCACCCGGCGGACGGGCCAACGCCGTGGAAGAGACGGACCCTGAGCGGGTGCTGGCAAAAAGCTGAAAACCGGAGGCGGTTTCAGCGGGATGCTACAGACGTCTTGCAGGCGGCACCGTTTACCAAAGGCTGCCCGTGCCCATGGCGGCCATAGTTGATAGGCAGTGAGGACAGCGCAGCGACCCTTGCACTCAGAAAAAGAGAGGTTTTCGTTTGCTACCATCCGGATGCGACGCGCAGACTGTCATAGCCCACAAAGTCATGGCAGCGCGGGTGCGCAGGAAAACGCATAGCCATGCCGTTTTCTTTTCATAAACACACCATCTCACAAGGATAAGACAGTGAAACGTAGCCTTACGTCATCCCCCGTGCTCGCAGCCATCATGCTGGCTTTGGCCGGCAATGCATTTGCACAAGAACAGGTCGTCAAGATCGGCCAAACAGGCCCCCTCTCCGGTCCCAACGCGTTTGCTGGTAAAGACAATGAAAACGGCACCCGTCTGGCCGTGGAAGAGCTCAATGCCAAAAAGATCAAGCTGGCTGGCAAAACCCTGAAGTTTGAGCTGGTGTCTGAAGATGACCAGTGCGACCCCAAGTCCGGCGTCTCTGTGGCACAAAAAATGGTGGACAGCGGCATCAAATACGTCATGGGGCCCTACTGCTCTGGCGTAGCTATTCCAACCTCGCGCGTATACGACGACGGTGGTGCGTTGGTCTCCACCGTAGGTACCAACCCCAAGGTGACTGATGGCGGCTACAAAAATATCTTTCGCATCGTGGCCGGAGACAACCAAATCGGCTCTGGCATGGCCACCTACGCCGCCAAAGTGCTCAAGGCCAAGACGGTGGCCGTCATTGACGACCGCACCGCATTCGGCCAAGGCTTGGCTGCAGAGTTCATGAAAGAAGCCAAAAACCAAGGCCTTATCGTCGTGGCGCAAGAGTACACCACGGACAAATCGACAGACTTCTCCGCTATCTTGACCAGCATCAAGGCCAAAAAGCCTGAAGTTATCTTTTTCGGTGGCTACGCCCCGCAAGCGGCCCCGATGGTGCGCCAGATGAAGCAACTCGCCGTGACAGCCAAGATGCTGGGTGGCGATACCCTGTGCAGCCCTGAAATGGGCAAGATCGGCGGAGATGCGGTCAATGACGTGGTGTTCTGCGCCCAAGGCGGCGCCATGCTGGACAAGTCCACCGACGGCCCCGCACTCAAGGCCAAGTACAAGAAGCGCTTCAACCAAGATGCCGATGTGTACGCCGCCTCGTTCTATGACCAAGTCATGTTTGTGGCCCAGTCCATGAGCAAAGTGGGCTCCATCGAGCCTGAAAAAGTGTCCATGGAAATGCGAAAAGGCAGCTACAAAGGAGTCGCTGCGAACTACGCCTACGATGACAAGGGCAACATGAAGCAAGCCCCCATCACCGTGTTTACCTTCAAGAACACGCAGCTTGCGCCTCTGGCTAGCTACTAAAGCGTAGACACCATCCCGGGGTTCAGAGTCAGGTACAGGTCTGGCGCACGCTGGATGCGGCACATCATCTCCACAACCCCGGCGAAGGACAGGAAATTCCACCGGAGGAGACAGCACTGGCTTGGGGATACCAGCGCCGCTCGCGAGACGCTCGCGGACTAAATCAAGCTGATTCTTGTGATACTTGGCGATAGTCGATATTGTCAAAGCGCTTGGCGTTCCTCTTTTTCCGGATCTTGACCGGATCTCGGTCGGAGCTTTGCATCAGGCCATCCCTCATTTGCCATCAACGGGAGACTATTGCTCCTGTGTCACCCGGTAAATGCCCAAGCTGACCAGCAGCAGCGCTACCAAGTACTTCCACTCCCACAGCGATTCGCCGAGAAACAAGGCAGACAAACCAGCACCAAACACAGGCACCAAAAAGCTGTAGAGCGCAACGGTGCTGACGCGGTTGTATTTGAGCAGCGTGCCCCACAGCGCAAACGCCACAGCTGACAACAACGCCATGTAGGCCAGCAGCAGCCCCGGGGCCCACGAGAAGCTGCTGATGCGTCCGCCTGCAACCCACCCGATAGCCACCAGCACGAGGCCTCCGATACCGAGTTGATAGCCCGTCATCACCACCGAGTCCATGCGCTGCGAAAGACGCTTTCCGTACAAGGATGCGGACGACAACACCAGCGCGGCAAGCACCACAAAGCCTTCTCCCAGCCAGGAGAAACCTGTGTCTGCCGGATGGGAATCGCCCAGCAGCCCGCCTGCGTTCACTGCCAGCACCCCAGCCAGCCCCAGCACGCAACCTGAAATCTTGCGCCAGGTCAGCGTATCGTTGTGGTACAAAAAATGCGCCAGCAGCACACTGAAAAACACGCCGGAGGTGTTGAGAATGGACGCCTTCACCCCCGTGGTGTTGGCGACACCGATGTAGAAAAAGATGTACTGCAACGTGGTTTGCAAAACCCCCAGCAACGCCATTTCACCCACTTGGGCACGCTGCAGACGCAAGGCCTTGCCCGTGAGTTTCGCAAATACCAGCAACAAGGCCCCAGCAGCTACAAAACGGTAACCGGCAAACAGAATCTGGGCAGCCAAGTCGCTGCGACTGATCCCCAACATGGCGTATCCCTGCTTGATGGCCGGATAGGCACTACCCCACAGCAGGCAACACAAGCCTGCGAGTAAAAAAACGTAACGCGGTCGGGTGAAAAAAGACATGGGAGGTGAGGCGTTAGCACCCTACAAGGCGCTCAAGGAGAAAAAGCCAGCAACGCAACAAGCGCGCAAAGCAACAGTGGCAAAAAGCGGGTTACAAGAGTGTAAAACCCTCGCGCCTTGCACGTGCAGGAGACCTGCAAAACAAACACTACACGTGCGTGATACACAAAGAAAAGCCGCGCAGCCCTACGGAACCTGCGCGGCTAGCTACTGATTTAGTAGCAGTTGAAGCGTTTACTTCTTCTGCGGTGGCACGTCGGTACAAGATCCATGCGCAATCTCCGCCGCCATGCCGATGCTTTCTCCCAGCGTAGGGTGCGGGTGAATCGTCTTGCCGATGTCCACCGCGTCTGCGCCCATCTCAATCGCCAAAGCGATCTCACCGATCATGTCGCCCGCGTGGGTGCCGACCATGCCGCCGCCCAGGATCTTGCCGTGGCCATGTGCTTCCGGAGAGTCATCAAACAGCAGTTTGGTGACGCCTTCGTCGCGGCCATTGGCAATCGCACGGCCGGATGCGGTCCAGGGGAACAGGCCCTTCTTGACCTTGATGCCTTGGGCCTTAGCCTGGTCTTCAGTCAAGCCCACCCATGCCACTTCGGGGTCGGTGTAGGCCACGCTCGGGATGACGCGGGCGTTAAACGCGGCGGCGGCCAGCTCTTTGTTGCCTTGCAGTTCACCGGCAATCACTTCAGCCGCCACGTGCGCTTCATGCACCGCCTTGTGCGCCAGCATGGGCTGGCCCACGATGTCGCCGATGGCGAAGATGTGCGGCACGTTGGTGCGCATCTGGATGTCGACGTTGATGAAGCCGCGGTCGGTCACAGCAACACCGGCCTTCTCGGCACTGATCTTCTTGCCGTTGGGCGTGCGGCCCACGGCTTGCAGCACCAGGTCGTACACCTGCGGTGCGGGGGCGGTGCCGCCCTCTTCCGCTGGCGCAAACGTCACCTCGATGCCTTCGGGCAAGGCGCGTGCGGACACGGTCTTGGTCTTGAGCATGATGTTGTCGAAGCGCTTGGCGTTCATCTTCTGCCAGATCTTGACCAGGTCGCGGTCGGCGCCTTGCATCAGGCCGTCCATCATTTCCACCACGTCCAGGCGAGCGCCCAGGGTGCTGTATACGGTGCCCATTTCCAGGCCGATGATGCCGCCACCCAAAATCAGCATGCGCTTGGGCACTTCTTTGAGCTCCAAGGCGCCGGTGGAATCGACTACGCGCGGGTCGTTGGGCATGAAAGGCAAGCGCACGGCTTGCGAACCGGCCGCAATGATGGCGCGCTTGAACGCGATGACTTTCTTGCTGCCGGTCTTCTCTTGCGCTGTGCCGCTGGTTTCTTCCACTTCGAGGTGGTTGGCACCCACGAAGTTGGCGTAACCGCGCACGGTCGTGACCTTGCGCATTTTGGCCATGGCAGCCAAGCCACCGGTCAGCTTGCCGATGACCTTTTCTTTGTGGCCGCGCAGCTTGTCAATGTTGACCACGGGCGCACCGAAGTCAACACCCAAGTCGGCCATGTGGCTGACTTCGTCCATGACAGCGGCAACATGCAGCAGCGCCTTGGAAGGAATGCAACCCACGTTCAGGCACACGCCGCCCAGGGTGGCGTAACGCTCAACGACGATGACCTTGAGGCCCAAGTCAGCCGCACGGAACGCAGCGGAGTAGCCGCCAGGGCCACCGCCGATGACGACCAGGTCGCACTCCAGGTCTGCACTGCCGCCAAAGCTGCTGGCCACTGGGGCCGGAGCCGCCGGGGCTGCTACAGAAACAGAAGCTTCTGGCGCAGACGCTGCGGGGGCTGCAGCCGGTTTAGCTTCAGAAACTGCACCAGCGGCTTCCAGCATCACGACCACAGAACCCTGCTTGACCTTGTCGCCGATTTTGACTTTGAGTTCGGTCACCACACCACCGTGGCTGGCCGGGATCTCCATGGAAGCCTTGTCGGACTCCACGGTGATCAAGCTTTGCTCGGGCTTGATGGTGTCGCCCACTTTGACCAGCAGCTCGATGACCGCGACTTCGTCGAAGTCACCAATATCGGGAACCTTGATTTCTACGATTGCCATATTCAGGTTCCTGTCTTAGAGCAGCACGCGGCGGAAGTCACCCAGGATCTGGCCCAGGTACACGTTGAAGCGCGCCGCAGCAGCGCCGTCGATCACGCGGTGGTCCCAAGTCAGCGACAAGGGCAACATCAGGCGTGGCTGGAAGGCCTTGCCATCCCACACCGGTTCCATCTGGCTCTTGCAGACACCCAAAATGGCGACTTCAGGCGCGTTGATGATGGGCGTGAAGTAACGGCCACCAATACCACCCAGTGAAGAGATGGTGAAGGTCGCACCGCTCATGTCAGCTGGGCCGAGCTTTCCATCGCGAGCCTTCTTGGCCAGCTCACCCATTTCCTGGCTGATTTGGAAGATGCCTTTCTTGTCGGCATCCTTGATCACAGGCACCACCAAGCCGTTAGGCGTGTCGGCCGCAAAACCGATGTGGTAGTACTGCTTGTAAATCAGCGCATCGCCATCCAGCGAGCTGTTGAACTCGGGAAACTTCTTGAGCGCGGCCACGCAAGCCTTGATCAGGAAGGCCAGCATGGTCACCTTGATGCCAGACTTCTCGTTCTCTTTGTTGGTCGAGACGCGGAAGGCTTCGAGGTCGGTGATGTCGGCGTCGTCGTGGTTGGTGACGGCCGGAATCATGACCGCGTTGCGCAGCAGGTTGGCACCGCTGATCTTCTTGATGCGGGACATTTCCTTGCGCTCGATCGGGCCGAACTTGGCAAAGTCCACCTTGGGCCAAGGGATCAGGCCCAAGCCGGCACCGTCGTTGCTGCCGGAAGCTTTGGCTTGGGCAGCAATAGCCAAGGTTTGCACTGCACCGCTCATCACGGAACGGGTGAAGCCTTGCACGTCTGCCTCGGTGATACGGCCCTTCAAGCCGGAACCTTTGACTTCGTTCAACGGCACGCCCAGTTCACGGGCGAACTTGCGCACCGAAGGGGATGCATGGGGCAAACCGAGGGTGGTGCCACCGGGCGCATGCGCGGGCACAGCCACAGCGGCAGGCGCTGCAACAGCAGCGGCTACCGGTGCGGGTGCGGGTGCCGCAGCGGCTGCGATGGGCGCTGCAGCAACAGGCGCCGCTACAGGAGCCGGGGCAGCAGTAGCCACGCCTTCCAGAATCACCACCAAGTCACCGATGTT
Source organism: Comamonadaceae bacterium OS-4 (assembly GCA_027924025.1). GTDB lineage: Bacteria > Pseudomonadota > Gammaproteobacteria > Burkholderiales > Burkholderiaceae_C > Allorhodoferax. The sequence goes on from AP026970.1 coordinate 2,163,957, forward strand.
CACGGTGTCACCCAGCTTGACCTTGATTTCCTTCACCACACCGGCGGTGCTGGAAGGAATCTCCATGGAGGCCTTGTCAGACTCCACCGTGATCAGGCTCTGCTCCACCTTCACGGTGTCGCCAACCTTGACCAGCAGCTCGATAACAGCCACGTCTTTGAAGTCGCCGATGTCGGGCACCAGCACATTCACGGGGCCGGAGGCCGCAGGTGCCGCAGCCGGAGCGGTTGCTACAGAAACAGGAGCTGCTAGCGCAGATGCTGCGGGCGCTGGAGCCGCTTTTGGCTCTGCAGCAGGTGCTGCAGCAGCACCAGCGGCTTCCACCATGACGACCACGGAGCCTTGCTTGACCTTGTCGCCCAGCGCAATCTTGATTTCCTTGACCACACCGGCGGTGCTGGAAGGAATCTCCATGGAGGCCTTGTCAGACTCCACGGTGATCAGGCTTTGCTCCACCTTCACGGTGTCGCCCACTTTGACCAGCAGTTCGATGACTGCGACTTCGTCGAAGTCACCGATATCCGGGACTTTTACTTCTACCAATGCCATGTTGTTGTCTCCGGAGTTCTTAGGCGTACAGGGGGTTGACCTTGTCGGTGTTGATGCCGTACTTGGCAATGGCTTCCGCCACCTTGGCCACGGGCACGGTACCGTCTTCGCTCAGGGCCTTCAGGGCGGCAACCACGATGTAGTGGCGGTTCACCTCGAAGTGCTCACGCAGCTTGCTGCGGAAGTCAGAGCGACCGAAACCGTCGGTGCCCAGCACCTTGTACGTACGGCCCTTCGGCACGAACGGACGGATTTGCTCGGCATACGCCTTCATGTAGTCGGTGGATGCCACCACTGGGCCGGTGGACTTGTTGAGTTGCTCGGCCACGAAAGGCACGCGTGGTGTTTCCAGCGGGTGCAACAGGTTCCAGCGGTCAGCGTCTTGGCCGTCGCGGGTCAGTTCGTTAAAGCTTGGGCAGCTCCAGACATCAGCGCCGATGCCCCAGTCTTTTTCCAGCAATTCTTGCGCTGCAATGCTTTCGCGCAAGATGGTGCCGGAGCCCAACAACTGCACGCGAGGTGCCTTGGCGGTGAGCGCAGGGCCGGCCTTGCACTGGTACATGCCCTTGATGATTTGCTCTTCCGTACCGGGCTGCAGGCCGGGCATGGGGTAGTTTTCGTTCAACAGGGTCAGGTAGTAGAAGACGTTGTCTTGCTTCTCGACCATGCGCTTCAAACCGTGGTGCAGGATCACGCCGACTTCGTGGGCGAAGGTCGGGTCGTAAGAAATGCAGTTCGGGATGGTGCCGGCCATGATGTGGCTGTGGCCGTCTTCGTGCTGCAAGCCTTCACCGTTCAGGGTGGTACGGCCGGAGGTGCCGCCCAACAAGAAGCCGCGGGCTTGCATGTCGCCAGCCGCCCAGGCCAAGTCGCCAATGCGCTGGAAGCCGAACATCGAGTAGTACACGTAGAACGGCACCATGATGCGGTTGCTGGTGGAGTAGCTGGTGGCAGCAGCGATCCAGCTGCTCATGCCGCCGGCTTCGTTGATGCCTTCCTGCAAGATCTGGCCAGCCTTGTCTTCCTTGTAGTACATGACCTGGTCTTTGTCGACCGGGGTGTACTGCTGGCCTGCGGGGTTGTAGATACCCACTTGGCGGAACAAGCCTTCCATACCGAAGGTACGGGCCTCGTCCACCAGAATCGGCACCACGCGTGGGCCCAAGGCCTGGTCGCGCAGCAACTGGGTCAAGAAACGCACATAGGCCTGGGTCGTAGAGATCTCACGGCCTTCGGCTGTCGGCTCCATGACGGCCTTGAACACTTCGAGCGAGGGCACGGTGAAGCTCTCGTCCGCCTTAGTGCGGCGGTGCGGCAGGTAGCCACCCAAGGCCTTACGGCGCTCGTGCAGGTACTTCATTTCGGGGGTGTCATCTGCAGGCTTATAGAACGGCACCTTGGGCAACTCGCTGTCCGGCACGGGGATGTTGAAGCGGTCGCGGAAGGCCTTGATGTCTTCGTCGGTGAGCTTCTTGGTCTGGTGCACGGTGTTCTTGCCTTCACCGGCCTTGCCCATACCAAAGCCCTTGACGGTCTTGATCAACAAAACAGTCGGCTCGCCCTTGTGGTTCACGGCCTTGTGGAAAGCGGCGTACACCTTCTTGGAATCGTGGCCGCCACGGCGCAGATCGAAGATTTCTTCGTCCGACATCTTGGACACCATTTCCAGGGTGCGGGGGTCTTTGCCGAAGAAATGCTTGCGAACGTAGGCACCATCATTGGCCTTCATGGCCTGGTAGTCGCCGTCCAGCGTGTCCATCATGATCTTCTTGAGCGCGCCATCTTTGTCGCGCGCCAACAAGGCGTCCCAGCCGGAGCCCCACAGAAGCTTGATCACGTTCCAACCAGCACCACGGAACTCGCCTTCGAGCTCTTGCACGATCTTGCCGTTGCCGCGCACCGGGCCGTCCAAGCGTTGCAAGTTGCAGTTGATCACGAACACCAAGTTATCCAAGCCTTCGCGGGCAGCCAAACCGATAGCGCCCAAAGACTCCACTTCGTCCATTTCACCGTCGCCACAGAACACCCACACCTTGCGGTTTTCGGTGTTGGCAATGCCACGGGCGTGCAGGTATTTCAGGAAACGGGCTTGGTAGATCGCCATCAATGGGCCCAAGCCCATGGACACCGTGGGGAACTGCCAGAACTCGGGCATCAGCTTGGGGTGCGGGTAGCTCGACAGACCCTTGCCATCCACCTCTTGACGGAAGTTGAGCAACTGCTCTTCGGTCAGGCGGCCTTCCAAGTAGGCGCGGGCATACACACCGGGGGACACGTGGCCCTGGATGTAGAGGCAGTCGCCACCATGGTTTTCGCTTTCAGCGTGCCAGAAGTGGTTAAAGCCGGCGCCAAACAGGCTGGCCAGCGAGGCAAAAGAGCCGATGTGACCACCCAAGTCCCCACCATCTGCGGGGTTGTGGCGGTTGGCCTTTACGACCATGGCCATGGCGTTCCAGCGCATATAGGCGCGCAGGCGCTCTTCAATTTCGAGGTTGCCGGGGGAGCGCTCTTCGTCCTGGGGCTCGATGGTGTTCACATAACCGGTGGTGGCCGAGAAAGGCATGTCGATGCTCTTCTGGCGTGCGTGCTCGAGCAGTTGCTCCAGCAGGAAGTGCGCGCGCTCGGGGCCTTCGGCCTCGATGACAGCGCTGAGCGCATCCATCCATTCGCGGGTTTCCTGGCTGTCCATATCGGACACGCCCAAAGGATTCTGGGGAACTGCTGCCATCGATGCCTCCTAATGCTTGGCGTAATTTAGTGCGAGTTATCTAGTTTCGCATATTTACGCCACGATTTCAAATCATGCCCATGCGTTTCACATATTGAAATATTTATGCTGCTTTGCAGCACTTGCTTACCTGTCACGCCAGCCCCCTCCCCTACACTTGGGAAATGCCTTTTTCCAAAGTGATCTCCTTACCCAAGCCGCTCAGCATTCCGACGGTGGATGGCGCCAAACGCTGGTGGCACCGGCTGACGCCCCACCGCCAAGACCGGGTCGCCATGTTGGCCCCTTTGGCCGCTGTGATGTTGTTTTTTGCGGCCATCGTTGCCGCCCTAGGCTACCTGCGGCTCGAAGAAATGGACCGCGAGCAAGAAGCTGTTCAACGCGATGTCGAATACACCCAGCAGCGCTTGCGCCTGCGGCTCCTGGAGCGGCAGGAACAAATTAGCCGCATCGCGCAGGAGATCAGTACCGGAGAGTTGAATGTCTCGGAATTCAAATCCCGCGCATCCAACCTGGTCGACCAGTACCCGGAGGTGCAAGCCCTCGCCTGGGTGGACGACCGAAAGCGCACCCGTGCCAGCCTGGGCATGGGCGCCAACTCGTCAGGCCCTTACCAAATACCGGGCGATGTGCTGGTGAAGGAAGACCGCGATGCCGGCTACACGCTCGCCCGCCAGCTGAACCAGCTGCTGTATGTGCAGCCCCCCCAAAACAAAGACGAAGGGCCTCTGCTTCAGCTGCTGATCCCGCTGAATGGCAAAAATCGCTTCTCAGGCGTATTGATTACCGAGTACTCGGTCGATGGCTTGTACCGTTATGGCGTTCCGTCGGAGGTGTCTGCCCGCTACGCGATTTCCCTCCAAGACTCCAGCGGTCGCCTTTTGGCCGGAACCAGCATCCCCACCCGCAAGCTGGTCAGCCGGTTTTTGCCGTGGGCTGCCCCGAGCAACGAGTACTCCATGCCCGTTTCTCCCGTGGGGTCCGGCCTGGTCATCCGGGCGCAGGCCTACCGCGCTTCGCTGGGTGTCATCGGCAGCGGACTTTTCTGGCTGGTGAGTGCACTGAGTATCTTGACGGCTTGGATGTTGATCGCCAATTGGCGCCATACCCGCCGCCGCTTGCAGGCCCAGCAAGCCTTGATGTCGGAAACCAACTTCCGCCGCGCCATGGAAAACTCGATGCTGACCGGCATGCGGGCCATGGACTTGCAGGGGCGCATTACCTATGTGAATGCCGCCTTCTGCCAGATGACTGGCTGGACAGAGTCAGATCTGGTCGGCCGCACCGCGCCGTTCCCCTACTGGCCGGATAGCGAGCGTGAACACGTGGCAGCCCGCTTGGAGGAAGAACTGACCGGAAACGCCACCCCGGGCGGCATCCAAGTGCGCGTCAAGCGCAAAGACGGCAGCTTGTTCGATGCGCGGCTTTATGTCTCCCCGCTGATTGATGCGATTGGCACCCAGACCGGCTGGGTGACATCGATGACCGACATCACCGAGCCAAACCGGGTGCGCGAGCAACTCACCGCCTCGCACCAGCGGTTCACGACGGTGCTGGAGGCCTTGGACGCCTCCATCTCGGTCGCCCCCTTGGGCAGTGATGAGCTGCTGTTTGCCAACAAGCTGTACCGCCAGTGGTTTGGCGTGCAGGCCGGTGGGCATTTGCAATTGGTGGCGGAAGCGGGCATGCCCAGCAGCCCGACCAATCACGACTCCGACGACAGTGTGGACTCTTTTGCGGGCCTGCCCACCACCACCCTGCAAGACAGCGACTCCGAGAGTGCCGAAATTTTCATCACCGCCCTTGGGAAATGGCTGGAAGTGCGCACCCGCTACCTGAGCTGGGTCGATGGCCGCCTTGCCCAAATGGTGATTGCCACCGATATCACAACGCGTCGCTTGGCAGAAGAGCAAGCCGCCATCCAGACAGAGCGGGCGCAAACCGCAAGCCGCCTGATCACCATGGGCGAGATGGCCTCCAGCGTGGCCCACGAGCTCAACCAACCACTCACCGCGATCAACAACTACTGCAACGGGATGGTTTCCCGCATCAAAGACAAACAGATCTCGGAGCCGGACCTGTTGGTCGCCCTTGAAAAGACTGCCAAGCAAGCCCAGCGAGCCGGACAGATCATTCAGCGCATCCGCAGTTTTGTGAAACGCAGCGAGCCCAACCGCACTTTGTCCGAGGTCACCACCATGGTGGCAGAGGCGGTGGAGCTGGCTGAAATTGAGTTGCGCCGCTTCAATGTCCGGCTCAACCCCTATGTCGCAGCCCGCATACCCATGGTGATGGTGGATCCGATTTTGATTGAGCAAGTGCTAGTCAACCTGCTGCGCAACGCGGCCGAGTCGATTGACTCGGCCTTACGCCAAACATCCGACCGCATCGTCGAGCTGCGGGTCGGGCCCAAGCGCATTGAAGGCAAGCCGGTGGTCGAGTTTTCGGTCCAGGACACCGGCAAGGGCTTGGCGCCGGAAGTTATGGCCCGGCTGTACGAGGCCTTCTACTCCACCAAGGCCGATGGCATGGGGATCGGGCTGTCTTTGTGCCGCTCGATCGTGGAGTCGCACCTGGGCCGAATGACGGCGGAGAACATCTACAATGGCTCCGACGTTGTGGGCTGCAGATTCTCTTTCTGGGTGCCCTTGAACGACAACGGCACGCTGACTTTCTCGGAGCCGCCCTCCCAACCCAACCTCGGATAACTGAATGAGCTTGATCCCTAAAAAAGGAACGGTTTACGTAGTCGATGATGACGAAGCAGTGCGCGATTCGCTGCAATGGTTGCTGGAGGGCAAGGGGTACCGGGTACGTTGCTTCGACTCCGCAGAATCTTTCTTGAGCCGCTACGACGCGCGCGAAGTCGCCTGCCTGATTGTCGACATCCGGATGGGCGGCATGACCGGGCTGGAACTGCAAACCCGCCTGATTGAGACCAAGTCGCCGCTGCCTATCGTGTTCATCACCGGCCACGGCGACGTGCCCATGGCCGTCGACAGCATGAAAAAAGGCGCGATGGACTTCATCCAGAAGCCTTTCAACGAAGAGCAGCTGGTGGGCTTGGTTGAGCGCATGCTGGAGCACGCCAAAGACACCTTTGCCGACTACCAGCTGGCTGTGAACCGCGACGCCCTGCTCGCCAAACTCACCTTGCGTGAAAGCCAAGTGCTGGAGCGCATTGTTGCGGGTCGCCTCAACAAGCAAATCGCCGACGACCTGGGCATCAGCATCAAGACGGTGGAGGCGCACCGCGCCAACATCATGGAAAAGCTCAGCGCCAACACCGTGGCCGATCTGCTGAAAATCGCACTCGGCCAAAACGCCCCCAAAACTTGACGCTATCACTTTTATAGCTACTCGCGCCCGCTCTGCCTCCGCTGCGGGCGTTTTTACTTCAAGATCCGGAATGACCACCTCCCACACTGCCCACATCATCGATGGCAACGCCCTCGCCGCCCAACTCCGCGCAGATGTCGCGCGCCGCACCGAAGCGCTCAAAGCCAAGGGGCTCACGCCCGGCCTGGCTGTCGTGCTGGTCGGTGACAACCCGGCCTCCCAGGTCTATGTGCGTAACAAGGTCAAAGCCTGCTCAGACGCAGGCTTGCACTCGGTGCTCGAAAAATACGAGGCCACCATGACCGAAGCCGAGTTGCTGGCGCGGGTCGAAGCCTTGAACAACGACCCTGCCATCCACGGCATTCTGGTGCAGCTGCCACTCCCCGCCCATATTGATGCCAACAAGGTGATCGAAGCCATTGCCCCTTCCAAGGATGTGGACGGTTTTCACATCGCCAGTGCGGGTGCCTTGATGGTAGGTCAGCCCGGTTTCTGGCCTTGCACGCCCTATGGCTGCATGAAAATGCTCGAGAGCATTGGCTATGACCTGCGCGGCAAGCATGCGGTGGTCATCGGCCGCTCCAATATCGTGGGCAAGCCCATGGCCATGATGTTGCTGCAAAAAAATGCCACCGTCACCATCTGCCACAGCGGCACCCCCGACCTCAAAGCCATGACCCTGCAGGCCGACGTGGTGGTGGCTGCCGTGGGCAAGCGCAATGTTTTGACGGCCGATATGGTCAAGCCCGGCGCGGTGGTCATCGATGTGGGCATGAACTGCAACGACGAGGGCAAACTCTGCGGCGACGTCGACTTCGCCGGCGTGAGCACCGTAGCCAGCCACATCACCCCGGTGCCCGGCGGCGTAGGCCCTATGACCATCACCATGCTGCTGGTCAACACCATGGAGTCGGCCGAGCGGGATGCGGCTGCACGGGGGCTTGTTTAATCCGCCCTTGCCCGTATCTGACACGTATTCACCTTACACACTCTGGCACCATGAATTCACTGCTCCAAAACGCGCCCCTGCCCCTTTTTGACCGTATCGTCCCGGCGGAAGTCGGCCCTGCGGTGGATGCGCTGCTGGCACAGGCCGATGCGGCGTTGCAGCAGGTGACTGCAGACGCCTTTCCTGCCGAGTGGAAGGCTATTGCATCGGTTCTCGATGTCGCTACCGAGCGCCTGGGTTTGTCTTGGGGCGCTGTGAGCCACCTCAACAGCGTCGCGGATAGCCCAGAGCTGCGCGCTGCCTACAACGAAGCGCTGCCCAAAGTGACCGAGTTTTGGACACGCCTGGGTGCAGACGAGCGCCTGTTTGCCAAGTACAAGGCGATTGACAAAGGCACCTTGAACCCTGAGCAACTGCAGGCCCACAAAAACGCAGTGCGCAACTTTGTACTCGGTGGCGCGGACCTGCAAGGCGCAGCGCGCGAACGTTTTGCCGAAATCCAGGAAAAGCAGGCAGAACTGGGCCAAAAGTTCAGCGAGAACACACTCGATGCCACCGACGCCTTCAGCTACCACGCCAGCCTGGCAGAGCTCGAGGGTGTACCGGCCGATGTGGTGCAAGCCGCTCGCAGTGCCGCAGAAGCCGAAGGCAAGGAAGGCTACAAACTCACGCTCAAAATGCCGTGCTACCTGCCGGTCATGCAGTTTGCGACCAGCAGCGCGCTGCGGGGCATGCTGTACCGGGCTTATGCAACCCGTGCATCCCAGGAAGCGGCCGAGGAATTCCGCAAGTTCGACAACACCGACGTGATCAACGGCATCCTGGCCCTGCGCAAAGAAGAAGCCCAGTTGCTGGGCTACCCCGACTTTGCCACGCTGTCGGTAGTGCCCAAAATGGCGGACTCCCCAGAGACCGTGATTCAGTTCCTGCGCGACTTGGCCCGCAAGGCCCGTCCGTTCGCTGAAAAAGATGTGGCCGACCTGCGCGCGTTTGCGAAAGACGAGTTGCAGCTGAGCGACCCGCAGCCCTGGGACTGGCCCTATATCTCGGAAAAACTCAAAGAAGCCCGTTACGCCTTCAGCGAGCAGGAGGTCAAACAGTACTTCACCGCCCCTAAAGTGCTGGCCGGCTTGTTCAAAATCATCGAGACCCTGTTCGATGTAGAAATCAGCCCCGACACCGCACCGGTGTGGAATCCCAGCGTCCAGTTCTACCGCATGGAGCGCGTAGGCCCACAAGGCCGCAGCCTGATCGGCCAGTTTTACCTGGACCCGACCGCCCGCAGCGGCAAGCGCGGTGGCGCCTGGATGGACGATGTGCGCACCCGTTGGCTGCGCCCGGACACCGGCACCCTGCAAACCCCGGTGGCCCACCTGGTCTGCAACTTTGCTGATGGTGTTGAAGTGAATGGCGTCAAAAAGCCGGCTTTGCTGTCACATGACGACGTGACCACCCTGTTCCACGAGTTCGGCCATGGACTGCACCACATGCTCACCCAAGTGAACGAGCGCGATGTGTCGGGCATCAGCGGGGTCGAGTGGGATGCCGTAGAGCTGCCCAGCCAGTTCATGGAAAACTTCTGCTGGGAATGGAATGTGCTCCAGCACATGACTGCCCATGTCGATACGGGCGAACCCTTGCCCCACGCATTGTTTGACAAGATGCTGGCCGCCAAGAACTACCAAAGTGGCATGCAGACTCTGCGACAGATCGAGTTCGCACTGTTCGACATGCTGCTGCACTCGCAGCACACGCCCGGCGACGACATCATGCCCTTGCTGCAGCAGGTGCGCGCCGAAGTCGCCGTGCTGCATTCTCCGAGCTGGAGCCGCTCGGCACACACATTCAGTCACATCTTCGCGGGCGGATACGCCGCAGGCTATTACAGTTACAAGTGGGCGGAAGTGCTCAGCGCAGATGCCTATGCGGCTTTTGAGGAAACCGCTGCCGAGGATGGAACAGCCGATCCCAAAACCGGCGAGCGCTACCGCACCGCGATCCTGGAAGCCGGCGGAAGTCGCCCGGCCATGGAGTCCTTCAAAGCATTCCGGGGGCGGGAGCCGTCCATCGATGCGCTGTTGCGGCACCAAGGAATGTCCGTACAGTAAACGCCGTTCCCCTATTGCCTTTTTCAGTTTTTACACCTTTTGATGTCCCCTACGATCATGCAGACTCGAACCACCATCGCCATCGGATTGATCGCCGTCTCCTTGACCGGACTGGCGCAGGCACAGGGGGTGTACAAAATTGTGGGGCCGGATGGCAAGGTGACTTTCTCCGACAAGCCGCCCAGCGCAGCACAGGCGGCAGGTGGTGCAAATGTACAAGCGGCCAATGCAGGGGGAGCGGCTGGCACCGCAGGCCTGCCGTATGAGCTGCGCCAGATCGTGGCCAGATTTCCTGTTACGTTGTACACCTCTGCCCAATGCGCCCCATGCGACTCCGGCCGCACCTTGCTGAAGTCCCGCGGTGTTCCCTTCAACGAAAAAACCATTTCCAACGCGGAAGACAACGAGGCGTTGCAACGGCTCTCCGGCGAATCCACGTTGCCGTTTGCCACCATCGGTGGGCAAAAACTCAAAGGCTATTCAGACGCGGAATGGGTGCAATATCTGGATGCGGCAGGCTATCCGAAAGACTCTATCCTGCCAAAAACCTATCGCTATCCGGCAGCCACGCCTTTGGTGAGCATCCAAAAAGCGGCCCCTGCGAAAGCGCCTGAAGCGGCCAAGCCGCCTGTGGAGCCGGAAGTAGCGCCAAGACCAACCGCGCCCTCCCCCTCTAACCCGGCAGGCATCACCTTTTAACAGTAGCCGGCAAAACCCCGGCTGAGTGCCGGCATCGCTGCCGGAGAAGCGCTATGCGCGTTTCAACCAAGCTTCGATACGCGCCAAAGTGTGAGAATCTGAAACACCGGCGAGAGGGTCACACAGGACCAAACCGGTCGTGCCTTCTGGAAACGCGCCTGCGTCATCGTCCAGGATAAGGTAGTCCTGAATATCGTGGCGTTTGATGGCGTCAGCTATTGACTCCACCCGCAACAACCCACGGTGGGTCATTCCCAACACACGCGGGCCCAGTGGGCCCAACAAGGCCTGCATTTGCTCCACAGAGCACTGCTTGCGCCAGGTGGAGTGGATGATGACTTGCACCTCAGGGTGCGCTTCCAAGAGACCGGCCAGATGCGGCGCCCAATAAAACAGCTGCAAGCGTTCTGAAAACTCACTGAGGCTGAGCCCGGAGGTCGGCCAATCGACGATCTCTGTCGCTTGGTGGAGTACGCCATCGAAGTCCAGAAAAATAATGCGCATGGTGACTGCCTCCTGCCATCCGGAGTTTTGGGCAAAAAAAAGCCCATGATTGACATGGGCTTTTTTCATTATTGGCGGAAACGGAGGGATTCGAACCCTCGATGAGGCTCTACACCCCATACTCCCTTAGCAGGGGAGCACCTTCGGCCACTCGGTCACGTTTCCTAGCAGCCAGAATTATCGCATGAGTCTGGGCGCTTTTTCCCAAACTCGCGTACCTTCATCACAAAAGCTTGCCTGAGAGCCACATTTCATCGGCGCACAAGCACCTATTCAATCTCTTTCAACCAGACCAACATGCTTCCCCGCCGCTGGACGTGGCCAGAGCCGACCTTCAAATGAATGCGATGGCCTCGCGTGGTGCAGGCCTTGATCTGCCGCAGCAGCTCAGATAGCTGTGCCGCTTGCGGTATCTCGCCATACCGCGTTTTAAGCCAATGGCGAATGACATTGGCTTGGCGCGCAGCAGACATCGCTTGCAAAGGCCGGATCAGCGGCAATTGCATCTCGGCGTACGCAACTTGGGTCCAATCGTCAGATGCCAGCTCCTCCAAAAGCGTGTTCGCTTGCGCAGCGTGTCGCGCACTGCGGGTGAAGGTGTCGCGGAACTGCGGAAACACCGTCTCCAGTGCCGGCATCACTTGGGCCCGGATGTGGTTGCGGGTGTAACGGACATCCGCGTTGGTGGGGTCATCTACAAATGATTCGCCTTGCTGCGCCAGCCATGCGCGCAGTGTCTTGCCGGCCACCTGAAGCAACGGCCTGTGAAAATGCAAACCGCCCCGCTGCCAGTGGGCCGGCATTCCACTGAGGCCTGCCATACCCGCCCCGCGACTCAGCGCCAGCAGCATGGTCTCGACCTGGTCGTCCGCGTGCTGGGCCAGTGCTATCGATTGAATAGCATCTCCCGCACTCCTGGTGCTGGCTAGAGCCTCAAAAGCCTTGTACCGGGCGATGCGGGCAGCATCTTCAGGACTTTGACCCGGCGCCGGTTGAGCAGCTACCTTCACAATGTGCAAAGGCACAGCGAGGCGCGCACAGGTTTCTCGGCAATGCTGCTCAAATTCTTGTGCTGCACATTGCAGTCCATGATTCACATGAATTGCGACCACCTGCCCGGGCCACCGTGCTACACACGCCAACAGCAGCGCCGTGGAATCTGCGCCGCCGCTGTAGGCTACCCCCAAAGGCAATGCGGGCCCGAAGGCCCGCATTGCGTGTTCAAGCGACTGTGTCATGCAACACGGCCAGGCATTTACTTCCCAGTGGCCTTGGTGTCGGTGAAACGGCCGTAGCTCTGGAGACGCTCGTAACGGCGATCCAGCAGCTCTTTGACCTTCAAGTCACTGATTTGGCGGTACGCATCTGCCAGCGCCCGCTTCAAGAAAGCGGCTGCCTGCTTGGTATCGCGGTGAGCGCCGCCCACCGGTTCATTCACAATTTTGTCCACCAAGCCCAATGCCTTGAGGCGATGGGCTGTGATGCCCAATGCGTCAGCGGCCTCTTGCGCTTTTTCAGAGGTTTTCCAGAGGATCGAGGCACATCCCTCAGGGCTGATCACCGAGTACACCGAGTACTGCAGCATGATGACCTGGTCGGCCACCGAAATCGCCAGTGCACCGCCTGAACCGCCCTCGCCGATGATGGTCGTGATGATCGGGACCTCGAGCTGCGCCATTTCAAAAATGTTGCGGCCAATCGCTTCGGACTGTCCGCGCTCCTCGGCATCAATGCCCGGATAGGCACCAGGTGTGTCGACGAAGGTGAAGACCGGGAGTTTGAATTTTTCCGCCAGCTTCATGAGGCGCAAAGCTTTGCGGTAGCCCTCGGGCTTGCTCATCCCGAAGTTGCGCAAGCCGCGCTCTTTGGTGTCACGCCCTTTTTGTTGGCCGACCACCATACATGGCGTGCCATTGAACCGGGCCAAGCCACCCACGATACTCAGATCGTCTGCGAAATGGCGGTCACCATGGAGCTCCACGAAGTGGGTGAAGATTTCGCCCACATAGTCCAGGGTGTAGGGGCGCTCTGCATGGCGAGCGATTTTGGTGATCTGCCAAGGGGTCAGGTCACTGTAAATGTCTTTGGTCAGCTGCTGGCTTTTTTTGCTCAGCTGGTCAATTTCCGCAGAAATATCGACCGCGGACTCGTTTTGCACGTAGCGCAACTCTTCAATCTTGCCTTCGAGCTCCGCAATGGGCTGCTCGAAATCGAGGAAAGTCTTTTTTGCCAACGTTTTTCTCCTTCTTGCGGTACGGGCGCCCAAGCGCCCCACCCGTTAGTACGCGACCGGTAAGGGGTCGAGAGACCGCCAAATATACCAAGTTGCAACACTGCAATATGGCGCCCAGGCTGCCGCGACTTCGCGTGCATCACTGCGGCTCACCACATCACCCGAAAAATAGTTCTGGCTGATGCCAGTGATCAAACCGGCGTCATCCAACGGCAGCACATTCGGACGCATGAGGTGAAAAATCATGAACATCTCTGCCGTCCAGCGGCCTATGCCGCGTATGGATACCAACTCCGCGATGATTTCCTCATCGTCCATGCTGTCCCAATCTTTGACGTGCAAGGCACCATTGTCAAAGTGCAAAGCCAGATCCACCAGATATTCGACCTTGCGGGCACTGAGGCCGGCGGCCCGCATGTCATCCACCTTGAGCTTCAGGACATTGGCGGGCGTGAGCTTCTTGGGCAGCAGGCTAAATCGGTCCCACACGGTTTGGGCGGCTTTCACCGAGATCTGCTGACCGATGATGCTGCGCGCCAAGGTCACAAAGGCGTCGCCCCGGGTTTGGAGGCACGCATCCCCGAACTGCGGAATCAGGCGCTTCATAACCCGATCCTTTTTCATCAGGTGTTTGCAAGCCTCTTCCCAAAAATAGGGGGTGATGACTGCTTCGGCAGTCGCAGGAATTGCAACCGCCATTACTCTGCCGCCTCCCAAGTCGTCCCTGCGGCGGAGTCCTTCAGCACAATGCCCTGGGCGAGCAGTTCCTTGCGGATCGTGTCTGCCAACGCAAAGTCCTTGGCGGCTTTAGCCGCGGCGCGCTCGGCGATTCGCTGCGCAATGGTCGCTTCGTCCAGCCCTGCTCCGGATTGCAAGTACGCTTTGGCGTCCGCTTGCAGCAGGCCGATACAGCCGCCCAAGGCCTTGAGGAGCGAAGCACTTTCCACCGAGCGTGTGCGGTTGACCTCGCCCGCCAGGTCGAAAAGCACGGCAATGGCTTCAGGAGTCCCGAAATCCTCGTCCATCGCAGCCTTGAAACGGGCCGCGAAGGGATTGGCCCAATCAATGGCCACGTCCAACGGTGCAGCGACCGTCAGCGCGGTGTAGAGGCGCTTGAGTGCCTGGCGGGCATCATCCAGATGCGCATCGCTGTAGTTCAGGGCACTGCGGTAGTGGGCCCGCACGATGAAAAAGCGAACGGTTTCAGCGTCGTATTGCTTCAGGACGTCTCGGATGGTGAAGAAATTTCCGAGCGACTTGCTCATTTTTTCGTTGTCGACCCGCACAAAGCCGTTGTGCATCCAAAACTGCGCCAGCGGCTGTCCGTGGGCGCCTTCGCTTTGGGCAATTTCATTTTCGTGGTGGGGGAACTGCAAGTCCGCGCCGCCACCGTGAATGTCAAAGGTCTTGCCCAAGGTGGCGCAGCTCATGGCCGAGCATTCAATATGCCAGCCGGGTCGGCCTGTACCAAAAGTACTCTCCCATTTCGCCTCAGGTGGCTCCTCGGGTTTGGCAGATTTCCAGAGCACAAAGTCCAGGGGGTCTTCTTTTCCGTCTTGAACCGCCACCCGCTCGCCGGCGCGCAGTTCATCCAAAGACTTGCCGGACAGCTTTCCGTAGCCTTCAAACTTGCGGACGGAGTAATTCATGTCGCCATTGCCTGAGCGGTAAGCCAGGCCCTTGGCCTCCAGCTCGCCAATCAGCGACAGCATTTGCGGCACATATTCAGTGGCGCGCGGCTCCACCGAAGGCGCCTCGATGCGCAGCGCACCGATATCGGCATGCATGGCTTCGATCATTTCATCGGTCAACTGGCGGATTGTGATGCCGCGCTCCAGAGCACGCCGGATGATCTTGTCATCGATATCGGTGATGTTTCGCACATACGTCACCTTCAAATCGCTGGCCTTCAGCCACCGCTGAACCACGTCAAAAGCCATCATCATCCGCGCGTGGCCGATATGGCACAGGTCATAGATCGTCATGCCACAGACATACATGCGCACGTGACCGGGCTCAAGAGGAGTGAAGGGTTGCAACGAACGCGTAAGCGTGTTGAAAATGCGCAAACTCATGGGTATCAAAAACCTGAACACAAAAACAACGAGCCCGCTACGTCACAAAAAGACGCAAAGTGGGCTCGCAAACAATCAAATCGGGGGGAGATGTCCTCAGGGCTGCACGCTAACCCCTCGGCTACAATGCCCGCAGTATAAAGCCCTGCGCCGAGGGCGACTCACCGAGCAAGTTTTCAAAGGCACTATGAAGCAAGCCCCATCTCCGCTTTTTTCCGCAATCCGCTGGGTTGCTCTGGCCGCCACTTTGTCGTTTGGAGTGGCCCACGCCGACGACTACGCGGATGTTGCGCAGCTGGTGCGCAATGGAAAGCTCCCGGAGGCCATGGCCAAGGCGGACCAATACCTTGCAGCCAAGCCCCGTGATCCGCAAATGCGTTTCCTGAAGGGTGTGATCCAGCGTGATTCCGGCAAAAACACCGAGGCGATTGCGACCTTCACCCGGTTGACCGAAGACTATCCCGAGCTACCGGAGCCGTACAACAACCTGGCGGTCTTGTACGCCGGCCAGAGCCAATTTGACAAGGCGCGCACGGCCCTTGAAATGGCGATACGCACCAACCCCAGCTACACCACGGCCCACGAAAACTTGGGCGATGTCTATGCCAAGTTGGCCAGCCAAGCCTACGGAAAAGCATTGCAACTCGATGCGAACAACACCGCAGTGCCGCCAAAGCTCGCTCTGATCCGTGAACTGTTTAATCCGGCCACCGCGAAAGGTCAGCGTCCGGCGTCAACACTGTCTGCGCCAACACCCGTGGTGCCGCCGCCTGTGGCAGCGCCGGCAAAGCCCGCGCCGGAGCCAGTGGCCAGCAAGCCTGCAGCGCCCGCTGTGCCGGCCTCTACCTCGACACCGGCGCAATCGCCTACAGCAGCGGTTGCCCCTGCAGCCCAACCCAAGGCTGAACCCGCATCTGGCTCCGATGCCCGCAAAGACGTGGAGACTGCCGTGCGCAACTGGGCGAAAGCATGGGCTGCCCGCGATATGAAAGGCTACTTTTCAGCCTACGGACGGGACTTTGATACACCAGGTGGTATGAAGCGGTCTGCTTGGGAAGAAGAGCGTCGCCAACGCATTACCGGAAAGTCAAAGATCTCCGTGGCAGTCAGCAACCTCAATATCACTGTCAACGGCTCGAAGGCGACTGCGAAATTTCGTCAAGACTACAAAGCCAACGAGCTGGCAGTGTCCAGCCGGAAAGTTCTGGAGCTCACCAAAACAGGGGATCGCTGGCTGATTGTTCGCGAATCTGTTGGCAACTGAGGCGGCGGAGCACTGTCGGAACGTGTTCGATCGCCCTTTGCGCACATTGAAATCCAATGTGCCTCCTACCCGCGCCCTTCTTTTGAACCTCCTGGTGTTGGCTGCAGGGCTGGGTTTGAACCCCGACGATGCTTCGGCGAGTGCGCGCGAGACTATTCCGTCTCAAAAACCGGCAGTCAATGCAGCGTCGAACAGCCTTGCAAAGGGTGACTCTGGCGCGGCAGAAGCACGGTTGATTGAGGTCTACAGCCTCATCGGGCGGGGTGAAAACCGGTCAGCGCTGCTGAAAGCAGAGCGCCTCGCGGCCGACTTCCCCACCTTCCAGCTGGCACAACTGGTCTACGGAGACCTGCTGGCGTCACGGGTCCGGCAGGTGACCACGCTAGGAGACGTTCCACCTGCGATGGCACAAGGCGCCAGCGAAGCGCTCAAGGAACTCCGTGAAGAATCCAATAAACGGGTGAAGGCCCTCAAAGAGCGGCCACCGGCAGGCATGGTTCCTGCGCAGTTTCTGCAACTCGCCCCGACCACGCGCCACGCGATTGCAGTCGATGCCTCCCGGTCTCGCCTGTACTTGTTTGAGAATTCAGGAAACGGCTTGACGCTGGTTGCGGACTATTACATTTCCGTCGGGAAAGCGGGAATCTCCAAGGCGGTAGAGGGTGACCAGAGAACGCCGCTGGGCGTGTACTACATCACCAGCAATTTGGACCCCAAGACACTCAAAGACTTTTACGGCTCTGGTGCCCTCCCCATCAACTACCCGAATGTTTTGGATGCGAAGCGCGGGAAAACCGGCAGTGGCATTTGGCTGCATGGAACTCCGCCGACCCAATACGCCCGTGCCCCCCTCGCAACCGATGGCTGCATCGTCTTGGCAAATCCGGACTTGGAGCGCATCATCAAAACAGTGGCGATTCGGGCGACGCCCGTCGTCATAGCACCGCAACTGCAATGGGTGCCAGCAGTAAATGCAAAAAATGCGGCAAAGGGATTCGAAGGTGCCCTCCTCGCCTGGCGCAATGCGAAAACCGGCGGCAATGTACAGCAGGTGCTGAGCTTCTACACCCCAGACTTCAACAGCAACGGGAAAACGCTCCAGCAATGGACTCCTTTGTTGCGCGGAGAAATGGAAAAAATCAAGGGGAGAACGATCCAGCTGAAGGATGTTTCTTACCTGCACTGGATTGACAGCAATGAGACCATGGTGACCACCTTCGGAGAGGTGGCCGAGGGATCCCGTATCGGCTGGACAAAGCGACAGTACTGGACCTATCAGAATGGCCAATGGAAAATTTTTTACGAAGGAGTACTTTGATGCACATGTGGATTCAACAAGGAATCAAGGCCCTGACCGTTTGCACCGCCCTGCTCTTGCAACAAGCAGCTGTGGCGCAGAACCTTGCCCCTAAAGTCTTATTTCAAACGACCCAGGGCAATTTCACGGTGGAGGTCTATCCAGACAAGTCACCCAAGACGGTCGAGAATTTTCTGCGGTATGTGAAAGACAAGCACTACAACGGCACGGTCTTTCACCGCGTCATCCCCAATTTCATGGTGCAAGGCGGCGGCTTCACGCCCAATATGCAGCAAAAAACGACCCGGGACCCGATTCCCCTCGAAGCAAACAACGGTTTGAAGAATGACCGGGGAACTATCGCGATGGCGCGCACTGCTAACCCGCAAAGCGCGACCGCGCAGTTCTTTATCAATGTGGTGGACAATCAAAACCTGAATGCACCTCGCCCTGATGGCCATGGCTATGCTGTTTTCGGCAAAGTCGTCCAGGGCATGGATGTGATTGACAAAATTCGTGGTGTTCCGACCACCAATGCAGGCATGTACCAAGATGTGCCACAAACCCCCGTCGTTATCAACTCGGCCACTTTGGCCCCTTAAATCATGAGCAATCCTCAAGTCGAACTCCACATCACCGGCTACGGCGTTATCACCATCGAGCTGGACCAAGAGAAAGCCCCCAAGTCCAGCGCCAACTTTTTGGCGTATGTGAACAAAGGCCACTACAACAACACGATTTTCCACCGCGTGATTCCGGGCTTCATGATCCAGGGCGGCGGCATGGAGCCCGGAATGGCCCAGAAGCCAACCGACGCTCCTATCGAAAATGAAGCCAACAATGGCTTGAAAAATTCGACTTATACCCTGGCCATGGCGCGCACGGGCGACCCGCACTCTGCGACTGCACAGTTCTTTATCAACGTCGCTGATAACGGCTTCTTGAACCACACCGCACCCAGCATGCAAGGTTGGGGCTACGCGGTGTTCGGCAAAGTGATCGCCGGCTCTGAAGTGGTTGACAAAATCAAGGCTGTCAAAACCGGCAAAAAAGGCTTCCATGATGACGTGCCCAAAGAAGACGTGATCATCGAAAAAGCCGTAGCGCTGTAAATGGAACAATGCCGGTGGAACTGATTGCACAGCCCCACTGGCGGCGGGTGGATTTCATCTCGGATCTCCACCTGCACTCCAGCGAGCCCCAAACACACGCAGTTTGGGCCCGCTATATGCGAGACACCAAGGCAGACGCACTCTTCATACTCGGCGATTTGTTCGAAGTCTGGGTGGGCGATGACACCCTGACGGATGCCCAGAGTTTTGAGTCCGCCTGTGTATCGACTATCCGCAGCACCGCAGCGCGGATACCGGTGTATTGCATCGTCGGAAATCGCGATTTTTTGCTCAGCCAAGAATTCTCGGCCGCAGCGCAAGCCCAACTCTTGCCCGACCCTACTACGCTGACTTTCGCATCTCACCGGATTGTGTTGACCCATGGAGACGCCTGGTGTGTGGATGATGTGGATTACCAGGCCTTTCGACGCACCGTAAGGTCCGCCGACTGGCAAGCCCACTTTCTGGAGCGTCCACTACCGGAACGCCGCTCCATCGCAAGCGACATCAGATCGCAGAGTGAAAAGAAGAAAGAAGTGGCCAGCTACGCAGATGTAGACCACACCGTAGCGCAAGAGGCGCTTGCTTCTGCCAACGCCACGCATCTCATCCATGGCCACACGCATAAACCCGCTACCCACGAACTGGAAAACGGGAGACAACGCTGGGTCCTGAGCGACTGGCATATCCAGGGAAAAGCGACTGACAGAGCTGAGGTCCTGAGGCTAGAGCTGCAGCCGACGTCTGGATCGCTCATGTGGACCCGCCTCGCCCCACAAAACGCCTGCTGATCAGGCAGATTGAAAGCGTGCTCCGTGCCGCAGCGCTATGCGGCACGGAGCTGTGTGTTTAACGCTTCAACAGAACTTTCAACACATTTTGCAAACGGCGCGCTTGTGTTGCGTCGTACGCTGCGGCCAATACCTGCGCGGTATCGTCCGCCCAGGTTTGCGCTGGCGCGGGGTCATTGCGACGGGTCAGCAGTTGCAACTGCATGCCGCGTCGGGCATCCAAATGCTCGGCGGGCGTCGGCACCTCCGCTGCCATTTCCAGGCGCAACAAGTGTTGCGAAGCCGCCTCAGACTTCACAGCAGCCGAGGCACTGACAGCCTTCACCCACGCACTACGGGCCTGACCCGCGGCACGGCCACCCAAGTCTTGAGCCGTCGGCAACAACGCAGCATCGCGCATTTCCCACGCAGACAACAACTGCACCAAGGCTTCGCCGTGGGCTTGGGCAGCCAGCTTTTTGAGGGCAAATTGGGCGTTTTCCATCGCTTCGCGTTGTGCGCGGAACGCGGTGTCACCCAAACGTGGTGCGCTACTCATAGGCGCACGGTTGCGGTCACCCATGCCGGCGCGGTCATCGCGACGAGGCGCACGGTCACCAAATCCAGGCTTGCCGCCATCGCGGCCACCGCGCCCTGCATCTTTGCGGTCACCAAATTTGGATGCGCGGGGATCTGCAGGCGTTTCCTTTTTCATTCCGGGACGGTCGTCTCCGCGCACCGCCACCACCGGCCTGGGGGCTGGCTTAGGAGTGACCACAGGCGCCACAGCGGCCGAAGAGTCACCGTCTTCTGCAGCCGCTTCGGTTGCTACATTTTCGATAGCTACCGGCGCAGATTCTGCCTGGGCAGACACCGGATTTTCTTGTTGAACCAAGCCTTGTGCTGCCTGTTCACCGGCGCCTGCCGCGGCCACATCCGCCTGGGCCTGGGCTTGACCGTGCAGCGCAGCGTCGAGCGCGGTCATGGCCGCACGGATGGCGGTTGCATCGCCAGAAGCGTTTGCAGCTTCCAAGGCCTTGGCCGCATCAAGCACCGCACGGTCACGCGCACCCAAGGCAGCTTCTGCTTTTTCACGGTCAGCACTTTTGCGATTAAAGGCATCGTCAATGGGCTTGCGGAAAGCATCCCACAGCTTTTGCTCTTGGCGGCGATCAACCGGGATCGCGTGGGCCTGGGCTTGCCAGCGTTGCTGCAAGGATTTGACCGCATCGATCCGCAGTACCGGCATGGCACCGAGCTGCTTGGCCTCTTCAATCATGGCTTGGCGGGCTGCAAGGCTCTGCGCCTGAACCGCCTCTAGCGGAGCCGCGGCCTCTGCAAAGGCTGCTTTCCACAAGGGCTGCAGCTCCGCAAACATTTTTTCGCCCACATGGCCTGCTTCGCGCCAACGGTCGGAAAACTGGTACAGGATGCGATTGAAGCCTTTCCAGTCGTCATCCAAAGCGGTTCGGTTTGCCGCGGCCCACGCCTTGACCTCGTCAATAAGCGCCAAGCGTTGGGCACGGTGTTCGGCAGACTCCGCCTTTACCTTCTCCAGCCAGCTCTCCACCACTTTGTAGGCTTCGTTGCAGGCTTCGTCAAAACGCTTCCAAAGCGCATGGTTAGGCGTACCGCCTTGGTCAGTTTGCTTCCATTGGTCACGAAGACTGCGCAAAGTTTCTTGCATCTTGCGGCCGCCGATCGCCTGGCCATCAGGGCGTTTGAGCAGGCCTTCAGCCTTGCCCACCAGCTCCTCACGGATCTGGTCTGCACGCCAGCGCTGCCAACCTTCCAACTCACCCGCGGCCGACAATGCAGCGTGAGCCTGGTTTTCAAGCTTGGCATCAATCAGCTTGCCGAATTCTTTCAGGGCATTGCGCAGGCCTGCTGCAGCACCGGCGCTGGCTTTGCCATGGCCTTCGCCCACTTCTTGCTCAACGGTGGCCAACGCTGCCTTGACCGCTGCTTGGGCCTGTGCGCGCAACTCGGGGTCTACCTTGGGCTTGGAAACCTTGGGGGCCACCTCTGCCGGCACGCCGCGCAACGCACGGATCTCGTCGGCCCACACCGGCACGGGAGGCAAAGGTGCCGCAGCATCTTGGGCAGCTGTCAGGGCGAGTGCCAATGCGGCCTGGAACGCATCCCACACCACCAGCAACTGGCCTTTGGACGCGTCCAACAGAGCCGGGAACTTGGCATCCACACTCACCCAGTTGCTGTTGGAAACCAAGGTTTCAGCTTGGCTCTGCCAGTGCTGCACATCGGTGCGCAGGGCATCGACTGCCGTTTGTGCATCTGCCAATGCTTTGGTGGACAGCACCTCAATACGCTGGGCCAGCAATACGGCCGCTTCGCGCTGGACTTGCACTTGGTGTTGCAGGTCTTCAATCCCTTTCACACGCTCAGAGAGCTGCCCCTTCAGGGTGAGCAATGGCTCTTTACTCAACGGTGCTCCCGCTTTGGCGGCATCACGTTGCCAGGCAAGGGCGTCTGCAATATTGAGTTTGGCAGTGTCTATCAGGGCTTGCGCTTTGGCAGACCATTCAGCACCCAGTGCTTCCTGACCTTTGGCACGACGGGCCTCATCGAGCTTTTCTCGCACCAATTTGGCGGCGCCCTTGTCTTTCACGCTGAGCTCTTTGAAGACGTCCGCCAACTGTTCGTGGCTCGGTTGGGTCAACAACCAGTCACGAATGCGGGACGCACGCTCCCCCGCAGTGGCAGCGGTAAAGGCTCCGCCAGTCAGACGGTCCAGAGAGGCGATATCAGTGTTTTTAGCAGATTGGTTCGACGTCACAGCGAGCTCAGAGTAAAGTGGGTATGAAATAAGCAACCTCGTATTTTCGCTGCGTTTTCAACACAATCCGCATTGTTTTTGGCGCATTGCATGCAGAGTCCAAAAAAGCTGAAGCGCGACGCCTCGATGGCAGCGTGTTTTACACCTCAGTTGTTTACCGAAGAGCGTGCTCCAAGCTTGCGTTTTTGCCACGAAAAAAGGCAGACGCATGAGAGCAGCATCCGAACGACCTGCCCTCTCCTCGGAGTAAGTGCCTCGCAGGCATGGGCACTCTATATATAGAGGGTTACTTAGGGCCCTGTGCGTCTCAATGCGACACCCGCAAGAACCGACGACTGGCGGCACCGCACCTTGGCAGATCGTGCCAAGCCGCAAGCAGACACCGAGTGAAAACACAAAGGGGCTTCTGTAGCTTTTGACTCGCGTTGCAAGTACCCTGCCCCAAGGTCGCGCCAAGTAAAAAAACGGTGAAAAATCGGTCTTTTAGAATCTGTCAACCATATCAAATAAGATTGATATGGTTGACTTGGCATATAAAGCACCCATAGAATCCGCCCAATTCAGATCCCGCCTAGGGATTACCCGCCCCGCTGCCGAACCCGGCATATTCAAATCGCTGCACATGTCGAGACGACGCCGCAGGATATTGATAGCGTACCAACCCAAACGAGGGGACCTGCAAGGACATGCCGACTTGGCAAACCTGGCTGGCCTCCCCCGCCAAAGAAGGAAGAGCTATGACAGCGACTACCCGCATCACCAAAGGCATTCGCACTGTTGCGAACGACATCGCCCAAGGTTTTTTTGAAATCACACACAACGGTTTTGCACTTCTTGGCTTAGCCGTCATGTTCGCAATCATCACCTTGGTTGCACACCCTGACATTCGTACCGAGAGTGAAGTCCGCCTGATGGGCTGGCTCCAAGACCGCCACGCGCCAACAACCAGCGTTAACCTGGAGCCTGAGGCTATCGAGCGAGCAACAGCCACCAACCCCCAGGAACTCCCCAAACAGCAGGCAGCGGTGGCCTTTTGGTTAAGCAAAAAGTACGGCGTCGCACCGGAACCCCTGAGTGCACTGGTGGCAGAAGCCTTTGAAACAGGGCGACGCGCCAAGGTGGACCCCACTTTGATCTTGGCGGTCATGGCGGTGGAGTCGGGCTTCAACCCCTTTGCACAAAGCCATGTGGGCGCCCAAGGCCTGATGCAGGTCATGACCAAAGTACACAGTGAAAAATACGAGGGCTATGGCGGCAAGTTGGCAGCGTTCGATCCTGTTTCCAATTTGCGGGTTGGCGCCAAGGTTTTGAAAGAGTGCATCACTCGCGCTGGCTCAGTCGAGGGTGGCCTCAAGCTTTATGTGGGGGCCGGCAACATGGAGTCGGATGGCGGCTACACAGCCAAAGTCTTGGCCGAGTACGCGCGCTTGCAAAGTGTGGTGTCTGGCAAACCCATCCAGAGCATCCAGCCTAACCCGACGGTAGTAACGCCCGTAGTTGAACCTTCCGCTCCACCCTCCGTTGAGAATGTGGCAGTGTTGAGTCAACCTTCCTGACCGGACGCGGGGTAGCCCCGAGTCGGTTAAACTCTCACCCGCACGCGACTGGCGATAGGCGCCGTCTTCCTCAGGAAGCCGGTTGCTGACGTGGGACACCACTGGGAAGCGTGCCGCATGACCTGCGCGGTTTGTGCGATCAGCCGTTCGCCTGGGCAGCCCTGTTGTCACCATTGACCCACAGGCCCGATCTCCTCAAAGGACTGCCATGTACGACCGCAACATTCTTGTTGAACAAGCCGACCCCGAACTCTGGACCGCCATCCTGGCCGAAAACGCTCGCCAGGAACACCATATCGAGCTGATCGCTAGCGAAAACTACGCCTCGCCTGCCGTCATGGCCGCCCAAGGCAGCCAGCTGACCAACAAATACGCCGAAGGCTACCCCGGCCGTCGCTACTACGGTGGCTGCGAGCACGTCGATGTAGCCGAACAACTGGCCATCGATCGCATCAAGCAAATCTTTGGCGCAGATGCTGCCAACGTGCAACCCCATTGCGGCGCTTCTGCTAACGAAGCCGTTTTCCTCGCCTTTTTGAAGCCCGGCGACACCATCATGGGTATGAGCTTGGCTGAAGGCGGACACTTGACCCACGGAATGCCTCTGAACATGAGCGGTAAGTGGTTCAACGTCGTGTCCTACGGTTTGGACGCCAATGAAGCCATCGACTACGAAGCCATGGAGCGCAAGGCCCATGAAACCAAGCCCAAGCTGATCATTGCAGGCGCCTCGGCCTACTCTTTGGCGATTGACTTTGCACGTTTTGCCAAAGTGGCAAAAGACGTGGGCGCCATCTTCATGGTGGATATGGCCCACTACGCCGGTCTGATCGCTGCAGGCGTGTACCCCAACCCCGTGCCTCACGCAGACGTGGTGACCTCCACCACCCACAAGAGCCTGCGCGGCCCCCGCGGCGGCATCATCCTGATGAAGGCTGAGCACGAGAAAGCCATCAACAGCGCGATCTTCCCCGGTCTGCAAGGTGGTCCCTTGATGCATGTGATTGCGGCTAAGGCTGTGGCTTTCAAGGAAGCGCTCACCCCCGAGTTCAAGGCCTACCAAGCCCAAGTGGTGCGCAATGCCAAGATCGTGGCAGAAACCTTGACAGCACGCGGCCTGCGTATCGTCAGCGGCGGTACGGAAAGCCATGTGATGTTGGTGGACCTGCGCTCCAAAGGCATTACCGGCAAGGAAGCGGAAGCAGTGTTGGGCGCTGCCCACATGACGATCAACAAGAATGCCATCCCCAACGACCCAGAGAAGCCCATGGTGACCAGCGGTATCCGGGTGGGCACTCCGGCCATGACCACACGCGGTTTCAAGGACGAAGAAGCCCGGGCCACGGCCCATCTGATTGCCGATGTGCTCGACAACCCACGCGACGAGGCCAACATTGCGGCCGTTCGCGCCAAAGTCCACGCCCTGACCTCACGCTTCCCGGTTTACAAGTAAGCAAGGCCAACACACGATGAAGTGCCCCTTCTGCAGTCATTCCGAAACCCAAGTGGTGGAAACACGAATTTCTGAAGACGGGGACTTCATCCGCCGCAGGCGCCAATGCGGCTCTTGCGACAAACGGTTTACCACCTACGAGCGGCCGGACGTCAACTTTCCGGCCATCGTCAAGAAAGATGGCCGTCGTATCGAATTCGAGCGCGCCAAACTACTGGCCTCGATGAACTTGGCCCTGCGCAAAAGGCCAGTGAGCACCGAACAGATCGACAGCGCGATCGAGCGCATCGAAGAGAAACTCCTGAATCTGGGCCTGCGCGAAGTCCAGAGCACCCGCATCGGCGAGCTGGTGATGCGCGAACTCAAAAAACTGGACAAGGTGGCCTACGTGCGCTTTGCCAGCGTCTATCGCAGCTTCGAAGACATTGATGAATTCAAGACGCTGGTGGATGAGGTGAGCAAATAAAACTGGAACCCAACCGCCTGTCGTTAAACAGTCGCCAATTGTCGCGATTGGCTTGAGGTTTGCAATCTATCGCGGCACGCTACTACCATGAGCGGCACGTTTTTTTCCTCTTCACCAAATCGTAGACCAAACGCGGGTTTCACACTCTTGGAACTCATAGTGGTGGTAGCCATCATTGCTGTCCTCGCATCTTTGGCAGTGCCAGAGTTTGCATCGATTGTCGCCAAGGCGAATGTTTCGAAGGCGATGAACAATTTCATCGCAGACGCTAATTTCGCGCGAGGCGAAGCTTTGAGACAAGGTAAAAGTGTAACCATGTGCCGTAGCAACTCGCCGGCTGCGGCTGTCCCTGTTTGTTCAGGAGGTGATGGCGTAGCAGTTGGCGGATGGCAAGAGGGCTGGGTTGTTTTCATCGATGACAATGGCAACGGCACATTTAATGCCGCAACGGACAGAGTCGTCAGAGCACAAGAGGCACTAAATGGTTTGAGTAATTTCTTTGCAGTCGGAGCAAACACCATAAGTGCAGTTGCCACTGCGAATGCACTCACCTTTGACGGTACAGGTCGTGCCATTGGCCAACAAGCCCGGTGGCTGATACATCCATCGGGATCATTAGCAGGAGATACCAATTTCGCTCGGACGATATGCATGAACTCTGTTGGCCGTACTCGCTGGATCAAAGGTGAAAGTCCATGTTGAAACGATCTTTAAAGTTTTCGATCCGATCTAATCAATCGGGCACCACACTTATTGAAATTTTGGTCTCCATACTCCTAGTGTCTTTCGGTCTCCTAGCCATGGCAGGCATGCAGGCTTATTCGCTGGCGGCTCAAAAGAATGCAGCAAATCGAGCAATAGGCAGTATGTTGGCAAATGAATTGGCCGAGTTAATTCGACTGAATCAAACCGCCTTTGCAGCAGGCAAATATGACGTTTCAAAGTTAACGGACGCTGCTCTGCCCGCTGCAGCTAATTGCGCCTATCCAGCATGTAATACAACTGATGTTGTAGCTGCTGCAGATTTGGCTGATTTCCTCAAACTAGTGCGCAACCAGTTGCCTTCGGGAGGAGTTGAACTATCCCGTCCTGGTGGCAGTACTAGCCAAGCGGATCTATGGATCGTATGGGAAGAAGCTAGTGTCTTGAACCTGACCAAGAGTGGAACCGTAACGTCCACAGAAATCAACACAGATAGCTGCTCAGAGAATGCAAAAAAAATAGATCCGCTACCTCGATGCTTTTACATGAAAGTACAGCTATGACTAATCTGTACAGAATGACACCAAAGTATCAATTAGGCTTCACCTTAATCGAGCTTTTGGTAGCCATAGCTTTAGGTATTGTGGTGATCACCGTAGTAGTGATTTCTTTCCTATCAACCAACTTAGCCAGCAACACAGCACAGGCTCAAGGAAGAATGAATGAAGACGCACAAATGGCGCTAGAAATCTTGTCACAGGAAATACGAAAGGCCGGTTATAACCCTTTACGTAGCGCTGGTCTGGTAAATGACTTGGGTCAAAATGGATGGAACCTCTTTGCATGTGACACTGGATTTAAGGATTCAACTACCCCATTGATATCAGGATTGCAGTGCAACAACGCAGGCACCAATATGGAAATTGCAATAGCTTATGAAGCTGATAGCTATGCGGGAAAAATGACTAATGCTGCTCCTGCCAAGCTAATGGACTGTATAGGCAACGGTATAACTAGCTCCGGGACATATTTTATAGTGCAGGCACGATTAGCATCAAATGGCAAGGGATTAACTTGCAGAGGATCGGGAGACCTTACTCAAAATCAAACACTTGTTGATAATATTGAATCAATAAACATGAGCTTTGCGGTTTCAGACCCATCAAAAGCGATCAGCTCTACTCCAATGGGTTACTTAACCGCAACTCAGCTCAATGCCCCAGTGGCGGATTTAGCGGGATACACCGGAGTTCAGCGCTGGAATAAAGTACTTGCGGCTCGAATTTGCGTGGTAGTAAGGAGCGAAGAAAAAATTCTTAACGGATTGCTCTCTTCTAATGCAAAGCCAAACTACATCAATTGTGCTGGTGACTCAGTAGATATCAATGACGGAGTGCTTCGACGAGCTTACCGTACGACCGTGCTTTTGAGAAACCATGGAGTGGGTTATGTCGATAAGTAGCCGACCCATTCGCATCAATACTGTTAAAAACGAACAGGGTGTAGTATTGATAATCGTACTGATACTATTGTTGGTTACCTCTATCGTCTCTAGTATGTCTATAAGAGGCGCATCGTCTAGTGAGCAGATATCAAATCAAACAAGATTGAGGTCCTTAGCACAACAGGCAGCAGAGGGGGCGCTTCGTTTTTGCGAAGGACAAGTACAACTAAATGCCCTAGATGGAACTAAAGGCTTTTTACCTCAGGCAGCTCCAGTTGGAGCGCCCCTTACCTACACTTGGGAATCCATGTCAAACTGGGATGCGATAGATGCAGGTGTGAACGCTTTTGTAGGAACAGGAAATCTTAAACCAGTGGAGTTTAAGGCGCTCAGTGACGACGGCAAAAATATGATTTACTTCAAAAGACAACCTGAATGCATGGCGCAGTATCTCGCAGTGGCTGATACAAAAGTTTTCGTCACTACTGCAAGAGGTTTTGGCCCTGAAGTTGGTGCGAAAGATGGCAATCCTCCGAAGGGCACGGAAGTATGGCTTCAGTCCATTGTCACTATGAAATGAATAAATAGCAGGCGCTAATATGAAAAATTTTATTTTTGTTTTATTCTTTGTCGCAGGCAACATTGGCTTTGGTGTTCATGCAGAGGTAGCTCAGTCACCCTTGCTATCAAAGACGGTAAACGTCAGACCTAACATCGCTGTTGTCCTTGATACATCAGGGTCCATGGCCTGGGAGTGCGTTTATGCCAAGCATGTCAACGATGCCTTGCTCAAAGATGGGCTGCGCGCCGATCAAATCCCGGGACTAACCCAAGGCTGCCTATCAACAGCAGATCCACGCCAGACATCCCCGGTCAACAACAACCTTTTTTACAATCCGAAAAAGACCTATGCCCCAGGGTACGTAGGGGGAGTTCAGCAATCCTCTGCGCCTTTGATTAATTCGACATTGACCTTGTATCTGCCCAAAAATGGAGTCGATGTCACTGCGTTTACGGCTTCAGCGCAGATAAGTAATTTAGCCAACTACTCAAAGTATGAGATTCGAACTACTGCTTTTGCCAAAGATAATGTTTCAACAAATAAAGTGAACCCTTTAGGCCTTCATGGTGGAGCACGCACAGACTGCAACACTGATCCTTGCAGTCTTGACGCTGAAAGACAAAATGTAGCGAACTGGGTTAAATACCATTCTTCTCGTATTTTGGCTGCCAAAACAGGTCTCAGCGGTGCATTCGTGACCCAGTCCGATACTTTCCGATTGGCATACACAGACATAAACACAAAGAGCACATTGAGTACGATGACCGATTTCGGTGTAGCGAAGTCGAATTTCTATGCTTGGCTTGACGGACTCAACCCAAGCGGTGGGACCCCCCTGCGGACGGCATTAGATAATGCAGGAAAGTACTATACAGACACTAAAAATTCAGGTCCTTGGGGTACAAAACCTTGGGACACTAACTACTCTGAAACTTCATCTAAACATTTGTCTTGCCGCCGCTCTTACACACTTTTGATTACAGACGGATTTTATAACGATTCTTCTCCACCCAAACCGGGCAATACAGATTCAAATAAATCACCATCGTCGCCACATGTATATAAATATGATAGTAATAAAACTTATCAATACAAACCCGGCGATACAGGGGACAAACGCAATCGCGGCAAGGCTGATTTCGTAAGCGGTACCGGTGGATACTCGGACACCTTGGCTGACATTGCCATGAAGTACTGGATAACAGATTTACGATCAGATTTAGACAACACAATAGGTGGGGGAACCCCAGTGGATCCTCCATTTTGGCAAAACATGACCACATATACCGTCAGCTTTGGTGCACCGGGCACGATGACAGATGCTGATGTTGCAAAGGCCAAATCGGGCGTCCTAAATTGGGTACAGCCGAAGGCTGATACTTATTCGGCAATCGATGACATGCGGCACGCGGCACACAATGCTGGCGGAGATTTTTTGACAGTCAACAATGCGCAGCAATTTACACAAGATTTCGGAAACGTGATTGGAAGTATTTCATCGCAGCAGTTCTCACAGGCGGGCGTTGCAGCATCTGCTGTCACGCTGACTGCTGGAACAAAGAAATTTGTGCCTTACTACACGAGCGGTTCGTGGTGGGGCAATGCTCAGATGATTGATCTCACTGCAACTGGTGACAACGGCGGTTTGGTCTGGCAGGTGATTTCAACCGACGCGAATGGACAACCCACGGGCACGACGACAATACCGACACCAACCAACCGTCGTATATATGTATGGCAAGACAAGTCGAATCAAGCCGTGGACTTCACTTGGGCTGAGCTTTCCTCGAAATCTAACGCATTGCAGGGGGCTGACAGCAAATCACAACTGGCTGTGACTGCGACATCAGATATGGTTAATTTTTTGCGAGGTGAGCGCAGCAAAGAAGGCAGCCTATTCCGTAAACGCACGGCTGTGCTGGGCGACATCGTGAATTCGACACCCGCATTTGTGAAAAACAACACTAATCCGCAGTATGAAAAACTCCCGACAGGGACACCAGGATTGACCACCTACGAGGCCTATATGAAATCTAAGTCGGCTCGTACCGAAGGAGTTCTATTTGTAGGCGCCAATGACGGAATGTTGCACGCGTTTGCCGAAGGTGACGGGCCAAACAAAGGCGGCAGGGAACTTTTTGCCTATGTCCCTAGGTCAGTGCTAGGTAAATTGCACCTGCTTGCCGACTCCGGATACGCCTATAACCATACCTATACCGTTGATGGCCCATTAGTGGAAACGGACGCGTACGTGCCAACGCCCAACCTTATTACAGGAGTAACAACGACAAATTGGGCAAACATCGTCATTGGAACTGCCGGGGCGGGCGCCCAAAGTGTGTTTGCACTTAACGTCACAACGCCTCTAGCCATGAACGGAAAATCTGTACTTTGGGAGATCAACTCTGCCAGTACATTCCCAACGGTCGCTGGAAACACAACGACCAGCTTCCAGGAATTGGGTAATGTCATTGCTGCTCCACAGAGTGGAGTGACGCCAAGTGGCGACTGGATAACAATTTTTGGTAACGGCTACGACAGCAAATCAGGAAAAGCAAGCCTTTTCATTGTAAATACGGGCACAGGAAAACTGATCAGGCAAATCGAAACGGACAGCAAAATCTCGAACGGGCTTGGGGGTGTACGTTTAGTCTTGAATGTTAATCAACAAATTATTGGCGCCTATGCGGGCGATTTACTTGGGAGAGTATGGAAGTTTGATTTGAGCGCGAACTCTAGCTCCGGCTGGAAGCTAGGCAACAATGGCAAAGCTCTATTTACCGCCGAACGCGATGGCGTTGCGCTACCCATCACTGCGGCACCTGCAGTGATGGAACGAAACGATATGACGAGCTACAAGCCCAGCTACATGTTGACGGTGGCGACTGGTAAGTTGTTTGAGGCTGCAGATCCAAACTCGACATCTCCGACTCAGGCCGTCTTCGGACTTTGGGATCGTGTAGCGTTTAGTGAAAAGAATGCTGACACTGAGGATACGATTAAAGACAGCGATCTGGTGAGCATCAGATTCAAAACTGCATATAACAATATTGATCCCACGACAGGGCAAACACTCAATTCCGGAGGGGTAACCGGCGTATTTAGCGTTGAATTTAGTAGCCCCTCAGTAACCAAAATCGATTACGGAACCCAACGTGGCTGGCGCCTCGATTTGACTCAAAATTCTGGGCAACGGGTCGTATATCCGATTCAAAACGTAGGTGAGGTTTCCAAGATAGATACGGTATCTCCTCAGTCCAACACGACAGATTGTCAGAACTCCAACAGTAGCGCTTCCAGCGTGTACCTCAACCCCGTCACGGGCGCCTGCAGAATTGGAGGCACCTTGGACACCAACAATGACGGGCTGATTGATGAGAAAGATGAAAATGTCTGTGGCTACACATCGTTGGCAGACGGCATGGATGTGGTTTTGAGAATCGTTGACTCGCAGGGTAAAGATACAGGTTTGAGTGATATCCAGAACTCAAGTGGGCACATTAAAGTCCGCACCAGTGGAGGTCAACCCCCGGAAGACTGTACTTCTAGTTCCTATGCAGCCAAATATCCGAATATTTGCGGCGGGGGCGGAAAAAATTGCAGTAACGCGGCATATAGACTCGCACACCCCGGTGTTTGTGCGGGATCTACAGTCAATCGATCATGGCGGCAAATTTATCCGCGACTAAAATAAATTCAATTGACACCAATGAAAAAATTAACCCCAACCGAATATCAGTTGAGTCAGCGTCATACTGGTGGATTTACGTTGATTGAAGTAATGATTGTCGTCGCGATTGTGGGTATATTGGCAGCGATCGCCCTACCAAATTATCAGTCCTACGTCGCCAAGTCACATAGGGCCGCAGCTAGGGCGCAGTTGCTACAAGCCGCGCAATACATGCAGCGCTTTTACGCTGCAAACGACCGATACGATGCTGATCGTGGCGGAGCTAACACCGTGTGGTCGGTGATTCCGGCTGAATTGCTTAGATCACCGGCTGAAGGGACCCAGCTTTATGAAATTTCAAATACTGGTGCGTCGCTGAGTACAGCCAATCAAAGTGACTTTCAACTAGTCATGCGCCCCATCGCGGGTGCAGCAATGGCCAATGACCGCTGCGGCGGGTTCTCCATCACTCAAACGGGCGCGAAAAGCATATCAGTTGCAGGTGCTAATGCTGCTCTTATTGCTGAATGCTGGCGATAAGTGAGCCTTGAAAACATCGAGCTTGCTGTCGAAACTGCTAAAAGAGCCCTTCGGCTCACTTCCCCCAATCCTCGGGTGGGTTGCGTAATTGTCAACACCCCGTACGAATATCAAGCTTTGGGTCACACCCAAAAAGCCGGCGGTCCCCACGCCGAAGTTATGGCTCTGCGGGAAGCAGCTGAAAAAGGCCATTCCGTTGTGGGCGCCACAGCGTATGTCACCTTGGAGCCCTGCTCCCACCATGGCCGCACCGGCCCTTGCTGCGATGCGCTGATACAGGCGGGTATCAAAAAGGTGGTGGCCACTAACCTCGACCCCAATCCCTTGGTGGCTGGCAATGGCTTTGCCAAGCTGCGCGCAGCGGGTGTTGAGGTCGAAGTGCTTGCACCTGAGCACCCGCTGGCAGTGCAGTCACGCGAACTGAATATCGGCTTTTTCAGCCGCATGATCCGCAAGACCCCTTGGGTGCGCATGAAAGTGGCCGCGTCATTGGACGGCACTACAGCGCTGGACAACGGCGCAAGCCAATGGATCACCGGGCCGGACGCGCGGGCGGACGGCCATGCCTGGCGCGCCCGGTCATGCGCCATACTCACCGGCATAGGCACCGTTTTGGCAGACCGGCCCCGATTGGATGTCCGCCTGGTGGACACCCCGCGCCAGCCGCATCTGGTAGTGGTTGACAGCCAACTTGACACGCCGCCGGATGCTCCGTTTTTTATAGCGGGTCGCGCAGTATTTATTTACACCAACGGCCAAAACGCTTCTAAAAGAGCCGCTCTAGAGCAGGCTGGCGCAACGATCGTGGATATGCCAGAGCGCAATACTCAAGGCGCGCTCACGGGCAAAGTCGACCTAGCGGCCATGATGATTGACCTTGGCCGCCGCGAAATCAACGAGCTTCATGTGGAAGCTGGCTTCAAACTCAATGGCTCGCTGGTCCGCGCTGGTTTGGTGGACGAGTTTGTGGTGTATCTCGCGCCTAAGTTACTGGGACAAGGCGCTGGCATGTTTCATATCGGCCCACTCAGCGAGTTGGGTCAGGGCGTAGAACTGGAATTCAAGTCCACGGATATGGTGGGCCCGGACTTGCGCGTAGTAGCCCGTGTGCAAGGGCGCGGCCGGTTCTAGGGTTTTGCGGGTGGGGCCATCTCTGCCCTGCCCTTTCCCTGCCAAAATGCAGGCATGTTTACAGGCATCATTACCGGCGTAGGCCGCATTTCCGCCGTCCAGGCTTTGGGCGAATCCACCACCCATGGCAAGCGCCTGACTATTCAAGCCCCGGCCGGCTACCTCGACGATGTGGGCCTGGGCGACAGTATTGCGCTCAACGGCGCCTGCATGACCGTCACCACCTTTGATGTGGCGGCGCAAAAATTCACCATCGATATTTCTGCGGAGTCCCTCGATAAAACAGCGGGCCTCGACGGGCTGGGCACTGTCAACCTGGAGAAGGCCTTGCGCGCCAACGATCGCTTGGGCGGGCATATCGTGTCGGGCCATGTGGACGGTATGGGCAGCATCAGCCACTTTGCCCAAGTGGGCGAAAGCTGGGAGCTGAGGGTGTTGGCGCCACCCAGCTTAGCCAAGTACTTGGCCTACAAGGGCTCGATCACGGTCAATGGTGTGAGCCTGACGGTAAACCGCGTGGCAGACCAGCCCGGCGGCTGCGAGATCAGTATCAATCTGATACCCCACACGGTGGAAAACACCGCCTTGGGCACTTTGGCCCAAGGCAGCCGCGTCAACTTGGAAATTGATACGGTGGCGCGCTATGTAGAGCGCATGATGTCTGCGCCTGCGGTTTAAAACGTCTGCGTTTTACTCAAACGACAACGTTTTGACACCAGTGGCAGTGCCCAGCAAACACACCTGAGCGCGCTGGTAGGCGAACACACCCACCGTCACCACGCCGGGCCACTGGCTCACCTCAGCTTCGAAGGCCAGCGGGTCGGTAATTTGCAGTCCAGTCACATCCACGATGTATTGGCCGTTGTCGGTCACCAGGGGTTTGCCGTCTTTCAGGCGGATGGAACCCTTGCCGCCTTTGGCCGCAAACTGGGCGATGACGCGCTGCGTCGCCATGGGGATGACTTCCACCGGCAAGGGGAACTTGCCCAGCGTTTGCACCAGCTTGGATTCATCGGCAATGCACACGAACTTGGCGCTTTGCGCGGCCACGATTTTCTCGCGGGTCAACGCGGCACCACCGCCTTTGACCATGTTGCCCGCGCCATCAATCTCGTCGGCACCGTCGATATAGACCGAGAGCTTGTCCACCTCGTTGCTGTCAAACACTTGGATGCCAAGCGCCTGCAAGCGCTCGGTGCTGGCGACTGAGCTGGATACGGCGCCCTTGATCTGGTCCTTGATGGTGGCCAGCGCATCGATGAACTTGTTGACAGTGGAGCCGGTGCCTACGCCTACGATCTCGCCGGGTACCACGTACTGCAGGGCGGCTTGGCCGACGAGGGTTTTGAGTTCGTCTTGGGTCAGTGCGGGAGGTGTGGATGTGGTCATGGCGAAAAGTGGTGAGCGCGTCCTGACGGACAATCGGGGGAGTTGAAATCTGAAAGCAGGAATTATCCGATGTCTCTGGTGCCCTACGCCCTCGCCCGCCGCGTTTTGTTCAATCTGGACCCCGAAGTCGCCCACGACATCACCATGGCTGGCCTTGCTGCCAGCCAAGGCAACCCACTTAAACTGGCCTACTGCAACAGCCGGGTGGACGACCCGGTGACCATCGCCGGCTTGAAGTTTCCCAACCGCGTAGGCATGGCCGCCGGTCTGGACAAAAACGCCCGCTGCATTGACGGCCTGGGGACCATGGGCTTTGGCTTTGTGGAAGTGGGCACCGTCACCCCATTGGCCCAGCCGGGCAACCCCAAGCCCCGCATGTTCCGCTTGCCTGAAGCCAACGCGCTGATCAACCGGCTGGGCTTTAACAACCATGGCCTGGATGCCTTCATTGCTAATGTGCAGCGTTCTGCCCTGCGCCAGAGCAAAAATCCTTCTCTACTGCTGGGCCTCAACATCGGCAAAAACGCGGCCACCCCCATCGAAAAGGCCACCGACGATTACCTGATCTGCCTGGACGGTGTGTACCCCCATGCGGACTACATCACCGTCAACATCTCCAGCCCCAACACCAAGAACCTGCGCAGCCTGCAAAGCGACGAGGCGCTGGACGCCCTGTTGGGCGCCATTGCCGAGCGACGTGAGCAACTGGCCCAAAAGCACGGCCAGCGCAAACCCGTCTTTTTGAAAATCGCCCCGGATCTGGAGGCTGACCAAGTTGCCGTGATCGCTGCCACCCTGAAGCGCTATGGCACTGACAGCAGCGGTAAGGTCAACAACGCCTGGGGCGTGATCGGCACCAACACCACCTTGTCACGTGAAGCCGTTAAGGGCATGCCACATGCCGAAGAGTTGGGCGGTCTGTCAGGCGCTCCGGTGCTAGAGAAAAGCAACGCTGTCATTGGCCAACTGCGTGCAGCGCTGGGCAAAGACTTCCCCATCATCGGGGTGGGTGGCATCATGAGCGCGGCCGATGCGGTGAGCAAAATCAAGGCGGGTGCGGATGCAGTGCAGATCTACACCGGATTGATTTACTCGGGCCCCCAGCTGGTGAAAGACGCAGCCGTGGCCATCAAAAACTTCAAGAAATAAGCCGCTAGCGCACGTTCCGTGTGCGCCAGCAGCTATATATTTCATAGCAAATCAGGGCTCGACGGCCAGGCCCAAGACCCTGGCTCCATCTCCGATGGTGCCAATAAAGGTGGCTTTGCCTGTCTGTAAATCCAAGCTGTACAAGCGTGTGGTGGCGTGGGACTTCAGGCGCACGGCCGCAAATGCGGCACCGCTGACGTCGGCAATGTCCATGCTCGCATCCAACATGTCGGTCACACCGAGGGCACCCACGGTGTAGAGCTGGCCCGTGTTGAATGACACCACGGGCTGCACGCCTTCCGCGCTACCCATGGTGACCAGGAAGCCACCGTTGCGGTCGATCGCAAAGTTGGTGGTGAGCTTGTCGTCTTTTTTGTTGTAGGTGTAGGCCGCCGCGGCCACCTCTGGTTTCACACCCGCACGCCGGTCGCCTGCGGCATAGAAAGGTGCTGGGTCAGTGGCGGCAAGGGCACCGGTGTCGGGGTGCAGCCGCACATTCTGGCCACTGGTGCTCATGACCCGCACACGGTCGGCCACCGGGTTGAAATCCATGCCGATGGCATCGCCCTGCAAGGCGACCGCAGGCGCTGCACCCACTGGCTTCAAAACGCCGGTGGCGGTATCCACGGTGTAGAGCCGACCCGACTTGGCCAACGCAAACAGCACCCCTTTGGCGATGCGGTAATCAATACCGACCACGGTATCGCCCGCGGCCAGCCCGGAGAGCTGCACCCGCTTCAAAACCTTGGTGGGCTGGCCGGCATTGAGCGTCAAGAGCTCCAGCTTGTCGGTCACCACTTGCAAGGTTTCTTTGCTCGGCGTGCCGGCGCCTTCTTGCATCGCGGTGCATCCGCTCAAGGCCAGGGCGATGACCGCGCTACTGGCTAGCGCGCTGCGGCGCAGTGTGGGCGAGATTTTCATGAGTTGGGTCCTTTGTGTGGGTGAAAAAAGCCCTGGCCGGCGCAATAGCGCTGTGGCTCAGGTTGCGTGAATCAGTCCGACCACATGGTCGGCGATTGCCAGTGCACTGGTCAAGCCCGGCGACTCGATGCCGAACAGATTGATCCAGCCGGGCACGCCGTGTGCCTCCGCGGTCTGAATCAAAAAGTCAGCAGCGGGCTCGCCGGGACCGGAAATCTTGGGTCGCATGCCGGCATATGCGGGTTGAAGTGCACCATCCGGCAAAGCGGGCCAATAGGTGCGGATCGCTCGGTAAAACGCCTCGCCTCTGCCGGGCTCCACGTCCAAATCCGCAGGATCATCTACCCACTGCACATCCGGCCCGAAGCGGGCTTGCCCCCCGAGGTCCAGGGTCAGGTGCACGCCCAAGCCCGCAGCCTCCGGCATTGGGTACACCAGATGGGTGAAGGGGCTGCGCCCTGCCAGGGTGAAATAGTTGCCTTTGGCGTAGCGCGCTTGGGGGATGCGGTCGACCTGCATTCCTTTGCAGTGGCGAGCCACCGCACAGGCTTGCAAACCCGCCGCATTGATGACCAGCGCGGCTTGCAACTCCGTGCCATCACTTGCTACCAAATTTATAGCGCCATGCGCATATTCTGCGGCGGCCAAGGGCGAATTAAATGCCACAACACCGCCCGCCCCCTCGAGATCGCCCCACAAAGACACCATCAGCGCATGGCTATCCAGAATGCCGGTGCTGGGTGACCACAAGGCACCCACGCAGTGGAGATCGGGCTCCATGGCGCTTGCCTGTGCGGCACTCAAAAACTCAAGGTCAAGTACGCCATTGGCGACTGCCTGCCGGTGCAGGCTCTCCAGCTGCCGCATCTGCTCCGGCCGGGTCGCCACCATCAACTTGCCACACCGCTGAAAAGGCAACTGCCGTTCTTCCAGATAGTGGTACAGCTGCTGTTTGCCTTGGACACACAGCCGGGCTTTGAGCGAGCCACTGGGGTAGTAAATGCCAGCGTGGATCACCTCGCTGCTGCGCGAACTGGTCTGGGTGCCTATGGCATCGCAGGCCTCAAGCACCCACACATCCCGCCCGGTTTGGGCAATAGCCCGTGCAACTGCCAAGCCCACGACGCCCGCCCCCACCACCACGCAATCGACCTGCTCCATCGATTCAGGGGCTCGCGGGTGGAGTGGCGCGAGACAAGTAGGCCTGCGCTTCGGGGGCATCCATACCGAATGTCAAGGCGGCGGTGGCCTCACCATGAAGCCCGAAGGCGTAGCCCCTGACCTCATTGACCATGACAAACTGCATGGCGAACATCGCACCATCGCTGCAGCGCATGTCCATGGCACCCCCGGTGACGCTGGTAAGCCGGAGTGAGCCGGCACAGCTGGCGATACTGCCCGTGCCGGACAGGATCATGTCGCCCGTGCGGTCGGGCCGCAAATTCACCACGCCCTCGAGCCGCTGCCCTCCGGTTTGCATCAGTGCCGGCCTTGGGGTTGTGACCAAGCGCCACCCCACATGCTCGACCGAAGCGCAGGCGGTGAGCCACGCCGCCATCGCCATGGTGACGAGGACTCGGCGACTGTGCATCAGCGGTGGCCCCGGGGGAAATTGCATCGTAATTCCTTCAGTCCGGCCATGGAGGAGCCGTTGTACTATCTTAGCGACGCAGCGCGGTTCTGACCCTGACAAAAGCGCGGCTCTGACCGGGCATTTCCGGCGCCGCGCGCTCCCCTGTTCGAAGGAGACCCTTTCTTGAAGCCTGTTCATCCATCTGCTCATTCAGCCGCGACGGCTCTGGCTCCTGCTTTTGCAGGGCAGCGTTGGTTCAAAGCGATCACCGGGACACTGGCTGTTCTGGCCGTGCTGGTGGCGGTTTATTGGGTGGGCCCCCGCAACGAATTTGGCGCGCCGATAGCGACTCCTCGTGCCCAAGCGCCCCAGGACCTGGCCGCTTTGGATGCCTGGATAGCGGCACAAGAGGCCACGGTGCCCGGCATCAAAGCCGGCAATGCCAAGGGCATCGTTTGGGCGAAAAACCCCGGGCAAAAAACACCGTGGGCTGTGGTCTACCTGCACGGTTTCTCTGCCAGCAGGCTGGAGACCGCCCCCCTCACCGGGCAAGTGGCGCAGGGTCTGGGCGCCAATGTGTTTTACACCCGGCTGACGGGCCATGGCGTGCCCGGCTCAGCCATGGGCGACGCCAAGGTGCAAGACTGGCTGGCAGACGCACAAGAAGCGTTGAATATCGGGCGCCAGTTGGGCGATCGGGTGTTGGTCATCAGCTGCTCTACCGGTGCAACGCTGGCGACCTGGCTCGAAGTCAACGGCCCCAAAACCGGTGTAGCCGGACATGTGTTTGTATCCCCCAACTTCGGGCCTAAAGACGAGCGCGCTGATCTGATCAACGGCCCATGGGGCCACCAGATCGCTTTTGCCTTGCTGGGCCAGGAGCGTACCCACACGCCCGCCAGCGATGCTGAAAGCCAAGCCTGGACCAGCAGCTACCCTACCCGCGGCCTGTTTCCCATGATGGCGCTGGTCAAAGCCACCCGCGAGAGCCCGCTGGAGCGCTTCTCAGCGCCCGTCATGATGCTGTACAGCGCCGACGACAAGACGGTAGAGCCCCGCCTCTCGCAAGCCGCGTTCGACCGCTTCAGTTCGAGCAAGAAACACCTGGTGAAGGTCGACTACAGCGAAGCCAAAGGCCAGCATGTGCTGGCAGGCGAGATCCGCGCCCCGGCAGCCACTGCTCCTATGGCACAAAGCATTCTTCAATGGGTCGCCACACTCGGCCCGCTCGCACCATGACACCTGACATGACCGCCAAGGCCACCACCCCCGGCGATACCCCCGAGGTTTTGCGACTGCCGCTGCGCCAACTGGGCCTGCGCTCCGGCATGGCGCTGCAAACCCGCCGCTTGGTAGAAGGCACCAGCAAAACAGAGGCCCAGTTTTTTGGTGCGATCGAGGGCAAGGGCGTGATGGTCGGCCCCGCTAACTCAGATGCGGTGCAAACCGGGCTGACCACCGGCGAGGTGTGCATCGTGCGGGGCTTTACGGGGCAGTACGAGTTTTCCTTTATCAGCAAAGTCCTGCAGACTTTTGAGGCGCCCTTTGCCTATGCGTTGCTGGCCTACCCTGGGCAGGTCGATGCCAAACGGGTGCGCCAGTCCATGCGGACCAAAGTCGCTTGGCCTGCGGAGGTGAGCAGCACATCGGAAGGTGCATTCCGCCCTGTCACCCTGGCGGATTTGAGCCCCTACGGTGCCATGGTTTTAAGCGCGGAGGCTTTGGGTGGTGTGGGCGACACCATCGCCTGGAAGCTGGTGGCCCAGACGGAGTCCACACGCGTCCAGCTGGAGCTGCAAGCCAAAATATGCCACCACAGCCGCCCCACGGGCGTCGATCATTGGATTGTGGGTTTGGCGTTTCAGCAATTGAGCGCCGAAGACATCGTGCGACTGCACGACTTGGTGAACACTGGGGCCTAGCCCGAACGCCTGCGCACACCGTCCTGATAAACAAAAAAGCCTTCCAAGCGAACTTGGAAGGCTTTTTATCTGGTGGGCGATGCAAGTTTCGAACTTGCGACCCCTGCAGTGTGAATGCAGTGCTCTACCCCTGAGCTAATCGCCCTTGAAACTGTGATCCCGTATCAAGGAAGCCTCAAATTATATACCATTTTTCAGGCCAATTGCTTCCAGACCGTTTTTCCGCCACTAGATTTGTCCAACTGGGCCAAAACATCGTCGTGCGCAGCCATTTCTTGGGCATTCGCTTCCAGGACTGGCAGTTGCATGCTGCGCAGGTCCAACTGCTCCACCACCAAGCCGGGCTCTTGGGTATCGCTACTCTCCATCAGCAAGGCATCTTGGCCCCGGGTCATGTTGATGTAAACGTCGGCCAGCAGCTCGGCATCCAACAGCGCACCGTGCAGGGTGCGCCCGGAGTTGTCTACCTCCAAGCGATCGCACAAGGCATCCAGACTGTTGCGCTTGCCCGGGAACATTTCCTTGGCCATCACCAAGGTGTCCAAGACACTGGCGACAAAACTCTTGAACGGCTTCTTGCCCGTGCGCTTGAGCTCCATGTCTAGAAAGGACAGGTCAAAAGGCGCGTTGTGGATGATGATTTCGGCGCCCGCTACATAGTCCACCAGCTCTTGGGCAATCTCCTCAAAGCGGGGCTTGTCGCTCAAAAACTGGGTTGTCAGCCCGTGGACCCGCAACGCACCTTCATCGCTGTCCCGCCCCGGGTTCAGGTAAAAGTGCAGGTTGTTCCCGGTCAGCTTGCGGTTAACAAGTTCCACGCAGCCGATTTCCACCATGCGGTCCGGATGGTCCGGATGGTTGGCGTAAAAACCGGTGGTTTCCGTGTCGAGAACAATCTGGCGCATGGTCTGTCTCAGTGGTTTTCGCGGGCGTGGTTGATGCTGTATTTGGGAATCTGTACCACCAGGTCTTGCTGCGCAAGGTAAGCCTGGCAACTCAATCGGGACTGTGGCTCCAAGCCCCAAGCGCGGTCCAACAGGTCTTCTTCGGTTTCTTCTGCGGCATTCAAGCTTTGCAAACCTTCGCGCACGATCACGTGGCAGGTGGTACAGGCGCAGCTCATGTCGCACGCATGTTCAATCTGGATACCGTTTTCCAACAGCGCCTCGCAAATGGAGGTGCCGGGAGCCGCTGTTAACTCAACCCCTTCAGGGCAATACTCAGGATGCGGCAGGATTTTGATGATGGGCATGGTCAGTTCACTTCAAATGGATTCAATGCTTTTGCCGGCCAGTGCTTGCGAAATACCTTTGTTCATCCGCATGGCGGCAAAGGGCTCGGTCACATCGGCCAGCGCTTTGATCGCGGTTTCGATAACGGCAGGATCGGTGACCTGCATGGCAGCGGTCACATCGGCAATGGCTGCATCAATGACAGTGCGCTCTGCGGCATTGAGAAGCTCGCCATCCGCCTCCAAGGCACTGCGTGTCGCCAAGATCAGGCGGTCGGCGTCCACCCGGGCTTCCACCAAGGCACGGGCTCGCATATCGGCCTCTGCAGTGGCAAAGCTGTCTTTGAGCATGGCGGCAATTTGGTCATCGGTGAGACCGTAAGACGGCTTTACATCAATCCGGGCCTCCACACCGCTGACTTGCTCTTTGGCGGATACGTTCAACAAGCCGTCGGCATCGACCGTGAAGGTCACCCGGATGCGGGCTGCACCCGCTGCCATCGGGGGAATCCCGCGCAGCTCAAACCGGGCCAGGCTGCGGCAATCGGCGACAAGGTCTCGCTCACCTTGGACGACATGCAAAGCCAGCGCGGTCTGGCCGTCTTTGTAGGTCGTGAAATCCTGCGCCATGGCAGTAGGGATG
This sequence comes from Comamonadaceae bacterium OS-4, assembly GCA_027924025.1. Lineage (GTDB taxonomy): Bacteria > Pseudomonadota > Gammaproteobacteria > Burkholderiales > Burkholderiaceae_C > Allorhodoferax. Next base: position 2,206,733 of record AP026970.1, read on the forward strand.
GTTTGGTTGCGCGGCACGATGCGCTCGACCAAGCCCCCCATGGTTTCCACCCCCAACGACAAGGGGATCACGTCCAGCAGCAACAAATCCCCACCGGGATTGTTACCGGCCAGCTGGTTGGCCTGAATGGCGGCACCCAGCGCCACCACCTCATCCGGATTCAAATTGGTCAACGGCTCTTGACCAAAAAAGGCCTGCACTGCAGCCTTGATCTGGGGCATGCGCGTAGAGCCGCCCACCAACACCACGCCCTGAACATCTTCTTTGCTGAGCGACGCATCCCGCAAAGCCTTGCGTACGGCTTGCAAGGTGCGCGCCGTCAGGTCTTTGGTAGCCGCCTCGAAATCCTCGCGCCGGACGCCCAGATCGATAGCGCCTGCTGACAGATCCACCTCCACGCTGGCGATTTCTTCAGCCGACAAGGCTTCTTTGCAAGAGCGTGCCTCTGCCATCAAGACCGCCTGATCTTCAGGGGTGGGCGCAGCAAGGCCGGAAGTTTGCAGCAACCACTCCGCCAATGCGCGGTCGTAGTCATCGCCCCCCAGCGCAGAGTCGCCGCCGGTGGCCAACACTTCGAAAACGCCTTGCGACAAACGAAGAATGGAAATATCGAAGGTACCGCCGCCCAAGTCATAAATGGCGTAGACCCCTTCCGAAGCGTTGTCCAAACCATACGCAATGGCGGCCGCCGTCGGCTCGTTGATCAAGCGCAAGACATTCAGGCCCGCAAGTTGGGCTGCGTCTTTGGTGGCTTGGCGCTGTGCATCGTCAAAATAGGCCGGCACCGTGATAACTGCACCGTAAATGTCGTCATTGAAGCTGTCTTCAGCACGGAACCGCAGGGTCGCCAGGATCTCCGCACTGACTTCCACCGGGCTCTTTACCCCTGCAATGGTGCGGATTCGGGCCATCCCCGGCTCGTTCACCAACGCGAACGGCAGCTTGTCGGCGTGCGCGATATCCGCAAAACCGCGCCCCATCAGGCGCTTGGCCGATGCAATCGTGTTTCCCGGATCAGTGGTTTGATTCGCCAAGGCGTCAAAGCCGATCTGCCGGCGATCGGCATCCAGATAACGCACCACACTGGGCAACACCACCCGCCCCTGCGCGTCAGGCAGGCACTCGGCCACACCGCTGCGCACAGCGGCTACCAGAGAGTGGGTGGTCCCTAAATCAATACCGACAGCGATACGGCGCTCATGCGGATTGGGGGATTGGCCGGGTTCTGAAATTTGCAAAAGCGCCATGACATCTCACACTATTCAAATTGATCTAAACGCTGATGCAGGTCGAGCGCGAACTTATCGATAAACATCAAGGCCCGCACGTGACTCACCGCGGCTTCAAAGTCTTTTGTTTGGTCCAACGCAGTCTCGCAGGCGCCCAGCAGCTCCCGCCGGCTTTGTTGCACTTCGGCCAACAGAGCCTCCAGGGCGAGTGCTCCGTCCGCATCATCCAGCGCCTCGCGCCACTCCATCTGCTGCATAAGAAATGCAGCGGGCATGGCGGTGTTGCTGTGCGCCTGAATGGGCTTGCCGGCCAACTCACACAAGTAGGCAGCACGCTTCAGGGGATCTTTTAAGCGCTGATAGGCCTCGTTGATCCTGACAGACCATTGCAAAGCCACCCGCTGGGCGGCGGGGCCATGAGCCGCAAATTTATCCGGATGGGCTTCCCTCTGAAGCTCCTTCCAGCGCGCATCCATGGCCGCACGATCCTGCACAAACGCCCTCGTCAAACCGAAGAGGGCAAAGTCATCGTCTTGCAGGTTCACACTCGGAAGGACTCACCACACCCGCACTTGTCGCGCTCGTTGGGGTTATTGAAGCGAAAACCTTCGTTCAAACCCTCGCGGACAAAATCCAGCTGGGTACCGTCAATGTAGGCAAAGCTCTTGGGATCGACCAGGACTTTCACGCCATGGCCTTCAAACACGATATCTTCTGGCGCCAACTCATCCACGTACTCCAGCTGATACGCCAGTCCGGAGCAGCCCGTGGTCTTTACGCCCAAGCGCACCCCCACTCCCTTTCCACGTTTGGTCAGGTAGCGGGTCACGTGGCGCGCAGCGGCCTCTGTCAGGGTGACGGCCATATCAGTTCAGGTGCTTTTTCTTGTAGTCGTCCACGGCTGCTTTGATCGCGTCTTCCGCAAGGATCGAGCAATGGATCTTGACCGGTGGAAGCGCCAATTCTTCAGCGATCTGGCTGTTTTTCAGGGCCGCAGCCTCGTCCAGCGTTTTGCCTTTGACCCATTCGGTCACCAGGGAGCTGGACGCAATCGCTGAGCCGCAACCGTAGGTTTTGAATCGCGCATCTTCGATCACACCGGTCTCAGCGTTCACCTTGATTTGCAGTTTCATCACATCACCACAGGCGGGCGCACCCACCATGCCAGTACCCACCGAGTCATCGCCCTTGTCAAAGGAGCCCACGTTGCGGGGGTTTTCGTAGTGATCAACGACTTTGTCTGAATATGCCATTTGCTATACCTCGTAACTTCGATCAGTGCGCCGCCCACTGGATAGTGGACAGGTCGATACCTTCTTTGTACATGTCCCACAACGGGCTCAAATCACGCAGCTTGGCCACGTTTTGCTTGATGGTGTCGACCGCATAGTCGATGTCCGCCTCGGTGGTCCATCTGCCGATCGTCATGCGCAAGCTGCTGTGCGCCAATTCATCGCTGCGCCCCAGAGCGCGCAGCACATAGCTGGGCTCCAGGGATGCGGAAGTACAAGCCGAACCACTGGACACTGCCAGGCCCTTGATACCCATGATCAAGGACTCGCCCTCCACATAGTTGAAGCTCATGTTCAGGTTATGGGGAACGCGCTTTTCTTTGTGGCCGTTGATAAAGACCTGCTCAATGCCTTCCAAGCCAGCCAACATGCGGTCATGCAGGGCCTTGATTCGCTTGTTTTCTTCATGCATCTCGGCCTTGGCAATGGCGTAGGCCTCGCCCATACCCACAATCTGGTGGGTTGGCAAGGTGCCGCTACGCATACCGCGCTCGTGGCCACCGCCGTGCATTTGGGCTTCGAGCCGGATGCGGGGCTTGCGACGAACAAACAAGGCGCCAATACCCTTGGGGCCGTAGGTCTTGTGGGAGGTCAGGCTCATCAAATCGATGGGCAACTGGGTCATGTCAATGTCCACGCGGCCGGTCGCCTGCGCTGCATCCACATGGAAAATCACGCCTTTTTCGCGACACGCGTTGCCCAAAGCCACGACGTCCTGGATCACGCCGATCTCGTTATTCACGAACATCACACTCGCCAGAATGGTATCGGGACGGATAGCGGCTTTGAACGTATCGAGGTTGACCAAACCATCGTCTTGCACATCAAGGTAGGTGACTTCAAATCCTTGGCGCTCCAGCTCGCGGCAGGTGTCCAGCACCGCCTTGTGCTCGGTTTTCACCGTGATGATGTGCTTGCCTTTGGTCTTGTAGAACTGTGCGGCACCCTTGATTGCAAGGTTGTTGGACTCGGTAGCACCCGAGGTCCAGACGATTTCACGAGGATCCGCACCGATCAAGGATGCGACTTGCTCGCGGGCCTTCTCGACAGCAGCTTCAGCTTCCCAGCCCCAGGCGTGGCTCCTGGATGCCGGATTGCCGAAGTGATTGCGCAGCCAAGGGACCATGGCATCCACCACCCGCTCGTCGCAGGGGTTGGTTGCGCTGTAGTCCATGTAAATCGGGAAATGAGGTGTTGTGTCCATAGCTGGCTCGGTGCTGGCTGCAGTAAAAAATCAGGATTTAGAGAAAGCATTGCCCAAGGCGAACACCGAATTCGGCGCATTCACCCGAATCGGCTTAACCACTGGCATTGCAGAAATTGCGCGCTTGATGCTCGGCTTGTCTTCGATTTGCAAGCCCTTGGCGAGTTGGTCGTCCACCAGTTTTTGCAGGGTGACCGAGTCCAAAAACTCCACCATACGGGTGTTCAAAGAAGCCCAGAGGTCGTGCGTCATGCAGCGGGCGCCTTCGCCCAAGCAGTTTTCTTTGCCGCTGCATTGGGTGGCATCGATCGGCTCGTCTACCGACGTGATGATCTCTGCCACAGTAATGTCAGACGCTTTGCGGGCCAAGGTGTAACCGCCGCCGGGGCCGCGAGTGGACTCTACCAAATCGTGGCGACGCAGCTTGCCGAACAACTGCTCAAGGTAAGAAAGGGAAATTTGTTGGCGCTGGCTGATCGCAGCCAGAGTCACAGGCCCTGAGCTTTGACGCAGGCCCAGATCGATCATCGCGGTGACCGCAAAACGGCCTTTGGTGGTGAGACGCATCGCTTGCTCCTTGGTGGCAGGGTTGTTGACTAGCGGACTCAAGTATAGCACTAAACCCCGCATGTCAGTCGGGTAAGCAGACTGATCAGTCTATTTACCCGATAGGAATAATCAACTTTACAGATTGACGATGTTGTCTGTCCCTGGCGCGCCAAAAGCCTGCTCTTTCAGGATGGTCAATTGGTCGCGCACACGCGCTGCTTTTTCGAACTCGAGATTCCGCGCGTGCTCCATCATGAGCTTCTCCAAGCGCTTGATTTCGCGCGACACATCCTTCTCGCTCATGTCTTCCACTTGGGCGCGTTGATGGGCGTCGCGCTCCAGGCGCTCGGCCTCTTTGCCCGCCTTTTCGCTGTAGACGCCATCAATCAGGTCGCGAACCTTTTTGACAATGGCTTTGGGCGTAATGCCTCGCTCCAGGTTGTGGGCGATTTGTTTTTTGCGGCGGCGCTCGGTTTCGCCGATGGCGCGCGCCATGGAGTCCGTGATCTTGTCGGCATACAAAATAGCTTTGCCTTCCAGATTGCGGGCAGCACGGCCGATGGTCTGGATCAATGAGCGCTCGGAGCGCAAAAAGCCTTCTTTATCGGCATCCAGAATTGCGACGAGTGAGACCTCCGGGATATCCAAGCCCTCTCGCAGCAAGTTGATTCCGACCAGTACATCAAACGTGCCCAAACGCAGGTCGCGCAAAATTTCGACCCGCTCTACGGTGTCCACATCGCTATGCAGGTAACGCACCTTGACGCCGTTGTCGGTCAGGTAATCGGTGAGCTGCTCCGCCATTCGTTTGGTCAGAGTGGTGATCAACACGCGCTCGTTTTTGTCGACCCGGATCCGGATTTCCTGCAGCACATCATCTACTTGGCTCCCCGCCGGACGCACCTCCACCTCAGGGTCCACCAAGCCCGTGGGGCGCACCACCTGCTCCACCACCTGCCCGGCATGCTCGTTTTCCCACTGGGCGGGCGTGGCCGACACAAATACGACCTGCCGCATTTTGGTCTCGAACTCTTCAAACTTGAGCGGCCGGTTATCCAAGGCGCTGGGCAAGCGGAATCCGTACTCCACCAGAGTTGTTTTACGCGCGCGGTCGCCGTTGTACATACCACCGAACTGACCAATCAACACATGGCTCTCGTCCAAAAACATCATCGCGTCTTTGGGCAAATAGTCAGTCAAGGTCGACGGCGGCTCACCAGGGGCAGACCCGCTCAAATGGCGCGAGTAATTTTCAATGCCTTTGCAATGCCCCACCTCACTGAGCATTTCCAGGTCAAAGCGGGTGCGTTGCTCTAGGCGCTGCGCCTCAACCAGCTTGCCCATGCCAACAAACTCTTTCAAACGACCCGCCAGCTCGGTTTTGATGGTCTCCACCGCTGCCAGCACCTGGTCGCGGGGCGTGACGTAGTGGCTACTGGGGTAGACGGTAAAGCGCGGGATTTTCTGGCGGATGCGCCCTGTCAGCGGGTCAAACAACTGCAGGCTCTCAATCTCGTCGTCAAACAGCTCGACGCGAATCGCCATCTCACTGTGCTCGGCCGGAAAGATATCGATGGTGTCACCCCGCACCCGGAAGGCACCCCGGCTGAAATCCATGTCATTGCGCTGGTACTGCATCCGCACCAATTGGGCGATCATGTCGCGCTGGCCCATACGGTCGCCGGTGCGCAAGGTCATCACCATCTGGTGGTAACTTTCTGGCTTGCCGATGCCGTAAATGGCCGACACGGTCGCCACAATCACCACATCCCGCCGCTCGATGATGCTCTTGGTGCAACTCAGGCGCATTTGTTCAATGTGCTCGTTGATCGCACTGTCTTTCTCAATAAAGAGGTCGCGCTGAGGCACATAGGCCTCGGGCTGGTAGTAGTCGTAGTAGCTGACGAAATACTCCACCGCATTCTTCGGAAAGAACTCGCGGAACTCGCTGTACAGCTGGGCAGCAAGTGTCTTATTCGGGGCAAACACGATCGCAGGACGGCCCAAACGGGCGATCACGTTCGCCATGGTGAACGTCTTGCCCGACCCGGTCACGCCCAGCAAGGTTTGAAAAACCTCGCCATCTTCCACACCACTCACCAGCTGATCAATCGCTTCCGGCTGGTCCCCCGCGGGCGGATAGGGCTGGTACAGCTCAAAAGGCGACCCCGGGAAACTGACAAAGGTACCGGTACGCACTTGCGCCGAATCATCGTTTTCCACGACGGCGAGGGGCACAGGATTTTTGGAGGCAGGCATGAGAGTAGGTCCGGACAACAGAAAAAGCACGAAACCCAAGACTGTAGACTAGCTGCGCAACTGTAGGGGGTTTGACTTGCAAAGCACTTTGTTTCCCGGGGTACGGCTGCCCCTTGTTCAGGCACCCATGGCGGGCGCACAAGGTGCTGCCTTGGCGGCTGCCGTCTGCAACGCAGGTGCACTGGGCTCTTTGCCAGCCGCCATGCACACGCCAGAGTCACTGGAGCGCGAGCTTGCCGGGCTGCGCGCGCTCACCCCACACCCATTCAATGTGAATTTCTTTTGCCACTCGCCACCTGTACCGGATCCGGTTACCGAGGCGCATTGGATGGAAACCCTGCGACCGCACTACCAGCAATGGCAGTTGACCGGCCAAGACATGGTGCCCGGGCCGGGCCGGGCACCTTTTTCCGCGGCCATGGCCGAGGTGCTGGAGTCGTTTCGACCGGCGGTGGTGAGCTTTCATTTTGGCCTGCCGGCTCCCGCGTTGCTCGCACGGGTCAAAGCCATGGGCAGCTTGGTAATGTCGTCCGCCACCACGGTGGAAGAAGGTCTCTGGTTGCAAGACCATGGTGCCGATATCGTGATTGCACAAGGTCTGGAAGCGGGTGGGCACCGGGGGGTGTTCTTGCATACAGACCTCAGTACCCAGCGCCCCTTGGCGGAATTGTTGTTGCCATTGGTCCAATCACTGCGCATCCCGGTGTTAGCCGCGGGTGGCATTGCAAGCGATGCCGATGTCGCCGCAGCGATGGCCATGGGCGCCGCGGGTGTGCAGTTAGGTACAGCCTATCTGACCTGTCACGAAGCCACGACCAGCGCGCTGCACCGGAGGGCACTCCAAGCGACACCACCGCGCACCACCGCGCTCACCAACATTTTCACCGGCAGGCCAGCTCGCGGCATCGTGAACCACGCCATGCAAAGCCTAGGCCCCATGAACCCTGAGGCACCCGCATTTCCGCTGGCCACGGCGGCCATGGCCCCGCTCAGGGCCCGTGCCGAGGCAGCCGGCTCGGACGACTTCAGCCCCTTGTGGGCCGGGACCAACATGCAAGGCTGCTTGAGCGAATCCGCAGCGGACACCACCCGCAGGCTCGCAAAAGGCTTTGACACCATCGCATCGTAAGAGTGGGCACCATCCCGGTGCCGTTTAAAATACGCATTTCCTCCGCGGCTCTCCACAGAACCGTTCATCGCCCCCTCCGTTCAGGACTTATTCATGTCTCTTTTTACTGCCGTCGAAATGGCTCCCCGTGACCCTATCCTGGGTCTGAACGAACAATTCAACGCTGACACCAACCCCAGCAAAGTGAACCTCGGCGTGGGCGTGTATTTCGACGACAACGGCAAGCTACCCCTGCTGCAGTGCGTGCAAGCTGCTGAAAAGACCATGATGGACAAGCCTACTGCCCGTGGCTACCTGCCTATCGACGGTATTGCAGCATACGACTCGGCTGTAAAAGGCCTGGTTTTCGGTGCTGACTCCGACGTGGTCAAGAGCGGCCGCGTGGCAACCGTGCAAGCCATCGGCGGCACCGGCGGCCTGAAAATCGGCGCTGACTTCCTGAAGAAAATCAGCCCCAACGCCACCGTGCTGATCTCGGACCCCAGCTGGGAAAACCACCGCGCGCTGTTCACCAACGCCGGCTTCCCCGTGGACACTTACCCCTACTTCGACCAAAACGCCAACGGCGGTCTCGGCGGCATCAACTTTGACGGCATGTTGGCCAAGTTGAACGGCGCCGCCGAAGGCACCATCGTGCTGCTGCACGCTTGCTGCCACAACCCCACCGGTTACGACATCACCGCCGCCCAATGGGACCAAGTGATTGCTGTGGTCAAAGCACGCAAGCTGACCGCCTTCCTCGACATGGCCTACCAAGGGTTCGGCTACGGCATCGCTGAAGACGGCGCTGTGATCGCCAAGTTTGTGGCCGCTGAGCTGAACATTTTTGTGTCCACCAGCTTCTCCAAGAGCTTCAGCCTCTACGGCGAGCGCGTGGGCGCCCTGAGCGTGGTCGGCAGCAGCAAGGAAGAAACCGACCGCGTCCTGAGCCAGCTCAAGATCGCCATTCGCACCAACTACTCTAACCCGCCCACCCACGGTGGCGCCATCGTGGCAGCGGTGCTGAACAACCCCGAGCTGCGTGCCCAGTGGGAACAGGAACTCGGCGAAATGCGCGTGCGCATCAAGGCCATGCGCCAGAAGCTGGTGGACGGCCTGAAGGCTGCTGGAGTCACCAAGGACATGTCCTTCATCACGACCCAGATCGGCATGTTCAGCTACTCCGGCCTGTCCAAAGACCAGATGGTGCGCCTGCGTTCTGAGTTCGGCGTGTACGGCACCGACACCGGCCGCATGTGCGTCGCTGCCCTGAACAGCAAGAACATCGACTACGTCTGCCAGGCGATCGCCAAGGTCGTCTAAGACCCTATGCGGGGCGGATGCCCCGCTGAAGCAGCTATCTTTTTGATAGCTGCTTGCGCATATTCCACGGGCGTCAATGGAGACAAGTGCATGAAAAAAATAGCCTATGCGTTGGGAGCCCTGCTTGGGCTGATTTCCACCACCGCAGGTGCATGGGGCAACCACACCCTCGCAGCCTACCGGGCACTGGAGGCGATGCCCGAAGTCGCCAACGCGGCGCCTGTGACCGTTGAGGCCCTGGAAAGCTTCCTCAAGGCGGAGGAAAAGACCATTGAGGCCTTGCTGGCCAGCCACGAGGCTTGGGCCGCGGCCAATCTGCAAAGTTATCCACCCCGCCCGTCCAAACTGGCTTTTGTGGCCAACCCGAACCGCAGTGACGAAGCGCGCCGATTGGCATTTGCACATGCCTTGCGCATCGCCCCCAACAGCCGGTTTGCACTTTTCATCCAGCCCGACCCGAAGCTCAATACCTCGCCCGCACCGCGCTTGGCCTCGGAGACTGTCACCACCTTGCCCATGTTGGGCAATGCCAGCCAGAAATTTCAACCCCTCAAGGTGGGTGACGCTGTAGCGCCCCTGGCGGTTGCCGCCAGTGCCGCTGACGAGCCGGACTACGGGCTGGACATCAACCTGTTTGAAGACAGCCCTTCCGAGTGGGGCAAGATGTACGGCTTCGGCACCCTTCCCTTCGGCAACCCCTTGCTGGTGTATGGCAGCCAAGCGCCATTCCACATGGGTTTCATGCATGAGAACAAGGTGCTGTACACCGCGGCGCCTTTCATCAAGCGGACCTTTCCCCAGTTGCGGGTGTACCAGTACTCCACCCTCGCCTCTCTGGCCTTCCGCACCGGCCACCCGTATTGGGGTTGGCGCTTTACCGGCCTGGCACTGCACTACATCCAGGACTTGACCCAGCCCTACCACGCGAGCCTGTCCCCCGGCGACTCCACCCTCAAGCTGCTGGCGGTGAATGCCGTCTCCATGGTGGGCTTCTCCGGCATGAAAAACGACATGGTGACCTTGCTGTCGAACCGGCACTTGGCATTGGAAAAGTACCAGTCTGAAGTACTGCTCAACTCTGCGCTGGCCAAGCAAGACACCCCGATTGATCAGGCCCTGCGTCACACCGACAAAGACGCCAGCTACCCCGAGTGGCACGACCTGTACCTGCGCAATGTGGTGTCCGCACAAGCGGCCTCGTATGGCAATCGCATCGCCCAGACCCTCGTGGACAGCATGCCCCAAGGATTCGTGTCCGACCCGAATTACGACTTCGGCGCCAACGAAGAACGGGTGACGTTGGTGAAGGAATTGGTAAACGTCCCCACCGAGGCCAAACTCCGCCTGGACGCGCTCGTCGCGGAGTTGCTCTCCAACTTCGGAGCCCACAGCCGCAATGCGATCCGAGGGATTCTCAAGGCAAGTAACCGCTAATTTGCGCACTCCTGTTATATTGCACTGCAACATTTTCCCGAAAGCGAGCCTCACATGCTGTACCAGCTCTACGAAACCCAACGTTCCCTGATGGAGCCGTTTTCCGATCTGGCACTGGCGGCGGCCAAGTTGTATAGCAACCCGCTGTCCGTGGCCGGACAAAACCCTTTCGCCCAGCGCCTGTCCGCCAGCTACGACCTGATGCACCGCTTGGGCAAAGACTATGAAAAGCCTGAATTCGGCCTGCGCACCATCGACGTCGATGGTGTAGACATCGCCATCCATGAGCGGGTAGAGCTCAGCAAACCCTTCTGCGAATTGCGCCGTTTCAAGCGTTTTACCGACGACACCGCAACCCTGGAAAAAATCAAGGGCCAGCCGGTGGTGCTGATCGTGGCGCCCCTGTCGGGCCACTACTCCACCTTGCTGCGCGACACCGTCAAGACCATGTTGAAAGACCACAAGGTCTACATCACTGACTGGAAAAATGCCCGTCTGGTGCCCATGTCAGACGGCGAGTTCCACTTGGACGACTATGTCAACTATGTGCAGGAGTTCATCCGCCACGTGCAGGGTAAGTACGGCAACTGCCACGTCATGAGCGTCTGCCAGCCCACCGTGCCGGTGCTGGCTGCGGTGTCGCTGATGGCAAGCCGCGGTGAGACTACGCCCCTCACCATGACCATGATGGGCGGCCCGATTGATGCCCGCAAGTCCCCCACTGCGGTGAACAACTTGGCCATGAACAAGAGCCATAGCTGGTTCGAAAACAACGTGATTTACCGCGTGCCCAGCAACTTCCCCGGCTCCGGGCGTCGCGTGTACCCCGGCTTCTTGCAGCACACCGGCTTTGTGGCCATGAACCCCGACCACCATGCCAAGAGCCATTACGACTACTTCAAGGACCTGATCAAGGGCGACGACGCCTCGGCCGAAGCCCACCGCAAGTTCTACGACGAGTACAACGCGGTGCTGGACATGGACGCCGACTACTACCTCGAGACCATCCGCGTGGTGTTCCAGGATTTTGCGCTGGTCAGCGGCACCTGGGATGTGCGGGGCGAGGACGGCAAGATCGAACGCGTCAAGCCGGCCGACATCACCACCACCGCCCTGCTGTCGGTGGAAGGCGAGCTGGACGATATCTCCGGCTCCGGCCAGACCCGTGCGGTACACGACATTTGCAGTGGCGTGCCCAAATCGCTACAAAAGCACTACGAGGCCCTGGGTGCCGGGCACTATGGCATCTTCTCCGGCCGCCGCTGGCGCGAGATGGTGTACCCGCAGGTCAAGGCTTTCATCAAGAGCCACAACAGCCAAGCGAGTGCACCTGCTTCTACAGAGACGGCTGCGGTACAGACTGCCGTCGTAGAGGCTGTCGCAGCCGTGCCTGCCGCCATTTCAGAGTCAAAAGCGGCTCCAGCGCCCGTAAAGACTGCGCCAGCAGCTACCAAAAAAGTAGCACGCAAGCGGGTCAGCACCACCAAGTGAGCATGGTCCCGGAGGCTGCGCCTCTGCTGGCGCAGCAGCTTCTGGACGCGCTGCCGCAAACCCAGTGCACCCGCTGCGGTTACCCCGATTGCGCCGCCTATGCCGGCGCAATGGCGCGTAACGAAGCTCCCATCAACCAGTGTCCTCCCGGAGGCGCAGAGGGTATTGCGCGCCTGGCGGCCATCACCGGTAGTCCGGTCATTCCCCTGAACCCGGAGTTCGGGCAGGAAGGGACGCGCACCGTCGTCTTCATTGATGAAGACTGGTGCATAGGCTGCACCCTGTGTATCAAGGCCTGCCCGACCGATGCCATCATCGGCAGCAACAAGCGCATGCACACGGTGATCGAGGCACACTGCACCGGCTGCAACCTGTGCCTGCCGGTGTGCCCTGTGGATTGCATGTTGGTGGAAACTGTCTCAGGCGATCGCACCGGGTGGGATGCCTGGAGCGTGGAAGACGCCTTGAAGGCGCGCCAGCGCTACGAAGGCCGCCAAGTGCGGCAGGCCCGCGAGGCTGAAGATCACGCCCACGCTTTGGAAGCCAAAGCGCGCATGAAGCTGGCAGATATGGCCACCCATTCCCAACACACCGATGAAGCGGTGTTGGACCAAAAACGTGCAGTTATTCAAGCCGTGCTCGCCAAAGCCCGGGCTCGACAGGCTGGCAAGGCTGACTGAATCCACCAGTCGCCCAGCCGCCCGGTGAGAGCACTGGGCAATTAGACGCTGGCCATCAGGCTCTTGTAGACGCCGCAGCCCACGTACATATCGTCCACCTTCACCACATACGACATCTTGGTTTGTACCAAGCCCGTCAACGGGTTGGCGATCTCGTACTCCACCCAGCCCGGCGCGTGGTCGGCCTGGTTGACGATGGAGGCGATCAACGCGTTGCCATCAATGCCCGCCACGTCTTGCACCCGTGTGCCCACCTTGGCCTGGTTGCCGGCAAACGCCAGATACTGGCCGCTGCGGTCCAGCACAAAAACATACATGTCCCGATCGAACAGGCCGGTGTGCTGCGCGGTGACCTCGCGCACATAGGAATCGCGCCCGCTGTGGCTGCGCCGTACCTCCAAGGCCCTATCCACCAGTTGGCGGGCCTCGTCGGCAGAACCTTGCTGGAGTTTGAACACCGCCACCGCATCGGCCAGCACACTGGCACGGTCTTGCAGCGCGGTGGCTTGGCTGACGGCTTGCTCGACCATCGATGCGTTCTGCTGGGTAATTTCATCGAGTTGACGGATGGCCGTGGTGATTTCCGTCAAGCTCGCGCTCTGCTCTGAACTGGAGGCTGAAATCAGCGACATATGGCTTGCCACACCGCGCACGCCTTCTGCGATCGCGGAGATATTGCTGCCGGCTGCCCGGATCTGTTGCACCCCGGCGGCCACTTGCTGTGACGAAGTGGAAATGAGCTGCCGGATCTCTTTGGCAGAGGCTGCAGACCGTTGCGCCAAGGAGCGCACCTCGGTGGCCACCACCGCGAAGCCACGCCCCGACTCTCCGGCGCGCGCGGCCTCCACCGCCGCATTCAACGCGAGGATGTTGGTCTGGAAGGCCAGGCCGTCAATCACGCCGACAATTTCATCCATCCGGCGGGTGCTGGCTTCAATCGCCTCAATCGACGCAATGGCCTGGCTCATGCCGGCGGCGCCCTGCTCTGCGGTTTGGCGCACACCCTGCGCCACCCGGTCTGACTCTTGCGCTGAATTGGCGTTGTCCCGGACGGTCGACGCCAGTTCTTGAACGCTGGCGGAGGTCTCTTCCAGATTCGCCGCTTGCTGCTCAGTGCGGTCAGACAGGTTGCGGTTACCCATCACCAGCACTTCACCCGAATTGGCAACCAGCGCCGAATTGCTCCGCACACTGGCGACCATCACCGAGATGTTGTTCACCATCACATCCATCGAATGGGACATGTCTGAGAGTTCGTCATTGCCCCGGATACGAACCCGGTGGCGCAAATTGCCACTGGCCGTCTCTTGCATGAACAATAGCACCTGGCGCAAATCGGAGAGAAAACTCAGATTGAACGAGAGCATCAGGTAAACCAGCATCGTGAGTGCAAGGGCGCTCCCAGCGACCAAGAAGTAGAGCGAGGTGTTCAGGTCGGCCTCGCGCTCGCGGAGTTGGCGCACCATTTCTGTGTTGACGGCCTTGTGATAGGCGCCAATGGCATCGATGGCTTGGGTGCCGGCCGCGAAATACGACTCGGAATCCCCACTGGCAGCACCCGGCTTGAACAGCTCTTTAGTGAGGGCGACAAACGCGTTCACCGCGGACTCAGCAGCCTCACCACTCGCGTTTTTGAAGCCGACACCGGCCAGAATTTTTTGCGAATACTGCACATCTCTCATCCACGCCGACAGGGCATCTGCCAACACATTGACCCGCGCAACCGCGGTGTCGCTGACCGTGGGTTGACTCAGGAAACCGGCTCCCGCGCCGCGCAAACGGCCGATCTGCTCACGCAAAGGGATCAAGCGTGACACCGACATGTCCATCAGCAGGTAGGTCACGGGCACAGGGTCATAGAGCAAGCCAGATTTGTCGGCCACGCCGTAAACGAACCGGGTCAGGTCTTCAACCAACGCGGTGTGAACGGCAAACGCCTGGGGCGCATCTTTGCCGTCCAGGCCGGCAAACAGGGCATCCAAACGGCTGCGCAAATCTGCCCACTCATGGGGCACATCCAGTGCGAGCTTTTCGCCCATCACTTTTTCCAACTCGGCGCGTGCCTCTGCGAGTTGGGTGCGTGTTTTGTCACGGGGGGTCTGGGCTGCTGCATTGCCCAGCAGCAGCATATTGGTTTGACCGCGGTGCGACTGAATCAAGCGGATCACATCGGTCGCCTGCTCCACCACCACCACGCCATCAACCTCCGCCCGGATGATCGCGGTATCGCTCAGCGTTTGCCGCAGCAGCTGCCAAACCATCAAGATCATGGGGAGCAAAGCAACCAGGAACACGATGGCCAGCTTGGCACCAAAGCGCATCTTGCGCATGCCCCACATGCCGGGGTACAGAAACTTCACAAAGCTCATAACGGGCGTTCCTTGGAAATTCTTCAACTGCTTTGACTTTATCGCTTTTTCACGGATAAATGGTAGAAAAAAGGGGGGCTTTGCCCCCCGTGTTTCCCCTCAAACTGCCACGCCAAGAGCGCGGGTCAGCTCAATGCCGCGATCACTTCAGCGGGTGCCTGCACCAGCTCGATGAGAACGCCCTCGCCCGCAATCGGGAATTCGTCATTGCTCTTGGGATGCAAAAAGGTGATGTCATAGCCCGCTGCCCCTTTGCGGATGCCGCCGGGAGCAAAGCGCACGCCTTGGGCTGTGAGCCACTCCACCGCCACCGGCAGGTTGTCGATCCACAGGCCCACATGGTTCAGGGGCGTGGTGTGCACCGCCGGCTTCTTGTCAGGGTCCATGGGCTGCATGAGGTCAACTTCCACCTTGTACGGGCCGGAGCCCATGGCGCAGATGTCCTCGTCCACGTTTTCCTTCTCGCTTTGGAAGGTACCCGTGACTTCCAGCCCCAGCATGTCCACCCACAGCGTTTGCAGACGTTTCTTATCAGGGCCGCCAATGGCGATCTGCTGGATGCCCAAGACCTTGAAGGGGCGTTTCGCTGCAGAACCGGTCATACAAACTCCACGATGGCTTGGTCCACGCTCAGGCTCTCGCCCTTGGCAGCCAGCACCTTGCCCACCACACCATCGGCGGCGGCAAACAGCACGTTTTCCATCTTCATGGCTTCGATCACTGCTACGCGTTCACCGGCCTGCACCTTCTGGCCGGGCACCACCGCCACATCGACCAGCAAGCCGGGCATGGGCGAGAGCACGTAGCGGCTCATGTCGGGCGGTGCCTTGTGCGGCATCAGTTTGTGCAGCTCGGCCATGCGCGGGGACATGACCAGCGCATCTATACGGGTGCCGTTGTGCTGCACACGCAAGGCCAGCGGGTTCTTGGGCGTACCGCGCTCCACCTGGGCGGTGAAGGCTTTGCCGTTTACTGTGCCGGTTATGGCGATGTCGTTGAGGCGAGATTTGCTACGAATAACATAGCTGCTTGCGCCCACCCGCACTTGGGCAGAGCCCGATTCGCCTTCAAACTCGTCCACACGTACCGCGGTGTAGCTGTTGTTGCCGGCGGCATCCAGCGTGACCACCACATAGTCTTTGCCTGCGTCGACCGCATAGCCCGGCAACTGACCGGACATGCCCGCCGCACGCTCACGCGACTTGCGGCGCACAAAGGCGGCCAGCGCGGTGAGAAAAGCTGCGTCGTCATGCGGCACGTCTTCCGCAAAGAAGCCTTTGCCGTAGTTCTCGGCGATGAAGCCGGTGTTGAAATCGCCGCTCACAAACTTGGGGTGGGCCAGCAACGCGGCCTGGAACGGAATGTTGCTGGACACGCCGCGGATCACAAAGCCGTTAAGAGCCTCGCGCATCTTTGCAATCGCGTCATTGCGGTCCTTGCCGTGCACGATGAGCTTGGCAATCATCGAGTCGTAGAACATCGGAATCTCGCCGCCGTCCTGCACGCCGGTGTCCACGCGCACGCCTTGCAGGTGCTCGGTGTCGCCCTGCCACATGGTCTGCTCAGGCGGCGCAAAGCGCACCAAGCGGCCGGTGGACGGCAAGAAGTTGCGGAACGGGTCTTCGGCGTTGATGCGGCACTCAAGGGCCCAGCCGTCGCGCTTCACGTCGGCTTGCGTCAGCGGCAGCTTCTCGCCCGCGGCCACGCGGATCATCAGCTCTACCAGGTCCAGGCCGGTGATGCATTCGGTCACCGGGTGCTCCACCTGCAGGCGGGTGTTCATCTCCAGGAAGTAGAAATCCTGGTCCTTGCCGACCACAAACTCCACGGTGCCGGCGCTCTGGTACTTCACGGCCTTGGCCAGTTGCACCGCCTGCTCGCCCATGGCCTTGCGGGTGGCATCGCTGATGAAGGGGCTTGGCGCCTCTTCAATCACCTTCTGGTGGCGACGCTGGATAGAGCACTCGCGCTCATTCAAATAGATCACATTGCCATGGCTGTCGCCCAGCACCTGGATTTCGATGTGGCGCGGCTCCTGCACAAACTTCTCGATGAAGATACGGTCGTCGCCGAAGCTGTTGCGGGCTTCGTTCTGGCAGCTGGAGAAACCTTCGAAGGCCTCTTTGTCATTGAACGCCACGCGCAGACCCTTGCCACCGCCGCCGGCCGACGCCTTGATCATCACGGGGTAGCCGATGCCCTTGGCGATTTCCACCGCCTGCTCGGGGCCTGCAATGGCGTCGTTGTAGCCAGGGATGGTGTTGACCTTGGCCTCGTTGGCCAGCTTCTTGGAGGCAATCTTGTCGCCCATGGCGGCAATGGAGTGCGCCTTGGGTCCGATGAAGGCAATGCCTTCGTCCTCGCAGCGCTTGGCAAAAGCTTCGTTCTCGCTCAAAAAACCGTAACCGGGGTGCACCGCTTGTGCGCCGGTTTGTTTGCAGGCGGCAATGATTTTTTCAGCCTGCAGATAGCTCTCGCGGCTGGGTGCAGGGCCGATATTGACGGCCTCATCTGCCAGCGCCACGTGGCGGGCTTCCTTGTCGGCATCGGAATAGACGGCAACCGTCTTGATGCCCATTTTCTTAGCGGTAGCAATGACGCGACAGGCGATTTCGCCACGGTTGGCGATCAGGATTTTGGTGAACATGGTGCTTGTCCTTTTCTTGTTCTTCGGCGATCAGAGTGGAATGTTCCCGTGCTTGCGCCACGGGTTTTCCAGCTTCTTGTCCTTGAGCATGACCAGCGAGCGGCAGATGCGTTTGCGGGTTTCGTGCGGCAGGATCACATCGTCGATAAAGCCGCGCGCGCCGGCCACAAAAGGGTTGGCAAAGCGGGCTTTGTACTCAGCTTCCTTGGCCGCCAGCTTGGCAGGATCGCCCTTGTCTTCGCGGAAGATGATTTCCACCGCGCCCTTCGCACCCATCACCGCGATTTCGGCATTGGGCCAAGCCAGGTTCACGTCGCCGCGCAGGTGCTTGGAGGCCATCACGTCATACGCGCCGCCGTAGGCCTTGCGGGTGATCACCGTGATCTTGGGCACGGTGCATTCGGCATACGCGTAGAGCAACTTGGCACCATGCTTGATGATGCCGCCGTACTCTTGGCTGGTACCGGGCATGAAGCCGGGAACGTCCACAAAGGTGACTACGGGAATGTTGAAGGCATCACAAAAGCGCACAAAGCGCGCGGCCTTGATGGAGCTCTTGATGTCCAGGCAACCTGCCAATACGAGCGGCTGGTTGGCCACGATGCCGATGGTCTGGCCGTCCATGCGCGCGAAGCCGATGATGATGTTCTTGGCGTACTCGGGCTGGATCTCGAAGAAGTCGCCATCGTCCACGGTTTTGACGATCAGCTCCTTCATGTCGTAGGGCTTGTTGGGGTTGTCGGGTACCAGGGTGTCCAGGCTCAGGTCCTTGCGGTCGATGGGGTCTCCGCTCTTGCGCACTGGGGCCTTCTCACGATTGCTCAGGGGCAGGTAGTTGTAGAGGCGGCGCAGCATCAGCAGCGCTTCCACATCGTTCTCAAACGCGAGGTCGGCCACGCCGCTCTTGGTGGTGTGGGTGAGTGCGCCGCCCAGCTCTTCGGCTGTCACTTCTTCGTGCGTGACGGTCTTCACCACTTCGGGGCCGGTCACGAACATGTAAGAGCTGTCTTTCACCATGAAGATGAAGTCGGTCATGGCGGGGCTGTACACAGCACCACCGGCGCTAGGCCCCATGATCATGCTGATCTGCGGAATCACGCCGCTGGCCATCACGTTGCGCTGGAACACGTCGGCATAGCCGCCCAAAGAGGCCACGCCCTCCTGAATGCGGGCACCACCCGAGTCGTTGAGGCCGATGACCGGGGCACCCACTTTCATGGCCTGGTCCATCACTTTGCAGATCTTCTCGGCATGGGCTTCGGACAGCGCACCACCAAAGACCGTGAAGTCCTGGCTGAACACAAACACCAGGCGGCCGTTGATCATGCCGTAGCCGGTGACCACGCCGTCACCGGGGATCTTCTGCTCGTCCATGCCGAAGTCCACACAGCGGTGTTCGACAAACATGTCCCACTCTTCAAACGTGCCTTCGTCCAGCAGCACTTCTAGGCGCTCGCGCGCTGTGAGCTTGCCTTTTTTGTGCTGCGCATCGATGCGCTTTTGCCCACCGCCCATGCGGGCCAGCTCGCGCTTGGCTTCCAGTTGTTCAAGAATGTCTTGCATAGTGCTTCCTAACGTTCATAGGTAAAAACAAAGGTCTCAATGACTTTCCGACAGCAACAGTGCTGCGGCAGCCTTGCTCATGCTGCGGGAGTTGTGCCCTACGCCGGGAACAGTGCGCAGTTGCCAGGCGAAAGGGGTGTCTAGCTTGCGCGCCTGCGCTGTCGCTCGCTCAAAAAACGTGTGGCCACGCTCCCAACGGTTGGCGCCTTGGGCCTTGGCTTGGCGCGCGGCAGGAAGGTTGGCCGCATCGGTATGGGTGTCTTCTTCGCCCAGCAACACCACCAGCTTGCGCGCGAACACTTGGCGAAGCTGGTCGGGGGTGACGACTTTTTCGTTCAATGCGTAGGGGAATCCATCGTCCCATGGGCCTGGGTACACAGGCAAGGTGTAGCTCCCTGCATTGGCCGCCACCGCGATGGACACCTTGGGCTTGTCGGTCAACTCCATGAAACGGTGCACAAATTGCGCGCCTGCAGAGTGGCCGAACAGCATGTAGGTCTGCGCGTTGAGATGTTCGCTGACTCGCACCGATTCAAACAAGCCCTCAACCAACTGGAAGCTCCAATGGCCGCGGTCGCCGTCCTCCAAGTTGGCCATATTGAACAGACGCGTGGAGAACCGAGCCTGGTCAAACTCCGGCGCCAAAACGACAAGCCCATGCTGTTCGGCAAAACCAAGCCAGTTGTCCCGCGCGTACTTGGCATTGCGTTCAGCACCATGAATGGCAATCAGCACCTTGGCGTCCGGGCCGGCACGCATGGCCTTGTAGTAATGGACGGTCAGCGGCTTACCTTCAAAGTAACCCTCTGGCGTGAATACAAAAGACCCGGGCTGCCCCGCCACCAGCGCATCGTGCGCATACGCCGAGCCCAGCGCCACGACGCACAAGAGGGCCGCGCAAAACCGAAAAAACAGCCGAACGCCCCTCATCCCTCACTCCATTTGCTCAGCAAATCACGCGCTGCTGTGCTGGGCGCCAGTTGGCCGGACAGTACCGCTTGCGTGTGTTGCGGTAGCAGGGCCTGTACTTGCACGCTTTGTTTGAAAGCCTGCTTCAGACCCGCGTCAATCCGCTCCCACATCCACGCGAGCGACTGGTTCTGGCGGCGCTGGCTCAAAAGTCCGTTGGCGGATTGCAGGGTCTGGAATTCGGTGACTGCGGCCCAAAAGGTATCCACACCCTTGCCGAGCAGCGCACTCAGGCTGATGACCTTGGGCTGCCAGTGCTTGTCGCTATGTGGGTCATTCGGGTTGCCGTGCATGCCCAGCAAGCGCAGGCTGGAGGTGATCTGCGCTTGCGCTCGGGTGGCGGCATCGGCATCAATGTCCGCCTTGTTGATGACCACCAGATCAGCCAGCTCCATCACGCCTTTTTTGATGGCCTGCAGGTCGTCGCCCGCATTGGGTAACTGCATCAGCACGAACATGTCGGTCATGCCCTGCACCGCTGTCTCGCTCTGGCCCACGCCCACGGTCTCGACGATCACGATGTCGTAACCCGCAGCCTCGCAAACCAGCATGGCCTCGCGCGTTTTCTCGGCCACGCCACCCAGCGTGCCGCTGCTCGGGCTGGGGCGAATGAAGGCTTTCTCGTGCATGGACAAGTGCTCCATGCGCGTCTTGTCACCCAGGATGGAGCCACCGGACACCGAGCTGGAGGGGTCAATCGTCAGCACCGCCACGCGGTGGCTTTGGCCGATCAGGTACAGGCCCAGCGCTTCAATGAAGGTGCTCTTGCCCACACCCGGCACTCCACTAATGCCCAGCCGGAACGACTTGCCGGTGTGCGGCAAGAGCGCGGTGAGCAGCGCATCGCCCTGCGCGCGGTGGTCCACGCGGGTGGACTCCAGCAGGGTGATGGCTTTGGCGATAGCGCGGCGCTGCAGGAAGGACTCCCCCCCCAACAGACCGGCCTTTACGGTTTCAGGGGTCACCCGAGTGCCTTTTCGATCTGGCTCAGCACATCCCGTGCACTCACCGGAATCGGCGTGCCCGGACCGTAAATGCCCTTGACGCCTGCGGCGTACAAAAAGTCGTAGTCCTGGCGCGGAATCACACCGCCGACGAAAACGATGATGTCGTCGGCGCCCTGCTTTTTGAGCTCGGCAATGATCGCGGGCACCAGCGTCTTGTGGCCTGCGGCCAAGGTGGAGACGCCCACGGCGTGCACGTCGTTTTCAATCGCCTGGCGGGCGCACTCTTCGGGGGTCTGGAACAGCGGGCCCATGTCCACATCGAAACCCAAGTCAGCAAACGCGGTGGCCACCACCTTGGCGCCGCGGTCGTGGCCGTCCTGGCCCAGCTTGCTGATCATCACGCGCGGGCGGCGGCCCTGCTTGTCGGCAAATCCGGCGATGTCTGCCTTTAGGGCGTTCCAGTACTCCATGGTGTCTCCTTGGGCGCTGTCGTAGGCAGCGGCGTACACGCCACTGACCTTGTTGGTGTCGGCGCGGTGGCGGCCGAAGACTTTTTCCAGCGCATCGCTCACCTCGCCCACCGTGGCGCGCAGGCGGATCGCGTTGATGGACAAGTCCAGCAGGTTGCCCGTGTTGGTTTCTGCTGCAAAAGTAATAGCAGCCAGCGCAGATTCCACGAGCGCGGAGTCGCGTTTTGCCTTGATTTCTTGGAGGCGGGCGATCTGGCTTTCGCGCACGGCCACGTTATCAATGTCGCGGGCTTCGATCACGTCTTCGCTCTTGAGCTTGTACTTGTTCACGCCCACAATGACGTCCTGCCCGCTGTCGATGCGCGCCTGCTTCTCGGCAGCGGCAGCTTCAATCTTCAGCTTGGCCCAGCCGCTGTCCACGGCCTTGGTCATGCCGCCCATGGCTTCCACTTCTTCAATGATCTTCCAGGCGGCGTCCGCCATGTCCTGCGTGAGCTTCTCCATCATGTAGCTGCCGGCCCAGGGGTCGATCACATTGGTGATGTGGGTCTCTTCCTGGATGATGAGCTGCGTGTTGCGGGCAATGCGCGCGCTGAACTCGGTCGGCAGCGCGATGGCTTCGTCAAAGCTGTTGGTGTGCAGGCTCTGCGTGCCGCCAAACACGGCGGCCATGGCTTCGATGGTGGTGCGCACCACGTTGTTGTACGGGTCCTGCTCGGTCAGGCTCCAACCGCTGGTCTGGCAGTGGGTGCGCAGCATCAGGCTCTTAGGCGCCTTGGCCTCAAAGCCCTTCATGATGCGGCACCACAGCAGGCGCGCCGCGCGCATCTTGGCCACTTCCAAATAGAAGTTCATGCCAATCGCCCAAAAGAAGCTCAGGCGCCCGGCAAAGTCGTCTACATCCAGACCAGAGGCGATGGCGGTCTTCACATACTCCTTGCCGTCAGCCAGCGTGAAGGCCAACTCCAGCGCCTGGTTGGCGCCCGCCTCTTGCATGTGGTAACCCGAGATGCTGATCGAGTTGAACTTGGGCATGTTCTTGGCCGTGTAGCCAATGATGTCGCCAATGATGCGCATGCTGGGCGCGGGCGGGTAGATGTAGGTGTTGCGCACCATGAACTCTTTCAGAATGTCGTTCTGAATCGTTCCGGACAACTTGTCCTGGCTCACGCCCTGTTCTTCCGCTGCCACTACGTAGCCCGCCAACACGGGCAGCACCGCACCGTTCATGGTCATGGAAACCGACACCTTGTCCAGCGGAATCTGGTCAAACAGGATCTTCATGTCCTCGACCGAATCGATCGCCACACCGGCCTTGCCCACGTCGCCGGTCACACGCGGATGGTCCGAGTCGTAGCCACGGTGGGTGGCGAGGTCAAACGCGACCGACACGCCCTGCCCGCCAGCCGCCAAAGCCTTGCGGTAGAAGGCGTTGGACTCTTCGGCGGTGGAGAAGCCGGCGTACTGGCGGATGGTCCAGGGGCGCACCGCATACATGGTGGCCTGCGGGCCGCGCAGGTAGGGCTCAAAGCCGGGCAACGTGTCGGCGTGCTTCAGGTCTGCCGTGTCTGCTGCGGTGTAAAGGGGCTTGACCGCGATGCCGTCGGGCGTGATCCAGTTCAGCGCGTCCACATTGCCACCAGGGGCGGATTTGGCTGCAGCCTTGGCCCAGGCTTCCAGTGTGGCGGATTGAAATTCAGGCGTCTTGTCGGTCATGGCGGGGTCGCAATCTATGGGTTACCGCTGGCAGGATCAGCGCGGCAAGTTTACATTATTCATAATTATTGATTCAGAATATTGGTTGCAGCTTACAATCCACCCACTTTTTGAACCCTACCGCATGTCCGCCTTGATGTCTGATGCCCGCCCCGCTGTATCGCTGGCCCCCCGCCCTCTGTATGAGGAAGTGGCCGAGCTGCTGCGCCAGCGCATCTTCAAGCGCGAATTGGAGCCCGGCAGCTGGATTGACGAGCTGAAGATTGCCGAAGAGTTCGGCATCAGCCGCACCCCCCTGCGTGAGGCCCTGAAAGTACTGGCCGCCGAAGGCCTGGTGACCATGAAGGTGCGCCGTGGCGCTTATGTGACCGAGGTGTCGCAACAAGACCTGGCCGATGTGTACCACCTGCTCAGCCTACTGGAGAGCGACGCGGCCGGCGTAGTGGCCACCAAGGCCACCGACGCGGAAATCAAGGAACTGCAGGCTTTGCACAAAGCACTGGAGGCAGCGGCCAAACCCGGCAAAGACAAGGCTGCCACCACCGACCAATTTTTCGCGGTGAATGAGAAGTTCCACATGCGCCTGCTCGAGATTGCCAACAACCGCTGGCGCGACCAGATGGTGGCCGACCTGCGCAAGGTCATGAAGCTCAACCGCCACAACTCCCTGCTCAAGACCGGGCGCATTGAAGAGTCTCTGGCCGAGCACCGCGCCATCATGGACGCCTTGGCTGCCCGCGACCCTGCGCTCACCGCGCAGCGCATGGCGGAGCACTTTGCCAACGGGCTGACCGCAGCCGAATAATCAGCTGCTAAAAGCGCTTGGTGGCGCCGATGTATTGCGGGCTGACATCTGCCTGCCAACCTTTTGGCTTTTGCGCGGACAGGCTTGGCATCAGAGAGCCGATGGCATAGCCCAGGAAGGCGCCTGCAACCGTATCCGAAAACCAGTGCTCGCCCTGCTGAATGCGACCCAAAGCACTGGTGGCAGCCAACGCATACAGGCCCGGTTGGTCGTACCTTTGGGCAAAAGGTGTGATCAGGGCAAAAGTGGTTGCCACATGGTTGGATGCAAAGCTCGATTGGCCAGCATTCGCCGTTCCGCCCTGGAAATCAGAGGCCCCGAGACCGTCGTTGGGTCGCGATCGGCCCACCGCATATTTCAAGACGGTGTTAGCACCCAAGGTCACACCAGCAGCCATCAGAGAGGCGCGCGCAGTGTCAGCAGCGCTGTCACCCGCCAGACCCGTCGCGAGAGCGCCTGTACCAAGGGCTAGTGCTACCGGCAGTGCATTGCTCAACTTTGCCGCACGCTCCCAGCTGCCACCTTGATGATTGGCGGCCCAATTGTTCAACTCGGTGTCGGCAAAACCGGAGAGCATCACGCCAGCGACGCCCGTCGCCCAAGCAGATGCCGGAACCCCGGACACACGTTGACCGAATTGTTTGGCCGCACCACCCATTTGGCTCCATGAGTTGACGGTATCACTCTCAATGACCGAGAGGTCTTCGCCAAAACGGAAACGGTTTTTCTGGCGGGTTGTCGGGTCGGATACCCATTGCAGGGAACGGGCATCACGTTGAGATGTCAAGTCGAACAGCCCAACGCTCCTAGCTAGGCGTGCGCCGCCATCCCGGGTAAGTGGTGACCAAACTACATTGGCAGTGCCAGAGCTGGTTTTCGGGAGGAGCAGGTCAATCGGAATCGTGACGTAAATGCCTTTGTCAAAGCTCCCTTCGCCAAACTGCTCTGCAGACACGTTGGTTTTGGTCGCCCATGCACCAATGGTCGTGCCATTGGCAAAAACACGATGCAAGTCCAAGGTAGCACCCACATCCCCAGCCAAATACTGGCCCACCTGCAGTTTGGCCCGCAGTCCGTTCCATCCGGTATCCCAATACGCTGTCGCGTGGCCGGTGTTTACTTGATAGTCCCGAAGCGCAAAATCCTGCGAAAAACCTCGCTGTCGCACACGGTTGATATCGACGCCAAAGGCAAAATTGCTTTGCCATGGCCGGTACAACCACTCACCGCCGACACCCGCGTACATAGACTCCAAAAAGCCTCCGTAAACACTGCCGTAGTGTCCGCCACCGAAATCTTCGACATGCGTAAGCTGCAACTCTGGAAGGGTCACCCGGGAAGAGGTGACATAGCGTCGAACGTCTGTGCGCACCCGCGGTAGATTGCTAGGTGCGTTGTATACGAAAGTATCGTAGTTGTCGAAAGCTCGACCGTTCAGGGTTGCGCTAAGCCAGGTCGTTGGAGCCAAGCGCTGCTCAAACTTGGCGGATACCCCTGCACGGTAAAGAACAAACCCGTCGGGGCCCCCGAAGCTTTGGCTGTAACTCGGAACCACCACGAGACTCGAGGCGCTCTTGTCGGAAAGAAACCCATCGCTTCCATCGCGCTCGCCGACGGGGGCTATCCGCGCGGTCGAAGCACGCGCTTGAAGTGCAGGCAGCGTTAACGCGGGTGCCTGCGCCTGCGTTTGCTGGGCCAACCACTCGGCGCGATCAATATCGAGCCCCATCATGGCCAAGCCGCGTTCGCTTAGCTCGAAGGAAAAGTGCCTCACGGCTACGGGTGCTCGGTGGTGCAATACACGGATGGCCTTTTCGACCCGCTCTTTCAAAAAGAGCGCGCCATCCGACTCAGCCGACACGACGAGGCGATGCCCTTGGATCGAGACAGCGCGGACCGTCCAGCCCGTTTGGGCATTGATTTCAGTGGCAATCGCTGACCAGTTCAACGGCTCCGCTGGCGACAGAGGCCTGGCCGCCAGAGCGGGCAAAGGTCGGTCCAGAAATTTCGGCATCTCCAGCTGATGCAATCCAAAATGGAGCGTCAAGCCGAACATCACGCGATTGCCACGTTCGTAGCCGGCAGACAAATCTACATTGGGGGAATACCGGTAGACCATTCCGAAATTGAAGGGGGAGTCTTGCTTCTCGACTCCGCCCAGAGGTTCTGAGGCGTAGTTGTTTCCCTCGTATTCGGCCTTGAGTACCCATTTTCCTGTGGGAGAACTCCACTGGACTCCCCCGAAGACCGATGCGTCACCACGAAACAGGTTCTGTTCATTGGTTTCGCCACCAGATCCGCCGCTAAAGGTAGATCGCTTTTTGAAGGAGTTCCCCAAAAAGCCAAGGGGCGATTGGATGTCACCCCGCCCCCCCAAGTAACCCCAACCCACGCCTACACTGGTGTCCCATGCGCCCCAGCGCTTGTTGGCTACCAAATACTCGCCGGAGAATAAGCCGGTGCCACCGATATCACGCATACCCACTGCCAGTTCGGGCAGATTTGCGCTTTCTTGAAGAAGCCGAAGCTTCACGTCAATCGATTTATCTTTGTACGTCTGGTCTCCTGCAATGGACTCTCCGTACAGCCGGTTGGCGATGTCGGTGTATCGGAAACCCGCTTCCACGCCATCGAATGGCTGCAGCATGACGGTTCCACGCGTATAGGGATAGGACCCTGAAAAATGGGTCCTGACACTCCCGGCTGGCGCCATTCGTGCCGTCGGCGTTTGCAACAAGCCGATTTCCCCCCAATCACTTGCCGTCAACTGCGGCTTGGTGATCACACGTTTTTGTTGGAGCACAGCGGGTTCGAACCTGGGCTTCTCAGGCCAAATATTTTCAGCCGGTGGCTGGGTCGCCAGAAACCGCGCAAGGTTGGAGGAGGTGCCTTCACCCACAGCGCCACGGCCGGGAGCCCAAACCCAGGCACCGGGCGCCAACTCGATATCTTGTTCAGCATTCCACTCTGCAAAGGCTACTTTGATCACCCTGCCATCCGGCTGAACGACCCACACCGTATCAATAGGCAATTCGGCAGCAATACAAGCGCGAACATACTGTCGCAGTTGCGAAAGAGGCTGATGCGTCACAAGACAGACCTGCCCATCGTGCCCCATCACCCCGACGGAGCTAGGTCTGCGAAACCAACGAACATGGTCACGATCGCCCAGCACCGGGTCAAACTGTGGTGACACTTGTAACCAATATCCATCAGCACTGGCAAGTGGCACACGCCCCGTGACGTGAAGTGACTCCAAGACACGCAAAGCCCCGGTACCACCCGCTTCCCCCGAGGTAGCCATGCGCAGGCCCGAAACCACGGCATTGCGCAGGGCGAGTTGCGGACCTCGCTCCGCCGCAACCAACCAATGCAAAGCATACGAATTCGGCACTGCAGGCACATTGCGAAGTACCCAATCACTCAAGCGCTCGCCTGCCTGAACGGCCCCAGAGACCGCTTCGGTTGGCGGCACGCTTTTCAGTTGCCCGGAATCCAGCAACTCAGCGGAGACCCGCGGCGCCCACGCCAAGCCCAGCAGGACCACGAACGTCACATTGCGATTCAAAAATCGGTGATTCATTGCCCCGCCCCACGCAATGGCCATTGGAGAAACTGAAAACACATTTGAGCGCTCACGCATTGCCGGGAGAAAACCACGCGGGCGCCCCCCGTCTCTTGCGAGACGGCAAACCAGCTCTCCGGCAAAGCCGATGGCAAGTTATCTGACACGATTTGCTCACGGAACCATGTGTAATTCGTCATCGAAAAGCGCGGCAAAGCCTCTGACAAAGCAAAAGGCAAGGTGAGCCTTCCATAGGCGGGAATTGCCATCCGTGTGAGCTTCAGAGGCTCCTCAATGTTCGAGAGATAGCTCGGCAACTCGCTTCTGGACCGCACATAGACGAGAGCATTGTTCACCTCTGCGGTTTCCCACGAGGGGATTTTTGACAGGAACCGCACAGCGGTCCAATCAACAGGAAGCCCGTTGGTTCCCACCAGTCTTCCCGATTGAAACTTGAAGAGTTCACCTCCCGCCGAATACCACACCTCTACAGGTCCCTCTGGAACTTGAAGCACATTGCCAAGTACCAGCACGGTGGGTAACTGCCCCTCTTGTTGGACCAGCAAATAGCGGAGCGAGGGGTTTAACCGAGATACCAGCTTATCAAGTCGCGCCTTGGTCGATTCACCCCTGTTGAATAAATAGGTAACGGTTTCAGTCTCAGGGCCTAGCAGCGAGGAACAGCCACTTACCAAGACTAGGAGCCCCCCAAAAATGAGTCGCGCAATAAGATTCAATGGAGGATGCCCCAATAAAAAAGGCGCCCGCAGGCGCCTCGGAAAACAGAAGCTGGTTAGCGAACCGAGCCGGCAGTTGTTCCCTGCGTAGTTCCGCTGGTGGACTTTGTAGTTTCAGTTGCAACCACTGCGGCAACGCCAACGCCAATTGCAATCAAGGCAGGTGCTGCCGCAGCGACTGTAGTTCCACCAACCACAACAGCACCGCTAACCGCAGTGCTACCACCAACGGGAGCAACCACCGTCGCCGCTTCTTGCGCAAACACCGGCAGAGCGGCCACAGAAGCCAAGGCAATTACGGCGGCCATCAATTTAGAAACTTTCATAGTAAACCCCTTTTAAAAAATCTATGAATCAAACCAAGCCAGGCCAACGTACAGCCGCCCCAGACTCTCTAATATTACTACACTCAGGCCATCAATTCATCCCGAAAGATCGTCGAACAGCGTGTCGCAAACGCAACATCTTCTCTGCCGACTCAGGGTCGGCGACTGCATTTTTGACAGCATGGCGCATGAAGACAAAAAGTAACAACACAACAAAAGATGCAAGGGTCGCCAGAATTGCAATCAGTGCCTTCTTCGGTTTGCTTTTCCTCTCGGGAGGAACTGCTGCATCCACCACCTGAATTAGCGCTCCCTCACGGGCCTCATCTACCCGGGCCAGTTCGTATTGTTTGGAAAACAATTCAAAAAGCGTTTCGTAGTATTTGACGTCCCGAACTCGCCCGACGTAGCCCGCGTTATCACCATCTACCGGAGATGGCTTCTCCAATTTTGCAAATTGTGTCCGTAGTGCGGAAAGCTCCGTCATCGCCTGTTTGAAGTCCGGTGCAGACTCTGTGAGGTAGCCCCGCATACTGGCCACCTTTACTTCTTGGGCAGCTATTTGCGCCTGCACTTGCGCTACTGCGCTGATTGCGGCAGCAGGACTGGACTTTAGAGCAGAGCTATTGACACCCGAACTTCGGAGTGCAGTCTCCGCAATCGACAGATTTCGCTTGGTAGCTTCGAGCTGGGTTTCAAAGAAGACCCTGCGCTGCTGCGCCTCGGTAACCGCCAAGCGGGCAAGCAACGCTCGAAGTTCTTCGACGTAGGCATTTGCAATATCCGCGGCAAGCTTGGGAGAGCTGCTATCGACAGAGACCACGATAAGGCCGTCTTTGCCTGACGTGATTTTGCTAACTCCATCCAATTTCACTCGGGCATCAGTCAAAGACTCAACCTCAAACTGCTCAAGCAAGCCGAATCTGCCGATCAGCGCATTGGCCACCGCGTCGCTTTTCAACAGCGAAACATATTGATCATTCGGACTCTTGATGCCTGCGGCTGCACCGGCCACACCGCCTAAGGCCCCAAGGCTTTGCAGCATCATGGCGGCACCCCCCTGTTGCTGCTGCGGCGGCATGAATACGGTGCTGGCGGTGTAGGTTGGCGCCAGGGTGAATGAAATTGCAAGTGCTGCAAGCCCCAAAGCAATCGGAGCCAGGATCAGTAACCGGAGGTTTTCGGCAATGACTTGAAGCAGGTCCAAGAGACTGATTTCGTCGTTTTCAACCGTATCTGTAATGGATTCGTTGTTCATGGAATTGATCAGTTCCGCAGAGTTTTGATAGCCGCGGCGCCGATACCCAAATTGGCAAAAATCTGGGTCAAATCTTTCAGTGACCTCACGGTAAATGCGTAAACAGATTCACGGTCCAGCTTCGCGGGCACGACCAGGGTATCTCCGGGCATCACAGCAAGTGACTCAAAACCACTGCCGAATATCCGATTGCTATTCCGCCTAGACACCACACTGCCATCGGCCCTCAACACAAAAGCACCGCTGGACTCGGCATCTTCAGTGGTACCCGCGGCTCGCACCACGTCACCCACGGTCTTGCCTGGTTTGTAAATCATCGCGTTCTCGTTATAAACAGCCCCGAAAGCCGAAATGAACCCGGGCGTAGACGGCACCAGCACACGATCCCCGTCTTCTAGGGGAAGTTGGGGCAGTCCGGCCAAGCTCTGGGCTGCGGTGTCGAGTTCTAATGCCAACCGGCCATTGCTCTTGAGCGCTTTCAGGCGGTCAATTTGCGATTTCAGTTGCACTTGCTGTTGTTGGGCGACCAAAGCCAAGGTCGCAGCGTCTTGTCCATTGGTGGCGGGACTGGTCTGTACCTTGCTTTGCAACTCACCCTCCAAGCGCCGAACCAGTGAACTCAGGTTTTCTTGCTGTCGCAGGCGGACCGACTCCCGGCTGAACTCTGTGCCAAACAAATAGGCCTGTGGGGTCAAACCACCAATACGCTTAATCAGCTGCGGCAAGGTCTCGCCGGGAAGAGCCTCATACACGCCGGGAGCTGCTACTTCCCCCTCCAAACGAACCAACCGCGTCTGTTTTTCCTGAGGTAGTTCCATGTCTTTTTGACTGACGATAGTCAGGACATCCCCCGCTTGCAAAACGAGGTTGTGCTTGGGATCACGCTCCACGACCGCCTTGGCGAGATTGAAAGGAACCAGCGTGACACTCAAATCAGCGCGAGACAAACGTTCAATGACCGCGTAATCCCAGTTGATTTGTTCATTTTTATTTTTCACCCGTTCGTCGAAACCACGCTTTTCCTCCCTACTACCTGCACCTTTCGTATCGGTGTCACTTGGAATGCGGGTCAAGCCATTCATACGGCGGTAGTATTCTTGGGTGATGAGCGCATCCCGTTCTGGAATCAAATCTGAAACACGCATTCCGTCGAACCAGCTGTATCGAAGAGGCTCAGCGACCACTCCCTGAAGGGTTACCGCGTTGGAAAACGCACCGCTGACAGGCAACAGTGTCAAGATGTCGCCAGGTACCAAGGCTTGTGCCAGCCCTTTGGCATCCAGAGCAATGTCAACTACCTGTCGTGGGGGTGTTTTGTCCGCGAAGACACGTTCAAGCAATGCTTTGCGGAAATTTGCGACCGGGGAAGCACCGCCGCCCAAAGCCAACACATCGCCGATAGTGGTCGTCGCATCTTTGAGTTCGTAAACCGCTTTTTGGTCATACGCACCTGCTATGGCAACACGACGGGTCGCTGGTGGAATAAAGACGACGTCGCCGGGCAACACAGGCATATCGGCTGATTTATCGCCTCTGGCGATGAAGTCGTATAAATCAAGCTTCGTCACCACACGACCTGCGCGACGTAACTCAATACTTCGCATTGACCCGTTTGCGCTCGGGCCACCGCTGGCAAACAGAACATTCACCAAGGTGCTGAGGCTGGAAACAGAGTAGGTACCAGGGCGACGCGCTTGGCCCACCACATAGACTTGGACGCTACGCAACTTCCCCAACGTGGCGCTCAGGCCGAAGTTCGTAAACACCTTGCTGAGGTGCCCTTTCAGGGCGGGTTCGAGATTGGCGCTGGTCACGCCGGCCAGCGAAAGCGATCCCACCTTCGGAATGAAAATTCGCCCTTCACGGTCCAATACGAACGAGGCGGACTCGTCAATAGCGCCCCAAATTTGTACTTGCACTTCGTCGCCGGGGCCAAGCACATAGTTTGCCGGGGCAGCGAGGCCCGCATCGGGTGCGTAGGTCTGAGGAAACTCAAACAGTTGACTCCCGAATATCGGAAGCAGCGTACCTGTGGACTCTTGGGCAAACTTTTGAAATTGGCTCGGTGGCTCTTCTTTCCATGCCGCACTACCCGTTTCAGGCAACGTCAACGCCGACTCACTGGCGACAGACGGCTCATTAGACTTAGCCTGCCTGCTAGGCAGAGCAACGCCCCTGGCTTGATTGGGGGCGCTTGAGACACCATTGACAGTAGATGGCAAGTTGCGAACGGGCGCCTCTGCGCCAACCTGACCTGCATTAGAAAAAGTGCCGGCATTACCGAACTGTGCATTGGTGACAGAAGCACAGCCCAACACACCCAAGGCCAGTGTGATTCGGGATAAAAAATACGAAAACTTCATAGAAACCAAACCTAACCAGAAATAAAACTTCGACTAAGAATATTTATCAGGCCGAAAAGGCCCGGGTCCACGAGATCCACCAGGCAACAGCACCGGAGAGACCTTTCAAGAAACACTGAACTAGGCTCATCAATCCGGCATCAGCTCTGGAACAACACTAGTAGGCCGCCAGTTTTACGCTGTGCCGATGACAGCGCATCTGGATTTGTTATCGCTCGTCCGCGTCACAAAACAAAAACGCCCGTAGTCTACCCTGCTCAGGAAAGACGATTCCCAAACCATCCGCTTACCGCTTCCCAACAAACTAGCTCTGCGTAGCCCGCCCGATCAATCCCTTCTCGTCGTAAAGAGCCGACTCCGCCAGCCCCCCGCCGTGGCTGGACAAATGGGTGCGAGCGTCCAAGCACACCCACTCGCCCACCGGCTTGCGCAGCAGGTTGATGGTGAGGTCGGAGTTCACAAACACGTGGGTCGACAAATCCAGAATCGCGCTGATGCCGTTGCCCGAGTCGGCCGCCACCGCCACGCGCTGGTAGGCACTTGGCGTTTGGCCCATCAGCAGCGGATGGCTCGTGCGAAACCACACCGCGCTCGGGCCGGCAAACATGTGGCCCTGGGCCATGCGCGTTTCCACCAGATCGGGGTAGCCCCATTCATGGTGCGCAAACGGGAAAGCGCTGCACGGGTGACGCATCCGGTGACTTCGGTGCCAGCGGCAAGGGGTGGCCGAGCTGCTGCGCCAGCGCATCTTCAAGCGCGAGTTGGAGCCCGGCAGCTGGATTGACGAACTGAAGATTGCCGAAGAGTTCGGCATCAGCCGCACCCCCCTGCGTGAGGCCCTGAAAGTACTGGCCGCCGAAGGCCTGGTGACCATGAAGGTGCGCCGTGGCGCTTATGTGACCGAGGTGTCGCAACAAGACCTGGCCGATGTGTACCACCTGCTCAGCCTACTGGAGAGCGACGCGGCCGGCGTAGTGGCCACCAAGGCCACCGACGCGGAAATCAAGGAACTGCAGGCTTTGCACAAAGCACTGGAGGCAGCGGCCAAACCCGGCAAAGACAAGGCTGCCACCACCGACCAATTTTTCGCGGTGAATGAGAAGTTCCACATGCGCCTGCTCGAGATTGCCAACAACCGCTGGCGCGACCAGATGGTGGCCGACCTGCGCAAGGTCATGAAGCTCAACCGCCACAACTCCCTGCTCAAGACCGGGCGCATTGAAGAGTCTCTGGCCGAGCACCGCGCCATCATGGACGCCTTGGCTGCCCGCGACCCTGCGCTCACCGCGCAGCGCATGGCGGAGCACTTTGCCAACGGGCTCGAAGCGGCCACCTGAACTCCATAGAATGGGGCATGGCTGATCGCTTGATGTCCCTTTCGCTGGATCAACAAACTCTGCTGGAATACCGCGCGATTCTGGAGAATGCGTCGGTCGGAATTCTGTTCACCCGGGACCGCAAGGTTCTGCACTGCAACCCGCGCTTTAACGAGATATTCGGCTACGCCGAGGGCGAATTGCAAGGACAACCAGGCCGGGTGTTCTACCTGAGTGACACCGACTACACCCGCATGGGCGAAGTGGCAGGCCCGCGCCTGACGCGTGGGGAGCCCGTGAGTCTGGAATTCACCATGCGGCGCAAAGATGACACGCCCATCGATTGCCACATGCGCATCAAGCCGGTGAACCCCCACAACTCGGCAGAAGGCACAATCTGGATTTTTGAAGACATCACCGAGCGCAAGAAAGCAGAATCCGCGCTGCAACAGCTGATCCACCGGCAGGACGCGATACTAGAAAACGCTTCGGTGGGCATCATGTTCACCCGTAACGGACTGATAGAGCTGACGAATCCACGCTTTGATGCGATCCTCGGTTGGCCCCCCGGTGCACTTCTAGGGCAAAAAACACGCGTGTTTTTCAGTTCCAACGATGATCACCTGGCCTTTTCCGAGCATGCAGGAGCCACGCTGGCTTCCGGCGCACTCATGGAGGCAGAGTGGCTCAACAGCCGCCATGATGGGAGCCAGGTCTGGTGCCGGCACCTGGCGAAAGCGGTGACCACCACCGCCGATAACCGGACCACGATCTGGATTACGGAAGACATCAGCGAAAAGAAAGCTGCAGCTGACGCTTTGTTGAAAGCCCATCAGGTGCTGGAGCAACGGGTAGAAGAGCGCACCCGCGAATTGCAAGATGCGCACCAGCGCATGCAGGTGGTGATTGACAGCTCCACGCTGGCCATTTACACCCAAGACCAGCAAGGCCGCGTCCTGAGCTGGAACACGGCTGCAGAAAAAATGTTCAACCTGCTGCGCCAAGAGACGCTCGACAACCCATCCGTTTTTTCGCAGCGCTTGGAGACCCCCGAGCTGCAAGCACTGCGCGAACAAGCGTTTGAGGGACGCAAAGTAGTCAACACCGAACTGCAACTGGATCTGCCCGGCGGGCAGGCCTTGGAATTGAGCTTGAACATCGTGGCTTTGCACGGCCAGACCGGCCAAGCCTATGGCGTGCTGACTATGGCCTCAGACATCAGCGAAAGAAAAGCCAACGAACGCAAGGTGGCCTTCATGGCCTACCACGATGCACTGACCGGATTGCCCAACCGGCAGCTTCTGGAGGACCGCCTGGAGGTCGCCATGGCGCAGGCAGATCGCGCAAAGACCAAGGTTTCCTTGCTGTTTCTGGATCTGGACAACTTCAAGCGCATCAACGACACGCTGGGTCACGCCATCGGCGACAGCTTGCTACAAGAAGTGGCGCAGCGGCTGCGCACCTGCGTACGCGAGAGTGACACCATCAGCCGCCAGGGGGGCGATGAGTTTGTCGTGCTGCTAAATGCCCTGAAAGACAAAGACGCCGCACTCCCGGTGATTGCCAAATTGCTGGATCGGCTCGACGAGCCGTTCTACACCGATGGGCATGAACTCGCGACCTCGGCCTCCATCGGAGTTACGGTGTACCCGGATGACGGCCAAGACTTCGATACCTTGCGCAAAAAGGCGGATATGGCCATGTACCGGGCCAAGGAAGCCGGGCGGAACACCTACCGGTACTTCAACGAAGCCATGAACGCAGAGGCCAAGGAACATCTGCACCTGCGAAACGGCTTGCGTCGCGCATTGGAACGCGATGAATTGGTTCTCCATTACCAGCCCCAAATCGACTTGCCCACGGGTCGAATTTTTGGGGCCGAGGCCCTGATTCGCTGGAACCACCCTGACCTGGGCATGGTCTCGCCTGCCCGATTCATACCGGTTGCCGAGGATAGTGGCTTGATTGTTCCTATTGGTGACTGGGTGATGTCTGAAGCTTGTCGCCAGGCTATGTCATGGAGCCGGCAAGGCCTGCCCGCTCTGCTCATGGCGGTCAACGTGTCTGTGGCGCAATTCAACCGAGGCAATCTTGAAGAGGCGTTGGTGAAGGTCTTGCTCGAGTCCGGAATGAACCCGCAGAACCTCGAGTTGGAACTCACCGAGTCACTGTTGATTCAAAATGTAGACCACGTACTAGCCGCCCTCAAGCGCCTGAAAGGGCTAGGCGTGCAGCTGGCGATCGACGATTTCGGTACGGGCTATTCGAGCCTGTCGTACCTGAAGCGATTTGACATCGACAAACTCAAGATCGACCAGAGTTTTGTCCGGGACCTTGTAGCCGACCCCGAAGACACCGCCATCGTGAATGCCATCATCCAGATGGCCAAAAGCATGGGCCTAAAAACCATCGCAGAAGGGGTGGAGACACCCGATATCGTCACGTTGTTGCAACGCTTCGGGTGCGATGAGGCGCAGGGCTTTTTCTTTGCGAGGCCCATGCCAGCCGACGCATTTGCATCATTTGTCTCCAGCCATCCGCAAACCAACGTACCCTTCGTCTAGCGACGCCTCACAAACAAGCTCTGCGTCGCCCGTCCGATCAATCCCTGCTCGTCGTACAGAGCCGACTCCGCCAGCCCCCCGCCGTGGCTGGACAAATGGGTGCGAGCGTCCAAGCACACCCACTCACCCACCGGCTTGCGCAGCAGGTTGATGGTGAGGTCGGAGTTCACAAACACGTGGGTGGACAAATCCAGAATCGCGCTGATGCCGTTGCCAGAGTCGGCCGCCACCGCTACACGTTGGTAAGGGCTGGGCGTTTGGCCCATCACCAGCGGATGGTTCATGCGAAACCACACCGCACTCGGGCCGGCAAACATGCGGCCCTGGGCCATGCGCGTTTCCACCAGATCGGGGTAGCCCCATTCATGGTGCGCAAACGGGAAACGCTGCACGGACGACGCATCCGGCTGCTTCGGTGCCAGCGGCAAGGGGTGGCCGGGCAGGCCATCGGGCAGGCCTACCTCGTCCTCGCGCTGAAACAGGGCGGTGGCGCGAATCAGCTCTTTGCCATCCGCCAGGGCGATCGCAGAGAAGTGGCCGGCATTGCGACCCACATAGTCTTCTTGCACCCTCACTTCGATATCGGTAATCGGCACGGGGCGCAACAAATTGGCAGTCAAGCGGGCCAGGTGGTGCAGCCCATGCGCTTGGGCCGCTGCCTCCAAGGCATGGCTCACCAGGGCGATCGGCGGGCCGGCGTGTTGCTGCTGCGGGTGCCAGGGCCCCCGCGTGAGCGCAGATGCGCGGTACAGCGCGCCGCCCAATGCGGTGTAGGCCGCCATGTCGCCATCGAACGCGGGTTTCTGCGGGTTATCTGCCATGGGAATTTGCTCCTTTTTTAATAGCTACTCGCGCATATTCTGCCTGCGCCGAATGCCAATTTGGCTTAAAAATTGCCAGCTGCAAGGTACATGGTGCCGCACCTAGTGGCAGCCGCCTGTCACGGGTGTGTCGATTTAGCGGAACCGTGCTGCCTAGGCGCGCTTGCGCACAGATGGCGGCGCATAACTCGCCCACAGTGAGGTTGTCTCCCGGAGTGATCCGGTTCTTTACTCTTTGAAGGCTGCTCACTATGCACACACCCCGTATCACCGGCACCCGCCACACCCCGCGCGCTCGCGGCGCCACGTTGGCAGGACTGGCCCTGTGTCTTGTCGCACCGTTTGCCATGGCGCCCGCCGCCGCCCAGATGTCACCCGCCCGCGGCAACGCCTACAGCCCGGGCTATATCGACATCAGCGTGGGCTCATCCGACTACTCCAAGCCCAGCAATGGCTTCGGCATTTTCGATAGCGACCAACGGGCCACCGCCTACAGCGTCAGCATGGGCAACTATGTGTTCAGCCCCAACTGGGGTCTGGAGGTGGGGTACACCGACTTCGGCTCGGTCAACCGCGCCGGCGGCCGCACTAAGGCGGATGGCATCAACCTGAACCTGATCGGCCGCGTTCCGCTCAACCCCTCCTGGAACCTGCTGGGCAAGGTGGGCACCACTTATGGCCGCACCGATGTGAGCAGCGCGCCCACATCCGGCGTGCAGTCCGGCAGCGAACGTGATTTTGGCTGGAGCTATGGCTTGGGCGTGGAGCTGCAGCTGGCAGCCCAATGGTCCGGCGTGTTGATGTACGAGGAGCACACCATGAAGTTCCCCGGCGGCAGCACCGACCGCATCAGCGCCACCAAGCTCGGCCTGCGCTACCACTACTGAACCTTCTGACCTTGCCCCCTCCTCCAACTACCCAAGGAAACCCATGAAAACCGATCTCCAACTGCAACAAGACGTGCTGGCTGAACTCCACTGGGAACCCTCGGTCCACGCCGAGAACATTGGCGTAGAGGCCAAAGACGGCGTCGTCACCTTGGCCGGCCATGTGATGACTTACCAGGAGAAATACCACGCCGAAAAAGCCGCGCGCCGAGTGGTGGGCGTGCGCGCCTTGGCCGTTGAAATTGATGTGAAGCTGGCCTCCAGCGGCATCCGCAACGACAGCGACATTGCCAACTCCGCCAAGAATGCGCTGCAATGGATGTCCACCCCGCTGGGCAACAAGGTGAACGTGACGGTCGAAAAAGGTTGGATCACCTTGACCGGCCAAACCGAATGGCAGTTCCAGAAGCTGGCCGCTGCGGTGGCGGTGCGCTACCTGATGGGCGTGAATGGGGTGTCGAACCAGATCATCCTGCAACCCGGCACCAAGCTCAGCGCGGCCAAGGCCGACATCGAAGCCGCCTTGGTGCGCCGCGCCCACACGGACGCCGGCAAGATCAGCATCGACATTGACGGCAGCACCCTCACCCTGACCGGCAATGTGAGCAACTGGACCGAGCGGGACACCGCCAAAGAAGCCGCCTGGAGCACGCCCGGCGTGACCAGCGTGGTCGACAAAATGACCATGACCTTCTGAGGCCCACCATGCAAGCCCATACCAACGCCTCGGTGTCCATCTGCAACTCCCACGAGGAGGCAGAGGCCGCTATTCAAACGCTCAAGAAGTTTGGCTTTGACGTGAAAAAACTTTCGCTCATCGGCAAGGGCTATCACAGCGAAGAGCACCCGGTGGGCTTTTACAGCACCGGCGACAAGATCCGCGCATGGGGTAGCACCGGCGCCTTCTGGGGCAGCATGTGGGGCATTTTGATGGCACCTGCCGTCTTCATGCTGCCGCCCTTGGGCATGATCGCCATGGCAGGGCCGATTGTGTCGGTGGTCATCAGCGCGCTCGAAGGTGCGGTCTTGGTGGGCGGCTTGTCGGCAGTAGGCGCCGCCTTGAGCCAGCTGGGTGTTCCCAAGGACCAAGTCATCGTGTACGAGACAGCCCTCAAGGCTGACAAATACGTGCTGATGGTGCACGGCAGCGACGACGAAGTGGCGCGGGCCAAGTCCATCCTGGCCGGCACCCAACCCACGGAAGTCGCTGAAACGCTACTGAATTAGTAGCGCCTCCCGCAGACTATACGGGCGCTGGAGCCCTATTTGAATCTGGTAGATGAGCAAGGGCCATCACCTCGCGGGCGCCAAGGTGCTTGAGGCGGTGATCGGTCCACACCTGCCGCCAGCGCCGGGCACCGGGCAAGCCGTGGCGCAAACCCAGCATGTGGCGCGCAATGCTGTACCAGTGGGTACCGTGTTGCGCGGCCTCGCGCTCCATGTAGTCCACCATTTGGGCTTCCACCATCTCGCGGGTGATGTCCCGCTCGGGGGCGCCGTAAAACGCGCTGTCCCATTCGGCCAACCACCAAGGGTTGTGGTACGCCTCGCGCCCCAGCATCACACCGTCTACGTGCTCCAGATGGCACGCCACTTCGGCTGTTTTGGTAATGCCGCCATTGATGGCAATGGTGAGGTGCGGAAAGTCTTTTTTGAGCTGGTACACCAGCTCGTAGCGCAGGGGTGGGATTTCGCGGTTCTCTTTGGGGCTCAGGCCCTTGAGCCAAGCGTTGCGCGCGTGGGCAATAAACACGGTGCAACCGGCATCGGCCACGGTGCCCACAAAGTCGCGGACAAAACCGTAGCTCTCTTCCTTGTCGATCCCAATACGGTGCTTCACGGTCACCGGCACATCTACCGCATCCACCATGGCCTTCACACAGTCCGCCACCAGCGGCGCTTCGTTCATCAGGCAGGCGCCAAATGCGCCGCGCTGCACCCGCTCGCTCGGGCAGCCGCAGTTGATGTTGATCTCGTCATAACCCCAGTCCTGGCCCAACTTGGCGGCACGCGCCAGATCGGCAGGCTCGCTACCGCCCAGCTGCAAGGCCACGGGATGCTCTTCAGCGTTAAAGCGCAGATGGCGCGGCACGTCGCCATGGATGAGCGCGCCGGTGGTCACCATCTCGGTGTACAGCAGCGCATGGCGACTCAATAGGCGGTGGAAATAGCGGCAATGTCTATCAGTCCAGTCCATCATCGGAGCAACACTTAACTTCCACATCGTAAGTTGTTGATTTTTATCGATTTTTTCAGTCATCAGAAATCCATAAACCAGCCATGTGCAACATAAAGTGCACACGATGTGCACACATGGCGGCTAAAAAGTGAATAATCCGAGCATCAAAAAACACTCACAGATTGCACACGATGGCGACATTTTCGCAGCTACCCAGTGGTAAGTGGCGCGTACAGGTAAGGCGGGGTGGTATTTACAAGGCCGCGACTTTCGAAAGTAAGCGCGCCGCCAAAGATTGGGCAGCTGGTATTGAGTCCCAAGCGGGGCACATTGCAGCTGGAGGTCTCGCGCCTATACCCAAAGGAGCAACCGTTTCTGACCTCATTGAAAAGTACACGGAAACGATCAGCAGAGACTACGGCAAAACCAAGACCGCAACCTTGGCTTTGTTGATTAGAGAGTTGGGCAAGGTAAAGCTGACAAATTTGAATGCGAGTGTGTTGCGTGACTTTATCGACCGCCGCGAAAAGATGGGTGCTGGTGGCGTAACCATCGCCGCTGACCTCAGCTATCTGAGTCAGGTTTTAAAGTGGGCACGCCACGCCAGACAGCTAGACGTGCCCGAACGCCTAGCTCTAGAAGCTCGTGCAAGCCTCTCGCACAGGGGTTTGAACACTCGAAGCCAAGAAAGAGACAGGGAACCCACCGACGCAGAACTAGGACGTCTGTATGCCCACTGGGACGGCAACTCTCGCCAAAAGATACCAATGACCACGCTTTGCAAGTTCGCCCTCGCGACAGGCATGCGTCAAGGTGAGATTTGTCGGCTACAGATTGAAGACCTTGATCTCGCACAGCGAACTGTAATCATCCGCGACCGAAAAGACCCAAGAAACAAGCAAGGCAACAATCAAGTCGTGCCTCTCCTACCGGATGCATGGGCC
This sequence comes from Comamonadaceae bacterium OS-4, assembly GCA_027924025.1. Taxonomy (GTDB): domain Bacteria; phylum Pseudomonadota; class Gammaproteobacteria; order Burkholderiales; family Burkholderiaceae_C; genus Allorhodoferax. The sequence continues at coordinate 2,247,748 of AP026970.1, forward strand.
ATAGTTCACCCGATCTTGAAAGAAAGGGAATCGGGGTTTCTTTTTCCATATGCTGAGAGCAGCGTATCAACTGCGTTCACCCGAGCCTGCAAAGTGGTTGAACCCCCGATTGATGATTTGCATTTTCACGACCTGCGACACCGTGCGACCGCCGCATTCTTTCGAATGGGTCTGGATATACCTCGCGTAGCATTGCTCACGGGTCATAAAACATGGGCAATGCTTCGCCGGTACACGGCAATCAAACCAAGTGACATTCATCACGCGATAGAGCTAGCACGACAAGCGTCCTAGTCAAAAGAAAGTAAGACCAATGAACCGCAGTGAGAGCATAGAAATGTGGCGACAGATCGCTCGCGGTGACCTAACCGATATTGAATGTGACACAGCGCCTCTTTTAGCTTGGTTGCAAGCAGTTGCAGAAAAGCTCGTGAGAGCAGATGACGAATCAAGCAATAGTGGGGGGCGGACTGCGGCTATCGTTACCGCAGTCGGATTGCAAGGGGTCGCTAACAAACGCGCTCCACTCAATGAATTGATCGACATTCATTTAACTTTTGAAAAGCTTGCTGACGATGGGTCTGTAATCAGCCAGACAAAAGCTGAACAAATTTCAGATGTTGTTGCTGCTGCGCGTAGCTTGCGCCTACTCCCTGGCATATACGGAGAGGACGACAAAAAGGCGAAAGATTTGATCCGAAGCCTATGGCCCAAAAATCTCTGAACCTTCTTGGGCTTACAAAAAACCGCTGAAATATTCCAATACATCCATCGTAAACAAACGGCGAATCAGCCGGAAAGGATGGGTAAAAATGGAATCAGTAAGTCTCGCAATAGTCCCGCCCAAATCGCGAAATCAAAGCCCTTCACGGGCGGGCGACAACAGTGTTGCAACTAACGCAGTCGAAGCGGCGCGCGTACGTGCGATTGCGGATTCACTTGACTGCATTACTGACGAGGATTTCCAACTCATTGCGAGCATCACTCCTGGCACAGCTGAGGCCTGGAGGAAGCGCCACCAAGGGCCGGAATACATACGCTTTGGCAATCGAGTGCTCTACAAACGTACCGCGGTACGCGAGCATCTGGAAACACTCACAAAAAAGCGCATCACCGTTTCTGCAAGGGGGTTCCTGTGAGCGATACAGCAAACCTCAAAGCATGGGACACGCTTCGAGCACGGGCGGCGCTTGCAGGCATCCTCGTTGAGGATCGACAGTCGTTCGGGAACTGCAAACGTGTTGCAGTCCACAAAGGCAGCGGCCCTGTGATTCGCTATCTACACACAGATGGCGATGGACTGCTTCGTATTGATCCCGCTGCACCTTCTCAGGATACAGCGGGGCGCGCTGATTGGCTCAAACGCTGCGATTCACTCGCCAGTCGTTTTGAGCAACTTGCGGGTTCGCTCTTGAATAGCTAGTGCATTAGCCCCATTCGGATTTCAGCAACAGCCGAATCCATATCAAGGGCATCAGCTTCTTCTACAAGACGGCGAATAAATGCGTCATCCGGTTTGATCGCACCGGACCTCAGTTCTTTAAGGTAGGGCTTTAAGGCAATGAAAACGTGTGCGATTGATATGTCGTCACGCCCTGCCTGTTCCCTTACATAAGCGGCCAGCCGCTCGAGTATTGGTGAAATTTCTTGCACCACTTGCAAGACACGTTTGCTGATTGAAGAGATCTCTGTGGATTGCATTGGGTAGCCCCTTTCGTTGTTGAAGGCTCCACTTTGATGAATGCATTTGCAAAACGTACTTCGCTAAACGATTTCGCACATTTTCTATGGGGCTACACCCTGCTTGCACCCTCAAAAAAAAAGAGCGCTCCCGCCTAACCGGAAGCGCTCTTAAAACCCACTTTCAGGAGTCATAGCAACAAAGCGAAGCAACTTTATGCGTCTGAAAGAAAAACTGCCAACGGTCGGATTTCGCTTTGATTTGATTGACGGCGAAATACGGCAGTTGGCATTCAAAGACTGTCAGAACGACTATCAAGAACCACAAGATTTTTAGCCCTTAAAGGGAATCGGAATGAACATTGCAATAACAAAAATCACTGCCTCAAACCTAGTTGGTAAGACTGCATCTCTCATCGATGTGGCGGTTCGGTTTGCCCCCGCCGCTCAGCTTGTAGAAGGCACGATTGAAATCGTAGAGATTGGAAGTCTGAAAGAACTCGCCGACCTGCAAAGCGAACTAACAAGTAACCAAATTTGCGTTTATGGCGTCCCAATTGATTCGACCAAAACGCAGCTCACTACAAAGGCTCGCATTGCAACGGCAGGGGCGAATGCGCTCACCCGTTCACGCGACGATTTCAAATGGTCACAAGGCGCTGGCGTATTGCTTCTCGACTACGACCCTCCAAAGGATGGAAGTGCAGGACTCTCCCCCGCAGCGCTGGTAAACACGCTCCGCGCAGCGGTTCCCGAACTGTGCAGCGTCGATATCCTTTGCAGACCAAGCGCTTCAAGCCACATTTGGGACAGAAAAACCCAAACAGAGTTGCGAGGTATTGGAGGTTTACACCTGTACATACTCATAGAACAAGCGCGCAGCATCCCCGAAACAGGACAAGCGATTTTTGAAAAACTCGTTTTGCATGGGCACGGACGAATTGAGACTTCCAAAGCGGGAACTCTACTAAGGCGCTCTTTAATTGATGCAAGCGTATGGCAACCCGAGCGTTTGGACTTTACTCGCGCGAACTGCGACGAAGGCCTAGAGCAGCGTTTCCCAGCACCGCAAATCTTTGAATCGAAAAGCACCGACCTATTTGTCCCCCGCTTTCTCACAACTGTAGAGCTGACAGCATCCGAACATTCCGAAGTTGCACGAAAGTGGGAAAGCCTAGAAAGCGAGCCTGCGACTCGAATCAAGGCGTCTGAATGTCGGAGCGCGTGGGCATTGGAACAAGCACGGCGGCAGCTACCCGCCAACGCAAGCGATTCAGCGCTGCACGCCGTAGCGGAGCAACTGGCAAATAACCTGAAAAATCGGATTCTTCCGAGCGACCTACAGATACGCTTGCAATCAGGTAATTTCGTGACCGTACAGGCAATCGCTAGCGCCCCTAAACGGTTCGATGGTGTGAAGTGCGCCGACCCAATTGAACACGACTATGGCGACGGCAAGACCGTCGGGATCATCCAGACGAACCGCTACCCACCTTGCATCAAGTCTCTAGCGCATGGGGGTGATACGTATTATTTGTTCGACTGGCAGACAGCCGTGCTGGATGACTTCGACGTATTGCCGTCGCCAGTTGCTGAGTTGATTGAAGAGCTTCGCAAGCTCAAGCCCGAGGAATTAAAGACGACCTGGGCAGAACGAGCAGCAAAACTTGGAAAAGCTGATCGAATCGCAGTGCGTGACGTGGTTGCAGGAATAACTGGGCAGAAACCAGCACAACTGAATGCGCAGCTCGCAGAGGTTCGCGCAACACTCGATCGCACAAAAAACGACCATGAAATTGAAAGGCGTGCCGATGGCCGCGCCCTTATGCAGTTCACACCGGAGGATCAAACCAATCAGGCCGACGAAGTTGAACAGCTAGTTGTTAAGCGCGCTCGACCTGGTGAATATGTTTGTTTTTCCGGCCAGTTGGCACAGGTGATCGAAAAAGAGTTGCCATACGCGCATCAAATCGACAACCCAGACGGTAAAGCGCCCCCAGTGCTACAAATTGATTTACTGAATGATGTGAGCATTCTTCGACACGTGGAGTCGGCGGTTGTCTTTTTCACAGAATCTCGGGGGCACAAAAAGGCAATCAGTGTCCCAAGTGGAATCGTTGAAATTCTGCGAAACAAGACCCACCACGCAGCGCCAAAGGTGACCGGTCTTGTCCCACATCCGATAGTTTTGCGGGATGGGTCAATCTTGGCATTGCCTGGTCTAGATAAACGTACGGGCCTGTTTGTAAGCGGCAATGGCTTATCGGGTGCACAACCGTTTCAACTGCCAGAGGCTCGCGAAGCACTGGCACGGCTACGACGAACAGTGCTGGAGGGATTTGAGTTTCAAACCCCGCTTGATGGCGACGTTGCGCTTGCAGCTTTGTTAACGGGCATACAGCGTAGGCTACTCGATATGGCCCCTGGATGGGCTGTGCTGGCTTCAACGCAATCGTCGGGCAAGACAACCCTTGCCCGAATCGTGCACATCTTGCTGACGGGTTGCGACATGCCAGCAACAGCCTTTCCAAACGGCGATGAAACCGAGATGCAAAAGCGCCTGCTTGCAACGCTGCAACGTGGGCCTGCAATGGTGACATTCGACAACATACCGGACGGTTTTACCTTTCGCTCTGCATCCCTTGCTAGTGCATTAACGTCCCCGTCTTTTTCACAGCGAGTTCTAGGATCGACGCGCGAAGTCGAATATCCAACAAACACACTGTTTGTGCTTACCGGAAACAACCTCTCATTCGGTGCGGACGAGTTGTCTAGATGGCTTGTGTGCCGCCTGGCCCCTAAAACAGCGACACCCGAAACACGGTCTTTCAAAAACCCTGACGTGCTCGGGCACACCCTCCGCATTCGCGACTCAGTTTTACGTGACGCAATAGGCGTGATTGCTGGCTATCGCACTTATGCCGCTAACTCGATTGCACCTAGCAGCAGGTATCACCACTGGGATGCCGTAGTTCGGCAGCCGCTGATATGGGCAGGCGCGACCGACATCGCACAGGTGTTTGACTCCAACAGCGTGCAATCAGATGAACGCAATGCACACAGGGCACTACTCGCAATTCTTTTGGAGAAGTTCGGAGGGCTCTGGTTCTCCGCGCGCCAAGTTTCGCACGTAGCGTTTCACCCCGATGGGCCAGACGAATTGGCATATGAGAGCCGGTTGCAGATTGCCCTCGAAACGCTACGAACCAAAGACGTAAAGAGTCCGCGAAGTGTTGGGGCATGTCTCAATGCCCGACTAGGGCAATTGGCGGCTGTCAACGGTAAAGAAGTGCGACTAGAGGCACGCCCAAATGCACACACGGGTTCAAAGGAATACCGAGTTGCGGGTTATGCGGGTTAAGCGGGTCTTTCCCATGTCACACCAGAAAAAACACTGAATTTATTTTTCCTTACTTTCATATCCAAGTGACTGAAAAGCGACCCGCAAAACCCGCACAACCCGCAAATTGACAACACCAATCAAGAACAACTTAGGAATCAATATGAACGCCGACACCGCCAACAAACTGATCACTCGTACGCTGAAATTGCCGACAGCTGCAATGCCTCTAGCATTTGCACTTCTGCATGCCTGTGAAGACGACTATTTGCCGCCATCTGTCAGGGTGGGCTTAAAGAGGACTTTGATGCTGCGTCACCCAGTAGAACCACCTTCACGCGCCGGAATTGCAATAGTGGTCATTGGGGCAATACGTAAATCCGGACTTAATTCACCCACCGCTGCAAGCGTGATTGAAGAACAGTGGGCCCTACTTGATGAAATGGACTCAACCGAACGGGCAAAACTGGCATTGCAATGGTTCGATGATGTCTGCACATGTGCCGCAGTCAATGGAGTTATGTAAGTCGCTATGAATCTAAGCACGTCATATGGCACACGCACCTAGAGAATTGCTAAATGTTTAGCCAAAATCAACTGAAGCGTGATCGCACTGTAGTAAACTTTTTGAAGCCAGTCGGGCCTGCCGCCTCCTTGACTGGACTGCTTGGCCTCACGACGGCTATAGGCGATCTAAACTGGAAATAGGCAGTGGTCAGGTCATGCGCGTTGTCCCACTCTCTGCAGACGCAACGCCGAAATTATTGAAAGGAAGCTTCAATGAAGCCGAACATCTCTAAGACCTGGGTTGCTGGGACAACTGCATTTATGGCCGTTTTTTGGGGACTTAGTCTCCAATTCGACCCAATGCTTGCTTTTGCTCTATCGCTGGTCGTAATTTCAGCGACGAAAAACTAGCTGTTGCATGGGTAGGGTGGCAACACCCTACCCACGCATCCAACAGATGCGGCACGAACCTACATCTGGACACTCATTACAAACGCTACACCTGCACTGTTTGAAGTGGCGGGGACCCTGGCACAAAGAATTTGCACACGGGGGCGAAGAAGCCCGTCGATTGAGAGTTTTTCAGTTTCACAGACTTGATTGCTGTAACTCTTCACCTAGGCAAATAGTCAAACAGTTCAAAGCGGGGCGAACTGGCTCGATTACCTGCGAAATCTGACCGTTGGACGTTATCGCTGCGCATCGCGACGATGACGGCATGAACACCCCTCAAGCCCCCCACTACCGCCTAGCGTATGCCGCGCAATTGGCAGGTCTGACACCCGAACTTTTTCTTTCAGCCTGCCAGCTTGGGCAAATCCCTGTGTCGGTCAATCGACTTGGTAAGCGTGGGCTTTGGTACGTGCATGGCGCTGAATTGATGGCTTTCCTAGGCCCAAAAGCACCAGAGAGCTTGCGAAACCTCTTCGTGACAGCGCTCCCTTAATCACCTTAAACATTTTTTTGACCCCCTGGAGCATTTCAATGCCAACACTTCTGAACGATGACTTTTCCCTATCGACCCTTTGCCAAGGCATAAATACCGCGCCGGTATCGTTTGGGCCAGTTGCAAATGAAAGCTTGTTTACTCAAGCGCCTGGCACGACCGTAGATATCGAAATTGAAAAGATTGATGAAACACTGACCTTGATTCAGACCTCACTTCGTGGCGGCATCGGTGACATGCACCCAACCACCCGACGCAGTATGGTCAAACTCAAAGCCCCGCATATCCGTACCAGCTCGACAATCCTTGCTGACAGTTGGCAGGGGCGCACGGGCTTCAATCAGAAAGGCTCGCCTGCAAACGTACTAACCGAGCGCGATCGAATCCTGGGAGAGCACCGGCGACGTATCGAAGCGACGATTGACTTTCACATGACTCGCGCTCTCGCCGGTCAAGTACTCGATGCTGATGGCTCTGTATTGGTGGACTTGCTAGCCGAGTTCGGTGTTTCGCAGGCCATGGTTGACTGCGGATTGGACACCGGATCGACCAACGTAACAAACAAGCTGATTGCAGCGCGACGGCTATCCGAATCCGAACTGGGCATTTTCACAGCCAAATCTTGGGTTGCTTTTGCAGATGCTGAATACATGGATGCGCTTCGTGCACATCCCTCGATTGAAGCAGCACTGGCGGGCCACACCGCCGCAACTTTGATGATTGCAGATCATCGCTCAGGGGATTTGGTTGTCGGAGGCATTCGGTTCATTGAAGTCCCGAATCGCGCCGGCCACACCTACATAGATGCGGGCACTGCATACCTTTGTCCCGAGGGCATTCCGCAGATGTTTATGACGAACTTCGCACCTGCCGACTACGTGGACTCAGTGAACGAAACTGCATTGCCACTGTATAGCCGTGGTCACGAGTTGCCCTTCAACCGTGGCGTGATGGTGGAATCGCAAGCGAATCCAATTTCTATCGTTACACGTCCCCGAGCAGTTATCAAGCTGACCGCATAAACATGCAACGCCCGCCGCCCGTCTTGGTCGGAGGGCATCGAGAAACACACATGAAAAAACAAATTGATTTCGTGAAACTGGCAGCGCTTCGCGATTCGCACGCCAGACTGCATGCGGACTACCGGAACACCGCTGAGCGGGCACGTGAAGCAATGGCAGACGTTATGCGAATCCGAACACCGGCACCAAGTGGCACATACGAGCAACAGGCCGCGACTGAAAAAATCATGCAGTTATCGATAACTGAGTTACGCGAACTGCACCCCGAATCGCTTACCGCAGCGGGGCTTACAAAGCGCGTTATTCAACGAGTAATTGACGCCCAAACGCGAGCAGACTCGCTCCGAAAAGAAGCTGAAATATTGTCGAAGCCACTGCATCAGAGTAGCCAATTGATAGCCCGCCTCAACGAATACGCAAGCCCACTGGAAGTCTTATGAGCAGAACACCAAAAAGTGCGACTGAACATGTCGAAACATTGCGCAAGAAAATCACGGCGCTGCAACTTGAACGCGAAACGCTCAACTCCCAAAAACGAAGTCGTGAAGAGGTAGTTGCACAGCTTGACACGCAGCTATCAGTGTGGAAATCCGCGGGGATCGGAAACTTCACCCGAGAACTGCAAAAATCTGCCAGCGGACAGGCTACAGACTTTCTAGCAGTGCGCGGTGCGGCGAATGTGCAGGCCGCACCTGGAACGGCACCGTTCACTTTGAACTTGGGGCCTTTACTTGTGGCACTTGTGGGCGAAAAAGTCGTTAGAGCTGCGATCCTGAGTGACTTAGATCGGTTGCCCGAGGGGCTTACCGCAGGAGCATCCAAAACCCGTATCCGAGCGATATCAAGCGAACTTGATCAACTTGAAGCACAAGAGGAAGCTCTGATTGATGCATCCAACGGGGCAATAGAGCGCAGATCAGACGCACGCCCTGAAATCATCCTGACCATAAATTAGCGATGGCAAAGCGACCTCGCCCAAACCGCATAACCTCCGAACGGATTTTGAGCAGAAATTACGAGGGAACGATGCCGCCCAAGTACTGTCATTTCGCATCTATCGCTGGGGTACCGGTCTACAAGCTGTCCAATGGGTATTGGCGATTCGTGAGTTGGAGCAAGCGGGTTAACTTCACCACACTGTTCCCCGAGCTGGTGACTTTGGCAGACCTGTTGCCCGACCATATCACCGGAAGCAACACGCTAACAAATGACCAAATCGGCACCCGCAACGGGTTGCCGGTCTTCCTGTGCCAACAAATCAAAACAAGGCTTTGGCTATTCAAGTGCACCTGTGGTCAAAGCCACGAACACGCCGCAAGGGAGGGGTTACGAAGGGCAAAGTGCAGTAAGCACCCTGGTGGATACGTGCTCGTACCGCCTATAGGCTGGGTCTAAATCACACCAGAACTAACTTTACATCGAAAATGTGCAAAATATTTTTGCTATTGCAAAAATCAACACCGCAAGCATCCATGCGGGTTCCAGAGCAAAAACACCTTGAAACCTGCATGTATCTTGGATGTGTATAAGAAACTCTGTGTTTCTCAACAGCGGCCGACGGTTTGTGAGATGGGGGTCTAACGAGGATGACCGATACACTACCGGTAGTGCCTTGTAACCAACACAGACACCAGCTATAGTGCCAATTGCAAAACGAAAAGAGACCCACCTACACTAGGTGTGTCTCTTTGAGTTAGCAAACGAGCAACGGCTTGAATCTCCCCAGACCATCCGTTGCACTTCTTAGCGCTGCCTTAGAGTATAGCAAGCTGCTGCAGTGCAGCAAGTAAGCAATTACCCTAAAGCATGGACTTTACAAAGGAATCAGTCCATGTCGATAGAAAAATCCGGTTCTGGGCCCACCCAGAAAGCTAATCAAATCAATAGCTTACCGTTAAAAATAGCAACTTTAGGCCCACCCTCAGAGCAGATCGAATTGTTTCACATAGAGAAACAAATTGAGCATGATGGCGTAGAAATGGGGGTGCTTGAAGATGGTACACCTTACCTATCAGAAAGCGGTCTTGCTCGAATGTGCGGAATAGACCGAAAAGTCTTGAACAGACTCGCGGTGAATTGGCAAGAAGAACGACTCAAAGAACGTGGCAAGGCGATTGACGAGCTGCTCATCAAAAGTGGCTACATTCACCGATCCTTGTTTCTGAAGTCAGAGTTTGCAGGTGGCTACCAGGTGAACGCCTACACAGAGCCAGTCTGCCTCGCAATGCTTGAGTACTACGCATTCATCACTCGAGAGCCGAAGCAAGAGGCTCAGCACGCCTTTCGATCGTTAGCTCGGATCAAGTTCAGAGAGTTTGTTTATGGCGCGGTGGGATATTCGCCAGAGCAAATCAAACTCGACAGCTGGAAACATTTTCATGATCGCGTCGATTTGACGAAAGACTCAGTGCCAATTGGGTATTTCGGCATCTACAACGAAATCGCATCAATGATCGTTCCGATGATTTCTGCGGGTGTTGCCGTCAATGACAAACTGATTCCAGATATTTCAGTCGGAATTGCGTGGAGCAATCATTGGAAGAAGCAAAACCTAGCCACAAGGTACGGTGAGCGAATCCATTACGAACACAACTATCCTGAGTACTACCCGCAGGCAAAAAGCAACCCTCAGGAACCATATGCATATCCAGACGAGGCGCTTGGTGAATTTAAGCGCTGGTTGCGGCAACACTACATCGCGACGAAGCTGCCAACTTACCTGAGCGGAAAGGTGAAAGATAAGTCCATTTCTTTTGCCTCAGCAACGATGGCAACCCTTGCGCTATCGAGCAACTCCAAGGTAACCGGAAAAGGTTTACCTCCGCCACAGTAAAAAGGCAAACCCGCCTCGGCGGGTTTTTTTTCGGCTACAGACGTGGGTCAAGGACAACCCTTACTAGCGCCCCGCCCCCCGTATACCCTTCGTTCGAAATGATCTTTACTGTCAGTACCTTTTGCGCTCTTAATGGCATTAGGTAGCCACTGTAAGTTGTACACGGCATCGATTCCACCGCATGCGAGTGGGATCACATGATCAATGGCCCACCCCTTACAAGCACCATCTCTCTTGCCCGTTGTTGGGCATGGATACCTTTCACGAAATGCCGCCAACACCGCAGGGCTTCGCTCTGTTTTACCCAACTCAGAGCGGTGAACTTGGCCTGTTTGCCTATAGTCAATCAAGGGGTTCAACAGCTGATTTACAGGTTCCGGTGGGTTTTGGGAGCATCCAACGACGACAAAAATTGTGACGGTTGCCAAGACCCCTTTCAACGAAATCATTGAACTGCCAACTCTGCAAAAGCCAAACTTACAGACTCTGAAATTTGCACACTACGTGCACACAAAGCATCGAAAACCCGCATGTCTGTTGGTTTTTCTTAACGATCCATCATCGGCGCCACGGACAGGCGCCACATCGTGTCCGGCACAGCAGACTTGTTTTCTAAAGCGGGCATGGCCGGATTATCCCAGCCCCGCGCCCACCCTGCCGCGGGCTCAGGTCGGAGGCAGGAAAATCTCTACCCGGTCACGGCCGCCCTGCTTGGCCAGGTACATGGCGCGGTCCGCCAGCTCGACCAGCCGCTTGGGGCTGCTGATGCCTTCGGAATACGCCACACCAATGCTGGCAGACATGGGCCGGCGCAGGCCATGGATGGACTTGATCGAATCCCGGATGCGTTCGGCCACCACCAGCGCTTCGTTGAGCTGGGTATCGGGCAGGATGACGCAAAACTCCTCGCCGCCATAGCGGGCCACATGGTCATAGGCACGCGCCTGGCTTTTGATCGCCAGTGCGATGAACATCAAGGCCTGATCGCCCGCCACATGGCCAAAGGCATCGTTGTAGGCTTTGAAATGGTCCGCATCCACCATCAACAGGCACAGCGGCGATTTGGAGCGCAGCGAGCGAGAAAACTCATGGGACAACAGGGTGTCAAAAGCGCGGCGGTTTTTCAACGCTGTCAATGGATCCGTCAGGGTTTGCTCCTGCAGATCGTGGTTGAGCTCTTCAATGCGGCGCTGCTGGTTCTCCAGTTGCTGGTGACGCAAGGTCTGCGCTTTGGTCACGAGCTCCAGCTCGGCATTCACCCGGCGCAGCGCCAACAATTGCACCACCTGGCGGGAGAGGGCCTGCAAGGCCTCTGACTGGCGCTCGGTCAATTTGCGGGGCACCCTGTCGATCACGCATACCGTGCCGAGTGCTGCACCCGAAGGGGTGAGTAGCGGCGCACCGGCATAAAAACGGATGCCGGGGTCACCAGTCACCAGGGGGTTGTCTACGAACCGCGCGTCCTGCTGGGTATCCGGCACTTCCATCACTCGATCCGGATCCATGATGGCGTGGGCACAAAAAGCCTGGCCACGCGGCGTCTCCATCGCATTCAGGCCCACACGGGCCTTGAACCACTGGCGGTCTTCATCGATCAGGGAGATCAGGGCGATCGGCGTGTCGCAAATGTAAGAGGCCAGTTTGACCACATCGTCATAGGCCTGCTCAGCAGGGGTATCCAGAATCTTGAAGCTGCGCAGGTCTTCGATCCGAAGCTTCTCATCCGAGTGGGAGGGGTCTAGCATGCAGGCGGACTTTCGTTGGGTCTGCGTAAGCAGTAGGCCGCCTGAAACCGGTGTTGTTCAGGGCTAGCCGGTGGCGCACCACGGAGCTTTATTGTGCACCAATCCCATCCACAAAGCCCACCCTGAGGCGACTGCCAAGGCCGTGCCGGCCATGCGGATACCCCACGTTCCATCGCCCATGCGGGACAAACCCCAACGCAGCCACAACCATGGCCCCGCCATCATGGTCAGCGAGGTGCCAAGGGCGAAAAGTGCCATGGTTGCTGCACCGGACAAGGGCTCGCCCGACAGGGATGCCAGCAGCAACGCCGAATACAACAAGCCGCAAGGCAACAGGGACCACACCACCCCCAACCCCAGGGGCGCGGCCAACACGCCCCCTGCCCCGACTTTGCGCACCCTGGCCCAGACGCTACGCGCCCCTGCCTGCAGCCACAGGGGCTGACGCCCTGAAAACAGGAGCACCAAGCCCAATACCGTGGCGGCCACATGCAGCAAAGACCAAACCGGCCGGAGCGCAGCAGACTGCACCGTGAGCCAACCCAGGCCCTGCACCGATGCTGCGGCCAAGGCACCGAGTGCGGCATAGCCAATGACCCTGCCCGCCTGAAAGCTCAACATGGCCGGTGTCCGGCGGGGTCCAGCGGCCTGCCCGATGCCGGCGCACGCCGCCCCGCACATGGCAACGCAGTGAGGCCCACCCACCAGGCCCATGAGCAACGCGGTCACTGCCAGAGAAGATTGCATCCGGACGCGTCAAATGATTTTGGAGAAGCGTGCGCGGGTGCGGTCGGTCTGGAGATAACGGTCAAACACCATGGCCACAGCGCGCACAAAAAACCATCCCTGGCTGGTGACTTGGATTCCCGTGTCGTCCAAGGACACCAAGCCCTGCTCTTCCAGCCCCCGCAAGGTTTCGAGCTCGGCGGCAAAGTAGCTCTTGAAGTCCAACAAATAGGCAAGATTGATCGACTCAAACTGCAAATGCCCTTGGCACATCAGCGCCATGATCACCGCACGGCGAACCAGATCGTCCCGCGTGACCGCCATGCCCCGCACGATGGGGAAGCGCCCTTGGTCCAGGTAGTCGTAATACTCCTCCAGCGTTTTGGCGTTCTGGCTATAGGTCGCGCCAATGCGGCCAATGGCAGACACGCCCAAAGCGATCAAGTCGCAGTCGGGCTGGGTGCTGTAGCCCTGGAAGTTGCGGTGCAGGCGCCCTTGCCGCTTCGCCACTGCCAAGGAATCGTCTGGCAGTGCAAAGTGGTCCATGCCCACATACACATAGCCCGCCCCCATGAAAGACGCCAAGGAATGCGCCAACATGGAGACCTTGGAAGCCGCACCCGGCAACTCCACGGTCGCAATACGGCGCTGGGGCTTGAAGCGCTCAGGCAAATGGGCATAGGCGTATAGCGCGATACGGTCTGGCCGCAACGCGTTCACCTGCGCCAATGTCCGGTCAAACGACTCGGGGCTTTGGCGGGGCAAACCGTAAATCAGGTCCACATTGATGGACTCAAACCCGCGTGCGCGCGCCGCTTCCACCAAGGCAAACACCTGCTCGGCGGGTTGTACCCGGTGCACTGCTTTTTGCACTGCGGGGTCAAAATCCTGCACCCCAAAGCTCAGGCGGTTGAAGCCGAGTTCGGCCAGGGTATCTAGGCGCGCGGCGTCTACCGTCCGGGGGTCAACCTCAATGGAATATTCACCACCGGCGACAAAGCTGAAGTTGCGGCGCAGCATCGCCATCAGCTCCCGCAGCTCGGTGTCACTTAAAAAGGTGGGGCTCCCGCCCCCGAGGTGCAACTGGCTGACGGACTGGCCGGTACCCATCAACCGGGTGTGTAACTCCACCTCCCGCGTCAGATAGCGCAAATAGGTGGCCGCTTTGTCATGGTGCTTGGTGATAATTTTGTTGCAGGCGCAGTAGTAGCACAGCGATTCGCAAAACGGAATGTGCACATACAAAGACAAGGGCAAGGCCAGCGCGGCAGCACCGGAGCGGCGTTGCAATAGTGCTTGGGAGTAATCGTCCGCGCTGAACGCCTCTACAAAGCGGTCCGCGGTCGGATACGAGGTGTAACGTGGCCCGGAAACATCAAAGCGGGTCAACAGTTGTTCGGAAATGGGGGCGGAACCAAGGGCTGCGTTCATGAATACTCCAAGCTAGCGCACAGACTGTGAACGAAACAGCCTTCAGGCTCCTTGATTTACATCAAGGAGTTTCAGGATGACCCGGACCATAATTGACTTGCATCAGGGGAACACCATGCTCGAACACGCCACGCCTACCGCCAAGTCTCAGGACGCCCACGCTTCTATCGCCATCACACAAGTGGGTGCCGGGGCATTGAATTCCCACACCATCAAGGTCGCATGCTCCAACTGCAACCTGCGCGAACTGTGCATGCCCTTGGGCCTGAGCCCCACCGAGCTGGAAAAAATCGACGACGTGGTCGCAAGCCGCCGCAAAATCAAGCGCGGTGCAACCCTGTTTCGCAACGGTGAAAAGTTCACCAGCCTCTATGCCATCCGCACCGGCTTCTTCAAAACCTGCGTGGCCTCTGAAGACGGGCGCGACCAAGTCACCGGTTTTCAAATGGCAGGGGAAATCGTCGGACTCGATGGCATCGTGAACGACCACCACACTTGCGATGCCGTGGCGCTGGAAGACGCAGAGGTCTGCGTCATGCCCTTTGACCGGATTGAAGAGCTCTCGCGCGAGGTGACGTCGCTGCAACGCCATGTCCACAAAATCATGAGCCGCGAAATCGTGCGCGAAAACGGCGTCATGCTCCTCTTGGGCAGCATGCGGGCTGAAGAGCGACTGGCCGCATTTCTGCTGAACCTGGTGCAACGCCTGCACGCCCGCGGCTTCTCTCAGTCAGAACTGGTGCTGCGGATGACGCGTGAAGAAATCGGCAGTTACTTGGGTTTGAAACTCGAAACCGTAAGCCGTACCTTTTCCAAGTTCGTGGACGACGGGATTGTGGAAGTCAAGCAACGCCACGTGCGCATCTTGAACACCGAGGCCCTCAAAGACATCGTGAACCCCAAAGTCTGCAATTGAGCGGCACCCTGCTCGCTAGTTGTTGATGTCAGCAGCGCTCATGGCGAGCAAAGCCGTGAGCGCGCTGGAAGCCAGCGTCACCCCCCAGAACACGAAAAACGCCAAGGTATAAATCCCTTGGCGTGACAGCGGCAAAGCCGCGTCGTTCCAATGCAAATCGTGGGGATCTATGAATGCGAACACCACGATTTCCAGTAGGCCTGCCGCCAGAAAAGCGGGCCACACGACGGCCATCCATGGGGCTCTCGGCATCACATGGCTCCTTGTCAGCCGCTTAACGGGCGGGCGCAGCGGCGGGTACGACGCCAGTGGCTGCATGGTTACGGGCCTGCATGGCGGGTGCCAGACTTTCTGGTTGGGTGGCAAGCGTCTTGTTGATGTCCAGGCCCGTTTGGTAATAGTTTTCATCAACGACCGGGTCCATGCCGTGGGCGGCCAGATAGAAAGTCAGGAAGCTCGCCACCACCACGATCAGCGGGCCGGACACTACCAGCCACACATGGCCGAACTTCCACCAGGGGGCTGCGGGGGTAGAGGAGCGTGTCGGGTTGGACATAGAGGGGCTTTCTTAACGCGGAACAATAAATACGGACTTCTCGGTCACCACTGCAGCGCCAGGGGCCGATGTCACCGTGAAATGGATGGGATGCGATCCCGGAGCTGCACCTTCATACGGCAGCTGCACCCGAATCGCAATCCAGCGGGATTCGGTCGGGCCGACTTCCATGCTGGAATCGCTGGAAAGCGTCAGGCCCGGCAAGCCCTCGGCGCTCACCTCAAAGGTTTGTGGCGTCTCCCGGGCGTTCATGATCTGCAGCCGGTACACATTCTCCAGCCGGCCGCCCGACACAATGCGGGCCAAGGTGCTGCGGTCGCGCTCGACATCCACCTTGAAAGGCGCGCGCATCCAAAGGCTGACCAGCATTGCCAGCACCACGGCCAGCAGGACACTGCTGTACACCAGCACCCGGGGGCGCAGCACATGGCGCAAGATATCGGCACCACTCCAGCGCTGGCTCACTGCGTTCTGGGTCGAGTACTTCACCAGGCCACGGGCGTAGCCCATCTTGTCCATGACGGTGTCGCACACATCGGCGCAGGCACCACAGCCAATGCACTCGTATTGCAGCCCCTTGCGGATATCAATACCGGTCGGGCAGACCTGCACACACAAGCTGCAGTCGACACACGCTCCCAGCTGGAGGGTGGAGAGATCCGCTTTCTTGGAGCGCCCGCCACGGGGTTCACCGCGCGCCTCGTCATAGGTCACGATCAGGGTGTCTTTGTCAAACATGGCACTCTGAAAGCGCGCATATGGGCACATGTATTTGCAGACCTGCTCACGCATGTAGCCGGCGTTGCCATAGGTGGCAAAGCCGTAAAACAGCACCCAGAAGGTCTCCCACGGTCCCATGGACATGGCCATGACCGCGCCGGCCAGACTGTGGATCGGGGTGAAGTAGCCCACAAAGGTAAAACCGGTCCACAAGCCCACAGCAATCCACATGAGCTGCTTGGCAGTTTTACGCCAAACCTTGTCGACATTCCATGGGCCCGCGTCACGCCGCATGCGGGCAGACCGGTCTCCCTCGGCCAGCTTCTCCAGCCAGAGAAAGATTTCGGTGTACACCGTTTGCGGGCAGGCGTAGCCGCACCATAAGCGCCCGGCCACCGCCGTGAACAAAAACAAAGACAGTGCAGAGATCACCAGAATGCCGGTGAGGTACACAAAGTCCTGCGGATACAACACGAGGTTGAAGATATAGAACCGCCGTGCCCCGAGGTCGAACAGCACCGCTTGGCGCTGCCCCCACTCCAACCACGGCAATCCATAAAACACCAGCTGGGTCAGGAAGACCAGCGCCCACCGCCACTTCGAGAAGTAGCCCGATACGCTGCGCGGATAAATCTTTTTGTGCGCTTCGTACAGGGCAATCGTCTCCTCGTCGGCACCGGGTGGGGGAGCAATGGGCCCCTTGTCCGGTGATGCGACGATAGGAATGATTTTCTTCTCAGCAGTGGGGGCGGGTACGCTCAAGGAATATCCTTTGATTGGCAGCCAGCTTTACTTGGCGGCACCGGTGTTGGAGAAACCCCAGACATAGGACGCCAGAACCTTGATCTGCGCAGGCGACAGCTTTTGGGCTTGCGCAGGCATCTGGTTGACCTTGCCGTTGTTCACCATGGCAATGATGGCGTTTTCGCCATAGCCATGCAGCCAGATGTCATCGGTCAGGTTCGGGGCACCCAGCGCCTGGTTGCCCTTGCCGTCTGCACCGTGGCAGGCTGCACAAGCTGCGAACTTGGGCTTGCCCAGAGCAGCGCGCACCGAGTCGTTGGGGCTTCCCGACAGGCTCAGCACATAGTTGGCCACGTTTTTGACATCGTCTGCGGAGCCAACAGCCGCTGCCATGGGTGGCATCTGGCCGATACGGCCCTGGTTGAGCGTCTCCATGATTTTTTCAGGCGAGCCGCCATGCAGCCAATCGGCATCAGTCAGGTTGGGAAAGCCTTTGGAGCCCCGGGCATCCGAGCCATGGCACTGAGAACAGTTGTTCATGAACAAGCGCTCGCCAATGGCATGGGCTTGGGGGTCCTTGGCCATGTCTTCGGGCGTCATGCTGTCGAAGCGCGCATAAATCGGCGCAATGTCGGCCTCCCCCTTGGCGATTTCCGCCTGGAATTGACCGGTAGAGGTCCACCCAAGTTTGCCGGCTGAAGCGCCGAGGCCCGGGTAGAACGCGAGGTAAACCGCAGAAAAAATGATCGTGATAACGAACAGCCCGACCCACCAGCGTGGCAGGGGGTTGTTCATCTCGCGCAGGTCACCGTCCCACACGTGGCCGGTGGTGTTGTCGTGGGCGGTCATGGCTTTGGCTTTGCCACTGAACCACAAGAGGAACAGGCAGGCTGCAATGCCGATGACCGTTACGGCGGTCACATAGACCGACCAGAAGTTGCTTGTGAAGTCACTCATTTTGATTCCTTACGAGGCTCAGTCCTGCTCAAACGGCAGATTGGCGGCGTCCTGAAAGTCGTGGGCACGGCTCTTCGACCAGGCCCAACGGACAATCGCGATAAAGACCACGAAGCTGATGACCGTGGTGACGGAGCGCAGGGTGTTGACGTCCATATCCATGTGATTCCCCTTATTTCAGCGCCAGGCCCAAGACCTGCAAATACGCGATCGTGGCTTCGAGCTCAGTCTTGCCCTTGACCTCTTCCGAGGCTTTGGCGATCTGCTCGTCGGTATAGGGCACACCGACCTTGCGCAAGGCGCGCAGGTGCGACGGCAGGCTTTCGGCATCCACCAGGTTTTTCTCCAACCAGGGATAGGCCGGCATGTTGGACTCGGGTACCACATCACGGGGGTTGGTCAAGTGGATGCGATGCCACTCATCGCTGTACTTGCCGCCTACACGGGCCAGGTCGGGGCCGGTGCGCTTGCTGCCCCATTGGAAGGGGTGGTCATACACCGACTCACCGGCCACCGAATAGTGGCCATAGCGCAGTGTCTCGGCGCGGAACGGCCGGATCATCTGCGAGTGGCAGTTGTAGCAACCTTCGCGGATATACACATCACGCCCGGCCAGCTGCAGCGCGGTGTAGGGCTGGATACCCTTGATCGGCTCGGTGGTCGACTTTTGAAAGAACAGCGGAACAATTTCCACCATGCCGCCTGCCAGTAACACCAGCAGGATCAACACAATCATCAGGAAGTTGCTGGTCTCAATCTTCTCGTGCGACAGACCGGATGCACTTTTTTCGTTTGCCATACAAATTTCCTTTTAAGCGTGGGCTGCCGCGGGGATTGCCACCGTATTGGCGCGCCCGGAAGTGGCCGTCATCAGGGTGTTCCAGAGCATGACCAGCATGCCGCCCAGGTACAGCAGTCCGCCCAACAAACGCAGCACATAGAAGGGATAGGTCGCCTTCACCGACTCGACGAAGGTATAGGTCAAAGTACCGTCAGGGTTGATGGCGCGCCACATCAGGCCTTGCATCACACCGGCAATCCACATCGCCGCGATATAGATCACGATGCCGATGGTGGCGGTCCAGAAGTGCAGCTCAATCGCTTTGACGCTGTACATCTCTTTGCGGCCGAACAGGCGGGGAATCAGGTAGTACATCGAGCCCATGGTCACCAGACCCACCCAACCCAAAGCGCCGGAGTGCACGTGGCCCACGGTCCAATCGGTGTAGTGGCTCAGGGCATTGACCGTCTTGATGGACATCATCGGCCCCTCAAAGGTGGACATGCCGTAGAAGGACAGGGACACGATCAGGAAACGCAGGATCGGATCGTCGCGCAACTTGTGCCACGCACCCGACAGAGTCATGATGCCGTTGATCATGCCGCCCCAGCTGGGCGCCAAGAGGATCAGCGAGAACACCATGCCCACCGACTGCGTCCAGTCAGGCAGCGCGGTGTAGTGCAGGTGGTGTGGTCCCGCCCACATGTAGGTGAAGATCAGCGCCCAGAAGTGGACGATCGACAAGCGGTAGCTGTACACAGGCCGCTCGGCCTGCTTGGGGATGAAGTAATACATCATGCCCAGGAAGCCGGCGGTCAAAAAGAAGCCCACCGCGTTGTGGCCGTACCACCATTGCACCATCGCATCTTGCACACCGGCGTAAGCTGAGTAGCTCTTCATCCAGCCTGCAGGAATCGCTGCACTGTTCACCAGGTGCAGGATGGCTACCGCGATGATGAAGGCGCCAAAGAACCAGTTGGCCACGTAAATGTGCTTGACCTTGCGGGTACCCACGGTGCCAAAGAACACCACTGCAAACGACACCCAGACCAGGGTGATCAGGATGTCAATCGGCCACTCCAGCTCGGCGTATTCCTTGCCGGAGGTGTACCCCAGTGGCAAAGAAATGGCCGCGGCCAGGATGACCAGCTGCCAGCCCCAGAAGGTGAATGCCGCCAACTTGTCATTGAAGATGCGCACATGACAGGTGCGCTGCACCACGTAATAGGCAGAGGCGAACAAGCCGCAACCGCCGAACGCAAAAATCACCGCATTGGTGTGCAGAGGGCGCAGCCGCCCGTAGCTGAGCCAGGGGATACCGAAATTGAGTTCGGGCCAGGCGAGTTGGGCGGCAATGATCACGCCCACCAACATGCCGACCACTCCCCAGACCACCGTCATGATGGCGAACTGGCGCACAACGGTATCGTTGTACGCCGTCGCCTGCTGATTTGGAAATGCCATATTTACCTCTTCTTGGATTGCTTCACAGCGAGTGTCTGTCGGGCTTTGCTTGAGTGAGTTGACCCACATCAACCGGCGGAGAAAAAGCGGGGAACCTTTTTCAGGGTTCGCGCAAAATGCGCTCCCCTTCGGACTCAATGTCTTCAAACTGCCCCCGGTCTATGGCCCACCAGAGACCGGCCAAAATGAAAAACACCAGCACCACCGACAGCGGCACCAACAAATACAGGATGTCCATCACGCCCCCCGGGTTGAAAAAGTGACCGCAGGCAGCACACCGCTGCCCGAGGCCTGCAGCTTGCTGCCGGATGACAGGCGCAAGGCGTTGAGCACCACCAGCAAAGAGCTGGCAGCCATGCCCAGACCGGCCAGCCATGCAGGCAAATAGCCGGCGATCGCCAATGGTATGCACGCCAGGTTGTAGGCCAATGCCCACCACAGGTTTTGCCGCACCACCCGAAGTGTTTTGCGGGCCAGCATCAGCGCGGTGTACACGTTGTGCAACTGATCACCCAGTGCCACAAAATCGGCACGGGACTGCGTGATCGACACCGCCCGCCCGAACGCGAAGGACACATGCGCCCCCGCCAACACCGGGCCGTCATTCAGCCCATCGCCGACCATGGCCACCACGTGGCCGCGGCCTTGCAACTGGTGCACATAGTCCAACTTGTCCGCTGGCGAGCAGCCGCCCATCACCTGCGTGATACCAAGACGTTGCCCCATCGCTTGTGCTGCGGCAGCGCGGTCACCCGAGAGCAAATGCACCGCCACCCCCTGCGCTTGCAAGGCGGCAATCACACCCAGGGCATCGCTGCGCAACTCTTCTTGCCAGTAGAAACTGGCCAACCAGCCTTGCGCATCTTGCAGGTGGACGACAGGTCCGGTTGGGGCTGTGGCATCAAGCGCGTCCGGTGCAGCACTGCAGAAAGTGGCTGACCCCAGGCGCATACGGCCTTCAGAGATGCCGGCAGAGCCTCCTGCTAATCCCGCAAGCGGCATCACATGGGCTTGCACGCCCTGCCCGGCGATTTCTTGGGGCGCTTGCACCGCCACCGGAGTCACCCCTTCTTGCACAGCGAGCTGCCCCATCGCCCGGGAGAGTGGATGCAGCGAATGCGCTGCCAGCCCGGCTGCGCAGGCCAACGCGGCTGCGCGCGACACGCCGGGGCGGGTGTGCACCGACTTCAATGTCATAGCATCGCGCGTGAGGGTGCCGGTTTTGTCAAACACCACCGTATCGACAGCCGCCATACTCTCGAGCGCGGGCAGGCTGCGCACCAGCAAACCCTGCCGCGCGAGGTTGCCTGCGGCAGCCAGCATGGCCGCTGGAGTGGCGAGGGACAAAGCGCAAGGGCAAGTCACGATCAACACCGACACCGCCACCATGACCGCATGGGCCGGATTCTGCGGCCACCACCACACCGCTGCAGCCCCAGCCGCCAGCAGCACGCCGATCAAGAAAGGGCTGGCCCAACGGTCAACCAGCAATGCGGCACCCGGCTTGGAGAGCGAAGCGCCCTCCATCAAGGCCAGAATCTGGGCAAAGCGGGTGGCCTCGCCCAATGCGACCACACGCACCTGTACCGTACCCTCGAGGTTGTGGCTGCCCGCAATCACCGACTGGCCCACGCTGCGGGCCAAAGCCGCGGATTCCCCCGTCAGCAAAGACTCATCCACGCAGGTGCGACCCTGCACGATCACCCCATCCGCGGCAAAGGCCTCTCCGGCCCTGATCTGCATCAGGTCACCCACCAGCAAACGGCGCACCGCCACCCGCTCCCACCCGCCGTCTGGGGTTTGCCGCAGCACACTGTCGGGCATGCGGTTCATCAGCGCATCCAACGCCCCCGCAGTGCGGTCGCGCAAGCGGGCCTCCAGCCAACGCCCGGTGAGAAGAAAGAACACAAACATGGTCAGCGAGTCGAAATACACCTCCCGACCGAACATGCCTGCAGGGTCAAAAGTGCCCGCGGTGCTGGCCGCAAAGGTGATCAGCATGCCGAGTGCCACCGGCAGGTCCATGCTGACCCGCAGGTGGCGCACATCAGACCAGGCCTTGCGAAAGAAGGGCCCGCACGAAAACAGCACCACCGGCAAAGACAGAACCCAAGAGGCCCAGCGCAACAGCTGCTCGTACTCCAGCGCAAGATCGCCCGGGCGGGCCTGGTAGGCCGGCCACGCGTACATCATCACTTGCATCATGCAAAGGCCGGCTACCAGCCATTGCCACAAGGCCTTGCGGGACTCTGCCTTGCGGCGCTCGGCTGCAAACACATCGTTGGCCGGGACCGCGCGGTAGCCCGCACGCTGAAGGGCCTGCATCCACTGGGAGGGCACTACCCTGTCCTGCGCCCAGCGCACGCGGGCGCGGCGGTTCGCTGCACTCACCCGCGCCGACTCCACGCCCGGAACTTTGAGCAAGGCGTCTTCAATCGTCAAGGCGCATGCTGCGCAGTGCATGCCCTCTATCACCAGGTTGGATTCCCAATGCCCGGGGGCTGCAGGGTCCTCGCGGCTGAAGGCGCTCCATTCGGCCGCGTGGTCCACCACGCGCAGGGTATCCGCCTCCCAAGGGGACGCAACAGGCAATGGAATAGGCGTGGAAGGCATGGCCGGAATTCTGCGATCCCTGTCCGCCATAAACCTTGATGCACATCAAGACAGACCGCAATGGGCGGCGTAATCTGAAGGCCTACGAACCCACAGGAGCAACTCTATGTACCAACGCATTCTCGTCACCACCGACGGCAGCAAGCTCTCTCAAAAAGCAGTAGCTGCAGCGATCAAACTGGCCGGACTGACCGGCGCGGAGCTGGTCGCACTCAAAGTCGTGCAGCGCTACCCCCAGTCCTACTTTGAAGGCGGAATAGCCTTGGCGGGCGAAGATGTGAAGCAGGTCGAAAAAACCTGGGGCGATGCCGCCCAGAAAGTGGTGAACGCCGTCAAAAAAACGGCAGAAGAAGCCGGCGTCAAAACCAAGGCGGTGGTGGTGCGATCGGATGTGGTGTCGGACGCGATTCTCAGCACCATCAAAAAACAAGGCTGCGACTTGGTGGTGATGGCCTCTCATGGGCGCAAGGGCATCAAGCGGCTGCTCTTGGGGAGCGAGACCCAGCATGTGCTGACCCACGCCACCGTGCCGGTGCTGGTTTTGAAGTAATTTTTTAGATCAAAAGAGGCTGTAGCCCCATCATTCATTGCGCGAGTAGCTATTAAAAATATAGCTACAGCTGCTGGCCAGCTGCCTCTTCCTCTTCCTGGTAGCGGTCCCGGATCTCGAGGACTTCATCAAATCCATTCAAGAAGGCCTGAACACACGCCGGATCAAAATGGGTCCCCGCCCCGATATTCAAAAAGTCAACCGCTTGCTCCAGCGTCCACGCTTTTTTGTACGGGCGCTCGGAGGTCAAGGCATCAAAAACATCAGCAACCGCCACGATGCGGCTAAACAGCGGTATTTCCTCCCCTTTCTTGCCTTGGGGATAACCGCTCCCGTCGAATTTTTCATGGTGGCCGCGTGCAATCTCGGCGCCCGCCTGCAGGACCTTGGAGGTACTGCCGTGTAGCAGCTCGTATCCGAATTCAGCGTGCTGTTTCATGATCTCGAACTCGGGGCCCGTCAGCCGCCCAGGCTTGAGCAGAATATTGTCGGTAATGCCCACCTTGCCAATGTCGTGCATGGGTGCGGCCTGCAAAATCAAATCCTGATCCGCCTCCGGCAGGCCCAGGTGTTTCGCAATCAAGCGGGAATAGTGGGCCATTCGCAGAATGTGTGCTCCGGTCTCGGGGTCGCGGTATTCCGCGGCCTTGCACAGCCTGAACACAGTCTCTTGCTCGCGCTGCACAATCACTGCGGTGGCTTTTTTGACCTCAGAGTCCAGCCATTCCGCGCGATCAGCGAGCTTGCGGCGCGCAGCGCTCAAACTCAGCATGTTTTTGGCGCGCGCCAGAAACTCCACCTTGTCGACCGGCTTGGCCAAAAAGTCGTTGGCGCCGGAATCCAGGGCGCGATACCGCACTTGTTTTTGGTCATTGGCGGTAATCATGAGGATAGGCACCTCCTCGCAGCCCTCCAGCGCCCGGAAGCGCTGGATGAACTCCAAACCATCCATGCCCGGCATCATGTAATCCACGATCACCAGATCAGGCTGCTTATTGGTCGCCCAATCCAGTGCCTGCAGGGGGCTCTCGAAGTTGTGGCTGCGGCAGTTGTCCAGCTTTTTGATCAACGCACTGAAAAGAATCAGGTTGATTTCCGTGTCGTCGATGATGAGTACGTCCTGCATGGTCACAGTATGGCCTTAAATGTTCTGTCCGTAGCTGCCGGCACGTTGGTGCAGCGCTTGCACCAGAGACTCGACTTCGCGCACCAGGGCGGGAAGAAGCGCCGCGACAGCCGCGGCATCCCGGAAAGCGGCCATGCTCTCCAGACGCTGGGCCAGCGCACTGGCCGGTTGCGCTTCAAACAAGGACAAGGTCGCCTTCAGGGCATGGGCCGCGTGCAACATGCCGTGAAAATCACCCGCTGCAAGGTCGGCTTCCAGCCGGGCCTTGTCTTGTTCCCATTGCTCGCAAAACACATCGGCCACGATATCCACCATCTCCTGGTCTGCCTGTGTCAGTGCAGTGGCATAGTCGAAACGGGTAGCTTGTGGCGCCAACACGGCCACCTCAGCCTCAGGGTGCAGATCCGCGGGACCGGTTTTCGCCGAGGCCATGAATGTCAACTCGGTGATCATTTGCTGGAGCTCTTCAGAGCGTATCGGCTTGGAGACGTAGTCATCCATACCCGCCGCAAGGCATAAATGGCGATCAGACTCCATGGCGTTCGCGGTCATGGCGATGATGGGAATCCGCCGCCCGCGCTCACCCGCTCGGATGCGCCGGGTGGCCTCGAGGCCGTCCATGACCGGCATCATCATGTCCATCAACACCAGGTCGTAATGACGCTGGGGCAACATCTGCAAGGCAATCTGGCCGTTGTCGGCAACATCGACCCGGTGCCCCCAACGCTCCAGCAAGGTCACCGCCAGTTTTTGGTTAATCGCATGGTCTTCGACCAGCAAAATGTCCAGCATCGGATGGGTGTCGCGGATCGAGTGGCGGGTCACCAGCACCTCTGGCCGCACCTTGTGCAGCTTCAAGACATCGGACAGCAATTGCAGCAAATCTTCGCGGGCAATCGGCTTGGAGAGGTAACCGGCAATACCCGCTTCGCGCGAACGCTGGCCATCGCCCTTCAGCCCGGCCGATGACAGCAGCACCATCGGCAGCTCCTGGCAGTGCTCCAGGGCTCTGATACGGGCAGCCGTCGCAAAACCATCCAATTCCGGCATCTGGGCATCGAGCAGAATCAAGTCACATGCAGAAGTACCAAGCGCCGCGTCATGGGTTTGCAACCACGCAAGGGCCGCACAACCCGATGCGGCCTGGGTGGTCCGGGCACCAAACGACGCCAACAAACCGCACAAGACTTCCCGGTTGACCTGGTTGTCGTCGACCACCAGCAGGTGCAAGCCATCCAAACGTATCGCGGCAGTTGGCTCAAGGGGGGCGGCCAAGTCAGGGACCAGCGCCACGGTGAAATGAAAGGTACTGCCTACTCCCGGCGTACTCTCCACCCAGATGGCACCGCCCATCCCTTCCACCAGGCGGGCGCAGATGGTGAGCCCAAGGCCGGTGCCGCCGTATTTGCGGGTGGTGGAGCTGTCTTCCTGCGAGAACGCATCAAACACGCTGCCCAGCTTGTGAGCCGGTATGCCGATACCGGTGTCGCTCACCGCCAGATGGAGCAAAGCCTGGCCTTCCGGCGTTTTTGACTGGCGTACCCGCAGCACCACCTCGCCCTTGGCCGTGAACTTGATGGCATTCCCGAGGATATTGACCAGCACCTGCCGCAAGCGGCCCGGGTCCCCGACCAAGGCCCGGGGGACATCGGGGGCCACATCCCACACCACCTCCAAGCCCTTGTCGTGGGCGCGTAATACGACGGCTTTCAGGGTATCGGCGATGGTGCGTTCGAGGTTGAACGGGATGGCCTCAATGTCCATCTTGCCCGCCTCGATTTTGGAGAAATCGAGAATATCGTTGATCACCCGCAGCAAGGCCTCGGACGAGGATTTCACGATATTCAGGTACTCCTGTTGCTCGGCGTCCAGCGTGGTGTCGAGCAGCAGTTCTGTCATGCCGATCACCCCGTTCATCGGGGTGCGGATTTCATGGCTCATATTGGCCAGGAAGTCTGATTTCGCGCGGTTGGCCGCCTCGGCAGCGTCCTTCGCTTTTTGCAGCTCCTGCGAGATATGACGGGCCTGGGTGATGTCGGTCAAAAAGCCGTTCCAGACGATATGGCCATTGGGCTTGTACTGGGGCTGCGACTCCCCGCGCACCCAGGTGATCTCCAGGGTCTCGATATTCATCATTCGGAAGTCCATGCCCCAGGGAGCGCCGGAAGTGGACGCTGCAATCAGCGATTGGGCCACCTCCTCCCGGTCATCCGGATGCACCGACTGCAAGAAGATGTTGGAGTCCTCCGCCATGGTCTCGGGTCGAACGCCCGTCATGCTTTCCGCCGCCTGGCTGATGAACGGAATCCGGAACAACCCGCCCTTGGTAACGTAGTACTGAAACACCGCCACCGGAATTTGCCGCGTCACCTCTTTGAGCCGCTCATCGGCCTCTTTCGCACGCGTCACGTCCTGCCAGATGCCGGTGAAAACGCGGTCGCCGTTGGGGTCGTCATCGGGTTCGGGGCTGATTTCTGTGCGCAACCAGCGGATCGACTTGTCCGGCATACAAATGCGGTACTCGCCCTGCCAAGGCTGCCGCTGCTGGGCCGCTTGGTGGATGCCATCGCTCACTGCGGGCCAGTCTTCGGCCAAGACCTGCCTGGTGGCCACATGGGGGTCTGCCAGCAGTTCATCCACGCTGAAACCGCGCACCTCCATCACCTTGTCGTTCACAAAGGTGTAGTGCATGCCCTTGTCGTTCACATGCACACGGAACACCACGCCGGGCAAGGTGTTGGTGATGTGGCGCAGCCGGGCTTCCGCGGCCTTGATATTCACCTCCATGCGTTTGCGCGCCGATATATCGGTGCGGATCGCGATGTACATGGTCGGGGTGCCGGTCTCATCTTTGAGCGGAACAATCGTCGCATCGACCCAGTACAAATGCCCATCCTTGGCGCGATTGCAAATCTCGCCCCGCCAGACCCGGCCAGCGGTAATCACACCCCACAAGTTGGTGAAATACACCTGGTCTTGGGTCCCGGAGTTGATCATGCGGTGGTTCTGACCGATCAACTCCGCCCGGGTGTAACCGCTGATCTGGCAGAAGCGGTCGTTGGCATACAAAATGTCGCCCGCCGCATTGGTGGTGCTGACGATGGCATGCTGGTCGAGTGCAAATTTTTGGTTGGCCAGGTCGGTGAGTGCGAACTGGAGGTCTTTTTGACTTTCCTCCTTCTGGCGCACCAGTGTCCCCATCAACTCCGACAAATCTTCGAGCGAGTCGCCTTTCAAGGGCGGGTGATCGGGATCCAACTGCAGCATCAGCTCGGTGGCGGTGGCCCGCAAGGAGTCCATCGCCCGGGTGCGGCTTTCCAGCTCATTGCGCAGGCGGGTGTTGCTGGCTGTCAGGTCTTGGGAGCTGAGCTCCAGGCTCAGGGCCTTGAGGGCCAGGTCCCGGTCGTTCTGGCGGTAGGCGTCTTCCACCCGGCTCATCAAGGGGCCCAAGCCACTCAGCACCTTGGCAACCGCGGGGGACACGCCCTCTGCGCCCGCCAGTGCGTCTAGCTCCTGCTGGACACCGGGCCAGGCCTCTGCGTCCAACCCGAAGTGGCGCTTGACCTGACGTGCCAATAATTTGTGTTGCAGGGGGCGGGAGGCCTCAGTCATGCCGCTTCCGAGAAATAGGTGATCGTCATGGTTTGGTTGTGCAACAAACAGGCTGCCCCATTGTGCGCCGGGCTGATTTCGCCATACGAATAAAAGCCGGCCAATGTGGCCTGGTCACCCAGTACCGAAGCGACCGCCTCGATCTCTTCTTCGACCCGACCGCCCATCACGACCTTGCGGCCAACGCAGCTGACCATCAACGCGAGTCCGGGGCCTTGGGCCACCGCCAGGCTTTGCGCCGCCTGCTCTGCACCTTGGACCAGCGCATCCGTACCAGCTTGCATCATGCGCACATAGCTGCCCTCGACGACTTCACCCGCCAGAGTAATACTGCCAGCCGACTCATCCACACTCATGATGGTGCGCAGCAAGCCGTCGGCCGCCTGGTCTGCCGCCACCACGGAAAAAGGGAACAAGAGGCCGGAGGCCGGCAGGTCTTTGGCGTATTCGCCCAAGTACCGTTTGTAGGTGCTCAAGGCCGGCTCATCGTCCAGCGAATACAGCACATTGCGGTCCGCGCGGGTGACGCGCCTGGTGGGTCCAAAGGCACTCCAACCGCCAAAAACCCCATGTGAAACGCACAAGCCCTCGCCATAGAGGCCTGCGCAAACCAGCCGGTTGTCGCTCACGCCTTGGTTGTCCATGACCACCGTGTGCTCAAACGCCCCGCCATCACCGGCCATGCCCCCCACCAGCGGCACTTGGTCGCCCAGCACCCGTGCCATGCCCTCGATCAGCGCGGTGCCGTTCATCTTGACGCCTTGGGCCAGTACTACCACCGCCCGCAGCCCGGCGCGCGGAAGGCCGCCTGCCAAGCGGATGCCCGCATCCAAGGAGTCGTCCATGTCGCGGAGTTCGGTGGAGGATTGCAAGGCGGTCACATTCGCCCAGCGCACGGCTGAGAGTGTCAAGGAATCGTCGCCCACCCCGCCCGAGGAAATTTCGCCAGCGGTGCTGCAACCCATCAACACAGCACCCGGCACCGCCTGGAGCAAGGCGGCGTGGGCCTGGCGCAAAAGAGGCTCAGGCCCGAAAGCCAGCACCCATGTGGGCTTAAAGGCGGCCAAGGCGTTCAGACCGGAGGGGTCAGGAATTCCGCCTTGCGTCGTGGTTTGAAAAACATCCATACCGGCGCTCCCTTGGAGGTTCGTCTGAAGCCAGGTCGGATGATACGCCAGCCTACAGAGCTCTACTCAAAATCACACAAATACTATTAAAAACATATTTTTCGTATTTTATGATTTTTTGTACTGCTCACGCAAAAGATTTTTTTGGACTTTGCCCATGGCGTTGCGGGGGAGCGCATCCACGATCACACAGCGCTTGGGCACCTTGAAGTTCGCCAGCATGCCTTTGAGCGTGGTGACCATGGCCGGGCCGTCCAGGGTGTGCCCTTTGAGCGGCACCACCACGGCCACGCCCACTTCGCCAAAATCGGCATCCGGCACGCCCACCACCGCGCTCTCCTCTACGCCGGGCAGGTTGTTGATGTAGCCCTCGATCTCTGCCGGGTAAACGTTGTAGCCCCCACTGATGATCAAGTCTTTGCTGCGCCCGACGATGGTGACATAGCCCTTGGCATCCACAAAGCCCACGTCGCCGGTTTTGAAGAAACCGTCTGCAGTGAACTCCTGGGCTGTTTTCTCGGGCATTTGCCAGTAGCCCTGAAACACGTTGGCGCCCTTGACCTCGATGCCGCCGGTCTCTCCGGTAGGCACAGGCTGCCCCGCCTCATCCCGCACCCGCAGCTGCACGCCCGGCAAGGGCCGGCCCACGGTGCCCACCATGCGCTCACCGTCGGTGGCTTTGCACGGGTTAGAGGTCAGCATTACGGTTTCTGACATGCCGTAGCGCTCCAGAATCGTGTGCCCGGTGCGCGCCTGCCATTGGCGGTGCGTGTCGACCAGCATGGGTGCAGAGCCCGAAATAAACAGGCGCATGTGGCGGGTGGACTGGGCGTCCAGCCCGGCCTCGGCCAGCAAGCGCACATACAGGGTGGGCACACCCATGAACACCGTCGCCCGCGCCATGAGCCGCAAGGTAGTAGCGGGCTCGAACTTGGCGCACCAGAGCATGGTGCTGCCATTGATGAGCGCACCGTGGATGGCCACGAACAATCCATGGACATGGAATATCGGGAGCGCATGGATCAGCACGTCGCCAGCCTTCCAGTCCCAATGCTGTTGCAGCACCTGCGCATTGCTCAGCAGGTTGCCGTGGCTCAGCATCGCGCCTTTGCTGCGGCCGGTGGTGCCACTGGTGTAGATGATGGCGGCCAGATCGTCCGGGGCCCGCGGTACCGGTGTGTGGGTGCGCGGGTAATGCGAGGCGCGCTCCAGCAGCGTCCCGGTGCGGTCGTCGTTGAGCGAAAACACATGCCGGGTGCCGGCCAGGAATGCCATCTTGCTGAGCCAGCCGAAGTTGCGGCCGGCGCACACCAGCACCGCGGGTTTGGCATCGCCCAAGAAATATTCCATTTCCGCACTTTGGTAGGCGGTGTTCAGCGGCAGGTACACCAGCCCGGCGCGCAGCGTTGCGAGATACAAGACCAAGGCCTCTACCGACTTGTCCACCTGCACCGCCACCCGGCTGCCGGGTGCCAGGTCCAAGAATCCGAACAGGTTGGCCACCATGGCGGTAGCCTCGTCGAGGTCGCGCCAGGAGTAGTGCAATCCGCTATCGGTCTCTACCGCGGTGCGGGTCATGTCGGCCGGGAAAGCTGCGCGCAATGCGGTGAACAAATTCGCGTTAGAGGCCGCAAGGGTTTTGTTGTTGCTCATAGGGTGCGTGAAATCAAAAGGAAAAGAGGAGCCGGTCAAAACACCGGCTTGCGCTTGTCGAGAAAGGCGGCGATGCCCTCGCGGTGCTCTGCCGAATCGGCATAGGCGTAGGGATCCGGCAGCTCACTTGCTATCAAATCAGGAGCTACGTGCACATGTTCTGCGGGCGCTACAGGCTTGTTTAACCTACGAAGCGTTTGCTTGTTCAAGCGGGCGGCTTGTGGGGCCAGCCCTGCGATGCGCACGGCTAACTCCTGGCCCGCACTGCCCAGCTCTGCTGCTGTGCACACGCGGGTGAGAAAGCTGTGCCCGAGCATGGCCGGGGCGTCAAACACCTCGGCGGCCAGCAGCATGGCGCGGGCGACGGTGGCTCCTGCCACCCGCCCCACCAGCGCGGCCTCGCGCGGCGCCATCGGAAAACCCAAGCGGGCTATCGGGGCGCCAAAGCGGGCGGTGTCGGCGGCCAGGCGCAGGTCGCAACAGCTGGCGATCTCCATGCCCGCCCCCATGCAGTTGCCCTCGATCAGGGCGATGATGGGAACGTCGCAATCGAGCATGGACTGTAAACCGCCCCACACCTCCCGCTCATGGAAGTGCTGAAGCTGGGCGGCATCGAAACGGAAGCCGGGGTACTCGGCAATATCGCCGCCGGCACAGAAGTGACCCTGGTCGCCACGCAGCAGCACGCAGCGCACGCCGGGGTCCGCCTGCACCGCCTCGAACACCGTTTTCAACTCCGCCCACATGCTGCGGGACATGGCGTTAAATTTGCCGGTGTGGGTGAGGGTCAGAACCAATACACCGGGTGCTCCGTAGGCATCCCGCTCAATTGCAATCCCGCCTGCCATGGTGCTCCTTAGTCGAGTTTGGCGCCCGATGCCTTGACCACCGCGGCCCAGCGCTTGACCTCGGCACTCACAAAGCCGCCGAACTGCGCCGGTGTGAGTTTGCCGAATTCGGCGCCGTTGTTGGCCCAGCTGGTTTTGATCTCGTCGGCCATGGAGATGCGGTTCACCTCTTCCACCACACGCGCCTGAATATCCGCCGGTGTGCCTTTGGGGGCCCACAACCCGTACCAGGTGGTCACGGTGTAGTTGGGCAGCCCCAACTCGGCCGCACAGGGCACATCGGGAAACGCCGGGCTGCGCTTGCTGCCGGACACCATGAGGGCCTTGATACGCCCGCCCTTGATGTGATTGGCAGAGGAACCCAGGCCGTCAAACATCATGTCCACACTGCCTGCCATCAGGTCTTGCAGCGCAGGGCCGGCTCCACGGTAAGGAATATGGGTGATGAAGGTGCCGGTCTGCTGTTTGAACAGCTCACCTGCCAGGTGGTGCGAGGTGCCGCCACCTGCGGAGCCATAGTTGAGTTTGCCCGGGTTGGCCTTGACCTGCGCCAAAAATGCCTTGAAGTCGCCCTGTACGTTTTTGGGGTTAACAACCAGCACTTGCGGCACGTTGGCAACCAAGGCCAAGGGAATGAAGTCTTTTTCAATATCGTAGTCCAGCTTGGGGTACATGCTGGGGGCAATCGCGTGGTGTACCGCACCCATGAACAAGGTGTAGCCATCGGGCGCGGCCTTGGCTGCGATACCGGCCCCCAGGGTGCCACCGGCGCCGCCGCGGTTGTCAATCACCAGCTGGGTGCCTGTGAGCTTGGCGAACTGGGCCGACATCGGGCGGGCAAAGGCATCGGTGCCGCCACCAGCCGGAAACGGCACCACCAGCGTTACCGGCTTGGCCGGCCACTTGGACTGCGCCAGCGCGCCCGCAGGGGCCAGCGCCCATGCAGCCGCCAGCGCCGAGCCGGCGCCCAAGATACGGCGGCGACTGGTGCCGCAAGCCTGGTCGGGGGTGGAAAAGTCTTGTTCATGTGCCATGTCTGTCTCCTGCTTATTGTTGGGGTTACACACTGTCGCTGACTAAAAATACAAGGTACTCACTGCACTCGCCACCGGAATCCGGCCATGGGCCAGGCCTTCCCGGTATTTGTCGAGCCGCTGCAGGTCGTAGAGGTAATTGACCATCAGCCCGTAGGACTGCTTCAGGCCCTTGCCCGAAGGGTCACCGGCCCAATTGAGGCGCTCTACCCGTGCACCGTTGCCCAAATGGAAACGGGCGACCGGGTCCAGGGGCTTGTCGTGCAGCGTTTCGCGGCCGAGGTACTGGGCGGCGCAGCGCATGAGCATGGAGCGCACGGCCGACGTCGGCTTCAGCGCCAAGGGGGTCTCGCAGGCCGCCAGAAAATGGGCAGCGGTGACCGGCTCAAAGCCGACCGCGCGGCCCAGCTCTTCGCGCGCAGAGGCGTCAAGCCGCTCCAACTGCGCAGCGGCGTTCTTTTGCAGCCAGCTCCTGAAACCGGGAATTGGCGAGAGCGTGGCAAAGGTCTTGAGGCGCGGAAACTCGGTTTTCAGGGTCTCCACCACCCGCTTAATGAGCGAGTCCCCAAAGCTGACACCCCGCAGGCCGTCCTGTGTGTTGCTGATGGAGTAAAAAATCGCCGTGGTGGTGGCATTCAAATCCACCGCATCCGCAGACTCATCCAAGAGAGGGGTGATGCAATCCGCCAACGCATCCACCAAGGCCACTTCCACAAAAATCAAAGGCTCATCGGGCAAGCGGGGATGGAAGAAACCGTAGCACCGGCGGTCAGAGTCGAGCCGGTTTTTCACATCGGCCCAACTCTTGATGTCGTGCACCGCCTCGTATTTGATGAGTTTCTCGACGAGGGAGGCCGGAGAGTCCCAGCTGATGCGGCGCAGCTCCAGAAAGCCCACATCGAACCAGGTGGAGAACATGTACTCCATCTCCACATCCAGCGCCTGCAGCCGCTTGTCGGACTTCAATGCGCTCTGCATTTCCGCCCGCAGATTGACCAGAAAGCGGATGCCGGCCGCATCGGCGCTGAAGCGCTGCAGCAAGCGCCGGCGCGGCGACACCGTGGCCCGGCGGTAGTGGACTTCGGCGGCGGCTTCATCGGGGGTGCCGAGCGCGGCAGCAAACTGTGCCTGCGCTGCTTGGGCTTTCACCGGGTCCGCGACAAACATTTCACTCATCAGCAGCCACATATCGAGACGGCGTGGCGGGGTGGCGCCGGCATACCAGGCCATCAGGGCCGCTGCCCGTCGCCCGCCTTCAACCTCGCTCACCCGCCCGTCAATCACCGCCTGGAGCTCTTGCAAAATGCGACGCAGCACCCTGGGCGACAAGGCCTCGTTACTTTGGCGCAGCGTTCCCTGCAAGCGCTCACGGGTGCTGCGCACCTGCGGACGCCCTTTGAAAACGCTGGATGCCGCCTTCACCACTATCAATTCAGGAGCATCTTGCGCACTATTTACGGGCGCCTGCGGCACATTTTGCTTAAAACCCCGCGGCAGTAGCCGCACCACGTTGCGGTTGATCCAGGAATCTTGTGTCATGCCAATAACCTGCTCTTTCCGTAATGGGCCAATTCCCGCAACGCTTCACGCTGACGCAGCAAGTGGTTGCGCATGGCTGCATCGGCGGCCCCTGCGTCACCCGCGCGGATGGCGGCAAACACAGCAAGGTGCTCACTGAGGCTCTGCTCCAAGCGCCCAGGGGCACGCAACTGCTGCAAGCGCGCGAGCTTGAGAATTTTTCGAAGATCCGCGATCGACTGGGCCAGCCACCGGTTGTCGGCAAGGGTGATGATGGCCTCGTGGATCGTGTAGTTGGTGGCGTAATAGTCAGGGATGCGCCCTGCCGCAGCGTGCGCCTGCAAACTCAGGTGCAGTGCCTCGAGGGCCGCCAAATCTGCCGCCGTGGCCTTGCGCGCCGCCTCGAAGGCGCAGCGGCCTTCCAGCAAAGCAATGACCGGAAAAATATCGTCCAGGTCCCGCTCGGTGACCTCGCTGACAAAACTGCCGCGCCGCGGCTCATGCCGGATCAGCCCCTCGGCAGCCAGCACCTTGAGGGCCTCACGCAAGGGCGTGCGTGAGATGGACCACTCGGTGCAGAGTGCAACCTCATCCACATAAGCGCCCGCCGGCAATGCCCCTTCAAAAATGCGATGCCGCAGCCGGTCGGCTACGTCGTCATGCAGGGAATTGGGGACAGCACGCATCGGCAGACACACTCCTGAGGAAGATTTCCAAGCCGGTAATTTTTCATAATTACCGGTAATTACGGAAAATCATAGAGCGCAAAACAAAAAAGCACCCCCGGTACTTACCCGTGGGGTGCTTTGGTCCTCTGAAACTGAAATTAGGCTTTACGGCGATCTGCCCAAAGCCACAAGGCTGCGCCACCCAGAATCATCGGCACACAGAGCCACTGCCCCATGCTCATGCCCAGACTTAGTAACCCAAGGTGGGCATCCGGCTCACGGAAGAACTCGGCGATG
This sequence comes from Comamonadaceae bacterium OS-4, assembly GCA_027924025.1. Lineage (GTDB taxonomy): Bacteria > Pseudomonadota > Gammaproteobacteria > Burkholderiales > Burkholderiaceae_C > Allorhodoferax. The sequence goes on from AP026970.1 coordinate 2,283,162, forward strand.
AAGCGGAACACGCCATAGCCCAACAAAAACGCTGCCGCCACCTGCCCTTGCTTGCGCGGCTTGCTGGCATACCACCAGAGCAACACGAAGAGCAGCAGCCCCTCCAACAGGAACTGGTAAATCTGCGATGGATGGCGCGGCAGCGGCCCCCCATCGCGGAACACCATTCCCCAAGGCAACGAGGGGTCCGCCACCCGCCCCCACAACTCACCGTTGATAAAGTTACCGATTCGCCCTGAGGCCAATCCGGTGGGTACACAGGGAGCCACCAGATCTGCGACTTGCCAGAACGACTTTTTGCGTGAGTGGGCAAACCACAACATGGAGCCGATCACCCCGAGCATGCCACCATGGAAACTCATGCCGCCTTGCCAGACATACAAAACTTCCAGCGGATGGCTGGCGTAGTAGCCCGGCTTGTAGAACAGGCAGTAGCCAATGCGCCCACCGAGCACGACGCCCATGACACCGAGGAACAAAATGTCCTCAATGTCCTTGAACGACCAAGCACCCTGCCCTGCCGCAAATGCCGGCTGACGCAGCCTGCGCGCGCCCAAGAACAGGAATAGCCCAAAAGCGACGAGGTAGGTCAAGCCGTACCAATGTACGGCGACCGGGCCCAATTGCAGCGCAATCGGGTCAATTTGAGGATGAATCAGCATGAAAACCTAATGAGCACACCGGAGCAGCCTTCTGCTCCGGCGTGCGGGCTGCTTAATCGAGCAAAGAGAGGTCGCGCACAGCGCCCTTGTCCGCAGACATAACCAGCTTGGCGTAGGCCTTGAGCGCGGCAGTCACCTTGCGGGGGCGGGGTTGGGCAGGCTTCCAGCCCAGCTTGTCCTGCTCCACGCGGCGGGCTGCCAACTCTTCATCAGAGACCAGCACGTTGATCGAGCGGTTGGGGATGTCGATGCGGATGCGGTCGCCATTGCGGACCAGGCCGATCGCACCACCGGCGGCAGCTTCAGGCGAAGCGTGGCCGATGGACAGACCCGAGGTGCCGCCCGAGAAGCGGCCATCGGTCAACAGCGCGCAGGCCTTGCCCAGGCCCTTGGACTTGATGTAGCTGGTGGGGTACAGCATCTCTTGCATGCCGGGGCCGCCCTTGGGGCCTTCGTAGCGCACGATGACCACATCACCCGCCACTACCTTGTCCGCCAGGATGTTGGCCACGGCTTCATCCTGCGACTCCACTACATGGGCGGGGCCTTCGAACACCAGCAGGCTGTCATCCACGCCCGCGGTTTTGACGACACAACCATTGAGCGCAATGTTGCCGACCAGCACGGCCAAACCGCCTTCTTTGCTGAATGCATGTTCCACAGAGCGGATGCAGCCTGTAGCGCGGTCGGTATCGAGGCTGGGCCAACGGGCAGCCTGGCTGAACGCCACCTGGGTGGGAATGCCGCCGGGGCCCGCCATGTAGAAGGTCTTGACCGCGTCCGACGGGTTGCGGGCAATGTCCCACTGGTCGAGCGCGTCCTTCATGGTCTTGCTGTGCACAGTGGCCAAGTCGGTGTGCAAACGGCCTGCGCGGTCCAGTTCACCCAGAATGCCCATGATGCCGCCTGCGCGGTGCACGTCTTCAATGTGGTACTTGTCCGTGTTCGGGGCCACTTTGCACAGCTGCGGCACGATCTTGGACATGCGATCGATATCGGCCATGGTGAAGTCGATTTCCGCTTCCTGGGCGATGGCCAGAATGTGCAGGATGGTGTTGGTCGAGCCACCCATGGCAATGTCCAGCGCCATCGCGTTCTCGAACGCCTTGAAGCCCATGGAACGCGGCAGGATGCTGCTGTCTTCCTCTTCGTAGTAACGCTTGCAGAGCTCTACCACCAGATGACCGGCGCGCTTGAACAATTGCTCGCGGTCGGCGTGTGTCGCCAACACGGTACCGTTACCGGGCAAAGACAAGCCCAGAGCTTCGGTCAGGCAGTTCATGGAGTTGGCGGTGAACATGCCAGAGCAAGAGCCGCAAGTGGGGCAGGCAGAACGTTCGACTTCTGCAACATCCGCATCGCTGACCTTGTCGTCTGCGGCCATGACCATGGCATCGACCAAGTCGAGCTTTCGGAATTCAATTTTCTGGGTCGTGGGGTTAAGCAGCTTGACCTTGCCGGCCTCCATCGGGCCGCCGGACACAAACACCACTGGAATGTTCAGGCGCATCGCGGCCATCAGCATGCCGGGGGTGATCTTGTCGCAGTTGGAGATACACACCATGGCATCGGCGCAGTGCGCGTTCACCATGTACTCCACGCTGTCAGCAATGATGTCGCGGCTAGGCAGCGAATACAACATGCCGTCATGGCCCATGGCGATACCATCATCCACGGCAATCGTGTTGAACTCTTTGGCAACACCGCCCGCTGCCTCGATCTCGCGCGCGACCAATTGACCCAAGTCTTTGAGGTGGACGTGGCCCGGCACGAACTGGGTGAACGAATTCACGACGGCGATGATGGGCTTGCTGAAGTCAGCATCCTTCATGCCGGTCGCGCGCCACAAAGAGCGTGCACCGGCCATGTTGCGGCCGGCAGTGGAGGTCTTGGAACGGTAAGCTGGCATGGTGTGAAATAGATATTCGGTTGAACAGAATGGGGGTCGCCAGAGATTATCCTCCAGCCCCTCAACGACGTTTTTTAGACCCCTGCAGCCCCATGGCTTCCCGCTGGCGGTCTATGCGGGCCTGTTTGCGCGCATTTTCTTTGTCCATGGCCTTGCGTTTGGTGTAGCCGGAGCTGTCCGCCCACGCCCACCAGGCAATTGCCAGTGCAAAAGGCACCAGAACCTGCCACCAAGCCCACGCGGCTACCGGCTCGATCAGCAGGTATTTCATGGCCAGAAGAATCAAACCCAAACCCAGAAAATACATAGTATTTGCTCCAATGTGTTGCCCCTGTTTCTTTTGGGGGGGTCAACCTGCGTTACTACAATCCCGTTGCAGAGATGTTAGCGAAACAACAGAGGCTTCAGATGAATCATTTTCTATCGCGTAGTTGGGTGCTCTCCATGGTGTTGCTCAGCCCCCTCGCTTGGGCGGATCAGGGCTTGGCCAAGTCCAAGAACTGCATGACCTGCCACATGATGGACAAAAAAGTGCTCGGCCCTGCGTTCAAAGACGTGGCCACCAAGTACAAGGGGGACAAGACAGCCGCAGATCGCCTTGCCATCAAGATCATGAAAGGTGGCAGCGGCGCTTGGGGCACCGCTTACATGCCGGCGAATTCGCAGGTTAGTGAAGCCGAGGCCAAGAAATTGGCGGCCTGGGTTCTCTCACTGAACTAAGCAAGTGACACACAACGAAAAAAGCCGCTGAAAACCAGCGGCTTTTTTTTATGGGCAGGCGCCACAGGCGCCCGCCATTTCGAGGAGCTAGGCTGGCTTAGTAAGCCTGACCCAGTTGGTCCAAGATGGCTGGATTCTCCAAGGTGCTGGTGTCCTGGGTGATGGACTCGCCCTTGGCCAGGGAGCGCAGCAAGCGGCGCATGATCTTGCCGGAACGGGTCTTGGGCAGGTTTTCACCAAAGCGGATGTCCTTGGGCTTGGCAATCGGCCCGATTTCTTTGGCAACCCAGTCGCGCAATTCTTTGGCAATCGCTTTGGCTTCGTCGCCGCTGGGGCGGGCCCGCTTCAGCACCACAAAAGCGCAAATCGCCTCGCCCGTCAAATCATCGGGGCGGCCAACCACAGCAGCTTCGGCGACCAGATCGGACTTGGACACGAGCGCGGACTCAATTTCCATGGTTCCCATGCGGTGGCCGGATACGTTGAGCACGTCATCAATGCGGCCGGTGATACGGAAATAGCCACGGTCTGCACTGCGCACCGCACCGTCACCGGCGAGGTACAGCTTACCACCCATTTCCTCGGGGAAATAGGCCTTTTTGAAACGCTCGGGATCATTCCAGATGGTGCGGATCATGGAAGGCCACGGGCGCTTGACGACCAAGATGCCACCGGTTCCATTGGCAATGTCATTGCCCACTTCATCCACGATGGCAGCCATGATCCCGGGCAGGGGCAGTGTGCAGCTGCCGGGCACCAGCGGTGTGGCGCCGGGCAGCGGGGTCATCATGTGGCCACCGGTTTCGGTTTGCCAGAACGTGTCCACGATGGGGCATTTCTCGTGGCCGACGTTTTTGTAGTACCACATCCATGCTTCGGGGTTGATAGGCTCCCCCACCGAGCCGAGAATGCGCAGGCTCGACAAGTCCGAACGGTCGGGATGCACAGAGGCGTCACTCTCCGCCGCCTTGATCAGCGAACGGATCGCGGTCGGCGCCGTGTAGAAGATGGTGCACTTGTGGCGCTCGATCATCTGCCAGAAGCGGCCGGCGTTCGGGAAGGTGGGCACACCCTCAAAAATGATCTGGGTAGCGCCAGCAGCCAGGGGGCCGTATGCCACATAGGTGTGGCCCGTGATCCAGCCGATGTCAGCCGTGCACCAGAACACGTCCTCAGGCTTCAAGTCAAAGGTCCAATCCATCGTGAGCTTGGCCCACAGCAAATAGCCGCCTGTGGAGTGCTGCACACCCTTGGGCTTGCCGGTAGAACCCGAGGTGTAGAGGATGAACAAGGGATGCTCAGCGCCCACGGGTACCGGTGCGCAGTCGGTGCTTTTGCCGGCCAGGGCTTCATCAAACGTTTTGTCGCGCCCGGCCACCAAGTTGCAGGCTGTTTTGGTGCGCTGGTATACGTACACGTTCTTGATGGACTCGCAGCCACCCATGGCAATGCCCTCGTCCACGATGGACTTCAAGGGCAACTCTTTGCCGCCGCGCATCTGGTAGTTGCTGGTGATCACCGCTACTGCACCTGCGTCGATGATGCGCTCTTGCAAGGCCTTGGCCGAGAAGCCGCCAAACACCACGCTGTGGGTAGCGCCGATACGGGCGCAGGCCTGCATCGCGATCACGCCTTCCAGGGTCATGGGCATGTACACCAGCACACGGTCGCCCTTTTGGATGCCGTCTGCCTTGAGTGCGTTGGCAAACTGGCTGACCCGTGCCAACAACTCTTTGTAAGTGGTTTTGGTAACAGTGCCGTCATCGGCCTCAAAAATAACCGCCACTTTGTTTTCAGTGGGGGTGCCGATGTGCTTGTCCAGGCAGTTGGCAGACGCATTCAACTCGCCGTCATCAAACCATTTGTAAAACGGTGCGTTGGACTCATCCAAAGTGCGGGTGAAAGGCTTGTTCCACACCACGTTTTCCTTGGCCAAACGGGCCCAGAAACCTTCGAAATCTTCCTCAGCTTCGGCGCAAAGGGCGTTGTAGCCCTCCATGCCGGAGATGCGGGCCGCTTTGACCGTGGCTTCACTGGGTGGAAACACCCGGTTTTCAACCAACATGGACTCGATAGCAGAAGATGATGCGCTCACAGGTTTGTCTCCTCGGATTTTTTGAAAACTGCGCGCATGGTTATCCCATGCACTTACACATCACTGACTGATATCGGTCAAGGCCCGCCGTCAGTCTGGTGCAGGCGTGATTCGATAAACTCAGCGGGTTTGCCCTTCACTGCTATCCCATCTCTGAAAAGACCGACCATGACCACCTCTATCCGCCAGGCTGACCTGATCGAATCCGTGTCTGCCGCGCTGCAGTACATCAGCTACTACCACCCCGCCGACTACATCGCCCACCTGGCCCGCGCTTACGAGCGCGAGCAGAGCCCGGCCGCCAAAGACGCCATTGCCCAGATTCTTACCAACAGCAAAATGAGCGCGACCGGCCACCGCCCCATTTGCCAGGACACCGGCATCGTGAACGTGTTCCTCAAAGTCGGCATGGATGTGCGCTGGGAGGGCTTCACAGGAAGCCTGGACGACGCCATCAACGAAGGTGTGCGCCAAGGCTACAACCACCCCGACAACACCTTGCGCGCCTCGGTGGTTGCGGACCCTGAGTTTTTGCGCAAGAACACCAAAGACAACACCCCGGCAGTGATCTTCACAGAAATCGTGCCCGGCAATACGGTTGAAGTGACGGTGGCAGCCAAAGGCGGCGGCTCCGAGAACAAAAGCAAAATGGTCATGCTGAACCCCGGCGATTCGGTGGTGGACTGGGTCTTGAAGACCGTTCCCACCATGGGCGCAGGCTGGTGCCCGCCCGGCATGCTGGGCATCGGCATCGGCGGCACCGCTGAAAAGGCAGTCCTGATGGCCAAAGAGAGCCTGATGGACGATTTGGACATGTACGAGCTGCAGACCAAAGCCGCAACCGGCGCTGAACTCAACAATGTGGAAAAAATGCGCTTGGAGCTGATGGAGAAGGTCAATGCGCTGGGTATTGGCGCACAGGGCTTGGGCGGTTTGACCACCGTGTTGGACGTCAAGATCAAGATGTATCCGACGCACGCGGCCAGCAAACCGGTCGCCATGATTCCGAACTGCGCCGCCACCCGCCACGCCCATTTTGTGTTGGACGGCAGCGGACCTGTGTATCTGGATCCGCCCAGCTTGGACCTCTGGCCCAACGTCAACTGGACACCTGACTACGAGGCCAGCAAAAAAGTGGACCTCAATACCCTGACCAAGGAAGAAGTTGCCAGCTGGAAACCAGGCCAGACTTTGTTGTTGAACGGCAAGATGCTCACCGGCCGCGATGCCGCGCACAAACGCATCCAGGGCATGCTGGCCAAGGGCGAAAAGTTGCCCGTGGACTTTGCCAACCGGGTGATCTATTACGTGGGACCCGTTGACCCGGTTCGCGATGAAGCCGTGGGCCCCGCCGGCCCGACAACCGCCACCCGCATGGATGGATTCACCGAGATGATGCTGGCGCAAACCGGACTGATTGCCATGATCGGCAAGGCAGAGCGCGGCCCTGTCGCCATCGAAGCCATCAAGAAGCACCAGAGCGCCTACCTGATGGCGGTGGGCGGTGCGGCCTACCTGGTGTCCAAGGCCATCAAAACCGCCAAAGTGGTCGGTTTTGAAGACATGGGCATGGAAGCGATTTACGAATTCGACGTGGTTGACATGCCTGTCACCGTGGCGGTGGACGCGGGTGGCACCAGTGCTCACATCACGGGGCCTGAAGAGTGGAAAAAGAAAATCGCTACCGGCGAGTTCAAGTCCATTCCTGTCACTTCGCGTTAAGCCATTGCCAATCGAGAGCATGCACCCCATCGGGGTGTTTGACAGCGGCCTGGGTGGCCTGAGCGTCCTGCGAGCGCTCAGGGCCGAATTGCCGCTCGAGAGGTTTGTCTATGTAGCCGACAGCGGCCATGCGCCCTATGGTGAGCGGGATGACGATTACCTGATCCACCGGTCCAGCACGATCAGCCGCTGGCTGCAAAGTCAGCACCGGATCAAAGCACTGGTCGTAGCCTGCAACACTGCAACCGCGGCAGCTATTCATGTGCTGCGGGCAGAGCACCCTGGCTTGCCCATCATCGGTATTGAGCCAGCGCTCAAACCCGCGGTGGCAGCGAGCCAAACAGGCGTGATCGGGGTGATGGCAACGCCAAGCACCCTGAAAAGCGAGAAGTTCCAACGTTTGCTGGCCAGCCTGCAAGGCCAGGCACGATTTGTTCTTCAACCCTGCCCCGGGCTTGCACTGGCCATTGAGCAATTTGATGCTACAAAAACAGAAGCAGCCTGCGCAACATTTACGGGGGCCATGGGCACTTTTGGCACTCAAAATGGCGAGATGGACACCTTGGTATTGGGCTGCACACACTACCCGTTTGCCGAATCTCCACTGCGCATGGGAACCGGAGACAAGGTGCGCTATCTGGAAGGCGGCGCACCGGTCGCTCGCCAGACACGACGACTGCTAGCGGAGGCCGATCTTCTGCAGACCCAAGAATCTACCGATGCAGGCCGGATTGACTTCCACAGCACTGGCGATCCACAAACATTAGCCCGTGCGGTTGAGCACTGGCTTGGGATCTCAGGTACCGCGCATGAATTGAGGATTTAGGGAAAGAGAGCGACTTGGCGTGCCCGGAGGGGATCGAACCCCCGACCCACAGCTTAGAAGGCTGTTGCTCTATCCGACTGAGCTACGGGCACAAAGAACAAAGGCCCCAAAGCGTTAAAACTTCAGAGCCTTTGATTTTTAAAAAGTGGTCGGGGCGGCGGGATTCGAACTCGCGACCCTCTGCTCCCAAAGCAGATGCGCTACCAGGCTGCGCTACACCCCGACAGCTGGTATTCTAACCTGATAAAACAGCTGTTTTCAGCTTCGACATCGTTTTTTTGCACCTCCCCTCCATGTCTACATCGTCCCCCTTGCTGCCCTGGTTGGAACCCGGCGAATCATTTCCGAGCACCTCTGCAGCTTGGGGAGAAGACTCGCCGGCCCCAGGCTTGCTCGCAGCCGGCGGCGATCTGGAGCCCGCGACTTTGCTCCGCGCCTACTCCAACGGCATCTTCCCCTGGTATAGCGAAGGCCAACCCACACTTTGGTGGAGCACAAGTCCACGAATGACCCTATGGGTGGATGAGTTTCGGCTACACAGATCCCTCAAGAAAACCATCCGACGTTTCCGGGACACCCGAGGTTGTGAAATACGGGTGGACAGCTCTTTCGAACAAGTCATTGAAGCCTGCTCCTTGACCCCTCGCGATGGACAAAACGGCACATGGATACTGCCGGAAATCCGGGCGGCATATCTCCGTTTGCACCGTGCAGGGCACGCGCACAGCATCGAGACTTGGCAAGATGGTGAATTGGTTGGCGGCTTGTACTGCGTCTGTATCGGTCACGCCGTGTTTGGCGAATCGATGTTTGCAAGGCGAACCGACGCATCCAAGCTGGCTTTGGCTGCATTAGTGGCGATTGCCCGCCACCACAAGGTCGCATGGATTGATTGCCAGCAAGTCACCTCACATCTGGCCTTCATGGGCGCACGGCCGATTGACAAAAAAGCGTTCCAACAGTGCCTCGACTCCGCCATACCCAAGCCCCCCATTGAGTGGCACTTTGACCGCCTATACTGGAATTACTTGTAGTCAGCTTGCGAAACCCTGCCATGACCGATCTGACGGATCTCCCCATCCAAACACTGCAGTTTTATGCCACTGCGCCGTACGACTGCAGTTACCTGTCGGACCGACAAGCCCGCTCCCAAGTAGCCACGCCCAGCCACATTATTGACACGGCGACCTACTCCAGCCTGGTTGAAAAAGGCTTCCGGCGCAGCGGCATGTTCACCTACCGCCCATACTGTGATGGGTGCCAGGCCTGCACCCCGCTTCGCATCCCGGTAGAACAATTCCGCGCCAACAAGAGCCAGAAAAGAGCGGCAAGACAGCACGCCAACTTGCAGGCCCGCGTACTAAACTTGGGCTTCTCGAGGGAACACTACGACCTCTATCTGCGCTACCAACTCGCCAGACATGCCGGCGGAGGCATGGACGAGGACAGCATCGATCAGTATGTGCAGTTTCTGCTGCAGAGCCGCGTGAACTCCCGCTTGGTTGAGTTTCGGGAAGCGACAGATGGCGAACAAAGTTTGGGCGCACTCAAAATGGTGTCCATCTTGGATGTCCTCGACAACGGCTTATCCGCGGTGTACACGTTTTTTGCACCCGATGAAGGTGCCAGTTATGGAACCTTCAATGTGCTGTGGCAGATTGAGCAGGCCAAACAGCTTGGGCTGCCGTATGTCTACCTGGGCTACTGGATTGAGAGCAGTCCGAAAATGCAATACAAGGCCAACTTCAAGCCTCATGAATTATTGGTCAACGGCAACTGGAATGCAACAGGGCCATTGAACCCACGGGTATAGGGGCTTTGACGGGTTAACATCTGCCACGAAGCACCATGACTAAAAAAGAACACGACCCCCAAGCCGCGCCCGCAGTTCAAGTGCTGGAGCGCATGTTCACGTTGATAGACGTCCTCGCTTCCAGAGAAGAGGCGATCCCACTGAAGGAAATCAGTGAGCGCGCTGGCTTGCACCCCTCTACAACGCACCGTATCTTGAATGACTTGGTGTCGGGGCGGTTTGTCGATCGACCACAATCAGGCAGCTACCGCCTTGGGATGCGCCTGTTGGAGCTGGGGAATCTCGTGAAGGCCCGCTTGAACGTCCGCGACGCAGCGCTGGGTCCTATGCGCGAGCTGCACAAATTAATTCAACAGCCCGTTAACCTGAGCATGCGCCAGGGCGATGAAATCATTTATGTCGAGCGCGCCTACAGTGAACGCAGTGGAATGCAGGTGGTCAGAGCGATTGGCGGACGCGCACCGCTACACCTCACCTCGGTGGGTAAATTGTTTTTGGCCGCTGATGATCCTTTGCGCATTCGCTCTTATGCCACCAGAACAGGGCTGCAAGGCCATACCAAAAACAGCATCACCGACTTGGACGTGTTGGAGCGCGAGCTCTCCAAGGTCCGTCAATACGGCCAGGCAAGTGACAATGAAGAACTCGAACTCGGCGTCCGCTGCATGGCCGCTGGTATTTACGACGACCAAGGCAAGCTGATCGCAGGCCTGTCCATCTCAGCGCCTTCCGGTCGCCTGGAAGACGACTGGCTACCGAAACTCAAAGAAACCGCGAGACACATCTCGGAGACATTGGGGTTTAGAGCCCCCCAAAGATAAAAGCCTGCAAGAGCAGGCTTTTTTATCAGTTCGTCGCAATACGACTGTCGAATCCCTTAAGGGCAAGCGGTGAGGCTTTCGTAGCCGCTGGGTGCCCAGTTTCCACCCACTTGCGGACACGTTCGGCGTCCGCAATCCGCGTCAGCTTACCGGCTGAATCCAGAAAAACCATGATGAGTTTACGGCCTGATATTTTGGCCTGCATCACCAAACACTGCCCTGCCTCGGTGATGTAACCCGTTTTTTGCAGGCCGATATCCCACGCAGGATTTTTGACCAAACGATTGGTGTTGTTGTACTGCAAGGTACGGTTACCTACTTCCACCTGGTAGCCGGTAGATGTCGACAATTCACGCAAAGTCTGGTCGCTGTAGGCGTAACTCACCAGCGTCGCCAAATCCTTGGCGCTGGACTGATTGCGGCTGTTCAGGCCTGTGGGTTCCACATACTGCGTGTCCGACATGCCTAAAAGCTTCGCTTTGCGATTCATCAAGTTGACAAAATGCTGCAAACCACCGGGATAGGTTCTGCCCAGCGCATGTGCGGCCCGATTTTCACTCGCCATCAGGGCCAGGTGAAGCAGTTCGCCGCGTGACAGCTCAGTACCAACCCGCAAACGCGAGGAGCTGCCTTTCTCGGTATCCACATCAGCCTGGGTAATCTCGATGGACTCTTCCATCGGAAGACGTGCTTCGCTGATCAGCACGCCGGTCATCAATTTAGTGATCGAAGCGATAGGCAGCACTGCATTCTCGTTCTTGCTAAACAGCACTTCCTTGGTGTCTTGGTCCACCACAAAGGCGACGCTCGACTTCAAATCCAGTGCGTCCTGCTTGCCATGCAAGCCTGCGAGTTGCCCATAGGATGGTTTGGGAGCAACGGCGACTACGGCCTTTTTGATATTTTTGACGACAGGCTTTTTGGCGGAGACCCGCTTGGTAGCTGAAACTTCCTTTTGTTTGCGTACTGCCTTGGCAGCTACCTTTTTACTTTGCGAAGCCTTGACTTGCGAAGTTTTGGCAGTGGCTTTCTTGCTATGCGTCGTGGCTAATGCTGAAAAAGGAAGTAGCAGCACGGAAGCCATCAGACCTGCGGCGCTGAGTTGAATAATGATGCGTTTCAACATAGTTCCTTTAAAAAAAACGCCTGCAATCCATAGGCAGACGCTTTTTATAGTGTTCCCCGCCAGTTTAATCAAAAAACATCAAATAGATCAACTACTTGCGCGCTGAACCTCAACTATTTTCAAATTTACCTGCTCAGCCCTGCGCCGCAACACGGTCTGACTTGCTTTGCAGCTTGTTCAAAGCACTCAAGTAAGCCTTGGCCGACGCCACCACGATGTCCGGATCAGACCCGACTCCGTTGACCACACGTCCGCTGTTTTGAAGTCGCACCGTCACTTCGCCTTGGCTCTCCGTCGACCCGCTGATCGCGTTCACCGAGTACAAGACCATTTCAGCCCCGCTTTGCACCAGCGACTCGATCGCTTTCAGCGACGCATCGACCGGCCCATTGCCGTCAGAGGCGCCCTTCATCTCTTTGCCACCCGAGGTAAACACAATCGTGGCCTGGGGCCGCTCCCCTGTCTCGCTATGCTGTGACAATGAGACGAACCCATATTGTTCGATCTCCGACGACACACTCTCATCGCCAACCAGCGCAAGGATGTCTTCGTCAAAAATTTCGCTTTTGCGATCAGCCAGTTCCTTGAAGCGGGCGAACGCTGCGTTGATCTCGGTCTCGCTGCCAAGTTGGACACCCAACTCCTGCAGGCGCTGTTTGAAGGCATTGCGGCCGCTCAGCTTGCCCAACACGATTTTGTTGGCGGTCCAGCCCACATCTTCCGCCCGCATGATTTCATAGGTGTCGCGGGCCTTCAGAACGCCGTCTTGGTGAATACCAGAGGCATGGGCAAACGCATTGGCACCGACCACCGCCTTATTGGGCTGAACGACAAAACCGGTGGTCTGACTGACCATGCGGCTTGCCGCGAGGATGTGCGTTGCATCAATTCCCAGCTCCAGCCCGAAATAGTCTTTGCGGGTCTTCACGGCCATCACAATCTCTTCCAGACTGCAATTACCCGCACGCTCGCCCAAGCCATTGACCGTGCACTCTACTTGGCGTGCCCCTCCAATTTTCACCCCTGCCAAGGAGTTGGCGACTGCCATACCCAAGTCGTTGTGGCAATGCACCGACCAGATTGCCTTGTCAGAGTTGGGAATGCGTTCGCGCAATGATTTGATGAAGTTGCCATACAGCTCAGGGACCGCATAACCGACCGTATCGGGCACGTTGATGGTGGTAGCCCCTTCAGCAATCACCGCTTCGAGAACGCGGCACAAAAAGTCAGGGTCGCTGCGGTAACCGTCTTCCGGGCTGAACTCGATGTCAGCGACCAAGTTGCGAGCAAAGCGCACGGACTGTTTGGCCTGTTCCAGCACTTGCTCAGGCGACATACGGAGCTTTTTCTCCATGTGCAGTGCAGAGGTCGCAATAAAGGTGTGAATTCGCGCGCTGTTGGCGCCCTTGAGCGCCTCGGCGGCTCGGGCAATGTCACGGTCGTTGGCGCGCGACAACGAACACACGGTGGAATCCTTGATTGAGTTGGCAATCAGCTGCACTGCCTCAAAATCGCCGTTCGAACTTGCTGCAAAACCGGCCTCGATCACGTCCACGCGCAAGCGTTCCAGCTGACGGGCAATACGCAGCTTCTCGTCACGGGTCATCGAGGCGCCGGGCGACTGTTCGCCATCGCGCAAAGTGGTGTCAAAAATAATCAGTTTGTCAGACATGGAAATTCCCCTCGTTCTATCGATGCAAGCCGCGCTCTTCAGGCTCGTCGGTCGACGTGCTGATCACACTGGTTCGCACACCACGGGCGCGACGCACCAGATACACCACGTACCCACTAAATCCATACACCACGAACACGCCGAACATCACAATCGGCGGGTGGATATTGATCACCGCAATGCCAAGAGCGATTAGAACAATCACGACAAAGGGAACACTGCGCTTCATTTGCACATCTTTGAAGCTGTAAAACGGAACGTTGGTCACCATGGTCAGACCCGCATACAGGGCCAATGCAAATACCGGCCAAGCCACTGATGGGCCTGATATGCCCTGGTCTGTCGCAACCCAGATAAAACCCGCCACCAACGCAGCAGCTGCTGGAGACGGCAGGCCCTGAAAGTAACGTTTGTCCACGACCGTGGTGTTGACATTGAATCGTGCCAAACGGAGTGCTGCGCACGCGCAATACACAAAGGCAGCAAACCAGCCCCAACGCCCCAGATCCCGCAACGCCCACTCATAGGAAATCAATGCGGGTGCCGCACCAAAAGACACCATGTCGGAGAGCGAATCCATCTGCTCACCGAAGGCGCTTTGGGTGTTGGTCATCCGGGCAACCCGGCCGTCCAGGCTATCGAGCACCATGGCGCAAAAGATGCCTGCAGCCGCGAGATCAAAGCGGCCATTCATCGCCATGACAATGGCGTAAAAGCCACCGAACAAGGCAGCCAAAGTAAACAAGTTCGGCAGCACATAGATGCCTTTGCGCCGGTTTTTAACACCGCCACCATTACCGGTCGAACTTTGGGTTTCTATTCCATCATGCATGCCATCTCCAGGGAGGGCCTTTGAGGCCCAATACGTTCCAAAACAACCGGAACAAAGTCAGGCACGCAGTGTAAGCCAGTGCGCGATCCATCCATAGAAGAACCACCAAAGCAAAAGGCCACCGAAGTGGCCTTTTGCGCTCAGCCACAGGGGCTTAGTTGCGGGTCTGGTCCACCAGCTTGTTCTTGGCGATCCAAGGCATCATGGCGCGCAATTGCGCACCCACCACTTCGATCGAATGATCCGCAGTGTTGCGACGGCGTGCGGTCATGCTTGGGTAGTTCAAACGGCCTTCCTGGATGAACATCTTGGCGTAGTCACCGTTTTGGATGCGCTTCAAAGCGTTGCGCATGGCCTTGCGGGACTCTTCGTTGATGACTTCAGGGCCTGTCACGTACTCACCGAACTCCGCGTTGTTGGAGATGGAGTAGTTCATGTTGGCAATGCCGCCTTCGTAGATCAGGTCCACGATCAGCTTCAGTTCGTGCAAGCACTCGAAGTAAGCCATTTCAGGGGCGTAACCGGCTTCCACCAGGGTCTCGTAACCCATCTTGATCAGCTCAACAGCGCCACCGCACAAAACAGCCTGCTCACCGAACAAGTCGGTTTCAGTTTCTTCCTTGAAGTTGGTTTCAATGATGCCGGCCTTGCCGCCACCGTTGGCCATCGCGTAGCTCAGAGCCAGGTCACGGGCTTTGCCGGACTTGTCCTGGTGCACAGCGACCAAGTGAGGCACGCCTCCACCTTGGGTGTAGGTGTTGCGCACCGTGTGGCCGGGAGCCTTGGGAGCCACCATCCAGACATCCAGATCTGCGCGGGGCACGACTTGGTTGTAGTGCACGTTGAAACCGTGGGCAAAGGCCAAAGAAGCGCCTTGCTTGATGTTGGGAGCGACGTTGTTGGTGTACACCTCGCCGATTTGCTCATCAGGCAACAAGATCATGACCACGTCGGCCGCCTTGACTGCGTCGTTCACTTCCATCACGGTCAAGCCGGCTTTGCCGACTTTGTCCCAGGAGGCTCCGCCCTTGCGCAGACCGACCACGACCTTTACGCCGCTGTCGTTCAAGTTTTGCGCGTGTGCATGGCCTTGGCTGCCGTAACCGATGATGGCAACTGTCTTGCCCTTGATCAGGCTTAGGTCACAATCCTTGTCGTAAAAAACTTTCATTTTTCTCTCCGAAATAAATATTGGCGAAAAGCGCCCTGTTGCAAAAACTACCTAAGCTCGGGGCGAACGGTAAACACTGTCGCCAAACAATCCCTGTGTGTTGAGCCAGCCGAAGCGCACACAGGAAAACCTTCATCAAACCCGCAGAATGCGCTCGCCGCGACCGATGCCGCTGGAACCGGTTCGCACCGTTTCCAGAATGGCAGTGCGCTCGATAGCTTCCAGGAACGCGTCGTTCTTGGATTGATCGCCTGTGAGTTCGATGGTGTAACTCTTTTCCGTCACATCAATGATGCGGCCACGGAAGATGTCGGCCATGCGCTTCATCTCTTCGCGCTCCTTGCCCACCGCACGGACCTTCACCATCATGAGCTCACGCTCAATATAGGCGCCTTCTGTGAGGTCCACGACCTTCACCACTTCAATCAGGCGGTTCAGGTGCTTGGTGATTTGTTCGATCACGTCATCCGAACCATGGGTTTGGATGGTCATGCGTGACAAGCTCGGATCTTCCGTGGGAGCCACGGTCAGGGATTCAATGTTGTATCCACGGGCCGAAAACAAGCCCACGACACGGGACAAGGCGCCGGGTTCGTTTTCCAGCAAAACTGCAATGATGTGTTTCATAAGTACCGATTCCTCTTTTCGCTGCCCTCCCCGTGCGGCGGTAACCACACAGCTCGGCAGACAATAGATTCTTCAAAAATGATAGCAGCCCGCGCACACGAGGTGTGCGCCAGAGCACTATTTGGCGCAAATCCGCTTAAAGGTCCTCCGAGCCGAGCAGCATCTCTGTGATGCCCTTGCCGGCCTGGACCATGGGGAACACGTTTTCAGTGGGGTCTGTGCGGAAGTCCATGAACACCGTGCGGTCCTTGAGCTTGCGGGCCTCGCGCAGTGCGGGCTCCACATCCTGGGGGCGCTCAATCAACATGCCGACGTGACCGTAGGCTTCTGCCAACTTCACAAAGTTCGGCAATGCATCCATGTAGCTGTGGCTGTAGCGGCCTTCGTACTCCACCTCTTGCCACTGACGCACCATCCCGAGAAAACGGTTGTTCAAAGAGCAAATCTTGATCGGTGTGTTGTACTGCAGGCAGGTGGACAGCTCCTGGATATTCATTTGCACCGAGCCTTCGCCGGTAATACAGAACACCTCGCTTTGCGGCTTGGCCAGCTTGATGCCCATAGCGTAGGGAATGCCCACGCCCATGGTTCCCAAACCACCCGAATTAATCCAGCGACGTGGCTCGTCAAACTTGTAGTACTGCGCTGCCCACATCTGGTGCTGACCCACATCAGAGGTGATGTAAGTGTCCGCATCTTTGGTCATGTTCCAAAGCGTTTCCACCACGAACTGCGGCTTGATCACATCCCCATTGCCGGGGTTGTATTTCATGCAATCGCGCTTGCGCCAGCCTTCAATCGTGTCCCACCATGCGCCCAATGCGTTGGCGTCGGGCTTGACAGCGCCTTCGCGAATCATGGCAATCATTTCGCTGAGCACGTCTTTCACGTCGCCCACGATCGGGATATCCACCTTCACCCGCTTGGAGATGCTGGATGGGTCGATGTCGATGTGAATGATCTTGCGCTCGTTCTGGGCAAAGTGCTTGGGATTGCCAATTACGCGGTCGTCAAAGCGTGCGCCCACTGCCAGCAATACATCGCAGTTTTGCATCGCGTTGTTGGCCTCTACGGTACCGTGCATGCCCAGCATGCCGAGGAACTTGCGGTCGCTCGCGGGGTATGCGCCCAAGCCCATCAAGGTGTTGGTGCAGGGGTAGCCCAACATGTCCACCAAGGTGCGGAGTTCGTGAGACGCGTTGCTCAGCAACACGCCGCCACCGGTGTAAATGTAGGGGCGTTTGGCGGTCAACAGCAGTTGCAAGGCCTTGCGAATTTGTCCGCCATGACCCTTGCGCACTGGGTTGTAAGAGCGCATTTCCACGCTCTCGGGATAGCCGTGGTAAGGCACCTTTTTGAAAGACACATCCTTGGGGATGTCCACCACCACGGGGCCGGGACGTCCGGTGCGCGCGATGTGGAAGGCCTTCTTCATGACTTCCGCCATGTCTTTGGCGTCCTTCACCAAGAAGTTGTGCTTCACGATAGGGCGCGTGATACCGACGGTGTCGCACTCCTGGAATGCATCGAGTCCGATCGCGTGCGTAGGCACCTGACCGGAAATGATCACCATGGGGATGCTGTCCATATAGGCCGTCGCAATGCCGGTCACCGCATTGGTCAGACCCGGCCCGGACGTCACCAGCGCTACGCCGACATCACCGGTGGCACGGGCATAGCCGTCCGCAGCATGCACAGCTGCCTGCTCGTGACGCACCAAAACGTGCTGAATCGTGTCTTGCTTGTAGAACGCGTCGTAAATGTGCAGAACTGCGCCGCCTGGGTAGCCCCAGATGTATTTGACGTTTTCGGCTTGAAGCGCTTTGACGAGGACTTCCGCGCCCCTCAACTCGGGAACAGCGGCGGATTTGGATGCGGATGCTGCCGAAGCGATTTCGGCTTTAGAAATTTCCATGATGAACCTTTGTGAATTTCTCTGACGAAAAACCTTGGGTGCCCCTTCGCAAACACTTGTGGAGTCGCGTCGGGACTTAAGATCAAAGCCATGAGCGCATTGAATGTTGCGCCGGACCAGGACCCGTTTGCCTTTTAATTGCAACCGTATTATGGCATTGCCGGCGTGCCACCCGTTTGATGGCAACAAGCCTACGAACTTGAAGTGCAATAATCCTCCACGTTAGTGCCGCCAAATACATGCCCCACTTGCACGGCGCGCCCCTCCTTTTTGCCAGCGATGGCCTTGTCAATTGGCAACCGAAAAAGAACTTTCTGATTTTTTGAAGAGTGTTGAAAAACGGGCCTTCAAGCGTGCGGCGTACCACGTCCGCAATGACGAGTCCGCGTTAGACATTGTTCAAGACAGCATGATGAAACTGGCTGAACACTACGGACACAAGCCCGTAGAAGAACTGCCTATGCTGTTTCAACGCATTCTGTCCAACAGCACCCTTGACTGGTTCCGCAGGCAAAAGACCTATAGCGCCTTGTTTTCGACGCTCAGTGACTTCGAATCTGGAACTGAAGACGAAGATTTCAATCTACTGGAATCCTTGGTCACTGACCAAGGCGGCGAACAGTCAGAGAGCACAGAGACCCAGACAGAAAGGGCCCAAACCCTAAGATCTATCGAAGAAGAGGTTTTAAGACTCCCGCCACGTCAACGAGAAGCCTTCCTGATGCGTTATTGGGAGGATATGGATGTCGCGGAAACTGCGACTGCGATGGGCTGTTCACAAGGCAGCGTAAAAACACACTGTTCCCGAGCGGTGCAAGCCTTGGGTAATGCGTTAAGAGGAAAGGGAATCCGGCTATGAAAAATACTGTAGCGCACCGTTCCGGTGCTGATATCGAAAGAGCCGTGGCCCGCGCGATTGCTTCGCGCCTCCAAGAGGGCGCACAGGCCCTGCCCCACGACATTACCGAACGCCTCAAGGCGGCCCGCGTTCAAGCGGTGGCGAAACGAAAAATTGTTCTGGAGTCAGTTTCCGCCAGCAACGTGATTTTGGCTACTGCGGGACAGGCCGGAATGCAAATGGGTTCCGGATTCAAAAATCTATGGATGCAGCTGGGCTCATGGCTGCCCTTGCTGGCCTTGATTACAGGCATGCTGGTCATCGACACCTTACAGGACGATTTCAGGGCGCAAGAAATTGCCGACGTGGATATTCAGCTTCTGACAGACCCCTTGCCGCCAGCGGCCTACACAGACCCGGGTTTTGCACAATTTTTGCGCATCAACCAAGAAAAATAAGTCAAAGAGCGTCCCACTCTTCGTATGAAGCATTTTTCTCGCACTCTCAGTCTCCTACCTGCAGGCTTGCTCGCAGCGTGTCTTGCCGGAACTTGCCTGGGCATCAGTGCTCCGGTCTACGGCCAGACCGCATCCGTGCTGCCAGTCGCACCTGCTTCGACCAATTTGAACTGGACGACCTTGAGTGCCGGACAAAAAACTGCCTTGGCACCTCTGAAAGAGAGCTGGGACACATTGGCTGACGGACACCGCAGGAAGTGGATCGCGTTGTCGCAAAATTTTTCGGCCATGTCTGCAGCAGACAAGGAAACACTGCACAGCCGCATGGCCGAATGGGCAGCACTCAAGCCCCAAGAGCGGCAGCAAGCACGACTCAATTTTGCGGAAACAAAAAAGACACCTGCAGCGGATCGCTTGTCCAACTGGGAAGCCTACCAAGCGCTGAGCCAAGAGGAAAAAGATGCTCTGGCGCGCAAAGGGGCTACCAAGCCGGCGGGTGCAGCAGTCGCAACCAAAGCGCCCCCGCCCCAGAAGCTAACGCCTGTACCGGTTACCCGAAATTCACCGGAAACCCACCGGGAACGACTGGCTGCGCAGCAACCCGTCGATCGCAACACACTCCTGCCCATCGCCCCTGCCTCCAAAACAAGCAGCGCAAATTAGCGACTTGATCCAGCCGCGACTCCTAGACGCTTGCGCTTGCCTACAATCGCAAGTTCTTTGACAACAGAACGGGCTCGGGATGATCAATGGTGCGATAACCCCAGGACTCTGGCGACGCATGGCGTGCTGGATTTATGAGGGCATCTTGTTGTTCGGCGTGGTGTTTTTGGCAGGCTACATTTTCGGCACCCTGAGCCAGACTCGCTATGCATTGGACAACCGCCATGCACTGCAGGGCTTTTTGTTCATCATTCTGGGCATCTACTTTGTGTGGTTTTGGGCGCATGGCCAAACGCTTGCCATGAAAACTTGGAACATCCGGGTGGTCGGTGTCGATGGCCAAAAAATCACCCAACTCCGGGCGCTGGGACGCTACGTGTTGAGCTGGGTCTGGTTTTTGCCACCGTTGGCGGCGGTGTCTCCATTTCAGCTATCTGGTCCGGAGATCGCTGTGATTTGCATAGGCTGGGTTGCCATATGGGCGATTTTGAGCCGCTTTCACCCTCAAAACCAGTTTTGGCACGATGCGCTGGCGGGCACCCGTCTGGTCCACTCCGCGCCCATGAGCCGCTGAAAGCAAAGACACAAAACGATGCCATCCCCATCCCTGCCCCCTGTTGATCCTGCGGTGAATCCACAAAAGTTGCGCCGGGGTGTGAGCCGCGTGCTCCACGCTACCCGCTACTCATGGGCGGGATTGCAAGCGGGGTGGAACGAGACCGCTTTCAGGCAGGAGTGCATCTTGGCATTGGTACTTTTGCCCGCCTCATTTTTCATTGGCCAGACATGGGTTGAGTGCGCAGTTTTGGCGGCCAGCGTGGTCGCAGTCATGGTCGTGGAGCTGCTCAACACGGCGGTGGAATCAGTCGTCGACCGCGTCGGCCCCGAATGGCACTCGCTGTCCAAACGGGCCAAGGATATCGGCAGCGCTGCAGTGCTACTGAGTTTGCTGCTGTGCGCCGCGATATGGGGTGCTGCTCTGTGGGCGCGCTTTGCGCCTCACCTGAACTGAAAACTTAAACGGCGGACTCGTCCTGCTCGCCCGTGCGAATACGCACCACACGTTCCACACTCGTGACGAAGATCTTTCCGTCGCCGATCTTGCCGGTATGCGCGGCTTTCACAATAGCGTCTACACATCGATCCACATCTTCGGTTTTCACCACCACTTCCACCTTCATCTTGGGCAGGAAGTCGACCACGTATTCAGCGCCACGGTACAGCTCGGTATGGCCTTTTTGGCGACCAAAGCCTTTGACTTCCGTCACTGTCAAACCCGTCACGCCGCATTCAGCCAACGCTTCACGGACCTCTTCTAGTTTGAAAGGTTTGACGACTGCGGTAATTTGTTTCATCTGCTTGTCCAGTTAAAAAATCAGGCCCGAAAACGGTTGGTAATAGGATAACGCCAATCTTTACCGAAGCTGCGGTGCGTCACGCGGATTCCTACCGGTGCCTGGCGGCGCTTGTATTCGTTGATTTTGATGAGGCGAGTCACCCGCTCCACGTCTTCTACACGGTAGCCAGCAGCGATGATCGACTCGATGCTCTCGTCATTTTCCATGTAGCGCTCCAGAATGCCATCCAGCACCTCATAGGGTGGCAGACTGTCCTGGTCTTTCTGGTCAGGCCGCAATTCCGCACTGGGCGGACGGGTGATGATGCGCTCTGGAATCGGTTCCAGACCGGTGCCATAAGGGTCATGGGCATTGCGCCACCAGGCAAGCTTGAACACGGTGGTCTTGGCCAGGTCTTTGATGACCGCGAAGCCACCTGCCATGTCTCCGTAGAGCGTGCAATAGCCGGTCGCCATTTCGGACTTGTTTCCAGTCGTCAGCACAATGCTGCCGAATTTGTTGGACAAGGCCATCAGCAAGGTCCCACGAATGCGTGCCTGGATGTTTTCTTCGGTCGTGTCTTCCGCACGCCCCGCAAACTCTCCAGCCAATGAGGCCTTGAAAGCCTCGAACTCCGGCACGATGGAAATTTCGTCATACCGCACGCCCATACGGGCCGCCATGTCCCGGGCATCGATCCAGCTGATGTCCGCGGTGTACGGAGAAGGCATCATGACCGTGCGCACCTTGTCGGCCCCGAGCGCATCGACTGCGATCGCCAAGACCAAGGCCGAGTCAATGCCACCCGACAGGCCCAACAAAGCACCCGGGAAACCATTTTTGCCAATGTAGTCGCGCACGCCCAACACCAAGGCATCCCACAGATCCGCTTCTGCAGAGCGCTCAGGCTCGATGGATGCTATTAATTGAATAGTACTACCCGCTCTATCTACGATCACCGGAAAGACATTCTCTTGGAAACTAGGCGCCCGGCCGGCGACAGAGCCGTTTGCATTCAAGGCGAAGGAGTGGCCTTCAAACACCACCTCGTCCTGCCCACCTACCAGATGTGCGTAGACCATGGGCAAACCGGTAGCCCTGCAACGCTCACCCATGCGGGCCTCGCGCTCATACCCCTTGCCTACATGGAACGGAGATGCGTTGATGACCGCCAGCAACTCAGCGCCAGCCTCTTGGGCCAGGCGGGCGGGTTCTTCAAACCACGCATCCTCGCAAATCAGCAGCCCTACTTTGACGCGGTCTTCGCCCTCGCCCGCTTCAAACACACACACACCCTGACCCGGCGTGAAGTAGCGGCGCTCATCGAACACCTGGTAGTTGGGTAATTCGCGCTTGGCGTAGGTCGCAACGACCTGCCCCTCGCAAAGCACCGAGGCTGCATTGAAGCGGCTTTGCACGGCTACCGAACGTGTGCGGCTATCGCCTCCCGTTGGATGCCCCACCACCACCGACATCCCTTTTAACCCGGCAAGCTGCTGCGCGACCGATTTCACGGCATCATCACAGGCCTGCATGAATGCGGGGCGCAAAAACAGGTCTTCCGCGGCGTAACCGCAGATGGAAAGCTCTGGCGTCAAAAGCAAGCGCGCGCCGTCCGCATAAGCCCGGTTGGCCGCATCGACGATTTTTATGACATTACCGTTCAGGTCACCGACGATGAAATTGAGTTGCGCAACGCACAGTTTGAGAGTCATGAACCAGCAGAAGGAAGTTCACAGCCGGGCCTGCATTGCAGGCCCTTTGCGGCTGCCGCGCGGAGCGCTAAATGGGTAATGCTGATTATGTCATCCGGGTGTCAGAAGCGCCCTCTGCGGTCAACGCATCCGCATGGGACGCCCTGCTATCCAGCCAAAGCCACCCGACGCCATTTATGCGGCACGCCTACCTGGCAGCCTTGCATGACAGTGGCAGCGCAACACCTGCCACCGGCTGGCGCCCCCATTTCTTCACCCTGCACCAAGGCGCGGAGCTGGTAGGTGCCTGCGTGGTCTACCTCAAAGACCATTCCTACGGGGAATATGTGTTCGACTGGGCGTGGGCCAGCGCTTATGAGCAGCATGGCCTGCCCTACTACCCCAAAGCAGTGATTGCGGTGCCGTTCACCCCGGTGCCGGGTAGCCGCTTGCTCGCCAAAGACGCGCACGCTAGAGCTGCCCTGATCCAGGCGGTGCAGCGCTGGTGCGCAGACCAGCACATCTCCTCTGCGCATCTGTTGTTCGGCGCCGAGGCTGATCTGCAAGCCACAGACTCCGCGCACTGGATGCAGCGGCACACCGTGCAATTCCACTGGCATAACCGGGCGGAGGGCTATGCCGACTTTGACGATTTTCTGGCCAGCCTGAACCAGGAAAAACGCAAAAAAATCAAACAAGAACGGCGCAAGGTGGCAGAAGCCGGGGTGCAGTTCAGGCACAGCCGTGGCGCCGAGATCAGCCCTAAAGATTGGGCTTTTTTCTACCGCTGTTATGCCAACACCTACCGGGAACACGGCAACCCACCCTACCTGACGCCAGATTTCTTTCAGCGCATGGCGATTCAGATGCCGGAGCATTGGCTCTTGTTTGTGGCGGAGCGAGACGGGCAGCCAATTGCTAGCAGTTTGATAGCAATTGGTGCAGCATCCATGAACGCTGATGGCACATTTGAGTCCCATCACCGTGTGGCCTACGGGCGCTATTGGGGTGCCTTGGAGCAAGTGGATTGCCTCCACTTTGAAGCCTGCTACTACCAACCGCTCGCTTGGTGCATTGCCAACGGCTACCGGCGGTTTGAAGGTGGCGCACAAGGCGAACACAAAATGGCCCGCGCCCTGCTCCCCACCCGCACCAGCAGTGCCCACTGGTTGCAACACCCGGCTTTTGCAGATGCCGTGCAGCGCTTTTTGGAGCGCGAGGGAGACGGCATTGCCCAGTACCTAGAGCACCTCGAGCATCGCAGCCCCCTTAAGCAGTCGCCTTAAAAAGTTTCCCAATCATCATCCCCGCCAGCAGGGGTGACCTTGCTGCTGGTTTTGGGCGGGGTCGGCGCATGCGCTACCAAGACAGGTGGCGCCTTGGCAGGAGGTCGCTTGGCGGCTGGTGCAGCCGCCGACTTGGCAGTTGAGGCTTTTGGGGTGGTGTGCGTGACGGCGCGCCGCTCCGGTCCGGCAAAATTGCTCTGCTGCGGTGGGTTGCTGCGCACTGGAGCCGGTTTGGCTGGTGCTGCCAGATGGCTTGCCCCGCTGTAGCCACCTGTGTGGCCTTCATTGCCCAGCTTAAAGACCGCCACCACTTGCACCAGGTCGTTGGCCTGGCTCTTGAGGCTGCTGGCAGCTGCTGCCATCTGCTCCACCAAGGCTGCGTTTTGCTGCGTGGCCTGGTCCATTTGGGTAACCGCTTCGCCCACCTGGTTCACCCCGGCGCTTTGCTCGTTACTGGCCGCACTGATTTCACCCATGATATCGGTCACCCGGCGGATGCTGCTGACCACTTCGGTCATGGTCTCGCCGGCCTTGTCGACCAGGGTGCTGCCCTGCTCTACACGCTCGACGCTGGCGTTGATCAGTGTCTTGATCTCTTTGGCGGCTTCCGCAGAGCGCCCCGCCAAGGAGCGCACTTCCGAGGCCACCACGGCGAAGCCCCTGCCTTGCTCGCCGGCACGGGCGGCTTCTACGGCGGCGTTCAGGGCCAGGATGTTGGTTTGAAAAGCAATTCCGTCAATGACGCTGATGATGTCGGCTATTCTGCGGCTGGCCTCGTTGATGCCCTTCATGGTTTCCACCACTTGGCCCACGACCTCACCGCCTTGAATGGCCACGGTCGAGGCGTTCATCGCCAGTTGGTTGGCTTGGCGGGCGGAGTCAGCGTTTTGTTTGACGGTAGAGCCAAGCTCCTCCATCGAGGCTGCGGTTTCTTCGAGGGCACTGGCTTGGCTCTCGGTGCGGGCGCTCAGGTCATGATTGCCCTGCGCAATCTCTGAGCTGGCGGTCGCCACCGCATCGGCGCTGGAGCGCACCTGCCGCAAAACACCCTGCGTTTTTTCGACGAATTGGTTGAAGCCTGTGGCAATGACCGCAAGCTCGTCCGAACCGCCTGCCTCAATACGGCGGGTGAGGTCTCCTTGACCGGAGCCAATGTCTTGCATCGCATCTTTCAGCAACACCAGGCGCCCCAACATGCGGGTCAGCACGCCACTGATGAGCACCACCGCAATCACGGCAATCACGATTCCACCCACAATCGACGACCAGACCATCGCCGAAATGCCACTCAATGCTTCGTCGCGATTCAAGGCGATCACCAAAATCCAGTCGGTACCGGCAATCGGCGTCGCGAATGCCAAACGACGCTCTCCGGCAATCGTCATGTCACGCACCGTTCCCGCTTTGCTCAAGGCTTCCAAAGCACCGCCACCGAGGTCAGACGCAATCTCAGTCACCGGCTTGAGGACCTTGGCGGTGTCCTCATGGACCATGATCTTTCCGGCCTTGTCAGCGATAAATCCATAGGTTCCTGGCGTTGGGCGGATAGATGCCACATTGCGAACCACGGCATCCATGAAGACGTCGACCGACGTCACGCCCTTGACAGCCCCCCCCTCCCGCACCGCGGCGGAGAAGGTAATCACCAGTTTCTTGGACCCGGCATCCACATAGGGCGGCGTCAGTGCAGGCCCTTGCGCTGCGGCGGCCAATTGGTACCAAGGACGAGCGGTAGGGTCGTAATCTGGCGGGAGGTTTTGCTGCTCTGAGAATGCCGTGCGTTTGTCAGGAAAGCCGATGTAAGCAGAGTCCACACCCCCTGCCACCTTGGCCTGCACCAGGTATTTGATCGGGTCTGGCTCATTCACCGCAAAACCGAAAGATTTGACGATCTGGTGACGCCCTGCGACCCATTCGGCAATCTCGGATGCGTGGGCCTTGGCGAGTGCGCCGGTCTGGCTGTCCAGGGTGCGCAATGCGTGGGAGCGTGCGGTTTGGACATTGGTGATCGAGAGCGCCGCCAAGCCCAAAAACACCAAGAGCCCTACCAGGGCCACGATCTTGCCGCGCAATGAGTTCAAAAACACAAAGGACATCGCTTTCTCCGTTCTTGTTTAAGCAGCTTGCTCAGCCGCAATTTAACGCACTGCGCGCCAGTTCACACCATGCTAGGCAACACCGCAAGCCCGCTCTGGCCCATCAGTGTCTCTATGTTCATCACGATCAGCATCCGCTCGCCCAAAGTCACCAGACCGACAACGAAAGGGGCCTCCATGGCCCCGTCAAATTGCGGCGCGGGCTTCACCGACTCCCGCTCTAAATTGATAACGTCAGACACACCATCCACCACCGCACCCATGGTGCTGCCCAGGATGTTCAAGATCACCACCACCGTGGCGTCGTTATAGGCCACTTTCGGGAGTTGCAGCTTCAAGCGCAAGTCGACGATGGGCACGATGACACCCCGAAGGTTGATCACGCCCTTCACGAAGCTCGGAGAATGCACCATCTTGGTGGGCATTTCATAGGAGCGAATTTCTTGCACTTGCCGGATATCGATGGCGTATTCCTCGGTGCCCAAGCGCAGGGTCAAATACTCGCCCGACAAAACCGGGCTGGCTCCCTGCGTCAGGGTGTGAGTGAGCGTCGCATCCATAAAGCCCCAAATTTAATTTAAATGTTTTTTAACAAATATTTTGTTTCATGATACACCGCAGACAAAATATTGGAAAGCTTGGCGCATTATGTTCGTCAGCATATCGGCCATTGCGCAGGTGACTAAAGCAAAAGAAGCCTTGTGAGTTGCGCGCACCATGTCCGGATCACGGGTGCGGCACACGCTGTCAGCCAGCAGGCCTTTGCCCCACAGGACTGGCTGCGGGCGACTCCAGGCGGTACCCCAAGCCGCGAACGGTGTGGATCATCGGGTCCGCGTGGCCGTCGTCGATTTTGCTGCGCAGGCGGCGAATGTAGACGTCCACCACATTGGTAAGCGGATCCTCGCTGGCCCCCCACACATTCGAAAGAATGCGCTCCCGGCTGAACAGGCGGCCCGGTGCACTCATCATCAGCTCCAACAAAGCCAATTCTCGGGCAGTGAGCGCCAGAATCTGCCCGCTCCGGCTGGCCTGCATGCGCTCCCGGTCAAACACCAAGTCCCCCACGACCAGCCGAGCGCTCACCGCAGGCACCCCTTCGCGCCCCCGCCGAGAGAGGGACTCCAAGCGGGCCAACAATTCGTCAAAGTCAAAGGGTTTGGCCAGATAGTCATCCGCACCCAAGCGCAGACCGGCCACCCGGTCCTCCACGGCCCCCAGCGCCGACAACATCAGGATCGGTAGTGTCACACCCTCTGCCCGCAAAGTCTGGCAGATCTCGAGGCCGCTCATGCCGGGCAGCATCAAATCCAAAACCAACACACTGGAGGGGCCATGAGGGTGCCGCTCGCGTGCGACACGGCGTGCCAGCTCCAGACCCTCTGGGCCCGTCGAAGCGACCTCGACCCTGTGCCCTTCAGCGCGCAGGCCACGGCTCAAAAAATCCGCGATCCGGGGGTCGTCTTCAATCACAAAAATATTCATGCCAAAGGCCCACCAATTGCAGCGTGCGAAGCCAGGGGCAAGCGCAACACCGCCCGGGTCCCTGCCTTGCTGCTGTGCAGCTGCAGCTGGCCACCATGCGCATCGGCCAAAGCCCGGGCAATCGACAGGCCCAGTCCGCTTCCATCTGGCGCATGCTGACGCGCAGCAGACCCGCGAAAACGGCGCTCAAACACCCGCCCCAACTCGTCGGACGGGATCCCAATCCCGTCGTCTGACACCACCACCTGCACCGCAGTCGCGTGGCCCGCATTGTCCGATTCAGACTCCACCATCAGGGTGACCTGCCCGCCGGGGCGCGTATAACGTGTGGCGTTATCCAGCAAGACACCCAGAAGCTGACGCAGGCGCAGCGAGTCACCGGACACGATGTGCTGTCCCGTGGAAGCCGGTGGCGGGCCCAGCCGCAGGCCCAACCGGGTGGCTGTTGCGCTGACTTGTGCCAATGCATCGGCCGCCAGCTCATCCATATCCACGGCTTCCCGGACCAAAGACAAGCCGTCCATATCGCTGCGGGCCATGGCCAGCAGATCGTCGATCACCGCCCCCAACTGTCGGGCGGTGCTGACGATACGCCCCAAGGCTTCGCGGTATTCGTTGGCCGGTTTATCGATACCCCGCAGGGTGATTTCAGCCTCTCCACGAATCACGGTGGTGGGCGTGCGCAGCTCGTGGCTGATATCGGCAAACAGCCGACGCCGCTGGCTGTCCACCTGGCGCAAGGAGGCCAACGCGTCGGCCAACTCAGCGGTGCGGGCTGCGACCAAGTCTTCGAGTCGCTGGCGTTGTACCAACTCACGCTCGCGATGCTGCTCGAGCTCCGCGGCCAGGGCGTTCACACTTTGGGCCACGCTGGCAAATTCATCGTGCCCCAGCAGCGGTATGCGGTGAGAGAGCTTTCCACTCTGAAGGGCTTGCGCTCCCTCATTGAGCTGCAACAAGGGGTAGCGCAATGCACGGCCAAAATACACTGCAGCGATCAGCGTGGCCCCCGCGAGCACCGCGGCAGCGCCCAGCCACAGCCAGCGCACCCAGCCCAGCGTGGTGTCCGCAGCGGCACGCTCCCGTTGAACAGCAGCGCCTTCACGGGCAATGTTTTCAGCAATTAACATGCGCATCTCCCCGTCGTCTGCCATGTCAAAAACCCGGGCCAAAATGTGGCCGTCTTGGCCCAGTGTCACGCCACGGCCAGTGAGGTGCGCCTGGGCCTTGGCGGCTGTGCGACCGAGCTCTGCAATGCTTTGTTCGAGCGTGGCCAAGGCGGCTGACCGGCGCCGGTATTCGTCCACCGCAAAGCTGCCGCTGTCGAGTTCCATGGCCTGCTCGGTGAGAACTTTCAAGCGCTGTAATGTCCCTTGCATGGCGGATTGCAGTTCGGCGCGGGCTCCGTCGTCCACCTTGACACCCAACTGCACCTGGGCAACCCAGGTCCGCATGCGCTGCTTTTGCGCCGACAGCTGAATAAACCCCGTGGCGATATCGCTGGCCACACGGCCACGCAGCACTTGCCGCTCGCTCACCGCGAGCGAAGCCGCCGCCAGCAGCGCGGCAAACACCACGATGGACGCGAAAAGAGATAGAACGAGAGTAAGGCGGCGCCGGAACATGGGGGAATTGTCAGCGATGGCGAGGATAAGAGGCTATGTTCATCTGGCGTTCATCTCAGCGTCAGCGATTGCTCATCTGAGCGTCAGACCGGTTTCAAGTGGAGAGACTCCAATCAGTCCGTGGCAGCGTAAGGCGCTGCAACACCCTTCATTTTCTGCACACAACCGGAGTCCCTTTATGAAAACCATGCTTTTGACAGGCATCAGCGCACTGATGTTGGCCGGCACCGCCCAGGCGCAAATCGCCATCGTGAACCAGACCATCAGTCCCACCGAAGTACAGGCCGCACAGCAGGCCTGGTGCAAGGCATTGGTCGACATCAGCAAGACACACGCCACCAGCGGCCAACCCGCTGCCAAAGCACTGGCAGAAAAAGTGATCGACTCCGCCTACGGCTACCAAATGGGCGCCGTGCTGTTCAAACCCACCTTGACGGTCAATCCGCAAACCTTCCGCACAACCCGGGCTGGCGCATTGGCCTATTTTGTTGGCGGGGATGCGGCCTACCCCAAAGACACCGGCTTTGCCCTCAAAGGCTGGACCCAGTGTGAAGTCTCCAATGCCGGCATTTTCATCACGGGCAACAGCGCGACCAGCATGGGCAAGGTGAGCTTCACCGGCAAAGACGGCAAAGTCACCACCGTGGACAAGACCTGGGGCTACGTGAGAGACGACGCAGGCAACCTGCGCATCACGCTGCACCACTCCTCGCTGGAATACAGCGGCAGCTGAGCGCTGGGTCACTGACACCCTGCGACGCGTGCGCAGGTCTGCGCCATAAAAAAAGCGCCCCACAGATCGCTCTGTGGGGCGCTATTTTTTTGGTAGCATCCCGCGCTTATTACACGGGGGCGAACACGCTTATTGCTGGTTGTATGCGGCGATGCCGTCCAGAATTTCCTTGTGGGCCTCATCCTTGCCGCCCCAACCTTGCACCTTGACCCATTTGCCGGCGTCCAAGTCTTTGTAGTGCTCAAAGAAGTGCTCAATCGCCTTCAGGCGCATCGGGTTCAAATCTTCCAGCGATTGCCAGCGGGAGTACAGGGGCAGGATCTTGTCGGTGGGCACGGCCAACACCTTGCCGTCCATGCCGCCTTCGTCTTCCATCTTCAGGATGCCAATAGCGCGGCAAGGCACCACGACGCCTGGAGGCAAGGGAACCGGGGTGATCACCAACACATCGACCGGGTCACCGTCACCGGCGATGGTCTTGGGCACATAGCCGTAGTTGGTGGGGTAATGCATCGCGGTGTTCATGAAACGATCCACAAAGATGCAGCCTGAGGCCTTGTCCACTTCGTATTTGATGGGGTCGCCGTTCATCGAGATCTCGATGATCACGTTGAACGAATCAGGCACTTTATTACCGGGGGTCACGTTGTCTAAGGACATGCAATCTCTCTTTGTTTGAGTTGAAACAGGAAACGGGTGGATTAACACGGATTTTACTGACTTGGCACTTTCGTTTTTGCCCCAGCGGCCCCAAAGCGCGCTACATTGAGCCCGTTGGCCAATCAACGCCCCCCTTGACCTGCTGTCGAGACGCGATGAGGAAGCAACGCAGCGGGGACAACCCTGGCGTTGCTCCCACCTTTGCGACTCAGCCATCAAGGAGTGCTCTACATGACAGGCAACACTGCACTGGTATTGGCGTTTGGTTCTGGACTGATTGCCGTGATTTACGGGGTCTGGGCACGCCGCTGGATTCTTACCCAAGACCCGGGAAATGCGCGCATGCAAGAGATTGCAGCCGCTATTCAAACCGGCGCAGCGGCTTACCTTGCGCGCCAATACAAGACTATCACCTGGGTTGGCCTGGTGCTGGCCATACTGATCGCTGTTTTTCTGGACAGTCTCTCCGCGATCGGCTTTGTCTTGGGTGCGGTGCTCTCGGGCGCGTGTGGCTTTATCGGGATGAATGTGTCCGTGCGGGCCAATGTGCGCACCGCACAAGCAGCCACCCGTGGCATCGGCCCGGCTTTGGAGGTGGCCTTCCGGGGTGGCGCCATCACCGGCATGCTGGTGGTGGGCTTGGGGCTGCTGGGGGTGACCGGTTTCTATTGGTTTTTGGTGCCGGATGGTGCAGTGACTGCGGCCAAGCTCAATCCGTTGATCGGCTTTGCCTTCGGCTCGTCGCTGATTTCCATTTTTGCGCGCCTTGGCGGCGGAATTTTCACCAAAGGCGCTGACGTGGGCGCCGACCTCGTCGGCAAGGTGGAAGCGGGCATCCCGGAAGACGACCCGCGCAACCCCGCCGTGATTGCTGACAATGTGGGAGACAACGTCGGTGACTGTGCAGGCATGGCCGCCGACCTGTTTGAGACCTATGCAGTCACCCTGATCGCCACTATGGTTTTAGGAGCACTCCTCGCAAGCAACGCGGGGGACAACGCCGTTTTATACCCCCTAGTACTGGGGGCGGTATCCATTGTGGCCTCCATCATCGGCTGCTTCTTTGTCAAGGCCTCGCCGGGCATGAAAAACGTGATGCCTGCCCTGTACAAGGGCTTGGCGGTTGCCGGCACTTTGTCTTTGATTGCGTTTTATTTTGTAACCCAATCGATGATTGCAGACAACGCCTTGGGCGACACCGGTGCTACCAGCAAGCTCTTTGGCGCCTGTGTCGTCGGCCTGGTATTGACCGCAGCGCTGGTTTGGATCACCGAGTACTACACCGGCACACAATACGCGCCAGTTCAGCACATTGCACAGGCCTCGACGACCGGCCACGGCACCAACATCATTGCGGGCCTGGGCGTGTCCATGCGCTCCACCGCCTGGCCGGTGGTGTTTGTGTGTATCGCGATCTACACCGCCTATTCACTGGCGGGGTTGTACGGCATTGCCATTGCTGCCACTTCCATGCTCAGCATGGCCGGCATTGTGGTGGCCTTGGATGCCTACGGCCCCATCACCGACAACGCAGGCGGTATTGCCGAAATGGCGGAGCTACCCGCCAGCGTGCGCGATGTGACAGATCCGCTGGACGCTGTCGGCAATACGACCAAAGCCGTCACCAAGGGGTACGCCATCGGCTCCGCAGGCTTGGCCGCACTGGTGCTGTTTGCCGATTACACCCATAAGCTGGATGCCTATGGCAAACACATCAGCTTTGACCTGAGCAATCCCATGGTGATCATCGGCCTGTTTATCGGCGGCCTGATCCCCTACCTCTTTGGCGCCATGGCCATGGAGGCAGTCGGGCGGGCGGCAGGTTCGGTGGTGGTCGAGGTTCGCCGGCAGTTCAAAGAAATCAAGGGCATCATGGACGGTAGCGGCAAACCCGAATACGACACCGCCGTCGACATGCTCACCACCGCCGCCATCAAGGAGATGATGATCCCGTCGCTTTTGCCGGTGGTCGCACCCATCGTGGTGGGCTTGGCTTTGGGGCCCGAGGCCTTGGGCGGCCTCTTGATGGGAACCATCGTGACTGGCTTGTTTGTCGCCATCTCGATGTGCACCGGCGGAGGCGCCTGGGATAACGCCAAGAAATACATCGAAGATGGGCATCACGGCGGCAAGGGCTCTGAGACGCACAAGGCGGCCGTTACCGGTGACACCGTCGGCGACCCCTACAAAGACACCGCAGGTCCCGCCATTAACCCGCTGATCAAGATCATCAATATCGTCGCTTTACTGATCGTCCCTTTGATGATGAAAATACACGGCGGTTGATATTGGATACCTGCGATGCTCTGCGCGAAACTGTTCTTCAAGAGACAGGCAGACGCCCACCGTGCGCTAATATGTAAAGGGAACCAATTTAAGCATCGATGAAGAGACTGACGTGAAAATTCTTGTGATCGACGACCACGCCCTGGTGCGTGAAGGACTGCATCAGGTTCTGAAGGGACTGGACGAGGACGCTGTGGTGCTCCAGGCGGGTACTTGCGCTCGCGGTTTCGAGCTGTCTGCAGAACATGCCGATTTGGACCTGGTTCTGCTGGACTATCACCTGCCCGACATGACCGGCTTGGCCGCGCTCGACATCTTTGGAAAGCGCCACCCCGAGCTCCCGATCGTGATGCTGTCCGGCTCCGCCAATACACAAATCATGCGGCAAGTGCTGCAAAACGGCGCGTCCGGCTTTGTGACCAAATCCACCCTCAGCGACGAGTTGCTCCATGCGGTCCGCCTGGTTTTGAATGGCGATGTGTACTCTCCAAAAGAATTGGACGCAACGCACGCGGTGGGGCTGCAGGAAGACCTCAACAACAAGCCGCCCCTGACGCAACGTCAGGAACTGGTGCTGCGCGAGCTATTGGATGGCCGATCCAACAAAGAGATCGGAACGAGCTTGAACGTATCCGACGAAACGGTCAAAACCCACGTGGCTGCCATCTTGCGTTATTTCGATGTGCAGAACCGGACACAAGCTGTCGTTGCAGCAGCTCGCAGCGGTTACCGCCCAGCCACCAGCTCTTGAGTGCCGGCCTCGACGTCTGAGGCATTGCTAATCGCCAAACGACGCATCAGGCTGCGAAGCTTGGCTGGACGCACGGGCTTGTGTAAAAGGGTCAAGTTGCGGGCTTTGGCCGCATGCAACAAATTGGCATCGGTATCGCCACTCATGAGGCAAGCGGCGATCGGCCTGCGCGAATGAGCGCGGACCATATCGATCACATCCATGCCATTGCGGTCTTCCCCCAAGCGGAAATCCGACAACACCAAGTCAGGCGCCGGATAGGCGTTTACAAAATCCAAGGCTTGCTGCACATTGGCCGCGGCATTGACCACGCAGCCCCAGGATTGCAGCAGGCTCTGCAACGCCTCCAGCGCGAAGCCATCGTCCTCAACAATCAGGATCCGCATTCCGTCGAGCTCCCCCCCTTGGGCCGGGAGCGCTATGGGTTCAGGCGCTGAAAACTCTTGAGGCAAGGCCCTGGGCAACACGATAGAGAACCGGGTCCCGCAGCCCAAATCTGACCGCAGGCTGATGCTGTGGCCCAATAGCTTGACGGTACGTTCCACAATATTCAGGCCAAGGCCCAAGCCTTGTGTACGGTCTCGACCGCTATTGCCGACTTGGTAAAACTCCCGGAAGATTTCTTGCTGGTGCTCGGGCGAAATACCGATACCGCTGTCCGCCACATCGATCCGTAAACTGCTGCCACCATCGATGACACGGCATGCCACCAACACCGTCCCTTGATCGGTATAGCGCACCGCATTGTTGGCGAGATTCATGACCACGCGCTGCAAGAGAACAGGGTCACTGAGAAACCACTCCTGTGTGGGCCGGATGCGCAAACGCAGCCCTTTGCTGCTGGCCAGAGGGATCAATGCCTTGTGCACCGCCTGAAAAAGCTTGTCCAAAGGCGCTTCGGTGCGATGCACCTGGACCGCACCTGCGTCCAAACGAGAAACATCCAACAAGCCATCCAACAAATCCTGCATGGAGGACACCGACGCTTCCAGGCTGTCTACGACTTGCCGGGCAGATAGATCCAGGGGCAACTGCCCCAGGCGGGCGACAAACATGCCCAGCGCGTGCGTCGGCTGGCGCAGGTCATGGCTTGCTGCAGCCAAAAAGCGCGATTTGGCCAGGGTGGCGCTTTCCGCCTCCTCTTTTTTGAGGCGCAACTCGCGGGTCGCGACTTCCACCCGGTACTCCAACTCTTCGCGCCCCCATGCCAAACGCTGGGCCATTTGGTTGAGACGGGTCTGCAAATCAAACAAAGGGTCTGAAGGCAGCGCCTCAGAGCTCGGATTCAAATCGCCCTCGCCGATGCGCTCAATCGCGCGCGACACACGCATCACGGGTCCTATCACCCCCTCTCCAAGCCGGGAAGCCAACCAACCGCCCAGCATCAACCCTACCAGCCCGATACCGAGCGCGACCAGCAAAGTCTCTCGGCCACTTTGATCCAGCCGATCGCGTGACACTTCCAACACCACGTATCCCAAAACGTTGCTATTCAACCCTTGGGTCGGCCCAGAATAGAAGTCATCCAGTGCCACATTACTGGGCCACACACGCTCCCAGAACACATCGACCCCGAGCCGCTTCTGCCGCGCAATGTAATTGGCCCCCATGGCCTCGGGCAGCTCTGCATAACGGGTCTCCCCCGCCTTCGCCAAGACCTGCCCATTGCCATTAAAAATGGCAATCGAGCGGACATCCGGTTCAGTTTTCAGACCGCTCGCGATAGTTTGCAAACTTGCGGCATTCCCAGAGAACAAGCCATATTCGCTGGCCCGCGCGAGTTGTTGAACGATCAGTCGCGCACGTGTGGTGTGCGCCGAATCCAGATCAGAGACACGGGTTGTCCAAAAAACGGCCATCAAGGCCAGCACCACCAGGAACACCGGCGTAATTGCTGCCAGCAACATGCGAAAGCGGATCCCCTGGAATCTCATGGGCGACGCTCCAAACGCTTGAGCCGCTCCGTCAAGGAGCGTTCGTCCAGCACCAGGTCCAGCGAACGGGCGACTTGCTCATTCAATACGACGGTGAAATCCGTCGGGTATTGCAGCGAAATCCCGGTATTGCCTGCCAAATGTGTTTTGGCAATTGCAAAAGCTTGGATACCGATTTGCCGTGGGGTGCTGTGCAAAGACATGAGTGCGCCGGCCCGCACATAAGCCGGTGAAAACGCGACGACCGGCACACGAGCCCGATAGGTCGCCAGCAACACATTGGAGATGGTGGATCCGTTGTACACCTTGGAGTCAGGGACTGCCAACAGCACATCGGTATCGTCCAAAACCGCCTTCAACGCAGAAAACAAAGTACCGGAGCCACCAACAACCCCACTGACCAACTCCATGCCCTTTGATTGCAATGCCGATTGCAACGTCGAGCTCTGTTGACTGGACTCGGAACCGAACAGAACGCCGACTCTTCTCGTGTTGGGCAGCGCAAGACGCATCAACTCGGCTTGGCGCCCGAAAGGCTGATCCAGGTACACCGCACTGACAGAGGCTTGCGATTTGGAAGGTGCCTCTCGCAAAATACGCTCCATGCCAGCGCGTGGAATCAGCGCGGCCACCACCGGGATCCGCACATCGAGCGCCAACACGCTGGCCAATGCATCACTGCCCAAGGTCATGACCACACGTGCCCCGTGAAGGAGGTCCGCCTCTTGCAGCCGGCTATCGCTCAGGTACGAAATCGACGGTTGGGCGCGCTCGGGGTAAGCGCGTGTGAATTCAAGCGCGATGGTTTGGGCTGTTTCGACATGGCCTGCCGTCTTCTCACTGCTGACGATGACCAAATCGGCCGCTTGCACCTGCGCGAACACACTGATCGAAAGAACCCAGCCAACGACGAAGCGGATAGCGCGCAAGCCCATGGGTTCAGAGCTCGGCTTTCAAGGTTACGAACGCGCGGCGATCGAAGAAGAATTTCTGATCGCCGTCACGAACCGGCTGATCCAGGTTTTGGATCACCAGGGATAGCTCGGCCTTGCGACCGGACAAGCGGAAAGGCTTTGCTATCCGCACATCAGTACGGACAATGTTGTAGAGCCGCTTGTTGTCGGACATCAGGGCGATGTCTTCTGACTGGGCATGCATCAGCGAGACCACATAACCACTGTCCAAGGCGTAGCTTCCGGTGAGTGTCATGGCATACCGTGCAGCGCCTCGAAGGACACGCAGCTGCTCTACCCCGGAAATATGGGTCCATGCCTGTGACACCATCAGGAGGGAGGGCGCCGACGGTTTCCATTGAAGCTGGTGTTCCAAACCTTGGATACGATAGTTTTGGATATTCAAATGGTCATAGGGACTGACGAAATCATCCGGTTGATCTATCCGCCTTGGCCGCTCAATACCGTCGGTGATTCGCTCATCGAAAATTCTCAGGTCTCCTGACAGACCGTGAGCAGACAGCGCGAGGTTGTATCCGAGTTCACGGCTCTCAATTTTCTCAGGCCCCACATTGCCACTGCTCAACACGGTCGTGATGGGATTTTTCCCGCTCTGGTCGTAGTACCGAACCGCGGCATATTTCTCAAAAGCGCTGGGGGGGCGAAACGCAGTGGACACGCCGGCACGCAAGGTGTGCCCCTGGGATACGTGCCAGTTCAGCATCAATCGCGGAGATACGGTTTTCCCGCCCAGTTCACTCTGCTCCAGCATCACGCCGCTGTTGAGAATCCAGGCAGGCAAAGGCTTCCACTCTACGTTGCCAAACAGGCGCTGGAAGTCTGTAGCGACACTCCCTCTCCCATCAAAGGTGGACGGGGATGTCAAAAGCTCTTTGCGAAGCTCCGTCCCCCAGACCACACGCCATTGGGGGCTCAACACCGCGGTGTGTTGAAGGGAGACTGCTTGGTTTACTTCGTGCCCGCTAAAGTCCACCGGAATCCCGAAGTAATTGGTGCCCGCGTTGTTACTGAGATACGGAAAAACATCCCGTTGGGTGTTTTCGGTGTGCGAGAGCGAAATCTGCAAGTCCTGCTCGGGCGTCAAAATTTTGTGCCAATCCGCTTGCACAAATTGCGCCCCAATAAATCGACTGCGCTCTGCGTTCCCAGGCGAGTCCGCATTGCCGCGCCCCGCATCAATCCCGACACTGCCTGCTCGCAACTCCAATTCAGAACCGCGATCTAGGGACAGCGCACCGGTGACATTCACGCGTGAGACCCGGTTGACCCCGTAGGCCGAACGCAAGCCCATGTCACCCCGCGAGTCTGCGGATACACGATACGCTTGGTCTGAATCGCCCCAACCGGTGCTGACAAATACGTCCGCCACACCGCCATCCCCGGCACTCAGCCTCGCCCGGGAACCGACGGTTTCGCGAACATCGCGAGAAATAATGTTGATCACGCCTAAAAAAGCGCGCGCACCGTAAGCGGCGGAATTGGAACCCCGGAGTATTTCAATCCGCTCAATGTCGTCCATGGCCAAGGCCTGCAAGCCCAGACCTGCCGAGCCTTGCAGGTGACCCGAATAGACCGAACGGCCGTCGACCAAGACCTGAATGCGGTTCGCCCAGTCGTCATTGCGGCCGTGGTAGCTGGCCATGGGCGCATCGGTTTCGAACGATGTGGTCGTCTGAAAACCGGGAACGAGGCGAAGTAAATCGGTGATGTCACGCGCACCCGAAATACGAATGAAGTGGCGGTCCAGAATAGTCACTGCACCGGGCGCTTCGTCTACCGGTTGTGCAAGGCGGGATACCGACAGAACCACCGGAATATCGCTCATGAAATCCCGTTCCGATACCGCCACAGGCCCGGTTTGCTGTGCTGCAACCCAAGGGGATACCAATGTCAGTAACATTACGGTGGTAGATGGCTTCATGGTGTTCGGTTCAACAACGGTTGCTATTCTTTCTGCAGCAGATTTTGCCCTGATTACGGCTACCTCGACGAACATTCCTACAAACCGCATGGCAAGCTCCACCCAACGCGTTTTCCCGCTGATCGACAAACGGACCCTCGGGCTCCCCATGCCATCGCAGCCCGCAGGTACACCCCGGGCAGTGGCTGGCGCCGCGACCTTGGATACCCTCGGCCGGCCCCTGAGGGATCTGCGCATCAGTGTCACCGACCGCTGTAACTTCAGATGCAGCTATTGCATGCCGAAGGAAGTGTTTCACAAAGACTACCCTTACCTCCCGCACCAGGATCTGCTGAGCTTTGAGGAGATCACACGAGTCGCCCGACAGTTTGTGGCGCTTGGCGTCCAGAAAATACGCCTGACGGGCGGAGAACCGCTCTTGCGTAAGAACCTCGAAGCGCTGATTGAACAACTGGCGGTCATTCCAACCTTGTCAGGCCAGCCACTCGATATCACCCTCACCACCAATGGCTCTGTGCTCGCGAAGAAAGCAGCATCACTCCAACGCGCGGGCCTGCAAAGAGTCACCGTGAGTCTGGATGCTCTGGATGACACCGTCTTCCAGGCCATGAACGATGTGGCGTTCCCGGTCCGAGATGTCCTCTTGGGCATTGAAGCGGCGCAAAAAGCGGGCTTGGGCCCCATCAAAGTGAACATGGTGGTCAAACGCGGCACCAATGAGCAAGAGATCCTGCCGATGGCGCGGCACTTCAAGGGCACAGGGGTCGCACTCCGCTTCATCGAATACATGGATGTGGGCGCAACCAATGGCTGGCAAATGGACCAGGTAATGCCGAGCAACGAAGTGTTGAAGCGGATTCAGGCCGAAATGCCCCTCATCGCCCTCGAGAGCAACCAGACGGGTGAAACCGCGCAACGTTGGGGCTACACAGACGCCACCGGGCGCCACGACCCGGCAGCCGGCGAGGTGGGCTTTATCAGCAGCGTGACGCAGGCGTTTTGCGGGGACTGCAACCGGGCGCGCCTGTCTACTGAAGGACAGCTCTACCTCTGCCTTTTTGCCGGCCAAGGCCATGATTTGCGCTCACTTTTGCGCTCAGGGGCCGACGACCAACAACTGCAAGACGCCATTGCCCGGGTGTGGGGCGCGCGAAAAGACCAGTACTCCGCACAACGGGGGGCAGAGCCCGCCGGAGCCGGCCCTGCTACCCGCCGCGTCGAGATGAGCTACATCGGAGGCTAGCTCCGCTGGCGCAGCGCCTGCTCTACCCCACGATTGGCCAGCCCATCGGCACGTTCATTACCCGGGTCTCCGGCATGCCCTTTGACCCAACGCCAATCAATTTTGTGGCCTGCAGTACTCACCAAGGTATCCAGGCGCTGCCACAAATCCACATTTTTCACCGGCTGCTTGGAGGCTGTTTTCCAGCCCTTGGCCTTCCAGCCTTGTAGCCACTCGGTGATGCCTTTCAAGACGTATTGACTGTCAATATGCAGGGTCACGTCGCAGGGGCGCTTCAGTGCGGTCAATGCTTCGATCACCGCCATCATTTCCATGCGGTTATTGGTCGTACCCAGCTCGCCGCCTGACAGCTCCTTTTCAGCGCCATCCGCAGACCGGAGCAGCACGCCCCAGCCCCCGGGCCCGGGATTGCCCTTGCAGGCACCATCGGTGTAAATCACAACTTTCGCCATCAACTCAGTCACACTTTTTCCTTCCCATTTCTCTCATTCACCGAGGCATGCGTTTGCTGGGCCACCGGCACCGCGGCGGCGCTGCGTTTGCTCGACAGCTTCCAATGCGCGCCCAACAGGCGCATGCCACGCACACGCTTGGTAGCCACCACGAAATACGCGGCGCCAAATATAGGCCATGACTTGGGCCCGGCCCGGTCCATCCAGGCAAAGCGCCCCAGCCAATCCGCAGACTCCACCGCAGGGCGGTAGCAACCAAAGCGGCCAACCTCTACCTCGAAACTCAACAAGCGCAACCAATCCCGCAAACGCCAGTAGCCAATCAAGTCACCCCACTCGGGCAGGAAAACCTGACCCCAGCCCAAACGGTGGTACCAGCGGCTTCGCCGCTGGCGCAAGCCCCACAGGCTCACAGGATTCAAGCCGCAGATCACCACCTTGCCCTCCGGAACCAAGACGCGCTCCACCTCGCGCAGCGTGGCATGCGGATCCGGACTGAACTCCAAGGCATGGGGCAGGATCACAAGATCCAGGCTATTGGCGGGGAAAGGCAAGGCGGTAAAGTCGGAGTGAAACGCGACGACCCCATATCGGGGATCCGGCCCTGCAGTGGCAAGCCATCGATGTGGCATGCGGTTGAGCTGCAATGCCTGTAGCTCCGGCACACCCAACTGCAAAGCATGGTAGCCAAAAAGGTCCGCAACCGCCTCGTCCAGTTGCGCCTGCTCCCATTCCAGCAGATAGCGGCCTGCCGGAGACTTGAACCATTCCTGCAAACTTATAATTTGATCGCTCATGACCTTGCTACCACTACCCGCTTTCACGGACAACTACATCTGGATGTTGCACAACGGGCGTGACGCACTGGTGGTAGACCCGGGGGACGCGCAACCTGTGCTGGATGCCTTGCAACGCAACTCCCTGACATTGCGCTGCATTCTAGTCACCCATCACCATGCCGACCACACCGGCGGCGTGAATGTTTTGCGCGAAACCACGGGGGCCCGTGTCTACGGGCCAGCGCATGAAAAAATGCCGGAGCCGATCCAGCGCCTCCGTGACGGTGATCAGGTGTCCGCCCTCGGGATGGATTTCACCGTGATGGACGTGCCCGGCCACACCAGCGGGCATATCGCTTTTTTCGCCAGCCCCTCGGGAGAACCTCCTTTGCTGTTTTGTGGCGACACTTTGTTCAGCGCGGGTTGCGGCCGCCTGTTCGAAGGCACACCCGCACAAATGCTGGACTCTCTGAGTCGCCTGGCAAATTTGCCGCCCGAGACTCGGGTTTGCTGCACCCATGAATACACATTAAGTAACTTGCGGTTTGCCAGGGTTGTCGAACCTGACAATGAGGCCACCGCAGAGTACCAAAGCCATTGCCAGCAATTGCGCAACGCCGGTCAGCCCACACTCCCAAGCACCATCGCCCGGGAACGGCTGATCAACCCTTTTTTACGCACTCACTTGGACAGCGTCATGCACGAAGT
The DNA here is from genome assembly GCA_027924025.1 of Comamonadaceae bacterium OS-4. Taxonomy (GTDB): domain Bacteria; phylum Pseudomonadota; class Gammaproteobacteria; order Burkholderiales; family Burkholderiaceae_C; genus Allorhodoferax. Next base: position 2,324,996 of record AP026970.1, read on the forward strand.
CACCCGGCATGACGCCCAAGGAGTCTCCGCCGAGGGCGTTTTCGCCACTCTGCGCCAATGGAAAAACAACTTTCAATGAACCGTTTTCACCTATTTGCAGTGGGTGTAGTCGCCCTCCTCTCAGGATGTGCGAGCACACTCAACAGCCCGATGCCACAAAGCGGGCCCCAATCGCCGGCCGCATCCCCCGCCGGCAGTGCTGCCGGGCAGGCCACCGCCAACGATCCAAACAGCCTCATCCTGCGTCCGAGCCGAGAAATTGCACGCCCCGGCGCACCCATCAAAGCGCCGCCGGCTGCCAGCACCGCACGTCCGGGCGAGACGGTTCCGCTGACCTCGATGGAGCTCGGGAAAAGCTCCCGCAGCGTAGCTGCCGTTGCGCCACCTGTTGACCTGTGGGAGCGCATCCGCCGCGGCTACGGCATGAATGACCTCCAAAGCGAACTGGTGCAAGACCGGGAGGTCTGGTACTCGCGACGCCCAGACTACATCTTCCGGATGACAGAGCGCTCCAAAAAATACCTGTTTCACATTGTTGAGGAACTGGAAGTCCGCAACATGCCGACGGAGCTGGCCCTGCTGCCGTTTATTGAAAGTGCCTTTAACCCCCAAGCCGTATCCAGCGCCAAGGCGGCTGGCATGTGGCAATTCATGCCGGCCACCGGCAAGTATTTCGAGCTGAAGCAAAACAGCTTCCGGGATGACCGGCGTGACGTACTCGCCTCCACACGCGCTGCGTTGGACTATCTGCAAAAGCTTCACCGCATGTTCGGCGACTGGCATCTGGCGCTCGCTGCCTACAACTGGGGCGAAGGCAGCGTGGCACGGGCGGTCGCGAAAAATCAGCGCGCCGGTTTACCCACGGGCTACCCTGAGCTCAACATGCCCATGGAAACCCGCTTTTATGTGCCCAAACTTCAAGCGATGAAGAACATTGTGTCGAACCCGGCGCAATTCAATTCCAAGCTGCCTCTGATCGAAAACCACCCTTATTTCCAAAGCGTGACGGTCCGTCGGGATATCGATGTTGCCCTGGCGGCCAGACTCGCCGAGGTCAGCGTGGACGATTTCAAAGCCTTGAACCCGTCCCTGAATCGGCCCGTTATCTTGGCGGCAGGCACTCCCCAAATTCTTCTGCCTTGGGACAATGCGGAGGTCTTCCAATCCAACCTGGAAAGCTACAGCGGGCGCCTTGCCAGCTGGACGGCATGGGTGGTGCCCAGCACCATGCGCCCGGCCGAGGTTGCGAAAAAAGTGGGCATGAGTGAGTCTGACCTGCGCAACATGAACAACATTCCGCCCCGGATGGTCGTCAGGGCAGGCTCCACCCTGTTGGTACCGCGCAGCCACCAGATGCCGGATGTGCCGATTAAAGTGGCAGACAACAGCCAACTGTCGGTCGCACCCGAGATCGTCCTCAAGCGGGTTTCTGTGAAAGCGGGCAAAAACGAAACCGTGACCAGCATTGCCCATCGGTACAAAACGAATCCGGCCCAAGTGGCGGAGTGGAACAAGGTATCCACCAGTGCCCGCTTCAAGCCGGGTCAGGCGGTTGTTTTGATGCTGCCGCCACAGCATAAAAGCGCCAAAGCAGCGCCCGCAAGCCCAAAGGCAACGAAATCCGCTGCGGTGAAGTCCAAAGCCAGCGCTAACCCCAAGGCCGCCAAGTCCAGCGCACCCGCGAAAAAAGCCGGAGCGCCTGCAAAAAAAGGGGCCACGAAGGCCCCGAGCAAAAAGCAGGGATAAGCGCTTAGCGGTAGCCGACTAACAGGATACCGACGTTCACTGCCAAGGCGGCAAACCACACCGCCGACCGCAAGTTGCCCATGCCGGCGACATACATCATGATGTAGAGCAAGCGCAGGACGATGAACAGAAATGCCAGCACGTCCAGCCGGGCTTGCGGGGCGCCAAGCTGGTGGGCAATGATGACCGCGCCAATAAAAAAGGGCAGCGCTTCAAAGCTGTTGGCCTGGGCACCGTTGGCACGGGCCCGCCAATCGGTCTGGCGCGCCAACCACTCGCGGGGATTCACGTTGTCGTAGCCGCCTTTGCTGCGGGCCACTCCAATCCGGCCGGACTTGGCAATCCCGGCACACACGATGGGCAAGAGCGCCGCAATCAGAACACACCAATAAGCAACGGTGAAGTGGGCGAATTGCATGAACAAACTGTCTTTCAAATGAATTTAAAAATGCGCTAGCGCCGGTCTACCAGCGCGTGGGCGATGGTGCCCAGATCCACATATTCGAGCTCACTGCCCACCGGTACACCGCGTGCCAGCCGGGTGGGGCGCAAGCCGCGAGCCTTGAGCCCTTCAGCGATCACATAGGCGGTGGCCTCCCCCTCTGCGGTGAAGTTGGTCGCCAGGATCACCTCTTGCACCAAGCCATCGCAAGCACGGTCAAAGAGCTTTTTAAAACCTAAGTCGTTGGGTCCGACGCCATCCAGCGGGCTGAGTTTGCCCATCAACACAAAGTACAGCCCCTTGTAGGCGCCGGTGCGCTCCATCGCACTCTGGTCCGCAGGCGTTTCGACCACACACAGCTGCGTGCGGTCGCGGCGATCGTCGAGACAGGTGGCGCATACGGCATCTTGCGTGAAGGTATGGCAGCGCTCGCAATGGTGTACTGCATCAGCCGCCTCTTTCAAAGCCCTGGAGAGAAACTGCGCGGCAGGCCGGTCGTGTTGCAACAAGTGGAAAGCCATGCGCTGCGCTGACTTCACGCCCACGCCCGGCAGGCCGCGCAGGGCCTGGATCAAGGTGTCAAGGGCGTTCAGGTCAGACATGCGGTGCCGAGCCGGTGATCAGAACGGGAACTTCATGCCGCCGGGCAAACCGGGCATGCTAGCGGTGATCTTGCCCATTTTTTCAGCGGACGTTTCTTCGGCCTTGCGCACCGCGGCATTGAAGGCAGCAGCCACCAGGTCTTCGAGCATGTCTTTGTCGTCCGCCAGCAGGCTGGGGTCAATCGCAATGCGCTTGACGTCATGTTTGCAGGTCATGGTGACTTTGACCAGCCCAGCGCCGGACTCACCGGTCACCTCGATATTACCCAACTCGTCCTGGGCCTTTTTCATGTTGTCTTGCATGGTCTGGGCTTGTTTCATCAGGCCAGCGAGTTGTCCTTTGTTGAACATGGTTTTCCTTAAAAAGAGTGGGATTAAAAAGGGAGAGGCCGCTTACAGCGGCTTGATAGAGCCCGGCACAATCTTGGCGCCGAAGTCGCGCATCATGGCCTGTACAAATGGTTCCTGCAGGATTATCTGCTCCGCGGCGTGTTGCTTTTCCGCAGTGGCCACCGCGTTGCGCCGTGCAGGGCTATCCACCACCCGGCCAACCTCGATCGCAAGTTGCACCGGATAGCCGGCGGTGTGCAAGGCCTGCGTCAAACGCTCCCGGGTGCTGGCTTGGTTCAAGGACTCTCGCTCCAACCGGAGATGCCACTGGTCGGTGTCACGCGCTATCAGTTGCGACTGCAAAGCCAGGACCCGCACCATCGCCGTGATCGCCTCCGTCGCAATCAAGTGCTGCACCGTCTGATGCCAGAAATCACCCTCCTCGGTAGGCTCAAAACCGACTGCGGCCGGCGGCTCATCCAGCGAGCTTTCCTGAATTTCCTGCACGGGTATCGCTACAATTTTTGTAGCTACCGGCGCACTATTCAAAGGGGCCAGAGGCGCATTTTGCTCATAATCTTCGTCAACATCATCGACCCAAGGTGCTTCATAGGCATCGTCCTCTGCGGGGTCTAGGTCCAGGATTTCTTCGTCGCCCGAGGAATCGGCTGTCGCTAGTACAGGGCTGCTGTCACGCACCGGGAGCACCTGCCCCGGTGGGATGACTGAAGGCGCTGCTGCGGGAGCTGCAGAGGCTGAAGCTGGCACGGACTCCACGGGCGTCAATGCAGGAGGATGCGCCGGTACCGGCGCATCCTCCCAAGGCTGGACAACCACCTTGCTTGGAGGTGGGGTTACCGGGCGACTGGGTGGCAACTCAGCAGCCGCGGACGCTGCAGGCGTCTGCAGTTGCGGAGCAGGTGCCACGCGAACGGGGATGGCAGGCGCCACAGCCGCAGGCACTGGCACCGCCGGGCGTTCAGGAATCGCTAGAGTTTTTTTTTCAGCCGCGGGCTTGAAGGCCAACAAACGGAGCAAGACCATCGTCAACGCTGCGTATTCATCAGGAGCCAAACCCAGATCAGCACGGCCATGCAGGCACATGCTGTAGAGCAACTGGGTCTCGTCTGCCGGCATCGCCTGGGCCAGGCGGGCAGTCTCTGCAGCTTCTGGATCGCTGTCGTCCAAACCGGAGTGCCCGGTGGCTTGTGCCACCGCCATCCGCTGCAGCACCGAGGACATTTCCTCCAGGGTAGAGGCCGCGCTCAATCCATTCATCCGCAGGGTTTCGCAGGTGTCGACCACCGTTTTACCGTCACCCGCTGCCAGCGCCTCAATTAGGCGGAAGACGTACGAGCGGTCCACGCTGCCCAACATCTGGCGCACCGCGGCCTCTTGCAGCTGGCCGGAGCCGAATGCAATCGCTTGGTCGGTAAGACTCAGGGCATCACGCATGGAGCCGCGCGCCGCGCGGGCCAACAAGCGCAGGGCCTGGGTTTCGGAGTGCACTTGTTCGACATCCAGCACTTTGGTCAAGTGCTCGCGGATGGTTTCCGGCGCCATGGGGCGCAGGTTGAACTGCAGACAGCGGGACAGCACGGTCACCGGCACTTTTTGCGGGTCGGTGGTGGCCAACACGAACTTGAGGTACTCGGGCGGCTCTTCGAGCGTCTTCAACATCGCGTTGAACGCGGTGTTGGTGAGCATGTGCACTTCGTCGATCATGAAAACCTTGAAGCGCCCTTGCACCGGTTTGTAAACCGCTTGCTCCAGCAAGGCCTGCACTTCATCGACGCCACGATTGGACGCCGCGTCGAGCTCGGTGTAATCGACAAAACGGCCGCTATCAATGTCGGTACATGCTTGGCACACGCCACACGGGGTCGCCGTGATACCGCCCTGCCCGTCGGCACCTTGGCAATTCAAGGATTTGGCCAGAATGCGGGAAACGGTGGTTTTGCCCACACCACGCGTGCCGGTAAACAGATACGCGTGATGCAGACGCTGCGTCGTCAGTGCGTTGGTCAAGGCCTGTACCACGTGGTCCTGCCCTACCATTTCTGTGAAATTGCGGGGGCGGTACTTGCGGGCGAGCACGAGATAAGACATGAGGGGATTCTAAGGTCTCGGCAGGGTTACAATAGTCGCTGACGGGCCTTCCCGCATGGTGAAGCGGCCAACCGGGTCAGGTGGGGAACCAAGCAGCCCTAACTGTGGAGCCAGTGCCGGGGTCAGGCTCGTCAACTACCCTTTCTTAAACTCAGTCGGCCACGCCATCATGGTTTTGGGTTTCCTGCGATGGGCCCTGGCCCTTTGTGTTGTACTGAGCGGATCTGCAGGTGCCCAACCTGCCGGCGTTTCTGCCACGCTCCCCGTCATCACCCTCACTGCCGACAGCCCGAGCTACGTGAACATCGGCGCGAATGTGGCTTATCTCCTGGATGACAGCCGCCAGCTGCAACTGGAGCAAGCGATGGCGGAGGGCCAGCCCTGGATGCCGGTAGCCCGCACCATCCCGAACTTTGGCTTCACCAACCATGCGTACTGGTTCCGCTTGGTCCTCGACAACCAGACCACCAAACCCATGGCCCGCATTCTGGAACTGCCGCGCCCGTTTCTGGACGACGTGCGGCTGTTTCACCTGTGGGAGGGCCGCATGGTCAGCCGCTTTGCCCTGGGTGACGAGCAGCCCTTTGTGCAACGTGCGGTCCAGCATCAAAACTTTGTGATGCCACTGAACCTTGAACCCGGGCGTAACCTCCTGGTGCTGCGGATCGCATCCAGTGGCACGGTAGAAGCCCCGTTGAGCCTGTGGCAGCCGGCCGCTTTCTATGAAGCATCTGCCCGCACAAACCTGATGTCGGGGGCCGTGTTCGGCATGTTGGTGGTGATGATTGTTTACAACTTGTTTGTGTACCTTTCCACCCGCGACCCGAGCTACCTGCACTACATCTTCTTCGTCGCGAGCTATATGGTGTTTTGGGGCACGCTCAATGGCTACGCATTTGCCTATGTGTGGCCAGAAGCTATTCGCTGGAACAGTGTGGCGGTTCCAGTGGCCATTGCGAGTGCTTGCCTGTCTGCCAGCCTGTTTGCCGTGAGTTTTTTGAAGCTGGAACGCTTCTCGCCGACCACCCACCGGGTGGTGATGGGCATGGCGTGGATCAGCGCGGGCCTGATATTGAGCGCGTTTGTGCTGCCGTACAGCTGGGTGATCCGGGTCACTTCGGGTTTCATCCTGGTGGTGTCCGTGGCCGCACTCTCGATCGGCTATTGGCGCTGGTGGCTGGGCGCCCGGTTCGCCCGCTTTTATTGCTTGTCATGGACTGCGGTTTTTGTGGGGGTGAGCGTGCTGACCATCAGCAAATTCGGCTGGCTGCCGAGCCATTTTCTCGTCGACAACGCCTCGCAGATTGGTGTTTTGATGCTGGTGGTGCTGCTGTCGTTCACCCTGGCCGACCGGATCAACACCGACCGAGGCCTGCGCATCGATGCCCAAAGCGCGGCGCTCGCGCATGCCAAAAAAGCCCGCGCCTCGCAGCAGGCCCTGCTCGATGCCACCGCTGACGCAAACCGTGCGCTGGAAGAGCGGGTGCGCGAGCGCACCACCGAGCTGAACCTGACCCTCGACCAGCTGCGCCTGGCCAACGAGCAATTACAGCGCCTCTCCATGACAGACAGCCTGACCCAAGTCGGCAATCGGGCGTTTTTCGACCAGTCGCTGGTCACCGAGCACAAACGCGCCAGCCGCTTGAAGCAACCACTGGCCCTAGTGCTGCTGGATATTGACCACTTCAAAGCCATCAACGACACCTATGGCCACCCCGCGGGCGATGCCTGTTTGCAGGCGCTGGCGCAGCTCATGCGGCAACAAGTGCAGCGCGCAGGCGATTTGCTGGCCCGCTACGGTGGCGAGGAATTTGTGGTGCTACTGATCAACAGCACCCTGGGCGACGCGCTGGAGCTGGCCGAAGAATTCAGGTCCGATATTGCGGCACTGGAGGTGCCTTTTGAAGGCCGCACCCTGCGCTTCACCGCCAGTTTCGGCGTCGCCAGTGCGGTCCCCGACATGCTTTTCACGCCATCGCAATTTGTGGGCGATGCGGACCGCGCGCTCTACGAGGCCAAGCACAGCGGCCGCAACTGTGTGCGGGCCGCGTCTCCCCGACTGCGCAAGACCGAGGCCCCAGATTCGGCCTGAGTGTTGGTCCCAGCCACCGCCCTTTTTGCTATCAAATCAGGAGCTGCCTGCGCAGGTAAATATTGCGCCTATGGCACTTTTTATGCTGAACGCAGGTAGTCCACCACGCCCTGCCCCGCTGCCTTGCCGCTGGCAAAGCAGGCTTGCAACAGATAGCCGCCGGTAGGGGCTTCCCAGTCCAGCATTTCGCCGGCGCAGAACACGCCAGGGAGTTGCTCCAGCATCAGCTGCGGTGTCAGCACCTCAAACAACACACCTCCGGCGGTGCTGATGGCCTCGTCAATCGGGCGGGCTGCCTGCAGGGTAATCGGCAGCGCTTTGATGGCGGCTGCCAGTTGCACAGGATCGTTAACCGCTTCTTTGCCCAGGCGCTCGTACAGCATGGCGGCCTTGATGCCCTCCAGGTGCAAACGGCTCTTCAGGTGGCTGCTCAGGGAGCGGGTGCCACGCGGGTGGCGCACCTCAGCCAACACCTTGTCGGCAGACATGTCGGGCAACAAATCGAGATGGATCGTGGCACTGCCAGTGCGCAAAATGTCGTCGCGGAGTAAGGCCGAGGCAGCGTAGATCAAGCTGCCTTCCACGCCGGTGGCAGTGGCTACAAACTCGCCCTTGCGCTGAAACGCGACACCGTTCGCATGGCTGACCGAGATGGCCACCGACTTGAACGGCTGGCCGGCAAACTTGTCGCTGAAAAACGGGGTCCAACCGCCTTGTACATCAAAACCGCAGTTAGCGGGCAGCAAGGGCGCAACCGCCACGCCCTTGGCGGCCAACAAAGGCACCCAGGCACCGTTGGAACCCAGCCGCGCCCAGCTGCCGCCGCCCAAGGCCAGCACCACGGCACGGGCGTGCACCAAGCGCTGCCCAGACGGCGTCTCGAACACCAGCGCGGAGATGGCCTGGCCCGCCGCCGCTGCCTCGGCCCAACCGGTCCAGCGGTGGCGCATATGGAACTGCACCCCGTGACCCTCTGCCGGGTGGCGCAGCCGGTGTAGCCAGGCCCGCAGCAAGGGCGCTGCTTTCATATCCACCGGAAACACACGACCGGAGCTGCCCACAAATGTCTCCACCCCCAGCGACTCGGCCCAGGCGCGCAAGCCGGTGGCATCCAGCCCGGCCAACAAAGATTCGATGGCGCTGCGGCGCGCGCCATAACGGCCGGCAAAGGTATCGGCCCCCTCGGAGTGGGTTAGGTTCAGCCCCCCCTTGCCCGCCAGCAGGAACTTGCGGCCCACCGAGGGCATGGCGTCAAACACATGGGCGGCAACGCCGGCATCACACAGCACCTGGGCAGCCATCAGGCCGGCTGGCCCGCCGCCGATGATGGCCACGTCCACCGTCAAGGGAGGCAGGTCAGTAACAGGAGCGGCGGAAGAATTCAGTTCGGTCAAAGTAGTCAATCAAAAAGTTCAATGAGTCGGCCTTGCGGCGTCAAAAAGGCAATGTGTACCTGGCTGCCCGGCTGGATCAGCTGCAGTGCGGTGCGGTATTCGCGCAGCTGGTCGCACAGCTCGGGCTGGTCTTGCGGTGTGGCGGTGGACTTGAAGTCCAGCACCCACCAAGCCTCTGTCGCCCGGTGTTGCACCAGGCGGTCCAGCCGCAAGGTGCGCCCCGCGTGGGCCAGCGCCACTTCGTTGGCATGCCACGCCACCGACGGCCGTTGCCAGGCCCACGCTGCTTCGCCTGCGAGTATGCCTTGCGCCATGAGCTCGGCACGGGCCACATCATCCGGCCCCAAACCAAAGCCGCGCGCGACCTGGGCGCGTTGCGCAGCAGACCACCGCGACTCCGCACGCTGGGGACCTTCTTGCAGCGGGACCCACTCCAGCAGCCGGTGCATGGCCTGGCCGACCCGGGATTCGAGAGAGTCTGTGGCATCCGCCGCAGGTTTTGCTACCAAATGTATAGCTGGTCGCGCACTATTAGCGGGCGCCACAGGCATATTTCTCGCCAAACCAAGCGACGGAATTACTTTCAGCAAGACCTCCTTTAGCTCTGCGCCCTGCTCCCCAGTTTCGCCTGGCAGCGCAGCGGCCGCACCCGGCTCGGGCAAGGTGCAGGCCGTGGACAAGGCTTCGAGGCGCTTCCACCAGCTGCCTTCGCGCTCGCGGTGGGGCTCCACACTGGAGAGCACCAGGGTCTGGCGGGTGCGAGTGAGCGCCACATACAGCGCATTGAGTTCTTCCCGCTGCCGGGCCGCTTGCTCGATGGCCAGCGTCGCGGCTGCGCACGCAGGCGGGCGCGACTCGCTGGCCATGAACACCAGCTTGCGCGGGTAAGCGTCTTCACCGGGCCAGTCGACCAGGATGCCCATGCTCTCAGGGCGGGCGCTTTCGGCATCGGTGTCGAGCATCAGCACCAGCGGAGCCTCCAGCCCTTTGGCGCCATGGATGGTGAGCAAGCGCACTGCAGCGGCGTCCGCGCGCACCGGCGCTTTATTGCCCTCTTGCCGCAAGGCCCGCACCAGGCTGTAGGCGGTGGTGTAGCGCCCGCCATCGACTTGCAGCGCCGCATTGAGCAGCGCCCGCACATTGGCCAACACACTCTCGCGCAAGACCGGCGGGCTGGCAGCCGCGTAGCGGGCCAGCACGGCGCCTTCTTCGTAGATGGCACTCAGCGCATCGTGCACCGGCTGGGTGAGCACGCGGGTTTGCCACTGTTGCAACTGCACGGCTGCGGCGGCGAGCACACTGTCTGCGGGCCAGGGCGAAAGTGGCTGGCACAGCACGGCCAGCCACGCAGGCACCGCCGCCTCGGGGTCCGTGGCGCGGGCTTCGCTGCGGGCACGGCGGTGCGCCAGGGCCAGAGTTACCAGATCAGCATCGGTCGCTCCGAACACGGGCGACTTGAGCACCCGCGCCAAAGACAGGTCATGGGCGGGGGACACCAACACATCCAGCAGCGCCACCAGGTCTTGCACCTCAGGCATGTCGCCGAGTTCATTTTTTTCCGGCTGCTGGGCAGGAATGCCCAAGGCGGCCAGCTCTTGTTGCATCAGCCCCAGGCGCTCGCGGCGGCGCGCCAGCACCATGATGTCTTGCGGCCGCCAAGGCCCCCCTTGCGCCACCAACTGCCCGGCCAACCAGGCCGCGGCCTGCCGGCACTCCAGGGTTTTGATGGTGTCTTCTGCCTCGTGGCGCGGGGTGCTGAGGCTGTCTCGCCATTCGCTGGACGCATCCTCCTCGCCCTCTGCTGTCTTGGCAGCCCGCGCAATGCGCGGAAGCTTGAGCACCGCGCCGGTGTCTGCAGATTCGGAGGTGTGGGCCCGGTAGTCACTGAACTCGCCCGCCGCCTGGGCCCCCAGCATGGCGGTGTTGACCAGCTGGATGATGGCCTGCGCATTGCGGCGGGTGTGGTCACAGCTGAGCACATCGCCTTGCAAGCCGTCGCGCACAAAATTTTTGGCCGCTTCAAACACCTGAGGCTCGGCACGCCGGAAGCGGTAAATGCTTTGCTTGGGGTCCCCCACCACAAACACCCCGGGCTTGGCACCGTTGCCGCCATAGCCTTCCAGCCAGGCAAACAGGGCCTGCCACTGCAGGGGGTTGGTGTCTTGAAACTCGTCAATCAGCAAGTGTTTGATGCGCGCATCGAGCCGCTCCTGAACCCAACCGGACACGGTCTCGTCAGAGAGCAAGCGCAATGCGGTTTGCTCGAGGTCGGCCATATCGATCCAGCCGCGCTCGCGCTTGAGCGCCGCATAGTCTTGCAGCAGCCCGCGGCTGAGGCGGGCCATGCGCTGCTGGTGCAGCCAGGCCTGGTGCTGTTCCAGCGCAGCCCGGGTGTCGGCCAGCAGGGCCTGGGCCTCCCGCACGGTGGCGATGCCCACGACTTTTTCACTGAGCTTGCGTGGGCTCCCGCTCTCGGTAAACAGGGCCTTGTAGATGCCCGCGGTATCTGCGGCGCTGAGCGCCAGCTCCAGCACTGCACCGGCTTCCACACAGGTTTTGAGCGTACTCCCGCCCAAGGCTTTGGCGCTCGCCCAGAGCAGGGCCTGCACCGGCTCGCTCTGGAGCCGGTCATCGGGGTGCGCCCACGCGGCCATGGCCGGGAACTGCACTGTGAAATGCGCCACCGACGCATCGACCACGCCCTGCGCATCTGCCAAGGCAAACTCGGTGCGCTTATGGATGGCGGCCTCCAGGGCCTTCAGGGTGCCGTGCCTGCCGTAGACGGCAACGGCGTCGAGGTAGTCGGCGCGCGCTGCCTGGTCTTGCGCAATCCGGGTATGGAACCTGCGCCATACCTGGGCAATGGCTTTGGCATCGTTCTCCAGCAGCTCGTAGGTGGTGGGCAAGCCCAGCTGGTGCAGCAAGCCCAGAGGGGCGCTGCGCAACAAAGCGGCGAACCAGCTGTGGAAGGTGCGCACCTGCACCGGCCGGCCGGTGGTCAGCAGCGCCGCGTGCAGGCCACGCAGGGTCTGGAGCTGGGCCTCGGTGATTTCGGTGCGGACGCCGCGCAGCTGCAGCTCGCGGCGCAAGGTGGCGTCGTCCGCCTGCGCGAAGTCGCGCAGCCACTCCTGCAAGCGCTCGCGCATTTCACCGGCCGCTTTTTTGGTAAAGGTAATCGCCAGAATCTCGTGCGGGGCGGCCCCATCCAACAAGGCACGCACCATGCGCGACACCAGCATCCAGGTCTTGCCGGCACCGGCACAGGCCTCGACTGCCACGCTGCGTCGCGGGTCGCAAGCCACCGCATAAAAGTCAGCCCGGTCGACGTGGCGGCCATTGATTTCGTAGGCTGCATCCATCCGCGCCGTCATAAGGGACTCCAAAAATCTTTGCGACACAGGCCACGTGCCTGGCAATAGTCACAGGCCGGGCCATCGCCCAGAGCCGGCAGCGCATGGCCCTCGGCCACCCGCTGCATGTCATGGGCAATGCCTTCGATCAAGGCATCGCGCGCTTCCACAATATGGGTCTGCACTTGGGGCTGCGTACCCTCGCGCTCGCCGATATTGATGTAGGCCGCATGCACCGTGTCGTGCGGCAGCAGGGCGGCGTAGAAGGCGATTTGCGTGTCCTCCATCGGGTTCTTCACCCGCTCCCTCGTTTTCCCCAAGGGTTCGGTTTTGTAATCCAGCACGCACATAGTGCCCTCCGGCCCGGTATCGGTGCGGTCAATGCGCCCCGCCAGGGTGACCGGCCCCACGGCCTGGGAGTGCGAGGTCTCACCGCTTGCAAACACCCAGCCTTGGCCCTCGTGTTTGCGCAACCAGACGAGGTAGCCATCGCGCACAGCAGGCCAAGCGGCCGCAAAGGGCAAGAACTCGCCGTCCGGGAGGTCCATCGATGCGGTCACCGCATCTGCGGCCAACTGCAGCAGGGCGCTGCGCTGCACTGGATCGCTGGTGGGAGCAGCCTGCAATTCAGCGTGAAAGGCCGCCAACACCGCGTGCAGCCAGACGCCGAAGTCGCGCTTGTCGACCTCGGCCTCCAGCTCATCAACCGAACTCAAACCCAATTGGCGCAAGGCGAAAAACCGGTAGGGGCAGGTGCGCATGTCTTCATAGGCGCTGGCCGACAGTTGCTTCAAAGACAGGGCTTGCCCTTGGGGTTGCGGGGGCAACAAGGGCGCCAAGGCGATTCGCTGGTCGAGCCGGGGGTCGCTGGCAGTAATGGCTGCCCCCTCGCCTGCCCATGACAAGCACTGCACCAGCGCGCTGGGTGCCATGTGCTCGCCGGCGTCGTCACTCGTGCGCCAGAGCACATCACACACCGGCGCCCGCAAAGCCTGCCACCAAGCAGCGCGCAGACGGGCTTCCAACACTGCGCGGGAGGGTAAGCCCAAAGCCTCGCGCTGTGCAGGTGTCCAGACCCCGGGCGGCTCGGGGGAAGGGTTCAAGCGCACCTCGTCGCAGCCGGCCAACACTACGGCGGCAAACGGGCGCGCCAGCATCTGGCTCATGGGGAGAATGACCACCTGCTCTTCATCAGGGTATGCCGGCTGAAAACTTTGCGACTCCAACACCTGATTCACCCAAGCGGTGAAGTCGCTGGCATCCAAACGGGTGCCCGCCCACAAGGCGGCATCCAGATAATCGGCCCACGCCTGCGGCTGCGCAGGTAGCAAGCGCAGGGCGGCCAGCATGACGGCGCCCGCTTCATCGGCTTGCAGCGCGTTCCACGCGTCGGTGGCGTGCAGCGCTGCCTGCAGTGCGGCCAGCCAGGCCGGCAAGGGGCGGCTGCCCGACAAGGTGCTGCGCACCGCTTCGATACGGCTGCACAAGCCGTGCAATGCCGGTACTTTTTGCACCGGCGGGCAGTTCACCGCGTGCCGCCAGTCGCGTATTTGGGCGCGGCGCAGCACCTGCTCCAGCGCGGGCATCTCCGGGGCAAAGGCGGGGGCGAGCTTGAATGCATTCAGCACCTCGTCCGTGCTGGCATTCCAGGCCGCTGCGCGCAACAATGCCATCAGCCCGGCGCCGGCCAGGCTGGTGGAGAGCTTCCAACCGTTTTCATCACGCATGGCAATGCCAGCCGCCTCCAACATGGCGCGCATGCGGCGGGTCAAGGCCCGGTCAGACGACACCAGGGCAACGGGGTAGCGATCGGCTAACACGTGAGCCACTGCACACGCCGCTGCGCGCTGGGCCTCGTCTTCTGCATCGGCACAGGCATGCAGCTGCCACAGGCTGTCGGCCTGCGGTATCGCGCTACCTTGAGCCGCCTCGTCGTGGATCGATTCGTCCAGCCGGAAAAGCTGCGCTTTGTCGCCCCAATGCGCCTGCAAGGCGGCCGCCAAGGGGTCGGCTGAAATGCCCTGGACCCAAGCCACCGCGTCCCAGGGCTCCAGAACGCCCGGGGCAAACAGCCCATCGGTGTTGTAGGCCGACACGGCGGCCCACTCGACGGCCACCCGCATGACCTGTGCCTCCCAGGCCACGGCCTGGGACTCCATACCGATACCGACCGCGCTGCGGGCACTGGCGGCCCAGGCCGATCGCCCCTGCGGGCCCGCAGCCGCCGCCCAGGGGGCCAGCTGCTGGGCGGTCTGGGCCAGCAAGCCCGCCAAAGACGCGCGGTCGGCCATCCCGCTGTGGACCAAGAGCTGCTGGGCGGTCAGGCTGTCGAGCGCCATGTCGTGGCTGATATCGGTGGCTTGCAGCTCAGCAACGCCCAAAGAGGCCAGCCAGTTCGATGTGGTCTCAAACCGGGGCGCAAAGCCTTGGGGATAGCGGTCAGACCACAAGCGCCGCGCGAGCGGCAAGAGCTGGGCATAAGGTAGCAACACCAGCGTGCGGCCGGGGTGGGCGCTGCAGGCCTGCATCCAGATGGCGAGTCGGTCCAACAAGCCCGTCTCAGGCGCGCACCACAGGGCCATAGCCGGATGGGACGGTGGATACGAAAAGGCCCGCAGCCCACGGGCTGCATCGTTTTTGGCTATGGATTCGATAGCCGGCGGGGCATCATGGGGGGGCTTGGTTTCTGTCACAATGCCGCAACTTTAGCTGCATTAGCACTCTTCCAAAGGAATCTCCATGGCTAGCGAACTCATCAAACACGTCACAGACGCGACTTTCGAAGCCGACGTTCTGCAATCTGCACAACCCATCTTGGTGGACTACTGGGCAGAGTGGTGCGGCCCCTGCAAAATGATCGCCCCGATTCTCGATGAGGTGTCTGCCGCCTACGAAGGCAAGCTCCAGATCGCCAAGATGAATGTGGACGAAAACCGCGACATTCCTGCCAAATTCGGCATCCGCGGCATCCCCACCTTGATGCTGTTCAAGGACGGCCAATTGGCTGCCACCAAGGTCGGTGCGTTGAGCAAGGCGCAGCTCATTGCCTTCATCGACCAGCAACTGGCCTGATCCGCCCATAAACCATTGCAACCGCGCCGCTGCAGTGCGGTTGCAATTTCCTGTCATAATCATTGTGTCCACCCGCCAGATTGAAGGCGGTCAGCCAGATCAGGCTCAGGACACCGAGGCCAAGCTCACGGTCTTGCCTCAATCCCCACTCCCCTGAATTTTTAGACCACTCTGGTTTTTTGCCGATTTCCGGTTAACGCCCTGACGGGACCCACTCCATGCATTTAAACGAACTTAAAGCACTGCACGTGTCTGAAGTGCTCAAGCAAGCTGAAGAACTTGAGATCGAAAACACGGGCCGCATGCGCAAGCAGGAGTTGATGTTCGCGATCATCAAGAAGCGGGCGCGTGCCGGCGAGCAAATCATTGCCGACGGTGTTTTGGAAATTCTCCCGGACGGCTTCGGCTTCCTGCGCAGCCCGGACACCAGCTACACCGCCAGCACCGACGACATCTACATCAGCCCCAGCCAAGTACGTCGTTTCAACCTGCACACAGGTGACATGATTGAAGGCGAAGTGCGCACCCCCAAAGATGGCGAGCGCTACTTTGCACTCAACAAGCTCGACAAGGTCAACGGCGGCCCCCCTGAAGGCAACAAGCACAAAGTCATGTTTGAAAACTTGACGCCCTTGTTCCCGAAGGTGCAGATGCGCCTGGAGCAGGATGGCCTCAAGACCGACGAAAACATCACCGGCCGCGTGATCGACATCATTGCGCCTATCGGCAAAGGCCAGCGCGCTTTGCTGGTCGCACCGCCCAAGAGCGGCAAGACCGTGATGATGCAGCACATCGCCCACGCCATTTCTGCCAACTACCCTGACAGCCACATGATGGTCTTGCTGGTAGATGAGCGCCCTGAAGAAGTGACCGAAATGCAGCGCACCGTCAAGGGCGAGGTGATTGCCTCCACGTTCGACGAACCCGCTGCACGCCACGTACACGTGGCCGAAATGGTGATCGAGCGTGCCAAACGCCTGGTGGAATTGAAAAAGGATGTGGTCATCCTGCTGGACTCCATCACCCGACTGGCCCGCGCCTACAACAACGTGGTGCCCTCCTCCGGCAAAGTGTTGACCGGCGGTGTCGATGCCAACGCGTTGCAACGCCCCAAGCGCTTCCTCGGTGCCGCCCGTAACGTAGAAGAAGGCGGCTCGCTCACCATCATTGCCACTGCGCTGATCGATACCGGCAGCCGCATGGACGAAGTGATTTTTGAAGAGTTCAAGGGCACAGGCAATAGCGAAGTGCACCTGGACCGTCGCCTCTATGAGAAGCGGATTTTCCCGTCCATCCAACTCAACCGCAGCGGTACCCGCCGTGAAGAATTGCTGTTGCAACCGGAAATTCTGCAAAAAACCCGCATCCTGCGCCAGTTCCTCTACAACATGGATGAAATCGAATCCATGGAGATGGTACTCAAGCAAATGCGGGCCACCAAGAACAACAGCGAGTTCTTCGACATGATGCGTCGGGGCGGCTGAAATCGATAGGTTATAATTGAGGGTTTTCGCGACAAGTACGCCGAGTTTTTATATTGCGCAGGGTTTGCGCAAGGACCGGCGCGGCTAGCGCAACTGATGGAGAAGAGTATGAAAGAAGGCATTCACCCCAACTACCGCGAAGTTTGCTTCCAGGACATGTCCAACGGCTTCAAGTTCGTGACACGCTCTTGCGCAAACACCAAGGAAATGATCGACATGGAAGACGGCCGTAAGCTGCCCCTCTTCAAGCTCGATACCACCAGCGAATCCCACCCCTTCTACACCGGCACCCAAAAGTCGGTGGACAACATGGGTGGACGCGTGGAACGGTTCCGCAACCGTTTCGGCAAGACCGCAGCGAAGTAATCGCCGTTCAGGCTTTGGCCTGGGTTGGTATAAAAGCAGCACGGACATCCGGGCTGCTTTTTTTTTGATCATTGTTCTCAACCTCTCAAGATCCGCGTGAACCATCCGACACCTGCTATCGTGGCGCAAACCTCTGTCAGGCGCCTCCCTCGCCTTGCTTTGCTGCTGCTTTGTCTTGGGTTCATTGCAGCCGGCTTCATCGGTCGGGATGCATGGCGCAGCGCAGACCTCAGTGCACTGGGCTTTATGGCCGCCCTGAGCCGTGGCGAAGCATCCTGGTGGCACCCCACGATGCTGGGAGTTGCCCCTGACTTCCCCTCGTTGCTGCCCTATTGGTTGGGCGCATGGGCACTACAGCTCGCCCCGCCCGGCGCCAACTCGGATTTTTGGGTCCGTATTCCATTTATTCTGTTGCTGACACTGGCCTTTGTCAGCACCTGGTACGGCAGTTATTACCTCGCCCGCACACCTGCAGCCCAACCGGTGGCTTTCGCCTTTGGCGGCGAGGCCCACCCCACCGACTATGCCCGCGCCATGGCAGATGGCGGTTTACTCGCCTTTATGGCTTCGCTGGGGCTTGCGCAGCTCAGCCACGAGACCACCCCTGCTTTGGCCCAGTTGGGGTTCAGTGCGCTCTTGTTTTATGCGCTCAGTGCTTTGCCCTACCATCGGACCGCGCCCTTGGTCTGCGCGGGACTGGGGATGCTCGGCATGAGCTTGAGCGGAGCACCGGCGCTCGCCCTGATGTTTGGAGTGGGCGGCGCTTGCATCCACGGCGTGGACCGTCGCTCTGCAAATGATGAAGGCAACCCGCTGCGCCATCAGACTTTGGACGCAGCCCTGTTGCTGGTGATGGCCCTTGCAGTCGCTTGGATCGCAAGAATTCTGGGCTTGTGGGTGTGGAAAGTCGAGTGGCCCACCCTGACGTGGGACTACTGGAACGGCCATATCCAGCTGCTGCTTTGGTTTACCTGGCCCGCATGGCCTTTGGCGCTCTACAGCGCGTGGCGCTGGCGCAAGCACCTGTTCAACTTGAACATTAGCCGCCATTTGTCTTTGCCAGCCTGGTTTATTGTGACCAGCGTGGGAACCATGTTGCTCTCCGGCGCACCCGACCGGACGCTGCTGCTGGCATTGCCGGCTTTTGCGGCGATGGCGGCATTCGCATTACCCACCCTGCGGCGCCAGGTCGCCGCCCTGATTGATTGGTTCACCCTCTTGTTCTTTACCGGCTGCGGTATTGTGATCTGGGTCGTGTGGATCGCGATGCAAACAGGTACTCCGCCGCAACCGGCCGCCAATGTGGCCCGGTTAGCGCCCGGCTTTGACGCCGAGTTCCAGATCCTGCCCTTTGCTTTCGCCGTGTTGGCTACCTTGGCTTGGGGTTGGTTGGTGCGGTGGCGCGCCGGCAGGCACCGTGCGGCCATCTGGAAAAGTCTCGTCCTGCCAGCAAGCGGCGCATCCCTGTGCTGGCTGCTGCTGATGACGCTCTGGATGCCATTGCTCGACTATGCGCAAAGTGCCAAGACGATGGTGAAGCAGACGCGGGCCACGATACAGGCTGGGGAATGTGCCATCGTCTTGAACCTGGACCCAGCGCAAACCGCCGCCCTGGGTTGGTATGGTGGCATCGATCTCCAACCGGTCAACACCACCAAAACCTGTCAATGGATGTTGACCGAACCCGCCCGAAACTCAGAAATGCCCGCAGGCGTTGATCGCACTATTTGGGGAGCCCACACCTTGGTACAGCACCCAGTGGCAGGTTCCGAGATGTTCTGGATCTTGAAACGGCATTGACCCCCCAGAGCGGGGCCCGGCTCAATACATGCGTAAGCGGGCCGCCTTGAATCGCAATCGAAATGTAGAACCACGGCCCGGCACGCTCTCAATCAAGAGTTCTGCGCCATGCCGCTGGGCCACATGTTTCACAATAGCCAAGCCGAGCCCCGTGCCGCCAGTATCCCTGGAACGGCTCCGGTCCACCCGGTAGAAACGTTCAGTCAGGCGAGGCAGATGCTCAGGGGCAATGCCCGGCCCGGTGTCTTGCACCGACAGCTCGGCTTCCCCGTCACCGGTTTTGCGCCATTGCACCACGATCGACTTGTCTGCCGGGGTATATCGGATCGCATTGCCGATCAAGTTGAACACCGCGCTGTGAATCTCGGTGGCAGACCCTGTCACGGCCACTGCATCTGCAACCGTGAACTGGATATCCTGGGCTCTGCCCCATAGCAATACCGACAAATTGTGGGCTTCCTGCTTGCACTGCTGCAGGAGCTGCACCATGTCGACCAGATCCGCACCAGAGGGTGCGGGGCTTCCTTCCAGGCGGGACAGGGTGAGTAAATCGTCCACCAGACTTTGCATGCGCGAAGCCTGCTGCGACATCAAGCCGAGGTACTTGCCTTGCTCAGTCTCATCCAGGGGCAACGTCTGCAGCGTTTCTACAAAACCTGCCAATACAGTCAGCGGGGTGCGGATCTCGTGCGAAACGTTCGCCACAAAATCACGGCGCATAGCCTCGGCTTGCTCCAAGGCGGTGATGTCGCGTGACAACAGCAGATTGCGACCTTCACCGTAGGGGTGCAAATGCACGGAGAGCTGAACAGGCTTGGACCCGGTGTTTTCCCGACCAGGCATCACCAGCCCGTGGCTGAATTCTTGACCCGCGTAATAACTGGCAAAGCCTGGGTCTCGCACCAGATTACCAAAGTGCTGGAGCATGTCCCGGCGCGCGTCAAAACCGAAGTGTTGCCCCGCCATCTGGTTAAACCACTCGATACGGCCCGATGCGTCCAACAACACCACCCCGTTGGGAGAGGCTTGCAGTGCAGCCAGAAAGTCCTGCAACTTGGTGTCGCCCTCGGCGACCCGGCGCTCCCGCGAGCGCATTTGCCGGCGCGTACGGTCCGCGACTTCGCCCCAAAAGCCAAAACCCAAATGCAGCTCGGTCGATTCCCCCGCCTGCAACCACCGCATCAAGCGAAAACCGCGTGCAGAGTCCAAGAGCATCCATAGGAACCCACCTGCAAGCGCCCCGGCCAAAGCCCCCCAGAGCGGCTCGAACCGTTGGACGAGAAAATAACCGGCGACACCACCCAATCCCTGCAATAACAGGAAAGAAACGAAACGAAGAAACATGCAGAAACCGTGAAGCCTCAGGCGCTGGCGCGATCGGCTGAGGGTTGAGAAGAAACAATCGGCATCGCAGGCTTGGCCGTCAAACGATAGCCGGCACCCCGCACCGTCTCCACCATCACGCCGGCATGGGACAAGGCTTCCCGGAGACGCTTCACATGGACGTCTACCGTGCGCTCTTCAATATAGACGTGATCGCCCCACACGTTGTCCAATAACTGAGCACGGCTATGCACCCGCTCGGCATGTCCCATCAGGTAATGCAGCAGTTTGAACTCTGTGGGTCCAAGCTTGAGCGCCGCGCCCTCAAAAGACACACGGTGGGTCGATGAATCGAGGGTCAAGCCCGCGATCGTCAGCGCCTCGCCGGTGCTTTCGGGAGCACGACGACGCAACACTGCACGGACCCGCGCCAACAACTCTTTGGTCGAAAACGGCTTGGCAATGTAATCGTCGGCACCCGCATCCAAACCGGCAACCCGGTCCGCCTCATCGCCACGCGCGGTCAGCATGATGATGGGTACTTCTTTGGTCCGGGGATCTGCGCGCCAGCGTTTGGCCAGCACCAAGCCACTTTCGCCGGGGAGCATCCAGTCCAGCAAAATCAGATCAGGGACTCCGTCATCGATCTCGCGCTGAGCAGAGTCACTGTCCATGGCCCATCGCGGGCGGAACCCGTTATGTCGCAGGTTGACGGCGATCAATTCAGCGATGGCCGACTCGTCCTCGACCACCAGCACGGCGGGCATATTTTTCATTTCACGACCGACTCGATTTTCTCCATGGTGGAGTGGCGCACATCCTCGCCCTTCACCACATAAATGATGAACTCCGCGATGTTTTTGGAATGGTCACCGATGCGCTCAATGGCTTTGGCCAGGAACAGCAAGTCAAGGCTTGGCGAAATCATGCGGGGATCTTCCATCATGTAGGTCACCAGCTTGCGGACGAAGCCGTCAAACTCCGCATCGATCAGGTCATCCTCTTTGAGAATCGATACCGCAGCGTTCACATCCAAGCGCGCAAATGCGTCCAACGCCTTGTTGAGCAGGCCGGAGGCCAAATCGGCAGCCACCCGCAACTCCAACGATGGCAGGGAGCGTGGTGCACCGCTGTGGATGATGGAGCGCACCATGCGGGCGATTTTTTCCGCCTCGTCACCGACACGTTCCAGATTGGCGGTCGTTTTGGAAATCGCAATCAACAGGCGCAAATCACGGGCGGTCGGCTGGCGACGAGCAATGATGCTCGACAAGTCGCGGTCAATCTCCAACTCCATCGCATTGACGCGCGCCTCGCGTGCAGTCACCTCATCGGCGACTTCCACGCTGAACTGGGAGAGGGCGTAAATCGCCTGGCGAATTTGTGACTCCACCAAGCCACCAAGCTCCATCACCTGCGAGGAAACCGAAGTCAGTTCACTGTCGAACTGCGTAGAAAGATGTTTATCGGGCATATCGTCCACTCCTTGCTTAGCCGAAACGGCCGGTGATGTAGTCTTCTGTTTCTTTGCGTGTCGGCTTGAAGAACATCTGTTCTGTCGGCCCGAACTCCACCAGATCGCCCAGGTACATGTAAGCGGTGTAGTCGCTACAACGCGCAGCCTGCTGCATGTTGTGGGTCACGATCAGGACGGTGTAATCGTTCTTGAGTTCGACGATCAACTCTTCCACTTTCGCCGTCGAGATCGGATCGAGCGCCGAGCAAGGCTCATCGAGCAACAAGACCTCGGGCTTGATGGCGATACCGCGGGCGATACACAAGCGCTGCTGTTGGCCGCCCGACAAGCTGGAGCCACTCTGGTGCAACTTGTCTTTCACTTCAGTCCACAAGGCCGACTTGCGCAGCGCCCACTCCACGCGTTCTTCCATATCGGTCGCGCTGAGCTTTTCGAACAACTTCACGCCGAAGGCAATGTTGTCGTAAATCGACATCGGGAACGGAGTCGGCTTCTGGAACACCATCCCAACCTTGGCACGCAACAAGGCCACGTCTTCTTTGCTGGTCAGCAGGTTCTCGCCGTCCAGCAAGATTTGACCTTCAGCGCGTTGCTCGGGATACAACTCGAACATGCGGTTGAAAATCCGCAACAGGGTGGACTTACCACAACCGGAGGGGCCGATAAAGGCGGTAACGCGCTTCTCGGGGATTTCCATGTTGATGCCCTTGAGGGCGTGGAACTTGCCGTAATAGAAGTTCAGGTCCTTGACGGAAATCTTGGACTTGGTCGGGGCGCTAGGTGTGTTCAACATACAAGTAATCCTTTAAACGTCAGTGCGCTGCGCGCATCAGGCCTTGGAGCGGGTCAGCACCCGCGCCAGAATGTTCAATCCGAGCACAGTCAGGGTGATCAAGAAGACCCCTGCCCAGGCGAGTTGCTGCCAGTTCTCATACGGGCTCATGGCAAATTTGAAAATCGTGACCGGCAAGCTGGCCATGGGTTCGCTGAGCGACGAGGTCCAAAACTGGTTACTCAACGCAGTGAACAACAGCGGTGCAGTTTCACCGGCAATACGGGCCACCGCCAGCAGCACACCGGTAATCACACCGGCACGGGCCGCCTTGAGGGTGATGCTCAAGATCACCTTCCACTTCGGGGCACCCAAAGCGTAAGCCGCTTCGCGCAGACCGGCAGGCACCAGTTGCAGCATGTTCTCGGTGGTACGGATCACCACCGGAATCACGATCAGGGACAGCGCCAAAATGCCAGCGTAGCCTGAGAACGATTTGAACCGCGATACCACCACTGCGTAGACGAACAAACCAACCACGATAGAGGGCGCGGACAACAGAATGTCGTTCACAAAACGCACCGTGGCGGCAAGCCAGCTCTTGCTGTCAAATTCGACGAGGTAGATACCGGCCATGACACCGATGGGCGTACCCAAGCAGGTGGCGAGAAACACCATCAAGAACGAGCCGTAAATCGCGTTGGCCAGGCCACCGGCCTCATTGGGCGGGGGCGTCATCTGTGTCAGCGTGGCAATGGACAAGCCACCAAGACCCAAGCGGACGGTTTCCCACAAAATCCAGAACAACCAGAACAGTCCGAATGCCATGGCGGCCAGCGCCAGGCCAGTGACCAACACGTTGACGCGCTTGCGTTGGGCAAAACGTGCGGAGCGGGTTTGGGCGAGTGTGGCACTCATGACTTGGCACCTTCCGATTTGCGCAACTGCGCCAAAAGAACTTTAGACAAAGACAGAATCACAAAGGTGATGAAGAACAGCACCAAGCCGAGGTACATCAGAGCGGCCTGGTGGAGACCCTCACCGGCTTCCGCAAACTCATTGGCGAGTGCAGAGGTAATACTGTTGGCTGCTTGGAACAGGCTGAGAGAATCCAACTGATTGAAGTTGCCGATCACAAAGGTGACCGCCATGGTTTCACCAATCGCACGCCCCAAGCCCAGCATGATGCCGCCGATAACGCCGGTCTTGGTGTAGGGCAGCACGACCTTGGAGACAACCTCCCAAGTCGTTGCGCCCAAGCCGTACGCAGACTCTTTGAGCATGGGCGGCGTTACTTCAAACACGTCACGCATCACCGATGCGATGAACGGGATGATCATGATGGCCAAGATGATGCCGGCCGACAAAATGCCGATACCAACGGGCGGACCCGAGAAAAACGCGCCCAGAATGGGTACGCCTGCCGTCATCGCCTGGATCGGCTGCTGCACATAGGTTGCGAGCACCGGGCCAAACACCAGCAGACCCCACATGCCGTACACGATCGATGGCACTGCGGCCAACAACTCAATGGCGGTACCCAACGGGCGCTTGAGCCAAGCGGGCGACAACTCTGTCAGAAACAGGGCAATGCCAAAACTGACCGGCACCGCAATCAAGAGCGCAATTAGCGAGGTCGCCAAGGTGCCGTAAATCATGACCAGACCGCCAAAGTCTTCCTGCACAGGATCCCACGTGGTGCTGGTCAGAAAAGACAGGCCGTATTTGCTGATGGCCGGCCACGCACTCATAGTGAGGGTGGCGAGAATAGCGACTAGCAAAATCAGGGTGATGAGCGCAGACGCTTTGGCTGCATAGCCAAATAAACGGTCTGCCATGGGCCCTGAGCGGGCTCTCTTTATCGGTGGTGGTGTGGTCATGGCGCGGGAAGGCGGTTGAACAATCGTTTGACTCGGGGAATCCCCACGAACGAGTGTAGATGACATGGGGATTTCCTCCGTCAGGATCGATTCAACAGGGGCTTACTTGAACGCGATGGGCTTGCCAGCACCGTCTTTGATCTCACCCCAGGACTTCTGGATGGCGGCGATCACGGGGGCAGGCATGGGCACATAGTCCAGATCCGCTGCGGATTTGCCACCGTTGGCATAGGCCCAGTTGAAGAACTTCAGGGTTTCAGCTGCATTGGCAGGCTTGTCTTGCTTGAGGTGCATCAAGATGAAAGTCGCGCCGCTGATAGGCCATGCCTCTTTGCCGGGCTGGTTCGTCAAGATTTGGTAGAAGCTCTTGGCCCAGTCAGCACCGGCTGCAGCGGCCTTGAAAGTCTCATCATCAGGCTGCACGAAATTGCCAGCAGCGTTTTGCAGGATCGCGTAGTTCAGCTTGTTTTGCTTGACGTACGAGTACTCGACATAACCCATGGAGTTGGGCAAGCGGGCCACAAATGCCGCAACGCCTTCGTTACCCTTGCCACCGGCACCCACGGGCCAGTTCACGGCTGTACCCTCACCCACCTTGGATTTCCACTCCGCATTTACCTTGCTCAGGTAGTTGGTGAAAATGAAGGTAGTGCCGGAGCCGTCTGCGCGGCGCACTTGCGCGATCGGTGCATCAGGCAGGTTCAGGCTGGGGTTCAGCGCTTTGATCGCGGGGTCGTTCCACTTGGCAACCTTGCCCAAGTAGATGTCACCCAATACTTGACCTGTCAGCTTCAACTGGCCAGGCTCGATACCCTTCACGTTGATCACCGGAACCACACCACCCAACACGGTGGGGAATTGCATCTGGCCCTTGGACTTCAAGACTTCGTCGGTCAGGGGTGCGTCAGAAGCGCCGAAATCCACCGTCTTGGAGTCGATTTGCTTGATACCACCACCGGAACCGATGGACTGGTAGTTCACCTTCACGCCTGTGGCTTTGTTGTAGTCCGAAGCCCACTTGGCGTAGATGGGCGCGGGAAACGACGCACCAGCACCGGTGATTTCTTGGGCGCTAGCGAAGCCAGCGGAGGTCAACAGGGTACCGGCAGCGACTGCCAGAGCGATTCGGTGGAAAGTCATTGTCATGGGAAGCCTTTAAAAGCAGGTTTGGGAAAACTCAGACAGCTTGAACTTTAAGAACCTTTTGTGACAGGTTTGTGACGCCATTCCGCAAAGCGACGGCAGCACGATCGGACGCGACATTTTGCACAAATTTGTCATATTTCCGTCATAAAAAATTCTTACGCTTTGCCGCTTTCAACCTTGGAGTTCACCATGTCTGCTTTTGCACACCCCCGCCGTTCTCTTTTGGTCGCAGCGGCCCTGATCGCTGCTCTGAGTGGCTGCGCCACTGTGTCCCAGCCCAGCAACGTGGCCGACACGATTGCCCGCACACCCGAGCTCAGCACCCTGAACAGCCTGGTCACCAAAGCAGGCTTGACCGAAACCTTGAAGTCCGCAGGCCCTTTCACCGTGTTTGCGCCAAGCAACGAGGCTTTCAAGGCGGTTCCTGCCAAAACCCTTGACGAACTGGCCGCCAGCCCTGACAAGCTCAAGGCGGTGCTCACCTACCACGTCGTCCCCGGGAAACTGATGGCCGCGGACGTCAAAAACAGCAACGTCAAAAGCGTGCAGGGCTCCAATCTGGCCCTCGCCACAGCAGGCACCTTTGTGATCGTGGAAACAGCCACCGTCACCACCGCAGACATTTCTGCGACCAACGGCGTCGTGCATGTGGTGGACACCGTTCTGATGCCACCTGCCCCCGCCAAGTAAGTTCTCCACGCTTTCAGGCAAATCAGCTGCTAGCGCACATAAGCAGTGCGCTAGCAGCTATTATTTTTATAGCATTACAAAAAACACCATGCCCCTCACGTCGTTGTGCCAAACCCGCCGGACCACCCTTCGTCAACTCGCATGGAGCGGCTTCGCCTTGGGTGCCGCACCCGCGTTTTCTCAGGCAGGCAAAGCGGGCCCAGCAGCGGCCGGAGCCACCGTGGTGCAAATCGTGGATACGTCGCCCACACAAATCGACGTGTCCAAAGACTTTTTGGTGGGCTCGCGTGCGGCGTGGCAAGACCTCAATGCCCGCGGCGGCCTGCGGGGCAAGCCGGTGCGGCATCTGGTCCTCGAAGTGGATGGCAGCCCCAAAGCCCTGCGCGGAGTGGCAGATACCCTCAAGGCCATGCCCGAATGTGTCGCGGCAGTGGGCACCGTGGGCGACAAAACAGCCGGGCAGTTGGCCGCCATCCTGCGGCGCGAAATGCCCGAGCTCCCGCATGTCGCGCCCTGGCTGCACAACCCGGGAGATGGCAGCGACAACACCTTCGGCATTTTTGCGACCCGCCAGGAGCAAATCGCCTATGCCATCAAGTCTCTCGCCGTCATGGGTGTGCAGCAAGTCGGTGCGGTGTACGCCAGCCCCCTCGAAATGACGCTGTACCGCGAGGACATGGACCGTGCAGCCGCCGAGCTACAACTCAAATTGCACACTTATTCGCCCAGCACCTCGCTCGACAAGCTCGCAGGCACCCTGAATGCCCAAAGCCCCCGGATTCTGATTTTTCTGGGTGGCACGCCCGAACTGGCGCAGTTTGCGCAGGGCATCGAAAAGCAGGCCGCCCAGCGCTACCTCGTCGCGATGTCCGATGTCAATCTCGTTGCCCTGCAGCAGCTTGGCGTTTCGCGCTTCAGCCCGGTGATCTCCACGCAAAGTGTGCCGCCCGTCAATAGCAACCTCCCGCTGGTGCGGGCTTACCGCGACGCCATGGGGCGCCTGTATGACGAGCCGCCTACCGCCCAAAGCCTGGCGGGGTTTATTTCCGCACGTTACTGCGCCGAGGTGCTCCAGGGCGCGGAAGGCAACATCACCCGTAACAGTGCCATGCTAGCCTTCGGCAAACGAAACGCCATCGATCTCGCCGGGTTGCGCCTGAACCCCGACACGCGCAAGCGCACCAGCGTGCTCGTGACCCAAAGCATGCTCGGCGCAGACGGCAAAATAGTGGGGTAAGCCGAAGCCCCTGATTGCCGCGGGGGTACCATGCAATCTAAGCCGAACAACTTCTCACCTGACACACACATGACAAATGGAAACCGCCTGGCTGCCGTGGACTTAGGGTCCAACAGCTTCAGGCTCGAAATCGGGCGGGTAGACCACGGCGAATTTCAACGCACCGAATACCTCAAAGAGACCGTACGCCAGGGCGGCGGCCTCGACGAAGACCGCAACCTCACACCGGCCGCCATGCAGGCGGGTTGGGAATGCCTGGCCCGCTTTGGCGAGCGGCTGGCCGGCTTCAAGCCGCACGAGGTCAAGGCAGTCGCCACCCAAACCTTGCGCGAGGCCCGCAACCGCGATGTGTTTTTGGAGAAGGCCAACGCAGTACTGGGCTTTCCGATCGACGTCATTTCCGGCCGTGAAGAGGCCCGGCTGATCTACCAAGGCGTTGCGCACATGCTGCCGGTGACCACAGAGCGCCGCTTGGTGATCGATGTGGGTGGCCGCTCGACCGAGCTGATTTTGGGGCAAGGCCTGACGCCCGGCACCATGGAGTCGTACCGGGTCGGCAGTATTGCCTGGTCCAAACGGTATTTCCCGGACGGGCAATTCACCGCCAAGGCGTTCGAGATTGCAGAGGTCGCTGCCAAAGCGGTCCTCGATGAGGCGTTTGATGCCTATCACCCCGACCTCTGGGAAACGGCCTACGGCTCTGCGGGCACCGTAAGCGCTATCGGCGATGTGCTGGTTGCGGCCGGCTGGCCCGAAGGGGTATTGACACAAGAGGGTCTGGACTGGTTGCTCGAACGCCTGATTGCCGCCCAAAGCGCAGACCGTGTCCGCATGCCCGGCATGCGGGAAGACCGCCGCGCCATCATCGGCGGTGGTTTGAGCGTGATGCGGGCTATTTTCAGCCTGCTGGGCATTACCGAGATGCAACAAGCCAGCGGCGGCCTGCGCCACGGCCTGATCTGCGACCTGACCGGCGGCGCCCGCGACTATGGCGACTTGCGCGCCAAGAGCGTGCAGCGGCTGGCCACCAAATTTTCCGTGGACTTGGTGCAAAGCGCACGGGTCAGCAAAGTGGCGACACACCTGCTCAAACAGGTACTGGGCACCTATGAAACCGCAGACCCCGAGCGCTTGATGCGCAAGCTGGGTTGGGCGGCTGAGCTCCATGAAATCGGCAGCCATATTGCCCACAGCGATTACCACAAGCACGGCGCCTACATTTTGGACAATGCAGACGCTGCGGGCTTCTCGCTCTCAGAAATGCACCGCCTGAGCTTGCTGGTGCTGGGGCACCGCGGCAAATTGCGCAAACTGGAATCGGTGCTGTCCCAAGACGATCTGGTGCTGCAACTGATTTGCCTGCGCTTGGCAGTCATCTTGTGCCATGCGCGGCGGGACCCCGACCTGAAGGGCATGGCGCTCACCACCGGCCCACAAGGCACACATCGCCTGCACTTGGCCTGCCGCACCAGCTGGGCGGTCGCCTACCCCCAAAGTGCGCACCTTCTGAGAGAAGAAGAGCTGGCGTGGCAAAAGGCCCCGTGGACCCTGCACATCAGCGGGATTTAAGTCAACACCGTTTCGTGTAACCCGGTGGGGGACAACTTGGCGTCATGCTTGGCCATGGCCGCCAGGTTGGCCACATCTTCCGCACGGGTGAACTGGTGGCCATCGACCACTACCGCACCGATCGACAAGGTGGTGCAGGGAAAGAAGCGGCGCACGCCGTGCCTGTCTTCCGCCTCAATGCCCCCCGCCTGACGCGCGTTTTCATCAAACAAGGCCCGGGCGCGCTCTCCGAACTCGGCGACCAAGCGCTCACAGCGAGCGCGCCAGTCCTCGCTCTGAAACAGCAGGATGAAGTCGTCGCCGCCCACATGGCCCAAAAAGTCGCGCTGGGCATCGCACTGCTCCATGGCAATGCGCGCCAGAAGGCGGATCATCTCGTCGCCCCGCCAGTACCCGTAATAGTCGTTGTATGGCTTGAAATGGTTCAGATCGGCATAACACGCCACAAAACACGCCTGCTTTTTCAACAAGCGCTCGATGTGCTGGGTGATGGGAATGTTGCCCGGTAAAAACGTCAGGGGGTTGGCGTGGCGGGCTGCCTCGATCCGGGTCTCGGTGACCGAGCGGACCAGCTGGTCGCCGGTGCCGATCCCGACATAGCGGCCATTGTCTGTGGCAATGAATCCGTCGCTCAGGTAGCGCTGATCCTGCGAGGTCAGAATGCCGACCAACTCATCCACGCTGTGTTCACGCTCAATCAGGCGGGGCTCCATGTTGGCGTGCACCACACAGGGCTTGCGGCCCCACACCTCGCGGTAATAGAGCTTGCTGTATTCGTTCATGAAGTGCGCGCGGTTGATGATGCCCACCGGGCGCTCCCCTTCCACCACCGCGACCGCGTGCAAATTACTGTTGTCCAGAAAAATCCGGGCCAGCGCGTCATTGTGGGTTTCAGGGCTCACCGTGGGTGCGCGCACCAGCGACAGGCTGCGCAAATGCCCGCCCTGCGACAAGCGACCCAGCTCCGGAAACACCGCCACCTGGCGCTCTTGCAACACCTGTTTGGGCAGTGCCGGCAGCCACTGCAAGGGCACGGCATCCGGCCGCCCCAGAAAATAGCCCTGGCCATACTCAATGCCCACATCGCGCAACACCCGCAGGTCCTCTGCGGTTTCAATGCCCTCTGCAACCAGCGCAGTACCAAAGATGGTGGCAATGTGCTGCAGGGCCTGAATGGTTTTTAGCTTGTCGCCGTGGGCACTGATGTTGCGGGTGAAGTACTTGTCGATTTTCACCACCTCGGGCTTGATCTGTGACCAGAGCCGCAAGCTGGAGCGGCCATCCCCGAAATCATCCAGTGCCAGAGCCAATCCGGCAGCCCGGACCTCTTGCACCACCTCTGCAAGACGGTCCATGTTGTCCACCCGCTCATGCTCGGTGATCTCGAGCACGAGCATGCGGGGCGTGACATGGAAGTCCTGGATCCACTCCAGCAGACCCTGCTGGCCGCGCCCCTCGTAGGCGGTAATCAGCGCTTCCGCACTGACGTTCACAAATAAGCGGCCGGCCGTTCGCATGCGCCCCCACGAGCGCAGCGTGGATCTGACGCAGGCAGTTTCAAATTCATAGCCCAAGCCCTCCTCGTCTGCGGCGCGCAGCAGGGCATCAGGGGTGTGAAGCGCGGTGCCTTGCGGGCCGCGTATCAAGGCCTCATGCGCATATACCGACCCGTCGTCGAGCTTGACGATGGGTTGAAAAACCGGGTACAGCGACTTGTTCTGCAATACCGCCTCGAGGGGTCTTGGCCCGCTACTTTTAGGCACACTGCCCTGAACCAATCGCAAAGGAATTGATGACATGGCGAGCTTCCAAACGACAAAAGGGACGCCAGTGTGCCCAGCCAACGTGACATCTGGATGACACAATTCTGAAAGAATTTAAACGGTATAAACTATATATACCGTTTAACTTAAGGAGTGACCTTCATGTCCAATACCGCGACCCCTACCCACACCCCTGAAACCACCTTGGCAGCTGCCGCCCCTGCAGCCGCGCCTGCTGCCACAACGCCTGCGCCCAGCGCAGCCACCGCTGCCAAAACCACGGCCAGCAAGCCTGCAGCCAAAGCTGCACCACAAGCCAAGAGCAAGGTAGCCGCCAAGCCTGTCAAGAAGGCGGAGGCAAAGCCCACTGCAAAGCCAGCCGCCAAGCCTGCAGCCAAAGTCGTGGTGAAGGCTGCAGCCAAGCCCGCAGAAAAAGCCAAAAGCGCAGTCACCAAGCCTGCAGTAAAAGCCGCGGCGAAACCAGCCGCCAAGCCCGCAGCCAAGACCATTGCCAAGCCCGCTGCAAAAACAGTGGCCAAACCGGTCGCAGCCAAGGTCGAAAAAGCGAAGAAGCCAAAAATGGTGCGCGACAGCTTCACCATCCCCAAAAATGAATACGACGTGCTCGCCGCCTTGAAGTTGCGGGCCGCCAAAATGGGTTTGCCTGTGAAAAAGACCGAATTGGTCCGCGCCGGCATGAAGGCGATTGCGGCATTCACCGATGCCGCGCTCAAGGCCGCTCTGGCTGCGGTGCCGAGCCTGAAAACAGGCCGCCCTGCAAAAGGCAAAAAGGCCTGATGTGGCGCCTCCTCGCGGAGGCTTTACAACACCTCGGGCGACTGAACCGTGACCACCACGGTTTGCCCGATGCCGTCGCGCTCGCGGTAGCGTAGCCACCAGAGTGCGCCCTTCTTCACGGCGCACTCGCTCTCGCTCAAGCCCAGCAGCTTGGAAATGGTTTGCCCCAAGGTCGGTTGGTGGCCAATGACGACCATGCAGCCTTTGGCATTTGGCCACTGCACCAGCCCCAGCAAATCATCCACCCCGCTCAAAGGGGCCAAGGCCGCATGGGTTTTGAATTTCCGTTGCAGGGCCTTGGCGGTTTGCTCGGTGCGCAATGCCGGACTCGCCCAAATCTTGGCCCCTTCGGGCAATTGCCGGTCCAGCCAAGCAGCCATGCGAGCGGCCTGCTTCTCCCCTTTGCTGGTGAGTGAGCGCAACATGTCGTCACCCACCATCTCCACATCAATGGCCTCTGCGTGCCGCCACAAAATCAAGTCCATGGCTTGGTTCTCCCCTAGCGTTTTTCAAAGCGGCCGTAGCGCTCCATCAAGGCCCGTTGGGCCCCATGGGCTAGCTGATGCTCTTTGGGGGCGACATGCGCATAGGCGCCGTCTGCGCCCATGTCCCAGGCATCGATACCGTCGTGCAGATAGGCCACCAGGCACTCGTCCACCAGGCGCTGGCGCAGGCCGGCATCGGTGACCGGCCACGCCAGCTCCACGCGCCGGACCATGTTGCGGTTCATCCAGTCTGCGCTGGAGAGGTACAGCTCGTCGGCCTCTTCCAGGCGGAAGTAAAACACCCGCGAATGCTCAAGCAATCGCCCGATCACCGAGCGCACCCGGATGTTGTCGGTATACCCCGGCACTTGCGCAGGCAGCACGCAGGCTCCGCGCACGATCAAATCGATCTTGACGCCCTGCTGCCCCGCAGCAATCAGGCTGCGGACCAAGGCCTCATCGGTCAAGGAGTTCATTTTGGCCACGATACGGGTGTCTTTGCCTGCCTCTGCGGCGCGACCCAGCGCATCGATTTTGGCAATCAAATTGCGATGCAAGTGGAACGGCGCCATCCACAAATGGCGCATGCGCGGCAGTTTGCTCTGGCTGGCCAAATGCACAAAGACCTGGTCCATTTCGGCCGTGATGCCGGCATCGGCCGTCAGGTGGCTAATGTCGGTGTAGAGCTCGGCTGTGCGCGGGTTGTAGTTGCCGGTGGACAGGTGCCCATAACGCTTGAGCGACTTGCCCTCGCGTCGGGTGATCAGCATCATCTTGGCGTGGGTCTTGAGGCCCACCACCCCGTACACCACTTGCGCGCCGATGGACTCCAGCATCTCCGCCCAGTTGATGTTGGCCTCTTCATCAAAGCGGGCCTTGAGCTCCACCACCACGGTGACTTCTTTACCCCTGCGCACCGCCTCGCGCAGCAACTCCATCAGCTCGGAATCGGCACCGGTGCGATAGATCGTCTGTTTGATAGCCAGCACCTTGGGATCGTGCACCGCCTGGCGCAAGAAGGCCAACACGCCGTCAAAACTCTCATAGGGCTGGTGGATCAGGATGTCGCGCTCTTGCAGCTGCTCAAACACCGAGCGGCCGGGGTGCATCTGCACCGGAAAGTTAGGCACGTACGGCACAAAGCACAGGTCCGGCCGGTTCACCAGGTCAATCAGCTGCGTCAAGCGCACGAGATTGACGGGGCCATGCACCCGGTACAACGACCGCACCGGCAGCCCGAACTGCTTGAGCAAAAATTCTGACAAATACTCCGAGCACCCGGCAGACACTTCGAGGCGGACCGCCTGCCCGTAATGCCGGTGCTCCAGCCCCTGGCGCAAGGCCATGCGGAGGTTTTGAACGTCGTCTTCATCGACCGCCAGATCCGAGTGGCGTGTGACCCGGAACTGCGAAAACTGCCACACCTCACGGCCACTGAACAGCTCAGCCAAATGCGCGCGGATCACGCTGGACAAGGACACAAACAAGGCCTTGCCGCCGGCCAGTTTGTCCGGCAGGCGTATCAGCCTCGGCAACACCCGGGGCACCTTCACAATGGCGATGTCGTTCTCGCGGCCGAAGGCATCTTTGCCCTTGAGTCGCACAATAAAGTTGAGCGATTTGTTGGCCACCTGCGGGAACGGGTGAGACGGGTCCAGCCCCACCGGAATCAACAAGGGGCGCACTTCTTTCTCAAAGTACTGCTGCACCCATGCCCGCTGGGCGGAGTTGCGCTCGCCGTGCGACAAGATGTGGATGCCTAAGGCTTCAAACGCCGGCATCAGTTGCTCGTTGTACAGGGTGTACTGGCGCTCCACCAGCTGGTGCAGGGCCAAGGCCAAGCGCTCGAAGCTGGCCACCGAGTACTGGCCCTTGCTGTCTTTGGCCTGCGCAGCGCTCAAATGCGGTTCAGCCCGCACCTCAAAAAATTCGTCGAGGTTGCTGGACACAATGCACAGAAAACGCAGGCGCTCCAAGAGCGGTACGTCCTCGCGCACCGCCCAGTCCAACACCCGTTCATTGAATGCCAGCAGGCTGAGATCCCGGTCCAGCAGGCGAGGGTCAGCCAGGGAGGCTCGATCCTGAAAAGATGTCCACATAAAGTCTCAATGATGACGTATCGATGTCAGATTCTTGACTGCGCAGATGACGCATTTATGACATTCTGCTCCACCGTACGCACGGTCTTAAACGACGCGCCCGGGCGGGCCGGCACCAAGTGGCCTGCGAACATCAAACTGGCATAGGACCAGCTGAATTGCATGGCACGTTGGCGGGCCTCGTGGCGCGGCACACTGAGTGCACGGTACCACGCTTTGTGCAGGTCAGAATCGGTCACACCGCCCTCGGCCGGCACGCCAATCACCTCAGTCGGCCCCTCTACCGGATAGGCCGCCACCGGTGTCCCGCAGGCCATCGATTCGAGCATGACCAGGCCAAAGGTCTCGTGCTGGCTCGGCATCACAAAGACATCCGCAGATGCATACACCTGCGCCAACTCGGCCCGGGGCAACACCCCAAGCCAACGGACCGTGGGGTAGCGCTCGCGCAAGTCTTTTTCTAGGGGTCCGACGCCGCAGACAACTTTGGTACCGGGGACATCCAGCTTCAAAAAAGCCTCGATGTTTTTCTCGTAAGACGCCCGCCCCACAAATAGCGAAACCGGGCGCGCCAAGGCACCCCACGCGGCATACGGCTGCGACGTCTCGGCGTATTGAAACAAACGCGTGTCGACCCCGTGGGTCCAGCTGCGCAGGCGGCCAAAGCCCTTGCCGTGCAGGAGGCGCAGCATGCTCGAAGTCGGCACCATCACCCCGGACGACGGTTTGTGAAAGTGCCTGAACAGCGCGTAGCCGATCCACAGCGGAATATGCAAGGCCGCCTTCAATATCTCGGGGAAGCGTGTGTGATACGCGGTGGTGAACGCCAGTTGGTGTTTGCGGCAGTAACTGCGCGCAGCCCAGCCCAAGGGCCCCTCGGTCGCCAGATGGATCGCATCTGCGCCCGACGCATCCAGCGAGGCCGCCAGGGTTTTGCCCGGACGCACCGCAATGTCGATCCCCGCATAGCCGGGGCACGGGCGGGTGCGGAACAGGCCGGGGTGAATCACTTGCACGGTGTGGCCCAGTGCCTCTAGTTCGCGCACCAATTCAACAAGCGTCGTGACTACGCCATTGACCTGCGGCAGCCACGCATCGGTCACCAGTACCAGCTTCATGCGTGGGTTTCCTGCAAAGAGGCGGGCAGCAAAGCGGCCGCTGGCTGTGCAGGCTGGGTTCCCCAGTGCACCAGCTCCAGGTGGCCATCAAGGTGCTCGACCAGGGCGGTACGGCTCTCCACCCAATCGCCATCGTTGCAATACAAGGTGCCGTCGATGGTGCGCATTTCGGCGCGGTGGATATGGCCGCACACCACTCCGTCGTGGCCGCGGTTGCGGGCCTCTTGGGCGACCGCTTTCTCAAAGTCGGTCACGTAGTTCAGCGCCATCTTGACCTTATGTTTGAGGTAGGCCGAGAGTGACCAATACGGCAGCCCCAGCCGGGCTCGGAAGTTGTTCAAGTGGCGGTTCATCCGCAGGGTGAATTCGTAGGCGTAGTCGCCGGTGTAGGCCAGCCACTTGGCGCGCTGAATGACAGCGTCAAAGTAGTCGCCGTGGGTGACCCATAGCCTGCGGCCGTCGGCGGTGGTGTGCACCGTGTCGTCGTGCACCTCAATGCCGCCGAACTGCTGCCCGACGAATGCACGGGCAAACTCGTCATGGTTGCCGGGAATAAACACCACCCGGCAGCCTTTGCGGGCGCGGCGCAGCAGTTTTTGCACCACGTCGTTATGGGATTGCGGCCAGAACCAGCGGCGGCGCAGCTGCCAGCCGTCGATGATATCGCCCACCAGGTACAGGTGGTCGCTGGGGTGGTGCTTCAAAAAATCCAGCAACGGCTTGGCCTGGCAACCCGCGGTGCCGAGATGGATGTCGGACACAAACACCGCGCGGTAACGGCGGTGGCCCACATCGTCATCGGTGTCAGGGCCTTCGGCGCCTGTCACCAATCCGTGGATGTTGGCTCCCATGGCGTCGAAGGTGCTACGCATCATGCCCCCAGAAAGTGCTTGCGGTAACGGGCCGGCAGGTCGGCAATGCGCATCAGCATCGGCAGATCAGCGGTGTTGAAATCCGGGTCCCAGGCGGGAGCGCCCAGCACCTTGGCGCCCAAGCGGAGGTAGCCTTTGATCAGTGCGGGTGGCTCCACATCGAGGGTGCTGTCGAGTTGCTCGATCGGAAGTGGCAGGCGTGGGCGCACATGGAAGTCAATCGGTGCCAGGTGCGTGGCCTGCACTTGGCGCCAGATGCTGGCCGCCACATCGCCACTGACCACACCGTTGTGTAGCATCGGGATGCTGGCGCAGCCGATCATGGTGTCGAGCTGGTTGCGCACCATGAACTCAGCCAATGCGCCCCACAGCGCCATGATCACGCCGCCATGGCGGTGATCCGGGTGCACACAGCTGCGCCCCAGCTCGACCATGC
This sequence comes from Comamonadaceae bacterium OS-4, assembly GCA_027924025.1. Lineage (GTDB taxonomy): Bacteria > Pseudomonadota > Gammaproteobacteria > Burkholderiales > Burkholderiaceae_C > Allorhodoferax. Next base: position 2,361,448 of record AP026970.1, read on the forward strand.
GCTCCCGCAATGAGCGCAGGCGGGTCAAATCGAACTCGGTATCGCTATAAAAGCTGCCCACGCGCTTGGCCTGGGTCGGCGTCAGCACGCGGTAGGTGCCAATCACTTGGCCGGTGGCCTGGTCGCGCACCAGCAAGTGCTCGCAATAGTTGTCAAACAAATCGACATCGTGGCCGGGCAATGGGGTGTTCAAGCGGGCGCCCATTTCACCGGCAAACACATCAAACCGCAGGCGTTGGGCCGCGCGCACTTCATCCTGGTGGCGCGCCCACTGCACTTCAATGCCGGAGGCCGAGCGCTCTTGCGGCGCAGCGCTGCGGATGACCAGCGGGGCGACAGGCGACATCACTGCCGCGATGGCAGGGGCCTGAATGGTGGGGGAAGCGAGGGTGGGTGTCGTCTGGGCGGCAGCGAGGTGTGTCATTGTTCTCCCCTTCTGTGAGTGCGGTTTCAATGAGCCTGAAGTGTGGAAAACCGCCGTGACCCGACCGTGGCAGTTGCATGAAGTTTTCGTGACATGCCACCCGTCACGGCTTTTAGTTCAATATTTCAAGTAATATTGAAATATGAACCAAGCCACCGAAACTACTGCCGACGAAGCCCTGACCCTGAAGGCCTTGACCGCCCTCGCCCAAGCCCAGCGCTTGCGCATATTCAAGGCACTGGTGGTTGCCGGGCAAGACGGCTTGACCCCCGGCGTGCTGGCCGAGCAACTCGGCTCCACACCCAGCGGCTTGTCGTTTCACCTCAAAGAACTGGCCCACTCCGGCCTGATTGACAGCGAACAACGCGGCCGCAACCTGATCTACCGCGCCAACTTCGCACGGATGAACGGGGTGCTGGCCTACCTGACCGAGCACTGCTGCCAAGGCGCTAGCTGCGAAGTGAGCACCACAGCCGGTGCTTGCACCACCTGCTAGCGGTATCGGAGCTAAATCAGCCTCTAGCGCTCATAGATATTGCGCAAACAGCTATTAAATTCATAGCAAAAACTTCACATCACTTTCCACTCACCAAGGAACCCACCATGTCTGCCAAACCTATCAATGTGCTTTTTCTGTGCACCCACAACTCGGCCCGCAGCATCTTGACTGGCAGCAACCCGCGCGAAAACCAGCGACCCAACCCCATCGGCCTGCAAACCCTGCTCAAACCCGCCACCGCCCACTGGGGCTATGCCGATCCGTCAGCGGATGATGGCAGCGACGAACAGAAGGCCGAAGCCTTCAAACACACCCTGCACGACATCCGCCGCCGATTGGACCTGCTGGTCAACCTGCCAGCCGACAAGCTGGAAGCCATGACCCTCCAGCAAACCGCGAAAGACCTGGCGACAGCATGAGCGACCAAGCGAAGTTGAAAATGAGCCGAAAAGCGAGCACCCAAGCCGGGGCGGCAGTGCGATCTGCGCAGGTCAAGGAGGAGCCCGCAAAGCGGGCGGGGGACACGGAGCAGAACGCTCTGCCGCCCGGGCGCAGCGCACCAGCGACCTCCCCTCAGCCGCTAACAAAACAGCTACTAGCCGAGTTCGCAGGCACCGCCGCCCTGCTCTGCGCAGTGATCGGCTCCGGCATCATGGCCCAGCGCATGAGCGGCGGCAACTACGGCGTGGCGCTCTTGGCCAACACCTTGGCCACCGTGTTCGCGCTCTACGTGCTGATTGAAAGCCTGGGCCCCGTGAGCGGCGCCCATTTCAACCCGCTGGTTACGCTCGTTATGTGGTCAAAAGGGCAGCTAGCGCACGCCAATAGTGCGCGAGCAGCTACGCTTTTTATAGCAGCCCAACTCTCCGGCGCCGTGGCGGGTGCAGCGCTGGCCAACGCCATGTTCGAGCTGCCCCTGCTGCACTTCAGCCACCACCTGCGCGGCGGCTGGGACGCTGCCGGCCAGTTCACCGGCTGGGGTCAATGGGTGGCCGAAGCCGTGGCCACAGGCGGGTTGCTGTTCACCATCCTGCGCGCACCCGAGGGCAAAGCCCCTGCGCTGGTGGCCTGCTACATCGGCGCGGCCTACTGGTTCACTGCCAGCACCTCGTTTGCCAACCCGGCGGCCGTCATGGGCCGCATGTTCAGCGACACCTTTGCCGGCATCGCCTCGGCCAGCGCTATCGGCTTTGTGCTGGCGCAAACCGTGGGCGCGGCCCTCGGCGTCGCCTTGGCCCACGCACTTTCCCCCCAAAAGACTTCTGTATGAGCATCACCATTTTTCACAACACCGCCTGCGGCACCTCGCGCAACACTTTGGCCATGATCCGCAACAGCGGTGTGGAACCTACTGTCGTTGAGTACCTGAAAACCCCGCCCACCAAAGCCCGCCTGCAAGAGCTGCTGGCCGCCATGGGCACCGGCCCCCGCGAGCTGCTGCGCGAAAAAGGCACGCCCTTTGCAGAGCTGGATTTGGCGAATGCAAAGTGGACCGACGACGAGCTGCTGGACTTCATGCTGGCCCACCCCATCCTCATCAACCGCCCCGTGGTGGAAACACCCCTGGGCACCCGCCTCTGCCGCCCCTCCGAGCTAGTGCTGGACATCCTGCCCCAGGCCCAGCAAGCTGCCTTCACCAAGGAAGACGGCGAAGCGGTGGTGAACGACAAGGGCCAACGTGTCTGATTTGCTGAGCACCCTGCCCCAGTTGGAGGCTGCGCACTTCCGCCTGCCGGATGCCGCCGCGCTGCGCCCAACGCCCTCCACCCATGCGCCGCGCATTGCGCTGCTCTATGGGTCGTTGCGGCACCGGTCCTTCAGCCGCCTGCTGACCGAAGAAGCCGCCCGCCTGCTGCAAGCCATGGGGGCGGAGACCCGCATCTTCAATCCCAGCGGCCTGCCCCTGCCCGACGACGCGCCCGACACCCACCCCAAGGTGCAAGAGTTGCGCGAGCTGACTCAGTGGAGCGAAGGCATGGTCTGGACATCTCCCGAGCGGCATGGCGCCATGACCGGCATCATGAAAGCGCAGATCGACTGGATTCCACTCAACAGCGGCGCAGTGCGCCCCACCCAAGGTAAGACGCTGGCAGTGATGCAGGTGAGCGGCGGCTCGCAAAGCTTCAACGCCGTCAACCAGATGCGCGTCTTGGGCCGCTGGATGCGCATGGTCACCATCCCCAACCAAAGCTCGGTGGCCAAAGCGTTTATGGAATTCGGCGACGACGACCGCATGAAGCCCTCCAGCTACTTTGACCGTGTGGTCGATGTGATGGAAGAGCTGGTGAAATTCACCCTGCTCACCCGCGATGCGTCCGACTACCTGGTGGACCGCTACAGCGAACGCAAAGAGAGCGCTGAGCAACTGATGAAGCGGGTGAATCAGCGTAGCCTGTAAACCATGACCGCACTTCAGCTCCTGCAGCACCCCACCCGCCACCTGTTCTTCACCGGCAAGGGCGGCGTGGGCAAAACCTCGCTGTCCACCGCCTGCGCGATTGCACTGGCAGACAGCGGCAAAAAGGTGCTGCTGGTGAGCACCGATGCGGCGAGCAACCTGGACGAGATGCTGGGCATCACACTGGCCAACACGCCGGTGCCGGTGCCCGGAGTGCCCGGCTTGTCGGTGCTCAACATCGACCCCGACAACGCGGCCCAAAGCTACCGCGCGCGGGTGCTGGCGCAGATGGCCCCTACCAGTACGGAGGCCGAGCGCAGCCAGGTGCAAGAGCAGTTGTCCGGTGCCTGCACCACCGAGATTGCCGCGTTTGACGAATTCGCCAACCTGCTCAGTGGCGACGCTGCAGGCTATGACCATGTGGTGTTTGACACCGCGCCCACCGGCCACACCCTGCGCCTCTTGAGCCTGCCCAAAGCCTGGACTGGCTTTCTGGCAGACAACGACCGGGGCGCGTCCTGCCTCGGGCCGCACTCGGGCCTCAAGATGCAGGAGGCGCGCTTTGCTCAAGCGCTGCAGACCTTGAGTGACCCGGCGCAAACCACCGTGGTGCTGGTCACGCGGCCGGATGTGGGTGCGATTGCCGAGGCCGCGCGCACCTCGCTGGAGCTACAAGACCTAGGGCTGCACAACCAGCGACTGGCCATCAATGGTGTGTTCCATGCCAGCGTGGCGGGCGATGCGGTGGCGACGGCTTTTGAAGCCTTGGGAGCCGAAGCGCTGGCCGCCATCCCCGCACATTTGCAGGCGCTGCCGCAAGACCGCATTCCCCTGCGCGCCTTGGACACCGTGGGCTTGCCCGCCCTGCGCGCGCTGCTGTCCTGCGACGACACCGCAGCACCAAGTGCATCAGCACTTCCCGCACCTGCCACAGGCCCGGCCCAGCACGCGCCCACCTACACGGATCACACCCTCAGCGCGCTCACCGATGCGCTCGCCGCCCCTGGGCGTGGGCTCATCATGGTCATGGGCAAAGGCGGCGTGGGCAAAACCACGATCGCGGCTGTCATCGCTGCGGGCTTGGTGCAACGTGGTCACTCGGTGCACCTGAGCACCACCGACCCCGCCGATCACTTGCAAGTGACCGTGGACGGCAGACTGCCTGGCCTGAAAGTGGACCGCATAGACCCTAAGGCCGAGACTGAAAAGTACATCGCCAAAGTGATGGCGGCCAAGTCACCCGGCTTGGATGCTGAGGGCATTGCGTTGTTGCGCGAAGACCTGCAGTCGCCCTGCACTGAAGAGGTGGCCGTGTTCCACGCGTTCTCGCGCATCGTGAATGAGGCGCGCAGTGCCTTCGTGGTGCTGGACACTGCACCCACCGGCCACAGCCTGCTGCTGATGGACGCCACCGGCGCTTATCACCGCCAGATGCTGCGTGAGTACGGCGACGCCAACCCCGGCCGCCTTGTCACTCCTCTGATGCGCCTGCAAGACCCCGATCACACCAAAATTGTGCTGGTCACGCTGCCCGAAATCACGCCCGTGTCGCAAGCGGCCGCGCTGCAGGACGACCTGCGCCGCGCCAAGATTGAGCCCTATGCGTGGGTCATCAACAAAAGCATGGCCGCTGCCGGCACACGCGATCCGCTATTGGCAGCACGACTGGCCGGGGAAGTAAAACAGATGGCCCGGATTTCCCACGGTCTGTCACAGCACAGCTATGTGGTGCCCTGGATGGCCGAGCGGCCGGTGGGCCTTACTGCGCTGGGGGCGTTGACTACGCTATCAAAAGAATAGCTGCTCGCGCATATTCCACGAGCGCTAGAGGCACTTTTTATTTAAAACTTGTCAGCTGCCGTGCGGAAACCCAGTCGCTTCAAACGCAGCGCCGCTGCACAGGCCAGTGTCACGCCCAGCAGCACTTCCGCCCAGATGGTGAGGTTGGTCACCAGCGTGTGCTCCGAGCACAGGGCCAGGGTGTAGTGCAAGAGCCCGTCCACCCCCAACAAGCCATAGGCGGCCAACAAAACCGCTGCCAACCGCGACCAGCCCAGCCGGCTGGCGATCAAGGACAGCCCGCCCACACCCGCTACCGCCAACCAGGCCAGATACACCGACTCCCGCGTCATCCACACCGGCAAGCCGGGATAGAACGCGATGTACTCCGCGTTGTGCGCGAAGTGCGTGAGGCTGGCGAGGGTGTAGAGGGCGATGAGAGGGTTCATGATCCAGCGCAAAAAGCAGAGGTGTCAGTGATCTTTGTTCGTGATGACCTTGTCGCCCCTGCGCGGCTTGCCCGCGCGGCCGGCTTTGGACCAGTCGTAGTCCTGGCCGTCGGGGGTTTTGCCGTCCACCACGGCGTCCACGCCCTGCTTGCCTACGTTTTGCGGGTTCTCGCTGGCCATGGTCACGAAGGTGTAGCCGGCATCGCGCTTTTCCTTGGTGATTTGCAGGGCGTGCACCAAGTCTGCGGTTTCAGCGCCGTGAGATTGACCTTCGGTGTCGGTCCAGTAGATTTTGAACATGGGGAGCCCTCGTCAATTCAGCACAGAGCCGCTCAGTCCAGCCACTTTTGCATGAAGCCGGCCTGCCCCATCGCAGGATCCAGCTCGTAGTAGGCAAAGCCCACCCGGCGGTACAACTTTTCGGCACCGGTGTTACCCGAGAGCACTTCCAGCGTCAGCTTACAGGCGCCGCGCTCGCGTGCGATAGTCTCGGCCAAGGCTAACATCTGTTCACCGATGCGCTGGCCGCGGTAACCCGCCAGCACCGCCACATCGTGCACATTGACCAAAGGCTTGCACTTGAAGGTGGAAAACCCTTCAATGCAATTCACCAAGCCCACGGGCACCGAGTCGTCTGCAGAGGCAAACGCCAGCACGCTGTAGGCCTGCGGGCGCGCAGCCAGCGAGGGCACCAAGTGCGCTTTGGCAAAGTCGCTCAAGGGCTCGCCGCCGCCCATGGGGTCGCTGGCATAAGCGTCCAGCAACATGACCAAGGCCGCTGCATGCACCGGGTTGGCGTAATCCGCCTGCGTCACTCGAATGGCTGTGCTCATGGCCTCAGGCTTTCAAGGTGTCGGCAATGCGCTGCGCGCAGCTTTGCGCCATGGTGGCATCGCGGGCCTCTACCATCACGCGCACCAAAGGTTCGGTACCGCTCGCGCGGATGAGCACGCGGCCGCTGTCGCCCAGCGCAGCTTCGGCAGCCTTGGTTTCTTCAGCCATGCGGGTGTTGCTCTTCCAGTCCTGGCCGGGCGTCAGACGCACATTGATCAAGGTCTGGGGAAACAGCGTGACGCCGGTCAACAACTCGGCCATGGTTTTGCCGCTGCGGACGCAGGCTTGCAGCACCTGCAGGGCAGACACCAAGCCGTCGCCGGTGGTGTGTTTGTCCAGCGCCAATAGGTGACCCGAGCCTTCACCACCCAAGATCCACTTGTGCTTTTCCAGCTCTTCGAGCACATAACGGTCGCCCACCTTGGCACGCACAAACTGCACACCGCGGGACTTGAGGGCGACTTCCACCGCCATGTTGGTCATGAGCGTGCCCACTACGCCGGGCACATGCTCGTCACGGCCCAAGCGGTCGTCGGCCATCAGGTACAGCAACTCGTCCCCGTTGTAGAGGCGGCCATCGGCATCCACCAGTTGCAGGCGGTCAGCGTCGCCGTCGAGCGCGATGCCGAAGTCGGCCTTGTGCTCTTGGACCGCCTTCACCAGCGCTTCGGGGTGGGTGGCGCCCACACCTTTGTTGATGTTCAAGCCATCGGGCGTGCAGCCGATCGCAATGACTTCAGCGCCCAACTCGTGGAACACCTTGGGTGCAATGTGATACGCCGCACCGTGTGCGGCATCGACCACGAGCTTCATGCCCTTCAAGGTCAGGTCATTGGCAAATGTGCTTTTGCAAAACTCGATGTAGCGGCCGGCGGCGTCTTCCAAGCGGCGGGTTTTGCCCAGACTGGCGGAGTCCACCCACACCGGGGGTTTCTCGAGTTCCGCCTCAACAGCCAGCTCCCAAGCGTCGGGCAATTTACTGCCTTTGGCGTTAAAGAACTTGATGCCGTTGTCTGCAAACGGGTTGTGGCTAGCGCTGATAACCACGCCCAACGACGCGCGCTGGGCGCGGGTCAGGTAGGCCACCCCCGGGGTGGGCAGCGGGCCCAGCAGCACTACGTCGACCCCTGCGGAGTTAAAGCCGCTTTCCAGGGCACTCTCCAGCATGTAGCCGGAAATCCGGGTGTCCTTGCCGATGAGCACCGTGGGGCGCGCCTCGGTTTCCTTGAGCACATGGCCCACTGCATGCGCCAGGCGCAACACGAAGTCGGGGGTAATGGGCGCTTGACCCACCGTGCCGCGAATGCCGTCAGTGCCGAAATATCTTCTTCCCATAGGTTCTTTCTGTTGGTTTTGTGTTTGATGAATCAGCCACTGGCATTTGCCATTGAGAAATGCCAGTGAAAAATGAATGCGCTAGCTATCGAGGTCCCGGGCTAGCGCGCGCGGACGCTGCTCTGACCACATGGCAGCCAGCACCCGGAGTCCGCTGATGGTGTCGCGCACATCATGCACCCGCACCACATGCGCGCCGTTTTGGACTGCCAGCACCGCCGCCGTCACGCTAGGTGCAAGGCGCTGTTCGATACCGAGTCCTGCCCCATGCGACGAACCCGTTTGGGTTACCGCCACCAGGGACGATTTGCGCGACCAGCCCGCCAGTACCGCATAGCCTTGCGGCACGGCCTCCGCCTGGCGCGCGAGCAGTGAAAAATTCTGCGCCACTGTTTTGCCGAAGCCTATGCCCGGGTCGAGACAAATCCGCGTCGAATCGACTCCCAGCCCTTTTAAATCAAGCGCAAGCTGCTGCAAAAATGAGAGCACTTGGGGAACGACATCACCGGCCATCGGCGCCGACTGCATGGTCTGCGGATCACGGTGCATGTGCATCAGGCACACCCCGCAGTTTGGGTGAGCCGCCACCACGTCTCGTCCAGTCTTGCCGCTCGCATCACCACGCCAACGCAAAGCCCACACGTCGTTGATGATGTCTGCACCCAAGTCCAACGCTGCCTGCATCACCGCTGGCTTGTAGGTATCCACCGACACCGGCACGCCCAAAGTCACTGCATGGCGGATGACCGGCAATACCCGGGCAAGCTCTTCCTCCGAGCTCACTGGTGGCGCGCCCGGGCGGGTGGACTCGCCGCCGATATCGAGAATATCCGCCCCATCCCGGAGCAACGCTTCGCAGTGCGCCATGGCTGCAGAGCTGGTGGCATGCTGACCACCGTCCGAAAACGAATCCGGGGTGACGTTGACAATCCCCATGACACGGGGACGGCTGAGGTCGATCGAAAAGCGGGAGGTCTGCCAATGCATAGAACACCATTATCCCCAATGAAAACAGGGCCCGAAGGCCCTGTTTTTCACACAAACGCGATTTAGTTACGCTGCGTTCGGCGCTGGTTCTGCAGCAACTGCTGCTGCACCACCGCCACCGCCGCTGTTGGGCGGAGTGCGAGGGGTCCAGTCCTTCGGAGGACGGGGCTCGCGGCCGGCCATGATGTCGTCCAGTTGGTCGCTATCGATGGTTTCCCACTCCAGCAAGGCCTTGGCCATGGCGTGCATCTTGTCTTGGTTGTCTTCAATCAGCTTGCGTGCCAAGGTGTATTGCTGATCGATGATGCGGCGAACCTCAGAGTCCACCTTTTGCATGGTTTGCTCACTCATGCTGGTGGTCTTGGTTACGCTGCGACCCAGAAACACTTCGCCCTCGTTCTCGGCGTACACCATCGGGCCCAAGGCGTCGGTCATACCGTAGCGGGTCACCATGTCACGGGCGATCGAGGTTGCGCGTTCAAAGTCGTTCGACGCGCCGGTGGTCATTTGGTTCATGAACACTTCTTCGGCGATACGGCCACCGAACAGCATGCTGATTTGATTCAGCATGAATTCGCTGTCATAGGAGTAGCGGTCTTGCGAAGGCAGGCTCATAGTCACACCCAAGGCACGGCCACGGGGAATGATGGTCACTTTGTGCACCGGGTCGCACTTAGGCAGCATCTTGCCGATCAGGGCGTGACCCGCTTCGTGGTAGGCCGTGTTCTTGCGCTCTTCCTCGGGCATGACCATGGACTTGCGCTCAGGTCCCATGATGATCTTGTCCTTGGCCTTTTCGAAGTCCTGCATTTCGACCAAGCGCGCATTGCGGCGGGCGGCCATCAGGGCTGCTTCGTTGCACAAATTGGCAAGATCAGCACCGCTCATGCCAGGGGTGCCGCGGGCGATCACGCTGGCGCTCACATCCTGGCCCAAGGGCACTTTGCGCATGTGCACGTTCAGGATCTGTTCACGGCCACGGATATCGGGCAGCGTCACATACACCTGGCGGTCAAAACGGCCGGGGCGCAGCAAAGCGGCATCCAAGATGTCAGGGCGGTTGGTCGCAGCTACCACGATCACGCCGACATTGGTCTCAAAGCCGTCCATCTCCACCAGCATCTGGTTCAGAGTTTGTTCGCGCTCGTCGTTGCCACCGCCCAAGCCGGCACCACGTTGGCGGCCGACGGCGTCAATTTCATCGATAAAGATGATGCAAGGGGCGTTCTTTTTGGCGTTCTCGAACATGTCGCGCACACGGGATGCACCCACGCCGACAAACATTTCCACAAAGTCAGAACCGGAGATGCTGAAGAACGGCACCTTGGCTTCACCGGCGATCGACTTGGCCAACAGCGTTTTACCGGTACCGGGAGGGCCCACCAGCAGCAAACCGCGGGGAATACGGCCACCGAGCTTTTGAAACTTGCTGGGGTCCTTCAAGAAGTCAACCACTTCCTTGACTTCTTCTTTGGCTTCGTCGCAACCTGCCACGTCGGCGAAGGTCACGGTGTTGGTGTTTTCGTCGAGCAAGCGGGCTTTGCTCTTGCCGAAGCTGAAAGCTCCGCCCTTGCCGCCACCTTGCATCTGGCGCATGAAGTACACCCACACGCCGATCAACAGCAGCATGGGGCCCCAGCTGACCAGCAAAGTCATAAGCAGGGAGCCTTCTTCGCGGGGCTTGACATCGAATTTGACGTTGTTGGCAATCAGATCACCGACCAAGCCGCGGTCGAGATAGGTCGCTGTCGTGCGGACTTTGCGGTCATCAGAGGTGATGGCCAGAATTTCTGTACCGCCCTGCCCCTCTTGGATGATGGCGCTTTTGATCTGGTTGTTGCGGACCTGCTCCAGGAAGTCGGAATAGCCGACCATGCCAGACGCAGAGGCGCGCGAATCAAATTGCTTGAACACGGTGAACAGCACCAAGGCGATCACCAACCAAACTGCAACTTTAGAAAACCACTGATTATTCAAGCGAAGCTCCATTCAGGACGCGAGGGCCCTTGCCCCGCATACATGGCAACCATTTTAGGCCTTTCAAGGATGTCGCATACTTTTTTGCTTGCGGACATCCATGGAAATAGCATGGGTTTGATCAACTAAGTCTCAAAAGCCCTTCAGGCCCATACCAACTAGGAAGGTTTCAGAAGACCGGTCCCTTGATGCTTTGGGTTTCAAGGGCTTCACGGTGACGAAGGCCTCCTTGAACTTTTGCACCACGGCGTTGTAGCTCCCGCCATGGAACACTTTGGCGACGAGCGCGCCTTGGGGTTTCATGTGGTTTTGGGCAAATTCGATGGCTAGTTCAACGAGGTACTCGATGCGGGCCGCGTCCGCAGATGAAATGCCCGACAGGTTGGGCGCCATGTCCGAGACCACCAGATCTGCCTTGTGCCCGCCCAGCGCGGCCTCCAGCTGCGTCAAAGTTTCGGCCTCCCGGAAATCGCCTTGAATAAAGGTCACCCCTTCAATCGGCTCCATGGGAAGCAGGTCCAAACCGATCAAGGTGCCGTTCAGGGCCCCTGCCGCCGCCCCCTGAGGCGACATGCGCCGGCGGAGGTACTGACTCCAGGCACCGGGGGTGCACCCCAGATCCACCACCAACTGCCCCGGTTTGACCAAGTGCAAGGTTTCATCAATCTCTTTGAGCTTGTAGGCCGCGCGCGCGCGGTAGCCCTCTTTGTTGGCCAATTTCACATAGGGGTCGTTAATATGGTCGTGTAACCACGCTTTATTGACCTTTTTGTTGCCGGCCTTGTTATCGGGCTTGTTACTTTTGCTCTGCGTTTTCATTGCGTTGATAATACCCACATGCCTCAAATCCAATTGACACCCGCTCAGCGCAAAGATCACCGCGCTGAAGCCCACCACCTTGACCCTGTTGTTATGGTCGGTGGCGATGGCCTGACTGCCAACGTAAAAAAAGAAATCGACGCCGCCCTGAATGCCCACGGACTCATCAAAGTCCGCGTGTTCTCGGACGACCGCGTCGCCCGCGACGAGATGTTCAAAACCCTGGCGGATGAGCTCAATGCTGCACCCATCCAGCACATCGGCAAATTGCTGGTGCTCTGGCGCCCCAAGGCCACCAAGGAAAAAGCGGTTGACGAAGACCGCATGCCCGGTCCCCGCGACTTCAAGGTGTTGAAGTTCGGCCGTCCCGGTACCCGCCCCGAAGTCAAGACACTGCGTGTTCTGGGCAACCAGCGCCTCACGCCCGGCGGCAATATCAAGCGCGCCAAGCCGAAGCCACAGACCAGCGTCAAAAAACGCAGCCAGACCTGATACCGAAAGACAAACTGACAACCGGAGCCTCAAGCTCCGGTTTTTTTATGCCTGCGCGTCCGTTGTATCGCTGCTGCCCGACAGTGCAGCGACCATTTGGCGCAGGACGACCAAGGCGCAAATCCACTGGACCACAAACAGGCCGGTGCCCAGTCGGTGCCACAAGGCAAGGTTCTCCCGCGCGACGATGCGCGGGGCAATGGCCAGTTCGACCATGAGTGCCAAGAGAACGCCGCCCACTACAAAAAGTGTAGCAGCCTGCGCAAACTCCACGGGCACCAGGCGCCGATTCGACCGAAATGCAATCAGCAACATCGCACCACAGGCCACGGAGATCCATGTCTGGGCGCTGAACAACTTGGCCGCCATTTGCCCGGCCATGGCGGGGTTGGGCAAATGCACAAACAGCATGGGCACAACCACCAAGCCCAACATGCTCAGGCTCATGGCCCACGCAGCCGCCAACCAGACAGGGAGTTGCCGCATCAGATGTAGTCGACGGCCACGACCTCGTAGGCACGCTCACCACCAGGGGCCAGCACCACTGCGGTGTCACCCACCTCTTTGCCGATCAAGGCACGGGCAATAGGGCTGCTGATGTTGATCAGGCCTTGCTTGAGGTCTGCTTCGTCTTCACCCACGATCTGGTACTTGACCTGCTGGCCACTTTCTTCATCTTCCAACTGCACGGTCGCACCGAAAACGACACGACCATCCGCCTGGATCGATGCGGGGTCAATCACCTGCGCGGCGGACAATTTGCCCTCCACTTCCTGGATACGACCTTCAATAAAACCCTGGCGCTCTTTGGCAGCGTCGTAGTCGGCGTTTTCGCTCAAATCGCCTTGGGCACGGGCTTCAGCGATGGCTTGGATCACCGAAGGACGCTCTACGGTTTTGAGCTTGTGCAGTTCGGCTTTGAGCATTTCAGCGCCGCGCTTGGTAATGGGATAGGTTGCCATGGTGTCTCTAGCTAGGTTTTACAGAGCCTCAAAGTACAAGGACAGTGCGGCGCTTGCGCGCGGCACTGTCCTATGCGGTTGGCACGATTATGCCAACGATTGAGGGCTTTTAGGCTAGGAGTTCAGCGTGCATCTCCTGCACAGAAATCACACCTAGGCTGTCGAGGTATTTCATGCCTTCCACCGCCGCTTCTGCACCTGCAATCGTGGTGTACGTGGTGACACGGGCCAGCAATGCGGAGGTGCGGATCAGGCGAGAGTCTGCAATCGCATTGCGGCGCTCTTCCACCGTGTTCACCACCATCGAAATTTCTTCGTTTTTGATGGTGTCCACAATGTGCGGGCGACCTTCGGTGACCTTGTTCACCACGCCGCAGGCCACACCCGCCGCGTTGATGGCCGCGGCGGTGCCTTTGGTAGCCACCACTTCAAAGCCCAGGCCGACCAGCTTGCGCGCCACTTCTACTGCACGGGGCTTGTCCGCTTGCTTTACCGAGATAAACGCCTTGCCGCCGCGTGGGAGCTTGGCGCCTGCGCCGAGTTGGCTCTTCACAAACGCTTCGCCAAAGGTCTTGCCCACGCCCATGACTTCACCCGTGGACTTCATCTCAGGTCCGAGGATTGTGTCCACACCGGGGAACTTCACGAAGGGGAAGACCGCTTCTTTGACGCTGAAGTAAGGCGGGGTCACTTCCTTGCTGATGCCTTGGCTTGCCAACGATTGGCCGGCCATGCAGCGCGCGGCAACCTTGGCCAACTGAATGCCAGTCGCCTTGGAAACAAACGGCACGGTGCGGCTTGCGCGGGGGTTCACTTCCAGCACGTAGATGACATCTTTGCCGTCCACGTTTTGAATGGCAAACTGCACATTCATCAAACCAACCACATTCAGAGCACCCGCCATGGCCTTGGTTTGACGCTTGATCTCGGCGACCGTGTCCGCATGCAGGCTGAAAGGCGGCAGCGAGCAGGCAGAGTCACCGCTGTGCACGCCGGCTTGCTCAATGTGTTCCATCACACCACCAATGAATGTCGCACCGGTGTTATCGCGAATGCAGTCCACATCGCACTCGATCGCGTCGTTCAAGAAGCGGTCCAGCAGCACCGGGCTGTCGTTGCTCACCTTGACAGCTTCGCGCATGTAACGCTCCAGGTCGCGCTGCTCGTGCACGATTTCCATCGCACGGCCACCCAACACATAGCTGGGGCGCACTACGAGGGGGTAACCCAGGGCAGCTGCCTTTTCGAGCGCTTCGGGCTCTGTGCGGGCAGTCGCGTTTGGCGGCTGGCGCAGGTTCAGGGCGTGCAACAGCTTTTGGAATCGCTCACGATCTTCGGCGGCGTCAATCATGTCAGGGGTGGTGCCGATAATGGGCACGCCGTTAGCCTCGAGGTCCAGCGCCAACTTCAAAGGCGTTTGGCCACCGTACTGCACGATCACACCGACGGGTTTTTCTTTGTCCACGATTTCCAGCACGTCTTCGAGCGTCAAGGGTTCGAAGTACAGGCGGTCAGAGGTGTCGTAGTCGGTGGACACGGTTTCGGGGTTGCAGTTGACCATGATGGTCTCGTAACCGTCTTCGCGCATGGCCAAGGCGGCGTGTACGCAGCAGTAGTCGAACTCAATACCCTGGCCGATACGGTTGGGGCCACCGCCCAGCACCATGATCTTTTTCTTGTCAGTAGGTGCCGCTTCGCACTCGGAGCCATCGGCCTCGTAGGTGGAATACATGTAAGCGGTGTTGGTGGCGAACTCGGCGGCACAAGTGTCCACGCGCTTGTAGACCGGGCGCACACCCAAGGCACGGCGCTTCTCGCGCACCGCCTTGTCGGTGGTCTTGAACTGGCGGGCCAAGCGGCGGTCCGAGAAGCCTTTTTGCTTCAAAGCGCGCAATGTAGGCGCATCGATCTTGTCCAGCGCAGAGCCGCTGGCGGGCTGGGGCAGGCGCTCGATCTCGAGCTCCAGCTTCACGATCTGCTCAATCTGCACCAAGAACCAGGGGTCGATTTTGGTCAGCGCGAACACCTCGTCCACGCTCATGCCCTGGGCAAAGGCGTCGCCCACGTACCAGATGCGCTCAGGGCCGGGCTCGCCCAGCTCTTTTTCCAGCACTTCGCGGTCCTGGGTTTTTTCGTTCATGCCGTCCACGCCGACTTCCAGGCCGCGCAGGGCTTTCTGGAAGGACTCTTGGAAGGTACGGCCCATGGCCATCACCTCGCCCACCGACTTCATCTGGGTGGTCAGGCGGCTGTCGGCAGCGGGGAATTTTTCGAACGCGAAACGCGGGATCTTGGTGACCACGTAATCGATGGAAGGCTCGAACGATGCTGGGGTAGCACCACCGGTGATGTCGTTGCGCAACTCGTCGAGGGTGAAGCCCACGGCCAGCTTGGCGGCGACCTTGGCAATCGGGAAGCCTGTGGCTTTGGATGCCAACGCGGAAGAGCGCGACACGCGGGGGTTCATCTCGATCACCACCATGCGGCCGTCAACCGGGTTGATCGAGAACTGCACGTTAGAGCCACCGGTGTCTACACCAATCTCACGCAGCACCGCCAAAGAGGCGTTACGCAGGATTTGGTATTCCTTGTCGGTCAGGGTCTGTGCCGGTGCCACGGTGATGGAGTCGCCGGTGTGAACGCCCATCGGGTCCAAGTTTTCGATCGAGCACACGATGATGCAGTTGTCCGCCTTGTCGCGCACCACTTCCATTTCGTACTCTTTCCAGCCCAAGAGCGACTCTTCGATCAACAGCTCATTGGTGGGCGAGGCTTCCAGGCCGCGCTTGCAGATGGTCTCGAACTCTTCGGAGTTGTAGGCGATACCGCCGCCGGTACCGCCCAAGGTGAAGCTGGGGCGGATCACGGTGGGGAAGCCCAACGTCTTTTGCACAGCCCAGGCTTCGTCCATGCTGTGGGCGATACCGGAGCGCGCGGAGCCCAGACCGATCTTGGTCATGGCGTCCTTGAACTTCAGGCGGTCTTCCGCCTTGTCGATAGCCTCGGGCGTTGCACCGATCAGCTCCACCTTGTACTTGTCCAGCACGCCGTGGTGCCAGAGGTCCAGCGCGCAGTTCAGCGCAGTCTGGCCACCCATGGTGGGCAGAATGGCGTCGGGCTTTTCCTTGGCGATGATTTTTTCGACCGTTTGCCAAGTGATGGGCTCGATGTAGGTCACATCGGCGGTGGCAGGGTCGGTCATGATCGTCGCGGGGTTGCTGTTGATCAGAATGACTTTGTAGCCCTCTTCACGCAAAGCTTTGCACGCTTGCACGCCGGAGTAGTCGAACTCACAGGCCTGCCCGATGATGATGGGGCCGGCGCCGATGATGAGAATGCTTTTGATGTCGGTACGTTTTGGCATGGTGGACTCTTAGCTTTAGGGCTTTTTAGTTTTTAATCAAATCAATCGGATTCAGTTCAGGCTGGCTGTCGCCAGCTTGGCACCGAACCAGACGAACAGGCCGCCCACGGCACTGGACAGGGTGGCACTCAGCCGCTTGCGGCGGCTGAACCCCTGGGCCAGTCGGGCACCTGCAAAAATCAGGGCAGAAAGATACATAGCACTGAACACCATGATGATGGCGCTCAAAATCAAGAAAGGCACCGCAGGCGTTTCGTAAGCAGGGTCAATGAACTGCACAAAGAACGACAGCAGAAAAAGAATCGCCTTGGGATTCAGCAGACTGATAACCAGCGCGCGCTTGAAAGGCTGCTGCAAATGGGCGGAAGCCTCTGCCACAGCACCCTCCGCGGCCGCTTGCATCGGCTGGTGGCTGCGCCACTTGCGGATTGCGGCGATCACCAGGTTCACCCCGACCCAGGTGAGATACGCGGCACCGGCGTATTTCACCACCATGAACAGCGCGGGATAAGTACGCAACAAACCGGCAGCGCCAAGCGCCGTGAGCAACAGCAATATGGTGTCGCCCACAAAAACGCCCATGGCGCCCTGGTAGCCGGCTTTCACGCCCCGCACGGTCGCGACTGACAAGACAAACAATGAGTTAGGCCCGGGCAACAAAATGATGCCCAAAGCGCCCACCACATAGGTCCAGAGGTCAGTCACGCCGTAGAAGCTCATGGTGCTTAAGCTGCTTTCTTTTCCATCTCTGTGATGAAGCGGTCAAACAGGTACCCGATATCGTGCGGACCCGGAGAGGCTTCAGGGTGCCCTTGGAAGCAAAACGCTGGTTTATCGGTGCGCTCCAGGCCTTGCAAGGTTCCGTCAAACAAACTGACGTGCGTGGCACGCAGGTTGGCAGGCAAGGTTTTTTCATCCACCGCAAAACCGTGGTTTTGACTGGTGATAGACACTTGGCCGCTGTCGAGGTCTTTGACAGGATGGTTGGCACCGTGGTGACCAAACTTCATCTTGAAGGTTTTGGCACCGCTGGCCAGCGCCATGATCTGATGACCCAAGCAAATACCGAAGGTCGGCGTGCCGGTCTCGATCAACTCTTTGGCTGCTGCAATGGCGTAATCGCAAGGCTCCGGGTCACCGGGGCCGTTGGAGAGGAAAATACCGTTGGGGTTGAGCTTGAGCACATCGGCTGCTGGCGTTTGCGCCGGCACGACCGTGACCTTGCAACCTCGTTGGGCCAACATGCGCAGGATGTTTTTCTTGACGCCGAAATCATAGGCCACCACATGGAACTTGGGAGCGGTTTGCTGGCCATAGCCTTGACCCAACGTCCACTCGGCTTCGGTCCAGCCGTAACTTTCTTGGCTGGAGACCACTTTGGCCAAATCCAGGCCAGCCATGCTGGGGGCGCCCTTGGCTGCAGCGACGGCTTTTTCAATCGCCTCTTTGGTGACCGACTCGCCGACCGCCAGCGCCATGATGCAGCCGTTTTGCGCACCTTGGGTGCGCAGCTGACGGGTCAACTGCCGGGTATCGATGTTGGCAATCGCTACCGTGCCCTCAGCTACCAAGTACTCGGTCAGCGTTTGGGTTTTACGGAAATTGCTGGCCACTAGGGGCAGGTCTTTGATGATCAAACCAGCCGCAAAGACTTTGTGGGACTCCACGTCTTCGGGGTTGACACCGTAGTTGCCGATGTGGGGGTAAGTGAGGGTGACGATCTGCTGGCAGTAGCTAGGATCCGTGAGGATTTCCTGATAGCCGGTCATGGAGGTGTTGAACACCACCTCGCCGACCGTGGAGCCTGCGGCTCCAATGGAATTGCCAATGTAGACCGTGCCGTCTGCGAGCGCCAGGATGGCGGGTGGGGTAGTTCCCTTGAGAGACAAAAGCACTGGTTTCTCCGAATGTTTTACGGGTACGCCCAAACGCGCTCAAGACAGGCTCTTGGCGGGTGCCGCGCAGGAGGTAAGTCCTTGCGGATGCTTTTTACGAGGGAATGTGCAGAGTTGCGCTTGGGACGGCTGTTTTCTGGAAAGCCTCTGATTATAACCGAGGGCAAACCCGAATTCAGTTTCAGGCAAGCTTCAAACTGCTGGCATGCAGGCAAATGGCTGCTGCTGCGGCCACATTTAGAGACTCCTCGCCTCCCGGCTGGCCAATGCGGGCAAAGACGGTGGCGCTCGCCATCAGAGCCTCAGAAACGCCCTGCCCTTCATGCCCCATCGCCCAAGCGCAGGGATGCGGCAAATCAAGTCGCTGCACCAAATCCCCTTGGTGTGAGCTGGTCACCACCAAGGGCACACGCAGGGCATCCAGGTCAGCCAATTCCAAGCCTTCCAGCAATTGCAGCCCGAAATGCGCACCCATGCCTGCGCGCAAAACTTTGGGGCTCCATAAAGCGGCAGCCCCTTTGAGCGCCAACACTTGGCGAAAGCCGAATGCGCCCGCGCTGCGCAAGATGGAGCCCACATTCCCCGCGTCTTGCACCCGGTCGAGGATGACGGTGGCGGCCTCGGGGTCAATCGCGGCAGCGACCGGCACATCGATCACAAAGCCCACACGGGCCGGCGACTCCAAGCCACTGATTTCACGGAACAACATATCCGGAATCACTACGATTTTGATAGCTGCTCGCGCATATTCGGCGGGGGCCAGAGGCCAAAATGACTCAGAAACCACCAACACTGCAGGCTGCACACCGCGGGTCAAGGCGGCGCCGCACAAGTGGTCTCCCTCGATCCAGAATCGCCCGGCTTTGCGATAGGCGGTGTTGTCGGTGCTGAGTTTCCGCAATTCTTTGAGAAGTGCGTTCTCACGGGAGCTGATGAATACAGGTTCGGTCATAGCGGTTTACAGCACCCGGGTGACCGGCGCAAAAGTTTTACGGTGCGCGGGACACGCACCATGGGCCTCAAGGGCGGCAAGATGCACCGCGGTCCCGTAGCCTTTGTGGGCGGCGAAGCCGTACTGGGGATACTGAGCGTCCAGCTCAGCGCACCAGCGATCACGGGTCACCTTGGCGAGGATGGAGGCGGCTGAAATCGCAGGCACGGTTGCATCCCCTTTGACGATCGCCTCAGCCAAAACATCAAGGACCGGCAAGCGGTTGCCGTCGACCAGCACTTTGGCAGGTTTCAGGCGCAAGCCCTCCACCGCACGGCGCATGGCCAGCAAGGTGGCTTGGAGGATATTGATTTCATCGATCTCCTCGACGGAGGCCTGTGCAATCGAGCAGCACAGCGCCTTGGCGCGGATTTCGTCAAACAGCTTTTCGCGACGCGCTGCCGTCAGTTTTTTAGAGTCATTTAGCCCGGCGATAGGACGCAAGTCATCCAGAATGACTGCCGCGGCGACCACAGGCCCAGCCAGCGGACCACGGCCGGCCTCATCCACACCAGCTATGAGCCCGGGCAGGTCCCAACTGAAGGCCACTTGCTGCACCCCGGGCACAGCAACTTTAGCTTTGGAGGACTTTTTCGATGGCATCGGTCGCAAGGGTAGCGGTGTCACGCCGCAAATCAGTGTGCAGCGCGCGGAAAGTAGATTGGAGGGCCGCGATTTTGGCAGGCTCGCTGCGCGCCGCGTCCAGCCACTGCAGCGTGGCCTGCGCCAATGCAGCAGGGGTTGCGTCGTCTTGCAGGAACTCTGGCACCACGAAATCCCGGCACAAAATATTGGGCAGGCCCACCCACGGCTGCAGGCGTTTGCGCTGCATGATTTGCCACGACAACCAGGACATGTGGTAGCCGATCACCATGGGCCGCTTAAACAGAGCGGCCTCCAGGGTGGCGGTACCGCTGGCAATCAAGGTGACGTCGCAGGCGGCCAAGGCCGTGTGGCTCTGACCAGTCAACAACTGCAAGCGGCTGCCGATTCCGCTGCGCTCTGCAATAGCGGTGATTTCGGGCAACAAGCCGGGCACGGCAGGCACTATAAATTTAATAGCAGCTCGCGCATTCAGCATGAGGGCTGCAGCCTTAAAGAATCGCAAGGCGAGGTGTCGGATCTCGGATTGGCGGCTACCCGGCAAGATAGCCACCACCTCATCTTCCGGCTGCAAGCCCAAAGCGTGTCGTGCGGCGGCTTTGTCAGGCTCCATAGGAATGACGTTCGCCAGCGGGTGCCCCACATAGGTAGACGCTATGCCGTGCGACGCCAACAGTGCAGGCTCGAAAGGAAAGATGCACAGCACATGGTCTGTGCTCTCGCGGAGCTTTTCCACCCGCTCCGGCCGCCAGGCCCAGATCGAGGGACAAACGAAATGCACCGTTTTGACACCGTGCTGTTTGAGCCGGGCTTCGAGGGTCAGGTTGAAATCCGGGGCATCGACACCGATGAATACATCCGGCTTGTCCGCCAGCAATCGATCACCCAAGGATGCACGAATCCCCACGATCTCGCGGTAGCGCCGCAGCAACTCCCAGCTGAATCCGTGTACCGCCAATTTGTGGTGCGGCCACCAGGCGTCGAAGCCTTGCTTGGCCATCTGCGGGCCGCCGATTCCGCCCGACGTGGCGGCAGGCCAGCGTGCACGCATGCCGGCAAGCAGCAAGCCCGCTAGCAGATCGCCGGAAGCCTCGCCCGCAACGAGCGCGAGGGATGGCTCTGAACCGGGGGACGTACTCCTCGCCATGGCCATCCAGCAAAAAACGCGCTCAGCGCACGATACCGCGCTGAGCGGACACGCCAGCGAGGAAGGTGTTCATCATGGCGACGTCCGGGGCCGTTTCAGGGCGTTCTTCGGCCATGAGCGCGATGCGTTCCTTGGCTTGCTCTAGCGTAAGGTCATCGCGGTAGAGCGCTTTGTGGATCGCTTTGATGCCCGAGATACGCTCCGGCGTCCAACCCCGGCGGCGCAAACCTTCAAAGTTCATCGACCGCGCAGCGGCCGGTTGCCCTTGGCACATCACGAACGGCGGCAAATCGGCAAACAACAACGAGCACATAGCGCTCATGCTGTGCGCGCCCAAACGCACGAACTGGTGGACCACGGTAAACCCACCGAGAATGACCCAATCGTCCACGTGCACATGACCTGCCAACTGGGAGTTGTTGGCGAAGATCACGTGATTGCCCACTACACAGTCGTGTGCAAGGTGCACATAAGCCATGATCCAGTTGTCATTGCCCACGCGGGTCACACCGGCATCGCCCGGCGAACCGATATTGAAGGTGCAAAACTCGCGAATCGTGTTGCGGTCACCAATCACCAGTTCGCAAGGCTCACCCGCATATTTCTTGTCTTGCGGGATCGCGCCCAAAGAGTTGAACTGAAAGATCCGGTTGTCTTGCCCGATCGTGGTGTGCCCCTCAATCACGCAATGCGGGCCGACCGTCGTGCCGGCACCGATACGCACATGCGGGCCGATCACAGTGTATGGACCGACGGTGACCGAGCTGTCGAGCTCAGCACCGGGCGAAACGATGGCGGTGGGATGTACGTTTGACACGTCCAGCCCTTAGCTGATGGCGCGCATGGCGCAGGTCAACTCGGCCTCGCAGGCCAACTCATCCCCGACCATGGCACTGGCTTTGAATTTAAAGATTCCGGCTTTCATACGCAGCATTTCCACGTTGAGCGTGAGCTGGTCGCCCGGCTCCACCGGGCGCTTGAAGCGGGCGCCGTCGATCCCTGCAAAGTAGTAGACCATCTGGTCGTTAGGAGAGGTATCCAGCGCATCGAAAGCCAGCAAGGCAGCCGCTTGGGCCAGTGCTTCTAACATCAGCACCCCCGGCATCACGGGGCGGTGAGGGAAATGCCCCTCAAAAAACGGCTCATTGATCGTGACGTTCTTCAGCGCTTTGATGGTTTTGCCTTTGTCCAACTCAAGCACGCGATCCACCAACAAAAAGGGATAGCGGTGGGGCAATTGCTTCAAAATTTTATGGATATCCATCATGGCTTCTTCTCTTTTTCCAAGGTTTTAATTCGATCGCGCAGGCTGTGCAGTTGCTTCAATGAAGCCGCATTGCGCTCCCAATTGGCGTTTTCATCCAGCGGGAATATCCCCGTGTATTGGCCCGGCTTGTGTATCGACTTGCTGACGACGGTAGCTGCAGAAACATGCACGCCTGACGCCAAAGACAAATGGCCGAGGATGATCGCCCCCCCGCCCACGGTACAGCCGGAGCCGATAGTGGCAGATCCGGCAACGCCAACGCAACCCGCCATTGCCGTGTGTGCACCGATGCGGACGTTGTGGCCAATCTGAATCAGGTTGTCCAGCTTGACCCCGTCCTCGATCACCGTGTCTTGCAAGGCGCCACGATCGATACAGGTATTGGCACCGATTTCTACGTCATTGCCAATTCTGACAGCGCCCAATTGCTCAATTTTTTCCCAGCGAGCACCGTCAGGGGCAAAGCCAAAACCATCAGCACCAATGACCACGCCCGAATGCACGATACAACGATCACCAATCTGGCAATCCTCGCCTAATGTGACCCGTGACTTCAGTATCGTGTGTTCGCCAACACGAGCACCCGCCTCGATGACGCACAAAGGGCCGATGCGGGCTGTTGCCGCAATATGGGCCTCCGGGTGCACCACTGCACTGGGGTGAACCATCGGCTCGTTACCGATGGGGCGTGCTGTTAGCTGCCGCCAAAGCTGCGTCAACCGGGCGAAATACAGATAAGGATTGGGCGTGACGATGCACGGACCGCGACGAGCGCCGTCAGCCGCCATGGCCGGGCTCACGATCACGCAGCCTGCCCGACTCAGAGACAGCTGTTGCTGGTATTTCGGGTTACTGAGGAAGCTGATGTCTTGCGCCGTGGCTGACTCCAGAGGCGCAAGGCCTGAAATCATGACATCGCCTGGACCGATAAGCTCTCCACCAAGGTTCAATACCAAGGAGGAAAGCGAATGGGAACTCACATGAGATAACGCTTGCGACAAAGTTTATTTGGCGCTTTGGTTGAGGATTTTCAGTACCTTCTCGGTGATGTCATGACGTGGGCTGCTGTAGACCACTTCTTGAATCACGATGTCGTACTTTTCGTCCGTAGCAACTTGTTTCACTGCCTTATTCGCCTTGTCCAAGACTTGTTGCAACTCTTCATTGCGACGGCCATTCAAGTCTTCTTGGAATTCACGCTGCTTGCGCTGGAAATCGCGATTTTGCTCGGCAAACTCTTTCTGGCGTGTGGTCCGCTGAGCCTCGGACATAGCGGGCGCGTCACGCTCGAACTTGTCGCTCATAGACTTCAGCGACTGCTGAACGTCCGCGAGATCTTTCTGGCGCTTGGAAAACTCAGCCTCCAACTTCGCCTGTGCGGCCTTCGCTGGCGCAGACTCTGTCGTAATACGTTGTGTATTGATGTAACCGACCTTGGACTCTTGGGCAAAACCGCTGGTGGCCGTCAAAGCCATCGCAGCCACCAACGCCCATTTGATTTGTGCTGTTTTCATTAAAAAGTGGTTCCAATTTGAAATTGAATGGACTGCATTTTATCTGCGTCAAATTTAGACAATGGCCGGGCAAAAGCCAAACGCAAAGGGCCAACCGGTGAAATCCAACTGATACCCACGCCGAAAGAAGCACGCATTTCAGAGAGCTGAATGGCCTCATTGGGCGCGTAGATGCCACCCGCGTCGACGAAGGCAAAGCCGCGCAAGGTACGGTCATTCCCGCCACCGGGCAAGGGAGACAAAAGCTCCGCGTTGAAAACTACTTTCTTCGCACCGCCTGTCGCAGTCAACGAAGCGGCTCGTTGAGCTGCTGTCGTGAGACTTCCCTGCTCGAAGCCACGGACCGAGCCGAGTCCACCCAGGTAGTAGTTTTTAAAAATCGGGTAAGAGCCAGAACCGGTCGCAGCTCCGATGGACAACTCACTATTGAAAGCTGCGGTCACTCTGCGGGTAACGGGTACAAATTGCTGGTACTGCGCCGTTCCGCGAACGTATCGCATGTCACCGCCCACACTCCATTCACCATTGGTGCGAATCACTCGGCCGGTACTGGGCACCAATGCACTGTCACGGGTGTCACGCGACCAACCTATCGTCACAGGTACCGCGGTTGCGCTGTAACCAAACTCATTGGCATAGTCTTGATAGACCGTGGGCAAAAGCGTGCCGGGGATGATGCGCGTCTTGTCCACACCCAATCCAAAAAACACGGTGTCTGAATCGGAAAATGGAACCCCAAAACGGACACCGATACCAGTAGTCTCTATCGCGTAGGTGGACGCATCGTCGTAAGGCCGCGAAGTCCGCTGATACAGATCAAAGGTTCGCGACACACCGTCATCCGTAAAGTACGGATCTGAAGTGCTGAGCACTACAGTGCGGTTGGACTTGCTCGTATTGACTTCAATGCCGAGGGAATTGCCGGACCCGAAAGCATTCTCTTGTTTAAATCCGAAAGACAGTCCCAAGCCGTCAGCGCTCGAAATACCTGCTCCCAAACTGATGCTTCCTGTGGGCTTCTCCACCACAGAAATGGTGAGGTCTACCTGATCGGGGGCACCTGCTACCTCTTGGGTTTCAATCCCCACATTGGTGAAGTAGCCCAAACGATCAACGCGGTTTCGGGACAAGCGAATTTTTTCACCGTCATACCAAGCGGCTTCAAGCTGACGGAATTCGCGGCGAATCACTTCGTCGCGAGTCCGGTCGTTACCCGCAACATTGATACGCCGCACGTATACACGGCGTGATGGCTCGCCCACAAGTGTGATTTCCACGCGATTGGTGGTGCGATCAATTTCTGTGCGAGCCTCAGCACGAGCGAAGGCATAACCAAAATTCGCGAAATAATCAGTAAACGCCTTTGTTGTCTGAGCCACGTCTGTGGCGTTGTAAGGCTCACCCGCCTTGATCGTTACCAAGGACTGAAATTCAGCTTCCTTACCCAAAAAATTGCCAGCCAGCTTGATGTTGGATACCGCGAATTGCTCTCCTTCGGTCATGCTGAGCGTGATCGCAATGTCTTTTTTGTCCGGGGAGATGGCCACTTGGGTAGAGTCCACCTTGAACTCCAAAAAACCACGCGCCAAATAATATGAACGGAGTGTCTCTACATCCGCGTTCAATTTGGTACGCGTGTACCGGTTGGATTTGGTGTACCAACTCAGCCAATTACCCGTGTCTGAATCGAAAAGACCACGCAGCGTGCTCGAAGAAAACGATTTATTGCCAACGAACGAAATCTCGCTGATTTTGGCAACTTCACCTTCAGTGACAGCAAAGCTTACGTTCACACGATTGCGCTCAATCGGCGTGACTGTGGTCACAATTTCTACGGCGTACATGCTCTTGCTGATGTACTGCCGTTTCAACTCCTGCTCTGCACGGTCAACAAGCGCCTTGTCAAAGGGGCGGCCATCCGACAGCCCAATATCGCGCAAGGCGCGTTTGAGTACATCCTTGTCGAACTCCCTATTTCCAGAGAAATCGACGTCCGCCACGTTGGGACGCTCTTCGACAATCACAACGACTACGCCATTGTTACTCTCAATGCGCACGTCCTTAAACAAACCCAAGGCGAACAACGCCCGGATGGACGCCGCTGCCTTTTCATCGGTATAGGTGTCCCCCACGCGGACCGGGATAGACGCAAAAACGGTACCTGCCTCGACACGCTGCAAGCCCTCGACACGGATGTCTTTCACCGGAAAAGGGTCGATGGCCCAGGCATTTTGGATCAGGAACGCCAAAAGACCACCCACGGCCGCAAAACGGACCTTGCGGCTGCTTGATTTCATTAATTTCAATTTGAATCTCCGAGGGTCTAGGTTGCCACGACGGTGGCCTGTCCCAAGATATGTTGGATGTCGTTGTACAAGGCAACCGACATCATCACCAACAACAACGCAATTCCGAGTCGTTGCAGTCGTTCCCACCACTTTTCAGGCACCGGACGACCGGTGACGCCTTCCCAAAGATAATACATCAGGTGCCCGCCATCCAAGACAGGCAGAGGTAGAAGGTTGAGCACCCCCAAGCTGATGCTCACCAAAGCGAGAAAGCCTACAAAAGAGACAAAACCCAGTGCAGCTGACTTACCCGCATAGTCTGCAATTGCCAGGGGCCCGTTCAGGTTGGTCAGCGATACCTGACCCGTCAGCATTTGCCCCATGGTTGTGAGCGACATCCATGCGATGTCGCCGGTCTTTTTTACAGCGCGCCATATGCCCTCGAAGAACCCGTACTGAACCTCCACCATTTCAGGTATCGAGCCCACAAAGGCCCCTACCCTCCCTATGGGTTGCCCGCCTGAGCGATCAAGCGCAGGAGTAACGGACAGACGCAAGCTGTCGGAGCCTCGGACGACGACCCACTCCATCGTCTTTTCAGGGGAGGAGCGAATCATCGTACGCAATGTAGATGCATCAGCAATGGAAGTTCCGTTAACCAATGTGACCAAATCATTGGACTGCAAGCCCGCCAAAGCTGCGCGCGAATCAGGCGCCACATCCCCCAAAACCGGCTTGGAAAAAGGAGACACCCACCCAATTCTCTGAAAAATAGACGCATCTGCTGCGTTGGTCGACGTTTGCTCAAAACTGAGCGGCCGGACAACCGGTGAGCCCGAGGTTTTTTCTTGACCCGGTACGGTTTCAATAAAAAGCGTCGATTGCCCCAGTGCCGCCGATGTCAGTCGCCAGCGAAATTCATCAAAAGTTTGAACTGGTTCCAGTGCATCCGGTGAGGTCCCAACGCGTAATACGCGCTCGCCGCCAGTCCAACCACCCATTTCTGCTTGAGAACCCGTGACCGGGACTGGCAAGACAGGCGCAGCTGCCGGAGTCGCTTGCCAATTCAGCAGGGAGTACAGCAATACTGCGAAGACCAGATTAACCAAAGGACCTGCAGCCACGATAGCGCTTCGCCTGCTGAGGGACTGGGTGTTGAATGCTTGATGGCGATCCGCTGGGTCCACTTCTGCTTCGCGCTCGTCGAGCATTTTTACGTATCCGCCCAAAGGAATCAGGCTCACGGCGAATTCTGTACCGCTCCGAGAGCCAACCCTGCTCCAGAGCTTAGGACCAAAGCCGATTGAAAACCGCAAAACCTTGACCCCACAGGCCCGCGCAACGATGTAGTGTCCCCACTCGTGCACAGCAACCAGTAGGCCTATCGCAACAAGGAAGGCAACTATGGTTTGCATGGATTTCCTCTTGTTTCAGGTCGAGAGTGCGCGGCAGTGTTGGGTAGCCACCGCGCGCGCTTCAGCATCAAGCGCCAAAAGCGCAGCCAAATCGTGAGGTGATGTGTAGGACAAAGCGTTAAGGGTTGCACGGTTTACCGCATAAATCTGATCAAAGCGTATCTCACGGTTCAAAAATGCTGCAACGGCGACTTCATTGGCAGCATTCAGTACAGCTGTTGAGCCACTTTGCCCCTCTAAAGTTTCCCAGGCCAAGAAAAGTCCGGGAAAGCGGCTTTGGTGCTGTTCATCATGGATCGATTCGAACGTCCACGACGACATGGTCGAAAAGTCCAAGGGCGCAGCTCCCGACTCCACGCGCTCAGGCCATGACAGACCGTAGGCTATCGGCCCCCGCATATCCGGAGTACCCAACTGGGCAACCACGGAGTGGTCCACATACTGAACCATGGAATGGATCACGCTCTGAGGATGAATCAAGACATCAATTTGACGAGGCGAGACATTGAACAAATACTTAGCCTCGATCACCTCCAAGGCTTTATTCATCATGGTGGCGGAGTCCACCGAAATTTTGCGCCCCATGACCCAATTGGGGTGCGCGCAGGCCTGTTCAGGAGTTGCAGCTGCGATCTGTGAGGGTGACCATGTTCTGAAAGGACCACCTGACGCTGTCAATATGAGTTTGTCCACCGACGCTTTCCAGAGGCTTTTGTCAGCCGGCAAGGACTGGAAAATCGCGGAGTGTTCGCTGTCAATCGGTAGTAATGTGGCGCCACCTCGGTCCACCGCTGACATAAAGACGTTACCGCCTACCACCAAGGCCTCTTTGTTCGCTAGTAGCAGCCTCTTACCAGCAAGCGCAGCAGCAATACAAGACTCTAGTCCTGCCGCCCCCACAATGGCGGCCATGACTATGTGAACGTCTGGGTGAGATGCCACTTCACTCAAAGCATGGGCGCCTGATAACACCTCCGTGCTCATGCCCTCAGCCCTTAAGCGTGACTGCAAAGTAGTGGCACTCAAGGAATCCACCATCACAGCGTAGCGCGGCCGGAATTCCAGACACTGCTCCACCATCTGGTCTACGCGCGTGGATGCTGTTAACGCAAAAACCTGAAACCTGTCAGTGTGTCTGCGCAATACATCTAATGTGTTGACACCAATCGAACCGGTCGACCCCAAAACTGAAACCTGTTGCATGGAAGCCCCGAACTAAAACGCTTGCAAAAGCATGGCAAGTGGAATGACTGGCAGAAGTGCATCGACTCTGTCCAGAACTCCTCCGTGGCCAGGCAACAGCTGACTGCTGTCTTTGGCACCTGCAGAACGCTTGACCAGAGACTCCAACAAGTCACCACAGATACTCATCAACCCTAAGAAAATGGCGCCCAGCAGCATAAACAGCCAATGACGCTCGGCCAATATCGAAAAGATGCTTTTGGAGTCCATCAAGAAATGCTGGTCAGCCATGCACCAGCCGAAGGCGAGGAGCACCACGCCAATCAAGCCACCGATAGCACCCTCGCGCGTTTTCCCGGGACTGATGCCTGGTGCCAACTTATCGGAAAAGAAACGTCCACCAAATCTGCGGCCCGCGAAGTACGCTGCAATGTCAGCGACCCAAACGAGAGCCATTGCAGAAAACAAGAAGTTGATGCCAAGGCCCCTGGCATTGACGACAGCCAGCCATGCAAAACACAAAAGCACTAAACCCAACAGCTGACGCAATGCCGATGGAATCAAGGACCACGCAGGAACACCCGCTTTCAACAAAATACCACCACCGACCACCCATGCAAGCGCCGAGAACGACCAAATAACGCTCATGGCCTTTGCCGGCAATGGAAAGAACCAAAATAGGAAACAAACCGCAGCACAGGCGACGCCCGCTGCAAGAGCCCCCGAATCAGAAGATTGATTCAGCCGAAACCATTCCCATGCCCCACAGGCCATCAGGACACCTGCGACCACGGCAAACGCTGCGGGATGAGGATAAAAAACCGCAGGAAGAAGCACAGCAAGTAACGCTACTGCCGTAAAAATGCGTAGGCGCAACATAGGTACCCTGGTAAGAGAGGCTTAGAGACTACGCAATCTGAGCCGAGGTTTTGCCGAAGCGACGCTCTCTGGAGGCAAACTCCTCCAGCGCGGCGTCCAAATCCGCTTCTGCATAATCAGGCCATAACTTCGGGCTGAAGATGAGCTCGGAGTAGGCGGACTGCCACAACAAGAAATTACTAATCCTGAATTCACCGCCGGTCCGAATAAGCAAGTCCGGGTCAGTTGACGGAGCCAATGCCATGGCCTCGCCCAGAGTTTGCTCCGTAATTGCGGTACCACGGGCAACCAAGGCATTCGCCGCTTGCACGATATCCCATCGCCCACCGTAGTTGAAGCAAATGTTGAGGTCCAGTGAGGTGTTGCCTGAGGTGTCCAATTCCGCTTGGCTCAAGCCGTGCTGAACCTTCTCAGAGAGACCAGCGCGACTTCCAACAAAACGGATTAGAACGCCCTCTGCACTCAGCTGAGCGACCTCGCGGGTGAGCGCACCGACGAGAATGTCCATCAAGCCGGAAACCTCATCAGCGGGTCGACTCCAGTTCTCTGAGGAAAACGCAAACACTGTCAGTGCCGCGATGCCTCGTGATGGACAAGCCCGGACTATGCGCTTCAACGCCTCTACCCCTTGCTTGTGACCTGCTAAACGCGGCAAAAAACGCTTCGATGCCCACCTGCCGTTTCCATCCATCACGATGGCGACATGGAGTCCAGATGGATTTCCGGATGATGACATCTGCAAGGCCTTAAACGGCCATTAAATCTTGCTCTTTGGACGCTACCAAACGGTCAACTTCCGTGATGTGCTTGTCTGTCACTTTTTGGACATCAGCTTCACAACGCTTTTGATCATCTTCAGAAGCGAGTTTGTCTTTCACTAGCTTTTTCACCGCTTCGTTGGCGTCACGGCGCAAATTGCGAATGGCGACTTTGCTCGCCTCACCTTCTCCGCGCACAACCTTGGTGAGTTCCTTGCGTCGCTCTTCTGTCATCGCCGGCAATGGAACACGAATTAACTCGCCCAAGCTGGAAGGATTCAAACCGAGATCGCTGTCACGAATCGCCTTCTCGATCTTCTGGGCCATGTTCTTTTCCCAAGGCTGCACGCTGATAGTCCGCGCATCGATGAGAGACAAGTTGGCAACCTGGCTCAGGGGCACCATGGAGCCATAGTAGTCCACATGGACCGTATCCAACAACGCAGGATTCGCACGGCCGGTGCGAATTTTCGTCAAGTTGTTTTTCAAAGCTGCGATGGACTGCTCCATCTTGGTATCTAGCGTTTTCTTGATTTCAGCAACGGACATTTTTTCCTCGCTCAGTATCTATCTACAACCCAATGCTCAAACGTGCACCAAGGTGCCTTCGTCTTCGCCCATCACAACACGCTTGAGGGCACCATGCTTGAAGATTGAGAAAACTTTGATTGGCAGTTTTTGATCACGGCAGAGGGCAAACGCGGCAGCATCCATGATCCCCAGATTTTGGGTCATCGCGTCGTTAAAGGTGATGTTGGAATAGCGCGTTGCAGCCGGATCCTTTTTCGGATCCGCGGTGTAAACGCCATCCACTTTAGTCGCCTTCAATACCATTTCAGCGCCGATTTCCGCGCCGCGCAACGCAGCTGCAGTATCAGTTGTGAAGAAGGGATTACCTGTACCAGCAGCAAAAATGACGACCTTACCCTCTTCGAGGTATTGCAGCGCCTTTGGACGAACGTAAGGCTCAACAACCTGCTCAATCCCGATCGCAGACATCACCCGAGCAGTCAAACCCGCTTTGTTCATGGTATCGCCCAAGGCCAATGCATTCATCACTGTAGCAAGCATCCCCATGTAGTCGGCTGTTGCGCGGTCCATGCCGACCGAACCACCAGCTACCCCACGGAAAATATTACCCCCGCCAATCACAACAGCCACTTCAACACCAAGACGCGTCACTTCCGCAATCTCATCCACCATGCGGACGATGGTGTCGCGATTGATACCGAACTGGTCGTCACCCATCAAGGCCTCGCCTGACAGCTTAAGCAAAATTCTCTTGTAAGCAGGTTTGGATTGACTCATAGATGACTCCCGTTCGGTGGACGATTCGTGTTGTGGAATTAAGCGGACTGCTTGGCAGCCGCAACTTGCGCTGCAACTTCTGCAGCAAAGTCATCGACCTTCTTCTCAATGCCTTCGCCCACTACGTACAGCGTGAAACCCTTCACGGTTGTATTGATGGACTTCAACATCTGCTCCACAGTTTGCTTGTCGTTTTTGACAAAAGGCTGGTTGAACAAAGAGACCTCTTTCAGGTACTTCTGAACACCGCCCTCGATGCGCTTTGCCACGATTTCTGGAGATTGAACGGGCTTGCCCGCTGCGGTTGCGACTGCAGCATCTTCTGCAGCCTTTGCAGCTGCCACGGAACGCTCACGCTCCACCAACTCAGCAGGAACTTGGTCTGCAGACAAGGACACGGGCTTCATGGCAGCTACGTGCATCGCCACATCTTTCGCGGCGGATTCGTCGCCATCGAACTCAACAACCACACCGATACGGGTGCCGTGCAGGTAGGAAGCCAGCTTAGCAGAGCCGTCGAATCGCTTGAAACGACGGAAGGTCATGTTTTCGCCGATCTTGCCGATCAAGCCTTTGCGGACGTCTTCGAGTGTCGGGCCAAAGCCGTCTTGCTCGTAAGTCAAAGCGCTCAATGCAGCCACGTCAACCGGGTTATGCTGAGCAACGAGTGCCGCTGCGGCCGAAGCCAATGCCAAGAAGCTATCGTTCTTGGTCACAAAGTCAGTTTCGCAGTTCACTTCGATCAACGCGCCAACGCCATTGGCAATGCTGGAGGCAACAACGCCTTCAGCTGTCACACGGGCAGCGGCTTTACCAGCCTTGCTACCTAACTTAACGCGCAAAATCTCTTCCGCCTTGGCCATATCGCCTTCGGCTTCAGTCAGTGCTTTTTTGCATTCCATCATTGGAGCATCGGTCTTGCCGCGCAGTTCTGCCACCATGCTCGCTGTAATTGCTGCCATTTGTATTCTCCGAATCTAAACAGTTTAAATAAAGGCTAAAAAAAAGGGGCAACAAAGCCCCCTTTTCCGGGTGCAGAAGGGCTTAAGCGGAAGCTTCGCTCACTTCAACGAACTCATCATTGCCTTCAGCGGCAACGGCCTTGACCACGTCGTCCACGGCATTTGCACGGCCTTCCAGAATCGCGTCAGCGATTCCGCGGGCGTACAAAGTCACCGCCTTCGAAGAGTCGTCGTTACCGGGAATCACGTAGTCGATGCCTTCGGGGGAGTGGTTGGAGTCCACAACACCGATCAAAGGAATGCCCAATTTGCGAGCTTCAGCGATAGCAATCTTGTGGTAACCAACGTCGATCACAAAAATCGCATCTGGCAAGGTATTCATTTCTTGAATACCGCCAATGTCTTTTTCCAATTTTTCCAGCTCGCGAGCAAACATCAACTGCTCTTTTTTGCTCATGCTGTCCAAACCGGCTTCTTGCTGGACTTTCATGTCCTTCAGGCGTTTGATGGAAGTCTTGACGGTTTTAAAGTTCGTCAACATGCCGCCCAACCAACGCTGATCCACAAACGGAACGCCAGCGCGCTGAGCTTCTGCGGAGACAATTTCACGGGCTTGACGCTTTGTGCCAACCATCAAAATGGTGCCACGCTTTGCGGACAATTGGCGAACGAACTTCGCTGCCTCCTGGAACATCGGCAAAGACTTTTCCAGGTTGATGATGTGAATTTTGTTACGGTGACCGAAGATGAACGGTGCCATCTTGGGGTTCCAGAAGCGGGTTTGGTGACCAAAGTGGACGCCTGCTTCCAGCATTTCGCGCATTGTTACTGCCATATTTAACTCCGAAGGTTGGGTCTGAAATCCGCCCCGCTGATTGCGCAGCTACTCGCTGGCACAACACCTTTGGGGGGC
The DNA here is from genome assembly GCA_027924025.1 of Comamonadaceae bacterium OS-4. Lineage (GTDB taxonomy): Bacteria > Pseudomonadota > Gammaproteobacteria > Burkholderiales > Burkholderiaceae_C > Allorhodoferax. Next base: position 2,394,889 of record AP026970.1, read on the forward strand.
GATTTGTGATTACTTAGTGGGCACTTACCCCCTAAGCCTGTCGAGTATAGCATGTAGCCCCTGTTGGCATGGGTCTCCGGTGCAGGCGTATGCACTAACGATCGTAAATTCGCGGCATTTACATCGGAAAGTTCAGTAAAGCTATGAAAAAATACAGGATCTGGACAACAGATTCACAAGTCGAAAGCTGAAATGAAAATTGCGGTAGTGGGAGCAGGTGTGGTTGGCCTCGCAGCAGCGCATGAGCTCTGCAATCGGGGACACGAAGTTACCGTTTTTGACAAAAACGGAGCCGCGGGTGAAGGCAGCACCTTTGCGAATGGCGGCATTTGCAGTCCGGCGTACGCGCTTCCTTTTTCAGGCGTGCGAGTTTCGGGGAACCACTTGAGCAGGTTTAGCCAACTCACCCGAAAGCTCACCCGACTCCGCAAAGGTTCATTACCGGACTTGCGCTGGTTGTGGCAGGCCTCCAGCCATGGGTCCGAAGAAACGGTTACCAGTCGCATCCGTTTCGCTCAACAATTGATTCAAAGCAGCATCGAAATCAACGACGCCACTATCAAAGACGGCATGTTAGAGCTGGAACAAGGTGACGGGCAATTGATTCTTCTTCGGAATGACGAAGAGCTCAACACATTCCACAGAGTTTTGAACAGCATGAAAGCGCTGGAGATGCCTTACCAAGTGCTAGAGGCATCTGAACTTGAGGTTGCTGAGCCCTCGCTACAGAACCACGGCCACATCCGCAAAGCTATCCGCCTACCCACAGACCGCGTCATGAACTGTCGGCAATTTGTCTTGGCCATCAAACAGCAATTCGCCCAAGCTGGTGGCAAACTCGCATTCCAAAGCGAGGTCACGGAAGTAGTCGCAGGAGCCCAGCCCATGGTCCGGCTTGCAAGCGGTGAGCAGCATGTGTTCGATCATGTGGTGTTGTGCACGTCCACTGCGAGAAACAAGATCACGCTGAGAACACCTGCACTCAGCGCCATTGCAGAGCTCAGCGCCTACGCCCTGAGCGTTGGCATTCGAGAACCGCTGAACGCCCCGAAAAGTGCGGTACAGGACCACAAGACTGGAATCACCATCAGCAGACTCGGCAAACGCTTGCGCGTTTGCGGTGGCGCAGAACTCAATCGGGGCAGCGCGGGCGACCATGACAAACGGGTGATTGCACGACTTTTTAACGCGCTGGACCAATACTTCCCTGGAGCCGCAAACTATGCGGGTGGCAGTCAGGTATGGCGCGGAAGTTGTGGATATGCACCAGACGGTCTCCCCTTGGTTGGGAACGCAGGTGCACCGGGAGTCTGGATCAACCTGGGGCACGGTGCCAACGGCTGGGGAATGGCAAGCGGTTCCGCTCGATTACTATGCGAACAGATAGAGGGGCGTCCAGCCAGCCTTTCGGGCGATTTCCTTCACCCGCTGAGGTTCAACCGGTAATCGATTGCCTCCATTCTCTAAACAAGACAGACACCATAGGGGAAACGCATGAGCCCGGAACTTACGCAAAAGCTCACTGCGGCTGTGGACAAAATGCCCGCATTCCCCAAAAGCGTAGAAAAAATCCTGGTGCTCACGCGCAACGTGGACAGCACACCGAAGGATCTGGTTGATGTCATCGACAAAGACCCGGTTGTTACCGTCAAAGTCCTGAAGGTCGTGAACTCGGTGTACTACAGCCTGCCTCGTCAAGTGACCTCCATCGGGCATGCGGTCGTCTACTTAGGCTTCAACACTATCAAGAACCTTGCCCTTAGCATTGCGGCCATCGGAATGCTTCCACAAGAAAACAAGGCGGGGTTTGATGCGCAGGCTTACCTGCTCCATTCACTTGCGACGGCAGGTCTCGCAAAGAAACTCGCCAGCAGGGTTCAGGACGCTGATCCTATGGATTGCTTTATCGCCGGCCTGCTGCACGATTTTGGGAAAGTGGTTTTTGCGCAATTTATGCCCGAAGAATTCAAACTCGCCTTGGAGCGAAGTGCAAATGATGGTTCTTCATTGCATACCGCGTTGCAAGCCACGATCGGGGCAGACCATTCCATCGTGGGCGCCATGCTGGCAGAGAAATGGCGCTTCGCTCCCGCATTGGTTGAAACAATAAGGCATTTGTCGCCCCACGACTTCAAAGACACTGACATGATTGCTTGTGTATTTGCTGCCAACCAGATTAGCAAGCGCCTGGCCTTTGGATTTGGCGGGAATCACCGTATTGATGAACTTCCCATGGCGCTGCAAAAGCGACTGGGTGGAACACTGGATGAAGTCATAGCTTCATTAGGCGACCCGAGGGTGATCTTCGAAGAGGCGCAAGTGTTCGCAACGTTGTAAAAGGACTCGCGTATGAAAGTCAGGTTTTGGGGCGTGCGGGGGAGCATTGCTTCGCCGGGACCTCACACAGTGCGCTACGGCGGGAATACCACCTGCATTGAAATTCGCACGGATAACAACGAGCTGATCATTCTGGATGCGGGCACCGGCATTTTCCCGTTATCGCAAACACTGCTCACCGAGATGCCAATCACGGCCAATGTGTTAATTACCCACTCACACTGGGATCACATCCAGGGGCTGCCCTTCTTTATCCCGAATTTCATCCCGGGGAATACTCTGCGCCTGCACGGCGGCTTTGACCCCGTATCGGGCAAAGGCATTGAGCAAGTGATGTCTGTTCAGTTGCAATACAGTTATTTTCCAGTCCGTGAAGAGGAAATGAAGGGGCGGATTGAATACGTGACCCTGTCCCCAGGGGAGCCGGTACAAGTCGGCAGCGCGACGGTAACGCCTTGTCTTCTCAATCACCCGGTAGTGGATTTCGGCTATCGGATCGACTGCAACGGTAAATCGGTATTTTTTACCGGTGACCACGAACCCCCCTACAACATCTACGACCCTCAAGACGAAGGCTACGCGGCCTATCAGAGCCTTGTGGACGAAAAGAACCGCGCGATCGTTGAGGCCATTCGCGGCGTAGATGTGCTGATCGCAGACACTTCGTACACCGCAGAGGAATACCCTGCCAAAAAAGGCTGGGGGCATGGCACCTTCGCCACAAGCATTGAACTCGCCCAGCAGGCTGGGGTCCAAGTGCTTTTTTGCACCCATCACGAACCCACTCGTAGCGATGATGCGCTGGAAAGCGCCTTCGCAAAAGCACTGAGCCAACACGGAGCACCCCAACAAGGGCTTGACATACGATTGGCTCGCGAAGGTGATACCTATGAGTTTTGAGTGGATCGCAAGCCACCAAAGCGCCAAACCGACCACAGAAATACCTCTGCTCTCCAGCGCGGAGATACGCGCTATCGAAGCATCTACCGAGCCGGTCATCGGCCAACCTGGCTTGATGGAGCAAGCCGGACTGGCGATTGCGCGCTGGGTACTCGCTCAAGCCCCACACGCACAATTTTTTTGGATCGCATGCGGCAACGGCAACAACGGTGGAGATGGCGCTGAAGCCGCCATCCACCTCCACCGCTGGGGTAAAACCGTATACGTAAGTGCTTTCAAAAGCCCAACAAGCGCTCCTGCTGATGCGTCCATGGCTTGGGCCCGATTGGTCGCTGAAGGCGTCGCGGTGCACCATGAAGCGCCGGATAACTGGGATGTCTGCATAGACGCCCTCCTTGGCATTGGACTCCAACGCACCCCTGAACCGCCTTATGCAGAGTGGATCAAACGCATCAATCAAGCGGCAAGGCCCACCTTTTCGGTTGATGTTCCCAGCGGCTTGGATGCTGACACAGGCGCTGCGTTCGATCCGGTAGTCCAAGCGTCTGCCACTTTGAGCCTGGTTGGGTTGAAACCGGGATTGTTTACTCACCAGGGTCGGGATGTATGCGGTGACATCTGGCTCCACAAACTAGGCACAAGCACCACGACCGCACAGGTCCGGTGCAGCTTGAACCCGACACCCAAGCCTGTAACAAGAGCCCACGCAAGTCACAAGGGAAGCTTCGGAGATGTCGCCATCGTGGGCGGGGCATTGGGCATGCAAGGTGCCGCAGTTTTGGCGGCTTACGCCGCCCTGCACGCGGGTGCCGGCCGGGTCTTTCTCGCTTGCCTGAACAGCGAAGGACTGCAAGGCATGGGTATCCCGCCCGATATCATGCTGCGCAACCCCGACACGCTGCCACACCAAGGCCTTACGGTCGTTGCTGGCTGTGGCGGTGGACACGACATCAGCCGCTACTTACCCCATTGGCTAGCGCTTGCAGAACGCTTGGTTATCGATGCTGACGCGCTGAACGCGATTGCAACAATGCCCAGCCTGGCACAGGCACTTGTCCAGCGCCGCCCAGATACCACTGTGATCACTCCACACCCTCTGGAAGCCGCGCGCTTGCTTGGCTGCCAGACCTCCCTGATCCAGGCCAATCGGCTCGATGCAGCGCAGAGATTGGCGGACACGTTTCAATGCACAGTCATCCTCAAAGGGTCTGGCAGTGTGATCGCAGCCCCGGGCAGAACGCCACGCATCAACCCCACCGGAAACGGCCGTCTCGCCATCGGCGGAACGGGTGATGTACTGGCAGGCCTGACCGGCACACTCTTGTCACAGCGCAGCACGGCTTGGGAAGCCGCGTCAGAAGCTTGCTATGTCCATGGGCTATTGGCAGACCGTTGGCCACAGCAAACAACCTTGACTGCCAGCCGCCTGATCGAGCACCTATAAAAAAGTTGCTAGTCCCCAATTAACAAGGACTAGCAGCTCCTATTTTTATAGCAGCTTTGATAAGCGCTCTTATCGCCGTTTCTTCGCTGTCTTTTTTACCGAGGGCGCTGTTTTGTCGGCAGAACGGCTACTCTTGGTTGCTTTCGCAGCGGACCGTTGCTGCCTGACTTTGCCCTTGAAGATCGGCGAGTGTGGCGGATCCAGATCTGGGCGATCACCGAATTCAGCGCGCCCCGATTTTGATTCACGGGAATGCCCTTTGTCGGCGGGCATCTTCGAGAGAGGGCCCTGCCCTTCTTGGACCAACCGGAAATCGATCTTGCGACCGTCCAAATCCACACGACTCACTTGAATACGAACCCGGGTACCAATCGCATAGCGAATACCTGTCCGTTCGCCGCGCAGCTCCTGCCGGGCTTCATCGAAACGGAAATACTCCCCACCCAACTCGGTGATATGAACCAAGCCCTCCACATACATAGCGTCGAGCGTCACGAACAAACCAAACGTGGTCGCCGAGGACACAACCCCTGAATACTCCTCACCCAAGTGCTCGCGCATGTACTTGCATTTGAGCCAGGCCTCAACATCTCGACTGGCCTCGTCCGCCCTGCGCTCGTTAGCACTGCAATGCAGGCCAGCCGCTTGCCAGGCAGTGCCTTCCGCATTGAGCTTCTTGGGCTTGGTTTCCGGATTGCTCACCCTCGAAGCCAGGTTCTTTTCTAGCCGCCTTGCAAGCTTGGCATGCGCCTCACCGGGCGTGGGCAATACTGGCAGTTGGTATTTGGTCTTGGCAAGAATGGCCTTGATCACACGGTGCACCAACAAATCCGGGTAGCGCCGGATCGGGCTGGTGAAGTGCGTGTAGGCATCAAACGACAAGCCGAAATGTCCGCTATTGATTGGCGTGTAAATGGCCTGTGACATGGAGCGCAACAGCATCGAGTGGATCTGCTGCGCGTCGGGTCGGTCTTTGGTCGCTTCGGCAATCGCCTGGAACTCGCCCGGCGCAGGGTTGTCGCTGATCGTCATGCCAATGCCACTGGCCTTCAAATAGCTACGCAGTATTTCCTGCTTCTCGGGCGTTGGACCCTCGTGCACTCGGAACAGGCCCTGGTGCTTATTCTGGGCGATGAAGTCCGCACTGCAGACGTTCGCTGCCAGCATGGCCTCTTCAATCAAACGATGCGCTGTGTTACGGGTACGCGGCACGATCTTTTCGATCCGACCGTTTTCATCACAAACGATCTGAGTCTCCGTAGTCTCGAAATCCACAGCACCCCGCTTGTGGCGGGATTTGAGCAGTGCCTGGTAAACACCATGCAAGTTCAAGAGATCCTGCACTCGCTCTTTGCGCTTGCTGGCTTCAGGCCCCCGGGTATTGCCAAGAATGGCCGCTACTTCGGTGTAAGTGAACCGAGCGTGGCTCCACATGACTGCAGGGTAGAACTGGTAAGCATCGACCTCGCCGTCCTCGGTGACGAACATATCGCACACCATGCACAGCCGTTCGACTTCCGGATTCAGCGAGCACAAACCGTTAGACAGTTTTTCCGGCAGCATAGGAATGACACGGCGCGGAAAGTACACGCTGGTGGCTCGGTCATACGCATCCACATCGATGGCGTTGCCCGTTTCCACATAGTGACTGACATCGGCAATTGCCACCAACAAACGCCAACCTTTGAGTGCCGTCTTGCCACGCCCTTTGGTTGCGGGCTCACAGTACACCGCATCATCAAAATCCCTGGCATCTTCACCATCGATGGTGACCAAAGGGATGTCTGTCAAATCAATGCGTTGCAGCTTGTCTTGCGGACGCACCTTGTCCGGTAATGTGCGCGCCATCGCTACACAAGCGTCAGAAAACTCATGCGGCACACTGTACTTGCGCACGGCGATTTCAATTTCCATACCGGGGTCGTCGACTTCACCCAGTACTTCTTTGATGCGCCCCACAGGCTGTCCGAACAGCGCAGGCGGCTCAATCAGTTCTACGACCACCACCTGGCCCGGCTTTGCCACACTGGTAGCGCCCTTCGGAATCAAGACATCCTGACCGTAGCGTTTGTCTTCCGGTGCAACCAGCCATACACCGCTTTCCTGCAACAGCCGGCCAATGATCGGTTGGTTAGAGCGCTCGGTGATTTCCACAACACGCCCCTCGGGGCGACCTTTGCGGTCACTGCGCACGATACGGACCTTGACATGGTCTTTGTGCAGCACGGCCCGCATCTCGTTAGGGGGAAGATAAATGTCAGGAGCACCATCGTCGCGGGACACAAAACCATGCCCATCCCGATGCCCTTGAACAATTCCTTCAACTTCTTCCAGCAAATTGCTGTTTTGGCCTAAATGTTTGATATACTTCTCTCTTTCCTGAGATGCCCAGATGGCGGAATTGGTAGACGCACTAGTTTCAGGTACTAGCGAGTAACATCGTGGAGGTTCGAGTCCTCTTCTGGGCACCAACAATGGTAATGTAGTTAATGAAAAGCCGCTGTGAAAACAGCGGCTTTTTTTTGCCTGTGTGATTCGTGCCACTGACCGTTAGATGCATCGGTCAGTGGCTAAAAAATCAGATGGGAAGTGCAACCAAATCGTGGCCTTGCGCGCTCACAATCCGCGCCTTGGTGAACTCACCCACTTTCAGCGTCTTGCTGATTTTTTCGGGTGGCAACAAACGCACTACGCCGTCAATTTCTGGAGCATCCGCGTAGCTACGGCCGACCCCACCTTTGCGACCCAACGCTGGCGCAGAATCCACCAGTACTTGCATCACAGACCCGACACGGCGCTGCAAGCGCGCTGCAGATACTTCTTCAGCGACCTGCATGAATCGGGCGCGGCGCTCTTCACGGACTTCGACCGGCAACATGCCAGGCAAGTCGTTGGCGGTTGCACCATTGACTGCGCTGTAGGCGAAGCAACCTGCACGGTCAATCTGGGCCTCTCGCACAAAGTCGAGCAGGTGCTCAAACTCTTCTTCAGTCTCACCGGGGAAGCCCGCAATAAACGTACTGCGCACCACCAACTCCGGGCAAGCTTCGCGCCACTGCTGCAAACGCTCCAGATTTTTTTCACCACTGGCAGGCCGCTTCATCCGGCGCAGCACATCAGGGTGGCTGTGTTGCAAAGGAACATCCAAGTAAGGCAGCACACGGCCCGTCGCCATCAACGGCACAATTTCATCCACACTGGGGTATGGATAGACATAGTGCAACCGGACCCAGGCGCCATAAGGCTCCGCAATGTCACCAAGCGCCTGCACCAGCTCCAACATCCGGGTCTTCACTGGCTTGCCATCCCAAAAGCCGGTGCGGTACTTGACGTCGACGCCATAAGCCGAGGTGTCTTGGCTGATCACCAACAGCTCTTTCACGCCACCCTCGAACAAGGCACGCGCTTCGTTCAGAACATCGCCAATCGGGCGGGAGACCAAGTCGCCGCGCATGCTGGGGATGATGCAGAAGGTGCAACGATGATTACAACCCTCGCTGATTTTCAAATAGGCGTAATGGCGCGGCGTAAGCTTGATGCCCGCCACACCAAAAGATTGCGGAACCAAGTCCAAAAATGGGTCGTGCGGTTTTGGGAGATTGGTGTGCACAGCATCCATTACCTCTTGGGTCGCATGGGGCCCGGTCACCGCGAGCACTTTCGGGTGCATCTGGCGAACCATGTTCTCGCCACCTTCAGTGGTCTTGGCACCGAGGCAACCCGTCACGATGACGCGCCCGTTTTCCGCCAACGCCTCTCCGATGGTGTCCAGGCTTTCTTTCACCGCATCATCGATAAATCCGCAGGTATTGACGATGACCAAGTCGGCGCCTTGGAAGGTCTTTGAGGTTTGATATCCCTCGGCACTCAATTGGGTCAGGATGAGCTCGGAGTCTGTCAGCGCCTTGGGACAACCCAAACTCACAAAACCCACCTTGGGGGCGGCATTCGTAGCCGGGACGGAGTTCAAAATTTCAGTCATAGTGTGAAGTTCCAGAGCCCGCCCCTCAGAGACCCGCCAACCAGCTTAACGCTTGATGCCGAAGGTACCGAGGAATTGCTCAGTTTGTTTTTGCATATGTTCCTGCATCTGCTGAAACATGTTGTTACCCATTACGCCCTGCACCATGGGCGCCTGCATATCCATCAACGCTTGCATGTTTTTTTCAAGGTAACCACCCATCATGCCCTGCATGGCATGGCCATAAAAGCGGATGATGTTGGACAACACGGGCGCGGTGAACATTGGAGACCCGCTGGCCTCTTCTTCCAGAATGATCTGCAGCAAGATGCTTCGGGTCAGGTCTTCACCCGATTTCGCATCCACCACCGCAAAAGACTCGCTATCCATCACCAGCTGCTTGATTTCCGCCAGCGTGATGTAAGTCGACGTGTCGGTGTCGTACAAACGCCGGTTGGGGTATTTTTTGATAACCCGCTGAGAAGTCTTGGAATCTTTACTGGAAGTTTTTTGCATGTCGATCGCTCTGCACCGGGTGTGTGAGCCAAGTAAGTGTTGCAGTGCAGCACATTCTAGAGAGAGACCGCTCGGCACCAACCTAGGAATACCCTAGATGAAGCCTGGAAGGAAAATGTTGGTAGGCGCAATTGGACTCGAACCAACGACCCCCACCATGTCAAGGTGGTGCTCTAACCAGCTGAGCTATGCGCCTACATTTATCCGAGAGGCCGAAGTATAGCAGCATAAAAATGCGCTTCTTTTGAAAAAGCCCGAAAAAAGTTCAAATAGATCAAAAGACCGCTACGCCATAATTGACGTTTACGTAAACGTCAATCCATCCCCATTACAAGGAGCAATCTATGGAAATCGCAGGAAAAGTCTTTATCGTGACCGGCGGCGCATCTGGCCTCGGCGAGGGCACTGCCCGCATGCTGACAGCCAAAGGCGGCAAAGTCGTCATTGCAGACATGCAGGCAGAAAAAGGCGAGGCCATTGCCCGGGAACTGGGCGGCGCATTCGTCAATTGCGACGTCAGTAACGAAGCTGATGGGCAAGCCGTCGTGACCCAAGCAGTCTCCATGGGCAAGCTGATGGGCTTGGTGAACTGCGCGGGCATTGCTCCCGCCGAGAAGACGGTGGGCAAGAACGGCGCGCATGCGCTGGCATCTTTCAGCAAAACGATCACCGTCAATTTGATCGGCAGCTTCAACATGATCCGTCTCGCCGCCGAGGCCATGAGCAAAAACGAACCTGAAGCGACCGGCGAGCGCGGCGTCATGATTTCTACCGCCTCGGTGGCCGCCTATGACGGACAGATCGGTCAAGCAGCCTACAGCGCATCCAAAGGCGGCGTGGTGGGCATGACACTGCCCATTGCACGCGACCTTGCCCGGAACGGCATCCGGAACATGACCATTGCCCCCGGGATTTTTGGCACGCCAATGTTGTTCAGCATGCCCCAAGATGTGCAAGACGCGCTGGCAGCAGGTGTTCCATTCCCTTCGCGCTTGGGAACTCCGCAGGATTACGCCAAATTAGCCGTTCATATTTTTGAAAACGACATGCTCAACGGCGAGGTGATCCGCTTGGATGGCGCGATCCGACTCGCTCCGAAGTAAAGCCAGCCCATCACTCAAACAGGTGCGACGCCCCAGGGCGCCGCACCTTAGCGATGCGCACGTACCGAAGCCACCAGACCCAACAGGAAAATGCCACTGGCCCACCACTGCAATGGGTGCGGCCAGTCGCCATGCACCAGGAATGCATACAAGAGCGCAAAAAGCGTTTCTGACACGATGAGTTGACCGCACAAGCTCGCGCTCAAGCGACGGCTCGCAAAGTTCCAAAGCATGGTGGCCACCCATGCAGAGCCAACCCCTGTTGCTATACAAACCATAGCTGCTCGCGCAATATCCGCATGGGCCAGAAGCAATTCCAGCGGGGTACCCATAAGCCCCCAAAGGGCCACGGCGGCGACGCCTGAACTCACCCCCATCCAACTGGTCCAATCTGCAAGCCGGACCCCGGCATGCCGCTTCAACCATGCCGAGTTCAAAATCGCGAAAACGACCCAGCTCGCCATCGCCAGCAAGCCGTACAAAACCCCACGCCAAAACACCCAGCCATGGGGCCGCGCGTCAGTGCCGCTTGCGCTATCTGCTGCCATCATCAAAGCGACACCAATGAGTGTCAGCAACAAACCCGGAATCAGGCTCCGCCACCGCAAACCAACCGGTTTGCCCAGCAACATCACCCACACCGGAACCGTGCCAATGATCATGGTCGGCACTGCCACGCCTGCATCACGAATGGCGTACACCAACAACAAGTAATACCCGGAGAAACCGAGTGCACTGAGCAAGGCCGCGGCACCGGCTTGGCGCCACGTCGGCATCCGCGAGCGGCCCCGGAAATAGCCCACGCCGACGATCAAGAGCGAAACCAGTCCGAAAACCGCAAATCTGCCCGCTGCGAGATCGACAGGCAACAACCCGGGCGCCAGAGCCGGCGCTACGAAGACCAAACCCCATAAGGCGCCCGCCGCCAGGCCGGCCATCACCCCGCTCAGCAAAACTTCACCAAAACCGACAACCCAAAACCGCTTGTCAAACGCCGTTCAAATTCCAAAACCATCGTCAGCCGCGATGACTGCTCCATTGATAAAGTGACTCTGATCAGAGCACAAGGTCACCAAAATGGCATCCAGATCTGCCGGGCGACCGATCCGCTTGCGCGGCAGCATCTGCACCAGTTTTTGCCCCGCATCGGTATGCCAATGTTCGTGATTGATCTCGGTGTCGATATAGCCCGGGCAGAGTGCGTTGACGTTGATGCCGAACTTGCCCCACTCCAACGCCTGCGCTTTGCTCATTTGGATCACGGCAGCCTTGCTCATGCAATAGGCCCCGATTTGCGGCAACACCCGCAGGCCTGCCATCGAGGCAATGTTGATGATGCGTCCGCCGGTGTAGCTGCCGGGTGCCGCACCTTTGGCGCGCGCAATCATCCGCTTGCCGACCTCTTGGGCCACAAAAAACGAGCCTTTGACGTTGGTGTCAAAAATGAAGTCGTAATCCTCAGGGCTGACGTCCTGCAGTCGCTGCGTGGTGCTCACTCCGGAGTTGTTGATCAGGATGTCGATGGAGCCCACCTCGGTCTCGGCGTGGGCTACTGCCGACTTGATGGAGTCGTGGTCAGTCACATCCAATTCGATGACGTGGGCATCGCCCCCCTGCCCCTCAATTTCGGCACGCAAGTCCTTGAGCTTGTCGACGCGGCGGCTGGCCAACACCACTGCAGCACCGGCTGCCGACAAGGTGCGGGCAAACTGCGCCCCCAGCCCGCCAGATGCGCCGGTGATGAATGCAATTCGCCCGGAAAGATCGATGCTATAAGCCATTTAGAGTGCCTCCACAAATTAAAAAAGAACGGTCGTTCTTTTTTATAAAATCAGCGAATAAAATCTGGTGCCGCTCGCGTACGCTCTGGCGCGCGAACGCTGACAAGAAGACCACCCATTATTAAGCGAGACACCCCATGACAAACCAGGAAATACTGGCTCAATTCGGCCCCCGTGAATCCATGGAATACGACGTGGTCGTCGTTGGCGGCGGCCCCGGCGGCTTGGCAACGGCGATCCGTCTCAAGCAACTGGCCGCAGAGAAAGGCACCGACGTATCGGTGGTCGTTCTCGAAAAAGGCTCTGAGCCAGGCGCCCACATCCTGTCCGGCGCCATCATGGACCCCAAAGCGCTGACCGAACTGATTCCCGATTGGAAGGCCTTGGGCGCTCCACTGAACCAGCCAGTGACCGACGATGCCTACATTTTTCTGAGTGAAAAATCTGGCTTCCGTGTGCCCAACATGGTGCTGCCCCCTTTCGCGCACAACGACGGCAACTACATCATCAGTCTGGGCGCTGTCACCAAATGGTTAGCCGAACAAGCAGAGAGCTTGGGCGTAGAAATTTTCCCTGGCTTCAGCGCTGCTGAGGTGCTCTACACAGATGGCTCCGAGAACGGGGGCGTACCTGCGGTCCGGGGCGTGGCCACCGGCAATCTGGGCGTCGGCAAAGACGGCGAGCCGATGGAAAGCTTCCAGCTCGGTATGGAGCTGTTGGGCAAATACACCGTGTTTGCCGAAGGCGCTCGCGGCCATCTGGGCAAACAGGTCATCGCCAAGTACAAGCTCGACGAAGGTCGCGACCCGCAAAGCTTCGGCATCGGCATCAAAGAGCTGTGGGAAATTGACCCCAGCCGCCACAAGCCCGGCTTTGTGATGCACACCGCCGGCTGGCCTATGGAATCTGACACCTACGGTGGCGCCTTTTTGTACCACCTCGAAGGCAACAAAGTGGCTCTGGGCTTTGTCACCGGCTTGGGCTACAGCAACCCCTACCTCAGCCCGTTTGAAGAGTTCCAGCGCTGGAAGACACACCCGAACGTGCGCTACTACTTCGAAAACGAAAAAGGTGAAATCACGGCCAAGCGCTTGGGCTACGGCGCGCGCGCGATCAATGCCAGCGGCATCAACGCTCTGCCCAAAACCGTATTCCCCGGCGGCTGCCTGATTGGTTGCAACGCCGGTTACCTGAACGTGGGCCGTATCAAAGGCAGCCACGCTGCCATCAAAACAGGCATGTTGGCCGCTGAGGCCGCGTACGATGCCGTGGTGGGCGGCCGCCAGCATGACGAGCTAAGCGCCTACCCCGAAGCCTTTGAGAAGAGCTGGCTGCACACCGAGCTGAACAAAGACCGTAACTTCAAAAACTGGTTCAAGTACGGCCTGACCACCGCCACGCTGATGAACGGTTTCGAGCAGTTCGTGCTGCGCGGACACATTCCCTGGACCCTGCGCCGCGACAAGCCCGACCATGCCTACCTGAAGCCCGCGGCCGAGTGCAAGCCCATCGTCTACCCCAAGCCCGATGGCAAGCTCACTTTCGACCGCTTGAGCAGCGTGTTCATCAGTAACACCAACCACGAAGAGCAGCAACCCGCCCACTTGACGCTCAAGGACGCCTCGGTGCCGGTGAGCATCAACCTCGCCAAGTACGCCGGCCCCGAAGCCCGCTACTGCCCGGCGGGCGTGTACGAGTACGTCAAGAACGAAGACAACACCGACCGCTTGCAGATCAACGCCCAAAACTGCGTGCACTGCAAGACGTGCGACATCAAGGACCCGACCCAGAACATCGTCTGGGTGACGCCCGAAGGCGGCGGTGGCCCCAACTACGCGGGCATGTAAGGCACGCTGGCAAGTACGAACGGGACCTCAGAGTCCCGTTTTTTTAGACATCGAGGCAGCCCATGAACACACCACAAGCCCTGACCGTCACCACCCAAGACGGCTACACCTTGCAGGCCCTGCGCTACCCCGCAACAGGCCCATTGCGCGGGCACTTGGTGGTTGCAGGTGCCACCGGTGTGCCGCAGCTGTTTTACAAAAACTTCGCGCTCTTTGCCGCACAACAGGGCTTCACCACCCTCACGGTGGATTACCGCGGCATTGGTCTCTCCAAACCCGCCAACCTGCGCGGCTTTGAGATGGACTATCTGGATTGGGCTTTTCACGATGTTGCGGCTGCAGTGGACGCGATGGCTGATGACACCGTTCCTCTTTTCATGGTGGGGCACTCGTTCGGTGGCCATGCATTCGGCTTGCTCCCCAACCACGACAAGGTCGCACGGTTTTATACCTTCGCCACCGGGGCGGGCTGGCACGGTTGGATGCCACGCGCCGAGCAATTCAAGGTGCTGCTGATGTGGCACGTCATCGGCCCGCTGCTCACCCGTTGGAAGGGCTATCTAGCCTGGAGCAAGCTCCAGATGGGCGAGGACTTGCCGTTGGGCGTGTACCGGGACTGGAGGCGCTGGTGCAAGTTTCCGCGCTATTTCTTTGACGACCCCGGCATGCCGCATGTGGCCGGTTTGTTCGCCCGTGTGCGCACCCCCATCATTGCGGCCAATGCGACCGATGACCTTTGGGCGCCACCCGCGTCACGCGATGCCTTCATGGCCGGCTACAGCAACACCACGGTGCGCAAGGTGGACATCCACCCCGGTCAGCTAGGCATGGGGCCCATCGGCCACATGGGCTACTTCCGCAAGCAGGCACAGCCTTTGTGGGATGACGTGCTGGCCTGGTTTGGCGAACACCAGACCGCCCGCTGAACTCACAGGGCGGCGGCGCGGGCGTCCAACTCGGCGATACAAGCTTCCATTCGCGACCGGCACAGGTCCATCAAGGCAGGCATGTCGTCCAGCGTCATGCCGGTCGTGGGAATGGGCTCCAGCGTCTTGACGATGATGTTGCCGCTGTTCCAGCGGTTCAGACGCATCGTGCTTTTGTAGTTGCTGCAACACAGCGGCACGATGGGCACGCCGGCGTTGATGGCCATCTGGAATGCACCTTTCTTGAAGGGCAGCAAACCCTTGCCAAGGTTGCGCGTGCCCTCTGCGAAGACCCAGATGGAGGTGTCCTGCTCCTGCATAACCTTGGTGGTGTGCAGCATGGCGGCTTTGGCCTTCACAGCATTGCCCCGGTCGATCAGGATGTTGCCGGCCAGCCAGTAAATCTGGCCGAAAAAGGGAATCCATTTCAGGCTCTTCTTACCCAGCGACACCGTGCGCCGTGGCACCGCGCAACCCAGCACAAACAAGTCCCAGTTGGACTGGTGGTTGGCCACCACGACAAAAGGGTTGGGCTGGGATTGAAAGTCTGCCGTCTCCAGCCGCATCTTCAAACCCAGTATCTTCAGCGCCGGGACTGAAAACGTGTATCCGGAGAGCCGCGAATTATCGGGATTGAAAGGCCGCGAAAAACAGATCAGCAGGTTGACCACCGAGGCCAACAAAAACTGGATGCTGATCAGCACCAGCCGTAAAAGATAGAGCATGCGAAGGAGTTGAAATGTGGCAGATGCCTGTCGAATGGTAACAAGTGGCTTCCCGATGACCATGGCTGGTTTAGAATCTACCTCGTTCAGGAGAGAGCCCTTTCATGGGGCCGCCGAAGGCGCAGGACGGCTGATTGCAGCGGTCTGAACGCTCAGGCAAAAGGACTGACAAATGCTGGCCTTGCATGCATAGCCAGCAACACCCCACTGGAGAGAGTTTGCACCGCACAGCGGCTTGCAGACCACCGAAGGAGCAACCCGCAGTCTGCGCACCCCACCCCGTGCACGCAGGCCCGGCGAATCTCTCAGGTAAAGCGGACAGCGGGGGCAGCACCGGATGGGCGCATATGTGCGTACATCCGGGTTTGGATTGCCCCCCACCGGCGCCTTGCGCCGGGATTGTTTGGATCGCCGCCATGTCCGCTTCTGACACCACCTTGTTGACCACGCCGCTCAGCGCATTGCACATAGAGCTGGGCGCCCGCATGGTGCCGTTCGCCGGTTACTCCATGCCGGTTCAGTACCCCGCCGGCCTGATGGCCGAACACCACCACACCCGCAAGGCCGCCGGCCTGTTTGACGTGTCCCACATGGGCCAGCTGCGCCTGAGCGGCCCGGACGCCTGCGCGGCCTTTGAGAGCCTGATGCCGGTAGACGTGATCGATCTGCCCGTGGGCAAGCAACGCTACGGCCTGTTGCTCACCGAGGAAGGCACCATCATCGATGACCTGATGTTCTTCAAAAAGGCGCAGGACGAGCTATTCGTCATCGTCAACGGTGCCTGTAAGGCGGGCGACATTGCCCACATCCAAGCCCATATCGGCAGCCGCTGCCAGGTCACCCCCCTGCCCGACTACGCACTGCTGGCCCTCCAAGGCCCGCAGGCGGTGACGGCGCTGGCCCGCTTGGCACCCGGCGTGGAAAAGCTGGTGTTCATGACAGGCGGGGACTTCACGGTCGATACCGGCACCCAAAAGATCGACGTGTTCCTCACCCGTAGCGGCTACACCGGTGAAGACGGTTTTGAGATCTCGGTTCACAACGACCATGCTGAGGCCCTGGCCCGCGCCCTGCTGGCACAGCCCGAGGTGCAACCCATAGGCCTGGGTGCCCGTAACTCCCTGCGCCTTGAAGCCGGCTTGTGCCTGTATGGCAATGACATTGACACCACCACCACGCCGGTCGAAGCGAGCCTGAACTGGGCTATCCAGAAGGTGCGCCGCACTGGTGGCGCACGCGAAGGCGGATTCCCCGGCGCTACAAAAATACTAGCTGCTCTCGCAGATTCCACGGGCGCCAGCGGCACAAAGGGCACCAAAAAGCGGGTCGGCCTGATTGCCCAGGAGCGCATTCCGGTGCGCGAGCACACTGAGCTGCAAGACGGCGCGGGCAACCGTATCGGCGAAGTCACCAGCGGTCTGCTCGGCCCCACCATCAACCAGTGCGTAGCCATGGGCTATATCGACGCTTCGCTGGCGGCTTTGGGCACCCCGGTGGTGGCCATCGTGCGCGGCAAGCCGGTACCCATGGTGGTAAGCGCCATGCCCTTTGTACCCACGAACTACTACCGCGGCTGATCCAAGGCTGCTTGGGACTGGAAACTGCAGATTCAGCCGCTACAGTGGCGTCTGGCAGGTTCTAGTTCCGGTGGTTCAACCCTTTACCGCAAACCCTCTATTTCAAAGTTTCAGGAGAACGTTATGTCTATCAAATACACAGCCGATCACGAATGGCTCCAAGTCGATGGCGACATCGCCACTGTTGGCATCACCCACCACGCGCAGGATGCGCTGGGCGACGTGGTGTTTGTCGATCTGCCCGCGGTGGGCGCCAGCATTGACGCCAAGGCAGTGGCCGGCGTGGTCGAGTCCGTGAAGGCGGCTGCCGACGTTTACATGCCCGTGACCGGTGAAATCACCGAAGTCAACGAAACCCTGCGCGACGACCCCTCGCTGGCCAACACCGACCCGCTGGGTGCCGGCTGGTTCTTCAAGGTCAAGCTGTCCAACCCGGCCGAACTCGAAGGCCTGATGGACGAAACCAGCTACACCGCTTTCGCCGCCAACGCTTAAAGCCGCTTTGCAGGCCCTGCCTGCAAAGTCCCCGGGAGCCGGCCCTGAACCAGCAGGCTACCCGTTTGTGTGAACTGCCCACCACCGAACGCCACCGCCATGTCCACTTCTGCTACCACCTCCACGCCCACCTTGGCCCAGCTGGAAAACGCCAGCGAATTCCAGGCCCGCCACATCGGGATCTTTGCTGACGATGAAGCGCTGATGCTTCAGGTCATCGGCGAAAAGTCGCGCAGCGACCTGATTGCCAGCATCGTGCCTGCCAGCATTGCGCGCAAAAGCGCCATGGAGATTCCGGCGGCCATCACCGAGGCGGCTGCTCTTGCAGAACTCAAGGCGGTTGCAGGCAAGAACAAGGTGCTCAAGAGCTTCATCGGCCAGGGCTACTACGGCACCCACACGCCCGGTGTGATCCTGCGCAACATCCTGGAAAACCCCGCCTGGTACACCGCTTACACGCCCTACCAGGCCGAGATCAGCCAGGGCCGCATGGAAGCGCTGGTGAACTTCCAGACCATGGTGTGCGACTTGACCGGCATGCCGATGGCCAATGCATCCATGCTCGACGAAGCCACGGCCGCTGCTGAGGCGATGACGCTGGCCCGCCGCTCGGTGAAGGCCAAAGGCAATGTGTTCGTCGTGGCAGGCGATGCGCACCCGCAAACTATTGAGGTCATCCAGACCCGCGCAGCACCACTGGGCATCACCGTCAAGCTGGCCAACTCGCAAGAAGAGTGGGATGCGCTGATTGCCGGCGACGACTACTTTGCCGTGCTGGAGCAATACCCATCCACCAGCGGCCGCTTGGGTGAAGAAGGCGAGGATGTCAAAACCGTGCACCGCAAGGGTGGCGCCTATATCGTGGCAGCCGACCTGCTGGCCCTCACCCTGCTAGTCCCTCCCGGCGAATGGGGCGCGGGCGACCCCACAGGCGCGGCCGACATTGTGGTGGGCACCACGCAGCGCTTCGGCATGCCCCTGTGCAACGGTGGCCCGCACGCCGCCTACATGGCCTGCCGTGACGAATTCAAACGCTCCATGCCCGGCCGGCTGGTGGGCGTGAGTATTGATACCCATGGCAACCCCGCTTACCGCTTGGCCCTGCAAACCCGCGAGCAGCACATCCGCCGCGAAAAAGCCACCTCCAACATCTGCACGGCGCAGGTGCTGCCGGCAGTGGTGGCCAGCATGTACGCCGTGTACCACGGGCCGGAGGGGCTCAAACGCATTGCCACACGCGTAGCTACCCTCACCGCCATTCTGGCCAAAGGCCTGGAGCAACTGGGCGTCAACACCGGCCGCCCCGAAACCTTCGACACCCTGTGCCTCAAAATGGACGGCGCTACCAAATCCATAGCTGCCCGCGCAGTATCTGCGGGCGTGAACGTGCGAATTGCTTGGAATGACTACATCTGCATCTCGCTGGATGAGACCACCACCCGCGACGATGTCGCGCTGCTGTGGAGCCTTTTCGCCCAACCGGGTCAGACGGTGCCCACAGTCGAAGCGCTCCAAGCTGGCGCACAACCTTTGATCCCCGCCGCCCTGCGCCGCACCAGTGCATTCTTGACCCACCCGGTGTTCAACACCCACCACTCCGAGACCGGCATGCTGCGCTACATCCGCATGCTGAGCGACAAGGATTTGGCGCTGGACCGCAGCATGATCCCACTGGGCTCCTGCACCATGAAGCTCAACGCGACCAGTGAGATGATCCCCATCACCTGGCCCGAGTTCGCCAACATCCACCCCTTCGCACCTGCCGACCAGCGCGAGGGCTACGCAGAGCTGGACGCCCAGCTGCGCGCCTGGCTGTGCGCCGCCACCGGCTACGCGGGCATCAGCCTGCAGCCCAACGCAGGCAGCCAAGGCGAATACGCCGGCCTGCTGGTCATCAAGGCTTATCACGAGGCCCGTGGTCAGGGCCACCGCAACATCTGCCTGATCCCCAGCAGCGCGCACGGCACCAACCCTGCCAGCGCCATGATGGTCGGCATGACGGTGGTTGTCACCAAGTGCGATGACAACGGCAACGTGGACATGGCCGACCTGCAGGCCAAGTGCGAGCAGCACAGCGCCAACCTGGCCGCCGTGATGATCACCTACCCCAGCACCCACGGCGTGTTTGAAACCTCGGTCAAAGAGCTGTGCGCCTTGGTGCACCAGCACGGTGGCCGCGTGTATGTGGACGGCGCCAACATGAACGCGCTGGTCGGCACTGCGGCCCCTGGTGAATTTGGCGGCGACGTGAGCCATCTGAACCTGCACAAAACCTTCTGCATCCCCCACGGCGGTGGCGGCCCCGGCGTGGGCCCTGTGTGCGTGGTGGAAGACCTGGTGCCTTACCTGCCCGGCCATGCCACGGGTGGCGTGCCCGGCACCGGCGCGGTGAGCGCCGCGCCTTTGGGCAACGCGGCTGTGCTGCCGATCAGCTGGATGTACTGCCGCATGATGGGCCCGGACGGCCTGCAGCAAGCCACGGAAGTCGCCATCCTGAGTGCCAACTACATCAGCGCGCGCCTGGCTGACCACTACCCCACGCTATACGCATCAAGCAACGGCCACGTCGCCCATGAGTGCATCCTGGATTTGCGCCACTTCAAGGACACCTGCGGCGTCATGGCCGAAGACGTGGCCAAGCGCCTGATGGACTATGGCTTCCACGCACCCACGCTGAGCTTCCCCGTGCCCAACACGCTGATGGTGGAACCCACCGAGAGCGAGACGCTGGCCGAGCTGGACCGCTTTATCGACGCGATGATCGCCATCCGTGGCGAAATTGCACAAGTCGAGGGCGGTGTCTGGCCACAAGACAACAACCCCTTGAAGCATGCTCCCCACACCGCTGCCAGTGTCATTGGCGCCGCTTGGGACCGCCCTTACAGCCGTGAGGTCGGCGCCTTCCCGGTAGCGACCCTGAAGGCGGCCAAATACTGGCCTACCGTGGGCCGGGTGGACAACGTGTATGGCGATCGCAACCTCTTCTGTAGCTGTGTTCCTGTGGCGGACTACGCCAGCGCATAAAGGAACTTCTCACACCACTGAACATGGTTTTCAGGGCGGCTGTGCATTGCATGCCGCCGCCCTTGCCGGGCTGGCCCCGGCATCGCAGCGGGAGAGCCTGCCGCCCACCCGGGCAGCAGCGCCGAAGGAGCAACCACCCCGGAAACTCTCAGGCACCCAGGACCGCTGCGATCGTTTGCACTCTGAAGAGCTGCCGCGCATTTGTCCGCCGGCACACCGCAGGAGCAAACCGGCTGCCCACCAGGCAGCGGGTGAATCTCTCAGGTCTCAAACAGAGGGGGCTCGCCTGGCACGCAGTGTGCACAGGCGTGTTCACTTGTTTGCGACACACACAGAGAGAGCTCACATGAAACACATTGCCATCATCGGCGGCGGCATCACCGGCATCACAAGCGCCTACACCCTGGCCAAGGCCGGCTACAAGGTCACCCTGATCGAGAAGAACCGCTACGCGGGCATGGAAACGTCCTATGCCAACGGCGGCCAACTCTCGGCCTCGAACGCCGAGGTCTGGACCCACCCCAGCACCCTCGTGAAGGGCCTGAAGTGGATGTTCACCAAGGACGCGCCCTTGCTCATGAACCCTGCCCCCACCTGGCACAAGCTGAGCTGGATGACCGAGTTTGTGGCCTCCATCCCCAAATACCGCGAGAACACCGAAGCCACCACCCGCCTTGCCATTGCAGCACGCGAACACCTGTTTGCCTGGGCGCAGGCCGAAGGCATTGATTTCGACCACCAGCGCAAGGGCATCTTGCACATTTACCGCAACAAGGCGGGTTTTGAGCACGCGGGCAAGGTCTCCACCATGCTGGCCGCGGGCGGCCTCTCGCGCCGCACCGTCACGCCCGAGGAAATGCGCACCATCGAGCCCACACTGCAAGGCAGCTACTACGGCGGTTACTACACCGAGAGCGACTCCACCGGCGACATCCACAAATTCACCCACGGCCTGTCGCAGGCCTGCGCGCGCCTGGGCGTAACCACGCTCTACGGGCACCAGGTCGCCAGCGCTAGCACCGACGGCACGGTTGCCACCTTGGAGCTACAACACGAAGGCGGCATAGAGACCCACCGTTTCGACGGCGTGGTGGTGTGCGCCGGTGTGCATGGCCGCGGCATTGCCGCACAACTGGGCGACCGACTGAACATTTACCCTGTCAAGGGCTACTCGATCACCGTGCAACTGAACGACGAAGCCAGCCAGCAAGCCGCGCCTTGGGTCAGCCTCTTGGACGACGAGACCAAGCTCGTCACCAGCCGCCTCGGGGCAGACCGCTTCCGCGTAGCGGGCACTGCCGAGTACAACGGCATTGACTACGACATCCGGGCCGACCGCATCCGCCCCCTGATTGCCTGGGTGAACCAGCTCTTCCCAGGTGTGAACACCCGCCGCTGTGAACCCTGGGCCGGCCTGCGCCCCATGATGCCCAACATGATGCCCCGTGTGGGCCGCGGCAAGCGCAACAACGTGTTCTACAACACCGGACATGGCCACCTGGGCTGGACGCTCTCGGCCATCACTGCCCACCAGTTGGCCGGGCATGTGCACCAGCACCTGCCGGCCTGATACCTTCAACCTTCACCCTCTACCGCCCTTAGGAAACCACCATGGCAGTCTCTGTTTTCGACCTGTTCAAAATCGGCATCGGTCCCAGCAGCTCGCACACGGTGGGGCCCATGCGGGCGGCCCGCCTGTTTGTGGGCCGCCTGCAGCATGATGGGCTGCTGACGCGCACCGCCACCGTGCGCTGCTGGCTGCATGGCTCGCTGGGCGCCACCGGCAAGGGCCACGCCAGCGATGTGGCGGTGCTGCTGGGCCTCTCCGGCCTGGAGCCGGACACGGTGGAGGTAGAGCAGATCGCGCCCACGCTGGCCACCATACGCGGTAACAAAAGCATCCAGCTGGCGGGGCAGCACGCGATTACGTTCAACGAGAAAGAAGACCTGCTCTTCATGCGCGCGCCCCTGCCCTTCCATGCCAATGGCATGCGACTGGTGGCGCTGGATGCGGCGGGCGAAGAGCTGGCCAACCGGGTGTACTACTCGGTGGGGGGTGGCTTTATCGTGAGTGACGAGGTGGCCGCCGATGGCAGCCGCCAAAAGGTGATCGCTCCGGATGCGACCGTGCTGCCCCTGCCCTTTACCAGCGGCGATGCCCTGCTGCAGGTCGCCCGCCGCGAGGACTTGAGCATTGCCCAGGTGATGCGCCGCAACGAGCAGCACTGGCGCAGCGATACCGAGATCGACGCCGGCCTGCTGCGCATCTGGAATGTGATGCAAGACTGCGTGAAGCGCGGCTGCCGCACCGAGGGCGTTTTGCCCGGCGGCTTCAAGGTGAAGCGCCGCGCGGCTAGCCTTTACAACGCACTCACCAGCAACCCCGAGGCCGCGCTGAAAGATCCTCTCCAAGTCATGGATTGGGTCAACCTCTACGCATTGGCCGTGAACGAAGAAAACGCCGCCGGCAGCCGCGTAGTCACCGCACCCACCAACGGGGCGGCCGGCATCATCCCCGCCGTGCTGCACTACTACAGCCGCTTTGTGCCGGGCGCGAGTGATGCCGGTGTGATCGACTTTTTGCTCACCGCGGCGGCCATCGGCATCCTCTACAAAGAGAACGCCTCCATCAGCGGCGCCGAGGTGGGCTGCCAGGGCGAAGTGGGCGTGGCCTGCAGCATGGCCGCCGCCGCCCTGTGCGCGGTGATGGGCGGCACGCCTGAGCAGGTGGAGAACGCCGCCGAGATCGGCATGGAGCACCACCTGGGCCTGACCTGCGACCCGGTCGGCGGACTGGTGCAGATTCCGTGCATCGAGCGCAACGCGATTGCATCGGTCAAAGCCATCAACGCCGCCCGCATGGCCCTGCGCGGCGACGGCAGCCACTTCGTGAGCCTGGACAAGGTCATCAAGACCATGCGCGAAACCGGCGCGGACATGAAAACCAAATACAAAGAGACGGCCCGCGGCGGACTGGCGGTGAACATCGTGGAGTGCTGATCGGCATCGCCCGAGCGCCTTGGCGAAGGCACAATTCCGGTTTACTTCAGGGGAGTCGGGTCATGCTCAAAAGTGCGCTGTTTGCTTTAACGATCACTGCTGTTTTGACAGGCTGCGCGGGCATACCGAATACCGCACCCGGCAGATCTGTGGGTGTGGACGGCGTGGCGTGCGTAGGCACCCCGCAGGAACCTGCGCAAGGCGTGCAGGCCTCCGACAACCCGGCCTTGCTGGCCATGGCCCGTTTGCCCAGCGACAAGGGCGGTGTGTGCGAAGCCAAGGTGCTGGCAGTCACCGCACCGGTGGTGCTGTACCGGGTGTTTGATGCCGACAAGCCGTACACCCAATGGGGCGGCTGGTGGTCCCTGCAGCCGCCTGCCGGCACCAAAGAGCAGTACCGCGCGGACAATGCCATCTGCCCCGAGTGGAGCCCTTTGAACAAGGTGGTGTCCTGCCAGGTGCGGCCCGGCAGCCAGCTGGTGATTGGCACCACCCAAAGCGCACAGTGTGCCGATGGCAGCATCTACCCCAAGACAGCGCAAACCCAAGTGTTTGTTCCCAACGACAGCCGGGCCGGCATCGTGCATGTGGGCGCGTGCAGCGCGTTGAACGACTGGCCTTGAGGGCGAAGATCGGGCCAGTGCGATGCCCACGATGTGTGCGATGCGTGTTACATCACAAATCAAACAATTACTTGGAAATCAACCGGGAGGCAAATATGAATTTGCGCGATATTCTTTATGAGGTGTATTGCCTTCCATTCTCCTTAGCCCTCATGCGAACATCCTCAGTACCTATTCGCGCCCTCTTAGCCGCGCTATTGATACCAATTGCAACTTCAGGATATGCAGCAGATTGCCCGGGAGGCTCTATGTCGGCAAAAGAATGCATACGTCAATTGGGCGCTTTAGAAAAGCAGCTCGCGGCACTATATTCTTTAAAGGAGAAGCAACTTCAGGAGGAATTTGCTGAAGACGACTACG
This sequence comes from Comamonadaceae bacterium OS-4, assembly GCA_027924025.1. Classification (GTDB taxonomy): domain Bacteria; phylum Pseudomonadota; class Gammaproteobacteria; order Burkholderiales; family Burkholderiaceae_C; genus Allorhodoferax. The sequence goes on from AP026970.1 coordinate 2,419,508, forward strand.
GTGGCGGCGAGCACGGTAGCTACCGAACAGAAGCCATCAAAAGCTTTCGCGCAAGCAACGCAACTTGGCGCCAGTACCGCGACACACAGTGCTGGTTTCTTTCTTTGCAAGATGGCATGAATCTGAACTACGCTGGTGTCGTTGCAGAAGCTTGCAAAGTTGAACGTACACGCGAACGAATCAACTCTTGGAAGTGATGAACGTGAACATTTCGTGAAAAGTAAGGCTACTCGAGCATGCTCCTCAATCAATAGCCGCCCGCGCATATTCCATGAGCGCTAGAGGCCGAAATCATTTCGAACTTCGCCTCAACAATCCCTTGGACTAGCCAACCGCACCCTCAGCTTGCGCACGCTAAGCTAATGCATTGCGCACGATGGCCACGCGCAAGCGGGTGAGCTCTTCCACCCCCAATATGTCGCGCAGCTGGGCCACGACGCGGCTGACGGCGGCTACGTCTGTGATGGGTTCGCCTTCCCACTCGGAGCCCATGTGCTCGGTGCCCAGCACTTCGGCGAACTGGCGGTAAGTTTCTTTCACTCGCGCCATATGACCTTCGCCACCAGGAAACAAGCGCTCAGCCCGGCCGTTGGCGCCTATGCGGCGCAGGGCCCGCTCAAAGGGTTCCAGCCGGGCCTCCACGTCGCGGGTGATCCAGAGCACGTATTTCTGCTTGATTTGCAGCAGCCGGTCGGAGTGGTCGAGGGCTTCCTGTGTGGGGCCTTCGCGGAACAAGGTGCGCAATGCGGACAGAACCTCGGCCACATATTCCTCGCAAAAGGCTACGTGTTTGTCAAAGGCGGTAGACGCCATGTGCGAGCCCGCCGCCAGAGAAAACCGCTGCTGGGATTCAGCGAGCTGGTGCTCCTGCTGGCACTTGGCCTGCTCGCGCAGGATGTCCACCACCACTGCCGACAGCGCGCCGAAGATGGGCACAGCCGCCAGCGTTTGCACCAGCTCGCCGTGCGGCAGCAACAGCACAGCGCCCAGCGCGACGAGGATCACAGCCAACAGAACCAGAATGTGTTTGCGTTGCATACGAGCAGGGGGTGAGCTTTACCAAAGCAAGACTGTAGCGCGACAGCCAACATCTGCTTGCAAGCAGATTACAAAGCTTTACCCAGGTTTGCCAAAGCTGCAAACGCGCTTCACAGCCGGCGCGCACCATGAAGGTCCCTTCACTTAGGAACCTCTCCATGAAAAAACTGTTGATCACGTCTTTTGTTCTCGGATCTTTGACAGCAGGCTCTGCCTTTGCCGCAGGCCCCACGGCTGCCCCGGACCTCTCCGGCTTCAGCATCGGCACCAACGCCGAGTTCTCTCGCGGCAGCGTGACGGCCAATGACGGCAGCTCGGACGGCGGCGCCATCACCAGTGCCGGCATTAACGCCCGCTACGACTGGGCGCTGACCCCCACCTTCGCAGTCGGCCTAGGCGCCAGCTACAGCACCGGCAACCATGCGTTCGGCAGCTATGCCAATGGCACCGCAGCGAGCATCAACAACCGCTATTCGATTGACATCGTGCCCACGGTAGCTCTGTCCAATGACATTCAACTGTTCGGCAAGGTCTCGTCGATTTACGGGAGCGCGGCCTCCAGCGACGGCGTCAACAACCACGATGTGCAAGGCGTGGGCTACGGTGTCGGTGTGCGCAAGATGCTGGACAAAAATCTGTTCGTGCAGGCCGGTTACGACCTGAACAAATTCCGCGATGTGACCTACAACAATGGCACCACTGCCAGCCTGCAAGAGAACGTGTACAGCGTGGGTATCGGCTACAAGTTCCGCTAACCAGTGCAACAAAACTTGGAGTAACGCTGGGCCCCTAACCACCGGGGGCCCGGGCTGAAACCCCTTACTCCCGAGCGGCTGAATGGATAAGCCGCAGTTTTGCAGGGCGCGCGCGATAAGCAGGTAAATTCGAGGGGTCCTACCCCCTCGCTATTGACCCAACCCGACGCTGCGCCCATGCCCACTTCCACACCTGCCCTTCCCTACTGGACGATTGCTTGGCCCTTGGTTGCCTGGGCGCTTCTGGCAGGCCAGGCCGCGGGCATGGCGGGCAGCATCTACATCGCGCTCATGGCCGTGGGCTTGGTGGGTGCGGTGTTGGCGGCAGTGCACCATGCAGAGGTGGTCGCCCACAAGGTGGGCGAGCCCTACGGCACGCTGGTGCTGGCGCTGGCGATCACCATCATCGAAGTGGCCCTCATCGTGTCCATGATGCTGGCCGGAGGCCCTGCCACCACCGCGCTGGCCCGCGACACGGTGTTTGCGGCGGTGATGTTGATTCTGAATGGCATTGTGGGTATTTGCCTGTTGGCTGGCGGCAGCCGCCACCGGGAACAAACCTTCGGGCAACTGGGCGTTAGTGCATCGCTCACCACACTGGCTGCGATTGCAGTGCTCACGCTGGTCTTGCCCAACTACACCACCAGCATTGCAGGGCCGGTCTACACGGCCAGCCAATTGGCGTTTGTGGCCATCGTGTCGCTCGTGCTGTACGGCACTTTTGTGCTGGTGCAAACCGTGCGCCACCGCGATTATTTTTTGCCGGCCCAAGCGGACTCTGACAGCCATGCCCCCCCGCCCTCGGGCCGGGTAGCGGCGGCCAGCGGTTTGTTGCTGATCGTGGGCCTGGTCGCCGTGGTGCTGCTTGCCAAGGGCCTGGCGCCCACCATCGAGGCGGCAGTGGCACACGCTGGCGCGCCCAAGGCGGTGGTGGGCATCATCATTGCCATGGTTGTGCTGCTCCCTGAAGGGCTGGCCGCCTACCGCGCAGCCCAGGCCAACCGCCTGCAAACCAGTTTGAACCTGGCACTGGGCTCGGCGCTGGCGAGCATCGGGCTGACGATTCCGGCCGTTGCGATTGTTTCTTTGGCCACGGGCTGGACGCTCACGCTGGGGCTTGATCTGAAGTCGGTGGTGCTGCTGCTCTTGTCCCTGTTTGTGACCAGCCTCTCCCTGAGCACCGGCCGCACCACGGTGCTGCAAGGCACCGTGCATCTGGTCCTGTTGGCGACGTACCTGTTCACCACCATCGTGCCCTGAAAACCCAAACTGAAGATTTATGGGCATTGCGTCGGGGCAATGCTAAATTAGGGCTTGGTCCAAGGAGTCTTCATGCGCAGGGTTTCCGTTTGGCTAGTCACGATGTTCACCGTTTTGGGCGGGCTAATGGGGTGCTCCCCTGCGGATACCGAGCGCCCCCTGACCTATGTTGACAAACCACCCGCCAACAGCGCACCGGTCTACCGCTTGGCAGTGCACCCCCTGTACAACCCCCATAAGCTGACCGAAATTTATCGCCCCCTGATCAACTACCTCAACGCCCGGATCCCCGGGGTGCGCATGGAGATAGAGGCGTCCCGCGACTACGCCGCGTATGAGGCAAAGATACGGAACGCTGGGCCCGCCTTCTTGCTACCCAACCCCTTGCAAACTCTGCTGGCGCAGCAATCGGGGTATCGGGTCATCGCCATGGCGGGCGACCCCAAGGACTTCAAAGGGATCTTCATCGTTCGCAAAGACTCGGGCATCCGCAAGCCAGAGGACCTGAAAGGCAAAGCCGTGAGCTACCCCTCCCCTACCGCTTTGGCAGCAGCGATCATGCCTCAGGCGTTTTTGCACAGCCAGGGCTTACGTGTGATGCAAGACATAGAGAACCAATACGTCGGCTCCCAAGAGTCTGCGATTTTGAACACCTATATGGGCACCTCAGCGGCCGCAGCCACTTGGCCACCGCCCTGGCGAGTCTTTCAAAAAGACCATCCGGAAGAAGCGGCACAGCTGCAACAAATATGGGAAACACCGCACCTGATCAACAACTCGGTCATGGTGCATGCGCGTGTGCCCGAAAAGCTGGCCAAAGAGGTGCAGGCCCTGTTGCTGGGTTTGAACCAGTCCCCGGAAGGCAAACAAATCTTGCAGTCCCTGGAGACTGCGGTGTTTGCCGCAGCCGATGATCGGAGCTATGAAGTGGTTCGCCATTACCTGCAAGAGTTCGAGACAACCGTGCGGCCCGTGATGCTGCCAACACCCTGATGAGCCGCCAATTCTCGTTACGCACACTGCTGCTGGGCAGTCTGCGGCGTCAACTCATGGCCGGTATGGGGATCGTCGTCAGCCTGATGATGGCTATGTTGGTGTGGCAGTGGGCAGCCAGACAGCACGCCGACCTCAAAAACCAACAAACCGAGCAAGCCATCGCTTTGGCGGAGAGCATTGCGCTGTCATCGAGTGTCTGGGTTGCCTCGCGCGACGTGGCCGGGCTCCAGGAGATCGCCACCAACTCCGCGGGCTACCCGGATGTGCGCTTTGTTATTTTGCTAGACCGGCAAGGCCAAGTGCTGGCGCACTCAGACCCCGCGTTTCTCGGCAAATTTATGCCCGATCTTCCGGCAAGCGCCAGTGCCGAGACCACGATTATTCAAAATGCCAGCTCGCTTCTCGACCTAGCCAGCCCCGTCATGCTGGACCAGGAGCATCTGGGCTGGGTACGGATCGGGATCGGGCGCACCCAACTGGACACACGCATCAAAGAGCTGCTGAAAAGTGGTCTGATTTATTTGTTCAGTGGCGCCTTGATGATTGTGTTTTTTGCGTCGGTCACAGGCCGCTATTTCACCCGCCGCCTGAGTGCGATCAGCCGGGTCGCAGAGGCGGTGCGCACCGGCGATGCCAGCCAGCGGGTGCGCATCCGGGGGACTGATGAGGCTGCGAGCCTGGCGCGTGATTTCAACAACATGCTGGACACCCTGCAGCAGCGAGAAAGCGAGCTGCTGCAGTCCAAGGACGCTTTGCGCATTGCCGCTACCGCCTTTGAGTCCAACGATGTGATGTTTGTGTGCGACGCCCAGTGGCGCATTTTGCAAGTCAACCGGGCCTTTGAGCGGGTAACGGGCTACACCCCGGAATACGCAGTCGGCAAAACACCCCGCGATTTGCTGGGCTCCAACTTGCAGCGACAGGACTTTTACGACACGATGGACGAAACCATCAAAGCCAACGGGAGCTGGCAAGGCGAAGTGTGGGACAAGCGGAGCAACGGCGAAACCTTCCCCGCTTGGAGCACCATCACCGCCGTCAAGAGCGCATCAGGGCAACTGACGCACTATGTGGCCAACCTCTCCGACTTCAGCTCCCGCAAAGCGGCCGAGAACGAGATCAAGACGCTGGTGTACTACGACGCGCTCACCATGCTGCCCAACCGCCGCATGCTGATGGACCGGCTGACCACCGCGCTGCACACCGCGCTGAGCCAGCAGCGTTTGGGCGCGCTGTTGTTTGTGGATTTGGATGACTTCAAAACCTTGAACGACACGCTGGGCCACCACCAAGGCGACAGGCTGCTGCAACTCGTGGCAGAGCGCTTGCAAGCGTGCGTGCGCGGGGCAGACACCGTCGCCCGTTTGGGCGGCGATGAATTTGTGGTGATGCTGGAGGGCTTGAGCGACAACCGCCCCGACGCCGCCAGGCAAGCCGAACAAGTCGCGGCAAAGGTCATGGCTGCCCTGAATGTGCCTTATGAGCTCGGCTCTGCGGTGCGCAGAAGCACCCCCAGCGTGGGAATTACCTTGTTCGGCGACCAGGAAGAGCTGATTGACGAGCCGCTCAAGCGCGCCGATCTCGCCATGTACCAGGCGAAAGCGGCGGGCCGCAACACTGCCCGCATGTTTGACCCCCAAACCCAGGCGGCAGTCACACTGCGCTCAGAGCTGGAAGCAGCTTTGCGCCAAGCACTCGAGCAAGAGCAGTTTGTTCTGTATCTGCAGCCGCAGATCTCCAGCCAGAACGGCGTAGCGCGGGTGACCGGTGCCGAGGCGCTCATCCGCTGGCAGCACCCCACCCGCGGGCTGATCGGACCGGTGGAGTTCATCGGTATTGCCGAAGAGTGCGGCATGATCATTCCGATCGGGCAATGGGTGTTGCGCACCGCCTGCAAGCAGCTCGCGCAGTGGAGCACGGTGCCCGACTTGGCGCACCTCACGATTGCGGTCAACGTGAGTGCCAAGCAATTCCACGAACCGGACTTTGTGCAGGAGGTGCTGGCGGAACTGGAGCGCTCCGAAGTGCCGCCACGGTGCCTGAAGATTGAGATCACCGAGAGCATGTTGATCTCGAATGTCGATGAAGTCATTGCGCGGATGGAGGAACTCCAGCAACACGGTGTCGGCTTTGCGATGGATGACTTCGGCACCGGCTACTCATCTCTCACCTATCTCAAGCGGCTACCGCTTGATGTCTTGAAGATTGACCAGAGTTTTGTGCGCGATGTGCTGGTCGATAGCAACGACGCCGCCATCGTCAACATGATCGTGGCGCTCGCCAACAGCTTGGGCCTGAATGTGATTGCCGAGGGCGTGGAAACTGCTGAGCAAATGCGCTACCTGGCGCAGCAAGGGTGCCGCGCCTACCAGGGCTATTTGTTCAGCAAGCCGGTATCGGCCCGGGAGTTTGAAGACCGGCTTGCTTCTTTCATCAAGCCAGTCACCCACAGCGAGCTGGCTACGAACTAAGCGCTGCCGGCAATCGGCTTGAGTGTGGGCACCACATCGCCGCATTGGGCGCGGTGGCGCAGGGCGTGGTCCATCACTACTAAAGCCAACATGGCCTCGGCAATCGGCGTGGCGCGAATGCCGACGCAGGGGTCGTGGCGGCCTTTGGTTACGACCTCGGTAGGTTTGCCTTGGGAGTCAATCGAGGCGCGGGGCGTGATGATGGAGCTGGTGGGCTTGATGGCAATGCTCACCTCCAAGTCCTGCCCGGTGGTAATGCCGCCCAACACGCCACCAGCGTTGTTGGTAGCAAAGCCTTCAGGCGTCAATGAGTCGCCATGCGTGGTGCCGCGCTGCGCCACGCTGGCAAAGCCGGCGCCAATCTCGACACCCTTGACGGCATTGATCCCCATCATGGCGTAGCCGATGTCGGCATCCATCTTATCGAACAAAGGTTCACCCAAGCCCACCGGCACATTGCTGGCGGTGACGCGGATACGGGCTCCGCAAGAGTCGCCGGCTTTGCGCAGGGCATCCATGTAGTCCTCCAGGGCCTGCACATCGGCTACTGGCGCGAAGAAAGGGTTGTTGGGCACATGATCCCAGGACTCGAACGCAATGGGCAATTCGCCCACTTGCGTCATGCAGCCACGGAACTCGGTGCCAAATTTCTCTTTAAGCCATTTCTTGGCCACTGCACCAGCGGCCACCATGGGCGCTGTCAGGCGAGCGCTGGAACGGCCACCACCACGCGGGTCGCGGATGCCGTATTTTTGGAAGTAAGCGTAGTCCGCGTGGCCAGGGCGGAAGGTGTCGAGGATGTTGCCGTAATCCTTGCTGCGCTGGTCGGTGTTCTGGATGAGCAGCGCAATGGGGGTACCCGTCGTTTTGCCCTGGTACACACCGCTCAGGATTTGCACCGCGTCCGGCTCATTGCGCTGGGTCACATGGCGGCTGGTGCCGGGGCGGCGGCGGTCCAAGTCAATCTGGATGTCAGCCTCTGACAGTTCCATGCCCGGGGGGCAACCATCGATGATGCAGCCGATGGCCGGGCCGTGGGATTCACCAAAGTTGGTGACCGTGAATGTGTGTCCGAAGGTATTGCCGCTCATAGTGCCCCGATTATCCCCGACGCGACTGCAGGACCCGGTAACCGGGCTGGAACAGTTTATGCATCGTGCTGCAGTGCACCATTTCAGTGTTTCACCGCTTTTTGAACCAGGAGTGAGCCATGCTAGACCGCACTGCAACCAAGTTCTCTCATGTCAAACCTGAGGACACGCAATTTGTGTCCGGGGGCCTGCGTGATTTTTTCCTGTACCGGGATCTGGGCATCGCCGAAGCCACGCACGGAAAGGTGATTGCGCACCTGGTCAAAGCCAATATGGCACCAGAAACAGGCACCGGCTGGCACCGGCATGAGGCGGACTTTCAGATCGTCATCATGACCAAAGGCTGGGCGCGCTTCATGTACGAGGACAAAGAAACCCTGGTGCAAGCCGGCGATGTGGTTCACCAGCGCCCCGGTATCCGCCACTACCTGTTCGACTATTCACCCGACATGGAGTACTTGGAAATCGTGTCGCCAGCGGACTTTAAGTCCATTGATGTGGATCCGGTCTGCGAGATCCCTGCGCCAACACCGTGGTAGTAGGCGGCAATGGAGCGCGGGGGTTTAGAACTCCGCGTCCAACTCGTCAATCTCGTCCGGCTCCGCCCGGGCGGCTTCCATCCACTCTTGCATGGCCGGCAAGGCCATCATGAGCTTGCAGTACGCGGCGGCCTGTTTGTCCAGCTTGACGTCATAGGTCATGAAGCGGGTGACCACCGGCGCATACATGGCGTCGGCAATGCAGGGCTGCTTGCCGAAGAGGTAGGGCCCGCCGTAGTTTTCCAGGCAGTCTTTCCAGATGGCCAGCACCCGGTCGATATCGGCCTGCGCTCGGGACCAGACCTTGAAGTCGGGGAAATGCGCCTTGATATTCATGGGCAATGCACCACGCATGGACGCAAATCCGGAATGCATTTCGCCGCTGACAGCGCGGCAATGGGCACGCGCCTTGATGTCGACCGGCAACAGGCCGGCTTTGGGCTTGATTTCGTTCAAGTATTCGCCGATAGCCAGGGTATCCCACACCGTCACCCCGTCGTGCTGCAAAAACGGCACCAGCATGCTGCTGGAGAGCAGCAGCATTTCGGCGCGCATGGCCGGGTCGTCCGGGGAAATCACTTTTTCCGAGAAATCCAGCCCCGCTAGCTTGGCCATCAGCCACCCGCGCAGGGCCCAGGCACCATAGTTTTTGCTGCTGATGGTGAGAATCGCTTTGGCCATGGTGCTGCTTTCGGGGTTGTCGGTGTGTCCCATGCCGTGCAAGGGTTGTGCCAAGCGATGTGGCCCTAGCCCGATCAGCGGTCTTGGCGCGCAAATTGCCTAGAGAACATCACCAGGCTTTTGCCGCACCAAGACAGGACTCCCATGCTGTACCAGGCCTACCAGAACCAAACCGATCTGAGCTCCCCCTTGCGCCTCATGGCCCAAGGCATGAGTGCCATGCTCTGGATGAACCAGACCGAGGGCAGCTGGCTGCGCAAAATGTCCGCCGGCATGGAGGTGATCTCCCGCATGCACCTGACCCATTCACGGCCCGACTACGGCATTGACTCTGTGACGGTGGACGACGAGGTCTACCCGATTGAAGAAGAAACGGTGTTGAGCCTGCCCTTCGGCAGCCTGCTGCACTTCCGCAAAACCACCGCTCTTGCGGAACCCCAACCCAAAGTGCTGCTGGTAGCACCCCTGTCAGGCCACTTTGCGACCCTGCTGCGTGAAACCGCCCGCACGCTGCTGCAGCATCACGATGTCTACATCACCGACTGGCACAACGCCCGCGATGTGTCGCTGCGCCACGGCCCGTTCGGGCTGGACGATTACATCGACCACATGATCCGCTTCACCCAGTCCATAGGGCCCGGCGCCCACCTGGTGGCGGTGTGCCAGCCTTGTGTGGCGGCACTAGCTGCCACCGCCCTGATGGCCGAGGACGACGACCCCGCCCAGCCCCGCAGCCTCACGCTGATGGCCGGCCCGGTGGACTGCCGGGTGAACCCCACCGAAGTGAACAAGTTGGCGGTGAGCAAGCCAATCGACTGGTTTGAGAAAAACCTGATCAGCCACGTGCCCCTGCCCCACAAGGGCTTTATGCGCCGCGTGTACCCGGGCTTTGTGCAGCTCAGCGCCTTCATGAGCATGAACCCCGAGCGGCACAAGCAGTCGTTCAAAGACCTGTACCAGCACCTGGTGAACGGCGATGTGGACAAGGCCAATGTGATCCGCGTGTTCTACGACGAGTACTTGGCAGTGAATGATCTGCCCGCAGAGTTCTACCTCGAAACTGTGGAAAAAGTCTTCCAGACCTACGACTTACCACTGGGCAAGCTGACCTACCGCGGCAGGCTGGTGAACCCGGCGGCCATCCGCCGCACCGCCTTGATGACAGTAGAAGGCGAACGGGACGACATCTGCGCAGTGGGGCAAACCGTAGCTGCGCAAGACCTGTGCAGCAGCATCCGCCCCTATAAAAAAACACACCATGTGCAGACCGGTGTGGGGCACTATGGTGTGTTCAGTGGGCGCAAGTGGAACCAGCAAATCTACCCGCGGGTGCGGGAGATGATTCACGCGAGCGAAGGCTAGAGCGTTACCCCCACGCACCGCCTCGGGGCGGCCCGGCGGCGAGCTCTTACGTGTTCTCAGCTTCCGGCTTTTCAGCCTCGCCCTCGGGCCAGTCGCGGATGTAGGCCTTGAGCATTTTGTTTTCGAAGTTCTGGCTGTCCACCACGGCGCGGGCCACGTCGTAGAAGCTGATTACGCCTTGCAACATACGGTTATCGATCACCGGCATGTAGCGGGCGTGGCGCTCCAGCATCATGCGGCGCACTTCATCCATCTCGGTTTCCAGGGTGCAGGTCAGCGGGCCGGGGTCCATCGCGCGGTACACGCTGGTGGTGCCAAACGATCCGCCGTTTTTGACCACTGCCTGAATCACTTCACGGAAGGTCAGCATGCCCACTACCAGGCCGTGCGAGATGACCACCAGTGAGCCGATGTCTTTCTCCGCCATCAGCTGGGCCGCATCGGCCAGAGAGTCCTCCGGCGTGGTCGTGTAAAGCGTTCCGCCTTTTACGCGCAGGATATCGCTGACTTTCATGGGGACTTCCTCGTGACACTGGGGTTGAATTTGTATAGCAAATATAGCCCACAATGCGCGGGTTTCATTGCGGTTTCATCAAGGTTTCATCACTGGAGACATCTATGGCTGGTTACGCTGACCCGGGCTTTGACACCCTTGCACTCCATGCAGGTGCCGCCCCCGACCCCACCACCGGCGCACGCGCGGTACCCATCCACCTGAGCACCTCGTTTGTGTTTGAGTCCAGCGAGCATGCGCAGTCCCTCTTTAACCTCGAGCGCGCAGGCCATGTCTACAGCCGCATCAGCAACCCCACCAACGCGGTGCTGGAGCAGCGGGTCGCCGCGCTGGAAGGGGGCATTGGCGCCATCACCACCGCCAGCGGCCAAGCCGCGCTTCACTTGGCCATTGCCACCCTGATGGGCGCGGGCGGGCACATTGTGTCGTCCAGCGCCTTGTATGGTGGCTCGCACAACCTGCTGCACTACACATTGTCCCGCTTCGGCATTGAAACCACCTTTGTGAAGCCCGGCGATGTGGATGCCTGGCGCGCTGCGGTGCGGCCCAACACCCGCCTGCTTTTCGGGGAAACCGTGGGCAACCCCGGCCTGGATGTGCTGGACACGCCCACTATTTCGCAAATTGCCCACGAGGCAGGTGTGCCGCTGCTGGTGGACTCCACCCTCACCTCACCTTGGCTGGTGCAGCCCTTTAACCAAGGGGCCGATCTGGTCTACCACTCGGCCACCAAGTTCTTGAGCGGACATGGCACCGTGATTGGCGGTGTGGTGGTGGACGGTGGCAGCTTTGACTGGGCGCACGCGTTCGAAGCGAGCGGCAAATTTGCAGAGTTGGCAGCGCCCTACGAGGGCTTTCACAACATGAATTTCAGCGAGGAAAGCACCGTGGGCGCCTTTTTGCTGCGCGCCCGGCGCGAAGGCCTGCGCGACTTCGGCGCTTGCATGAGCCCGCACAGCGCCTGGCTCATTCTGCAAGGCATAGAGACGCTGAGCCTGCGCATGGCCCGCCACATCAGCAACACCGAAAAGGTGGTGCAGTTCCTGGCCAGCCAGCCCTTTGTGAGCCGCGTGGGCCACCCGCTGCTGGAGAGCCACCCTAGCCACCAACTGGCGCAAAAGCTGCTGCCCAAAGGCGCAGGCTCGGTATTCAGCTTCGACCTCAAGGGCAACCGTGAGCAAGGCAAAAAGTTCATTGAAACACTCAAAGTGTTCAGCCACCTGGCCAATGTAGGCGACTGCCGCAGCCTGGTCATTCACCCGGCCAGCACCACCCACTTCCGCATGGGCGATGAGGCGCTGGCCGCGGGCGGTATCACGCAGGGCACCATCCGCCTGTCCATCGGGCTGGAAGACCCGGACGATTTGATTGACGACCTCAAGCGCGCGCTCAAAGCCGCAGAAAAGGCAGGTGCGTGATGGAAATCCAAATCAACGGCGCCAACGCGTACTGCTACACCGGCGGCAAACCTTTCGATGCGGCCAAGCCTACGGTGGTCTTTATCCACGGTGTGCTCAATGACCACAGTGTCTGGATTTTGCAAAGCCGCTACCTTGCTCACCACGGCTACAACGTGCTGGCGGTAGACCTGCCCGGCCACTGCCGCAGCGGCGGCGAGGCGCCGGAAACCGTGGAGCAAGCCGCCGCCTTCATCGTGGCCCTGCTGGATGCGGCAGGTATCGAGAAAGTCGCTTTGGTGGGCCACAGCTGGGGCTCGCTGATTGCGCTGGAGGCCGCCAGCCGACTGGGCGCACGCGCCACCCAACTGGTGCTGGTGGGCACCGCCTACCCGATGAAGGTATCCCCCGCCCTGCTGGAGACTTCGCTGCAAGAGCCGATGAAGGCACTCACCATGATCAACGTGTTTTCGCGCAGCACGCTGGCGGCGCCCCCCTCAGCGCTGGGCCCGGGCACCTGGGTGTATGGCGCCAGCATGGCACTGGGCCGGCGGGTGCTGGCCAGCAACACGGCGATCAATGTGTTCCACCGCGGCTTCAAGGCTTGCGACAGCTACTCAGGGGGCGAGGCGGCCATGGCACAGGTGCAATGCCCGGTACTGTTTGTACTGGGTGATCAAGACCAGATGACATCGCCCAAAGCCGCGCAGACCCTGGTGCAAGCAGCCAAAGCAGCTGGGGTGCGCACAGAGACGGTGCGGATTGAAGTTGGCCACCACCAGATGACCGAGGCGCCAGAGGAAACCCTGTCGGCACTGCGACAGTTTTTGGCTAAGCCCTAGGGCGCCCCCTCTTGCCAGCCAAGCCGGCGCGGTAGAGCATGGAGGCTGCATTGACACCGGAGCCCCCATGCCAACCGACACATCCGTGGACCCCCGCAGTTTTCAGAGTTTTGCCGAGTTTTATCCGTTTTACTTGCGCGAACATAGCAACACCACTTGCCGCCGCCTGCACTTTGTGGGCTCCACGCTGAGCTTAGCCTGCCTAGTGATGCTGCTAATCACGGGCAAGCCCCAGTATTTTGTTTATGCGCTACTGTGCGGCTACGGCTTTGCGTGGCTGGGCCACTTTGGCTTCGAGAAAAACAAGCCCGCCAGCTTCAAGCGCCCGCTTTACAGCCTGATGGGCGACTGGCGCATGTATGCGGATATCTGGACGGGGAAGATCAAGTTTTGAACCGAATTAGGTTCGACTCGCGAGAGTAAATTGCTATATTTTTTATAGCTACTTGCGCATATTCGATGAGCGCCAGAGATAGTTTTCTTGTCAGTTATTAGGAAAGCTTTAGGCTGGAAGCAGACTTCAGGTGCGCTTCGAGGCAGTCGTTAACGTTCGCGCTCAGCGGGCGGAGTAGCCGTCCGCTGCAGCAAAAGGTTGAACCTCGGCACGCCCGATTGGCTTGAAAAGACTCTCATAGCGAAAAGTCCTCTATCGCCACGAGCCGCCATGTGCCGCTCCATCTCTCGAAGGTAAACGTGATTGCGTACATATCCGAGTCGGGGACCTGAAATTTGACCGCGCAATTGCCCGACTTGTCTTTGGATATCTCGCGCTCTACATTAAGGCGAGCCTGAATTTCTACAGTGGGAAACGACTCAAACTTCTTGGCACTACGCTGATCTAGCAAGAGCCTCTTTGGACCCCGCTCTAGATCGTCGCGGTCCGGATGTGAATACCGCAACGGAAATCTCGTGTGCCTGGACTGATCAATCTCGCCACGCTCAAATTTTCCGAGGAATTGCACGAAGTCAGGTGGACAAGCGGCTCCGCCGTAAGCAGATGCTTGAAGCAGGAAGGCAAGTAGGGTGAAAAGTAGCCGTCGCATCTCAGAGGTTCAACGGAATGTATGCCGCAAAACCTGCGGGATATTCTGGAAGTTGCGGCATAAACTGGACGCAAATTGCGCTGGGAAGCCTTTTGCAGGCTCAATCTCCGAGATACTCATGTGCGTTTGTACAGGTATAAAAATACTGGCAAACCACGCATCCTGTAAGGAATGGAGTGAGCCGCCGATTTCACAATTTTGGCGCCTCGGAATCAGATTGAATATCCCTCAATCTAGTGTTTTTGCGAAAGACCACTATCGCTGCATCGCTGAAGCGAACCAAACTGCCACCAGCTCTAGCTTCGAAAGGCGCCCAGCTAACGGTGCTTGGCAGCAAATACGCTCAAACAAATAACCCCTTTGCTACTCTTTCTGTAGCGCCTCGCGCACACTAGTCGTGCGCCAGCGGCCTAATTTCCATAAATTCTCGGTAAAGGGCTCGGGCGTCAGCAGCAGGCGCTGCATCAGGGGCTCCAGCACGGTTTGGCCCAAATCGGCTAGCAGCACGTAGCGGGCTTGGCCATCGCGGTCGGTGGACTCTTGCAGCTGGCCTACCCAGTCCAGCTCTTGCAAGGTTTGCAGCACCGGCTCCAGGCGTTGCGAGTCCACGCGCAGAGCCAGGCGCAGGGTCGACAAGGTCAGCCCGCGGTCTTCGGCGCCTTTGGCCGTGTCCAGCATCTGCAGTACCTCTAGCGCCAGCTGAAACTGCCAGCCGTGGCCCAGCTTTCGGCGTGGCACGCCGGCCAAGAGGCTGGGCAAATAGGCGGTGAGTGCGGCACCCAGCAGCACGATGACCCAGGCCACATAGATCCAGATCAGCAAAATCGGCACGGTGGCAAACGCCCCGTACACCACCGAATAGGTGGGCACCTTGGCGAGGTACATGGCCAGCCCCTTGCGCGCCAGCTCCATGCCTGCAGACACAAACAGCCCCCCCATCCACGCATGGCCCCAGCGCACATAAGTGTTGGGCACGTAATGAAACATGGCCGCGGTGCCAGCCGCCACCAGCCCGAACTGCAGACTATCGAGCAAGAACGTAATCCCCCCCGGCAGGCCACCCACCACCCCCTTGGAGGCGGTGATGGCATACGAGGTAATCGACAGGCTGGCCCCCAGCAACAGGGGGCCCAAGGTCACAGCAGCCCAGTAGACCAATAGCCGCTGGCCAAACGGGCGGCGCTTCTTCACGCGCCAGATGCTGTTGAGCGTGCGGTCGATAGTGAATATCAACGCCAACGCAGTGCCCAGCAAAATCGCCAGCCCGGCCACGCCCAGCCGGCTGGCCTTGCCGGCAAACTGGTTCAGGTAGCCCAGCACCTGGCGGGCGATGGTGTCGGGCACCAGGCTCTCGATCAGCCAGCGCTGCAGCACATCCTGAAACTTGGCGAACATCGGGAAGGCGGTAAACACCGCCAGCGCTACCGTGATCAGGGGCACCAGTGCAATCGTGGTGGTGAAGGTCAGGCTGCTGGCGGTGAGGCCGAGCCTGTCCTCACGAAAACGCTCGCGCAGCATGAGGGCCGCGTCGCGCCACGGAATGCTGGCGATGTCTTTTAACCAAGAAGTAAACAGGGGTTTGGCTTGCATGGGTCGAATCATGCCACCGGCTCACGGGCTATCGCTCGACCATTACCGGGCGGGCCTTCCAGCGCTGGATGCTGGCACGCAAAATCTCATCCAACACACCGGCCTTTTTGAGCACTGCCAGGCGTGCGTCAATTTGCTCGAGCTTGTCGGCACAGTTGCCTTTGCGGGTCAGGGCCAGGTAATTGGGGGTATCCACCAAAAAGGGCTCCTGGGCCACAAAGGCGGTGGTGTCGCCCCGCTTCCAGAGCAGGGCCATGCCGGTGTAGTAGCCGGTAATAAAGTACTCCACGCGCCCGAGCTCCATGAGCCCGAAGCTGACCTCGGGCCGGCTGACTTCTTGCACGCTGAGTTTTTCGTGAATGTATTCATCCAACCCCCCGCCAAATACGTTGCCGCGTGCAATGGCGCCGCGCCGGCCTATCAAATCAGCGCGGTCGCGGTATACCCACGGCAGGTTGCGCATCGTAAAAGCCGCCACCGGGTTTTGCAGCACCACCGTTTTGGGGTACAGCAAAAAGGCTTCGCGCTCGGGGGTTTTCTTAAGCGTGGCCACCATGTCGACCTCGCCGCGCTCAGCCAGCGCCATCACCCGCGGGAAAGGGCCGGGGCTGCGGATTTCAAAGCCGATTTTTAAATCTGTCAGTACCCGCTTGGCTATCTCGATGCTGGCGCCTTGCAGGGTTTCGCCGTCATACCAATGCAATGGCGGGTAGGTCGGGTCTGCCGCCACCACCATGCGGGTGCACTGTGCGTGCGCGGCAGCACCCATGGTCAGCCCCCCACAGGCCAACACCGCGTAAAAAATGCATTTGGCAAACCCCATGAAACCCCTAGGCCCGACGATCAGGCTGCCCGTACCGTAAACGAGTGGGGGGGCTCTGGCAATAGGGCGTCTCACCAACGGCAAACAAGCCCACTTGACCGAAGCGGCGCCCTCATTTGGCTTAAGCTACGCGCCTCCACACGAACCGGTGCGCCCCGTGACTGCTGCTACTCCTGCCCCCTATGTTGTTGCTGCCCGCTGGGCTGCTGTTGCCAGCCTGATCGGCCTGATCGTGCTGGGCCTAGCATGGGAGCTGTGGCTGGCCCCTACTGGCCGCGGCACGCTGGCGCTGAAGGTGCTGCCCCTGTGCATTCCGCTGGCGGGCTTGCTCAAAAGCCGCATGTACACCTACCGGTGGCTGAGCCTGATGGTGTGGCTGTATTTCACCGAAGGCGTGGTGCGCGCCTGGAGCGACAAGGCGCCGGGCAACTGGCTGGCCTTGATCGAGGTGGCACTGTGCATCGTGCTGTTTGTGGCCTGCACTTTCCATATCCGTTTGCGGCTGAAGGCGGGCAAAGCCTTGCAGCCCACTCCTGACAACACGACCCAACCCCCTTCCCCTTCTGTATGACTGCCACTGACACTTTGCGCGATACCTTGCGCGCCACCCTGCGCACCCTCGTGGGCGAAGCACACGTACTCACCGAGGGCGACCTCACCGCTTACGAGCAAGACTGGCGCAAACGCGAGCGCGGACGCGCCTTGGCCGTGGTGCGCCCGGGCACGACTGAAGAGGTTGCCGCAGTGGTCAAAGCCTGCGCGGCAGCCGGTGTGAGCTTGGTGCCGCAAGGCGGCAACACCGGCATGGTGGTGGGCTCTATCCCCGATGCCACCGGCACCCAGGTGCTGCTGAGCCTGCAGCGGCTGAACCGCATCCGCACAGTTGACGCGGCCAACCTGACCGTGACGGTCGAGGCCGGCTGCGTGCTGCAAACCCTGCAAGAGGCGTGCGAGAAAGAAGGTTTTTTGTTTCCCCTGAGCCTGGCCGCCGAAGGCAGCTGCACCATTGGCGGCAACCTGGCCACCAATGCCGGCGGCACCCAGGTCGTTCGCTACGGCAACACCCGCGAGCTGTGCCTGGGCCTGGAGGTGGTAACTGCGCAGGGCGAAGTCTGGAGCGGCCTGACCGGCCTGCGCAAAGACAACACCGGCTACGACCTGCGCCACCTGTTCATTGGCTCCGAGGGCACGCTGGGTGTGATCACCGCGGCCACCTTGCGCATGTACCCTATGCCGGCCTCGCAGCTCACCGCGTTTGCGGCTGTGCCCTCGCTCGATGCTGCGGTGGAGTTGCTGGGCCTGGCCCACAAACACCTGAACGCCGGCCTTACCGGCTTTGAGGTGATGGGAGACTTTGCGCTGGGCTTGGTGCGCAAACACTTTCCGCAGCAAAACGTGCCGTTTGCTGGACTGAGCCCTTACTGCGTGGTGCTTGAGAACTCCGACCACGAGTCGGAAAGCCATGCGCGCGAACAATTCGAGCGCTTGCTGGAAGCAGCACTCGAGCAAGGCTGTGTGCTCGACGCCGTGGTGGCTGAAAACATTGCTCAAGCTCGCGCGCTGTGGCACATCCGCGAGAGCATTCCGCTCGCCCAGGCCCAAGAGGGCCTGAACATCAAGCACGATATCTCGATTGCTGTGTCACGCATTCCGGCCTTTGTGGCAGAAACCGATGCGCTGCTGGAACAACACTTTCCCGGCGCGCGGCTGGTCAACTACGGCCACCTGGGCGACGGCAACCTGCACTACAACGTGCAGGCCCCTGAAAGCGCGGATGCCGAAGCGTTTTTGCGTGATCAGGAAGGCCCGATCAACGCCCTGGTCTACGAAGTGGTGGACCGCTACAACGGCTCGATTTCGGCAGAGCACGGCATCGGCAGCTTGAAGCGCGAAAAGCTGGCCCACCACAAATCGCCCGTGGCCTTGAGCGCCATGCGCGCCATCAAGGGCGCGCTGGACCCCCACAACCTGTTGAACCCGGGCCGGGTGCTCTCGCTTGACTAGCCTGTGACGCATTTGATTCTTCTGGGCATTGTGTATGTGTCCTTCATCAGTTTGGGGCTGCCGGACGGCATTCTGGGCGTAGCGTGGCCTGCCATCCGCACCGATATGGGCCAGCCCCTGGCGGCAGTGGGTGCCATCACCATCACCATGACCATTTGCTCGGCTACCGCAAGTTTTTTTGCGGGGGCGATTGCCAAGCGCATGGGCACCGGTGCCGTGGTGGCTACCAGTTGCCTGATGACAGCGCTGGCGCTGCTGGGCTTCTCAGAGGCGCCCTCTTTCGGCTGGTTGGTTGCACTGGCGGTGCCGCTGGGCTTGGGTGCTGGGGCGGTGGATGCCAGCCTGAACCACTTTGTGGCGGCGCATTATTCGTCCCGCCACATGAACTGGCTGCATGGCTTCTGGGGCGTGGGCGCCACCACCGGCCCGCTGATCATGGGCTTGGCACTGGCCAGCAGTGGCGGCTGGGCGCTGGGGGTACGCAGCATCGGGCTGATGCAACTGACGCTCGCAGTGGCACTGTTTGCCACACTGGCGCTCTGGGCCAAAGAACACGCCAAGCCCCCCGCCGGTGACGACGCGCATGGCGAGGCGGCGTTCAAACCCGTGCGCCCGCTGGCGACTTGGTTGGCGCCCACCTTGTTTTTGTTGTATGTAGCGGCCGAGATGGGCACCGGCCTGTGGGCGGCCAGTATTCTGGTGACCGACCGTGGCCTCGCGCAGGCGCAGGCGGGCATCTGGGTGTCGGTGTATTTCGGCTCAATCACCGCCGGGCGTTTTGCGGTGGGGCTGATCGCCAACCGGCTGGGCAACCGCCGGCTGGTGCGGCTGGGCATTTGGGTGGCTGCGGCGGGTGCGCTGGTGTTTGCACTGCCCGGCGTATTTGGCAGCGCAGCCAGCTTCGGGCTGGTGCTCATGGGCTTGGGCTGTGCGCCGATATTCCCGTCGCTGATGCATGAGACTGCGCGCCGCTTTCCGGAGGACGTGGCCCTCACCGTCATCGGCCGGCAAATGACCTTTGCCTATGCCGGTGGCTCGGTCATTCCCGCAGGTTTCGGGCTGCTGGCTACCTGGGCCGGCTTGGGCGCGGTGATGCCAGTGGTAGTGGTCATCCTGCTGGCGCTGCTGGCACTGGCCGCAGCGCTCGACCGAATGACCTGATCAGGCCAAGGCAAATCAGGTCCGCGCCAGTTTGCGGGCCAGTTGCTCCAAGCGGGCTTGGTAGCTCACTGCATCAAACGGGCGTCGGGCGCTGCCGCTGCTCACCGCGGCTTGCGCCACCCGCAGAGACACGGTTTGCAGCAAGCGCTTGTCCAGCAAGGTAGGCAGTAGTTTGTCTTTGCTGAAAGCAGCGTCTTCGCGGGCCAGATCGGCCAGCGCCAACACCGCGGCTTTCTTCATGTCTTCATTGATTTGCGGCGCGCCCACGTCCAGCGCAGCGCGGAACAGGTACGGAAAGCACAGTGCGTTATTGACCTGGTTGGGGTAGTCCGAGCGGCCGGTGGCGGTAATGGCGTCTGCCGCGGCAGCCATGACCAGTTCGGGGCGAATTTCGGGCTCGGGGTTGGCCAACGCAAACACCACCGGCTTGGCGGCCATGCTGCGCACCATGTCCTGGCTGACCACACCGGGGCCGGACAGGCCCAGGAAAATGTCGGCGCCTTGCAGCGCATCGGCCAGCGTGCGGGCGGCGGTGTCACGGGCCCAGGCGGCTTTTTCACCGTCATCGCCCTTGGCGCCACGGCCCACGTAAATCACGCCCTTGGAGTCGCACACCACGATGTTGGACTTTTTGGCACCCAGGCTGACCAGCAACTCCAGGCAGGCGTTGGCAGCGGCACCCGCGCCGTTGCACACCAGGGTCGCAGCTTCCAGGGTCTTGCCTTGCAGGCGCAGCGCATTGATCAGGCCGGCGGCCACCACGATGGCAGTGCCGTGCTGGTCGTCATGAAACACGGGGATCGACAAGCGGGCCCGCAGCGCGCGCTCGATCTCAAAGCACTCAGGCGCCTTGATGTCTTCGAGGTTGATGCCGCCAAACGTCGGGTGCAGGCTGGCGATGGTGTTGATGAGTTTTTGCGGGTCGGTCTCATCGATCTCAATGTCAAAGGCGTCGATGCCGGCAAAGCGCTTGAACAGCACGGCCTTGCCTTCCATCACCGGCTTGCCGGCCAGCGCGCCAATATTGCCCAGGCCCAGCACCGCGGTGCCGTTGGTGATCACGGCCACCAGGTTGCCTTTGGCGGTGTATTGGTAGGCGAGCTCGGGGTCGCGCTCAATCTCGAGGCAGGGCACGGCCACACCGGGCGAGTAGGCCAATGACAGGTCGTCCTGACTGCCCACGGGCTTGGTGACATGGATCTCGATCTTGCCGCCGATGTCGTCTGAATCACGGGCGCGGTGGTAGGCCAACGCGGCTTCGTGCAGATTGAAGGCAGCTTCAGCAGCCTGGCCTTGTAGTGGTTGCTCGGCGCCCGCTGCGGTGGGGGCGGCCATCTGGGTTTCGATGAGGGACATGCAAGCGGCGCGATAAGCGCGGTGAAAATAGGCCAAAGGCGGCGGAGCGCCAGATTCTGCGCGTGTTGCCCGCGCGCGGCCAGCAAAATGTGGGCAAATTCCATGCGGAAATGTCTTCACCGTATGCAGGGCAGACATACCCCGCCCACCCTACAATTTCAACCATGACCAGCCCTACTCCCCAGCGCCCTGTGCGCAGCCAGTACGAAGACTTCATGCGCCATGTGCACACGACGGGTGTGTTCAAACCAGACCGCACCGGCACCGGCACCACCAGCGTGTTTGGACACCAGATGCGGTTTGACCTGAACGAAGGCTTTCCCCTGGTCACCACCAAGAAAGTGCACCTGCGCAGCATCATTCAAGAGCTGCTGTGGTTTCTGACCGGGTCGAGCAACAACAACTGGCTCAAAGAGCGCGGCGTCACTATCTGGGACGAATGGGCCAACCCCGAAACCGGCGACCTGGGCCCGGTCTACGGCGTGCAGTGGCGCAGCTGGCCCACGCCGGATGGTGGTCACATCGACCAGATTGCCGACGTCATCAAAACCCTCAAGAGCAACCCCGACAGCCGCCGCATCATCGTGAGCGCCTGGAACGTGGCCGAGCTCCACAAAATGGCGCTGATGCCCTGCCACGCCTTCTTCCAGTTTTATGTGACGCCGGCCGAAACTGAAGGCGGCAAAGGCCGCCTCAGCTGCCAGCTCTACCAGCGCAGTGCCGACATCTTTTTATTTAACTACCATCCAAGTTTTGTACAGACAGGGATTTCTGATGTTCCTTTTCTTGCACAGACTGGAATTTCAAAAGTTCCTTTTTTTTAATTGCATTGTTTTTTTTGTTACCATATATTTGAACAATTGTTTATTTCATGAGTGTTCTCAATGCATCTGTATTCGCCAAAGTCCTTATCGCCAAAGCAGTACATCCTGTTTGACGACAGTGAGCGAATTGCAGTACTTCCGACTGATTTCATTCGACACTTGTCTGGCCCCCCTCGAAATAGAGCGGACGGCACGCTGGCTCTGTATGCAGTCAGGCTGCGGGACTTCTGTGCTTTTCTGGAGGGCCACCCCGCGTATGGCCAGATTCGAGTCGATGACGCAATTCGAGCAGTGGGGTTTCCTGCGATAGATGAGTTCTATAGGTCCTGCCAAGCGAAGGGATTCGGAGAATCCACTATGCGCGGTTACGAGGTCGTCGTGAAGTCGTTCACTGATTGGCTAGTCACCGAAAGCGCTGGACGCGCAAGAGAGCATGCGTTGTATGACAACGAGCGATATCGAACACCAGCACCATCAAGAAGGATGGCTCGGTATTTGACACTTGAACAGGTCACAACGTTGATTCTGGGAATGCATTGGGAATCTCAGCGCCTGATTACGCATTTCATCTATGACACTGCGGTTCGAGTCTCTGAGGTGCCACGTGTCCTGAAAAGTGACATGCCGAAGGTAGAGGACTATCCTGCAAATCAAATGTACTTTCCCCTTTTGGTCAGGGGAAGCAAAGGGCGTGGCAAGCAGATTAAGGAACGGTTTACGTTGATTTCCAGAGCGATGCTGGTGCGAATGCATCGATATTTCAACTCCCGACAATATTCAAAAAACTGTGCTTGGCCCGAAGAGCAAAAGCCAGCATTCCTGAACACCTACGGTGAGCCTTTGAAGGCAACGGCCATCCAGAAATTTTTCTCGGATGCACTTGGGCGGACGGACCTTTCCAAGGGAACTCCCCACTTACTGCGACATGGCGGGGCCTACTCCATCATGCGCTCCGAGCACGGTAACACGTTGCTGGACAATTTATTGATTGTGCAGCGTTGCTTGGGGCACGCTCAAATCAGCACCACAGAGATTTACACGCATATTCCTGCACCTGCACTGCAGCGAATCGAGGAGTGCCAAGGAGTCGACAGCATTCGGTACCGATATGAAGAAGCACAGCAAATTCTCGAGAGAACTTTCATACCAGAAAGGAAGCTACCAAAAGCTCGAAGAATTGGAGTTCCTCAATGCCCGCAATAAAGAACATAGTTCCCCTCGACGTTCGCGAGTACGGTCGACCGCCAGAACCAACTGCGGCGAATCCCTTCGCACAAGTAGATTGGATTTTCAAAAAGCGCAGCGACAGAATGGAAAACAAGGCGACAAAAGAAAACTACAAGGCCGCTTGCGAGTTCTTCAAAACACACGTTGTGTCCACACATGGGGGGGCCCCTTATTACCTGAACAAGCAATGGGATGAATTTGCTTTACTCCGCTTAAAAAGTGAAATTGAAGACAGGTTTGACAGTGGTGAACTGCAATACAAACCGCTTACGATGGCAGGCACATTCAGTTGCATACGCCAAGCAATGAAAGAGGCTGCAAGCTACAACCTCCTTCCAA
Source organism: Comamonadaceae bacterium OS-4 (assembly GCA_027924025.1). Classification (GTDB taxonomy): domain Bacteria; phylum Pseudomonadota; class Gammaproteobacteria; order Burkholderiales; family Burkholderiaceae_C; genus Allorhodoferax. Next base: position 2,442,821 of record AP026970.1, read on the forward strand.
CTAGGCATCTTCACGATGTGAACTATGAGCAAGGCGAATCCGAAACGGATAAGGACATCACGTACCCGGAAGCCGAACTCGACCAAATTGTCAAGGCGACCAAAGCGGAGCTGACTTTTACTAAGCAAGTCCTCCATGGCTACACACCAACCAATGTCGGTCAGGACCCTCGTATTACTCCAAGAAGGGGGGCAAAGGCCGGATATGGATACGCAGTTGAAGCGAACATGCGGTGGTATTTCGAACAGGTATTGCAATCACAGGCAATTGGCTCAACTCCTGACAATCTCAGCTTTCACAAATCGTTTCTGCAAGCCGCAGCGGATTTTCATGGCGGCCTGAACAGCATGTACAGACGGTGGGGCGTGACTTCTCGGATTGGTATGCCACTCCTAATGCCGCTGGTCATTGAGCTAATGCATGCTACCGGCCTGAATCCTTCATCCTGCCTGGGGCTAAAAACCGATTGCTATCGAGAAGAGCACCCTCTTACTGGCATGCCGTATCTTCTTTATGAAAAGAAACGCTCAGATGGAGAACTGCAGCTGCACCTTTCACTTTTGGACTCGCGGGAGTCACAATTCCTTAAGCGTGAGCAGTCGCATTTGGTGAAACGCGTAATCTCGCAGCTTTTGGAACTAACTGCGCCGTATCGAGAGCGAATCCCAAAGAACAGTGAATTGAAAAGTTTGTTGCTCATTTACGAAGGTAATGGACCTTCTTCATACGGGTCAGTCTTGGCATTAAGTAACGCTCAAACATCGATTTGGTGCCGCGGCATGGTCGCACAATACGCCTTAACGACGGAGGCGGGGAAGCCACTCTCTTTCAATTTGGTTCGTTTTCGTTCGACAAAGCTCACTGAGATGGCACTTGCTGGGCGCGACATTTTCGACATTCAACAAGTCGCTGGACACAAGAGTGTTTCGAGAACGTTGGCCTACATTTCAAAGAGGCGCCTAGATGCCCCTGCAAGAGCTGTAGTGGCAAAAGCCCTACAGACCATTAAAGAGAATCGAAGCGAGGCTCCTGCCACACCCAAGTCATCCTCTCGAGTGATTCCGATTCATCCTATTCAAACTTACAAAGGATTGCTCAGCGACTGCAAAAACGCCTTTGACCCACCACCACGGGTAAGACAGTCAAAAGAGTTCGTACAAGGCCAACCTTGCACTCGATTCAACATGTGCCTCTTTTGTCATAACGTCGTTGTTCTGCGTGAAAACCTGCCGACCCTCTTTGCTTATCGGTCGCAAATACTGACTGCACAAGACAACAATGTTCAGAACCTACCTCACGCTTGGCTGTACAACGATTCCCTCAACGTCATTGATGCACTCATGAATCTCGATGAGAGCCCATTCTCTCCAGAGGATATCAATTGGGCTATTGAACTTGCGGAAACACTTGATGTCGTCATCGACCCAGTTCTCTATAGAGGAGTGGAAGAATGAAAAAAAAGGCAAAGACAAAGGCGGAAAAGGGACCGAGCCTTGAAGCAGTACTCAAGGAAATGTATCGACCAGACGGGAACACCCGGGTATCCAAATTGTCGCGCTACTCGGACGGTACATGGTACTTTACAGATAGCAGCCAAATTCGACTGAATTCGGTCCCCAAGACCCGATTAATGATTCCATGGAAAGCTTATGAAACAGGCGAACTAGCGGGAGAAAAGACTTCTCATCTGTCTGCCGTGCTGCCACAGACAATGCTGCAAGAGCTTAAGGTGCTTGCGTATCTGAACCTGAAACTACCTACAGCCTTCCCACGTACTGGAAAGCAATCCGTCAAGCCCCAGACTGTGGTTACCACAATACGAGCACTGGTGACCCTACTCTCCGAAATTCAAGAGGAATATGTAGTGGAAATGAACGCCGCCCACGTCAACAGGTCTCCAATCCAGTCGATTGCGGACATTCCACTTGCCGACATCAAACACGCCTTAAGTCTCTCCGCTAGGTCAGACGGTGCAGCACTTAGTAAAGGATTAGCAGACCTTGCCTCGCCCATCATGAAAAACGTCTTCGCGGGAGGCGCACTGCAATGGAATCCACAAGACCTCAAAACTCTTGAGTTTCATTACCCTCAACCGCGAACCGATTATGAAAAGGCAATGCCAAACGACCTTTTCAGGCTACTCTCGAATACTGCATGCAATGACGTCACCACGTTTCTCCGGTTCCTTGGAGAGTCACTCTGCGACCCAACGACCCATCCTGACCGAGACCATCCTCTCTCAAGCATTGCTGACGGAAAAAAGGCGATGTTGGACTATATCGAAATCAGAAAATCGGACAGAATTGCCAGCGCAAAAGCAGGCTCGAAGCAAAGTGCCACTGGTATCCTGAGGCGAGCATTCAAGAGGAACCACCGCGTTACCCCACAGGAATTTCAGCTATACCTCTACCGGGTTCAGCGTGCAGCGTACTGCGTCATCGGTCTCTACACTGGGGGGCGCTACAGTGATTTGACTTCCTTCAAAACGGGCTGTGTCGCTTTCCTCCACGGGCAGCATGTACTTGCCGGGACAACTGCCAAGAACCGCGCGTTGGGCGCACCAGAGGGCAAAGACCTTTGGCCTGCCATACTGATAATGCGGGATGCAATTCGATGTCTCGAAGAAATCTCAAAAGTTACGTTTAATCCATATTTAATTTCGGGTTGCTTCACGGTTGCAATTGGCACCGCCGCAAGCCCACTGACACTCACTGGATTTGCATCTGCGATAAACGCTTATCTGCATCTTGTCGACACATCTGGACGGTGGAAGAAGTGGCACATCAACCCCCATCAGCTTCGCCACACTTTGGCACGGCAGTTGTCGCGTGCTGATGTTGGCCTACTCTATATCGCGCACCAGATGAAGCATCTTCATACGGCTCTTAGCGCGCTCCCACCCGATGTGACATCGCAGTACGGGAATATTGGGGGTTTAACCCAACAACGTGCTATGGAATCGCGTTCTGCACACGAAGAGGCCGCCCGTGCACTGTATGGGTCAAATCAACCCATAGCGGGGGGAGGTGCAGAAGACTTTAAGCAGAGAAGGAAGGCTTACTTTTCGGGAATGGCTGCGCAAGGTTGGACAGAGGATGAAGTAATCGGACATCTCGCTAAGCAGGGACTTCCTTTTGCAAGTGTGGGACTTGCCTACTGCGGTGGCAAGCGTGAAATCCTGCTAAAGGATGGAACCAAAGAACTCCCCCCCTGTCTCGGTGCCTTGCAATGCGCACCAGGTGATTGCAAGCAGGCGGTAGTCACCAAAGTCCACGAGCCGTTGTGGAGAAAAATTGCGACACATAATAAATCGATGGCGAATGACCCACGAATGCTTCATGCAAAAGCCGTTTTCGAAGCCGCCGCGACTAAGGCGGAAAGGGTGCTTTTGGACCTTGCCGTGACCGTTGAAGGGGGGCACTCTTGAGCAGGAATGAATTGAATCCAGGACTTGAGAGGAAGAATGATGATGACTTCCTTGATGTGACCAACCGCATCAAAGCGGCTATCACAAAGATTGAAGCGTCGCCGCGGCTCAAGGCTACCCAATTTGTGCTCTGCGAACTGGCCAATTGCAGCCGAGGCACTATAAACAATAGAAAATGGCCCCTCGCTGAGCTCAAACGAATAAAAGAAGCAAGGAAAGCACCCAAAAAGAGCCTGGAAACCGAATCTCCAAAAGCCGAACGGGAATTAGACTTAGTAAAGCGCCTCGAAGAACAGTTGAATGACATCCGAGATGAAGTAATTGTCTGGAAAAATAAGCATGATGCCTTGCATGAGCTTTACGAGGCCCAACTCAACATTACGCGAGTACTCACCAAGAAAACCGAAGGTCTGAAGGCTGAAATCGTCCGACATCAAAATTCAACTCGAGAAGAGAACGTGGTAGACATAAAGCGCACCGCGCCGAGCCGCAAACGTACTTGACTATACGTAACCAATCCTTTGAAGACTATTTATGAAGCAGTATCAAGACCTTGTTCAAAACATTTTTGACAATGGAAGTTGGCAAGAAAACCGTACAGGAAAGAAGACGCTTAGCATTCCTGGTGCCATGATGAAGTTCGACCTTCAAGAGGGTTTTCCTGCCGTCACGACGAAAAAGCTTGCCTTCAAATCCTCCGTTGGGGAGCTCGTAGGATTTCTTCGAGCATCGCGAGACGCCGCTGAATTTCGGAGCCTTGGATGCAAAGTGTGGGACCAAAATGCCAACGAGAATGCTCAGTGGCTGGCTAATCCCTACCGCCTTCAAACTGACGACCTAGGACCTGTCTATGGCGTTCAGTGGCGCCAATGGCCTGCATACAAGCTCATCGACCCGAAGTCGCCAGGTGGTGTCGCTCAAATCGACGATGCAGTCTCTCGAGGTTACAAAAAGCTGGGGATTGTTGAGGGCAGCGAGTCCGGGGCGAATGGAGAAAGCGTTCTGCTCTACAAGGCAGTTGACCAACTGCGCCAATGCTTGGACACCATCATTAAGAACCCGGGTGACCGCCGCATCCTCTTTCATGGGTGGAACTGGGCCCAAATTGAAGAGATGGCTCTGCCTCCGTGCCATTTGCTCTACCAATTTTTAGTCAATCAATCCAAGAAAGAGATTTCGCTCTGCCTCTACATTCGGTCCAATGACGTAGGCTTGGGCACTCCTTTCAATCTTAGCGAAGGCGCTGCACTGTTGCATTTAGTTGGAAGGTTGACTGGCTACAAACCTCGCTGGTTCACGTACTTCATTGGTGATGCCCACATTTACGAGGACCATGTAGACATGCTCAAAGAGCAGCTTCAACGGACTCCTTACCCTGCTCCAAGGCTCGTGTTATCTGACCGAATTCCCGACTTTGCAGTTACGGGAAAGTATGAACCTGAATGGCTTGAAAAAGTTGAGCCTAGCGATTTCACTCTGGAAGGCTATCAACATCACGCACATTTGACGGCTCCGATGGCAGTCTGAGGATTCTCAAGCGAGCTCATCAACTTCATCTGGGAAGAATTCCAATTGGAATTGTTGGGGAAATCAGGCCAAACTGCCTTTCGACTTGCGCGGTCACCTCGTAGCCATGGCCGGCCAGCATGTCAAATTCGCTGGTATTCAGGCGTCTGAGCGTCGTCGGAAAAGTGGCTGCAAATTCCGCGGATTTGCGGTGAAGTGCTCCAACCGGAGTACTTATCTGCATGAATGCACCTCGCGCTGGCGCGCCTTGTAAGTAGGTGGCAAAAGTGCGGACCCGAAGTGAGCGCGCTTGCTCGCTGATGATGTCTGACACGCGCTTGAGGCGATACAGACTGAATGGACCATAAGAAAACCCTTGCACCAAGGGTGCTCCAGCATCTGAAACAATGATTGGCATTTCGGGGGGCTTTGGTTGCAGCTTACCCGCGTCGAAGTAGGGCTCCAGACCAAGATTGTCGTAGACCCCGCCGTCGTACAGGTGCAGGTACTTGTACGGTAGTTGTACGACTTCCTCTGTGCCAACCGTAGCGCCCCAGGGCCGCCTCTTCCATACAAAGTCGTTCGACTTTATGGCCAAAGGGCCGAATCCCCCGGGGAATGCCGCTGAAACAGCAATAGCATTTGCAAGAGGAAAGTCATTGGGGGCCGCGTATCCGAGAAGATAGTCGCCCATATCCTCTCGCTTGAAACGAAACCGTTTTCCGTTCTCCGCCGTCGTTCCGTTGATAGACCATTCGGGCGTACTCGGCAAGTCCCTCAGCTTTTCGGTAAGCCCCCACTCATCACGCAGTGCCCCTGCAAGCAAGTTTGCGCGCGAAAGAAGGAAGCGCCATTGGCTCGGACGCTTCAATTGGCGAACGGCGCCCCACATTAAGCTACGCGCACACAATCTTTCTCGGAGGGCTGGATAGACCGATGATAAAAACTGAGAAGAGGTTGGCCACTTAAGTTGTGTCTGATGCAGCACGAGCCCCACGACCAGACTTCCACCTGACACTGTTGAGAGTTTTTCAACTCGCTCCAACAATCCGCGCTCTGCCAGCAGTTTCAACACACCAAGGTGGAACACCATGGCACGAATACCTCCGCCAGATAGAACCAAAGCTATTGGCTGTTGCTCTCCCTCGCTCATAGGTGGACCACACCTTGCAAGACTTGTATGTCGCCCTCACCAACAATGAGTTGTACGGCCGGTAGACCGTCTTCGGACATCCCAACCGCCAACTGTGCAAGTTGAATGAGGTCATCCTTGCTTGGTGACGCGGAATGCCCTTTCGGGTGACTATGCCACTCTCCGATGTATCCAACGACACCCGTGGTTCTTCTTGCGGCTTCCTCCACTGCCTTAGCAAGACCCTCAATACCGCGCTCAAATGTCACTGCGCTAGCCTTGCTGTCCATTGGAGCACCGAGGCAATCAACGATGCAAACAGACTTCAATGGCAAGTCAAAATAGCCGAGAAGCACCCCTCCGGTCTCGTTCGGCAAAGCAGCTTCGCGTAATGCTTTAAGTTTCGCCTCTACACCCGCATCGAAATACAAATCCAGATTGTCAAAGGCCAGTTTCCTCTCCGGAAACACTGGAACCTCGTACAAAGCGACTGCGCCTGATACTGGGTGGCGCTGCCAGATACGAATGACTGGGTCAGATAGGGCACTTGCAATTTGAACCTGCTCGGCCAAAGTACTTGCATGTGCCATGACACGGGGGTAAGGCATGACCATGGAAATATCTCGACAGCTTGCTCCACTTCGGAAATTCCCTTGTCCTCTGTCCAGGTGACTTTCTCCCCAATTATTTTCAATCACTGCTCGGTAGTATTGCGCTTCCAAAGTACGCAGACGAACGTCTCGGCCTGCGTCTTCGGCAAGCAAAACAGACGCATTGCCACTTGGAGTCAGATAAACCGAGATGTGCCTAGCAAGGCCATCTACAGTGCTTGCTAAACGCGGGTATTGCAGTGTGGCAGACGCATCCACGACAAGCTGTGCAACCGCCATTGGCTTCGCAACAGTCTCACTTGAGAGGTTGCATGCATCAGCCTCGATTCCCATGACTTTGCTTGCCCCATCCATGGCTAGGTCATGCAAAGCGCTTACAACAGAAGCTTTTGGATAGCCAACTGAATCGGCATATGCCACATGGCGCGACAGGTTGTGCGGCTTGACGTGGTCCTTATCTATGACTGTCCACTGTCCCCAGCCCTCGCGTCCCCACAGGTTTATTAATGCACTTCCCAAAGTGCCTGCTCCAACGAGAACCCCGGACGGGCCTGGCAATGCAATGCCAGATTGAGCTCTTGCGGCCTCAACGCTATTCCGGTGAAGGACCTCCATGGGCCATACAACTTCCTTTCGCCACTCTGTACTCTCCTCTGCGCCCATCACCCCGGACGCGTCATAGAGACGGTTGCCATGTCTGAAGAGAACACCGAGCTTTTCACCAAGACTGGATGCACCTATAGCCATCAAGAAGGCTCGGTGATTTACTCGCTCCACCGGTTCCCCAGCAGCCCTAACAATTGGTATATGCAGAAGGACTATCGTGTAAGACTCGTCTTGGCTAGGGTCCACTCCGTTTGTTCCCACCCTGGACTTCAAGTCCTCTTGGAGCGGGGTTTTCAAATCCGCACCTCGCTGTGACAGAAAGTCGACAAGCGCGCCCAAATCTGACGGGTCTCTCTCAATGAATCCATGAACCACGGGCGTCAATGTGAAATCAAAGCACGCCACTTTCACCGCGAGGTGGCTTCTGGACTGTTCATTGATAAAAAACGTCAGCCCACCATCTGCACGCGCAGTAGTTTTGGTGAAACCAAATTTTGAACCTGGACCTTGCTTTAGGTTGCCAAAATTCCATGGCAAAACGAGTTCGTACTTCGAGGAGAAGAATAGGTGTTCAACCGGTTGGTCTGAAGGATGCAGCTCACCTCGAGCAGACATCTCAAACCACCATTGAATCCGGCGTAGAAACTTTTGCGGCGTCCATGTTCGAAGCACATCCGCAGTCGGCTCAAAGAACAGGCAAAGGCTTGCAGGAGCACCAATGACCCCATGATTTTGGTGAATCATGGTTGGGAAGTCGATTCTTAGCGCAACGACCTCGACCATTTCGTTCACGTCCGGAGTTACAAATAAAGCAACTCGCTCACGGTAAAAAATGCCAAACTTATTCCCTGGGGGAACCCGGTCAGACTCCACATCAATAACAATGATTTCCAGTGGGACAGCAGCTGCATCGCTGAGCTTTAGGAGCTGGACTAGAGTGAAATCTCGTTGCCGCGCAACTGCCGAAGCAAGCGCGCGAGCGCGGGGAATCACGAATCCGGAGTCGTCCTCAACTTCGTGGACGTTTTCAAGAACGTGATGCTCGATAGCCATTAGCCAGCCCGAGGCGGCGTGGAGAGAATGATTGCTGGCGCCCCAATCGATGCAGAGCGCTGCCACGCGACACCACCACTGGTGACCTCAAATACTATGGGCTCAGGCTTGTTGCCGTTGGGCTCCTCCATCGTCACCAGGAACTTGCGTCCACCGACTTCTTTTAGGTACTTTTCGTAGGTCTTTCGAGCCTGAATGTGAGGTGGCTGAATGTCTTTGTACGCCTCTTTCGTGTCCGGGACAGGCTTGCTGCAGCTGACAATGTACGCGTCCCTCTTCCCGTGTTGAAGCAGCTCTTTGACCAGCGGCTTGGGTTCTGTTTCCTTGTCCCCCTTATCGTCACTCAGTGCCAGGTAACTGCAGTGATGCGGGATGTTGAAGATGTTCCAATCCAAGCGGCCATCGTTTTTGTGTGCTTTGGTCGTTTTGACAATACTCTCCAGCACGTCCCACGTGGAGTCGCCCACTTCAAGGTAGTCAAAGAGTTTTCCGTCCGACTGAAGGCGAACGTTGATGACTAATGACGCCTCGTTTCTGATGATGTCACCTCCGTCGCAGTGTTCGATGAACGGTGAGTGACAGAAGAACTCCGCATCGTCATTCTTGAGCGAGAAGCCTGGCACCAGTGTTCCGGCGTCAACAAACAGGTGGTCCCGAGCATTCGCTGGCTCCTTGCGCTCTTTTAACTTGGGAGTCAGCCAGTCCATGAGTAACTGCGGTTGGGAGAAGACCCGGATGTTCTTTCCTTCGAGCAGCCGGTGACGGGCCTCCTGACGAAGCAACACATATTCGTCGCTCTGCTTATCGTTACTTGCCGTTTCCAACAGGACTGAGGCTGGAACCCAGAGTTCCTGGATTTTGATGCGGTCGCCACCCTGATATTTCGCCGCGTGCTGTAGTTCAAAGAAGGATGAAAAACCCTTGATGTGGTCTTCATCGGCATGGGTAAAGGCGACCACGTCGAAATAGTCCCGCTTGGCATCCTTCAGCTCTTCCTTCAGACGCTTTTTGAGGTCAATCTCTGGGGTGCTGGTGTCTTCAGACTTGTCTCGGTGACAAAAGTCGAAGAGAACCCGCCTGCCGCTGGCCAAGATTACTTGCGAGGTGTCGCCATTTCCCACTGGGTAGAAAACGACCTTGTGCAGGATTGCCATATCGATACGCCTTTCACAGGAGCGGTGGCAATCACTGGGATTAGCACTCTGCCACGGAGAGTGCTGCCAATAATTTATCTGGTGTTTTTTTCGTCGTCAAGCACTATTTAGGCACTATGGGTAGTGGCTGCTGTAAATAACAACAGTTATTTAGTCTTTCTTAAAAACGACCTGAAATTTGTGGTCTAGACAAAAGCGCAGTGGTGCTGGAGCCACCTTCTTGTCACATTCTTGTCACGCAATTGACCCATAATTCAACAATTCTTGAATTACTGCAGAGTACAGGAGCAACTATGAAAGTTGGTATCAACGGAATGGGCCGCATCGGCCGGCTAGCGCTACGTGCAGCAATGGGCGCCGCCGAACGCCAATCTGATGACCCTCGCGCCGGTAATCGCCTGGAGGTCGTGCACCTCAATGAGCTAAAAGGTGGAGCCGCCGCAACTGCCCATCTCTTGGCTTTTGACTCTGTCCAAGGTAAGTGGCGCGAGAACATTCGCGCGGAAGGTGAAAGCGAAATCCATATTGGTGACAAGAAATTGTCGTTCAGCTCGCACAGCACCGCCAGCGAGATTCCTTGGGGCGACTTGGGCGTTGACGTTGTGCTGGAGTGCACCGGCAAGTTCCTCACACCAGAGACGCTTCAAGGCCACCTTGACCGCGGCGCCAAGCGCGTCATCGTAGCGGCACCCGTCAAGGTTGGTGGCGTACTCAACATTGTCGTTGGCATCAACCACGAGCTTTACGACCCCGCCACGAACCATATCGTCACTGCGGCTTCTTGCACCACCAATTGTCTGGCACCTGTCGTCAAAGTGGTTCACGAAAACATCGGAATCAAGCACGGCCAAATCACGACAATCCACGACCCGACTAATACCAACCTGGTCGTCGATGCGCCACACAAAGACTTACGTCGCGCACGCAGCGCCATGATGAGCCTGGCACCAACCACCACGGGAAGTGCCACCGCTATTGCGCTCATTTACCCAGAGCTCAAAGGCAAGCTCAACGGCCATGCCGTGCGCGCTCCCGTGCTCAATGCGTCGCTGACAGACTGCGTCTTTGAGCTCAAACGTGAAACAACTGCCGAAGAGGTGAACGCCTTGTTTGCAGCTGCTGCCAATGGGCCGCTCGCCGGCATCCTAGGCTACGAAGAGCGGCCACTGGTCAGTGCGGACTACGCGCGCGATACGCGGAGTTCTATCGTGGATGCGTTGTCCACCATGGTCACCGATGGCACGCTGCTCAAGGTCTACGCCTGGTATGACAACGAAATGGGCTACGCCTGCCGAATGGTGGACCTAGCCTGCCATATGCGCCAGAAGGGTATCTGAGATGCAACACGCCTCGCGCAACTACGCCATCGTCACGGCTGCCTACTGGGGGTTCACCCTCACGGACGGCGCCCTGCGCATGCTAGTACTCCTGCACTTCTACCGACTTGGCTACTCGCCATTCACGCTGGCGTTTCTCTTCCTGCTTTACGAAGCAGCTGGTGTGCTGGCTAACCTCATAGGCGGATGGCTTGCAACGCGCTACGGCATCACCCGCATGTTGACAGTGGGGTTGGTGACACAAATCATCGGTTTCACTGTGCTCTCCCAACTACAGCCTGAATGGACCGCAGCGATGTCGGTCGCATGGGTGGTTCTTTCACAAGGTGTTTGTGGGGTTGCCAAAGACCTCACAAAGACCGCCAGTAAATCTGCCATCAAAGTCACCGCAGCCGCAGCCAAGGAGCAAGACAATGGCCAACTCTTCAAGTGGGTGGCCTGGTTTACTGGCAGCAAAAACGCCATGAAAGGCATCGGCTTTTTCCTCGGCGGTGTGCTGTTGCAGGCAGTTGGATTCAAAGTAGCTCTCTGGTGCATGGCCGGTATGTTGGCACTTGTCCTGGTTGGAGTGCTGACCTCCCTGCCGCCATTGATGGGTAAGAGCAAAGCATCCAAGTCAGCCAAGGAACTCTTTGCCAAGAATGCTGGCATCAACGGTCTTGCTGCTGCGCGGGTCGTCCTTTTCGGAGCTCGCGACGTCTGGTTCGTGGTGGGTGTCCCCGTGTTCTTGTACTCACAAGGATGGACGTTCACCATGGTTGGAGCTTTCCTCGCGTCATGGACCATCGGATACGGCATGGTCCAGGCATTGGCACCGCAAATCGTCAAGCGCAGTCCGGATGGGCTGAGTTCTGAAGTACCTGCAGCTCGCCTGTGGTCTGGAATCCTGGCCGTGATACCCATGGGCATTGCGGTAGCGGTCGCTCTGCAAGTCCCGCATCTTGAGTGGGTAGTCGTTGGTGGACTGGGCCTATTCGGAGTTGCATTTGCGGTCAACTCATCGGTCCACTCGTATCTCATACTTGCCTATGCTGGTTCAGAGAAAGCTGCAGAGGACGTTGGCTTCTACTACGCCGCAAATGCACTGGGTCGCTTCTTTGGAACACTCTTTTCCGGTCTCCTATACCAATGGGGCGGCCTCATTTACGCGCTGATAGGTTCCGCCCTGATGCTCGTGACCTGCTGGCTGTTGACCTTGTACCTTCCTGTGAAGGCCGAATTGAAGCCTGCATTGGCTTCGTGAGGAAAAACTATGAATGAATTGGAAGTGGTGAAGGCGCTGGGTGCGCTGGCACAAGAAACCCGACTCAAGCTGTTTCGGCTCCTAGTAGTTGCTGGACCAAAAGGCTTGACTCCTGGTCATATGGCAGAAACGCTGGGCGCATCACCAACAGCGCTCTCCTTTCATTTGAAAGAGTTGAGCCATGCAGGTCTTGTTAACAGTACGCGGGACGGACGTCAGCTCATCTACCGTGCTGAGTTCACTGTGATGAACAGCCTGCTCTCGTTCCTAACGTCGCAGTGTTGCGAGGGACAACCCTGCCTTGATACGACTCTCGTCGAATGCACTACCTGCGTGTGAGCGCGCTCTAGTAAATCCAATCTCGCTTGTCCCTACCTTTCAATCAAATTAGGCCACCGACCATGACTATCCACAATGTGCTTTTTCTGTGTACCGGCAACTCAGCCCGCAGCATCATCGCCGAAACCATCTTGAACAATATGGCCGGTGACCGTTTCCGCGCCTTCAGCGCCGGCAGCCATCCCGCCGGCAAAGTGAACCCCTTTGCGATTGAACTGCTGGAAAAACACCGATTCAAGACGGATGGACTGCGAAGCAAGAACTGGGACGAATTTGCCGCTCCAGATGCGCCCATCATGAACTTCGTTCTCACGGTTTGTGACAAGGCAGCAGGTGAGGTTTGCCCCCTGTGGCCAGGTCAACCCATTTCGGCGCACTGGGGCGTTGAGGACCCAGCCGCAGTGGAAGGCACTGACGAGGACAAACGTCGCGCCTTCTCCCACGCATTCATGACTCTGCACCGTCGTATCGCCATCTTGCTGAGCCTGCCTGTTGATAAGCTCGACAATCTTTCGTTGCAAAGCGAACTCACCAAAATTGGAAAGCAGATGCCCTGAACGATGGCTTGCGCATTCCCGAATATTGAGCAACGCCCGCTCGGACAGGTGGCGAAACTGGGTAGTGACATATGACTATGCGGCGCGCCGTCATGGCGGAGTTCATTGGAACCGCCATGCTTCTTGCCACAGTGGTTGGTTCCGGCATCATGGGAGAACGGCTCTCAGGGGGTAACGTAGCTGTCGCTTTGCTGGCGAATACGCTAGCTACGGGTGCTGCGTTGATTGCTCTCATCGCCACTTTTGGACCAGCCTCTGGCGCCCATTTCAACCCGTTGGTGACGTTCACAGAACTCGCTCTGGGCCGTTGCAATGGGCGAAAGGCCTGGCTGTACTTGGCGGCTCAGATTTTGGGTGGCATTGCCGGCGTACTGGCAGCCCACTACATGTTCGAACTGCCCTGGCTGACCCCCTCTGCTCACATCAGGACAGGTACCCACCAATGGTGGAGTGAAGTTGTCGCTTCATTTGGTTTGCTCACAGTCATCCTGAACGTGGCCAAGACCCGACCGGACTTCGTCCCCGTAGCGGTCGGTGCGTACATCACAGCCGCATACTGGTTCACTGCGTCCACATCGTTTGCCAACCCCGCTGTGACCATTGCACGCTCCCTTACGGACACGTTCTCTGGCATCCGTCCCATTGACGCACCCGGCTTCATCGCAAGCCAGGTGCTGGGCGCCTTTCTGGCGTTCTTGCTCTTTCGCTGGTCGGAGAAAGCTGAGCAAGCCGCCGACCCATCCAAGAACATTGAGTAACCCCACCATCACCCAACATGTCTGACGTCACGATTTATCACAACCCTGCGTGTGGAACCTCTCGCAACACGCTCGCACTCATCCGCAACAGCGGCACTGAGCCAGAGGTCATTGAGTACCTCAAAACACCACCAAGCAAAGAGCGCCTGCTGGAACTTCTGAAAGCCATGGGCATCAGCCCGCGCGCGCTGTTGCGTCAAAAGGGAACTCCCTTTGATGAACTGGGCTTGGGTGAACCCAAATGGACAGATGACGAGTTGGTCGAGTTCATGCTCCAGCATCCAATTCTTATCAACCGCCCGATTGTGGTGACACCCCTTGGCACCATGCTGTGCCGCCCCTCAGAGGCTGTGCTCGATATCCTTCCCTCACCTCAGCAGGGGCCATTTACCAAAGAGGACGGTGAAGTCGTCATTGATGCGAATGGCAAACGTGTCTGAGCAATATCTCCCCTCTACAAACGTCGATGCTCGTGCCTACCAAATCCCCAGCCACGAAGGCCTAAAGGTCAGCGCTCCATCGACCCATCCACCAAAGATTCTGATGCTGTACGGCTCACTGCGTGAGCGCTCTTACAGCCGCTTGTTGACCTTCGAAGCAGCTCGGACGCTGGAGTCGATGGGCGCCGAAGTGAAGATTTATGACCCACAAGGTCTGCCTCAGCCGGATACCGCGCCGGATACGCACCCCAAGGTGCAGGAGTTGCGCGATTTAGCGAGCTGGGCAGAAGGAATGGTTTGGACTTCTCCAGAACGTCACGGTGCGATGACAGGCATCATGAAGAGTCAGATTGACTGGATACCCTTATCGGTGGGCGCAGTGCGTCCTACCCAAGGCAAGACCTTGGCCGTGATGGAGGTCAGTGGAGGCTCCCAGTCGTTCAACGCGGTCAATCAATTGCGTATCCTCGGCCGATGGATGCGGATGCTGACTATCCCGAATCAGAGCAGCGTTGCAAAGGCTTTCCTGGAATTCAACGAAGCAGGTCGCATGAAGCCCTCGGCCTACTATGACCGAGTGGTCGACGTCATGGAAGAGCTGGTCAAGTTCACGCTGCTAACCCGTGATGTGGCACCCTACCTGGTAGACCGCTACAGCGAGCGCAAGGAATCTGCCGAGGAACTGTCAAAGCGGGTGAATCAGAAGTCCATATAGAGTGCTCTTCAACATGTCGTTTGACACAGCGAAATTGGTAAACGCCGCGCTATTGACCAGGCACGGTAATTTCAAGACCTACCCTTATGCGTATCCGACTGCACACCCATACGGACTGCTTATTGGAGTGGCAACCGGACGGTGGGCAGCCAAGTCTGCCAAAGCAGCTCGCACCAAGTTCCTGGACTTCTTAACCACTGCGGCATCGTAACTTGGCTTGTCGTCGATAGCGCCCATGTAGACGACCTTACCAACAGGGTCAATGATAAACATGTGCGGAGTGGTTCGCGCTCCGTAGGCCCGACCCATCGCACCGTCGACATCCATCAACAACGCTGTCGGAGTAGCCCCGCGCGTTTTGTTGAATTCGTTAGCCTTCGCTGCATCGAGGTAGTCACCCCTTGACCTGTGGGTGGACAGAACCGATAACCAAACAACACCAAGTTTTGCAGCCTCGCTCTGTATTGCCTGCATCGCTCCAATTTCGTACTGCGCTCGAACAAAGGGGCAAGAAGGACTCGTCCATTCAAGGACTACTGTTTTACCTGCAAACTCTTGAAGCGTGCGTGGTCGCTCTGACGTATCGGGCACCGTGAAGCTCGGTGCGGCTGCGCCGACAATGACTCCTGAAGAAGCAAGTACCGAACTATTCGCTAATAAGCTGGCCCCGCTAGCCAGCAACATTATTCGACGCCGCAGCCCGATGCTAGATATTGGTTCCATATTTTTCCTTAGTGGCCGCAGCAACCGACGCTGGGCGAGTCAATAGCAAGCGCTGCATGAGGCGTGGCTAGGTCCTCGAGAATAGTGCAGTCCAGTGCTGTTCCGCCTGCACAAGCCGTATTGCAGCTGCCTACAAAACGCTCTAGGTGAGCTTCGAGCTCTTGCAACTCGGACAATTTCTTTCGCACCTCACCGAGGTGCAGCGAGGCAATGTCGCGAACTTCCAGGCATGGTCTACCAGGCTCGTCAACGAGGGAGACTAGCTCTCGAACTTGCTCAATGGAGAATGAAAAACTTCGTACTCTGCGAATAAAGCTGAGTCGACGTATCGCTTGTTCGCCATACAGGCGTTGGCCACCCTCGGTACGGTGTGCAGCAGGCAACAGTCCAATTTCCTCATAGTACCGAATGGTTGGCACTGTGCATCCCGCTTGTCGGGCCAGCGCTCCAATAGACAACGATGATGATGCACTCATGCTTTTCCCTTTGCCTTCTCTTCATATGGTAGTTCAACCGCACACACCTGGTCCGCACCCACAGGACTTAGTAGTTATAGGTGCTTCTTCCCTAGGCACAAGGTTGGCAACAAGCGATTGCGCAGCTTCAGCAGTGCCATTGGGAATGGTTACAGACAAGACGCAGCCTTTGGGCTCCTGCGTCAGGCGAAAGTCCAAAAATGCACAACATGACCGTTCGAGATTGACGATACGCTCGAGTTCTGGGTACGCCTCAAGTCGATAGGTCAGATGAAGGGTTTGACCACTCGTTTCGTGGCTAACAAGACTCTGCGCCGTGAAACGACGTATCCAAGCAAAGCGTTGATTTCGAGCCTCTAGCTCTAGAGTGCAAGCAATGGGTTCAAGTACATCCGTTTGCATTGCATCCTCCATTTTCCAGAGCAGTGCTGGCAGTTCGACTGCATGCACAGGCGTCTGCTTTGCTATTCGCCCTGCGTCGCAACCAAACCCCGGTACCGACGAGGGTAAGAACCCCGACCGCGACACCGGCAATGGCAATTTGCGACCCGCTGTATAGGGCAACGCCGCCAGAGACGCCCGCCACAAGCGACGCAAGGGTTACTCCAACAGGCAGTGCACAACAAATCGCGCAGGCGCCGCCAACACCCAGTAGCATTTTCCAGCTTTTCATAGTTTCCTTTCGCTTGGTCAATATGACCAATAACCAAGACTATGGAACCTCAAGTAACTTGAGGGTCAAGGCCTTTTTTGTAAAAGGCTTAATTGGGCAGAATGTGGGAATGGAAATACTCAAGACCTTCGGACTTTTTGTCGTCACCGCTGTTGCAGAAATCGTCGGGTGCTACCTGCCGTATTTGTGGTTGCGCCAGGATAAATCTGTGTGGCTGCTGGTTCCGGCAGCTCTTAGCCTGTTTTTGTTTGCTTGGCTCTTAACTCTTCATCCGGCGGCTGCCGGCCGGGTTTACGCCGCTTATGGAGGCGTCTACATTGGGGTTGCCGTTTTTTGGCTATGGGTCGTCGAAAAGGTTCCCCCGTCGCCCACCGACTTAGTCGGCGTAGCCGTTAGCTTGCTTGGGATGGGCATCATCATGTTTGGCCCACGTACGGCTTAGCCAGCACACACGCGTGGCTATCGACATCCACTGTGAGGATTGGGGATGCCACATCTTGGCCACCCGGGGCAAGTCGACTTCACGGTTTGATTTTCGTCAACCTGCGTCTGTGTCAAGTCGATTCGTTCCCACGGCGTTTGGACTCGGCTCTACTCTCGTGCGTCAACGTGGTTCTTTGGCATCAGCATGAGCGCTCCAAAGGCCATCAGTCCCAAGGCAGTTGAAAGCCACAGTGCTCCTGCACCCCATCGTTCAAGGCAAAGACCAAACAATGCCGGGGCGATGGCCTGGAGTATCCGCGCTGGAACCATCAGCATGCCCTGCCTCGCTCCGTAGCCTTGCGGCCCGAAGAGGGCCAGAGGAAGTGTCCCTTTTGCGATGGTGAGGATGCCATTTCCTGCTCCATGCAGGAGTGCAAACACGGCAGCCACTGGCGCCCCGAATATAAGCAGGACAGTTGCCCCCAACGGATGCGCGAGCGTCGCCAATCGTGCTGACAACAATGGATGTACACGTCGCAGGAATCCAAATTCCAACAAGCGCCCCGCTACCTGCGCAGGACCTACCAACGCACCAATACCAACGGCTACAGCGAGAGACGCGCCACTGGCTTGAAGTAATTGCGGAAGGTGGGTAGCCATCGCAGTGCTGGTGAACCAGGTTACGGCAAATACGAATGCCAACAAGCCTGCAGCAAGTGGAGATGGCCTGGCTGGTTGAGCGGCGACTTTTGTTGCAATAGCTGGATGCGCTCCCGTGTTTGTGGCTGGCGGATTGGAAGCAATTCTCGGAATGGACCAATTCAAAGGAAATCCGATTAGCAGGTGCATTGCCGCCCAGCCAAAACACGCGCCACGCCAGCCGAATTGGGCATCCATCAATGTCGACAATGGCCAGCCAACCGTGCTGGCAAAACCTGCAATCAAAGTGATGCCAGTAATAGCGTTGCGTGAATCGTTGCCGTACAGCCTCACCAAAGCAGAGAAAGCTGCTTCGTACAGTCCTCCTCCCATGGCGATGCCAATAACCACCCAAGCTACAAACAGGCCCACAGGGCCTTGAACCATGCCCAGGTAGGCAAGGCCCACTGCGAACACGATATTCGTTGCCAAGAGGACCGGGCGGCCACCCCAGTGGTCAATCGCGCGTCCAGCAATCGGCCCCACAAGCGCCGAGACAATCAGCGCCAATGAGAACGCCAGAAAGACGGTGGGAGTCGAGATACCCAGCTCGCGCGCCATCGGCGCAGCGAGCATGGCGGGCAGGTAGTACGACGAGGCCCATGCCAGGGTCTGCGCCGTACCAAGCGCTGCGACTGTGTGCCAGCGTTTCGGCTGACTCATCCGCAGCAAGCCGTCTTGGCTTTTTCGGGTTGCTTTGCGGGTGTTCCACAGGATGACGTTCCGCAGCCACCCTTTGCCTTGACAGGTGCAGGAATCACAACCGACTCAACTTGCACTGTCGCAGCAGCTGGTGCCCCGCAGCAACTACTTCCGCTGTCCGCTTGGTCAGGTACGTCCAAACCACAGACGCCCGTTTCGGGCAAGTCCAGTTCCACGCGGTCCGCTGCTTCAAGGTCACCAGCGATGGCTGCGACTACCGAGCGTGCCTGCTCGAAACCTGTTGCCATCAGGAAGGTCGGCGCGCGCCCGTAGCTTTTCACTCCAAGGCTGTAGAAACCGGGTTCAGGATGCGCCAGCTCTCTATGGCCATGCGGACGTACCGTGCCACAGCTATGCACGTTCGGGTCAATGAGCGGTCCAAGTGCCTCGGTGGAATCCAGCCATGGGTCCAACTTCAATCGCAGTTCGCTGGTCATCGACAGGTTCGGGCGCTGACCGGTTGCACAAACAATCTCGTCAATGCCAGGCAGCGTTGCCACCTTGCCGTCGGCGCCGGTTCCAACCACGGTAATTGCGCCGCTCTCGCGTCGCAGCTCCGTGATTCGCAGTCCAGCGACAAACTCCATTGAGCCGTTGTCGCGCAGTGCCTTCAACGACGTTCCGAGCTGTCCGCGTGCCGGTAGTGCATCTGCAGTACCGCCTCCAAAGACCCGAGTCAGCACTGGGGAACGCACAGTCCACACGAAGCTGGTGCCTGGTACCTGCTTGGCTAGTTCCGCCAAATAAAGCAGAGCATTGGCAGCGGAGTGACCAGCACCCACCACCAAGGTGCGCTTTCCGGCGTAACGGCTGCGGTGTTGCCCCCCGATATCGGGAATGCCATAGAAGATGGCGTCCTTCAACTCTTCCTCACCCAGTGCGGGTAAGCCATTGGCCCCAACGGGGTTGGGAGTGCTCCAAGTGCCCGTTGCATCAATCACGGCGCGGGCTCGGATTTCAATAGGCGCGCCACCTTGCACCGCCCGAATTACAAAGGGTGCTTTGCCACGTCCGACCGTCTTCACTTTGTCGAAGCCATCTCGGCTAACCGAAACGACTTTGGTGTTCAGGTGCAAGGCACTTGCGACTTGGGGCAATACCGAGAACGGCTGCAAAACCCTTTCGACAATGCTGCGTGCGGTTGGCAGTTCGTCGGGAGCGGGAGCGACCCAGCCAGTTGCCTCCAACTGCTTGGCCATGGCATGGTCCACGTTATATCGCCAAGGTGAGAACAGCCGTATGTGGCCGTACTCCATCAGGTTCGAACCGACCTGGCTGCCAGCCTCCAGCACGATAGGAGTGATGCCACGTTCAATCAGACGCGCTGCGGCAGCGAGCCCTACAGGACCGGCACCAAGCACGGCCACGGGCAATTGCGTGTCCATCACGGGGGTTTCCAGCAGCGTTAAAGACATCAAAGCGGCGCAGGATGGGCAAGCACCTTGGAATTCGGCAGAGGCCTTCAGGGCTTCTGGCGCGTTGTCTCGTGGACCTCGCTTAAAACCGAATTGCGCAAAGTATTCGGGTGCAGTCACGGTCAGCAAATAGACCTTGGCGATTTGGCGACGCTTTGCCTCATCCAACAGGCGGGAGACCAGTTGCTGTCCAACTCCTTGACGATGCAAGGCGGGGGTTACCGCAACGGAGCGCAGCAGCGCGACATCGCCATAGACTTCCGCCCCTGCAACGCCCACAATCTCTCCGCTTTGAATGGCCAACAGATAGGTGGAGAGATGGTCCTGCGCGCCATCCAGAGGCAGCTTGTTGGCCTCAAGCAATGCGGCTATTGCAGCCCAGTCAGATTTGGCAGCGGGACGCAAGGAGATATTTGAGTTCAACATTTCAATTCCTTTCGTTCAGGCGCCGGCAGGCAGCACGTGGCCGCGCTGTCTTCGCGTAGCGCCTTTAACAACATCAACAATGAGGTTTCGACTGCTTTGCGGTCCCGCTCGCTCAGTGAGCCCAGCAGTTGTTCCGCATGCGAATCGAGTGTTTGGTTCAGTTCACGGACTTGGTCTTCGCCATCGTCGGTGAGCGTGACGAGCCAGCTCCTGGCGTCCAGCGGGTTGAGTTCCTTGGTTGCCCAGCCACGCTTGACCAATCCATCGACCGCCCTGGACACCCAGCTCTTTTCCAGACTCAGCCGTTGGCCGAGTTCGGAAAGTGGCAGAGGACCGGAGCGCCCCAGTTCCGTGAGCAAGATGCACTGGGTGTTGGAGGTCCTGCAGCAATCGGCGACGACTCGCTGTGCCCGGGTGTAGAGACGGGCAACTTCGCGCAGCAGGCTGCCCGACAACGTGGTGGAATCGTTCATAAGGTTGTGAATAGCAACTAAATAGGCGCACGATAGACCTCAGATATAAGGTTGTCAATAGCAACTAAATGGACAAAACAAAGAGCTTGGTCGTGGGTGAAGGCGCCCTCCCGCGGGCAGTGAAGCTTGGATATTCCATGACAGTCTCCCTAGCAAGCACAAGCGGAGGCGCTCTCAGCCAAGCTCGGCTGCCCCTGGCAACAATTCATCGTTAGGAATGACAGCAACGCGTTCATTTGGTCGTAGGCGGCCCGATAGATAAGACTTCGTCCATCCCGCTCCTGAGTCACCAAACCTGCATGGTTAAGCTCTTTGAGATGGAAAGACAGTGTTGCGGCGGGGATTCCTAGCAGTTCCGCCATTGCACCAGGCGTCATACCAACTCCACCAGCCACCACTAGCGCGCGAAACACTTTTAGCCGCAAAGGGTGAGCGAGTGCGGCTAATGCCTTAACGACAATTTCTTCGTTCATATTTTCATTATATTGGAATTATCGAATTATGCAAGTAACCCTATCCCACAACAGACGACGACAAGCTCCTAAACAAAGAATCTGGATTCGGGGAACCTAAAACGAGCCTGGCCCCGTGAATTCAATCAATGAATACGGAGGTTAAGCGTCTTAAAAAGACTTTCCAGAGACAGATGTCCTTTAGTTCCTCTTGGGAGCCTCCAACAGGCGCGCGACCGGGACCCCCAATGCATCGGCTAGCTTCTGCAGGTTGTCAATCGTGACATTCGCTACCTGCCTCTCGACATGACTAACGTAAGTACGGTGCAGCCCCCCCGCTGCTGAAACGGTCTCTTGGGTAACGCCAGCAGCGATTCGCAAATCTTGCACATTTACAGCCAACAACTCCCGCGCATGCGGCGATTTCTCAATTTTTTTCATGCACGAAGCATGTCTAAATACTGGCTATAAATCCACTCCCCAAACGTATACTGCATATACGTATACTTGCTATACGTCACATTTTTCAGAGAATGGGGCGATTCACAAGGGGTTAAAGCCTAGATTGCGCCTAACACCAAAGTCAATCAGAGCCTAAAAAGGATTTGCAATCGTGCGAGAAGTACATATCAACGCAGAGCCGCATCACTCATTGCGAGGCTGGCAAGCGTTTCGAATCGGCGACAGCATCGTCCTTAGCGGAAGAGAAGCCTCGGCAAAAGGCCCCTTTGAGGAGCTCGGTTCAAGGTCAATTGAATTCTTTGACTCGGAGCGGGCAATCGGGATGGATGCAAATGGCGTCCTGTGGCACATCCCGGCAAACCAAGTCACTTGCCAAGACTTCCAAGACTGCACTCCTGAAATCCTTGACCTCCTGGCTGAGCCTAGGTCAGAGCGCGAAATAGAGCCTCTCACTCCAGCAGAGGACGTGCTCTTGAAAATTCTGGCTGCAAAGGAGTGACTTGCAGATGCCTATCAGAGAAGCCCCGATTTACGGTCGCCCACACCATGTCGTACGGGTGTGGCAGCTCCGCGAAGCCAGTGGGTCTTACTTCCTCTTCGGCCTGGACTATCGAAGCGGAGACCCACTCTCCTCATGCGACATCGCTTTTTTCGATTCGGAGCGACATCTGCTACTGGATTCTGACGGAGAAATCTGGCTCATCCCCTCAGGAGACTTCTTTTACCCCGGCTATTTTGACCGTACTCAAGAAGTTGCCAAGCTCATGGCACAGCCAAAACACAAGCGCGACATTCCTCCACTGACACCAAAGGAGCAGTCTGAGTACGACAGATTGACATCAAGAAAATGACCAACAAAACCTCAGAAACCCTCAATGCGGCAATCGCTGGTGCACAGCCAAAGATTGCTGTTATCGCTGTAAGTGGAGGCATTTGGCAGTGCTCCCCGGTCTCTGAAAAGCCAGAAGTACTACTCGAGGATTGGGCAGTGTACGAAGTGAAGTTGCCTTGGAATGAGCACCGCACACGGCACTTTGCCGGCACAAAGATTGAACGAGGCGGCGGGAGCGGGCGCGTAAGCACCGCGATTGTTTCCTTTGACCCTACGACACGCAGGGGAGTAACAGAGAGCGGCCGGGTCTATGAACTCGTAAGGCAACGGACGGGCCTGATGCGAGATGCAGAGTACACGTGGAACCACTGGAAAAGTCTCCATCGTGCTGAGGATGCTGTGGATGTCACGGACGAAATCAAAGCGTTGCTACCAAAAGGGAGACAGAAGTGATTCGATACGGCAGAGCCAAGACCGCACAAATCGTGGCCGCAGCAAAGCTTGAACTCTCACACTGCAAAGGTACGCACTTTCTGTGTGAAACGCGCACCGCACAAACTCGGCTGCAAAAAGCGATACGGCAAAGAATGCGTAAGGAACAACTGGAACTGGACAAAGTACATCGCATTTATGGCGGCATGACAACTGGACAGCTGTTGGTAGAGCTGAGCGAATTTGTACGCAATCGGAGTAAGAAATGACACCCTCTGAACAAGCTGCCGCGCGAGCAAAGATGGCGGAGAAGTTTCTCCGAGATGCACAGCATCCCGAAAATTCACTGCACACGCGCTATTCATGCGCATTCGATGCGCTCTATCTGTATGCGCTAGTCGCCGTGCAGGCCCCGGACGGGCTTAAATCACATCCCTACGCCAAGCTGCTTTCAGACGGGGCGCAGTTGCTGCAGCTAGACATGCAAGCTGTGGACAGATTGACACTACGGATGCGGAAATTTGGCTCGCAGCTCGAAGTAACTGAAGAGCAAGTGACAGAGCAGATTGGGCTTGCAACAGCTGCACGAAAAGCGCTGCAGAAGGATGAATGAAATGACAACGCCTTTCCAGCGCACCAAAGCCTTGGTGCTGACAAAAGAGCTGCTGCAGCGTCTTGCGTCGCTTGGAGACAACGCAGTGCCGCTATCAATATCTGCCGAGGCAGAGGCGCTACTTAAGCATTACCTGACGCTGTTGGAAATTGATGCTGCACACCGAGCCAGCCCGGAGATTTTCGGGCCGTCACCGCCATTCGACCGGCACATCCCAAATGCCGAAATTTTAGGGATTTTGGATGCAGCAAGGCAAGCAGGAGTCCGAGAGTGAGGGAGCGAGACGGGTTGGTTTTGTATTTGGATTTTGACGGGGTACTTCACCACCAAAACTGCCTATGGCACCCAAAGAAAGGCGCTTACTTAAGCGCGCCTGCGGGGTACTCATTGTTTCAACACGCCGATTTGCTTGCAAGTTTGCTTAAGCCATTTCCGGAAGTACAAATAGTGCTGTCAACAAGTTGGGTTTTGCAATATGGCCTCACTGGCGCAGCGAAGCGCCTACCGACAGAACTGCAGCAGCGAGTCATCGGCGGGACGTTTCATTCCAAGCATATGCACAGACAAGAGTTTCAATTCGAAAAATCACGGGGGCAGCAGGTATTCGAGGACGTGCTGAGGCGGCGGCCGAGGGCCTGGATAGCGCTTGATGACACGAATGAAGGTTGGCCTCCGGAAAGCGTCGGGCACTTTATCCAAACAGACGAAAACGAGGGCATAAGCGCGCCGGAGGTTCTTTTTGAAATCAAAGAAAAACTATGGGCCATGACGACACCGTCACTCGAGATATTTAAAGGCGCAAAGCTTATGGACCCGCTGGTATGACAGTAGCTGAGTTGATTGCAATTCTTGCGGAGAAGGACCCACTGTCCACGGTAGTTGTGCGGGACTCTGGGTGTGAGACCGGTTTTGTTGAGGTGCGGACTATCGACTCTGTGACTATGCGCGCATACGCACGCAAAGGCATGCAGTTCCTAGAGTCGTGGGACGAAGAGCGGACGCCAGAAGAGAAAACAGACGTCTTCGCACATCCCGTGCATGGGGTGCTGCTCGAATGACTGACCCCAAGGACTACCCGCCCCCGCGACACGGCATTGACCCCGAGGTTTGGAGTACGTTCTGCGCGATTTCTGACCCAGCCAACCGTCATTTGTTTACAAAGGAAGCTGCTTACAAAGCTTTTCAACATGTGCGCGTGGATGGAGGCTCTCGAGTGATGCAGGAACTAACTGACACCGCCCGCGAACTGCATAAGTACGGCCTTATGACAAAAGAAGAGTTGTCGCATTTGATTCTGCTTTCAGTCACCGTACCTGTCGACGAAGCTGCGTTGATGGCAAAGATTGCAGAAAGGTACCCCCGTGGGGACCAGTCAATTTCGCTTGAGGAGGTCATATCCCCGGAGTGTTTGGCCGAATTTCACGCACGACGTAAGTCACGCATCGGGGTTGGCGGAATCTCCCTACAAGTAGCCACACCGGACGCAGTGCGAACGGTTATGCAGCGAGACGTTGACGCCGGCACGCCTGCGAGTCCAGACCTGTCCGATGATTTCAAAGACGCTTGAAGCCTGGCCAGAGTCGCCCGAGCAGTTGCTTGAAGACCTTGACCGCTTTGTGCATTTGCGCGACAAATACGCTGACAAATATCAGTTGTCCCTGTCTGTGTACCTCATGCCCACGGAATCTGTAGAGATTGAGGCCGTCACAAAATCTGAAGATAGATTGGCCGCGGCAAGCGACCTTCTGAAGAAAAAAGTAAACAGGTGGGGTTAGGCAACTGTTTCGGCTCCGTCAATTTTCGGCTCAAGTGAAGACATTTGTGCTCTTCAAAATTGCCAGCAATCGCACAGACCAAAGACCCAATACACAACTGCACTACCGAGTGCTTCAACGTTACATGTAGAAGCTATATCCAGGCTGAATAACTCCATTGGACCCAACATACTTTAGAACCTTACCGACTTGGTGGGCAACTCGCATCGTTATGGGTTCACCACCATCAAACTGGGTGTTGTTCCAGTTCAATTTTGTAAGAGCCATGATTTCTTCGGCAAGTTTCCTTGGGCTTTCATCGCCTTGAGCGATGTAGAACTTCAATGGCCTTGGCACGTAAAGACCAGGATAAGTTGAGTAGTAAGGGACGCTGCCTCGGGTGTACAGCAAATGTGTTTTTGCATCGAGACTCAACATGGTCCCCCGAAGTGGTGGATAGCTCCCTTCACGAAATAGTCTGGTGTTCGCTGGCGCTACAACCAAAAGGTCAGAAGTCTCGATGTCCTGCTCGTCAGTTGCTCGGTTGAAGCCATCCAGTTCATCCTTGCTGTAGCTAGAACTTTTGTGTAGAACGACTCGTGCAGGGGCATGCTTATGTTCACGCCGGTACTCCTTCAGCGCACTTGATAGCAGCGAATATGCGTCTGCACTGGAGAGGTGCGGTTGACGGTCGTCTTTGGACAGCTTTACAGGGTTGCCTCGAACGATGACCCCTTCACCTCTCTGGTCGTAAACCTGAGCCATGCTGGTCATCACATTCTCTTTGTCGAGAGAACGATAGAAGCTGATGCCAACAAAGCATGTTTGCAAGTCGGACGTGTTACGAAGAATCCGCCATGGCCGATAGCTAGCTTTGTAGTACAGGGCGGTATAGAAATTCCAAGCGCGGGTTGCTTCGTCTTGGAGCCTCGTTTTTGCCTCGGAGCGACCGCGAGTATTTTTCACTCCATCACCATAGGTTGACGGCAATACAAGTTGGATTGGCTGATTCATTTTCATGACTTCAGCCTTGAGCATATGTCGAAGGTCTAAGTCGAAGGCATACCCTAACTCGCTGCCCTCTTCTTTTGATGACTCTTTCTGAGACGGCACGAGGGCACTGTCAGTTGCCTCTTGGTCATCATCATCCAAGTCCATGAGCTCAGGAGGAATTGCCACGATGACAACACTAGGTCGCCCGGCCTCACTAATCGCTCTGACCTCTCTTGCGAGCAAATCAACGCCGCCAGAAAGAGCGGCGTAATGATTCTTCAGTGAGAGCTCACGCAGTTCCTTGGCTGAGATAACACGTGTCAGTGAGGAGTCTGTTTCGAACTCCGCTCTAAAAGGAGAGTCATGTCCGAAACCAGGAAAATCAGGAAATAGGTTAGGTTGTTTACTCGCCTTCGCCTTTATCCCTCCATTGCATCGTTCCAGCCAACGCTGAATGCCATCGATGGTTTGTTGCGTGCCAACGAAGCCAACACGGATTTTTCTTGAGACTCCATCTGGTGCATCCAAGGGGCCATAAGCGGTAAGGCCTGCACGTATATCAACGTGCCTCCTTAGGCCCCCAAATTCGAGTTCAGGTTCTTCGATAAAGTCCAATTTCATAGCAACTCAAAAAGCCCCGCTGTTTCACCGTCCTGAGAGGTGTTATCGGCATCTCCAGACGAGGCCCACGCTTCATCAGCTATTCCGTGCTGAGTCTGAAAGCTCATCAGGCGACCAAACTCCATCAGTTGATTTCCCTCCGACAGCAGGTCATCTGAGTTGGCAAGGAGCTCCTCCCACATCACGAGCTGACCAAGAATGGCATTGTTCCTTTCGAGCTTCTTGATTCCAGTAAGCCAGTCTGAATGGAATCGACTTGTAGTCGTGCCATTTGGCTGGGTGAACAAGTAGGTCGGCATTATTTCCAGGTACCACTGCTTGTCATATTGAAAAAATCTAGCAAACATCGCGGAGTGGCGGTACCCCATTACATGCTTCTCTTTTTTGTTGACCAATTCGGTTACGACTTCACGAGATGTGGCCTTCTTCAGGCTGGTATATCCAAACTCGTAGGGCTTATTGCTTTTGTTGCTTGGGAAAAAGTACAGCCCCAGTAACTTTTCAAATCTTATGCGGCCATTTGAGGTGTACAAAACCTGACGAAGACACTGATTCAGAAGTGCCACGAAGTCCCTATTCTTGTCGGGTTCCAAAGCCAATGACCACTCTGTGATTGGGAAGTCCTCAATGGTTCCTCTATCACAGAAGGGCCAAAACTGAGGTTGATTTAAATCCGTGAAGGAGAGAATCCGATTGTTCTTGAGAACGAAATCGAGGCGCAAGTCCACCGCCTTCAAGGCGGCGCCGAGGTCTTTCGGCGTTTTGAACTCGGTTTCCGCCAAATACAGCCGCGGCGGTAGCTTTGTGACGGGTAGCAAGTTGGAGACTAGTCTCTCGGGTTTTGCCAATGCAAATCCTTTGGCACCAGGCGCACCGCCCTTTGCAAGTTCAATGAGGCGCCCCTTTGAAGAGGCGTCCAGTCGGTCATTGGACTTACTGAAATGAAATTTTTTGGGGGAAGTCGGGCCGCTAGGCCTCTCAACTGTTTGCCAATACACGTCATTCGTGCCAGGCCGCGAGACAACCAAGATGACCGGAACATTGTGTCCAAGCCAATACTGCACATCTGCTTGGGTTGGCCAGTAGTCAAATCCGTCCTCTGAGTCGTTTGGCAGGACGGTTAACGCTTTGCTCTGAACTTTGATGATGAGGCCTGACACGGCACCAGTTGCGGAGTCTCTTATCTCAATTTCGCCATCAATGCCTGTGTCGTGTTGTGACGTAGGCCTCCAAACGAACCCCATTTTGGATATCGCAAGGCTGATGAGAGATGCTCCTTGTTCCCCAAGCAGCGCGTTATCGGTAAGTTTTTTCATAGTCATGCGTTTGCACGACCCTCCCCAAGAAAACTAAAAACCATTGCAGAAAGGCGGACTTCTACACTGCAGCTCTTTGGCTGCTATCGATTTGTCATTGTAAGTAGGCATTGCCCGTTCCACTGGCTGTTCGACGTAATCGGCAAGAGTCTCGGCTTGACCTTGCCCCCGGTTCAAGCAACGTTGGCTCAAAGTACGTCGGTCAGCTCGCCTAATGCGCCTTAAATATGTCAGCGTTTAAAGGTTGTCCCGAATAGGGACCCATTGCCCATTGGCGTCGTAGTTTAAAGAGCGCGGATGCCCTGCGCACTGCCAGATGAAGTCAAAAACAGGCTTCAATGCGAGTTCGGCCGAGGTATCCGCGGTGGCTAAAAAGTCTGGAATGACGAGAGTTTTTCGGTCGAAGTCACCCGTTTGAACGTCGTCATACCACTGTGCCCGCGGTACAAGCAAACGTGCCTTGTCCGCATGCAGGATAGAGAACATCACCGTCACATCCCCTGTGATGTTGTGCAGGGCCAGCTCAGTTCGAACGTTGCGAAGAAAGACTGCCATGTGAGGCTCAAAAGTCGACACTCTCAAGGTCGCACGAGTTTGCTCCCCTGCCAATGTCAGTGCCTGCACAGACTCCACAATTCCGTCGCGGAAAATCTGTGAATAGCCATGGGTAGCGCCATTCGCAACGGGGCGCACAGATAGTGCACCATCCATGTTGATAAAACTTTGAACCGCATTTGACGACAAGATTGGTAAGTGTCTTGCGAAGTTAGCGTATTGCGTAGGGTCAACTTGAGCCTGCCCTAGTGCTGATTGAAGCGGAACAACATGAACCACCAGTCGAGTGCCATCCGTCAACTTGCAGGGTAAATCTCCGATGAGTATCTTGCCAAGCCTCTCGGTCCTGAAGTCCCGAATGCGTTGAGCCTGGCCTTCGCTACGCAGAAACAATCCACGGATTTCAGGCACATTCAAGTCCCGTTTACGACCGTTTTCACGAATATGAAATCGTCGTGTTGGGGAAACTCGATGCGGACCCGCCCAACTCTGAGGCGCTCGAACTACTACCGCGTGTCCACGTATATCGCCGACTTCCAATGGGACAGCGAGAACTTGGATGCCGGGGATTCGTGGCTCGACCGAATTCAAAAGAAAATCCTGCAGTCGCCGAACTTCAGCGTCGGCATCAATGACTTGAGGTACAAGTGCTTCAGCCTCGGCATTTGCACCCTCCTGAACGCCATAAATCAAGTCGCCGCCTGTAGCGTTTGCCATCGCAGTTACGTCAGCTAAAAACTCATGCTTGCTTTCATCATTCCAACGCAGAGGGAGTTCGCTCTTGTACTCAAGATGCGCCCCTTCCTGTACTCGCTCTGTCACGAGCTGCTCCAGGTGAATCTGTGTTGTTTCCGCGAGATTTGAGGGAAGAGACATGGTTCAATGCCAGTTAAGGCTTGCGCTGGCGTGGTGCCAACTCAATTTCAGGGGCTTGACCGCCAGCGGATGCCAGAGCCTCGGCCGCACTCGACGACTCGGTTGGCTTCGGATTGAACCGACCTTTGGCAAGGACGTACTCCCGGACCCCGGACATTGATGCCTTCATCTTGCTGAGCTCATCAAGCGAATATAGAGGGACAGCATCTATAGGGTCTACCTTGTCCTCAGGCCAATCCGAAAACTCAAAAATCACTCGAATAGAGCGCTCCTCTAGTTGAGCCCCACCAAGAATCCCTGGGTTGCCAAAAAAGTTCGGCTGCAGGAGCATCGAAAAAGTCTTCTCTTCATGAAACAGCTCATAAAACTGGTGGCGCCAGTACTCTTCCTCTCCTTCGTAAAGGGCAAGCAATCCTGCGGAAGTCTGAGATATTTGTTTTGCGACGGCCTTTGCAGACAAAATCAGTCTCGCGCAGTTCAGCCAAGCAAGCCGGTCCGTAGAAAGTTGAACGAGGGGCAACCCATTGTCTCCGTTGTATCGAGAGCTCCTCGTTACCAGAGCCTCAAATGCTCTCTCTAAGCTCTTAACGGAGTGATTGAAATAATTGAGGTCGTCGCCTTCATCCTTCAGTCGAGCGGCTTCCTTTCGTTGGGTATGGAACGCCAGCAACAGCCCGATGAAGCTGAGAAACGCCAGCACCGGCGATAGAACGCCACCAAGGTAGCTGCCAAAGTTCGACCACTCCCCGGAACTGCTTGCCAGCGGGAGATGCTTGAAGTTTGAAACCCATAAGCCAACGGGCACGACGCAGGCTAGAAATGCCGCCACGATGAGTGAAATAATGAGTTTCATATTTGGGCCTTTTGTCGGATTTTTCACTCTGCAAAGCAGTTGCCATTGCGAAAGGAAAAATGGAACTCCCCGTCGCTTCGCGTCGTGAGCACTTTTCGAACTTGCTGGGTGCGGAACCCGACAACTCCCCGGGCTTTGGAGCCGTAGTAGCTCGTGGTTTCCTGTGAGTCGTATTGCTTGTAGTCGTCAGAAATTACCACCAGTGCCGGATTGCAGCCGTAGTTGTCAAACATTGATTGGCACACGCCATTTGCTCGGCCATGATGGGATGCCATCAACACATCAGTCCGAGCCACCATTTCTCGGAATGGCACGTAGTGTGTTAACAGGTTATTCAAGCCTGCCGTTTCCATATCCCCAGTAAACAAGAAACTGAACCCATGAATCCGGAGCTCTAGGGCAAGACTCAGATTGTTCTCATCTTCAAACCTGGGGTAGACGTTCCAGCAGGCATTTATTTCCAGGCCAGGGATTACTGGCCAAGTCTCGACATGACCGCGCTGTATGCGAAGAGCCAATGCATTCGTCAGCGCGTCAATCCCCGGTCCCATTCCGTCGTCCGTCTTTAGACTCCGGACTGTCCCAGGCGGAACCGACGGGTTGCCATAAATGCAACCAATGGTTATGCCGTTTTGCAGTAAGTCCGGAAAACCTGAAGCGTGGTCCTCGTCATAGTTCATGGCAAACAAAGCGTCGATATGGCTGACATTGAGTGCGTTAAGATGCCGTCCAGGGTAAAGCTCAACTCCGCCAGAGGCTGAATGGCCACAGTCAATCAGGATTCTGCGAACTCCCTGAGGGGATGGCATCGTTAGCAGTGCGCATGCACCGTGTCTGACATCAAAGACCTGCAAGAGGCCGTCATGCACAGGTAGATAGGTCACTACTTGGCCTTTTCTGGCTCTTTGGCATATGCAAATGAGTTAAATACCTCACTCGCGTACTGGCGGAAGAACTTTAAATAACGCAGCGTCATGCCAACGCCAAGCGCTAAAGCGACGTAGACCCCGGTTAGTGCTTCAGCAGTACCTCCGCCCCAACGCCAAAACCAGTACAGCAGTGCCGCGTCGAGAAAGCTGACCAATGCAACATTTCTGCAGAACCCATACATGTTCAGGAAGTTGTCCAATCGAGCAAGCACTGCCGGAGTGGTCTTGATACTGGTAAAGGCGACTTGAAATCTTGATTCGCTAGAGGCTCCCGCATTCATGCTGGCGGCCTTCGAATGCACAAGGTTGGTTGTCTCGTCCGGCAGGGGTTGAAAATAGCCTGACAACAAGAATTTAATGAAACGCGGGGCTTTTGTGGCACCGAACAAAACGTCTTTTGGGGTCCCGAGGAGCTTTCCGACCAAAAGCCGCTCAAACAGGAATGACGATAGGCTGGCAATGACATGCCCAGCCACATATGCGCACGAAAACGCTACTACTCCTTGCACGACGGTCCAGGTGTCCCGCGTTAGAAGCTTGCTGCCGGCCACGTAGTCCGCTGTAACCAGCAGCAGGAACCCTGCGGATAGGTAGGCCCAGAAGTCGTAACTCGTAAACGGAATCTTTGTTTCCATTGCCTCTCCCTACGTCATTTTTCTTACCTAGCAACAGTTTACCGCTGA
The DNA here is from genome assembly GCA_027924025.1 of Comamonadaceae bacterium OS-4. Taxonomy (GTDB): domain Bacteria; phylum Pseudomonadota; class Gammaproteobacteria; order Burkholderiales; family Burkholderiaceae_C; genus Allorhodoferax. Next base: position 2,475,080 of record AP026970.1, read on the forward strand.
GCATTGGCTGGCAATGCTGAAGGCCACTAAGCGACATTAAATGACTTGCGTTGCGAAAAGGCCCTGCAAAGCAACCAAACCGTTAAGTAGGTTGCGGCCACATAACCTTCGTCGTTCTTCTTTAGACAGATACCGCCAGTGTCGAAGAAAAAAGCTAACGTCTTAAGGGGAGACCTACGAGGCTCAGCACACGATTATTTTTCTCCAAATAAGCTCGGGCTTTTAAGGAGAAACAGCAATGAAAAATGTCAAAAAGGTAGCTGAGGCCCGTGGCCACAATAGCCAGGAAATGACAAAGCACTATGTCAACTCCTCGCCAGAAAACGGCGAGACCGAACCTGAAGTCGCTCAGCCAACATCGCGAAAACCGCCATTTAAGTTGGAGGACTGCACAAAGTATGTTTACGGACGTGACTTTCCAGCGATTGTTTCAGCCTGGACAACCTTTGCCAACATTGATTGGCTTACTTCAAAAAACAAAGACGACTTCGAATTGATAAGGGCGAACGGTGCTGAAGCTTTGAAGCGGCTAATGCCCGTGGCGTTGAGAGACACCAATCAATCCAGGCATGTCGCAGGCTTTTTGCTCAGCCTGTACAACTGGGAACGATTTCACTTTGATTTGTGCGATTTGAGATGCATTGACCACTTCCTATTCCTCGACTGCATCACCGTACTGATGATGAATGTGGTTCCTGGGCCAGAAATCCACGAATACTTTGAGCATGGGAACAAGGTGTTTGAAGGTATTGCTAAAGCCCATAAGTTAAGAGACTACACAAAATACACTGACGCTAAGCATAATTTCACCTGAATCCTCGCTGGTCTGCAGAGCCCGTATTCCCTTCCCATGACTGAGCTTCATCCGCCGATGTAGCTCATTTCAGGGCGAGCGCTACGCTGCAATGAGGGCATTACGAGCACCTTCTCACGAAGTTCCGAATACCGGTCTGCTCTGGACTGCCAAATGCCAGCAATGACATTGATAAGTTCAACGTCCGACATGGGATTTTCGCCTCGTAGGAACTGGCGCAAGTCCACACCTTGCGAACCAAACAAGCACAGAAAAAGTCGTCCCTCAGTAGACAGCCGCGCGCGGTTGCAATCAGAGCAAAACGCCTTTGTGACGCTACTAATTACCCCGACTTCACCAAGTAACTTATCAGGCTGGCCATTCTGGCCAGCGTAGCCATAGCGTTGAGCAGTTTCACCTGCGGAGCTGGCGGCCAGCGGCACCAAAGGCAGCTCAGACGAAATCAACCTGACAATATCTTCGCTAGGCACAACATCTGCCATACGCCAGCCGTTGGTAGCGCCAACATCCATGAACTCGATAAACCGAAGAGTCACTCCAGTCCCCCGAAAGAACTTGGCCATGGGGAGGACTTCGTGCTCATTCGTGCCCCGCTTGACCACCATGTTGACTTTGATGTTTGAGATACCTGCAGCCTGAGCAGCTTCTATTCCCTTAAGCACCTTTCCGACTGGAAAGTCGACATCGTTCATCCGTTTGAAGACTTCGTCGTTGAGCCCGTCCAAACTAACAGTGACGCGATTGAGTCCAGCCTCTTTGAGAGCACGAGCCTTGCTGGCCAGCAAGGCGCCGTTCGTAGTCATCGTCAGGTCAATTTCTTCGCCTTCAGGAGTTCGCAGTTCGGAAAGTTGTCGAACCAGCTGTTCCACATTCTTTCTCAAGAGCGGCTCGCCACCAGTGAGACGAAGCTTGCGGACACCCAGCTCAACAAATTGCCGTGAGAGCCGGGTTATCTCATCAAAGTTAAGCAAAGAGTCATGTGGCAGATAGCGATAGTCTCGGCCGAAGACCTCTTTGGGCATGCAATACGAACAACGGAAGTTGCATCGGTCAGTCACACTGATACGCAAATCGCGCAGAGGGCGTCCTAAGCGGTCCAGGACGGACTTTCCTGCAGTCTTGGTGGCATAGGCTGCAATCTGCGCGTCTGCACTTGCAGACCGCAGTTCTCGCAGCGGGATGACGCGCGCCAAATGAGGTTCACTCATAAGTCAAAGCGAAGTCACGAATGTGTCGGTGCCTGGATGCAGCCTAGGAGATTTGCGCTTGGACACAGTGCCAATGTTCACGAAGCAAACTGCCTCCTCGCCTTCTTTGAGGGCAAAGAGGCTGCGCATTCTTGGGGACTGCATCGCTTGCCCGCTCGCAAGACTGCTGCCAAATGACAAGCTGTGGGCTGTCAGCAGGATATTTTGTACGGCACAGCCCACTGAAACCATGCGTTCAATGGTCGGTATGGGTGGCTCGCATGACCCGAGCTTGGCCACGACCAACATCAAGAATGGTGCCCGATGCGCCTTGTCCCTGGCAGCTTCAATTTGCTCCAATGTGGCTCCGTGGTCCCGGTCAATGAGGGCCAATGCAAACACTTCTGCAAGTGCTGCACGCTTCTCCTGAGGAACGAGAACAAAGCGCCAGGGGCGCACAAGCCCATGGTCCGGAGCTGCTGCAGCCGCCTGAAAAATCTGCTTCAAATCTTCCTGCGATGGACCAGGAGCATCCAGTCGCTTAGGAGATATGTTCTGGCGGGACGTTATCAACCGATGGACAAGCTCTCCATTTGCGAGAGGGTCATCCATCCGCTCAGGACTAAACGGACGTTTGACATCTTCCAACGCACCCCGGCTAATTTCACCCATGTTGTCTCCTAAATCTCTTTCGCTACCGACAGATGCCACATCACTTGCCAACACGCGTACAGGTGAGCAGCCTCAGCCCCCGAAGGCTGTTATGTGATGGTGCTATTGCAAACTGCGGGTGGCCGAAGCCACCCGCAGGTCGTTAGGCAAATCTTCTGTTCTTGAACGAAACCGATTGTTTGTAGTCGTCAACGGTACCGACTCGCCGGATGCTGCCCCAAGTGCCTTTGTAATACGGCACGATATTGCGGTCCACCCAGTTAGTAACAACGTGCCCGTGGACGCCCTTGATGTACCCGAAAAGCATAAATGTGTGCCCCGGTTTTGCAGATGCCAGCGGGTAGGCCATCGCATAGGTACTGCCGAAATCGTTGAAGACCTCAACCACGTCACCAGGGCTGACACCTAGCTGGCGCGCATCATCAACGTTCATCTCAATGAATGCCATGGGCACGCGGTCTCGCACAAAGGAGTTGTACTGGTCGTGATAAGCCGTCTGCCAGACTTCGTTGGCCCGACCACCGTTAATCCAGTACTTGTGCTTCGCCTTTTGGTCAGCTACGGTCTTGGGCAAACCATTCCATGGTGCCGGTTTAAATTCCGCTTTGCCGTCCTTGGTATCAAACTTTCCGTCGGCGTAATGGATTTCAGTGCCGATGAGCTTGTCGCCCTCAACCCGCTTGATAGGCAGTTGCACACCGTTGTTGCCAGCCTTGCGCAGCAGTGCATACGTTGCCAGGTAGCCCGTATCGCCACCCTGACTGTCAATCGGACCGACACCTGGGCGCCCAGCACGACGGAAGCCATCGTTGAAAGCATCTTCTTCCGTTTTCCAGTCAAAGCCTTCAAAGCGCTTCGCCATGTCCGGCTTGCCCTCGCGCAGATACATTGCCTTCAAAGTATTGGCAATCTCGGCCGCAATCAGACAGTCTGGCTTGGCAGTTCCAGGCGCATCCATAAACTTTTCGGACAAGCGCAGCCGGCGCTCTCCGTTCATGGAGGTCAGGTTCATCTCTCCCGGGTGGGTCGCTGGCAGCAGCATGTGTGCTTCTTCAGAGATGGTGGTTGGGTAGAGATTCATCGCAGCAATGAACATCCCGCCTTTGTTTCTGCAAGCGTCATAGATGACATCAATCATTTGCTCAACGCTGGCACCCCGGGCCTGCGCGATAGCCTCATTGACAATCTTGGCCCGCCGGCTCAGCACCAGATGATGCTGCTCGGCATTCAGGGTCGTTTGGAAGGGATTGGTGCCCCAGAGCGTGTACATCAAACCCTTGCCATTGATGACTTCCTGGTCGATATAAATCTTCTTGTCGCCCGGGTACGGAGGACGGGTGTAGCCCTCTTGGTGACCACCGAGGCGGCAGACACCCGTACCACGGCGCCCAACGTTCTGAGTCGCCAACGCCAGGCTCACCAGGGCGCTCTGAATGACGTAGTTGTCATTGCCCCAGATGATGCCCTTCTCATAAGGGTGGAAAGTGCGTGGGCGATGACCAGAGGCCTTTGGCTTGTATGCCCATTCGGCGGCCTGTTTGAGTTTTGCGATTGAGATGCCCGTCGCCTTGGAACCGTCTTCCATGCTCATGCGATTGGTCTTAACGGCATCGTCAAAACCTTTGGTGAACTTCCCGATGAATTCCTTGTCATGCCACCCTTGCTCAACCACATAAGTGAAGAGCGTGTTGAACAGCGCGGTATCGGAGCCTGGCTCGATATCCAGGTGCAGCACATTCTCTTTGCCCGCAACCTGTTCACTGATGGCAACAGTTGCCGTGCGACGCGGGTCGACGATGATGACTTTGGCACCAGCGGCAGTTTCACCAGGGAACCATTTCTTCTTTTTGTCCACAGTGGAACCAGCTAGATTGGGCATCCAGTGATTCAGAAAGTAGTTCGACTGAGTTTCGTAGGGGTTGGCACCTGTGCAGAGGATGACGTCAGCCAGCTGCGCATCTTCATAGCTGTTGTTGAGTTCGCCCACGCCCATGTCTCGCGTTGCGTGGCACTCGGAGTTGTAAGCAGGCCTGTTGTGGATTCTGACCATTGGGGTCTGAAGCGCGCTAAACATCAGCTTGCCAGTGCCCCATGTGTTCTCAAAGCCGCCACCGGCACCACCGTGGTCAAAGCAGTCGTAAAACAGGCCACTCGGGCCGTCGTTGTCCAGAATCTTCTTGGTGAGACCGGCATACAACGCCAAGGCATTGTCCCAGCCCGTGTCGAGCCACTGGTCACCCCGGAAGATGCGTGGAGTCTTGAGACGCTCCTTCCCAATGCCATCGTGTGCATACATGTACGAAGCCATCTTCCCGCCGCGCGTGGAGGACAGGCCGCTGTTCACAACACATTCTTTGTCCGGAACAATCATGATGTTCCAACGCTTTCCGCCCTTGTCGGTAATGGTGTTGGTCATCGCCTTGGTCATGGTGATGGCCAAGGGGGGAACCTGCTTCGTGAAATCGACGCCCAAGGCGTTCTGTTTGGCGGAACGTCCGCCTTCCTTGTTGGCATCCCATTTGTAGACGTGATAGCCGCAACCGACGATGCAGAAGTGGCACGTCATGTTGGACTTTTGCGCATCCGTAGGAGGCAGCGCAATGCGGTCATTGATGTTCGTAGACATGCTGCGCTCCTTAAAGAATGTTGGACTGACGTCCGTAAATCAAGCCATCCACACCGACCGCGGTCACTGAGTCGGCCTTGGCGTCGTACTCCAACTTAATCTTGGGCAGGTCCTCGGTGGCTTGCCCACACACCATCTGGCCGCCGTTTTCAGGGTCGAAGATGGAGAAGTGGCAACCACACTTGAATGTGCGACTACCGCCGTCATAGGTGACAGGACAGCCCATGTGCGTACACATGGCGCTGAACGCCACGATGTCTCCGTTAGGCCCCACACCACCAGGCACTGCATTCCCCATGCGGATGGCGTAGCAGGGTGAGCTCGCATCTGGATACGTGAACATTGAGGCTTCATTGACCTTCAAGGCTCCTACCTTGCCGACAGCTTTGCGTGGATAAGGCAGCGTGGTTGTGCCTGCCACTGCAGGCTGCGCAGCGTTGGCGTTGTGAATTGGTATGACCGTGGCGCCAGCCACTGCTACGGCTGCACCGCTGGACTTCAAAAAATGGCGGCGCGCGAGTTTGACGTCTTCCATGTTGTCTCCTTGTTTTTAAAACTACCCGAACCAACATTGCAACCAGCGTGCCACTCGCCGGACCCAATGAAATCAACGACTTAAGAAGTAGTTGCCACCAAGTTGGGTGGTTTTGGTAACATTCCCAAAACAGACAGCGTTACGAAAACGTAACCACCGGAGACAAAGATGGACCGCAGAACCTGCTTGGGTGTGATTGCCTCGGGTGCAATCACGTCACCGTCATCCTCGATGGCAATTGCCAGCGACAGGCTGCGCATTGGCCTTACTCCGGTCATCCTTGCAGACCAAGTTGCCTTCTTGTCGCGTTGGGGCAAGTACCTGGCTGCCCGTACTGGCATCGACGTTGAATTCGTGGCCCGGGACTCTTACCAAAGCATCCTGGACCTTCTTTTTTCAACCCAGTTGGATGCAGCATGGATATGCGGCTACCCCTATGTCCGATATGAGAGTGACCTCCGGCTACTTGCAGTCCCGCTCTATCAAGGCCATCCGCTCTATCAGGCCTACTTGATTCGGTCTATCGGTGACACCCATAAGGTCACCGGTTGGCAAGACCTGAGGAACATGGTTCTTGCCTATTCAGACCCCCTGTCGAACTCTGGTTGGTTGGTGGCTCAAGCGCAGCTTGCAAAGGCCGGCTTGAGTCCTAAGGACCTGAAGAAAGGGTTCTTTACCCACAGCCATAGAAACGTTGCCGAGGCCGTAGCTGCACGACTCGCGCAGGCAGGTTCGATTGATGGATACGTGTGGGAAACGATGCGCTCGCAAGGCATGCCGGCCATTGCCAAGACAGAAATAGTTTGGAAGTCAGAGCCCTTTGGCTTCCCCCCACTCGTCACGAGACGCAAGGACGAACACCCAAAGATGGGCGCTCTTCGCGAAGCTCTGCTCAGCATGGCTGATGACAAGGTCGGGCGCGACTTGTTGAGCTCACTGAATCTCACCGGGTTCGCCACCGGAGCACCTGGCCTCTTCGACTCCATTCGTCGTCAAGCACAGACGGTCCCAGGCAGTGGAGTGCCCAGCTAATGCTGCGAAGTCTGCCTTACCGGATACAGATTCCCCTAGGCCTGTCGATGGCCGTTTTAATAGCGGCCATTTTGGTGACTGCAGTCACCGCGCGAGTACAGGCGGTCAACTCCAGACAGGAGACCATGGCGACCCTAGACCGCGCTGTTGTCCTGGTCATTGCCCAAGTAAGGCCAATGCTTGCAGCCGATGACACCTGGCGAGTCTTTTCATTGTTGCGGGATACGGCGCAACTCATGCCCGGCGCGACGGTTGGCCTTGCCAGGCTAGCCATCCTCAACTCGGAGGGCAGTGTCGTTGCTGCTTCAGACCCCGTACAACTGGAGACTGGCAGAAAGTTGCTTGGAGACAGTTGGCATGGACAGGCCATGCAATCCCCTGAGGAAATCAAGGTACGAAGCCAAATCGACCGACCCGATGGCGCCATTCTGATACTTGACCCCATTCGCAGCGAAGATGGTCAAACAGTGGGCTTTGTTTTGACTGAGGTTGATGCCGCTGTCTTCGCACCGGAGTGGTCTTCGCTCTTGCGGACAGCGTTGATTGGTATTGCACTTGCAGTCACGTTACTTGTCCCAATTGGTTGGTGGGCAGGCAAGAGGATGACACGACCTGTCGCGCGTCTCGTTGAGGTCATCGAAGGTATTGGTCGTTTTGACCCCAGCACACTGCGCAAAAAAGTTCCAGAGACGACAGACCCTGAGTTCAGACGAATTGGCGACGCAGTAACTCAGCTGATTGGAGAACTAGAGCACCGCAAGCAGGCCGAGGAGAGAGCCTTGTCTGCTGAGAGGCTTGCCGCCGTGGGTCGGATGACCGCGGCCGTGGCGCATGAAATTAACAACCCACTTGCAGGCCTTTTGACGGCCACTCAAACCCTAAGGCTTCACGGAGGCGCTGAAGGGATACGTGACCGGACGATTGAGCTCATTGAACGCGGTTTGCAACAAATCAAGACCACCGTGGCGGCACTGTTGCCGCAGGCCCGGATGGAGGTTCGTGCACTTGAACCGGGGGACCTGGATGACGTCGTGACTTTGGTGAACTCTACTGCGAGCAAATTGAAGGTCGACATTCAGACGCAGGTGGACGTAGATTCAGCACTACGCGTCCCCTCTTCGCCACTAAGACAGGTCATGCTCAACCTGTTGCTCAACGCGTTGAAAGCAGCTGGCGACGACGGACACATCAAAGCCCATTTGCGTGCAGATGAGTCAACCGTTTGCTTCTGCATAAGCAACACTGGTACGCCACTGACTGAAGAGAAATTTAGGGCAACTTTGGCCGCAGAGAGTGGGCGAGACCCCCGTGGCTTTGGTCTTTGGGTCTGCCAGGAAATGGCCAGCCATTTGCGGGGCAGTTTCGAGCTCGACTCATCAAAACCACACCAAACACGTCTGGTGTTTTCGGTACCTAACCGGGAAGCACTGGAGAAGGAAACATGACATCCATTTTGTTGATTGAAGACGACGCCATCATGGGCGAGTCGCTCCTGCAGCGCTTTGAGCTTGAGGGAATGCGCGTAACCTGGTGTCGAAGGCTGGCTGAGGCAACCTCGGCACTGGAAATGCTCCCAAGTGCTGTTATCAGCGACGTGCGCCTTCCAGATGGGCTCGCCACGGAGTGGTTTCTTGAACTGCCGGGCAGCATGCGGGCATTGCCCTGGTTCTTCCTCACCGGCTATGGAAGCGTTAACGATGCTGTGAATGCTATGCGCGCAGGGGCCAGGGAGTACCTCACAAAGCCCTTTGATATCGAAAACCTGGTGACTCTTGTTCACGACGCGGTTGCCGTAACTGTCACCAAGGACGACACCGCTGTCCTGGGTATCTCTGCCGCAATGCGCCGGGTAGAGAGCCTGGTGCACAAGGTCGCAAACCAAAAGGCGTCTGTTCTGCTTTCAGGAGAGTCTGGAGTCGGTAAAGAGGTCGCTGCACAGATGATTCATGGACTGGACCCGCGCAGTGAAAAGGGCGAATTCATTGCGGTCAACTGCGCAGCAATTCCCGAGACCATGCTGGAAGCAGAGTTCTTTGGCTATGAGAAAGGTTCATTCTCGGGTGCAGTCCGGGCCCATAAGGGCTACCTCGAGCGAGCGAACAAAGGAACTTTGTTTTTGGACGAGGTCGGTGAGTTGCCCCCAAGCATGCAAGCCAAGCTCCTGAGGGCGCTGCAGGAGAAATGCTTCTTTCGCATTGGTTCGGAGAAGACAACCCAAAGCGACTTCAGGATATTGGCCGCGACAAACCGCGACCTCTATGCGGAGATGAATGCCGGCAAATTCAGGGAGGACCTCTTTTACCGCCTTGCGGTCATCAAGATTGAACTGCCTCCCTTGCGTGAGCGTCCGGAAGACATTCGCTGGCTGACGGAGAAGCTGCTTGCCCAAATGGTTCTCGAACAAGGACGTCCTATCGCGATGTCCGAGGCATTCTTGTTAAACGTGATGTCGCGTCAGTGGAGGGGCAACGTGCGCGAGCTGCGGTCCTATCTTGAAGAGGCCGTTGTTCTCAGCGAGGCGGGAATCTTGGACACCCCGTCAGAGCCCAGCAGAGATTTGCCGACAGCAAACGTCAGCTCTGTGAACATAGCCCCTCTTCAAAGTGTCGTGGAGGTAGCGGAAAGGTCTCACATCCAGAGGGCGCTGGACCACTGCGAAGGCAGCGTCGGAAAAACCGCCGAAGTCCTGGGCATCAGTCGGAAGACTCTCTGGGAAAAAATGAAGCGACTTTCACTCTCCGTCTAAGCGATAGAGCTTGAAAATCAAAAAGACCATCAAAGAGCCTTTGGGCTCCTTGATGGTCTTCGTGGGTTGAGCGAAGTTTGCTCTAGCTGCCAATAACGCCGCCATCTTTCTTGGTGATGACGATGGTCGCTGAGCGTGGACGATTGCCAACACCATAACCTGCATTGGTTGGCCATTGGCTGGTGAACTTGGAAGGGTTACCAATGTCAGCCATCTTGGTGCCTTCACCTGGATGTTGGATGTTGATGAACATAGCCTTGCCATCCGGTGTCTCTGCCCAGCCGGTAATTTCGCAGTCCCGTGGTCCCACGAAGAATCGCTTCAATGTCGCCTCTGTTGGCTCCTTGCCAACGAGGGTTGAAACATCCTTTGACGAACCATCTTCGCGCAAGTTGTTGACTGTCTTTTTGACGCCGTCTCCAACCCGACCAGGAATCGCGGCAAGCATCATGCAATTCGTCTCGTCCGTGTATGCGCCGTCATCCGTCTGAATCCAGCAGATTCCGGTTGTAGGACTGAACACCAAACCGTCAGGCGAAGACATGTCGTTGGCATCAGTCAAATTCGACAGATTGATATTCGAATCGCCTGAGTTGGCTTCTCCAGCAAAGACGTAGACGTCCCACTTGAATTCGTTGTCGGTAGGCTTACCTTCGCCCATTCGAATGATGTGTCCATTGACATTGCCTGTCTGTGACTTGCCAGCCCGCAGGTCCAAATAGGAGCGGGGATTTGCTGCGTCGGTGTTGTCCGGTGTGCGAGTGCTGTTGTTGGTCAATGTTATGTAGACCTCGCCATTTTTGGGATTTACGCCACCCCACTCAGGCCGGTCCATTTTGGTGGCGCCCACCGTATCAGCTGCGATACGTGTGTAGACCACGATATCGGCATCAGTCTTGAATTCAAAGGCCTTGCTGTTTCCAATCACCGGATTGGACAGAGACAGCTCCAGCCATTCACCAGCTCCGTTTTCTAGGAAACGGGCTGCGTAGAGTTTGCCCTTGTTCAAGTATTTGTCACCAATAGCGAGCTTGTCAGAGGCTCGTGCGTCCCTCGGGTCCCATTTGGCATCGGACACATATTTGTAGATGTACTCATTGCGAGCGTCGTCGCCCATATAGGCAACTACAGGCTGGCCAGGAGTGGTCTTGGCAAAGCTCACGCTTTCATGGGCGAACCGGCCCAGTGCCGAGCGCTTACGCAGATGCAGGCTAGGGTTGTAAGCATCCATCTCCACGACGTAACCGTAGGTATTCATCTCATTGCGATAGTCGTCCGAAGCAGACGCTCCCAGTGCTCCGTTATTCCAACGAACGTACTTGTCATCGGAGGATGCGCTTTCCCAGCCATGGCGGCTGGCGACACCGGCTTTGCGACCATAGCGGTTCAGTCCAGCAACTTCCTTGCTGTCTTTGCCGCGGCGTTGGTCATCTTGGGCATCACGAAAGAAGTAGCCATTCCAGTTCTCTTCACCGGATACAAAGGTTCCCCAAGGGGTCTTCCCGGTACCGCAGTTGTTCACCGTGCCGCGAGTGACCTTGCCGTCTTTGCTGTACTTGGTAGTTGCAAGACTGCTGCCACGCAATGGGCCGTGCAGCTCGACTTCGGTATTTACGGTAACGCGGCGATTGAATTTCGATGCCTTTTTGTAGGACCACTTGCCATGCTGCGCCTCAACTTCCACGACAGAGATGCCATGGATTGCGAGTTCTTTGTCGACTTCAGCGACCGGACGAGGCAGAGTTGCGGTTCCACCATTGGCGTGGATGAAGAATGAAGTCAACTTCTCATCGGTTGTAGCCTCATGGTTGATGGCTAGCAAACCGCGGCTTGTGTACGTGTTACTGGGACGCCCCGCCGCACTGAGTCCAAACCACTCCATACCGTCATGGTGGTCGCCCGCACGGCGATGAAAGTCTGTGTCGGTGCCGTCGTTCTTGAATGCTGGCGTTTGCGCGTCCAGTGGGTCACCCAAGGCGTAAATGATTTGGTATTCATACCCTTCGGCGATGCTGATTCTGTCCGCCAAGCTCTTGGCCACAGCACCGAATCCCAACGTACTCAGATAGCCAGGCATAGCGGCGACGTGAGTAGCACCAGGATTGGCAGCATGGGTCAGTCCGGGTACACCCATCATGCCCAGCCCGGTTGCGCCCACCGCTCCGCGCAGCATCCCCCGGCGGCTCAAGCGCGCAGATAGCACCTGCTCAAACTCTGGATTCTTGCTTTCGTTATTGATTTCCGCGTCAATCAGTGCGCTGGTACGGGGTTCTTTCGACATGCATTACCTCAATGGTTGTTGAAACATTGAATTGAGTATTGCGTGCTGATGTGAAAACTTCGTGACAGGAGACTCGTCGAACTCACGCCCAATGGAATCGAACAGTCTTGCGGTGAAGGCAACTTGCAAAGACAACAAATTGCAATGCGAGACACGTCACTGCCGAATTCAGCAATGGGTCACGTGAAAACGATGGCCCACCTCAGAGAGTGACATTGGGCAGTGGCAGGCCCTACCTACGTCGGACCTATTGGAGGCGGTAAACGGCCTACTAAACGAAGGTCAATGCGTCCGCTGTACAAGTCTGCTCAGCTCTTGAATGCCGACCGGTGGCTTTGCAAGCCATTGCAATGCGAATGTCTTCTTAGCCAGTTGCTCAGAGACGCGTACAACTTGTTTGGCTTCGCCGGCAATGCGCGCCATCAACAGTGGGTCCCTAGTTCCTGTCGCCAATATGCTCTTGTTGATGACCCAAGCAAACGGCTCAATCTTTGCCCTACGCAGGTCTTCCTGCAACGCCTCTGCCTGAAGAACAGGAGTGGCCTCGGGAAGCGTTACAAGAATGATTTTTGTGTACTCAGGGTCCTGTAGACGCATCAAGGGAGTGATGAAGCGCGCGGAACCTCGTCCTTCAAATTCACGGGTCATTTGCCGGTGATAGGCGCCCGTTGCATCCATGAGCAGCATGGAGTGCCCAGTGGGTGCGGTATCAAGGACTACAAATGCGCTACGAGCCTCGCTTACGACATGCGAAAACGCATGAAACACTGCCACCTCTTCTGTGCAGGGCGAGCGTAAATCCTCCAGCATCAGGGCCTGCTCTTGCTCATCAAGCCCAGCACCCTTTGTCGCCATGATTTTGTCGATATAGCGGCGAGTTTCCTCAACAGGGTCGATGCGGTCTACACGGAGACCATCCACAGCGCCGTCTAAGGTCAAGGCAAGGTGTGAAGCCGGGTCTGTGGTGCTGAGATGAACAGACTTTCCACGCTGAACTAGGCCCAAGGCGAGCGCTGCAGCGATAGTCGTCTTTCCAACCCCACCTTTACCCATCACCATGATGAGGCCGTGCTCCGATTTGGCAAGCTCATCGGCCAGTGCATCTAACCCCATGCCACTCTTCATCGTTGGCAGTTGCTCCGAACGGCCGCCGGGCAGTGGCTGAACCCCGGATTGAAGAAGTGCGCGCAGAGCGGGTAACCCAACCGTGTCGAATGCACGCAGGGGTATTTGGTCTTGCCGAAGCTCACGAATATTCAACGGCATATCTTGAATGCATTTCTGACCCATTGACTCCATGGCAATTGCGACTGTGTCTTGCCCATCAGTCGCTTTGAATACACCATTGACTAGCAGCCATTGGTTGCTCAGACCCATTGTTTTGAGTTCGTCGGATGTGCGGGATGCTTCAGCAATTGCGCTGCTTTCTGGACGCGTAACCAAGGCAACCGTAGTGAGTGCAGGGTTTGACAGTGCGTCCAGAGCTGCCTTGAACCGAAGTTCCTGCATCTTGAGTCCAGAGTGCGGCCCCAAGCACGATGCTCCGCGGTCATTGCCAGCCAGGAAACCCGTCCACGCCTTTGGCAGGCTTAGGAGCCGCAGCGTATGGCCCGTCGGGGCCGTATCAAAAATTACGTGGTCAAAGTCTTTGCTCTCATCTGCCAGCAACGAGGAGAACTCGTCAAAAGAAGCAATCTCTGTAGTGCATGCCCCCGAGAGTTGCTCCTTCACAGTAGAGACCTCTGTTTCGGTCGACTCCGCGCTCATCTGATGAATCACGCGTTGTCTATAAGCCTCCGCAGCGGCATCCGGGTCAATATTTAACACTGACAGGCCTGGTGCCCCTGGAACGGGTGTTGGGAGATTGCTTAGGTTAACGCCGAGCATCTCATCGAGATTCGATGCTGAGTCAGTACTGACCAGAAGAACCTTCTTGCCTCCATCAGCGAGCTGCAGGGATACAGCTGTGGACAAAGACGTTTTGCCAACCCCGCCCTTGCCAGTGAAGAAGATATACCTTGTCGGGTGACTCAGCAGTTTTAGTGTTTCCGGCTTCATGGCAAATTCCAGTTGTCAGGGCGAAGTCGCACTTCTCTTATACGCCCATGGAATCAGACATGTCCTGACGCAGGTTAACTGGCAGACAATTGCGCTTTGGCTGTTAGACCAATAGCCGCAAGGCGACCGACAGCTGCAATGCTCAAAACGAACCGGCTTCTGAGCAAATGCTTGACTAAAATGCAGTGAAATCAGTCGTTGAGTTATCCACAGGTGCTCCGTCCCCCCCTGCACCCCCCCTGATTTATACAAAATTGAAAATGTCCAATACAAAAACCGAATTCAAGTCAATAAAGACAATGTATTGGACAAAATACAGTCGCTTAAACTTCCTGGGCGTGCCGTTCAACATTGCCAGCTACGCCCTGCTCACCCACATGGTGGCGCAGCAGTGCGATCTGGAGGTGGGCGACTTTATCTGGACCGGTGGCGACTGCCACATCTACAGCAACCACCGCGAGCAGGTGGAACTGCAGCTGAGCCGCGCGCCGATGGCCTACCCCACATTGCATATCAAGCGCAAGCCCGAGAGCATCTTCGACTACCAGTTTGAAGACTTTGAGGTCGAGGGCTACGAGTGCCACCCCGCCATCAAGGCACCGGTCGCGGTGTGATGGCAGGCACCATGAGCGCCACCGCCACACTCCCCCGCCTTCACCTGATTTACGCCCGCGCGGCCAACGGCGTGATCGGCGCGGGCGGCACCCTGCCCTGGCATTTGCCTGAGGACCTGGCACACTTCAAGCGGACCACGCTGGGCTGCCCGGTCATCATGGGCCGCAAGACTTGGGACTCTCTACCCCCGAAGTTCCGCCCCCTGCCTGGCCGTGCCAACATCGTGGTCACCCGCCAGCCGGATTGGAGTGAAACTGGCGCTCAGCGGGCATCCGAACTGCGCGAGGCGCTACAAATTTGTGAGCAATCTGCAGATGTCTGGGTGATTGGCGGCGCGCAGCTCTACGCCCTGGCGGAGCCTGTGGCGCACACGGCAGTGGTCACCGAGATTGAGAAAGACTTTGAAGGCGACGCCTTCGCCCCCACCTTGGGCGCAGCGTGGCAAGAGACTGCCCGCGAACGCCATGTGGCAGCCAACGGGCTGCCTTTCAGTTTTGTGACCTACACACGCAATTAAGGAGATACGCACATGTCAGGCGGAGGTTTTCACGTCCACGGACCCCACGACCACGAGCTCGAGCACGCCACACAAGGAGGACACGGGGGCGGCCACGGCGGTGAGCACGGAGGCCACAGCGGCGGCATGATCAACCAGATCGCCATGTTCACGGCCATCATCGCCACGGTGGGAGCCCTGTTTTCCTACATGGGCGGCGCCACCCAGGCCAACGCAGGCCTCTTCAAAAACAACGCGGCCATCAAGAAGACCGAAGCCTCCAACCAGTGGAATTTCTTCCAGGCGAAGAGCACCAAACAGTCCCTGGCCGAACTGGCCCGCGACCTGACCGCCAACGCAGAAGACAAGACCAAGTACCAGGCCAAGATCGACCGCTACGAAAGCGAAAAAGCGGACATCAAAACCAAGGCCGATGCCCTGGAAGCCGAGGCCACAGAGTGGAACCACCAAAGCGATGAGCAAATGCACCAGCACCACCGCTGGGCGCAAGCCACCACCGTGCTGCAGGTCGCCATTGCATTGGCCGCCATTGCGCTGCTGACTAAGAAGAAATGGCTGGAGTGGGCCATGTTCGGGGTGGGCGGCGTGGGTGTTGTCGTGGGCGCACTGGCTGCGCTACATATTTAGGAGCAGCTCACGCATGTTTGGCCAGAAGACCTACACCCGCCGATAAGCGGGCAAGCTTCTTATTTTTTGCTGGATTGGTGGCCGATCACGCCACCTGCAGCTGCACCTGCTGCGGTACCCAGCACACCGCCGCCGATCACGTTGCCTGCGACGCCACCGATCACCGCGCCAACAGCGGTGTTCTTCTCACGGCTAGTCATCCCGGCGCAGCCGCTCAAAACCAAGAGGGCCAACACCAGTGCGGTGCTACGAAGGGAAGTGGATGTATTTTTCATGGAACGACCTTTTTCTGATCAACAAAATGTGATGATCGAAGTATCCGCAGGCTTGTGTGCGCTGGGTAGCAGACAGCGCCGCAAAGGCGTGTAGGTACAGTCCTACACACATTCGGGTGGATGGCCCATGGCGAACGCGTGCGTTCGCAGGCACACTCCAACCCAACCCCACCACCCACACTATGACCGTGCTCACCACCTATCTCGTCGAAGACAGCCCGGTCATTCAGCAAAGCCTGATTGCCACGCTGCAAGAACTCACCCCTGTGGCCGTCGTTGGCATGGCCGCGGACGAGCAGGATGCGCTGCAATGGCTGGCGGACCCTGCGCACGAGGCAGAGCTGGTCATCGTGGATATTTTTTTGCGCAGCGGCTCCGGCGTCGGCGTGCTGCGGGGAGCACAACAAAACAAGCCACCACGGCATATGGTGGTGTTGAGCAACTACGCCACCCCTGACGTGCGCGCCACCTGCATGGCACTGGGGGCACAGCAAGTATTTGATAAATCAACCGAAATAGACGCGCTGATTCTCTACTGCCAAACGCTGGCAGCAAGCGGCATGCAGCCCGCGCCAGCCGCTTGATGCGGCTACTGGATCAGGCCGTTCTTGAGGCCGTAATAGGTCAAATCGCTGTTCGATTCGAGGCGCATTTTCTCCATCACCCGGGTGCGGTAGGTGCTGACGGTTTTCACACTGAGTGACATGCTGGTCGCAATATGCCCCACCGTCTCACCGCGGGCCAGCCGCAAGAAAACCTGCAACTCGCGTTCTGAGAGTTGGGTATGCAAAGGCTTGTCCGCATCATCGCCCAACCCGTCTGCCAACAACTCTGCCACGCCGGGGGTGATGTATTTGCGTCCGCGGTGCACCGTGCGAATGGCTTTGACGATGTCTTCGGGATCGCAATCTTTGTTCAGGTACCCACTGGCCCCCTGGCGCAGCAGGGTCGTGGCGTAATGAACTTCGGCAAACCCACTCAAAATCAACACCGGCAGGTCAGGTGCACGCGCCTTGATGGCCACCAGCGCGTCGACGCCGCTGTGGTCGGGCATGGAAATGTCCATCACCATCACATCCACCTCGCCCTGGCGCACGATGTCCAAGGCATCTCGGCCATTCACCGCCTCGGCCACGACCTGAAAGTCCGGCTGGTCGGCAAAAAACTGGCGCAGCCCGGCGCGCACCATCGCGTGGTCATCAACAATGGCAATCCTGATCATGGGCGCATAGAGATAGTCATTCCCCATGATCCCACAGTTCTCTGCAGGTCCTTCCCATGAAAAAAATCACGGCCCTCCAGCGCCATCCTCTGGTCATTGCCTGCGCCCTCGCAGCCGCAGGAGCCGTGCTGTTTGTGAGCGAGGCTTCTTACTGGCGGTCTACCACCACCTTGCAGGAATTGACCGAAATGGGCATGGCGCGCACCCAAATCCAGACGCTGGAGCGCAGCATGCTGGATGCCGAAACAGGCCAGCGCGGCTACCTGCTCACCCAACGCAAGGAGTACCTCGAACCCTATGCCACAGCGCTGATTCGGATCGAAGATGCCTATAAGGTGTTGGATGCGTATTACGGCAGTGATCCGGAATCACAAGCGCTGCTGCAGCGCTTGCACACGTTGACAGAGACCAAGCTCTCAGAGCTGGCCTTGACGCTGCAGCTGTTTGACGAAGGCCGCGGCAAAGCCGGGCGCGAGATTTTAATGACCGATATCGGCCGCGAAAAGATGGACGCCATTCGCGCGACCAGTGCCGAGCTGTTGGCCTACCAAACCCGGGCGGTCAGCGATAGCCGCTCTGCGCTGATCAGCACCCTGGTGCTGGACCGGTTGGGTGTTGCGGTGCTCAGTCTCGTGAGCCTGCTGGCGTTGTTTTTGTACCTGCGCCAGTCGCAGGCACTCAAGCTCCAGCAAATGGAACTGCAACGGGTGGTGCAATTGGAACGCGACCGCCTGGAGGTTGAAGTCGCCCACCAAACTGCCGAGCTGATCGAGCTCGCCCAGCACTTGCAAACCGCACGCGAGGACGAGCGCCAACGCCTTGCCCGCAACCTGCATGACGATCTGGGCTCCTTGCTGACCTCCGCCAAGCTGGATGCGGCGCGCATCAAATCACGCATCACGGTGGCCGCACCCGAGGCGCTGGATTTGCTGGCCCACCTGGTCGGCACCCTGAATACCGGTATTGCGCTGGGCCGCCGCATTATTGAGGACCTGCGCCCTTCTTCGCTCAGCAACCTGGGCTTGGTTGCTGCGCTTGAAATTCTGGCGCGGGAGTACGCGGCCCCGTCCGGGGTCGCCGTGCACTGCCAACTGGAGCCGGTGGCATTGCGGCCCTCCGCAGAACTGGTGGTGTACCGGCTGGTGCAGGAAGCCATCACCAACATTGCCAAATACGCGCAGGCACGCACCATTTGGATTGAACTCTGCACCCGGGCAGGCCAGGTGGAGGTCTCGGTGCGCGACGATGGTGTGGGCTTTGACACCGGCACCAAGCCCACTTCCGCCTACGGGCTGGTGGGCATGCGCTTTCGGGTCGGTGCAGAGGGCGGAAGCTTGCAACTGCAGTCCCGCCCCGGGCATGGCACACAAATTCTGGCCAGGTTTCCACCGCTCTCCAGCACAGCGGGGTGAGCATGTCGGAGGCGTCCTACAAGCGGGCGCGCCTTTAACCCACGGCCACACGGCAGGGTGACTGATGGCCCGACTGTGTGCGAAAACGCACACTAGGGCATCTGTTGAAGGAACCCCACATGTTGCATTACGCCGTTGTCTTTTTTGTCATTGCCCTGATCGCGGCACTTTTTGGTTTTGGTGGCATTGCCGCCAGCGCCGTAGAGATAGGCAAGATTTTGTTTTTCGTCTTCCTGGTGCTCGCGGTGCTGAGCTACCTGTTCGGATTCATCCGGAAGACATAAACAGCCCCCAATCACTTCACTTCACTTTATTTCACTACTGGAAAATCACCATGAACATTCGCACCCTCTTCGCCTTGGCTTTTGCCGCCCTCCTCGCTTTGACTGCTACCGGCTGCGCTGTACAGCGTGGCCAATCTACGGTGGGGGCCTATGTCGATGACACGGCCATTACCGCCAGCATCAAGTGCCGCTTTGTCGAAAACAAAATCGTGGACGCTGCCGCCATTAGCGTGGAAACCCTCAACGGGACCGTGATGCTGTCCGGATTTGCCAAAAGCCCGGATGAAAAATCCACCGCGGCGACGCTGGCTTGGAGCGTCATGGGCGTCAAGGCCGTAAAGAACGAGATCACCGTGCGCCCGTAAGCTGCGTCGTCTGATTCGGTCAGACGAAGGCCCTGCACTTCTCCCGGAGTGCAGGGCTTTTTTGCGTCCGGCGCACTCTCGCAAGGCCTGCAAATGACGGGGAGCGGTGAGAAAATCTAGGGTCTCTGCACCGCAGCCTCTATTTTTTCTGAATCACCTATGAAACTCGCCACCTGGAACGTCAACTCTTTGGGCGTGCGCCTGCCCCAAGTCCTGGAGTGGCTGGCCGCCAACCCGGTCGATGTGCTCGCACTGCAAGAGCTCAAGCTGACCGACGACAAATTTCCTGCCGATGCGTTTGAAGCCATCGGCTACCACGCGCAGTGGTTTGGCCAGAAGACCTACAACGGCGTGGCCCTGCTAACGCGCACACCGGCTAGCGATGTCATCAAAAACATCCCTGGTTTTGACGACGACATGTCGCGCGTGATTACTGGTACCGTGGACGGTGTGCGCGTGATTGGCGCCTACTTCCCCAACGGGCAGGAGCCGGGTAGCGACAAGTTTGAGTACAAGATGGAGTGGCTCACCGCCCTGCGCCGCTGGGTGAAAGACGAGCTGGCCGCGCACCCGAACCTGGTGCTGATGGGCGACTACAACATCACCTTTGACGAAGACGATGTGTGGGACCCAATTAACCTGGAAGGCACCATCCACTGCACCGAGGAAGAGCGCTACCACCTTCGCGCCCTGATTGCGCTGGGCCTGACCGACAGCTACCGGCTGTTCCCCTACCCGCCCAAAAGCTTCAGTTGGTGGGACTACCGGGATGCAGGCTTTCGCCGCAACCGGGGTATGCGGATTGACCACATTCTGGTGAGCCAGGCGCTCAAACCGCGGGTTACCGGCTGCGTGATTGACAAGACGCCCCGCAAAAACGAGCGCCCCAGCGATCACGCGCCGGTGGTGGTGGAGATCAGCCCAGCCCCAGCTCCTGGATCTTCCGCGTAATCGTGTTGCGGCCGATACCCAGTTTTTGAGCCGCTTCGATGCGACGGCCTTTGGTGTTGGCCAAGGCCGCCAGAATCAAGCGGGACTCGAACCGCCGGGTGAGCGTGTCCCACACATCGGCTTTGCCGGAGCCGAGTAGCGCAATTGCCTCGGTTTCGAGCTCGGCCTCCCAGCCTTCCAAGGGGCCTTGGGCGGCGGCGGCACGGGCCAATACATGCGACAGATCTTCACCGCCCTCATGCGACAAAGACGCCGAGGTGTGCGAATCGAGGGGCAACTCTTTGGGATGCACCTCAGGCATGGCGGCCAACACCGGCTTGGCCAGCAGTGAATCGCCGGCTTCCGCGCGCCCTTGATTGACCTCGGGGGGCAGGTCTTTGCGCTCAATCACCTGGGCCGGCGCCATCACGGTCAGCCAATGGCAGATGTTTTCCAGCTGACGCACGTTGCCGGGAAAGCCAAAGCCCTCGAGCCAGGCCAATGCGGAATCAGAAATGCGCTTGGGCTCCACCCCTAGTTGCTTGGCACTTTGCTGCAGGAAATGGCGGGTCAACATAGACACGTCTTCCTTGCGCTCGCGCAGCGCGGGCAAGCGCAGACGGATCACGTTCAGCCGGTGGAACAAGTCTTCGCGGAACACGCCGTCTTTTACGCGCTGCTCCAGGTTCTGGTGGGTGGCAGCGATGACGCGCACGTTGGATTTGACGGCGCTGTGCCCGCCCACGCGGTAGAAGTGGCCGTCGCTCAAGACGCGCAGCAAACGGGTCTGCAGCTCAAACGGCATGTCGCCGATTTCGTCGAGAAACAGCGTGCCGCCATCGGCCTGCTCGAAGCGACCACGGCGCATGGTTTGCGCGCCGGTAAATGCACCGCGTTCATGGCCGAAGAGTTCGCTCTCCAACAGGTCTTTGGGAATGGCTGCGGTGTTGATGGCCACGAAAGGACCATCGGCGCGAGGGGAATGCTTGTGCAGCGCACGGGCTACCAGCTCTTTACCGGAGCCGGATTCGCCGGTGATCATCACCGTGACGTTGCTCTGGCTCAAGCGGCCGATGGCACGGAACACGTCCTGCATGGCGGGCGCCTGACCCAGCATTTCGGGGGACTCGGCCATGCGCTCTTCAGCTACTTCCTCGCGCTGGCTCTCTTCCACCGCACGGCGGATGAGCTCCACTGCTTTGGGCAGGTCGAAGGGTTTGGGCAGGTATTCGAAAGCGCCGCCCTGGAAGGCGCTGACCGCGCTGTCCAGGTCCGAGAAGGCCGTCATGATGATGACGGGCAGGCCGGGGTGTTTGGCTTTGACTTTTTCGAGCAGGTCCAGACCGGAGCCCCCGGGCATGCGGATGTCGCTCACCAGGATCTGCGGGCCCTCATCATCGGCTGCGGTGCTCAGCGCAGTCAGTACATCGCGTGGATTGGAAAAGCTGCGTGTGGGCAGGTGCTCACGCAGCAGTGCCTTCTCCAGCACGAAGCGGATGGACTGGTCATCATCTACGATCCAAATCGGCTTCATGTTGTGCGGCACCCTTGTGTTTGTGTCTGTCTGTTACGGTAACGGAATCAAGATTTTGAAGTCCGTACGGCCCGGCACGCTGTCCACTTCAATCAGACCGTGGTGTTGCTGAACAAAGGTTTGCGCCAGTGTGAGCCCCAGTCCGGAACCACCTTCCCTGCCCGAAACCAACGGGTAAAAAATGCGGTCTCTGATCGAATCTGGCACGCCAGGTCCGTTGTCGATGACATGCAATTCCAATGCCAACCGGTAACGCTGCTTGCCAAAGGTGATCTGCCGGGTCACCCGGGTCTTGAATGTCACACAACCGTCACCCGCCGCAATGCGCTCAGCGAGCGCCTGGCAGGCATTGTGGGCAATGTTCAACACGGTTTGAATGAGTTGCTCGCGGTCGCCCCGGAATTCGGGGATGGAGATGTCATAGTCCCGCACCACCCGCAACCCCTTGGGAAACTCGGCAAGGATGAGCGAGCGTACCCGCTCACACACCTCGTGGATGTTCACATCACCCACCAGGTGCGGCCGGCGGTGCGGTGCCAGCAGGCGGTCTACCAGGCTCTGCAGGCGGTCCGCCTCATGGATGATGACCTGCGTGTACTCGGTGAGTTCGGGCGACTCCATCTCCATCTCGAGCAACTGCGCCGCGCCACGAATGCCACCCAAAGGGTTTTTGATTTCGTGGGCGAGGTTGCGGATCAGCTCTTTGTTGGTCTGGGCCTGTTCCGCAAGGCGCTCCTCGCGGTCCTGGCGGGTCTGCTGCTCCTGGGGCACCATTTCCACAATGATGTCGTTGGATGCCTCGGTGCGGGTCACGATGACGTGCACCGGCATGGCATCAAGCCCGTTGCGCTTGAGCAAAGCGTCGTAACGCAGGGCTGCAAACGCGTTGTCGAGTGCGCCCTCCAAGGCGCTGTGCAGCTGCGCGGGCTCGGCAAACACATCGGCAAAGTTGGAGCCGATGATGGTCCTCCGGGAAATGCCCAAGGCATCTTCCAGCGCCGCATTGGAGAACTGCACGGACGCGTCGGCCGTGACCACTGCCACCAAGGTCGCTAGCAGGTCAAAAGAATGGAATCGCTCCATGAGGCTGGTCCGCGGAAGAAGGAAGTTGAATCACCGGGTCCAAAGCGCCGCCTGCAAAGGCGAGCACTTGTCCGGGCCTTATTGCTTGGAGCTACCGCCCGGCAAACGACCAAGCTCCCGCCGGATACCCGCGATATCGCTTTCGTTGCGGGATAGCGCTGCTTTGAGCTCGGACACACGCTCCATGTATTTTTGATGATTGCGCGTCTCGGGGCCCAGCTTTTCAGGCTCCCCGTTGTTGTACTCTTTGTTCAGCTCGATCTGACGGGCCTCGGCCTTTTTGAGTTCGGCCTCGAGAATCAAACGGGCATCAGAGTCTTTGGCTTTTTGATCCGCGTTGTCGATACGCGGCGCGCTGCTTGCGGGCGGCGCCGATGCCACCTTCACACCAGGCGCAGCACTTGCGGGTTTTTGCCCCTGCACCACCGTGACATTGCCGCCCGATACCAGCTTGCAGGTCTTGGCCTGCGCTTCGGTCACGGTGTTGGTGTACTCGTTGCCACACCGGTAGATACGCTCCTGCGCCGAGGCTCCTAGCGTCGTGCCGGCGGTCAAGCAAAGAATCAGGAGTGTGGGTTTCATGCTGTGTGAGTAACTACGCTCGGTTTGGTGAGCGTTGTGATTCAGTATCCGTCAAAAAGTGCCCCGGAACAAAGGACATGAGTATCCCCGAGGTTCGGGTGGCAATTTGTGTCCAAGTGTTCCATAAAAAAAGGACGGCTCGCGCCGTCCTTTTTTGCTCATCACAGTGCTTTGCAGCGCTGGGATTACAGGCTGAAGTACATGTCGTATTCGACCGGGTGTACCGACATGCGGTAGCGGGTCACTTCCTGCATCTTCAGGTCGATGTAAGCATCGATCATGGAGTCAGTGAACACACCACCCTTGGTCAAGAACGCGCGGTCCTTGTCCAGGTGCTCCAAGGCTTGATCCAAGCTGTGGCACACGGTTGGAACCTTTGCATCTTCCTCGGGAGGCAGATGGTAGAGGTCCTTGGTGGCGGCTTCGCCGGGATGGATCTTGTTTTCCACGCCGTCCAGACCTGCCATCAACAAGGCTGCGAAGCCGAGGTAAGGGTTCATCAATGGATCGGGGAAACGTGCTTCCACGCGACGGCCCTTGGGGTTCGCCACGAAAGGAATGCGGATCGAAGCGGAACGGTTCTTGGCGGAATATGCCAACTTGACCGGAGCTTCGAAGTGGGGAACCAGACGCTTGTAGCTGTTGGTGCCGGGGTTGGTGATGGCGTTCAGGGCACGTGCGTGCTTGATGATGCCGCCGATGTAGTACAGCGCGAAGTCGGACAGACCTGCATAGCCGTCGCCTGCGAACAGGTTCTTGCCGTCTTTCCACACGGACTGGTGCACGTGCATGCCGGAACCGTTGTCGCCGTGGTAAGGCTTGGGCATGAAAGTGGCGGTCTTGCCGTAGGCATTGGCCACGTTGTGGATCACGTACTTTTGCAACATGGTCCAGTCAGCGCGCTCCACCAGGGTGGAGAAGCGTGTGCCGATTTCGTTCTGGCCAGCGCCCGCCACTTCGTGGTGGAACACTTCAACTGGAATGCCCAAAGATTCGAGGATCAGGGACATTTCAGCGCGCATGTCTTGCGTGCTGTCCACTGGAGGCACGGGGAAGTAGCCGCCCTTTACAGTGGGACGGTGACCGCGGTTGCCGCCTTCGAGCTTGGAGCCGGTATTCCAGGGTGCTTCGTACTCTTCGATTTCGTAGAAGGTGTTGTTAGGTTCTGTGGACCAACGCACGCCGTCGAACAAGAAGAATTCTGGCTCTGGACCGAAATAAGCGGTGTCGCCCATGCCGGAGGCCTTCAAGTAGGCTTCAGCGCGCTTGGCGATGGAACGTGGATCGCGGTCGTAGGACTTGCCGTCAGCAGGCTCCACCACGTCACAGTTCATGATGATGGTGGTTTCTTCGAAGAACGGATCGATGTTGGCGGTATTGGGATCGGGCATCAACAACATGTCGGAAGCTTCGATTCCCTTCCAGCCGGCGATGGAAGAGCCGTCAAACGCGTGGCCGGAGGTGAACTTGTCTTCATCAAAATGCGAGACAGGCACGGTGGTGTGCTGCTGCTTACCACGGGTATCGGTGAAACGGAAGTCAACAAACTTGACTTCGTTTTCTTTCACCATCTTCATCACATCTGCGACGGTCTTGGCCATCAAATACTCCTGTTGCACGGTTGTAAAAAGATTTGCGCTGCAGTTAATGCAGCTTTTGTGCCAAAGCACGCACCAAAGGCATTTCGGCAAACCGCTCTATTTTGCATCGTTAAACGGACAAATCGAGCACGAAATACCAAAAGTCACGGGCGAGGGATTGCTGAATGCACCAAAATGCACCACGTCGGTGCGCTCGGCATATTTGCACTTTATTGGTGCAATTTTTTATCGCACCAATTCAGGGCCTAACGACATATTCAGCGCCTTGAGGCCTGCCATGAGGTCGGCGTAGGCAGCCGCCAACACAGCGGGATCCCCTTTCACGCCCAGTTCGATGTGCCGGCCGTATTGCGGATGGTCGACGCTCGGCAGGCTGAAGACCTTGACCGGATGACTACGCTCCAGCTGCTCCATCAGCGGGGTCAACATCGACTCCATGGCACCCAACACAATCACCGATTGCTCGCGCCACACATCCTGCTGGAACCACTGAGCGCACTGGGTATCCAGCACCCATTCCACCATCGGCCAAGCCATCACGGGGAAGCCGGGCACAAAGTGGACCCGCCCTTGTCCAACACCGGAATGACTGAAACCCGGAATTTTGTTGTACGGATTGGGTATCAGAGCCGAGCCCTCCGGGAACATGCCCATCTGCAAGCGGTGCAGATTGTCTGGGCGCTCGGGCTCATAGGGCAGGCCTTGCTCCCGGGCGACGTCCAAGATGCGCTCCTGGATCAAATCCCGTGCCGCGTCGCTGAGCACCAAGGCTTTGCCCGACGCCAATGCAGCGCATTGCCGGGTGTGATCGTCGGGCGTGGCGCCAATGCCACCGAAGGAAAAGACGGTATCGCCCGAAGCGAATGCTTCGCGCAGCGTCGCTGTAATGCGCTGCGGATCGTCGCCCACGTAATGCGCGTAGGCCAATGGGATGCCACGGGCACCCAGCAATTCAATGATTTTGGCTAAGTGCTTGTCAGCACGCTTGCCGGAAAGAATTTCATCCCCAATGATGATCGCGCCAAACTTCATAAGATCTCCACGTCAACCACATTCAGCGGAAGGTCCGGCACATTGGTTGCAGCCGTTTGCTCTGCACGCAAATCTTGCAAGGCCTTCAGACCGAAATGCGTGAACCACAGCGACGAAAAGGCGAACAACAGGGTGTAGAGCCAAATCGACACCGGAACCAAAATGGGGGCCAAAGCGACCGCCACAAACCCGAATGACCAGACCAGACTAGGGGCCGCACCGAGATAGCCTGCGAATACGCCCATCGCCAGCAAAGGCCAGCGATAGCGTTTGAATAGTTCTTGCCGCTCAGCACGGGAGGCAAAGTCGGACAACGCATCAAAAGCCATGACCCGGTAAGTCAACCAGCCCCAAATCAAGGGCGGAATGACCAGCACCAGCGGCGGAATCAACCACAGTGGCAGCGACACCACCAAGGCGAACAATGCCGCCACTGTCGAGCCCAGGGCCCATCCGGCGCTCAACAGAAAAGAACCGGAGCCTTGCTTGTCGAGCAAGGGGAAGCGGCGCTGAGCAACCAGGCGCACCAGCATGGGGGTCATCATGGTGGCCACCACCAATAAGCAGGCAACCACGACCAGCGGCGTCAACACCAGAATCACCAGCAGCGGAACCAACACAGTCTTGAGCTTTCCGGCGCCCATCGATTCGAGCCACGACCACAGCATTTGCAGCCAGTCCATCGACTCCAACAGCAGGTTCACCTGGCTGAGCAGGCTGTCAAGGTAAAAATAGCCCAACCCGGCCGTCACCCCCACCATCAAGACCAGTGGCAGAAACGACCACAGGATGACCTTGGGGTGCAGGCAATAAGCCACGGAACGCCAAAATGCATCGAGGACGGCGTTCATCGCATCACACCTTGGTTTGCACTGCCACAATTTCGTCAGCGGTAAGCCAACGCCAACCGCCGGGGGGCAAGTCCGCAGGGAGCGACACGCCGCCAATACTGGAGCGATGCAAGCCTTCCACCCGATTACTGACGGCGGCCACCATGCGCTTGACTTGGTGGTATTTGCCCTCGGTGAGGGTCATTCGGAGGTGGAATTCACTGACTGCCTCGCAAGCGGCCGCCCGGACGGGCTTGGGGTCGTCAGCCAGCACCACACCACTCAACAGCTTGCTGACCTGCTTTTCATCGAGCGGATGCTTGACCGTGACTTCATACAACTTGGGGACATGGTGTTTGGGCGAACTCATCCGGTGGATGAATTTGCCATCGTCGGTCAACAGCAGCATGCCGGTGGTGTCTTGATCCAGCCGACCCACGGCCTGAACGCCCTGCACCGCGGCCTTTTGCGGCCGCAAGCGCAGCGGGCTGGGGAGCAAGGTGTAAATGCTGGGATAGGTCGAGGGCTTTTGCGAGCACTCGGTGCCGGCTGGCTTGTGGAGCATCAAATAGGCGCGTTCTGCGTAGGGCCAGTCGACGCCCTGCACCCGGAATCGCAACCCTTCCGCTACAAATTCCATAGCTGCTTGCGTAATGGTGACGGGGGCCAAGCCTTGTTCTGGCATATAAACCTGCACAAAGCCCTGCTGGACCAATCCGGCACACACACGGCGGGTGCCAAACCCTTGGGTATAGAGTATTTCCTGTAACTGCATGGACGTAGTATCGCAGTCACTTCCAGTAGACTGCGATGATTCGATTCCAACCGGGACCCGTGTCATGACAGATGATTTGGTTTTCAGCGATGAACAAGAGGCAGAGCAGACGCGCGGCCCGATGGCCAAGCCTTGGCAAGTTCTGGTTGTGGACGATGAACCGGCGGTTCACGAGGTCACCAAGCTGGTCATGTCCGATTTCGAAATGGACGGACGCCGGCTGGAGTTCACCCACTGCTACAGCGCCGCCGAAGCCCGCACCTTGCTGGGCCAGCGCAACGACATTGCCCTGATCTTGCTGGATGTGGTGATGGAGTCCGAGCAAGCGGGCCTGGACCTCGCCAAATACATTCGCGAAGACTTGGGCAACCTGAATGTGCGCATCGTGCTGCGCACCGGTCAACCCGGCCAAGCCCCCGAAGAACAGGTCATCCGCGATTACGACATCAACGACTACAAAGAAAAAACCGACCTGACCCGTCGCAAGTTGATTACTGTTTTTTATGCGGGCTTAAGGGCTTATCGGGACCTGATGCGACTGGAAAACGCCCGGAAGGGCTTGGTGCGGTCAATAGAAGCCATCAGCGAAGTGGGTGACTCCCACAATTTGCGCAGCTTCGCATCGGCCGTGCTCTCGCAGTTGAATCACCTGCTTGACCTGCAGGGGGAAGGCCTGTGCGCCAGCCGTTTGCTGGCCTATACCGCCAACGCAGGACATGGCAAACTGAAGGTACTTGCCGCAACCGACGCATTTTCCCAGCTGATACTGGACGATGAGGTAGAAAACCTGCCAGAAGTCGTAAAAACAGCCATATCGCAGTCACTGGGCGAAAAAGTGAGTCGCCATGGTGAGCGCTATTACGCGGGCTACTTTCGCACCAAGGCGGGGAGCGAAAGTTTGATTTACATGGAGTTCCCGGAGCCAATCAGCAATCAGGCGCGCGAACTGCTCGAACTCTTTTCACGCAACGTGGCCAGCACCTACGACAGCCTGCTGCTGCGGGAAGAAACCCAAAGCACCCAACGGGACACGATCGCCACCCTCGGTGGCGCCATCGAGCGCCGGGGCGCGGAGAGCGCCCGCCATATTGAGCGCGTGGGGGAACTGGCGGCAATGCTCGCCCGCGCCAGCGGTTGTAGCGATGCGGAGATCGAAATGATCCGGGTAGCCTCCACCTTGCATGACGTGGGCAAAGCGGGCATTCCTGATCAGATTCTGTGCAAGCCCGGTCCGTTATCGGAGGAGGAATGGGCGGTCATGCGCACACATCCAACCCTGGGACACACCTTGCTGTCCCGTTCGGGTTCACGCCTGCATGCCATGGGAGCCCAAATTGCCCAAGAACATCACGAGCGGTGGGACGGAAGTGGCTACCCGGCCGGCTTGAAAGGCAACGAGATCAGCTTGGTAGGCCGGATTGCAGCCCTGGCCGATGTCTTGGACTCGCTGGTATCTCCAAGCCCCTACAAACCGGCATGGGATCTCCATCAGGCCCTGGACTATGTGTTCCATGAGCAAGGCAAACACTTCGATCCGGAGCTGGTTCAACGGCTTCAAGATCAGGTGGAAGCCATCAAAACGCTTTATCAACAGCCCTGAAAACGGGCGAATGAGCGCGGGGCCATAGTCTGACCAGCACCTCCGTTGGTCTGTGTGGGCCATAGCGCCCATTGCAAAAGCCCGATAAACTTTGTGAAAAAAGGTCCTCTAAGAGACCACACATTCAGGGCGCAGCAATGTTTCTTTATTTTCTTGGCGGGCTTTTACTAGGGGTTTGCTTCGTTTACGGGCTCCAAAACTACCGGGCCAAACAACGCCGCAGAATCCCGTCCGTGTGGCCGCTTCAAGTGCGCCGACTCGTCAACAGCAGGGAGCGCAAGGTGTGGTTGTGGCTCACCAAAGTCATGTTTGACCAACAGGTGCTGATCAAGCTGCCAGTGACCCGCTTCACCATTCCATCCGAGCAATCAGAAGCCGCGCACTGGTACCGCTTGTTAAACGGTGTGTATTGCACGTTTACCGTGTGTAGCCCGGATGGAAAAGTCATCGGGTGTGTGGATGTACCTGGGGCATCCGGGCTTTCGCTGGGCAATCAAACCCTGAAACACTCGCTGCTGGAGCAATGTGATGTGCGTTACTGGGTGGTAGACCCCGACAATCTGCCGCACCTGACCCAAATAAGGACTGCTTTTCTGGGCGAACACGCGGCCATGCTGGCGGCAGACAAGCCCCTGGACACCCGCTTCCAGAATATGCGGGAGCATTTGCATGCCGCGGTTCACCGCCGCCGGATGAGCAAGGGGCCGGACCTGACAGACACCGCAAGCACTCCCCTCTCCAGCCATCCGGAAAGCCGGCTTGCTTCCGGCTGGGAGCTCAACTCTTTCGTCACGCCGCTGGATAGCCGGATGGACAAGCTGTGATGCAGGCCTGAGGGCTACAACGCATTCAAGTTGGCGCGCAATGTACGCGCTTTCTCGAAAAGCGCCTCCTTCGCCTCGGGTTGCATTTTCTCGAGCTGCCGATAGGCCATCCCGATGCGTGGGTTGTGGCTCAGCAATCGGGTATGCCGGTCGTAGAACTCCCAGTACAAAGCATTGAACGGACAGGCGTCTGCGGTGGTTTTTTGCTTTTTGTCGTAGCGACAACCTGCGCAATGATCTCCCATGCGGTCGAGATATGCCGCACTAGACACATAGGGTTTGGTGGCCAGCCCGCCACCATCCGCAAACTGACTCATTCCTACCGTGTTGGGCAGTTCCACCCATTCGAAGGCATCGATATAAATGCCTAGGTACCACTGGTGCAATGCATTGGGTTTCAGGCCTGCCAACAACGCGAAATTGCCAATCACCATCAAACGCTGGATATGGTGGGCGTGCGCCATGTCCAGGGATTGGGTAATCGCCGCCGACACACACGCCATATGGGTCTTGCCTGTCCAGAACCAGTCCGGCAATTCCGCTTGATGATCAAAGAAGTTGTGCGCCTCATAGCCGGGCATCGCCGCCCAATACACCCCGCGGACGTATTCCCGCCACCCCAAGATCTGGCGTATGAAACCCTCTGCCGAAGGCAAGGGAACCCCGCCGTCCCGCCAGGCACGAGCAGCCCGGTCGACGACCTCTTGTGGCGACAACATTTTGGTATTCAGCGCGAATGAGAGCAAGGAGTGAAACAGCCTCCGCGCTTTGCCGCTGAGTGCATCCTGAAAGTCGCCAAAGTACGGGAGCACATCTGTGGCGAAAGTTTCTAACTGCGCTAGTGCCTCTGCGCGGTCTAGTGGCCAACGGAAGCTCTGGGCCGACGGGTTACCAAAAGTTTGCACCCCTGCTCGTTGAATTTGCTCCCAAAGCAAGGTGTGATCGTGCTGTGGCCGGAAGTCTTCAGGCTCAGGAGGAACCCCTTTCCAAGCCTTGCGGTTTTCGCTGTCAAAGTTCCATTGCCCCCCTTCGGGTTCCCGCTCGGCATCGAGCAAGACCGCATGGCGCTTGCGCATTTGCCGATAAAAAGTCTCCATCAGCCAACGGCTGCCCGGCTTGAACATGGACTGCGCTTGATGACGCTCGGTATAAAAATGCTCGCTGCCGACCATGCGCCCGGAATAGCTGCCGGACGCCTCGGCTTGCGCCAGGTGCTCTTTGAGCAGAGCATCCAAACGCCACTCATCCGGCTCCTGGTACTCGAGCACGGATGCGCCTGTGCGGGCCATCACTGCATCGAGACTCTCTACCATTGGCAACTGACTGTCGGCTTCGTCGATCTGGAGGTAGTGCACACGGTGACCGCGCTCCCGCAATGCAGTCGCGAACGCCCGCATAGCCGCAAAAATGGCAATCACCTTTTGCGCATGGTGTCGCACATAGTCGGTCTCTTGGCGCATCTCCATCATCAGATAGAGCGTTTGGGGGTCGGTGTCAGAAAACCAGCTGTGCAAGGGATTGAGCTGGTCGCCCAAAATCAGCCGGGCGGTTTGTGTCACTTCAGTGTTTTGCATCATGGCGAGGTACTCCATAAATTCCGGTACTGCCCGTCTGCGTCATGGTCTGCTGTCTGCTTGGCCACATTGAACCTGCGCCCGCCTCGTGGGTCGGTACCCAAGCCAGCAATGTAGAGCCAATTCCCTTGGTTGGAATACACGTCATAGTCCACCAGGTTCGCCTCGAACCACGCTGCGCCGGCACGCCAGTCTCCGCCAAGGTCGTAAATCCAATAGCTCGCCAGAATCTGACGCATCCGGTTGGAGCTATAGCCGCTCTCTGCCAGCTCCCGCATTCCGGCATCGACCAGCTCACAACCAGTGCGGCCTTGGGTCCAATGCGCAAAAGCGCGCTGGTGCTTGGTAGCGACCACCAGCCGGGTTATTTCTGACAAGCCGCGACCTCGGTACAGGGCGTCGCCGTACTGCTTGTGCAACCACCGGAAATACTCACGCCATAACAATTCAAACCAGAGCCAATAGCTGCCGTCGTTCGCGCCTTGGCGCTGCTCATAGGCCCGCAAAGCCTCCAAGATTTCGCGAGCCGACACCGCGCCTACAGCCAGCCAGGGAGACCACTTGCTGGAGTACGCCATCCCGATCAAGCCGTTGCGTGTGGCCTTGTATTGCGCCACCCGATCTGAAGAAAAATACGCATCGAGATAGGCCCGAGCCCCCACATTCCCGGCTCGCACGGCTGAGGCAGAGTCCCCGCCCCAAAAAAACGCAGAGCGCTCATTAAGAAAGGGCTCCTCCGCAGGGGGTATTGCCGCCCATGGCGCAAATGCCGCCGCTGTTTCTGGAGGTATGGAGAAGCCATGGACGTGCTGCGGAGCTGCCAAAGGCGCAGGCACCGGCGTGCGGGAACGCTCCACCAAATTGCGGAATTGGCTGAAAACAGCAGGCAACTCGTCCACAGCAAAAGGGAGTTGCTGCTCTTCAAACAAGGTACTACCCCAATGGGTGTGCACCTCAAAGCCGGCGTGTTGTAACGCTTGAACCTCTGCGCGCTCGTAAGGTGCGGCAATCTCTTCGCATTGGATGGCTACTGCGCCGACCTTGTTGGCGACAGTTTGTAAAACCTCGACAGCCTTGCCCCGCAACACCAACAGCGTTACGCCGCACTGCGCAAGCTCCAGTTGCAAAGCCCGCACATTGGCGTGCCACCACGAGAGCCGGTGAGACCCGGGTTGCAAGCAACCCCAACGCTGCTCAGTCGAGGCCATGTGCGGCTCGAATACGACAGCCAAGAGTGGCTGATTCAAGGCACAGGCTTGAACCCATGCGGGGTTATCGCGCAGCCGCAAATCACTGCGAAACCAATAAATAAGAGGCACATCCGGATTCATACGCTGCGCCGTGCTCATCGCCCGCCGCGCTTGCAGCGCTCAGAGCAGTATTTCACTTCCGCCCAGACCTTTTCCCATTTCTTTCGCCATTGAAACGGCAGGCCACAGGTAGCACACTGCTTGGATGGCAGATCGCTTTTCTTTCGCATTTTCATAGCAACTCCAATTGAGCAGGGACCGCAACCGGCGGCACTTTGCCTCCCCGTTTGCGAACAAACGTCCTCGATCCGTGCTGTCGAACAATGGCCGCTTTTGCAGCTTTAACCTCCGGCTGCGCACGCAGCGCAAACAAGCGGATTTTTGCCAACCGCGTGGCGCGCTCCAAGTCGACCAATGGGGTCGGAATGTCCGCGTCCGGACCGCCCACTAGGAGCCCGCAACGCAGTTGCATCTCCGCAGGCATGCGCCAGGGCTCAAATAACCAGGTGTCGGGCACCTTGCGCATCGCCGGTAACCACTCACGCACAAAACGGCCTTCCGGATCTTGGTCGCGTGCTTGTTTAATCGGGTTGTAGATGCGCGCAGTGTTGATCCCCGTGGTGCCCGACTGCATTTGCATTTGGCTCCAGTGGATGCCTGGCTCGTAGTCCAAAAACTCGGTGGCCAACCACTCACCCACCGGACGCCAATGCAACCACAGCGGATACGCTGCGACGGACACCAGCATCGCGCGCATCCGGAAATTGACCCAGCCGGTCTCGCGAAGCATCGCAACACAGGCATCCACCAATGGCCAGCCTGTACGCCCGGAGGCAAGCGCCGCAAAATGCTCGGGCTTGTGTTCGCTCTCGCGCAGCCCGTCGTACCCACGGTGCATGTTGTGGAACTCGATGCCGGGCTCAGACTCGAGCTTTTGAATGAAGTGGCAATGCCAATGCAGACGGCTGCCAAACGCATTTAGCCCCGCAAGGTGTTTGGGCGCTGGCGGCGCTTCACTGGCGCGGCGGGACTGCACCGCTTGCCACACCTCGCGCACGCTGAGGCAACCCCAAGTCAGGTAAGGTGACAAGCGGGAACAAGCATCCACGGCCCTGAGCGGCGAAGAGATTCCACCGCGGTATTGCCGGCTCCTGTCCGCAATGAAACTACGTAGCAATTGCAGCGCGATGGCACTGCCGCCCGCTTGACGACGGGACTTATCGGGTTGCTGCAAGCCCAGGGTGAGGGCATCTGGCGGAGGTGGCTCTACCCAGGGCAATGGCACAGTGACATGAGCAGACGCGGTGAGCAAAGTCGACTGCGGCAGGCTCATATGGCCATGCCAGTGGCGACTCCAAGCGTCACGGTTGGCGCTACCGCGTTGAACTCCGAACTGAGCTACCTCATGCCACGCCACTCCATTTACGCGGCACCAACGAGCGACGGCGATGTCCCGCTGGAAACTAGCGCCGTTGCCTGTTTCTTGGTGGGAGTAAAGCCTTTTGAAAGGCGACGCCGCGAAAAGCCTCGCCAGAAAATCGGGCGCATCTGCGGTCACCACATGGAGTTTGAGACCCACCGATCGAAGTTCGGACCAGAGATCGCGCAGACACTCGATCACAAACCGGTAGTGCTGGGTTGAGGCATCCGCTTGGCGCCACAGATGGGGCTCTACGCAGAAGACGCATAAGACGGGGCCAGTCGCCAAAGCCTGCTGCAAAGCCGCGTGGTCATGCAGTCGGAGATCTTTTTTGAACCAAACTACGCTGTACGACATAAACCCGGATGCGGCAACCCAGCAACATAGCTGGGTGGCGAGTATCGCGAATCGCCCACGATCGAGCAGGCGGAGGGGCTATGCCCCACTAAAGCAATCAGTGTTGTCCGATTTTGAGACTGGATTGGATATCCAGATCAAACTGCTTCACGGCACTTTGGGTCAGCGGGTCGGTACACCACGCAATCAGACTCGCGGGTGGCAGAGTCACAGCGGCAGCACCGACGGCTACCAGCTGGCCCAACACTTCGGGCGTTTTGATACTCGCGGCCAGCAGCTGCGGGCCCTTGGCTTGCACTGCCACGCATGCCTCCATCAGCGCCCACACATTGCGGCCATCGTTCGCAAGGCGGCCCACATAGGGCGCCACATATTGCACGCCTTTGTGTTTTGCCCACAAGAGCTGCACTGCATTGGAGAGCCCCGTGAGCAACACGTCTTGCTGCTCAGCCCGAACCGCGTCGATACACGCCTTCCAATCCGGTGCGCAGGGCAGCTTGATCGTTAATTGCACGCCCCGGGCCTGCGCCGCCGGCTGTAGCACTTTGAGCCATTCTCTTGCTTGCTCCGGTTGGCTGGACGGCAACTGAACCATCAGTTCCGCGAAACCGTGGTCTGCGACAGCTGAAATCAAACCTACATAGGTAGTGAGAGTGACCGGAAGCCCCGCTTGAAACACCAAGCTGGGGTTGGTAGTGACCCCTTGCACCGGTGGACAGCCCGCCGGGAGGGCCCATGACTCCACGCGTGCGGAATCGAGAAAAATTTTAGTCATACGATTGTTCCCCTGAGCGCTGGCGGTGCCAGCTCGCACTCACAGGATAACGCCCTTGCAGAACATGGCGTTTCCGTACGCAGTGGCTTCGCCGCTTTGGACGATGACGCTGGCGCCTTGGATCTTCTCGTAAAAAGCAAAGCGCTCCACCGCTTCGACCCTGCTGGCGGGCAGCCCTTCGTGCGATAACAAAGCCACTACCGAAGCCTGGGCTGCGGTCTGATGGCCTTCCGGGCTGTGGCAAACCTGCATATAGGCGGCGGGACACGCGACGTCTTCAGCCAAGGGGAACACCGACAAAACGGCTTTGCTCACCCTCTCCAAACTGTGCCCGGGCAAGCGGACTAGCGCTTTGCCTTTGCCCAAAAAATCTGCGGTGAAATTAGCGTCCACCACCGCAACCCACTCGCCGTGCCCCATTGCAGACAGGTGCATCAGCAACTCGGGGGTCAACAAGGAATCCAGACCTTTCAGCATGCGACGGCCTCCGCGGATTGCAGTGTGGCCGGATCAATAGCGCCTGTGATGAGCCCCACAATTTCCTCCGGATTGGTCTCTCTGGTCAAGCGGCTGCAAATGATGCGCCCTTGGCGGAACACCCAAATCCGGTCCACCAAATCGAACACCTGGCGCAAGTTGTGGCTGATGATGATCAGCGGTATGCCTTGTTGCTTCAGGCCCTTGATGATCTGTTCGACCCGTGCAGTCTCCGCGACCCCCAATGCGGCAGTGGGCTCATCGAGAATGATGAGCTTCTTCGCAAAACCGGCGGCACGGGCGATCGCCACACATTGGCGCTGGCCGCCCGACATGCCCCGAAGGCTCTCGGACATGTCTTGAATCTTGACGCCGGTTGTTGACAACATCGAGGCGGACTGCTCCCGCATGGCCTTGTGATTCAACACCGACAAGGGCCCGAGGGCCAAGCGCGTGATTTCACGGCCCAAGAAGATGTTGGCGGGAACGTCAAGGTCTTCGGCGAGGGCCAGTGTCTGGTACACCGTTTCAATACCCTGGTCGCGGGCATCCAAGGGTGAGCTGAAGTGGACGCTTTGGCCGTCCAGACTGATGTCCCCTGAGTTGGGCTGCTCTACGCCGGTGATCAGGCGAACAAAAGTGCTTTTACCAGCACCATTGTCCCCAACGATCGCGGCGTGCTCGCCGGGTAGCAGGCGGAAACTGGCATCGGTCAGAGCCTTCACGCCACCGTAATGCTTGGTCAGATTGGTAATCTGCAGAACTGGTTGTTTGGATGTCATGGTGGACCTGTTTCAGGAAATTGGGTGCAAGCATGCCAGAACCCGACACGGAATCGTATTAGTAAAACTACTAGATTTAATTAAATAAAACTCTGCTGTAATTTGGCTCCAGCAAGCCATGGAATCCACCACAGCTGCTAATTCACACCACAACGGAGATAACGAATGATCACCAAACGCATGCTGGGCCGCTTGGCCATCGCGATGGCCACCGCCGGCCTGATGTCTGCCGCTGCCGCAGAGACCACTATTGCCTACATCACCAACGGCAATACCAACGAAGGTTGGACCCTGATCAACGGTGGCGCCAAGAAAGCTGGTCAAAAGGCCGGCGTGAAATTCATTGAATTGGCAGCAGAAAAAGGCGAGCTCTCCAAGCAGTTGGCGATCGTCGAAGACATGATCACTCGCAAAGTGAACGCCATTGCAATTGCTCCGGTGGACAGCGCAGGCATTGCGCCGGCCATCAACAAAGCACTGGCGGCCGGCATCAAGGTGGTGGCGGTGGACACTGGCATCTCAGGCGCCAAAATCACTTCCTATGTGGCGACCGACAACATCAAGGCCGCGATGGTGCAAGGAGACTGGACTGCCGAGCAGGTCAAAGACGGCGACACCGTGATCTACATCACAGGCGATTTGGGTCAATCGACAGGTCAAGAGCGCAAAAAAGGCTTTCTCGACGGCCTGAATGCCAAGCGCAAGAACGTCAAAGTGGTAGAGGTCTCCACAACATGGGATCAAACCATGGCGCAAAACGGCGTTGAGACTGCGATGCGGGCCAACCCCGGCGTCAAGGTGATTGCCTGTGCTTGGGACGGCGGCGCGCTCGGTGCCAAAGCGGCTCTGATGGCTGCAGGCAAGAAAGCCGGCGACGTCAAGATCGCTGGTTTTGACGGCTCCCCCGGCGGTCTGGACATGATGAAGCAAGGCTGGCAGTCTGCCAACGCTGCGCAAATGTTGGCCAAGATCGGCCAAGTAGGTGTCGAAACAGCGATTGCCGCTGCAGAGGGCAAAAAGGTAGATGCCCGCATCGACACCGGCTCATTCCTGGTGCTGCCTTCCAACGTGGACCAGTTCGCCAAAGACTCTGGCGTGGCGCAGTTCATGAAAGTGAAGTAATTTTTTGCACTCGCCGAGTGGGTAACCACCTGGCCCGGACGACCGCTGCAGAGCGGTCGTCATTTTTCTATTTGAGGAATTGATTTCATGAAGTCCATCACCCGCCAAGAATGGTATGGAGCCTTAGTGGCCGTTTTGGTTTTGGGGGCCTTGCTGAGTGCAGCATCACCCTACTTTCTGACCACTGGCAATTTATCCAACATTCTGGTGCAGGCCTCGGTAATCGCCCTGCTGGCGGGCGGCCAAACTTTTGTGATTTTGACCGGTGGCGTAGACCTGGCAGTGGGTGCATTGACTGCGCTGGCAGGTGCTGTTGCCGGCCACATGATGGTCAAGTTAGGCGTTGACCCCTACCTCTGTATCGCAGCCGCTTTTGCCATCGGTGCTGCTGTTGGACTGTTCAACGGCTACCTGGTTGCTTTTGTGGGTATTCCCTCGTTCATTGTGACTTTGGGTGGCTTGACTCTGTGGCGGGGTCTTGCGTTCGAATCCACTGGTGGCTTTGACAACTCCGGCATGCCGGACCCCCTGCCCTTTATCGGCTATGGCCAGCTCCTCGGCGTTCCGATGCCCATTTGGATCACCGGCGTCTTCTTTATCGCCATGGCTTTTATTTTGTCGAGCACCAAACTGGGCCGCTACGTATACGCGATGGGATCCAATGAAATGGGTGCGCGTCAAGTCGGTATCAACATCCGCTGGTACAAGTTAGGCGTGTATGTGGTGTCGGGTTTAAGCTGCGCTTTGGGTGCACTGGTACTGATGGCGCGCATGGACTCCTCCAGCGGCAAGATGGCCCAAATGTTCGAGTTGGATGCCATTGCGGCAGTCATCTTGGGCGGCACTTCACTTTTTGGCGGACGTGGAAGTATCTGGGGCAGTCTTTTGGGTGCCGTACTGATCACCATGATCCGCAATGGCATGAACCTGATGGAAATCTCGCAGTTCAAGCAGATGATGGCCATCGGCGCGGTGGTGATTTTGGCTGTTTGGATTGATGTGATCCGTCGTCAACGACTCTTGAAAAAATGACCGCATCTATTTGGGTACTCGGCGAAGCGCTGATGGACTGCCTCTCGCAGCCCGATGGAACACTGCGCCCCTTCATGGGGGGCAGCCCTTACAACATGGCTCGCGCAGCGGCGTTGCGCGGGGCACCTGCGGGCTATGTAAACCCGCTCTCTACCGACCGCTTCGGACAGCAACTGGGCCGACAATTGCAAAAAGACGGTGTGAAGGTCCCGGCGGGCGAGAGCCGCTTGCCCACCTCTTTGGCGGTGGTGCAGATCACAGAGGGGCAGCCCAGTTACGGCTTTTACCGAGAAGGTATTGCGGATCGGGATTACACCGTCGACAGCGTGCTGACCATGCTCAAAGCCCATCCACCGGGTGTGCTGCATACCGGGTCATTGCTGCTGGTGCCCCCGGAACACACCAAGGTAGTATCGATCTTGCAAGGTGCTAAGGACATGGGTTGGACTATCAGCGTGGATGTCAATCTACGCCCCAAGCTCGCAGCCGACCTAGGCGCCTACGTTGAGGCAGTCAAAAAAGTCGCCAAATTGGCTGACTGGATCAAGGCCAGCGATGAGGACTTGGAGTTGCTGGGTGTTCAAGCGCCAAGCCGTGGCAAAGGCAGAGATATTGCTGCCATGTTCCGAGACCACGGCGCAAGCCGCATCGCCCTCACCTTCGGCGGCGATGGTGCGTGGCTAGAAGTGGATGGCGCGTGTGCTGAGGCGGATGTGCCGTTGACTCGGGTGGTCGATACGGTGGGCGCCGGAGACACGTTCTGGGGTAACTGCCTCGGGGATTGGGTCCTGAACGCAAACGGACAGCAGAGAGTGCGGCAGACCTTGGTAGAGGCCATGCAGGCAGCAGCTATCAATTGCGCCCGGGCGGGTTGCCAACCTCCAACCTACGCGGAAACCCAAGCGCTTCTTTCAGGCCTCAACAAGGCTTGAATATCAGGCCTTGTTTTTCAGTTTGCCACGCG
Source organism: Comamonadaceae bacterium OS-4 (assembly GCA_027924025.1). GTDB lineage: Bacteria > Pseudomonadota > Gammaproteobacteria > Burkholderiales > Burkholderiaceae_C > Allorhodoferax. Next base: position 2,514,892 of record AP026970.1, read on the forward strand.
GCATCACTGCGGTCGTTACCATGGGGCGCACAGGCTCACCTCCCCCCGACAGGGGTTTGGGGGCTGCGTTGTCTTTTTTGGGTTTTTTAGACTCTTTGTTTGATTTCTGTTGACCTTTGGCCATGGGGAGAGTCCTTGTACGAGAGTGGTATGGTTGGAGGCAGTCTAACCTTCACAAGCACCCATCGTGGCATTTCTTTTCGATCGCATTGCCGCAGAAGCACAGTTGACCTCTATCCGTGCGCAAGGTGCCGGCGGACAAAATGTCAACAAGGTATCCAGCGCTATTCATTTGCGGTTTGATATTCATGCATCGTCCCTGCCTGAAGCGATCAAAGAGCGGCTGCTGGCGAGCCCCGACAACCGCATCAGCCGTGACGGCGTATTGATCCTCAAAGCGCAGCAACACCGGACACGCGAACTCAACCGGCTGGATGTGTGTGCCCGCTTGCGCGGGATCATCGATGCAGCAGCGATTGAACCATTGCAACGCAAGGCAACCAAGCCAACTTACGCCTCACGCCAACGCCGGTTGGAATCGAAGTCGATACACAGCAGGTTAAAGCAGTTGCGAGGGAATCGACTCGAATAACAAAAGAGCCCCAGAGAATCCCGCTGCGCCTAAATTTGGGAGGGGTGGGCTGCTGTGAGGTCAACGCTCTTTGTCGTCCTGTTTTCAGATACGAAAGACCAGCTTTGCATGCTCTAGAAACCCGATGACTTTATATTCGCAGGATCTGCTCTTGTTCATCTCCGCCATTCGTCATGGTGATGAACTTCCTGGATTTCAAACTGGTAGGGAAGGCAGGGAGCAAACTAGTCAACAACCAAAGCGGTTGAGAGTGCATTAGATTTCATCGCTTTCCATGATTCACATTGCTGGCCTCAGCTGCCCTGAGTTTATTGGTTGGCCAGCGTTTTACGCTTCAAGGCCAAGTGCACCCAGTCGACTACCTCGCCGCTAGGTTGGTAGCCCGAGACCAAATCTTGCAGTTGACCCCTTATCGCTGGCACATCGTTGACGCTCATGGAAATGCTGAGGGCGTTGAGCTTTTGCTCGAGTTCGGGCCAGCGTAGGAACTGCTCTTGCGCCTTCATGATGCGCGGGTGCTGGGTGGATTTTGGGTTATCGCCAATCAGCAACTCCTCGTAAAGTTTTTCACCTGGGCGTAGACCAGTCACGGTCAGTGCTATGTCGCCATCCGGGTGCAGCTCATCGCGTACAGTCATCCCCGATAACTCCACCATACGGCGGGCCAGATCTATGATTTTCACCGGCTGCCCCATATCCAGCACGAACACATCCCCCCCTTGCCCCATGGCACCAGCCTGAATCACCAGCTGAGCCGCCTCAGGGATGGTCATGAAGTAGCGAGTAATACCGGTATGCGTTAGGGTGATTGGCCCCCCGTTTTTGATTTGCTCGCGGAATAGCGGTACCACGGAACCGCTGGAGCCAAGCACGTTTCCAAAGCGCACCATAGAGAAGGTAGTGTTGACAGTTAGCGCTCTGCCCCCTTTTGCGGTCGGGTCCGCGTTAACCTCCGCCAAGGCTTGCAGTACCATTTCGGCCAAGCGTTTGGTGGCCCCCATAATGTTAGTGGGGCGCACTGCCTTATCCGTGCTTACCAGCACAAAGTTACGTATACCGTGGCGCATAGCTGCTTCGGCACACACACGGGTGCCCCACACATTGTTGCGCACACCCTCGGCGGGGTTGTGCTCTACCAAAGGGACATGCTTGTAAGCGGCCGCATGGTACACCGTCTGCGGCTTCCAGACGCTCATGATCTCGTGCATGCGCCCTTCATCACACACAGATGCCAGTAGAGGAACGATTTCGATGTATAGCGCGTCACTGAGCTCAGACGCATCGCCCTCGACTGATTCGCTGAAGCTCAGTTGGTCGCCGGCCAGAATTGCCTGCAGCTCTTGGTGAATCTGGTAGAGCGCGAATTCGCTCATTTCCAACAGCAACAACTGTTTTGGATTGGTCTTGAGGATCTGCCGGCACAGTTCACTGCCAATGCTGCCCCCTGCACCAGTCACCAACACTGTTTTTCCGTGCGTGTTGAGGTTTAGCAGCAAGCCATTGGGCTTGACGGGTTCGCGACCCAACAAGTCGTCAATGTCAAGCTCACGCACATCACTCAATCTTACCTTGCCGGTGGCGATATCGCTGAGGCCTGGCAATGTACGCACCGCAACCTTATGCAGCTTGAGCGCGTTCAGAATCTCGTTGCGCCGCTGGCGCGATACGCTGGGCAGCGCCAACAGTACGTCGGTAATGGGCGAGACGTTCAACATCTCGGTTAAGTCGGCAGGATTATGTATGGGCAAGCCATTGAGTACATGACCATGCAGCCGATCGTCATCGTCTATGAAGCCGACTACCCGAATCTCAGGGCTGTTCGCCATGGCCGAGGCCAACTGCCGCCCGGCACTGCCCGCACCGTAGATCAGCGCTTGAGGCAAAGACGCCTTGCGCAACTGCTGATGGTAAAGCCCACCCAACCACACCCGAGCCGCAGCGCGTGAGGCACCGACCAAGAGCAGCAACAAAGTGGGCTGCATCAAACCCACCGTACGCGGCACGCCCTCTAAACCCCAGAAAGTGAAAACCCCCGCAAAAGCTAAGCCATACAAAAGCATAGCGCGCCCCACTGCCACCATAGCAGGCATGCCGCTATAGCGGAAGATGGCCCGATATAGCCCCGAGACTATAAAAATCGGCAAAGCCAGCGCAATAGAAGCTACGGCGGGCCAAAAGGCAGGACCCGACAAAGGCGTGAAGACGCCACTGCGCAAATAGAATGCCAGCCAAACGGATAGAACACAAAGGGATGCGTCCAATATAAGAACGATGCCGCGCTTGAAGGGGCGTGGCAGTGCCAAAACAGCCGCAGCAAATCGACTCAAAGTGTGGATCATAATTTCACTCTTGATGTCAGATCCATTGAGTCCCAATTTGAATTTGATTCATTAGTCATTCTTATATCTGACCTTGCCATCTATTGCCTCGCCGGGGGAGAGGGTATGTCCTGACGGAATTTTTACCCCGTACCCCAACGTGGCTCCAGCCTGCATCCACGCACCGCGACCCAAGAACGTACCCCCGGCCATACTGGCGTTCACCCCCAGGTGACCAAAGTCCTCTACGATAGCGTGATGGTCCACAACGGCCCCACAGTTCACAATTGAGCCCATTCCAATGCGGGCTTCGGTGCCTACAACAGCACCAGCCATAACAGCGGAACCTGCATCCAGCACAGCACTGGGTGACACCATAGCTTGGGGGTGAACGACAGTCGCCAGCTCAAAACCTGACGCTATTAATTGTTGCATCAGTCTCTCGCGTACGACGTTGTTGCCTATGGCCACAATGGCGTGAGCGGCAGCCCCTCTATGGTTGGCCATACTGGCTACCGCCCCTAGCACGGGGACCCCCAGCACAATTTCCCCATTGGAGAGGGAGTCGTCCAAAAAACCCACGACCTGGAACTGAGCAGACAGCACAGCAGCTTCCGCAACTGATCGGCCATGCCCACCTGCACCTACCACCATAAGTCGAATCTTTGTCATCAGTGCGACACCCCGTCTCGCTGGACCACCTTCAAAAAGGTGAGCCATAAAATCTTGATGTCGAACCAGAACCCCTTCCGCTGGAGATATTCGGCATCCAGCGCCACCTTTTGGGAAATGGGCAATTCGTCGCGCCCATTCACCTGGGCCCAGCCACTGAGGCCGGGTACCAGCGTGTGGACGTTTCTCTTGGTGCGCAACTCAATCAGGTCATGCTGGTTAAACAAGGCAGGCCGTGGTCCGACGAAGCTCATGTCGCCTGCGAGGATGCTCCAAAGTTGCGGCAACTCGTCTAGGCTGCTTTTACGCAGGAATGAGCCAATTGGCGTTAGGTGTGCTTTGGGGTCAGCCAGCAAATGCGTAGCCACTGCGGGCGTACCAACACGCATACTGCGGAACTTCGGCATTTTAAAGATCTTGTTATACCTGCCCACTCGATCCGACCAATACAGGGCAGGCCCCGGGGAGGTCAATCGCACCAGTACTGTGACAACCACCAAAGGCGCGAGCAGTGCGACTGCAGCTATCGAACCCAAAATCAAATCAAAAAACCGTTTCACCGGATCATCCCCTCCACTGCTTTTTTCAAACCTTGGTCCAACGTCAGAGGTGGCGACCATTCGAGCAAGCGGCGAGTCTTATCTATATCAACCTGCAGAGAACTACAAAGGCGCTGGGCCACTGCACGTTTGCCCAACAAGGCAGCAAATGACTCCAATACAAAGGCCGGTACTGGCAACAGAAACGCCTTCTTACCCATAGACTTAGCCGTACGACGCAATAGTTCGGTGGTAGACACATCCTCCCCATCGGATACCAAAAAGGTATGCCCTGCTGCAGATGGGTGTCGCAGGCACACGATTAACAGATCAATCAGATTGTCTATCGCTACCATGCTGCGGGCATTGTAAATGCACCCTAATGGTAATGGGACACCCCGCGCCACCCAACGCATCATTGAAGCAAAGTTGGCTTTGACCCCCGGGCCGTATACCAGCGGCGGCCGCACAATCACGACCTGCATACCAGTTCTTGCCTCAATGTCTCGTAAACCCTGCTCTGCTGCCAACTTAGATACTCCATAAGGGTCTAAAGGTGCGGGAACCCCATCGGCTGTAAACGATTGTCCACGTTGGGTGGTCTCGCCATTTGCCTTGATGGAACTGACAAACACAAACCGGCGAACGCCCGCTTTAGCAGCCTGGCTGGCAAGATTGAGCGTGCCATGGACATTCACTTCAAGATAGTCCTGCAAAGGATCAATAGATTCTTCTCGCATTACATGGACACGCGCCGCGCAATGCACCACGGCATCAACACCTTGTAAGGCATGACTCCAATCTGTTGTGACTAGTAAATCGCCCACCACAACTTGCTTCATGCCCACTATGCATGGCTCGGAGTTACGTCGAACTGCTGCCACAACACCATTGAATCCACTCTCGGCAGTCAAACGTTTGATCAAAGCACTGCCCACAAAACCAGTGGTTCCTGTCACCAATATCATTTCTAGCCCTTTCAAGCCTGTGTTTTTCCAATGGTCACGGCCTCAACCAATAACGCTTCTAGACGACCCATCAATTCGGTTCGTCCAAACTCTTGTTGAGCGTACTTACTGCCATTAGAGCCCATCTGATGTCGCTCGGCTGGCGACATAGCAGCCAAAGTCAGCACAGCTTTGGCAAGTCCAACTCCGTCGCCCGCTTCGCAGGTCAGGCCAGCATTCGCATCTCGGATAACGGCGGCCCCCTCACCATCCAGCATGCCCAACGAGGGAATACCGGCCATTAGGTATGACTGAACCTTTCCGGGAATTGTCATGCTAAATACCGGATCGCGTTTCAACGAGACTAGCAGTGCGTCGGCATGTGCGTAAAACGACGGCATTCGCTCCACCGGGAAGCGCCCAGGCAGCAGGACCCTGTTCTCCAATCCTCGCCGAGCCACCTCACATTTCACCCAGTCGGATTTACGCCCATCACCAACGATGACCCATCGAATGGTGGCGTTGTCTTTCAACCGCTCCGCAGCATCCAATACCGCTGGCATGTCTTGTGCTTCGCCAATGTTGCCTGCAAACACTACGGTGAAGCCATTTGCCCATGTAGGCACCTCTGGAGCCGGCAGGACGGCGCCTTCAGCGAACACATCTTCTGCCCAGCTCGGGAAATAGCGAATCTTGGTTTTTTGATCACAATACCGGGCAATATTAGCCAAAAACCCTTGAGACTGACCCAGCACTAAAGTGCAGCGGCTGTAGATATAACGCACCATTTTTCCGACCCAACCTAGCACTAATGGAGAGCGCACCACACCTATGGCTGCCAATGTTTCTGGCCACAAATCCAGCGCCCAGAATACCACCGGAGCTTTCTTGATCTTGCCCAACCAGATTGCAGGCAATCCTACCGTTACGGGGGACGGCTCAAAAACAAAAATAACATCCGTCTCAATACCGCGCAAAAGCCAGGGCCCGAAGACACCCCCTCCCAACACAAAACTCAAGTAGTTCAGCATCAAGCATAAGCTTCCGCTACCACGAGACAGCATGGGAACGCGGAACACTTTAGAACCTTCAAATTCGGCGAAGGCCTCGGGCTGGTGCAGGTACGCTTCGAAAACTTTACCCGCGGGGTAATTGGGAATGCCAGTCAGCACCGTAACTTCGTGCCCTCGATGAACCCATTCCTTCACTAGATCATTGATGCGAAAGTTTTCTGGCCAGAAGTACTGGCTGACGACGAGTATCCGCAATTGAGCCTCAGTACTTTTTCCAAACCACGCGGTTCACGTAGTCGGTATAGCTATGGATGATGCGCACCACCTTGTCGCTAACATTGGGTATGCTGTAGTCCGCCACCAAACGTAACGTACGCTCAGCGCCTCGCGGCTGGGTTTTTAATATCGCCAACCCTTGGCGGGCCCGATCCACCTCGAGGCCGACCATCATCACGGCGGCCTCCTCCATGCCCTCGGGACGCTCGTGTGCTTCGCGCAGGTTCAGCGCAGGGAAGTTAAGAATGGATGATTCTTCATTGATGGTGCCGCTATCCGAGAGCACCGCTTTAGCTTGCATTTGCAAGCTCACGTAGTCGTGAAATCCCAACGGCTTCATTAGACGCACCAGCGGGTGAAACTTGGCCCCAGTGGCATCCACACGCTTTTGTGTTCGTGGGTGTGTTGATATAACTACAGGCAAACCATGATCTTCAGCAACGGCATTCAGCACCGCCACCAACTTCGTAAACGACTTGTCGGATTCGATGTTTTCCTCACGGTGAGCGCTTACTACAAAATACTGTTCAGGCGTCAAGCCTAGTCGCGATAGGGCGTCTGATGCCTGGATTTGCGGCAGGTAATGGTGCAAGACCTCATACATCGGGCTGCCTGTCTTGATTACCTGATCAGGTGATAGCCCTTCACGTAAAAGGTAGTCACGCGCAATAGTGCTGTACGTGAGGTTAATGTCTGCGGTGTGATCAACGATACGTCGGTTGGTCTCTTCCGGCACGCGCTGGTCAAAACAGCGATTGCCGGCTTCCATGTGAAAAATCGGCACCTTGCGACGCTTGGCCGGAATCACCGAAAGGCAACTGTTGGTGTCGCCCAGAACAAGCATAGCCTCGGGCTGCACCTGCGCAAGTACACCATCCACCGCAGTGATTAGATTGCCTATAGTGTTTGCCGCGCCAGTGCTGCCGTCAGCGCTATTCAAAAAATAATCGGGCTTGCGAACGCCTAGGTCATCAAAAAATACCTGATTGAGTTCGTAGTCGTAGTTCTGTCCGGTATGCACCAGCACGTGGTCACAATGCACATCCAGTGCAGCTAATACGCGTGACAAACGAATGATCTCTGGTCGAGTGCCGACGACTGACATCACTTTAAGTTTCTTCATTTTTTAAACCTTGCCGGCCACTGTGTCGGGCTTATTTCGATCGAAGTTCTCATTAGCCCAGAGCATGACTACCATCTCTTCATCTCCGACGTTGGTAATGTCGTGCGTCCAGCCGGGTATCGTGTCTACCACTTGAGCGGTGCCGCTACTGGTTCGCAGTTCAATTAGCTCGTTGGTTATCAAATGGCGGAACCGAAAGAGCGCATCACCCTTAATGACAAGGAATTTTTCAGTCTTGGTGTGGTGGTAATGCCCACCACGGGTAATGCCTGGGTGCGCTGTGAAATAACTGAACTGACCACTATCAGGAGTTTTAAGCATTTCCACAAATACACCACGCGCGTCAGCGTGCTGTGTCACCTCATATGAAAATTTTTCCGTAGGCAAGTAACTTACGTAAGTGGCGTACAACGCACGCACCAAGCCGCTGCCTACTCGTTCAGTTAGAAGGGTTGTGCGGCAATCACCAAAGGCCTGGATTTTTGTCGCCAGTTCGCCCAATGTGATGCTGTACTCCGGCTCAACCAGAGCCTGCACGCATCCTGCCTCCGGAGATTCAAGTGCAAGCAAGAGCGCGCTAACAACATCGTCCACATAAGTCAGTCGCAATGTGGCTGTTGGGTCACTGATCTGGATAGGCAAATTTCGCGCAATGTTGTGACAAAAAGTGGCGACCACCGAGTTGTAGTTGGGCTTACACCATTTACCAAAAACCCCTGGGAGACGGAAAATCACACAAGGATTGCCCGTTTCATCTGCCAGTTTTTGAACTTCTGACTCAGCGGCAAGCTTGCTGCATCCGTAAGGATTGTCGCGCTCTGCCTGCGTAGAAGATGCCAATACCAAAGGTACATTTCGCCCGCTTGATTGCAACGCCTGTTTAATGGATTTGCAAAGCTCAGCAGTCAGGCCGGTGTTTACCTGTGCAAATGCTGCCTCATCCGCAGGCCGGTTCTCACCGGCCAAGTGGACTACAGCATCAACTCGCGATACCAGTTCCGGCAAGACGGCAACATCATCGCCGCGCGTGAATGTGACAACACTCACATTGGTAAGTTCGCTCAAACGGACAATCAGATTCTTGCCAATGAAGCCATTGGCACCGGTCACCAAAACACGGGAATTAGCGATGTTCATCCTGCTCATTCTTCCGCCTCTACCAGCTCTCCGCGCACAGTTGCCTGCATGAAGCGCAACTTCATCAACAAAGCCTGCATGCCAGGAATGTCCAACCGAGTTGTGTTGTGCGAGTTGTAATCTGTGGCTTCAGAGATCTTCACTTCGCCTTGTTCCACAAATTTGCCATAGTTGAGATCGCGCAGGTCTGGAGGCACGCGGTAATAACCGCTCAAATCTTCAGCAGCAACCATTTCCTCGCGGCTCAACAGGGCTTCGTATAGCTTTTCGCCATGACGCGTACCGATGACGCGTACCTCATGGTTAGGCTTACCCAGCAAGTCGGTCAACGCGTAAGCCAGTGTTTCAATGGTTGCAGCAGGCGCTTTTTGCACAAAAATTTCGCCTGGCTTACCGTGCTCAAATGCATACAACACCAAGTCCACCGCATCTTCCAGCGTCATCATGAACCGGGTCATTTCTGGATCAGTGATGGTTATGGGTTGACCGGCGCGGATCTGCTGCGTGAATAGCGGAATCACCGAACCACGTGAGCACATTACGTTGCCGTAACGAGTGACATTTATCACTGTGCTGTTGCTATTGCGGGACTTGGCCACTGCCACCTTTTCCATCATGGCTTTGCTAATGCCCATGGCATTGATGGGGTAGACCGCCTTGTCTGTGCTGAGCACCACCACTCGCTTGACACCGCAGGTGATGGCGGCTTCGAGCACATTTTCAGTACCCAAAACGTTTGTCTTTACTGCCTCAAGCGGATGAAATTCACACGATGGAACTTGCTTGAGTGCAGCCGCGTGGTAAATGAAATCAACTCCACGCACCACATTCAATACGGATTGATAATCACGCACATCACCAATATAAAACTTAAGCTTAGGGCTGTTGTACTTCTTGCGCATGTCATCCTGCTTTTTCTCATCGCGACTGAAAACACGAATTTCGCGCAAATCTGAATCAAGAAACCGGCGAAGCACTGCATTACCAAATGAGCCCGTACCCCCCGTAATTAGAAGTACCTTGTTGGAAAACATATCATCCTTATTATGAAATTTAATATTTCAAAGCTTTACGGCAAAGTTGGAGCTTTTGCTCTGGAGTCGGATAATTAATCAGCACCGCCCGGTATTTGCCCTTAAAAACAAAAAGACTGCCGGCAGCAGCTCCGACCACACCCAGCGTGCCAATCAACTCACCCAAGTGGTCCAATGAGCCTGCACCACCAAGAAATGTCACGGGGACATTCAGTGCCTGCTTGAACTGTATTGCGAGCTCGATGTCATAACCCTGCATCAACCCATCTCGGTCTACAGAATTGATCACGATCTCACCAGCACCTGCATCCTGCAGTTGCCTTGCAAATACAACAGGATCGAGCTTGTGAATTGTTTTGCTGTTTTGTGTGCAAACCTCATAACCTTTCGCTAACAAGCCGGTTCGCTTGCGAACATCCAACACAGCAACCACGGACTGCTTGCCTACAGCTGCGGCCATCTCAGTCAATAGCTTCGGAGTAGCAATAGCGGCTGCACTGACTGCAACCTTCTCAACCCCCATGTCAATGATGCGGGCCGCATGATCTGCCTTGGTTACTCCGCCCCCGTAACAAAGCGGCATCCGGCACTCTGCGGCTAACTTGGCAATCAAACCAAAGTCTGGAGCCACCTTATTCACAGTCGCATCAATGTCCAGCACCATCAGCTCATCTGCCTCTTTTTCGTTGAATATGCGCACAGCATTTATAGGGTCCCCAACATACTTAGGATCCTTAAAGGCCTGGGTTTTGACCAAGCCCCCCTTATGAACTAGTAAGCAAGGAATGATTCGAGGGCGCAGCATCTCAGAGCTCCACAAAGTTTTTCAAGAGCTGCTCGCCCCAATGATGACTTTTCTCAGGGTGACATTGCACACCATGAATATGGCCACGCGACAGAACCGCATCAAAATCTAAACCATAGCTGGCAGTCGCAGCCACGTTACCTTTGTCTTCGGCATCAAAGAAGTAGGAGTGCAAAAAATAAAACTGCGCCCCATCCTCAAAACCTTTAGAAAACAGCTTGCTGTGCGGGCGTGTTTGCAAGTCATTCCATCCCATGTGCGGCATGGGCAAAGCAGCGCTCTGGAGCTCGTTTGCGAATGCACGTACCCGTCCAGGCACCCAATTGAGACCAGGCAAGCGCCCCTCATCAGAGCCTTTAGCCAACATCTGCATTCCCACACAAATACCAACTACAGGCACGCCAGAGCCCAAAACCATCTCCTCGAGCTTGGGGCGCATCCCTGAATCATTGAGCCGCTGCATTGCATGATCAAAATGTCCGACGCCCGGCAACACGAGTCGAACAGCATCCGACAAAGCTTCAGGTGTGTCCGCTCTGCGTGCTTCCACACCAAGGCGTTTGAACAAATTCAGGAAGGCCTGAATGTTGCCGACACCATAGTCGACGATGCCAATCATCTGAAATACCTCTTTTCTAAGCCTAGCTTGCGCATGAGGTTTGCACCAAAGCCAATCAGATCACGCTTGTTTTTGTAATCCCGGTAGGTTTTCTTGGGACTGTCAAACAATTGCTGCAACTCGTTTACAGTCAAACCTAGCTTGTGAGCAACGTACTCAAATTCCTGTTTAAGGAAGTGCTCATCCATCTCTGGGCGCGAAATACGGTCGAGGGCTTGATCACGCGTCATTTGCCCTGTCATGATCAGACTTGAAAAGTGAGCACGGCGCTTTTGGTAGCCAAAGCGGAGTGGCAACCAATAATCCTCATAAAACCTAGTAAAACGTGATTCATGGTGCTTGTGCTGAAAACGCTGCCAGCCAAAGCGGCTCTCCAGTTCGTCTTCCGCATCTTTCTTGATATAGGGCACTAGGTTGAGCGGGTGGTGCACTTTCATGCCCAAGACCTTCTGATACCAAAGCTTGTATACCAGAATATCCACCAGCGGAAAACCTTTACCGGCTTGGCCATCGCCGTACTTTGCCCAAATGTCGCCAAACAATGCACTGTCTATACCCAAATACCCGCCCCATTCCTCAGGCTCACGGCAACATTCGGTAGAAAAATTCGAGCCGGTAATGATGTGCTTGACTTTGTACTTACGAGCAAACCTATAAAGGCCAGAGAAGAAAGCAGCGTCTTGGACCAAGTCCTGATCAGGAATACCTGCCCTCAAGAATGCGACCTGCATCTGTTTGACAGCCTCCCAATTCACCACATCGGTATACAAGTCCAGTCCCAAACCATCGACCAGTTTTTCAATATTGCCAACTGCTTGGTCGGTATTCCAGCCCGCGTCCACATGGAAAAGCAGGGGACGTAAGCCCATTTTTTCTTTGGCAACATACGCGGCGTAGGAGCTGTCCAAGCCTCCACTCAAGCCGATGATGCAGTCAAAGTCTTGACCTCGACCTGCATTGCGAATGACATCAGCCATCAATGCTAGTTGACGCTCACCTTCAGCACCTGTATGCCAATTGGGTGAGATTGTCGATTCAAAATTGGTGCAGTACCCACATTGACCATGACCATCGATCTGGATGTGCGGGTCTGACGTATCCATGATGCATCGGTTGCAAATTTTATACATAGGCGACTTCTCCTTAAGTGCTCTTCGCTTGCATACGGCGATCGAAGTCGGCGGCCATCTTGCCGTTATCCATCGTTATGCGGTAGGGACTGACGAAGAAGCGGTAAATGTGGTGGTACTGACGCGTCATCTCCCATAACCGCTTACTGGGGAGCTTGGACACGGTAGCGTGATCATGGTGTTGCACCGGAATGTCAGGGACGTAATACATCTGCTCGCCGTGACTGGCTAACTGTCGTGCCAAATAAAACTCTTCGCCCATCAAGAAACCGGGTGACCAAAGCAGTCGATAATTTTGAAAGAAGCGGGGCGTCAGGATGTAGCACGCTCCGTAGCCCTGAGAAATGGGGCCTTCATGCGCATGGGCCTGATGGTCCTTCCGGCCCACTAGCGACCGAGCGAGCCGCGCAAACCAGCCAATCAGCTGCGACAACCAGAAGCTAGAAAAGTATAAATCCCAGATGATCTCGCGAAAGCGGCTGACGCTGCTTATTACGTGCGGGTTCTGGTGCTCATGGTCGAGCGTGATGATGTCTGGAGACACCACCGAGTGGCGCGCGAAGGCTTCGGTACGACGCCTCATGCCTTCGAAGAAGCTGCTTTCGAACACGAGATCGTTGTTGCCAATAACGATGGCATCGTAGTGGGTCGAGTTATCCCACAGGGCGGTGATGCCCAGGTTGAGCCCGTCAAAATAGCCGACATTCTTAGGGCTCCACAAGACCGTGCAGTCGGGCGGCAGCGCACCTGGCTCGGCGAGGATCCGTCGCTCGTCTTCTGTCGATGCATTGTCGACTAGGACAATCTGATACTCGCAGTCACCGTGATGGGCAGCAATCGAATGTGCAGCCTGAATGCTCAGCCGCGAATTGTTGTAGTTGGTAAAGGTGAATCCAATTTTCACGACTGACTTTCTTTCTGCTGCCTAAAGGTTGCGAGCCACGCCTGTTCATATACGCTGAGCACAGCGGGTCGAGCAAAGCGTTCCCCCGCCTTGGCTGCGTTCGTACTCAAGCGTTCCCAAAACTCGTAGGAGTCAAGCCCCGGCAAATCAGCCAATGAGGGGCGCCCATCGCGGACATCGACAACGATGCCGCATTCATTCTGGTGGACAAAGTCAGCAAGCTCCTGAAGCTGCGACGAGACGATAAGCGGTACGCCTCTGGAAAGCGCCTCAGCGGCCTTGGTTGAGAAAAGATTGCAGCGCATCTGCAATGTACGGTAGTAGCCCTCGACTTCGGCCAAGCCAGGGATCACCAGTGCAAGCAGGCCGTCGTAGTAGGCCGGCAGCTCGGATTGACGGTAGAGCTGACAGTCGAGGCCAGCGAAGGCATCGATTGGCTTGCTGGCCAGTTGCGGCCGCCAGATTGGGAACAGCTCGAAGATTTGGCGTAGCAGAGCAGGATCGTGCCACTGGCCCACTGACCCAGAATAACCGATCCGGCGGTTTGCCCAACGCGCCGGAAAGTCAGGCTTCCAACCGGGCTCGCGATCCAGTCCCTGAATCGGAGCGTAATGAATGGCGAGACCGGTCTCCTCCAAGTATTGACGACGGCCTACATTTACAGGGAGAAAGGCTAAATCGGAATTGGTCACGAGCTCGAACTCCAACGCCTTGACAAAGCCATAGGCGATCGTGCCGATTGCACCGTGACTCATCGGACTTTCGGGGCCAAGGAAACTGCGCATGTCGAATGAGGTCACCACTGGGCGACCGGCATCGCGGGCTTTGATGGACTGGCGCAGCAGCAAGCCGATTTCCGCGGCATTATAGCTACGTGCATGCAGAACTATCGCCTTGCCTTGACCGCCAGCACAGACTGGTCGGCGCAGTGCACGCTGGGCCACACGCTCGTGCCACCACCGCCGCAGCGGCATTGACCAAGGGCTGCCAAGCGTTACAGGGATGATCTGGTGATCGAAGACAATTTCTGCACGCTTACACTCGGCATATAGCCAAGCTAGGTCAAGATCACGCAGCAAGAATCGCTTTATGCGGGACAGCAACGGGATCGCTGCTAACCAAGAAACGGTGTGACCCCGAGCCTGCAGGGCACGGGCCGTCTCCAATACTTGAGATACAAGCAATCCTTCCCGCGCCGGCCATTCCCCAGCGGTGATAAAAATTATATGTAAATGCATCGGTTCTGTAACTAGCCTTCCACCGGGTTAATAGGTTGGCCCGCCGGAGCCGGAGCCGGAGAATTGCGGCGCAGGCGAACGGGCGGCGCGTAAGCGCCCGACATCGCGAGCAGCAGCAGGCCTGCCCAAAACGACAGCAAGGGAATGGCAGAGGAGGGAATTGAAGACGAGAACAAGACCGCCATCAGAACAAAGCCACGCTGCAGCATCCGGCCTTGGCTGGCGCGCATGTAGGCCACCAGCATAAATGCGCCAAGGGCCAACAGCCCAGGCCAGCCCATCCAATAGCCAATCTCGATCACCATTGAATGAGGATTGATATACAGCGCCTCGTCGGCGAAGACAGCGCCCGCCGTAAAAGTCGAATAATCAAGAATGGCGACCGATCCAACACCCAAGAGTCCCAATTGCTCGATGAAGTTTAAGTAAGACTCGCTACGGCTAGACGTGGAACTGTCAGCCTCAAAGCCCACCTCGATAATCATGGCCAAAGACTTCGCCTTGTAAAGGCTGGCATCGATCGTTTCGTTACCCGTGTACTCTATGTTGCTGACCATCAGGCCAGCTCCAACAAGGACCGCCGCAAGGGCAAGTGCCCGACCTGCCTGCTGCACACTCAAACCACGCAGAAGGTCAAGGACATACAGCAACATTGCTAACCGAGAAAAAGTGATCAGAAGGATCGCCAGCGCGATCAAATTGAACAGCAGCCGCTCGTGTCGCGGTGTCTCCTGGGCTGTGGCATTGTAGAAGATGGCTAGAACAACGATTATAGAGGCCAAGTTGTTGCCGTTAAACTGCGAGCCAGGGACTATAGACTCATAAAGATCTCCGGGCGGCAAGCCGATGCCGGTGATGAAGTAAAGGATTTGCAACATCATGATCATCAGCTCAGTGCCCACGTAGACCAGCAGCAGCAGGTGGATGCGCCGCCTTGCGCCGGGCTTGGCGGCTTGTTCGGAAAACGAGGCCCACATTAGTGGTATCAGCGCGAAGGTGGCAAAGAACTGCACCCTGACATTGAAATTGCCCGTATCCATCAACGAATAGATCATTCCTAGTAAGGCCAGAGTGCAACCTACGGTGAAAGTCTTCAGTCCACCGACCCACGGTAGGCGCAGCGCGAAAAGTGCTCGCATCAGCGATACGCAAAACCATGCGAGACAGATTGCCAACAGCGCATGGCTGACAAGCGCGTTTCCCGTCAAGGCGATGATCGGATCGTGCAGGAGCAGCAAGGCCGTGAAGGCAAATGCGGCGCTTGGCCGTAAGAATGTCACCTTCAGGCCTCCGCTGGTTTTGAAGTCGAGGCCATGATCGCGCTATAGACTTGAGCATGTCGACTCGCGAAGGCTGAGTCGGAAAAACGCTCGATGCAGCGTTGGCGTATGTCCTGCGGATCGAAATGATCAAGTTCACTGGCCAGCCGCCGTAGCCCGGCGGACAATGCAGCCGGACTATCTTTGTCCACAAGATAACCGTCACGCCCCTCAACGATGATGTCCTCAGGACCACCACAACGGGTACTCAACACTGGGCGACCGCTCAAAAGGGCTTCTACGACGACCACGCCAAAGGTCTCGTTGCTACTCGACACAACAAGAGCTGTTGCGTTCAACATTTCTTCGCTAACCTGTTCGCGGCTGCAGTGGCCGAGGAATTCAACCCGATTGTCAAGGCCAAGCTCAAACCTGAGCGCCTTAAGTGCTGCTAACTGTGGACCACTGCCGCAGACACGGAGCAAACAGTTTTCGCCCGCTCCGATAGCCAGAAACATCGCACGCAATAAATGATGAACCCCCTTATTATTATCCATTGATCCCACACTCAGCAAACGAAGGGGCGCGCCACGCCCGTTTTGATAAAACGGATTCCGAGTTGATAGGCCAAATCGGGAAGAGACCATGTTAGGCATGACCTCCCATGTTCTTCCTTCACGCAATGGCACTTGAAAGTCAAGGACCTTCCCGAGTGAGCTGGACACGGCGAAAGCCCGGTGCGCCTGCGAAACTTGGTTAGTCAGATAATTGAGAAGAGGTATGCGCACTGGACTGCGTACGAACTCAGAGCTATGCTCTGTCACCACAAAAGGAATGCCATGCTCTCGGTGAATAGCTGCAGCCCACGCTAACCCGAAGATCATCGCGTGTACGTGAAGCACATCAGGCCGACCAACGCGGCGCTGGTAGTCATCGAATGCGCGCAGCCCGGTGCGTTCCCAAAATCGGATATTCATCGCATGGCTCCAGGAGAAGGCCCGTACGCCGTGGTAGCGAAGGGTATGAAGCCCGTTGTCGTTCTCTGCATCAAAGCCATAACCTCCACGGATCGCCCGCCAGCGGGTAAGCGAGCGAAAGGCCGGCGTGATTACGCCAATTTGCATGCCGTGACCCTGCAACGCCAGCGCCTGCTCCCGAAAAAAGCTTCCAGCAATATCGTCCGACTGGGCGGGGTACCAAGAGGGAATGAAGAGCACGTGCATGGGCAAGGCGCCGTTCAACATCACACGCAGCCGCGAGCGCGACGCAGCGACTTGAGCACCAAAACCGCGCACTCCACTACACTACTTCGGAACGCCATGCATGCGCAGGCAAGAAACGCGAACCAACCGACCAATATCAACGTTCGCATTGACGGCCCCAGCAGTGCGTGCGCGACTGAAAGGGTCAGCGCAAGGAGGGTCCAGACGTACATGCTTCGACGAGGCACCTGCCGCCAGATGCGGTGAGAGACCTCTGTTCGCAGCGCAAGAAAAACCCAAATTGCTACCGCCAAAGACACGGCAGCGCCGCTACTGCCCAGACTCGGCAGCAGCAAAAGGTTGAGGACCACATTGACTGACAACGACAGGACCGCGACCAGCAAACCGAATTGCGTCGAACGAGTCATCGCGATACCTAGCCCAGTGGTCTCGGACAGCGCATAGAACAGCGGCCACAACATGCAGGCTGTTATCAGGTGCTGCACCCTCCGGTGCTGTTCCGGCAAGGCGTACTCGAGCATCCAAGTGCAAGCGCCTGCGGTGCCAATCAGAAACACTGTGCCCGCGAGGATGTGTCGCGTCACCTGGTCGATGCGCGACAAGTCTTCATTGTTGGCCACCCAGCGGTAAACCACAGGTACCCAGATCGTGGTGAACATGCTAGTAGCCACATTCGCCATCGCTGCAATGCTCAGCGCAATGCTGTACACGCCCAATTCGGAAAAGCTCGACAGGGAGCGCAACATGAACTTGTCGACACCCTCCAGCCCCCAGAACAGCAGACCGGAGGTAGCCGTTGGTATGCCGAAAGCCAGCATCCTGCGTAATAGTGATCCACTGATAAGGCTGGGGTGTGCCCGCCACCACACCGACCGGGTGGTCGCAAGCAGATAGAGGAAACCGACGGTGACTGATGCACCGTGGGCGACGAGCAAATCAAGCAGCCGTCGTTCGGGCTTGAGGTAGGCCAAGCAGATGAGGGTGACGAAGGTGACTTTGGCCAACAAAAAGCTTAGGGCATAACGCTTACCGTCCTCCAGCATACGGTGGTTCAAAGTGAGAAACCTAGAGACCAGCACCACGAAGAAGTAGACAGTGACGAATAGGCTGAGAGCCAATGAACGCTCGCCAAACAACATCCATGACAGCCAAGTCGGCTGCCAAGTCCACAGCAAGATCGCGGCTATCGTGAAAAGGGCAAAACCGGGAGCCGCCGCAGTCAGCAACAAACCCCCTTGGTCGGAAACCTCGTGGAACTCTCGGGTGTAGCTCTGATCCAAACCGAGCGTAAAGATGATTGTGGCCAAGCCCGACGCTGTGATCAATAGTGAAACCTTACCTATATCCGCATCAGCGAACACCCATGCGATGACCGGTATAGAGACGAAACTGAGCGAGCTAGACGCAAGTGATCCGAAAGCGAACCAGCCAAGGCTGCCATTCTTCATGCCACGCCGTCCTGCCTCATAGCCAGCTTTCTGCCCTCGGCGCGAAGTATTTCGCCGATGATTTTGTCCGCTGCTGTGCCATCCCCATAGGGGCACACGTCTGGTGTGCCAGGTGCTAGGGAACTAAAGGCCTCGGCGATGCTGACCTGGCTGGCGCCAACAAGCCGGTTCCAGCCTAGGTCAACTGTCTCAACCCATTCGGTCTCATCGCGCATGGTAATGCAAGGCACTCGGAAGAAAAAAGCCTCCTTCTGTACGCCACCCGAGTCGGTGACTATGGCGGCGGCAGATTTCTCTAGGGAGATCATGTCAAGGAACGGCAGGGGTTCTGTGACCACGATGCTGTCAAGTAAACCCGATAGCCCCTGCTGTGCCAGCACGGTGCGCGTGCGCGGGTGCAAAGGCAGCACCACCTTCGTGTTGAGGGAAATCGTCTGCAGGCCAGTCATGATCTCGCGCAGGCGAACGGGATCGTCAGTGTTCTCTGCACGGTGGCATGTCGCCAGCACGTAGTTCAGCGGCTCGAGGCTCAGGTCAGCATGGATAGTGCTGCGTGTCACTGCCAACTCTCTGAAGTACAGCGAGACGTCGAACATTACGTCGCCAACATCGCTGACACCTTGCCGGAGGCCTTCGTCCGCCAAGTTGCGCACAGCGGTACTGGTCGGGCAGAAAAGCAACGTCGACAACCTGTCAGCGACAATACGGTTGATCTCCTCAGGCATCCGATTATTGAACGAGCGCAGACCGGCCTCAACATGGGCAATGGGGATATGGAGCTTTGCTGCCGCCAAGGCCGCCGCCAGCGTGGAGTTGGTGTCACCGTAAACGAGCACCCAATCAGGACGTTCGGTCAGCAGTGCTTCCTCAATTGAAGCGAGCATGCGCCCAGTCATCGAGCCGTGCGTACCACCGGACACTCCTAGATGATACATGGGTACCGGTATGCCAAGTTCTTCGAAAAAAACTTCGGACATATTATGGTCAAAGTGTTGCCCAGTGTGCACCAGCACCTCTTCAATCTGGGTGCTGTATCTGGCTCGGATCGTTCGCGATATGGCTGCTGCCTTGATGAACTGGGGCCGAGCACCGACGACAGTCAGAATTTTCATGCGAGTGTCGCCTCGACTGCGTTGGCGAGAACTTGGACGACGCGTGTCTGGATAACGATGCCGAGATCAGCGCTCATAGGCAAGCTCAAAACACTTTTTGCTAATTTACTAGATACCGGAGTGCAATCGGGGCAGCATAGATGCTTGTATGCAGGTTGTTCATTGAGCGGCACGGGGTAATGTACAGCTGTAGGTATACCCGCCTCTGCCAAATATTTTTGCAGACTTTCGCGCTCTTTCACAAAAACGCTGTATTGAGCAAAAACACTGGTGCGATCAGGCCGCTGCTGTACGCGGTGTATGCCAGCTTGGTCTAGTTTCTGGTTGTATCTCCGACCACCTTCAAGACGCTGCTGCACCTCCCAATCGAATCGCTCCAGCTTGGCCAAGACTATGGCGCACTGCAACGTATCCATTCGGCCGCCTACGCCAATTCTGGTGTGCACATAGCGTTGACTTTGGCCATGCAGACGAATTTCCCGTAAGGCCTGAGCGATCACATCGTCGTTGGTGAAAATGGCTCCACCATCGCCATAGCAACCCAAGGGCTTGCTTGGAAAGAAGCTGGTGCACCCAATAGTGCTTAGGTTGCAGCTCTTTCTGCCCTTGTAAGTGGCACCGAAACTTTGAGCGGCGTCTTCGATAACCGGAATATTGCCATATCTATATGCAATGGCGTTAATTTCATCCATGTCAGCAGGTTGCCCATACAGGCTCACTGGCATGATGGCTTTGGTACGCGAAGTTATCTTTGCTTCGATTAATTTGGCATTGATGTTGCAAGTGTCAGGCTCAATATCCACAAAAATCGGCTTGGCGCCCAAGAGAGCGATCGCCTCTGCAGTGGCAACAAATGTAAATGGAGTGGTAATAACTTCATCCCCCAGTCCAATACCCAGTGCCATCAAGCTCATCAGCAAGGCTTCGGTGCCGCTAGCGCAGCTGATGCAATGCTTGGCACCCGTGAATGCCACAAGCTTGTCTTCCAACTCCTTTACTTCCGGCCCCATGATGTATTGACCGTGTTCTAGCACTGAATCTATGCGCGCTTGTATTTGAGGCTTCAGTGCCTGATATTGAGCTTTTAGATCAATGAATGGAATGCTCATATGCTTGTTTGCTCAAGGTTATCGTTACGCAGGATGTAATGCTGGTGCGTATGGACGCAGGTGTAGTGACCTTCGCCAGACAATGGTAGGGGAATTTGTTCTCCGAACTCGCTCATCCACCCAATTTGCTTGGCTGGCACACCCACCATCAGAGCGTAAGGCTTGACATCTTTATTAACTACGGCACCGGCACCCACAAAAGCGTATGCACCGATGGTGGTGCCACACACCACAGTGCAATTGGCACCTAATGTTGCCCCCTTTTTGACAATAGTGCTGCGGTATTCGTTTTTGCGCTCAATCAGAGAGCGCGGGTTATAAACGTTAGTAAACACCATGCTGGGGCCACAAAACACACCCTCTTCCAAGACTACATTATCGTATACGCTGACGTTGTTTTGGATTTTGCAATGATCACCGATGATAACCTTGTTGCCCACAAAGACATTTTGGCCTAGCGAGACGCCTTTGCCAATCCTGGCGCCGCCGCAGATATGAACCCAGTGCCAGATACGGCTACCTTCGCCGATTTGTGCGCCTTCATCAACAACGGCAGTAGAGTGAATAGTGAGTTCGGTCATATATACTCATTTTCGGTCATATATACTCATTGATTGATAGTTGCGGTCTTTTCAACCGAGCTCAATAATCAAGGGGAAGGGAAACAGTCTTTCCATCTCGGGCAGCCAAATAAGCGGCTATGAGAAGCTCTAGAGATTTCAAGCCTTCGCGTCCGTCGGTCTCCGGTTCAGCCTTACCTCGCAAAACGTCGATTACATTTCCATAATAAAGCGGATGCCCGAAACCATAGACGGAGGTGGTCTCGTAGTTGGCACTCTTGATTTGCTCGTCGTAATCCCGAGACTCTTCAAACTGCCATTGCTGGATGTCGTTGACTGCCATCCCACCCACCTTAACTGTACCCTTTTCACCCAAAATAATGATACTGCCCTCTAAGTTCTGGGGGTAAGTTAGCATGGTGACGCTCATGGAGCCGAGGGTGCCGTTACGCCATTTAACGTTCAGCACGCCGGTATCTTCGACTTCAATGTCTCTGAAAGTGCTCATCATGGCCTGGACCTTTTCAACCGGGCCGATTAGCCAATCCAACAGATCGACATAGTGACTGGCTTGGTTCATAAAAGCGCCGCCATCGAATTCCCAGGTACCACGCCAGCCGTTACCTTGATCGTAGTAGGCCTGTGGGCGAGTCCAGAACACATTGAGGTGAACCATATGGATCTTGCCAAAGCGTTTTTCGGTGACTGCGCGTTTGAGCAATTGCAGGGTGGTGTTGCGGCGGTTTTGTTTGACCACAAATAAGCGTACTCCCGCATCGTCGCAAGCCTTAACCATGCGCACACCATCATTCCAACGAGTGGCCATAGGTTTTTCGGTCAGTACATTGACACCGTGCTTTGCAGCCAAGATAGCTTGGTCGGGATGAACGCCGCTGGGGGTGCAGAGCGCAACAAGATCTAGTTGCTCTTTTTCAAGCATTTCTTCTAGGTCACGGTAGGCCGGAACTTTGTATCTTTCGGAGTGCTCGGACAGCACAACGGGGTCAATGTCGCAGATGGCGGCGAGGTCAAGCTCATCGTTGTGCTTTTCAATGGAGCCGAAATGGTTTTTCGATATGCGGCCGCAACCGACAATGGCAATCCTGATTTTTCGACCTGTTATAGATGGGTAGTGTTGCATCAAGCTGCCCTTGATTGTTGTTAGATTTAGAAGCGAAAGACGGTGAAACCAGCGTTTGCGGCTTCGTGGCGGTTGTAGAGGGCTTTGACATCAGCCAATACAGGCTTGTCCGTTTTACAAAACTTCTTAAGCTGATCGGGAGCCATCGCGCGAAATTCATTGTGACCAACAGCGACCACCAAGGAGTCGACTTTGCTCGATTCATCTATACAGCCAAGCTGAATGCCGTATTCGTGCCTAACCTCGTCTGCACTAGCCCATGGGTCGGCAACTACGACCTTGGCCCCCCAGCTTTCCAGCTCCGTTACTAGGTCTGCAATCTTGCTATTCCGAATATCCGGGCAGTTTTCTTTGAACGTGATGCCCATGACTCCGACTGTGCTATGCGCTACGTCGATCCCATTTTGCAGCATCAGGCGAATGACGTTGCGTGCTGCATAGCGGGCCATGTTGTCGTTGATACGTCGACCGGCCAAGATGACTTGCGGGTGGTAGCCGACCTCTTCTGCTTTGTGGGTCAGATAGTAAGGGTCAACACCTATGCAGTGCCCCCCTACCATGCCGGGACGAAAAGGAAGGAAATTCCACTTGCTACCTGCGGCTTCAAGCACCTCAAGGGTGTCGATACCAAGACGATCAAAAATGACCGAAAGTTCGTTAACAAAAGCGATATTGAGGTCGCGCTGGCTATTTTCGATGACTTTAGCGGCCTCAGCCACCTTGAGGCCGCTTGCTCTCCAAGTACCAGCTTTAATGATGCTTTTGTAAAGGTCATCAACAGCCTCGGCTACTTCAGGTGTGCTACCGCTGGTGATCTTTTTAATAGTCGTAAGGGTGTTGACCTTGTCTCCAGGGTTGATACGCTCTGGGCTGTAGCCACAGAAAAAGCCTTCGTTAAACTTCAGACCAGACTCGCGCTCGAGAATGGGAACGCAAACTTCTTCAGTGCAGCCTGGGTAGACTGTGGATTCATAAATTACTATCGCACCGTCGTTCATAGCCTTGCCAACGGTTTCACTAGCCTTGATCAACGGGGTCAAATCGGGGCGATTCGCAGTATCAATGGGTGTGGGGACGGTCACAATAAATACGCTGCATTCTTCAAGCTTGTTGTAGTCGCTGCTGAAATTCAGTTCCGTGGCTGCAGACAATTCTTCGGCCGTAACCTCCAGAGTACTGTCCTTGCCTGATCGCAATTCGGCAATGCGTGCGTCGTTGATGTCGAAGCCCAGTACTGGGCGAATTTTGCCAAATTCTACGGCCAATGGAAGGCCCACATAACCAAGACCGATTATTGCGATTTTCTGGTTTCCAATGTTCATTTATTAATTACTCCAAGCCGGTACAAATCGACATCTAAATGGTTTGAACTAGATTATCGAGCGATTTTCTTCAAACTAAGAACATCGGTTTCGTCTAACTCCGATTTCAGAACCTCAATTTCAGCCTTCAGGGCTTCATATTCATCCATCTTACGCTGCAAGAATCGGTGCGTGATGGTTGCCTTTTCCGCCAGACCACTTAGGGTTAGCACGTAGACATAACCAAACTTATTTTTGGAATTCGCAAAGTTCTTCATCTTCACCCACCCCTTTTCCGTCAGCGCTTTTAGGCAGTAATTCAACCCACCGACGCTGATACCCAGCTTTTCGGCCAGCTCGCGCTGGGTAACGTCCGGATTTTCTTGCAAGATGCGCATCACACGAAAATAAGTGTCTTCCTGTAGGTTTGCTTGGCGGCTTGTCATGTTATCCACGAGTTTCTTTTTAAGAGAGCGGATTCGGATATGTTTCTTAAACACCAATCCGATGCTAAGTCACCTTCAGCCCATACTGATCAGGTGTTAATGAAGTAACGTTCCGTACAGACTTGAACAGTGTATCCGGTGATAAGCTCGACGGCTCGGCTCATCTTAAAAAATATTCCTGAGTAGCAATCTGATTGAAACTTTGGCATCCGGTTGCTGCTATACCCATTCTTCCATGCTGACAGTGTTGATGGCCAGTTGCAGTTGGGTGCGGATTTCCAGCTCATGACGACCTCGTTGGTTAGCTGCTATACGAGGTGGCCCTGAAGCCTCCTCGAATTCCCAAACCATGCCAGCCACCAAGCGCACACGATCCGCAGTCTCCACGGCTCCGCGCTCCTCTACCTTATGCAGCGCCTTCAAAAGCTCCATAGAGTGGATTTCTGCGATAGGCCGCTCACCGATCCAAGGGAATAGATCGCGCTCCAATTGGCGCAGCGTTCGCTCTGCATGGCTCGCGCTCCATTGAGGTGACTGCTTTGCATACCACTCCAGTGCGATTGCCTTGAACGTGTCACCAGTGGAGCGGGTGTTTTTCAGCTTTTCCAGCTTGCGCGCCTGCACGAGATCCACGCCCTTAGTTTCCTGTTCCTTAGCCGCGTCTCGCGCTTCATGTGCTTTTTTGAGACCAACATCTGGATAGCTGCCCAGCGCCATGCGCCCTTCTTTGCCGTCTTTGCGGTATTTCCAAAACCAGCGCTTAGACCCATTCGGGCTACTTCAAGGTATAGGTCACCAGAACAAGCCAGCCGCTCCCGCTTCTTATCGGGGGAACAAACAGCGTTTTTGCACTCTGCATCAGTCAACATGGGGGAACAACTTCACGGGGGTTGGGGGAACATTTAAGGCCGCTTTCCCTCGGATGTGGGGGAACACCCCCCAAAAAACCTTAAAAATCCTGCCCTGCCCCCCCATTGTTCCCCCGCTTTGCGGTAGCAGTCAATAGAGCGCTTTGTACTAAGCTGCACTGTAAGTGCTTGATTTCCCAGAGAAAAAGGCCACTAACTATCTCTAGCTAGCGGCCTTTGTCAGAGGTTATGGTGGAGCTGGGGGGATTTGAACCCCCGTCCACAAGCCTTTTTCGAGCAGTTCTACATGTGTAGCCATCTGGTTTGAATCTCGCAGCTTACATCGCGCAGTGGCACGCTATGCAAGACGCCAGTAACCTATTGTCTCGACCCACCCTAAGTCACCCAAGGCAAGCCCAGCCGAATGAAATTAGCCCACAGCCTGGACAGCTTGCGCTACCCTTGCCCAGCCTATCGGCTTGCTGTTGTGAGCCTCACGCGCAATTAAGCGGCGAGTGCGAAACGTTCGTCGTTTGCAGTTAGTTTGTTTGAATCTGTTTTACGAGCGCATTCAGCTCGACATGCCCTGCCGCGCGTCCGAACCCGTGTCGAAACCAGTGCAGCCCCTCAAGCTCTATTTTAGGCGGTTGTCAGGGATTGCAAGAGTTCTAGGGGTGATTTAATTTCGATGTCTGCACCCCATTGCCCCGTGTCCGCCTGCGCACCCAAATAGCCATAGCATGCAGCAACAGAGAACATCCCAGCGGCCAGGGCTGCTTGGATGTCGCGCTCATCATCGCCTACATAAATGCAATCAGCAGGAGTTAGCCCAAGTCGCCGGGCCGCTTCTAACAGGGGCTCAGGGTGCGGTTTGGCATGCGGAGTAGTGTCCCCACTGATCACCACCGAAGCCGCGGAGAACAAAGGCAGCTGGGCGATCAGTGGCTCGGTAAATCGTTTGGACTTGTTGGTCACCACACCCCACAGACATCCGGCGGCATTGATTTGCTCAAGCAATGTTTGCACTTCTGCAAACACATAGGTGCGTGCAGTCATGCTGCGTTCGTAGTTCTGGAAAAACTCTTCACGCATTTCTACAAAATCGGGCGCTTCCGGCGTTATGCCAAATGCGACTTGCAGCATGCCACGGGCACCGGCACCGGCCATGGGGCGATAGGCTTCATCAGGCAGAGATGCAAGGCCACGATCCGTGCGCATCTTGTCTGCTGCGGCACCCAAATCCGGAGCGCTGTCGATAAGCGTCCCATCTAGGTCAAAAAGAACGGCCTTGATGTCGCCGCGCGATGTACGCAAGGTCATTCGAAAGGCCTTTGGGTAGCAAACAAATAGTTGACCTGCGTGTTGTTGTTCAGTGAATATTTGCCGGTGATCGGGTTGTATCCCAGCCCCTTGGTGGCTTTCAGGTCCAAACCGGCCGCTCGGCAAAAGTGCGCCAGCTCGCTAGGGCGAATCATTTTGGCGTACTCGTGGGTTCCTTTTGGCAGAAGCTTGAGAACATACTCAGCCCCCACAATCGCCTGAATGAACGACATAGGATTACGGTTCAAGGTCGAGAAGAATACCCACCCACCCGGTTTGACCATCTGTGCGCACGACATCACTACCGAGGCCGGGTCAGGCACGTGCTCCAACATTTCCATACAGGTCACAACATCAAATGCCGCCGGAGCTTCTATGGCTAGTGTTTCTGCGCTGACCTCGCGGTAAGTCACCCCAGTAGTTTCAGCTTCCATCGCATGGAGCTGAGCGACACGCAGGGCTTTGGTCGACAGGTCGATGCCCAACACTTCAGCACCTTGACGGGCAGCAGCATCAGCCAGTATTCCACCGCCACAACCAATGTCTACCAAGCGCTTGTTCGCCAAGGGCACAAAACTCTGGATCCACCCCAAACGCAGGGGATTAATTTGATGGAGCGGTTTGAACTCACTCTCCAAATCCCACCAACGATGGGCGAGCTCTGAAAATTTAGCCAGTTCGGCGGGGTCGGCGTTGATAGTGGATGTCATGGCGTGATTATGTAGGGGCAAGAAAAAACCCGCCGGAGCGGGTTTTTTCTAATCGTTCAGAAGAACTGATTATTGTGCGCGAGTGCCAACCACTTCGATTTCCACGCGGCGGTTCTTGGAACGGCCTTCTTTGGTCTTGTTGTCAGCAACAGGCTGCTTCTCGCCCTTGCCTTCTGTGTAAACACGGTTCTTTTCGATGCCCTTGGACACCAAGTAAGCCTTCACAGCTTCAGAACGTGCAACAGACAACTTTTGGTTGTAGCCGTCAGCGCCAGTTGCGTCAGTGTGACCCACAGCAATGATGACTTCCAGGTTGATAGCCTTCACTTTGGACACGAGGTCGTCCAGCTTAGCCTTGCCTTCAGGCTTCAGAACCGCTTTGTCAAAGTCAAAGAATGCGTCTGCAGCGTAAGTTACTTTGCTTGCAGCAGCGACTGGGACGACTGCAGGAGCAGGAGCTGCCACGGGTGCAGGAGCTGCCACGGGTGCAGGGGCTGCCACGGGAGCAGGAGCTGCAACAGGAGCTGGAGCAACGATGGCGCCATCGCAACCAACTGCAGCTGTTGCTGGGGTCCAGCTGGCATCGCGCCAGCATTGGCCGTCAACGTTCTTCCAAACGTCGCCAGCGGCGCTACGCCAGTTGTGAATTTCTTGTGCGCCAGCGGCAGAAGCCAACACAGCGGTGGCGATCAGGGCTGCAACTTTATTCAATTGTTTCATAGAACCTTCCTTATTTAGGCAGTAACTGCAGCGAGCTGCGATTGATTGGTGACGCCCCAAGGCCTTTAGCGCCGAAGACGTTGGGCTCATTGTGCCATACCGCAGGGAACCCACTAAATGCCCTTGCCAACTAGTTCCGGTATTGGCAAACCTCGACTGAAGCTGTTGCAATCGTGCTACACCCGCGCGGCCGTAGAATCCAAGGTTGTCCTCGACATTGATAGACAGATACCCACCATGACCCAGTTCGCCAAAGAAACACTGCCCATCAGTCTTGAAGAGGAAATGCGCCGCAGCTACCTCGACTACGCCATGAGCGTGATCGTGGGTCGGGCGCTGCCCGATGCACGGGACGGCTTAAAGCCCGTGCACCGCCGTGTGCTCTATGCAATGCATGAGCTCAACAACGACTGGAACCGTGCTTACAAAAAGTCGGCACGTATTGTGGGAGACGTCATCGGTAAGTACCACCCGCACGGCGACCAGTCGGTGTACGACACCATCGTTCGTATGGCGCAGGACTTCTCGATGCGGCATATGCTGGTGGATGGCCAAGGTAACTTCGGATCCGTTGATGGCGATAGCGCTGCGGCCATGCGATACACCGAAATCCGTTTGGCGAAAATCGCCCACGAGTTGCTGGCCGACCTGGACAAAGAAACGGTCGACTTCGGCCCGAACTACGACGGCTCAGAATCAGAACCCTTGGTGATGCCCACCCGCATCCCCAACCTGTTGGTCAACGGCTCGGGCGGTATTGCGGTCGGTATGGCCACCAACATCCCGCCCCACAACTTAAACGAGGTGGTGGACGCCTGCCTGCACTTGCTGAAGAACCCGGAAGCCTCCATTGACGAACTGATGGACATCATTCCGGCGCCGGATTTCCCGACCGCCGGCATCATTTACGGCATTCAAGGTGTGAAAGACGGTTACCGCACCGGTCGCGGCCGGGTAGTCATGCGCGCACGTTGCCACTTCGAGGACATCGACAAAGGCCAGCGCCAGGCCATCATCGTGGATGAGCTGCCCTACCAGGTCAACAAAAAGACCTTGCAAGAGCGCATGGCAGAGCTGGTGCACGAGAAAAAGATCGAGGGCATCAGCCATATCCAGGACGAGTCCGACAAATCCGGCATGCGCCTGGTGATCGAACTCAAGCGCGGCGAAGTGCCTGAGGTGGTGCTTAACAACCTGTACAAGCAAACCCAGCTGCAAGACACCTTCGGCATCAACATGGTCGCGCTGGTCAATGGCCAGCCCAAGCTGTGCAACCTCAAGGATTTGATCGAGGTCTTCTTGGACCACCGCCGTGAAGTGGTGACCCGCCGCACCGTGTTCAACCTGCGGAAAGCCCGCGAGCGCGGCCACGTGCTGGAAGGCTTGGCGGTGGCGCTGGCCAACATCGATGACTTCATCCGCATCATCCGTGAATCGCCCACCCCACCGGTGGCAAAACTGGAGCTGATGAACCGCCCTTGGGATAGCAAGCTGGTGCGCGAAATGCTCACCCGCACCCGCGCCGACGGCGGCGTGGTGAATGCGGATGACTACCGTCCCGACGGCTTGGAAAAAGAATTTGGTATGGGTAACGACGGCCTGTACCGGCTGTCTGAAACGCAAGCGCAGGAAATCCTGCAAATGCGCCTCCAGCGCCTGACCGGGCTGGAGCAAGACAAGATCGTCGCAGAGTACAAAGACGTGATGGCAGAGATAGAAGACCTGCTGGACATCTTGGCCAAGCCCGCACGCGTGGCGGTGATCATTGGCGAAGAACTGGGCCATGTGAAACAGGAATTCGGCCAAACCAAGATCGGCGCGCGCCGCAGCTTGGTCGAGCACTCTTCGTTCGACCTGTCTACCGAAGATCTGATCACCCCCACCGACATGGTGGTCACGATGAGCCACAGCGGCTATATCAAGAGCCAGCCCCTGCACGAATACCGCGCCCAGAAGCGCGGCGGTCGCGGCAAACAAGCCACCGCCACCAAAGAAGACGACTGGGTGGACCAGCTCTTCGTGGCTAACACGCACGACTACATCCTGTGCTTCTCGAACCGCGGCCGCTTGTACTGGCTCAAAGTCTGGGAAGTGCCGCAGGGCTCCCGCGGTTCGCGCGGCCGCCCTATCGTGAACATGTTCCCCTTGCAAGAAGGCGAAAAAATCACGGTGGTGCTGGCGCTCACCGGCGAGAAACGCACCTTCCCTGCGGACCAATATGTGTTCATGTCGACCCGCATGGGCACCGTCAAGAAGACGGCGCTGGACGAGTTCAGCAACCCGCGCAAGGCCGGCATCATTGCCGTGGACCTCGACGAAGGCGACTTCCTGATCGGTGCCGCACTGACGGACGGCAAGCACGACGTGATGTTGTTCAGCGACGGCGGCAAGGCGGTGCGCTTTGACGAAAACGATGTGCGCCCCATGGGTCGTAACGCCCGTGGTGTGCGCGGCATGATGCTCGACGACGGCCAAAGCGTGATCGCCATGCTGGTCGCCGAAGACGAGCAGCAAAGTGTGTTGACCGCCACCGAAAACGGCTACGGCAAGCGCACCAACATCACTGAATACACCCGCCACGGCCGCGGCACCAAGGGCATGATTGCCATCCAGCAATCCGAGCGCAACGGCAAGGTCGTAGCGGCAACGTTGGTACACACCGACGACGAAATCATGCTGATCACCGACAAGGGTGTGCTGGTGCGCACCCGGGTCAGCGAGATCCGCGAAATGGGTCGTGCGACCCAGGGCGTGACCCTGATCGGACTGGACGAAGGATCCAAACTGAGCGGCCTGCAGCGCATCGTGGAAAACGACGCCAACCCATCGGATGCTCCCGAAGCAGCAGAGGGTGCGGAAGATGCGGCAGCCGGTACAGACGGAGACGCATCCGCAGCCGAGTAACTATCATTTTGATAGCTAACCACGCACGTCCTATAAGCGCTAGAGCTCGATTTGATTGATAAGCCACTGATGCAACGTCCTTACAACTTTTCGGCCGGACCGGCCGCCATGCCGGCTGAAGTGCTGGAACAAGCCGCCGCCGAAATGCTGAATTGGCCCGATGCCCAAGGCCGTTTAAGCGGCATGGGCGTCATGGAAATGAGCCACCGCGGCAAAGAGTTCCTGAGCATTTACGAGGCTGCTGAAGCGGATTTGCGAGAGTTGTTGGCGGTACCGGCCAACTTCAAGATTCTGTTCATGCAAGGTGGTGGATTGGCCGAAAACGCGATCGTGCCGCTGAACTTGAGCGGGCTGCGCGCCGGCAAAGGCCAAGGCGCTGCCAACTTTGTGTTGACAGGCAGTTGGAGCGAAAAATCGTTCAAGGAAGCTGGCAAATACTGCAGCAACCACATTGCGGCCAGCAGCAAGGCAGATGGCTTTACCGCCATCCCTCCTGCCGCAAGCTGGGATTTGCGGGATAACGCCAGCTATGTGCACATCTGCAGCAACGAAACCATCCATGGCATCGAATTCCAGAGCCTGCCCGATCTGAAGGCGCTAGGCTCCGAAGCCGAATTGGTCATTGACTTCTCTTCCCATGTCGCGTCGCGTCCGGTGGACTGGAGCCGCGTGGGTCTGGCGTTTGGTGGTGCCCAAAAGAACCTCGGCCCCGCCGGCCTGACACTGGTGGTAGTGCGCGAAGACCTGCTGGGCCATGCCTTGCCGATCTGCCCCAGCGCGTTTGACTACAAAACTGTTGCCGACAACGGCTCGATGTACAACACCCCGCCCACCTATTCGATCTACATCGCCGGGTTGGTGTTCAAGTGGCTCAAGCGCCAAGGGGGCGTGGCCGCCATGGAAGCCCGTAACATCGCCAAAGCCGAGTTGCTGTACGGCGCGATTGACGCGACCGGCTTTTACATGAACGGCGTAGCGCGCAATGCGCGGTCCCGCATGAACGTGCCCTTCTTTTTGCGCAACGAAAGCCTCAACGACGCCTTCCTGGCGGGCGCCAAAGAGGCCGGCCTTTTGCAACTCAAGGGGCACAAGTCGGTCGGTGGCATGCGGGCCAGCATTTACAACGCGATTCCGCTCGAGGGCGTGCAGGCACTCGTCCAGTACATGCAAGAGTTTGAACGCACCCACGGCTGAGGCGCACCATGGCACGAACACTCCCCGAACTCCGCGTCTTGATCGACGCCCTGGACATCGAGCTCCTCACCCTGCTGAACCGCCGTGCGGCCTTGGCCAACGAGGTGGGCGAAGTCAAAAAGGTGGAAGGCTCTGCGGTGTTCCGCCCCGAGCGCGAAGCCCAGGTCATTCAGACCTTGCAATCCGCCAACGACGGCGCGCTCAAGAACAGCAGCGTCGCGGTGATCTGGCGCGAAATCATGTCGGCCTGCCGGGCGCTGGAAGCACCGCAGCGCGTGGCCTACTTGGGCCCCAAAGGCACATTCAGTGAAGAAGCCGCCCTGCGCTTTTTCGGCTCCAGCATCACCCACGTACCCTGCGCCAATTTTGACGAGGTGTTCCACGCCGCCACCGCAGGTTCTGCCGAGTTTGGCGTGGTGCCCGTGGAAAACAGTACGGAAGGCGTCGTGACCCGCTCGCTGGATCTGCTGCTGAACTCGCCGCTGCACATCGTGGGCGAGATCAGCCTGCTAGTGCGCCACCACCTGCTTCGCACCACTGCCTCGCTGGAGGGCATTGAAGTGGTACTCGCGCACCCGCAAGCCTTGGCGCAATGCCAGCAATGGCTGAGCACACACTTACCCCATGCGGAACGCCGCGCGGTGTCGAGCAATGCCGAGGGTGCACGCCTCGCTGCCACCAACCCCGCTTGGGCGGGCATCGCAAGTGAGCGTGCGGGCTCCGAATTCGGCCTGCACACCGCCGCACACGCCATTCAAGACGAAGCCTTCAACCGCACCCGCTTTGTGGTGGTGTGCCTGCCCAGTGTGTTGCCCGCGCCGCAAGCCTCCGGCAAGGACTGCACCAGCTTGGTGGTGTCGGTGCCCAACAAGCCGGGCGCAGTGCACGACATGTTGGTGCCGCTCAAGCAGCATGGTGTTTCCATGACCCGGTTTGAGTCCCGTCCGGCCCGCAGCGGCCAGTGGGAGTATTACTTCTACATCGATTTGCAGGGTCACCCATCGCAGCCCCATGTGACTGCTGCGCTGAAAGACCTTGCCGGACTCTGCGCTTTTTACAAGGTGCTGGGCACCTACCCCTTGGCAGACTGAGCCGACTGCAGGACACCATTTATGTTTGAACAACTCGGTCTGATTGGTTGCGGTTTGATGGGCGGCTCGTTCGCTCTGGCATTGAAGCGGGCCGGACTCGTCAAACGGGTGGTGGGCTACAGCAAATCCCCCTCCACCACCGAACGTGCGCGCCAGTTGGGCGTGATCGACATCGAGGCGCCTTCAGCACTGCTGGCCGTGTCCGGTGCCGACATTGTGCTGATTGCGGTCCCCGTGTCTGCGACCGAATCGACCTTCAAGGCCATCAAGCACCTGGTCACCCCCAACATGCTGATCATGGATGTGGGCTCCACCAAACGCGATGTGATCGATGCAGGCCGCCGTGGCTTGCGCGAGCACATCGGCTCGTTCGTGCCGGCCCACCCGATTGCCGGCAAAGAACTCTCCGGCGTGGAGCATGCCGACCCCGACCTTTACGCCGGCAAGCAAATCATTCTGACCCCCATCGAACGCACATTGACCACGCAACTGCAAAAGGCGGTCGATGTCTGGTCTGCTCTGGGGTGCAGGGTTTTGAAGATGTCTCCCGAACAGCACGACGCTGCGTTTGCCGCCGTGAGCCACCTGCCCCACCTGATTGCATTTGCCTTGATGAACGGCATCCAAGGACAGCCGCAGGGCAAAGACTATTTATCCTTGGCCGGGCCCGGCTTTCGCGACTTCACCCGCATTGCGGCCAGCGATCCCAAAATCTGGCGCGACATCATGATCTCCAACCGTGAAGAGTTGCTCGAACAAAGCAAAATCTTCCAACGCACACTCCAGGCCATGGAGTTGATGATCTCCAGCGGCAACGCCGATGCACTCGAGGGGCTGATTGAACAAGCCAGCCACACACGCGCCAACTGGACCATGGCCACCAAGCTCAACAAATAATGTTTTCTACCGTTTTCCTCGACCTGCCCCCCTTGGTCCATGCCGCCGGGGCGGTCACCCTCCCCGGCTCGAAAAGTATCTCTAATCGCGTGCTGCTGCTCGCCGCCATGAGCGAGGGCACCACCACGATTCACGACCTGCTGGACTCGGACGACACCCGCGTCATGCTGATCGCCCTGCGCACCCTCGGGTGCCTGGTGGAAGAGTCGGGCACCACCGTGTGCATTACCGGACTGGCAGGCAAACTGCCCAATGGCTCCGCCAAACTATTTTTAGGCAATGCCGGTACCGCCATGCGGCCATTGACCGCTGCTCTGGCGGTGGTCGGCGGCGACTTTGAACTCAGCGGCGTGCCACGCATGCACGAGCGGCCGATTGGCGATCTGGTGGATGCACTGCGCCAACTGGGCTGCGCCATTGACTATCTGGGCAACGACGGTTATCCACCGCTCAAGCTGGGCATGCCAGCGTTGAAGCTTGACGCGCCTATCCAGGTGCGCGGTGATGTATCCAGCCAGTTTTTGACCGCCCTCCTGATGGCCCTACCTCTAGTGGCCACCAAAGACATCGTAATTGAGGTGGTGGGCGAGCTGATTTCCCGCCCCTACATCGAGATCACCTTGAACCTGCTGGCGCGCTTTGGCGTGCAGGTCCAACGTGACGAATGGCAGCGTTTCACTATTCCTGCAGGCGCCAAGCTGCGCTCGCCCGGAGACATCCATGTCGAGGCGGACGCCTCTAGCGCTAGCTATTTCATAGCACTAGGCGCAATATCCACGGCGGCTGACGGCCAAAATGGCATCAAGGTGCAAGGCGTCGGAGCGGACTCCATTCAGGGCGATATCCGCTTCATGGAAGCCGCCCAAGCCATGGGCGCAAAAATCGACAGCGGCCCGAATTGGCTGCATATCCAACGCGGCGCTTGGCCCCTGAAAGCCATCGACCTCGACTGCAACCACATCCCCGATGCGGCCATGACCCTCGCGGTAATGGCGCTCTATGCCGACGGCACCACCACCCTGCGCAACATTGCCAGCTGGCGTGTCAAAGAGACCGACCGCATAGCCGCCATGGCCACAGAGCTGCGCAAGCTCGGCGCCAGCGTGGTCGAAGGTGCTGACTTTATTCAAGTCACCCCACCTGCGAGCTTGCAAGACTGGAAACCCGCCTGCATCCACACCTATGACGACCACCGCGTCGCCATGTGTTTTTCACTGGCCGCATTCAATCCTGCCGGCGTGCAGCTGCGCATTGAGGACCCGAAATGCGTCGCCAAGACCTTCCCTGATTATTTTGAAACCCTGTTCTCGGTCGCGTCATCCGCAACATCCTCCATTCCGGTGATTTGTGTCGACGGCCCCACCGCATCCGGCAAAGGCACCTTGGCTGCGGTACTGGCTGAGAAGCTGGGTTACCACTTTTTGGACTCCGGCTCGCTCTACCGAATCACTGGGCTGGCCGCCACCCGCGCGGGTATCGCCCTGGACATCGCCAACGAAGCCGCGATTGTGGCTCTGCTCAACACATTGCCGATTCATTTCGAAGGCAGCCATATCTGGCTCGGCAACGAAGACGTCAGCGAGATGATCCGCACCGAAGAATCCGGCATGAACGCCTCCAAGGTCTCCGCGTTCCCAGCAGTACGGTCGGCACTCATCGACTTGCAGCGCAATTTCCGGCAGCTGCCCGGCTTGGTGGCAGATGGCCGTGACATGGGCACCGTAATTTTTCCGGAAGCCGCTTTGAAGGTCTACCTCACCGCCAGCGCCGCATGCCGTGCGGAGCGCAGGCTTAAACAGTTGATTTCAAAGGGGATTCCCGCTACACTCGACAGTCTTCGCGCTGACTTAGAGGCTCGCGACGCACGGGACTCCTCCCGCACCGTCGCCCCTTTGAAGCCGGCACAAGATGCCTTGTTGCTTGATAACTCGGAATTGACAGTCGATACGTCTGTTCAAACCGTGCTGGACTGGTGGCAGAGCAAACAGCCTTTCTAGCCCCGGCCTGAAAAGCAAACTGGCCCCCATCGCTCTCATCGCGCGCCAGCGCACCGGTTCACACCAAGAGCGACGGGGTTCAACAACTTAACCCCGCGGTGCAAACCGCAAAACACATGTCTGAATCTTTCGCAGCCCTATTTGAAGAATCGCTACAACGCTCGGAAATGCGCACCGGTGAAGTGATCACCGCTGAAGTCGTCCGCATCGAGCACAGCTTCGTCGTTGTCAACGCCGGCCTCAAGTCTGAAGCCTACGTGCCAATCGAAGAATTCAAGAGCGACAAGGGCGAAATCGAAGTCCAAGTGGGCGACTTCGTGTCGGTGGCTATCGACTCCGTCGAAAACGGCTACGGCGACACCATCCTGTCCCGTGACAAGGCCAAGCGTCTGGCTTCCTGGATGAGCCTGGAAAAGGCCCTGGAATCCGGCGAATTCGTGACTGGTACCACTTCCGGCAAGGTCAAGGGCGGCCTGACCGTTCTGGTCAACGGCATCCGCGCATTCTTGCCCGGTTCCTTGGTCGACACACGTCCTACCAAGGACCTGTCTCCGTACGAAAACAAGACCTTGGAATTCAAGGTTATCAAGCTGGACCGCAAGCGCAACAACGTGGTGCTGAGCCGCCGCGCTGTGGTGGAAGCCTCCATGGGCGAAGAGCGCGCCAAGCTGATGCACACCCTCAAAGAAGGTTCTGTGGTGCAAGGCGTGGTCAAGAACATCACCGAATACGGTGCGTTCGTGGACCTGGGCGGTATCGACGGCCTGTTGCACATCACTGACATGGCATGGCGCCGCGTCCGTCACCCATCCGAAGTGGTGACAGCCGGTCAGGAAATCACTGCCAAGATCCTGAAGTTCGACACCGAAAAGAACCGCGTGTCCCTGGGTCTGAAGCAGATGGGCGACGACCCATGGATGGGCGTGAACCGCCGCTACCCACAAGGTACCCGCATGTTCGGCAAGATCACCAACATCGCCGACTACGGCGCGTTTGTGGAACTCGAACCCGGAATCGAAGGTTTGGTGCACGTGTCCGAAATGGACTGGACCAACAAGAACGTGGCTCCTTCCAAGATCGTTGCCCTGGGTGACGAAGTCGAAGTCATGGTTCTGGAAATCGACGAAGACAAGCGTCGTATCTCCTTGGGCATGAAGCAGTGCAAGGCCAACCCATGGCAAGAATTTGCTCAGAACACCAAGCGCGGCGACCGCGTGAAGGGCCCGATCAAGTCGATCACCGACTTCGGCGTGTTCGTGGGTCTGGCTGCCGGTATCGACGGCCTGGTGCACCTGTCTGACCTGTCTTGGAACGAATCCGGCGAAACCGCCGTGCGCGAATTCAAGAAGGGCCAAGAAGTGGAAGCCATCGTGTTGGCCGTGGACGTGGACCGCGAGCGCATCTCCTTGGGTATCAAGCAGTTGGATTCCGATCCTTTCACCACTTTCGTGTCCGTGAACGACAAGGGCCAGACCGTTACCGGTAAGGTCAAGACCGTGGACGCCAAGGGCGCTGAAATCGATCTGGGCGACGACATCCTGGGCTACCTGCGTGCTTCCGAAATCAGCCGCGACCGCGTTGAAGACGCTCGCAACGTGCTGAAAGAAGGCGACGAAGTGACTGCTGTGGTGGTGAACGTGGATCGCAAGACCCGCAACATCCAGTTGTCCATCAAGGCCAAGGACATGGCTGACCAGAACGAAGCCATGCAATCCCTGAACCAGAACACCGGCTCCGCTGGTACCACCAGCCTGGGCGCTTTGTTGCGCGCCAAGCTGGACAACAACAACTAATCTGTTGTTGCTGACCTGATTGAACGACCGGTTGCTTCACTGCACCGGTCGTTTTTTCTTCGTATATTCTGTGTAAACCGCTATGACCCGCTCTGACCTTGTTGAAGAACTGGCCGACCGCTTCCGGCAATTGACGCACCGCGATGCCGAATTCGCCGTCAAGGCTATTCTGGATGCGATGAACGACGCATTGGTTCGAGGTCACCGCATCGAAATCCGCGGATTTGGCAGCTTCTCCATCAATCGCCGCCCGCCCCGCATGGGCCGCAATCCGCGCAGTGGCGAGAGCGTTGCCATTCCTGAGAAACGAGTCCCTCACTTCAAGCCGGGCAAAGCGCTCCGCGAAGCAGTGGATACCCGTACCGCAGAGCTGGAATCCAAGGCAAAACCCTGAGTAGAATCCCTCGACAACGAGGAGATCAATGAAACAGATCGCATGGCTCTTTAAGTGGCTACTTAAAGCGGCCATTTTTTTTACCCTGTTCGCTTTCGCCCTGAATAACCAAGGCGATGTGACCGTGTATTTTTTCTTCGGTACGCGATGGACAGCGCCCATGGTGCTTGTCGTGCTGTGTGCCTTTGCAGCCGGTTTGTTGATCGGTGTCTTGGGCATGGTGCCCCGCTGGTGGCGGCACCGCAAAGCGGCCCGCCGGGCCCGCTCTGATGCAGACTCCGCACGCGCCACGCTTGCCGCCGAATCCAATGCACTGCCTTTAGTGCCCCCGCATGGACTTTGATATTTCGCTACTGCTGATCGGCCTGCTTATTGCCTTCGTGCTTGGCTGGCTCGCTTCCCGTTTGGATTTGCGCCAATTGCGCATCGAAAACCGGCAAGCCCCCAAAGCCTATTTCAAGGGCTTGAACTTCCTGCTCAACGAACAGCAAGACCAGGCGATTGACGCCTTTATTGAGGCGGTCCAAAGCGACCCCGACACCTCGGAACTGCACTTCGCTTTGGGCAACCTGTTTCGCCGCCGGGGCGAGTATGAGCGTGCGGTACGTGTGCACCAACACCTGCTGTCTCGGGGCGACCTGAGCCAGGACGACCAGCACCGGGCCCAACACGCCCTGGCGCTGGACTACCTGAAAGCTGGTCTGCTGGATCGCGCCGAAGAGGCCCTGCTCAAACTCGAAGGCACCCGTTTTGAGGCGCAAGCCCGCTTGGCACTCTTGGCCAACTACGAACGCTCGCGCGACTGGGAACACGCCGCTGGCATCGCACGCAAACTCGAAGCGTCCGGCCAAGGCAGCTTCACCGGTCGCTTGGCGCACTACCTCTGCGAGCAAGCTGCCACCCTGCTTGCCCAAGGCGATGAGTCAGCCGCCCGCGCATTGCTGGAGCAAGCCATTGCGAGTGCCCCGCAAGTTCCCCGCCCGCGGATGGATTTGGCAGCGCTATGGACACGCTCAGGCCAGGCTGCCAAGGCTTGGAAAACGCTCACAGAAGCCTTGTACGCAGCCCCCGCGGCCATCCCTTTGATCGCACCACTGCTGGCGCAGAGCGCCTTGGCAGCCGGCGAAGGCGAAGCCACGCTGGCCCTGCTCAAAAGCACCTATCTCGATGTGCCATCGCTCGATGTGCTGGACGCCATCGTGACCCTGGAAGCAAGCAGCAGCGAACTCACCCCCACCGCACGTGACTGGTATGCACGCCACCTCGAAAAAGAGCCTTCACTGGTCGCCGCCACCAAATGGATTGCCGGTGAAAAACTGGAGCGCGAAGCCTTTCACCCCCAGGTGCAACGGGCACTGGACCACGCCGTCAAACCCCTGACCCGCTACCGCTGTGCCGCCTGTGGCTTCGAAGCCAAGGTGCACTTCTGGCAATGCCCGGGCTGCCAAGCTTGGGACAGCTACCCGGCACGGCGGGTCGAAGAGCTTTAACCCTATGAGCATGACAAAAAACAAACTCTCCGCCTCCCGCGTGCTGGTCGTTGGCGATGTGATGCTGGACCGCTACTGGTACGGCGCAGTGGATCGCATTTCCCCCGAAGCGCCGGTACCCGTGGTGCGCATCACCCATGAAGAAGAACGCTGTGGCGGTGCCGCCAACGTGGCCTTCAATGCCGCCACCTTGGGTGCACAGGCTTCGCTGTTGACCGTCGTGGGCAACGACGAAGCCAGCCACAAGCTGGAGGCCCTGGTCGCCAAAACCGGTATCCGCACCCACTTCGGGCGGGACTCCGACCTCAAGACCACGGTCAAGCTGCGGGTCATCGGGCGCCAACAACAACTGATCCGGCTGGATTTTGAAAACACCCCGAAAAACGAAGTCCTGGCGACCCAGACAGCTACCTTCACCCGGCTGTTGGCGGAGCACGACGCGATTTTGTTCTCCGACTACGGCAAGGGCGGCCTCGCTCATGTGAGCGACATGATTGCCGGAGCCCGTGCGGCAGGCAAGCCGATTTTTATTGACCCCAAGGGCAGCGACTATTCGCGCTACCAGCAGGCCACCGTGATCACGCCCAACCGCGCAGAGTTGCAACAAGTGATCGGCGCGTGGGCCACCGAAGACGAGCTGCACACCAAAGTGCACGCCTTGCGCCAGCAACTGCAACTCGATGCCGTGTTGCTCACCCGCAGCGAGGAAGGCATGACCCTGTTTGATGCCGACGGCCATCTGCATGTCAGCGCCCAAGCGCGGGAAGTATTTGATGTCACCGGCGCAGGCGATACCGTGATCGCCACCATGGCCACCCTGGTGGGCGCAGGGATGCGCTTGCGCGACGCCGTGCCCCTAGCCAACCGGGCGGGCGGCATTGTGGTGGGTAAATTCGGCACCGCAACGGTGTCTTATGAGGAGCTTTTTGTATGACACGCATCGTGGTCACCGGCGCGGCCGGTTTCATTGGCAGCAACATCATTGCCGGGCTCAATGCCCGCGGCATGACCGACATCATTGCGGTCGACGACCTCAAGCAAGGTGACAAATTCCGCAACCTGGTGGACCTCAAGATTGCTGACTATGTCGACATAGACACCTTCTACGACGAGTTCGCTGCCGGCCACTACGGCCAGGTCGAGGCGGTGTTCCATGAAGGCGCCTGCAGCGACACCATGGAACAAGACGGCAAGTACATGATGGCCAACAACTACACGCTGTCTTGGCACCTGTTCCAAGCCTGCCAGAAGCGTGGCGCCCGGCTGCTGTATGCATCGAGTGCCGCCACTTATGGCGGCTCCGACACCTTCCGCGAAGACCCCGCCTTTGAGGCGCCGCTCAATGTGTATGGCTATTCCAAGCTGCTGTTCGATCAACGCATGCGCCGTGAATGTGGTGCGAATTTTGAGCGCACCAAGGCCGGCCGCACCCACCAGGTGGTGGGCTTCCGTTATTTCAACGTCTACGGCCCACGCGAGCAGCACAAGGGTCGCATGGCCAGTGTGGCCTTCCACCAATTCAACCAGTTCAATGCGGAAGGCAAGGTCAAGCTCTTCGGCGAATACGGTGGCTACCCGCAAGGCGGCCAGATGCGCGACTTTGTGTTCATTGACGATGTGGTGGCGGTCAACCTCTGGTTCTTCGACCATCCGGCCCAAAGCGGCATTTTCAACCTCGGCTCCGGCCGTGCACAGCCCTTCAACGACGTAGCCAGCTCGGTGGTCAATGCCATGCGACGCCTGCGCGGCGAATCCGCATTGCCATTGGATGACATCGCCCAGCAAGGGCTGGTGGAGTACGTGCCCTTCCCGGATGCGCTGCGCGGCAAATACCAGTGCTACACCCAAGCCGACCTGACCGCCCTGCGCGCGACCGGCTGCGACCACCAGTTTGCCGATGTGCAAACCGGCGTGAGCCGGTATGTGGACTGGCTCGCCAGCCGCAAAGCCTGACAACCGCACTGGAGCCGCCGATGAGCCACGTGACCGCACGCACCCGCCTTCAGCGCGGAGCACGCAGCCTTTTGGCCGTGTTGCTGCTGGGGATGACCGCAGCCCACGCACTGGAACTGAACCAAGCCACCGAGGCGCAACTCGATGGCTTGCGCGGCCTTGGCCCCAGCAGCACCGCCCGCATTTTGAAAGCCCGTGAGAGCGGCGCCTTTCAGGACTGGAGCGACTTCATGGCCCGGGTCAAAGGCATCAAGCCACCAACTGCCACCAAACTATCCAGCCAAGGGCTGACAGTCAACGGCGCCGCCTTCGCAGCGCCAGAAAAATGATGCTGTCAGTCGTCGCCATCTGTTTGGGGGCTTGCACCGGTGCGCTGGCGCGCTGGCAACTGGGCCTCTGGCTGAATCCGGTGGCCACGGCGGGCACGGTGCTGCCTTGGGGCACCCTGGCGGCCAACCTAATCGGCGGGTATTTGATCGGCATTTGTGTGGCCGTCTTTCAGGCCATGCCGCAACTGGACCCGGCCTGGCGCCTGGCGCTCGTCACCGGTTTTTTGGGGGCACTGACCACCTTCTCCAGCTTCTCTGCAGAGGTGGTAGCCATGTTGGGGCAACAACGTTATGCGCTGGCCTTGGGTACCGCCAGTGTGCATTTGCTCGGCTCGCTGTTTCTGACGGTTGCGGGCATGCGCAGCGCTACTTTTTTTATAGCACTACGCGCATGATCCATAAGCGCCCAAGCACGTTTTCACCAAAAAATCGTCAAAGTGCGGACTGAAGTTCCCTGCCTTTAGGGTAAACACTAGGTCGATACGTCAGGCTTTCTTCAGGGGTTTTAGGGCACCATCCCTACTCATACAAGACCTACTGGAGACTGCTTGTGAATGCTCTTTTGAAATTTGCCGCTGGCATAGACTGGATCAGCGAAAAGCTGGGCACAGTCGCCTCGTGGACCGTACTGCTGGCCGCGATGATCAGCGCCGGCAACGCCTTTGTCCGCTACGGACTGGACATCACTTCCAATGGAATGATTGAAATCCAGTGGTACCTGTTTGCCTACACCGTGATGGTGGGCGCGCCCTTTGTGTTGAAGGTCAATGAACACGTCCGGGTTGATTTGATTTATGGAAAACTCAAGGGCAACCGCCCGGTCTATGTCGATATCTTCGGTCTGGTCTTTTTTCTCTTGCCAGTGATCGGCCTGTTGGCCTACCTCACCTCCCAATATTTCTGGGGTATTTACGTGTCGGGTGAAATGTCGCAAAACGCCGGTGGCCTGATCCGTTGGCCCGCGGTACTGGCGATGCCCATCGGCTTTGCCATGGTGTGGCTCCAGGGCTTGTCAGAAATCATCAAACGCGTGGGCTATCTGCAAGGCAAATTTGCCATGGACACGCATTACGAAAAACCTTTGCAATAAGCCGCACTCCCTGCGCCTTCAAAGCTTCGCACCCTACAAGACACACTGGATTCACTTATGCAAATGGAACATTTCCC
Organism: Comamonadaceae bacterium OS-4; assembly: GCA_027924025.1. Lineage (GTDB taxonomy): Bacteria > Pseudomonadota > Gammaproteobacteria > Burkholderiales > Burkholderiaceae_C > Allorhodoferax. The sequence goes on from AP026970.1 coordinate 2,557,645, forward strand.
CCCGCTGATGTTCGCGGGCCTAGTAGTGATTATGTTGATCGGCTTTCCGGTCGCCTTCTCGCTCGCAGCGCTGGGCTTGGCCAGCGGCTTTTACGCCATTGAGATGGGTTGGTTTCCTGCCGCCTTCATGGGTAACCTGCCCATCTCGTTGTTCTCGATTCTGAACAATGAGCTGCTGCTGGCCATTCCGTTTTTCACCTTCATGGGCACCATCCTCGAGAAGTGCGGCCTGGCCGAAGACATGCTGGACTCCATGGGCCAGCTCTTTGGCCCTGTGCGTGGCGGCGTCGGCTACTCGGTGATCATCGTGGGCTTTATCCTCGGCGCCATTACCGGCACCGTGGCCGGTCAAGTGATCGCCATGGCGCTGATCTCCCTGCCGGTGATGATGAAGTACAACTACAACATGCGTTACGCCACCGGCGTGTTGGCTGCCTCCGGCACCATCACCCAGTTGGTGCCGCCTTCGCTGGTGCTGGTGGTGCTGGCAGACCAGTTGGGCAAGCCTGTGGGTGACATGTACAAGGGTGCTTGGGGCCCCTCCATCCTGCAAGTGCTGATGTTTGCAGCCTACACCTTCGCGCTGTCCCGCATCAAGCCTTCGTATCTGCCAGGCATTCCGAGAAGCGAACGCACGATGGACGGTTGGGCTTTGTGGTCCAAATGCCTGCGCGGCATCATTCCTTCCGCAGTGCTTATTTTTGCAGTGCTGGGTTCCATGGGTGGCCTGCCCTTCCAGGACACCGCCATTGCTACGCCAACCGAAGCCGGCGCCATGGGCGTCGTGGGCGCCCTGATTCTGGCCGCCATGTCCAAACGCCTGACGCCTGCCCTGATCTGGGAAGCCATGGCCGGCACCATGCGCCTGACGGCCATGGTGGTGTTCATCCTGATTGGTTCGCGCGTTTTCAGCCAGGTGTTCCAAGGCGTAGACGGCGCCAAGTGGGTCGAGCATTTGCTGACCGGCCTGCCCGGCGGGCAGGTGGGCTTCCTGATTGTGGTGAACATCTTTGTGTTCTTCCTGGCGTTCTTCCTGGACTTCTTTGAAATCGCCTTCATCATCGTGCCCATGCTGGCCCCAGTGGCCGACAAAATGGGCATCGACCTGATCTGGTTCGGCGTGTTGTTGTGTGTGAACCTGCAAACCAGTTTCATGCATCCGCCCTTCGGCTTCGCCCTCTTCTATTTGCGAGGTATTGCTGACACGCTGTTCAAGGACAAGCGTATTTCCAAGCCCGTGTTGTCCAACGACATTTACCTGGGCTCCATCCCGTGGGTGATCATGCAGATCATCCTGGTGGTGGTCGTGATTTTTGTACCCCAGTCAGTCACCATGTTCCTGGACGAGAAGGTGGAGATCGATATCGACAAAGTCGTGATCGAAATGCCCACAGAGGAAGTGGCTCCGGCTTTAGAACTCAAAGCCGGTGAAACAGCCCCTACCGCTGCGGAAGCTGCCGACAAAGCGGCGGAAGAAGAGCAGAAAAAGCTCGACGAATTGTTTAAGAAATAAGTCTTTCGACACCCACTCCCCGTAAGGGGCAGGCCCCGACTTGCGAGCCGGGGCCTTTTATTTTGAGGAAACCTGTCATGAGCTACATGCCCCCAGAGCCCGCAGCGCCTACAGCGCCAGCGGCAAGACTTGCATTCACCCCGCGTGATGGCGCTACGCAATCCCCCGCCTACAGCCCGGTGTTCAAAGTCATCGCCTTGGTGCTACTCATCGCGGCAGGCCTGTGGGCCTTCCAGATGCATCAGATGGCCAAGAACACACAAAGCACTATCGATGTCGTCAGCTGGCTCTGGCTGCCGTGGGGCTTGATGGCTTACACCGTCTGGTTTGTGATCATGGGTACCACCCGCTTGAGCCCGACAGCCATAGAACAGTCTTGGATGTGGACCAAGAGGCTCGATCTCGACAACTTGGCCTATGCCAAGGTCATCCGACTGAAGGGACTGGAATGGTTGTTTGCGCCGCGTCTGTACACCAAGAACTTCAGTGGCAAACTCTGTATCTTCTATGCCGCCAGCCCGGCGATGCTCGATGAATTCAAGCGCTTGGAGTTGATGCTGGCAGCGCTACGCGATCCACACACATCGAACTAGCTTTTCTCCCAGAGACGAAAAAAAACCGCGCCAAAGCGCGGTTTTTTTTCGATCGGATCCCTGCTTACAGCTTCTGCGCTTGCATGAAGGAATCGAATTTCGCTTCAGTGAAGCGGAACCAGAGGTTGGACTCTGCGCGGAACTTGGAGTAGTCGGCGTAAATCTTCTTCCAGTCTTCGTTCTTGTCGTTCAACTCGGCGTAAGTTTCCTCCGAAGCCTTGAACGCTGCCACCAGCACGTCGTTGGGGAAAGGACGCAGCTTGGTACCACCGCCTACCAATTGCTTGAGGGCGGCAGGGTTGCGGGCATCGTACTTGGCTTGCATGTCCACGTGAGCGTATGCCGCTGCATTGTTGACGATGGCCTTGTTTTCAGGGGACAGTGCCGCGAAGGCTTTGTCGTTGATGAACAGGTCCAACTGAGGACCGCCTTCCCACCAGCCGGGGTAGTAGTAGTAAGGAGCCACCTTGTTGAAGCCAAGCTTCTGGTCATCGTAAGGGCCAATCCACTCGGCGGCGTCGATCGTACCTTTTTCCAGCGAGGTGTAGATTTCACCGCCAGGGATGTTTTGTGGAACCACACCCAACTTTTCCATCACGCGTCCGGGGAAACCGCCGGTGCGGAACTTCAGTCCCTTCAAGTCAGCTACCGACTTGATTTCCTTGCGGTACCAGCCGCCCATTTGCGCGCCCGTGTTCCCCATGGGGAAGTTGACGATGTTGTACTTGGCGTAGAACTCGCGCATCAGCTTCAAACCGTTGCCTTGGTACATCCAAGCAGTCATCTGGCGGCTGTTCAAGCCGAAAGGAATCGCGCAACCCAGTGCAAAGGCTTCGTTCTTGCCAAAGAAGTAGTAAGGCGCTGTGTGGGCACACTCCAAGGAGCCTTGCTGCACCGCATCCACCACGCCGAACGCCGGGGCGATTTCGCCGGCAGCGTGCACGGAGATTTCGAACTTGCCGCCCGACATTTCCTTCACATGTTTTGCGAACAGCTCAGCTGCGCCAAAAATAGTGTCCAGCGCCTTCGGGAAGCTGGAAGCCAAGCGCCAACGGATGGCGGCCTGCGCATGCACTGCGGGGGCTGCACCTGCAGCCAAGACGCCGGCGATACCTGCGTTTTTGATAATTGAACGACGATCCATTCGCTTTACTCCGGTAATTGTGTTGTAACCAGCTTGGAGGGCGATAGTGTCGCCCCTCAAGGACTCTGATAGTCAAGCGCGATTGTAGGAAGGCGGGTGCCGTCAATCGTGGGGGTTTTCCCTCGGCAAGTGCCCTCGGCACACGGGGTCTTCAGCTTCTTGCAAGCCTGGCGACGAGCCTCGTGTGCGGGGATGACTGCCAGCTCACACAATGCCTACCAAATGGGTCAGCAAAGGACCAAAACGCTGGCGAATCGACGCTTGAATACCTGCCGCATCCAAGCCCTGCAAACGCAACAAATGCGCCGGGTCGCCGTGCTCAATGAACTCGTCGGCCAGGCCCAGTTGCAGCACTGGCAAGTTCACACCGGCGGCATGCAGGGCTTCCATCACGGCAGAGCCTGCGCCCCCCATGGTGGCGCCCTCTTCCACCGTGACCAGCGCACTGTGGGTGGCCGCGATTTGCAGCAACAAATCAACATCCAAGGGCTTGGCCCAGCGCATGTTGACCACCGTCAAGCCCAGTGCCTCTGCAGCAGCCAGCGCCGGGTGGAGCAAGGTGCCGAAGGCCAGAATCGCGATCTCGCTACCTTGCTTGCGGATTTCGCCTTTGCCGAAGGGCAGGCCTTCCAAAGACGCCGACACCGGCACACCGGCACCACTGCCGCGCGGGTAGCGCACGGCTACCGGGTGATTCTGGGCAAACGCGGTGCTGAGCAGCTGGCGGCACTCGTTTTCGTCGGCCGGGCAGGCAATGCTCATATTGGGAACGCAGCGCAAAAACGGAATGTCATAGGCGCCGGCGTGGGTTGCCCCATCAGCACCCACCAAGCCTGCGCGGTCCAGTGCAAACACCACCGGCAGATTTTGCAGGGCCACGTCGTGGATCAGCTGGTCATAGGCGCGCTGCAAAAAGGTGGAGTAAATCGCCACCACCGGCTTGAGCCCTTCGGTTGCCAGCCCGCCGGCAAAGGTCACCGCGTGCTGCTCCGCAATGCCGACATCGAAATAGCGCGCAGGAAAGCGTTTTTCAAATTCGACCATGCCAGATCCTTCACGCATGGCGGGGGTAATGCCCACCAAACGCTCATCGACCGCAGCGGTATCGCACAGCCACTGGCCGAAAACCTGGGTGAAGGTGGTTTTGCCCGGTGTGGCGGGCTTGACCAGCCCCACCGCAGGATCAAACTTGCCGGGGCCGTGGTAGGCGACCGGATCGGCCTCGGCCAACTTGTAGCCCTGGCCCTTCTTGGTCACCACGTGCAGGAACTGGGGCCCCTTAAGGTGCTTGATGTTTTCCAGCGTCGGGATCAGGGAGTCAAGGTCGTGGCCATCGATCGGGCCGATGTAGTTGAACCCGAACTTCTCAAACAAGGTCGCTGGAACCACCATGCCTTTGGCGTGTTCTTCCAGCCGCTTGGCCAGCTCAAACAAGGGGGGGGCGCCCTTGAGCACGCTCTTGCCCACATTTTTGGCGGCTGCATAAAACTGACCACTCATCAGCTGGGCCAGGTAGCGATTGAGCGCACCCACGGGCGGGCTGATGCTCATGTCGTTGTCGTTCAAGATCACGAGCAGGCGGCAGTCTTCGACGCCTGCATTGTTCATGGCCTCAAACGCCATGCCAGCCGTCATGGCGCCATCGCCGATCACGGCGACGGAGTAGCGGTCTTCGCCCTTGATGCGGGAGGCAAGCGCCATGCCCAGCGCGGCAGAAATCGAGGTGCTGGAGTGTGCGGTACCGAAGGTGTCGTATTCGCTTTCCTCGCGGCGCGGAAAACCGGAGAGCCCGCCGAACTGGCGCAGGCTTTGCATCCGGTCGCGCCGGCCGGTCAAGATTTTGTGCGGATAGGTCTGGTGACCCACATCCCACACGATCCGGTCATTCGGCGTGTTGAACACATAGTGCAGGGCGACGGTGAGCTCCACAGTACCGAGGTTGGAGCTCAAGTGCCCACCGGTACCGGCCACGCTGTGCAGCAAAAACTGGCGCAGCTCGTCGGCCAGGGCTTGCAGCTGCGGGCGCTGCAAACGGCGCATGGCAGCGGGGTCGTTGATCGTAGCCAACAGGGGCGCTGCAGAGAGATTATTTGGTGACATTTGCTATTCTTTTAGTAGCTACTTGCGCACACTCCATGAGCGCCAGAGGCATTTTTTACATTTTCAATACGCCCGGTCCACCACCATGCCGGCCAAGGCCTGCAAGGCGGCGGTGTTGTGCAAACCACTGGTTTGCAGCGCCTGCAGCGCTTGCTCATGGAGGGAGCGTGCGTAGTGGCGGCTGGCTTCCAGCCCCATCAGGGAGACATAAGTGGGCTTGTCGTTGTCTGCGTCTTTGCCCGCGGTTTTACCCAGGGTGGCCGAGTCGGCCGTCACGTCCAGAATGTCATCGACCACCTGGAACGCCAAACCGATGGCAGCGCCATAGGCCTCCAGTGCGGCCTGCACATCCGCCGGGGGTTGCGCGCACTGCGCACCCATCACCACACTGCCCTGCAGCAAGGCACCGGTTTTGAGCTGATGCATTTCACGCAACTGGCTTTCGGTGAGGGGTAAACCCACACTCGCCAGGTCGATGGCCTGCCCGCCCGCCATGCCTGCACTGCCGGCCGCTCGGGCCAGCAAGCCGCACAAACGGGCCTGCACCACACAGGGCACCGATCCGTCTTGCGGGGTCAGAAACTCAAAGGCCAAGGCCTGCAAGGCGTCACCGGCCAAAAGGGCACTGGCTTCACCAAACTGCACATGCACCGTGGGCTTGCCGCGGCGCAACACGTCGTTGTCCATGCAGGGCATGTCGTCGTGTACCAACGAATAGGCGTGGATCAGCTCGACCGCGCAGGCAGCCCGTAAGGCACCCGCATCACACTGGTGCCCCAGCGGCGCCACCGCCTCGTGGGCGGCCAGAACAAGCAATGGGCGCAAGCGCTTGCCACCATCGAGCACCGCGTAGCGCATCGCATCGACCAGCGCGGCCGGCGCGCCATGGTCTTCGCCTTGGGGTACCTCTGCGGTGATCCAGGTGTCCAGCGCGCGCTCCACGCGGTCCAGACGCTCGCGCATCCACAGGTCCAGGTCAAAAGCGTTCAAGTTGTTGGCCTCTGCGCTCATTGCGGCTTCCAGGGCTTCAAGACCCCGTCGTCGAGCACCTTGATTTGCTCCTCCACGGCTTGCAGCTTGTCACGGCAGTGCTGCAACAGCGCGGCACCGCGCTGGTAGCTGGTGAGCAATTGGTCCAAAGGCAGGTCGCCGGACTCGAGCCGGCCGACCAAGGCTTCGAGCTCCAACATGGACGCTTCATAGGTATCCGGGAGGGGCAGCTTCAGGGCTTCGTGAGAGGGGGTACTGGCCTTGGGCATGAAAGAGGTACTTGTAATCAAAGCGCAATTTTAGGCGCATCAGACTGCCGCCAACGGAACTAGAGACAGCCGCCTAGCGCGGAGGATGGGTACAATCGTCCCTCCCGCTTCCGGCCACCCGCATCTGGGCTGGCCGGCTCCCATTCACCGCGCACTATGGTGCATCCCCCTGTGGGGAGTCTTTAGGTCAGGTCACCCATGTCTGATTTAAGTCTTCAACTGCAGCAGGCGAACAGCCAACTACCAGTTTCAAGCTACTTTGACCCGGCGCTCTATGCGCTTGAAATGCAAAGTATCTTTCAGCAAGGGCCCCGTTATGTGGGGCACTCTTTGAGCGTCCCCCACGTCGGGGACTACTACGCCCTGCCCCAAGAAAAAGAAGGCCGGGCCCTCGTGCGCAATGCCGGTGGCATTGAACTGATCTCTAATGTCTGCCGCCACCGCCAAGCCGTGATGCTCAAGGGCCGTGGCTCGCTCACCCACAGCGGTAACCAGGTGCAAAGCGGCAACATCGTGTGCCCGCTGCACCGCTGGACTTACAGCGGCGCCCATGCCGGCCAGAACGGCAGCCAGAGCGGCACGCTGATCGGCGCGCCCCACTTTGCCCACGACCCGTGCTTGAACCTCAACAACTACAAGTTGCAAGAGTGGAACGGCCTGCTGTTTGAAGACCACCGCGCCCAAGGCGGTATGGATGTGGCCGCCCAGCTGGCGAACTTGGGCCCGCGTGCCGACCTGAGCTTTGAGGGCTATGTGCTCGACAAGGTGGAAATGCACGAGTGCAACTACAACTGGAAGACTTTTATCGAGGTGTACCTGGAGGACTACCACGTAGGCCCCTTCCACCCCGGCTTGGGCCAGTTTGTGACCTGCGACGACCTGCGCTGGGAGTTCAAGGACAACTACTCGGTGCAGACCGTGGGCGTGGCCAACCGCCTCGGTAAGGCCGGCAGCCCCACCTATGAGCGCTGGCACAAGGCCCTGCTGGGCTACCGCAACAATGTGCCCCCGCAGTACGGCGCCATTTGGCTCACCTACTACCCCCACATCATGGTGGAGTGGTACCCGCATGTATTGACCGTGTCCACCCTGTTCCCGATGGGCGTGAACAAGACCATGAACATGGTGGAGTTCTACTACCCCGAAGAAATTGCTGCCTTTGAGCGCGAATTCGTAGAAGCCCAGCAGGCCGCTTACATGGAAACTTGCATCGAAGACGACGAGATCGGCGAGCGCATGGACGCAGGCCGTCGCGCCTTGTTTGAGCGCGGCGACAACGAAGTCGGCCCCTACCAGAGCCCTATGGAAGACGGCATGCAACACTTCCACGAGTGGTACCGGGGCAAGCTGGGCAGCGCGGTCGGCGGCTGAACACTTACTATCAAAAACATAGCTGCTCGCGCACATTCCATGGGCGCCAGCAGCTCTTTTTATTGCTAAACACCTATGCAAGCTCTCTGGATGGTTCTGGCCTCGTTCTGGTTCGCGCTGATGGCGGTGGGCATCAAATACGCCTCCAACAGCTTCGGCACCTTTGAGCTGGTGTTTTACCGGGGCCTGGTGAGCATTGTGTTCATGGGCATCGTGGTGCGGGCCAGTGGTTCCAGCCTGCGCACCCCGGTGCCCATGATGCACGTGTGGCGCAGCACCATCGGTGTGGTGTCTCTGGGCAGCTGGTTTTACGCCATCGCGCACTTGCCACTGGCCACTGCCATGACGCTGAACTACATGAGCGGCGTGTGGGTGGCGGCCTTTGTGGTGGGCGGCGCCCTGCTCTACGGCAAAGAGCAACCGCAGGGCGCGCTCTTGGGCACGGTGCTGATGGGGTTTGTGGGCGTGGTCATGACCCTGCGCCCCACCATCGACCAGAACCAGCTGTTTGCCGGGCTGATCGGCCTGCTGTCGGGGCTGGGCGCTGCCTTGGCCTATATGCAAGTCACGGCATTGGGCAAAGCCGGCGAGCCCGAAGAGCGCACCGTGTTTTACTTTTCAGTGGGCAGCGCGTTGGTGGGTGCGGCCGGCATGAGCTTTACTGGCGTCTCCCCCTGGAGTGAAGTCGCGTGGCAAGACGCCGCCTGGGTGGTGCCCATCGGCATTCTCGCCTCCATGGGGCAGTGGTGCATGACCCGCGCCTACCGCAAAGGCGCCACGCTGGTGGTGGCCAGCATGCAGTATTCAGGCATTGTGTTTGGCGTGATCTTCAGCCTGGTGCTGTTTGGCGACCAAATCCCCGTGCTGGGCTGGGTCGGCATTGCGGTGATAGTCTCTAGCGGCATATTGGCTACCATCCTGCGCACCCGCTTGCTGCCCCATACCCCAGCCGAAGAACACTGACCATGGCCTACACCACCCTGATCTCCGTCGCCCAACTCCAAGCACTGCAAGCGAGCGCCACGCCTGCGGTCGTGTTTGACTGCAGCTGCGACCTGATGCAACCTGCACAAGGCCCAGCGCAGTACGCCGAAAGTCATATTGCAGGCGCGCTCTACGCTCACCTAGACAACAACTTGAGCGCCAAGGGCGACCAGGAGGTTACTGGCGCACAGTCGGGCGGGCGCCACCCGCTGCCTGCGCGCGAAAAGTTTGCCCAATGGCTGGGTAGCGTGGGTCTGAAAAATACCGACCAGGTGGTGGTGTACGACCGCCAAGGCGCCAACTACTGCGGCCGCCTGTGGTGGATGCTCAAGTGGCTGGGCCACGCCAACGTGGCGGTACTAGACGGCGGCTTTCAGGCCTGGCAGGCCGCAGGCGGTGCCGTGGCCAGCGGTGAAGAGCCGGCGCGCGCACAAAGCACCTTTGCGGTCGCCGATGCGCTGGTCGCTTTGCGCAGCAGCGATCAGGTGCTGGCCAACCTAGGCAAGCCCACCCAACAGGTGCTGGATGCCCGCGGCGCGCCCCGCTTCCGCGGTGAAGTGGAGCCGATTGATCCCGTGGCCGGGCACATTCCCGGCGCCTTGAACCGGGTGTTCAGCAACAACCTGGGCGCCGATGGTTTCTTCAAGCCGGCAGCTGTGCTGCGCGCCGAGTTCGAGGCCCTGCTGGGCCAGCGCCAGCCGGAGCATGTGGTGCACCATTGCGGTAGCGGTGTGAGTGCAGTGCCCAACATCATCGCCATGGAAATTGCCGGCTTGCCGGGCAGTGCTTTGTTTGCCGGCAGCTGGAGCGAGTGGTGCAACCGGCCGGGCTTCCCGGTAGCGCAAGGCTGAACCACGGCTTACACTGAGCCGCCATGAGCCTGCTCAAACTCAGCCTTCCCGCAAAGCGCATGGCCACCGATGTGGTCATGTGCGTGGCCTTGGCATCGGCAGGCCTGTTGATGACCGCTACGGTGTATGACTATCTCCGCGAGGCGGATCTGCTGCGAAGCTTCGAACGGCGCAATGCTCTCGCCGAAACCGTAGTGGCGGCCCTGGACCGGGACGCCACGGCAACCTTAGAGGCGGTGCGCGGTACAGCGCTGCTCGCAGAAATGATGCCCGGCATGACCGGCCTCCAGTTTGAAGCCTACGCCCGCAGGCTGCAGGGGATTCACTCGTCGATTGCTTCACTCCAGTGGGAGCGGTTCACCAGCAATGGGGGCTACATTTTTCCGCCCAATCGCTCGGGTTGGACTGGGCGGGCTGCCGGGCAACTGGAAGAGGCACAAAAAGACGCCCGTATTGTGGGCACGCCGATCGCGACCGGCCCTTTTGCTTTGCCGGAAACCGCCCGGACTGGCGTTGCACTGACGGTCCCTGTATACGAGCGAGTGCCAGGGGTGCCGGGTACCAACCGCCACATCGGCTTTATCAATGCATTGATCGACACCACTGAGCTGAGCCGGCATGCCACCTTCCAAGCCAAGTCCGCAGCCTCTGAACTGCTGATCACCGAACGCAGCGAGGAAAACCGCAACCTGCCGGTGTACTCCGGCTTGAGTGACCCTGAACATCGCGCAGGGCATGATGAAGAGGGCCTACGCCCCGAGAAGGCCGATCACCTGCTGGAGCTAAGCTTTGGCGGCAGAAACTGGCAGGTATTGATCCACCCTGTGGATGAAAAAGCCGCCGGCCCGCTGCACCGCGAGACACTGGCCTTGGTGGTGGGGTTGGTGCTGACCGCACTGCTCACCTTCTTGCTCGCCCGCAGTCAACAAAGCCGGCGGCAAACAGAGGAAGCCACCGAGCAAGAAAAGCTGCTGCGCGATGAGTTGCTGGCCGAACAATCCCGCCTCAAAGAGGTGGTGGAGAGCACCGGTGTGGCGATCTGGGAATACGACCTGACCCGCCGCTACCTGAGCGTGAGTGATCGCTGGCATGTGGTGAGCGGCTACACCCGCGAAGAGTTGGGCGACAACGTATTGGACAAATGGCACACGATGGTCCACCCCGACGACAGACCGTTGATCGCCGCCCGGTTTGCCACATTGAATACCGTGCAAGACGACCACTTTGAGTACGGATACCGGATGCGGCAGAAAAACGGGCAATGGATGTGGGTGCAAGCTCTGGCGCACGTGGTGGAGCGCAATAGCCATGGTGAGGTCACCAAAGTAGCGGGCATCAACCTCGAAGTCACGCAGCAGAAAGAAGCGGAAATCCGGATCCATGCCCTGAATGCGTCACTCGAAGCCCAGATGCAAGAGGCCATGGCTCGCAGCGAGGCACGGGCCACGCTGGGCACCCTGATCGCCAGCGTGTCGCACGAAATGGCGACCCCCATGGGCAACAGCATGATGACGGCCAGCACGCTGATGGCGCAGGCCGCGCAGTTTGATGCGCAACTGGCTGCTGGCAATTTGCGGCGCTCGGAGCTCACCGCCTTCGTGGCGGGCGTCAAGGACGGAAATACCTTGCTGATGCGCAATCTGGAACGCGCCGTGGCTTTGTTGAAAAACTTCCGCCAAGTGGCTGCCGACCAAGCCAGCGAGCAACGCCGCAGCTTCGATTTGCGCCAAGGCCTGCAAGAAGTGCTGGCCACCCTGGCGCCCAGCCTCAAGCGCCATAGCCATCAAGTGCATCTGGATGCCCCGGAAGGCATCGAGATGGAGAGCTATCCCGGCCCCATCGGGCAGGTCATCATCAACCTGATCAACAACGCCTATCTGCATGCCTTTGACGGCATGGAACATGGCGAAGTGCACATCAAGGTAACGCCGGGCACCACCACGGTGACCCTGCGAATCAGCGACAACGGTCGCGGCATTCCGCCGGAGACGCTGGAAAAAATGTTCCAGCCGTTTTTCAGCACCCGCATTGGCCAGGGGGGCACGGGCCTGGGCATGTCGATCGTCGAAAACCTGGTGAAAGCCACCTTGGGCGGCAGCCTCGAGGTGCAATCCACCGTCGGGCAAGGTACGACCGTCACCATCACCTTGCCCTTGACCGCGCCCCAACCTAACCCTGAAGAAGACGCCGGGTAGCCCGGCGCACCCGGGTTTTAAAACCCGAAGCTGGAACCCGCGCCCAACAAAGTCGCCACGCCCAGGGCCGCAAAGATGGCTGCCGCAATCGAGTGCACCAACTTCATCGGGATCTTGTTGGCCAGCTTGTCACCAGCAAACACGGCTGGCACATCAGCAATCAACATGCCCAAGGTGGTGCCGATCACCACCATCACCGGGTTGGCGTAATGGGCGGCCATGGCTACTGTGGCAATTTGCGTCTTGTCGCCCATCTCGGCCAGGAAGAAAGTGATTAGCGTGGCACCGAACACCCCGAAGCGGCCGGCAATCTGGGTCTCTTCATCTTCAATTTTGTCGGGGATCAGCGTCCAGATGGCCATGCCCAGAAACGACGCACCAAGCACCCAGCGCAGCACGCCGGGGCTAATGGCGGAGGTGATCCAGGCCCCCAAAGCTCCGGCCAACCCGTGGTTGACGATGGTGGCGGCCAGAATGCCCAGCACGATAGGCAATGGTTTTTTAAACCGGGCTGCGAGGATGAAGGCGAGAAGCTGGGTTTTGTCACCGATTTCGGCCAGAGCGACCACACCGGTAGAGACGAGAAGGGATTCCATGAGCACGAGTTCCAAGGCCGGTAAAAGACAAATGACCACGGCACATCACCGGCCAAGGCGGATGTGCGGTGGTCAAAGGTCTTGCCAAGACTGAACTGCTGGCGCCAGGGTCTGCGGACCCAGTGTGTTGACGCAAGCCTCTTGCAACGCAAGAGCGGCTACTCCCCAATGACAGAGGGGCTATTGTAAGGGCATCACCTCCGCTGTTGGCTTTTCGCGCAACACCCGGCGCTTGATGCGACCCATCAGGTGCTCCAAATCGTCCACCACGGTGAACACCGACGGGATCACCAAGAGGCTGAGCACGGTGGATGTGATCAGCCCGCCAATCACCGCCACCGCCATCGGGCTGCGGAAGCTGCTGTCTGCAGCGCCCCAGCCCACGGCCAGCGGCACCATGCCGGCGCCCATGGCGATGGTGGTCATCACAATCGGCCGGGCACGCTTGTGGCAGGCATCAATGAGCGCGTCAAACCGGCTCATCGGCGCCGCCACGGGGTGACCATCGCTGCCGTCGCTACCCCGGCGCGCCAGGATCGCGTACTCCACCAAGAGGATGGAGTTCTTGGTCGCAATGCCCATCAGCATGATGAGCCCGATGAGCGAAGGCATGGAGAAGCTCTGGTTCGCCACCAGCAAGCCTACAAACGCGCCACCCAAGGACAGCGGCAAGGCTGCCAGAATGGTGAAGGGCTGCAAGAAGTCTTTGAACAACAGCACCAGCACGATGTAGATGCACAGCACCCCGGTCAGCATGGCCAGGCCGAAGCTGGCAAACAGCTCGCCCATGACTTCGGCATCGCCCAGCGCCAGCTGCTTCACGCCGGGTGGCAGGTTGGTGATCGAGGGAAGCTTTTGCACCGCCTCGGTCACATCGCCCAACGGTGCGCCGGAGAGCTCCACTTCAAAGGTGATGTTGCGTGAGCGGTTCAGGCGGTCGATCACTGCGGGGCCACCGGCCACTTCAAGCGTCGCCACCTGGCTGAGCATGACCGGGCCTTTGACGCCGGGCACCGAGAGGCGGCCCAGCAGCTCCAGATCCTGGCGCGCAGAGTCGTCCAGCTTCACCACAATCGGCACCTGGCGCTGGCTGAGGTTGAGCTTGGCAAGCGACGTGTCGTAGTCACCCACGGTGGCAATACGCAAGGTCTCGCCAATGGACGCACTGGTCACGCCCAAGTCAGCCGCTTTGGCAAAGTCGGGGCGCACTGCAATTTCAGAGCGGATCAAACTGGCGCTGGAAGTGATGCTGCCCAAGCCGGGAATGGTGCGCAAATCGCGCTCCACCGCAGCGGCAGCACTGGCTAAGGCCAAGGGGTCTTCGCCGGTCAGCACCAGCTGGTACTTCTCGCCACTGCCGCCCAAGCCCACCTTGCTGCGGATGCCGGGCACTTCGGCCATGGCCGCGCGGATGGCGTTTTCAATGCCTTGCTTGCGGGGGCGCTTGCCACGCTCGGTCAGCAGCACGGTGAGCGTGGCCTTGCGGACTTCGGTGGTACCCGGAGGCGCGAAAGGGTCGGAACCTGCTGCACCACCACCGATGGTGGTGTAAATGCTCTGGATGTGATCCACCTTGCCCAGCAACTGACGGGCATGCTCCGCCGCATCGCGCGTTTGCTTCAAGGTCGAGCCCGGTGGCAACTCGATGTACACCTGCGTCTGCGAGTTGTCATCCGGCGGGATGAAGCCGGTGGGCAATAGGGGGATCAGCATGATGGAGCCCACAAAGAATGCAGCGGCTGCGCCCATGGTGATCCAGCGATGGTTCAGGGCCCAACGGCTGGCACGCATATAAGCGCCCATCCAGAACGGGTCTTTGTGTTCGCGCGGGCTGCGCTTCATGATGTAGGCGGCCATCATGGGCGTGAGCACCCGGGCCACCACTAGCGAGGCAAACACCGCGAGTGCCGCTGTCCAGCCAAACTGCTTGAAGAACTTGCCGGGAATGCCGCTCATGAACGCGGTGGGTAGAAACACCGCAATCAGGGTGAAAGTAGTGGCCACCACGGCCAAGCCGATTTCGTCCGCTGCTTCCATGGCCGCTTGGTAGGGCGACTTGCCCATGTTCAGGTGGCGCTCGATGTTCTCGACTTCCACAATCGCGTCGTCCACCAGCACACCAATCACCAGCGAGAGCGCGAGCAGCGTCACGGTGTTGATGGTGAAGCCCAGATAGGCCATGCCGATGAAAGCCGGAATGGCCGACAAAGGCAAGGCCACCGCAGACACAAAGGTCGCGCGCCAGTTGCGCAGGAACAGCCACACCACAATCACCGCCAACACCGCACCTTCGTAGAGCATGGTCATGGAGGCATCAAACTCTTCGGCCACGGGCTTCACAAAGTCAAAGGCCTGGGTCAGCTCGATGTCGGGGTGCTGGGCCTTGAGTTCCTCGAGCGCAGCATTCACCGCAGCCCCCACTTCCACCTCGCTGGCACCTTTGCTGCGGGTGATCTCAAACCCCACCACCGGCACACCGTTGAGCAACGCTGCCGCGCGGGGCTCGGCAATCGTGTCTTTGACGGTGGCTACTTGGTCGAGGCGCACGCGCTGTCCGTTGGACAGGGTGAGCTCCAGATTGGCCAACTCTTCCGCGGTCTTGACAGTGGCCAGTGTGCGCATGGGCTGCTCGCTGCCGCCCAGGTCGGCGCGGCCGCCTGCGCTCTCGGTTTGCACCTGTTTGAGTTGGCGCGAGATGTCGGCCGCCGTAGCGCCCAAGCCTTGCAGCTTCATGGGGTCCAGAGCGACTTCCACCTCACGGGTCACGCCACCCACGCGCACCACCGAGCCCACGCCCTTCACGCCCAGCAGGCGGCGCGAAACCGTGTTGTCCACAAACCAGCTCAGCGCTTCGTCATCCATCTTGGACGAGCGGATGGTGAGCGCCAGAATGGGCGCGCCCGACAGGTTCACCTTGTTGATGACCGGGTCGCGCACATCGCTGGGGAGCTCACTGCGCACGCCCTGCACGGCGCTGCGCACTTCGTCCAGCGCTTCTTGGGTGGGCTTCTCCAGGCGGAACTCGGCGGTGATGGACACGCCACCGTCTTGCACCTTGGTGTAGATGTTTTTCAGGCCCTGGATGGACGCAATCGCGTTTTCCAGCTTGCGGGCCACTTCGGTTTCCAGCTGGGCCGGCGCTGCACCGGGCAGGCTGGCCGAGATGGTGATGTTGGGCAGCTCCAGGTCAGGGAACTGCTGCACCTTCATGCTGTTGAAAGCCAGCATGCCGGCGAAGGTCAGCATCACAAAAAGCATGACCGCCGGTATGGGGTTTTTGATCGACCACGAGGAGACATTCATCGGTTTTGCTCCTTATTTCATAGCTGCTTGCGCAGGCGCTACGGGCGCTGCAGCCGATTTTGGCTTGAAATCTGCAGCATCCACCACCTTCACGGTGTCGCCTTCACTCAGGAAGCTGCCACCGCTGGCCACCAGCTTGTCTTCCGGCTTCACACCGCTTTGGATCTCGATCTGCTCACCCACCACGCGGCCGGTCTGCACCTTGAGTTGGCTGACTTTGCTGTCAGTGCCCACGCGGTACACGTAGCTGAAACCGTCGCGAACGACGACTGCGGTTTGTGGCACCGTCAATGCGCCGGTGCTGCCCAGCTCGAACTCACCACGGGCATACATGCCGGGCTTGAATGCGCCACCCAGCGACTGGCCGGCCGTCGATGCTGCCAACAAGTCCACATACACTAGGCCGTTACGGGTGGCAGCATCCACGGTGGGCGCCAGCATGCGCACCTTGCCCTTGGCCTGCACGCCACCCGGCGAGGTGACCAGCACCGTCATACCGGGTTTGACGCGGGCAAACTCCGCCGAGGTCACTTCACCCCGCCACTCCAGCCGCCCTTGGCGGATGAGCTTGAACATTTCGGTGCCAGCCCCCACCACCGCACCCACACTGGCGCTGCGGGCCGAGATGATGCCGCTGTCGGGCGCGAGCAATTGGGTTTGCTTCAGGCGCAGCAGCTGGGCGTCCAGCTGGGCCTGGGCAGACGCCACGCGTGCCTTGGCGGTGGCCTCTTGCGTGAGGTACTGGTTGATTTGTTGGGCGCTGATGGCGCCGGTGCCCTGCACCGCACGCGCACGGTCGCCGTTGGCCAGCGCTTCGGCCGCATTGGCCTGCGCTTCGTTGAGGCTGGCACGTGCCAGTGCTACATCGGCTTGCACGCTTTCAGAGGCAAAGGTCGCCAGCACCTGGCCGCGCTTCACGCTGTCGCCCACACCCGCGTGTAGCTCGGCCACGCGCAGGCCGCTGGCCTCTGAGCCCACACTGGCTTCTTGCCAGGCGGCGACACCGCCGTTGGCAGACAGCTTGACGGGCAGCTGGCTGCTCTTGGCCTGCACCGTGGATACGGTCAGCGCGGCTTTGGGCGCCGCAGCGGCCTTGGGGGCATCAGCCGCCTGCGTGCGGGTGGCAAACAGGCCAAGGCCGGCAAGGGTCAGCACACTGGCGGTCAGGAGACCCAGGGTCAGGGGTTTGAATGGAAGTTGGTTCATGGCTTTGCTCTCAAAGAGCTGACAACAAAAAATCGGGGGCGTTAAGGGCTGGTCTGATCGGCGTCAAAACCGCCGCCCAAGGCGCGGTAGAGCGACACCCAGGCGCGATTGCGCTCCAGCCCCAGCGAGAGTTGGGCCGACTCCGCAGCCAACGCATTGCGGCGTGCATCTTCCAGCTCCACCAAGCTGGCCAAGCCCTGGCCGTAGCGGGCCTGGGTGGCTGCCAGGGATTCGGCATAGCCTGCAGTGGCAACAGCGGCATCCTGCTTGCGGGCATCGGTGCTTTGCAGGTTGACCAGTGCTTCTTCTACTTCGCGCACAGCCTGGCGCACCTTGCCACGGTAGACCGAGACGCTTTGCGCATAGGCTGCCTCGGCAGACACCACATTGGCTTTGCGCTGACCACCGTCAAACAAGGGCAGCGTGACCGCCAAGGGGCCAAAGGACCAGGTGTCCAGATTCGTCTCGCGCCCCATGCTGCTGTAGCGCAGCGCACCCACCGAACCGCTCAGGGTCAGGCGCGGGTAACGCTGGGCTTTGGCACTGCCCACTTGGGCGCTAGCGACGATCACGTCGCGCTCAGCTGCAAACACATCGGGACGTTGGGTCAGGGTTTGTGCGGGCACGCTTGCTATGGAAACAGGAGCTGCTTGCGCAAGCTCCATGGGCGCTGCAGCCAGTTTTTGTCGAAGATCCTGCTCGGACAGGCCCGTCAGGGCTACCAGGGCTTTCAAATCCAAGTCGCAAGCAGCCTGTTGTTGGGTCACGCGGCTGCTGCCATCGGCAGCGCTGGCACGGGCCAAGGCAGCCACAGAGGGCGCTGCAAAACCGGCTTTGGCATTGAGCTCGGTCAGGCGTGCGGTTTCCTGGCGGGACGCTGCGTCTTTGCGCGCCACACCGAGCAACTGGGTGCAGGTGGCGTAGCTGTAATAGGTAGTAGCCACTTCGGCGGCTACTGACACACGGGCGTCGTGCCACTGGGCCTGCGTACCCTGAAACTGCGCGTCTGCCGCATTGCTGACGGCGCGGTTGGCGCCCACCAGGTCGAGCTCCCAGCTGGCTTGCAGACCTACCGATTGGGTGGTGGCCACCGGCACATCGGGCTGGCTCACGCCACGGCTGGCGCTGACGCTCGCATTCAGCTTGGGCAGCAAAGCGGCGTTGGCGGTGGTGCGCTGCGCGCGGGCGGACTCCACCCTCGCCAGTGCTTGGGCCACATTGGGGCTGACGGCTTGTGCGGCATCGATCAGTTCCACCAACAGCGGGTCGCCTTGCTTCTGCCACCACTGGGCCAGCGAGCCTACCGCCCCTTGGTGGGGCAAAGGAGCCTGCCATTGCAAGGCAGAAGCAGCATCGACTTTAGCGGGCGGCATGACGATGGCACATCCGCTCAACATCAGTGTGAGCACCAGTGCCACATAGGCGGGCTTGAAGGTTCGTAAATGCATGGGTTTCATGGGGCTTGAAGTGCGGTGGATTCAGGGGAGTGGGCGGGACCCGCAGCTTTGGCGCGGCGTCGCAGCGCTTCGGCGTCCACCAGCACCTGGGCATAGGACACCAGACGGTCCAGATATGCATCCAGCGCCTGCGGCGTATTGACCAGGCCGGGGCGGATCTGGGTGTACAGGTCATTGCCTACATGGAGCATGACGCCCAGGCCACTGATGGTGAAGGCGAGCCGGTGGATATCGTCATCGGCTTCAGCGAGCCCGACATGGCGGCAGAGCCCGCGGGTCAGGGCCATGTGAGCGGGAGCGATGTTGGCGTCAATTTCGTGCTGCCAGGCGCCGGTGGGCTCCAGCATTTCGCGAAAGCAGAGTTTCATGTACTGCTGCTGGCTCACATGGCCTTGCTTGAGCGGCTCCAAAAAACTGGACAACAAACCGCGGATCGCCTGCTCCAGCGTGACGTCGGTGCCCTCTAAGGCCTCGGGCGGCAATGGCGGATTGGTGCGCGGGTCAGAAAACACGGCGCGGTACAACCCGGCCTTGTCACCGAAGTAGTAGCTGATGGACGCCACATTGGCTTGCGCAGCCAGGGCAATTTCGCGGATGGAGGTCTTGGCAAAACCCTGCTCCGCAAACAGTTGCAACGCAGCATCCAGCAGACGGTTGCGCGCCTCGACCCCGTCACTGCGGGTGGGTTTGGGGGAAATAGTCTCAGGCAAAGGAATCGACATGGGTGCCGATTCTAAGCATATAAATCAAACGTTTGATTAAACTATGATGACAGAGAGGGTTTTAGGCTCAGCAAAACAAGGATTCACGGAAGACGCCACCCGCCTGCAAGCGGCATTCCATGCCCTGCGCCTGTAGAAGCAGAAAACCATTTTGTGCGGGCTCCAGCTCCAAAGAGAGCGGCTGATCCCACGTGGATGGCACGGGAATTCTGAGGATGGAAGGCTGCCCTTCCAGGCGCAACGCCCCACTCCGCACGCGACCGAACAAGGCTCCGGTGGGCACAGGCGTGCACTGGCGCAACACCAACTCCACGCCCTGCAAAAAGCCGCTGATCGAAGAGCCACCGGGCGCATGACAGGTCGCCGCCACGGCGGAAAACGCCACTTGTAGATCATCACCCTGCCAGAGGGCTTGGCGGATCTCAGAATCCGCAAACTCCATCGCGAAGGTGGTTTGCGGCTCCATGCAGGCCGACCCGCTCAGTGCCCGTGCCCAAGACTGCTGACCAAAGCCACCAGACCGATGCCCACCCCTAGCCACGCAATTTGCGCGGCCGTTTCACGCGCGCTTAAGCGCTTTTGCAACTGGGGAATCAGGTCCGCCAGCGCCACATAGATGAAGCTGCTGGACGCCACCGCCAAGAAGTAAGGCAAATAGTCCTGCAGCTGGTCAACCAGCCAATAGCCAACGATGCCGCCCAAAGCGGTCACTGCACCCGCCAACGTCACCTTGACCAGCGCCGCCTGCTTGTTGGTAGACCCATTGCGCAGCACCATCAGGTCCCCCATATGGTGGGGCACCTCATGGGCCAGCACGGCCAAGGCAGCGATGGCACCCAAGCGCAAATCCGCCACAAAGGCAGACGCGATCAGCACACCGTCCCCAAAGCAATGCACGCTGTCGCCGGTGAGAATGGCCCAACTGCCGACCGGTTTGTCCGCCCCATGGCTGTGGCCGTGGTGGTGTGCATGGTGACCATGATCGTGGTCGTGATGGGCCTCATGGCTTTGCGCCGCAGGACCATGGTGGTGCTCGTGGCCGTGATGCCAGAGTTCGGCTTTATCTAGGAGAAAGAAAAAAACCAGACCGATGAGTAGCACCATGAACAGGTCATGGGCACCGGCCTGGCTCTCGAACGCTTCAGGGAGCAAATGCATGAAGGCAGTGGCCAACAAGGCCCCTGCCGCCAGACTCAACATGTGCTGGGTATAACGGGCCAGTGCACCGAAGCTCAGTGCCGCTGCCAACCACACACTCCCTATGCCGGCCACCAGGGTGCCGGCCACAATTGCCAGAAGAATCAAACAACGCCCTTTGCCTTGAACCAGGCCAATGTGCGCTTGAAGCCATCAGCAGCTTCTTTGGCACGGTAGCTCGGACGGTAATCCGCGTGGAAGGCGTGCCCGGCTTCGGGGTACACCACAAACTGCGAGCCCTTGGCCGCTTTGTTGCCTTTTTTGCCCGCAGCAGCCAAAACCTTTTTCATTTCGTTTACCGTGTCCAAGGGAATGCCGTTATCTTTGCCGCCATACAGACCCAACACCGGTGCGTTCAAAGAGCCGGCAATGTCAACAGGGTTCTTGGGGGTGAGCTCGGAGGGGGTGCCCACCAAACGTCCGTACCATGCCACACCGGCCTTGACGTCTTTATTGTGCGCTGCGTACAACCAGGTGATGCGACCACCCCAGCAGAAACCGGTAACCGCCAGTTTTTTGACATCGCCACCATTCTCAGCGGCCCAGGCCAAGGCGCCATCCAGATCAGCCATGACCTGCTCATCCGGCACTTTGGAAACCACTTCGGCCAGCAATTTGCCGATGTCGGTGTACTTGGAAGCATCGCCTTGGCGGGAATACAAGTCTGGGGCAATAGCCAGGTAACCGGCCTTGGCAAAGCGGCGGCAGGTATCGGCAATGTATTCGTGCACGCCAAAAATTTCCTGCACCACCAGAACCACGGGCAAGTCGGTGCCGCCGGCGGGTGCTGCGTAGTAGAAGGGAACGGTGTAACCATCCACGTCATAGATTTGCTCACCGCAGATCAGGCCGTCCTCAGACGTCTTGATCGCGGTTTGCGCCATGATGGGCATCGCAGTGGCCGCGTAACCAACACCAAGAGCCGCCATGATGGCGGTGCGGCGTGTGGCGCCTGCTTCGGTGGTGCGACCGGGGCGCAAAGAGTCCAATTCGTTCTTCAAATTTTCCAGCATGGGTGTCTCCGTAGTTTTTGATTCGCAAGCGCAAGTGTAGGCAATTACCTACCCTTGCGACGCAACAAGCAGACTACAGGAAATCAGGGCAGCCCACTATTAGAACGTTTCCCAATCGTCGTCTCCACCCGCGGGTGTGGAGCGGTTTGAGGCGGTCACGACAGGTTTTTGCAAGCTTGGCATCGGGGCAGCAGCGGGTTTCGGTGCGGGTGCGGGCTTGCGCGGACTGGCTTTTGCCGATGCGGTGGTACGGGCTTGGGGGCCGGCAGCATCGCCGGTGCGGCGCTCGGGCCCTTTGAAAGTGGTGCTGGGTTTTCCCGATCGCACGGGCACCGGTGCCAACGAGGGACCCGACATGCTGCCTGTGACCTTGAACACGGCCACGGCCTGTTTCATGCGGTCTGCTTGCTCGCGCAGGCTTTCAGCGGCAGCGGCACTCTCCTCGACCAATGCCGCGTTTTGCTGGGTCATCTGGTCGAGATTGCCAATGGCAGAGTTAACGCCTGCAATGCCGGAGCTTTGCTCGTTGGCAGCCGAGGTAATTTCGCCGATCACATCCGCCACGCGGCGCACCGATTGCATGATTTCTTCCATCGTGGAGCCTGCATCGGTCACCAATTGGGTACCCGACTCGACTTTGTCCACCGAGGTTCCGATCAGGGCCTTGATCTCTTTGGCAGCCTCTGCACTGCGGCCGGCCAGCGAACGCACTTCAGACGCCACCACCGCAAAGCCACGCCCCTGTTCACCGGCGCGGGCAGCTTCGACCGCAGCGTTGAGCGCCAGGATGTTGGTCTGGAAGGCAATGCCGTCAATCACGCTGATGATGTCGGCGATCTTCTTGCTGCTGGCATCAATTTCCTGCATGGTGCTGACCACCTGGGTCACCACTTCGCTACCGCGCTGCGCCACGGTTGATGCGCTGGCTGCCAGAGCACTCGCTTGGCGGGCGTTGTCGGTGCTTTGCTGCACGATTTGGGTCAGCCCGTCCATGCTGGAGGCTGTGGCCTGCAAGTTGCTGGAGGTGTGCTCGGTGCGCTGGGCCAGGTCGTTATTGCCGGTGGCGATTTCGGCACTCGCAATGGCGATGCTATCGGTGCCACCGCGAATCTCGGACACCATCCGGCCCAGAGAAATGTTCATGGCCTCAAGGGAATGCAGCAACTGGCCGAATTCATCGGTCCGTTCGGAATGGACCGAGTGCGTCAGGTCACCCTGCGCAATACGGGCCGCCAACTCGTTGGCCATGGTCAGGGGTTCGCGGATGGAGCGGACCAGCCAGGTGGTGCCCGCAAAAATGATCGCCACAATGACCGCCAAGCTCACCAGAATGCCGGTGGTGTTCATGGCCCGCTTGGCCACGATTTCGGCTTGAAGAGTGGCCATTTCCTGCTTTTGCAGCTCGACAAAGCGGCGTTGCTCGCCCAAGTACACCTTCAGCGCCGGCTCGTATTCGCCAGTCATCACCTGCAGCGCTTCTGCGTCCTGACCGGCTTTTTTAAGGTCGCGTGCCTTTTCGCGACTGGAAAGAACCAATTTGCGGGCATCGGCTACTTTTTTGAGCTGGGCCTTGTCCTCGTCGGTTTGGGCCATGCTTTCAATTTTTTTCTGCAGCTCGGTGATGTCGGCTGATGTCGACGTCACCACGTCTTTGAACGTATCAGCGACTGCGGTGCCGCTGCTGATCAAGATGGCGGTGTTGCGCGCGGAGTTGGTACTGGTCAGCCCATTCCACTCGGTGGCAAGTTGCACCAGATCCTGGGCGAGCGCCTGCTTTTGCCGCCCGTCATTCAAGATGGCGTTGCTGCGCATCAAGCCAATCACCGCCACCATGCAAATGGCCACAATGATCAACAAGATAAATGACCACAACTTGGTTGCAATCTTCATTCCACTAAGTCCCATACGACGCCCCGTTTTATTAAACAATTCAATTATCGCGGCAAATTTAACATTTACAACAATAAATTAGTAAATTCCCGTGCTGGGTATCCTCGGCACTAGTGCGCTTTGTCCCAATTGGGACCAACCCCTACTTCTGCCAACAAAGGCACTTTGAGTGCAGCCACCCCTGCCATCAGCGCAGGGATCTCAGTGCGGACCCATTCCACCTCTGCTTCAGGCACCTCGAATACCAATTCATCATGCACCTGCATGATCATCTTGGTGGATTTATTTTGCGCATCCAGCACCTGCTGCACTTTGACCATGCTCAACTTGATCAAATCTGCCGCTGTGCCCTGCATCGGCGCGTTAATGGCTGCGCGCTCCAGCCCCGCCAACTGCGCGCCTTTGGCGTTTTTGATGCCGGCCAATTGCAGCCGGCGGCCGAACACCGTTTCCACATAGCCCTGGCGCTTGGCCAGCTCGCGGGTGGACTCCATATAGGTTTTCACGCCAGGGTAGCGCTCAAAGTAGCGCTGGATGTAGTTTTTGGCCGCCGTGTTGTCGATACCCAGATTGCGCGCCAAACCAAAAGCGCTCATACCGTAGATCAGCCCGAAGTTGATGACCTTGGCATAGCGGCGCTGCTCGCTGCTCACCTGGTCTACCGGCACACCGAAGACCTCGGCCGCAGTGGCGCGGTGCACATCCAGCCCCTGATGAAAGGCGCCCAAAAGCGCCTCATCACCGCTGATGTGGGCCATGATGCGCAGCTCGATCTGGCTGTAATCGGCACTGGCAATCACGCTGCCTGCGGGTGCCACAAAGGCTTCACGCACACGCCGGCCCTCCGCGGTGCGGATAGGAATGTTTTGCAGGTTGGGGTCGTTGCTGCTCAAGCGCCCGGTCACCGCCACGGCTTGCGCATAGTGGGTGTGCACACGGCCGGTGCGGGGCAGTGCCAGCTGGGCCAGCTTGTCGGTGTAGGTGCCTTTGAGCTTGGCAAGGCTGCGGTGCTCCAGCAGCTTGGCCGGTAGCGGATAGTCCTCCGCCAGTTTTTCCAGCACCTCTTCATCGGTACTGCGCGCGCCGGTGGCGGTTTTCTTCACCACCGGCATGCCCAGCTTGTCGAAGAAGATTTCACCGAGCTGCTTGGGGCTGCTCAGGTTGAAGGGTTGGCCGGCAATCTCATAGGCCTCGGTTTCCAGTTGCAGGATGCGCTGGCCCAGCTCATGGCTTTGCGCTGCCAGCGTGGGCGCATCGATCAGCACGCCGTTTCGCTCAATGCGGTACAACGCTTCGCTGCTGGCAATCTCCAGCGCGTAAATGAACTTCAGCTTGTCGTTGGCCTCGATCTGCGGCCAGAGCGCCAGGTGCACATCCAGCGTCTGGTCGGAGTCTTCACAGGCGTATTCGGCGGCCTTTTCGATATCGACTTGGTCAAAACTGATCTGGTTGACACCTTTGCCGCACAAGTCTTCAAAGCTGATACCGCTGCGCCCCAGGTGGCGCTCGGCCAGGCTCGCGAGGCCGTGCGGTTTGTCGGCTTCCAGGACATAGCTCTGCAGCATGGTGTCGTGGGCGTAGCCCTGCACTTCGATGCCATGATTGGCAAACACATGGCGGTCGTACTTGATGTGCTGGCCCAGTTTCAAGGTGTGCGGGTTCTCCAGCCAGGGCTTGAGCTTGGCCAGCACTGCGTCGCGGTCCAACTGCTCGGGCGCGCCGGGGTAGCGGTGCGCCACCGGGATGTAGGCGCCTTTGCCCGGCTCGATGCTGAAACTGATACCGACAATCTCGGCACGCATTTCATCCAGCGAGGTGGTTTCGGTGTCCAGGGCGGTCAACGGGGCTGCTTGGATGCGGGCGATGAGGGCATCCAAAGCCTCGAAAGAAAAGATGGTTTCGTATTCCACCGTGCTCACGCGCGATGCATGCGCAGCTGCATCACCAGCAGGTTCGTCAAACAAGCCCGGCTCCGAGGTGCGGGCAGAGGGCGCCGCAGCAGTAGCCGCAGTTTCAGCGCCACCTACGGACTTAGCCAGCCCCTTGAAGCCATATTTTTCATAAAAAGCACGCAGAGCGCCCGTATCCTGTGCGCCAGCAGCTATCGAATCCATAGCAGGAAGACCATCGACCCAACCCGTGAGGTCGCAGTCGGTCTTGATGGTTAGCAGCGTGCGGCCAGTGGGCAGCCAACCCAGCGCCTTGCGCAGGTTCTCGCCCACCACTCCGCCGATATTGGCGGCGTTGTCCACCACGCCTTGGAGCGAGCCGTACTGCTGCAGCCATTTCACCGCCGTCTTGGGGCCGACCTTGGCCACGCCGGGCACGTTGTCCACCGTGTCGCCCACCAGGGTCTGGTAGTCCAGCATCAGGCGGGCGGGCACACCGAACTCGGCCTCCACCCCGGCCAAGTCGCGGCGCTTGCCGTTCATGGTGTCGATGATGGTGATGTGCTCGTTCACCAGCTGCGCCAAGTCCTTGTCGCCGCTGCTCACAATCACTTCAATGCCTTGCGAAGCGGCAGTGGCTGCCAGCGTGCCGATCACGTCGTCAGCCTCCACCCCGGGCACATCCAGCACCGTCCAGCCCAACAGGCGCACGATCTCGTGGATGGGCGCGATCTGGCTGCGCAGATCGTCGGGCATCGGGTCGCGGTGGGCTTTGTACTCGGGGTAAATCTCGTCGCGGAAGGTCGGGCCTTTGGCATCAAACACGCAGGCCACGTAGTCGGCTGGGTATTCCTTGCGCAGGCTGTTCATCATGTTGATCATGATGCGCACTGCACCGGTTTTCTGGACGGTGCCGTCCGGCAGCGTCACGCTCATACTGTCCCCGCCGGCAAAAAAGGCGCGATACAAATAGCTGGAGCCATCCACCAGCAGCAGGGTTTTTTGGGGTTCGGTCATAAAGGATATTGTGCCCCCACGCTCCACCGCTTTGCGGGTCGCTGCCCCCCAAGGGGGCGCGCCTGCCTTGGGGCGGCCCGGCGGCAGGCTGTGTGCCCCCACGCGAGCACTCACAGCCCCCACGCTGCGCCGCTGCGCGGGTCGCTGCCCCACCTACAATTGCACCATGGCGGTTTACACAGAGGTCTCGCTCGACGAGGCCAGCACTTTTCTTTCCTCCCTGCAATTGGGCACTCTCCAAACCTTGGAGGGCTGCTCCGGCGGCATTGAGAACACCAACTACTTTGTCACGACCGATCAGGCGCCCTATGTGCTGACCCTGTTCGAACGGCTGACGGCGCAGCAGTTGCCGTTTTACCTGCGGCTGATGAAGCACCTGGCGTTTCATGGCATTCCCGTGCCGGACCCTGCAGCCAACCGCGATGGCGATGTGTTGCACAGCCTGAACGGCAAACCTGCCGCCGTGGTGAACCGCCTCAAAGGCAAGAGCGAATTGAGCCCCAACGTGGAGCACTGCCAGCAAGTGGGCGCCATGCTCGCACGCATGCACCTCGCGGGGCGTGACTTCGACATGCAACAACCCAACCTGCGGGCGCTTGCCTGGTGGAATGAGACGGTACCGGTTGTGCTGCCACACCTGGAAGCGCCCCAAGCTGCGCTGATCCAGAGTGAGCTGGCTTACCAGAACCATGTCGCCGCACAGAGCGCCTACACCGCCCTGCCGCGCGGCGCTATCCACGCGGACTTGTTCCGCGACAACGTAATGTTTGACAAGGTGAATGGCGAACCCCGCCTCAGCGGTTTCTTTGACTTTTACTTTGCCGGCACCGATGCATGGCTGTTCGATCTGGCGGTTTGCCTTAACGACTGGTGTATCGACCTGCCCACCGGAGTCGCCGATCTGGAGCGCAGCCGTGCGTTTGTCCAAGCCTATGAAAGCGTGCGCCCCTTGACCCCGCAAGAGCGCGAATTGTTCCCCGCGATGTTGCGGGCTGGCGCACTGCGCTTCTGGCTCTCGCGCCTGTGGGATTGGTACTTGCCGCGCGAGGCCTCGATGCTCAAGCCCCACGACCCGACCCACTTTGAGCGCGTGCTGAAGCAACGTATTGCGGCACCCCTCACACTCTCCACCTTCATGAATCCTGAGCCGCACACCGCATGAAACTCCAGATCCTCCCCCCCAGCCAAGGTGTCCTGTGGTTCAAACAAGGGGTACGCACCTTTTTGCGCCAACCCCTGGCCTTCACCGGCCTGTTTTTTATGTTCATGGCAGCGATATCGCTCTTGAGCCTTTTGCCGGTGATCGGAACACCTTTGGCGCTGGCCCTGCTGCCGGCAGCCACCCTGGGGCTCATGGCCGCCACGCAGATCGCGGAGCAAGGGCAGTTCCCGATGCCCCAAGTGCTGATCGCCGGCTTCCGCGCAGGCCAAGAGCGACTGCGCTCCATGGTGGTGCTGGGCGTGCTCTACGCCGTGGGTTTTATCCTGGTCATGGGTATTTCTGCCACGGTGGACGGGGGGCAGTTTGCCCGCGTGTACCTGCTGGGCGGTGAGCTGTCTCCCGAAGTCGTGCTGCAAGGCGATTTTCAGTCTGCCGCGTTGCTGGCCATGGTGCTGTATCTGCCCTTGTCCTTGCTGTTTTGGCATGCGCCGGCACTGGTGCATTGGCATGGCATCACACCGATGAAAAGCCTGTTTTTTAGCGCCGTTGCTTGCTTGCGGAACTTTGGGGCTTTCACCGTATTCGGCCTGGTTTGGAT
This sequence comes from Comamonadaceae bacterium OS-4, assembly GCA_027924025.1. Lineage (GTDB taxonomy): Bacteria > Pseudomonadota > Gammaproteobacteria > Burkholderiales > Burkholderiaceae_C > Allorhodoferax. Next base: position 2,585,705 of record AP026970.1, read on the forward strand.
GGCTGCGTTTCTCGGGGTTGCCATGAGCGTAGCGATTTTGGTGGGGTTACTGGGAAACCCCAGCCTGATCAATGCGGTTTTGTTCCCGGTCGGTCTGGCCTTGGCCGCCATGTTTTTCACCTCGTTTTATTTCACCTATCGCGACTGTTTTGACGCGCCCACGGACGAAATACCATGACACAGCACCCCCTCTACGGCCTCCGTGATGCGGCAGCCCTTGCGCGAAGCCGCAGCAATATCGTGCGATTGGCGAACGACTAGCCCGGCCGGATGCTTCCCGCACGGGTGAAGCCCGGTGCCTAACGCCCCACCCTTGCGGCGACACAGGACCGACATGCAACCGTCACAGAAAGAGCCTATGGTTTGAGGGGTGAATACACAAAACCCCTTCCCATTGCAAGCGCCAGTGGCGCCAGACCTCAAGCAACAAATGGCCCGTGTGCTGCTGATCAGCCTGCTGGCGTTTCAATTCGCCATGCCGGCCCGAGCCCAGGGCGAGCCGTTACAGGCCACCAAGGCCACCATCCCTGCTGCACAAGCCTTGCGCTTCAGCGACTTTTTCAGGTTTCCCGTGGGCCCGCGCGGGCTGGAAATCAACCCCGTATTGCAGCAGGCTGCGGGCAAACAGGTGCTGCTGACCGGCTACATGGTGCAGCAGGAAAACGGCAGCAAACCCGGCCAGTTTTTCTTCACACCGCGTCCTGTCCAGATGAGCGAGCACGCCGATGGTGATGCCGACGATTTGCCGCCCGCCACCGTGCTCGTCAAGCTCTCCCCCGAGCAAGCCACTTGGCTAATTCCCCACACCCGCGGTTTGATTCAGTTGCAAGGCGTGTTGGCTGTCGGTCGCCAGGAAGCAACTGACGGCCGGGTGACCTGGGTGCAACTGCAGCTCAACCCCGATGCCACCCGTGGCATGAACGCTTTTGAATTCGCCAACTATCTGCACTCCTTGCAGCACCCGCACTGAACCGGCACCCTGTTCCCCTTTTTTGTTTCAACCAGGACTCTTGATGACTTCCTATCTCTCCACAGCATGGCGCCTGAGCGCGATCAGCCTCGCGCTGATCGCTGCAGGCGCACAAGCGGCGCCCACCGTGAGCCGCCTTACTCCTCCGAGCGAGCTGTTCAGCAGCGGCAACGAGGGCCCGGTGATCGCGCGCTTCCTGCCCGGTCAGCGCTTTGACTTGCAGGCGACTGTGCGTCCTGACGATGCCTCCAAAACCATTACGGCTGCAAGCTTTGCCATCAATGGCAAAACGGTAGATGGCACCGTGGCCATCAAGGCCTGTGGCAAAGACTGCCTGCCCAATGTGCCAGCCAATGCCGCATTGACCACCGTGCGCGCTGTCAGCGCCATGAAACCCGGCATCCATACCTTCACCGTCACCGCGACCCAGAGCGACGGCCAGACTGTGACGGCCAAAGGCAACTTCGAAGTCATCCCCTTGCTGGCCGGCGGTCAGAAGGTCAAAAACATCATCGTGATGCTGGGTGACGGCATGGGCGCAGCCCAACGTACCGCAGCCCGCATCGTGGCCGGCGGCTACACCCAAGGCAAGGTCATCACGCCCTTGGCAATGGATACATTCCCCGTTACCGGCATGGTGAAAACCGCGTCCTTGAACTCGGTGGTGACTGACTCCTCCCCCGGCATGACCAGCTATGTGTCGGGCAATAAGAACAACAACAACGAAGAAGGTGTGTTCCCGGACGACACAATCGATCCGTTTGACAACCCCCGCATCGAGTACCTGAGCGAATACCTGCACCGCACCCAAGGCAAGGCGCTGGGCGTGGTCACTACCGCTGACGTGTTTGATGCGACGCCCGCTGGCAACGCGATTCACACCAGCAACCGCGGTGCCGGCACCGGCATCGTGGACCAGTTTCTGGATGACCGCGGCAACACCGGCTTGACCGTGTTGATGGGTGGCGGCCGCAAATGGTTTGTGCCCTCCACCGTGCCCGGATCTGCCCGCGGCGACAAGACCGACTACGCGTTTTCTACCACCGATGCGCACACTGCAGAGATCGTCAAACGCTGGAAGGCCGCCCCCGGCCAACTGGACAAAGATCGTGACCTGCTGGCCGAGTTCCAGACCGCAGGCTTCAAGTACGCAGCCGACAAGACCGCGCTGGACAGCATTGACGCCGGCAAAACAGACCGCCTGCTGGGCCTGTTTGCCCACTCCAACATGAACGTGGCCCTGGACAAGATGGACGGCCGCCGCAACAAGGCCCGTGGCGTCACCGGCCGCGTGGTAGATGACTACGGCTTCCCTGACCAACCCATGCTGGACGAAATGACCGCCAAGGCATTGGGTGTGCTCGAACGCCAGAAGAACGGCTTTGTGCTGATGGTCGAAGGTGCTTCTATTGACAAGCAAGCCCACAACATGGACACCGAGCGCTGGATGCTCGACACCATCGAATTCGACCGCACCATCAAGCTGGTGCAGGAATTCGCCCGCAAGCGGGGTGATACCCTGGTCATCGTGACCGCTGACCACGAGTGCTCCGGTGCCGCCCTGATCGGTGGCTCCCGCGTGACGGACACCCGCTTGCAAGAGCTGGTGCGTGAAGGCGGTGTGGCCAACATCCGCGACAAGGTGGTGGGCATTTACGAACAAGCCGGCTTCCCCAAGTACAAGTTGAGCGCAGATGGCTACCCTGAAACCACCGACATCGACTACAAGCTGCTGGTGGGCTACGGCGCCAACTCTGACCGCTATGAAGACTTCCGCACCAACGACCGTCCCCTGCAAGACAGCCAGCAGCCTTTCGTGAAGAAAGAGCCTTTGTCTGCGTATCCCGCAGGCCCCATGGCCCGTGATGTGGACGGCAAGTTCATGGTGACAGGCCAGGTGCCCGGCGACAGCGCAGTGCACACCGCGACCGATATCCCTCTGTCGGCCTTCGGCCCCGGCGCATGGAGCTTCACCGGCGTGCAGGACAACACCGATGTGTTCTTCAAACTGGCGCAAGCCGCCAACGGCGTGGTGCTGCCAGAAGGCCTGGCGCTGGCCAAACCGGTCAAGCGCAAGAAGTAATCAGCGCGCTGAGTAAGCCAACGAAAAAGGGGGGAAGCCGAAAGGCTTCCCCCCTTTTTTCATTATCGATATTCAACCCGGATTGGCTTTGCGAAAGGCCGCAATCGCTTTGGCCAGATCCTGGTATTCCTCGCACTGGCGGTTGCCGCAAATTTTTTCCAAGCTCGCCAGATGCTGTTCGGCCATCTCGGGCTTGCGGTCCATGAGATACGCCTCGCCGATGTACTCATGGGCCCCTTTGTGTTGCGGGTTCAGCTTGAGCGCCGTTTTGTAATGCTCAAACGCTTGCGCCAAGTCGGGCTTGTCCTGCTTGCGCAAGGTGTAGGCCAGCAAATTGTGGGCATCCGCGTTGGCAGGCTCGTCACGCAGCACCAGCTTCAGGTCTAACTGCGCCCGGCTCCAACCTTTGCGGGCAATGGCTTCCCGGGCGGTGGCCATGCGCTCGCTCACGGTGGGCGCTGTGATGGTCGGGGTATCGGCGGCATACAACGGGGCAGCAAGGCTGAGGGCCAGCACCAACATGACAGTTTTCATCCAAGTCTCCTTCAAGGGAGAGACGAGATTAACGGATTCCCGCCAACGTTGCCGGTCAAGGGTTTGTCACTCCACTGTCATATCCAAAAGATACAAACCTGCCTGCAACCTGCCGCCCGGCAGAGCCGTTTTCTCCATTTACTGAGCAAGCACCATGGCAAAAGATTTTTCCTTGATGGAAGACAGCAACCGCTCTTCCAATCCCAGCATTCATGAGGTGTCAAACCCTGCACGTCGCACCATCCTGCGCGGTGGTTTGGGCGCTTTGGCAGGCAGCTTCTTCGCGCCTTTGAGCGCCATCGGCGGTGCTGCAGCACTGACCGGCTGCGCCACCACCGGCATGGCCGGCGGTGCACTGCTGGGCTTCAAGAGCGTGGCGGTGTCTACTGCCGACACAGTGACGGTGCCTGAAGGCTACACCGTACAAGTGATTGCGCCCTGGGGTGACCCCGTGGGCATGTCCGGCGAAAACGCCGCCTTCAAGGACGATGCCAGCAACACCTCGGCCCAGCAGGAAACCCAGTTCGGCATGAACCACGACGGTATCCACTACTTCGCGCAAGAAGGCTCCAAGAGCGGCCTGCTGGCCATGAACCACGAGTATGTGGACCACGGCCTGCTGTTCACCGACGGCACCGACAACTGGAACCTGGAAAAAGTGCGCAAGTCCCAGGCCGCCCACGGCGTGTCGATTTTTGAAGTGGAAGAAAAAGGCGGCAAGTGGGAAGTGGTCAAGCCCTCTCCCTGGGCACGCCGCATCACTTCCAACACCCGCATGGAACTCAGCGGCCCGGCAGCCGGTCACGCCATGCTCAAGACAGCGGCAGACCCCTCCGGTCGTGTGGTGCTGGGCACCATCAACAACTGCGCCAGCGGCATCACGCCATGGGGCACTTACCTCACCTCGGAAGAAAACTTCATCAACTATTTCAGCGGCGGCGACAGCCTCACTGAACACGACAAGCGCTGGGGCCTGAAGAAAGGTGGCGGCGGCTACAACTGGCACCAGCATGACGCCCGCTTTGATGCCACCAAGACTCCCAACGAACCCAACCGCTTCGGCTGGATCGTGGAAATCGACCCCTACAACCCCAGCTCCACCCCCATGAAGCGCACTGCCATGGGCCGAGCAGCCCACGAAGGCGCCACCGTAGCTGTCACCAAGGACAACCGTGCCGTGGTGTACATGGGTGAAGACTCCCGCTTTGAGTACATCTACAAGTTCGTCAGCCGCGACGCCATCCAGCCCGGCGGCGCTGCTGCCAACGCCACTCTGCTTGACCACGGCACCTTGTACGTGGCCAAGTTCAATGCAGACGGCAAAGGCCAGTGGATTGCTTTGACCCACGGCCAAGGCCCGCTGACAGCCGCCAACGGCTTTGCCGACCAGGGCGAAGTGCTGATCAAGGCACGCCAGGCCAGCGACCTGCTGGGCGCCACCAAGATGGACCGCCCCGAGTGGATCGCGGTGGACCAGCAAGGCTGGGTCTACACCACGCTGACCAACAACAGCAACCGCGGTGGCGACAAACAGCCCGGCGTGGACGCTGCCAACCCCCGCGTGAACAACACCCAGGGCAACATCATCCGCTGGAAGGAAGATGGCGACTTCGCTGGCACCACATTCGCCTGGAACCACTTCATCATGGCGGGCGACCCATCCCTGGAGCGCGCAGATGCCAAGGGCAACATCAAGGGCGACATGTTCTCCTGCCCGGATGGTTTGTGGGTGGATGGCCGCGGCGTGCTGTGGATCCAGTGCGACATGTCCACCTCTGCCATGGGCAAGGGCGACTTGAAAAACTTCGGCAACAACATGATGCTGGCTGCCGATGTGCGCACGGGCGAAGCCCGCCGCTTCCTGGTGGGCCCTGCCGGTTGCGAAATCACCGGCGCTACCGGCACACCAGACGGCAAGACCATGTTCATCAACATCCAGCACCCCGGTGAGCCTGCCAACGAGGTGAGCGACCCCAAGAACCCGCGCGCCGTGTCCAACTGGCCCGAGAAAAAGGCCAACGGACGCCCACGCTCTGCCACCGTTGTGATCCGCAAGGTGGACGGCGGCGTGATCGGTACCTGATAGCCAGCAGTTCCAAGGGAGCCTGACATAGCGGACTGTGGAAACACAGTCCGCTATTTTTTTGATAGCTGCACGCGCTTATTGCACCTGCGCCAGAGGCACATTTGACCCCAGTGGCAGAAAATCAGGCTTCCTGCCGACACCCCCTTACAGCGCGTAATCCCGCTCCACTTTGGCAATGCGGGTCTTGAAGGCTGCGTACCATTTTTCGTGGCCCAGCTGCTGAGCGACCTGGTGCTCGGCATGGGCTTTCCAGGCACGGATGGACTCGAGATCTTTCCAGTACGACACGGTAATGCCCAGGCCGTCGCGCGCGGACTCCATGCCCAGAAAACCGGGCTGCTGTGCGGCGAGTGCCACCATCTTCTCGGCCATGTCGCCATAGCCCTCATCAACAGCAGTGCGCAGGCTGGTGAAGATGACGGCGTAGTACGGCGCCGGTGGAGTGTTCGCAATGTCCAGGCTCATCGGGGTCTCCAGAAAGTCAAGGAAAGCGTCACGGTAAGGGCGTGAGTTTGGCCACACTCAGTGCCAGCCACTTGGTGCCGTGGCGGGGGAAGTTGATCTGCGCGCGTGCATCGTCGCCCGCGCCTTCCAAGGTCAGCACGGTGCCCTCGCCGAACTTGGCGTGGAACACCTTTTGCCCCTTGCGCAGGCCGGTGGGCTCTTCTTTGCGCACCACCTCCTTCTGCGGGGCTGAATAGGAGCCCAATGTGCTTCCAGCGCCCGTAGAATATGCGCGAGCAGCTCCTGAATTTGTAGCATAGCCTCCGCCACCCCAGCTGTTGCCGGAACCACCGCCATAGCTTCCACCACCGAAACCTCCGCCCATGCCACCACCTGCTGGCATGGCCTGCTGTTTGGGCGTGAGGTACTTCAGGCATTCCTCGGGCAGCTCGTCAAAAAAACGGCTCTTGAGATTGAAGCGGGTCTGCCCGTGCAGCATGCGGGTTTGCGAGTGGCTGAGGTACAGGCGCTTTCGCGCGCGGGTGATGGCCACGTAGGCCAAGCGGCGCTCTTCCTCCAAACCGTCGTGGTCGCTCATGGAGTTTTCGTGGGGGAACAAGCCCTCTTCCATGCCGGTGATGAACACGCAGTCAAATTCCAGACCCTTGCTGGAGTGCACCGTCATGAGCTGGATGGCGTCCTGCCCGGCAGCGGCCATGTTGTCGCCTGCCTCCAGCGCCGCATGGGTCAGGAATGCTTGCAGGGGCGAGAGGGTTTCGCCGGTATCGCCAAACTCGTCGGCTGCTGCATCCGTGCCGGTCATCAAGGCCTCGCCACTCAAACCCTGGCTGGCAGGGCTCTGGCTCAGCAAGGCCTCGGGGCTGCTGACCAGCGGCGCCATGCCGGGGGCTTCGCGGCCGAAGCCCTCTTGCATCACAAAGCTCTCGGCCGCGTTAACCAGTTCGTCCAAGTTTTCGACGCGGTCTTCGCCTTCGCGCTCGTTGCGGTAGTGCTCCAGCAAGCCGCTGTGCTCCAGCATGAGCTTGATGATGTCTTTGAGGTTCAGGTCTGCGGTCTGCTCGCGCATCACGTCCAGCTTGGCCACAAAGCCCGCAATCACGGCGCCGGGGCGGCCAGTGAGTGTGCTCACCGCATCGTGCAGCGAGCACCCCGTGGCCCGGGCCAGGTCTTGCAATTGCTCGATGCTGCGCGCTCCGATGCCGCGCGCCGGGAAGTTCACCACCCGCAGAAAGCTGGTGTCGTCGTTGGGGTTCTCCAGGAGGCGCAGGTACGCCAGCGCGTGCTTGATTTCAGCGCGCTCGAAGAATCGCAGGCCGCCATACACGCGGTAAGGAATGCCGGCATTGAACAGCCCGGTTTCAATCACCCGGCTCTGCGCGTTGCTGCGGTAGAGCACTGCAATCTCTGAGCGCGGCACATCGTCGCGGATGAGCTGCTTCATCTCGTCCACCATCCACTGCGCTTCGGCAAAGTCGCTGGGGGCTTCATACACCCGCACCGGCTCGCCCGCACCTTGCTCAGTGCGCAGGTTCTTGCCCAGGCGGCGGCTGTTGTGGCTGATGAGCGCGTTGGCGCTGTCCAAAATGTTGCTGTAGCTGCGGTAGTTCTGCTCCAGCTTGATTTGCTGGCGCACCGCGAACTCGCGCACAAAGTCGGTCATGTTGCCTACGCGCGCACCGCGGAAGGCGTAAATACTCTGGTCGTCATCGCCCACCGCCAGCACCGAGCCACCGTCACTGCCGCCCTGCCCTGCGCCAGCAATCATCTTGATCCAAGCGTATTGCAGCTTGTTGGTGTCCTGGAACTCGTCGATCAGGATGTGGCGGAAACGCCGCTGGTAATGCTCGCGGATGGGCGCGTTGTCGCGCAGCAGCTCGTAAGAGCGCAGCATCAGCTCGCCAAAGTCCACCACGCCTTCACGCTGGCACTGGTCTTCGTAGAGCTGGTAGACCTCAATCTTCTTGCGGGTGTCCGGGTCGCTGGCCACTACGTCCTTGGGGCGCAGGCCCTCTTCCTTGCAGTTACCGATAAACGAGCCCAACTGCTTGGGCGGAAAGCGCTCGGTATCGATGTTGTACTGCTTGCACAACCGCTTGAGGGCACTGAGCTGATCCTGCGTGTCCAGAATCTGAAAGGCCTGCGGCAGGCCGGCGTTCTTAAAGTGCGCGCGCAAAAACCGGTTGCACAGGCCGTGGAAGGTACCAATCCACATGCTACTCACATTCACTGGCAATATGGCGGAAAGGCGTGTCTTCATCTCCTTGGCCGCCTTGTTGGTAAAGGTGACCGCCAAAATACCGCCGGGTGAGACATAGCCGTTTTGCAACAACCAGGCGATGCGCGTGGTCAGCACCCGCGTTTTGCCGGAACCTGCCCCCGCCAGAATGAGCGCGTGCTCGGCAGGCAGCGTGACAGCGGCCAGTTGCTCAGGGTTCAGGTTGTGTAACAGGGGGGGAGTGGTGCCAGCGGCGGCGAAAGAATGCATGCACCGATTGTAGAAAGGCCGCGCCTCCCCAACTGCATGGCCGGCGATTCCCCTGCGTACTACGTTTTGGCCGCCATAAGCAAATTCATATACCGGGCCGGCCGCAACCTTTCTACAATCAAGCACCGGGCCCAAGCAATTGGTACCCGGTTTTTTTATGGCCGGTGCCAGTCCAAGCGCTCAGTGTTTTGTATTGAAACTTTGGATAGGAGCTTGGGAACCATGGAAATTTTTGACTACGACAACATCCTCTTGCTGCCCCGCAAATGCCGGGTAGAGAGCCGTTCTGAATGCGATGCCGGCGTCGAGCTGGGCAGCCGCAAGTTCCGTCTGCCAGTCGTCCCCGCCAACATGAAAACCGTGGTGGACGAGTCCATCTGCGAATGGCTGGCGCGCAATGGCTACTTTTACGTGATGCACCGCTTTGACCTGGACAACGTGAAGTTCGTCCAGGAGATGCATGCCAAGGACCTGTTTGCCTCGATCTCGCTGGGGGTGAAGAAGCCGGACTACGCTACCGTAGACCAGTTGGTGGCGCTCGGCCTAACACCCGAGTACATCACCATCGACATCGCCCACGGTCATGCCGACAGCGTGCGCGACATGATCACTTACCTCAAGAAGCACCTGCCAGGCAGCTTTGTGATTGCCGGCAACGTGGCCACACCCGAGGCCGTGATTGACCTCGAAAACTGGGGTGCGGACGCCACCAAGGTCGGTGTGGGCCCGGGCAAGGTGTGTATCACCAAGCTCAAGACCGGTTTCGGCACCGGCGGCTGGCAGCTCAGCGCGCTCAAATGGTGTGCCCGTGTGGCCACCAAGCCCATCATTGCCGACGGCGGCATCCGCAGCCATGGCGACATTGCCAAGAGCATCCGCTTCGGCGCGAGCATGGTCATGATCGGTTCGCTATTTGCTGGTCACGAAGAGTCGCCCGGCAAAACGGTGGAAGTCGATGGCGCTATGTTCAAGGAGTACTACGGCTCGGCCAGCGACTTCAACAAGGGCGAATACAAACACGTCGAAGGCAAGCGCATCCTGGAGCCGATCAAGGGCAAGCTGGCCGACACGCTGATTGAAATGGAGCAGGACGTGCAAAGCTCCATCAGCTACGCCGGTGGCAAGAAGCTCATGGACATCCGCAAGGTGAACTACGTGACCCTGGGCGGCGACAACGCGGGCGAACACCTGCTGATGTAAGCCCCTGCCGTGAAGGTTGTCAGCACCTCGACAGGCTTCACGGTACAAACCCTCTCCCCCCCTCACGGGGCGGCGCTATTCTCAGGTGCAGGAGCACACTGACACCATGAAAATAGCACTTCTCGGCATCGGTCTCATGGGGTTCCCCATGGGGCGCCGCCTTTGTGAAGCCGGCCACACGGTCCACGTCTGGAACCGTACCCCCGCCAAAGCGGAACGCCTCATCGCATTCGGCGCCATCGTTCACCCCACAGCCGCCCATGCCGTCGCTGAGGCCGACATGATCATCACCATGCTGGACCACGGCGGCATCGTCAGCCATGTGCTGTTTGAATTGGGCGCGGCAGACGCTATTCCGCAAGGGACACTGCTCGTGGACATGTCTTCGATCAAACCCGTAGAAGCCCGCGACCATGCCGCCCGCCTGAGCGAGCGCGGTGTGGACTATCTGGATGCACCTGTCTCCGGCGGCACGCTGGGGGCCGAGCAAGGTACGCTGGCCATCATGGCCGGTGGCAAGGCCACTAACTTCGAGCGGGCCATGCCGGTGCTCAAAATCTTTGGGCGCCCCACCCATGTGGGGCCGATCGGCTCCGGCCAACTCACCAAGCTGGCCAACCAGATGATCGTGGGCGCCACCATCGGTATCGTGGCAGAAGCCCTGCTTCTGTGTGAACGCGGCGGCGCGAATATGGGCAAGGTGAAAGAAGCCATCACCGGTGGCTTTGCGGACAGTCGCATCCTGCAGGTCCATGGCCAGCGTATGGTGGACCGCGACTTTGCGCCCCGCGCCCGCATGACGGTGCAAATCAAGGATCTGCGTAACGCCTTGGCCACGGCCTCGGAGGTGGGGTTTGACGCGCCGATTACTACCTTGTTTGAAAAGTTGTATGCCGAAGGCATCGAGCACGGCCTGTCCGACCTGGACCACGCCGGCTTGTTTGTCGAACTGGCCAGCCGCAACGGCATGGCTTGATGGGCACGCCAGTCACCTTGGAAGATCAGGTGCCCAGTGGTCTCATGAAACCTGCGGCTTCATCCCCTTGCTTGGGCGATGCGTGAAACATTAGCACAAGCTCTTTTTCGGATTTGTTCAGGAAATCGAGGTGGCTTCACTCTTTCCAAATTTATTTCAAAATCAAGTCTTGCAAAGTAGTGTCGGCAAAAGGCGGGTATTCCCACTTTTCATAAGGTGCATTGGGTTCACCTTTGGGTGGGGATTTTTGATTTGTATCTGGGCATCGCCAAGTTGGCACAGCGTCCGGGTACTGGATACCCGCCCACCAGTGCACGATTTCGGTGTGCTTTGCATAGACCTTCCCCTGTTTTGAAAGAAGAGTCTCAGTGATGGTGCTCCGGTAGGGCGTGTGAATTTCCCGTTTGCTGATCTCGAACACGGATGAATCCAGCGACTCAGCGGGGGTGACCGCGATGATGTACGGACGCTCTACCCATGGAAACTTTGTCATGGGGTTGCCTACATTGGGGTTGGCTGATGCTGTATAGCTGTCGTAACGTTGTAGTCGATAGCCTTTACTGTCGCGCTCCTCAGTCCTCACATCCACAACCTTGGCTCGTGGGAAGTAGACTTGGAACGTACCTTCGGCACGGCTTTTGCCGTAGCTGTCTCCAACAAACCTCACTCGATCCGCCTTCTCCGGCTGAATCAGCACCTTGAGCCCGCCCTGCGCAGCACACATCTGCGTATGCTCGTTCTTGATGGCGTAGTAGTCCCAACAATACCAGAGAGCAGGCAGTGGCAACAGAGCCCACAAGATGAATCGCAGTTTCCACGTGTTGCATTTCAATGCAATCACCATAAACGCCACGGGGTGTAGTGAAGCCAGCAAGTAGAAAAGTACCCAGCTCATGCTTCCGCCCTCCATTGTGCTTCGTTCATCGCTTGCACTCTGAAGCCATATCGGCTTCTAGCGCCCATGGAATTTGCTCGAGCAGCTATTGTTTTAGGAGCAATCCGCTGGTGCCAGCGGTGGCATCTGTTGTCCCGTTGCGCCATTCCCGGCAGCTCAAGCCCGAGTTGTCCGGCCTGGTGGTTCTGGATGGTGATGCTGTCGGCCGTGGCGTTGCCGTTGGCGCTGTCTGCGCGTGTGATGAGCAGGTCATTAGCGTCTGTAGGGTCGGCGTCACTTCGCTGCGCGTCTGGAGAACAATGACTCGTACTCAGAGGCCATAGGGTGTGAGTAGTTTGAAGGAGCGTCTGGTTGCGCATTGCTTTCTCCCAAAGTGTGTGGTTCTCTGCGGTCAAGTTGTTCAAACAAGAATGGCCCGCATGAGAAATTCATTATTAGCCACGGCACTGAGGCACATAGACGTAAAAAAGCCCCGCCGGCTCGCGCCGCGGGGCTTTTTGTCATCTACCGCTTGGCAGATTAGTCGAAATTACGTGCGGGACGCTTCTTGGCATCGCGGGGCACGAAAACCTTGCCGCCGTTACCAGGCTTGGCAAAACCAGCAGGCTTGCGGGCTGCGAAGTCGCCACGCGGGGCACCAAAGTCACCGCGAGGTGCGCCGAAATCGCCACGGGGTTGGAAGTCACCACGGGGAGGACGTGCATCACCGCGGGGGGCATCGCCACGGGGCGCGCCTTGACCGGCAAAGCGGTCGTTGAAACCGCCCTTACGCTCGTAGCTGAAGCCTTCGCGGGAAGCGCCGCCGAAATCACGGGAGTTTTCACCGAAACCACGGTTGCCGCCGCCTTCAGGGCGTCCGCCAAAACCGCGCACCGCACCGTAGCCACCTTCACGGGGAGCGCCATCGCGCTGACCACCGAAGCCGCCTTCACGTGGGCCACCGAACTTGCGTTCGCGAGGCTGGAAGTCGCCACCGCGGCCACGGCCACCGAAGCTGGGGCGCGACTCAGGAGCACGCTGCTGGGGTTCCAAGCCGGGGATGGTCTCTGGCTTGATAGGCTGACGGCTGTAAGCCTCGATGTCAAAAATCTTGCGACGGTCGCGGAACTCAGCAAAGGTGACTGCCAAACCATCACGGCCCGCGCGACCTGTACGACCGATACGGTGGGTGTAGTCCTCAGCCTTCATCGGCAAACCGAAGTTGAACACGTGGGTGATAGTGGGCACGTCGATACCGCGAGCAGCCACATCGGTAGCCACCAGAATCTGCACCTGACCTTGGCGCAAAGCCATCAGGCGGCGGTTACGCAGGCCTTGGCTCAGAGCACCGTGCAGGGCCACAGCGGAGAAGCCGTCTTGCTGCAAGTCGTTAGCCAAGCCATCGCATTCGATCTGGGTGCTGGCAAACACCACCGCTTGATTGATGGTGGTGTCGCGCAGCCAGTGGTCCAGCAGCTTGCGCTTGTGCTGGGCGTTGTCAGCCCAGAACAGCACTTGCTTGATGTTGGCGTGCTTTTCCTGGGGGCTATCGATCGTCACGCGCTGGGGTTCGCGCATCACACGGGCAGCCAATTGCTGGATGCGGGGTGCGAAGGTCGCGCTGAACATCATGGTCTGCTTGCGGTCGATGGTGAGCTGGTTGATTTCAGCCAGGTCATCGGAGAAGCCCAGATCCAACATGCGGTCTGCTTCGTCCACCACCAGGAATTGGACTTGGTCCAGCTTGATTTGCATGGAGCGTTGCAGATCCAGCAAACGGCCAGGAGTGGCCACCACCAAGTTGGCGTTTTGCAGCTTGGCAATTTGCAACTGGTAAGGCATGCCACCCACGATGTTGGCTACGCGCAGGCCACGGCAGTGTTGCACCAGGTCAATCGCGTCGTGTGCCACTTGCTGGGCCAGTTCACGGGTAGGGCAAACGATCAGGGCGCCAGGAGTAGGAGCCTTGAAGTTACGGGGGTTGGTCGGGTCTTTACGCTTGGAGCGCTTGGGGGCGGGCTCGCCCTTGGCGGCTGCATCAGCGCAGGCTTGTTCGAATTCGGCGCGCTCAGCTTCTTCAGCTTCGGCTTGTTGAGTCAACAAGGTGTGCAACACGGGCAACAGGAATGCGGCAGTTTTGCCGGAACCGGTCTGGCTGGACACCATCAGGTCGACAAATTTGCCAACCTTGTCGGAGCCCACACCGGCCATGGCCATGGGAATGGTCTTTTGCTGCACGGTGGTAGGCTGGGTGTAGCCTAGGTCTTTACACGCCTGGACCAAAGCGGGCGCCAAGCCGAGCTCGACGAAACCGTTGGGGGCCTCAGGTGCCGCAGCTTCTACAGCCTCGGACTCGATGGAGGTTTCCACGGATGTTGCGGAAACGGAAAGGTTTTCGGCAGGCGCGAATTCGCCTGTCACTTCAAAAGCGTCAGTCATATTTTTTCTCACACGAAAGCGCCGCAGGTTGTGCGGCTGCTCCGTCAATGGTTAAAAAACATCAACCATCAAACGGAACCTGCTCTGACCCGCCAAGGGGTTTCTCAGTGCTGGGGGCGTATATCGCTTGAAAAAGCGTGCCCGGTGAATGAAGGGAGATGTACAAATCTCGCAAGCCGCCATCATGGCGTTACCTGCGAAGCCCTCGATTATGGCATGAATTCGGGTTTATACCTAATTTAGTTTGAGAAAGTGCTCACGGTAGTGTGCTAGCTCCTCGATGGACTCAGTGACGTCCGCCAAAGCGGTGTGCTTTTGCTGCTTTTTGAAGGACTCGGCAACCCCGGGCTTCCAGCGTTTGGCCAGTTCTTTGAGCGTGCTGACGTCTACATTGCGGTAGTGGAAGAACGCTTCCAGTTTGGGCATGTACTTCACCAGAAAGCGGCGGTCCTGGCCGATCGAGTTGCCGCACATGGGCGATGCGCCCGCAGGCACATAAGGGCTCAAGAAAGCAATCAATGCCGCTTCTGCCTCTGCCTCGGTGACGGTAGATGCTTTGACTTTATCGATCAAGCCACTTTTGCCGTGGGTACCTTTGTTCCAGGCATCCATGCCATTGAGTAGCGCGTCCGATTGATGAATCACAAACACGGGCCCCTCAACCCGCTGGCCGAGGTGGGGGTCCGTGACGATCACTGCAATTTCCAAAAGTCGGTCGCGTTCTGGCTCAAGACCCGTCATTTCACAGTCCAACCAGACCAAGTTTTTGTCGGATTTGATGAGCGTGGCGGGGATGGGGGTGTTTGATTCGTCCATGGGGAGATTGTCGCCGATGACCTAAACTCTCCCGCCATGCAAGACACCGCGTTTGAATTCACACCGTCCCTCTGGATGACGACCCTATTCGCCCTCACCCTGGTAGCTAGCGTAGTGCTCAAATTCTGGCTCGCGACGCGGCAAGTGCGCCATGTCGCACAACACCGGGAAACCGTACCCCTCGCATTCGCGAGCCATATTGCCTTGGCAGATCATCAAAAAGCCGCGGACTACACCATGGCGCAAGCCCGATTGGGCCTGCTCGAATTGGCGTGGGGCACCGTGGTGATCGTGGGCTGGACGCTGCTGGGAGGGCTGCACGCCTTGAATCAGGCCCTGTTGGGGTGGTTTGGCGCCCCGATGGAAAGCAGCCTTCTGCAGCAACTGGCATTGCTGGTGTGCTTTTCGGTGATGGGCTCGGTCGTGGACCTGCCCTTCTCGCTCTACCGCACGTTTGTGTTGGAGCAGCGCTTTGGCTTTAACCGCATGACGCCTCGCCTGTGGCTGATCGATGGTCTGAAGGGTCTGGCATTCAGCGCCCTGATTGGCTTGCCGCTGGCAGCTGGCGCGTTGTGGGTCATGGCGACGACCGGGACGCTCTGGTGGCTGTGGACCTGGAGCCTCTGGATGGGGTTCAGCCTGCTGATGATGTGGGTCTACCCCACGTGGATCGCACCTTTGTTCAACCAGTTCAAGCCTCTGGAGGATGCCGCGCTCAAGGACCGCGTCGCCGCGCTGATGACGCGCTGCGGGTTTACCTCCAAGGGGTTTTACGTGATGGACGGTAGCAAGCGAAGCGCCCACGCCAATGCCTATTTCACCGGCTTTGGTGCCTCCAAGCGGGTCGTTTTTTATGACACCTTGCTCGCCCAACTCAGCCCGGACGAAGTAGACGCCGTATTGGCACACGAACTGGGGCATTTCAAGCACGGGCACATCCGCAAGCGCATTGCGTCCTTGTTCGCATTGAGCTTGGCCGCGTTCGCGCTGTTGGGCTGGGTGAGCCAGCAGGCCTGGTTTTACACCGGACTCGGGGTAGGCCCGAATATGGCAGGCGGCAACGAGGCTTTGTCACTGTTGCTGTTCATGATGGTATTGCCCTTGGCAGGCAGCTTTACCGGGCCCCTGTTCGCGCAGCTATCCCGTAAACACGAGTTTGAAGCCGACGCTTTCGCCGTAGCCCACGCCAATGGCGCGGCACTGTCGTCAGCGCTGCTCAAACTCTACAAGGACAATGCGTCGACGCTCACCCCGGACCCTGTGTACGTAAAGTTCTATTATTCGCATCCACCGGCGCCCGAGCGTTTGGCCCGAATGCCACAGACTCACCCAATAGCCCCCACTGCTTAGACCCAAAAAATGCAATCAGCCACCGTCAGAACTGCGCTAAGCGCTACACAAATCATAGCAAGCCTCGCCAAAATCGAAGGTTGGAAGCTGCACGGCGATGGCGCAGATCTCGCCATTGAAAAGACCTATAAGTTTGAGAACTTCCTCAAAACCATGGCTTTTGTCAACGCCATCGCTTACCTTGCAGAACAGCAAGACCACCACCCCGAACTCTTGCTGACCTACAGCACATGCAGCGTCCGCTTCAACACCCACGATGTGCAGGGCGTCTCGCGCTCTGACTTTGAATGCGCAGCTCTCGTAGATGCGCTTTACGCGCCTGTAGGCCCTTCCGCATGAAAGTTGCCCCTTGAGCCGCCCCGGCTTGGAACCTGGCCTGGTAGTGGCCGGACATGGTCGCCATGTCTGGGTAGAAACACCGGATGGACGCCGACTGATCTGCCACCCGCGTGGCAAAAAAAGTGTGACGGTGGTGGGAGACCAGGTACTCTGGCAAGCCACCCAAGACGAGGGCACGATTGAAAAGGTGCTGCCACGACGCAACCTTTTTTACCGGCAGGACGAGATTCGCACCAAGTCTTTTGCGGCAAATCTGGACCAGGTGCTGATCCTGATCGCGGCAGAACCCGAGTTTTCGGAGAGCCAGCTCTCACGCGCCCTGATTGCAGCGGAAGCGGAGCGCATCAAGCCCATCATTGCCCTGAACAAAAGTGATCTGGCAGGGCCCTTCGGGCGGGCGTGGGATCGGCTCACCATTTACCGTGACATGGGCTACACCCTGGTCCCCTTGGCGCTCAAGCCCAAAGCAGAGGGATTGGACGCCACCGAGCTGAGCGTATTGCTGGAGCTCATGGACGGGAAGACGACACTGGTGCTCGGCCCCTCTGGCTCCGGCAAAAGCACGCTCATCAATCGCTTGCTGCCGGACGCGGACGTGCTCACCAACGAGATTTCTACCGCATTGAATTCGGGCAAGCACACCACCACAAGCACCAGCTTATATTGGGTGGATGCGGCAAAAACCACTGCTGTGATTGATTCGCCAGGATTTCAAGAGTTCGGCCTGAACCACATTGACCCGATGCACTTGGCAGGTCTGATGCCCGACATCAAGGTCCACGCAGGCAATTGCAAGTTTTACAACTGCAGCCATCTCCACGAACCCGGCTGTGGCGTGCTTTTACAAACCAAAGAGGCCTTTAGCCAAGGCGGAATCACCGCAAATCGCTACAAAATTTATAGCGATTTGTTTGAAGAACTCTCGCAAACCCGCTATTGAATCTGGCGGCCAGCATGGCCGGCCAGGCAACAGCGGCCTAGCCGATCAACCGCGCCAGCGACAACAGGGCCAGGAACACCATCCACATCACGACGGTGCGCCATACCAGGCCGACCACCGCGCGCAGGTGGGCAGGCTCCGGCGTCAGGCCTTCGGTGATGCCCTCCTCCCCCAAGCGCACATTGACAGCGCCGGCCGTCGCGGCAAGGACCACTCCGTCGTTGTCCAACGGATGTGCGGCGGCGTGGCGGCGCCAACTGTCGACCGCATCTTCAAAGCTGCCGACGAACGCGAAACTCAGTGCGGTCACACGTGCGGGCAACCAATCCACCCATTCCCAGCAACGCAAGGCTTGGGCGCGAACGGCGTCACTTACCGGCGGCAGTTCCGGCCGGGGCGCTCTTTTGGCGAACAAAGCCAGATACTCGCTCACCCGGTAAAACACCGCGCCTGCAGGCCCCAGCCCCAAAGCCGCCAACATCGAGTACCAGACGAACACACCGAAGACATGGCGGTGCGCGCTCAACACCGAGTGCTCAATGACGTGTCGCACGATTTCACTGCGAGGCAACTCACTGGCGTCAATGCGTTTCCATTGTGCCAACGCTGCGCGTGCTGCCTCTTCGTCGCCGGCCAACAGGGCATCGCGGATTTGGGTGAAATGGTGGCTGAATTGCCGGAAACCCAGGGTCGCATACAACACCAGCACATTCCATACGGCAGCGGCCGCCCAACCCCACTGCCACACCAAGGCCCAGTGAACCGCCAAGACGATCAGCGTAGGCCCGGCTGCCGCCAAAATCCAGGCCAGCCACGCATGTTTGGAGGCACCGGCATCGAAGTTCTTGATCACCCAGCGCACCCAATTGCGCACTGCGTTGTGCACCGGGTTTACTTGGGGTAAGGGCTTCGCTTGCTCCAGCAAGAGTGCCAACAGTATGGAGATAAAACTCATGGAGCAATCATACCCAGCGCGAAGCGGTTTCAAGCACGGAGGAAGCGGTAGAGGTTGCGCAACATGCCCGCTGTTGCCCCCCAAATAAACCACTCGGCTTGTGAGTCTCGGAATGGCATCGAAAACCATTCGCGGGTGGCACCATCCCACTCCACCTGATGACGACGGTGGTTGGCTGGATCCATTAGGAATGCCAAGGGCACCTCGAACACATGCGCCACCTCGTCCGGATTCGCGCAAAGCCGAGCCTCCGGTGAAATCAGGGCGATAACAGGGGTCACGATAAAGGCACTGCCCGTGGTGTAGTGCGGCAGGGTGCCCAGCACTTCAGCAAACTGGGGTTCCAAGCCCACTTCTTCGTGCGCCTCGCGCAGAGCGGTAGCGATCGCATCCGCATCAGAAGGATCCGCCTTGCCGCCCGGGAATGCAATTTGCCCGGAATGACTCGACAAATGTGCCGTGCGCTGTGTCAGCAACACCGTGGGCTCTGCCCTCATCATCACCGGAATCAGCACCGATGCGTGCGATGGAACCCGCGCTGAAAATGGATGCTCAGCGCGCAACTCCGGCGACCACGCGGGCTGACGTTGAAAACGCTGGCGCAGCGCTTGCGGTGTCAGCGCCGCTGCGTCTACCGCTTGCAGGTGGCTGTCAACACCCACCACAGGCACCAGCTGCGGATCAAACGATGGCAATGTTTTGGCTTTTGAACTCATACAACGCAGGCAAGAAAAAAGCCGCCACAGCTTGTCACCGGGGCGGCTCTCATGAAGACGGACGGCAGATTACGCTGCTGTCTTCTTCGCTGGCAGTTTTTCCTTGATACGTGCAGACTTGCCGCTACGGTCACGGAGGTAGTACAGCTTGGCACGGCGCACGTCACCGCGGCGCTTGACTTCGATGCTGGCGATCAGAGGGGAGTAGGTTTGGAACGTACGTTCCACGCCTTCGCCGCTGGAGATCTTGCGCACGATAAAGCCGCTGTTCAGGCCACGGTTACGCTTGGCGATCACCACGCCTTCGTAAGCCTGTACGCGCTTGCGTGTACCTTCAACCACGTTCACGCTCACGATGACGGTGTCACCAGGGGCGAATTCGGGGATTGTTTTTCCGAGACGGGCGATTTCTTCCTGCTCGAGCGCTTGAATGATGTTGCTCATGGTTTCCTTCGTGATCTTGCTCGCGCCGGCACCGGAATTGGTGCCAATATCAAAGCCTGAGGGCTAGTTACCTGGCCGGGCAGAGGATCGGTTAGCCCTCGATTATAGCAAGTTCAGTTTTTGGCCTGCAACAGCCGCTCATCGGCCTTGGTAATCAGACCCTTGTTGCGGGCTTGTTCCAGAATGTCGGGCCTGTGATTCGCCGTGAGCTCCAGCCGCTGCTGACGGCGCCACGCTTCAATACGGGCGTGATGCCCTGATAGCAACACGTCTGGCACCGGGGCACCTGACCATACTTCCGGGCGTGTGTAATGCGGACAATCCAGCAGACCGTCCAGGGCCGAATTAAAACTGTCTTGGTGATGACTTTGGGCGTCCGTGAGCACACCGGGCTGCAAACGTGCCACCGCATCCAGCATGGCCATGGCAGCGATCTCGCCACCGGACAATATGAAGTCTCCCAAACTGATTTGCTGGTCGACATAGCGGTCAATAAAGCGCTGGTCTATGCCTTCGTAGCGCCCGCACAGAAGAATGGCGCCCGAACTCTGTGACCACGCCTCCACACCTTCATGCTTCAGCGGGGAGCCAATCGGAGAAAACAGCACCACAGGCGCCGGATCCGAGCGCCGGGCCCGGATATGCAAGAGTGTGGCCTCCAAGGGTTCGGCCATCATGACCATACCCGGTCCGCCACCAAAAGGCCTGTCGTCTACGCGGCGGTAGTTGCCTTGCGCGAAATCCCGGGGGTTGTGCAAGCACACCTCGACGAGGCCGCTTTCATAAGCCCGGCGGGTGATACCCGCCGTCAACAGCGGGGCAAACAGCTCGGGAAAAAGAGTGATGACATCGAAGCGCACGTCGGGCGCCTCAATAGTCCAGTAGCCAGTCCACGCGAATGGTCTTGGTCGGCAGACTCACATCGTCGATGTAGGCCGACACAAAGGGGATCATCCGTTCAACGGGTTTGCCGTCTTGAACCGACTCAATGACCAGCACCGTTTGTGGCCCCGTGGACAGCAATTCTTTGACCGTGCCCAAGTTCTCTTGCTCGCGGTTGATGACCTCGAGGCCCATCAAATCGACCCAGTAAAACTCATCGATAGCGGCGGCAGGAAATGCGGCACGGGAAATAAAGATGCGCGAGCCTTTCAAGGCTTCGGCATCGGTGCGATCGCCAATGCCCTGGACGCAAGCGACCACGGAATCAGAGTGCACTTTGGATTCTTTGACTGCAATAGTCGCAGCACCGGTAAAAGGCTGTGGGCCTTTTTCAGTCGGCAATAAAAACCATTGGCGGGCGGCGAACAACGCCTCAGGGTTTGCGCTGTAGGGCAAGACCTTGAACCAGCCTTTGATACCCCACGCATCTGCAATCCGCCCGACTTCAATCGCGTCTGCCGGCAGGCTAGCGGCTTCGAGTCCAGGGAGCATAGTCATGAGAGGTATCTACCGGTGCTCCGCTTCACAGCGGCGCACCGGTGTGATCATTAAGCGGCTTTTTTAGCAGCTTGGCTGATCAAACGCTCCACGGTAGGAGAAGCTTGTGCGCCAACGCCTTGCCAGTAGGTCAAGCGGTCTTGCGCAATACGAATGCTTTCTTCGTTTGCCTTGGCGATAGGGTTGTAGAACCCGATGCGCTCGATGAAGCGGCCGTCGCGGCGGCTACGCTTGTCAGCAATCACAATATTGAAAAACGGGCGAGCTTTTGCACCACCACGAGCGAGTCGAATGACGACCATGATTTATCCTTTGGGTAGCTGAGAGAATTCAGCCTTGAACTCAGAGCTTGAGACACGCAACTGACCACCCGGCCAGTGACACTCTGAATAGCCCTCCATTATAACGTTTTCCAACCCATGACCAAAATCCGCCCCAGCACTGAAGCCGATATCTCCGCGATTACCTCTATTTATGCGCACCATGTGCTGACGGGAACAGGAACTTTCGAAACCACGCCACCCACCGAGGAAGACATGAAGGGGCGTCGCGCGGATGTGCTGTCCAAAGCACTCCCCTACCTGGTGGCAGAAGTCGATGGCAACGTCATCGGGTTTGCCTATTGCAACTGGTTCAAGCCGCGGCCCGCCTATCGCTTCTCTGCCGAGGATTCCATTTACCTCGCGCCTGAAGCCCACGGCAAAGGGCTGGGCAAGTTATTGCTCAACGAACTGATGGCCCAGGCGGAGCGCTGTGGCGTTCGCAAGTTGATCGCCGTTATCGGCGACTCTGAAAACCGCGGCTCCATTGGCGTGCACGCCAGTTGCGGCTACCGGCATGCGGGTGTGATCGAGTCTTGCGGATGGAAGTTCGAACGCTGGCTGGACATTGTGCTCATGGAAAAAAGCATAGGCGCTGGAAACTCCACTGCACCGGTAGATGTCGGCGTATGAAAAGCAAAACCTGGGCAGTTTGGCTGACCTTAACCGTCGGCGCGCTGGGCCTGCACCGGCTCTACCTCGGCCGATATGACGTTTGGGCCAAGCTACTGCCCCTGCCCACCTTGCTGGGTAGCTATGGAGTGTGGCGGGCACGGAGTTTCGGGGTGGACGACCAGTGGAGTTGGCTGCTGATCCCACTCCTGGGCTTTACCCTCGCGGCCTGCGCGCTCCATGCCATTGTGTACGGGTTGATGAGTGCTGAAAAATGGAATCGGCAATTCAACCCACAGGCACCTGAAGCACCCCAAGGTGAGACCCACTGGATGACGGTGGTGGGCCTCATAGCGGCTCTGGGCCTCGGGACCACGGTGTTGATGGCGACTCTGGCATTCGGCATTCAGCGCTCTTTTGAGTACCAGATGCAGCCGAGCCAGAGCACGCCACCCACCGCGGAAGTCAAAAAATCTGCAGACTGACCCAGTAAGCAATGGCTGCAACGAATGCAGCAGCAGGAATCGTCAGCACCCACGCCCACACGATGTTTCCTGCCACTCCCCAACGCACCGCGCTCGCGCGCTGCGTTGAACCCACACCCACAATTGCCCCTGTAATGGTGTGCGTGGTGGAAACCGGCACACCCAATGCGGTGGCAAGAAACAGTGTCAACGCGCCGCCGGTCTCCGCACAAAAGCCCCCTACCGGCTTGAGCTTGGTGATTTTTTGCCCCATGGTTCGCACAATGCGCCAGCCACCAAACATGGTGCCAGCCCCAATAGCGACATAGCAAGACACGATGGTCCAAGTAGGTGGCGCACTCTCCGTCGGCAGCACATTGCCTGTGGCGATCAACATCATCCAAATAATGCCAATCGTTTTTTGGGCGTCGTTACCGCCATGACCCAAGCTATACGCGCCAGCACTCACCAGCTGCAAGCGACGGAACCACTTGTCGATCCTTGACGGACGCATACGCCTGAAGGTCCAAGCGACCACCACCATCATGACGGAGCCCAGCGTAAAGCCCAGCAGCGGCGAGACAAAAATGAACGCCACGGTTTTCATGATCCCCGCCGAAATCAGTGCACCCGCACCGGCTTTGGCGATCACCGCGCCGACGATGCCGCCGATCAAGGCGTGCGAAGAGCTGCTGGGGATGCCGTAGTACCAGGTAATGACGTTCCATGTGATCGCGCCGACCAGGGCACCAAACACCACATGGGTGTCCACCACACCCGGCTGCACAATCCCCTTGCCCACGGTCGCGGCAACGCTTAAGTGGAAGATAAAGATCGCGATAAAGTTGAAAAATGCGGCAAAAATGACCGCTTGGCCCGGCTTGAGCACGCCGGTGGAGACCACTGTTGCAATCGAGTTCGCCGCATCATGAAAGCCATTCATGAAGTCGAACGCCAATGCGAGCGCCACCAACAGAGCTACCACCCATAAGGCTGTCTGGACTTGTTCCATCGTGATGAACCCGCCGTCTCGATCAGGAGTTCTCGAGGATGATGCCCTCGATCACATTGGCCACGTCTTCACACTTGTCGGTGATGGTTTCCAGCAGCTCGTAAATGGCCTTGAGCTTGATGAGTTCACGCACATCTTCCTGTTCACGGAACAACTTGCTCATGGCGGTGCGCATCACGCGATCGGCATCTGACTCAAGGCGATCGATTTCTTCACAGGTCTTCAGCGCAGCCTCTGCGGTGGCATGGTCCGCAATATCCGACAGCAATCGCACCGCATCCCGCAAGCGCTCGCAGCATTTGACGCTCAAATCCGTCAGGCGAACGATTTCTTCCGTCATGACGCGTACGTCATACAGCGCCATCGTCTCTGCAGAGTCCTGGATCAGGTCTGCCACGTCATCCATGGTGTTGATCAGGGAGTGGATTTGCTCGCGGTCGATGGGCGTGATGAAGGTGATGTGAATCGCCTTGTTCACCTCATGGGTCACGCGGTCTGCTGCACGCTCGGCGTCATCCACTTCCTGGTTGTATTTCGCGCGCAGATCAGTGTCGTTGTAGTTGGCTACCAGCTTGGAAAACGCGTGGGCTGCTTCGACAATACGGTCCGCATGCTGATTGAACATCTCAAAAAAATTGCCTTCACGAGGCAACAACTTTCCAAACAACATGCGGAGCTCCTAACGGTTAAATATGACAGTCTCGTGACTGATTTAAGAATGTCCGCGAGTTTAACCGGCTACAGCCCTACAGGTTTCAGGGCGTTACACCCGCCCGCGGGGCCACCACAAGACCCCAAAAAAAAGCCCCGCAACCGGAGTTGCGAGGCTTTTGCAGCCCAGGGCGCCGAGGCGCCCGGCCGTCTGGTTACTTCACGGTCGCAGCAGACTCGGTGTAGTCGCTGATCTTGTCAAAGTTCAGGTACTGATACACCTTGTCGCTGGCGGCAGTCAGCACGCCCATGTCCGCCAGGTACTCTTCCTTGGTAGGAATGCGGCCCAGCTTGGAAGCGATGGCCGCCAACTCCGCAGAGCCGAGGTACACATTGCTGTTCTTGCCGAGGCGGTTGGGGAAGTTACGGGTGGAGGTAGAGAACACGGTGGCGCCCTCTTTCACCTGCGCCTGGTTACCCATGCACAAACTGCAGCCCGGCATTTCCATGCGGGCACCTGCGCCACCCAGCACACCGTAGTGGCCTTCGTCGCTCAATTGCTTAGCATCCATCTTGGTAGGAGGTGCAATCCACAGCTTGACCGGGATGTCGCGCTTGCCTTCCATCAACTTGGAAGCGGCACGGAAGTGGCCGATGTTGGTCATGCAAGAGCCGATGAACACTTCGTCGATCTTGGCGCCGGCAACTTCGGCCAATGTCTTCACATCGTCCGGATCGTTGGGGCATGCCACGATAGGCTCGTGAATGTCGGCCAGGTCGATTTCGATGACGGCTGCGTAGTCTGCATCGGCGTCGCCCTTGAGCAACTCGGGGTTCTTGAGCCAGGCTTCCTGGGCTGCGATACGGCGGGCCAGGGTACGGGCATCGGAGTAACCATTGGCGATCATCCACTTCATCATGGTGATGTTGCTGTTGACGTACTCCTGGATAGGCTCTTTGTTCAGGTGCACGGTGCAACCTGCGGCAGAGCGCTCAGCGGACGCGTCGGACAATTCAAACGCCTGCTCCACCTTCAGGTCTGGCAAACCTTCGATTTCGAGGATACGGCCGGAGAAGATGTTCTTCTTGCCCTTCTTCTCGACGGTCAGCAGGCCGGCCTTGATAGCGTACAGCGGAATGGCATTCACCAAATCTCGCAGGGTCACACCGGGCTGCATCTTGCCCTTGAAGCGCACCAACACCGATTCAGGCATGTCCAAAGGCATCACGCCGGTTGCTGCAGCAAACGCCACCAAACCAGAACCTGCGGGGAAGCTGATACCGATAGGGAAACGGGTGTGGCTGTCGCCACCGGTGCCCACGGTATCCGGCAACAACAGGCGGTTGAGCCAGGAGTGAATCACGCCGTCACCGGGGCGCAAGCTGATACCACCGCGGGTGCTGATGAAGTCAGGCAGCTCGTGGTGCATCTTCACGTCCACAGGCTTGGGGTAAGCCGCGGTGTGGCAGAACGACTGCATCACCAAGTCGGCAGAGAAGCCCAGGCAAGCCAGGTCTTTCAGCTCGTCGCGGGTCATCGGGCCGGTGGTGTCTTGGGAGCCGACGGAGGTCATCTTGGGCTCGCAGTAGGTACCGGGGCGCACACCTTGGCCTTCAGGCAAACCGCAAGCGCGACCGACCATCTTCTGGGCCAAGCTGAAACCCTTCTTGGTATCCGCCGGGTTCTGTGGCAGGCGGAACAGGGTAGAAGGTGCCAAGCCCAAGGCTTCACGGGCTTTGGCAGTCAAACCACGGCCGATGATCAAGGGGATACGGCCACCAGCGCGCACTTCGTCAAACAGCACATCGCTCTTGACTTCAAAAGATGCAATTTCTTTGCCGTCTTTGAAAGCCTTGCCGTCATAAGGGCGCAGTTCCACCACATCGCCCATGGCCATTTGGCTCACATCCAACTCGATCGGCAGCGCGCCGGAGTCTTCCATGGTGTTGTAGAAAATCGGGGCAATTTTTCCGCCCAAGCAGACTCCACCGAAACGCTTGTTGGGGACAAACGGAATGTCCTCGCCGGTAAACCACAACACGGAGTTGGTCGCTGACTTGCGCGACGAACCAGTGCCCACCACATCGCCCACGTAGGCCACGAGATTGCCCTTTGCGCGCAGGTCTTCCAGGAACTTGACTGGGCCACGCTTGCCATCTTCTTCGGGGGTAATGCCGGGGCGGGCATTTTTGTGCATTGCCAGAGCATGCAAAGGAATGTCAGGACGGCTCCAGGCGTCGGGCGCAGGAGACAGGTCGTCGGTGTTGATCTCACCAGCAACCTTGAAAATGCTGACCGTGATGGACTTGGGCACTTCAGGGCGGCTGGTAAACCACTCGGCATCAGCCCAGCTCTGCAGCACAGCCTTGGCAAAGGTATTGCCCTTGTCGGCCTTTTCCTTGACATCATGGAACTGGTCGAACATCAGCAAAGTTTTCTTCAGGCCTTCAGCGGCTTCTGCAGCCACTGCCGCGTCGTCCAGCAAATCGACCATAGGGCTGATGTTGTAGCCGCCCAGCATGGTGCCCAACAGTTCGGTGGCACGGGCGCGGGAGATCAAGGCGCACTTTTCAGTGCCGTGGGCCACAGCAGCCAGGTAGCTGGCTTTGACCTTGGCGGCATCGTCCACACCGGCAGGCACGCGGTGGGTAATCAATTCGACGAGCGTTGCCTCTTCGCCAGCGGGGGGCGCCTTGAGCAACTCGATCAGTTCGCCCGTCTGCTTGGCAGACAAAGGCAGGGGGGGAATGCCCAACGCAGCGCGTTCAGCCACATGGTCTCGGTAAGCTTGCAACATCTTCACTCTCCTTCACAAAAACAATAAAAACTGACTCTAGCCCTCGCCAAATATGCGCAGGCTGCTATTTATTTTGTAGTAACCAGCCCCGGACCGCCAGGCGCGAGCACAGGGTCCAACAAGTGGGGGGCCGGGTTCTGCTGCATCGCCAGTGCAACCGCTTCTTGCGCTGGACTCATGCAGGCATCTGCGAGCCTGCGCCCCTTGTGCTGATCCATCAACATGGACTTGTTGGCGAGTTGCAGCCACACCGCACCGCGGGCTGCATCTTCCAAACGAATGGCACCGGTGGTGGTAGCCACGGGCACCATGACAAATTTATGGGCGCCAGCTTGCACATCAAAGTGCCCCGGCCATGCCGGATGAGGTCGGACCGACACCCGCTGGGCCAACTCGCAAGGCAACTGCCCGGTGGTAACACCGCCAACCAGCGCCATTTGCTCGTCTGTCAGGGGCACCGCCTTGGATTGCATTTTTCCGGGCGACATTCCCGCTGGGGGCTTGGCGGCCACATCCCGGGCCACCGGATTGGCCCAGGCCACGCCCGACACCGCCACCAGCCCTAGACCCCCAAAAGCAAGCAACGCACGACGCAGGAACATCACATCACCTCCAGAACGGAAGAAGACACAAAGTAGGCGGCAACCGTGTCCGGCAGTGCGACGCCTGTGGCGTGCGCCCGCTCCAACAATTGCCAGAAAAACCGGTAACTCGCCCGGTCATGGAGCACACCATCTACCGACACGGGGCCCCACTGCGCAGCGGCTGCTGCTTCCAGAATACGGGCCGCCTCGTCCACTGCCCGACGGTCAGGCGAAAAAGCCTGCACGATGGGGCGGATTTGGTCAGGGTGAATGCTCCACATCCGGGTGTAGCCCAGGGCTTGAGACGCAAAGCGCGCAGACCGGCCTAGGGCGGAAACGTCTTTGAATTCCGTCACCACACAGTGCGACGGCACTTTGCCGAAAGCATGGCAGGCACTGGCGATCTCTGTTTTGGCGCGCACCACCAAGGGGTGGTGAAACTGGTCCAAGGTGGTCGCATCGGATGCGCCGCGCACACCCATCGCGGAGGCGGGAATGGCGCCACCGTGGCTGGACACAAAATCCATCAAACCGAAACTGATAGATTGGACGCGCGGGTGGGCGGCAATCTCAAAAGCGCGATGCACGGCCGCCGGCGACTCAATCAACACATGCAATGGGATCGCTGCGGCATTAGCGCCAAGGGCATCCATGGCGCGCACCGCGGTATCGACATCCGCTGCAGACTCCACCTTGGGCAGCATGATGTAACTCAAAGCGTGGGCAGCACCGCCCACCACACACTTCACATCCTGCAAAAACGCTGGATGGTCGACGGCATGCAAGCGCACGCCTACACGGCGGCGTAAGCCATTTGCTATCAAATCAGGAGTATCTTGCGCAGACTTGACGAGGGCTGCAACCATATTGGCATGGTCCAGCTCGCCGCCGACGGGCGCACCGTCTTCGCAGTCCAGCGTCACGTCAAAAACGCAAGCGCCGAACTCTTGGGTCATGTCCGCCTGCAGCTGCAAGCTCTTGACCATGCGGGCTTCTACACCGCTGTAATGGTCACACACCGGCAACATGCCGGCAGCGCCCTGCGCACCTAAAAGGATGTCGCGAGGGTGCTTCACGGTGGGCGCCGGTGCGTGGGCCAAGGATTACAGCAAGTGTTTCACGCCGTCTTGTTCGCCCTGGAGTTCCGCCAAGGTCTTGTTGATGCACTCTTGGGAGAACGCATCGATTTCCAGGCCTTCAACGATCTTGTATTCGCCGTTGGCGCAAGTCACGGGGTAACCGAACATGACTTCCTTGGGAATGCCGTATTCGCCATTCGAAGGAATGCCCATGGTGACCCACTTGCCGTTGGTGCCCAGAGCCCAGTCACGCATGTGGTCGATGGCTGCGTTGGCAGCAGATGCTGCGGACGACAAGCCACGTGCGGCGATGATTGCAGCGCCACGCTTGCCCACGGTGGGCAGGAATGTTTCGCGGTTCCAAGTTTCGTCGTTGATCATGTCTTTCACAGACTGACCAGCGATCGTGGCGAAACGGTAGTCGGCGTACATGGTGGGAGAGTGGTTGCCCCACACTGCCAAGTTTTCGATGTCCGCCACGGCCTTGCCGGTCTTGGCAGCCAATTGGCTGGCCGCACGGTTGTGGTCCAGACGCAGCATGGCGGTAAAGTTCTTGGCTGGCAGATCGGGGGCTGCCTTCATGGCGATGTAAGCGTTGGTGTTGGCGGGGTTACCGACCACCAGCACGCGCACGTCGCGGGAAGCCACGGCGTTCAGAGCCTTGCCTTGGGTGGTGAAGATAGCGCCATTGATAGCCAACAGTTCTGCGCGCTCCATGCCTGGGCCGCGTGGGCGGGAACCGACCAACAAGGCGTAGTCGGTGTCTTTGAATGCTGTCATCGGGTCAGAGTGCGCCTCAATGCCCACCAACAGAGGGAATGCGCAATCTTCCAACTCCATGATCACGCCCTTCAGCGCGTTTTGGGCCTTTTCATCTGGAATTTCCAGCAATTGCAAGATGACGGGCTGGTCTTTGCCCAGCATTTCGCCGGAGGCGATGCGAAACAGAAGGGCGTAACCGATTTGACCTGCTGCGCCTGTAACGGCAACGCGGACGGGTTTCTTGCTCATGGTAAAACTCCAGGAAGTGTTGAGAAAACGGCGACTGAGCAGCGCCCGCAACAAGCCGTGCTGCGCTGCAGATTGCCCCCGAGTTTACCCTCGAATTTGGCGCCCGGTCAATTTGTCTTATGTCTTATATAAGATATGATTAGTGACTATTTTGAGTCTGACTCGCAGCTGACATTTACGCCCTCCACATGCCCGCAAACACCCTTCCCTCGAACGACAGCGCCCTTGGCGCGACTGCCGATCAGGGCATGGTGCCGGGCCCGGCTGTCACACCGGCATTCAGCCCGCTGTACCAGCAAATCAAAGCACTTATTCTCCAAAGCCTGCAAAGCGGCGAATGGAAGCCCAGCACCGCCATCCCCAGCGAGCAAGAGCTGGCTGGGCGGTACCGGGTGAGCCAAGGCACAGTGCGCAAAGCCATCGACGAACTGGCCGCAGAAAACCTGGTGGTGCGCCGCCAGGGTAAAGGCACGTTTGTAGCCACCCATGCGGAGCGCCACACCCAGTACCGGTTCCTGCGGCTGGTGCCCGAAGGCGGCGAGCAAGCCCATGAAGGCCCGGCCGAACGCCGCATCATTGACTGCAAACGCACCCGTGCAACAGCGGATGTCGCACGTGCCCTGTCTCTCCGGGCGGGAGACGCGGTACTCCAAGTGCGACGGGTGTTGTCATTTGCCGGCACGCCCACCATTCTGGAAGATTTGTGGCTCCCCGGCGGTCCTTTCAAAGGGCTGACGGCAGAGCGGCTGAACAGCTACAACGGCGCGATGTATGCGCTTTTTGAAACAGAATTCGGCGTGCGCATGGTGCGGGCCGAAGAAAAAATCAAAGCAGTCCTTCCTGATGCGGAACAACGCGGACTGCTTCAAACCGGTGCGCAAACGCCATTATTGAGTGTGGAGCGAACTGCGTTCACCTACAACGATTTACCCATGGAGCTCCGCCGGGGCTTGTACCTGACCGACACACACTACTATCGAAATGCGCTAAATTGATGCATTGCACCATGAAAGACCAATGTCAGATTGGTGCGGTGCAATAGAATTTTGGCCTGCGACTTCCAGAATTACAAACACGTTACATCCAAGAAAGCCCATCCATGACTGAGCTCAACTCCTCCTCCAAGCGCGCGCGGCCCGAATTCCGCAACATCAATGCGCTCAGCGACCTCCCAACCTATCGCCTGCCTCCGGCGGGTTGGGTATCGATCCTCCACCGGATCAGCGGCGCCATCATGTTCATTCTGATGCCGCTCATTATCTGGATGTTCGACACCTCCGTATCCTCGGAAATCTCATTTGCAAAGTTCACCAGCGTGTTTAGCCTCGGCGTGGGCTTTATCCCCGGCTGGTTCGTGAAACTGGTCGCACTGGCCCTCATCTGGGCTTATTTGCACCACTTCATCGCCGGCGTTCGCCACCTGTGGATGGATATCAACCACGCAGTGAGCAAGGAGTTCGGTCGCAGCTCCGCCATCGTGACCCTGAGCCTGGGCAGCTTGCTGACGCTGGCCTTGGGACTCAAGCTCTTCGGCGTTTACTAAGCAACAACTAAAAAGGAACCACTTCATGGCAGTTAATTACGGATCCAAGCGCGTCGTTGTGGGCGCTCACTACGGCCTGCGCGACTGGCTGGCTCAGCGCGTCACCGCGGTGCTGATGGCACTTTTTACCGTGGTCTTGCTGGCGCAAGTGCTCTTGTCCAAAGGCCCTATCGGATACGACAAATGGGCTGGCATCTTTTCCACGCAGTGGATGAAGTTTTTGACCTTCGCGGTCATCATCGCCATGCTCTACCACGTGTGGGTAGGCGTGCGTGACATCTGGATGGATTACGTCAAACCGGTCTCTATCCGCTTGTCCTTGCAGGTGTTTTCTATCGTTTGGCTAGTTGGCTGCGCCGGCTGGGCTATCCAAGTTCTGTGGCGTCTCTGATCCCTTCCAACAGGCACTAATTCATGTCTTACTCCGTTTCTAAACGCAAATTCGACGTCGTCATCGTGGGAGCCGGCGGCTCCGGCATGCGCGCATCCCTGCAACTGGCTCGCGCCGGTTTGAACGTGGCAGTGCTTTCCAAAGTGTTCCCCACCCGCTCCCACACTGTGGCAGCGCAAGGCGGCATCGGTGCCTCCCTGGGCAACATGAACGACGACAACTGGCACTACCACTTCTACGATACCGTGAAGGGTTCCGACTGGCTCGGCGACCAAGACGCTATCGAATTCATGTGCCGTGAAGCCCCCAAGGTCGTGTACGACTTGGAACACATGGGTATGCCTTTCGACCGCAACCCTGACGGCACCATTTACCAGCGCCCCTTCGGCGGCCACACCGCCAACTACGGCGAAAAGGCTGTGGAGCGCGCTTGCGCAGCGGCTGACCGTACCGGCCACGCCATGTTGCACACGCTGTACCAGCAAAACGTGGCAGCCAAAACCAGCTTCTTCGTGGAGTGGATGGCCCTCGACCTGATCCGTGACGCTGAAGGCGACGTGGTCGGTGTCACTGCGCTGGAGATGGAAACTGGCGATATCCACATTCTGGAAGCTAAAACCACTTTGTTGGCCACCGGTGGCGCAGGCCGCATTTTTGCTGCCTCCACCAACGCCTTCATCAACACCGGCGACGGCTTGGGTATGGCAGCACGCGCTGGCATCCCGTTGGAAGACATGGAGTTCTGGCAATTCCACCCCACCGGCGTGGCCGGTGCAGGCGTGTTGCTGACCGAAGGTTGCCGTGGCGAAGGCGCTATTTTGCTGAATAGCAACGGCGAACGCTTCATGGAGCGCTATGCGCCCACCCTGAAAGACTTGGCCCCGCGTGACTTCGTGTCACGCTCCATGGACCAGGAAATCAAGGAAGGCCGTGGCTGCGGCCCGAACAAGGACTATGTGCTCTTGAAGCTGGACCACTTGGGTGCTGAAACCATCCACAAGCGCCTGCCATCGGTGTACGAAATCGGCGTGAACTTCGCCAACGTGGACATCACCAAAGAGCCTATCCCCGTGGTGCCCACCATTCACTACCAGATGGGTGGTATTCCCACCAACGTCAATGGCCAGGTCGTGGTGCAAAATGGCGACGTGCATAACCAGGTCGTCAACGGCTTGTACGCGGTGGGCGAATGCTCCTGCGTCTCGGTGCACGGTGCCAACCGCCTGGGCACCAACTCTCTGTTGGACTTGCTGGTCTTCGGCCGTGCCGCCGGTAACCATATCGTCAACTACATCAAAGGCAGCAAAGAGCACAAGCCTCTGCCCAAAGACGCTGCAGACCGCACCCTCGAGCGTGTGTCCCGCTTGGACAACGCCAAGAGCGGCGAATACGCGCAAGACGTGGCCAACGACCTGCGCGCCTCGATGCAGCAACATGCTGGCGTGTTCCGCACCCAGAAGAGCATGGACGAAGGCGTGGTCAAAATCGCCGAACTGCGTGAGCGGGTCAAGGCGCTCAACCTCAAGGACAAATCCAAGGTCTTCAATACCGCACGTATCGAAGCCCTTGAAGTGGAAAACCTGATCGAGGCAGCAGAAGCCACTATCGTGTCCGCCGCTGCGCGCCACGAGAGCCGCGGCGCCCACACGGTGGATGACTACGGCGATACCGCCGAGCACCCCAACGGCCGTAACGACAAAGAATGGCACAAGCACACGCTGTGGTACAGCGAAGGCAACCGCCTGTCTTACAAGCCGGTTCAAATGAAGCCTTTGACCGTGGACTCGGTGCCACTCAAGGTTCGTACCTTCTAAAGCGAGATCAAGATCATGACCAAACGCACTTTCTCCATCTATCGCTACGATCCGGACAAGGACGCCAAGCCCTACATGCAGGACATCGAGGTCGAACTCGATGGCTCCGAACGCATGCTGCTGGACGCCCTGATGAAGCTCAAGGCGATTGACCCGACCATTTCCTTCCGCCGCTCCTGCCGCGAAGGCGTGTGCGGATCGGATGCGATGAACATCAACGGCAAGAACGGTCTGGCCTGCCTGACCAACATGCTGACCTTGCCCGGCAAGATTGTGTTGAAACCCCTGCCCGGCCTGCCCGTGATCCGCGACTTGATCGTGGACATGACCCAGTTCTTCAAGCAGTACAACTCGATCAAGCCCTACTTGATCAACGACACCGTGCCGCCTGAAAAAGAGCGCCTGCAGTCGCCTGAAGAGCGCGAAGAGCTCAACGGCCTGTACGAATGCATCTTGTGCGCCAGCTGCTCCACCAGCTGCCCCAGCTTCTGGTGGAACCCCGACAAGTTTGTCGGCCCCGCCGGTTTGCTGCAGGCCTACCGCTTTATTGCGGACAGCCGCGACCAAGCCACTGGTGAGCGCCTGGACAATCTGGAAGATCCGTACCGTTTGTTCCGTTGCCACACCATCATGAACTGCGTCGATGTCTGCCCCAAGGGATTGAACCCCACCAAGGCCATCGGCAAGATCAAGGAAATGATGGTTCTGCGTGCGGTTTAACGCAAGCTACGGTACACGCGCATGACAGACGAAAAAATCGATGAACGGGGCTTGAGCAAACTGCAGTGGCGTTGCCGTCGTGGTTTGCTGGAAAACGACTTGTTCATTGAGCGGTTTTTCCGCCGGCACAGCGACACCTTGACAGTTCGCCATGCCGACGCCCTGTCTGCGCTCATGGACCTGAGCGACAACGATCTGCTCGATGTGCACTTGGCACGAAAAACGCTGTCGCAAGTGGACGCTGCCCTCGATCGCGCAGACGTCCATGAAGTTTTGAAAATGTTGAGAGAACCTCTCTGAAAGGCGAAAGATGAAACTAGCGGATAACAAAGCCACCCTGTCGTTCAGTAACGGCAGCCCCAGCGTGGAAATGCCCGTGTATCAGGGCAACATCGGACCGGATGTGATCGACATCCGCAAGCTTTACGCCCAGACCGGCATGTTCACGTATGACCCCGGTTTTCTCTCAACCGCTTCCTGCCAGTCCGGCATCACTTACATCGACGGCGACAAGGGTGAACTGCTGTACCGCGGCTACCCCATCGAGCAGTTGGCCACCAACGTCGACTACCTGGACACCTGCCACCTGTTGCTGAAGGGTGAATTGCCCAACGCCACCGAGCGCGTGGATTTCCACAAACTCGTGACCAACCACACCATGGTCAACGAGCAGATGCAGTTCTTCCTGCGTGGCTTCCGCCGCGACGCGCACCCCATGGCGGTGTTGACCGGCTTGGTGGGCGCCCTGTCTGCGTTCTACCACGACAGCACCGACATCAATAACCCCGAGCACCGCGAAATCGCCGCGATCCGCCTGATCGCCAAGATGCCTACGCTCGTGGCTATGGCCTACAAGTACGGCGTGGGCCAGCCTTTCATGTACCCGCAGAACGACCTGAGCTACTCCGGTAACTTCCTGCGCATGATGTTCGGCACTCCTTGCGAAGAGTACAAGGTCAACCCCGTGATCGAACGTGCGATGGACCGCATCTTTATCCTGCACGCAGACCACGAGCAGAACGCATCCACCTCTACCGTTCGTCTGTGCGGTTCCTCCGGCACCAACCCTTTTGCAGCCATTGCCGCCGGTGTGGCTTGCTTGTGGGGCCCTGCCCACGGTGGCGCCAACGAAGCCTGCCTGAACATGCTGGAAGACATCCAGCGCCAAGGCGGCGTGTCCAAAGTCGGCCAGTTCATGGAACAGGTCAAGGACAAGAACTCCGGCGTCAAGCTCATGGGCTTCGGTCACCGCGTTTACAAGAACTACGACCCACGCGCCAAGCTCATGCAAGAGACTTGCAATGAAGTGCTGGAAGCCCTGGGCCTGGAAAACGACCCGCTGTTCAAGTTGGCCAAGCAGTTGGAAAAGATTGCCCTGGAAGACGACTACTTCGTCCAGCGCAAGCTCTACCCCAACGTGGACTTCTACTCCGGCATCGTGCAGCGCGCCATCGGCATCCCTGTGAACCTGTTCACCGGTATCTTCGCGTTGGCCCGTACCGTTGGCTGGATTGCCCAGTTGAACGAAATGATCGGCGACCCTGAGTACAAAATCGGCCGCCCACGCCAGCTGTTCACTGGCTCCGTCAAGCGCGACGTCAAGCCTCTGAACCAGCGCTAAGCCCTAGCCTGCGCATCAACCCCGCCACCCTAAAGGGTCGCGGGGTTTTTTTATGGCTTTTGGGCGCTGGGCCAAAGCGAATCAGCGTATTGCACTATGAAAATAATAGCGCGTATTCAATTCACCGGGACGGGTGACGCCCAGCAGCCTTCCCACATGCCCGACTAAGACCCATGCCATCGCCAATTGCGATGACAAAGACTCAAAGCAGTGGGAAAATATGAAAAGACATCGATTAACGCGATGCCTCAACACCATGCTCCTTCAGGACCGTCACTTTTCCCGCCGCATAGACCTCGCATCGCTGCAGATGTTCGTGGCCGTGTGCGAGTGCGGAAGTATTGGCAAGGCGGCAGAGCAGGAGTTCATAGCAGCCTCGGCCCTGAGCAAGCGCTTAAGCGATCTGGAAACAACCCTGGGCAGTCCGCTACTGCAACGCCACTCCCGCGGCGTGCACCCGACTCCCGCCGGACAAAGCTTGCTGCACCATGCCCGCAGCGTGCTGTTCACCTTGGATCGCATGCACACGGAGCTGCATGAATACGCCGACGGAGCGCGCGGCCAAGTGCGGGTACATGCCAGCATCTCGGCAACCGTGCAGTTTCTTCCGGAAGACCTTGGCGCATTTATCCGCGCACACCAAGGCATCCGCATTGACCTTGAAGAACACTTGAGCAGCGAAGTCATCCGCGCCGTGCAGGAAGGCGCCGCCGATTTCGGCGTGTGCAACACCGCAGATGGCGCGGGTGAGTTGCAGACGCTGCCCTACCGCCAGGACCAATTAGTCCTGATCGTGCCCAGCACCCACGCGCTCGCGCGTGAATCGTCAGTGGCATTCGCCGACACACTGGCGCTGGACCACGTGGGTCTGCACTCCAACAGCTCTATTTATACGGCGATGCGGCAGGCAGCGGCGGCGCTGGGTCAAAACATCAAGCTGCGCATTCAGGTCACCGGCTTGGACGCCATGTGCCGCATGATCCACAACGGCTTGGGCGTGGGGGTCATGCCCCAACGGGCTTTTGCGCTGATGCACAGCACCGGCACGTTGACCGCAGTCCCCCTTACCGACCCATGGGCGCACCGGCGCATTGAGCTGGTGGCCCGCGACTTCTCGACCCTGCCACGCAGCGCGCGCTTGCTGGTCGACCACCTAAAATCAAATTTCTAAAGGAAGTAACCTCATGGCACGCACGCTCTACGACAAACTCTGGGACGACCACGTCGTCCACACCGAAGACGATGGCACCTCCATCCTCTACATCGACCGCCATCTGGTCCATGAAGTGACCAGCCCCCAGGCGTTTGAAGGGCTGCGCGAAGCGGGTCGCAAAGTCTGGCGCATCAGCTCCATCGTGGCCACCGCCGACCACAACACCCCGACCACCGGTTGGGAGCTGGGCTACGACGGCATTACCGACCCGACCAGCAAAGAGCAAGTCACCACCCTGGACAGCAACATCAAGGAATTCGGTGCTGCGGCCTTCTTCCCCTTTCTGTCCAAGCGCCAAG
This sequence comes from Comamonadaceae bacterium OS-4, assembly GCA_027924025.1. GTDB lineage: Bacteria > Pseudomonadota > Gammaproteobacteria > Burkholderiales > Burkholderiaceae_C > Allorhodoferax. The sequence goes on from AP026970.1 coordinate 2,622,949, forward strand.
GCATCGTGCACGTGATGGGACCTGAAAACGGCGCCACCCTGCCGGGTATGACGGTGGTGTGCGGCGACTCCCACACCTCCACCCACGGCGCGTTTGGGGCCTTGGCCCACGGCATCGGTACCAGCGAAGTCGAGCACGTCATGGCCACGCAAACCCTGCTGGCCAAAAAAGCCAAGAACATGCTGGTCAAGGTCGAAGGCCATGTGGCTCCCGGCATCACCGGCAAAGACATTGTGCTGGCCATCATCGGCAAAATCGGCACCGCAGGCGGCACCGGCTACACCATCGAGTTTGGCGGATCGGCCATCCGTGCGCTGAGCATGGAAGGCCGCATGACCGTGTGCAACATGGCCATTGAAGCCGGCGCACGCGCCGGGCTAGTGGCCGTAGATGAAAAAACCATCGACTACGTCAAGGGCCGCCCCTTGGCACCCGGCGCCAACGCAGCTTCCCCGGAAGCCGCAGCGGTGGAGTGGGACCAAGCAGTTGCTTTCTGGAAGACCCTGCACTCCGACGCCGGCGCGCATTTCGACACCGTGGTCGAGCTGGACGCCACCCAGATCGTGCCGCAAGTCACCTGGGGCACCTCGCCCGAAATGGTGCTGGGCGTGGACGCGAACGTGCCGGACCCCGACAAGGAAAAAGACGCCAGCAAGCGTGGCGCTATTGAGCGGGCACTCACCTACATGGGCTTGGAGCCCGGCAAGGCATTGAACGACCTGTTCGTGGACAAGGTGTTTATCGGCTCCTGCACCAACAGCCGTATCGAAGACATGCGTGAAGCCGCCGCCGTGGTGAAAAAACTGGGCCAGAAAGTGGCCAAGAACATCAAGCTGGCCATGGTCGTGCCCGGCTCCGGCTTGGTGAAAGAGCAAGCAGAGCGCGAGGGCCTGCACGAGATCTTCAAGGCTGCCGGCTTTGAGTGGCGCGAACCCGGTTGCTCCATGTGCCTGGCCATGAACGCCGACCGCCTCGAGCCCGGTGAGCGCTGCGCCTCTACCAGCAACCGCAACTTTGAAGGCCGTCAAGGTGCCGGTGGCCGCACCCACTTGGTCAGCCCCGCCATGGCAGCTGCTGCAGCCATCCACGGCCACTTTGTCGACATTCGCAAATTCGCCTGACCTATTGAAAGGACTGAATATGAAAACCGCACTTATCGCCGCATGCGCCGCGACCCTGATGTTGCTGTCTGCTTGCAACACGGTCAAAGGCGTGGGTCAGGACCTGCAAAAAGCAGGCGAAAAAATTGAAGGCGCTGCAAAAAAATGAAAAACTTTACTGTTCACCAAGGGCTGGTTGCGCCCATGGACCGCGAAAACGTGGACACCGACGCGATCATCCCCAAGCAATTCCTCAAATCCATCCGCAAAACCGGCTTCGGCCAAAACCTGTTTGATGAGTGGCGCTACCTGGACGCGGGCTACCCCGGCCAGGACCCCGCCAGCCGCAAGCCCAACCCGGACTTTGTGCTGAACCAGCCCCGCTATGCCGGCGCCTCCGTCTTGCTGGCCCGCAAAAACTTCGGTTGTGGCTCCAGCCGCGAGCACGCCCCCTGGGCGATCGACCAATATGGTTTCCGCGCCATCATCGCGCCCAGTTACGCAGACATCTTCTTCAACAACTGCTTCAAGAACGGCCTGCTGCCTATCCAGCTGAGCGAGGCGCAGGTGGACCAGTTGTTCGACGAAGCACTGGCCTTCCCCGGCTACCAGCTCACGATTGATCTGGAGCGCCAAGTCATCGTGAAGCCACAGGGTGAAGAAATCCCGTTTGAAGTGCAGGCCTTCCGCAAGTACTGCCTGCTCAACGGCTTTGACGACATTGGCCTGACCCTGCGCCATGCCGACAAAATCAAGGCCTTCGAAGCCCAGCGCTTGGCAACAAAACCGTGGCTAGCCCACACAATGTCTGCGTGAGCAGCTATCAAATTCATAGTATTCAAAGGACATCATGAAAATTGCAGTCTTGCCGGGTGACGGCATTGGCACCGAAATCGTGGCAGAAGCCGTCAAGGTATTGAACGCTCTGGCCCTTCCCCTGGAAATGGAAACCGCACTGGTGGGCGGCGTCGCCTACGATGCCCACGGCCACCCCCTGCCCGAAGCCACCCTCAAGCTGGCCAAGGAAGCCGACGCCGTGTTGTTCGGTGCCGTAGGCGACTGGAAGTACGACAAACTGGAGCGCCAGTTCCGCCCCGAGCAGGCCATCCTGGGCTTGCGCAAAAATTTGGGCCTGTTTGCCAACTTCCGCCCCGCCATTTGCTACGAGCAGCTGGTGGGCGCCTCCAGCCTGAAGCCCGAGCTGATTGCGGGCCTGGACATCCTCATCATCCGCGAACTGACTGGCGACATCTACTTCGGCCAGCCGCGCGGCCGCCGCATTGCGACTGATGGCCACTTCCCCGGTGCCGAAGAAGCGTTCGACACCATGCGCTACAGCCGCCCCGAGATCGAGCGCATTGCGCATGTGGCCTTCCAGGCAGCCCAAAAGCGCAACAAAAAGGTCACCAGCGTCGACAAAGCCAATGTGCTGGAAACCTTCCAGTTCTGGAAAGACGTGGTCACCGAGGTCAGCGCACAGTACCCCGATGTCGAGCTGCAACACATGTATGTGGACAACGCGGCCATGCAACTCGTCAAAGCACCTAAGGCTTTTGATGTGATCGTGACCGGCAACATGTTTGGCGACATCCTGTCCGACGAAGCCTCCATGTTGACCGGCTCCATTGGCATGCTGCCGTCTGCCAGCCTGAACAGCAGCAACCAAGGCCTGTACGAGCCCAGCCACGGCAGCGCCCCGGACATCGCCGGCAAAGGCATCGCCAACCCGCTGGCCACCATCCTGAGTGCGGCCATGATGCTGCGCTTCAGCCTGAACCAGGAAGCTGCGGCACAGCGCATTGAAGCGGCAGTGCAAAAGGTATTGGCCCAGGGCTATCGCACGGCCGACATCTACAGTGAAGGCACTCAACGGGTCAGCACCAAAGAAATGGGCGATGCCGTGTTGAAGGCTCTGGCATAAGGCCGGAATGCGGGGCGATACCACGCAATATCGCCTCGCACTTCAAAATCATTTCAGTCCGCGCGGAGCAAAAAATTCTTGTTTTGCGCTACAATAAATCCATGTTTGCCGCCCGCCCCTTCTCTTTGAGCTTGTTGACTGCCTCCACGGCAGCCAAGGCCGCGCGCGCAATCATTTCCAAAACCACGACCATTAAGGGCTGATCCAGCTCCGGTATCGTCGTGCGCCCCCCCGGCCAGACGAGCCGGAGCAAACAGCCCAGGTCGGGCATCGTTTGTTTACATTGAAAGGGCGTTGATATGAGCAAGTTGGTAGGTTTGGTCGGCTGGCGCGGCATGGTCGGCTCAGTGTTGATGGATCGCATGGAACAGGAAAAGGATTTCGACTTGATCGAACCGCTGTTCTTCTCCACCTCAAACTCGGGTGGCAAAGCACCGGCTTGGGCCAAAAACGAAACCACGCTGCAAGACGCTTTCAACATCGATGCCCTGAAGCGTTGCGAAATCATCATTTCCGCACAAGGCGGCGACTACACCACCGAAGTGTTCCCCAAGCTGCGCGCAGCCGGCTGGAACGGCCATTGGATCGACGCAGCCTCCACGCTGCGCATGGAAAAAGACGCCGTCATCATTCTCGACCCGGTCAACATGCCCGTCATCAAGGACGCGCTGGCCAAGGGCGGCAAGAACTGGGTGGGCGGCAATTGCACCGTGAGCTGCATGCTGATGGGCGTGGGCGCACTTTACAAGGCTGGCTTGGTCGAGTGGATGAGCACTCAGACGTACCAGGCAGCATCCGGCGGCGGTGCCCAGCACATGCGCGAGCTGCTGACCCAATACGGCACCCTGAACGCGGAAGTCAAAGCCCTGCTCGACGACCCCAAGAGCGCGATTCTGGAAATCGACCGCAAGGTCATCGCCAAGCAGCGTGCCCTAACCGGCGCAGAAACCGCCAACTTCGGCGTGCCACTGGGCGGCTCCCTGATTCCCTGGATCGACAAAGATCTGGGCAACGGCATGTCCAAGGAAGAGTGGAAGGGCATGGCCGAAACCAACAAGATTCTGGGCATGGGCGAAGGCTTCGGCAGCTCCGCCATCCCCGTGGATGGTTTCTGTGTGCGCGTGGGGGCTATGCGCTGCCACAGCCAGGCCCTGACCTTCAAGCTAAAGAAGGACGTCCCCGTGGCCGACATCGAAGCCATGATCGCCGCCGACAACCAGTGGGTCAAAGTGGTGCCCAACACCCGGGAAGCCACCATCCAGGATCTGACACCCGTGGCAGTAACCGGCACCATGACGATTCCTGTGGGCCGCATTCGCAAGCTGGCCATGGGGCCTGAATACGTGGGCGCCTTCACCATCGGCGACCAGCTGCTGTGGGGCGCTGCCGAGCCTCTGCGCCGCATGCTGCGCATCTTGCTGGACGCGTAACAGAGAGTTACGCTTCGTTGTCGCAAGGCAACAAGCGTCACAGCGACAATAGGGCCTCTGGACCGGCTTTGGAAGTTAAGCGCTTCCTTAGCTTGTCTGCCTAAGATATTGATGTTAAGGTACTTTTTTGTTTTCTAGCTCAGGCCTAGGCTTGGCAAATGAGAAGTACATCGCAGCTCCCCCCTGAGCACCGGAGGCCTTTAAATTGATCGTTAAGTCACATCGTTGGCAAAGGACGGCTGTCGCAGCTGCATCTTTCGCGCTGCTCAGCTTGTCGGGATCCGGTGCGCATGCGCTTTCACTCGGGCGCCTGACGGTGCAGTCCGCACTCGGTGAGCCCTTGCGAGCCGAGGTGGAAATCCCTGAGATCACAGCCGAAGAGGCGTCTTCGCTAAAGGCAGCGGTGGCCCAGCCCGAGGCTTTCACCGCCGCCGGGCTGGAGTACAGCCCTGCCCTCACCAGCTTACAAGCCAGACTGGCCCGCCGGGCAGACGGCAAAGCCTACTTGCGGCTTACCAGCGACCGCGCCGTCAATGACCCCTTCGTGGACCTGATTCTGGAAGCCACCTGGTCCTCCGGTCGCATTGTGCGCGACTACACCTTGCTCCTGGATCCACCGAGCCTCAAGAAGACGGCGCCTGCACCGACGCTTGCGCAAATCGCTCCAGCCCCCTCGGTGCCTGCAGCGACCCCACAGCCAGCTCCCAGACCAAGCACTGAGGCGCCAGTGCGCCCGGCGCCTGCTCCCCGGGCACTGCCGCCAGTGGCGGCAACGCCGCCAGCAGCCAAAACCCCTGATGCTGAGAATGGCCGTATTACCGTGAAATCTGGCGATACCGCCAGCAAGATCGCCATCGCCAACAAGCCCGCAGGTGTTTCGCTGGACCAGATGCTGGTCGCCCTGCTGCGCTCAAACCCGGATGCTTTTGTGAACGGCAACCTGAACCGGGTGCGCGCCGGCGCGGTCATGGCCCTGCCCGGAGCACAGGAGGCCACCAGCATCTCTACGGCAGAGGCCAGCAAAACCGTGGTGGCTCAGAGCAAAGATTTCAACGATTTCCGCCGCAATTTGGCAGGTAGCGTTCCACAAGCCAATGTCAGCGCAGCCGACCGCAAAGCCAGCGGCAGCATCGAAACCAAAGTAGATGAGAAGAAACCGGCAGCACCCGCTCCCGACAAGCTGACGCTTTCCAAAGGCGCCATCAACTCCAAGCCGGATGAGGCCAAGATCGCCTTGGAGCGCGAGGCGAAAGATGCCGCTGCGCGCGCAGCCGAACTGAATAAAACAATCAGCCAGCTCAACCAGCTGAAAGACAAAGCAACACCGCCTCCGGCTGCTGCGCCCGCCGTTGCGGCCAGCACCCCGGCTGCTGCCATTGCACCAGCTGTGCCAGTGGCCGCGGTCACCCCGCCAGAACCCGCGGCAAGTACAGCCCCCACCCCAGCGGCATCTGCTCCAGTCGCGGCCGCCTCCGTCCCGGCACCTGTCGCCTCTGAAGCGACAGCGGCTGCGGCACCACCCAAAATGGCAGCACCTGCGCCGATGCCAGCTGTTGAGGAGCCCACGCTGCTTGACACCTTGATGGAAGACCCTGCAGTTCCTGCCGGAGCAGCAGGCCTGCTTGCGTTGCTGGGTGGCTTCGGCTTGTACCGCTTGCGTCAGCGCAAAAAGAGTGCGTCTCAAATTGATAGCTCGTTCCTGGAAAGCCGTCTGCAACCGGATTCCTTTTTTGGGGCCAGCGGTGGTCAACGTGTGGACACCAACCAAAACGGTGCGGCCAGCGCCTCCTCGATGGTGTACTCCGCCAGCCAACTAGATGCGGCCGACGATGTAGATCCTGTGGCCGAGGCAGACGTTTATCTGGCCTATGGTCGCGATCTGCAAGCTGAAGAGATCTTGAAGGAAGCAGTGCGCTCCAACCCCGGGCGACTGGCCATCCACACCAAACTACTGGAAATTTTTGCAAAGCGCCGTGACACGCGCAGCTTTGAAAACTCGGCGACCCAAGCATTCAAACTCACCGGCTCTGCAAGCAACGAATGGGCGCGCATTTGCGAAATGGGCCTCAGCATTGACCCGAGCAATCCGCTGTACCAGCCCGGCGGAATTCCTGCCATGCCGGTCGCTGGCGCAGTTGCGGCAGCCGCCGTGGCGTCAACTTTTGGCGAAAACACCGTGCCGCAGTCTGCACATGCAGAACTCGACGCGTCAGCAGGCGGTGTGGACCTCGACCTGGACCTCGACTTTTCATTGGACGACGAGCCGACAGCAAGCGCCATCAGTGACGTGACCGGCACTGCCATTGCGAGCCAGCCCGAACCCAAGTCGACTGCCAGTAACGCCCTCGATATGGATTTTGATCTCTCGGATGACACCCCGGCCACCGTACCACCCAGTTTCGAGCCAGTCAGCCAGATGCCGGAAATTTCACTCTCGCTCGACGACCTGGAAGTCCCGTTGGACACGGGAAACTCCACGCCGATGCGCTTTGAAGCGACCAGCCCTGCACCCGTGGAGGAGCCTGCAGCTGAAATAACAGCGCATGGTGGCTTGATGGAGTTTGACCTCGAGTCACTGTCCATGGACTTGGGCACACCAGCGGAAGCACCTACCTCGGCTCCTGACAACCTGAGCGACGATCCTCTGGGCACCAAGCTCGCACTGGCAGAAGAGTTCATCTCTATCGGAGATGAAGACGGTGCACGCGCCTTGATCGAAGAAGTGGTGGCGGAAGCCACCGGAGATATGCGGGCCAAGGCACAGAAAGCGCTGGCGCAGCTGAGCTAAGCGGATGCGCTTTGTGCAATGAGACATCGAGGTTCGGGATATCGTGCGGATAGTTTTAGGCGTTAGTTACAACGGGCAGGGATACCAAGGCTGGCAAAGCCAATCGTCCGGCCTGACGATTCAGGACAAGTTGGAACATGCCTTGGGCACATTCACGGCCCAACGCGTATCCACGCTCTGCGCAGGGCGCACCGACGCTGGGGTACACGGCTTGATGCAGGTCGTGCACTTTGACACCCTCCTCGAACGTGACACCTACTCCTGGATTCGCGGCACCAACGCCAATCTCCCCAAAGACATCGCAGTGCAATGGGCGGTGCAAACCACCACAGATTTTCATTGCCGGGCATCTGCCTTGTCCCGTCGTTATGCCTATGTGCTGCTGGAGTCTCAAATACGGCCCAGCGTGGAATCCGGGCGCGTGGGCTGGACTTTCAACACACTCAACGAAGCCGCCATGCGGCAGGCCGCCGACTTTCTTGTGGGCGAACATGATTTCAGCTCCTTCCGGGCGGCCCAGTGCCAGGCACTGAGCCCGGTCAAAAAACTGATGCGCATTGAGTTGCACAAACGCGGGGCCTACTGGCGCATTGAATTTGAAGCCAACGCGTTTTTGCACCACATGATTCGGAACATCATGGGTTGCCTGGTGCAGATCGGGCAAGGCAAAAAGCCGCCGGAGTGGATGGCCGAGGTACTGGCGGCCCGCAACCGCAAGGTGGCTGCGCCCACCTTTTCGCCGGACGGCTTGTATTTTCTGGGCCCGCGCTATGACCCCCAGTGGGGCATACCGGACCGCACGCCTGCGTATGATGCGTTGCCATGAACGCACGCACCACGCACACCGACACCTACCCCCGTACCCGAATCAAAATTTGCGGCCTGACCCGCGAGCAAGACGTTGACGCCGCCGTTTCCGCCGGCGCCGACGCGATTGGATTTGTGCTGTACGCCAAAAGCCCCCGCGCAGTCACGCCTGAACGGGCAGCCGAGCTGGCCAAAAGACTCCCCCCTTTCGTGACCCCTGTTTTATTGTTTGTGAATGCAGACGCTACAGAAATAGGAGCTGCTTGCGCAATGGTGGCGGGGGCTACGGTGCAATTTCATGGGGATGAAACGGCGCACGAATGCCAGACGGCCACCGGCGATGCCGCCCGCCCCTACCTGCGCGCCGCACGGATTCCACTGGGCGACGACGCACAAGCGTTTGACCTCGTACAATTTGCCCACGATTATTCGAACGCCCAAGCCATTCTGTTAGACGCCCATGTGGACGGCTACGGTGGCGGTGGCAAAACATTCAATTGGTCACTTCTTCCTCCAAGCGTCAACGCTCACCTCGTCTTGAGTGGTGGACTCACCAGTGCAAACGTGGGCGATGGCATCACGTCGGTGCGGCCGCGCTGTAAATCGCTGGCTGTGGACGTGAGCTCCGGCGTCGAAGCCGAAGACGCTCACGGCAAGCCCCTCCGGGGCATCAAAGATCCCGAAAAAATCCGCCAGTTCGTTGCCGCCGTGCGCGCGGCGGACCGGCATCTTGCAGGAATGTAAACACCATGTTCGATTACCAACAACCCGATGCCAAAGGTCACTTTGGCCAGTACGGCGGCAGTTTTGTCTCCGAGACGCTGACCCATGCCATCAACGAGCTCAAAGACGCCTACGCCAAGTACCAGCACGACCCCGAGTTCCTCGCTGAATTCCAATCAGAACTCGCGCACTTTGTAGGCCGCCCTTCCCCCGTCTACCACGCCGCCCGCATGAGCCGCGAAATGGGAGGTGCACAAATCTTCCTGAAACGCGAAGACCTGAACCACACCGGCGCCCACAAGGTGAACAACACCATCGGCCAAGCGATGCTCGCCAAGCGCATGGGCAAACCCCGTGTGATTGCCGAAACCGGTGCAGGGCAGCACGGCGTGGCCACCGCCACCATTTGCGCCCGCTACGGACTGGAATGCGTGGTGTACATGGGCAGCGAAGACGTGAAGCGCCAAAGCCCCAACGTCTACCGCATGAAACTGCTGGGTGCCACCGTGGTGCCGGTGGAAAGCGGCAGCAAGACACTGAAAGATGCTTTGAACGAAGCCATGCGCGACTGGGTTGCCAATGTGGACAACACCTTCTACATCATCGGCACCGTGGCAGGCCCACACCCCTACCCCATGATGGTCCGCGACTTCCAGAGCGTCATCGGCAACGAGTGTTTGGTGCAAATGCCCGAGATGCTGGCAACCGCCGGCTGCAAAACTGAGCAACCCGACGCAGTCATTGCTTGCGTTGGCGGTGGGTCTAACGCCATGGGCATCTTCCACCCCTACATCCAACACGACCAAACCCGCCTGATCGGCGTTGAAGCGGCGGGCGAAGGCTTGGAGAGCGGCAAGCACTCCGCATCTATCCAAAAGGGCAGCCCCGGCGTACTGCATGGCAACCGCACTTATGTGCTGCAAGACGACAATGGCCAAGTCACCGAGACCCACAGCGTGAGCGCGGGCCTGGACTACCCCGGCGTGGGCCCTGAGCACGCGTTCCTGTCTGACATCGGCCGCGCAGAATACGTGGGCATTACCGACAAAGAAGCACTGGACGCTTTCCACTACCTGTGCCGCACCGAAGGCATCATCCCCGCGCTGGAATCGAGCCATGCGGTGGCCTACGCGATGAAAATGGCCAAAACCATGCGCCCCGACCAGAGCATTCTGGTCAACCTGTCCGGCCGCGGTGACAAAGACATCGGCACCGTAGCCGACTTGAGCAATGCCGACTTCTACTGCCGACCCAGCTGCCGCGGCCAATCGGTCAAAGGGGGCGAGCAGCCCATCCAGTTGGTCAAAGCAGGAGGCGCAGCATGAGCCGGATCGACACCACTTTTGCCGCACTGAAAGCCCAAGGCCGCAAAGCGCTCATTCCCTTTGTGACTGCAGGCTACCCTTATGCCGACGTCACGCCCGAGCTGATGCACGCGATGGTCGCAGGCGGCGCGGATGTGATTGAGCTGGGCGTGCCTTTCTCAGACCCTAGCGCGGACGGCCCGGTGATCCAAAAGGCGGGCGACAAAGCCTTGGCCTTCGGTATCGGCTTGGTGCAGGTGATTGCCATGGTGCGCGAGTTCCGCAAAACCAACACCACCACGCCGGTGGTTTTGATGGGCTATGCCAACCCGGTCGAGCGCTACGACCAAAAACAAGCCCGCCCCGGCGTCGCCAGTGCGTTTGTGAAAGACGCCTCGGAAGCCGGCATCGACGGCGTGCTGATCGTGGATTACCCGCCGGAGGAATGCGAGGCCTTTGCCGCCGACTTGCGGGCCCACAACATGGACCTGATTTTCCTGTTAGCACCCACCAGCACCGATGAGCGCATGCAGCAAGTGGCCCGCGTCGCCAGCGGCTATGTGTATTACGTGTCGCTCAAAGGTGTGACAGGCTCTGGCGCTTTGGACACCAATGCGGTGGAAGCCATGCTGCCCCGCATCCGCCAGCACATCAGCACCCCGGTGGGCGTGGGTTTCGGTATCCGCGACGCGGCGACTGCAAAAACCATCTCCAAAGTGGCAGATGCGGTGGTGATTGGCAGCAAGATCATTCAACTACTGGAGGACCAGCCGCGTGAGCAGGTGGCGGGCATTGCGCAGACGTTTTTGAGTGAGATCCGCAGCGCGATGGATGCGGGGTAAATAGTTGCGCGAGAGGCTGAATCCGATTCAGTGGTTTGGCAAAAGGGAGGAAGAAAAATGCAGATTTTTGAACTGCGCATACGGCAACCAGCATTTGCGCCGCAGGGCTTTCTGCTATCTTTATGTGAGCAGCTTGCGCAATATCAACGAGGACTAGAAGCCAATTTCGCTGTTCAACTGACCAGAATATCCTGCATGGGATTGCGGTCTGCATTGCGTTATGTCAATGCTCCACAGAGGTTCTAAGATGTTGTTTTCTCCGTCCCGCCCTTTGGTTTCAGGCCTTAAAGCCGCCCTTCTGTTGTGCATCTCACTTGGTGCCAATCAAATGGCGCAAGCGCAGACGCTCGATGAAGCGCCCAAATCGGTCTGGCAGGTGAAGCAACTTTCTTGCAATGGATTTGTGGCGCATGAGCTCGTCCGCAGTCCTGACGCAGCAGAAATCGGGCGCACGGGCATTGTGAGAATTCCGAACATGCAGATGGAATTCGTCGTGCCAGGCATTCCGGAATTGCCGGTGAAAACGATCAGGCTCGCGTTTGATGATCGTGGGCGGAAGGTCGTGGACCACTATGTCCTCCTCTCGCGAAACGACGCGGATGATCCTCTTGCTGCGGTGATGGTGACCGAGCTTCCTGCATCTTTCGATACATCCCAGAAAGCTCTCGGAGCGGCGGTAGCAGGCGAGCGCGGTAACCTGCAAGGTACGTCGGCTCAACCGACAATTGAGCGCATCAGTACGCCTTGGGGTGAGGGTCTAGATGTCTTCGTCCCGAACCGCATTGGTTCTCCCTGTTTTCCGGCAGCGCGTTTCAAACTGACCGTAGATTCGGAAACGAAGCCAACTATTGGCTTGAGCCGCTTCGTTACCCTACCAGGGCGACTGATTCAATTCGCCATCATCCTCCCTGTCACGCCGGGAACACCACTTGAAGCGCAGAAAGCGATCGCCCGTCGCGTGATGGAAATCTATGCGACAGGACTGAGGGTGCGGTAGATGCTTTGCTGGACCAGCATTAATGTGGCAGGTAAGACATAACAGGTCGTTCGACGCGGACGCGCAGCATCGCCGCGCCAGCGACAAGCGGCTTAGGGTGGCGCGCAGCGCAGCCTGGGGTGGTTCTGGCCAAGGCCGATGGCCAGCAGTAGTGGGCCACGCCAATATTGGATAATCGCCCATCTGTTGAAAGCCCCATGGGCGACGCACTGGAGAACGAATATGAGTTGGCTAGAAAAACTGCTACCCCCCAAGATTCAACATACCGACCCCACGGAGCGCCGCAGCGTGCCCGAAGGCCTGTGGATCAAGTGCCCCAGCTGCGAATCGGTGCTCTACAAAACCGACCTGGAGCAAAACCAGAATGTGTGCCCCAGCTGTGGCCACCATCACCGTATCGGTGCCCGTGCCCGCCTGAATACCTTTCTGGACAACGAAGGCCGCTTCGAGATTGGCCAGGAAGTGCTGCCGGTTGACGCCTTGAAATTCAAAGACAGCCGCAAGTACCCTGAGCGTCTCAAAGAAGCCCTTGAAAACACCGGCGAGACCGATGCACTGATCGTGATGGGTGGCGCGGTGCACGGCGTCAGCTTGGTGGCAGCCTGCTTTGAATTTGAATTCATGGGCGGCTCCATGGGCTCTGTGGTGGGCGAGCGCTTTGTGCGTGGCGTGGAGACTGCCATCGAACAAAAAGTGCCGTTTATCTGCTTTACCGCGACCGGTGGTGCCCGCATGCAAGAAGGCTTGCTGAGCCTGATGCAAATGGCGAAGACCAATGCAGCGCTCACCCGCCTGGCCAAAAAAGGTTTGCCTTATATCAGTGTGCTGACCGACCCCACCATGGGTGGCGTGAGCGCGGGCTTTGCGTTTCTGGGCGACGTGGTGATCGCCGAGCCCAAAGCCCTGATCGGTTTCGCAGGCCCCCGCGTGATCGAGTCCACCGTGCGGGTGACCTTGCCGGAAGGTTTTCAGCGCGCAGAGTTCTTGCAGACCAAGGGCGCCGTCGACTTCATTTGCGACCGCCGCGAACTGCGCAAAACCATAGCCGACACACTGGCCATGCTGCAGCGCCAACCTGCAGATGCCGTGATCTGAGCAACCGGCTTCCCCAAAAAAAGAGGCCCGTCGGGCCTCTTTTTTTATCCGGCTACGGCCGAGAGCAGGGTGTATTGCAGGTCACCCAGCACAATCGTCAAAATCTGCAGCAACACCAAAAGGACCAAGGGCGACAAATCCACCCCGCCCACCAGAGGCACCACTTTGCGAATGGGCGCCAGCACCGGCGTTACCAGCCGACTGATGAGCTCTGAGAAAAACGACTGCGCCTGCACCCAACTCAGCACCGCGTAGACCAACACCAATGCGGTCAGGCCCGACAAGCTCAGGCGCACCAGGCCCAGCAAAGCCAGCACCACGATCGACAGCGGCGTCACGCCAAACCCATTGAGGGCCCAGAGCACCCCGAAATGCGCCAACTGGATCAAAAATGCGGCAACCAAACTAGCCATGTCCCAAGGACCCACTGCAGGTACCACGCGGCGCAAGGGCAGCACGATCCAATCCGTCAAGGCGAACACAAAACGCCCCAGCGGGTTGCCTGAGCGGGCGGACAAAGGAATGCGCTGTTGCTGCATGTACAGGCGTAACAAACAGGTGGTGGTCAACAAGCCGGTCACCACTTCCAACAACAGAACAACGATTTTGTAGAGCATGGGCGATCCAAGTAAAGTGCGAGCGCATCATAGCGGCAGCCTGCCCTCTTACAATGGAGGGTTGCGGCCAAAACCCCTTGAGGTTTGCCGATTTCTCCTACCGAACCCACAAGTCAATCCATGTCTGACCAAAACCAAGCCGCTCCCGCACCGCAAGACGAAAACCAGTTGATCCAAGAGCGCCGTGAAAAGCTCAAGGCACTGCGCGAGCAGCAGGCCGCTGGTCAAGGCGTTGCTTTCCCCAACGACTTCCAACCCGAAGACAAAGCAGAAGCCTTGTTTGCGGCCCACAACGACAAGACCGCAGAAGAGTTGGTTGCCCTGGGCGCCACCGCCAAGGTAGCCGGCCGCATGATGCTCAAGCGCGTCATGGGCAAGGCCAGCTTCTGCACACTTCAAGACTCGTCTTTCGGCCCCAGCGGCGGCCGCATCCAGCTCTATGTGCGCGGTGAAGACGTGGGTGTGGATCTGTACGCCGCCTTCAAGCACTGGGATTTGGGAGACATCGTGGCGGCCGAAGGCACGCTGTTCAAAACCAAGACCGGTGAGCTGTCGATCCACGCGACCAGCATTCGCCTGCTGACCAAGAGCCTACGGCCCATGCCCGACAAGTTCCACGGCATGGCGGACCAGGAAACCAAGTACCGCCAGCGCTATGTGGACCTGATGACCGATGTGGACTCGCGCAAGCGTTTCGTGGCACGCAGCAAGGCCGTGAGCGCGCTGCGCGAGTTCATGGTGGGCCACAACTTCCTGGAAGTGGAAACACCCATGTTGCACCCGATCCCCGGTGGTGCCAACGCCAAGCCCTTCAAGACCCACCACAATGCGCTGGACCAGGAGATGTTCTTGCGCATTGCGCCTGAGCTGTACCTCAAGCGCCTGATCGTGGGTGGCTTTGACCGCGTATTCGAAATCAACCGCAGCTACCGCAACGAAGGCATCTCGGTGCGCCACAACCCCGAGTTCACCATGATGGAGTTCTACGCGGCCTACTGGAACTACCAGGACCTGATGGACTACACCGAAAAGCTGATCCGCGACGCCGCCCAGAAGGCTACCGGCGGCTTGCAACTCAGCTACGCTGGCAAGCCCGTCGATCTGGAGCAGCCGTTTGAGCGCCTGACCATCGTGGAAGCCATCCAGAAGTACACCGACGCTGGCGACAACGTGTTTGACGCCACCTGGCTGACCAACGCGGTGAAGAAGCTGGGCTTGACCGAAGCCAAAAACCGCTTGGAGGGCCGCAGCTTGGCCAGCCTGCAGGTGCTGTACTTTGAAGAGACGGTGGAAGAGAAGCTGTGGAACCCCACCTTCATCATGGAGCACCCCACCGAAATTTCGCCACTGGCCCGAGCCAATGATGACCGCCCTGAAGTGACCGAGCGTTTTGAGCTCTACATCACCGGCCGTGAGTTCGGCAACGGCTTCTCCGAGCTGAACGATGCCGAAGACCAAGCCGCCCGCTTCCACGCTCAGGTAGCCGCCAAAGACAGCGGTGACGACGAGGCCATGCACTTCGACCACGACTTTGTGCGCGCCCTGGAATACGGCATGCCCCCCACCGGCGGCTGCGGTATCGGCATCGACCGCCTGATGATGTTATTGACCGATAGCGCCAGCATCCGCGACGTGATTCTGTTCCCCGCGCTGCGCCGCGAAGTCTGATTCAGATTTGAAGCCAAACCGGCCCCTGGCGCAGGCGGAATCTGCGCAATTAGCTATGAAAATGGTAGCAACGCCTGCGCTGCGCTACCTCAATGGCTACCCCGCAGACACGCTCGCCCAAGTGCAGCGCATGCTTGACGAGGGCCGGGTGGGCAGCTGGCTGACCCAGCGCCATCCGCAGGCGCACGGCGTGCGGACCGACAAGGTGCTGTACGACTATGTGCAAGGCCTCAAGGCCGACTACCTGCGCAGCACGGAACCGCTCTCCAAAGTGGCCTTCGACAGCAAGCTGCATGTCGTCAAAAATGCGCTGGGCACGCACACCACAGTCTCGCGCGTGCAGGGCAGCAAGCTCAAAAGCAAACGCGAGATCCGGGTGGCCAGCCTGTTCAAGGACACGCCGGAGCCCTTTCTCAAGATGATTGTGGTGCACGAGCTGGCGCACCTGCGCGAGCGCGAGCATGACAAGGCCTTCTACAAGCTCTGTACCCATATGGAGCCCGCCTACCATCAGCTGGAGTTTGAGGTGCGCATTTACCTCACCCACTTGGAGGCCACGGGCCAACGGCTCTGGGCCGAAGCGGAGTAAGCCATGCTGCCCCCCTCCAGCTTGATTTGCTTTAACAAACCGTACGGCGTGCTCAGTCAGTTCACGCCCGAGGGGCGCTGGCGCGGGCTCAAAGACTTTATTGATTTGCCCGGCGTCTATGTCGCAGGACGGCTAGACGCCGACAGCGAAGGCCTGCTGCTACTCACCAACGACGGCAAGCTACAGGCGCGCATCAGCGACCCGCGCTTCAAGATGGAAAAGACCTATTGGGTGCAAGTGGAGGGTGAACCTGACGAGGCCACCTTGGCAGCGCTGCGGCAAGGCGTGATGCTCAACGACGGCATAACCCTGCCGGCGCGCGCGCAGTGTATCCAGCCGCCCAAGGGCTTGTGGGAGCGCAACCCGCCGGTGCGCTTTCGCCAATCGATCCCGACCAGCTGGGTGGAATTGGTGATCCGCGAGGGGCGCAACCGCCAGGTGCGGCGCATGACTGCCTCGGTGGGCTACCCGACGCTAAGGCTGATACGCGCAGCCATTGGCCCCCACCATTTGCACGACTTGCAACCCGGGGTCTGGCGAGATGCATCGGCGTCTGCTGAATAGTGATCAGGCCCACAAAAAAAATACCGCGTGGTCTTTTTCTATCCGGGCAGGTTGCTTTCTTGAGCGTTTCAGCCAAAATCAGGCGATGACAGACGCACTGAACCTCATGGCCTCCACCACCCCAGACACTACCGCGATCCGGCGCAGACCGCTGGTGGTGGTGGCCCTGCTAGGGGCCTTCAGCGTTCCAGGCTGGGCGCAAGAGCAGCCCCCTGCCAGCCGCGCCCCCGCCGCGCTAAGCGCTTATGGTGCGAACTGGTTGCCCAAAGGCAGCGGCCCCTTGAAGTTCTTCGGGTTCAAGGCCTATGACGCCACGCTGTGGCTACCCGCTGCAAGCGGAGGAGATTTCAGCTTCAGCCGGACTTTTGCCCTGGAGATTGTGTACAACACCTCGGTCAAAGCCAGCGACATCAACAACACCTCGCTGATTGAGATATCCCGCATCAGCGCTGCGACGCCAGAGCAGGTGCAAACCTGGTCCAATTTCATGACGGGCTTGTTTGTCGATGTGAAATCCGGCGACCGCTTGCTGGGCGTGCATCTGCCCGGTGCGGGCGCTCGCTTTTTCCTGAATGGCAAGCTGCTGGGTGAAACCCCGGACGCCACTTTCAGCGAAGCATTTTTCAAAATCTGGCTGGACCCCAAAGCGCGCAAACCGGAGCTGCGCTCGGCATTGCTGGGGCTTTAGCAGTTAGCGCTGGCGCAGTGGCGTGAGCAGATCGCTCAAGCCGTTGTGGTCGATCTCATGCATCAGCTGCAACAAGCGACCTATCTCCCCTTTGGGGAAACCCGAGCGTGCAAACCAGTTCAGGTAGTCACCGGGTAAATCCGCGATCAAGCGCCCTTGGTATTTGCCGAAGGGCATGGCACGCTCGACCAGCTTTTGCAGGTCTTCAGCCTGCATCAGCCGCCCGCGCGTTTGACGGTAAACCCTTGCGCGACGAGCGCCGCCATGACTTTCTCGACATGGTCGCCCTGCACTTCAATCACGCCGTCTTTGACGGTACCGCCAGAGCCACAGGCCGCCTTGAGCTTTTTGCCCAAAGCCACCAACTCTTCGTCATCCAGCGGAACGCCCTTCACCAGGGTGACCCCTTTGCCGGCACGGCCCTTGGTTTCGCGGGAGACGCGCACAACGCCATCGCCAACAGGTCGTTTGGGCGTGTGGCACACGCATTCGGCAATGGCTTGGCGGCACACCGGGCAGGTGCGCCCCACCTCCGTCGAATACACCAAGCCACCGAGATCAGAAAGCGTTTTTTTCACCACCAAAGACCCAAACGCACTCAGCGAATGATGATTTCTGCGCGGCGGTTACGCGGCTCATTCACGTTGGCTTCGGTCGGCACCACCGGCTCACGCTCGCCACGGCCAATCGCCTCAACCCGCTCCGGAGCAAAGCCACGCT
The DNA here is from genome assembly GCA_027924025.1 of Comamonadaceae bacterium OS-4. GTDB lineage: Bacteria > Pseudomonadota > Gammaproteobacteria > Burkholderiales > Burkholderiaceae_C > Allorhodoferax. Next base: position 2,640,802 of record AP026970.1, read on the forward strand.
GTATCAGCAGCGCACGCACGGCTTGCGCTCGCTGCAATGACAAGGTGTCGTTGGCCTGCGGGCTCCCCGTGCGGTCGGTATGACCCACGACGAGGATTTCACCGCCTGTCCGCGTGGAGGCCTGCGCAATAATGTCCGGGAGCTGGCCCTGCGACTCCGCCGTCAAATTGGAGGTGCCGGGCTCAAACCGCAATGTCAATTGAGAAGGCTTGGGCATCGGCAATGCCAGAAGCCCCTTGTATTTGTCTTGCACCTCATCCGCGCTGAGCACCCCTGCTTCCAAGCGACCATCCCGCTGCAACGCTGCGGTTTGGTAGGGCTGGGTCAGATCTACTACCCCGTCCGCATTGCTCACCTGGAGTGCGGTAGAGCGGCCCGCACTGTCTGGCAACAAAATGACACGACTCACAGGGGCGCACGCTTGCAGGCCAAGCAATGCGACAAGCACAAGACAACGCACGCTCATAGCACCTCCACAATGAAATCTGTGCCGCGCACGCTCACGGTTGTGGCGGGCGTTGTCACTTTGACGTTATCCGGTTGCACTTTGCCCAACAGGCCGGTCACCATCCGGATGGTGCCCTGCAGTACCCGGACTGCGAGGCTGCCTTGCTGGGTTGTGCCGTCAAACTGAAAGCGGCTGATATCGACGGTGGTGTTCGGGCCGATGGCAATCGAGGTGCCGTCGCGCAGCATCAGCACTGCAGAACCGCTTGCATCGGTTTGGACTCTTTCTGCCTCTTGCACACCGGCCCCGGGAATGACTGCGCGCTGGGCATCGCCTTGGACCACCTTGACCCCGCCCTGCACTGTTTTGAAGGTCCCGCTGCGAGCCTCCTGCGCCATCACAGACGGACTCCACAGAGCCAGCCCGAGGGTGCAGGCCAACATGGTGTTGCGCGTCAACGCTCTAAAACCGGTATGTGTATGAGTCATAGCTGGCGATGGTACCGGATCGGCGTGATCTATTCCAGCAGCACAAAAGCATGGATTGCGGCCAACAAGCACCCCCGCGCTATTATTTTTGTAGCAAACCATGAAGCCTTTCTCCCGGTGGTGTGCGAAAATAGCGCTCCTTTATCAAAGTTGGTCCCTCCATCCCATGTCTCGTCCCAGCGTTTGGGCCACTAAAGTGGCAGCACTCATCAAAGGCAACAACAGCCAGGCTGCGCTTGCACAGATCAAGGTCGCGCCCACGGTGAAAGACCTGCAACAGCTGCGCGCCCTGATGACAGCCGACGGCAGCCTGCTGAAGCACCGGCTGATTGATGAAGCGACCCGCGACCAGATCGTCGCCCTCTCCGCTCCCCGCCTGCACCGCTCCCCCTGATGCCTTCTGATTCTTTATCGCCCGGTTTGGAGGGCGGTCACGTCCTGCGCGGCCCGGACATGCCGGAGCTCTTGCGCCCGGAAATTCTGGCTGACTTGTTTGAAGCGAGCGCACTGCGTACCCCTCAAGCCATTGCACTGACCGATGGGGTAACCAGCCTCACCTACGAAGAATTGAATACGCAGGCTGACCGCGCCGCGAACCACCTGCTGGCACACGGCATTGGTGGCGGCGACATGGTGGGCTTGTGGCTGCCCCGCGGCATCCCGCTGCTGGTAATGCAATTGGCAATAGCCAAAACCGGCGCCGCTTGGCTGCCCATGGATGCCGACACGCCTGCCGACCGGGTGTGGACCTGCCTGGAAGATGCGGCAGCCAAAGGCCTGATCAGCAGCCCCGACAGGGCAGCATCCTTCGCAGCACCGATGGAAGAAAAGGGTATTCCCCTGTGGACCCCGGAAGACCTTGCTGCCGATACCCCGCTCCTTCGCCGCTCGCGCTACAGCCCGGATCACCCGGCCTATGTGATTTACACCTCCGGCTCTACCGGCAAGCCCAAGGGCATTAGCATCACACAAGGCAGCATCTGCCACTTTTTGCGCAGTGAAAATGTGCGATTGGGTGTGCACTCAGCCGACCGCGTCTACCAGGGCTTCTCGGTGGCATTTGACATGTCGTTCGAGGAAATCTGGATCAGCTACCTGGTAGGGGCCACTCTCTATGTGGCCACCAAGGAAGTCGCCAGCGATATCGAAAGCCTGCCCGCTGTGCTGGAGCGCGAAGGCATCACGGTGTTGCACGCAGTGCCGACGCTGCTGGGCCTGTTCAACCGCGACATCCCGGGGCTGCGCATCATCAACCTCGGTGGCGAAATGTGTCCGCCGGCCCTGGTGGACCGCTGGGCAGGAGCAGGGCGACAGGTGTTCAACACCTACGGACCTACAGAGGCGACCGTGTCCGCCAGCCTGGCCGAATTGCATGCGGGCGAGCCGGTCACCATTGGCCAGCCCCTGCCGAATTACGGCCTCATGGTGCTGGACGTGAACAGCACCGACTGCCTGCAATTGGTGCCGCAAGGCGCGACCGGCGAGTTGTGCATCACCGGCCCCGGCGTGGCTGCCGGTTACCTGGGCCGTCCTGATTTGACGGCCGAGAAATTTTTGCCCAACCCCTGGTCCACTGGCGCCCACGACCAGCGGCTGTACCGCACCGGGGACTTGGCCTGCATCACCCCGGACGGACAGGTGCAATGCCTGGGCCGCACGGACGACCAGGTCAAGATCCGCGGCTTCCGGGTGGAACTGGGTGAGATTGAGTCTGCCCTGTGTGACCAACCCGGCGTGGCGGCGGCCGCCGTCATCCTGCGTGTGGAAGACGACGTGGAGCAGTTGATTGCCTTTCTGGTGGGCGATGCGATGCAACCGCCCGCATTGCGCCATGCGCTGACCGAACGTCTGCCCGCCTACATGGTGCCCGGCCACTTCGAGGTGCTGCCGACGATGCCACGGCTGGCCTCGGGCAAGATTGATCGCAAGCAGCTCAAAGCGCAGCCCCTGCGCCAGCCGGCTGCGGTCAACACCGGGTCCGACACCCCACAAACGCCTGCAGAAGACGTGCTGTTTGCCGCGTTGGGGCATCTGTTCGGCGGCCAAGCCATCCGGCGCACTGCAGACTTCTTTACCGACTTGGGTGGGCACTCGCTGTTCGCTGCCCGTCTGGCCTCGCGTCTGCGGCAACAGCCGGGCTACGCCCATGTGACAGTGCGCGATATCTACCAACACCGCACGGTCGGCGCGATTGCGCGGGCGATGGACGCGCCACGGGCCGATGCCATCCAGGTCGACACCACGTGGCTCCCCCCCGGCACCTGGCAGCGCTGGCGCTGTGGCCTTGCGCAGACCGTGGCCATTCCGTGGTTGGTCGCCATGCGCATGGGCCAGTGGCTGGCGCCGTTTTTCACCTACCACTTCTTCACCGGCGAGCCAGGTGACTCCATTCCCGTTGCGATAGCAGCCTCCGTGCTGGCTTACCTGCTGGCGACCATTTTGGAGTTTGCGATTGCCATTGCCGGCAAGTGGCTGCTGATGGGGCGTATGAAGCCGGGTAGCTACCCGCTTTGGGGCTTCACTTACTACCGCTGGTGGCTGGCGGACCGGCTGCTGGAGGCTGCGCCCGTCTATCTGCTCAGCGGCTCATCCATGTATGGCTGGTGGCTGCGCGCCTTGGGGGCCAAGGTCGGGCATGATGTGGTGATCGGTTCCATCACCCTGCGGGTGCCGGATTTGCTGGACATTGGTGACGGCTGCAGCATCGGCAATGCAGTGAATTTCGAGAATGCGCGGGTCGAACACGGCTTGCTGCGTATCGGCATGATTTCCCTCGAATCCAACAGCGCAGTGAATTCCTATGCGGTGCTCGAGGGCAACACCCGCCTGCAAGCCTGGGCCCATCTGGAGGGTCAATCCGCACTCCGCGATGGACAGACCGTTCCCACCGAACGCGTGTGGGCCGGCTCACCGGCCAGGGACGAAGGCCGCTTTGACAAAGAAGCACAAAAGCCTCGTCCCACACTGACGCGCACCACCCAGTGGATAGAGGGTGTGTATTTCGTGATCGGGGCGTTGCTGATTGCAACTTTGTTCTTCTTGCCGGTGTTCCCCAGCTTTGTCTTGATCGATTGGATCGATGAAAACGAGCTGTTTCCCTGGCTGGCCTCGAACGAGCTGGGCTGGCAACTACTGAAGTATTTTGTATTGGCCTTTCCTGCCGCGGCGGTCTTGCTCGTATGCACCGCATTGCTGTCAGCAGGCATACGCTGGACCGTGCTGCCCCGGCTGCGCCCCGGCAGCTGGCCGGTACACAGTGCGCTGTATTGCGCCAAATGGCTGGTGAACCAGATTCAAGAGTCGAGCCTGCATGTGGTGCATGGGGTCTATGCCACGCTGTACGCGCCGTGGTGGTACCGCTTGCTAGGCGCCAAGGTCGGACGCGATGCCGAAATTTCATCCGCGCTGGGTCTGGTGCCTGACATGCTGACACTCGGCGACGAGACCTTCATCGCCGACGCGGTGATGTTGGGCGATGAACACATCGACGGCGGCTGGATGCGGATGCAGCCCACCGTCATCTCCAAACGCAGCTTCGTGGGCAATGGGTCCTACATTCCGGATGGCACGGTGTTGCCGGAGAATGTATTGATCGGTGTGCACTCCACGGCTCCTGCCAATGCGCGCATGAAAAACGGAGATACCTGGCTGGGTTCGCCCCCTTTGCATTTGCCGGCGCGGGAAGAGACTGCCGGCTTTCCTGAATCGCTGACGTTCAAACCGTCGCCGGGTCGCCGTTTGGCGCGGGGGCTGATTGAAGGCTTCCGGATCGTGGCGCCGCATGCCATTGTGATTTCAGTGGGCTACACCATCGTCCTCAAAGTCATGCCGTATGCGGGTGAGGGATTGTGGTGGACAGTGATCGGCTACCTCACACTCTCCGGCCTCCTGTACGGGCTGGGAACTTACCTGTTCGTGGTCGCACTCAAATGGCTGCTGATGGGCCGCTACCGCAAACGCAGCACCCCGATGTGGACCTCGTTTGTGTGGCTGTCGGAGGGGGTAACGAACTTGTTTGAAGGCATTGCGGTACCGAATTTCATGCGTTACTTGCGCGGTACCCCGTGGCTCCCGGTTGCATTCAATGTGCTGGGCTGCCACATCGGCAAAGGCGTGTACCTGGACACGACGGACATCACAGAGTTCGACTGCGTGTACATCGGCGACTACAGCGAACTCAACGCCCTCACCTGCCCGCAAACCCATTTGTTTGAAGATCGGGTGATGAAGATTGACGAAGTGCGCATCGCAGAACGTGTGTACCTCGCACCCCGCAGCGCGGTGCTCTACAGCGCAGAGGTCGGCTCCGGTGCCTGGCTGGGGCCGCTCACTTTGGTGATGAAAGGCGAAACCATTCCCGCGGCGAGCAAATGGAGTGGCTGCCCGGCGGCGCCCGCGGCAGCCTGAAAATCGCCACCGAGAGGGACTGCTGTGCGCATTCACCATGGGTACACCGAAGAAGCTGCGCACGACTTGAGAGCGTCAGGCTGTGCGCTCCATTTTCTCAAGCTCGCCCCTACAACTGCGCGGGAACATGCCCGTGAGTGCGCGCGAGACGCCCTCAGAGTAAGCCTGCAAGGTTATTTCCGTTGCAGCGCCCGCGCGATCTCCATCACCACAAAGCCGGGCACTGCACCTGTGGTGACGGTAGAGGGCATTCATCAGGTTTACGCATCCTTCAGCTACGAAGCAGGTTGTGCATTGGTCGCTATCGATGTCCGGGGTCCGGTTGGCACGGATATCGCCCCCATCAACCACCACCCCGGATGGGGTGAGGAATGTGTGGAGGTAGCCAAAGCCTATTTGCCACCCGGGGTCTGGCAGCACCTCAAGAGCCTGACCACCCGCGCGCGCGCCACGGCATTTGCCGAAGCGTGGGCCCTTCATGAGGCGCGGCTCAAGTGCGCAGGTCTGCCTCTGCAGGAATGGACAAGGGACCTCGAAACACCCTTGAAGGAGATCAACACCTTTTCCTGGGCTGGAATCACCGGGTTCATGGTCGCCTGTGCGCGTCAAAGAGAGGGGTTGCCGGCCTGAGGCGCTAAACTGTTTTCGTATGAAGCTGCCCAGAACCCTCACCATTTTCCGTGCCATGCTTGTTCCCGCTCTTTTGGGATCGATAGGCATGGCCTTTTCAGGCTCTTCCGATGATTTCGATCTACGTTCCCGCACCCGCTCGGGCGACAGTGCAGTGCGCTACCAATTGCAGGCTGAGGAACAGATCCAACGAATTTTGGTGACTTTCAAGGATAACTCTGCGCCCCGGAGTGCGAGTCAGCCCCCTGTGGAGCAACGTATGAAGGACCGCATGTCTTCTGCCGCGTCACAGGCGAGCGCAGGCAAGGTCCTCGGGCTGTCGTACCTTCGCGCAGTCTCCGGCGGCAGCCATGTGTACCTTACCGATAGGGCACTGGACAGGCCTGCTATGCAGTCCGTGATTCAGGCCTTGGCCCAGGACCCGGCCATTGAAAGTGTCTCGATCGATGAACGCATGGTTCCCCACGCCTTCAGCCCCAACGACCCGGCATTCGTGAACAACACCCAGTGGCAGCTGAAGGCCCCAACCACGGATCTGGGCGCAGCAAACTTTGCAGGCGCGTGGAACCGGGTGACACCCGCTTCTTCGCCGGTCAGCGGGGACAACGTAGTGGTGGCGGTGTTGGACTCCGGTTATCGACCTCACGCCGATCTGGCTCCGAACCTCTACGCCGGATACGACTTTATCTCCACGGACCCCGTGGGCCTCTACACCAGCAGTCTGGTCACCGCGAACGATGGTGACGGCCGGGACAGCAGTGCTTGGGACCCGGGCGACGGAAATACCCTTTCTGCCAACTGCGAACTCAGTAACTCCAGTTGGCACGGCACACGCATCGCAGGCATTGTGGCTGCCGTGACCGACAACGCCAGCGGGATGGCCGGGACGGCGTACAAAGCCAAGGTTCTACCCGTGCGCGTACTCGGGGTATGCGGTGGCTATATCTCCGATGTGGTGGACGCCATGCGCTGGGCGGCCGGAATTGCCGTCAGTGGACTTGCTACCAACCCCAATCCGTCAAAAGTGATCAACCTGAGCTTGGGCGGCAATGGCAATTGTGATTCGCGCTACCAATCGGCCATCAACGAGGTGCGCGCCACTAAAAAAACCACGGTGGTTGCGTCCACCGGCAACGAAGGAAGCAATACCGCCATCACCCAGCCTGCCAACTGCCAAAATGTCATCGCGGTGACTGCGCATCGCGCGGATGGCAGCAGCCCTGCTTTTGCGAACGTGGGCGCGGGCACCACCATCAGCGCACCCGGAGTCAGCATTTACAGCACCAGCAACACGGGCACCCAAGCGCCGTTGGCGGACACCTTCCAGAGCGCAAACGGCACCAGCTTTTCGGCCCCCATGGTGAGCAGTGTTGCCGCCATGCTGTACCAGATCAAACCGGGGATCACACCGGATGAGGTGACTTCCAGGCTCACCAACAGCGTCCGCAGTTTCCCAGTCAGCACCTATTGCAGCGGCAACTACCTGTGTGGTGCAGGCTTGCTGGATGCAGATGCCGCCGTGGCACTCACCTTGGCAGATGATGCCCCCTATGCCACCGCATCTGCCAGCCAAAACACGGAGGTGGCCCGAGGCACCACGGTGACCCTGACGGGCATTGCCGGCGTGGGTGCCAACAGCAACGGGCTGGCCACGGTCGAATGGACCCAGGTGTCCGGCCCGGCCGTTACCATTTCCAATGCAGCGGGGAATGTAGCCACCATACTGACCCCCGCCAACTCCAATGACAATAATCTGGTCTTCCGCTTCCGGGCTACCACCCTGGCCCCAGCGGCAAAGACGGCCGATAGCTACGTGGCAATCCGCATGGTGTCTGCTCCGGCAGCGTCAACAAGCAGCAGTGGTGGGGGCGGAGGCAGCTTAGAATGGTTGAGCCTTGCATTCTTGGCTACGTTAACGGTCCTGGCTGGCCTCGGAATGCCCCGTTCCGGCAAAAAGGTGACATAGAGCAGCCACGACGCCGCCTCCGGCGCCAGCGATATGCGCTGGCTGGTACACAGGGAAGCCCCAAAGCGCAGGGCTGGCCTCCCACCACAGCGCCATCAAAAGCCGCATGGCCAGCCCCAGCCAAAGTGCCAGGGCCATCCACCTTGCCATCGACGATGTGCGTCGATGTCGAATGGCCAACACCGTGGCCCCACCAGCCGCCCAGCCGTACAAGGCACCTGATGCGCCCGCGTAATAGTCGCAATGGACATCTCCAACGACCACCAAGGCGACGCCCAGCACCCCACCGGTCAACGCAAGCACTTGTTGTTGCCACTGCAACCACGGACGAAACAAATTCCACAAAAGGAGCGCCCCGGCCACATTGGCCAAGGCATGAAAGCTGTTGAAGTGCGCTATCTGGGCACTCAAGGGCAGCCACCACTGACCATCCAGAAATGCCTGGCGGTGATAAATCAGCGCGGCAAAGTCCATGGCCGGCGCTGTTCAGGGTGTCAGGCGATCCAGTCCAGCGCCTGCATGTAGTCGGGGTGGACCATGAGGTCGTCCCACGCCAAAGCAGGGCTGGCGGGCAGCAGCGCACGGCGGCGGGTTTCGCTCGCTTCGAGCGCTTGCCACTGGCCCTTGAGCTGGGCTTCGGTGAGGCCGTCAATCAACTCGTCCACCGCTTTGCCACCGCCCTCGGCATTGGCCATGGACTGGTTGCACAGGAGCACCAGGTCGCAACCGGCATTCAGGGCGACCACCGCCGCATCGGTGTAGCTCACGGTTTTGCCATCGATCAAGCGGGCACCGGCCATGGACAGGTCGTCACTGAAGATGGCGCCGGTAAAGCCCAGTTGGCCGCGCAGAATGTCGTTCAGCCACACGCTCGAGAAGCCCGCAGGGCGGCTGTCGACCTTGGGGTAAATCACATGGGCTGGCATCACGCTGCTGGTTACGGTGTTGAGCCAGCGGTACGGTGCAGCGTCGTCCGCCAGGATGGCTTTGAGGCTGCGCTTGTCCACCGGAATGTCGATGTGCGAGTCGGCTTTCACAAAGCCATGGCCAGGGAAGTGCTTGCCGCAGTTGGCCATGCCACTTTTTTGCAGGCCGTGCATCAGGCTTTTGGCCAGCATGCTCACCACACGCGGGTCGCGCGCAAAGGCGCGGTCGCCGATGACGGAACTCTCGCCGTAGTCGAGGTCCAGCACCGGCGTGAAGCTCATGTCCACACCACAGGCGCGCAACTCGGCTCCCAGCACATAGCCGGTGGCGGTGGCTGCGTTGGTAGCGTCCAAAGCGCCGGCTTTCTTGGCGGAGGTGGTGGGCACGATGTCACGCATCCACATCTCACCCAAGGCGCGCATGGGCGGCAGGTGGGTGAAGCCATCGGTCTTGAAACGTTGCACCCGGCCACCTTCATGGTCCACACAGATCAGCAAATCGGCACGCACTTTTTTGATGTCGCGGCACAGGGCCGTGAGCTGCTCGCGGTTTTGCCAGTTGCGGGCAAACAGAATCATGCCCCCGACCAAGGGGTGCTTCAGGCGCTTGCGGTCTACAGCGGTGAGGCTGGTACCGGCGATATCGATGATCAGGGGGGCGTGGAATGTCATGGTGTTTATTGCTATCAATTCAGGAGCTGTTCGCGCATATTCTATGAGCGCCTGCGGCTATTTTCATGCATATTTTCAGCGGGTTTCCACGACACAGAAGCTGGCGGCATAGTCGGTTTCGTCGGTGACAGTGATGTGGGCCTGCAAGCCCTTGGCTTCAAACCATGTCTTCAACTCGCCGTGCAACACGATGACCGGCTTGCCGCTGCGCTCGTTGGCAATTTCGCACAGCTTCCAAGTCATGGGCATGCGCATGCCCAAGCCGATGGCTTTGCTGAACGACTCCTTGGCACTGAAGCGGGTGGCCAGGTAGCGCAATCCGCGCTCGGGCCAGCGGGCGCTACGGGCCTTCCAGGTGGCCAGCTCGGCATCGGACAGCACCTTGGCCGCAAATCGCTCGCCATGGCGCTCTACGCTGGCGCGAATGCGGCGCACATCGCAGATGTCAGTGCCAATGCCGTAAATCAAGGCGCGCCTTTATTGCCCGAGGCAAGCCAAATAGGCCTTGATGGTGGCGGTGTAGCCCAACTCCAGCGCGTCGGCAACCAGGGCGTGACCGATCGACACTTCTTGCAAACCGGGTACCTGCTGCGCAAACGCGGCAAGGTTGTCACGGTTCAAATCATGGCCGGCGTTCACACCGAGGCCCGCGTCCAGTGCCGCTTGGGCAGCGGCGGCAAACCGATCGAGTTGGGCTTGCTGATCCGTGGTGCCCCAGGCGGCGGCAAACGGCTCGGTGTAGAGCTCAATGCGGTCGGCGCCTACCGCCTTGGCAGCCGCCATGGCCGCCGGGTCTGCATCCATGAATAGGCTGACACGCAGGTTCAGGGCATGGGCTTCGGCAATCAAGGGTTGCAAGCGTGCAGCATCTGCGGGAAAACTCCAGCCGTGGTCACTGGTGAATTGACCTTCCGAGTCGGGCACAAAGGTCACTTGGTGCACCGGCAGGCCACGTTGGCGCAGGTCCCGCACACAGTCCATGAGGTTGTGAAACGGGTTCCCTTCGACGTTGAACTCACGATCTGGCCAGGCTTTGAGCAGCTCCGCCAAGTCCAACACGTCTTGCGGGCGAATGTGGCGCGCATCGGGACGTGGGTGCACCGTGATGCCCGCGGCGCCCGCCTCCAGGCACAAAGTCGCTGCGCGGGTGACGCTGGGAATACCGAGGTGGCGGGTGTTGCGTACCAGCGCCACTTTATTCAGGTTGACGGAGAGATGGGTTTTCATAGGTTTTGAATATCAATCATCATCTGCCGCGTGCGCAGCGTCTTGACGCCGCAATGGTAGTGCAGCAGTGCCCGCAACTGGGGCTTAAGTTCAGACATCACCTCGGCGCAAGCCCGCAGCGTGGTGGTGAAGGGGGCGTCGTCCGCGATCGCATCTTGCAGTGCCACCCACTGGGCTCCGAGCAGGCCGACACGGTCGTCAGGCCCTGCTTGCCGCAATCCGCCCTCAGGCACCAACACATAACGCACATCGGCATGCAAAGGCGCCAGCGTCATGGTTTGTGCATCGAGCTGGGGCAGAAAACCCACCTCACGCAGCAACAGCAACTCGAAGGTCCGCAGGGCCGCCTGCAGCACTTCGTCGTGCTCGCTGGCAATGACGCGGACGACCTGGGCATAGATATCAAACAGCGCGGCATGCGGGTCGTCCCGCGCCAGCAAGGTGATGAGCAACTCGTTGAGGTAGTAGCCGGACAGTAGAGCATCCCCGGTCGGCATCACATGCCCACCCTGCCACTCTGCGCTGCGCAAAGTGCGGATCTCGGCATCGCCTCCAAAGGCCACGTGCAAAGGCTGCAGCGGCAGCAGGATGGGGCGGAAACTCGAAGTGGGCTTTTTCGCCCCTTTGGCGACCAATGCCACCCGACCGTAGTGGCGGGTGAACACCTCCAGAATCAAGCTGCTCTCGCTCCAGTCGTAGCGATGCAATACAAACGCCGGCTCATCGGCAATACGTTTGGTCGCCATGAATCGTAGGAGTGAGAGGGCCTAAACCCAGCGAACGCCGCGGAGCTGGCTGTGCCAGACTGCAGGCGTTGCCCCCTGCAAGGGGGGTGGCGAAGCGACACGCAGTGCGCGAAGCCTGGGGGTGAATTTACTCATACCCGAAGCTGCGCACGCGCGCTTCGTCATCGGCCCAGCCGGAGCGCACTTTGACCCACAGCTCCAAAAACACCTTGGCATCCGCCAGCTTTTCGAGTTCCACACGGGTTTCCATGCCGATGCGCTTGATGCGCTCGCCCTTGTCGCCGATCACCATGGCCTTGTGGCCATCGCGTTCCACCACGATGGTGGCGGCAATGCGCAACAAGCGCTTCTGCCCCTTTTTCTGGGGTGGCTCTTCGTCGAACTTGTCGATCACGACCGTGGAGGTGTAAGGCAGCTCGTCACCAGTCAGGCGGAACAGCTTTTCGCGCACCAGCTCGCTGGCCAGGAATTTCTCGCTGCGGTCGGTCAACTCGTCTTCCGAGTACCACCAGGCTTGCTCAGGCAAAAACTTCTCGCAGATACCCAGCAAGCGCTCAATGTCCTTGGCGTTCTTGGCCGACAGCGGAATCATCTCGGTGAATTTGGCGCGGGCCTGCATGGCTTGCAACCACGGGGCCAGGCTGGCGCGCTCCTTCACGTTGTCGAGTTTGTTGGCAACCAACACGACCGGAATGCCTGTTCCCAGCAGCTTCAATACCTTTTCGTCCGCCGACGTAAAGCTGCCAGCCTCCACCACAAACAGCACCAGGTCCACATCGGACACTGCACCCTGCACCGCTTTGTTCAAAGACTTGTTCAGTGCGTTGCCGTGGATGGTCTGGAAACCGGGAGTGTCCACAAACACAAACTGGGTCTGCCCTTCGGTGCGCATGCCGGTGATGCGGTGGCGTGTGGTTTGCGCCTTGCGCGAGGTAATGCTGATCTTTTGCCCCACCAAGGCGTTGAGCAAAGTGGACTTGCCCACGTTGGGCTTGCCCACGATGGCGACCAAGCCGCAACGCTGACCCGCACCATCAGTACCGGGGGTGGCCAACTTGGGTGTGCTCTTGAGCAAGCCTTCCAGCATCGCGTCGAGGTCTGATTGCACCTCGACGGCCTCTACTGGAGTTTGAGAGTCTTTTTGCCCCTTAGCGCCCGTGGATTCTGCGCGAGCAGCTACTTTTTTAGGAGCATTCATGATTTGACCTTTGCTTTAATGGTTTGCAGCATGGCCGCAGCCGCTGCTTGTTCTCCGGCGCGGCGGGATCCGCCGATACCGCGTTCCGACAGGCGCAGCTCAGGGACTTCGCACTCCACGTCAAAACTTTGTTTGTGTGCGGCACCGGTGGTGCCCACCACGGTGTACATCGGCACCTTCATTTTGCGACCCTGGAGCCACTCCTGCAACTCGGTCTTGGCATCCTTGCCGATAGCCTGCATGTGCGGATTGATTTCTACCGCCTCAAACAAGCGGTGGACCAGTGCCTGCGCGGTGTTAAACCCGGCATCCAGATACACCGCGCCAATGATGGCTTCGAGTGCATCCGCCAAGATAGACGCCCGCTTGGGGCCGCCGGAGCGCATCTCGCCCTCACCGAGCTTGAGCACGTCAGGGAGCCCAAGTTTCAGGGCCAGCTCATGCAGGGTTTCCTGGCGGACGAGATTGGCACGTACCCGCGACAGATCGCCCTCAGGCAAGCTGCCCAAGCGGGTGTAGAGCAAATCGGAGATTGCCAACCCCAGTACCGAGTCGCCCAGGAACTCCAAGCGCTCGTAGTGGTCAGCAGAGAAGCTGCGATGGGTCAGGGCCCTCGACAGCAATGAAATATTCGAGAACTGGTGCTGCAGTCGCTGCTGCAGCGCGGTCAAACCATCTGTCACTTATTTGGATCGTCCTGCGTATTTAAGGGTGAGGTAGGCCGGGCCGGCCAAATGGATTTCGCGCTCGTACGCGAAACCGACGACCACTTTGTCGCCCACCTTGGTGACTTCGAGGTCCTTACCGGTGATGGACTTGATGGTGTCCACCTCGGCCTGCTTGTCGAACAGCGCACGCACTTCCACGACCGACTGCCCTGTAGAGGCACGCTGCACCGCCTTTTCAACCGCGAAATACTCGATCACGGTTGGGAAGGCTTGCGCGGCGACTACGCCCGTCATCGCGAGCACGGCGCCCACAAACAAGAGGCCAATAAAAGAAATTCCGCGCTGTTGAGCTTTGCTGGGCATAGTGAATTTTCCGGACGCTGGTTGGTGAAACACTCAGTGGAAAGCGCCAATCCGCTTCAGATTGGTAAAGTTCATCCACACAAAAAACGCTTTGCCGACGATATTTTTATCCGGCACGAAACCCCAGTAACGCGAGTCCAGCGAGTTATCGCGATTGTCACCCATCATGAAGTACTGACCTTCGGGGACCTTGCAGGTGACGCCTTCGACGGTGTAGCTGCAATTCTCCATGCCATCAAACTTCTCGATGCCCGCAATAAAGGCCGGGCGGCGAGCGTCGTTCAACAAACGATGCGGCTTCTCGCCCAAGGTCTCTTCAAATTGCTTGAAGTATTGGCTTGCGTCTTCATCCAGGAAATCGGGTAATGCGTTGGTCTCTACCGGCTTGCCGTTGATGGTGAGTCGCTTGTTCAAGTAAGCCACGGTATCCCCGGGCACACCCACCACCCGCTTGATGTAATCGAGGCTGGGCTTGGGCGGGTAGCGAAACACCATCACGTCACCGCGCTGGGGTTTGTTGCCTTCCGTGATCTTGAGGTTGATGACCGGCAACCGGACGCCGTAAGTGAATTTGTTTACCAAAATCAAGTCACCGACCAGCAGCGTCGGAATCATGGAGCCCGAAGGTATCTTGAAAGGCTCAAACAAGAATGAGCGCAGCAAAAACACCACGATGATGACGGGAAACAAACCCGCAGTCCAATCCAGCCACCAGGGTTGCATCAGCAACTTGACTTTGGCCTCTTGAATATCGCCATCGACCTGGGTGATCCCCATTTGGGCCAAGCCCTCGCGGCGCTTGGCGTCTTGTGCTTCCAGTGCCGCTACTGCACGCTGGCGCTGGGGCAGAAAGTAAAAGCGCTCAGCGAGCCAATACACACCGGTCACTACGCTGGCCAGGAACAGCAGCAACGCAAAATTGCCATCGACCAAACCGAAATACCAAGAGGCTCCATAGGCAACAAAGGCGCCCAATACCGCTGCTGTGAATGCTTGCATTAATCTTCCACTTGGAGAATGGCGAGGAAGGCTTCTTGCGGCACCTCCACAGAGCCGATTTGTTTCATACGCTTTTTACCGGCTTTTTGCTTTTCCAGCAGCTTGCGCTTGCGGGAAATGTCGCCGCCGTAGCACTTGGCCAACACGTTTTTGCGCAGCGCTTTGATTGTCTCACGCGCAATAATGTTGGCGCCGATGGCCGCCTGGATCGCCACGTCGTACATTTGACGGGAAATAATTTCGCGCATTTTGGCAACCACAGCGCGGCCCCTGTACTGGCTTTGGGCACGGTGCAGCATGATGGATAACGCATCCACCTTCTCAGAGTTCAACAAAATGTCTACCTTGACGACATCAGCCGCACGGTATTCCTTGAACTCGTAGTCCATGGACGCATAACCCCGGCTCACGCTCTTGAGCTTGTCAAAGAAGTCGAGCACGATTTCGGCCAGTGGCATCTCATAGGTCAGCACAACTTGGCGACCCTTGTAAGCCATGTTCATCTGCACGCCGCGCTTTTGGTTAGCCAGCGTCATCACCACACCCACATATTCCTGCGGCATGTAGAGATGCATGGTGACGATGGGCTCGCGAATTTCGGCGGTCTTGCCAATCTCCGGCATCTTGGACGGGTTTTCCACCATCACCACTTCGCCGTCGTTCTTGACCACCTGGTAGATCACACTGGGGGCTGTCGTAATCAAGTCCTGATCGAACTCGCGCTCCAAGCGCTCCTGAACAATTTCCATGTGCAGCAGACCCAAAAATCCGCAGCGGAAACCAAAGCCAAGGGCCTGGGACACTTCTGGCTCATAGTGCAGGGATGCGTCGTTGAGCTTGAGTTTCTCGAGCGCGTCGCGCAGGGAGTCGTACTCACTGGCCTCGGTGGGGTACAAGCCCGCAAAGACTTGGGGCTGAATTTCCTTGAAGCCAGGCAGGGCCTCAGTCGCCGTGGCGGACGCGCCACCTGTGCCGGGCTTGATCAGCGTCACCGTATCGCCCACTTTGGCGGCCTGCAATTCTTTGATACCGGCAATGATGTAACCCACCTCACCCGCCTCAAGCGACTGGCGCGGCTGATTCGCTGGAGTGAACACACCCAGGTTATCCGCGTTGTAGGTGGCACCCGATGCCATCATCTTGATACGCTCGCCCTTGGCCAGACGACCATCCACCACGCGCACCAGCATGACGACACCCACGTAGGGGTCAAACCAGCTGTCGATGATCATGGCGCGCAATGGGCCATCGGGATTGCCGCGGGGCGAGGGGATCTTGGCGACGATGGATTCCAGGATGTCATCGATGCCCAATCCCGTCTTGGCCGAACAGACAATCGCGTCGGTCGCGTCGATACCAATCACGTCCTCGATTTCGCTGCGCGCGTTGTCAGGGTCGGCATTGGGCAGATCAATCTTGTTGAGTACCGGCAACACTTCCACATTGAGGTCCAGCGCGGTGTAGCAATTGGCCACCGTCTGAGCCTCGACGCCTTGGGAGGCATCAACCACCAGCAATGCGCCTTCGCATGCCGACAGCGAGCGGGACACCTCATAGGAGAAGTCAACGTGACCGGGTGTGTCAATCAAATTGAGGTTGTAGACCTGACCGTCTTTGGCCTTGTACTGCAGCGCTGCGGTCTGCGCCTTGATGGTTATCCCACGCTCTTTCTCGATGTCCATCGAGTCCAGAACCTGTGCCTCCATCTCGCGCGCTTCCAGTCCGCCGCAACGCTGAATCAAGCGATCGGCCAGCGTGGATTTGCCGTGGTCAATGTGGGCAATGATGGAAAAATTTCGGATGTGATTCATCAACGACGCGCTTCAAGTAATTGAATTAAAAGGATCAGCCATGAAAAAAGGGCGCGTCATGGTGAGACGCGCCCCGAACCAACAATCTTTTGGCAACTGCGATAGTTGGACGTTCATTGTAGGCAAAAAGTCCAAAAAGCACAGCCCAAAAATCCGGATCGGGGGTCGTTGCTACACGGCAACAGCAAAAATATTCACAAGTTATCCACAGATTGTGTTTAACGCCACTGAACAACTTGTGGGAGAGCTGTGGAAGGCCTGTGGGGCAATCTATCGATTCCCACATGATGGATTATCGCAAGTTCCATATACCTGCTTTGATCCGTCGACCGCCCGTATTCTAACCACCGCTTTAAAAAAGCCTATGGATTTAGACCCCCGCCCCCATCAAAGCTAGGCGCCAAAAGCCATGAGTCAGGCTTTTTTATGCTCCAAACAACCCCATAGCCTGCTGTGCTTTAGGGTTGCTTGGCCTATCGGCCAGCCCGGATCACCGCGAACTGCGTCCAATCACCGCGCCGGAACAACACATTCAAAGCCTTGGTTTTGTCGTGTTTGCCCAGCACTGCCTCGAATTCCTTCACGGTTAACACTTCGACGTTGGCTACTTGCAAAATCACATCCCCCTCACGCAAACCCGCGCGAGCCGCCGCTTCCGTGGCAGCCTCTATGCGTACACCTCCACGGACACCCGCTTCCTTTTTCTGGGCGTCTGTGAGTGCGGTCACTGCCAAGCCATACACCTGGGTGGCAATAGATGCCGCCGGACGCTCCTCTTTTGCGGGGGCTTTTGCAACGGGTTTGTCCGCTTCAATTTCAGCGATCACCACTTGCAGTTCTTTGCTGCCACCGCGGCGGAATACGGTCAGGGTGCTTTTGGTTCCGGGCTTGGTGCCACCCACAATGCGCGGCAAGTCACTGGATTTTTCGATGACCTTTCCGTCAAAGCGGGTGATGATGTCGCCCGCCTCCACGCCAGCTTTTTCAGCCGGGGATCCGGACTCAACGCCGCGAACCAACGCACCGGTGGGTTTGCCCAAGCCAATAGATTCCGCAACCTCTTTGCTCACCTGATCGATCTGCACACCGATGCGCCCGCGAGACACGCGACCCGACGCACGCAATTGGTCACTCACCCGGACCGCTTCGTCCATCGGAATGGAAAAAGAAATTCCCATAAAACCGCCGGAGCGTGAATAGATCTGGCTGTTGATCCCGACCACCTCGCCGCGCATATTGATCAACGGACCACCAGAGTTACCGGGGTTAATGGCCACGTCGGTCTGTATGAAGGGCAAGAAATCGCCGGTGTCACGCTGTTTGGCGCTCACGATACCGGCGGTCACCGTGTTTTCCAGTCCGAAGGGAGAACCGATCGCCATGACCCATTCGCCCACCCGAAGGCGGTTCACATCACCCACCTTCACTGCAGGTAGACCGGTCGCGTCAATTTTGACCACTGCCACATCGGAGCGTTTGTCCGCCCCCAGAATCTTGGCTTTGAATTCCCGCTTGTCGGTGAGCGTCACAATGACTTCGTCTGCCCCGTCCACCACGTGTGCATTGGTCATGATCACGCCATCGCTGGTCAAGATGAACCCTGAACCGACTCCGCGTGGCTGTTCTTCTTCCTGCTGTTGGGGGCGGTTTTGGCGCGGATTCTGTTTCGGCATGTTGGGAATCGGCAAGCCGAAACGCCGGAAGAACTCCAGCATTTCCTCTTCATTCGGTCCGCCTTGTTGCGCGCGGGCGCTGACCTTTTCCAAGGTACGGATATTCACGACCGAAGGGCCCACCTGATCCACGAGGTCGGTGAAATCCGGCAATCCGCGGACTTGCGCGTGGGCCGCCGACAAAGGCAAGAATGATGCAGCACATGCACCCAACATGACCGCAAGGCCCCAACGCCGAATTGAAAAGGTGTGATGTGTCATGTGGAACGTTTCCTGAAAAAACTGATGAGACAGAGATAGGGTCTTATTTTTTGCGTTCAAGCGCTTGGGTGAACACGGCCAAGGTCCCAGCAGGCACTTCACCGACTGCAGTGATCCACCAATTGCCGAGCTTGCGTGTTTGAGTGCGGGTAGCGCCGCCCAAATCTGCCGCCCCGACTTGTACATGGCGGCTGGGATCAAATCGCTCCACAAACAGAGACACGGTCGCCAAACCGTCGGAGAACATCCATTGCATGGAGGTGTCTGTTTTGCCGGACGCACCCGCCAATAAGGCCACCGGGCGTATGTAGCAACCGCCGGGCTTGAATCCGGGCACGCCCCCATTCATGGCCCATCCTTGGGCGGCGGCACTCGTTTTCTCCGTGGTGCGCCGCTCGATGCGATAACCCTCGGTTTGCCCCATCATGTGGTTGAGCTTGGCAGAGCTCACTTGGGCATCCATATTGAGCTCTGAGAATGCCGACTGCTCCAGTGTTTTTCCGTCGACATCCAGTGTTTGCAGCTGGATCACCAGGCCCGTCTTTTTCTCACTCCACACCCGGTATCCGTAACGGAGCCCGTCCTTGGCCTGAATATGAACCACGTCCGTGTCCACCCCGGCCAAGCGCTCAGGTGCCATGGTCTTGAGCGAGTAGAACTCATCAAGATCTGCGCCTTTGGACTTCAACAGCCCCGGAAACAAGCTGGTCGCCTCCCGCGTCTCGGCAATACCGACTTTTGCCGTCGGAAAGAGCGTCAACACCTCGGAGTTACGCCGGAAAGTGGTGCGTGGCGTACCACTCAATGGCTCAATGCGCTCTAACTGCTGCTCGCCTTCACACACATGCCAGATTTTGGCACTCGCCATTTGCGTACCGGCGGACACCACAAAAGTGCCGGTGTAGGTGCGATGTTTGGAAGCTTCGTGAAGACGCGTCAGCCAAGCACTCACAGAATTCTCTTGGGCTATCGCAGGCACCCCAACCTGCACGCCCAACACACAGGCCAGCACGAGCCCACGAGACAACAGTTGCCAGCTACGCACCCAGTTCACCGAGAAGGCCTTTCGTAGGTCGCATTGCGCAAAAAGCCCGACGGACCCTGCCACGCAGAATGTCCGCCCATCTGCTGGTGGGCTTCCATCAAGGCGTCGAGCTGGGGATCGCGCAACATGACACCCGCGTCGGTCGTCGCCGCGGCCAGTGCAGGCCCTGCGGGCGCCGCACTCATGTCGGAGGGGCCTGTACCGGCACTGGGCCAAAGCAGAGAGGCGATACCACCCACCGCCAATACCAAGGCGATCGACGCAAAACGACGGGCCTTCCAAAAAGAGGCGTTCGCAGGTGACGCGCTGCGCATCGCTGCGCCCTGCACGCCAACAGGCGGCATCGGCTGAACTTGCAAGATTGATTCGGAGGCGATTTTTCCCTGGATAGATTGCCAGAACGCCAGATCGCCAGAGGCTCCGGATACCGGTTCACCGCGCGTGGCTGCTGCTCCAGCGTGCAGGCCTGTCCATGCGGCATAGTGTGCCGGATCCCGCTCCAAGGCATCCAGCAAGGCACCCAACTCCGCAGAGTCGAGTTCACCATCTGCTAGCGCAGACAGTTGCTCCTGAACAGACATTTGATTTTGGGAAAGGCGATCCATATGACTTACCAACGCTTGCCGGTTTGTTTATCCAAAAGAGGTTTCAGCTTTGCAGAAATCGCTTCTCGAGCACGGAAGATCCGGGATCGGACAGTTCCGATCGGGCATGCCATAGAGAGTGAAATTTCTTCATAACTCAAACCTTCGATTTCCCGGAGTACGACAGCTTGCCGGAGCTCATCCGGCAAAGCCTCCATCGCAGCATTCACCACACCGGCAATTTCCTTGGCGGCCAGCACGGTTTCGGGTGTTTCTTCGCTACTTGGTTCGTTTTGGCGGAAAGAAGTTTCATCTTCTTCATCACGGGCAAAGAAAGACTCTGAAATAGTGCGATCTCTCTTCAGCTCCAACAACGACTTTTTGGCCGTGTTGACGGCAATTCTGTACAGCCAGGTGTAGAACTGCGCATCCCCGCGGAATTGATGGAGCGCCCGGTAGGCACGGATAAAGGTTTCTTGGGTGATATCTTCCACCAAATCCACATCCCGGACCATGCGCCCAACCAGCCGCTGGATACGCCGCTGATATTTCAGGACCAGCAGGCCATACGCACGTTGATCTCCAGCGATCGTGCGTTCGACCAAAGGCCAATCAGCATCGGGAGCGGGTTCCACGATGTCTGTCATGGGTGCATCCCCGCGGCGGGTGCAACGGCCCCCTCCGCGCCCCAAGCTGTTTCCTCACACCAGACCAAGGCACGCCGGACAGAGCGCCAACGCTCGGGTTGCAGAGCATCGGCTTCCAACCACACACCAAATTGCTGACCATGCTCCGGTTGCAACAGCACCCACAAGGTGCGCTGAAAGTCGTACTGAATGCGCACAGCCTTGATGGGTTGGGAGAGATTTCCCCAATACCAAGTCTCGCCATCCCAGCGCAACCGGCCTGCAGGCATTCGACGCCACGAGAGCACTAAATTTGCACTGAAGGCGCCCCAAGCGGCCCACACAACCAGCGTTCGCTCCCATGCTTGGGCACTCCATACGCTGTAGAGCGGCGCGCACATGAACAAAACAATCAGGCCAGCAAACAGCCAGCCCAAGCTTTTTGACCGCGAGACCTGCAGACTAGTCGCCGGAGGACGTTGCATGAAGGGTCAGTGTGACTGGCCGTGTGTATTAAATGCGCTTGAACACCAGGGTGCCGTTGGTGCCGCCAAACCCGAAGTTATTTTTGACAGCGACATCGATCTTCATATCGCGGGCCGTGTTGGCGCAGTAATCGAGATCGCATTCCGGATCTTGATTAAAGATATTGATGGTGGGCGGGCTCTTTTGGTGGTGCAAAGCCAAAACGGTGAACACCGACTCCAAACCACCTGCGCCACCCAAAAGATGCCCGGTCATGGACTTGGTGGAGTTCACCACCACGCGTTTGGCGTGATCACCCAAAGCGGCCTTGATGGCATTGGATTCATTCACATCGCCCAGGGGCGTAGAGGTGCCGTGGGCATTGAGGTAATCCACTTGGTCGGCATTGACACCGGCATTGCGCATGGCGCTCAACATGGCACGACGGGGGCCATCCATATTGGGGGCGGTCATGTGGCCGGCATCTGCACTCATACCAAAACCCGCCAATTCAGCGTAGATCTTGGCGCCGCGTGCCTTGGCGTGTTCGTACTCTTCGAGCACCATCACACCGCCGCCTTCACCCAAGACAAAGCCATCGCGGTCTTTGTCCCAAGGGCGGGAGGCGGTTGTCGGGTCGTCATTGCGGGTACTCAGGGCGCGCATGGCAGCGAAGCCACCAATACCCAAGGGCGATACCGTGGCCTCAGAGCCACCGGCCACCATCACGTCCGCGTCACCATACTCAATCATGCGGCCCGCTTCACCGATGCAATGCAAACCGGTCGTGCACGCTGTGACGATGGCTATGTTTGGGCCCTTGAAGCCATAGCGCATGGACACATGGCCAGCAGTCATGTTGATGATGGAGGCCGGCACAAAAAATGGAGAAATCCGGCGCGGACCGCGGTTGGTGTACTCCGCGTGTGTGTTTTCAATCATGGGCAGGCCGCCGATGCCAGAGCCGATCACGCAACCAATGCGCGTGGACTCTTCGTCACTCAGGGCATCGCCGGTCTTGAGACCGGAGTCGACCACTGCCTGCATGGCAGCCGCAATACCGTAGTGGATAAAGGTATCCATAGTGCGGGCTTCTTTGGAGTTGATGTACGCCTCCAACTCGAAGTTACGCACTTCCCCGGCGATCTTGCAGGCAAAAGCAGATGCGTCGAACTTGGAAATGACATCAATACCGGACTTACCTGCCAGCAAATTGGACCAAGCCTCTGTCACCGTATTACCTACGGGACTGACACAACCTAAACCAGTGACAACAACGCGACGACGGGACATAGAAACCTGGATTCAATAGTTCGTCAAAGAAATACCGCCATAGCGGCGATACAGAGAATGGGGGAGGAACCGGCCGGACACCTGCAGGCGATGATCCTGCGGTTGCCGGCCGGGTTGGCAATGCGCACTAACGCATTGCCCAAGGCTATTAGGCCTTTTTGTGGGTGTTCGCGTAATCGATCGCGTTTTGCACGGTAGTGATCTTTTCTGCGTCTTCGTCCGGAATTTCAATTCCAAACTCATCTTCCAAAGCCATCACCAGTTCCACTGTGTCCAAGGAGTCAGCACCCAGGTCTGCCACAAAGGACTTTTCGCTGGTAACTTGAGACTCTTCCACGCCGAGTTGTTCAGCAATGATTTTTTTGACACGGACTTCGATATCGCTCATGGGTTCCCTCTAAGGGTTGTAAAAGAATCCGAGATTTTACCCGCCCTAGAGACAAGTCTCTAACCGGGTCGCCGTTCGGACACATCGGCGGTTTTTTTCTTACATGTACATGCCGCCATTCACGTGCATTTCCTGCCCCGTGACATAGCCCGCCTGAGGGGACGCAAGGTAGCACACTGCGTGCGCAATATCCGCGGGTTTGCCCAAATGCCCGAGGGGAATCTGGCCCAGCAAGGCTTTTTGTTGCTCTTCCGGCAGGCCGGCCGTCATGTCGGTTTCAATAAATCCGGGCGCCACACAATTGACGGTGATGTTGCGCGAGCCAAGCTCCCGGGCCAGCGCACGGGTCATGCCCGCCACGCCCGCTTTGGCGGCTGCGTAATTGGCCTGACCGGGGTTGCCGGAAGCTCCGACCACCGAGGTAATGCTGATGATGCGGCCGTACCGTTGCTTCATCATGGTGCGCAACACTGAGCGGCTCATGCGAAACACTCCCTTGAGGTTGGTGTCCACCACTGCATCCCAGTCGTCATCTTTCATGCGCATGGCCAGTGTGTCGCGGGTAATGCCGGCGTTGTTCACCAGAACATGCAAGCCACCGAACTCTTTGGCGATCGCATCCACCAACGCCTCCGCCGCAGCGCCATCATTCACATCCAAAGTGCGACCATCACAGCCGGCAAAGCCTGACAAAGCCTCACGGATTTTTGCCGCACCAGCGTCCGAGGTGGCAGTACCGATCACCTTGACGCCTTTGCGCGCCAATTCCAAGGCGATGGATGCGCCGATGCCTCGCGAGGCTCCGGTCACCAGCGCCACTTGGCCTTCAAACTTGATTTCGCTCATGCCAACAATCCTTTCACTTCTTCCAGTGTCGCAGGATCAAACAGGGCAGCCCCTGTCATTTCTGCATCAATTCGCTTGACCATACCGGCCAACACCTTGCCGGGGCCACACTCGACCACCGTGGACAAGCCACGCGTCTTGATGGCCTGGACACATTCCACCCATCGCACCGGCCCGAAAGCCTGACGGTACAGCGCATCGCGAATGCGGTCTGCATCCATTTCAACAGCGACGTCAATGTTGTTCACCAGCGCAATCTGCGGGGTGGCAATCTCTATCTCTTCCAGGCGCGCCTTGAGCTTTTCTGCCGCTGGCTTCATCAAGCTGGAGTGGAAAGGTGCAGACACTGGCAAGAGCAAAGCGCGCTTGGCACCTGCTGCTTTCAAAATTTCACACGCCTTGTCCACCGCCGCCTTGCTACCCGCGATAACGGTTTGACCTGCGTCGTTGAAGTTCACAGCTTCAACGACTTGAGAGTCAGAACCGGCCATAGCCGCCGTAGCTTCTGCGCAACCCGCTATCACTTTCGTAGCATCCATACCCAAAATAGCTGCCATCGCGCCTACGCCCACCGGTACCGCCTCTTGCATCGCCTGGGCACGCAAGCGCACCAATGGCGCAGCCTGCGCCAAGGTCAAGGCGCCTGCGGCCACCAATGCCGAGTACTCACCCAGCGAATGGCCCGCTACCACTTGGGGCGCCACGCCGGTTTCAGACATCCAAACCCGGTACGCCGCCACGGCAGCCACCAACATCACCGGCTGGGTATTGGTCGTGAGAGCCAATGCCTCTTTGGGCCCTTCGTGAATCAGCTTGGCAACATCTTCGCCCAAGGCGTCAGACGCCTCCTTCAAGGTTTCCAACACGATGGGGTGTGCGCCCCATGCATCCAGCATGCCCACCGATTGGGAACCTTGACCGGGAAATACAAAAGCAAATGGTTTCATAGAAAATTCTTCGTCAAATTGAGCACTAGCCGTGATTCTGCTTGCACGACATGCTACAAAGTCAGGAGCACCGCACCCCAGGTGAAGCCACCACCTACGCCTTCCAGCATCAGGTTCTGACCCGGCTTGACCCGACCGGCACGCACCGCGGAGTCCAATGCCAGCGGAATAGAGGCTGCGGAGGTGTTGCCGTGTTGATCCACCGTCACCACCACTTTGTCCATCGGCAGCTTCAGTTTCCTGGCGGTGCTTTGCATGATGCGGATATTGGCTTGGTGCGGAATCAACCAATCGATATCCGCTTCGGTCTTGCCAGCTTTCGCCAGCGTCGCCCGCGCCGCATCTTCCAGAACGCCAACCGCCAACTTGAATACCGCCTGCCCATCCATCTTGAGCAAGGGGTCGCCCAGAATGTGGCCGTTCGATACATGTCCGGGCACACAAAGAATACCGACATGCTTGCCGTCCGCATGCAGGTCACTGGCCAGAATACCCGGGGTTTCGGATGCTTCCAAAACCACGGCACCCGCGCCATCGCCGAACAATACACACGTCGTACGGTCGGTGAAATCCAGCAAACGGGAAAACACTTCAGCCCCCACGACAAGCGCTTTGCTCGCACCGCCGGTGCGAATCAACGCGTCAGCCACTGTCAGCGCGTAAACGAAGCCGCTGCAAACGGCCTGCACATCAAAAGCGGCACATCCGTTGGCACCCAGCTTGTTTTGCAAGATACATGCGGTGGAGGGGAACACCATGTCCGGCGTGGAGGTGGCGACAATGATCAAGTCAATGTCTTGCGCCTGCAAGCCCGCTGCGCTCAAGGCGCTTTTGCAGGCCTCCAGCGCCAAGTCGCTGCTGTAAACACCAGCTTCCACAAAGTGGCGAGCGCGAATACCGGTGCGCTCTACGATCCATTCATCTGAGGTCTCAACCCCTTGGGCTGCCAGCTGCGCCGCCAGGTCCGCGTTGGTCAACCGGCGGGGAGGCACATAGCTACCTGTGCCTGTAATTCGGGAATAACGTGTCATGGGTGTTGTAGCGTGCACCCGTTCAGACTAAGCCTCTGCGTCGGCGACCGCTAAAAGTGGTGCAGCCTTGGCAATGCGAACCTGAACGCGGTCCAGCAAGTTGTTTCGGGCTGCATCATACGCGCGGTTCAAGGCATTGCCGAACGACAGACTGTCGGCTGAACCATGGCTCTTGAACACCAGACCGCGCAAGCCCAAAAGGGCTGCACCGTTGTAGCGACGATGATCAAAACGGTTTTTAAACGCATTTAAAACCGAATAAGCCGCAATTGCCGCCATTTTTGTCAAGATATTGCGTGAGAACTCAGCCTTCAAAAACGTCCCGAACATCGAGGCCAGGCCTTCGCTGGTTTTGAGCGCCACATTGCCTACAAAACCATCACACACCACGATCGCAGCAGTCCCTTTGAAGATGTCGTTGCCTTCCACATTGCCCACAAAGTTCAAATCGCCCGTTTTCGCGGCGGTTCGCAGAAGTTCACCTGCTTTTTTGATGACTTCATTGCCTTTGATGACCTCTTCCCCGATGTTGAGCAAGCCCACCGACGGCGACTCATCACCGCTGAGCACCGACACCAGCGCCGAGCCCATGACCGCAAACTGCAGCAGGTGTTCGGCCGAGCAATCCACATTGGCCCCCAGATCCAGCACCGTGGTTGCGCCACCCTTCGCATTGGGGATTTGTCCGGCAATCGCCGGGCGCTCGATACCATCCAGCGTTTTCAAAATGTAGCGGGAAATGGCCATCAACGCGCCAGTGTTACCCGCAGACACGGCCGCTTGCGCTGCCCCGTCTTTCACCTGCTGAATCGCCACCCGCATGGAAGAGTCTTTCTTCTTGCGCAAGGCAACCTCAAGGGCATCGTCCATGGTGACCACTTCTGTAGTGACCACCACGGTCGCGCGCGGATGGGAAAAGCTCTTCAGCGCATCGGCCAAGCCCACCACGACCAACGCAGCATCCGGATGACGATCCAGGAACTCACGGCAAGCAGGTAGCGTTACCTCTGGGCCATGGTCTCCACCCATGCAATCAACGGCAATCGTAATCATGCGCAATTCAATCCAACAACAATACAGAGGGCAATTATCCGACCCCAAAATGACAAAAGCCCGTCGCTACAGAAACTGTAGCTTCGGGCTTTGCGGGATTCAGGTGAATCAGGCTTCAGATTTTGTCTTCAACACCTTGCGACCACGGTAGAAACCGGTGGGGCTGATGTGGTGACGCAAGTGAATTTCGCCGGTGGTGGGTTCCACTGCGATACCGGGCACGTTCAGTGCATTGTGCGAACGGTGCATACCGCGCTTGGAAGGAGATTTTTTGTTTTGTTGAACTGCCATGATCGGCTCCTGGGCAAAGGTGCTGCGCAGGCGGCAACACGGTTGGGGTTAGTAAAACGCGGCAGGTCTGGCACGCGGAGCCTCAGATTATAGCCCAAACTTCACGCAGCCTCCAACCCCTACTTTTTGAGCTGCTGCAACACCGCAAAAGGATTCGGCTTTTCCGCGGGCGCATCAACGAAATCAGCGTCTGCCGCCTGAAGCTTGACCGGCGCGGGGCACTCCTCATGCTTAGGAACCGGGGGAACAGACATCAATAGCTCGTCTTCGACCAGCTCCAGCAGATTGAATTCACGGCTGAGCACCAAGACGTCTTCCTCCGACTCTTCGTCTTCCACCTCAGCGAGTGCCTCGCTGGCAACAAAACGGAAAGAACGCTCGAAAGACACCTCCGTCGCAACCGGCCCCAAACAACGCTGACACGTCATTACCAAGGTGGTGGAACCCTCGAGATGGAGCCATGGCTCAGGCTGGCCGGCGGCATCGTCTTGCATTTCTCCGTCTGCGGAAAAGCTCACCACGGTTCCCTCGATCGGACCCAGGGATTCCTCGCGCAAACGCTCCATTTCCGCCAACGGGACGCTGCCCTCCAATACGCCTGAAGCTTGTGCGAAGGCTTTGACAGGAAGGCTGCGGGGTACGTATTCATGTTTCATCCGCGCAGTGTAAGAGAATCGCTACATGCAAAGCTCCCCTTCCAGAAAACTCGTCCTGGGCTCTACCTCGGTATACCGGCGCGAACTCCTGGCGCGATTGCGCCTGCCTTTTATCGTTGCGGCACCCGATGTAGATGAAACACCACTTCCCGGCGAAGCGCCTGCGGCACTTGCCCGCCGACTCGCCTTGGCCAAGGCCCGCGCGGTCGCAGAGATGCACCCCGATTGCATTGTGATCGGCTCAGACCAAGTCGCTGACCTGCACGGCCAGCCCTTGGGCAAGCCCGGCACACATGACCGTGCCGTGGCTCAGCTGCAGGCCATGCGCGGTCAAACGGTGATATTTCAAACCGCAGTGGCAGTGGTGTGCAAAGCCAGCGGCTTTGTGCAAGAGGACCTGGCACCTGTGAGGGTGCAATTCCGGGACTTGGGCGATGCAGAAATCGAACAATACCTGCGCGCGGAAACGCCCTATGACTGCGCAGGCAGCGCCAAGAGCGAAGGCTTAGGCATCAGCCTTCTGGAAGCGATTGATAACGATGACCCCACGGCGCTGGTCGGACTACCGCTGATTCGCACCTGCCGCATGCTGCGTGCTGCGGGCCTAAACCTGTGGGAGCAAGCAACATGACCGGCACCCTGTATTTGGTGCCGGCGCCGCTGGATTTCGGCTGTGCCAGCCAAAGCGCCCTTTCAGACAGCATGCCGCAGCAAACCCTGCAGCGTGCGGCCGCCTTGCGCTACTGGATTTGCGAGAACGCCAAAAGCACCCGGGCCTACCTCAAGCGCGTGGGTGAATCGCACCCTTTGAATACGACGATTCAAGACATGCAGCTCCAGGAGCTCCCCCGGGAGGTGCACAAAAAAGGCGACCACCTTGGCGGCTTTGACGCCAAACCCCTGCTCGCCGCTGCTTTGCAAGGCCATGACGTTGGGCTGGTCAGCGAAGCGGGTATGCCAGCCATTGCCGACCCGGGCTCGTCAGTGGTGCGTGCTGCCCATGAATTGGGGATTCCGGTGGTGCCCTTGGTGGGACCGGTATCGCTTTTATTGGCTCTGGCTGCCAGTGGGCTGAACGGCCAGAACTTTGCGTTTGTCGGCTATGTGCCGTCTGAACCCTCAGAGCGGGTCAAGCGCATCAAAGAGCTGGAGTCCTTGGCGCTCAAATCCGGGCAGACCCAGATCTTTATCGAGACGCCCTACCGCAACACCGCCCTGCTGCAGAGCCTGCTGCAAACGCTGCAAACCAACACCCGGCTGGCCACCTCCAGCGGCCTGACACTGGCAACCGCTTGCACCCATAGCCAGACCGTCAAGCACTGGAAACACAGCGGTTGGGCCTTGGACAACGCCACACCCACCGTGTTCGCCCTCGGCCGCTAGGCCCCGCGTTCAGTGAAGCGCTGGCAACGAGCGCAGCGCCTTGACTGCACCGTCACCGATCGAGGCACCAAAACGCTTGACCAGCCGCTCGGCCACGTTTTCTTTGCGGGTGTAGTCCACGATCTCTTCGGCCTTCACGACTTCGCGGGCCACGTAATCGATATTGCCCAGCTTGTCGGCCAAGCCGAGGTCGATCGCCTGCTGACCGGTCCAGAACAAGCCGCTGAATATCTCCGGGGTCTCGGTGAGCCGCTTGCCGCGGCCCTCTTTCACCACGGCAATGAATTGCTGGTGAATCTGGTCCAACATGGACTGGGCAAAAGCGCGTTGCTTGTCTGTCTGGGGGCTGAACGGGTCAAGCAAACCCTTGTTCTCCCCTGCCGTCATCAAGCGGCGCTCTACGCCGAGCTTGTCCATCAAACCGGTGAAGCCAAAACCGTCCATCAGCACTCCGATACTGCCGACGATGCTGGCCTTGTCGACATAGATTTCATCGGCTCCTACCGCGATGTAATACGCGGCGGAGGCACAGGTTTCTTCGACCACTGCGTAGACCGGTTTGTTGTGCAGCGCCTTCAGACGCCGGATCTCATCATTGATGATGCCGGCTTGCACCGGGCTGCCACCGGGGGAGTTGATCAACAAGACCACGGCCTTCGCCCCCTGGTCTTGAAAGGCGGAGCGCATGGAAGCCACCACCACCTCGGCACTGGCCTCATTGCCTGACGCAATCTCGCCCCGGATGTTCACGACCGCCGTGTGGGGAGTGGCGATGTCGGCGGGCGCGCCGCTTTGTTGCAAGCCCATCCACACCACCACCGACAGAAACACCAGCCAGGCAATCCGGATGCCATTGCGCCACCGGCGCGCGGTACGTTGCTCGACCAAGGTCGCGGTTGCGAGCTTTTCAAGCGTAGCGCGCTCCCAGCCCGCGTCAGAATTCTTGGCGGGGCTTGCTATCTTTTCAGGAGCTGCTTGCGCAGACTCATTGCCGGCTACAGGCATATTTGGATCTTCAGGCATACCTGTCGGCATATGGGGTTCCGTCATTTAAAACACTACCGGTTGGAGATGGGAGGAAGTATGCCAGTGGACGACGCCATCCACCTCGGACAAGGCGATCGAGACCAGCCCGCCTCGGCACGGGCCCGTGCGGCACATGCCGGTTTGGGGGCTGTACATGGCGCCATGGGTGGCACATATCAACCAATGACCGGTCAAATCAAAGAACCGGTTGGGCTGGTAGTCCATTTCCATGGGAACGTGCGAGCAACGATTCAAATAGGCATACACCTTGCCCGCATAGCGAATCGCAAAGGCGTAACAAGTCTGCCCGCAATAGATCACATCAAAAGGCACCGCCAGCCCGCTATCCACCAAATCAGCGGAGTTGCACAAGGCAATTCCGGGGCTATCGGGAAGAGTGTCTGGCATGGTGACTCCTGATCTGGCCTGTCAAAGTCAGGCGTTGGCCTGCAACCAAGCATCCAACTCCGCGACGGAGTGGGCAATCGCCAAGGGCCCCAGTGCCTCGAAGCTGTCCGGCTCATGCGCGCCGTAGCTCACAGCCACGCTGGCGCATCCGGCGTTCACCGCCATTTGCAGGTCATGGGTGGTGTCGCCGATCATCAACACGCGGTCAGCCTCCACCCCGAATTCCATCATCAGCTCTTGCAGCATGAGGGGGTGGGGCTTGCCGGCGGTCTCGTCTGCGGTGCGGGAGCCATCAAAAATACCTTGCAGGTTCACATCGCGCAGCGCTTCATTCAGGCCGCCACGGCTTTTGCCGGTGGCCACGGTCAGCAAGTGCTGGCGGGCTTTGAGCCGATCCAGCATCTCCAGCACACCTGCAAACAGGGTGATGTCATTTTGGTGCACGCTGTAGTGGTGCTTGTAGCGTGCACCTAACAGCGGGTATTTGTCAGCGGGTACATCCGGCGCGGCATGGGCCAATGCTTGCATCAGGCCCATGCCAATGACATAGGACGCATCTTTGTCGCTGGGTACGGTGCCTCCTACATCCTGCACCGCCAGCTGGATGCAACGGGTGATGAGGGCTGTGGAGTCAAACAAAGTGCCATCCCAATCGAATGCGATCAGGTCGAAACGGCGGGGGCGGAAAGCGGTGGAATTCATGCCTCGATTTAACCCTGAACCGGTGCCATCGCGCCCGGTTCTTCCGGAATGGCCTGCAGCAGAAAGCGGGCAAGTTCAGGCGGCAGGTCGGTCTGCAAGGCCACACGCTCACCGGTCGCCGGGTGGTTGCACTGGAATCGCCAGGCATGCAAAAACATGCGCTTGAGCGGCACAAGCCCTTCGTCACGGGCCAGTGCCTTGTTCAGCTCAAAGTCGCCATATTTATCGTCACCCACAATGCCCATGCCTTCCGAGGCCAAGTGCACCCGGATCTGGTGGGTGCGACCGGTCTTGATGGTCACCTCCAACAAGGAATAGGCCTTTTGCTGCGGCGTTTGCACAACGCAAGCCGCGGGCGTGACCGAATGCACCTTGACCAGGCTCAAGGACGGCATGGCGTCCGCATGGTCTTTAGCCACCACGCGGACACGGCGCTCGCCATCCGGCAGCAGGTATTTCTGCAAAGACTTGTCCAAGACCTTCTTATTAGCCGGCCACTGCCCAGCTACGAGAGCCAGGTAGGTTTTGCCGGTTTCGCGCTCGCGGAATTGGTCTTGCAGGTTTTTCAGGGCGCTACGCTTCTTGGCGACCAGCAGAATGCCGCTGGTTTCTCGATCCAAGCGGTGCACCAATTCCAAAAAATTCGCTTTTGGACGCGCCATGCGCAGCTGCTCGATGACGCCGAAGCTCACCCCGGAACCGCCATGCACGGCTACCCCAGCAGGCTTGTTTACCGCCAAAAAATGGTCGTCCTCAAACAGCACCGGGAAGTCCTTGGCCGGCACAAAGCGATGGGCCTGCTCGGCCATCGCGGCGGTTTTCTGTTCCGCGCGTTCAGAGGTGCGCACAGGCGGCAGGCGGATAACGTCGCCCGTGGCAATACGGGTGTCGGCGCTGGCGCGGCCTTTGTTCACGCGGACTTCGCCGCTGCGGATGATGCGGTACACGTGGGTCTTGGGGACGCCCTTGAGCTCCCGCATCAGAAAGTTGTCGAGGCGCTGGCCAGCGCTGTCTTCATCCACCGTCACGGATTTGACTTGGGTGTTGGCCAGGGGAGCCGTTGAGGGCTCTTTGCCCCCTATAATGTGTTTCACTAGCGACGCGCCGTAAGTGGTTGATTTGTCTGGAGTTTAGTCCACACCCCACTGAACGCAGCGCTGGAAGGTCGAAGTCCCCGTTTGGCGCCAGCTGTAAATCACACGCCACCTGCCTGTGATGGCAGCGACACCACACGGTCAAGCCGACGAATTGAAACCCTGATACGGAATACCCCAAGTCTGCCAACCCACGGTTGGCGGGCGGAATGAAACGAGATGTTTGTGTTGCTAAGCCTGATCACCTTGTGCCTGCGGAGCGTTTACGCCCCGTTTGGTGGCACAAATCGGCCTGCAGCCCCGGTACTACCTGCGCAACCAGCTAGCATTTTTGTAGCGGGTTCACAAACGCATTCCCTCGTCCCCATCCACGCGCCTACGCTTCGACACCTCGTGTGACCTGAAGTTCTCCGGCAATTCCTCCTCACTTCAATTCGTCAGTCCGGCTTCGTGAGCCCCCACCGGGCATGTACTAATTGAAGAAGGATGCAATCCATGAAACGGATGCTGATCAACGCCACGCAGGCTGAAGAACGCCGCTTGGCCATCGTCGACGGACAAAAACTCCTCGACTACGAAATCGAAATTGAAGGCCGCGAACAACGCAAGGGCAACATCTACAAAGCGGTCGTGACCCGCGTAGAGCCCTCCCTGGAAGCCTGTTTTGTGGACTACGGTGAAGACCGCCACGGCTTCCTGCCTTTCAAGGAAATCTCGAAACAGTATTTCCAGCAAGGCGTGTCTGCGAGCAATGCCCGCATCCAGGACGCGATCCGCGAAGGCCAGGAACTGCTGGTTCAGGTCGAAAAAGAAGAGCGTGGCAACAAGGGCGCAGCCCTGACCACCTTCATCTCGCTGGCCGGCCGCTACGTGGTATTGATGCCCAACAACCCCCGTGGCGGTGGCGTCAGCCGCCGCATCGAGGGCGACGACCGTGCTGAGCTCAAAGAGAACATGGACCAGTTGGAGTACCCCAACGGCATGTCCATCATCGCCCGCACAGCCGGTATCGGCCGCAGCGCGCCCGAACTGCAGTGGGACCTGAACTACCTGTTGAAGCTCTGGGGTGCCATCGACGGCGCTGCCAAGGGTGCCAAGGGCGCTTTCCTGATTTACCAGGAATCCAGCCTGGTGATTCGCGCGATCCGCGACTACTTCAACAACGACATCGGCGACATCCTGATCGACACCGACGACGTGTACGAGCAGGCCCAGCAGTTCATGGCCCATGTGATGCCTGAGCATGCGGCCCGCGTGAAGCGCTACCGCGACGACGCGCCGCTGTTCAGCCGCTTCCAGATCGAACACCAAATCGAATCTGCCTACGCCCGCACCGTGACCCTGCCTTCGGGCGGCGCCATCGTGATCGACCACACCGAGGCATTGGTGTCGGTGGACGTGAACTCGGCCCGCGCTATCAAGGGCGGCGACATCGAAGAGACCGCCACCCGCACCAACCTGGAAGCCGCTGACGAAGTAGCCCGCCAGATGCGCCTGCGCGACCTGGGTGGCTTGATCGTGATCGACTTTATCGACATGGAAGAGTCCCGCAACCGTCGCGAAGTGGAAAACCGCTTGCGCGACGCCCTGCGCCAGGACCGAGCCCGCGTGCAGTTCGGCACCATCTCCAAATTTGGTTTGATGGAAATGAGCCGCCAGCGCCTGCGCCCGGCCTTGTCCGAAGGTGCGTCCATCCCCTGCCCGCGTTGCGGTGGTTCCGGCCACATCCGTGACACCGAGTCCAGCGCCTTGCAAATTCTGCGCATCATCCAGGAAGAGTCCCTCAAGGACAACACCGCCTCGGTGCTGTGCCAGGTTCCCGTAGAAGTGGCTTCGTTCCTGTTGAACGAAAAGCGCACCGAAATTGCCAAGATCGAGTTGAAGCAGCGTATCAACGTCTTGATGGTGCCCAACAAGACCCTGGAAACCCCCAACTACAAGCTCGAGCGCTTGAAGCACGACGACCCACGCCTCGACCACATCGAAGCCAGCTACAAGATGGCTGACGACATGGAAGAAGGCACCGGTGTGACCCGTCGCTCTCAAGAGCCGACCAATAAGCAAACGCCTGTGATCAAGGGTGTGTTGCCTGATGCCCCCGCACCCATCGCGCCTCCTAAGCCAGAACCCGTCAAGGTGGTAGCAGCGCCCGCAGCTCCCGTTGCAGCGGCCCCGGCACCTACAGGCTTCTTTGCTTGGCTCAAGTCTTTGTTTACAGCGCCCGCTGCCGCTCCAGCCCCTGTGGCCCCGGCTCCGGTCAAGACGGAAGAGAAGCGCGAAGCCCGTCCAGGCCGCGACGGTGGTCGTCACGGTGGCCGCAACCAGCGTGGCGAGCGCAATGCAGAAGGCCGTGGCGAAGCACGTACCGATGCCCGTCCGGACAACCGCGGCGAACGCAATGACCGTGGCAACCGCAATGAACGCGGTGACCGCAATGCACGCCCCGAACGTGGAGAACGCGGTGCCCGCAATGAGCGTGGCGAGCGTAGCCAAGCGCCCCGCCAGGATCGCATGGACGCTGAACAAGCCAAAGCGGTCAACCCTGAGGTCAGCGTCCAAGCCGATCAAGGTGGCACTCAGCAACCCCGTGAAGGCCGCCAGGAGCGCGGCAACCGCAACGAACGCGGCAACCGCGGACCCCGCAACGGCGAGCGCACGGACGTGCGCACTACAGAGCCCACCAGCGAAGTAGTAGCGCCCCAAGCGCTGACAGAAGGCGCAGTTCCCGCAGCAGACCCAAGCGCTGAAGGACGCGAACCACGCGAAGGCCGTAATGGCCGTGGCCGTGGACGCCGCAACGACCGGGCGCCACGCCAGGACGAAGGTCAAGCGCCACAAGCAGCCGTGACGGACGCTACCGGCAACGAAGCCGCGGAAGCTGTCGCTACTGGCGAAGTTGCCGCCGACAACGGTGCTGCGCAAGAGACGCGTGAACGCCGCTCCCGTGACCGTTACGGCCGTGACCGTGGCAACCGCGGCCCCCGTGGCGAAAATGGTCAGCGCAACGCGATGGACGGTGCAGAAGCTGCAGCAGTGGCACCCGAAGCAAGTGCAACTCCGGAAGCCGTGGCCGTCACTGTGGCACCGGAAGCTGCCGTACCAGTAGCCGCTGAGGTAAGTGCACCCGCACCGGTAGCGGCAGCGCCTGTTGCGGCACCTGTCGCTCCAGCGCCCGCCTCCGTAGCGGAATCAGCACCTGCCGGACGCATGCCCAAAGTGACAGGCTACAGTCTGCCGACCGCCGCCTTGGTGGAAGTGGCCAACAGCTCTGGCCTGCAATGGGTGAACTCGGATGCAGACAAAATCGCAGCCGTGCAAGCTGCGATTGCAGCAGAGCCCAAGCCAGTGCATGTCCCCCGCGAGCGTCCCGCTCCGGTGGAGCTTGACGACCGCCCCTTGGTGTTGGTCGAGACCCGTCGCGATCTGCGTGACATGAAGCTCCCGTTT
The DNA here is from genome assembly GCA_027924025.1 of Comamonadaceae bacterium OS-4. GTDB lineage: Bacteria > Pseudomonadota > Gammaproteobacteria > Burkholderiales > Burkholderiaceae_C > Allorhodoferax. Next base: position 2,676,570 of record AP026970.1, read on the forward strand.
GAGAACGATCAAACGGCTTAAGCCGCCAGTCCAGTCACCGCCATGCGCGGTGACAGTTCATAAAAAAAGGGCACCGGGGTGCCCTTTTTTTATGCCGGATTACCGGCACGATCTAACTAGAAAATATCGACTGCGCCGATTTTCAGGGCCTCGGCAAAAAAGCCTTTGCGCACGAGTTCTGCATGGCTGAACACCTTGTTACGGCCGTGGTGCTGCCCATAGTCCACCGCGCGCTCTGCGCGCTCTAGGGCAGTGTTTGGCGAATCATCAGGCGTCACCCGGGTGAAGCCGCCGCAAATCGTCAAATGCCCCACCTGCGGAAAATTGAATTTCTCGATATTGGCCCGGAACCGCTCAAAGGCCGCCAGCACCAAGGCCTCATCAGGGCAGTGCATCAACACCGCGAACTGCTCCCCCCCGAAGCGGTACAAACGATCGTAGGTGCGGAAGGTGTTGTTCATGATGCGCGCGACCAGCAGCAGCACCTCCTCCGCGATCAAGTGCCCATGATGGTCGTTGATCGTGCCGAAGTGATCTACACAGATAGTACCCAGCCAATAGTTGGGCGGCACCCGGTGCCGGCGCTCTTGCCCCGCTGCCAACACGATCTGGCGGGCTTCGGCTGCCGCGTCCTGCATCTCGCCCAACTCTTCAAGGACAGCGCTGTAGAACGTGTCATCCAGAGACTTGCGGTTAAGCAGACCCGTCAAGGCATCCCGATCGCTGTAGGCCAGCAGCCGGTACATATTGCGAAAAACACGCGACACATCCGAAATCACCATGAGTTGGTCGTCGAGCAGCGCACTGGCCGAATGAATCTCTAGGACACCCTCCACGTCGGCCACCGGGTCAGCAAACAGCGGCAAATAGGTAATCCGCGGCCCGTCCTCGCCCGCCCAGGCAATTTCGACGCGTTCGCGGCGTTGGATGCAATGCAAGCGGTCCCGGTTGTCCTCCAGCAAAGGCAGGGTTTGAAAGTCCACGCGCAGGGGATCTACCACCTTGCCACCACCGCGCGCATCGAGCACGGTGACATCCATCCAGCGTTTGACGCCCTCCTCGCTGACGACCTTGGAGACCAGCACCCGCTGGATGGGCACCAGGTCAATCAGGGCTTTGGAGAGGGTGAGCTCCAGCAGATCGCGGTCGCGGTGGTCCGTGAGCTTGATGAGGTGTTCAATAAGTGAGGCCATGAAACCATAATAGCCCCAACGCCTTGCGGCGTCACCATGGGTTTACGCCCTTGCAGCCGCTTTGTAAGCCTCTGCCGCCGCTTTGCTATCCATGCGGTGTTCGGCCAGATCAGCCAAGGCCAGCAAGGCCCGACGCTTCAAACCAGCATCCTTGAGCAGCGGGATGGACTGTTTCAACAAAGCCTGCGCTTTGCCCCACAGCGACAAGCGAACACACATCACGCCGGCCAGGTACTGCAGCAAGGGGTCACCGGGTAGCGCCATTTGCGCCTGCTCGATGCGGGCAAGCCAAGCGGCGTCAGGCAAGGCCTCGCTGGCACCGAAACTGGTTTCCAAAATACCGGTCAGCCGCACCCGTTGATCGATGGTCAGGCTATGGCCTTGCGACTCCCAGAGGGGCAACACCCAGAGACGCGCTACCGCAGGATCGCCCTGTACGCTGAGCAAGCGTTGCGCAGCCTCCAGCGCCACATCCGGCTGCTGTCGCTCGGACAATTCCAAACACGCCCACGCCTGCGCCAGCTGCGCAGCATCGTGCGCGTTGCGCAGCATCTCAAGGGCTAGCCCACGCACGATGCCGGCTCCCGCCACTTCCGAGAATGCCCGGTGTTTGGTCAGCACTCTGGCTGCATCCAGCGCCACGCGGGTATTTCGGGCTTGGCGCGCTGCTTTAAAGCGCAAGCGCAGCGCAATGGTGCGCCGAGCCGTGCCAACGGGCAATTGCTCCAGCCAGCGCACGGCACCGACGGAATCGCGGTCTTCCAGAGCCCAGCGCGCTGCACGCAACTGAACCCCATCCCGTAAGTCACCAGCCTCTTTACTGCTGGCCTCTGCCAGTGCGTTTTCAAAGTGCGCCTCACGAAGGCTTCGGTCTTGCAAGGCATGGGCACTCTCGGCAGCCAGCAGGTGCGCCAATGTGCGCAAACGCGCGGCATCCGGCAAGGCGTCGCCACTCGCCAGCATCGCGTCTTCAATCGCCACCACCACCTCAGCGGCTTTGCGGGCCCGCACAAACCGGCCCGCCACCAAATGGGAAATGGTGTCCAGCAGGCCGGAGTAAATGCTCCGCTCTTTGTAGGAGAGCCGCCAGCGACGGGCCTGCTGCGGAATGCTGAACAAACCCGACAAGGCACGCAAGGCCAGATGCAAGGTCACAAAAAGCAGTGCCAAGCCGAGCAACACGAGGTTCAGCGACACATCGATACGGTGAGGCGGCCAGAAAAAAGTGACCGTGCCATGGTTATTTCCTGCGAAAAGTGCAGACACCACAGCCACGCAAAACAAGGCGATCAACCAGAGCGCAAACCGCATGGTCAACGCCCCGCCGCTGCCGTGGCCAGTGCGGCCAAGGTGTCGTCAACCCGCGGTACTTCGAGGGTGCGCATTTGAGACTGCAGCACCTGCAAGGCTGCCTGGGCCGCCTGTGTTTTGCGGGACGAGCCATCAAAAAACCGGGTCAGCGAGCCCGAGGCCGCAGACAAATCTGCACGGGCCGCTTCGGTTTGGCGGGCCAGCAAACCCAGGCGCGCGTTCAGCACCTTCAGCTTGAAGTTTTCGCGCACAAAGAAGGCTTGCTCCGGGGACAACAAGGCGGCATCCGGGCTATCGATCTTGCTCACCCGCACCAGGCCCCGCACTTCGTCACGGATCACAACACCGACACGCCCCCACCAACCTGGCAGGGACTCTTGAGCTTGCCGTTCTAAAACCGGCGGGGTTTTGGTTGAGGGCAGCGCATTGCTAACCGGAATGTCGTCCGCCAAAGACACCAACTCGTCCAGCTTGAGCAGCATGGCCGGGGTATCGGAGAGCGCAGTGTTTTTGATACGTGCAATGTCTTTGGCAATGGCGCGCTGGATCGGAGCCAGGCGTGGCTGCGCGGCGCGGTTGACCCGCTGTTCCGCGGACTTCAGCGCCGTCAACAAAGGCTCGACACTTCCGGTGAGCTGTGCTTGTTGTTGGGCAAGGCGCAGGCCCGACTCCATGTCGACCACCAGATTTTCGTCGCGTGAGCGCGAGAGACTTTGGATCAGCTCTTCGAGTTGCGTGCGCTGCAGTGTCACCTCGCTCAAGCGCGCATCCAGCACGGCAATTTTGGCGGCGGTTTCAATCGCGAGCTCTTGCGCCTGCTTGGCGGTGCTCCGCGCTTCGCCGGCTTGCGCGCCGGAGTCCGCCGTCTGGCGGGCCAACTGCTCCTGGACATGACCGAGCTTCTGCCACAGCATCCCGCTGCCGATTGCGCCGGCAGCTGCTATCAGGGCGACAACCCCCAACCAACGATGGGGCTCCGCCAGCTTGGCGATCGGAGTCACTCCAACCGCAGGTGCGGCATCCTTGGCAATAGGCTCGGGGGCTTCAGAGTTCATTGCAGGGATTCTATCGAGGCCAACAGTGCGCCCAGCACAGGTTTCGCCTGCAAAACCTGCCCAAAACCCGCTTCCAAGGCGGCGGCTTCAATCCGGGCGTGGGTCACCACGGCTTTGGCCCGGCTCCAATCCTCGTCCGGGCAGCAGGCCTGTAAATTGCGCACTGCTTCCGAGCTGCTGAAAACCCATACTGTGCCGTCTGCGGCGGAGCGCTTGGCAAACGCCAGAGCGTCACCATCCCATACCGGGCGTTGTCGCTGGTAGGCAACGACGAACTCGACCTCGCCGCCGGCGCTTTTCACTTGGCGGGCAAACCAATCCCGACCGAACCCTTCATCGCTGGCGCCTGCATCCACCGTGGTGCCGCGAACCACCAGCACGCGGTAACCGGGCACCACTCGAGCGGACACCACGTCCCACAAGGCTTCGGAGTCGAACTGGCCGCCTTCATGGTTCGGCGCATCAATGCATGCTTCTTGGGCGCCGACTTTCAGCAGCGCAGAGTAGCTTCCGGGCCCCGTCACAAATGCTCTTGTTTTGATAGCTGATCCCGCAGTAAATACGGGCGCCACCATTGTTTTTTGTTCGAAAAAATAGTGCACCGCATTACGGCTGACAAACATGGCGGCATCAAAGCTGCCCAAGCGCTCCCAGGCCGCGCTGAGCGGCGCGGGTGCCGCCGCAGCCCGGATGTCAATCAAGGGCAAAGATTCGGCCTGATAGCCGGCGTCCGCAAGTGCCTTGAGCCACGGTGCAGCTTCCGATTGAGGCCGGGTAATGACGACGCGCATCGCGGCCTTAGGCGGTTTGCGCCCGCATGCCTTCTTGCAATGCAAGCGCGACCTGTTCACCCAACGCGATGGCCGACGCGGTGTCGGCCACAGGGCCACTGGCATGGGCGTACACCACGGGCTGGACGCCATCGGCATCGCCCCAAGCCGCCCGGATACGCAACTGCTCACCATCAAACTGGGCATACGCCGCCAACGGCATCGAGCAACTCCCGCCCATCATGCGGCTCACCGCCCGCTCGGCGGACACCGCCAGCCAAGTGGGGGGGTGCACCAGGTGCTGCAAGGCGCCTGCCACATCTGCACGGTCGCTCCGGATCTCGATGCCCAAGGCCCCTTGCCCGGCCGCGGGCAGCATTTGCTCAGGCTCAAAGACCGCGCGAATACGCGCCTCCAAACCCAAGCGCTTCAGGCCGGCTGCCGCCAGAACGATGCCGTCGTACAGGCCTTCGTCGAGCTTGCGCAATCGGGTATCGAGGTTGCCACGCAGTGGCTCAATCTTTAGATCGGGGCGCATGGCGCGCAACAGGGCCACACGTCGCAAACTCGAGGTCCCGACTGTGGCACCGGTTGGCAGATCCAACACACTGGCGTAGGTACTGGACACCCAGGCATCGCGGGGGTCTTCCCGCTCCATCACGCAGGCCAGCACAAAGCCTTCGGGCAGCTCCATCGGCACATCTTTGAGGGAATGGACCGCAAGGTCGGCACGGCCTTCTTCGAGGGCGACTTCCAGCTCTTTGACGAACAGGCCTTTGCCACCGACTTTGCTCAGCGAGCGATCGAGGATCTGATCGCCTTTGGTGGTCATCCCCAAGAGGGCCACCGTTGACCCGTTTTTTTCTAATAAAGACTGAACATGTTCAGCCTGCCAAAGTGCCAATCGGCTCTCTCGGGTGGCGATCGTAAATGTGGGCAAAATCGTAACTCGGCTGTAATCCAAAATATGGCTTCGATGCTAGCATGGGCGCGTTCCTTGCTTCACCTGAAGCCTCCCCCACCCCACTCCCAGACCTATGAATAAAGCACCTGCCGCAGAAACGGCCAAGCGCACAAAAGACAACGAGCGTCCCTTGGTAGAAGACATCCGCCTCCTTGGGCGCATTTTGGGGGATGTGATCAGAGAGCAAGAAGGTGTGGATGCCTACGAGCTGATTGAGAAAATCCGCACGTTGTCCGTCGCCTTCCGCCGCGATGCTGACCAGGAAGCCGACAAGGCCCTGAAGAAACTGCTCAAGAGCCTCTCTGGCGACCAGACCGTGAGCGTGATTCGTGCTTTTACGTATTTCTCGCACCTGGCCAACCTGGCCGAAGACCGCCACCATATTCGTCGCCGTGCAGTGCACGAGCGTGCGGGTGATACCCAAGAGGGCAGCATTGAGGTCGCCATGTCCCGCCTGCGCTGGGCCGGCATTGCGCCCAAAGCGATTTCGAACACCCTGGCCCAGAGCTTTGTGTCTCCAGTGCTCACCGCCCACCCCACCGAAGTGCAGCGTAAAAGCATTCTGGATGCCGAGCGCGACATTGCCCAGCTGCTGACCCAGCGCGACGAGATCAAGCAGCGCGCCGGCACCGTCGACAGCAAAAAAGACGCACTCACCCCCAAAGAACTGGCCGCCAACGAAGCCCAGATGCGCGCCCGCGTGATGCAGCTCTGGCAAACCCGCTTGCTGCGCTTTTCCAAGCTCACCGTGGCCGACGAGATCGAGAACGCCCTGAGCTATTACGAATCCACGTTTTTGCGCGAGATTCCCAAGCTGTATGCCGAGCTCGAAAGCATGCTGGGCAACCAGCCGGTGCACAGCTTTTTGCGCATGGGCCAGTGGATTGGTGGCGACCGCGACGGCAACCCCAACGTCAGCGCCCAGACCCTGGAATACGCCCTGCGCCGCCAGGCCGAAGTGGCACTGCGTCACTACCTGACCGAGGTGCACTACCTGGGCGGTGAGCTCTCCATCTCCGCCATGCTGGCCGACTGCACCCCCGAAATGCAAGCGCTGGCCGAGCGCTCCCCGGACCAGAACGCCCACCGCAAAGACGAGCCCTACCGCCGCGCCCTGACCGGCATGTATGCGCGCCTGGCTGCCACCTTGTCCGACCTGACCGGCACCGAAGCAGCCCGCCACGCGGTAGCACCGCAAAACCCCTACCTGTTGGCTGAGGACTTTGTGGCCGACTTGCGGGTGATTGAAACCTCCCTCAAGGCCAACCACGGTGGCGCACTGACCGCACAGCGGTTGCACCCCCTGATCCGCGCAGTGGAAGTGTTTGGTTTCCACCTGGCCACGGTTGATTTGCGCCAGAGCTCTGACAAGCACGAAGAAGTGGTGGCAGAACTGCTGGCCACTGCCCGTGTGCACGCCAACTACAGCAGCCTGTCAGAAGAGGCCAAGCGTGCCCTGCTGATGGGCCTGCTCAACGACGCACGCCCGCTACGGGTGCACGGTGCGGAATACTCGGCGCACGCCCAAGGCGAGCTCGCCATTTTTGCCATGGCTAAGGTCATGCGCGAACGCTTTGGCGTCGAGGCGATCCGCCACTACATCATCAGCCACACCGAAACCGTGAGCGACTTGCTCGAAGTGCTGCTGCTGCAGAAGGAAGTCGGCCTGATGCGCGGGACCCTGGATGCGGCGGGTATTGCCGACCTGATCGTGGTGCCACTGTTTGAAACCATTGAAGACCTGCGCAATGCCGCGCCCATCATGCGCGAGTTCTATGCCCTGGCGGGTGTGGCCGATTTGGTCAAACGCAGCGGTGGCGAGCAAGACATCATGCTGGGCTACTCCGACTCCAACAAAGACGGTGGCATTTTCACCAGCAACTGGGAGCTGTACCGGGCCGAGATCGCCTTGGTCGAATTGTTTGACGTGCTGGCTGCCCAGCACAAAATCCAGCTGCGCATGTTCCACGGCCGCGGTGGCACCGTGGGTCGCGGCGGCGGCCCGAGCTACCAGGCCATCTTGGCCCAGCCCCCCGGCACCGTGCGTGGCCAGATCCGCTTGACCGAGCAAGGCGAAGTGATCGGCTCCAAATACGCCAACCCTGAAATCGGCCGGCGAAACCTCGAAACTCTGGTCGCAGCCACGCTGGAAGCAACTTTGCTGCAGCCCACCAAGTCAGCGACCAAGGCCTTCCTGGAAGCAGCGGCAGAGCTCTCCGGCAACAGCATGGCGGCTTACCGCGCTCTGGTGTACGAGACCCCCGGTTTCACCGAATACTTCTTCAGCTCCACGCCTTTGCGCGAAATTGCCGAACTCAACATCGGCTCGCGTCCGGCTTCTCGCAAGGCCTCACAGCGGATTGAAGACCTGCGCGCGATTCCTTGGGGCTTCAGCTGGGGCCAATGCCGCTTGACGCTGCCCGGTTGGTTCGGGTTTGGCTCTGCAGTACAAAAGTTCGTGGGCTCCGGCACAGCCGCAGAGCAAAAAGAACGCGTCGCGCTCCTGCAAAAAATGTACAAGCAGTGGCCGTTTTTCGGCACCCTGCTCTCCAACATGGATATGGTCATGGCCAAGAGCGATTTGGCCCTGGCCTCGCGCTACTCCGAGTTGGTCAGCGATGCCCGACTGCGCAAGAAAATCTTCAGCGCCATCGAAGCCGAATGGCACAGCACCGCGCAGGCGCTGGCCACCATCACCGGCGAGAAAAACCGCTTGGCCAACAACGCGGCGTTGCAGCGTTCGATCCGTCACCGCTTCCCCTACATCGACCCCTTGCACCACCTGCAAGTCGAACTGGTGCGCCGCTACCGCGAGGGCAAGGCCGACGAACGGGTGCAGCGCGGGATCCACATCTCGATCAACGGCATCGCCGCCGGACTGCGCAACACCGGCTGACCGGTATTCGCCAAAAAGCAAAAAGGGCCCTCGGGCCCTTTTTTTATGAGGTTACGCATCGACTAACGCCAGCGGGCTTCAATGCGCGCGTATTCCCCGTTTTTGCGAATCGTCTCCAGACCGGCATCGAACTTTTGCACCAGCGCCGGAGCGCCCTCAAAACGCTTGGAGAAGGACAGAAACAGCCCCGTTTCCAGCAGTGTTCCGCGCAAGCGGAACTGCTGCCCCAGCGCCTGGTTGTTCACCGCGATTTCGTTGGCAACCCGGTCATATACCAAGGCATAGTCCACCCGCCCGGCCACCAACTTGCGCAGCGAAGTGAGATCCGAGTTGGCCACATCGCGCACCATGGCAGGGTCATCATCAAAGGCGCTGCCGTAGTCATAGCCATTGGTGACACCGATGCGCTTTCCCTTGAGGCTTTGCAGATTCACCGGCTCTGATGGGCCGTCTGCGCGACCGTAAATCCCGATCCGGGCGCGAAACAAGGGATGGCGGTGCCAGAGGTATTTGTCTTCGGTGCGCGAATCACGCAAGGTGTTGAAACACGCGGGGAGCTTGCCCGCCTCGACCTCGCGCATGCAGCGGGCATACGGCAGGGCCACCAACTCTACCTCGACACCGGCAGCCGCCCAAGCGGCCTGCACCAGCTCTACCGAAAAGCCCATCGGCTTGCCCGACAGGGTGTAGGCGTAGGGGCGCCAATCGTCTTCGGCGCCGATCTGCACCTTGATCGTGCCTGGTTTCGCATGGACCGTTGGCAGCAGAACACTGGCTAACGATCCCAAAACCACCGCACGACGAAGACTCATTGAGAAAGCACCCCTCTGACGGTCGACAATTGCCTGCGCGATACGGACAGCAGCTCATCTAGCCCCTGCAACCGCACCGCCCAACCTTCGCCCTCTTCGGCATCAAAGTGCTTCTCCAAGGACCGCACCATTTTGCGGGCGACCAAGGCATTGCGGTGGATGCGGATGAATTGTTGACCAAACTTCTCTTCAAGGTCGTTGAGCGCACCGTCCAGGATGTAGCTTCGGTTAGCGGTACGCACCGTGATGTATTTGAGCTCTGCCTTGAAATACAGCACCCGCGACAGAGGCACCCGCTCAGTGCGGTTGCGCTCCTGAATCACCAGCACCTCTTCAGTGGCCAAATTGGCTTGCAGCCCTCTATTTGCCTGCACGTACCGCTCTGCTTTTTGTAGCGCCAGCTGCAGACGCTCCAAGCGAACCGGCTTGGTCAGGTAATCCACCGCCTCAAGGTCAAATGCGGCCACTGCGTGTTCTGCATGGGCGGTCACAAACACGATCGCCGGGGGGCTTTGCAAACTGCGCAAGGTGCTGGCCAGCGTCAGGCCACTGTCACCCGGCATGCGAATGTCCAGCAGCACCACATCCACCGGGTGTTCGCGCAGCAAGGGCGCTGCAACTTCTGCATTGGGTGCCTCTGCAGCCACGTGAACCGCCGGGTCGTGGCAATCACCCAGCAGCGTGCGCAAGCGCGCCCGCGCCAAAGGCTCGTCATCCACCAGCATGATCCTCAGAGGGTTGTCAGGCTGCATTGCAGTCATAAAGGCACCTCCATACGCACTTGGTACACCCCGTCTATCAGGCCGCTTTTAAACTGGCCCTGCACATCATGCAACAAAGCCAGGCGCTCCTGCACATTGTTCAGTGCCAGGCCATGGCCGCGCGCGCCCTGCCCGGCGGGTACCGAATTGGTGACCTTGATCACCACCACCGTCCCCTTGCAACGGGTCGATATCTTGATATCAGCGCCCACAGGGCTCGGCTCCACCCCGTGGCAAACCGCATTTTCCACCAGCGGCTGCAAAATCAGCGGCGGCAATTGGGCGCGATCTGCCCGCGGGTCCAAATCCCATTGCACCCGCAGGCGCTCGCCAAAACGGACTTGCTCAATCGCAAGGTAGCGCTGTGCCAGCGTCAACTCTTCGCCCAAAGTGACAGCGCTGCTCGCATCTTTAAGCGCATGGCGGAACAGGTCACTCAAGTCTTCCAACAAGGCTTCTGCCTTGGCAGGCTCGGCGCGTACCAGCGCAATCGCGCTATTGAGGGTATTGAACAAAAAATGCGGACGGATGCGCGACTGCAGCTCCGCCAAGCGGGCCGCGGTATCGGCCGGGGTGCGGCCTTTGGCGCGCATCACCAGTGCCGCCACCAGCAAGCTGGACAACACGGCCCCGGAGAACAGGCTGGACACCCAGGGCGGACTCTCCAGCAGGCCCGTCAAGGCTAGCAGCCCGCAGCCATACAAACCGGCAACACCACCCAAAGTAATGGCCAGCGCGTATTGCGCTGCCCGGGGCATGGCGCCCAACCAGCGCTTGGCGATACAGGCCGAGAGCAACCATGCCAAGGTGCCCGGCAGGGCGGCGCCGGTGATCAGCGCCACGCGAGCCACCCAATCCCACAGGCTGCTCGCGCCATACATACAGACCACCGCGAGCGACACTTCCACAAACAACACCGCGCGCAGCACCACACCGATGTGGCAGGCATCAAACACCAGCACCGGCGCAGGCTGCGCAGCCGGCACCGCCGGGGTGAGTTCCTGGAACGTCGATAATATTTGGTTGTCGTTCATGTCCACCGGATTTTGACTCCATTCCTGAAAAGCGCTTTCCATGTCACAAAACCAATTCGATAAAAAGTCCCAAGCGTGGTCCGCGCTGTTTTCCGAGCCCATGAGCGACCTGGTCAAGCGCTACACCTCCAGCGTGTTTTTCGACAAGCGCCTCTGGCAGGCCGACATCACCGGCAGCCTGGCGCACGCCGAAATGCTGGCCGCCCAAAGCATCATCAGCGCTGATGACAATGCCTCCATCCAAAAAGGCATGGCGCAAATCTGGGGCGAAATCGAATCCGGCGCCTTTGAATGGAAGCTGGACCTGGAAGACGTGCACCTCAACATCGAAGCGCGCCTGACCCAACTGGTGGGCGACGCCGGCAAACGCCTGCACACCGGCCGCAGCCGCAACGACCAGGTCGCCACCGACGTGCGCCTGTGGTTGCGCAGCGAAATTGACCTGATCGGCGAGCTGCTGGTAGACCTGCAAAAGTCGCTGGTGGATGTGGCCGAGGCCAATGCCGACGTCATCCTGCCCGGCTTCACCCACCTGCAAGTGGCACAGCCCGTGAGCTTTGGCCACCACATGCTGGCCTATGTGGAAATGTTCAGCCGCGATGCTGAGCGCTTTAGCGAAGTGCGCCGCCGCACCAACCGCCTGCCGTTGGGCAGCGCCGCTTTGGCCGGCACCAGCTACCCGCTGGACCGCGAGCGCGTGGCCAAGACCCTGGCGATGGACGGCGTGTGCCAGAACAGCCTGGACGCTGTGAGCGACCGCGACTTTGCGATCGAGTTCACCAGCGCTGCCAGCCTGACCATGGTGCACATCAGCCGCATGAGCGAAGAGCTCATCATCTGGATGAGCCAGAACTTCGGCTTCATCAAAATTGCCGACCGCTTCACCACCGGCTCATCGATCATGCCGCAGAAGAAAAACCCCGACGTGCCGGAATTGGCGCGCGGCAAAACCGGCCGCGTGGTCGGCCACTTGATGGGCCTGATCACCCTGATGAAGGGCCAGCCCCTGGCCTACAACAAGGATAACCAGGAAGACAAAGAGCCGCTGTTCGACACGGTGGACACCCTGAAAGACACGCTGCGCATCTTCTCCGAAATGATTGGCGGCCAGGTGAACGCGGCCACGGGCAAAAAAGAGGGCGGCATCAGCGTGAACCCAGAAGCCATGGAGCGCGCCGCGCTCAAGGGCTATGCCACCGCCACCGACCTGGCCGACTATTTGGTAAAGAAGGGCCTGCCTTTCCGCGATGCCCACGAAACTGTGGCCCATGCCGTGAAAGCCGCCCAGTCGCATGCGTGTGATCTGTCCGAGCTGCCACTCGAAGTGCTGCAAGGCTTCCACGCCAGCATCGAAAAAGATGTGTACGAGTGCCTGAGCCTGCGCGGCTCGCTCAACGCCCGCAACATCCTGGGCGGTACCGCACCGGCGCAGGTACGGGCGCAAGTGGCGCGGCATCGCAGCCGTTTGGGCTAAATCCGCTACCGATTAGTGCGATCTGCTAGCAACTAGCGCTGGGCGTTGTTAGCGAATTCCCCCTGCTGTGGCCAACAGGGGGAATTTAGTAGTCAGCGCTGCGTCTTATATTTAGGGCGCCAGCAGGCCATGCAGCTTGGCGTATTGCAGGAGCATGATGGTCTTGCCATCACAGATGGTGCCCGCGGCCACCTGCGCCAAGGCCTCGTCCAACCCAAGTTCCAGCACCTCAATGTCTTCACCCTCGTGGTGGTGCCCGCCACCCTCGGACACCTTGTCGCTGTCGGCATATTCACCCACAAAGAAATACAGGCGCTCAGTCACAGAGCCGGGGCTCATGTAGGCCTCAAACACCTTGCGGACATCCTTGATCTGGTAGCCGGTTTCCTCCTCGGCCTCACGGCGGATACAGGTGACCGGATCGTCCTGGTCCAGCAGGCCCGCACACGCCTCCACCAGCATGCCATCCGGCGAACCATTCACAAACGTGGGAAACCGGAACTGCCGGGTCAGGATGATGGTTTGCTTCGCGCGGTTGTAGAGCAGGATGGTGGCGCCGTTGCCCCGGTCATAGGTCTCGCGCTGCTGGCGCTGCCAAGTGCCGTCTCGGCGCAAGAGGTCAAAAGTCGTGGTCTTCAACAGGTACCAGTTGTTGGACAGCACCTTTTCTTCAATCACGCGCACGTTGTTTTGCATAGCGAGGCTCTCACAGTGTTAGTCCGACACCATAGCACCGGAGTTAGCCTGCCAGCACCCGCTCCAAATCGTCCGCCAAATGGTCGACAGCCTCCTCGGTCGTCGCCCATGAACACATAAAACGGGCACCGCCGCCGATGAAGGTGTAGAAGGTCCAGCCCAAGGCCTTGAGGCGCGCAATCGCGGGCTCGGGCAGGTTGACGAACACGCCATTCACTTCGGTGGGCAGTAGCAACTCGGCACCGGCGATGCCGGCAATGCGTTCCGAGAGGCGATGCGCCATGGCGTTGGCGTGGGCGGCGTGGCGCAGCCAGGTACCGTCGGTCAACATGGCGAGCCAAGGGGCGGACAGATAGCGCATCTTGGAGGCCAGCTGCCCGGCCTGTTTGCAGCGGTAAGAAAACTCTTCACCCAGCTTGCGGTCGAAAAACACGATCGCCTCGCCAATCGGCAGGCCCATCTTGGTGCCACCAAAGCACAGTACATCCACACCGGAGCGCCAGGTGATATCGGCCGGCGCCACCTTGAGGGCGGCCACTGCGTTGGCAAAGCGGGCGCCGTCCATGTGCACCTTCAGACCGTGTTCCTGCGCGATGCGGCTGATGCCGCTGATTTCGCCCTTCTGGTAGACCGATCCCATCTCTGTGGACTGGGTCAGCGTGACCACCTTGGGCCGCGGGTAATGCACATCGGTGCGGCGGGTGATGACTTCCAGCACGCCGGCCGAGGTAAGCTTGCCGTGGCGGTGCGGGGCAGAGAGTAGCTTGGAGCCATTCGAGAAAAACTCGGGCGCGCCGCACTCATCGGTCTCCACGTGCGCGGTGTCGCTGCAAATGACCGCCTGGTAGGACTGGCACAGGGACGCCAGCGCGATCGAGTTGGCCGCTGTGCCATTGAACACAAAGAACACCTCGGCGTCCGCCTCAAAGACTTCGCGGATGCGGTCGCAGGCCAAGCGCGTGGCGTCGTCATTGCCGTAGGACGCCGCAAAACCCGTGTTGGCCGCCATGAACGCCTGCATGGCCTCGGGGCAGATGCCAGAGGTGTTGTCGCTGGCGAATTGCAAATAGTGACCGGGGGAAACGGTGGACACGGAGGTAGGCAAAGTGGTCATGTCGGTGTAATATCGTTTTAGCGGATATTTCCGGTATATCGAACAAAAGTCCATTTTACCGACCAACACCAACATGGCGCAAGTCCCCCACACCACTCCCCTGACCGACGGCCCTCCGGCCGTAGGCTCCAAACTGCAAGACGCCCGCAAGGCGCAACAGCTCTCGCTGGACGAGCTTTCCAAACGCGCAGGAGTTTCCAAATCCATGCTCTCCGAAGTAGAGCGCAACCAGGCCAACCCGACCGTAGGCGTACTGTGGCGCCTGGCCACGGCGCTGGGCATCAGCCTCACTGACCTGCTGGGCAACACCACTGCCGACAAGGCTACGCCGACGGTGGAGCTGGTACCGGCTCACACCATTCCCGTCACCACCAGCCCGGACGGCAAGTGCACCCTGCGCATCCTGGGGCCCATCGCCTTGGCGGGCCGGGTGGAGTGGTACGAGCTGGCCGTGGAGCCCGGCGGCGTGCTGGCCTCCGAGCCGCACGAGGCGGGCGCGAAAGAGCACCTCTCGGTGCTCAGCGGCAGCCTTACGGTGCAGGCCGCCGACAGCAGCAAGGTGCTCAAGGCGGGCGACAGCGCGCGCTACGCGGTCGACGTGCAGCACGCCATCAGCAACACCGGCAAAGGCATGGCCAAAGCGGTGCTGGTGGTGGAGCACTTGGGCTAATTTCCAAGCAAAAATGGCCCCTGGCGCTTGTGGAATATGCGCGAGAAGCTATTGAATTCATAGCAATTCAGCTCTGCAGCTTCCAGGGCTCGCTCGCAAAACGCTCCACCAAAAAGTCCAGCAAAGCCCGCACGGCCGGGGAAAGGTGCTTGCGCGAGGGGTAGAGCGCGTAGATGGACATCATGGGCAGCTGCCACTGCGGCAGCACCTGTTGCAAGCTGCCATCATGGAGGTGGGGGCTTGCCAGGTACGTGGGTTGCATGGCCACACCGCCACCCGCAAGCGCAGCCCGCATCAAGGCGGTGGCCTCATTGGCGCTGAAGTGGCTGCCCACGTGCACCTCGGCGTGCTCCTCGCCGCGCTGCAGCTTCCACACACTTTTGCCGAAGTTGGCATAGCTCAGGCAGCGGTGGGCCTGCAGGTCTGCGGGTAGCTGCGGCGTGCCGTGCTTCGCGAGGTAGTCCGGCGAAGCCACCAGCACCGAGGCACACGGCGCCAGCACCCGGCCGATGAGCGCCGGGTCCGGCTCGGCGCTGATGCGAATGGCCAGATCAATGCGCGCCTCCACCAGGTTGAGTGCGCCTTCGCTGGCATTGAGGTCGATCTTGAGCTGCGGATAGAGCGCCAGAAAATCGGCAATCGCCGCCGCCATTTCCGCATAGGCAAACGACATGCTGCAGGTCACCCGCAGTTGCCCGCGCAGCGCGCCGTCGTGGCGGCTGGTTTCTTCTTCGACGTTCTCCATGAGCGCCAGCATCTGCTGGCTGCGGCTCAGGCAACTCTCGCCGGCGTCGGTGAGCGAGACGCTGCGGGTAGTGCGCTGGAGCAAGCGTGCGCCCAGCCATTGCTCCAGCTCGCCTACATAACGCGTCACCATGGCGCGCGACATGTCCATCTTGTCGGCCGTGGCGCTGAAGCTGCCACTCTGCGCCACCTCCACAAACACCTGCATGGCGGTTAAACGGTCCATGATTTGCTCATTTTATGAAACAGTAATGGCCGAATTATCGGGTTTATCTGCGCGAATATTGAAATTAAAGTTCAACCCAACGCTGATGAGAGGACCTCTAAGCGTCTAACCACTACCAGGAGTTCACCATGATCCGCACTACCGTTATCGCCGCATCGCTGGCCATCGCCTTTACCTCACTGTCTGGGGCAGCAAATGCTCAGCAGCCACTCACCGTCAAGGTCTACAACGCCGACGGCAACAGCTTCAACGTCAATTCCACGCTGGTTTATGGCCAGAAAGACGCCATCGTGATTGACGCCGGTTTCACCCGTGCCGACGCCTTGCGCATCGCGGCCAACGTGCTCGACAGTGGCAAGCAACTCACCACCATCTACGTGAGCCAGGCTGACCCTGACTACTACTTCGGCGTGGAAGCCCTGAAAGAAGTGTTCCCCCAGGCCGACGTGGTGACCACACCCGCCGTGCTGGGCAAACTCGCGCCCAAGCTGGCTGGCAAGGTCGCATTCTGGGGCCCAAAAATGGGTGCCAACGCCCCCCGTAAACCCGTGGTGCCCCGCGCGCTGGAAGGCAACACCCTGACACTGGAAGGTCAGACCATCGAGATCCGCGGCACCCAAGGACTGCTGGCACACCGCCCCTATGCCTGGATTCCGTCCATCAAGGCGGTAGTCGGCAACATCGGCGTGTTCGGCAACATGCACGTCTGGACCGCTGACACACAAACCGCTGCAGAGCGCGCCGCATGGGTAGCCCAGCTGGACGAAATGGCCGCTTTGAAGCCTGAACTGGTGATTCCCGGCCACATGAAGGCAGGTACCAAGGTAGACGCAAGCACCATTGCCTTCACCAAAGACTACTTGCAGACTTTCGAGAAAAACCTCGCTGCCAACATGACTAGCGCCACCTTGATCCCCGCCATGAAGCAGGCCTACCCTGCCCTGACGAACGGCGGCCTGTCGCTGGACATCGGCGCCAAAGTCAACACCGGCGAAATGAAGTGGTAAGCCCACATGTCCCTTCTTCACCAAGTTTTACAAGAGCTGAACGTGGGTCGCTGGAACGCCGCCCATGACCAGGTGCAGAAGGACGACTCCATGCTGGGCGCCTGGTTGCACGGCATCTTGCACCTGCAGGAAGGCGATCTGGAAGACGCCGAGAACTGGTACAACCGCGCCGCCCGGCACTTCCGCAGCCGCGGTAGCCTGCAAGAGGAGATTGCCCTTTTTGAGCAAGCGCTCGCAGCCGCCACGCTTAACAACCATTAAAAGAACTCCACCCCATGTCCACCACAGTGACCTATTTGTTCGACCCCTTGTGTGGCTGGTGCTACGGCGCCTCCCCTGCCATCCAGCGCCTGGGGCAGGAAGCGACGATCACGCTGGAGCTGGCGCCCACCGGCTTGTTCAGTGGCGGCGGGCGCGTGATGAGCGCAGACTTCGCCGACTTTGCGTGGTCCAACGATATACGCATCGGAAAGCTCACCGGCCAGACCTTTAGCGAGGCCTACCGCAGCCAGGTGCTGGGCCAGCACGGCACCCGATTTGATTCATCCGCCGCCTCTCTCGCACTCACGGCCGTGGCACACACCGCGCCGGCCGAAGAGCTCAACACATTGAAAGTGTTGCAAGAAGCGCGCTACGTGGAGGGCCTAGACATTTGCACGCCGCAGGGTGTGGAGGCCATCTTGCGGGCCCAAGGCCTGACAGCCGCTGCCGACCTGTTGGCGCGCCAAGACGCAGACCTGCAACTCCAGCACGATGCCCGCGTCCAGAAATCCCGCCAGCTGATGCAAGCCCATGGCGCACAAGGTGTGCCGGCAATGATCGTCCACGGTGCCAGCGGCGCCCGCCTGGTGCGCGGCGATGCGCTCTACAACGGGCACGAAGCGCTGATGGCGGCGATTGCCGCCGCAGCGGCCTAAGCTTTGCGGGGCGGCACGAACGCCGCCCGCCCTTGCAGGGCCCGCTCGCGGGCGTGGCAGCCTTCCAGGTGGTCGTTGACCAAGCCCATGGCCTGCATAAAGGCATACATGGTGGTGGGGCCCACAAAGCTCCAACCGCGCTTGCGCAAGTCTTTGGACAACGCAATCGACTCGGGCGAAGTGCTTATGCCGCTGAGCGTTTGGTGGGTGATGGTGGCCGGGCGGCTGCCGCTGGCCGGCTCATAGCTCCAGAAGTAGGCCGCAAGACTGCCAAACTCGGCTCGCAATTCCTGGGCTTTTTTGGCGTTGTTGATGGTGGAAGCAATCTTGCCGCGGTGGCGCACGATGCCGGCGTCGAGCAACAGGCGCTTCTCATCCGCTTCATCAAACAGCGCGACCTTGTCCATGTCAAACCCTGCAAATGCGGCGCGGAAAGACTCGCGCTTGTTCAGGATGGTGAGCCAGCTCAGGCCCGCCTGAAAGCCCTCCAGACAAATCTTCTCGAACAAACGCGTGTCGCTGTGCACCGGAAAGCCCCACTCCTGGTCGTGGTAGCGCTGGTATTCAGCCGTACTGCGGCACCAGACGCAACGTGCGGTGTGGCCATCGTCGGTAAAAAGCCCGTTGGGCGCGGCAGTGTCGTTGAGCATGGAGCCTCCGCTAGGTGCGCTGGGATACTGTTTTTTTGATCAGTATACCGGCTTAATTCACCACCTGCGGCGCCACCTTGGGCAGGGTCATTTCGAAGACGCAACCTTCACCCAGCGTCGAGCTCACTTTGATGCGCCCTCCCAAAATGCGGGTCACGATGCGGTGGCTGACCGATAAGCCCAGGCCTGACCCGCCCTGCCCCAAGCGTGTGGTGAAAAACGGATCAAACACACGGGCCAAATTCTCTGGCGCTATGCCGCACCCATTGTCTTGCACCGTCAACACAAAAAACTTGTCGTCTGGCGCGCTTTCGGCACTCACCTGCACTGCACCGTCCGCCCGACCTGCCAGGCCGTGGACCATGGCATTGCTGACCAGATTCATGACGACTTGTCCCAAGGGACCGGGGAAGCTCTCCACCAGCAAACCTTCCGGCATCTCCACCGAGAGCTGATGCCGCTGAAATTTCATACTGGGTCTGAGCATGTCCACCACCTCGTGCACCGTCTCGCGGACATCGAAGGTGCGCCGGCGCTCGGACTCCTGGTCCACCGCGACCTGCTTGAAGCTGCCAATGAGATTCACCGCGCGCTCCAAAGAGCGGCGCGAGAGTGTGGTGCCCTCCACCAAACTGTGCATAAATTCTTGGAACGCAGATTTTTTCAAACTGCCGGCCATCACCTCGCGGCTGGCGCGCTCACTCTTTTCTTGCAGCGCACTGATGGTGATCAGCGCGTTACCGATGGGTGTGTTGAGTTCATGCGCAACGCCAGCCACCAAACTCCCCAGAGAAGCCAGCTTCTCGATACTGATGAGCTCGTCCTGGGCGCGTTGCAAATTCGCCATGGTCTGGGTGAGATGCTGATTCGCCTCATCCAGAGCACGGGTGCGTTCTGACACACGTTGCTCGAGATTGGCGTTCAGGTCCATCAGCGCTTGCTCGAGCCGCTTGCGTTCGGTGACGTCCACAGAAATGGTGAGCACACAAGACTGCCCGCCGTAGGAAAAACGCTCGGACGAAAGCAGCAAGGTCCGCACCCCACCACCGGGCAAGTCGTGGCGAACCTCAAACCCCTCCACCCGGCCCTTGTCGGCAAACTGTTGTTTGAACACGCGCCGCAAAGACTCGTCACGCCACATCCCGAGCTCTACGGCGGTGCGACCAATCACATCCTTGCGGGCCCGCTCGAACGAGCGCTCCCACGCGGGGTTGATCTCGAGGCAGGTGCCGCGCTCAAACTCGCTCACCAACATGGGCAGCGGACTGGCTTGCAAAATTTGGTTGACCCGCTGCTCGCTCTCGCGCAGCGCGGCCTCCTGGCGGGACAAGTCGCCCAACTTTTCCGCGAGCGATGCATTGAGCGTCTGCACATTCTGAACATGCTGTTGGTATGCGCCCAACACCAACCGGAATGCCAAAAAACCACCCGTCAATATAACCACTTGCGCCAACAAAATACCCCAAGGGTTGGTCGCAGGCTCCGGGTGAATCCAACCGGCCTCCTGCAGCACCGGCAGCGCGATGAGCCACAACACCGTGGCTATGGCTAACTGGAACGCATGGCGCATGCCAAGCAGCCAGCCGGCTACCAAGATCACGATCAAATCAACATTGAGTATCGGGTTGAGTGCCCCGCCGCGAATGGCGGACTGCAGGGCCACCACACTCCAGAGCATCCACGCATACATGGCGATGGCTGTCTTGAACCGGCCCCGGGACTGCAAACCGATGCACACCAGGCCGGCGATAGAGATCAGCGCTGGCGCAATCAGTGTGTTGATGTGGCTGCCGAGCAAAGGGCTCACCAGCAGGTACAAGACGCTGGCAGCCGTTGTGGTGCGCAAGAGCCGGCTGAACAAGAGGCTCAGCTCATTGCCGGCCAGCGTGACATTCGGCTTGAGAAGTGAGGTGGGTAAGCGCATGATGTGCATGTCTGGGTTCGCCAAACCTCAGCTTAAACCCGGCAACTCCACATACACAAGCCCCCTCTTTTTAGGCATAAAAAGAGCCGCTAGCGCACTACATATATGCGCCAGCAGCTCTTATTTTGATAGCAACGTACTTACATTGCCTTGTAGTAGATGTAGTCAGCGGTGTATCGCACCAACTGGTTGGCACCTTCGTTGGCCTTGGTGCATGCAGCGCTTGGAGCAGCGCCGCCCACAGTCGCCACGCGTTGGATGAAGGTCACGCCTTGCATCATTCCCATGCCGGTGGCTGGGTTGGCTTTGGTCAGTTGCAATGGCAGATTGGCGGTGCCATTCGTGGACACTGCTACTTGGGTAGCTGTCACTTTGGAGCCGTCGTTGGCTTCCCAGGTGGCGGGTGGGCCGTAGTATTTGCCGACGATATTGCCGCTGCGATCTTTCAGACCGGCATCAGGCCCCACAAACACCCACTCAAACTGGCCAGCCATGTCTTTTTTGGCACGGCACTGGTAATTCACATCGCCAGCGGCAGCGTGCTCCAGGGCCACTTTGTTGCCGGCGGGCACTTGCACCGCAGCAGGCAGGTCTGCCTGGTTAAAAGGTGCGCGCATTGGCTGGGTGGCGCAAGCGGTGAGTGCAGCCAAGGCAATCAGGGAGAGAGCGGTACGTGTTTGCATAAAAATTCCTGTGACAGAAGAAACGTTTTAAAAAATCAGGGACGGGCGGGTTTGGACAATGTGGCGAGGTAGGCGACCACATCCTCCCTGTCCTGCGCAAGGTCTAAGCGATAGTTCATCTCTTGACCGGGAACGGCCTTTTCGGGGTCCGTTAACCATGCTTTGAGGCCCGCAACCGTCCAGGTATGGGTGGCTGCAGCAAGGGCTGGTGAATAGTCGTGGCCTTCGGCCTTGCCGGCTTTACGGCCCACCACACCACCCAATGCGGGACCAATGCGGTTGGAATCCACACTATGGCAACCGAAGCAACGGCTTTCCACCAGCTGTTGCCCACGGCTTACCGACGGGACCAATGCTTGTGCCTGCGCCAGCGCAGGCCCAGCAAAGGCCCACGCCAAGGCGCACCACATCGAGAGGGTGCGCGCTTTCATTTAGGCACCAAAAGACAAAGCACCGGCAGGCAGCGGACGGCCCATGGCGTTGTTCAACAAGATGTAGTGCATGGTCTCGTCAGCAGCCAAGCGGCCTGCCACTTTGGCCAGATCCTTGTTGCCAAACGCGGGGATCACGCCCAGATAAGCGTTGATCGCGCCCAGCTCCAAGCGGGCTGCCAGGTCGAGCACGTCGCCTTGGTTGCGCAGGGTGTCGGCCTTCAGGGCTTTGGCGTATTCGTCGAGCTTCTTTTCCATCACCGGTGTGCCGCCCAGCTTTTGGATGGTGGCCATCAGTGCGTCACGGTGGGCTTTGTGGTCCGCTTGGAAGCGCACAGCCACGTCCAACACCGGCTTTTGCAGCAAGCCGCTGCCAGCGCCGAGTTGATAGGCGTTGATGGCTTCGTGCTCCAGACCCAGGGCCACGTTCAGGATGCTCACGTCCTTGGAGGTGTCGCCGCCCATACCTTGAGCCATAGATTCCTTGCCAGCCAACATAGCCACCGCTACTGCGGACAGGGTGCCGGTGCGGCCCAGGAAACCACGGCGGGATGCGGAAGATTGAATCACGTTTGTCATTGGAAAACTCCTTGAATGAAGGTGGGGTGCAACCGTTGCCCCCACCAGAACTTTAACCGTTTTTAACAATAAATCAATAACTTTGCAAATTAATACTTATTTATCAAAATTGCAAATTATTGGAGATAAATCAAGCACCGAAGGACAAAGCACCGGCAGGCAGCGGACGGCCCATGGCGTTGTTCAGCAAGATGTAGTGCATGGTCTCGTCAGCAGCCAAACGGCCTGCCACTTTGGCCAGATCCTTGTTGCCAAACGCGGGGATCACACCCAGGTACGCGTTGATCGCGCCCAGCTCCAAGCGGGCTGCCAGGTCGAGCACGTCGCCTTGGTTGCGCAGGGTGTCGGCCTTCAGGGCTTTGGCGTATTCGTCGAGCTTCTTTTCCATCACCGGTGTGCCGCCCAGCTTTTGGATGGTGGCCATCAGTGCGTCACGGTGGGCTTTGTGGTCCGCTTGGAAGCGCACAGCCACGTCCAACACCGGCTTTTGCAGCAAGCCGCTGCCAGCGCCGAGTTGGTAGGCGTTGATGGCTTCGTGCTCCAGACCCAGGGCCACGTTCAGGATGCTCACGTCCTTGGAGGTGTCGCCGCCCATGCCTTGCGCCATGGACTCTTTGCCAGCCAACATAGCCACCGCTACTGCGGACAGGGTGCCGGTGCGGCCCAGGAAACCACGGCGGGATGCAATAGAAGTCGCGTTCACAGTTTGAATAATGGAAGTCATGTCGGATTCCTTTCGGTTGATGGTTGTGCAATCCAGTGAGACCAGAATTTCTAGCTCTCGAGTCGAATACGCACCGGCCTGATGGATCGGATTCAACTTTTTTAAAAAAACTTTCGTGAATCCGGATTCAGGGTCAGCGCGTACTGTTAACAGGTGCTCATCCCCATGGGTGACACAAACCGCAACGTGTTCTCGCTGACAATGGAGGAATGAATGCTGACAACCACGACACCATGCTCATCGGTCTGCTGGAACGCATCGCCCAGCAGGACGCCCAAGCCCTCAAGGCCCTGTATGACGAATGCGCCGGCAAGCTCTACGGCTTGGCACTACGCGTGGTCACCCAGCGCGAATTCGCCGAAGACGTGCTGCAGGAGGCTTTCTTGAACATCTGGAAATCTGCCCCCGGGTATTCAGCCACCCTGAGCCCGCCCATGGCCTGGATGGGGCTGATCGTCCGCAGCCGTGCGCTGGACTTTTTGCGCCGGCGCGCTGCGGAGCGCTCTCACCTCACCCAGGAAATTGACGATGTGCTGGCCGACACTCTCGACGGTGAAGGCCCCACCCCGATGGACACCGCACTCGCCAGCGAGCAGGCGTGGGCATTGAATCAGTGCCTGAGTCGCCTCGAAAACAAGCAACGGGAAGTGGTCAACCTCGCCTACATCCGCGACATGAGCCACTCCGAGCTTGCCACCCAGCTGCAGTTGCCGCTGGGAACCGTTAAAACATGGATACGCCGCGGGCTCGACCAGCTCCGCGCGTGCATGGCCCGTTTTGCCTGAAGGCACCCCATGAAAATTCATCAACACCCTGAACTGCTGGAGCGACTGGCCTCCAGCTACGCCTTAGGCACCTTGCGCGGCGGTGCACGCCGCCGCTTTGAGGCCATGGCCCGCGAACAAGCGCCAGTGCGCGCTGCGGCCCTGATCTGGCAAAGCCGCTTTGCCAGCATCAACGAATTGCAACCCAGCGTACAACCCGACTCTGCTGTCTGGACGCGCATTGACAACCTCGTCAAGGCCGACCGCGAGCAAGCCCAGCTCTATGCCCGTCGCACCGCGGCGGCAACTGCCGAAGCCAACGACAAGCAGGGGCTGTTCACCGGCTGGCTGCGCAGTCTCACCGTGTGGCGTGGCATCAGCGCGGCCGGTGCGTTTGCCACGGTGGCGGCTATTGCCGTGGGCGTCAACCTCCGTCAGGACATGGGCAGCGAGATTGCCAAGCTGCAAACCCAGCTGCAAGCGACTCCACAGATCGAATACGTAGCGGTCCTCGCGGACAACCAGGCTGCCGCGTCGATGCTGGTGACCTTTGACCCGAAAAGCAAAAAATTAACTCTGCAACGGGTCGGCGGCTTCCAAGAGGCTGGTGACAAGTCTCTGCAACTCTGGGCCTTGCCGCCCGGCAGCGGCCCGAAATCGCTGGGTGTGTTGGGTGGAGAAAAATTACTGCGCTTGACTGCCGGCGAGAACGATGTACGCGACGTGCCCACCCTGGCCATCAGCTTGGAGCCCAAAGGTGGTGTTCCAGGTGAGGGCGGCCCGACCGGCCCGGTGCTCTTTAAAGGTGCATTGATTCAAAAAATGCTGTAAGGTGGCCTAAAACGAGACAACTGCAAGCAGGGTTTTTCCATGAACCGGACCTTAGACGTATCGGCAGAACGCTCCGCGATTGCGGAGACCATCATTTCCAGCGCGGCGGATCTGATTCAGTTCGGCGGTGAGTTGTCGGTTGTGGCCGCTTTTTGCGACACCCTGTGCAAGTCAAGTCAGCATATTTTGTTGGCGTGGACCTGGTTTGGCCACCCGGATTCATTGCTCGTCTTCCCGCAGGTCTATGCGGGTGAAGCCCATGAATACGCCAAAAACCTCAAAGTGATGCGGAACCCGTTAACCGAGAACGGCCCCGCCTTCTCCGTGCTCACAGGGCAGCAAGTCAAATCATTCGGAATCAGCGCGGACTCCCCTTTCCCGCCCTGGCGGGAGGCAGCGACCGTCTATGGCATTGCAAACGCTCTGGCGGTTCCGCTGTCGTCCACCGACGGCAAAGAGGTGGGGATTTTTGTGGTCTACACCGGCACGCCCGACTACTTTGACCAGATGGGCGTGGGCCTATTTCAGGCCTTGGGCAAGTTGTTTTCTTCGGTGCTGAGTTCCTCTGCCGAAGTCAAAACGCTCAAAACCACGGTGCACACCGACTCCCTCACTGGCGCGATGAACCGGCACGCAATGCCCGGTATCGAGCGGCGCATGGAGCGCCAGTCTGAGACCGACCCGGCGTCTTTTGTGATGTTGATCGACATTGACCACTTTAAGAATGTCAATGACACCTATGGGCACGCAGTGGGCGACACCGTGCTCCAAAAGACTGCCCATTTGATGCGAACCACGCTCCGCAAAGACGACGATTTGATCCGTTGGGGCGGCGAAGAATTTGTGGTGTGCCTGGCGCAAACCAGCCGCGAAAAAGCCATGATCGTGGCCGAAAAACTCCGTAGCGCCGTGGAGTCCAACCAAGACCCCCTGCCGGTGACTATCTCTATCGGTGTCGCGCAGGTGAAGGCGCATCGCCCTTTGACCGAGTCCATCATGGAAGCGGACCGCGCGGTCTATCTGGCCAAGCGCTCAGGCCGCAACTGTGTGCGCAACGACCTCGATACCAACACGCCTGCTGAAGAGTGAAACCGGTGCATCACCACCGAGTTCACTGCATGAGCCGCCGCTCTGTGGCGGCGGCCTATTCAGTAAGCAGGCTCTAGCTACGCCGCCTCGGCGCTACATCCAGCTGAAAAGTAGCCTTTGTGGGTGCCGAATGCACATTTACTTGCAGCGGCGCTTTCTCAACCAACTGGGCTTGGTGCCACACCTTGATGCTGGCAGCGCCCTCGGGCACGTCTTCTAGGATGGCCATGCCTTGGCTGTTGGTTTTGACGGTCCAGGGGGATTCCGCCACATACACGGCGCCGCCCATGCGGCTGTGAATAAAGCAGCCCAACAAGGCTGCGCCCAAGGCGCCCGGCTTGTCCATCGTAAAAACCGCCGAGCTGGCCGGCTTGCCGTCTTGCTTGCCTTCCAGCAGGACCGATTGCCCATCCGACGCCCCCACGGGCGCGCCGGGCGTGCCCAAGCGCACATGGTGGTTCCACGGGTCGCTATTGGTGAAGCGCACTTTTGCGCCCACACCCACCACTGTGACTGCGGGCGAAAATTGCTGCTTCTCCTGGTTGACCACCGCGGTCAAGGCCAAGGGGTTGCGAGGCGCCCCCTTGGCGGCAGGCAACACGATCACCACGGCGTCTGGGGTGGGCTTGCCGTCCCGGTCGAGCACCAGCACTTCCAGGGTGCCAGCCCCTGCCAGACCGACGAAAAACAAAGAAATGGCACCCGCCGCAGCCCGAAGGTGCGGCTTGAATTTGGCAATGTGCATGTTATTTGGCAGTCACGATGTCGCGGTGCATCGGAGCCAACAAGGCGAGCAGCTGGTTTTGGGTGCTGAAAGGGATGTTGCGTGCATCCATAGAGACTTGCAACACTTCCACCAGCGCATGGAAATTGGCACGGGTGATGCCCATGTCCGCGTGCGCGGTCTTCATGTCGGCACCGTCGTATGTGCACGGGCCGCCAGTCGCCATGCACACCTGGTCCACCAGTTGAGAGGCCAGGAAGGAAGATTTGGTGTCTTTGAACTGTTCGCCGATCCGCTTGTCGGCCTTGAGGCCGGCCACAAACACATCCATCAAGGCTTGCAAGCCGGGCTTGCCGCCCAATGCCTGGTACAGCGCGTCATTTTTGGCCACTGCAGCAGGGGCTGCAGTTTGGGCATGGGTGTTGAAGGTGGTCAAACTGCTCAGAGCGACCAGTGCGGCGATTGCGAGTGTTTTCATAACGATTCCTTGCGTGTATTTCGGTGCGGCTTAAAACGCGAACTGGGCAGACAGGTAGTAACCACTCTGGTTGCGGCTGGAAGTCACACCCGGCAGGATGCGGCCGAGGTCCAGATACGCCAAGGTGACAGAGGTGTGCTTGTTGGGCGCCCAAGCGATGAACAGGTCTTTCCATGCGTCTTCTTGCAAGCCTTCATTCAAACCGGCTGCGGCGCCCAATGCGCGCAGGTTGTTGGGCTTGCCGCGGTACTCGGCGCCGATGGCAACGTTTTTGCTCAGCAAATACGCCACCGACACTTCGGGCACCCAGCTGGCGCTGTTGGTGCCGGGGTCTTTGGAGCCAAAGCCCACCAGGCCGTTTTGGTTGGCGTTGGTGTAGCGCAGGGTGCCGTTCACCAACAGGCTGTTGGCCAAAAAGAGCTTGGTAGCACTCACATAAAAGTCGGTACCGCTGGTTTTGGCCCCCAAAAAGTCGAGCACCGGCTTGATGGAGCCGGCATCCACCGACTTTTGCTCTACCCCCACCGCGATCTGTGGCATCCAAGTATCGCTGTTGAGCACCGCATCGCCCGCGACCTTGACCTTCACCCCCAGCACATCCATCTTGATGCGCTGGCCGTTTTGCACCGAAAAGCCCAAGCCATTCAGCGCCGTGGCGGGCGAGGCGTTGAAATCTTGCTGCGCAAACGACAGCTCCACCCGGTCGTCAAACGCAACCGCCACCCCCATCGTGGTGAGCTGGTAGTCGGTCACCGCCGCCCGACTGACGTGGGCAGAGATGCCCATTTCGCCCTCGGTGGCGTTGGTGCCGATGGTGGCCCACGGAGTCAGGCCGCCGCCGGCTGCACCGTCGATGGAGCTCACGCCCCCGGTCAGCAAGAGCTTGCCGGTGTCGGCAAAGGCGCTGCTGCACAGGGCGGCAGCGCTGAGGGCGATGGCAGTGGGTAAATGTTTCATGGGCGCGTCCAGGTTGAAGATTCAGACAAAAAAATCAATTCTTGAGCCCAGTACGCAGCCAACTACGTCTTGGATTCAACTCGTTACAACTGAATTTGAATCTAACCCAAACCGGCTACCAAACCGCGCCGAATGGTTACTTGACAGCCTCCTTTTTCGGCTACGCTGAGCGCACTTTTTCGGGGAGCGACCATGAAAACAAGAAATGCATTTCTGGCCTGCGGCTTGGCCGCCTTGAGCTGGAGCGTCCAGGCACTGCAAATCATCAGCCTTTCGCCCCAAGGCGAAGTGGCTCAGGTGCGCCAGCTGGTGGCCAAGTTTGACGAGAGTGCGGTTAACTTCGGCGACCCCAAGGCCGAAGCCCCACTCACCCTGAGCTGCAGTGACGCCCAAGTGACCAAAGGCACCGGCCGCTGGGTGAACGACCGCGTGTGGGCCTACGACTTCGACCGCGACCTACCCCCCGGTGTGCGCTGCACGGTGCAAGCCAAACCCGGGTTCAAATCACCCAAAGGCGCAGACTTGACGGGCGGAAGCAGCTATAAATTCAATAGCGGCGGCCCGTTTGTGCGCAGCATCCAGCCCTACCAGGGCAACCGGATCGACGAAGAGCAGTTCTTTATCTTGCAGCTCAACGGCCCTGCCACGCTGGAGAGCGTAAAAGCCAATGTGTGGTGCAAGGCCTCCGACCTGGGCGAGAAGATCAGCATCCGCCTGCTGGAAGGCAAAGAGCGGGCTGCATTGCTACAAGCCCAAGGCCTGCAAGAGGCAGCCAAGGCCGACCCGCTGTCGTTTGTAACCATGTCTTGCGCGCGCCGCCTGTCGTCATCGGCCAAAGTGAGTGTGGTGTTCGGTAAGGGTGTGGCCACGCCGGCCACCGGCACCACCCCCGGTGTGCCCAACACGGTGGAGCGCCAGTTTGCCTACCAGGTGCGCGAGCCCTTTGCCGCCACCTTCAGCTGCGAGCGGGAAAACGCCCAGGCTGCCTGTCTGCCCATCCGCCCGCTGCAGCTCAGCTTCAATGCGCCGGTGTCGGCCAAGCTGCTGCAAGCCATTCGCCTGAGTGACGGCAAAAACAGTTTCAAGCCCGTGCTGGCAGAAGACAGTGGTGACGAAGACAACGTGGTCAACAGCGTGCGCTTTGAAGGCGGGCTGCCCGAGCAGGCGCAGCTCACCATTACCCTGCCCAAAGACTTCAAAGACGCGTCCGGCCGCACCCTGCGCAATGCCGACAGCTTCCCGCTCAAAACCGCCACCGCTGCCATGCCGCCGCTGGCCAAGTTTGCGGCCTCGCCCTTTGGCATCGTGGAGCGCTTTGCCGAGCCCGATGGGGTGGCGATGCTGCCGGTGACTTTGCGCAACGTCGAAGCTGCGCTCAAGGTCAAGGGTCTGAACCCCGAGCAGGACAAACCTGCAGCACAAGGCCCCGCGACCAAGGCGCCTGCCGGCAAGGTGCGCACCTTCCAGCCGGGCACGGACGCCGACATCATTGCCTGGTACCGCAAGGTGCTGCGCTACGACGACACCAACATCTCCCGCAGCCAGGCCGCCCGCGAACTGGACGCCAAGCTGCCCAAGCCGTCCACCCCTTATGACCGCGACTATGTGCAAACGCGCATGCTTTCGCTCTTGGACGGCCGCCCCGGCGCCAAAACGCTGGACCTGCCCCAGCCCCAAAGTCAGGACCCACGCCCTTTTGAGGTGGTGGGCATACCCCTCACCCCCGGCTTCCATGTGGTGGAGATCGCCTCCCAAAAGCTGGGCACCAGCCTGCTGGACGAGCGCTACGGCAATAGTCGCACCATGTATGTCCGCACCGCTGCACTGGTGACCAACCTGGGTGTTCACTTCAAGCTGGGCCGCGAGAATGCGCTCGCCTGGGTGACCTCGCTGGACAAGGGCAAGCCCGTGGCCGGTTCCCAAGTCGTGGTGTCCGATTGCCGGGGCCAAGAAGTGGCCCGTGGCCAGACCGATGCCCAGGGCATTGCCACCCTGAGTGGCGTGTCGCCCCAAGCGCCCCGCTGCAACGGGGAAGACGGCTACTACAGCAGCGCCTACTTTGTGAGCGCCCGCGCCGCGCAGCCTGCGGCCGATGGCAAAGGCACGGTGCAAGACCTGGCCTTTACCTGGAGCGACTGGAACCGCGGCATTGAGCCCTGGCGCTTCAACGTGCCGACCAGCCGCCAGCCCCAGCCCGACGAAGTAGCCCACACCATCTTCGACCGCACCCTGCTGCGCGCGGGCGAAACCGTGTCCATGAAGCACGTACTGCGCACCCAGACCAGCAAAGGCTTCGGCCTGCCGGATGCCAAGCCCGACACCCTACTCATCACCCACATGGGCAGCGGCCAGCAATACGCGCAGCCACTGGAGTGGCGGAAAACTGCCACTGGTGGCTTGAGTGCAGAAAACAGCTTCTCCATCCCCCAGGGCGCCAAGCTGGGGGCTTACCAGGTGCAACTCACCGGGCGAAATGGGCGGCAGGACTTTTACACCGGCGAGTTCCGGGTCGAAGAGTTCCGCCTGCCGGTGCTTGAAGGCCGTGTCACCCCCACCGAGAAAAAGCCTTTGGTTAACGCCACGCAAGTGCCGGTGGATGTGCAGATCAACTACGTCTCTGGTGGCGGCGCGGTCAACCTGCCGGTGCGCGTGTCGGCCCTGGTTCGAGCCAAAGGCCTGAGCTTTGCGGACTTCAGTGAATTCAGCTTCTCGCCACCGCAAGTGGGGCAGCAAGCCCGCTCAGACGAAGGCGAAGAAGAAAACACGGCTAGCGCGGATGCGCGTGTCATCGCCGACAAAACGCCGATCACCCTCGACAAGAACGGCGGCGGCAAGCTGACTATTGCGGATGTGCCCAAGAGCCGCCAACCACAAGACCTGCTGCTGGAAGCCACCTACTCAGACCCCAACGGCGAAGTGCAAACCATACGCAGCACCCAGACTCTATGGCCTGCCAGCGTGATTGCCGGTATCAAGACCGAGGGCTGGGTCTCCAGCGGACAAAAGATCAAGTTCCGCGCGCTCGCCTTGGACTTGTCCGGCAAACCGCAAGCCGGTGTGGCGCTGGAGGTGAAAGCCACCGCCCGCATCACCACCACCACCCGCAAGCGCATGGTGGGCGGCTTCTACACCTACGACAACAAGACCAGTACCAAAGAACTGGGCAGCGTCTGCTCCGGCAAGAGCGATGCCCGCGGCCTGCTGCTGTGCGAAACCGAAGTCAACGAAGCTGGCCAAGTGGAGCTGGTGGTAACCGCCAAAGACGGCTCGGGCAACAGCATCCAAGCGGCCAGCAGCGTGTATGTGACCAAGCAAGGCGAACTTTGGTTCGGTGGTGACAACAACGACCGCATCGACCTGCTGCCCGAAAAGAAAAGCTACCAAGCCGGCGAGACGGCCAACTTCCAGGTGCGCATGCCCTTCCGCTTTGCCACAGCGTTGGTTGCCGTGGAGCGCGAAGGCATTGTGCACACCGAGGTGGTGGAGCTCAACGGCCAGGACCCGACCATCCACCTGAAGATTCAGGAAGGCTGGGGCCCCAATGTGTATGTGAGCGCACTGGTGCTGCGAGGCCGCCTGCGCGAGGTGCCGTGGTACAGCTTCTTCACCTGGGGCTACAAGGCTCCGCGCGAGTGGTGGACCAGCTTCTGGTACGAGGGGCGCGAGTACGTGGCGCCCACTGCACTGGTGGACCTGAGCAAGCCCGCCTTCCGGCTGGGTGTGGCCGAAATCCGCGTGGGCACGCAGGCGCATGAACTGAATGTGAGCGTCAAGGCCGACAAGGAAAGCTACGCCGTGCGCGGCAAGGCGCAGGTCACCATCACCGTCAAGCTACC
The DNA here is from genome assembly GCA_027924025.1 of Comamonadaceae bacterium OS-4. GTDB lineage: Bacteria > Pseudomonadota > Gammaproteobacteria > Burkholderiales > Burkholderiaceae_C > Allorhodoferax. The sequence goes on from AP026970.1 coordinate 2,707,884, forward strand.
CAACGGCCAACCTGCTGCCAACGCCGAAGTGGCTGTGGCCGCGGTAGACCAGGCCCTGCTGGAGCTGATGCCCAACCGCAGCTGGAACCTGCTCGATGCCATGTTGCAGCGGCGCAGCTGGGGCGTGGAAACATCCACCGCGCAAATGGAAATCATCGGCCGGCGCCACTATGGCCGCAAGGCCGTGGCACCCGGTGGCGGTGGTGGACACAGCGGCGCGCGTGAGCTGCTGGAGACCTTGTTGCTTTGGAGGCCAGCGCTCAAGCTGGACGCCAATGGCCAAGCCCAAGTGACGGTGCCACTCAACGATGCGCTCACCACCTTCAAGATTGTTGCGGTGGCCGATGCCTCCACCGGCTTGTTTGGCACTGGCAGCACCAGCATCCGCGCCACGCAAGATTTGCAGATCATCAGCGGCCTGCCGCCCCTTGTGCGTGAGGACGACCAGTACCGCGCCCAATTGACACTGCGTAACACCACCAAGCAGGCCATGAAGGTGCTGGTGACCCCGCGCGCCACGCTATTAAATTTAGAGCAACAAACCATTGATATACCTGCGGGAGATGCCCGTGAGGTTGCATGGAACGTGACTGCCCCCGCACAGCTCGCCTTGAGCCGAAACGAGGCCATCCTGTGGGAGATTGAGGCCAAGGACACCATCAGCGGAGCCAAAGATGCCCTGAAGGCGCGCCAGCGCATCATCCCCGCCGTGCCGCTCACGGTGCAGCAAGCCACGCTGGTGCAGATCGATGGGCCGCTGACGATGGACGTGAACGCACCCGCCGATGCCCTGCCCGGCCGTGGGGGCTTGAAGATGGCGCTGCAACCCAAGTTGGCCGAAGGCCTGCCCGGTGTGAAAGACTGGTTTGCGCTCTACCCCTTTGCCTGCCTGGAACAAAAGACCAGCAAGAGCGTGGGCCTGCGTGACGGCAAGCTGTGGCAAAGCGTGGCCGCGCAAATACCGAGCTACCTGGACAGCGACGGCCTGGCGAACTACTTCCCGCCGCGCGATGGAGAGGCCAATCGCGGCAGTGACACGCTGACCGCCTACTTGCTGGCTGCAACCCATGAGGCTGCAGGCATTGACCCTGCGTTTGCATTGAGCGACGAAATCCGAGCGCCCATGGAGCGTGGCCTCATTGCCTTTGTGGAAGGCCGCATCCAGCGCGAGTTCTGGAGCCCGCGCAAAGACCTGGACATGCGCAAGCTGGCCGCCATTGAAGCCCTGTCGCGCTACGGCAAAGCACAAGGCCGCATGGTCAACAGCATCACCATCGCGCCCAACCAGTGGCCCACGCATGCGGTGATCGACTGGCTCAACATCTTGAAGCGCGTAACCGATGTGCCCGAGCGCGACAAGCGTCTGGCTGAGGCCAACCAAATCCTGCGTAGCCGCATCAGCTACCAAGGCACCAAGATGATCTTCAGCACCGAGAAGGACGATTACTGGTGGTGGCTGATGCAAAACGGCGACGTGAACACGGCGCGCCTGATCTTGAGCGTGCTCGACGACCCGGCCTGGAAAGACGACATGGGCCGCCTGGCCAACGGCTTCATCAGCCGCCAGCAAAACGGCGCATGGCACACCACCACTGCCAACCTGTGGGGCGGCTTGGCCTTGGAAAAATTCAGCGCCAAGTTTGAAGCGGTACCGGTGGCCGGCACCACCAAGGCCAGCATGAGCACAGGCTCTGCAGCAGTGGATTGGAGCAAGGTGGAGCGCATCAAGACCACCGATGCATCCGGCGCTGCACACCAGACCACGATGTTTGGCGCGCCCGCATCTCCGGGTAACCTGAAGAACAACACCATGTTCCTGCCCTGGAGCAAAACTGCCGAGAAAGGTGCGGTCAAGGACACCTTGAACGTGACCCACCAGGGCGTGGGCAAGCCGTGGCTCACGTTGCAGTCGGTAGCGGCGGTGCAGCTGAAGGCACCGTTCTTTGCGGGCTACCAGATCAAGAAAACCATCACTCCTGTGGAGCAGGCCAACAAGAGCCTGCCGGCCGGCAGCTACACGCGCGGTGACGTGCTGCGCATCAGCATCGAAGTGAACGCCAGCGCCGACATGACCTGGGTCGCCATCACCGACCCCGTGCCCGGCGGCGCCACGATTCTGGGTAGCGGCCTAGGCCGCGACAGCGAGATCGCCACGCAAGGCGAGAAACGCGAAGGCGACGGTTGGCCGGCATTTGAGGAACGCAGCTTCGAGTCCTTCCGCAGCTACTACGAGTACCTGCCCAAAGGCGTGATCAAGATGGAATACACCATCCGCCTGAACAACGTCGGCGAGTTCTCGCTGCCGCCCTCACGTGTGGAAGCGATGTATGCGCCGGAGATGTTTGGGGAGGCGCCGAATGCGCGGGTGAAAGTGATGGGGGTGAAGTGATGCGGCCGAGCAAATGGCTAACTGCCTTGGCATTCATCTCCTTAAGCTTGACTGTACAAGCGCAAATAATTCCTCCGGGGAGCTACGTGTACAAAGGTGGCAATGGCGAACTCAACATCCAAGCTAACGGAAACTTCACTATTGATACCGTAGGTGGCAACGCACACACCTGCAGCATCGAAGGTGTAATAAAAAGCAAGCGTGCTCGATTGCCTGACAGCGAATGTGTGGTGACCTTTACCCCAGAAGATAATAACATTCACGTGACGAACAACGAACATGAAAGTTGCCGATACAGCTGCGGTGTGCGAGCAGGCTACACTGGCCTTTATATCCGCCCCAGCCCGATATGCACCGTCAAAGGAATGGAAGTCGCACGCAAAAAATTTAAACAGCAATATGGCAAAAAGGAGTTCTCCGCAGCGGCGCAAACTCTTTTGCCATTGTTGACGGATTGCGCCACTGTCCTAAACCGCTTTAGCGAGTGGGATGTACGTAACGATTTGGCGCTGGCGCAACTCCGCGGCGGTGATGCTGCAGCCTGTCTAAAAACATTACAGCCTTTGCAGGACTTGGGGCAAATGAGCGATGAAAACGTGCGAGGAATCCCAGAGCCTACTTTTGTCGATATCTATCTTCGTATTGCACACGCCACACGCACCAACCTCAAACTCTGCAACGCAGGTTTGCACTGACGCGCCACAGGTAAGAAAGCAAATATGAAAAAAGCCAGTCTCCTGGACAGAATCAGTGAGTCCTCGCAGTCGCCCTCACGCGTGGGAGCGATGTATGCGCCGGAAATGTTTGGGGAGGAGCAGAATGTGAATGTGAATGTGAATGTGAAGGTGGGGGCGGCGATGTGGTGATCTCGCGCACATGGTCTGGGGTGGCAATATGAAGCACATTTTCATCGCGCTAGCAGCGACGTTGTCGATCGCGACGTATGCCCATACTCGAATCCCCCCGGGCGAATATGTGATGGAGCATGGACAGGGTCTGCTCATCATCAAGCCAGATCGCACGTTTTCATTGGCCACCTTTGGCAGAGACGCTAGCACATGCGACTTCAGCGGCGCAATTTCCAACGAGCCCAGCCAAATAGAGGACAGTGTTTGTTTTATCTCATTCAAACGTAAAGGTCACAACGTTCTGGTTGACATGAACAATCGATACACCAATGACCAAGATACCGGCTGCAGCAGTTTTTGCGGCTATCGGGCAGGATATGGTGGAGGGACCTTCTACGCTGCATCGGATTGCGGCAGAAAGAGCATGGCCCAGACTCGCAACAGGTTCAAAGTCAGTTATGACAAAAAAGATTATCCCAAGGCCATTGCAACCTTGTCACCGTTGCTCGAAAAATGCGCGCGTTTTTTGGCTTGGCCTGAAGAAAGCAGCATTCGCAACGACCTCGCATTGGCGCAACTACATATTGGGAATAAAGCGGCATGTTTGGCTACGCTGAAGCCTCTAGCAGAGGACGCTTCCCAGTCGGAAGATGAAATCCGCGAGCGCTATCCCCCGCTAGAACTGGACATCTTCCTACCTCTTATCAATGCCACGCGCACCAAGCTGAGACTTTGCCGCGCTCCATAACGCTACTCCTGCAACACCACCCCAGTAAACCTCAGGTGATGCAAACACTCCCGCACTATCACCATCGCCGCATAAAACTCCGGCGCGGTAGGCAAGGCTTCCTGTCCGCTGGTTCGTCCTTGGCTGACCCTATGAATGTCATGTCTGAATGACCATTGCTCTGACATACCTTGTACAAGTTCAAGACCTTTCGAGGCGAATATCCAGTTCGCGATCCACATAGGTCCACTCCGGAGACGCCCTCAGTTCCTTCAACATGTCGTTGAAATCGGGTTCATGTTCGGGCGCGAATTCAAACCAGGTCAGGAAGTCGAAGGGCTCTGCGCACGACAAATCGCGGCAGTGGTGCAGTTTCCGGGAAATGGCAGGTAGGTATTTCATGCCAATGGCAATGTGTCGGGACTGCGCCTCGAAGATGGCCCGCCGCTCGTCTTGGGTCATGCCCCACCAAGCTGCGTTTTTCCTGATAGGTATGAGCACTGCCAAATGAGTGGCAGACCGCCCAAGGCCCTGCTGCACGGCAAGCAGTGCATCTTTTTCTGAGCGCTCTACGTACCGATCGTTACTGGTCACGCCATTCAAGACCCACTTTGACCCATCGACATTGAGACCGGCAGGTCGCACAGCCACATGCGTCACGTTTTCCATAGGTGGCCCGACCAGGGTGGTTTGTTGCCGCACCACCCATTCCCCGCTGTTACCACCCGCAAACGAAAAAAGTCGTTCGTTCATGTGTCCTCCTTTTCCAAATTCAGACTGCAATTTGCGCGCCACATCGACACCTCTTCAAGAGGACTGCAAACATTGGGCCACATGATCCCCGAAAGCACGCACCTTGGCTGAGTGTTTGCGGGCCTCCGGGCTGATCAAATGAATCGGGATAGGTTTGACCTGCCAATCCGGCATCAAGACTACGACGTCGCCGCTGGCCAACACATCCGAAAACAACCAGTCGGGCATGTACCCGATGCCCGCCCCGTCCACTATCGACGCCCGAAGCACCTCTGAACTGTTGGTTTCCAATGTTCCATGTACCCGCACGGTGACCGACGACCCATCTGCGGTGCTGAACTCCCAGTTGTTGCGGGTTTTTAGCCCGGTGTAGACGATGCAGTTGTGGTCCACAAGGTCTTGAGGCACTCGCGGCAGCGACGACTTCTTACCCAGCGACCGCACGTATTTTTTGCCAGCTACCAACAAGCGCTGCGAAGTTCCCACGCGCCGGGCAATCAATGAACTGTCGGCCAGGGTACCCAATCGGACGGCGACATCAATACCCTGCTCCACCAGGTCAACAAAACCATCGTCGAGCTTGAAATCGAGTTTGACGTGCGGGTTCAAACGCATGAAAGACTGCACATGCGGCATTAGAACGCGCAAACCGAATCCCACTGAGGTTGCCACCCGCAAGGGGCCTGAGAGCGTGCGCTCACCTTGGCGCAATTGCGCTTCCGCCTCGCTGATCTCACCCACCAAACGACGCGCTTCCTCAAAGTAACGCAGGCCATCGTCGGTGGGTGTCAACGCGCGGGTAGAGCGAGCCAATAGCCGCACGCCCAAATACTTTTCCAGCGCGGCCACCTGCTTACTTACGGCGCTCTGGGTGGTGGCCTGCTCGCGGGCCACCGCGGAGAAGCTTCCGGTTTCCACGACGCGCACAAAAGTTTGCATGGTTTGCAAGCGATCCATTGAAGGCTCCAATTAATTCCCGCCAGGAATGAATATTAGTCAAATTTAAGCACTACCGCCATTTTTGGAACAAGAAGACACTTCATTCCATCAACAACCCGTCTAGAAAGGACACCCGATGACCACCGTAAACGTTCCCACTTATGACAGCGTCTCTCCTGCCAACCAGGCCCTGTTTGACAACCTCAAGCAAGGTCTGGGGTTCGTTCCTAACTTGTATGCAACCATCGCGCACTCTGATAACGCGCTGGCAACCTACCTGGCACTCCAGAACGCCAAGAGCTCGCTTTCTGTCAAGGCACGCGAAGTGGTCAATTTGGCCGTGAGCGAAGTCAACCAGTGCGCGTATTGCCTGGCCGCCCACAGCGTCATCGGCAAGATGGTCGGATTTACCGAAGATCAAATCTTGCAAATCCGCGCCGGTGTCGCACCATTTGATGCGCGTCTGGATGCGCTGGCACGCTTGGTACGCAACGTCGCCCTTCAACGTGGCCACGCTGACGACGCTGTACTGCAAGCGTTTTTTGAAGCAGGATGGAATGCTGGCAACCTGGTGGATGTGATGGTGGTGATTGGAGACAAAACAGTCAGCAACTACCTGCACAGCACCACCAAAATCCCAGTGGACTTTCCGGCTGCAGTAGCTTTGGCTGACACTCGCGAGCCAGCCATCGCATAAACGCTGAACGCCGCCTGCTGCAGGGAATTGCCTTCAGCCGGGCGGCGACCAGCGTGTGCGCTCGCTACACCGTCTTTGCGAGCTGGAGAATCAGCCAAAACATGGAAGCTTCGGACACGACATTCCTGCGCTTTGCAGTTGCAGGCTTGGTGATGCCACCGAATTTGGTTCGCGTATTTTGGGCAGACGCAATGTCGTTTCTTGTACTCTGGAGAACAAGGCTCGTGGTGTCACCGTTAGCCAGGCCAGTGTCTGGCATGTCGATGTTCAGCCTTGCCTCATCCTGCCGGTGGCATATGGTTGGCTACCCACCACCACTTCACCAAACCTCAGGTGGTGCAAGCACTCCCGCACGATCACCATCGCCGCATAAAACTCCGGCGCCGTAGGCAAGGCCTCATGCCCGATCGGCCTACCTTGGCTCACCATGGCGATACGGTTGAACAGGTCTTCCACCTCATCCAAATTCCAGTGCAATCCGGCGTCTGGCTCAGCGCCCACACCTTGCAATATCAACGCTGCACCTGAGCCGCTTAGCTGCAACTGCTCGGTGCGAGCCAGCTTGGCAGCAAGCGGCATCACCACGTCTTCGGTCTGCTCGATGGCATGTTCAATGTCCAACGGGGTCGGCGGTGTGTGGCGCATCCATTGGCGGGCCAGCGATGAGGTGCCTAGTGGCAGCTCTTGTTGCAAAACGACATGGCCATCCTGCGTGCACAACACAGTGCTGGTCTCCGTGCCGAGTTGAAGTGTGGTTTGAACTGTCATCTCACATCCTTGTCGCGCAAGCCTTCCAGCATGGCCACCAGGCACTGCCGGGTATCTGCCAGCGCGTCTTGCACGCCAGCCTCATCGTCCGGCAGGGAGTCCATGCCGCCATACAGCGCGCCCAACACGATGCGGGCTAAGCGCTCTGCATCGTGCCCCTGAAAAATGCCATGCGCCTGAATGGCGACGATGCTGCCGCGCATGGCGCCTAAACCCTGGCGTTGGCGGATGTCGCCCCACACCTGGGTACCCAGCACCGCGGGTGCATCGACCAGCATCAGGCGGCGCATGGGTGCATTAGTGCCGGCTTGCAGCACGGTGTCGATGGAGGCCAAAAATGCGTCCCAAGCGTCTCCCCCCTTCGCGATAACGGCTTGGCTTGCTGCCATGGCAGCTTGCACCAACTGCGCGTCCACCTGCTCCACCACCGCAGCAAACAGGCCTTTTTTGTCGCCGTAGTGGTGGTACAGCGCGCCCACGGTCACGCCGGCATCCGCGCAGATGCTGCCGACCGGTGCTTTCTCAAAGCCCTGTTCGCTGAACCAGCGCAGCGCGGCGCTTTGCAGTGCGGCTTGGGTGGCGGTGGCGTTTTCTTTGCGGCCGTCGCGTTTGGTGGGTATTTCAGTCATAGCTAGCGGAGATGATAAGGTCGCACTTTACAAACATAACATGATTATGTATTCTCTAACTCACTTCATCAATCTACTCCATCAACCGGAATACCTCCATGCCCATAGTCGCCCAAGTTCTTATCGCGCTGGTCTGCCTGATCCACGTGTACATCTTTCTGCTGGAAACCGTGCTTTACAAGAGCCGGGGGGTAAAGGTATTTGGCATTCCGCCCTCAGAAGTGGAGTCGCGCAAGGCGGCCATGTCCAACCAGGGCTGCTACAACGGCTTTTTGGCCGCGGCCCTGTTGCTGGGCCTGGTCTACCCCGACCCGGCGATTGCCAAGGCTTTTGCCTTATTTGGTTTGGCTTGTGTAGCGGTGGCAGGCGTGTGGGGTGCGGTGACGGTGATGGTGCGGATTCTGTACATCCAGACCGTGCCCGCAGTGTTGGGCTTGGCTGCCATCTATTGGCTGTGAGCAGTTTGGCTGCTGTGTTTCAGCGAAGGGGCGGTTCTGCCGATAAGCAAAAAGAGCAAGCTGCAGGTTGATGTCGGCATTCAATCCCCCAAAGTCTCTGAAAAATTGTTAAATTCGCAAACTTAGTCGAACGCGAGCCCCTCGCGTTGTCGCTTTCGGAGTACTGCAGACATGCCACAAGCCCCCCTTCCGGACAACGAGCCCCGACGACTCGCGGCCCTTCACGACCTCGGCATTCTTGACACTGCGCCCGAGCAGGCATTCGACGCCTTGGTGCAAGCAGCGGCGGTGGTCTGCAATGTGCCGATCTCGTTGATCAGCCTGGTAGATACAGAGCGCCAGTGGTTCAAAGCCAATGTCGGGCTTCCCGGCGTCACGGAGACGCCCCGCGCACTCGCGTTTTGCGCGCACGCCATTTTGGGCGATGAAATTTTGGAGGTTCCTGACGCGACCGCAGATGTGCGCTTTGCCGACAACGCCTTGGTCACCGGCAACCCCGACATCCGGTTTTATGCAGGCGCCCCCTTGCGGCTGGGTGACGGCACCCGTGCAGGCACCTTTTGTGTGATTGACAGCGTACCCCGCCAACTCACGGAGCAACAGCGCGAAATTCTGTCGCACCTGGCTGCCGCCGCTGTGCATGCGCTCGAAGGGCGCCGTGCCATTGAACACGAGCGGCAGCTGCATCTGGAAGCTCAAAAAACCGCACAAATCTTGGCCGAGAACGAATTGCGCTTCCGAGCATTGAGTGAGGTGTCCCCGCTTGGCGTCTTTGCAACCGATGCGCAAGGCGCCTGCACCTATACCAACTCCCGCTGGCAAGAGATTTACGGCTTGGACTACCACCAGAGCCTGGGCGACGGATGGATGCAGGCCCTGCACCCCGATGACAAGGGTGCGGTATTCACCGAGTGGCAACAAACCGCCCAGCTGCGGCTTGAGTTTGACGCGGAATTCCGCATCTCGCGCGGCGACGGAGAAGTCCGCACCGTGCGGGCGCGGGCGCGGGCCAATCAAGACGAGTCAGGCAACGTAACCGGCTATGTGGGCTCGGTAGAAGACATTACCGAACGCAAACGCCAGGACGACGCGCTGCGCCAAAGCGAGCAGCGCTTGCAGCGCACCGGTCAAGTGGCGCGCGTGGGTGGCTGGGAACTGGACCTGGCCACGGGCGCACTGGTCTGGTCAGGCCAGACCCATGAAATTCACGGGGTGCCCCCTGACTTTGTGCCGGAAGTCGCCACAGCCATTAACTTCTACGCGCCGGAAGCCCGACCCAAAATACAAGCCGCCGTCGAGACGGCGATGGCAACTGGCGAGGGCTGGGACCTGGAGCTCCCCTTCATCCAGGCGAATGGCACCGAAATTTGGGTGCGCGCCGTCGGCGCTGCTGAATTCCACGAAGGCGCACCGGTGCGCCTGGTCGGCACGTTTCAAGACATCACCAAACTGCACAACATCAGAGCAGACCTTGCACGCCAGCACGAGCTGTTGCGCGTCACGCTGCAGTCCATCGGCGACGCAGTCATCACCACCGACGCAGCGGGCGAGATCACCTGGCTCAACCCGGTGGCAGAGCGGATGACCGGCTGGCTGAACACCGAAGCCAAGGGCAAGCCCATCGGCCATGTGTTCCATATCGTCAATGAAGAGACGCGCGCCCCCACAGAAAACCCGGTGACCACCTGCCTGGCCCAAGGAAAAACCACCGGCTTGGCACACCAAACCGTTTTGATCTCCCGTGAAGGCGAGGAGTACGGTATCGAAGACTCGGCCGCTCCCATCCGCAGCGATAGCGGCGAGATTCTGGGCGTCGTATTGGTGTTTCACGATGTCACCGAACAGCGCCGTCTTAGCGGCGAAATGAGCTTCCGCGCGACCCACGATGCCCTCACCGGCCTGGTCAACCGGACCGAGTTTGAAACGCGGCTGCGCAATGTGCTCAACCGGGCCCACGAAGACCGGAGCAATCACGCGCTTTTGTTCATTGACCTGGACCAGTTCAAGCTCGTCAACGATGCCTGCGGCCACTCCGTGGGCGACCAGCTGCTGCAGCAAGTGAGCAAGTTATTGAGCGAGGTGGTTCGTACCCGTGACACATTGGCGCGCTTGGGTGGCGATGAGTTTGGGGTGATTTTGGAGCATTGCTCCGCAGAGCACGCGCAACGCGTGGCGCAGCAAATTTGTGAGCGCATGGACGACTTCCGCTTCATCCATGACGGCAAACGATTCCGCATCGGAACCAGCATTGGCCTGGTGCCGGTAGACAACCGTTGGGCCAATGTCGCCGCCGCCATGCAAGCTGCAGACATCTCTTGCTACGCTGCCAAAGACGCGGGCCGCAACCGGGTACACGCCTGGTTTGACACCGATCTTGCGATGCACGCCCGCCACGGCGAAATGCAGTGGGCCGCCCGCCTTGAACAAGCCTTGGACGAAAACCGGTTTGTCTTATACGCACAGCGGATCACTGCCTTGGACGATGGCGTGCATGGTCTCCATGCAGAGGTGCTGGTGCGCTTGCGCGAGACCGACGGAAGCCTGGTGCAACCCGGCGCATTCCTGCCCGCGGCAGAACGATTCCACTTGGCATCGCGCATCGACCGTTGGGTGCTCAAACACGCCATCCAGTGCCTGCGGGATACGCCGTATTTGTCAGGCATTGACACCTTGTGCGTCAACCTCTCGGGGCAATCTATCGGCGACAGGGCATTCCACCGCCAGGCGTTTGAGATGCTGCAAAACGCCGGCCCGGCTATCTGCCAGCGAATCTGCCTCGAAATTACCGAAACCGCGGCTGTCACCAACATGGCGGATGCCAGTGTGTTTGTCGAGCAAGCCAAAAAGCTCGGCCTGCGCATTGCACTGGACGACTTTGGGGCCGGCGCGTCATCCTTTGGCTACCTGAAGAACCTGAGCGTTGATCTTCTCAAGATTGATGGGCAATTCATCCGCGACGTCATTGACGACCCTTTGGACGACGCAGCAGTCCGCTGTTTTGCAGCGGTGGCCCAAGTCGTAGGTGTTAAAACTGTTGCCGAATTCGTAGACCGGGCAGAGGTTCTTGAACGGGTTCGCGCTATTGGCATCGATTTCGTACAGGGTTACTACCTACATCAACCCGAACCCATTGCAGACGTTTTGGCCTTAGCGCCCATTTCGATCCGTTAAATGTGTGGATTTGGGGGTGAAATCACCCCCAAACTCACCCCGCTTTGCGATAACCAGCAAAATCGCGTAATTGGTCCGCAACCAAGCGGAACAAAGTCACATTACTAAATAAGCAAGACTTTGTAAGTCGGGCCAAGCTCCCTACACTTCCCCCACACCCCAATCACCCCACAGGACCCAAGGACATGACTGCGCTAAAACTCGGAATTGAAGGCTTGGAAAGCGCCGAAGTCAGCCGCGTCCGTATCTTGCTGCGCTTGCTCAAAGGCAACGCCCAGTTCGCGTGGGAGTATGCGGTAGAGGGCCCTTTCGATGCCCTGCTCTGCGCGAATGCAGTTGCAAAAGCACGCTGCGCGGTGGTGATCGATGTGTTACCGCAGGGCTTAGCTGCTTCAGCCGGCGCTTTGAGTCGCCCGATAGAAGCCGACCAACTCGAAGCGCTGCTGCTCGGCTTGCAAAACCAACTTCAGCCGACTGTGTTCGGAGAGCTGATGCCCGAACCGTTCGATGTGTTCGGCTCCTTCGCTGAGACCCATGCTGCGCCTTTGGCACCAGTTGTCGAGCGGACACCGGCTCACCTGCAAAGCCCGATCACCGCAGCAACGCTATCGTCCAGCACTATCCATGGTGCTCTGGCGGGCACGCCAAACACTGAAGAATACAAACTCAAGCGCTGGCCCCCGCAAGCGGTTCTGCGTGACAGCAAAGATCGCATCCGGCTGGCCAACCTGATCAGCCGCAAGCCCTTTTCAATAGAGCAGCTGTCACAAAGCTCAGGCATCGCCGTGGCAGAAGTGCAGGCCTTCATTACAGTGCTACAAAGCTTTGGAATCGTTAACGTGGCGTTGGCTACCCCTACTGTAAGTGTGCCGCGTCTGAGCACCGCCACCTGCGCAGCTCCGCGTCAGAAGCAAAAGCGCAGCTTTCTCTCTGCCATCCGGCGCAAGCTCGGGATCTGAGAGGTCTCCACCCATGAGAGAACACAAAATCCTGATCACAGGCACTATGGGCGCCGGTAAAACCACCGCCATAGCGGCTATCAGTGATACCCCGCCTATCACCACGGATGTGGTCAATACTGACACCACGCATACGAAAGCAAAAACCACGGTGGGGCTGGATTTTGGTACGGTGCAGCTCGACAGCGGGGAAAGGCTGCGGATATTCGGCACCCCCGGACAAGAGCGCTTTGATTTTTTGTGGGGCGTACTGGCCACCAATGCGCTGGGAATCATTATTCTGGTGGATAACTCACGTCCTACTCCCCTGCAAGACCTGAACAAATACCTCGAAGGTTTTCATAAAGAGCTACAGAACAGCCCTTGCGTGATTGGCGTAGGCCGGACTGAAACCCATCTGTCCCCGTCAATCGACGACTACGCCGATTTCCTGTTTGAACACAACCACTTGATCCCGATCATCCCGGTAGATGTGCGCCGACGTTCCGACGTGCTACTCCTCATCGACTCCTTGCTGATGCAAGTAGAGGCTATGGATTGAATAAACACCATCGCCGCATACACCGCAACCCGCCCATGACCCAATCCCACGCTGTGAGCCCCCTGCTCAAAAACCTAGCGGTGCGAGAAGCACAAGCCTTTTTAAACGAACTCACCGGCATTAAAGCGGTTGTGATTGCAACGATCGATGGTTTTGACATTGCTTCTGCGACCACCGGCACTATTGACGCTTCTCGGATTGCCGCTATGGCGAGCTCCATATCAGCAATTGGTGCCGTGGTGGCCCAAGAAACCTCATTAGGTGCGGCCAACAGCGTGGTCATCAATTCGGATCAGGGCTTTGTGCAAGTGTTCACTGTGAACCGCAAGGACGTGCAATTGATTGTGAATGTGGTCTCCGATTCCACCGGAGTTTTGGCCCAGGTAGCCTATCGCGGGCGGACCATGGCCCAAACCCTGCTGACGGCATGAATGCCAAATACATCCGGGCAAAAATTGACAGCATGGCCAAAACCCCCGGAGTCAAAGGATGCGCTGTTGTGGAGATTTCGGCGGGCATGGTGTGGCATGCCGCCGGAGAGTTGGACAACTTTGTTGCAATGGCAGAAGCCGCGAGCGACTACTGGCGGCTTCACCTCCGCATGAAACCGTTGTTTGAGGGCTTCGGAGCATTGGACAGTTGCACGCTGACCCACGAATCTGACAGCGTGATGTTGACCGATTGCGGCGCAGACATGGTGTTTGTCACCGTTTGCGAAAGCCATCAACTATTGAATTTGCCGGAGTGGAGAAACAGGATTCACCAATTACGACTCATCCTTGAGGCGCAATAGGAACTCCACCGGGCACACCAGCTTGTGCGTAGCTGCGGGGCACTCGTCAAAATAAAAGAAACCGCAGCGTTTGATGTTTGAACAACTGAAAGACTTTTGACATGGCAACTATCAACCAAACCCTAGAAGAGCTGTTGACCACGGACGGCTCGATGTGCGCAGCAATTGTGGACTCCACCAGCGGCATGATCCTCGGCAGCGCAGGCTCCGGTGTGGACCTCGAAGTGGCTGCTGCAGGCAACACGGAAGTGGTGCGCTCCAAAATGAAGGTCATGCGCGCTCTGGGCCTGAATGACGTGATCGATGACATCTTGATCACCTTAGGCAAGCAGTACCACATCATTCGCCCCTCTTCCCGCAAAGAAGGCGTGTTCATTTATTTTGTGCTGGACAAAAACAAGTCCAACTTGGCCATGGCCCGCCGCAAGACCGCCGACGTGGACAAAGAACTGAACTTCTGATCGCCCACGCTCAGCGACAGCGCTGCCGGCAGAACCTAGACCAAGCTTCCCAGCGCTGCGGGCGAAAAGTCCGACAGCTCGGACATGCGGCCGTCGCGCACTTTCAGGGCCCAGTCCGGGTCGCTGATAAGTGCGCGGCCCACGGCTACCAAATCAAAGTCGCCACGGTCGAAACGGCGCATCAACTCATCCAGCGAAGCAGGCTTGGAGCTTTCGCCGCCAAACGAGGCAATGAACTCGCCGCTCAGGCCCACTGAGCCCACGGTGATGGTCGGGCGGCCGGTGAGCTTTTTGGCCCAGCCGGCAAAGTTCAGGTCAGAACCCTCAAACTCCGGCTCCCAGAAGCGGCGCTGCGAGCAATGGAAGATGTCGGCACCCGCATCCGCCAGTGGCTGCAGCCAAGCGGCCATCTCGTCAGGCGTCTGGGCGATACGGGCGTTGTAGTCCTGTTGCTTCCATTGCGACAGGCGGATGATCACCGGGTAGTCGGGCCCCACTTCGGCGCGCACGGCCTTCAAAATTTCAGCCGCAAAGCGGCCACGGGCTACCAAGTCGCCACCGTATTTGTCGGTACGTTGGTTGGTGCCTTCCCAGAAAAACTGGTCGATCAAATAGCCGTGGGCACCATGCAGTTCGATGGTGTCAAAGCCCAGGCGCTTGGCCGCACCGGCGGCTTTGGCGAATGCGGCGATGGTGTCGGCAATGGCTTCGTCGGTCATCGGCTCGCCAAAGGCTTTACCGGGGCGCGACAGGCCGGAGGGCGAATCCACCGGCGGTGGCGCTGTCCAGGTGGTGCGGGGGTTGCGGGCAGCGCCCACGTGCCAGAGCTGCGGCGCCATCACGCCACCGGCCTGGTGCACTGAGTTGATAACGTCTTGCCAAGCGCCCAAAGCGGCATCGCCCCAGAAGTGCGGCACATCCGGGTCATTGGAAGCAGACGGCCGCTGCACCACCGTGCCCTCAGAAACAATCAGCCCCACCGCGGCAGCAGCGCGCTTGCGGTAATACTCGGTAACGGCCGGGGTGGGTACACCGCCGGGCGAGAAAGAACGGGTCATGGGTGCCATGACAATGCGGTTGGCCAGCTTCAAGCCTTTAAAGCTGAAGGGCTGGAACAAGGGTGCGGCGTTAGACATAAGAGCAAAAGGTGGGTGGGTTGCAGATCAACACAGTTTACGCAGACCGGCCACGGCACACCGTGCCCAAGGTCACCAAGGCTACAGACAATCTGCGCCTGGCTATTGCTACTATTTTGATAGCTACCAGCGCAGGATCTGCCTGCGCCAATGCCACTTTTGAGCAAGTAAAGACCAGTTACAGGCCCTCAGACACCCTGCTGCTCGACCGCCAAGGCGAAGTGCTGCACCGCCTGCGCACTGATGCCACGGTGCGCCGTGGGCAGTGGGTGGCGCTGGCCGATGTGTCGCCCGCCCTGCGCACGGCGCTGGTGCTTAGCGAGGACAAGCGTTTTTACGAGCACAGCGGGGTGGACTGGCGGGCCGTGTCCGCCGCGGCTTGGGGCAATCTGTGGAACACCCGCACCCGCGGAGCATCCACGCTGACCATGCAGCTCGCGGGTTTGCTGGATGAAGACTTGCGGCGCGGCGGCGGCGGCCGCAGCGTGGTGCAAAAAGTGGGGCAAACCCTCTCGGCCCAAAGCCTGGAGCGCAGCTGGCGCAAAGACCAGATTCTGGAGGCCTACCTCAACCTGGTCCCCTTCCGTGGTGAGCTGGTGGGCATGGATGCGCTGAGCCGCAGCCTGTTTGGCAAAGCGCCACATGGCCTGGACAACCGTGAGGCCGCGATCACAGCCGCCCTGATTCGCGCCCCCAATGCCAAAGAGGCCCAAGTGGCACAGCGCGCCTGCAGCGTGCTCAGCAGCCTGGAGGCCCCTGCCGCAACATCAACACCCACATCAAAAACAGCAGCAACTACCAGCGCGGCCAGCGGCTGCGACGCCATCGCGCTGATGGTATCTGGCACCCTGAGCCGCCGTGAGTTTGCCGCCAGCGAGGGCTTGGCCCCCCATGTGGCGCGGCAGCTGCTGCGCCCCGCCAGTGCGGCAGGCCCCGAGGGTGCGCCTGCCCCGACCACGGTGCGCAGCAGCTTGAGCGCGCCCCTGCAGCGCTTTACCCAACTCACCCTACAAACCCAGCTGCGCGAGCTGGCCGGTCGCCATGTGGAAGATGCAGCCGCCCTGGTGCTGGACAACGCCAGTGGCGAGGTACTGGCTTGGGTCAACAGCAGCGGCCCCTTGAGCGCCGCGCCCGAGGTGGACTTTGTGACCTCGCTGCGCCAGCCCGGCTCCACGCTCAAGCCGTTTTTGTACGGGCAGGCGCTGGCGGAGCGGCGTATCACCGCCGCCTCCTTATTGGAGGACTCGGCTGCCCAGATCCAGACGAGTGGCGGCCTCTACATCCCGCAGAACTACGACCGCCAGTTCAAAGGCTGGGTATCGGCCCGCACCGCACTAGGCGCCTCGCTCAATGTGCCGGCGGTGCGCACGCTGGTCATGGTGTCGCCCGATGCGTTCCAAAAACAGCTCGCCCGACTGGGCATGCCGCTCAAGGAAAGCGGCGACTTTTATGGCTACAGCCTGGCTTTGGGCAGCGCAGAAACCACGTTGCTGGACCTGACCAACAGCTACCGCACGCTGGCCAACGGCGGCCGGGCCAGCCCCACCCGCCTCACCGTGGGTCGCGCACCTCCGCCCTACAGCCCGGCGCTGGATGCGCGGGCCGCCTTCATTGTGGGCGACATCCTCAGCGACCCCATGGCGCGTGCCCGCACTTTCGGCACCGACAGCGTGCTGGCCACCCGCTTTTGGGCGGCGGTAAAAACCGGCACCAGCAAAGACATGCGCGATAACTGGGCCGTGGGTTACAGCCAGCGCTACACCGTGGGCGTGTGGGTGGGCAACGCCAGCGGCGCCCCCATGTGGGACGTGAGCGGCACCACCGGCGCCGCCCCTATCTGGGCCGCGGTGATGAACCAGCTACACCGGCAGCGAAGCAGCCGCGCGCCCCAAGCGCCTACCGGCCTGGTGCAAAAAGCGGTGACGGTAGAGGGCGAAGCACCCCGCAACGAATGGTTCATCAGCGGCACTGAGCAGAGCAGTTTTGCTATGGAAAAAGGAGCTACTCGCGCACATTCCACGAGGGCCAGAGGCTCAAATGATGCTAAAACCTCGAGCAACAGCACCACGAACACGGCCCGCATCACCGCGCCCACCAGCGGCACCATCCTCGCGCTGGACCCCGACATTCCGCCCCAAGCCCAGCGCCTGAGCCTGGAGGCCGATGGCAGCAATCTGCGCTGGCTGATCGACGGCAAGCAGGTCGCCAAAGGCAACACCGCCCTGTGGCTGCCTTGGCCGGGGCGGCATGTGATTCAGATCGTGGACGCCAAAGGCAAGGTGCTTGACCAGGTGCGCCTGGAGGTGCGAGGCGCTGGCGTCAAGGGCGGCGCACCAGCCGCAACAGCCCCACCACGGCAGCCATAACTGCTGCAAACGCCGCCAAAAGTGCCGCCCACAACACCGGCCCTCGCAGCACCCCCTGTGCAGGCATGAGCGATGCGGCCCACAACTGGGGCGCACCCGGCAGCACCGCCCGCAGCTGCCTGACGGGCCGCAGCGGCACGATGTCAGGCACCATGGCCGGCCCGGGAATCAGACTCGCCAGCTCTACCGCAGCCTGCGCGGTGCCAGCTCTTCCCGCCACCACGGTGTAAGGCCCTTGGCCTGTGGCCCGAAACAGCACCTGCAAGGGCGCCAGCTCGGCAGTCAGCCGCAGGCCGCCCGCCGGGAGAGGCACGCCGTTGCCCGCCTCTATGCGCAACTGTGCGATCGGCGTCTCCGGCAAAGGCTGCGGCGGGTTCATGCCCTGCCCGCCCGGCTGCTCATCGCGGTACACCACCGTGGAGGCCAGCAACTTCCACGGCTGCGCGGGATCGCCGCGCGCCGAGATGCGCAGGGGTACCGGCTCGCCGCCTGGGGGCATGTGCAGGTGCACCGCGCTCACCGGTGTGGCAAACGGAAACGACCACACCAGCCCCGAGGTGCCATCGGTAACGCCTGCGCCTAACTCGGCGCGCACCGGGCTGGCTGCTGCGCGCAAGCCCGCCACCCGCCCGGTCAGGCTCGCAAGCTTGACACCGGTGTGCCCCGGCCAAGTCATGCGCAAGTAGCGCCCCTCTGCGGCCAGTGGCTCTTCCAACTCGAGGACGGTGTTGACCGGCGGGTCGGCACCATCAAACCGGTACAAGGGCCCCTTCACCGGCACCGGGGTCCAGTCCTGCAGGTTGTGGCTGACCGCCAGCTGCAGATGCACCAGCGCGTTGCGGGGCCACACGCCTTTCAGGTCCAGCGCCGCCAGCAATTGCACCTCGGTACGCAGGTCAGCAATCGCTTGGGTGCTGGTAGATGACAAGGGAAAGGCCCGGGTCTGCACCGCGTGGCGAGGGCGCAGGGGCGCATCCATCCCTGTCACTGCATAAGGAATGACCTCGCCCGCAGCGTTGAGTACCCGCACATCGTGGCCGGCGCGGCTTTGCAGGCGGGTCAGCGCATCAGCCGGCAGGGCGATACGCACCACGCTGCCGGGCGACACACCGGCCACGCTGCCCACCCAGGCGAACTCAGACACACGGGGTGAAGATGAAGGTGATGGTGCAGCCGCAGGCGGCTCAGCACCCGCCGCTACGGCGCCCCACAGCAGGCCTAAGACCAGCGCAAGGCGGGTGATTTCAATAATTTCACGCGCCGCGGGGCGGATTTCACGGGCAAACCACCGCCTGCGGACTACGATGCCGCAACGATGAAGGAGACTTTGCATGCCTGTGATCACGAATATTGAAGACTTGCGCGTTTTGGCTGAAAAGCGGGTGCCCCGCATGTTTTACGACTACGCCGACTCCGGCTCATGGACCGAAGGCACATACCGTGCCAATGAAGCAGATTTCCAGAAGATCAAGCTGCGCCAGCGGGTCGCCGTGAACATGGAAAACCGCAGCACCGCCACCACCATGGTCGGCACCGCGGCCAAAATGCCGGTGGCGATTGCCCCCGTCGGCCTGACCGGCATGCAACACGCCGATGGCGAGATCCACGCGGCGCGGGCAGCCGAGAAGTTCGGCATTCCCTTCACTTTGTCGACCATGAGCATCTGCTCGATCGAAGACATTGCAGAGAACACCACTGCGCCTTTCTGGTTCCAGCTCTACATGATGCGGGACCGTAACGCCATGGCCAAGATGATTGAGCGCGCCCGCGCTGCGCGCTGCAGCGCCTTGGTGCTGACGCTGGACCTGCAAGTCATCGGCCAGCGCCACAAAGACCTGAAAAACGGCCTCAGCGCCCCACCCCGCCCCACGATTGGCAACATCATCAACCTGGCCACCAAGCCGCGCTGGTGCCTGGGCATGCTGGGCACCCGCCGCCACACCTTCCGCAACCTGGTGGGGCATGTGGAGTCGGTGAGCGACATGAAGTCCCTGGCCGCCTGGACCAACGAACAGTTCGACCCCCGCCTCTCCTGGGACGACGTGAAATGGGTCAAGGAGAAATGGGGCGGCAAGCTCATCCTCAAAGGCATTCAGGACGTGGAAGACGCCGTATTGGCCGCCCAGAGCGGCGCCGACGCGATTGTGGTGAGCAACCACGGCGGCCGGCAGCTCGATGGCGCGCCCAGCAGCATCAGCGCGCTCCCCCCCATCGTGGCGGCCGTGGGCGACAAGCTGGAAGTCTGGATGGATGGCGGCATTCGCAGCGGGCAGGATGTGCTCAAGGCCTGGGCCCTGGGTGCAAAGGGCACAATGATCGGCCGCGCTTTTGTTTATGGCCTGGGCGCCATGGGCGAAGCCGGGGTCACAAAGGCGCTGCAAATCATCCACAAAGAGCTGGATGTGACCATGGCCTTCTGCGGCCACACCAACATCCAGAACGTGGACCGCAACATTCTGGTGCCGGGCACCTATTGAAGCGAATCGGTGCGGCTCAGCGGTAGCCCGCTGCGGTCATGATTTCGTTGACGCGCCGCACAATGTCACCCAGCGCGAGGGCGGCCGGCTTGGCGCCGGTCAGGCCTTGGTGCACCGCGGCGCCCAAGGGGCCGGTGTTGATCTCGTCCCACTCGGGGATGATGGGGCGCCAATCAGGGCTTGCGTAGCGAAGCTGCTCTTTCAGGGTCACGAACTCAGGGAACATGCGCACCAGCGATACGTCTTCCATCGTCGACACCCGGGTCGGCCCGCCACCGAGCCTAACCACCGCTTTGTCTTGCGCCTTGGAGGTTAGCCACTGCATCAGCAAAAACGCGGCCTCCGGGCGGGCGGAGGTGCGGGGAATCGCCAAGCCCAGCCCGCCGGATTGCGAGGCGTATTGCACCCCCTTGGGGTGCAATACATAGCTGACTTTGCCTTCAATTTTGGACACCGGTGAGTTGCGGACCGCGCCGAACACGGCCGTAGAGTCGAGGTACATCGCGCTCTCGCCCTGGAGAAAACTCGCCAGCATGTCGTTGTACGAAAAGTTAGCCATGCCCTTGGGGCCGGTGTCTGCAATGTGTTTGAGCAATTGCAGCGCTTGCACACCCGGCGCTTTGTGAAACAGGGGCATCCAGCGCTCATCGAACACCTGGCCACCCAGCGCATTGAGGTGCAGCAGCCAGGCGTGCACACAGTTGTGGCCGGACTGCCCGCGTGAGGTGAGCGCCGCCATGCCGGTCCGCTCACGCAAAGGGGCCAGCAGTGCAGCGAGCTCGGTATAGGTGCGAGGGGGCGCAAAGCCGTGTTTTTCAAACACATCGCGGCGATAGGCCAGCACCGAAGTCTCGGCGCCATAGGGCAAACCATAAAGACGGGCCCCCGGACCCGGCAAATAGCCCTTGGGGCCGCCCACCAGGCCAATGTTTTGCACATAGCGCGGCACCAGGTCGGCAAACGCGTAATCAGGGTCTGCCAGCTGCTTGTCTTTGAAGAAGGGCTCCAGCGGCAACAGCAAGTTCTTTTTCACGAACTCGCTCTTCCAGGTGACGATGTAGGTCACCAGATCGAAATCGGACTGGGGCTTGGCCATTTCCGCCACTTGCACATGCTTCATGCGCAAGATGTTTTCGCGGGCCACGTTCACCTTGATGCCGGTCGCCGCGGTGAACTGGGGCAACAAGCGCAGCATCGCGTCGTAGTGGGGGTGATCAGGTACACAGAATGACACGGCCTGCCCGCTGAACCGGGCAAAGCGGTCCTCCGAGGCATTGCTGGCCCGGGCAAAAGCGCTGCCGAACACGGCAAGCGCACCGCTGCCTAGCAAACGCCTGCGCCGGGTACTCAAAAAAGACTGTGGATTCACAACACCGCTTTTTCAGTGCTTGGGGCGCTCTTGTGTTTTAGTGGCCCCGAATCTCCCTGCCCTCTATTAAACCACTGTGCGGTTTGCGCCCCGCCACCGCTTGCTATGCTCGCCGAAATGCTGAACGATCTCATCCCCCCTGCCCTGCCTGCCGCTCCTGTGCGGCGCGTTGCGCACCTGGACATGGATGCGTTTTATGCCTCGGTGGAATTGCTGCGCTACCCGCAACTCAAAGGGCTGCCCGTGGTGATTGGCGGCGGCCGCAGGCATGCGGATGATGCACTCTTGGTCAAGTATGCCGACACGCCGCTGCACGACATCCCGGTCGCAGAGTTCCCGCTCTTGGGGGGCTATACCGGGCGCGGCGTCATCACCACGGCCACCTATGCCGCCCGAAAGTTCGGCATAGGCTCGGCCATGGGCCTGATGAAAGCCGCCAAGCTTTGCCCCCAAGCCATTTTGTTGCCGGTGGACTTTGCGCAATACCGGCACTACTCGCAGCGCTTCAAGACCATCATCACCGAGATAGCCCCGGTGATGGAGAACCGGGGGGTCGATGAGGTGTACATCGACTTTACCGCGGTACCCGGCGGCCAGCGCCAAGGGGGCAGGAGCTTGGCGAAGCTGATCCAGAAGGCCATTTTTGATGACACCGGCCTCACCTGCTCGGTAGGGGTGGCGCCCAACAAGCTGCTGGCCAAGATGGCCAGCGAATTCAACAAACCCAACGGTATTGCCATCGTCCAGGAGAGTGATCTGGAGACCATGATCTGGCCCTTGGCCTGCCGCAAAATCAATGGCATTGGCCCCAAAGCGGACGAGAAGCTCAAAAAACACGGCGTCGAAACCATTGGCCAACTGGCCGCCAAAGAGCTGCAATGGCTGATGGACACCTTTGGGCCCCGCACCGGCGCCTGGCTACACGCCGCTGCCCACGGGCAAGACGACAGGCCGGTAGAAACCGAAAGCGAGCCGGTCAGCATGAGCCGCGAGACGACCTTTGACCGTGATTTGCATGCGGTGCGCGACAAGGCCGAGCTGGGCGCCATCTTCACCCGCTTGTGTGAACAGGTGGCGGAAGACCTGCAACGCAAGGGCTACCGTGGCAAAACCGTGGGCATCAAACTGCGGTTTGATGACTTCAAGAGCGTCACCCGCGACATCACCGTGGACTATTTCACCGCCGATGCGAAAGACATACGCCGCATTGCAGGCCAATGCCTCAAACGCGCTCCACTGCAACGCCGGCTCAGGTTGCTTGGGGTGAAAGTGGGCGCACTGGCTGCGTTAGATCCGTCGCACGCCGCTTCCGAGAAGCGTGAAGCCCCCCCCGAGACCGGCTGGCTTTTCGACTGAATGCACCGCACTCTTGGGCCAACCTCATGAACGACTTCTGCTGCGGTTAGCACACATTTTGGCTTTTGGTTGCATGGATTTTGGGTGCCCGGCTTTTGAAATTGACCAAGATCAAGTCAACGCATAAAGCGAGTGAATCGAACGTTTATCGGCATTGACTTCAAATGGTCAACGGATGCTAAATAAAGCCGTATTGACAGAAGCCAAACCACTAGCTCCAGGAGGAATGATCAATGCGTGTGAACTTACCGGTGACTCAGCGCGAGTACGACTATCCCGCCGATCGAATGCTGGTGTCGATGACCGATAGCAAAGGCGTCATCACCCATTGCAACCATGCCTTTGTGGAGACCAGCGGATTCACCTACGAGGAGCTCATCGGCCAGAACCACAACCTGGTGCGCCATCCGGATATGCCGCCTGCCGCCTACCGGGATATGTGGAACACCATTGGCCATGGCCACCCATGGACTGCCCTGGTGAAAAACCGGCGCAAAGACGGTGACCACTACTGGGTGCAAGCCAACGTCACGCCGGTCCTGGAAAACGGCAAACCCAAGGGGTATATGTCGGTACGGGTCAAGCCAAGCCGCCAGGAAATCGCCGCGGCAGAGGCCCTTTACGCTCAGTTGAGGGATGAAGAAAAGTCAGGCAAGTCCACCGTCTATTTGCGGGGCGGACACGTCCACTACCGTGGAATCAAAGGGTGGCCCGGTGCCTTGGGTCGCATGGATTTAACCACCCGCTTGGGCCTGGCGCTTTTGGGAATGTTGTGCATCGGCATGGTGCCCGGTTTCTTGGGTTTGCAAGGCAGCACGCTGTTCTGGGCCCAGCTGGCCTCGTTGATCGTGGGGGCTGCAGGGGTCATCACTTGGTTCAGGGTGCGCTTGACCGCAGGAATGCGCGCGGCCCAACAATTTGCCTATGACCTTGCCGGTTGCAACCTGCGCAGCTCCGTCAACAGCGACTATCCGCCGCCTTTGGGCGACATGATCGGTGCGCTGCACCAGATCCAGATCAACCTGCGCGCGGTGGTGGGGGATGTGCGGGAAGAAGTAGACATCCTGACCAAATCTGCCAAAGAGATTGCATCGGGCAGCATGGATTTGTCAGGGCGTACCGAATCTCAGGCCAGCAGCCTGGAAGAAACCGCAGCCTCGATGGAAGAGCTCTCGAGCACGGTCAAACAAACTGCAGACACCGCCAGCCGTGTCGCCGAGCAAAGCGCGCGCAGCACCCAAGCCGCGTCCAACGGCGGTGAGGTGGTCCACCAAGTGATTCAGTCCATGGAAGAGATCGACCGCTCCTCCAGCAAAATGCGCGACATCATTGGCGTGATTGAAGGCATTGCCTTCCAGACCAACATCCTCGCGCTGAACGCTGCCGTTGAGGCGGCCCGGGCCGGTGAGCAAGGCCGGGGCTTTGCGGTGGTGGCCAGCGAAGTGCGGGCGTTGGCCCAGCGCAGCGCGACAGCCGCCAAAGAGATCCGGGAGCTGATTGCCCAGTCGTCCGAGCAGATTTCTGAAGGCTCCAACCAGATGCGCAGTGCCGGCGAAACCATCGACCATGTGGTGGCGCAGGTCCAGGAAGTGGGCAACCTCATCAACATGATCACCAATGCCGCCAAGGAGCAGGCCATCGGGATAGCCCAAGTCAACGAGGCGGTGACCCAGCTGGACACCGTGACCCAACAAAATGCCGCTTTGGCCGAAGAGTCTGCCGCCTCCGCGGACGGGCTCACAGACAGCACCGCATCAGTGGCCCGAGCCATCCAGGTATTCCAGCTACCATAGGGATGCAAACCACCATGATTTGGAAGATATGCCTTTCTCCAAACTCGCGACGCTGGATCACGATGCGCTGTTAGCCCTGCTGCATGCGATCCCACAGCCGGTGTTCATCAAGAACGCTGTGGGAGAGCTGATTTACGTCAACAAGGCATGGCAGACCCAGCTGGGTGCCCCGGCAGGCAACGGGAACCCGCAAACCGGGTTTAACGAGGAGCAAATCCGGTTCTTTACCGAGCAAGACCAGCAGGCCTTTCAACAAGGCCGAACTATTACCCAAGAGGACTTGTTCAAGCTGGAAGCCGAGTTCTCTGCGCGACACATCCAAACGACACTGACGCCGGTATTTGATCCGAATGGCAAGCCCGCCTTTGTGGTGGGCACCAGCATCGACGTCACCGAGCAACACCAGTTGCAGCAGCAAAACGCGGCCGAAAGAAGCCTGCTGGAGATGCTGGCCTCCAGCGTGCCGCTGGTGGACATCATGTCGGAATTCATTGCGCGGTTCGAACACATCTTTCCGGGCGCCATCGGCTCGGTGTTGCTGATGGATGAGGAAGAGCGGCATCTGCTGCATGGCGCAGCGCCCAGCCTGCCGGTCGAATACAACCAAGCTATCCATGGCGCGCCCATCGGCCCACGGGCCGGCTCTTGTGGCACTGCCGCGTTTATGGGCGAAGAGGTGGTGGTATCGGACATCACCATTGACCCGCTCTGGACCGACTACCGGGAACTGGCCGCAAAGCATCAGCTGAGGGCCTGCTGGTCCATGCCGATTCGCTCGACCAAGGGCCGGGTACTCGGCACTTTTGCGAACTATTACCGGGAGCCCCGCGTTCCGACGGCCAGTGAGCTGCAAGCGTCGCGACGCAGTGCTTATTTGTTGAGCCTGGCGATCGAGAGCGATAAAAACGAACGAAAAATCCAGCGGGACCAGCGCGCGCTGGTCGCGGCAGGCCTGTACCGGCAAGCCATTCTGGACAGCATGGTGGACGGGCTGGTCACCGTGGACCGCACGGGCAGGGTCCATACCTTCAACAACGCCGCGTGCCGCATGATGGGTCTGGATGCGGAGACCGAGCAACCGCAGCACCTGAACGATCTTTTGGGCACAACGCTGCCCGCGGATGCGCAAGGGCACCTCGAGCTGCTGCATGCGGCAGAAATCACGCAAGGCGGCAACTTTGAGGTGGGGGGACTCGACAAGGGCGGCGAGTTGCGGCCGATCAGCCTGTCGGCCTCCAAAATTCCGTTTTCGGAACCCGAAACCTTTGTGGTGACGCTGCGGGACATTACCCAACAACGCCACGACGAGGAAGAAATCCGGCGACTGGCGTTTTATGACCCCTTGACCAACCTGCCCAACCGGCGCCTGCTGATGGACCGGGTCCGGCAAGCCATGATCAACAGCGCGCGCCACGGCCGTCATGGGGCGCTGATGTTCCTGGACCTCGACCATTTCAAGCTGCTCAACGACACCTTGGGCCATGACGTGGGCGATGAACTGTTGCAACAAGTGGCGACCCGTTTGCGCATGTGTATCCGCGAGGGTGACAGCGTGGCGCGCTTGGGCGGCGATGAGTTTGTGGTGTTGCTGGAGGACCTGAGCCCCAACCCCAACGAGGCGGCGAGCCATGCCGAGTTTGTGGCACACAAGATCCTGGATTTGCTGGCGCAACCCTACCGCATGCGCGGACACCTGCACAACAGCACGCCGAGCATCGGGATTGTGGTGTTTTTCGAAGACCACGAAACGATCGACGAGCTGCTCAAAAAAGCTGACGTTGCCATGTACCAGGCCAAGTCGGCCGGCAGAAACACAGCCCGCTTTTTCGACCCGGTGATGCAGGCCGCTGCTGCGACCCATGCGGCGATGGCGCAAGAGATCAAAGTCGGTATCGAGCGGAACGAGTTTGTGCTCCACTACCAGGTCCAAATCGACGCGCGCGGCCACTGCACCGGCGCAGAAGCCTTGGTGCGCTGGAACCACCGGGTACGGGGTTTGGTGTCGCCGGCACACTTCATTCCCCTCGCTGAGGAAACCGGCATGATCCTGCCCCTGGGTTACTGGGTGTTGGACTCTGCGTGCCAACAATTGGCGCACTGGAGCCGCAACCCCGCCACCGCGCACTGGACCATGGCCGTCAACGTGAGCGCGGCACAACTGGCCCAACCCGGTTTTGTAGAAAGCGTGAAGAAAGCCTTGCTGCACAGCCAAGCGCCCGCCACCCAGCTGAAACTGGAGCTCACAGAAAGTATGCTGGCCAATGATGTGGAGGGCATCATCACCAAGATGATGGACATCAAGGCACTGGGTGTGAACTTTTCGCTGGATGATTTCGGCACCGGCTACTCGTCACTCTCTTACCTAAAGCGCTTGCCACTGTCCCAACTCAAGATCGACAAATCGTTTGTGCGGGACGTGCTCACCGATCCGAGCGATGCGGTGATCGCCCGCACCGTGGTGGCACTAGGCCACAGCCTGGGCCTGACCGTCATTGCCGAGGGCGTGGAAACCCCGGAACAAAGAGACGCATTGGCGGCCATGCAGTGCGATGCCTTCCAGGGCTATTTTTTCGGCAGACCGGTGCCGCCAGAGGCACTCATGGCAGACATGGCGATACAACTCCCTGCCCCATAATGAAAGCTCATACAAAGCCGCTTCGGTGTCACCTTGCCCCGATTGACTTGAAGGAGTGCACCCTTGACGCTACACGCTGAGCTGTCCGGCCGCGCCGTATGGGTGATGGGCCAGGCCCTCTCGATCTGCCTCGGGCTGGTATTGGCCTTGTTGCCGATGACCACTCACGCATCTACCCCGCTCAAGCTCCGCATCGTCGGGGGGCTGGCCGGGGTGAACCAATACGTTCAACATGAAGAGCCGTTTTGGTCGCAAGACCTGGCGCGCCTGAGCGGTGGCAAGTACAGCGCAGAGATTGCGCCCTTCGACCAGTCAGGCATTCCCGCCGAGGAAATGCTGCGCCTGATGTCGCTGGGGGTCATTCCCTTCGGCACTGCGATGCTGGGCCCCGCCTCCGCACAGCACCCCATGTTCGGGGCAATGGACCTGTCGGGCCTCAATCCGGACATGGCCAGTTTGAAGCGGCATGTGGCCAGCTTCCGCCCCCTGCTGCAAAAAACAGTGCGCGAAAAACATGGCATTGAGGTCTTGGCGATTTACACCTATCCGGCCCAAATCTTGTTTTGTAAAAAACCCTTGGAAAGCCTCCGCGACCTAGAGAAACGGCGTATCCGCGTCTCCTCGCCCAGCCAGGCAGACCTGATTCAGGGTATGGGGGGCATTCCGGTTTTGGTGGGCTTTGGGCAGATGCTGACGCACCTGCAATCCGGCAACACCGAGTGCGCTATCACCGGCACCATGTCGGGCAACACCATCGGGCTGTCGGACATCACCAGCTACATGTACAACCTGCCGATTACTTGGGGGCTGTCCATTTTCGGCGCGAATACGACAGCCTGGAATGCGCTGCCCTCAGACCTGAGGGCGCTCCTCAGAAAAGAGCTCGCAAGGCTGGAGACCGACATCTGGAACGCCAGCGAACGCGAGACCGCAGACGGGCTCGCCTGCAACCGCGGGGACCCCAGTTGCAAGCATGGTCGCCTTGGAAAAATGACCCAGATCAACCCCAGCCCCGACGACATCAAACTCGTAAGGGAACTCGTGAAAACCACCGTCTTGCCGCGTTGGCAACAACGCTGCAATCAGCACTGCCGCGACATGTGGGAGAGCACCATCGGATCCGTCCCCAGCGACATGCCTTCGCCGAACAGCCGCTGATGGCCAAATTCATGTTCAAAGTCCACCATGCCTTGGTGGCGGTCACCGCTCTGCTGGTCTTTGCGATTCTGGCGGCCAGCACGGTCCTGATCCGTGATTTGCACCAGAACGCTGTTGCCGAGGCCCAAGCCCAGGCGACCCGCTTTGTGACCGGCGCCCAAGCCGCGGTGAACCGGAGCCTGCTGGGTATTGATGTACTGCTGGCGAGCATGGGCAGTTTGCTGGGTCTGGAGAACATGCAAGCGGATTGGCTGGAAGGCCCATTGGCGGGCAAATTGATTCAGGGTGCGACCCGCCAAAATCTGCTGGTGCGCAATGTCTGGCTTGTCGATGCACAGGGCACGGTTCTGGCGAGCTCCAGCAGCCCGGCGCCGGATGCGCCGCTGGAAATACCCGAGGGTTTTCTCAACGAAGCGCTCAGCCCCCCCATCTCCATGCTGGTGATCAGCCGGCCGCTCCTGAGCCCCAGCAGTGCAGAAATGGTGCTGCTGTTTGCCCGCCATTTGTCCTTGGCCGATGGCAGCAAGCTGTTGGCGATTGCGGAGGTTCCGGTCAATCTGTTGACGACAGTGTTGGTGCAAGGGGCGGACATCAGCCAACTCGAGGCCACGATCGAACGCAGCAACGGCTACCTGCTCGCCAGCGTGCCGCCTCAGGAGTCCTTGAGCGGCCTTGCCTTGACCCCGGTGATGAGCCCCCAGTCGCAGTTTGCGGTACAGACCATGCCCTCCCGCATCCAGAACCGACCGGCCCTGGTCGCTTCGCGGCCCATGCTCTACAACGACCTGCTGATCACCGCCAGCATCCCGATGGACACGGCACTGCAGGAGTGGACCTTTCAGGCACGGCTGATCGGCATGCTGAGCCTGCTTTTCAGCCTGCTGATTGCGGCGGCCGGGTACGCAGGCCTGCGCTATGTGCAAAGCATAGGCCGCGCCCAACGCTCGATCAGCCATGCCAAGGCCACCACAGACCAGGCGCTGGAGGCGATGGAAAGCGGCTTTTTGCTGCTGGATGCCGAGCGCAAAGTCATCACCTGGAACCGGCGCTACCTGGAGATCTACCCATGGCAGGCGCAGCACATCCGGGTAGGGCACTCGTTTGAGGCGCTGCTGATGGTCACTGCTGTCGAGACGCTGGGTGATGTGCCCCGTGAGACCTTGCAGCAATGGGTCACCACCCGCATAGAGTTGATGCAACACGGGGTGCACAACCATGAAAGAGAGTTCCCCAACGGCCGGATCATTGAAATCACCGAACGGCCGACCCCCGGTGGCGGTGTCGTCATCACTTACCAGGACGTGACCCGTTTGCGCCGCGCCAGTGCGGAAATTGAGCAACTCGCGTTTTTTGACCCCCTCACGAGCTTGCCCAACCGCCGCTTGCTGTCAGACCGGTTGCAGCAAGCGCTAACGACCAGCGTGCGCAGTGGCCGGCGTGGTGCCTTGTTGTTCATGGACCTAGACCACTTCAAAACCCTGAATGACACCTGCGGCCACGACGTGGGAGACATGCTGCTGCAGCAGGTTGCCGTGCGCATCAAAGCCTGTGTCCGCGAGGGCGACACCGTTGCCCGGCTGGGCGGCGACGAGTTTGTCGTCATGCTGCTGGACTTGAGCCCCGAAATCCTCGAAGCCGCGCGCCAAGCCCGCCTGGTGGGTGACAACATTTTGCGGGCAATGGCCGAGCCTTTTGAGTTGGGGGACAAGCAACACCGGAGCTCTTGCAGCCTGGGGGCCACTTTGTTCGGGGACACCGCGCAAGACGCCGCCGAACTGCTCAAGCAAGCGGATATTGCGATGTACCAGGTCAAAAACAACGGGCGCAACGCATTCTGTTTCTTTGACCCCGGCATGCTGACCGCCATCGAGGCCCGTGCCCGCCTGGAGGTGGACTTGCGCAAGAGCCTAGACGATCAACATTTCGAGCTTTATTACCAGCAGCAGGTCAATGAAGAGGGCCATGTTGTCGGGGCAGAGGCCCTGGTCCGGTGGAACCATTTGGATAACGGTTTGGTGCTGCCCGGGCAATTTATCGGGCTCGCGGAAGAAACCGGCCTCATCCTGCCCATGGGCCAATGGGTGCTGGAGCAAGCCTGTACGCAACTGGCCCTGTGGCAACGCCAGCCGCGGAGCCGTGACCTGCAGCTCTCGGTCAACGTCAGCGCCCGACAGTTCCGGCAAGTGGACTTTGTGGACCGGCTGACCAAAATCTTGCGTGCGACCGGCGCACGGGCCGACCTTTTGAAACTGGAGCTGACGGAGAGTTTGGTGCTGGACAACGTGGAAGACACGATCCAGAAAATGCACGCGCTCAAAGCCCTGGGGGTAAGGTTCTCGATGGATGACTTCGGAACCGGTCACTCCTCGCTCTCTTACCTGACACGCCTGCCGCTGGACCAGCTCAAGATCGACCAGTCTTTTGTGCGGAATATCGGCTTGCAGTCGACCGACTCGATCATCATCCAGACCATCATCGGCATGGGCAATAACCTCGGGCTCGAAGTGCTGGCCGAGGGGGTGGAAACCGAAGCCCAGCGCGACTTCCTCTCCGCCCACGGCTGCCACCTGAAACAGGGCTTTTTGTTCGGGCCACCGCTGCCAGCCCCTGAATTCATCCAAGCGCTACATACTGAAGAAATCAGCCTCTAGCGCCCGTAAATACTGCACAGGTAGCTATATTTTTTATAGCAAAACTATTGTCGGGCGGTGCGGGTGTTGCCGGGCAAAGCTTGCGGGTGGCTGGTGCGCAAGGGGTTGATATCCAGCCCGCCACGGCGGGTGTAACGCGCATAGACCGTCAACTTGGCGGGTTTGCAGCGGGCCCAGATGTCCATAAAGATGCGCTCCACGCATTGCTCGTGGAACTCGTTGTGGTTGCGAAAACTCACCAGATACTGCAACAAGCCTTCCTGCTGGATCTGCAAACCGGTGTAGCTGATCTGCACACTGCCCCAATCGGGCTGGCCGGTCACCAGGCAGTTACTTTTGAGCAGGTTGCTCACCAGCACCTCGGTCACCATGCCTTCTGCCGCCGGCGCCGTGACCAGCAGTTCAGGTGCGGGCTGGTAGTGGGTGCACTCCACATCGAGGCGATCCAGGCTCAGGCCGTCCAGCTCGT
The DNA here is from genome assembly GCA_027924025.1 of Comamonadaceae bacterium OS-4. Lineage (GTDB taxonomy): Bacteria > Pseudomonadota > Gammaproteobacteria > Burkholderiales > Burkholderiaceae_C > Allorhodoferax. The sequence goes on from AP026970.1 coordinate 2,739,427, forward strand.
ACACCGGCTCACGGTCAAACTGCTCGGCCGCAATCAAGCGCACCCCAACCGATTGCACCGGGCCGCCCCGCCACGCCGCTTCCGCAATATCAGCCCGCAAACGGGCCAGCACTTCGGAGGCATCGGCAAAACGGGTGTTGTTGAAGCTGTTGAGATACAGCTTGAAGGACTTGCTTTCGATGATGTTGGGCGTTTCAGCGGGGATGGTGAAGTGCGCCAACGCGACCTGAGGCTTGCCGCGCAGGTTGAGCCAGCTCAGCTCAAATGCCGTCCAAAGGTCGGCACCGAAAAACGGGGCGGCACCGGCAATGCCGATCTCCGCGCGCTTACCCGCACGGGGAATAGGAAACAACAGCGAAGCGTCGTACTGATCGACATACGCCGAAGATTTGCCAAGTTGGGATTGCTCAGGGGTGTTCATTCAATGTTTCCGGTCAAAGTGGGCCAGCAGCGCGGCCAGAATGCGGCGCACAGGCTCGGTGGGCAGGTCATGGCCCATGCCTTCAATAGGCAAGAGGGTCGCTCCCGGGATGCGACGGGCTGTGTCTTCACCGCAGGCAAAAGGTATCAGCGGGTCGGCGGTGCCGTGGATGACCAAGGTGGGCGCCGTGATGCGGGGCAATAGCGCGGTGCGCGCACCATCAGCCACCACGGCCAGCATTTGCCGCAAGGTGCCCACCGGGTACATAGCGCGGTCCACGCCACGGGCAATCCGCGCCCGCAGATCGTCTTCCGGCGTGGGGAAGGCGGGGCTGCCGATCGCCTGAAACAGGCGCAAAGAGTGCTCCACCATTTCGGCTTTGCTGGTGCCCGAAGGGCGGCGCAGCATGGCGCGCAACACCTCCGGCGCCGGGCCGGGCAGGCCTTTTGCACTGCTGCTGCTCATGATGCTGGTGAGGCTCAACACGCGCTCTGGCGCTGCAAGCGTCACGCGTTGGGCAATCATTCCGCCCATGCTCATGCCCACGACATGGGCCTTTTGCACGCCCAAGGCATCGAGGACACCCAGCGCATCCGCCGCCATATCGCTCAAGCTGTAAGGTGCCGAGGGGGTGAAGCCGAACTTGTGCTGCAAGCTGGCCCAAAAGATATTGGGTTTGCCCCCCTCTTCGATGCGGCTGCTCAGCCCAACGTCGCGGTTGTCGAAGCGGATCACGCGGTAGCCTGCGGCCTCCAAACCCTGCACCAGATCAGCGGGCCACGCAATCAACTGCAGACCCAGCCCCATGATGAGCAGCACCGCCGGTTTGCCGGCAAAGGCGGGGTCGCGCTGGGCGCTGTCTTCGACTTCGATATCAAGACCGTTTGCTCTTATTTTCATAGCTCCTCGCGCAATAGCAACGGGCGCTTAGCCCTGTTTCCTTCTGAAAACCAACCGCTCCTGCGTGGACTCTTCAGCGGTAAATGCATAGCCCTCCACGTCAAACCCTTTGAGCTGCTCAGGCGTGCTCAGGCGGTGCTCAATTGCGTAGCGCGCCATCAGGCCCCGCGCTTTTTTGGCAAAGAAGCTGATGATTTTGTATTTGCCGTCTTTGTATTCCTGGAACACGCACTCCACCACCCGGCCCTTCAGGGCTTTGAGGTCCACCGACTTGAAATATTCGTTCGACGCCAAGTTCACCACCACCGGGGTGGTATCGGCTTTCAGGCGGGTGTTCAGGTAGTCCGAGAGCTGACTGCCCCAGTAGTGGTAGAGGTTGTTGCCGTGCGGGCCCTTGAGGCCCGTGCCCATCTCGAGCCGGTAAGGCTGCATCAGGTCCAGCGGGCGCAACACGCCATAGAGGCCACTCAAAATACACAAATGGTCTTGCGCCCAGGCCAGGTCCTCGGCACCCAGCGTCTTGGCGTCCAGGCCGTCGTACACATCGCCGTTGAAAGCCAGCACGGCTTGGCGGGCGTTTTTCTGGGTGGCTTTGGGCGACCAAGCCTCGTAGCGCGCCACGTTGAGGGTGGAGAGCTTATCGCTCAGGTCCATCAGCTCGGCAATTTGTGGCGGCGAGAACGCGCGTAGCAGACCGATGAGCTCTGCTGACTGCTTCACGAACATCGGCGCGGTGTGGGGCTGGCCATTCACGGGGGTGTCGTAGTCCAGGGACTTGGCAGGAGAAATCAAAAACAACATGGCTATTCAGGGCTGCGCGAGGCGGGCCGGCCAGTTTATCGCGAAGGCGTGCATTGCACCGCCTGGGGGCTGCAAGCCCCCGGCTGAGCGTCACAGCTTCTTCATATGGGCGGCTTAGTCTCGGCGCCTTCTTCAACAGGGAGTCTTGACCACCATGATCGCTTTTTCCCCCACCCGTCTCGCTGCTGCATTCGCCTTGGCAGCGACTGCCATGAGCACCTCCGCGCAAACGGAAGTGACCGCCGTGTTGGCCGGCCACGCTGCCTTGTCTACCTTCACCACGGTGGAAGCCCCCAAAGCTGCAGGCCCCTTCTTTGATACGGCTGGCAAGTTCAACGCCGCCAACCGCCAGCGCACCGAAGTGCTGAACAGCATTGAAGGCGTTACCTTCGTGGGCGATGCCAAGTACCCCCGCAAATCCGGCGGCACCCTGCCTATCAAGGGCCAATCAGTGCAAGGCTTCTCGGGCATCGTCTCTTTGGGCAACGCCGAGTTTCTGGCCCTGACTGACAACGGCTTCGGCAGCAAACTCAACTCGCAAGACGCACTGCTGATGGTGCACAACGTCAAAGCCGATTGGGCCAAGGGCGAAGTCACCCGCCTCAAGACCACCTTCTTGCAAGACCCCGACCGCAAAGTGCCCTTCGCCATCCAGAACGAAGCCACCGTCGAGCGCTTTTTGACCGGCGTCGATTTCGATCCCGAGTCCATCCAGATCGTGGGCGACGAATGGTGGATAGGCGACGAGTTCGGCCCCTATGTATTGCGCGTCACACCCCAAGGCAAAGTGCTGGGCGTGATCGAAACTGTGGTGGGTGGCAAGGCCTACCGCAGCCCCGACCACTACATGAACGGCCGTCTGCCCAATTACCCCGGCGACGCCAGCTTTGAAGTCCGCCGCAGCGGTGGCTTTGAGCCGATGGCCAAGTCGCTGGACGGCAAAACCCTCTACCCCATGTTTGAGTGGCCCTTGTGGGACGCTGCCACCAAGGCCCAGGAAAGCCGCAACGGCAAGCCCTACACCCGCATTCTGGAACTGGATGCCGCCAGCAAAACCTACAGCACCCGCCAGTGGAAATACGCGTTTGAAGAAGCGGGCAATGTGGCTGCCGACTTCCAGATGCTGAGCGCCACCACCGGCCTTGTCATTGAGCGTGATGACATGACCGAAGGCTCCGGCAACGTGTGCAAGGACGAGCCGCGCACCGACTGCTTCACCCGCCCTGCCCAATTCAAGCGGGTCTACAAGATCGACTTCGCTCAAACCGACGCCGATGGCTTTGTGAAGAAGGTGGCCTTCATCGACCTCACCAAAATCGCCAACCCCAACCGGCTGGCCAAGCGCGGACCGAACGAAGAGACCTTTGTGCTGCCCCACCTCGGACCTGAAGGCCTGACGGTGGTGGACGCCAAGCACATCGTGGTGGTGAACGACAACAACTTCCCCTACTCAAGCGGCCGCACCCTCGGCAAGCCGGACGACAATGAGCTGACCCTGCTCAACATCCAGGCGCTGGTCGACGCGAAGTAAACAAGGCCCCCACGCTCCGCCGCTGCGCGGGTCGCTGCCCCCCAGGGGGGCGCATTTTGCTTGGGTCGGCCCTGCGCAAAATTGTCCCTCGTCAGAGGGGTGAGGCCGGTGCCGCCATGCACAATGGCGGCACCATGCCTGTCACTGTTTCGCCCCCTATTTCTTTGGCGTTTTCTTCCCGGCCCCGCAATGCCGGGGCCTTGTTCCGCAGCCTGTTGGCAGCCCGACCGGCGCAGGCTGCGCCGGAACAGCATGGCATCGCCATCCAGGCCACTTGGCATGGCGCCCAGGCCGATGCCAAACGCCTCAAGCAGTACCGAGAGGTCTGCGGCCTCACAAATGCCGGCTTTCTGCCCCCGCTGTACCTGCACGCCATGGCCATGCCCTTGCACATGGCGATCATGAGCCACCCGCAGTTTCCCCTGCGCCTGCTGGGCCTGGTGCATCTGGCCAACAGCATGCAGTGCCTGCGCCCCATCGGCGACTTCGAGACGCTGGACATGGACTGCCAGCTGCACGGCATCGAGGCGACCGAACGCGGCCAGACCTTCACCCTGCACACCAGCCTGCAAACAGGCAGTGAAACCGTCTGGACCGAGACCAGCACCTTTCTGGCCCCCCTGCCCCGTAGCGGAAAACGTCAGCCGCCTGACGATTTGCCCGACTGGGGGATTTCGGTGGCTCGCTGGGCGGTGGCAGGTCATGCCGGACGCCGCTTTGCGGGCCCGTCCGGTGACTGGAACCCGATCCACGTGAGTGCACTCACCGCGCGCTTGTTTGGCTACCCGCGGGCGATAGCGCATGGCATGTTCAGCGCAGCCCGCTGTGTGGACCTGCTTTGCCGCGACCTGCCGGCAGGCGCACCGCTGCTCATCGACCTGCGCTTCAAGCGCCCCCTGTTGATTCCCGGCGAAGTGGCCTTACATACCCGGCAAGAGGCGGATAGCACCCGTTTTGTGTTGAACGTGCTGCCGCAGGGCGAGCCGCATATTGAGGGCGCCTTGCGCAGGCTGTAAGGCCGCTCAGCACCTGGCCCGGAAGCCGCCCGCCACACGAACCATTGATTGCGAACGAGGACACCACCATGAGCAACCCCGCAGACGCAGGCTCCGCCCTGACCCACTTTGACACCAAGGGCGATGCCCACATGGTCAATATCGCCGGCAAAGCGCTCACGCACCGCAAGGCGGTGGCGGGCGGGCGCATCCAGATGCAGCAGCACACCCTGGACCTGATCCAGAACGCGCAGGCCGCCAAAGGCGATGTGCTGGGCGTGGCGCGTGTGGCCGGCATCATGGCCGCCAAGAAAACCAGCGACCTGATTCCCCTGTGCCACCCCATCATGCTGACCCGCGTGGCTATCGAATTTGAAGTGGTGCACGCCACCGCCACCACCCTGCCGGCTATCCAGTGCCTGGCCATTGCCGAAACCACTGGCGGCACCGGCGTGGAAATGGAAGCGCTGACCGCCGTGCAGATCACCCTGCTCACTATTTACGACATGTGCAAGGCGGTCGACAAAGGCATGGTCATGACCGATGTGAAGCTGCTCGAAAAGCACGGCGGCAAGTCGGGCACCTACCTCGCCCCGCCCACCGCCTGACCGCGCTGCCAGCCGCTCAATCCCCCGGCTGCGCGCCCTCGTAGCCCTCGATCAGGATCAGGTCAATCACCGACACGTCTTTGCGCAACGCAATGGCGGCTTGGTATTCAGGGGAATGCCAGCAGTCCACTGCCGCCTGGTAGCTGGGGAATTCAATCACCACGTTGCGGCTGCGGCTCTCCCCCTCGGGGTTCTCAAAGCGCCCGGCGCGCACCAGAAAGCGGGCGCCGTACTTTTTGAAGGGCGCGGCGTTCGCGGCCTGATACGCCTTGTAAGCCTCGGTATCGAACACTTCTACACGGCCTATCCAGTAACCCTTGGGCATGTTTGTCTCCTGTGGAATGCGAAGTGCCAGTGTAGAAGATGGCTGCAAGCCACCGCACCGGTAAAATCGCCGCTCGCTCTTAGAGAACCTCCATGTCTGACACCGCTTCCACACCCACTCCCGCAGCCCCCACCGCCCCCGAACAACCGGGTCTGCAATCCCTCTCCAAGTCGTTTGAACCTGCTGCGCTGGAAGCGCACTGGGGCCCCGAGTGGGAAAAGCGCGGCTACGGCATCGCCGGCTTCCGCGGCACCAGCGCACCGGATGCGGCTGCGGCCTTAGAGGGCAAAAATTTCTCCATCCAGCTGCCCCCACCCAATGTGACCGGCACGCTGCACATGGGCCATGCGTTCAACCAGACCATCATGGACAGCCTGACCCGCTACCACCGCATGGCCGGTTTCAACACCGCGTGGATTCCGGGCACCGACCACGCCGGCATTGCCACCCAGATCGTGGTGGAGCGCCAGCTGCAAGAGCAAAAAGTCAGCCGCCACGACCTGGGCCGTGAAGCCTTCACTAAAAAGGTCTGGGAGTGGAAAGAAAAGAGTGGCAACACCATCACCACCCAGATGCGCCGCATGGGCGACAGCGTGGACTGGAGCCGCGAATACTTCACCATGGACCCCAAGCTGTCGCAAACGGTCACTGAGACCTTTGTGCAACTCTACGAGCAAGGCCTGATCTACCGCGGCAAGCGCCTGGTGAACTGGGACCCGATTTTGATGAGCGCCGTGTCAGACCTGGAAGTGGAAAGCGAAGAGGAAGACGGCTCGCTCTGGCACATCCGCTACCCCCTGGCCGATGGCTCCGGTGACATCACCGTGGCCACCACCCGCCCTGAGACCATGCTGGGCGACGTGGCCGTGATGGTGCACCCCGAAGACGAGCGCTACACCGCGCTGATCGGCAAGCAAGTCACCCTGCCCCTGTGCGGCCGCACCATCCCCGTGATTGCCGACGATTACGTGGACAAAGCCTTCGGTACCGGCGTGGTGAAAGTCACCCCTGCGCACGACCAGAACGACTATGCCGTGGGCCAGCGCCACAAGCTGCCCATGATCTGCGTGCTGACACTGGACGCCAAGATCAACGAGAACGCCCCCACTGCCTACCAAGGCCTAGACCGTTTTGTGGCCCGCAAAAAAGTGGTGGCAGACCTCGAAGCCGGTGGTTTCCTGGTGGAGGTGAAAAAGCACAAGCTCATGGTGCCGCGCTGCGCCCGCACCGGCCAGGTGATTGAGCCCATGTTGACCGACCAGTGGTTTGTCGCCATGAACCAGGTGGGCAAAGGCGACGCCACCGGCAAGTCCATCGCCCAGAAAGCCATTGACGCGGTGCAGAGCGGTGAGGTCAAGTTTGTGCCCGAGAACTGGGTCAACACCTACAACCAGTGGATGAACAACATCCAGGACTGGTGTATCAGCCGCCAACTCTGGTGGGGCCACCAGATTCCAGCGTGGTACGACGAAGATGGCAACGTAATCGTGGCCCGCAACGAGGCCGAAGCCCAAGCCAAAGCTCCGGGCAAAACCCTGCGCCGCGATGAAGACGTGCTCGACACCTGGTACTCCAGCGCGCTGGTGCCCTTCAGCACCATGGGCTGGGGCAACGAAGGCGCCGGCACCGGTGCCACCGACGACTACAACCTCTACCTGCCCAGCAGCACGCTGGTGACCGGCTACGACATCATCTTCTTCTGGGTCGCCCGGATGATCATGATGACCACGCACTTCACCGGCCGCGTGCCGTTCAAGCACGTCTACATCCACGGCCTGGTGCGCGACGCCCAGGGCAAGAAGATGAGCAAGTCTGAAGGCAATGTGCTCGACCCGGTGGACCTGATTGACGGCATTGCGCTGGAGCCCCTGCTCGACAAGCGCACCACCGGCCTGCGCAAGCCCGAGACCGCGCCTGCGGTGCGCAAGAACACGCAAAAAGAGTTCCCCGAGGGCATTCCAGCCTACGGTGCCGATGCGCTGCGCTTCACCTTTGCAGCACTTGCCTCGCTGGGCCGCAGCATCAACTTCGACAGCAAGCGCTGCGAGGGCTACCGCAACTTCTGCAACAAGCTGTGGAACGCCACCCGCTTTGTGCTGATGAACTGCGAAGGCCAGGACTGCGGACTGCTGGAGCATGACGCTGCAGCGTGCGACACCGGTGCCTACCTGGAGTTCAGCCAAGCCGACCGCTGGATCGTGTCCTTGCTGCAGAAAACCGAAGCCGAAGTGGCCAAGGGCTTCGCAGAGTACCGCTTGGACAACGTGGCCAACACGATTTACGACTATGTGTGGAACGAGTTCTGCGACTGGTACCTGGAGATCGCCAAAGTGCAGATCAACACCGGTAACGACGCCCAGAAACGCGCCACCCGCCGTACCCTGATCCGCACGCTGGAAACCATCCAACGCCTGCTGCATCCGATCGCACCGTTCATCACCGAAGAGTTGTGGCAAAAGGTGGCACCGGTCGCAGGTCGCAGCGGCCCGTCGGTGTCGATTGCCGCCTATCCACAAGCCCAGCTGGAGCGCATTGACGAGGCCTCGATCGCCCACGTCGCGAAACTGAAGTTGCTGGTGGATGCCTGCCGCAACCTGCGCGGCGAAATGAACGTGTCCCCTGCTGCCCGCTTGCCGCTCTATGTGGTCGCCCAAACCGCCGCTGAAGCTGCGTTCCTGCAGTCGTCTGCGGCCGTTCTTCAGGCCTTGGCCAAGCTGAGCGAAGTGAAGGTGTTTGCAGACGAAGCCAGCTGGCAAGCCGCAGCCCAGTCTGCCCCGGTGGCGGTGGTGGGTGAGGCGCGTGTCTGCCTGTTTGTGGAAGTGGACGTGGCGGCTGAAAAAATCCGTCTCGGCAAAGAAGTGACCCGCTTGGAAGAGCAAATCACCAAAGCCAGCGTCAAGCTCAGCAACGAAGCGTTTGTGGCCAAGGCACCTGCAGCGGTGCTGGAGCAAGAGCGCAAGCGCGTAGCCGACTTTGCCGCCACGCTGGAGAAGGTGAAAGAGCAACTGGCCCGCTTGAGCTGATTGCGCGTATTTGCACGCTGCCGCTCACCCCGGCAGCCCCATGAAAAAAGCCGGTTCTGAGACCGGCTTTTTTCATGGGTGACGCAGCTTAACGGCGGCGGAGCACATGGATAAAAATAGTTCCAGCGGTTTGCTGGTCAATCAATTCATGCCCGGTTTGCTTGGTGAAGGCTTGAAAATCCCGCAGCGAGCCGGGATCGGTCGCCACCACCTTGAGCGTTTGGCCGCTTTGCAGCTCCGCGAGTGCTTTTTTGGCTTTGAGGATGGGCAGCGGGCAATTCAGACCGCTGGTGTCAATTTCTTTGTCGAAGTTCATGCAGGCTGCTTTCTGGCGTTGGAGCAGATTTTAGTCGGCCCGTTGCTCGATGTCTTTGCGCCACACCGGATCAATGAAGTCCGGCTCATGCCCGCGTGAGCGCAAAAACGCAGCGAGGGCATACCCCGTACCGGCGGGCCAGCATTTCACGTCCTGCAGGTCATACAGACGGCAATCCACCAGCTCCGGGCTCAAAGCCACCTCGCCGTGGCAGACCGCGTGGTAGGCAATGATGACCTGGTTCATGCGCTGAAAGTCATACACCCCCAACAGGCTGAGCGCGCTGGTGCTGAGGCTGGTTTCTTCGGCAATCTCGCGGGTAATGCCCTCCTCAGGCGTCTCACCAGCCTCCATGAAGCCGGTAATGAGGGCATACATCTTGCCCGGCCAGGCTGCGTTGCGAGCCAGCAAGATCTGGCCGTTGTACTCAATCACCGCAGCGAGCACGGGGGTCGGATTGTTCCAGTGGGTGAAGTCGCACGCAGTGCAACGCCAGCGTGTTTTGTCGCCACCGTCTTCGGGCAATGTGATCTCGGCCAGTGGAGTCGCACACTGCGGGCAAAACTTGAACACTGCAGACATGGTGGCCTTTGCTATTATTTTAGGAGCTGCCGCCGCACTCATAGAGAGCGCTAACGGCCTATTTCATTCAAAACTGTGCATTACGCGGGGAAAACGCCGGTCGACAAATAACGGTCACCGCGGTCACACACGATAAACACAATCACGGCATCCCGCTCGCGCTTGGCAATTTCTTGCGCGACCCAGCAAGCGCCGGCTGCCGAGATACCGCCAAAGATGCCTTCCTCACGCGCCATACGGCGGCACATGTCTTCCGCGTCGGCCTGACTGACATAGACCAGCTCATCCACATTGCGGGGATCGTAGATTTTGGGCAGGTATTCTTGCGGCCATTTGCGGATCCCGGGAATCCGCGAGCCCTCGGACGGTTGTGCGCCGATGATGCGTATCGCAGGATTCTTTTCCTTCAGGAAACGCGAGACGCCGGTGATCGTGCCGGTAGTCCCCATGGCACTGACAAAGTGGGTGATGCGCCCACCCGTTTGCTCCCAGATCTCGGGTCCGGTCGTCTCGTAATGCACGCGCGGGTTGTCGCCATTGGCAAACTGGTCAAGCACGCGGCCTTTGCCCTCGCGCTGCATTTGCTCGGCCAAGTCACGGGCGTACTCCATGCCGCCGCTCTTGGGCGTGAGGATAAGTTCTGCGCCAAACGCTTTCATGGTTTGGGCGCGCTCGATCGACAAGTCCTCGGGCATGATCAACACCATGCGGTAGCCCTTCACAGCCGCGGCCATGGCCAAGGCAATACCGGTGTTGCCGGAGGTGGCCTCGATCAGGGTGTCACCCGGCTGAATGTCGCCACGCTCTTGGGCACGCTGAATCATGGACAAGGCGGGTCGGTCTTTCACAGACCCGGCCGGGTTGTTGCCCTCGAGCTTGCCCAAGACCACGTTATTTCGGGCCTGGTTGTCCGTGTTTTGGATGCGTTGCAACGCGACCAAAGGAGTTTTTCCGATTGCTTCTTCGATAGTTGGATATTTCATCCCGTAAATGTGCCATAATTCGAGCTTCACAAATTACCTGCCCAGGTGGTGAAATTGGTAGACTCAGGGGACTCAAAATCCCCCGCCGCAAGGCGTGCCGGTTCGAGTCCGGCCCTGGGCACCAGATGAAAGCCGAATGTTCTTTGAACATTCGGCTTTTTCTTTATGTGCGTCTCCAGCGAGAAAGCCCTGCGCCCCCGGGGGCTGGAGCCGGCTTGATTCACAATCCTTGGTTTTTGAATTGCACGCGCCCACGCCATGTCGCACCCTGTGAACTCCACCCCACTGCTGTTCTGGCAACTTGTCGCAGCCATGATCGTGGCCGCTCTGGTGCCAACACTGTGGCCCACCTTGGACATCCAAGCCGCTGCCTTGTTTGTAGGCGACACTCCAGCCATTGCCTCCCGCACCTGGTGGTGGGTCGAATGGATCAACGCATGGGCGCCTGCTGCGTTCCGCGTCATGTTGATGGTGGCTGCTGTGGGCTGGCTGACCTCTCATCTTGTTTCGCGTTACAAAGCCTGGCGGCTGCCTCTGGCGTTTGTGGTGTGTGCCGGCATCGCAGGCCCAGGTGCCGTGGTCAACCTGGGCTTCAAGGAGCATTGGCAACGTGCCCGGCCTTACCAGGTTGAAATCTTCGGTGGCACTCAGAAGTTCACCCGCGCGACCGTGATCACCGATCAATGTGACAACAATTGCTCCTTCGTGAGCGGCCATGTAGCGTGCGGATTCTTTTTCTGCAGCCTGATGCTGATTCAGGCGCGTCGTCGCACATGGTGGCTGATAGCGGGAACCAGCGCTGGCTTGGCCATTGGATTTTCGCGGATGTCCGCGGTGGCCCACTGGTTCAGTGATGTTTTGTGGGCCGGCCCCATCACCCTGATGACCAGCTGGCTGGTCTGGAAAATCTTGTCCAGACTTTACGCGCCGTCCGGTGACGAGACCAAGCCGGTGGCCACATCCGGATAACGCAATTTCAGACCCAACTCCGCTTTCATGCGGTTGTTGTTGATGCGCCGGGATTCACTCATGAAAGTCAGCAACATCACAGGCAGCTGCTCCACCGCGGTGCCACGGGGCACCCTAGGAGGCCTGGGCAGACCGTATAAGTCTGCCGCGAGGTCAAAGTAGTCTCCCATCTTCAAGCGGGTGTCGTCGCAGACGTTATAGACCCGCTGGGGTGCGCCTTTCCAGAGAGCGCGCCAGCAAGCCGCAGCCAGATCCTCTGCGTGTATGTGGTTGGTGTACACATCATCGTCAGACTGCAAGACCGGCGTGCCTTTTTGGAGGCGCATTTTCGGTGTACCGCCGACCCGATCCGGCGCATATATGCCGGGGATTCTGAGCACAGAAACCGGCGTACCCGTAGCCTTACCCCACGTGCGGACCACCGCTTCTGCATGGACCCGGCGTTGGGCCCTTGGAGTTTGGGGCGCAAGAACGCGCTCTTCTGTCACCCACTGGCCCTGGCAATCGCCATAGACGCCGGTGGTGGAACCATAAACCAAGGCTCGCGGCGGATTACGCCGGCGCAGGCCTTGGGTAGCCTCCAGGATACGCGGGTCCGCCCAGCCCTCCGTGGGCGGGGGCGCCAGGTAGAGCACACGATCTGCCAGGCCCGCCAAACGGTGCAAGGTCACGGGGCGGTCAAGGTTGCCCAGTAAAGGCCGCACACCGGCTTGCCGGAGCGCCTGGATGCGGTCTGGACTGGAGGTGAGCGCCATCCACTGAACGCGCGCGCCCATGGCGCGTACGACCCGCATCCCTACATCACCACACCCGATGATCAGAACACGCGGACGGCGGAAGCGCGCGGGGAGCGCGCCAAGTGGGGATTGGTTTGAGGGCAAAATCGAGGGCTTTCTACACAGCAGCTAGCTAGGATACCCAAGATGAGCGAGACCCTCTCCGCCGCAGCCCCTTTTTCCATCACGGTGCAGCCCAGTGGTCGCCAATTCAGCGCGCAAAGTGATGAAACCTTGCTGGCCGCGGGTATCCGCCAAGGCGTGGGCTTGCCATATGGCTGCAAAGACGGCGCTTGCGGCTCCTGCAAGTGCAAGATGCTGTCCGGTAGCGTGGTGCATGGCGCCCACCAAACAAAAGCCCTGAGCCCTGAAGAGGAGTCCCAAGGCTTGGTGCTGACCTGCTGCGCAACCGCAACCTCTGACGTGGTGCTGGAGTCGCGCCAGGTCTCCGCAGAAGGCGCACTGCCGATCAAAAAAATGCCCACCCGGGTGACCTCCCTGCAAAAGGTGTCTCCCGATGTGATGTTGATCCAGCTACAGCTCCCTGCCAACGACTCTTTTCAGTACAAAGCGGGCCAATACATCGAGTTCTTGTTGCGCGATGGCGCACGCCGCAGCTACTCGATGGCCAACGCCCCGCAAGGCAACAGCGTAGAGCTGCACATCCGTCACATGCCGGGCGGAAAATTCACTGACCATGTGTTCGGCAGCATGAAAGAAAAAGAAATTTTGCGCGTAGAGGGCCCGCACGGGTCTTTCTACCTGCGGGAGGAATCCGACAAAGCCATCGTGATGGTGGCCTCAGGCACCGGCTTTGCACCCATCAAGGCCCTGCTGGAGCAAATGGAGTCGGCAGGCTCCACACGCCCGGTCGCGCTGTACTGGGGCGGACGCCGCCCGGCAGACCTGTATATGGATGGTTGGGTCAAAGAACTCCAAAACCGGATGCCAACCTTGCGCTATGTTCCGGTCGTGTCGGACGCGCTGGACGAGGATCAATGGACCGGCCGCGTGGGCTATGTGCACCAAGCAGCCCTTGAAGACTTCCAAGACATGCGCGAGTACCAGGTCTATGCCTGTGGTGCACCGATCGTCGTGGAGTCAGCCCGGCACGATTTTGTTGCGCACGCAGGCCTGCCACCCGAAGAGTTTTATGCCGACGCATTCACCTCGGAGGCTGACAAAGCCAACAGCTGATGTCAAAAAAATAGCCCCCGGGCTGCCAAGCGTGTGAACACGCCTGGCAGCCCGGGGGCCGGTAGACAGCTTACTCGCCGAGGTAGGCGGCGCGTACCTTCGGGTCCGTCAGCATGTCTTTGGCGTCGCCCGTCATCGTGACGATGCCGGACTCCATCACATAGCCACGGTTAGCAATCGACAAAGCACGGCTGGCGTTCTGCTCCACCAGCAATACGGTTACACCCTGGGCATACACGTCTTTCACCACTTCAAAGATCTTGTCCACCATGATGGGGGACAGACCCATGGAGGGCTCGTCCAGCAGCAGCACTTTGGGGCGGCTCATCAGGGCACGGCCCATGGCCAGCATCTGCTGCTCGCCACCGGACATGGTGCCGGCCAACTGGTCTTTGCGCTCACGCAGTCGCGGGAAAATGGTGAACATTTTTTCGATGTCGGCCAAGATACCGTCTTTGTCGCTACGGATGTAGGCACCCATTTGCAGGTTTTCGGTGATGGTCATGCGGGTGAAAACCCCGCGACCTTCCGGCACCATTGCCAAGCCTTGCTTGACCAAGTCCCAGGGGCCTTGGCCCTTGATACTTTTGCCGAGGTATTCGATGTCACCGGCATTGATGGGCAAGGTGCCTGTAATGGCCTTCATGGTGGTGGTCTTGCCAGCACCGTTAGAGCCGATCAGGGACACCAATTCGCCTTCGCGCACTTCGAAGTCCACGCCCTTGACGGCTTGAATACCGCCATAAGCCACTTTCAGGCCTTTAACTTTGAGCAGAGTCTGAGTAGTCATTTGTCAATCCTTAGTGGCCGCTCGTGCCCAAATAGGCCTCAATCACTTTTTCGTTTTTCTGCACATCCGCGGGTGTGCCTTCAGCAATTTGCTTGCCGTAGTCCAACACGGTGACGCGATCACAGAGGCCCATCACCAGTTTCACATCGTGCTCGATCAGCAAAATGGTGCGGTTGTCTTTGCGGATACGGTCAATCAGCTCGCGCAACATCACCTTTTCGGTGGCGTTCATGCCTGCAGCGGGCTCGTCCAGAGCGATCAACTGGGGGTCTGTAGCCAACGCGCGGGCAATTTCGAGTCGGCGTTGGTCGCCGTAGCTCAAAGTGCGGGCTTTGTAGTCTGCAAACTTGCCGATACCGACATAGTCCAACAACTCTTGCGCGCGCTTGGCAATGGCAGCCTCTTCGGCCTTGAACGAGCTGGTACGGAACATAGCGCCCAACAAGCCAGAGTGGGTGCGGATATGGCGTCCCACCATGACGTTCTCAAGCGCTGTCATTTCAGCAAACAGGCGGATGTTTTGGAAAGTACGGGCAATACCGGCTTTCGCGACGGTGTGCACAGCAGTCGGATGGTAGGTTTTACCTGCCAGTTCAAAGCTGCCGCTGTCCGGTGTGTACAAGCCGGTCAGCACGTTGAAGAAGGTGGTTTTGCCGGCACCGTTCGGCCCGATAAGGCCATAGACCTGACCGCGCTCGATTTTGATGCCCACATCGCTCAAAGCCTGCAAGCCACCGAAGCGCTTGGAGACGCCGGAGACGTTCAATACTGTATCTGTCATAGGTTATCCAATCAGTTGAAGGTTCCTGCCGGATCACGGCAGGAAGCTCACAAATTTCAGCTCTTGGTGTTCTGCAGGGATTTGCCATGTTCTGGCGCAGGCCACAAGCCACGGGGGCGCAGCAGCATCACGCTGATCATCGCCAAGGCAATCAACAACTGACGAAGAATCGAGGCATCCAAGCGGCCATCGGTCATGGTTTGCAGTGGTCCTGCGACATAACGCAACACCTCAGGCAAGGCCGCCAGCAAAACGGCTCCCAGAATCACGCCGGGCAAATAGCCCACGCCACCCAGCACCACCATGGCAACGATCATCACCGACTCCATCAGGCTGAACGACTCTGGAGAAATGAAACCCTGGAAGGAGGCAAACATCGCACCGGACACACCACCGAAGGTGGCACCCATACCGAAAGCCAGCAGTTTCATGTTGCGGGTGTTGATGCCCATCGCTTTGGCAGCGATTTCGTCTTCGCGGATCGCCATCCAGGCACGGCCCACGCGGGACAACTCCAAACGGTGGGAGATGATCACGCTGATCACCACCAAGGCGAGGAAAAGGTAGTAGTACAGGGTGACCGACGCGATTTCGAAGTCGCCAATCATGAGCTTCTTACCCAGGTTCAGGCCGAAGAAATGCAGAGGATCAATCTGGTTGATACCTTTGGGTCCGTTGGTGATGTTGACCGGGTGGTCCAGGTTGTTCATGAACACCCGAATGATTTCACCGAAACCCAAGGTCACGATCGCCAGGTAATCGCCACGCAAACGCAGGGTAGGAGCGCCAAGAAGCACCCCGAAAATCCCTGCGAGTGCAGCCCCGAGCGGAATCACCAGCCAAATAGGCGTGTGCATGCCGTCCGGGAACATGGCAGCGATAGCGGGGAAAGTCTCGATCAGATGCGGGGACGACATCAGACCGTACATATAGGCGCCGATAGCGAAAAACGCTACATAGCCCAAGTCCAGCAAACCGGCATAGCCGACCACAATGTTGAGGCCCAAAGCCAGCAACACGAAGAGCAAAGCCATATCAGCAATACGCACCCATGCATTGCCGAAGCCCTGCAAGATGAAAGGCAAAATCAACAAGCCGGCGGCAGCCACCAGCATGGTCAAAAGACGTTTTTGGGGGTTCATGTGCAGGTTCTCCTCAGGCACGGTCCGCAACGCGCTCACCCAGCAAACCGGAGGGACGCAATGTCAGCACAATGATCAACACAATGAAAGCAAAGATATCGGAGTAGTGGCTACCCAATACGCCGCCAGTCAGTGCTCCGATGTAGCCGGCGCCGATCGCCTCAATCAGGCCCAGCAACAGCGCACCGACCACCGCACCCGCCAAATTGCCGATGCCACCGAACACCGCAGCAGTGAAAGCCTTCAAGCCGGGCAGGAAGCCCATGGCGTGTTGCGCGGTACCGTAGTTGGATGCGTACATCACACCAGCAATAGCTGCCAGCACCGCACCAATAATGAAGGTGGCGGAAATCACCACATCAGGCTTCACACCCATCAGGGCGGCTACACGTGGGTTCTCAGCCGTCGCACGCATGGCACGACCCAGCTTGGTGTAATTGACCAGCCACATCAAGACGGCAAGAGACACAGCCGTGACGCCCAAGATCATGACTTGGGTAGGGGTGATCACCGCGCCAGCGATGTCGATCGGGTTACCGGGCAACAGCGTCGGGTACGACTTGTAGTTGGGCTTCCAGATGATCATGGCCAAGGTCTGCAAAAGAATGGACATGCCGATAGCCGTGATCAGGGGCGCGAGCTTGGGGCTGTTGCGCAGTGGGCGGTAAGCCACTTTTTCGATCACAAAGTTCAAGGCAGCCGCGACGACGCAGGCAATGATCAAGGAGATCAGCAAGATCACAAAGCCGGGGGTTCCGGGCATGGATTCCTGCATCAAGCCGATGATGGTCCAGCTGGTCAAGGCGCCCACCATCACGACTTCGCCGTGGGCGAAGTTGATCAAGTTGATGATGCCGTACACCATCGTGTAGCCGAGCGCGATGAGCGCATACATGCTACCCAACACCAGACCGTTGATGATCTGCTGTATAAAAATATCCATAAAAAAACTCCGTTGTTCTGATGTGCGAACGGCCATGGCCGTCAACACTGGTGGCGTTAGACCATCGAAAGCAATAAGCCTGCCACGTCAGGTTCACTGGCGGTGCAGGCCAAAAGCAGTGCCGCGATTCTAGCGAGGTCGGGCCAAGGGGTCTTGGGGGTGCAGGGTGGGTTTACCCTTGAGAACTATGCAGATTCGGCAACTCGTGGCCTATTTCATGCACTATTAGCTTTTCTTCTGATTGCGCGCTTTCAGATCGCGCAACTTCTCAGCAATCCGGATCTCCAAACCGCGCTCTACGGGGCGGTAGAACTCGGCCTCCGGCATACCTTCTGGCAAATAACGCTCACCTGCGGCGAAACCACCCTCTTCGTCGTGGGCATAGCGATAGCCCTTGCCGTAATCCAGCTCTTTCATCAGCTTGGTGGGGGCATTGCGCAAATGCAGGGGTACAGGCCGTGTTCCGTCCTTTTTGACGAAGGCCTTGGCCTCGTTGAACGCCTTGTAGACGGCGTTGCTTTTAGGGGCCACAGCCAAATAAATAACGCACTCTGCCAAAGCCAACTCGCCTTCCGGACTGCCAAGGCGCTCATAGACATCCGCCGCATCCAGCGCCATGCGCAGAGCGCGGGGATCTGCCAGGCCGATATCCTCGGCAGCCATCCGGATAAAGCGGCGCGCCAAGTAGCGGGGCTCAGCACCGCCATCCAACATCCGGGCAAACCAATACAGAGCGGCATCGGGGTCTGAGCCCCGCACGCTTTTGTGCAACGCTGAAATGGTGTCGTAAAACTGCTCGCCACCTTTGTCGTAGCGGCGCATACGCTCACCCAGCACCTTCAGCAACCAGGCATCGGTGATGTCGGTCATCTGCTCCTGCCGCGCCGCAACACCCAAGGTCTCCAGGGTATTGAGCAAGCGGCGAGCATCGCCGTCAGCATAGGCGATCAGTCGGTCAATTGCTATGCTTTCAATAGCAGGAAGCGCTTGCTGCGCTTGCGCCTGCTCCACTATTTCCTTCAAACTATCGGTATCCAGCGGCTGCAATACATAGACCGCGGCACGAGACAACAGTGCGGAATTCACCTCGAACGAAGGGTTCTCGGTCGTTGCGCCTATGAAGGTGAACAAGCCACTCTCGACATGGGGCAAAAACGCGTCCTGCTGGCTCTTGTTGAAGCGGTGCACCTCGTCGACAAAGACAATGGTTCTGCGCTGCTCCAGACCGTCGCGGGCGAGGATGGCCTGGTCTACTGCCTCACGAATTTCTTTGATGCCACCCAGAACCGCACTGATCGTGATGAACTGGGCATCGAACGCATCGGCCATGAGGCGCGCAATCGTGGTCTTGCCCACACCCGGCGGGCCCCACAAAATGCAGCTGTGCGGCTGGCCTGATTCAAACGCAAGGCGCAGGGCCATGCCCTCGCCCAGCACATGCTGCTGGCCAATCACCTGCCCCAGTGTTCTGGGGCGGAGTAACTCAGCCAGCGGCTGGTGCTTGTTGAAAGATGTCGCCACAGTGCCGCGCAGGCCCTCTCACAGATTACAAGTTGCGATGAGCAACCGGTGTTTCGGGCACCGGGTAGCCAGCAGCACCAAAGGTCTCAACCACCGCTTTGTGCGTGTCAAAGTACACCTGCCAGTAGTGGTCAGTGTGGGTGTAAGGGCGCACGCACAGCAGAGGGCCTTCGGGGGTGAACTGCAGAATTTCGATATCCGGCGCTGGCGAAGTGGCCACGTTGGGAATCGCCGCCACGGCGGTGCGCAAGCGGGCAATAGCATCCTGCACATTCACACCGTTGGCAACCTTGGCCAGGCAATCCACCCGGCGGTGCGGCAGCACGCTGAAGTTTTGAATCGAACCGGAGAACACGGTGTTGTTTCCGACGATGGTGATCACGTTGTCGGGTGTGATCAGCGTGGTCCCGAAAAGCCCCAACTCTTTCACCGTACCGGTGATACCACCGGCCGTGACAAAGTCGCCCACTTTATACGGACGAAGGACTTGCATAAACACGCCAGCCGCAAAGTGCGTCAGCAAGCCGCCCCATGCGGTGCCGATCGCGAGGCCTGCGCCTGCGAGCAGCGCGGCAAAGGAGGTCGTTTTGACACCAAAGATATCAAGAATCGCGAGAATCAAAACGATGTTGAGCAACACCGAAATGATGGAGGTGAGGTAGTTGGCCAGTGTCTGGTCTACTTTTCCACCACGCTGCAAACCCGCGCCCAAAAGACGCAGCGCCATGCTGATCAGCCAGCGGCCAATAACCCAGGCGGCCAGCGCGCCCATGAGCTTCAGACCGAAGTCCGCGCCTTGGGTGCTTAAAAAATTCCAAATAACTTCCGTATTCATACCTGTACTCCCGATGGTGATACCGCCTATTGGCGGACGACATCCGCCCCTGCAGGCGGCTTGAACTGAAACAGTTCGGGGTTTATAACGGCGTTGGCTTGGAATCCGCTGAAAGTGATGATGGATTTTTGGCCGAAAGTGTCGACTATTTCAAGTTTTTCCAGTTGGCTTTGGCGAAAGCCTACTCGCACCGATTGCAGCTGGTTGTCTTTGGCTTTGGGAGAACCCAGCACCCATTGCAAGCCATCCTGGTCCGCAGCGTCTGCAAGATTGAAATCGTTTTGCAGCGCCTTGATGTCTGCCGATGATGCGATCAAGGCGGCTGGCGTCGAGCCCAAAGCCTGCGCTTGTTTGCGGGCAGTGACCTGGTTGAGGTCCACGTCGTACAGCCACACCGTTTGCCCATCGGCCACGATCAGTTGTTCAAACGGTTTTTTGTAGGTGAATTTGAAACGCCCCGGACGCGCGAACTCAAACGTCCCGCTAGAGGTTTTGCTGCGCGCCACTTGACCATCACGGGGCGGTGCCGTGACCACCTGGGTGAAATCCGCCCTGCCAGATTTGACATTGCGCACAAAGGATTCCAAGTCATTCATGCCGCTAGCCCATGCAGATATTGCGCAAGCAGCTATTAAAAATGTAGCAAAACGCTTCATATCCACCTTATTCGTTACGACTCGGCACCAGAATCTCGCGCTGGCCGCTACCGCTCATGGCACTGACCAGCCCTGCTTTTTCCATGTCTTCCACCAGCCGGGCTGCGCGGTTGTAGCCAATTTTGAGGTGCCGCTGTACCAACGAAATACTGGCCTTGCGGTTCTTGAGGACCACCTCAACCGCCTGGTCGTACATCGGGTCTTTTTCGCCGCCACCCTCTTCACCGCCGGGGCCGTCTTCTCCGTCGACGGTGCCGCCTTCGAGCACGCCCTCGATGTAATCGGGCTCGCCTTGGCTCTTGAGGTAGCTCACCACGCGGTGCACCTCGTCGTCACTCACAAACGCGCCATGCACCCGCACCGGGAACCCGGTTCCGCTGGCCATATAGAGCATGTCACCCATACCGAGCAGCGCCTCTGCCCCCATCTGGTCCAGGATGGTGCGGCTGTCGATTTTGGAGCCCACCGAGAAAGCAATCCGCGTCGGAATGTTGGCCTTGATCAGCCCGGTAATCACGTCCACGCTAGGGCGCTGAGTGGCCAAAATCAAGTGGATACCGGCCGCACGGGCCTTCTGGGCCAGCCGCGCAATCAACTCTTCAATCTTCTTGCCGACCACCATCATCAGGTCGGCCAGCTCATCGATGATGACCACGATGTGCGGCAAGCGCTGCAAGGGCTCAGGGCTCTCTGGCGTGAGGCTAAAGGGGTTGTAAATGAACTCGCCCTTGGCCTTGGCTTCGTCGATCTTGACGTTGTAGCCCGCCAAGTTACGCACACCCATCTTGCTCATGAGCTTGTAGCGCTTTTCCATCTCGGCCACGCACCAGTTCAGGCCATGCGCCGCCTGCTTCATGTCGGTGACCACCGGGGCTAACAAATGAGGAATACCTTCGTAGACCGACATTTCCAGCATCTTGGGGTCGATCATCAGCAGGCGCACATCACGGGCCTCTGCCTTGTAGAGCAAGGACAGGATCATGGCGTTGATACCCACCGACTTGCCGGAGCCGGTGGTACCGGCCACCAGCACGTGCGGCATCTTGGCGAGATCGGCCACGATGGGGTTGCCGATGATGTCTTTGCCCAAGCCCATGGTGAGCATGGACTTGGCTTCGTTGTAGACCTGCGAACCCAGAATCTCGGACAAGCGAATGCTCTGGCGCTTGGCGTTGGGCAGCTCCAGCGCCATGTAGTTCTTGCCCGGAATGGTCTCCACGACACGGATGGAAACCAGACTCAAGCTCCGCGCCAAGTCTTTGGCCAAGCCCACGATCTGTGAGCCCTTGACGCCTGTGGCGGGCTCGATTTCATACCGGGTAATGACCGGTCCCGGCTGGGCCAGCACCACACGCACCTCGACGCCAAAGTCTTTCAACTTCTTCTCGATCATGCGGCTGGTCATTTCCAGCGTTTCGGGAGACACCGTTTCCTGCCGTACTTGCGGGTCATCCAGCAGTGCCACTTGGGGCAATTTGCTGTCCGGCATCTCGGTGAACAAGGGCTTTTGCCGCTCCTTGGCGACCCGCACACTGGGCGGCAGCTCCACCAGCACAGGCTCAATCACGACTGGGGCCGGCGCTTGGTACACCACCGTCTCCTCACGCTCCTCCAGGAAAACCTCTTCACGCTCGCGAACCGCCAACTGGCCCAATTCACGATCTTGGGCTTCCTCTTTCTTTTCGCGGCGACTCTCCAGCAAGGAGTACAAGAAGGCACCGATACGCTCCGCGACCCGTGGCCACGAGAAATTGAACACCATCGACACACCGACCAAGCCGAGCACGATTGCCACCAAACCTGACCCGGCAAACCCCATCCAACGCACGCTCCACGGCCCGATCAGCTGCCCCATGGCACCGCCACTGGCACCCGGGAGCATCAACTCCAAGCGGTACAGGCGCGCCCACTCGAGCGAGGTGCTGGAACACATCAACAGCGCCAAGCCGCACCAGAACAACCAACGGCGATTCACCGGCCCCACTGCCACCGGCTCTTGCGGGCCATCTCCACGCAATCGCTGAGCCAACAACGACAACCATCCACGGGCCGCAGCGGCAACACACCACCACACCGAAAAACCGAACAGGAAATAGCTCAGGTCTGACCACAGGGCACCCAAGCGCCCCACATGGTTCTTAGTCGGCGCGCCCGAGCCCGAGGTGGACCAAGCCGCATCCTGCGCAGAATGGCTGAACAGCGCGATTAGCCACAAGGCCAGCAGCACAAAGCCCACCACCAGTGCAATTTCGCTCGCAAAGCGACTCACACCCGCGGGGGGCTCTTGAACCTTTTTACGTGTCGGGGAATGAAGTGTGTGTAATGAATAGGTCATGTGCAGACACGCAGCCCGATCCGGCTGCGCAGACGCTGTAGATCAGCGGGGTTTGGAGCGGCGCTCCCACACCCGGATACCACCGTCCTTGTTGGTTTTGATAAAGCCCTGGTCCTCGAAGTCTTTCATGACACGGCTCACCATCTCGCGGGAAGCGCCCACCATTTTGGAAAGGTCCGAGCGCGACACTTTTTCGCGGATCAGCATTTCACCCTTGTCTACCGGCTCGGCCATGTCCAGCAACACGTTGGCCACACGCCCGTACACACCCATCAGAGCCAATGAAACAATTTTTTGATCGGCGGTGCGCAGGCGCTGGACCAGCCCCCGCATAACAGCCGCCATGATGGTGATGTTGGCATTGACTGCGCGGGTGAAGTCTTCGCGCCCCAGCACCAGCACATCCATTTGCGTATCTGCTTGGACCGTGGCGGAGTGGGCTTCGTTGTCAATCAAGCTCATCTCGCCGATGTAGTCGCCGGCCTTCAAGGTCGCGAGGATGACTTCTTTACCCTTGCTGTCGGTCTTCACGACATGGGCTCGGCCGGAAAGGATCAGGTAGAGGGCGTTCGAGATTTCGCCCTGCTGCACCACATCCTCCCCCTTCTTGATCTTGCGCTTGGTGACATTGCCAGCCAAGTCCTCCACCTGCTCCGGGGTCAAATTGGCGAAAAGAGGGACTCGGCGGATTAAATCCTGGTTACTCAACATTGCCATTGATAAGCGCTCCTGCTTGCTTTTATGCGATTTCCTACAATCGGGGGTCGGGCGTTTGAAATGCCCAGAAGAACCCGCAAGCGCAACCCCACGAGGTTGCGGTCCGATCGAACTGTACACGGCTCGGTCTTTGATTTTCGTCGAAGAAGGTTACAACATGTCTAATTCCAAGCACGCCAAGGTTTTGATCCTCGGATCCGGTCCTGCAGGCTACACCGCTGCGGTTTATGCCGCTCGGGCCAACCTCAACCCTGTCCTGGTGACCGGGATCGCCCAAGGCGGCCAACTCATGACCACTACCGAAGTCGACAACTGGCCCGCAGATGTGAACGGCGTGCAAGGCCCTGAGTTGATGCAGCGCTTCCAAGAGCACGCAGAGCGCTTCAAAACTGAAATCATTTTTGACCATATCAACGCAGTCGACTTGAGCCAGCGCCCCTTCACACTGAAAGGCGACACCGACAGCTACACCTGCGACTCGCTGATCATTGCCACCGGCGCATCGGCCAAATACCTGGGCCTGCCCTCGGAATCCGCATTCATGGGCCGTGGCGTATCCGGCTGCGCCACCTGCGACGGTTTTTTCTATCGCAATGAAGTGTGCTGCGTGGTCGGCGGCGGCAACACTGCAGTCGAAGAAGCGCTCTACCTCTCCAACATCGCCAGCAAGGTGTACCTGGTGCACCGTCGCGACAAATTCAAGGCAGAGCCTATCCTCGTGGACAAGCTGATGGACAAAGTGGCTGCCGGCAAGATCGAGTTGAAGACCTTCCAAACTCTGGAAGAGGTGTTGGGCGACGCCACAGGCGTGACCGGCATTCGCCTGAAAAGCGTGCACGACGGCTCTACGGAAGACGTGACCCTCAAAGGCTGTTTCATTGCCATTGGCCATGCACCAAATACCGACATCTTCCAGGGCCAGCTCACTCTGGAGAACGGCTACATCGTCACCAATGGTGGCCTCAAAGGCTTTGCTACCCAGACCAGCATTCCCGGCGTGTTTGCAGCCGGCGACGTGCAAGACCATGTCTACCGCCAAGCCATCACCAGCGCTGGTACCGGTTGCATGGCGGCACTTGATGCACAGCGCTTCCTCGAGCAGCAGGAATAAGCCCTTAGGGCTGCATTTTTCGAACCGGCTATAATCTGAGGCTTTGCTGAATTCGCCCCGTGAGGGGCCGCCCTTTTTGCAAGGGGTTCAGCAGGTTCCGTTGAGGTAATCAACGGGGGGTTACCGCCACCCTTTTTTTGGCGAGGTGAGGTCGGTGTACTTTTGCACTGGCCGTATCAATCGGAGTGTCCACATGGCACGCGTATGTGAAGTAACGGGCAAAGGCCCCATGGTCGGAAACAATGTTTCCCACGCCAACAACAAAACCAAGCGCCGGTTCCTGCCGAACCTGCAATATCGCCGTTTCTGGGTCGAAACTGAAAACCGTTGGGTTCGCCTGCGGATTTCGAATGCAGGTTTGCGCCTGATCGACAAAAAGGGTATCGATGTTGTGCTCGCAGACTTGCGCGCACGTGGCCAAGCATAAGGAGCAACACCATGGCAACCAAAGGCGGACGCGAAAAAATCAAGCTGGAATCTACAGCTGGTACCGGTCACTTCTACACGACCGACAAGAACAAGAAGACCATGCCCGAGAAAATGTTGATCAAGAAATTTGATCCCGTTGCTCGCAAGCACGTCGACTACAAGGAAATCAAGCTGAAGTAATTCACGCTTGCCTTGATAAAAAAGCCCGCCTCGAGCGGGCTTTTTTACGCCTGATGTTTCGCTCCCTCGCCAAGAACAAGGTGGTGGGTGCACCGGCTTTGCGCAGGTCAAGGAGGAGCCCGAAGGGCGGGGGACACGGAGCAAAGCCGGTGTGCCCACCACCGCTGTCACCAATAGGCAGAAACATCCACGCGTAAAAAAGCCCGCTCAAGGCGGGCTTTTAAACTGGCAGCATGTTACTTAGACGCGTGCAGCGCGCAGTTTCATGGAGAAGTCGCGCAGTGCGGCGATACCGCTCTCTTCAGCGCGGTGGCACCATGCTTGCAGATCTTTGGTCAACTGCTCGCGAGAGACGCTGGTGTTCAGCCACAGCTGGCGCAACTCTTCGCGCATCGTCACCATCTTGTCCAGAACTGGCGAAGCTGCACGGGCCTGGGCCAATTGCGAAGCTTCAGAGGCCGGCACTTTCTCCACATCGCGGTGCATCCAGCGTTTGGCGGCTTGGATCACAGCGGCATCTGCGCTACGCGCTTTCATGGCTGCGAGCTCAACACGTGCTGCCTCACGCACACCGTTGGCATAGGCGGCCATGATTTCGTAGCGGTTGGCGATCAGCGCTTCGAGGGTCTTCTCATCTGCCACAGGGCGGACATCACCGTAAGCGGCTTTGGGCGGTGTCTTTTTGACTTTTGCCAAACCCAGTGCGCTCATGATGGAGATATACATCCAGCCGATATCGAACTCGTAGGGCTTCACCGACAGCTTGGCCGATGTGGGGTAGGTGTGGTGGTTGTTGTGCAACTCTTCACCGGCAATGATGATGCCCCAAGGAGAGATGTTGGTAGAAGCGTCGGTCGCCTCAAAGTTGCGGTAGCCCCAGTAGTGCGCCGCGCCATTGATGATGCCGGCAGCGGTGATAGGCGTCCACGCCATTTGCAAAGCCCAGACCGCAAGGCCGGCTGCACCGAACAAAAACAGGTCGATGATCATCATCAAACCCACACCTTGCCATGAGAAGCGGGTGTAGAGGTTGCGTTCAATCCAGTCATCGGGCGTGCCGTGGCCGAAACGGGCCATGGTTTCCTTGTTCTTGGACTCTGCGCGGTAGAGTTCCGCACCGCGGAACAACACGGTTTTGATGCCATGCACATGCGGGCTGTGCGGATCTTCTGCCTGTTCGCACTTGGCGTGGTGCTTGCGGTGGATGGCGGCCCACTCTTTGGTGACCTGGCCTGTCGTCAGCCACAACCAGAAACGGAAGAAATGGGATGCGATCGGGTGCAGGTCCAAAGAACGGTGCGCTTGGTGGCGGTGCAAGAAGACCGTCACGCTGATCATGGTGATGTGCGTCAACGCCAGAGTGAACAAAACAATTTGCCACCAAGCCAGATCCCACGTGCCATGGGCCAGCCACTGGATGGCTGCGTTCAAAACTGCCCAGTCAGGTAACAACATAGTTTGCTCAATCTCTCAACGAGGTTTGGTTAGTTATGACAAGGCGGCGACATACACCGCCTTGTGAGACCGCTATTTTAGACGCGGCAGCCAATTTTGGGCGACTTAAATCAAAACGAAGTTAAAAAACATTAACTTTCGTCAAAACAATCACTTCTTTTGCCAAGCCGCAGCAAAGAAACCGTCCGTTCCGTGGCGATGAGGCCACAAACGGAGATAAAGCTGCCCGTCTTCGCCACCGGCGCACAAGCTTGGGGCGCCCTCCACCTTTTGTGCAGCCAAGACTTCTCCGGCCGACAAAGGCACGAAATCCGGATTGGCTGCAGCAAAGGCTTCGGCAATCGCTTCGTTTTCCTGCGGCAACACGCTGCAGGTTGCATACACCAGGCGACCACCCGACTTCACCATGCGCGATGCACTTTGCAGAATCGCGGCCTGTTTCACCGCCATCTCTTCTACACCGGTCATCGTCTGGCGCCACTTAAGGTCCGGATTACGGCGCAAAGTTCCCAAGCCGGTGCAAGGCGCATCCACCAACACCCGGTCGAGCTTGCCGGTCAGGCGTTTCACACGGTCATCCCGCTCGTGCGCGATGGCTGCCGGGTGCACATTGGACAGACCGCTGCGCGCCATGCGTGGTTTGAGCGCATCGAGGCGGTGAGCCGAGGTGTCAAACGCGTACAGGCGGCCGGTGCTGCGCATAGAAGCGCCCAGGGCCAAGGTTTTGCCACCGGCGCCCGCGCAAAAGTCCACCACCATTTCGCCGCGCTTGGCGTCGACCAGCATGGCGAGCAGCTGGGAGCCCTCGTCCTGGACTTCAAAATCACCGCGCAAAAACGCCTCGTTCTTGTTCAGCGCGGGCTTGCCCGCGATGCGCAAGCCCCAAGGGGAAAACGGGGTAGGCACTGCCTTGATACCCGCTTGTTGGAGTTCTTTTTGCACATCGGCGCGCTTGGCTTTGAGTGCGTTGACACGCAAATCCAGGCCTGCGCCGAGGTTCAGGTTTTCCACCAACGGCCAGAAACCGGCGCCCAACTGGTCTTTCAAGGGCTGCACCAGCCATTCAGGCAGGTTGTGGCGATGGCGCTCCATCAAGTCTTCAGGCTTGACGGCTTCGCACTGGTCGAGCCAGCGCTTTTCCTGGTCTGTCAGTGCGCTGCGGAGGAAATCACCGGGGCCGTAAAAGCCCAGAATCGCCAAACGGCGCTCCTTGGGGCCGCTACCGGAAGGCGCCAAGTGGTCAAACAGCAGCTTTTTGCGCAAAACGGTGTAGACCGTTTCGGCAAGGGTGGCGCGCTCGCGCGGCCCCAGGCCACGGTTGTCGCGGAAAAAACGGGAGACGATGGCGTCTGCGGGATGGTCGAATTTGAGAGTGAGCCGGACCAATTCGGAACAGGCGTCAAGCAGAGCTTTTGGATGCATAGCCTAGTATTGTCCCATGTTCGATGAAAAACTCCCCCCACTCGTTGTCACCCCACCCGGCACCTACCGCCATTACAAGGGCGGCATGTACCAGGTGCTGGACACGGTGCACCACAGCGAAACCTGTGAACCCATGACCCTTTACCGTGCGCTGTACGGCGAACAAGGCCTGTGGGTACGCCCGGCGGCCATGTTTTTGGAAACCGTGGTGATTGACGGCGTGACCCAACCGCGCTTCACCCTTGTTACCCAAGAAAAAGCCACCTAGCCCACGCTTAGCAAGCGCAAGCAGCTCTCCTTTTTATAGCAAAACTAGCCCAAGGGCAGCACCAGCTCAGCCTCGATGCCCCCGCCCGGCCGGTTGCGCAGCTGCAAGCTGCCCCCGTGCTGGCGCGCGATATCGTGGGCGGCTGCCAAACCCAGCCCGACCCCACCGGTATGCCGGTTGCGCGACCCCTCCACCCGATAAAAGGGCTGCAGGACCCTGCCGAGCTCGGCCTCAGGGATTCCGGGGCCATCGTCATGCACCAGTACCTGCAGCGTCGGCCCTGCTAGAACGAGGTGCACCCGGGCACTGCCGCCGTAGCGCACCGCGTTGTCCAGCAAATTGCTGATGCACCGCCGCAGCGCGGTGGGCTGCGCCCGTACCGGCGGCACCGGCGGCAGGGTCAAGGCCTGCACGTCATGGCCGCAGTCCTGCTGGTCGTGCGCCAAGCTCTCAACCAGCGAGGCCATGTCCATCGGTACCCAGGGCTCCGCATCGGCGGCACCCCGCAAATAGTCCAGGGTGACCCGGATCATGGTATCCATCTCCGCGACATCTTTGGCAAAACGCTGGCGGTCGGCCGCATCCTTCAAGGATTCGGCGCGCAATGCCAATCGGGTCAGCGGCGTGCGCAGGTCGTGCGACACCGCGGCCACGAACTGGTCGCGCTCTTCCAGCTGGGCCCGGATGCGCTGCTGCATCTGGTTGAACACCTGGGTGGCCTCGCGGCATTCGCGGGTGCCGCTCTCGGGCAACGGTGGCCGGTGGATGTTGTGGCCCAGCTCCCGGGCTGCACCGGCCAGGCGCCGCACCGGGTCTGACAGCCAACGGGCACCAATCCACGCCGCCAACAAGAGGGCCGAAAGGCGCACCCCAATGTCCAGCAGCAACTCCAAAGGCGGTGGCCCGTGGGGTGGCAGCGGCAAGCCGGGTGGTGGCATGCCGGGCGGAAAATCCGGTCGCATCTCAAACAACATGGTGAGCGCAAGTACATGGCTGCTAATCACAGCCACCGCCAGCAGCACAGCCAAGCGGCCGAACAAACTATCCGGCAAACAGCGCTCCGCGCCCGAAGCCAGTCGCGCCCGCCAGGTGTGCAGCAGGCTCACACCCGCCATGCCATCCGCCCTTGGACTGACTGCACATTGAACATGTAGCCCGCGCCGCGCACGGTTTTGATCATGGAGGGCTCGTCCGGGTCATCCGCCAGCTTTTGCCGCAGGCGGGAAACCAGCAGGTCGATGCTGCGCTCAAACGCATCCATGGCGCGGCCGCGCGCCTGCTCCATCAGCTGGTCGCGACTGAACAGGCGCCGGGGCGTCTGCAAAAATGTATTCAAGAGCCGGAACTCGGCGTTGGAGAGGGCCACCACCAAGCCAGTGGGCGACACCAGGGTGCGCTCCTCGCGGTGCAGCTCCCAGCCGTCAAAACAAACCACGTCGCTGCGGGCCAGGTTCGGGGCCGCTTCTTGGGCGCCTTGCGAGCGGCGCAGCACGGTGTGGATGCGGGCGACCAGCTCGCGTGGCTCAAAGGGTTTGCCCATGTAGTCGTCTGCCCCGTTTTCCAGCCCCATGATGCGGTCAAACGTGGTGGTCCGTGCGGTGAGCATGATCACCGGGATCTGCGAACGCTCCCGGATTTCGCGGGACAGCGTAAGACCATCGGTGCCCGGCAGCATCACATCCAGCACCACCAGGTTCACCGTGTGGCGCTGCAGTTGGGCGCGCATGCTGTCGGCGTCACAGGCGGTGTGGACCTCGAAGTTAAAGCGGCTGAGGTAGTCGCCCAACAGCTCGGTGATTTCGGCGTCGTCGTCGACGATGAGGATGGAGATCTTGGTATTCATGGACAGTCCCTGCGGCCCGGTCAGTGTAGAAAACCACCCGCCCCGCAAAGCCCCGAAATGGCGGGTGGGCCGCCCGCATCTCCCCGCTTGAAACCGCCTTGTGTATCAGGCCCGGTACAAAGCAGACAAACCGGCGATACCTGCGCTTTCAAGAATGGGGCTGTCGCTCGGCGCTTGTGGTTCCGGGTGGCACACCAACCACCTATTCAGAAAGGAAATGACCATGAGCAGCATCAGCGGGGTCAGTGGCTCCAGCAACGCTTGGGCCGCAGTCAGTGCGCAGCGGGCGCAGCACCAGGCGAAGATGTTCGCCAAGGTCGACACCGACAGCAATGGCGGCGTCGACCAGACCGAACTCAGCAGTATGTTGAGCGACGTCGCCAGCAAAACCGGGGCCAGCTTGGGCGACAGCAAAGAACTGTTCACCAAAATGGACAGCAACGCCGACGGCAGCCTCTCCAGCGACGAGCTGGACAAGGGCATGAAAGACCTGATGCCCCCGCCCTCGACCATGGACTTCGCACAGTCGCGGGGCATGGGCGGCAGCAACGGCAGCCAGGACGACTTGTTCAGCAAAGTCGACACGGATAGCGACGGCGCGGTCAGCAAGGACGAACTGCAGGTGCTGACCGACAAAATCAAGTCAGAGTCCGGCCAAGACGTCAGCCAGGATTTCAGCCTGCTCGATGCCGATGGCAGCGGCTCCTTGTCGCAGGCCGAGTTCGATGCCGGCCGGCCCCAGCCGCCCGCAGGCGCCCAAGGGCCCCAAGGCGCACAGGGCCCCGGTGGCCCGGGCGGCCCCGGCGGTCCACCACCTAGCGGCGGCCCCGGCGGTGCCGGCAAGACCGAGTCCAGCAGCACCACTTACGACTCGCTGGACACCAACCAGGACGGCACCGTGTCCGAGATGGAACGCATGGTGGGCGAACTCCAAGAGGCCGTCGCCAGCCTAGCCAGCACCAGCGATGACACCGGCAACACCACCACCAACCAGCAAATCGCCGAGCTGGCCCAAAAGATCTACGCCCAGGTCGCCGAGGGCCTGACCGACAGTACCCGCACCCTCAGTACTTCCGCATGATTTAGGTCCCTAGCGCAGGTATTCATTGCGCATGTAGCTCCTGAATTCATAGCAAATACAAGGCCGGGCCATTTTGGTGGATCCGGCCTTTTTGCTGCCTCCGCCTGTCTTTACCCGTCTTTACCTGCACAGCATGAAGGCGACACCCCAGCACCACACCATCGGCCTATGGCACCTTTTCCCTACTCTTCACGTCGTTTGCCGCTGCGGCATTGCGCAGCTGCATGCCTGCTGGCGGTGGCCGCGCTGGGCAGCCGGGCGGCCACCATGGATCCGTCTGATGTTGTGCCTGCTGCCGCGCCGGTGGCGCTCCCGTCCCAATGGACCCAGGCCGGCAGCGCCACACCCGACAGCCTTGCCCGGTGGTGGGAGCTTTTCCAGGACCCACAGCTTTCCGCCCTGGTCACCCAAGCGCTGCAAGCCAACCCCAGCCTGCGCAAGGCCACGGCCGCACTGCGGCAAGCGCGCGCCCTGCGCGATGCCAAACAAGGCGCCCTGCTGCCCGGCCTGAACGCCAGCGGCTCCGGCCAGCGCAGCCAGACCAACGAGCTGCCAGCCACCAACGCCTTCAAGGCCGGGCTGGACGCCAGCTGGGAGCCCGACCTCTTCGGCGCCAAGCGCGCCGCCCTGAATGCCACCGAGGGCGACGCCCAAGCCCAGCAAGCCACGCTGGCTGATGCCCAGGTCTCGCTGGCAGCCGAGGTGGCCTTGGCCTATTTGCAACTGCGCGGCCAGCAAAGCCAGCTGGCGATTGCCCAGACCAACCTCACCAGCCAGCAAGAAACCTTGCAACTCACCGACTGGCGCGCCCAGGCCGGCCTGATCACCAGCCTGGAGGTAGAGCAGGCCCGCACGGCAGTCGAGCAAACCCGGGCCGAGATCCCGACCCTGCAGGCCAGCATTGCAGCCAGCCAACACAGCCTGGCGGTGCTGACCGGGCAAGCCCCTACCGCGCTAGTAAGTGCGCTCGGCACGGCGGCCCCCATTCCGCGTGCGCCCGAGCAGCTGGCCATGGCCTTCCCCGCAGACACCCTGCGCCAGCGCCCCGATGTGCGCGCCGAGGAGGCGCGTATTGCCGCCGCCCTGGCCCGTGTCGAGGTGGCAGATGCAGCACGCTACCCCACGTTTTCGATTGGTGGATCGCTAGGGCTGAGCGCCGTGACGCTGGCCGGGCTGACCAATGGCGCCAGCGTGCTCAGCAGTCTGCTGGCCAGCGTGTCGCTGCCGGTGTTGGACGGCGGCGCCAATGCCGCCACCTTGCGCGCCCAAAAGGCCGCACTGGTGCAAGCCCAAGCCAGCTACCAAAGCACAGTGCTCACCGCACTGCAAGAGGTGGAAGACGCCCTGGCCGCCCTGCGTGGCCAGCGCGCACGGCTGCAGCATTTGCAAAGCGCCGCGAGTGCCGCCGAACTGGCTGCCCTCTTGGCCAGCCAGCGTTACACCAGCGGCCTGATCGACTTTCAAACCGTGCTGAGCACCCAGCGCACCCTCTTGAGCGCGCAAAACAGCGTGGCCAACACCCTGACCGACCTGGGCATCGGCCATGTGCGCCTCTACAAGGCGCTGGGCGGTGGCTGGCAGCCTGAAGCTGCAGCCACCCCAACCGCCACGCCCGCCCCACTTTCTGCAGGACAACCATGAGCACCGACACCGCACCCATTTCATCCGCCGTGCCCAGCACCGCCGACATTCAGGCTTTGCTGCAAACCGCAGCACCACCCGTCTGGTGGCGCCGGCCTTTGGTGTGGGGCAGCGCCGCCGCCGTGCTGCTGGCCTTGGCAGGCGCCTATGCCTGGCAAAACCAGCGCCAAGCCCAAGCGGCCCCGACCTATGTGAGCGAGGTCGTGCAGCGTGGCAACCTCACCCTCAGCGTGTCGGCCAACGGCACGCTGCAGCCCACCCGCTCGGTCAACATCGGCAGCGAGCTCTCGGGCACGGTACGCAATGTGCTGGTGGATGTGAACGACCGTGTGCGCAAAGGCCAACTGCTGGTCGAGCTGGACACTGCCAAGCTCAACGACCAGCTCACCAAAAGCCGAGCCGCCCTGAGTGCCGCCCAGGCCAAGGTGGCGCAAACCGTGGTCACCGTCAAAGAGTCCCAGCTCAGCCTGGCCCGGCTGGAAGAAGTGGCCCGCCTCTCGGGCGGCAAGGTTCCGTCCAAAACTGAGCTCGACAGCGCCCGCGCCACCCTGGAGCGCGCCCAGGCCGACGAAGCCAGCGCCCACGCCAGTGTGATCGAGGCGCAAGCCGGTGTGTCCAGCGACGCCACCAACCTGTCCAAGGCGTCCATCCGCTCGTCGATCGACGGCGTGGTGCTCACCCGCACCGTCGAGCCGGGCAATGCGGTAGCCGCCTCGCTGCAAGCCGTCACCCTGCTGAGCGTGGCCGAAGACCTGAGCAAGCTGCGCCTGCAGGTGAATGTGGACGAGGCCGATGTGGGCTCGGTGAAAGTGGGGCAAAAAGCCAGCTTCACCGTCAGCGCCTACCCTTCACGCAGATTTCCCGCCACCATCACCCGCGTGGCCTATGGCTCCACCACGACTGAGAACGTGGTCACCTATATCACCTATTTGGAGGTAGACAACAGCGACCTGACCTTGCGCCCCGGCATGACAGCTACCGCCACCATCACCGCCACCGAGCGCAAAGACGTGCTGCTGGTGCCCAATACCGCCCTGCGCTACAGCCCGAGCAGCACGGCTGGCAAAGCCGGTGCCGGTGCTGGTGGCAGCAGCGTGGTGGGCAGCCTCTTGCCCCGTATGCCCGGCGGCACCGCCCGCAAAACCGCAGGCACCGCGGCCGGTGGCAACAAACAGGTGT
This sequence comes from Comamonadaceae bacterium OS-4, assembly GCA_027924025.1. Taxonomy (GTDB): domain Bacteria; phylum Pseudomonadota; class Gammaproteobacteria; order Burkholderiales; family Burkholderiaceae_C; genus Allorhodoferax. The sequence continues at coordinate 2,773,183 of AP026970.1, forward strand.
GGGTGCTGCGCGATGGCGTGGCCACCGCCGTTCCGGTGCAAACCGGCATCAGCGACGGCCGCATGACCGAAGTCACCGGCGGCGAGCTGGCCACCGATATGCGGGTGATCACCGACCAGCGAAGCGCCGGGGGCGCACCATGAGTGCTGCACCGCTGATTGAGCTCAAGGGCGTGACGCGCACCTATGGCGAAGGCGCCACCGCCCTGCAGGCGCTCAAAGGGGTGAACCTGCGGATTGAGGCCGGAGACTTTGTGGCCATCATGGGCCCCAGCGGTTCGGGCAAGTCCACCGCCATGAACACCTTGGGCTGCCTGGACACACCCACCACCGGCGAATATTTGTTCCAGGGTGTGCACGTCGAAACCCTGGGCCGCGACCAGCGCGCACGCCTGCGCCGCCACTACTTGGGCTTTGTGTTTCAGGGCTTTAACCTGCTGGCCCGCACCTCGGCGCAAGAGAATGTGGAGCTGCCCCTGCTGTACCGCGGCGAGTCTGCCGCCGCACGCCACAAGGCCGCCGCCCTTGCCTTGGCCCAGGTGGGCCTGCAAGGCTGGGAGCACCACACCCCGGCCGAGCTCTCAGGTGGGCAGCAGCAGCGGGTGGCGATTGCCCGCGCCATCGTCACCCAACCCACGGTGCTGCTGGCGGACGAGCCCACCGGCAACCTCGACACCAAACGCAGCGCCGAAATCATGGAGCTGCTGCAAGACCTGAATGTGCAGCACGGCATTACCGTGCTCATGGTGACCCACGAGCCCGACATGGCGGCCTATGCCAAACGCATGGTGCGTTTTGTGGACGGCCTGGTGGAGAGCGATGTGCTCAACCCCCACCCTGTGCAGCGGCACGCAGCAGCCCCGCAAGAGGTGCACTGATGCTGCTCAACACCATCTTGCTGGCCCTGCGCTCGATCCGGCGCAACCTGATGCGGTCCTTTCTGACGGTGCTGGGCATTGTGATCGGCGTGAGCGCCGTCATCACTATGGTGACCTTGGGCAACGGCGCCACACAGGCGGTACAAACCCAAATATCGAGCCTGGGCACCAACCTGCTGCAAATCCGCCCAGGCCAACGCATGGGCCCGGGCGCTGGGGGTGGCGCAGCGCCGTCCTTCAAAGAGGCCGATGCCACCGCCATTGCCAGCCAGATCGGCGGCGTGTCGGCGGTAGCGCCCGAGTCGCGCAGCAGCGCTACGGTAGTGGCCAACGGCCGCAACTGGACGTCGAGCGTGGTCGGCAGCAGCAATGCCTGGCTCACCACCGGCAACTGGCTGCTCCAGGAGGGCCGCGAATTCAGCGACGACGAGCTGCGCGCCGGCGCCGCCAGCTGCGTCATTGGCGAAACCGTGCGCCGCGAAATGTTTGGCAGCACCCCGGCCCTGGGCCAGGCCCTGCGGGTCAAGCAGGTGTCGTGCGAGGTGGTGGGCATTCTGGCCTCCAAGGGCCAGGGCAGCTTTGGCAACGACCAAGACGATGTGGTGCTGGTGCCCCTCAAAACCCTGCAACGCCGCATCACCGGCAACACCCGGGTCAACACCCTGCTGGTCTCCATGGCCGAGGGCAGCGACGCCACCCGCATCAAGGCGGGCATTACCCAGTTGCTGCGCGAGCAGCGCAAGCTGGCCGATGGCGTGGAAGACAACTTCAACGTGCTGGACACCAAGCAACTCGCCGACACCCTGTCGGGCACCACACAGATCATGACCACCCTTTTGGGCGCCGTGGCCGCCGTCAGCCTGCTGGTGGGCGGCATCGGGGTGATGAACATCATGCTGGTGAGCGTGACCGAGCGCACCCGCGAGATCGGCCTGCGCCTGGCCATCGGCGCGCTGGAGCGCGAGGTGCTGCTGCAGTTCCTGATCGAAGCCGTGGTGCTCGCTTCGCTGGGCGGTCTGCTGGGGGTGGCGCTGGCCACGGTCGCATCCTTGGGCCTGGCCGCGCTGATGCAGATCCCCTACAGCTTCAACCTCGGGGTGAACCTGATGTCGTTTGCCTTCTCGGCGGCGATCGGGGTGGTGTTTGGTTTTGTGCCCGCCCGTCGGGCCGCAAGGCTGGACCCGATCGAGGCACTGCGGCACGAATAAGCCGGGCCAGAAGAGTTTTTATTAAAAAACGCCTCTAGGCCTCTATTTAACTGCGCAAGCAGCTACTTATTTGATAGCAACGCCGCAACCGCGCGGGGGTAAATGCGGTGCTCCTGCGTGAGCACCCGGGCGGACAGGGTTTCGGCGGTGTCCCCCGGCAGCACGGGCACCACGGCCTGCTCCAGAATCGGCCCGTGGTCCAGCTCAGGCGTGACCAGGTGCACCGTGGCACCGGCAAACTTGCAGCCGGCATCCAGCGCCCGCTGGTGGGTGTGCAAGCCGCCAAACGCCGGCAACAGCGAGGGGTGGATGTTGACCAAGCGCCCGGCATATTTCTCCACAAAACCCGCGGTAAGGATGCGCATGAACCCGGCCAGCACAACCAACACTGGTGCGTGCGGCGTGTCATAGCGGTTGATCACCTCCGCCAGGGCGGCATCGAATGCTTCGCGGTCGGCATAGGTTTTATGGTCGAGCACATGGGTATCCAAGCCCTGCTCTTTGCCGAACACCAAGCCGCTCGCAGTGCCTTTGTTGCTGATAACCGCGGCCACGCGGGCGCCATAGCGGCTCGCCCAGTCTTCTTTTTGGGATGCGCGCACGATGGCAGCCATATTGGAGCCACCGCCAGAGATCAAAATCACAATGTTTTTCATAACTGGCTGAATTATGACCACCCCCCTCCTGCTCTCCCCTGTCGAAGCCCGCGTGCTGGCCACCCTGATGGAAAAAGCCCGCACGGTGCCCGACAGCTATCCGCTCACCCTGAACAGCTTGCTGCTGGGCTGCAACCAAAAGACCAGCCGGGAGCCGCTGATGGAGCTGAGCGAATCCGAAGTCAGCAGCGCCGTCGACAGCCTGCGCGAGGCCGGCCTGGTGCACGAGACCAGCGGCGGACGCGCTGTCAAGTTCACCCACAACGCCCAGCGCGGCATCGGTGTGCCTGAACAAAGTGCTGTGTTGCTGGGCCTCTTGATGTTGCGCGGCCCGCAGACGGCCGCCGAGCTGCGTCTGAACGCCGAGCGCTGGTACCGTTTTGCCGATACCTCGTCGGTCGAAGCGTTTCTGGACGAGCTGCAGGAACGCAGTGAAGAAAAAGGGGGGCCCTTGGTCATCAAGCTGGACCGCGCACCCGGGGCCCGCGAACAACGCTGGGCCCACCTGCTGTGCGGGCCGGTGGATGCCAGCGCGGCGGTCATCAGCCGGTCTGGCGCTGCAACGGGCCCGGCAAACGTGGAGCTCCAGGCCCGGGTCACCCAACTCGAGGCCGAGGTTGCCGACCTGCGTGCCACGGTGCAAAAACTGTGTGCCGAACTCGGAATGTCGCAACCTGGACAAGAATAAAAGAACGACCGTGCTAAAACACGGGATAACGTTCCGCTGAACCGGATATCTAGAAAGAGGAGACTGCAATGGACTTGGCTTTCACGCCTGAAGAACAGGCTTTTCGCGAAGAGGTGCGCACCTGGGTACACGCCCATTTGCCCGCCGACATCGCCCATAAGGTGCACAACGCCCTGGAGTTGACCCGCGAGGACCACCAGCGCTGGGCCAAAATCTTGGGTGCCAAGGGCTGGCTGGGTTTCGGCTGGCCTAAGGAGTTTGGCGGCCCCGGCTGGACGGCCATCCAGAAGCATTTGTTTGAAGAAGAATGCGCGCTCGCCGGCGCTCCAAGGGTCATCCCCTTCGGCCCGGTGATGGTGGCGCCGGTCATCATGGCCTTTGGCAACGCTGAACAGCAACAGCGCTTTTTGCCCGGTATTGCCAGCGGTGAAGTCTGGTGGAGCCAGGGCTACAGCGAACCGGGCTCCGGCTCGGACTTGGCCTCGGTCAAGACGCGTGCAGAGCGCCAGGGCAATAAATACATCGTCAACGGCCAGAAGACTTGGACTACGCTGGGCCAATACGGCGAGTGGATCTTCTGCCTGGTGCGCACCAGCAATGAAGGCAAGCCACAGACCGGCATCAGCTTCCTGCTGATCGACATGAAGAGCCCCGGCGTGACGGTGCGCCCCATCATCATGCTCGACGGCGGCCACGAGGTGAACGAAGTCTTTTTTGACAACGTGGAAGTCCCGATAGAGAACCTGATCGGCGAAGAAAACAAGGGCTGGACCTACGCCAAGCACCTGCTCAGCCACGAGCGCACCAACATTGCCGACATCAACCGCTCCAAGCGCGAGCTGGAGCGCCTCAAGCGCATCGCCAAGCGCGAAGGCGTGTGGGACCCTACCGTAGGGGGCTCCGCAGCCAGCCGCTTCCGCGATGAAATCGCCAAGCTGGAAGTGGATGTCGTTGCGCTCGAGATGATGGTGCTGCGCGTGCTGTCGGCGGAGAAGAGCGGCAAGAACTCGCTGGACATCGCAGGCCTGTTGAAGATCCGAGGCAGCGAAATCCAGCAGCGCTACAGCGAGCTGATGATGCTGGCCGCCGGCCCATTCGCCCTGCCGCTCATCCGCGAAGCCATGGAGGCCGGCTGGCAAGGCGACTTCCCCGGCGGCGAGGTGGGCAATGCGCCCCTGTCATCCACCTACCTCAACCTGCGCAAGACCACCATCTATGGCGGCAGCAACGAGGTGCAACGAAACATTGTGGCTCAGGTCGTCCTGGGCTAACGGGAGAAGAACATGGACTTTGATTTTTCTGACGACCAGGAACAGCTGCGCGACGCGGTGCGCAAGTACGTTGACAAGGGCTACACCTTCGATCGCCGCCGCGCTGCCGAGAAAGCCGGTGGCTTTGATGCCGCCGCCTATGCCGAGCTGGCAGAGCTGGGGCTTACCGGCCTGTATGTGCCGGAAGACGATGGCGGCATGGGCATGGGCCCCATCGAAGGCATGGTGGTGATGGAGGAGCTGGGCCGCGGCATGGTGATGGAGCCTCTGGCGCAGAGCCTGATCGCAGGGGCTGTATTGGCAGGCTATGCGGATGCCGCCACCCGTGCCGCCTGGCTGCCCGGTGTGGCCAGCGGCGAGAAGCTGGTGACCCTGGCCTACCAGGAGCGCGGCAGCCGCTATGCCCTGGACGCTATTGCAGGAAAAGCGCACCAGGCGCCCGGTGGCTATGTGCTGAACGCTACAAAAAGCATAGTAGCTGCCGGTGACAAAGCCGATGCGTACATCGTCTCCGCCAAGGTCAACAGCGTCATGGGCCTGTTTTTGGTGGAGCGCGAATCTGCGGGCGTCAGCACCCGGGGCTACAACACCCAGGGCGGTGGCCGCGCGGCAGAAGTCGCCTTCAAAAACGCTCCTGCGACCCTGATCACCACCCAAGGCCAGGCTGCGCTGGAACACGCAGTGGACATCGGCATTGCCGCCACCTGCGCGGAAGCCGTGGGTGTGATGGACAAAACACTGGACATCACCGCCGAGTACATGAACACCCGCAAGCAGTTTGGTGTGGCGATCAGCAGCTTCCAGGCGCTGCGCCATCGCATGGCCGACATGAAGATGCAGTTGGAACTGGCCCGCTCCATGAGCTACTACGCCAGCCTCAAGCTCAATGCCCCGGCACCCGAGCGCCGTGCAGCCATGGCCCGCGCCAAGTACCAGCTGGGCACCAGCATGCGCTTCATCAGCCAGCAGGCGGTGCAGCTGCATGGGGGCATTGGCGTGACGGACGAGTACATCGTGAGCCACTATTTCCGCAAGCTCACCGAACTGGAAATGAGCTTCGGCGACACCCTGCACCACCTGGGCGAAGTGTCGGCCCGCATGCAGGACACGGCAGGCGTGTTCGCCTGATACGTCAGCGCTGCACGAGAAGCCCGGTGACTGCCAAGTACCGGGCTTTTTTTCAGCCTTCAAAAAGCGCCGCCCGGTGTAGGATGTGCATCACCTTATCTGCGCCCTCTGCTTGATCCTGTGCCCACCCCCCTGAAAGGCTCCGCCTCCCAACCAGGCACCGGTTTTCGCGCCGGCTTGGTGGACATGTACAGCGCCACCACGCCGCAGGCGGGCAAGCTGCGCGCAGCCCACGTGTCAGCGGTGGTACGGCTGACGCCCGAAACCATGCTGGCCAATATCGGCAGTGCCGGCCTGATTTTGTGGACCTTTGCACCGGATATTGGCTGGGAGTTGCTGCTCTGGTTTGCTGGCATCCTGACGGTGTGTTTGTTTGCCTTGCGCAGCTGGCGCGCGAGCCTCGGCCGGCAGTTCACCCACGCCTCGCCCGGCACCCTCCACAAAGCCACGCTGCACGCCATGCTGCTGAGCGGCGTGTGGGCTTTCATTCCGCTGTTCTGGTTCCCCGGCGCCAGCGACAGCCAACAACTGATCATCGCCACCCTGCTGACGGGGATGATCGGCGCCGGCGGTTTTGTGCTGAATCCCTTACCGCTGGCCAGCATGGCCTATGTGGCGGTATTCAGTGCATCCACCCTGGTTGCATTGCTGAGCGGCAATCGCCCTGTGTATTCCGCGGTGGCTGCTTTTATCAGTGTGTACGCGCCCCTGGTCACGCTCGGCGCCTTGTCTGCCTGGCGCAAGTCCGCGGCGCTCATGAATGCAGAGAGCCAATCGCAGCGCCAAGAACAAATGATTTCGGTGCTGCTCTCCGACTTTGAGCAAAACGCCGGCGATGCCCTTTGGGAAACCGATGCCGCAGGCCGGCTGGTGCACATCTCCCCCAAGCTGTGCGAATTGCTACAGCTGCGCGAGGAGCAAGTAGCGGGCACCGCCTGGATGGGTGTTTTTGTGCCCATGGATGCGGATGGGGCTGTGGCGCTCTCAGAGGCATTGGCCAGCGGCAAACCGTTCAAGGAGTTACCGCTTTCTTTTGACAGCGCCGCAGGCAAACGCTACATCCAGATCAACGGCAAAGCGCTGCTGGACGAGCAAGGCCAACTCTCCGGTTGGCGAGGTGTCGTGTCTGATGTGACCGAGAAAGTGCAAAGCACCAACCTGTTGCGCCAACTCGCCCACACCGACTCCCTGACCGGGCTGACCAACCGCTTCAAACTGCGCGAGTCGCTGGCGCAGCGGGTGGCGGATCAGCAGCCTTTGGCCCTTTTGGCGATCGACCTGGACCGGTTCAAAGCCATCAATGACCGCCATGGCCACAGCGCCGGGGACGAGGTGCTGCGCCTGATCGCCCAACGATTGCAGCAGCAATTGCCGCCCGACGCCATGGTGGCGCGCTTGGGCGGCGATGAGTTTGCGGTGGTCCTGTGGACCCCTGAGGACATCGAGCAAGCACCCGCAATAGGCCGGCGGCTCGTGAACCTGCTGCAAGAACCCCTGAACCTCGCGGTGCGCCGCCTGACCGTGGGCGGCAGTGTGGGCTTGACCATCAGCCACGGCGAGCCCACCACTTTGGACGAGCTGATGGCCCAGGCCGATATTGCGCTGTACGCGGCCAAGGATGCCGGTCGCAGCCAGTGCGTGGCCTACACCCCTGAGCTCGGGGCGATCAACCAGCGCCGCGCCACCCTGGAGCACAGCCTGCGGCAAGCCTTGCACCGGCAAGAGCTGCAGCTCTACTGGCAACCCAAGGTATGCCTTCGCACACGGGCCATCGTAGGGGCAGAAACCCTGATGCGCTGGCGGCACCCGGTGCTCGGCTGGATCAGCCCGGGCGAGTTCATCCCGATCGCCGAGCAAAGCGGCATGATCACCGCGCTCGGCAGCTGGGCCCTGTTAGAGGCCTGCCGCATGCACGCCAGCGCGCTCAGGGGGCTCACGGTGTCGGTCAATGTGTCATCGATTCAACTGCGGGATGAAAACTTTGTAGCGGTCTTGCAGGATGCGATCGCCGAGTTCCGGGTCGACCCGGCCCAACTGGAGCTGGAGCTCACAGAATCCGTGTTCCTGGACAGTGCCGACCAGGCCTTGGCCATGCTGCACACTCTCAAAAAAACCGGCGTAAAGCTGGCGATGGACGACTTTGGCACTGGCTACTCGTCCTTGTCGTACCTGCGCAGTTTTCCATTTGACACTTTGAAAATTGACCGCGCATTTGTGATCGAGCTGGTCGAAAAGAAAGACGCCGAGGCCGTGGTCCACATGATCACCGGGCTGGCGCAAACACTGGGCATGCGCACAGTCTGCGAAGGGGTGGAAACACCGGAACAGCTTCAGGCGATCCAGCGTGCCGGGTGCGATGAGGTGCAGGGCTACATCGTAGCCAAGCCGATGCCGCTGCAGGAGTTTGTGGCGTTTCGCAAAGCCTGGGAGACTACACCAACCCGACTTCCAGCAGCTCGCGCTTGATGTACGCGTAATACAGCGGTGCGGATACCAAGCCTGCTACCCCGAAAATCGCTTCGCCCACAAACATCACGGTCAGCAGTTCCCAGGCGGTAGTGCCGGTGCGCTTGCCCACGACCTTGGCATTGATGACGTATTCAAACTTGTGGATCGCGATCAAAAAAATCAAACAAGCCAAGCCCACCATGGGTGCGACCGACATACCCGCCAGGGTCAAGACACCATTGCACAGCAGGTTGCCCACAATCGGCACCAAGCCTGCAAAAAAGGTCAAGGCCACCAACATGCCCGAATACGGCACCTGAACCTCAAACAAAGGCAGCGCACCGAACAAAAACAAGGCGGTGCAAACGGCATTGAACGACGCGATCCAGAACTGCGCCACCACAATTTGGCGGAACGCTCCGATAAAGTGACGCGCCCGGGTGCGCGCTGCCGCCCGCAAAGGCGCAGGGTGGGGTACGCCGGGGGTGCCCACGATCAAGGCACCAATCACTAGCCCGACATAGGCCAATAACAGCCCCTGAAGACCTGCGGAACCAAAACCGGTGATCGCCCGTGCCTGGCTTTGCAAATACGCCGCCAGCCACGCCTGGGCAGCCGCCAGGCCATCGGGCAGATGGGCTGCAAGGTCGGGCGGCAGTTTTTGCCGGATCTCCAGCACCGTGCCGGCCAGGTGGTGCAGCAATGCGGCATATTGGCCGCCGGCTCCGATCACCATGCCCTTGGCATTCGACAACACCACCGCAAACAAGACCAGGGGCACCACAATGACCCATCCAGCCGCAGCAAACGGGCCGGGGCGCCACCGCCCCAAGCGCTGGCTGGTGCTCAGGGCCTGCGCCACCATGAACCCGAGGCAGACCGCCAACAGGCCGGGCAACATGCCATAGACCAACACCGTCAAACAGATCAGCCCGACCAGCACAAAAGAGCTGGCGGCCACATAGCGGGACAAAGCGGCCACGGGGCCTGATGAGTGGGACTTGGAATTCATGAGTGCCGCGATGGTATCAATAGCGCCAGCAGCGGTTCGAACCCCCAGAGACTGCGGGGATGTCCCCCAGGGACCACGCCTATTGCGCCACATCAAGACTGGTGTCAGCTTGGGTGCCTAGACTGTGCAAAACATACCCGCAGGAGACACGATGCTGCCCGCCTTCATATCCCACCCGGATTGCGCCCGCCACGAGATGGGCCCCGACCACCCTGAATGCCCCGAGCGCCTGGGCGCCATTCAAGACATGTTGCTGATCCGTGGCCTGCTGGATTACATGAACACCTACGAGGCGCCCCTGGCCACACTCGCCCAGTTAGGGCGGGCACATGCCTCCAACTATGTCAATGAACTGATCGACGCCTCACCCACCCACGGTTACCACAAGGTCGATCCCGATACCGACATGAACCCCTACACCGTGCGTGCCGCTTTGCGGGCTGCAGGCGCGGCGGTGCAGGCGACCGATCTGGTGCTCGGGGGGCAGGTGCCCAGCGCCTTCTGCAACGTGCGCCCGCCGGGCCACCATGCCGAGCGGTCCGCCGCCATGGGCTTTTGCTTTTTCAATAATGTGGCGGTGGGAATCCGCCACGCACTCGATGTGCATGGCCTGGAGCGGGTAGCCCTGGTGGACTTTGACGTGCACCACGGCAACGGGAGCGAAGACATCTTTCGCGGGGATGACCGGGTCCTGATGTGCTCCATATTCGAGCAAGGCCTCTACCCTTACACCGGTGAGAAAGCCGTGGGCCCCAACATGATGAACATCGGCCTGCCGGCCCGCTCGGGCAGCGACACATTCCGCGAGGCAGTGGCCACCCAGTGGGTGCCGGCTCTAGACGCCTTTGCGCCGCAACTTATCTACATCTCGGCCGGGTTTGACGCCCACCGAGAAGACGATATGGGCAACCTCGGCCTGGTGGACGCAGACTACGCTTGGGTCACCCGGCAACTGATGGCGGTGGCCCAGCGGCATTGCCAAGGGCGCATCATCTCCTGTCTGGAGGGGGGCTATGTGCTCAACCCCTTGGCCCGCAGTGTGGCGGAACATGTCAAAGTCTTGATCGGCGCGGACTAAACCCATCTGGAGAGACCATGGAAAAGCACTATCTCACCCCCCTCTTCGCACCGCAATCCATCATCGTATTTGCGGGCTGCACCGATTCGCCCGAAACCATGACCCACCAGGCCCGCACCCTGGTGGCCTCCCTCAAGAGCCAGGAATTTGCCGGCACCCTGCGCTTTCTCGACATCCAGAGCACCGGCACCCTGGCAGATCTGGCCCAGGCCCGGGCCGATTTGGCCATCATTGCCCTGCCGCCTCAAGACGTGACCGCGGCCCTCGAAATTGCAGGCCGGATCGCCTGCCGGGCCGCCTTGATTGTGTCGAGCGGCATCAGCGCCGCGCAGGCCAGCGCCCTCGCCAAAATTGCCAAACGCGAGGGGATCTTGCTGCTGGGGCCCAACTGTCTTGGGGTCCAGCGCCCGGCCTTGCAGCTCAACGCCAGCGCGGCCGGCCCCCTGGCCCAGCGGGGGCCCTTGGCGCTGGTCTCCCAATCGGGCGCGCTCACCGCGTCCATGCTCGACTGGGCAGCCAACAATGCGGTGGGGTTCTCCAGCGTGGTGTCACTGGGGCCACACACCAGCATTGATATCGCCCATGTGCTCGACTACCTTGCCAATGATGCGCAGACCCAGAGCATCGTGGTCTACCTGGAGGGGATCTCAGACTCGCGCCGCTTCATGAGTGCCCTGCGTATGGCGGCGAACGCCAAGCCGGTGGTAGTACTCAAGGCAGGCCGCCGCCCGGCAGGCAACGAGGCCGCCCAGACCCACAGCGGCGCCATTGTGGGCAGCGACGATGTGTTCGACGCCGCCTTGCGCCGCGCAGGCGCCGTGCGGGTGCGCTCTTTTGTGGAGTTGTTTTCAGCAGCCAAGTGCCTGGCATCGCGCTACCGGCCGGTGGGCAAGCGGCTGGCCATCGTCACCAACGGCGGCGGGCCCGGTGTGCTGGCCGCTGACTGGATCAACGAACTCCAGCTGCAACTCGGGCGCTTGTCTGCCGAGAGCGCAGCCGCATTGAAGCCACAGTTGCCGGAACTGGCCTCGCTCACGGACTTGATGGATTTGTCTGAAGAGGCCGATGCCAGCCACTTCAAGGCTGCACTGGAGGCAGCCGGCAAAGACCGCGGTGTGGACGGCGTTTTGGCGATTTACTCGCCCAAGGCGGGGCACGACTCCTCTGCGGTGGCCGAGGCGCTGGCCGAGGTCAAAAAAACCATCGGCAAACCCCTGCTCTCCTGCTGGATGGGCGACAGCAGTGTCGTCGCGGCACGCGGCATTTTGAAGGCGGCCGAGATACCCAGCTTCCGCACCCCGGAGGCTGCCGTGGGCGCCTTCGGCAACATCGCCTCCTTCTACCAAAACCAGCTGCTTTTGCAGCAAACACCGCCGCCCCTTTCCACCCTGGCCAAGCCCGACATTGAAGGTGCGCGCCTGGTGATCGAGAGTGTGCTGGCCGAGCGGCGCAAGGTGCTGACCGAGATGGAGTCCAAGACCCTGCTCTCAGCCTTCCATATTCCGGTGACCCGCACCATCCTGGCCCGCAGCGCCAACGAGGCCATGATGATTGCCACCCAGCTGGGCTTTCCAGCGGTGCTGAAAATCGACTCGCCCGACATCAGCCACAAGTCCGATGTGGGCGGCGTGGCGCTGAACATCATGAACGCCACCGGCGTGCGCGACACCTACAACGACATGATGCAAACCGTAAAGCGCCTGCGGCCCGATGCGCGCATCAACGGCGTTACCGTGCAGAGCATGGTGCGCTCCCGCCATGGCCGCGAGATTTACATCGGTCTGGTGACCGACGACCCTTTCGGCCCGGTGATTGCCTTCGGTGCCGGCGGCACCATGATCGAGCTGATCAACGACCGCGCCATGGAACTGCCCCCGCTGAACCAGTTTTTGGCCCGCCGCCTGATCGAGCGCTCACGCGTGGCTGAGACCTTGGGCGAATGGCGTGGCAGCCCGCCCGCCAATATCGACCTGCTGGAGCAGATATTGCTGCGCATCTCCGAGATGGTGTGCGAGCTGCCCCAGCTGCGCGAGATGGACATCAACCCCATCATCGTGGACGAGCAAGGCGCCGTGGCAGTGGATGCGCGCATTGTGATTGACCATGCCCCACAGGGCGTGAGCAGCCGGGTGCACAACTACAACCACCTGTCCATCCTGCCCTACCCCGCCCAGTACGAACAGCTGTGGCCCATGCGCGGCGGCGGCGAATACACGGTTCGGCCGGTGCAACCCGACGACGCGCAGATGCTGCAAGACCTGGTGCAAGGCCTCTCTAGAGAGAGCCGCTATTTCCGCTTTGTCTCCAGCATGCATGAGCTGCCGCCCTCCATGCTGGCGCGCTTCACGCTGATTGACTACGACCGCGAAATGGCCTTGGTGGCCATTCACAAAACCCGCACGGCGGGCGAAGACGGCGAAATGCTGGAGACCGAGCGCATCATTGGTGTGTCGCGCTATGTGACCAACCCCGACAAATCGAGCTGTGAGTTCTCGCTGGTGGTGGCGGACGACTTTGCCGGCAAGGGCTTGGGCTCGCGGCTGATGATGGCCATCATGGATGTGGCACGCGACAAGGGCCTGAGTGAAATCGAAGGCCTGGTGCTCACCCATAACCCGGGCATGCTCAAGCTGATGCGCAGCCTCGGCTTCACCGTCAAAACCTTTGAGGAAGACGCAGACTTCAAGCTGGTCAGCCACCCGCTTTGAACCCCGCCCCGGGCGCAACCCCTGCGCCCTGGGCACTTCACATTACTTTGCATTTCCGCGCTGGAACTCGGGGTAAATCGTCCTTATCTGAAGCAGGTCTAGTCTGTTTCTTGAAGGATGACACTGATGCCAAGTTCCTCACGCTCCCTCTATCTCAAAGCGACATTCATCGGCGTGCTCGCGTCCAGCTGCTTCCTGGGCGGCTATGCGCTCTCGCAGCGCCACCCGGCCACCGCACCGGCCGACGCCACACCCACGCCCATCAGCCGCGCGATCGACGCCCGGGGCGCTGCACCGGCCAACTTTGCCGACATCGCCGAGCAACAGGGGCCGGCCGTGGTCAACATCAGCGTGCAGGGCACGGTCAAGACCAGTGCGCGCAGCGGTGGGCCGCAACTAGACCCGCGTGACCCGTTTTATGAATTCTTCCGTCGCTTTCAGCCGCCTGCCGAGGCAGACAATGCGCCCACCCGTGGCACCGGCTCCGGATTCATCGTGAAAGCCGATGGCGTGGTGCTCACCAACGCCCACGTGGTGGCCGATGCCAGCGAGGTGACGGTCAAACTCAAAGACAAACGCGAGTTCAAGGCCAAGGTACTGGGCATCGACAGACTGTCGGATGTGGCGGTACTCAAAATCGATGCCAAAGACCTGCCCACCGTCAAAATCGGCGATCCGAAAAACAGCCGTGTGGGCGAATGGGTGGTCGCCATCGGCTCACCCTTCGGCTTTGAGAACACCGTCACTGCGGGCATCGTATCGGCCAAGTCGCGCACCCTGCCCGACGAAGGCTATGTGCCTTTCCTGCAAACCGATGTAGCCATCAACCCCGGCAACTCCGGCGGCCCCTTGTTCAATCTGGCGGGCGAAGTCATCGGCATCAACTCGCAGATCTACAGCCGCAGCGGCGGCTACCAGGGCTTGTCGTTTGCCATCCCGATCGATGTGGCCATGAAGGTTGAAGGCCAGCTGCTGGCCCACGGCAAAGTGAGCCGCGGCCGCCTGGGCGTGACGATTCAAGAGCTGAGCCCGGAACTGGCGGAGTCCTTCGGGCTGGACAAGCCCACCGGCGCCCTGGTGAGCTCAGTGGACAAGGGCAGCGCAGCCGACAAGGCCGGCTTGCAGGCAGGCGATGTGATTTTGAAATTCAACGGCACCGCCATCACCCAATCCAGCGAGCTACCGCCGCTGGTGTCTGACACCGCGCCGGGCAGCAAGGCGGCCTTGAGCGTGTGGCGCCAAGGCAAGCTCAAGGAGCTAAGCCTCACGCTGGGTGACATGGAATCAGGCAAGGTCGCTGGGGGATTGTTGGTGCCGCTGACGGTGGGTTAAGCACCAAATCAGCCTCCAGCGCTCGTGGAATATGCGCGGGTAGCTATGCTTTCAGGAGCAATTGTTGGAGTACCAAGCGGGCGCTGGACAGGTTGGTTGCACACGGTACGTCATGCACATCACAGGCACGCACCAAGGCATTGATGTCGGGCTCGTGGGGCTGCGGGGTCATGGGGTCGCGCAGGAAGATGACCGCGTCCACCTCGCCCACGGCCAAGCGGGCGCCGATCTGCAGGTCGCCGCCCCAAGGGCCGCTGAGCATGCGCTCCACGCTCAGGCCTACCTCGTCGACCAAGCGGCCGCCGGTGGTGCCGGTAGCCATCAAGGTGCAGGTTTGCAGATAGGGGGCGAACTCATGGGCGAGTGCCACCATTGTGTCTTTTTTGCGGTCGTGCGCAATCAGGGCGATACGCGGGCGTTCAGAAGGGGTGCGGGTGGCGGGGCGTTGGGCGGGGCTGGTACTCATGCCCGCATGCTAAAGCACCAGGCGGGACGAAGCCGGCACATGCGCCATCAAAAACTCCATCTGGTCCGCCAGGATGCGGCGGTTGCGCAAAATAAAGTCTTCCCACAGGCTGGGCACATAAGGCGTGTAGAGCAGCGGCATATTGGCCTGCTCCGGGGTGCGGTGGCTTTTGCGGTGGTTGCAAGGCTTGCAAGCGGTCACCACATTCATCCAGGTGTCGATGCCGTGCTGGGCGAAGGGAATGATGTGCTCCCGGGTCAAATCGGGTTCATGGAAATGCCCGCCACAGTAGGCGCACACATTGCGGTCCCGAATGAACAGCTTGGCGTTGGTCAGGCCAGGGCGCAAGTTAAAGGGATTGATGCGGGGCACACCGCGGGTGCCAATGATGCTGTTGACCCGGATGATGGATTGCTGCCCGGTGACCGAGTTGTGGCCTCCGTGGAACACCGCGACTTCGCCGCCGGCTTCCCAGCGCACTTCGTCCGCAGCGTAATGAATCACCGCTTGTTCGAGCGATATCCAGGATTGGGGCAGCCCTTGGGCCGACAACTTCAAGACTTTCACGCAACGCCTCCATCAACGGTTCAAACAACCACCAACACAAGTCTGCAAAGGTCTGCAAGTGCGCACCGGACGAGCGGCCCGGGCCCTGCTCGGTCACAATATACCGTGTTTCCATGACAAATTGGCTTCAGGCGCCGATGCGATGTGCGCAGCCTGCTATCAAAAAGATAACAACTCCATGAAGGTTTTTCGCGGTTTCAAGCACCCCGGCGTTGCCGAGGCGTGCGCAGTGACGATTGGCAACTTCGATGGCGTGCACCGGGGCCACCAAGCCATGCTGGCACTGCTGCGTGGCGAGGCCCAGCAGCGCCATGTGCCCAGCTGTGTGCTCACCTTTGAGCCCCATCCGCGCGACTATTTCGCCAAACTCCATCAAAAGCCGGAGTTGGCACCCGCCCGGGTAGGCACCCTGCGTGACAAGTTGGACGACCTGGCCAAGGCCGGCGTAGACCAGACCATCGTGCTGCCTTTTGATGCGCGCCTGGCCAACCAGAGCCCGCAAGACTTCATCCAGCAGGTGCTTCAGGACGGTCTGGGCGCCCGCTATCTGCTGGTGGGGGATGATTTCCGCTTCGGCAAGGCCCGCGCGGGCGACTACGCCCTGCTCGACGCGGCGGGAGAGGCCCATGGCTTTGACGTGGCCCGCATGAACAGTTACGAGGTCCACGGCCTGCGCGTCTCCAGTTCTGCGGTGCGCGATGCACTGGGCCAAGGGCGGATGCAAGATGCCGCTCGCCTGCTGGGCCGGCCCTATTGCATCAGTGGCCATGTGGTGCACGGGCGCAAACTGGGCCGCACCTTGGGCTTCAAAACCCTGAATTTGCGCTTTGCCCACTGGAAACCCGCCGCCAGCGGCATTTTTGTGGTGCTGGTGCACGGCCTCTCTGCCAAACCCCTGCAAGGCGTAGCCAACCTCGGGGTGCGCCCCTCGCTGGACCCCAACGACGTCAACCGCGGCCGGGTGCTGCTGGAGACCCATTGCCTGGACTGGCCGGAAGAACTGGGACCGGAGGGGGCCTACGGTAAAATCATCCGGGTGGAACTTCTACACAAACTGCACGACGAGCTCAAATACGACGGCCTGGATGCCCTGACCCAAGGGATACAGAAAGACCGCGACGACGCACGTGCCTGGCTTGCCTCGCACACCAACGCGCCGGGCAGCACCCGAATTTGACGGGGCTGGCCCCTGCGGCCACCCGACGCACCTTGCCCCGCGTCACCTGTCTCCTCCTGGGGTTACCTTGGCCCATGCGCTGGTAGCCCCCCACCCGAATTGCTTGCACAAAGCCTCCAAACCGAGAGTTGGCCATGACTGAACCCGTTGATTACCGTAGCACCCTGAACCTGCCCGATAGCGCCTTCCCCATGCGCGGCGACCTGCCCAAGCGCGAGCCGGCCTGGGTGAAGACCTGGAACGAAGAGGGTTTGTACAAAAAACTGCGCGATGCCCGCGCCGGCCAGCCCCTGTTTGTGCTGCACGACGGCCCGCCCTACGCCAACGGCAAGCTGCACATCGGCCACGCGCTGAACAAAATCTTGAAGGACATGATCGTCAAGAGCAAGCAGCTCGACGGGTTCGATGCGCAATACATCCCCGGCTGGGACTGCCATGGCCTGCCGATCGAAAACGCGATCGAAAAGCTGTACGGCCGCAACCTCAGCCGTGATGACATGCAGGCCAAGAGCCGCGCGTTTGCGACCGAGCAGATCGACCAGCAGCGCGAAGACTTCAAGCGCTTGGGCGTATTGGGTGACTGGGAGCGCCCCTACAAAACCATGAACCCCGCCAACGAGGCCGGCCAGATCCGCGCCTTCAAGCGGGTGATCGAGCGCGGCTTTGTGTACCGTGGCCTGAAGCCGGTGTACTGGTGCTTTGACTGCGGCTCGTCCTTGGCCGAGTTCGAGATCGAATACGCCGACAAGAAGAGCGACACGCTGGATGTGGCCTTTGAGTCCAACGACGCGGCCGGCTTGGCCCAAGCCTTCGGCCTGAGCGCCCTGCCTGCGGGCAAGCAAGCCTTCGCCGTCATCTGGACCACCACCGCCTGGACCATTCCTGCCAACCAAGCCCTCAACGCCCACCCTGAGCTGGAATATGCGCTGGTGGACACGCCCAAGGGCGTGCTGCTGCTAGGCGCCAGCCTGGTAGAGAAGTGCCTGGAGCGCTTCGGCCTGACCGGCACCGTGCTGGCTACCGCCAAGGGTGAAGCCCTGCGCGGCCAGGTATTCCGCCATCCGCTGTACGACCTGCCTGCCGATGTGAACGTGGCCGGCAATGAATACAGCTACAAACGCCTCTCGCCGCTGTACCTGGCCGACTACGTGAGCGACGGCGACGGCACCGGCATCGTGCACTCCTCACCCGCCTATGGGGTCGATGACTTCAACAGCTGCATCGCCCACGGACTGAAATACGACCAGATTTTGAACCCCGTGCTGGGCAACGGCGTGTACGACGCCGAGCTGCCCCTGTTCGGCGGCCAGCACATCTGGAAGGCCTGCGCCAATGTGATCGACACCCTGCGCGAACACAACCGCCTGATGGCCACCGTGGGCATTACCCACAGCTACCCGCACTGCTGGCGCCACAAGACGCCGGTGATCTACCGCGCGGCCGCCCAGTGGTTCATCCGCATGGATGCCGGTGAGGGTGTGTTCACCAAAGAAAAAGCGCCCAAGACCTTGCGCCAACTGGCGCTGGACGCCATTGAACAGACCAGCTTCTACCCCGAAAACGGCCGCAGCCGTTTGCGCGACATGATCGCCAACCGCCCCGACTGGTGCATCAGCCGCCAGCGTAGCTGGGGCGTGCCCGTGCCCTTCTTCCTGCACAAGGACAGTGGCGAGCTGCACCCCCGCACTATGGAAATCCTGGATCAGGCGGCTGACATCGTCGAACAAGGCGGCATTGAAGCCTGGAGCCGCGTGTCGGTGGAAGACATCCTCGGCGCGGAAGACGCCCCGAGCTACACCAAGAGCACCGACATTCTGGAAGTCTGGTTCGACTCTGGCTCCACCTTCCAGCACGTGCTGCGCGGCAGCCACAAAGATGCCTACGCGGTGCCGCCCTTTCATGCCGAAGGTCCCGAGTCCGACCTGTACCTCGAAGGCCATGACCAGCACCGCGGCTGGTTCCATAGCTCGCTGCTGCTGGGCTGCGCACTCTACGACCGCGCGCCCTACCGCGGCCTGCTGACCCACGGCTTTGCCACCGACGGCCAAGGCCGCAAAATGAGCAAGAGCCTGGGCAACACCGTTGAGCCCCAAACCATCACGAGCAAGATGGGGGCCGAAATCGTGCGTCTGTGGGTGGCCAGCACCGATTATTCCGGTGACCTGAACATCGACGACAAGATCCTGGCACGCGTGGTGGACACCTACCGCCGGGTGCGCAACACGCTCAAGTTTTTGCTGGCCAACGTCTCTGACTTTGACCCGGTCAAAGACGCGGTGCCTGTTGACCAAATGTTGGAAATCGACCGCTACGCGCTGGCCCGCGCCGCGCAGCTGCAGGCCGACATCCTGACCCACTTCAAGGTGTACGAATTCCACCCCGTGGTGAGCAAGCTGCAGGTGTACTGCAGCGAAGATTTGGGTGCGTTCTATCTGGACGTGCTCAAGGACCGCCTCTACACCACCGCGGCCAACAGCCTGGCCCGCCGCTCCGCGCAAACCGCGCTGTGGCAGATCACCCAAGCCATGCTGCGCTGGATGGCGCCTTTCCTGAGCTTCACGGCTGAAGAAGCCTGGTCAGTGTTGGGCGCCGAAGGCAAAACGCCCGAAGCCACCAAGCTCTCCATCTTCCTGGATGGTTACTCCACCTTTGCCGCGCCGGACGAAGCCTTGCTGGCCAAGTGGACCCGCATCCGTGCAGTGCGCGAGGCGGTCAACAAAGACATCGAGACCCTGCGCGCCGCAGGTCAGGTGGGCGCCTCTTTGCAAGCCGAGGTCACACTCACCGTGCCGGCCGAAGAGTTCGCCTTGCTGAACAGCTTGGGTGAGGACCTGAAGTTTGTGTTCATCACCAGCGCTATCACTTTGGTAGCTGGTGGCGCACAGTCCATCAGCGTTGCAGCCTCCAACAACGTGAAATGCGAGCGCTGCTGGCACTACCGTGCCGACGTTGGGGCAGACGCGGCCCACCCCACTCTGTGCGGCCGTTGCACCAGCAATTTGTATGGTGCCGGCGAAACCCGGACGTTTGCCTAATGGCCCGCGGTAAACAAACCTTCAGCAAGAGCAGCGGCAAAAGCGGCTGGTTACAGTGGCTGGGCTTGGCCCTGATCTTGCTGCTGATTGACCAGTTCACCAAAGTCCTGATTGTCGGCAACTACCGCCTGGGCGATAGCACCTTTGTCACCAGCTTCTTCAACGTGGTGCGGGTGCACAACACCGGCGCTGCGTTCTCGTTTCTGTCGGATGCGGGTGGCTGGCAGCGCTGGTTTTTTACCGGCATCGGATGTGTGGCGGCGGCAGTGATCATCTGGATGCTGCGGGCCCATCCGGGACAAAAGTTGTTCAGCTTTGCCATGGCCTGCATTTTGGGCGGCGCCATCGGCAATGTGATTGACCGCTTGATGTACGGCTATGTGGTGGACTTTCTCGACTTCCACTGGAACGGCATGCATTTTCCGTCCTTCAATATTGCGGATTGTGCGATTTCCGTGGGCGCCGTCTGCCTGATCCTTGACGAACTCCTGCGGGTCCGAAAAACCTGATTCCGAGGCGACTGCCGGGCGCCGAAAGGCGCTCGCCTAAAATAGAGCTCTTTGGCATGCGCACTCCTCTGCGCCCCGCCGCGTCTCGCACCGACACCCCCACCATGCACACACCCTCCTTCCGACGCGGCCTGCTAGCCGCTCTTGTGACCTTGGGCGCTTGCCAAGCCAGTTTGGCGCAGAGCGTCCTGATGGCGCAAGCCGCCACTCCGGCAACCGATACCGCCCCCGCAGCCAACGCGGTTTCCAGCCAATTTGACAAGTCCATCCACAAGGACGAAAACTGGTATTTCTCCTGGGGCTACAGCCGCCAGCAGTACGCACCGTCGGACATCCACGTGTCGCAACCGGAACTGGGCAACAACTTCACGGTCCGCCAAGCGCGGGCCAGTGACTTTCCGTCCAATGTGCCGGATACCTTCAAGTCCCTGCTCAGCCTGGACTTCACCGATCCGCAGGAAAACATCCGCATCGGCAAGTTCCTCAACGACGAGAAAACATTCGCAGTGGAGCTGAACATCGACCACAGCAAATACAACGTCGATTACGGCCAAACAGTCGGTGTTGATGGCACCGTCACCACCCCGGGTGCGACCTCCTCCATGGTGGTGTCGCCCCAGAACTTCAACTACGCCTTGCACAACGGTTTGAACCACATCATGGTCAACGCCGTCTGGCTACACCGCTTGCGCGGCCCGGCGCACAAAGCCGGCGACCTGCAACTCATCAGCCGGGTGGGCGCAGGCATTTTGCTGCCCCATGCGGACAACGTGATTTTTGGCAACGCCAACCAGGTGGGGCCCAAGAACGAAAACATCTGCTGCTTCAAGAGCAACGACTGGTGGCAGATCAACGGCTGGACCGCCGGCGTGGAAGTCGGCCTGCGCTACCGGGTCTACAAGGCGATTTATGTGGAGCTGACCAACAAAATTGCCTACGGCCGCCTGAGCAAGGTGCCGGTCTACAAGGGCACAGCCGACCAGGAAATCTGGATGAACGAGCAGGTGTTGTCGGCCGGCTTTTTGTTTTAGGCCGCAGCACACCTGCCATACCAAGGGCACCCGAATCGGGTGCCCTTTTTTGTTTACAGCGTCAGCACGGTGCAACCGGTGGTGCGGCGCGACTCCAGGTCCAGGTGGGCTTGCTGCACATCCTCCAGGCGGTAGCGCTGGGCGATATGGATCTGGACCTTGCCGCTCAACACGATGTCGAACAGGTCATCCGCCATAGCCTGGGTGCTCTCGCGGGTGGCAATGTGGGTGAACAGGGTCTGGCGCGTCACATAAATCGAACCCTTGGGCCCGAGGATGCCGGGCGAGAAGGGCGCCACTGGGCCGGAGGCATTGCCAAAGCTGGCCATCAAGCCAAAGGGGGCGATGCAATCGAGCGACTGGTCCCAGGTGTCTTTGCCTACCGAGTCGTAGACCACCTTCACGCCCTTGCCACCGGTCAGCTCTTTGACCTTGGCAGTGAAATCACCCGCTCTGTAATTGATAGCAAACTCCGCACCATTGGCAAGGGCTAGCGCGCATTTTTCATCAGATCCAGCAGTACCAATCAAGCGCAAGCCCAGCGCTTTGGCCCATTGGCAGGCAATCAGGCCCACGCCGCCGGCCGCCGCATGGAAGAGCACAAAGTCACCCGCCTGCAAGCCACCTTGGGGCAGTGTGCGTTTGAGCAAGTACTGGGCGGTCAGGCCCTTGAGCATCATGGCCGCACCGGTCTCGAAGCTGATGCCGTCGGGCAGCTTGCACACGCACTTGGCCGGCATCACCCGCACCTCGCAGTAGCTGCCCGGTGGTTGGCTGGCGTAGGCCGCACGGTCGCCCACCTGGAGGTGGCTCACGCCCTCGCCCACGGCCTCGATCACACCGGCGGCTTCCATGCCCAACTGCACAGGCAGGGTCATGGGGTACAGGCCGGTGCGCTGGTAGACATCGATGTAGTTGAGGCCCACCGCATGGTGGCGGATACGCACCTCGCCGGGGCCGGGCTCGCCCACGGTGACCTGCACCAGCTGCAGCTGCTCGGGGCCGCCGTGCTGGGCGATGTGGATGGCGCGGGATGTCACTGAATGCATGGTCTTGTCTCCATCGATGGGGTTGTTATGAATCCCAAGCATGGTGCCAGAAATCGGCCGCGCCCGCAGCCCTGCGCGGGGCATCGCTTCCTTGTTACAGTCGCTGCGATGACCCAACGCCTGACGCCGACTGCCGCCCTCCTTCTCGTGATTCCCCCCTTGATGTGGTCCGGCAACGCAGTGGTAGGACGCCTAGTCGCCCCCCTTATTTCCCCGATGACGCTGAACCTGCTGCGCTGGGGGATTGCGTTTTTGATTTTGTTGCCCTTGGCTCGCAGGGTGCTGCAGCGCAACAGCGACCTGTGGCCCCAGTGGAAGCGGTTTACCTTGCTCAGCCTGTTCAGCATCGGGGGCTACAACGCGCTGTTGTACCTCGCGCTCAACACCTCGACGGCGATCAACGTCACCCTCGTCGGCGCGAGCACGCCAGTGTGGATGTTGCTCATCGGGCGCCTGTTCTTCCAAGTGCCGGTGAGTCGCCGGCAAATTTTGGGGGCGGTGTTGTCGATTGCCGGCGTGGTGCTGGTGCTCGGCCGCGGCGACTGGGAGGTCATGACCCAGCTGCGCCTGGTGCCGGGCGACCTGTATGTGCTCTTGGCCTCCATCGCCTGGGCGACCTACAGCTGGCTACTGGCACACCCCACGCCGGAGTCGACGGCGATTAGGGCGGACTGGTCTACGTTTTTGATGGGGCAGATTGTGTTTGGCTTGGGCTGGTCTATGGCCTTCACGGCCGGCGAGTGGGCCCTGACGCCGGCCCATATCGACTGGAGTGCCGGTCTGCTCGCAGCACTGGCCTTTATTGCAGTGGGCCCCGCGGTGATTGCCTACGGTAGCTGGGGTGCAGGCGTCTCGCGCGCCGGGCCTGCGATTGCGGGTTTCTTCATCAACCTCACGCCGCTGTTCACTGCGGTGCTGTCGTCCATTTTTATCGGCGAAGCACCACGCGCCTACCATGCGGCCGCGTTTGTGCTGATCGTCTCCGGCATTGTGATTTCTTCGCGCAAGTAGCCGAGCCGCCGGGGCCCCGATTGCGCGGCCACTGCATCAGGCCGCTTTTTCAGGCACAAAGCGCGCACTGAGTGCCAGCACCGTGGCGGCCACCACCACGACGCCCATGGCAGCAGTGAGCGACGCGTGTTGGGCAATAAAGCCAATCAAGGGCGGGCCGACCATGAACCCGGCATAGCCGATGGACGAGACCGCCGCAATCGCGGCTGCTGGTGTGGTGCCGGGCACGCGGCTCGCCGCACCATACAAAATCGGCACGATCATCGCCAGGCCAGCCCCGACCAGCCCGCACCCGATGATCGCCACCACCGGGTGACCGGTCAGCAAGACACCGGCCATCGACACCGCAGTCACCACACCGCTCACCTGGAGCAAACGCTGCTCGCTGTAAAGCGCCCTTAGCCGGTCTGCCGCAAAGCGCATGACAGCCATCGCACCGGCACACGCAGCGTAGCCAATGGCGGCCTGCTCATGGGGCATGCGCACCTCTTGCTGGAGGTAAAGCACACACCAATCGAACATCACCCCCTCCGCGCTCATGCCGGCAAATGTGAGCAGGCCCATGATCAGCAGCGCACCCCGCGGCCAAGTGAAATGCACTTTGGGCTTGTCGGTGGGCGGTGGCGTGGGCAGCATCCAGCGCGCACCGATCCAGATCGCCACTGCGACCGCCACGCCCACACCCAGCAACTGCCACTCAGCCAACACCCCGGCACCCAACATGCCGGCCGCCAGCGCCGCCCCGCCCATGGCCCCCAAGCTGAACATGCCATGCAAGCTCCCCATGATGGGTTGGCCCCCGGCCACCTCGAGGGCCGAGCCCTCGGTGTTGATGGCCACATCAAACACGCTGAGCGACGCGCCGAACAACAGCATCGCCAGCAGCAGCCATGGCAAACCCGGCCAATGCAACACCAAGCCCAACATACAGGCCATGACCACCGCGCAGAGCATGGCCGTTTGGCGCGCGCCCAGCCGGCCGATCACCCGGCCCGCAAACATCACCGCAGACACGGCGCCCACCGCCGCTGCCACCAGCACCAGCGAGAGCGCGCCCTCACCCAAGGCGTAGCGCTGTTTGACCGATGGAATGTGCACACCCCACACCGCACTAAAAACACCCAGCAGCGCAAACAAGCCCCGGGTGGCACAGATTGCCCGGCGGATTTGCAAGGGGCTGCCGTGTTCAAAGCCTCTATCCACGGCACACTCCTGCGCCACAAATAGCGAAATTCTTGGATGGCAAGAGCTTGGCACCCGGGTGCCCTGCATTCACAATAGTCAGATTCATAGCTATAGCGTAACCAGCCTTTGCGGTAGTGCCGGGAGCGATCAATATCAATCCGATGTCAAAAGTAGTAAAAATCTTAGATGCAGTGCACGGGGTTGGGCCGTGTGTGGCCGCCATCGCCTGCGACCACCCGGAGGCGCCGGCCTACGCCCGCCAACTGCGCGACGCGGTGGCACGCTTTATCCGAGAGGCGGCCCAAGGCACCTTGCCGCTGCAGAGCCCCCCGCCGCAACCTCCGGGCATAGCCCGTGGTGCGGGCCATATGCATTTACATGCTGAGGTGTTTTTGCAGATGGCGGGGCAGACGCGGTTTACCTTTCCGCACGGGCAGCTTGCGCTCACGCCGGGCCAAGTGCTGGTAGTGCCCCCGAAATTGCTGCACGACGAATGGGTCAGCGGGCACGAGGCGCAGGCTTTTTGCAACCTGGTGATTTCGGCAGACAGCCAGCGCATGTCCTGCCACCTGGCCCATGAGGCGCGACCCGGCGTGCCCGCCAGCCTTTACCTAGAGACCTGCCAACACCCCGACGCGATGCGCATCGAGGGCTGGCTGCGCGACGCCGCCACGCCCCCGCCCGACGACACTGCGTGCCTGTGGCCCGTGCAGCAACGCGCCTTGCTGCTCAGCGCCCTCACCGGCGTAGCCCGCTTGCTCGATGCGCCGCAAAAAACCGTGTCTGCCGAGCCGCCGGTGCTCAGCAAGCTGCGCATGTTGATCCAAAACCGCATGGGAGAAACCGACCTGACGGTGGCCGCATTGGCGCACGACCTGGGCTGCACTGCAGACTATTTGTCGCACCTGTACAGCAGCCTGACCGGGGAGCACCTGTGGCAGGTGATCCTGCAGCAGCGCTTGGCCCGCGCCGCACGGCTGTTGACCGAGGGCGATGCCGCCATCAAAGAAGTGGCTTGGTGCAGCGGCTTTGCCAGTGCCAGCTATTTCATCCGCTGCTTTAAGCAGCGCTTCGGGGTCACACCCAAAGCCTACCGCCAGCAGGCGGCAGGGCGCACCGTCTTGCCTTAGAACGTGCCGGTGAAGGCGCCGCCATCGAGCAGCACGTTCTGGCCGGTCATGTAGGCGGCTTGCTGGCTGCACAAGAAGGCGCACACCTGGCCGAATTCGGCCGGCGTGCCATAGCGGCCCATGGGGATTTGCGCCTGTTGGCTAGCGCGCACCTCTTCCACCGACTTGCCGGACTTGGCAGCCGCTGCCTTCACGGTGGTGGCAATGCGGTCGGTATCAAACTTGCCGGGCAACAGGTTGTTGATGGTCACGCCCTTGGCGGCCAGGCTGCTGCGGGCCACGCCGGCCACAAAGCCGGTCAGGCCACTGCGGGCGCCGTTGGACAGGCCCAGAATGTCGATAGGCGACTTTACCGAGCTGGAGGTGATATTCACAATGCGGCCGAACCCGCGTGCGGCCATGCCGTCCACCGTGGCTTTGATGAGCTCAATCGGGGTGAGCATGTTGGCGTCTACCGCCTTGATCCAGGCTTCGCGGTCCCAGTCGCGGAAATCACCGGGGGGCGGGCCGCCGGCGTTGGTAACCACAATATCGAAATCACGGCGCATGGCAAACACCGCCTCGCGCCCGGCCACGGTGGTGATGTCTTGGGCACAAAATAGCACCTCAGCGCCCGTATTGGCTGCGTAATCCGCTCTCAAATTGGTAGCAGACGCCTCCAGCGCCTCAGCACCGCGCGCCACGATCAGCAGGTTCACGCCCTCGGCTGCCAGTGCTTGCGCGCAGCCCAGGCCCAGCCCCTTGCTGGCACCACAGACCAACGCCCATTTGCCTTTGATTCCCAAGTCCATACCCAGTCCTTTGCGATTGAAGTTATCCAAGCCCCCGCGCCTTAGCGCCGGGTACTCACCACATACACACCCAGCAGCACCAGAATGGTGCCACCGATCACCCACAGGTTCATCGGCTCGTCGAGCAGCAGCACCCCCATCAGGATGGTGGACATGGGCCCCACCATCCCCACCTGCGCTGCCAGCCCCGAGCCGATGCGCTCGATCGCCATCATGACCAGCATCACCGGCACCACGGTGCAGGCGGTGGCATTGAGCAGCGACAACCACAGCACCTCCGGCGCTACCGCAAATGCGGTGTCCAGCGGCCGCAAAATCACAAACTGGGCGATACACAGCACACACGCCACACTGGTGGCCAGCCCCACCAAGCGCAGCGAGCCCAGGCGCTGCACCAGCTCCCCGCTGTAAGACAGGTACAACGCGTAGCTGATGGCGCTACCCAGCACGAGGGCGGCACCCAGGGCCGCATTGCCCCCGGCAAAGCTGACCTCGTGCCCGAACACCAGCAACACGCCGCCATAGCTAAGCGCCATGCCGGCGGCTTGGGGCAAGCTCACCTTTTTGCCGTAAAGGGCTACGCCCAGCAACACGACCAGCGTAGGGTTGAGGTAAAGAATCAGCCGCTCCAGCGACGCAGAGATATAGGCCAAGCCCGCAAAGTCGAGGTAGCTGGCCAGGTAGTAGCCGGTAATGCCCAGCCCCACGATACCCAGCTTGTCTTTGCCCGTGAGTGGCACCACCACGGCACCGGCCTTGCGGGCCCGGTAGCCTGCCCACCACACCAGCCCCAGAAAAAATGGCAAGGCCATCAGCATGCGCAGCATGATCAGGCTGACCGCATCCACCCCGGGGTAGCGGTAGGCCAGCTTGACGATGATGGCTTTGCCGCTAAAAGCGATCGAACCAGCAATAGCCAGCGCAACGCCGGTTGCTATCGATTGAGGAGCTGCTTGCGCAGGCGCTACGCCGGCCACCGCTTAGTTTGCCTTCAAACCGCCGCGCACCCGCTGCACCAGCGTGACCGCAGCCAGCACCAAGGCGCCAGCCACCACCCCGATCAGGCCATCCCACACAAAGCCCAGGGGCAGGCCCTCGGTCAGGTGGTGCAAAAACGGCAGGCCGTGCACCAGAATACCACCGCCCACCAGGAACATAGCAGCGGTGCCAGCCACCGACAGCACCTTCATCAACACCGGCGCCGCCCACAACAAGCCACGCCCCAGCGCCTGCACCCAACCGCCATCGGGCGTGGCAGCGGGGCGGCGGGTCAGGTACAGGCCTGCATCGTCAATTTTGACGATAGCGGCCACCAGGCCATACACCCCCACGGTCATGGCAAAGGCCACGCCGGCCAGCACCATGAACTGGGTCGTCCAGACCTTGTCTTGCACCGTGCCCAGGGTGATGGCGATGATTTCGGCCGAGAGAATGAAGTCGGTGCGAATCGCGCCCTTGATCTTGTCTTTCTCCAGGGCCACCAGGTCTACCGCCGGGTTTTGCAGCGCCTGCAGCAGTTCGGCCTGATGGGCCGCGTCGTCTTCTGCGCGGTGCAAAAACTTGTGGGCCAGCTTCTCAAAGCCTTCAAAACACAAAAAGGCACCGCCAATCATCAGCAGCGGCGTGACCAGCCACGGCGCCACGATGCTGATAGCCAAAGCTGCGGGCACCAGGATCACTTTGTTCAGCAGCGAGCCTTTGCACACGGCCCAGACCACCGGCAGCTCGCGCTCGGCAGACACACCGGTGACCTGCTGGGCATTCAGGGCGAGGTCGTCTCCCAAAACACCAGCAGTTTTCTTGGCCGCCACTTTGCTGAGTACGGCCACATCGTCGAGGATGGTGGCAATGTCGTCCAAAAGAGCAAGGAGGCTGCTGGCCATAGGGTGGTCACATGGAGTGGGTAAAGCCGCGATTGTCACCCGTTTGGCGTATGCCGCTCAGGGCAAGCCCTTACAGAGCTGGCGCAAAGCTTGCTGGAGAATGGAACCACGCCCCCCGACACTTATGCCACCCACCTTGACCGTTGACCGCCAACCCCACCTCACAGCGCCCACGGTCTTGGATATCGAGGCGTCCGGCCTGGGGCGCAATAGCTACCCCATCGAGATCGGCTATGTGCTCCCGGACGGCCATGCCTATTGCACTCTGGTGCAGCCCGAAGCCGACTGGACCCACTGGGACGCCGGTGCCGCCAGCCTGCACCGCATCACCCGCGAGCTGCTCCAGCAGCGCGGCCTGAGTGCCCGCGATGTGGCCAAGCTGCTCAATGCCCAACTGGCCGGCACCACGGTGTACACCGACGGCTGGGCCAACGACTTCACCTGGCTCAATGTGCTGTT
The DNA here is from genome assembly GCA_027924025.1 of Comamonadaceae bacterium OS-4. GTDB lineage: Bacteria > Pseudomonadota > Gammaproteobacteria > Burkholderiales > Burkholderiaceae_C > Allorhodoferax. The sequence goes on from AP026970.1 coordinate 2,801,882, forward strand.
TGAGGCCGCTGGCGTGAGCCCCCGCTTCAAACTGGAAAACCTGCGCAGCCTGCTGAGCGACGCAGAGGCCGATCAATGGCACACCGTCAAGGCCCAAATCGCCAGCGAGCGCGGCACCCAGCGCCACCGCGCGAGTTCGGACGCGCGGCTGATCCAGCTCACACTGCAGCGCATCAGGGCGGGTTAAGCGGCGTCTTAGGCAGTAACATGAGGCGATCCACCCCCAACACCACAAGGAGACAGTAGCCATGGCCGTGACCGTAGAAATCAACCTGGGTTATGAATTTGACGTAAAGGCCAAGGCCAGCGAAGTGTTTGCGGTGCTGTCAGATGTGCCGAGCTCGGCGAGCCACTTCCCCAAGGTCGATCAGCTGGTCGATCTGGGCGGCGGCGCCTACCGCTGGGAGATGGAAAAAATCGGTATCGCCTCGATCACGCTGCAAACGGTGTACGCATCCAAATACACCAGCAACAAAACCAAGGGCACCGTAACTTGGACGCCCATCAAAGGCGAAGGCAACGCCCTGGTGGCCGGCAGCTGGAAGATCACCGACAACAAAAAAGCCACCAACATCGTGCTGGAAATCCAGGGCGAACTCACCCTGCCCCTGCCCGGCCTGATGAAGATGGTGGCAGCCCCTATTGCCGAAGCCGAATTTGAAAAAATGGTGGAGCAGTACATCGACAACCTGACCAAGCACTTTGGCGGGGAAGCGTAAGGGTCCAAGTTCTATCGGCTTGCCATCGGCAAGCGCTTGCTATGAAAAAAGGAGCTGCTGGCGCACTACTGGTGGGCGCCAGTGGCTTTTTTATTGACTGAAGAGGTCGGCTTTCGACCCAAAGCGGTCCTCCGCACTCCTGGAACAGCTGCCCTAAAGCTGACATCCGATCTGTTACAAATGAGGCGCGACTGCAGAGGTCGCCTATGCAGCGAAAGCAGTCATCGGCAAATATCCCCCAAATAGGGGATTCAATCTGAAACAGATTGAACTCAGAATCCCGTGATGAACTTCATCTTTCGCAAAGCCCTCACTCTCCTAGCGTTGGCGCCTTGCTTTTGTTTCGGTCAGCAGACTTCCTTTTCCGGAAATTGGAAAATTGACCTTCGCACAGCAGAAGAGCGAAGACAAAATTTCGACTGTGGTTCCGCGACATTCGAGTTGTTGCAGGTCGGCGAAAAAATTTCTGGCAATCACTATATGTCCACACCTCGATGTGGCCGGGTAAATGAAGGGGGTCCGGGAACAGTGAAAGGCATTGCAGTAGGAAGCACAGCAATGCTAGTAGTCACTAGCGGCCGAAATGGGGCCATTGTTCTGGGGCGTGCGAAGCTCAATCGTGGACTGCTTCAATGGGAAGCAACTGAAGAAATTCGTGCTGGTGAACCCGAGGGGGATTCACCTTTGATTCTCAGCAAGGGCATGCTGGTTCGCTCGGGGAAATGAGGGGGCCTTGAATAAAGGTAATTGGCGGGTTTCGCCATCGCACGGGTGTCTGAGTTGCAGCGGAAGCGGTCATCCCTAGAGCTCTTCCAATCGGGTATGTTCCGGTGTTACACAGGCTATTGCGAAGCTTGCTATGCACCGATCGCGATTTATCTAGTGTGCCAACTCTGCGGCAATAGCGAATGCTTCATGCGCTTGCAAGCTAACTTGCGTGGCCTTCATTTAGTTGCTCGGACATAGAATTCAGTACCGTAATAAATTCCTTGAAAGTCTTTTACAGGCGCATGGGCTATAAGCGAAACTTGTTGTTTAAGTTTTTTGAAATCGTCTTGGCGATCATCGTAGGCGAACCGTTTCCCGATGGGGACGACTCGGGCCGTTGTTCCTGTGACTGTTGACTGCAAATTCCCAGACAAAAGCACTGCCGAAATAGGGCGGCCTTGGTTTTCGACGGTCCAGTTGACAGGCCTGTAGCTATTGAGTGCCAAGACCAGAGGCACATTGCTAGCAGTAATAACTACCCTAACCGCAACTGGCTCTTCATTAACTGGTGTAGGCGTGTTGCTGGATTTAGGTTTTCCTTCATAAACACCAATCATCGACACTTGCGCATTGCTTGGAATGGGTGGAACTTCGGGTATTTCCTCGACAGGTGCTGTTACGGAGGATGCAATCGCCCATTTTGTTTCATACAGAGATACAACGTCTTTTTCGCAGCCGCTGTTAGAAGTATCACGTTGCCCAAAGTACAACGATGTTACGCAGGCAAGTTTTACGACTGGTTGCCCAGCACTTCGATCGACTTCAATAATTGCATATAAGGGCTCCTTCGTCTCAAGGCGAAACTCATATTTTGCGCGGCCGGCATCTGAGTACGTAGTGCTCGTAACCAAACTTGCGCGTACCGGCCCTCCAGTGAGCCTTGCTAAATCCTTGTGTTTGAAAACAAAGTCGTATACCAATTGCTTTTCAGTCGACTGGTTTTCCCTGGCAACCTCTGAATTCCAAAAGACGTAAGCAAAAGGCAAAAAGGGAAGAAGTGCCCACACATACTTGCGTTTCTGAAACAAAGCGCCAGCCATGCAACCGGCCGCTATTGATCCAGCTAGTACCGGCCAACCAAAAGCAAACCCGTAACCGACAACCATAGCAGCGCTGGGTGACGACACAAATGAAGCGACTGCTACAACTAGCATCGTGACAACTACAACAACAACACCCTTTGTTCCGGCAGCGCTATAGGCAACCGCTGATATGAGCGCCAGGGTCAATAGAAGAATAGTTAGATTCATTTCGATATGGCAAAAAGAGTGATTTCCCTTGGAGAAGGCTTATGCTCTTGAACTCCAAATCATGTATAGACCTTCAGCCCATATGAGGAATCCAAATGAATAAACTGGAAGCGCAGGCAAGGCAAGCATGACGAGATTGTGCTTGCCTGACGTATGGGCAAGAACAAATGGAAAGGCGAATGCCGCAGCTGTTGCAATGCTTGTTATGGCGACGAGCCAATGGCCAAATTGGTAGCGACGCTCTCGTTCTGGAAGAAGTTTGGCCGGTGCAAGGCCCGCCTTAAACCAAAATGCAAGAAGAATGAGCGCGAGCAATGCATAGGCCAATGGGAACAGGTAAGCTGCGAAAACCCCGCCTTGGCCTGTGCGTAGCGGTGTTAACACTGCAGATACAAGTATGATTATTGGACCTGCCGCAAACATCGCAAGCAAACCGAAGCACGCGATAGAGACATTGAAATTTGGCAGAAACATCTCCCCCCACTTTCTTGTGTCCTCAGTGTATTTCACAAGAGACATCGCGAACTTCTCTCAAACTTCTGGGCTGTCCCCAGGCTCAGTTAGACGAACCCCGGAGTATCTTGGATACTGCTAGGGAAGACGCACCGATATAGCACTAGATAGCTACGCCAGCCACCTAGTTTCCACGCGAAGCTTGCCGCAGAAAGTAGTGACCGCTTCAGAGTGAGACAAAAGTCCGCTTTCAGCCTGAAGACGTCTCAGCTTTGCAGCGTGAGCGACCGTCCAAGAGTGGCAGCTAGATAAGTGTCAGCCTTTGTGCCACTTCTCGGACCGCTGAACACTTTTAGTTTTGTCAAATGGGCAGTGATCAAAAAGCCGTAGTTCTAGTCACTAACAAATTGTTTTTGACTTCATAAATGTGAATTAATTCACAAAAAATTCTGAGAAAGTGTATTCGTTAGTCCGAATAGACTACGCAAACCCCGTTGAATCCAAGACCTTAAAGCTTAAGCTCGTGATGTTGTAGTTAGAACTTCAATGAGGGACTTTATGAAGAAATTGTTCGCTATCGCGTTGTTTTCTTTGGCCGGCTTTGCAGGGCAAGCTCAGGCCGATGTTGTATCAATCGATACCCAATCCAGCTTCTCAGCATTGGGCTCCATTTCGCAAAATACAAACTTCGACGCGTATGTTGACGAATGGACCTATCCTGGCAGTCCCTTTACGGTCGGTTCGTTGACCTTTGTTGAGGGCGGCCAAAATCTCATTGGCGGCCTTCTAGGCTATTCCATGAGCCGTAATTTACTGACTGATAACTACATCAGGGGAACCACAGTCAATATTTCTGGTAACTACAACCTGTTCGCATTGAATGCTGGAAATTTCAGCCACGCTTCCAATACCTCCTTTAATGTGACGACCAATTTGGGAAGTTACTCTTTCGACCAGAATATTGGATTAGCAGCCAATGGCGGCGCCCTCACTTTTGTTGGCTTCAAAGCGAGTCAAGGTGAATTCTTTACAAGCGTACGGGTGTACGGCTCTGGAGCAACAGGTTTTACTGATGTCCAAATTGGTTCGGTCGCCGCTGTACCCGAACCCGAAACCTACGCCATGTTGTTTGCAGGTCTTGGTCTGATAGGTGCGGCGGTCAGGCGCCGCAACGCAAAGCAAGCCTAACTGACTGGCTTTGGAAATTGACGGGGGCTTCGGCTCCCGTTTTGCTTTTTGGGAATGACAGCTTTCAGCCTGTTGGTGCCTCAGCTGCCAAGTAGGAGCAGTCATTCTTCAAAGAGATTCGGTTTGATACGATTCAATCGTCTTTTCTATTAATCACTCGGTAGGCGTCGACGTCCCGACGTCCCCCCGTTTTCCTTAAGGCAACTTCCAGCGCAGTAGACCTAGGTACCTTCCGGATAGTTGATATGGAGGTCGTCAGATGAAGCGTTGGATGCATTTCCTGGGACTGTTGGTCCTGGTCTGTGGGGTGTGGGGTTGTGCCAAATCGGGGAACTCAGCGACAGCACTGTCCGACAGTTTGACCATCAGCACAAGCAAGGCAAATGCCGTCAAGGCAGGGATAGCGCCAATACCCGGCGGGTACTGGATGTATTCCTATGGGCCCGGCCAAACCCGCGAGAACTTTGTGAACGTGGAATTTGCCCAGTATGACTATGCCTTGTGGTCTGGCCGGCATTGGGGGGCCATGGGACCGGGCAATAGAGCGACTGCCAACAGATTGGGCCTTCAGGTTTATTACCCTCTTCACGTGCGCTGGAGACTCAAGGATGGACGTGAGTTCGTTTTGGAGAACATTGACACAGCAACCATCATGCGGGAGTACTTCAAAACCCATCAGCTGCGACTGCAGTGGCAACGAGAAGGACGTTCGGAAGATAAGGTTGGTGATTACAGTCCAACTCTTGCCCATGAAATCAAAGACGACACAGTAATCCTTAAGTGGGTCATCACCATAAATCGCACACCACCAAAAGAGCGCCTGACATCGACGGGGGCCGCGACCAAATGGGACACCTACGACGAAGAACACATCGTCGCGGTGCTTCCGGGGCGGCCCACTGGCGGCATTGATTTCAGCAAGACTTATGAGTCGCGTTAGTCATCCCTTCCGATTCACAAAATCCATTCAGTAGAAGATCAATATGCGTGATATTTTGATCTGAGTCCATCGAGGGAGCTTGAGGGCCCCACGTTGACACTTATCCCTTCTAGTGCGGGAAAGCGGACATTCACCTACACCCGCTACTGGCCCAAAGCCACCCTCGCCAACCCACCCTGAATTCAGAGAAAAACCACCTCCAGCACTTGCCGAATATGCGCGAGCAGCTACCAAATCAATAGCAGTCTGCGTCAATCCACCCGCTGTCCATAGCGCTGCGCCAGCACTGCGCAGACCATGAGCTGGATCTGGTGGAAGATCATCAGGGGCAACAGCATCATGCCCACCTGCGGGGCGGCGAATAGCACTTTGGCCATGGGCACACCGCTGGCCAGGCTCTTCTTGGAGCCGCAAAACACAATGGTGACCTCGTCCTCCTTCGAGAAGCCGAGTTTGCGGCTGGTCATGGTGGTAATCCACAGCACCAACGCCAGCAACACGCAGCAAGCCACGGTGAGCACCAGCAACATGGGCAGGGGTATCCGGGTCCACAGCCCCTCGATCACTGCGGCACTGAACGCGGTGTAGACCACTAGCAAGATCGAGCTCTGGTCCACCATGCGCAAAGTAGCGGCGTGCTTTTTGACGAAATTGCCAATCACAGGCTGCATGAGTTGACCCAGGGCGAAGGGCAACATCAACTGCTGCATGATGTGCCACACCGCATCCCAGGTGCTGGTGCCCGCCACTTCTCCGGGCACTATCAACCAGCTCACCAGCAAGGGCGTCAAAAACACACCAATCAAGCTGGAGGCTGACGCGCTGCACACAGCTGCGGCCACATTGCCCCGCCCCATGCCGGTAAACGCGATAGCCGATTGCACCGTGGCCGGCAAAACGCACAAAAACAGCATGCCCAGCGCCAGCTCAGGGTTCAAAAACCAGCCGAACACCGGTTTGAGCAGCACCCCCAGTAAAGGGAACAGGGCAAAGGTAAACGCCAGCACCAGCAGGTGCAACCGCCAATGGCTCAGTCCGGCCACCACGTTGGCGCGCGAGAGCTTGGCGCCGTGCATAAAAAATAGCAAGGCAATGGCTGCGGTGGTGAGCCACTCAAAACCCTGTGCCACTGCGCCGCGAGCGGGCAGCAAGCTGGCCAGTGTGACCACGGCGATCAGGATGAGGGTGAAGTTGTCAGGGAGAAAGCGGGGGCGTTGCATGGGGGCAGAGCATACCTGTGCGGGGGTTACACAAAATCAGCGTCCAGCACCACCCGGTACCGGGCGTTGCCGCTGCGCAGGTGGGCAACGGCATCATTCACTCGCGACATGGGGAAGTGCTCCACCTGCGGTGCAATGCCGTGGCGGGCACAAAACTCCATCATTTTCATCAAGGTCACCGGCGAGGGCGTGGGCGATGCCGAGATGCTGCGCTGCCACGACAACAAGCTGCTGGTGCGGACCTTCATGGCCTCGGTCACCATGCCCACCAGGTGCAACCGGCCTTTGGGTGCCAGGGTGCCGATCAAGGCGTCCCACTCCAGACTCGCGCCCACGGTGACCAGCAAGAAGTCGAGCTTGCCGGCATGGGCCTTGAGCTCTTTCACATCCACGCTGGACACGGTGCGGTGCGCGCCGAGTGCCAATGCCTCTTCGCGCTTGGAAGGGCTGGAGGTAAACGCGGTCACGTCGCACCCCCACGCCTTGGCAAACTTGACGGCCAAGTGGCCCAAGCCGCCAATGCCCACCACGCCAACCCGGTCGGTGGGCTTGATGTCGTGAATCACAAAGGGCAAAAACGCGGTGCCACCGCCGCACATCAGGGGCCCGGCCGACGCCGGGTCCAGCCCGGCAGGCAAAGGCAAGGCCCAACTCCAGTGGGCGCGCACTTTGTCCGCAAAACCGCCATGCCGCCCGATGATGGTGGGCTGGCGGGTCGCACACAGGTTTTGCTCGCCCCCTTGGCAAAACTGGCAGTGCTGGCAGCTGTTGCTGTGCCAGCCGAGGCCCACCCGCTGGCCTATGGCCCGACCTTTGACCTGTGCGCCGACCGCCACAATCGTCCCAACCACCTCGTGGCCCGGCACTACCGGGTATTGGGTCGGAAACCACTCGCTATCGACCATCGCAAGGTCGGAGTGGCAGATACCGCAGTACTCCACGGCGATCTCTACCTCTTCACCGCCCATGGTGCCGGGGTCAAAGTCGAGGCGCTCCAGGTCTGCACTTTTGCCGGGGGCTGCCCAGCCGCGGAAGTTGGTCATATCAATCTCCTGAATAGGGGGTGTCGCGGGCGTACCTACACGCGCGAGCCTGCAGGGTACAACGAAGGCTTGCCGGGCGGCAGGAGGCTTGTAACCCTCGCGACTGCGCCACTTCGGCGGATAATCCGGCCGGCGCCGGCAACCCGCCGCGCGCGCCCACCAGCCTGAGAAGCCCCTTCTATGCATCGCGTTGCCATCAGCAGCACCGGCCTGTTTACGCCGCCGGACGTCATTACCAACGCGGAGTTGGTCGCCAGCTACAACGCCTATGCCGCACTGCAGAACGCGCAGTTTGCCGACGAGATAGCTGCTGGCAGCCGCACCGCTCTGACGGACTCCAGCGTCGAGTTCATTGAAAAAGCCTCCGGCATCCAGCGCCGCTATGTCATGGAAAAGACCGGTGTGCTGGACCCTGAGCGCATGCGCCCGCACTTCACACCCCGGCCGGATAGCGAGTTGTCGTTAATGGCCGAAATTGCGGTCAAAGCCTGCCAGGACGCACTCACAGCTGCCGGCAAAACCGCAGCCGATGTGGACGGTGTGATTTGCGCCAGCGCCAACATGCAGCGCCCCTACCCGGCCATGGCCATCGAGATTCAGACCTCCTTGGGTGTGCAGGGCTACGGTTTTGACATGAACGTGGCCTGCTCTTCCGCCACCTTTGCGCTGGAGCAAGCGGTGAACGCCGTGCGCTGCGGCAGTGCCCGTGCGGTGCTTGTGGTGAACCCCGAGATCACATCCGCCCACCAGGCGTGGATTGACCGGGACTGCCATTTCATATTTGGCGATGTGTGCACCGCCATTCTGGTGGAGCGGCTGGACCTCGCACCCGCCGGCAGCTTTGAGGTGCTGGGCACTAAGCTGCTCAGCACTTTCAGCAACAACATCCGCAATAACAACGGCTTCATGTCGCGCTCGGAAGATCGCAACCCTGACGACCGTGATCAGCTCTTCCGCCAGGAGGGCCGTAAGGTATTCAAAGAGGTGTGCCCCATGGCGGCCGAGCACATCGAGCAGCACCTGAGTTCGCTGGGCCTGACGCCTCAGCAAGTGCGCCGCTTTTGGCTGCACCAAGCCAACCTGGGCATGAACCAGCTAATTGCCAAAAAACTCTTGGGGCGGGAGGCGACGCTGGATGATGCGCCGGTGATTCTGGACGAATTCGCCAACACGGCGTCGGCGGGCTCCATCATCTCTTTCCACCGCCACCACGCTGACATTGCAGCGGGTGAGGTGGGAGTGATCTGCTCGTTCGGAGCAGGCTACTCGATTGGTAGCGTGGTGGTGAAGCGCCTGTAAGGCCAGGCGCTTCGGAACAGCGCCCCTTAGTTCAGGGGACGCTTGAGGCGCATTTCCTCGATCTTGACGGCACCGATCTGCACGGTTTTGGCGGTGTTCATTTCGCGCTTGAAGCCGGCGAGCTCGTGGAAACGCATGGCGCGCTCGTTGGCAATCGGCAACCACACGCTCACGTTGGCGCAACCTTCTTCGAGCAGGCCTTCGCGGGCAGCATCCCAGAGGGCCAGCCCTACGCCTTTGTCCCAGTGGCTGGAGGCCACGTAAATGGCCCAAATCTCGCCCATGGTCGGTGGGGTGCCCTTGTCACGCGAGCGGTCAAAACCCACGAATCCGACGATCTTGTCGTCATCCAGAGCCACTTGAACCTGGGGTTCAGCGTACTCAATCGCTTCGCGCCAGTAAGCCTGGCGCTTGTCCAAGGGGGTCACGGGAACCGGTGTATCGGCCAGCATGCTTTTGAAGGCTTCGCGAACAGAAGAGTTGTGGAGCTCAGCGATGGCTTTGGCATCACGTAGTGTGGCGGGGCGAACCTTGAAAGTAGTCGTACTGGACATGTCTAACGCAAACTCAAGCAAAATTGAAAAAAAGAGCGTGATTGTCGCAGCATTCAAGAATCGACTCTCATCGCCCCATTTTTCACCCGCTACGACCCTCTCCAACCGGCTTGCTGACCCCGCAAAAGATCCCGCTAATCACCGCGCCAATGACCCACGCCCCCTACACCGTATCCGTGCTGCCGGATGGCCTCAGTTTCGAGAGCGATGGCATCAGCAGCGTGCTGGAGTCTGGCTTGGCGCAGGGTATCGAGCTGCCGAGCTCCTGCCGCAATGGGACCTGTAGGGCCTGCCTTTGCAAATTGGTGTCGGGGCAGGTGCGCTATCGCATCGAGTGGCCGGGCCTGAGTGCCGATGAAAAGAGCGAGGGCTGGTGCCTGCCGTGTGTGGCGGTTCCCCAGAGTGATCTGCTGCTCGACCAGCCTTTCGCTAGTGCGGTCTGAGCCCCCACTAGCCCTCAACCCATCGCCCCGGGATACCTAGGGTCACCACCATTGCGGGTGCACTGGTGCGAGCCCAACAATCGACTCAACGATTGAGGGGAGTCCATGCAAAAAATTGCACTGCAGCCTGCCGACCTTCCTTTGGCTTGCCTGTACCGCTGGGAGCACGAGCGCCCTGATGCGGTCTATCTCTCGCAACCCATGCGAGGCGGGCAAGTACTGGACCTGACCTGGGCCCAAGCGGCCAGCCAGGTGCGGCGCATGGCCCAATGGCTGCAAAGCCAGGGCTGGGCCACAGGCAGCAGGGTCGCCATCATCGGCAAAAACAGCGCCCACTGGATCGTGGCGGATCTGGCAATCCAGATGGCGGGGTATGTGTCGGTACCGATCTACCCCACCTTCAATGGCGAGGCCCTGAGCTACATCCTGCTGCACAGCGAAAGCAAGGCGCTTTTCATTGGCAAGCTCGATGACACCGCCAACCTGCAAAGCGGTGTGCCGCCCGGCCTGCCCCTGATTGCGCTGCCCTTGGCACCTTCCATGCACGCCCACCAATGGACGGAGTTGATCAACACCACCAGCCCGCTCAAAACCTGCCCTGAGCCTGCGGGCGAGAGCATCAGCACCATCATTTACACCTCGGGCACCACAGGTACCCCAAAAGGCGTGGTGCACAGCTTCAACAGCATGGCCTGGGGCGTGAGCTGTGCGACGCGCCGCTTCCCGATGGATATCAACGACCGCTACATCTCGTACCTGCCCCTGGCCCATGTGGCGGAGCGCATGTTGATTGAGCAGGCCTCGTTGCGCTATGGCGGACGCATTTTTTTTGCCGAGTCGCTGGATACGTTTTTGCAAGATCTCCAGCGCGCGCGGCCAACGGTGTTTTTCTCGGTCCCGCGGCTGTGGGTGAAGTTTCAACAAGGGGTGCACAGCAAGGTGCCGGCCCCCAAGCTCCGGTTTTTGCTCAGTCTGCCCGTCGTGGGCCATTTAGTACGCCGCAAGATTTTGAAAGGCCTGGGTTTGGACCAATGCCGTATCGCCGCGGGCGGAGCCGCGCCCATGCCTGCTGATGTGCTGCAGTGGTACCGCCGCTTGGGGCTGGACCTGGTCGAGGTCTATGGCATGACCGAGAACAGCGGGGTCTCGCACTCCACCCTGCCCGGCTCGCGCCAGACCGGCTCGGTCGGCTTGGCCTACGACGACGTCGAAACGCGCATGGACCCGGCCACCGGTGAGATCCAAATGCGTTGCCCGGCCTTGATGAAAGCCTATTACCGCGAACCCGAGCTCACGGCCGCTGCACTCACCCCGGACGGATGGCTGCGCACCGGCGACAAAGGCGTCATGGACAGCCACGGGTTTTTGAGCATTACCGGTCGGGTCAAAGACCTGTTCAAGACCAGCAAAGGCAAATACATCGCACCGGCACCCATCGAAGACAAGCTCGTTGCCCACGATGCGGTCGAGGCCTGTGTGGTCACCGGCGCCCACTATGCCCAGCCGTTTGCACTGGTCATGCTGTCGCCGGATGCGGCCGCAGAGAGCCGATCCGCCGGGGGTCGCCGAGCACTGGAGGCCGGTCTCCAGCAGCATTTGCAGCAGGTCAACAGCCAGCTGGAGCCGCATGAAAAGCTGGATTTTCTGATCGCTGTGGCAGAGACATGGACCTCAGAAAACGGCTTGGTCACCCCGACCCTGAAGGTCAAACGCGCCAGCATCGACGCGAAATACGCCCCATCCTATGACCGGTGGTTGCACCAACACCGGGAGGTCGTGTGGGCAGACCAGCCAAGCTGAAGCTGCTACGGTAAGCTTGCTTCATGCAAGCAAATCCCAGTCCCCGCAAGCGCAAGCTGTTCATGGCGCTACTCTGTGGGTGGCTCGCACTGGGGGCACTGCCCACCACGAGCCTGGCCTTTGAGAACACCATGGCAGAGCGCACCCGCGCCTGCACAGCCTGTCACGGCGACCAAGGCCGGGCAGGGCCGGATGGCTACTACCCGCGCCTGGCCGGCAAGCCCGCCGGCTATCTGTACAACCAGCTGGAGAATTTTCAGCAAGGTCGGCGCCAATACGGGTTAATGCAAGGTCTGATCGACCCTTTGAGTAGCGACTATTTGCGCGCCATGGCGGTGTATTTCTCGGAGTTGCATATTCCTTACCCCGCACCGGCACCCGCCACCGCCCCGCCTGCCGTACTGGCAAGCGGCAGAATCTTGGTGCTGGAGGGCGACGTCAAGCGCGGCCTTCCGGCCTGCGTCAGCTGCCACGGCCAAGCCTTGACGGGGGTACAACCGTTCACGCCCGGGTTGCTGGGCCTTCCGCGTGGCTATCTCAATGCCCAATTGGGCGGATGGCAAACCGGCCAACGCAAAGCCCATAGCCCCGATTGCATGGCCACGATTGCCAAACGCCTGAGCGATGCCGATGTCAACGCCATTTCGCAATGGTTGTCCTCCCAGCCGGTCCCCGCCAACAGCACGGCTGTTGCCATGCGACCTGCCCAGCCGCGTGGCACACCGGCACTGCCGGACTGCGGGAGCGCACCATGACAACAACACCCTCTGTAAACCGCACCGCTCCCCAACCGTGGCAATGGCTCGTGCTGGGGCTCGGGCTCTGTTTGCTGCTCTTTGTGCTGGTTGCTGAGGTCATTGCGCCCGCAGTCCGCAAAGGCAGCGCACCCTCGGTGCCAACTACCGCGGCCCCCGATACCGCTTTGGTGCAGCGCGGTGCCTATCTCGCGCGCCTGGGCAACTGCGCGCAGTGCCACACCGCACGTGGCGGCGCCGACTATGCGGGTGGCAATGCCCTGCTCACCCCGTTTGGCAGGGTGTACCCGGGCAACCTCACCCCGCACCCCACCACGGGCTTGGGCGCCTGGAGCGCGGCAGATTTCCGGCGCGCTATGCACCAAGGCATCCGGCCTGATGGGCGGGTGCTGAACCCCGCCTTTCCCTACACCAGCTACACCCGCATCACGCCAAGCGACAGTGACGCCTTGTTCGCGTTTTTGCGCAGCCTTCCGGCGGTGGACGCGCCACACAAAGCCCACGAGCTTTCCTGGCCTTTGGGAACACAAACCGCGCTGACAGCCTGGCGATGGCTGCACTTCTCCGAAGCGCCCGACAGCCCCAGCACTCCAGAAGCCGACACTGCCCCCTCTGCCCGGCGCGGCGCGGCCTTGGTGCAAGGACTGGGTCACTGCGCCGAATGCCACACCCCCCGCAATCGCCTGGGGGGCCTGCGCTCATCACAAGCGTGGAGCGGCGCGCTGATGCCCGATGGCCTGTGGTACGCCCCGGCCCTGAACGACAACACCGAAGCCGGACTCGCCGGCTGGGGCACTGCAGACATTGCCACACTCCTTACGCACGGGCAGCGGCGTCAGGCCTATGTAGCCGGCCCGATGGCAGAGGTGGTGCGCAACAGCACCCAGTACCTGAATGCCGCAGATGCCGAGTCCATCGCGCTGTACCTGCAAACATTGGCGCCAGCAGCCCCTGCGGCTGTCAAATCGCCTGCAAGCGCGGACACTACCTCCCCCTTAGGCGCCAAAATTTACGAAAACCAATGCGCACAGTGCCATGGCAAACATGGCGAAGGGGTTGCTGACGCCTACCCGGCACTCGCGGGCAACCGCTCGGTGCTGATGAGCAACACCCACAACCTCACGCTGACAGTGCTGCGCGGTGGCTATGGCCCCTCTACCGCCGGCAAACCGCAGCCGCATGGCATGCCGCCCTACCAGCTCAGCCTGAGCGACGCAGAGGTGGCCGCGGTCTTGAGTTTCATCCGCAAAAGCTGGGGGAACGCAGCCGCGCCGGTGACTGAGTTTGATATAAACAAGATCCGCAATTCACCCATCCGATAGGCCTCCCATGCAGCTTAGTTTCCGACTGATTTCCTTGTGCAGTGCGCTGGCTCTGGCGGGCTGCGCAGGGCTGCCATCGGGCGGGCCCAAAGCGGATGTGGAATACGCCATCACCATCCTTCACACCAACGACCACCATGGCCGTTTCTGGAAGAACCGCGATGGCGAATACGGCATGGCGGCCCGCAAAACTGTGGTAGACCAAATTCGCCAAGAGGTCGCTTCCGCCGGCGGTTACAGCTTGCTGCTGGATGGCGGCGATGTGAACACCGGCGTGCCCGAGTCTGACCTGCAAGATGCCGTGCCAGACTTCCGGGGCATGAACCTGCTGGGCTATGACGCGATGGCCGTGGGCAACCACGAATTCGACAAGCCACCCGTGGTCCTGCAAATGCAGCGCGCACTGGCCACCTTCCCGATGCTGTCGGCCAACATTTACCGCGATGGCCAGCGCCTATTTGAGCCCTACAAGATTTTCAACTTGGGTGGCGTGCGGGTTGCGGTCATGGGGCTGACCACCGAAGACACCCAAAAGATGGTGCACCCCGACAACATCCGCAACGTCGAGTTTCGCAGCGCCCAGGCAGAAGCTGCCAAGGTGGTGCCCGAGCTCCGCCGCAAAGCGGACATCGTGATCGCAGCCACCCACATGGGGCACTACGAAAACGGCATGCACGGCACCCAAGCACCGGGTGATGTGGAGCTGGCCCGTGCCGTCAAGGGCCTGGACATGGTGGTGGGTGGCCACACCCAAAACCCCGCATGCATGAAGGCCGAGAACGTGCTCGACCGCGCCTATGTGCCCGGCAGTGCCTGCAAGCCCGACCAGCAGAACGGCACTTGGATCATGCAAGCCCACGAATGGGGCAAATACGTAGGGCGCGCCGACTTCACTTTCAAAAACGGCGAGTTCAAGCTGGTGAAGTACACGCTGGTACCCATCAACCTGAAGAGGCCGGTCAAAGGGGCTGACGGTAAAACCACACTGGTGAACTACGGCCCGGAGATTGCCGAATCTCCCGAAATGCTGCAATTGCTCAAACCCTTCCAAGAGTTCGGCCAGCAGAAACTGATGGTCGAAGTCGGCAGCAGCGATGCCCGGCTGGAAGGTGACCGCACCGTAGTCCGCGCCCAACCCGCAGCGCTGGGCGTGATGATCGGCCGCTCCATGATGGAAAAAACCAAGGCCGACTTTGCCGTGGTGAATGCGGGCGGCGTGCGGGACTCACTGCCTGCCGGAAAAATCACCTACAAGGATGTGCTGACGGTGCACCCCTTTGGCAACACCATCGCTGTTTTGGACTTCAGCGGCAAAGAGGCGCTGGACTACCTGGCTGCCGTGGCCAAAATGACCGTAGGCTCGGGCGCATTCCCGCAATTCGCAGGCATTCGCCTGGCGATGGAAAAAGGCGTGGTGGTCCAAGCCAGCGTGGGCGGCAAACCGATCGACCTGGCCGCTACCTACAGGATCGCCATCAACAACTTTGTGGCCTCGGGCGGCGATGGCTACCCCAAAGTCACCGCACATCCCAGCTACAGAGACACTGGCTTCGTGGATGCGGACGTCTTGCGGGCCTACATTTCGGCCAACAGCCCCTTGAAGGCGGCTGACTACGCACCGGGCGATCAGGTCGTTCGCCGCTGATGAGCGCTTTGTCCCGGAAACCCCGGCTGCACTTCAATACCCGCCGGGTGGGTGGCCCACTCTCCGACGGCCCGAACGCCCAGCACGTCATCATTGATGGCTATGCGCCATCACAAATGATCGAGGACCTGCGCAAGTACCAGGCGGAACTCGAAATCCAGAACAAGGCCCTGCGCTACTCGCAGCAAGAGGCCGAAGGCGCCTCGGAGCGTTTTGCCACCCTGTTCTCCAGCGTGCCTTTGGCACTGATGGTGGTCGACGAGGGCGGCTTAGTACTCGCCAGCAACGCCATGGCACTGCGCCTGTTTCAGCCGCTGGAGAGCGACCCGCCGCTGAACTTTTTGCTGCCTTTTGTAGGGCCTGAACACACTGATGAGGTGGCCGTGGCGTTTTCGAGTGCGCGCCAGGAAGGCACGGCAGAGGTCAACGAAGTGCAGTTTTTTGCCGGTACTAAAGGCACATTCACCGGCGACCTGCACATTGCCCGCATTGAAAACCCCAGTGACGATCTGGCCCACTTCAGCTGCGCCATCATCGACCAAGGCCCCTTGCTCACCCAGCGCCACGCGCTGCTGGAGAGCGCGGCAGTTCTGCGCCAGCGCAATGAAGACCTGCTGCTCAGCGAAAACCGCATGGCGGCCATCATCAACTCGTCGCTCGATGCCATTTTGTGTATTGACGACAAGCAGCTGATAACGGTCTTCAACCCTGCTGCCACGGCGCTGTTTGAATGCCCTGTGGAGCAAGCCTTCGGCACCAGCCTGGGCCGCTTTTTGCCGGATGTCGAAAAGGCGCTAAGCAGTGGCAATGTATCGGCCCAAGCCATGCTGGGTGAATTCACCGCCACCACGCTGTCAGGCAAACAGATTTACGTGGAAATCAGCGTATCTCTCGAGCGCCGCTTGCGGACCCGCACCCCTTTCCGGGCGGACGATCCCAACGCGATTGCCTTGCGCGGACAGCCCGGCGGGCAAGGCTCCATCACCACTATTTTTGCCCGCGACCTGACCGCCAAAAAGCTGGCCGAGGCGCAGCGTATTGCGCTGGAAACCCAGTTGCGCGAGTCGCAAAAAATGCAGGCGATGGGCACCATGGCCGGCGGTATTGCCCATGATTTCAACAACATCTTGAGCGCGATTCTGGGCAATGTGGACTTGGCCAAGCAAGACACCCCGACGGGGTCGCACGCGCTGGTCAGCCTGGAAGAAATCGACAAAGCCGGCCGCCGCGCACGCGATCTAGTGCGCCAGATCTTGACCTTCAGCCGCAACGAGCCCCCCAAACGGGTTCCGCTGCAACTCAAAGAGGTCATTCAAGAAACCCAGCGCTTGGTGCGGGTAGCCATCCCACCGGGTGTGGACCTGCGGGTCTCGATCAGCGAAGGCTGCCCGCTGGTACTGGCCGATGCGACACAGGTCGAGCAGGCACTCCTGAATTTGTGCACTAACGCGATTTTGGCCGTAGGCCAGCACAAAGGCTCGGTGACGATTGAACTCGGGACCACCGAGCTATCGCTGCCGTTCAACGACCGTATTGGCGTACCGCCGGGGCGCTACGTGACCTTGCGGGTGCGCGATACCGGCAGTGGCATGGCGCAAGAGACGATCGAGCGTATTTTTGAGCCCTTTTTCACCACCCGCCAAGTCGGACAGGGCACGGGCCTCGGGCTGGCTGTGGTGCACGGCATCATGCAAACCCACCAGGGTGGCATTGATGTGCAAAGCGCGCCGGGGCAAGGCAGCGTGTTCACACTGTATTTCCCGGCCACAGGCGCCAAGCCACTCCCCACTGCGGAGCCCGAGCCGGTGCAGGTGGTCGAAGGCCGTGGCAAACACGTGATGTATGTGGACGACGACCAGGCCCTGGTGTTTCTGGTGAACCGGGTACTCACACGCAAAGGCTTCAAAGTGACTGTTTTCAGCGACCCGCACGAGGCCGAAGCCGCTTTGCGCAGCCAGCCTGAAAGCTTCGACCTTCTGGTGACCGACTACAACATGCCCGGCTATAGCGGGCTCGACCTGCTGCGGGATGCCAAGGCCATCCGTGCTGACCTGCCGGTGGCACTGGCCTCCGGCTATGTGACACCTGAAATCGAGCAACAGGCCCTCGAACAGGGCGCCAGCGCCCTGATTTACAAACCGAACGATGTGAATGAGCTCTGCGAGACCGTGCAGCGCCTGATCAGCCACCACGATGCATAGCCCGGAAGATATCTACAACCCGCCCCCCGCCGGCCCGCTGCCGGTCATTTACGTAGACGATGCCATGGTGGTGCTCAACAAGCCTGCCGGCTTGTTGACCGTGCCCGGCCGGGGCGAGGCCAAGCAAGATTGCCTGAGCAAGCGCACCCAGGATGTGTACCCCGAGGCCCTGGTCGTGCACCGGCTGGACCGCGACACCTCAGGTTTGGTAGTGATGGCGCGTGGCATCGTGGCGCAGCGCGCGATCAACCTTGCCTTCGAAAAGCGCCAGGTCGACAAATGCTACGAGGCCGTGGTGGCAGGCCTGCTGCCCCTAAGCGAGGCCTGGCAAGAGATCGACCTGCCATTGCTGGTGGACTGGCCCAACCGGCCCAAGCGCACGGTCAACTACGCGGAAGGCCAGCAAGCCCTGACCCGCTGGCGCTGCATCGCGGCCGACACGGTGCGCAACTGCTCGCGGGTGGAGCTCGAGCCGGTGACCGGCCGCACCCACCAACTGCGGGTCCACATGCAGGCATTGGGACACCCGATGCTCGGCGACACGCTGTATGCCACCCCCGAGGCATTGGCCCTGTCCGACAGGCTTCAGCTGCACGCCCGCACCTTGCTGATTCCGCACCCGGTGAGCGGCGTGCAGATGGAATTCCACGCGCCGGTGCCCTTTTAAGCCCTCCCGGCGGCGAGTGCCCGGGGTGAGCGCCTAAAATGGCCCGGTGACCCAACTACTTAATGCCGACCTCCATTGCCACTCTGTGGTGTCCGATGGCACTCTTACCCCCGAAGCGCTGGCCGAACGCGCCAAAGGCAACGGCGTGGAACTCTGGGCCCTCACGGACCATGACGAAATAGGCGGCTTGCAGCGCGCACGCGACGCTGCCAAATCTCAAGGCATGGGCTACCTGACGGGCGCTGAAATCTCGGTCACCTTTTTGCACCAGACGGTGCATATCGTGGGCCTGGGCTTTGATGCCGATAACACCGACCTGCGCGAAGGCCTGCGCCGCACCCGTGGCGGGCGGCAAGAGCGCGCCATGGAAATGGCCGATGGCTTGGCCAAAGTCGGCATCAAAGACGCCTACGAGGGCGCCTTGAAATTCGTGGGCAACCCCGAGTTGATCTCCCGCACCCACTTTGCACGCTTTCTGGTCGAAAGCGGCGTGTGCAAAGAAACCAACGAGGTGTTCCGCAAATACCTCACCGAAGGCAAACCTGGCTATGTGCCGCACCGCTGGGCGCTGCTGAAAGACGCGATTCACTGGATCACCGGCGCGGGTGGCATGGCCATCATCGCCCACCCGGCGCGCTACAAATTCACCCCTAACGAAGAATTTGCTCTGTTCACCGAGTTCAAAGGCCATGGCGGGCAAGGTGTCGAAGTCGTTACAGGCAGCCACTCGGTGGCCGAGTTTGGCATTTACGCAAACACGGCCAAAGAATTCGGCCTGGCCGCGTCGCGCGGCAGCGACTTCCACAGCCCGGATGAAAGCCACACCGAACTGGGCACCCTGCCCCCGCTGCCCGCCGGCCTGACGCCGGTGTGGGAGCTGTTAAGCGCCCGCATCCAGTAACTTTTTAACGACCCACCACCGAGGACCGGCGCCCCGGCGCCGCCATGCCATGGCGCAGTATTTCGAGCTTCACCCCGACAACCCGCAGCCCCGCCTGCTCAAACAAGCGATCGCGCTGCTGGAAAAAGGCGGCATTCTGGCTGTCCCCACCGACTCCAGCTACGCGCTGGTCTGCCACCTCGATGACAAAGTGGCTGCCGACAAGTTGCGCAGCATCCGTGGCGTGGACGACAAACACCACCTGACCCTGCTGTGCCGCGACCTGAGCGAACTGGCCAACTACGCGCGCGTCGATAACAAGCAATACCGCCTGCTCAAGGCCGCCACGCCCGGGGCCTATACCTTCATTCTGGAAGCCAGCAAGGAAGTGCCGCGCCGGGTGAGCCACCCTTCGCGCAAGACTATCGGCCTGCGGGTGCCTGAGCATCATGTGCTCCAGGAGCTTCTAGCGCTCTATGGGTCTGCGCTTCTAGCTACTACTTTGATAGCAAAAGGTGAGACTGAACCACTCAACGACGCCCACGACATCCGCGAGCGCTACGAGCACCAGATTGCCGGCGTACTCGACTCCGGCGCCTGCGCCCAAGAGCCGACCACGGTGGTGGACCTCACCGGCGATGAACCCGAGCTGCTCCGCCAAGGCGGTGGAGACCCTGCCCTGCTCGGGCTCTAAGCCCGGCGGCGTATCCTTTTTTATTCCCAACCGAGACCTTGCGCCTGTGGACTTTGCCAACCTGATTCAAACCATCGCGATTTACGCACTGCCAGTGCTTTTCGCCATCACGGTGCACGAAGCCGCCCACGGCTATGCCGCACGGCACTTTGGCGACAACACGGCGGCCATGCTGGGCCGCATCACCCTGAATCCGGCCAAGCACATCGATCCGATCGGCACGATCTTGATGCCGTTGATGCTCTATGTCGCGACCTCCGGCGCATTTCTGTTCGGTTACGCCAAGCCGGTGCCGGTGCGCTTTGGCAATCTGCGCAACCCCAAGCGCGACATGGTGTGGGTGGCCCTGGCCGGTCCGGGCGCCAATCTGGCCATGGCGCTGGCCTGGGGTGCGGGCTTATACCTGCTGTCGGGCGCAGGAGTGACCGAACCCTTTTTCCTCAAAATGTGCCAAGGCGGCGTGCTGGTGAATGTGGTGATGTTTGCCTTCAACCTGTTCCCGCTGCCACCTTTGGATGGCGGGCGCATTCTGGTCGGCTTGCTGCCGATACGCCAGGCGATGGCTGTGTCCCGCGTGGAGCCTTGGGGTTTTTTTATTGTGATGGCGCTGGTGATTGCCGGCGTCCTCAGCACCGTGTGGATGCAGCCGGTCATGGGTTTGACCTTTGATCTGATCGACCTGCTCCTCACGCCGTTTTCCTGGCTGGCGCGCTAAGCTGCAGGCCGCACTTGTTTTGTCTGATTGATTTGCACCCATGAGCACTGTTCGCTTCCTCACCGGCATTACCACCTCCGGCACACCGCATTTGGGCAACTATGTCGGGTCGATCCGACCCGCAGTCCGCGCCAGCAAAACGCCTGGCGTCGAGAGTTTTTACTTTCTGGCCGATTACCACGCCCTGATCAAGATTGACGAGCCTGAGCGCATCCAGCGCTCCACACTGGAGATCGCCGCCAGCTGGCTAGCCGCCGGCCTGGACCCGTCGCATGTGACCTTTTACCGCCAGTCGGACATTCCCGAGATCCCCGAGTTGTGCTGGTTTTTGACCTGCGTGACCGGCAAAGGCGTGCTCAACCGCGCTCATGCCTACAAGGCGTCGGTCGACAAAAACACCGCGGCTGGCACGGACCCGGATGCCGATGTGACCGCCGGCCTGTTCATGTACCCGGTGCTCATGGGCGCAGACA
Source organism: Comamonadaceae bacterium OS-4 (assembly GCA_027924025.1). GTDB lineage: Bacteria > Pseudomonadota > Gammaproteobacteria > Burkholderiales > Burkholderiaceae_C > Allorhodoferax. The sequence goes on from AP026970.1 coordinate 2,822,911, forward strand.
TCTTGATGTTCAACGCCCACAAAGTGCCGGTAGGGCGCGACCAGATCCAGCACATTGAAATGGCGCGCGACATGGCCGCCAGCTTCAACCACCGGTACGGCGAGCACTTCGTGCCGCCTGAGGCCGAGATCGAAGCTTCTGTGGCCACACTGCCCGGCCTGGATGGCCGCAAGATGAGCAAGAGCTACGACAACACAATTCCGCTGTTCAGCAGCCGCGAGCAACTTAAGAAGTTGATTGCCGGAATCAAAACCGACTCGCGTGCGCCCGGCGAGCCCAAAGACACCGAAGGCTCTGCGCTTTTCCAGATATACCAGGCCTTTGCCACCGAGGAAGAAACCGCAGCACTGCGCCAAGCCTATGCCGATGGCATCGCGTGGGGCGATGCGAAAAACATCTTGTTGGAGCGGATTGACAAGGAAATCGCCCCGATGCGCGCCGCCTATGAAGACTACATGGCCCACCCCGAAAAGGTGGAGGCGCTGCTGTTTGCCGGTGCTGACAAAGCACGCGCCATTGCCACGCCCTTCATGACCCGCTTGCGCAGCGCGGTAGGCTTGCGCCGCTTGAGTGCCAGCACCCAGCCCCAAGCAGCCAAGGCAGACAAGGTGGCGCTCGCCAGTTTCAAGCAATACCGCGAAAAAGACGGCCAGTTTTACTTCAAGCTCGCAGCCGCGGATGGCGAAGTGCTACTGCAAAGCAAGGCGTTTGACTCCGGCAAGGTGGCAGGCCAAACCATTGCACAACTGCAACGCGACGGTGCTGCGGCTCTGGCAGCACTCACCGAGGTGCTCGAACCCCTGGACACTGCGGCCTACACTGCCGCAAGCGCGGCACTGGTCGCGCTGGCCGAAGCGGCAGCGCTGGCCGCCCAGGAAAAAGCCGCCAAGGCCTGATGTAACCCGCCTACGGTGCCAGCACCCGCACTTGCAGCAAGCGGCGGGCCTCGGTGCTGCCTTTGCTGCTGAAAGTGCCTTGTCGGGCGGGCGCTTTCCCCGTAGCGGCTATCGTGACCCACTGCCCGAGCGGGGTGGTGACGGTGGTGCTGAGTTGCTGGCGGGTCTGGCTGGGCATGTCAGGGTTATGGCGCACTGCCATGTCCGCCTGCTGTAGCTCGATCTCTACCGTGGCATCTTGATTGCCCCCTGCCCAGCGCGGGGACACGGTCATGCTCTGGCCCACCTCGAACCACTGCACCGACTGCGCCACACCGCCCCCTGTGCTGCTGACCGATGTGCCGCCCGAGCTGACGCTGTTGCTTTGGCTGCTGGCGGATTGCACCCACTGCATGGGGATCGCCTGGTTCATGCGCAGGCTGCCTTTTTCGCCATTGCGCACCTGGATTTTTTGGGGCGCCATGACGGGCGTGTCCGGCTGGGTGCCGATGCGCATGGCCCCGTCTTCCCGGCCCTCTTCGACCTGCCGCAACTCGACCGTCAGATCCCGTTTGGGCAACTTGGACTCTTTGGCCGGCTGGGCCGCGTGGGCGGCCAGCGGCATCACCACCGCCAAGGCACAAAGCAGTGCGCCTGCACGGGGCATCCACGCCAATTCAAAACGCATACAAGCTCCTCAAAGTGCCGGTGGCATGCCGCCGGTGGCCTGGATCGACAGGCTCTCTAACCATAGGGCATGGCCATCGTACATCCGGTAGGGCATAAAGAAATGCATCAAGCGCGCGCCCCAGCCGTGCTGTGTTTCTTCGGTCAGTACCCTGCAGCCGCCGGCTTGCGGGATGATCAGCCACGCGTGATAGACCTCGGCCCCGAGACCGATGCCGTTCCAGGCGATCCGCTCACACGGAACAAACTCCTGCACGCACGAGCGGATATGCACCCCGAACGTCTTCCATTCGAACTCTAGGCCCAAGGCCAAATCACGGCTGCGGCCAGGGGCCCAATCGACCTTGGAGTTGGCATACCAGGTGGGCCACAAAGGGGCTCGAATCAGCCATGCCCAGATATGCTCGGCTGGCGCCGGAATAAACAAGTCGTTCACCACATGCACCGGCGCGTGGTCGGGGTGAAAGTGTGCGGGCCACTGAATCGCAGGGGCGAGGGTGCTTGTAGGCATCAGCTGTCTTGTCCTGTAGGGGCGGACGCGGTAGCGGCACTGTTGCGCGCCAGCGTCCAGTTTTCAAAGTCTGCGCTGGGCATGGCCTTGGCAAACCACCAGCCTTGCCCGAGGTCACAGCCCGCATCGCGCAGGGCATGGCAGGTGGCTTCGTCTTCAATACCTTCGGCCAATACCTTGAGGCCCAGATCGTGGCCCAGCTCAATGGAGGACAAGACAATCGCCCTGTCTTTGCTGCCCTCGGCCAGGTTTTCCATGAAGGACTTGTCAATCTTCATTTCCTGGGCGGGTAGCTGCTTCAAATAAGTCAGCGACGAGAAACCGGCACCGTAATCGTCAATCGACAGCTTCACACCCAGCGCTACAAACCGGGCCATGCAATCAAGTGCCGCCTCCGGCGAGGTCAATAACACACTCTCGGTGAGCTCCATCACCACCAAGGCCGGTGACAAGCCGCTGCTCATCAAGTTCTGCTCCACGGTTTGCAGCACTTCCGGGTCGTGCAGGGCGTCTGCCGACAGGTTGATTGACACACTCACGCCCGGCAAACGGGTTTGCCACGCAGAACAGTCCCTAAGCGCCCGTGCCACGGTCCAGACCGAGAACCGGTGCAAGAGCCCGGTGGACTCGATGATGGGGATGAACTTGTCCGGCGGGACCATGCCCTCTTGCGGGTCGTTCCACCGGGCCAGCGCTTCGGCCCCTACCACCAGGCCGGTCTTCAGGTCCACCTGCGGCTGGTAATGCAGCATCAGGGTGTTGTGCAGAATAGCTTCGCGCAGCTTTTCGTAACGGCGGTTGCGATCGACAAAATGCTTGTGCAGCAAGGCATCAAAAAACTGGTGGTCCAGCCGGTGGTCTACCGCAAACAACAGGGCTTGCTCTGCGTTGCGCATCAGCACCTCGGCATCAGACGCCTCGCCCAGCCTTTGCACCGCCACACCCAAAGCCATTTCGACATGGACCGCGAATTCACTCAGGTGGGTCACATTGCGGAGGTGCGCAATCGCCCGCAGCTGCTGCACCGCACTGGCATCGGCCGTGTCGCTTTGCAGCACGACCCCCAAGGTGTCTTGCCCAATACGGGCCAGCCCCACCAGCCCGGTCAAATGCTGCTGCAGCACACGCCCCAACTGCCCCAATGACTCGTCCACCTTGGCAGATCCCACAATGCTCGCCAACTCAGGCACCCTGAAAAACCGAACATGGGCCACCAACAAAAACCCGCCCCCGCCCGCCAGCAGGGCCAAGCTGGAATCCAGCCGCTCGGTCAGCCCCTGGCGGTTGAGCAGGCCGGTGGACAGATCGTGCAACGCGTTGTGCTGCAGGGTGCAGATGTGCTTGCGCACCTCACCAGTGTGGTACTCCACCTGGTCGGCCAGGTGAGCCTGAAAGCGGCTGCGCAGCAGGTTGAAATACGCGGCGGTTACCACGTTGAAAAAATAGGCCAACCCGTAGAAGAGCGCATGGGCATCGTCATAAGCCCAAAAATCCCAGTGCCGCGAGCTGTAGAGCATGAGGCAGGGCACCAGCACTGCAAATGCCAGCCCGACCAGCCAGCCGATTTTTTGCCCCCGCAAGAAAAACACGAGGTAGGGGAACACAAAGGTCCAGTAAGGCGCGTCTCCGGTTTGCCCGCCAAACACCACATTCGACGCAAAAATGGCAAAGCCTGCCAGCACCAGCATGTTTTCCGACAGCACCGGCGGCGCCCGGCGACTCACCAGAATGATGGCAGGCACGAGCAGGAACGCGACCTCGAGCAACTGCACAACCCCCATCACCATCAGCCGGTGGTCTTGCCCCGCCCGCACATTGACCACCCCGAATGCCAGCAAGGTCAAGGTGCCGATGACGGTAAAAATCAGGGTGTTACTCCGGCGGCTGGCGTCCGGCACCAACTCCTGCTCGCCAATCCCGAGCAATTGCCTGAGCATGGCAGGCAACGCCTGCTCAGAAGGCGGTGGACTCTGCCCTACCGGTAATGGGTAAGCATGTGGATCCATGGTGTCACTCCCTGAACCGCTATGTTGTTGTGGTGCAGGTCGTGGTTTTGCGGTACCCAAAATCCGCCTGCTGTGCTAACTTAACCTGCTAGCGGTCGCATGTCCACCATGCCGACACGCTTATCAGGGGGATTCCATGACACAAAAACGATTTCTGGAAGCCATCATTGTCGGCAGCGGGTTTGGCGGGGCCGTGATGTGCTGCCGCTTGGCCACCCGCTGGCCTGGCAAGGTGCTGCTGCTGGAGCGGGGCAAACGCTACCCCAAGGGCAGCTTTGCGCGCAGCCCGCATGACTTTGCCAACAACCTCTGGGCCGACGCCGAGCCCGGTCAGCCGCGCAAGCTCAATGGCTTGTTTGATATCCGCAACTACCACCGCATGGATGCGGTAGTGAGCGCCGGTTTGGGCGGTGGCTCGCTGATTTACGCCAATGTGTTCATGCCTGCACCTGCCTGGGTGTTTGGGGAGCGTTGGCCCGCGCAAATCAACCTGAGCACCCTCGCCCCTTACTACCGGTTAGCGCAAGGTGTGCTGGGTGCCCGGCCTGTGCCGCCGGCACAAGGCGATGCCCGCCGGACCATCCAGCGCACCGGCCTGTATGCCGACTTTGCCCAAGCCGATGGCGGCACCAGTCGGGCTGCCGATATTTGTGTGTTTTTCGGCACGGGCTACGCGAATCGCCAGAGCGGCCCTCTGCCGATCGGCGAGCAGGAGCGCAACCGCTTCGGCGCAGTGCAAACCTCGTGCACCTATTGCGGCGAGTGCGATGTGGGCTGCAACGTACACGCCAAAAACACGCTCGACCTGAACTACCTGTACGCTGCAGAAAAGCAGCATGGCGCCTTGGTAGAAACAGGCAGTGAGGTCACCTGCATCACCCCACTCAATGAAGCCGGTGACACTGACAGCACAGCCGATGGCCGCCACGGCTACCGGGTCGACTACCGCGACGATGCCGGCACTGCACAGCATGCCCTGGCCCGCCGGGTGGTGGTGTCAGCCGGCACTCTGGGCACCAACGAGCTGCTGCTGCGCTGCCGCGATGCGCTGGGCACCCTGCCGCGCCTCAGCCAACGTCTGGGGCAAGGCTTTTCAGGCAACGGCGATTTTTTGTCTTTTGTGACCGGCGGCGAGCGCGACGCCGACCCCAACTACGGCCCAGTGATTACCCAGTACATCGACTACGGCTTGCAACAACCCCAACCAGGCCAGCCCGCCTTCATGCTGGAAGACGCGGCCTACCCCGCCTTTGCCGCCTGGTATGTCGAAGGACTGCGCCCCGCCGCCAGCCCCGGCTATGTGTTCAGCCGGATGGCGCGCACCCTGAAAATCTTCAAGCAGCGCTGGGTGGACCAGCTGTTTTCCGGCAAATGGAGCGGCTCGGTGGTTGCCTATGCCAATGCGGTGCTACAGGGCGACGTGTCGTACCGGAGCAGCGTGCTCCTGTTCATGGGGCAGGACGCTGCCGACGGCACCCTCAGCCTGAAGCGCGGCAGGCTAGCGCTAGACTGGCCGCAAACCACCAGCCGCCCGCTCTATGACGCCATGGTGGCCTGTGGTGAACGGTTCAAGCAATTCACCCGGGCGACGAGCTACATTCCGCAGCCCACCTGGGCCTGGCCGGTGCGCAACAACATCACGGTACACCCCCTGGGTGGCTGTGCGCTGGCCGAAAAACCCGCCCAAGGGGTGGTCAGCAGCCTGCCCGGCGTGCGGGGGCAAGCCTTCGGATACCACGGCCTGTATGTGGCGGATGGCTCTATCCTCCCCACCGGCGTGGGGGCCAACCCGAGCGCCACCATCACCGCGCTGGCGGAGTGGATTGCAGAAGACATCACCGGCCTGGCTCCGGACGACACCCTTGGAGTACCCCATGCCTGAGCCATTGCCTAAACCGGTCGCCTTTCAGTTCACCGAGGAAATGAAGGGCTACATCAGCCCCGGCCAACACACCTGCCAACAAGGCTATGACGAGGGCAAAGCCGGGGGTCTGGCGCTGATGTTTCACCTCACCATCCGCATCGACGACTTGGACGCCTTTATTGCCGAACCAGCGCACCATGCGCAGGCTGTCGGGTATCTGGATGGGGGCTACATCGGTGGACGGCAACCGGTGCTGGCGGGGGAATTCAACCTGTTTGCCGACAGCGGCGATGCCGACCGCAAGACCATGCTGTACCGCCTGAAGTTTGAAAACTCCGCTGGCCAAGCGCTCACGCTCTGCGGCCGCAAAGACATCCGCGACGACTTCGGCTTTGACACCTGGTCTGACACCACAACTTTGTATGTAAACCTTTACGCCGGGCACCTGAACGCTGCCGACGACGGCGCCGCGACCTTGCTGGCCAGCGGCATATTGCATATTCAGGTGCGCGATTTTTTGCACCAGCTCACCACCTTTCAGGCAGACGCCCCCACCCTGGGCGAGCGCCTGCACGCGGTGCAGCGCTTTGGCCGCCTGTTCATGGGCAAGCTGTGGGAAACCCATGGCCTGCCGCGCCGCCATGGGCGCGAACCCCGCATTCGCACCATCCCGCTGCACAGCCTGGAGGGCGTGAAGGACGCAGATGTCAGTACCCACTACGCCAGCACGGGCGATGGTCTGGGCATCAGCCTGCTGCGCTTCCAGCGCGCGCCCTGCAAGGACGTGGTGCTGCTGGTGCCGGGGCTCACCGCGTCCAGCGACATGTTCATCATGCCCGAGCACCGCAACCTGACCCAGGTGCTGCTGGACGAAGGCTTTACCGATGTGTGGACGCTCGACGGCCGCATCAGCAAGCGCCAGCCCTACAACCACACCCGCCACCGCTTCACCGTAGACGACGTGGCGCTCTACGACAACCCGGCCGCACTGGATGTAGTGCGCCGCGCGGTGGGCACAGAGGCGCGCATCCACATCATCAGCCACTGCCTGGGCGCCTTGTCGGTGGCCATGAGCCTGTTCGGCAAAGCCATCGAGGGGGTGCGCAGCGTGATTGTGAATGGCGTGTCACTCACCCCCAAGGTAGGCACCTTTGCCAAGGCCAAGCTGGCGGTAGGCCCGTTTCTGGCGGAGTCGGTGCTGGGGGTGGACTACCTCAACCCCGAGTGGGGCCAACAGGCCGGCATCTCGCCGGGCAAACTCCTGGCCAAAGGTGTGAGCCTGATGCACCGTGAATGCGACGTACCCGAGTGCCATATGACCAGCTTCATGTGGGGCTATGGCTACCCGGTACTCTTCCGGCATGAAAACCTGCACGAAGCCACCCACCGCCGCACCGGCGACTTGTTTGGCGGCAGCGGCGTGCACTACTACCGCCACATCCGCAAAATGGTGGGCGCCGATAACACCGCGGTGAAGTTCGACCCCAAAGATGTGCGCTACCGCCAGCTACCCGACAACTATCTGCAAGACGCCGCCGACATCAACACGCCCATGCTGCTGGTCGCAGGGCAAGAAAACGCCCTGTTCCTCGACTCGAATGTGCTGTGCCATGCGCGGCTGGAGCAGCTCGCACCGGGCCGCCACCAGTTAGAAGTGATCCCGGGCTACGGTCATGCGGATGTGATCATCGGAAAAAACGCGGCACACGATGTGTTTCCGCGCTTTCTGACGTTTTTGCGGCAGCACGCCCACTAAACCGGGCGGCGTGCCCGCATGTTTATTCGATCTTCAGGTTCTGGCTGCGCACCACATCGCGCCAGGCTTGGTAGTCGGACTCGATAGAGCGGGTTTGCGCAGCCGGGGTGCCGCCCATGAAAAAAGGGCCTTGAGGCCCCCTTTTGCTCTTCAAGCCTTTCGACTTAAGCTTGTTGTACTTTGCGACGCTTGGCAACTGCACCCAACAAGCCAAGGCCTGCCAACAACATGGCATAGGTCTCTGGTTCGGGGACAGGAGCAGCAGTCAGCTGGAACATCTGGTCTCCGACTCCCGCCATGTGCGAATAAGCCGATCCAGAAAACTGAGCCATCTTCCCATCCTGTGGCATTTGAACGCTGGCTTGCGCAGCTTCAAAACCGTTACCAGAAAGGCCCACCCAGTAAGTCGCGTTCGCGGCAAAGAGCTGTGGGGCAAAGCTGAAGGTCGCCACTTTGATGCGGGCGTTGTTCGTGGTACCAAAAGAAGTAAACCCCAAGTCGGACTGGAACAGGACACTTCCAGGAGTACCCGAGTTATCCGACAAGATTTTGAGGTGGAACGCATACGCGCTGGTTTTCGACGACAAGTCAAAATCTGTAAAGTAGTTCAACCCGTCCACGAAGGTATCGTTCGTGAAACGAACGCTGTCCGCAAAATTTTGACCACTCGTGTAGTTCACCCAAGATCCGGCAAACACTCCGGTAGTTGGCCCCTGATCCCACACCACTGTCTGAGCGCCCGCTGACACTACAACAGTGGATAAGGCTAATGAGAAAAATACGGACTTCAACAATGTCTTCATACCACTCCCCGGATCTATTTTAAAAATGCCAAACTGAACGACTGTATTTAGATCACGCAAAAAGTGATCACCGTAAACCATGCACTCTCATTGTGAAGCCTTCAACAGGCTAGTCCTATAGTCCAAATGGACTGTTCCGAAGATCATTGAAGACGCGCAAGGACTCAGCCCACCTCCGAAGAAGCTCTGGGCAATCAATACCAACAGGCAAACCGCCCGGGTCTGAAAGGGGCATAGGGGTCTCTGTTTCGCCGCATTGGGAGAGTACCCCCACGTTTTTTAGCCGATACCCCCGCTTGGCCCCCCGCTTGGCCCCCCGCTTGGCCCCCCGTTTGATTTACCAAAGAAAAAAGCCGCTAACTGTAGGTAGTTAGCGGCTTTTATACGTCGTCTTGGGGAAGGAGTCTTTCCTATCATCCTCGCAAACCCGCATGGAATTTAGGATTTCTTAGGCATTTCTTTCAAAGTACCCCCTGAAATACCCCCAATCGGTTTTACTGACCCCTTCGCTTCGGTCATTCTCTTGGACTGGTGCTACCTGCGAAAACGATCAGTAAATCTTTCACCACATGTAGCGCCACTGCTACACAAAACGCCTCATCCCGCCTCTGCTCGCCGTCAGCCAGCTTCTCTAACAGCTTGTCTTTTAGCCAAGTCAAGGCGGCAAAGAAAAAGGGCCCATGAGGCCCTTTTGAAACTCAGAGTCTAGCGACTTAAGCTTGCTTTGCTTTGCGACGCTTTACAGCAGCACCAATCAGACCAAAGCCAGCGAGCAACATCGCATAGGTTTCTGGCTCAGGTACGGCCGCGACATTGAACTGGAAGTTAGCCATTCCATAATCGGACTCGGTGTGGGGACCACCAAAGCTTCGGGACAAAGTGGTCCCACTGCCGTATTGATAGCCGTTGATCGTAAAGGCACTGGTATCGTATGTAGTGCCGTAGTAGCTGTAAGAATCCGAACCAGAAACTGCTACAAGGCGGTATTTGTTTCCGCTTGTCAGATTTAGGTTGCTGATAGTCGAGTAGCGGTAGTCACCAAATAGCGAATCCGAAGAGAGAACGTTGGTTGACGCCAGCAATGTTCGAGAAGACTCCTCGAAAATACCCACTTGGATCGCACCCGATGCGAAGCCGTCTTTGCCTGAATCAAAGGCGCCAAGAGAATTAACGGTCACGTTGTCAGAGCCGACTGTGAAGATCGTGCCAAACGACCATGAACCATTGGTATAGATCGTGTTTGAGCTTGAGACAGAACGAAATGTTGATGCCTGAGCAATACCTACGCCAGCTAGAGAGAGCAGCGCAACAATAAGACTAGATGCAATTTTCATAATTGATTTCCAAAGATTGGTGTGACAGACTACTTGCCGTAGAGAACATATGTTGACAGCGCTCAATTCACAATAGTCCGATTGGCTCATCACATGTGGCACAAATGAAAACGTGTTCTGGAAAGTTGATTTCAATCCACTGAAGTTTTGCCTGTTTACATTCAATGCAATACCGAAGCTTCATACACTTCTTAGTAGCCGGGTAGCCGCCACACAAAACGCTTCATCCCTCCTCATCTCGCAATCTGCCAGCCGATCCATCAGCCGGTCATAGGTGCGCTGCCTCATGCCTTTAGGCCGTTGCCAGTCCTCTCCAATCTTCTCCTCTATGCGCCGCTGCTCTCGCCACGTCCGGGCCATCACGTCCTCAGACTGAGAGCTGTACGACACCCGCTGGCAATGCCGACAAGCAAAGCGCCCGGATCGCATGTAAAGCACTGCGACCTGTAGAGCACAACGGGGGCACTGAAACCATGGCCGCGAGCCGCCAAAGTTACACGGCTTGTAGATCAGCGCCACCCGCTCACTAATGCTGCGCCGTTCCCCGTTTTGAGTCAGGCTGTACTCCAGCGTTACCGCGCTTTGTGGGGTCACGTTCACCCCAATGCTGCCCGTAGGTTCGCCGCCCCTGTTCCAGCTCCAGCTAAAAAACCTGTTTCCAGTTAACAGGCCTTTTCGTGCCCATACCCGCACGTCCACCTGTTGCAGTTGCTCGCCTTTGACGTTGTAAGCCGGTCTGCCAGCCCCTAGCCGTGATCCACCTTTTGCCATGTTTTTCTCCACAGAAAACGAAGCCTCTTGGCTAAGTCGTTGTTTCCTCGCGCGTGCGCGCGTACTGTTCGGTATTTATCGCCGTGCGCCCAAGGCGTTCGCCACCCATTGCTGTGCTGCCATCTTTTGGTGAAGCTCAGGCTTTGGGGGTCTTTGGAAATATTCGCCCGTCTCTGGGTTGAATAGCGACGGGTCTAGCTCTGACTCTTTGACACGCACAAGCTCTTGAAGCTCTGCTATCGGGTCAGGCTTTGGCGTAGTGGGTGAAGGTGCTTTTGGGGGGAACTCTACAGAGCATAGACTTCGCCCTTTTTGGGTTGATCCAAAGTCTATAGAGATCGACTCTTTGCGCTTTCCTTTGCCCTTGCTGGTGAATATCTCCGCCATCGTCCTCATGCGCTTTGCCGGGGCTGGTGCATCTACTCCCAAGGCTTGCAGGTAGGGCACTGGATCGCGTTCTATCGCATCGCGGATTGAAGCCCACACTTTGCTTTTCAGAGCCGCATCAGCGCCTGCCCTGAGCGTTTGAAGCACGGTCTTTGCCGCTGCCTGCCTTGTCAGTCCTGAGAGCCTTGCAGGGGCTTTGTGCAGGCCATAGATTGACGCCACAGCCTCAAAGAATTTTTGCTGCATCGCCATCAGGGTTTGACGGTTGCCCATGAGTTTTCCGCCATTCATGCGCCCATCCACCAGTGGCAAGATCAACACATGGCAATGGTGTTGCGCTTCGTCCCTGTGCAGGTCAGAACTCAGCACGTTCATTGCCCCGCCAAAGTAGTCACCCGCCCATGCTGTGCAGGCCATGAAGTAATCACGCTCATTCAAACCGTGCGCCACTGGCAGGCTAAACACCAACTCCAAGCCCAGCACAGCGTCTTTGCGTAGGGTTGTGAGCCCTGCCGCTGCCATCAGGTCTTTGGCGAGCTGTGCCACAGCATCAGGGGTTAGCGGCCCCATGAGGATTTCATTCAAGTGGGAGCGTGTCGGGTCTAGAGACGATGACGCGCCCAGCTCCGCTTGAATGGTGCGCTTGTTATGGCGCGCCGCTTTGCCGATGATGCCGCTACCTGTGAGCTTTTTAATTCTCAAGATAGCGGCCCCGCTCATCTAGGCCACCCTAGCTTTTTGAAAAGGCCTGTTAAGTATTGCGATGGCATGGCGCACCACACTCGCAGCACCGCCCCTTTGCAATGGGCCAGGATCGCGCCGTTAGTTGCTTTCATGGCTGGCCCCGCTTTCCAGAACGTACATGCCGATGTTGTGACGGTCGCCCGATTCGGTCAGGACGTTGATCCAATGCGTCTTGATCTTCTCCCCAAGGTTGCGAAGCTCTTTGATTCGTGCCGGTGGGAAGTAGATGTCTAGGTATCGCATCGCCTCAAAGGTAGAGATAGCCCAGCCGCGCTTAAACGCCTCCATGAGCCGCCTTCTTTGCGTTGCGCTATCGTTACCCTTAAACTCTGCTCGGATCGCTTCAAGGGCCGCTTTCTTCTCGGGGGAAGTGGCTTTTTCTTTTGCCATGGCGTGCCCTCCTTACTTCGCTGCCTGCGCTTTGAGAAAAGCGTCGATGGCATTGATGTCGAAAAGCGCAACCTTCTCCCCGGCCTTCAAAGGTTGCGGAAACCCTTGACGCGATTTAACCCACTGCCAGAGGGTTGACCTCGCGATTTGAAAATAAGCACAGGCCACCTTGGCTCGCGCATAGTGAGGCTTTTGGTCGGTGCCTTGAACCGCTGTTTTATCAACCATGAGATTTCTCCAATTGCGTCCAGCACCGTTTTGGCTGGCATGAAATGGATTGTCAAAATTGGTAAAGCGGTCGTCACTGGCTTTAAATTTCAGATCTTTTTTGTCAGTGGTTTGGCCTGAGATGCAAGACGCTCAACAAGCTCATCCAAGTGCTCAAGGTAATCATCCTCCCTGAGCTCAGGAGGGGGGATCGCTGGCTCGAAAGCTCGACGGTATTTAGCCATTGCTTCTCGATAGGCGGGTTTGTGAGCAACGTGAGTTCGGTAAAAATTCCAATACGACCGATATGCCTCCCTCGCCTCTTTCGTCTCACCGATCTCCTTCTTGTGTTTTGCAACAAATCGCATTACGTGACGCTCACTCTTGTGAATTTCAGTGCTGACCGTCTCAACTGCCTCTTGATAGCTAACCCCTGAATCAACGAGCTCCCAATATCTTTCTGCGGCATTGAGCCCAACAACATCAAGCTCCTCTTGTTTTGGACGACCCAACTTCCTCAATGGCAAGGCCCCAAAAAAAAGAGACTTTGCAACAATGATGTTGATGAGCTTTTGCAAGGAAGAAGGCACCTTCTCCCCACGAATTACTGCGCCCAGCAGGTACTCCAGAGCTTCATACTCCGCACCGTTCTTCTGTTCGGCAACATCTCGGATTAAGCGGCGTTCAATCGGATCAACAACGACAGTGATCTTCTTTCTGGGCTTTACATCGCCGTGCTGAACTTGGAGCCATTCCAGCAGTTTGTTTTTTTCAATGGACGATATGGGGTCACTTGCTGAGGACTTACTGATTCCCGCCTCAGCTAGTTGAGATAACAGCGTTTCAGATGATTTCTCAAGTTCTTTCGCGAAGTCGCTAACCGACTGAAGCTTCCTCGCCTTAGCTAACTTTTCTAAAGCAGCCTGATATTCACTAATTTTTGACAATACGCCCCCCAGCGCCCCTGCAAATAGTTGCCAGCCCAGCCCGTCAGAGAAAACGGGGTTTCGGGGATCAGCCTAGGGCTGGCGAAAACAGTGTTGTTCTTTGTTTATGCGGTCTTGCGTTTGAAGGCCACCACATTGGCTTTCGTGCAGTTTTCCAGATAGTCACCCCAGTGCTGCATCATCTTTGCGCGCTCATCCAAATAGGTGGCGTAGTTATAAGCCGCGCTCACTTGGTCGCGCTCTTGGTGTGCAAGTTGTAGCTCAATGTGGGCATGGTTAAAGCCCATCTCATGCAACACGGTTGACGCGATACCCCGGAAGCCGTGCCCCGTCATCCTGCCTTTGTAGCCCATGCGCTCTAGTGCTTTCAGGATGGTGTTGTTACTCATGGGCTTATCGTGATCGCGCTCACCGGGGAACAACAAAGCGCCATGGCCTGAAACGATGCGCAATGTCTGCAAAACCTCAATAGCTTGCGATGACAACAGGACGATGTGAGGCGTTTTCATTTTCATGCGCGCCGCTGGTATGTCCCATCGTCCGGCCTCCAGATCGAACTCCTCCCACCGCGCACAGATCAGCTCAGACGTGCGAACAAACGTGAGTGCCATCAACTTCATGGCAAGACGGGTCACCGTGGAACCTTGGTAGGCGTCTATATGCCGCATCAGCTCTGGCAGCTCCTTAGAGTCCAGCCGCGCGTAATTCACCTTTGCGCGAGTCGCCAACACGTCGGCAGGCTTGATGTCGGTCGCCGGGTTGCGTTTGGCTAACCCATGGGCAATGCTGTATCTGAAAACTTGCCCGGATGTCTGCAAAGCCCGTTTGGCAATGTCCAAAGCGCCCCGGCCTGCGATGCCTTTGACCATAGCAACCAGTTCGGGGGCTTCTATGGCCGATACAGGGCGTTTTCCGATGGCAGGGAATAGATCGGCCTTCAAGCGCCTCAGCACGTCATCAGCGTGGCGTGGGCTCTTTGCGCCTCGCCATTGCTCCCACCACAACAAAGCAACGGATTGAAATGAATTGTCTGCCGCTATCTGCTTTGCCAGTTTGGTGGCTTTGCGCTCCGCCATGGGGTCTGTGCCAGCCTTGAGCACCTTGCGCGCTTCCTCCATTGAGTCCCGCGCCTCAGCCAATGAAACTTCGTCATAGGCTCCCAAGGCCATGACCTTTTCTTTCCCGTCTACCCGGTACTTCCAGCGCCACAGCTTTGAGCCTGCCTCAGTGACCAACAGATACAACCCCTTCCCGTCACTCAATTTGATAGGCCGGGGGCCGGGTTTGGCTTTCTTGATGGCTTGGTCGGTCAGGGGCATGGAAGGCTCCGATTCGGCAGCTTTTGGGACATACCCCCACAAACTTTCACCGATCCCCCCAAAGATACCCCCAAGTTTGCGTAGCTTGCAATACCCCACACTGGACGACCGGAAACAAAAAAGCCCCGTGGCACAAGGGCTTACGGGGCTTTTGGGGGTCTATATCGGACTGATATAAACCGAGTCTTGGAGGAGAAGGAGGGATTCGAACCCTCGGTACCTTGCGGTACGCCTGATTTCGAGTCAGGTACATTCGACCACTCTGCCACTTCTCCTGAGTTCGTATCGGTCGAAACGAAGCCGAGATTCTAGCAGGCTCGCAGGCCTGCTTCGAGCGAGCGCGGTTGTTCAGGCCTTGAGCACTGCCAAACCGCCCATGTAGGGGCGCAGCACTTCAGGCACGGTAATGCTGCCGTCGGCATTTTGGTGGTTTTCCAGCACCGCGACGAGCGCACGGCCCACTGCCAAGCCAGAGCCGTTCAGGGTGTGCACCAGTTCGTTTTTGCCTTGCGCGTTTTTAAAGCGGGCCTGCAGGCGGCGGGCCTGGAAAGCTTCGCAGTTGGACACCGAGCTGATTTCGCGGAAGGTGTTTTGCGCGGGCAGCCAGACTTCGAGGTCATAGGTCTTGGTCGCGCCAAAACCCATATCACCGGTGCACAGGCTCATCACACGGTAGGGCAAGTTCAGCTTCTGCAAGATAGCTTCGGCGTGGGTGACCATGTCTTCGAGCGCTTCGTAGCTTTTCTCGGGGTGCACGATTTGCACCATCTCCACCTTGTCAAACTGGTGTTGGCGGATCAGGCCGCGTGTATCACGCCCCGCGCTACCGGCTTCAGATCGAAAGCACGGCGTGTGCGCGGTGAGCTTGATCGGCAGGTCGGCCTCGGCAGACACCACATCGCGCACAAAGTTGGTCAAAGGCACTTCGCTGGTGGGAATCAGGTAGAGCGCGGTGTTGTCATCGCCACCTTCTTGGCCGCCCTTTTTGGCAGCGAACAGGTCTTCTTCAAACTTGGGCAACTGGCCGGTGCCGCGCAGGCTGTCGCCGTTGACGATGTAGGGCGTGTAGCACTCGGTGTATCCGTGCTCGCCGGTCTGCGTGTCGAGCATGAACTGGGCAAGCGCACGGTGCAAACGGGCTATTTGGCCCTTCATCACCGTGAAGCGCGAGCCGGTGAGCTTGACCCCCATCTCAAAGTCCAGACCCAGAGGGTTGCCCAGATCTACGTGGTCTTTGACTTCAAAATCAAACGTCTTGGGTGTGCCCCAAGTGCGCACCACTACGTTGCCATGCTCGTCGGCTCCCACGGGCACGCTGTCGTGCGGCAAGTTGGGCACTGCTTCCAGCATGGTTTGCATTTCAGCCTGAATGGCATCCAGGCGGGTGGCAGATGCTTCGAGCTCCGCTTTGAGGGTGCCCACTTCGGCCATGGCGGCGTCGGCTTCGGCGTGTTGGCCTTTGCCTTTGAGCATGCCGATTTGCTTGCTCACCGCGTTGCGCTTGGCTTGCATTTCTTCGGTGCGCATCTGGATGGTCTTGCGCTCGGCTTCCAGGGCCTTGAAGGCGTCCACATTCAGGAAGACTTGGGGGCTCTTGCGGGTCAGCAGGCGTGCAACCACCGAATCCAGGTCTTTGCGCAGCAGGTTGATATCTAACATGGTGTTCTCGTACTCTTAAATCAAATCGGGCTCTAGCCCTCTATTTTATTGCGCAAGTAGCTACGTATTTCATAGCAACTCACCACAGCCTCACGCGTCCAGCTTCAGGCCCTTGGGCAGCGGGAACTTTACGGTTTCTTCAATGCCGTCCATCTTCCGCACCGACACAGCGCCCAGCGCCTTGATGCGGTCGATCACGGCTTTCACCAGAATCTCGGGGGCGCTGGCGCCGGCTGTCAGGCCCACGCGGGAGCGGCCTTCAAACCACTCGGGCTTGAGCTCATCGGCGTTGTCCACCATATAGCTCTCGGTGCCCAGCTTTTTGGCCACTTCGCGCAAGCGGTTGCTGTTGGAGCTGGTGGGGCTACCCACCACGATCACGATGTCCACCTGCGGGCTCATCACCTTCACCGCGTCCTGGCGGTTCTGGGTGGCGTAGCAAATGTCTTGCATCTTGGGCTTTTTGATCAGCGGGAAGCGGGCGACCACCGCATCGGTGATTTCGGCCGCATCGTCCACGCTCAGGGTGGTTTGGGTCACCACCGCCAATTTATCGGTCTGACCGGGCTGAATGCGGGCCACGTCGGCCACGTCTTCCACCAAGTGAATGCCGCTATCGAGCTGCCCCATGGTGCCTTCCACCTCGGGGTGTCCCTTGTGGCCGATCATGATGAACTCATAGCCCTCTTTGTGCAGCTTGGCTACTTCCACGTGCACCTTGGTCACCAGCGGGCAAGTGGCGTCAAAAATCTGGAAACCGCGGCGCTCCGCCTCGCGCTGGATGGCCTGGCTCACGCCGTGGGCCGAGAACACCAGCGTAGCACCCGGGGGCACATCGTCCAGCTCTTCAATGAAGATAGCGCCGCGCTCCTTGAGGTCGTTCACCACATAGGTGTTGTGCACGATCTCGTGGCGCACATAGATGGGCCGGCCGAACTTGGCGAGCGCCTTTTCTACAATCTCGATGGCGCGGTCCACGCCGGCACAAAAGCCACGTGGCTCAGCCAAAAGGATTTCTTGGGGCAATACCGGCGCAGTCATAGCACCCCGATCAGCTGCACTTCAAAGGTCACCGGCTGGCCGGCCAGCGGGTGGTTGAAGTCGAACAGCACCGCGCGCTCGGCGCCCTCGCCCCGCAGTTGCAGCACTACACCGGCAAACTGGCCTTGGCCATCGGGCGTGGGGAACTGCACCACATCGCCCACGTTGTAGGTTTCCAGCGGGTCGCCCATTTGGGTCAGCACCTTGCGGGCCAGCCATTGCTGCATGTCAGGGTTACGCTCCCCAAAGGCAGCGCCAGCCGGCAGCTCAAAAGTGGCGCGGGCGCCCTCTTCCATGTCCATCAGGCAGGCCTCGACCGCGGGCGAGAGTTCGCCGGTACCCAAGCTCAAAGTGGCGGGCTTGCCGTCGAAGGTGTTGATGATGTCCCCGGCGGGGCCGCCCAGGCGGTAATGCAAAGTGAGAAAGGAACCCGGCTGAACCCGGGGAAGCGTGCTGGTCATAAAAGTCCCGATAAACTGGCCTCTATTGTAGAAAGCTAGCCCTGATGACCCCATCAGGCTTGGGCTTAGCCCTGAACTCCCCCTTGAACAGCCATTGCTGCCATGCCCCTCAAAGACCTCCCCCTGGAAGCCCAACCGCGCGAGAAGTTGCTCGCGCGCGGCCCCGGGGCGCTCAGCGATGCGGAGTTACTGGCGATTTTGTTGCGCACCGGCATTGCGGGCAAAGGGGTGCTGCAGATGGCCGAAGAGCTGTTGCAACTCAAAAATGATAGCGCCTCGCGCACATCTGACGGGGGCCAGGGCGGGTTTGGAGGCATAGCCGGCTTGCTACATGCGACGGCTGACGACCTCAAGCGTGTCAAAGGCCTGGGGCCTGCCAAGCGGGCCGAGATCGTGGCGGTACTCGAACTCGCGCGCCGCGCCATGGCCCAGCGCCTGCAAGAGCGCGAGGTGTTTGCAGACCCGCAGGCCGTGAAACACTACCTGCAACTGCACTTGGCCGCCAAAGGGCATGAAGTGTTTGCGGTACTGTTTCTCGACAGCCAGAACAAGCTGCTGGCCATGGAAGAGCTGTTTCGCGGCACACTCACCCAGACCAGTGTGTACCCGCGCGAGGTGGTCATCCGTGCGCTGCACCACAGTGCGGCCGCCGTGGTGCTGGCGCACAACCACCCCAGCGGCAGCGTGCAACCCAGCCGGGCCGACGAAGCGCTGACCCAAACACTCAAAGCCGCGCTCGCACTGGTGGATGTGCGGGTGTTGGACCACATCATCGTAGGCCCCGGCCAGGCACTGTCCATGGCCGAGACCGGACTCATTTAAAGGGCAGTCATGAAAATCAACGCCCTTTCCGACCTCAAGCAGGTCAAAAAAGCCATCGAAGCCCAAGCCGCACGCGAAGCTGCGCTGGCCGCCCACAAAGCCGCCGAGGCCAAGCGCAAAGCCGCCGCCAGCAACCTGTTTCAAGCGGCCATTGGCAAGGTCAAACCGCTGGAGCCGCCCCAGCGCGCCAAGCTGACACCCGAGCCGCCCAAACCCATCCCCAAGCAGCAGATGCTGGATGACGCGGCAGCGCTGCAAGAGGCGCTGAGCGACGAAATTGACGTCACCACCCTACTCGACACCGACGAACACCTAAGCTTTCGCCGACCCGGCGTGGGCACGGATGTGACCCAAAAGCTGCGCAAGGGCAAATGGAGCATCCAGAAGCAGATTGACCTGCACGGCTACCGCAGCGACGAGGCGCGCGAAGCGCTGGGCGCCTTCATCCGCGAATCGCACCGCAACGGCATACGCTGCGTGCGGGTGGTGCACGGCAAAGGGTTGGGCTCGCCCGGCAAGGCGCCAGTGCTCAAAGAGAAGGTGCACAAGTGGCTGGTGCAAAAAGCCGAGGTGGTGGCTTTTGTGCAAGCCCAGCCGGCCCAGGGTGGAGCGGGCGCACTGGTGGTGCTGCTCCAGCCCCAGAACCGGGCTTAGCCCCGCTAAACCCCTTTGAGGCCAGGCCTCAGGTGCCGACGTTGCGCATCCAGTCGGC
Source organism: Comamonadaceae bacterium OS-4 (assembly GCA_027924025.1). Taxonomy (GTDB): domain Bacteria; phylum Pseudomonadota; class Gammaproteobacteria; order Burkholderiales; family Burkholderiaceae_C; genus Allorhodoferax. The sequence goes on from AP026970.1 coordinate 2,842,207, forward strand.
GGTCTGAAAAAACGAGGTCTTGAGCCGCTCGCGCAGCGCCGGGTCGATAGCGGCGTCGCCCATGGCCTGGTCCATGCAGGCCAGCCACTGGTCACGCTCCAGAATGCCAATCTTGAATGGCATGTGCCGCGCGCGCAGACGCGGGTGGCCAAAGCGCTCGACAAAGTAATCCGGCCCGCCCATCCAGCCGCACAAAAACCAGAACAGATGGTCGCGCGCCTTGTCGAGGTCAGTGCCGTGGGCTGCGCGTAGTTCGGCGTAGCCGGGCTCCAGATCCATCAGGTCATAAAAGCGGTCCACCATCTGGCGGATGACGGGCTCGCCGCCAATCCATTCAAACGGGGTTTTGGCGTTGGGTTCTTGAATCTGCATGACTTACAAGCGAAAAGTGCCTCTGGCGCACATGGAATGTGCGCCGTCCGCTATAAAAATAAGAGCAATCAGCTGGCAGCGCGGCGCAAGGTTTCCACCACCGGGCGGCGCAACACATCGCGCAGGCCCCACCAGCCGGCGGCCAGCGCCAGCACCGCACCGGCCAGTGCGCCCACTAGGGGCACCCAGAGCTGCACCGTCCAGTCGAACTCGAACACATAGCGAGCCAATGCCCAGCCCACCGCAGCGGCCACGACCGATGCCAAAAAGCCCGCCAATAGGCCCACACCCGCCAGCTCGGTGCGTTGCACCTGGCGCAGCAGGCTGCTGCCCGCGCCCACGGCCCGCATGATGGCGAACTCACGCGCGCGGTCTTCACGGGTGGCAGTCACTGCGGCAAACAGCACCACCAACCCGGCTGCCAGCGTGAAGCCGAATAAGAACTCCACCGCCCGGATCACCTGATCCAGCACCCGCTGCACCTGGTTGATGGTGCTGCTCATGTCGACGTTGGTGATGTTGGGGAATTCGCGCACCAGCGCGTTATCGAAGCCCTTGGTCTCCGGCGCCTTGAAGGCCCCCATGAAGGTGCTGGGCACATCCTTGAGCGTGCTGACCGGAAACATCACAAAGAAGTTCGCCCGCATAGAGCCCCAGTCCACCTTGCGCAGCGACGTGATTTTGGCTTCGGTTTGCACGCCACCCACATCAAAGCGCAGGGTGTCGCCGAGTTTGAGGTTCAGGGTTTTGGCAATGCCCTCTTCCACGCTGATGGCACCGGCCTCTTCTTCGGTCCATTTGCCACCAACGATCAGGTTGTGCTGCGGGTTTTTGGCACTGTGCGAAATGTTGAACTCGCGGTCCACCAAGCGCTTGGCGCGGTCTTCGGAGTAGTCGTCCGGGGAGACGACTTTGTCGTTCACCGCCACCAGCCGGCCGCGGATCATGGGGAACCAGTCAAACTTGGCGACCCCCTTGTCCACCAGCGCCTTTTGGAATGCATCCGACTGCTCGGGCATCACGTTGATCACAAAGCGGTTGGGCGCGTCGGGCGGGGTGGCTTTGCGCCAGCTGGCAATCAGGTCGGTGCGCAGCAGCACCAGCAACACCAGCGCCAGCAAGCCCACTGACAAGGCACTTACCTGCACCACGGTGTACATGGGGCGGGCTGAGATTTGGCGCGTGGCAAGCACCAGCCAGCGCGGCGCGGTGCTCTCGTTGACGGCTTTGCGCAACAACTTCACGGCCATCCAGCCCAAGCCCGCAAACACCAGTACCGCACCGGCAAAGCCGCCCACGGCAATCAGGCCCAAGGTCAAATCGCTGCTCACGGTGAGCAGCAAGGCGGCAAAGCCGGCCACACCAATCGCCAGCACGCCCAGAGACGCCGGACGCAGGTTGCCCACATCGCGGCGGATCACCCGCAAGGCCGGCACCTGGGCCAGCTGCAGCACTGGCGGCAAGCCGAAAGCCATGAGCAGCGTGAGGCCCATGCCCACGCCCAACAGTGCAGGCCGCAGCGATGCAGCGGGCAAAGCCGCATCTACCAAGCCCGCCAACAAAGCCACGAACAGGTAATGCACCCCGAAGCCCACGGCCACGCCCAAGAGGCTGGCAAACAGGCCCACCAGCGCAAACTCGAAGGCATAGGCGCTGGCAATGGTGCGCTGCGACAGGCCCAGCACCCGCAGCATGGCGCAGTCGTCCAGGTGGTTGGCTGCAAAGGCGCGGGCAGCCAACGCTACCGCTACGGCGCTGAGCAAAGCGGCCAGCAGTGCGACGAGGCTCAAGAACTTGTTGGCGCGATCCAGCGTCTGGCTCATTTCAGGGCGGCCGCTTTGCAGCGACTCCACCCGCACGCCACGCACGCTGCCTTTAACTTGGGCATCAGCCCATTGCACATAGGTTTTGACGGCAGCTTCAGGGCCGGCCACCGCCATGCGGTAATTCAAGCGGCTGGCGGGTTGGATCAGCCCGGTGGCCGCAATGTCAGCCTCGTTCAGCATGACGCGGGGCGCGAAGTTCATGAAGCCGCCGCCACGATCGGGCTCGATCACCAGAATGGCGCCCACCTTGAGTTGCACATCGCCCAGCAAAATCGGGTCGCCCACCTGGATGCCGATGGCGTCCAGCAGCGCAGCGTCTACCCAGCCTTGGCCGGGGGCAGGAATGTCTTGGGTCGGTGTGTCGGGGGTGTCGGGTGACGGGCTGATGCGCAGGGTGCCGCGCAGCGGGTAGCCGGCCTCGACGGTTTTGAGCGCCACCAGCTTGACAGCCCCGCCTTGGGCATCGCTGGCGCGGGCCATGGTGGGAAAGCCCAGAGTGTGCACCACCTGCAGGCCGAGTGCGCGGGCGCGCTCTTCAAAGGCTGCAGGCGGCTTGTTGTCGCTGGAGATGACCGCATCCCCGCCGAGCAGTTGGCGCGCATCGCGTTGCAGGCCACCCTGCAACCGGTCCGCAAAAAAGCCGACTGCCGTTAACGCGGCCACGGCCAGTGTGACGGCCAGAATGAGCAAACGCAGTTCGCCGGAGCGCACATCGCGCCACAAAGTGCGCCAACCGAGCGCAAAAAACGATAATTTCAAAACGACCTCCCGGCACCACCGAACACTCCGGCATTATTCCCGAGACCCTGCCTCCCCTCTGTTCGCAAGGCCTCTGCAGCGCTTTACCGGGTGTAGCGCACCGCCCGCTGCCCGCGCACCAAACCCCACAGCTGCAGGCCGCTGCGCGCGGCCATATCCACCGCAAAGTCGGTCGGCGCAGAAATGGCGGCCATGGCGCCCACGCCCATGCGCACGCATTTGCGGATCAGCTCATGGCTGGCCCGGCTGGTCATGAACACAAAGCCGGGCTCCTGCAATCGGCTGTCGCGGGCGCGCTGGCCCAAAAGCTTGTCGAGCGCGTTGTGGCGGCCCACGTCTTCCATCACGGCCAACAGCTCGCCTTCCGGGCTGACCCACGCGGCTGCATGCAGCGCGCCGCAGGCCCGGTTCAGCACTTGGTGATCGGGCAGCGCGCGGGAGGCGCGCAGCAAGGTCTCGACGGTCAAGCCGGCCAGCCACGGCTGCGGTGGCATGGTTTGCAACGAGGGGCCCAAAGCGGCCAGGCTCTCCACCCCGCACAGGCCGCAGCCGGTGTTGCCGGCCAGGCTGCGGCGTTGCGACTTGAGCCGCTGAAAACACGAGGCCGCAATGTCCAATTTGACGGCCAGCCCTTGCACCGCGTCGGTTTGCACCGGCTCGACCTCGATGCCATAGCACTGAGCGGCAGAATCCAGAATGCCCTCGGTCAGCGCAAAGCCGAGGGCAAAGGCCTCCAGGTCCTGCGGAGTGGCCAGCATGACCGCGTGCGAGATGCCATTGAACTCGAGCGCCACCGGCACTTCGGCGGCGAGCACATCGGTGGTTTGGCCGTCTTGCGGCCATCGGTCTACCGCACAGCTTCGCAGCGGTGCCTGCACATCGTCAAGCCGCACGGTCGTGCTCCGCACACTGAACCCGCCCGGCCTCGGTCAGGCTGGCGGTCCAACGGGCATCGGCCATGTCCAACCGGACCCAGCCCGGCCCGGGTTGGCCGGCAATGACCGCATCGCCCAAAGGTGACAGTGCGCGCATCACCACACTGCCGCTCAAGCCCAGCTGCTTGCCCAGCTTGGGCAGCGAGACCGGCTTGGCCTCGCGATACAGCGCCAGCAGCAAGGTTTGCTGCAGCTCTGACATCATGCAGCGGCCTTGTGAGGGAGCATCAACACCGGAATGCACTTGGAGGTGGGTGTGCCGGCATTGATGGCCACCGAGTCCAGCGGCACCAGGGGGTTGGTTTCGGGGTAGTAGGCCCCGACACAACCACGGGGGATGTTGTAGGCCACCAGCTTGAAACCCTCGGCCCGGCGCTCATCGCCACCGGCCCACTCGGTCACAAAGTCAATCAGGTCCCCGGCTTTCATGCCGAGGTCGCGAATGTCTTGCTCGTTGGCAAACACCACCCGGCGCTGGCCGAACACGCCGCGGTAGCGGTCGTCGTCGCCATAAATGGTGGTGTTGTATTGGTCATGGGAGCGGGTGGTCATCAAGGCAAACACCTTGGCGTCGCCCTTGCGCTGGCGCGCCTGGTGCAAAGGGGTATCCACCGGCACTGCGTGGGTCTTGAACACCGCCTTGCCGGGCGCAGTCACCCAGACGCGTTCGCTGGCCGTGTTGCGCAGGCGGAAGCCGCCGGGCACGCTCACGCGGGTGTTGAAGTCGGCAAAGTCCACAAACACATCGGCAATCTTGTCGCGGATGCGGCTGTAGTCCTCCACCAGCCACAGCCATGGTGTGCTGGTCCGTGCGCCCAAAGTGGCTGCCGCTATGCGGGCCACGATGGCCGGTTCTGAGAGCAGGTCTGGCGCGGCCGGCGGGTTGATGCCCATGGAGATGTGCACCATGCTCATGGAGTCTTCCACGGTCACGCCTTGCAGGCCGCCGGCTTGCATGTCCATCTCGGTGCGGCCCAGGCAAGGCAGGATCAGGGCGTCCCGCCCGTGCACGATGTGGCTGCGGTTGAGCTTGGTGGTGACATGCACCGTGAGCTCGCATTGGCGCAGGGCTTTCCAGGTCTGCACCGTGTCGGGCGTGGCCGCGGCAAAGTTGCCACCCAGCGCAATGAACACCTTGACCTTCCCGTCCAGCATGGCGCGGATGGTGCTCACGGTGTCCAGCCCCGGCGCCTGCGGCGGCGTGAAGCCGAAGACGCGCTCCAGGCCTTGTAGCAGTGACGGGGGCGGCACCTCCCAAATGCCCATGGTGCGGTCGCCCTGCACGTTGCTGTGGCCGCGTACCGGGCACGGACCGGCACCGGGCCGGCCGATGTTGCCGCGCATGAGCAGCAGGTTGACGATCATCTGGATGGTGGCCACCGAGTTCTGGTGCTGGGTGATGCCCATGCCCCAGCACGCAATGGTGCTGCCAGCCTTGGCATACACCTCTGCCGCGCTGCGCATCTGCTCGGCGCTCAAGCCGGACTCTTTCTCCAGCAGCGCCCAGGACTCGGCGCGCAGGTCGTGCAGCAGCGCGTCAAAACCGGTGGTGTGTTCGGCAATGAAGGCATGGTCCAGCACCTGGCGCCCGGCATCGTCCCACTCGACCAAGGCTTTCATAATCCCTTTGACGAAGGCAAAGTCGCCGCCTATGCGCAGCTGGAAGTAGTGGCTGCTGATGGACGTGTCGCGCAAGGTGGCCATTTCCAGCTTGTCTTGCGGATCGGCAAATCGCTCCAGCCCACGCTCACGCATCGGGTTGATGCTCACAATGCGCGCGCCGCGCTTGGCCGCCTGGCGCAACTCACCCAGCATGCGCGGGTGGTTGGTGCCGGGGTTCTGGCCGAAGATGAAGATGGCCTCAGCCTGCGTAAAGTCGTCCAGCGTGACGGTGCCCTTGCCTACGCCAATGCTCTCGCGCATGCCGGTGCCGCTGGGCTCGTGGCACATGTTGGAGCAATCGGGGAAGTTGTTGGTGCCGTACTGGCGCACAAACAATTGGTACAAAAAGGCCGCTTCGTTGCTGGCGCGCCCGGAGGTGTAGAACGCGGCCTGGTTCGGGTCCGGCAAGGCGTTGAGGTGCTTGGCGATCAGGCCGAAGGCGTCGTCCCAGCTGATGGGGCGGTAGTGGTCGGTCTGGGCGTCGTAGACCATGGGCTCGGTCAGTCGACCATGGTCCTCGAGGGCAAAGTCGCTCTGCAAGGCCAAGTCGGCCACACTGTGCTGCGCAAAAAACTCCCGGGTAACCCGGCGTGCGGTGGCTTCGGCCGCCACGGCTTTGGCGCCGTTTTCGCAAAACTCGAAAGTGGAGCCATGGTTGCGGTCTGGCCAAGCGCAGCCGGGGCAGTCAAAACCATCCGGCTGGTTGGCCGACAGCAGCGTTTTGGCGCCTTTGACCGCAATGTCCTGCCGCAGCAGCGCCTTGCCGACACTGCGCAACGCGCCCCAACCACCGGCCGGGCCGTCGTACAACTCGATTTTTTGTTCACTCATTGGATACTCCCACATTCACAAAACATAAGCACCACAGGCCTCGTGAGCCTGCGGTGGGTCTTGAGCCCCAGGGGGCTCAAATCACTCCATCAAACATCATCACGCTGACCAGATCGCCCACGGCCACGTTGCCCTGCTCGTGCCCCAGCACGATGAGGCCGTTGGCCTGCACCATGGAACTCAGCACGCCCGAGCCCTGGTTACCGGTGGTGCGCACCTGCAACTGCCCGTCGGGGGCGACGGTCACGATGCCGCGCTGGTACTCGGTGCGGCCGGCCTTTTTGCGCATGGGCTCCAGGCTGTGGGCTTGTAACAAGGGCAAGGGCTTTGGCATAGCGCCCATCATCTTGAGTAGCGCAGGACGCACCAGCGATAAAAAGGTGACCATGACCGCCACCGGGTTGCCCGGCAGGCCAAATAGCACGGTGGTACCGATGCGCCCCAGTGCAAAGGGCCGGCCCGGTCGCATGGCAATGCGCCAGAAGGCCACATCGCCCAGCTTGGCCATCATCCCTTTGGTGAAGTCAGCCTCGCCCACACTCACACCGCCGCTGCTAATAATCACATCGGCCTGTGCTGCCGCACTGCGGAAGGCTGCTTCAAGCGCCACCGGCTCGTCGCGCACCACCCCCAGCTCGATGACTTCGCAACCCAAGCGTTCCAGCAAGCTGGTCACGGTGTAGCGGTTGCTGTCAAACACGGCTCCCTCGCGCAGCGGCTCTCCGGGCGACAAGACTTCGTCGCCGGTGGAGAGGTACGCCACTTTCAACCGGCGCACCACCGACAAGCTTTGTAGGCCCAAACTGGCCGCCAGCCCCATAGACGCGGGCGCGAGTAGCTCCCCTTTTGATAGCGCTACGCCACCGAGCTGCAGGTCTTCGCCGCGCAAGCGGCGGTTATCGCCGGAATGCAGGCGGTCGGCGGGGATGTGGACCTGATCACCTTCGACGGTGGTCATCTCATGGGGCACCACCGTATCCAGCCCTGCGGGCAGGATGGCACCGGTCATCACCTTCAGGCATTCGCCCGCCTGCAAGCTACCGGCCCAGGCTTTGCCGGCGAGTGCGGTGCCAGCGATGCGCAGCGTGAGGGTGGTCTGGCCGGCGAGTGCTGCGCCGTTAAAGGCAAAGCCGTCCATGGCGGAGTTGTCGTGCGCGGGCACTGCCATGTTGGACATCAAGTCTTCAGCTAACACGCGGCCCAGGCACTGGCGCAACGGCACCACCTCGGTGCCCTGCACAGGTGCTACCAGGCGGTCGATAAAGGTGTTGGCATCTGCCATGCGCAGGGCCTGCGGGTCGTAACCCTGCAGGGAGCGGGCAATGTCGTCTAGCGTTTTCATCAGGATTCGAGCTGGCGCAATTCGTCCAGCGTGTTGGCATTGGCAAAGGCGCGCGGGTCGTCCAGCGGCGCATCAAAAGGAACCTGTACCGCCTGTAAGCTGGCAGTCCAGGCGTCCACCTTGCGGCCACCGCTGCGCAGGTACTCGTGCAGGCCAGGCGCCACCGCGGTGCACATCAAACAAAAAACCGGTTGGCTACGCAGGGCCGTCTGGCCATCTCGGCCAGCTTCCGGGGCCATCACCACCGCCACGTCGGCATCGGCCTGCAACAGTGCGGTCAACAGGCGCTGCGCCAAATCCAGGGGAAAAAGCGGGCTGTCGCAGGGCACGGTGAGCATCAGCGGTGTGGTGCAGACGTCCAACCCCGCCTGAAATCCCGCCAGCGGGCCCGCAAACTCGGTATCCCGGTCCGGCACCACCTGCACACGGCCGGCGCCGAAGGTGGCTTCACCCATGGCGAGGTACACCGCGGGGTTGCGATTGGCATTAACAATGGCGCCGGCCAAAGCTCCACCGCATGCCCCACCCTGCTGGGTGGCCAGGCGCTGCAGGGCGTGTTGCGCCATGGGCAGGCCATTCAAGGGTTGCAGCCCCTTGTCCACCCCGCCCATGCGCATGCCGCGTCCGCCAGCCAGTACCAAGGCGGTGATATCCGAGAGCGTCAAGGCAGGTGTGTGTGTCACGGATCCCGCCTCAGTTTTTGGCATTCGGGAAGAAGAGTTGTTCACCACCAATTTTGTAGCTGGCGATCACACCCTGACCGGCTGCCGACGTCACCCAATCGACAAATTTCGCCGCGTCGATCGTATTGACGTGCGGGTGCTTGGCGGGGTTGACCGGCAACACGCCGTATTGGTTGAAGAGCTGCTTGTCGCCTTCCACCAGCACCACGAGATCGGCGCGGTTCTTGAAGTTGAGCCAGGTACCACGGTCAGTGAGTACATAGCCTGCGGTAGACGCAGCAATATTCAAAGCCGGGCCCATGCCGCAGCCGCATTCGCGGTAACCGGCGAACTTGGGGGCCTCAGTGCCCATGGCTTTCCAGTAGCGCAGCTCGGCAGCGTGGGTGCCGCTACGGTCGCCGCGGGAGATAAAGCTGGCGGGCGATGCCGCGAGCTTTTTGAACGCAGCCAGAATGTCCTTGCCACGCACACCGACCGGGTCCGCCGCGGGGCCCACGAGCACAAAGTCGTTGTACATCACGGGCAGCCGCTTGGTGGCAAAGCCTTCTTGCACCAACTTCTCTTCAGCCGCCTGGTCGTGCACAAAGAGCACATCCGCGTCACCACGGCGGCCCATGTCGATGGCCTGTCCAGTGCCCACGGCGACCACTTTCACCTCCACCCCGGTGGCGGCCTTGAAAGCGGGCAACAGGTGGGCAAACAAACCGGACTGCTCGGTAGAGGTGGTGGAAGCCATCACCAATGCCTGGGCATGCACTGCCCCGCTTGCTACCAAAACAATAGCTGCCAGCGCAGATCTGACATACGCCAAACCCATATTTGACATTGAAGTTTTCATACGACTCCCTCTCCTTTTACAAAATTGGCGGCGTCTGCAGAATGGGTCTGCAAAACAGCGTGATCAAAAAATTCATGTACCGGCAAATCCACCAGCAGGCGACCCTGCTCCAGGTAGACCACCCGCGTGGCCAAGCGCTTCACTTGGCCGAGGTTGTGGCTGGCAAACACCATGGTGCCTGCAAAATCCTGCACAGTGGCTTCCACCAGACGTTTGGAGTGCGGGTCCAGACTGGCGGTGGGCTCGTCCAGCAGGAGCAGCTCGGGCTTCAAGGCCAGGGCACGTGCCAGGGCCACCCGCTGCGTTTGACCGACCGAGAGCTGGCGCCCGCGCCGTTGGGCTACGTCTTCCAGACCCGCATCGTTCAACACCTGCAGCGCGTGGCTGCGGGCCTGCTGCCAGGGGGTGCCTTGCAGCCAAAGGCCCAAGGCCAGGTTGTTCTGCACCGTCAAGCGCAGCAACACAGGGCGCTGGAACAGCATGGCCCGGCGCAAAGCGGCATCCAACACCAGCTGGCCGGATACCGGCTGTTGCAAGCCGTGGATGACCCGCAGCAGCGTGGACTTGCCGCTGCCGTTCGACCCCACCAGCGCCACCCGCTCATCCGCATGGATGCTCAGGCTCACGCTATCCAACGCCAAGGGCGCACCGTGGCGCGGGGTGAGCGCCACCGATACCTTGTCCAGACGGATCAGGCTTGAAGTGCTCATGTGCGCGACCCTGAGGAAGGGGCGGCAGCTACCGGCACGGCGGCATCCACCTTTTGTAGCCAAGCCCGCAGACCGCCCAACAACAGCTGCAGGAGCAAGACCACACCCAGCAGCACCAGCCCCAAGCCCATGGCCAGCGGCAGGTCACCCTTGCTGGTTTCCAGCGCGATGGCGGTGGTCATCACCCGGGTAAAGCCATCCATATTGCCGCCCACCAGCATGACGGCGCCCACCTCGGCAATTGCGCGCCCGAAGGCAGCCAAGGCCACGGTCAACAAAGCGCTGCGCTCGTCCCAGGCCAGGAGCAAGCCGCGCAGGCGCGGACTGGCACCCAGAGAGCGCAGCTGCTCGCCATGGGCAGCGTCGGCGTCTTCCACCACTTGGCGCACCAGCGCAATGACGATGGGCAAGACCAGCACGGTCTGCGCCAGCAACATGGCTTTGAAAGAATAGAGCCAGCCCAGAAAGCCTAGCGGCCCGGAGCGGGACAAGAGCAGGTAAACGCCCAAGCCCACCACGACCGAGGGCAGCGAGAGCAGGGTGTTGAGCACCGCAAGCACCAGCCCGCGGCCGGTGAACCGGCTGACCGCGAGCCACGCACCCAACACGGTGCCGAGCACAAAAGCCAAGGCACTGGCGGCCGCACTCAAGGCCAGGGAACGCCAGACAATGGACCAGAGCACCGGGTCCGCATCTGCAATCAGCCGCACCGCGGCCAGCCCGCTTTCCCCCAAAGAACTCAAACGCCAACCTCTGCGGGTTCGGCCTGCGAGGCTGGTTCCAGCTGCAAGCGGTGCGCACCGCTGAAGCACAAAAAGCGGGTATTCAAGGCACGGCCGATGGCGCACAGCCCGAGGTCGGTGGCCACAGCGTGGCCCATTTGCGTCATGCCGCTGCGGGAGATGACCACGGCCACGCCCATCTGGGCTGCCTTCATCACCATCTCGCTCGTCAAGCGACCGGTGGTGTAAAAAATCAAACCATTCACATCCAGCGGTTCAGCACCTTGGAGACGGGGCAACCGAGCGTTTTGCTCCGTGTCCCCCGCCCGCTGCGCGGGCTCCTCCTTGACCTGCGCAACAGGCCCGGTTGCCCCGCCCCCGAGCGCCTGCAAGGCCATCCAGCCGGCGATGGTGTCGATAGCATTGTGACGACCCACATCTTCCACAAACAACAATCGCTCGCTGCCACGGAACAAGGCGCAACCGTGCACCGAACCGGCAGACTTGTAGGTGCTGTCTTGCAGGCGAATGGTGTTGACGATGGCATAGACCTGCGCTTGGGTGACCACCGTGGGCGGGAGGGCAATGCCTTCGATGTGCGCCATGACCTCACCGAACAGGCTGCCCTGCCCGCAACCGGTGGTGACCACCCGCTTGGCGGTTTTGGCTTCCACATCGACGATGCCAGCCCGCGTTTTGACGGCGGCGGCGCCCACGTCCCAATCGACGGTGATGGACTCGACAGCCGCCGCATCCGGCACTAGGCGCTGATTGATCAGGTAACCCAACACCAGCCACTCAGGGCGCTCGCCTAAGGTCATCAAGGTGACCAGCTCGCGCTTGTCCACATACACGGTGAGCGGGCGCTCAGCCGGTATGTCCAGCAACTGCCGCTCGCCATGCTGGTTCACCACCTCGATGCTGTGCGTCAGCGGCGCACGCGCTTCGGTGAGGTAGGGAATGGCAGTCATGGACATCACTCAGCTTAAGGCGTCAAGCAGTCGCAGGGGCGGGGTTGGTACCGTAGCCGCTGACTGCGGCGGGTTTGCCGCCACGGCGGATCGCCACTGCGCAGTACTTGAACTCCGGGATCTTGCCGAAGGGGTCCAGCGCGGCATTGGTCATTAGGTTGGCGGCTGCCTCGTAGTACGCGAAGGGCACGAACACCGCACCACGGGGCGTGCCGTCGTCACGCCGTACGTGGATGGCCACGTTGCCACGGCGTGAGGCGATGGTGATCACGTCGCCCGGCTGCAGGGACATGGCTTGCAAATCATCCCCACACATGGACGCGGTGGCCATGGGTTCGATAGCATCGAGCACCGTGGCACGGCGCGTCATGCTGCCGGTGTGCCAGTGCTCCAGCTGGCGACCGGTGATCAGCACAAACGGGTACTCGGCGTCCGGTCGCTCATTGGCCGGAATGATGTCCGCAGGCACCAGGTGCACGCGGCCGTCGTCGGTGGCGAATTTGTCGATGAACACCGTCGGGGAGCCGGGGTCTTCTGCGGTCAAGCAAGGGTAAGTTACGCTGGATTCACGTTGCAGGCGTTCCCAGGTGATGCCGGAGATGGCGGCATGCATGGCCTGGCGCATTTCTTCATACACCGCAGCCACGCCATCGCTTTCGCCGGCGTAGTTCCAGTTCAGGCCCATCCCCTTGGCAATCTGCTGCAGGATCCACAGGTCAGGCTTGGCCTGGCCGGGCGGGTTCACCGCCTTCTTGCCCAGCTGCACCATGCGGTCGGTGTTGCTGACGGTGCCGTCCTTTTCAGGCCAGGCGGTCGCCGGCAACACCACGTCGGCCAGCCATGCGGTCTCCGTCATGAAAATGTCCTGCACCACCATGTGTTCCAGAGACGCGAGCGCGTGGCGTGCATGGTTCAGGTCAGGGTCGCTCATGGCGGGGTTCTCACCCATGATGTACATGCCGCGCACCTTGTGCGGGTCGCTGTCATCGGCCAAGGCCTTGTGCATGATTTCCACCACGGTGTAGCCGGGCTGATCGTCGAGTTTGGTGTTCCAGAAGTCTTCAAACCAGGCGTGGGCCGCCTTGTTGGTGACGCGCTGGTAGTTGGGGAACATCATGGGGATCAGGCCCGCGTCAGACGCGCCCTGCACATTGTTCTGGCCACGCAGCGGGTGCAAGCCGGAACCCGGTTTGCCGATCTGGCCGGTCACAGTGACCAGCGCAATCAGGCAGCGCGCATTGTCCGTGCCGTGCACGTGCTGGCTCACGCCCATACCCCACAGAATCATGGCGCCCTTGGCCTTGGCAAATGCACGGGCCACTTCGCGCAGAGTTTGCGCGGGGATGCCGCAAATCGGCTCCATGGCTTCGGGGCTGTAGCCCTTGACGTTTTCGCGCAGTGCCTCGAAGTTGCTGGCGCGCTTGGCAATGAAATCCTGGTCCGCCAAGCCTTCTTCAATCACCACATGGATCAAGGCATTGAGCATGGCCACATCGGTGTCGGGCTTGAACTGCAGGGTGCGCCAGGCATGTTTGCCGATGTCGGTGATGCGGGGGTCGGCCAACACAATCTTGGCGCCCTTCTTGGACGCGTTCTTCATCCAGGTAGCAGCCACCGGATGGTTGGCGGTAGGGTTGGAGCCGATCACAAAGATCAGGTCCGAGTGCTCCACGTCATTGACCTGGTTGCTCACCGCGCCGGAGCCCACGCCTTCAAGCAGCGCTGCCACGCTGGAGGCGTGGCACAGGCGTGTGCAATGGTCGACGTTATTGCTGCCGAAGCCGGTGCGCACCAGCTTCTGGAACAAGTAAGCTTCTTCGTTGCTGCCCTTGGCAGAGCCGAAACCAGCCAGGGCCTTGTTGCCGTAGGTGTCGCGCAGGCCGCGCAACTTGCCGGTCGACAAGGCCAAGGCTTCTTCCCAAGTGGCCTCACGGAAGACCTCAGACCAATCGGACGAGTCGCGGTTCAAGTTATTGAGCATCTCCGGGTCTTTGGAGACACCCTCCTTACGGATCAGGGGCACGGTCAAGCGCTGGGGGCTGTGCGCATAGTCGAATCCGAAGCGGCCTTTGACGCACAGGCGGTTGTGGTTGGCAGGGCCATCGCGCCCATCCACACTCACGATGACATCGTCCTTGACGTTGTAGGTGAGCAAACAGCCTACACCGCAGAACGGGCATACCGAGTCGACTTTTTTGTCGACTACTTGGGTGCCGATATGGGACTTGGGCATGAGCGCGCCAGTCGGGCAGGCTTGTACGCATTCGCCGCAGGCCACGCAGGTGCTCTCAGCCATGGGGTCGTTCAGGTCGAACACAATCTCGGAATGGGCGCCCCGGTTGGCGTAGCCGATCACGTCATTGACCTGCTCCTCACGGCAGGCGCGCACACAGCGGTTGCACTGAATACAGGCATCCAGATTGACGGCCATGGCGGGGTGGGACACATCCGCCTTGGGTTGCGCGCGGCGCAAGGCTTTGAGCTCGGGGCGCACAGACACATCCATGCGCGCGGCCCAGTCGCTCAACTCGCCGTGTTGCTGCTTGGCGTTAGGTGTGGCGTCTTCTGCATCGTTCCATTTGTAGCCCTCATCCGGCATGTCGGAGAGCAGCATTTCCAGCACCATCTTCTGGCTTTTGACGGCGCGCTCGCTTTGGGCCTGCACTTCCATGCCGGCAGTCGCACTGCGGCAGCAGCTGGGGGCCAGCGTGCGCTCGCCCTTGATCTCGACCACACAGGCGCGGCAGTTGCCGTCGGCGCGCAGGCCGTCTTTGTAGCAAAGGTGGGGGATACACACACCACTGCGTTCCGCCGCTTTCAAAATGGACTCGCCTTCAAAGGCTTCGACCGGTTTTCCGTCCAGATGGAAGGTAATTACCTGGGGCGTGAATTCAACGTGTTTGGCAGGGGCGTTCATTTAGCTCACCTCGTGTGCAAAGTATTTCTGGACGCAACGCACCGGGTTCGGGGCCGCCTGGCCCAGACCGCAGATGGAGGCGTCGGTCATCACCACGTTCAAGTCTTCGAGTGTGGTGTTGTCCCACACGGGCGATTCCATCAGCGTAGCGGCCTTGGCCGTGCCGACGCGGCAGGGGGTGCATTGACCACAACTCTCGTGGGCATAAAAACGCATCATGTTCAAAGCGGCATCGCGGGCCTTGTCGTGCTGGCTCAGCACGATGACCGCAGCGGATCCGATGAAGCCGCCATGAGGTTGTAAGGTATCAAAGTCGAGCGGCACATGCGACAAGCTGGCCGGGAAAATGCCACCGGAAGCACCACCGGGCAGATAGGCATACAGCGTGTGCCCGTCGAGCATGCCGCCGCAGTATTCGTCCACCAGCTCTGCCACCGATATACCGGCGGGGGCCAGCTTCACGCCGGGGAACTTGACGCGACCGCTGACGCTGAAGGAGCGCAGGCCCTTGCGACCGTTGCGGCCGAAGCTGCTGAACCAGGAAGCGCCTTTTTCCACAATGTCGCGCACCCAGTACAGGGTCTCGAAGTTGTGCTCCAGGGTGGGGCGACCGAACAGGCCCACTTGAGCGATGTAGGGCGGGCGCATGCGGGGCTCGCCGCGCTTGCCCTCGATGCTTTCAATCATGGCGGACTCTTCGCCACAGATGTAGGCACCCGCGCCACGGCGCAGTTCAATGACCGGCAAGGGGCACGGCGGGTTGGCCTGCAGCTTGGCGATCTCGGTTTCCAGAATGGCACGGCAACCGTGGTACTCGTCGCGAAGGTAGATGTAGCAGGCGGTGGTGCCAACCACTTGGGCCGCCACCAACAGGCCTTCCAAGAAACGGTGCGGGTCGCGCTCGAGGTAGGTGCGGTCTTTAAACGTGCCGGGCTCGCCTTCGTCAATGTTCACGGCCATCAGGCGGGGTGCGGGCTGGTCGCGCACGATACGCCACTTGCGCCCTGCCGGGAAACCGGCTCCACCCAGACCGCGCAGGCCGGAATCTTCCATGGCCTTGATAACGGACTCGGCATCCTGGGTGCCCTGGCTCAGGGCGGCGGCCAGTGCGTAGCCTCCCTTGGCCTTGTACGTGTCGTATCCGGTGTAGCCGGGGGCTACTTGCACCGCATGGGGTTCCGGGGACACGGCGCGTTCCGCGTAAGCGGACGCTATAAATTCTGTAGCTTGCGTCGCAGACGGGTGACCGCCTTTGGCGTCTTTCACCAGTTGCGCAATCGATTCCACAGTCGCCCTGGGCACAGGGTGCTGATGCACCACCGCTGCAGGCGCCTGTTCGCAGCGGCCGATACACGGCGCCGGAATCACGCGAACATCTTCATTCCCCAATATGGAGGGCAGGCGCGCAAGCAGGTCCTTGGCGCCGGCCATCTCACAACTCAAACCATCACACACCCGCACCGTCAACTGCGGCACAGTTTCATCACCCCGCACCACTTCGAAGTGGTGATAAAAGGTGGCGACCTCATACACCTCGGCCATGGGAATGTTCATTTCCTTGGCGAGGGCTACCAGATGCCTGTCGTGCAAGCAACGGTAGGCGTCATTGAGCTTGTGCAGGTGTTCAATCAACAGGTCACGCCGGTGAGGCGCTGCGCCAATCAACGCCCGGACCTCCGCCAAAGAATCGTCATCGGCCTGACGGCCTTTGAGTTTGCTTTTGCGGCGGATGCGGTCCCGCATGTCTTCCACCGTAGCCAATGCCACTGTGGTGGTCTGCGGAGCGAGGCTGGATGCTGTCATGGCGTTCCTGTTGATATTCGTGAAAAATTAAGCGAAGAACTTGGCTACGCTCAGCAAGGTGCGGTACACGCCCCATGCCAAAGGCAGGCCCACAGCTGCCCAGGCGAATGCCACCACCCACGCCGGGATCGTGTCTGCGCCACCAGTGCTGGTGCCGACTTCAGAAGCGGCAGCACGTTCGTGAGCCAGCTTCTTTTCAGCAGCCAACTCGGCATCGGTCATGAACCACTTGTTGTCCAGCGGACGCACCAGCAGGTTGCAGATCAGGCCCACCACCAACATGCCCACCAGGATGTACATGGTCTGGTTGTACACCTGCTCACGCGGAATGCCCAGGCCAAGCTGGTATTCGCGCATGTAGTTCACCACCACAGGACCCAACACGCCGGCAGTCGCCCATGCAGTCAAAAGACGGCCATGGATCGCGCCCACCATCTGGGTACCAAACAAGTCAGCAAGATACGCAGGCACTGTGGCGAAGCCGCCGCCATACATACTCAAAATCACACAGAAAGCACCCACGAAGAGCACGATACTGCCTGCGGCTGCGCTGCCGGGAACGCTGAAGTACATCAGGCCGCCCAGCACGAAAAACACGATGTAGGTGATCTTGCGACCCATCTTGTCGGACAGACTGGCCCAGAAGAAGCGTCCGCCGATGTTGAACAACGAAAGCAGCGCAGTGAAGCCAGCCGCCACGGTGGCAATCGCTGCCAACTGGGCTTTGTCGAGCTCGCCGAACTTGGCTTGCACACCGATCAAGCTGCCGCCGAACACCTCTTGCAACATGGGAGATGCCATGCCGATCACGCCGATACCAGCACTCACGTTCATGCACAACACCATCCAGATGAGCCAGAACTGGGGAATGCCCCAGACCTTTTTCACGTGCACGTGTTTCTGGGTGATCATGGTGTTGTTCACTTGCGCGGGTGGGGGCGTCCAGCCTGCGGGCTTCCAGCCGGTTTCAGGCACGCGGTAGCCGAAGGCACCTGCCATCATGAACACGAAGTAAATCAGCGCCATGACGACGAAGGTCTGCATCACGCCCATGTCGGTGGGGGTGGCAAAGTACTTCATCAAGTCAGCCGCAAGGGGCGAGCCGATCATGGCACCGCCACCAAAGCCCATGATCGCCATGCCGGTGGCCATGCCACGACGGTCCGGGAACCACTTGATCAGTGTGGACACGGGGGAGATGTACCCCAAGCCCAAACCGATGCCGCCAATGACACCGGAGCCCAACAGCATGAGCCAGAACTGGTGGGTGTAGATACCGAGGGCGGAAATCAACATACCGCCGCACCAGCACACCGCCGACACCACACCGGCTTTGCGGGGGCCCGAACGCTCTAGCCAACCGCCCCAGATCGCAGCGCTGGAGCCCAGCAATACGAAGAACAGGGTGTACATCCAACCGAGAGTGGAGATTTGCCAGTCGCAGTTGGTGGTGAAGAGCTGCGCCCAAAAACCTACTTCGGGGCCGCACTTGATGGCTTCTTTGATGCCCAGCGCTTTGGAGAGCGGCAACCAGAACACGGAAAAGCCATAGGCCATGCCGATGCACAGGTGAATAGCGAGAGCGGCAGGTGGTACCAGCCAACGATTAAAGCCGGGACCAGCGATGATCCGTTCCTTGTCGAGAATTCCAGACATTAAGTCTCCTTTGGGATTTATAGAAACACTGGCTCACCGCTGTCCAACGGGGCGAGCGCAGTGTCACCGCTCAAGCCGGATGAGTCCAATGGATTCATCACATGCATTGATTCAAAAAATAAATGCTGCCATGCAGCATTTACGCTGGGGTTTTGAACGTGTTGACGGCATCCGTCAATGTGTGGGATTGGTCCCGCATGCGCATGGCGGCAGCGGCGGCCTCTTCGACCAGTGCGGCGTTTTGCTGCGTCATCTGGTCGATTTCCGAAATGCTCCGGTTCACGCTTTCGATGCCGGCACTCTGCTCCTGGCTGGCATGGGCGATGCCTTCGATATAGCGAACCACCTCGGAGATGGAGGAAGTGATTTCCTCCATGGACTCGCGGGTCTTTTCTACAAGCTGGCTGCCTGCGGATACGTTGCTGACCGAGGCGGCAATCAGGTCCTTGATTTCGTGGGCCGCGGTGGACGAGCGCTTGGCGAGGTTGCGGACCTCTGAGGCCACGACGGCAAACCCGCGCCCTTGTTCGCCCGCGCGAGCCGCTTCGACTGCCGCGTTCAGGGCCAGGATGTTGGTTTGAAAAGCGATGCCTTCGATCAAGGCAATGATGTCGTTGATCTTGTTGGCACTGGTGGATATCTGCCCCATGGTGCTCACCACATCCTGCACCACCTGGCTGCCGCTGCTGGCAACGCCCGCCACGCTGGTGACCAACTGGTTGACTTTATGGGTCTGCTCTGCCGTCTGGGCCACGGTGCTGGTGAGTTGATGCACCGCACTGGCGGCGGCGTTCACCTCGCCAGCTTGCTTTTCGGTGCGGTTGGCCAGATCGACATTGCCATCGGCGATTTCATTGGTGCCCATGGCCACCACATCAGAGGCATTGCGCACTTTGCCGATCAGCAGGGTCAACCCCACGTTGATGCTGTTCATGGCCATCAGCACTTGCCCGATGTCGTCGCTGGTGCCCACATGGACCTGCCGTGTCAGATCGCCCGAGGCCATACGCTGCGAGGCGGAGTGGCCTGCCTTCAAGGGCTGGGCCACGTAGTGATTCATCAGGCTGTAGGTAGTCACCCACAGCAGCGCGAGCATGAAGCCGCTCATGCCTGTTTCCTGGAGATTTCCGAGCTGGCCGTTGGCCGCTAGGTACAGCAGCTCCACCCCACCGTAGACCGCCGAAACACGCCAGGCCATGGAGGCTGCCAGCCCCATGCCCGGAGACGATGTCACATCCAGGCCGACGAACAAAACGCCAATCACCTGCCCTTGGCCGTCCCTGATTGGCTCGTAGCGGGTGAGGTATTGCTTGCCGAACACGATCGCATAGCCCACGTGGGAGCGGCCTTGCAGCACATCGGTATACGCCGGCTGCGAGCGGTCCAGCGGGGTGCCGATGGCGCGCTCACCATCCTGTTTGCGAATCGAGGTTGTGACACGGAAAAAGTCGCTGCCATCCCTTGCAAACACCGTGGCGACCAGGCCGGTCGCGCGGGTGAATTCATCGGCCAGCGCGAAGTCCATGTTGAGGGTGCGAGCCCCGTTGCGCAGCGCTGGCGTGGAGCGCCCTTGCACATCGATCCGCGCATGCGGGTCCAGCGAGAAGCTGCCGCTAAGGCTCGCAGCAAACTTTCGGGCAGCGGCATTGACACGCCGCTGGGGGCCATTGAACAAGCGCATGGGAGTCACTCTCTGTGATTGCAATGGCCGGTCCAACACCCAATAGCCCTGCAAGTTTTACGACTTTACAAATCACAGTTTGTACACCAATTTCCTTGATTTAAATCAAATTAATAGGCGGTTAAAAGTCCCGTGTGTGTCGCCACATGGCGCAGCCAAGCACTGTCTTGCGCCAGTTGCAACGCCGCTTCCATGGCCCGTGACGGCCGCACCGCCGTCTGCGCCATGAAGCTGATGGGGGTAAGCACTTGAGGGCTCACCAAAGGCACTGCTTCCAACTCCCGGTAGCCGCGAACTGTAGACACGAGCGCGCCGGGCATGACGCTGCACACCTGGCCTGCCACCACGCTGAGGGCCATGGTCAAGATGGAGTTGGTTTCCATCACCACCTTGGGGCTGCAGCCCGCCGCCGCAAACGAGGCATCCACAATGGTGCGGTTGTGCATTTCGGGGGTCAACAGGCACAACGAAACCTCAGACGCCTGCAACCAGGATTCTGGCGCCGTGATCTGCAATTCGACCGCATGCGGCGTCCGGGATTTTCGTAACAAAAAGTAGTGTTCGTTGTATTGCGGATACGCCGTGAGCTGCACCGCCCGCAAATCCATGCGCTCGGTGTAACCCAGCGCCAAGTCGATGGACAGGCTTTCCAGCCGCTTTTCGAGCTCGGTGGAACTGAGCGATAGCACCACCGGCATCAGCTCCGGGTGCCGGGCATGGAGCATCGCTGCAAACCGCGCCGCAATAGGCACCGCCGTCGGCACGGCCCCCACCACAAAACGACCCGTGGGTTGATCGACGGTGCTACGCAAGGACTGGGCAAGTACCTTGTGCTCGTGCAACATGCGGCGGGCGGAGTCCAGCACTTTGTCGCCCTCGGGCGTGAACCCCACAAAGGTTCGGCCGCGGCGCACGATGACTACTGCGAACTCCTCTTCCAACGCCCTCAGGGCATTGGAGAGTGCGGGCTGGGTGATGTGGCAGGCCTGTGCAGCCCGCGCGAAATGCCGGTGCTCATCCAGAGCCACCAGATAGCGCAGGGACGAAAGCAGATTCATGCCGACGCCGCGCTATCAGCTGTTTTTGCTGATGGTGATGGTGGGGAACTTGCTCGAGAAGTCTTTGGACTGCGCGGCGATTTTGATCGCTACCTGGCGGGCAATGCCTTTGTAAAGGCCCGCCACTTGGCTTTCAGGTGCAGCCACCACCGTCGGGGTGCCGCTGTCTGCTTGCTCACGGATGTGCAAGGCCAAAGGCAAAGCGCCCAGGTAATCCATGCCATAGCCGGCCGCCATTTTCTTGCCGCCATCGGCCCCGAAAATGTGCTCCACATGGCCGCAGTTGCTGCACACATGAACCGCCATGTTTTCGACGATGCCCAGAATCGGCACACCGACCTTCTCAAACATCTTGATGCCCTTTTTGGCATCCAGCAAGGCGATGTCCTGCGGCGTGGTCACCACCACTGCGCCGGTCAAAGGAACCCGCTGGCTAAGGGTGAGCTGGATGTCACCTGTGCCGGGCGGCATGTCAACGATCAGGTAATCGAGGTCTTTCCAATTGGTCTGGCGCAGCAACTGCTCCAGCGCCTGAGTGGCCATGGGGCCGCGCCAGATCATGGCCTGGTCGCCATCGACCAAGAAGCCAATCGACATGACCTGCACTCCGTGGTTTTCCATGGGCTCCATGGTTTTGCCATCGGTTGTGTCGGGGCGGCCTTCAATGCCCATCATCATGGGCTGGCTAGGGCCGTAAATGTCTGCATCGAGCAAGCCCACCCGTGCGCCCTCGGCGGCCAAGGCCAAAGCCAAGTTGGCTGCGGTGGTGCTCTTGCCAACACCGCCTTTGCCGGACGCCACCGCCACAATGTTCTTCACACCCGGCAGCAACTGCACACCGCGCTGCACCGCATGGGGCACGATGTGGAGCTTGGGGCTCACAGTAACAGCACCGACGCCAGCCACGATGCGCGCGGTCTCGCTGACCAGTGCCACCAGCGCGGGCCATTGGCTCTTGGCGGGGTAGCCCAGCTCCAGGTCCAGTTGCACGTCAGCGCCTTGGACCTTGATGTTTTTGAAAGCTTTGGCGCTGGCAAACGTGGCGCCGGTGTTCGGGTCGATCAGGCTCTGCAGGGCCTGGGTAATGTCTTGTTCGGTAAACGCCATAAAAACTCCTGAATCGGGCGAGTCTATCCAAGGGGGCATACCCGCCGCTGCCCAAGGTGCAAAGTCTGTGCCACCAATCAAGGGTTAACCCCGCACACTTTGCTATTTACAAGTCCGGTGGGCTTTTCATAATGAAGAGCATGAGCGCTGCCATGTCCCCCGTACCCATGACCGGCCTGCTGCTGACCGGAGGAGGCGCACGCGCCGCCTACCAGGTCGGAGTCTTGGAAGCGATTGCAGACTTGCGGCTGGCCTGCGGTGCCGGCTGGCAACCCAACCCCTTCCCCATCATTGCCGGCACTTCTGCCGGCGCCATCAATGCGTCGGCCTTGGCCTGCGGGTCGGATGATTTCGACGGCACGGTCCGCAAGATCGCGCACACTTGGCAAAACTTCCATGCGCACGATGTGTACCGCGCGGACCACCTGAGCATGTTGCGCTCCGGCGCGACCTGGATGACCTTGCTCTCGCTGGGCTGGGTGCTGGCCAAATGGCGCCGCGTCAAACCGCGCTCTCTGCTGGACAACAGCCCTTTGGGTGAACTTCTGCAGGGTCTGGTGCCGCTGGACCGCTTGCCGGAACTGGTACGCCAGGGGCATTTACAGGCGCTGGCGGTCACCGCGTCAAGCTACAGCACCGGCGATCACGTGACCTTTTTTGAAGGTGACAGGCGCCTCATGCCCTGGTTCCGCACCCAGCGATTCGCCGTCCGGGACCGGATTACCCATGCACACCTGCTCGCATCCAGCGCGATCCCGTTTGTGTTCCCGGCGACGCAGTTGCACATCAACGGACGGGATGAGTACTTTGGCGACGGCTCCATGCGCCAAAGTGCGCCGGTGGCACCTGCTATCCATTTAGGAGCAGAACGCATACTGGTGATAGGCGCCGGGCGCATGCATGAGCCCAAAGAAGAGGCGCACATGCACACCACCAGCAGCTACCCGAGCATCGCCCAGATCGCCGGTCACGCCTTGTCCAATATCTTTCTGGATGCACTGGCCGTGGATGTGGAGCGGGTGCAACGTATCAACCAGACCATCAAACTGGTGCCAGAGGACTTGCGCAAAGGCAGCTCTTTGCGGCCGGTGGAGCTGCTGGTGATTGCGCCTAGCCAGCGGCTGGATGCGGTCGCCTCGCGGCACGTGGGCGACCTGCCACACGCGGTGCGCACCATGCTGGGCGGCGTGGGCGTGTCCTCCGCCAAGGCCGACGTCAAAGGCGCCGCACTCGCCAGCTACCTGCTCTTTGAGAGCGGCTACACCACCGAGCTCATGGCGCTGGGCTATGCCGACGCCCAGAAACAGCGCGCCGAGGTTTGCAAGTTCTTTGGTTGGAACGACCCGGCCAACAATGACCCGGAGCCGGGCGACACAGAATTTGTGGAACGCCGGTTAGACCCCCTGCGGCTGCCGTAACTATCCGCCGTCGCGCACCGAAGACAATAGGCGCTTTGCCACCGAGGCCCGTGTGACCACATCCTCCGCATCCGCCAGCCTGCTGGCCACCTACCACCGCGCCGCAGCCGATGCTGCTCACAAACAAGGGTTGATCCAGACCGTGGCCAAAAAAGGCCCCACCGCCATCAAAGCCGCGGTGGATACCGCTGCCAAAGCAGAAAAGCGCAGAGCCACTTGGGCCAAAAAGCTGGCCGAAATGGGTATCAGCCTTCCGGACTGAACAGACCCACACCGCGCTTGCACTGACTCAAAATGAGCTCAGTCAATGGACGGGCAGCCCGGCGGCAGCACAGGCATGCCCTCATTACTGGTGTGTTCGCCCAAAAAGTCCAAAAACCGCCGCACGGCCGGCACCATGCCGCGGCGTGAGGGGTACACCGCATGGAATATGCCGCGTGGCGGCGCCCAGCCCGGCAGCACATGCACCAGCCGGCCTTGCTCTAGTTCGCGCCGGCACATGTAGTCCGGCAAAAAACACATGCCGGTGCCCTGCAAGGCGGCAAACTTGAGCGTTAACAAATCATCCGCCACATAGCGCGGCTGATGCACCAAGGTGTGTGTGGCGCCACCCGGCCCCAGCAGGACCAAGCTGGCACGGCCATCTACAGCTGACATGGAAATCGTGTCCATGTGCGCCAAATCATTGATCGAGGCAGGCTGCCCTTGCCGCGCCAGCTGCAGCGGGCTGGCTACCAGCACCGTATTGGACTCGCCCAGCTTCTTCACCACCAGGCTGCCACTGTCGTCCAGCGAAGTACGCACACGCAGCGCCACATCCACGCCCTCCTCCACCAGATCCACTACGCGGTTGCTGATCCGCATGTCCACCTTCACCAGCGGGTGGCGCGCCAAAAACAGCGCCATGATGGGCCCCACCGTGCTCTGGGCCAGCGTCACCGGGCAGGCAATCCGAATGGTGCCGCGCGGCTCGGTCTGCACCTGCTCCACTGCCTGGGCGGCCGCTTCGGCTGCATCGCGCATGGCAATGCAGTGGCGCAAATAGACCTCGCCCACTTCGGTAACCGAAAGCTTGCGCGTAGTGCGCTGTAGCAGGCGCACGCCCAACCGGGCTTCCAGCTCGGCCACGCGGCGCGAAAGTTTGGATTTGGGAATGCCCAAATGCCGTCCGGCAGCGGCAAAGCCGCCCCGCTCCACCACCTCGGCGAAGTACAGCATGTCATTGGTATCTTGCATTTGCGCCCTTTATCGTCCCATTTTCAGGACAATCTAACGCAAATATGCTAACTTATCAAACATTCGCCTTTCTTGGAAACTAGTCCCATAGAACCAACCCCTTCAAGGACTTGTCATGAAACTCTTGCACATCGACTCCAGCATCTTGGGCGACCACTCTGTCTCCCGCCAACTGACCAAAGACACCGTCGCCCAATGGGTCAACAACCACCCCGGCACTACCGTGGAGTACTTGGACCTGGCCGTGGACGCTCCCAGCCACCTGTCCGCCGACTCCCTGGGCTTCCGCGCCCCTGCCGGTGCTGAACTAACGGATGTGCAGAAGCGCGAGAACGTGATCTCTGAGGCGCTGGTGACCGAGTTCCTGGCCGCCGACGTGATTGTTGTCGGCGCCCCGCTGTACAACTTCAGCATCCCCAGCCAGCTCAAGGCTTGGGTGGACCGTATTGCTCAAGTCGGCCGTACCTTCAAGTACACCGAAACCGGCCCCCAAGGTCTGGCCGGTGGCAAAACCGTGATCGTGGCTTCCACCCGCGGCGGTGTGTACTCCACCAACGACTGGGGCCGTGCTGCGGAACACCAAGAGAGCTACCTGCAAACCGTGTTCGGTTTCTTGGGTATCACCGATGTGCGCTTTGTGCGCGCTGAGGGCGTGGCCATGGGTGACGCGAAGAAGGCGGAAGCATTGGCTGAAGCGGCCAATGGGATTGCCAAGCTGGCTGCCTAAATGACAAACAAAGTAGCGGTGGTTTGCGTTAAACGACGCCGCCAACAAAAAACCCGGCTCTGCCGGGCTTTTTTTTCCGTCACTCCTTGGGAGCTAGGAACTTATCGCGATCTTCAGGTGACAAGATAACCAAATCATGATCGCCCTCACCAATGTCACTTAGCTTTCTAAACAAGACTTTCTTCTTCCGAATTCCCAAATCAACGAAAGGTCGAAGGTTGGAATTGTCTGCACTGATCTGACCGGGAATCAGCACGTACTCTCCACACTCCTCGAATCGTTTTCTAAATATCGGTAACCCAGAGGATTGTTCGCTGATAGGTTCCATGTGATTAATGCGCGAAATACCTAGAAAAGCGTCACCCTCGTTGAACAGGCCTAATTTTTCTAGCCTTGCATGCACGACATCAAGGTCTGCAGATACGGTAACTGCATAGTCTTGCGGCCGCTCCTGGTTCGTTTCCGCGATAGTCGAAATCCGTAACTCGTCATGCTCATCCACTACACCATACCGATCCCGCCATCCTTCAAAAATCTTCTTTCCCGCAATGGCATTTCGAAAGGCCAGACCCAGCATTGGCGGACCTTCTGGAGCAACTAAGAAGAATGTCGCCCTCCATTTCGCCAGGTTCCATAGTTCAATATCTATCGGTGTGATCAAGAAGGCTTGAGGCTTGGTCTTCACCTCCTTAGAGGGAAGAGCTTCACGTACTTGTGATTCAACCTTTCGAACACTGCCGAGCACAGGCTTTTTGATTTTCTGTTGACCAGTAAGTCGGCCATAGAGGTCTTCAAACCCAGACTGCTTACCCACGTTGTAGTAAGTGGTCGGTCGCAACGGAGTTGGAATGAACTCTCGATCCGCGAAATCGAAAATTACTGGGATGAACTTGGTATTCGAGCCTTCAGCCTCGTACAGCTCATTGATGATGATGCTGCCTTCCCACTTAGCACCCAGTCCTTTTCCCTTTTCCTCCAATCCCTCAAAACGCGACTGGTACGGACGAGAGCAGACCACCAAGACGAATTTGGAATCTCGCACTTTTTTTGCCATCCACCTTGGCCATCCTTCGGGAGGGGCCTCATGGTACTGATCAATGTCGCAATCAACGCCTTCGGCACGAAGTCGGTCAGAAAGCTCTCTGACCCTGTCCATGTGTAATTCCGAATCATGGCTATAGCTAATGAAAACCTCTTCTTCCTGCGGCATGCCATCCCTTTTTTGTTTCGCTCATAGTAAAACATAGCCACAGATATCCTGCAGACGACAGATGGGCAGACCAAATGAACGCAGCAGAGAGACGTTCATTTCTGGCCTCAAAGGCTCAACTTAAAAGACTACTGCTCACCAAGCACTACAAGCGCTTCCCGCGCCCAGGCGATGCTGCCCTCCTCAAACATGATCCCCTTCTTCAGGATCAAATGCTGCAGCCGCTTAGCCCGCGGCATAGCCTCTTTTCGAGCAAAGTCCCGGGCTTCGATGGCGCGGTAATGCGCTAACCGCTCGGTGTGCTGGGCAATGCGGGCGCGCAGTTCATCACTCAAGTCCACTTCATTCAAAGCGGCATCGGCGCGGATTTTGACGGTGAACTCGTCCCGCAAGTCCATGGGCGCAGCAGGCTCGCTGGTCCACCGCACAAGTTCTGCCCGGCCATCCGGCAGCACCTTGTACTCCCGCTTGCGGGTGGCGCCGGCGTCGGGCGCGCTGTCAGAGACGATCCAACCCTTCTCTTCCATGCGGGCCAGTTCACGGTAAATCTGCTGGTGCGTGGCGTGCCAGAAGTAGCCGATGGACTTGTCAAAGCGCCGGGCCAGCTCGTACCCTGAGGACGGTTTTTCAATCAGCGAAGTGAGCACGGCATGGGCAAGCGACATGCGGGCGAGTCTAAGGGCAGCACTCTAACTATGCAACCAGTTGCATAAATCTGGCTAGACTTCTACACTGCAACTGGTTGCATAGCCGCGCGTGCCTTGATGCCGGCCGGCCACCCGAACACATAACAGGAGACACCCATGACTGCCACGCTCACCTACCCCCACATGCTCGCCCCCCTGGACCTGGGCTTTACCACCCTGAAAAACCGGGTGCTCATGGGCTCCATGCACGTGGGCCTGGAAGAAGCCAAAGACGGCTTCACCCGCATGGCCGCCTTCTATGCAGAGCGCGCCAAGGGCGGTGTAGGCCTGATCGTGACAGGCGGTATTGCGCCGAACGACCGCGCTCGCCCCATGCCCGGCGGTGCAGCCATGACCACGCAAAGGGAAGCCGACAAGCACAAGGTGGTGACCGACGCTGTTCACGCCGCGGGCGGGAAGATTTGCATGCAGATCCTGCACTTCGGCCGCTACGCCTACCACCCTGAGCTGGTGGCACCCAGCGCCCTGAAGGCGCCCATCAGCCCCTTTCGCCCCCATGCGCTGACGACAGAAGAAGTGAGCCAGACCATCGAGGATTACGCCAACGCTGCTGCCCTGGCACAAAGCGCGGGCTACGACGGCGTGGAGATCATGGGCTCTGAGGGCTACCTGATCAACGAATTCATTGCCAAGCAAACCAACCAGCGCGACGACGAATGGGGCGGCAGCTATGAAAACCGCATCCGCTTCCCGCTGGAGATCGTCCACAAAACGCGTGCACGGGTAGGCGCCAACTTCATCATCATCTTCCGCCTCTCCATGCTGGACCTGGTGGAAGGCGGCTCCACCAAAGAAGAAGTGGTGCAGCTGGCGCAAGCGCTGGAGGCCGCTGGAGTCACCATCCTGAACACCGGCATTGGCTGGCACGAAGCCCGTATTCCCACCATCGCCACCAAAGTGCCGCGCGCAGCGTTTGCCTGGGTCACCGAGCAGCTCAAAGGCAAGGTGAAGATTCCGCTGATTGCCACCAACCGCATCAACACGCCTGAAGTGGCCGAGCAAATTCTCAGCGGCGGCCAGGCCGATATGGTGAGCATGGCCCGCCCCTTCCTGGCCGACCCGTTGTTTGTGCAAAAGGCGGCCGAGGGCAAAGCCGACCAGATCAACACCTGCATTGGCTGCAACCAGGCCTGCCTGGACCACACCTTTGGCGGCAAGATCACCAGCTGCCTGGTGAACCCGCGTGCCTGCCACGAGACCCTGATGGTGGACAGCCCCGCCCCCAGCAAAGAACGCATTGCCGTGGTGGGCGCAGGCCCCGCCGGTTTGGCCTTTTCGACCGAAGCCGCCAAACGCGGCTTTGAGGTGACGCTGTTTGACGCGGCCAGTGAAATCGGCGGCCAGTTCAATGTGGCCAAGCAAGTGCCCGGCAAAGAAGAGTTCTACGAGACCCTGCGCTACTTCGGCAAGCAGATTGAGCTGACCGGCGTGAAGCTGCAGCTCAACCAAAAAGTCAGCGCCCAAGACCTGAGTGCCGCTGGCTTCAAGCACGTGGTGCTGGCCACTGGCGTAACACCGCGCATGCCCGAGATTGAAGGCATCCAACACCCCAAAGTGCTGGGCTACCTGGACGTACTGCGCGACAAAAAGCCCGTGGGCAAAACCGTGGCACTGATTGGCGCGGGCGGCATCGGCTTCGACACTGCGGAGTTCTTATTGCATGAAGGCACCAGCCCCAGCCTGGACCAAGCCAAGTTCTTCGCCGAATGGGGTGTGGACACCACTTACGCCAGCCCCGGTGGCTTGAAGCCCGCGCACATCGAGAAGACACCGCGCAAGGTCTACCTGCTGCAGCGCAAGACCAGCAAAGTGGGCGACGGCCTGGGCAAGACCACAGGCTGGATTCACCGCACCTCGCTCAAGAACCGCGAGGTGGAAATGATCAACGGCGTGACCTACCGCAAGGTGGACGATGCCGGCCTGCACATCACCGTGGGCGACAAGGACATGGTGCTGCCGGTGGACAACGTAGTGATCTGCGCAGGCCAAGACCCGCAGCGCGCGCTGCAGGCTGACCTGCAAGCCGCAGGCGTCAACGTGCACCTGATCGGCGGCGCCGATGTAGCTGCCGAGCTGGATGCCAAGCGCGCCATCAAGCAAGGCACCGAGCTCGCCTTGGCATTTGGCGCCGCACCCGCCCAAGCGGCAGAAGCAGGTGCCGCCCCCAATCTGGCGCAGACCCTGCCCGCACCGGTGGCGGCCAGCCTCAAGCTGTGGCACCAGATGATTGCCGAAAACAACCTGGCCGAGCTGCCCACCATCCTGCACCGCAAGGCCGTGTTCCGCTCGCCCATGGCGCACACGCCCTACCCCAGCGCGCAGGCGGTGCAAGTCATCTTGACCAACGTGGTGCAGGTGTTTGAAGACTTCAAATACCACCGCGAGCTGGCCAGTGCCGACGGCCTGAGCCTGGTGCTGGAGTTCAGTGCCAAGGTGAATGGCAAAGAGCTCAAGGGCATTGACATGGTGCAGTTCGACGCCGAGGGCAAGATCACCGACTTTGAAGTGATGGTGCGCCCCATGAGCGGCTTGCAGGCACTGGGCGACGAGATGGGCAAGCGACTGGCGCCCTATATGGCCATGATGAAGCCAGCCAAGACCTGAAGGCTGGATTCATCAATACTATAAAAATAATAGCTGCTCGCGCATATTCCACCTGCGCTAGCAGCCTATTTGGCACATAAAAGGAGACAAGCATGGAGTTTGAAACCCTGAAGGTCACGCTGGACGCGCACATTGCCACCATCCGCCTGAACCGCCCCGACAAAGCCAACGCCATGAACGCCACCATGTGGCAAGAAATCCGCCAGGCCTTTGAGTGGGTAGACCGCACGCCCGAGGCGCGGGTGGCGGTGTTGCAAGGCGAGGGCAAGTTGTTTTGCGCGGGTATCGACCTGCAGATGATGATGGGCATAGGCCCGCAGATTGCCAACGAGTGCGACGGCCGCATGCGCGAGAGCCTGCGCCGCATGATTCTGGACATGCAAGACACGCTGACCAGCCTAGAGCGTTGCCGCAAGCCGGTGTTGGCGGCCATCCATGGTGGCTGCATCGGAGGCGGCATCGACCTCGTGACCTGCGCCGACATGCGATATGCCAGCGCAGATGCGTTTTTCACCATCAAGGAGATCGACATCGGCATGACTGCCGACGTTGGCACCCTACAGCGTTTACCGAAGCTGGTGGGCGATGGCATCACCCGTGAGTTAGCTTACACCGGCCGAAAGATGGACGCCACTGAGGCCAAGGGCATCGGCCTGGTGAACCGCGTGTTTGAAAGCCGCGAGGCGCTCTACGCCGGGGTGGAAGAGATTGCAGCCAGCATTGCGGCCAAGTCGCCCCTGTCGATCCGCGGCACCAAGGAAATGATCACCTACGCCCGCGACCACAGTGTGGCCGACAGCCTCAACTACATCGCCACTTGGAACGCCGCCATGCTGATGAGCAAGGACCTGACCGAGGCGATGACGGCGAACATGCAGAAGCGGGCGCCAGTGTTTAAGGACTGAGCTTCGGCTCGCTCATCGGTTTTTGCTGGACTTCAGGGCTTTTTTCGCGCCGGATGGAAGATAGCTCTCCCCAGAGACCACAGACTTGCCGGTCTGGCTTTCCAACTGGTTACGGGCTTTGGCAGCAATTCCACCGCCAGCTTTTGCGGCACTCTTGTTTTCACTCATACCAGTCGCGTTCACACTTTCTGCGATTTGCCGCGTGGACAGCTCGGACAGCGCTGTAAAAATCAACTCGGCCTCACTCATGTGGTCCCGCAAGTTGTGGCTACTCAGGCCTTTCATGTTTTTGTGTTCTTTGACGCTGACACCCGCCCACTCTTGGTGAATGATATTGGTGAGGATGGCAAATTCACTCCCTGATTTGATGTCGTGTTCGCGCCAGTAGTCGGTCAGCTTGTTACGCGTTTCCTGCCCGGTCATGCGCTGCTGAATCCATTTGTCGCTGCGGCCATGCTGTTGCCAAGTCTCGCGGGCACGATCAAGCGACAGGGCTGGATCTGCCATCTCCTGCATCCGCTCGTAACCCACCTTGGCCAGCCATAGCTTGATGGGCTCGGCCTTGGGGCTGGGGATGGATTGCACGAGGCGCAGCAGGGTTTCAGCGGTAGCCACGTCGCTAAGGTAGTTCTTGCCATCGGCGGCCGGCAATTTCAGTCGGTGACAGTTTGTCACCGACTCACTGCCTTCTTTGCCTAGACGTTCTTTGAGCTTGTTCCAGTATTTACGCGCTGTCTGATAGTCAGGTTGCTTCGTGAGCACCTGCACCACATCCACCACCGAAAACCACCAGGTGTCCGTGTCTTCGTCGTAGACACGGCGGATGGATTGGCCGTCGAAATCGGTCGGGAGGATTTTCATCGCAGTCCTTCGTTCATCAGCAAAGATACTGTATATATTAACAGCCCCAAAGCAAGCTAATGAAGGTGTACCTCCCGGTCATCGCAGGCGCTGGCCAACCCTACGCAACCAAGCGGTCATGTCCTCGAGGCCTTGGGCATAGGTGTTTTGCACATTCGGACCGCTGGTGCAGTCCATATTGATGGCTGCAACCGGGCGACTGGGCTGCAAGTAAGTGCGGCCGCCCATGTCAAACGCCAAGGGTAAATCCGCACGATGGCGGGTCAGCAGCACCAAGGTGCCCGCATCGTCCGCACGATCTTGTGGCAAAGGGACGTTGTCATAGAAACCACCGTCCAAGGCTGCCCGTCCATGGACTTTGTGAGTAGCTGTAATGGGCACCGCTGCGGCAGAGGCCAACAGCAAGCTGCGCGCGTCATCCATGTGGGCACACGCGCTCAAGTCATGGTATTCAGGACGCAAGCCCACCCAATGCGGCGCCCGAGCATGGAAGGTCTTGAGCCAAAACTTTTCGGTGGAATACAGCGCCAGAGCCAACGCGGTGGACATAGTCACTGGCAAAAAGGGAATGGGTCGGGTAATGACCACATCGATTTTGAGCGAACCTTGCTTCAATCGTTGCAAATCAGTCGCTTGCAAAAAACTCTCAATCCAGTCGGGGTAAATGTTGGGGAGCACAAAGGGGCGTTTGCCCTGGAGCAGGTTTCGCCAAACGAAATTTTTAGGCGTTTGGTTGAAGCGTTCCACAGCTGTCCGCAAAGACGCTTGAATGCGCCCTGTAGCGAACGCCGTGGCGATACCCGCTCCAGCACTCACCCCGATTAGGCGCTCGACCTGCCAATTCGCCTGCTCCCGCAAACGCTCTACCGCCCCGGCCTGCCACCAGCAGCGATTGCCACCGCCTGCAAACACTGCGGTGTGGAAAGTCCTAGACAAGAAATCGGTAGGGCTGATCGCTGCGATGGTGTGCATAAGCGGCTTTTAGAGTGAAGAGGCAGCGGATTGTAGGTTTGCGCCAATGCCACCTCGCAGGATCAGGCGGGCTGGGCGTTTTGCGTAGGTCAAGGAGGAGGCCGAAGGCCGGGGGACACGTAGCAAAACGCCCAGCCCGCCCGATACGACCACAAAACATGCATGCACAACGGCCATCCCCGCCCCGACTAAAATCACCGGTTCCTCTGTGAAAGTCGATTCCCCATGCCCCGCCAACTATTCGTTACCACCGCCCTCCCCTACGCCAACGGCAACTTCCATATCGGTCACATCATGGAATACATCCAGGCCGACATCTGGGTGCGGTACCAGCGCATGCAGGGCAATGCGGTGAACTTCGTAGGTGCGGACGACACCCACGGCGCGCCCATCATGATTGCGGCTGAAAAGGCCGGCGTGACGCCCGAGCAGTTCGTGGCCAACATCGCCGCCGGCCGCAAGCAGTATCTGGATGGCTTTCACATCAGTTTTGACAACTGGCACAGCACCCACTCGCCCGAAAACACCGAGCTGGCCCGCCAGATTTACCGTGACCTGCGCGACCGCGCTGATGGCAGCCTGATTGAAGTGCGCACCATCGAACAGTTCTTCGACCCCGAGAAGAACATGTTCCTGCCGGACCGCTACATCAAAGGCGAGTGCCCCAAGTGCCACGCCAAAGACCAGTACGGCGACAACTGCGAAGTGTGCGGCTCGGTCTACGCGCCCACTGACCTGATCAACTCTTACTCTGCTTTGTCCGGCGCCAAGCCCGAGTTGAAGAACTCCGAGCACTACTTCTTCAAGCTGTCTGACCCACGCTGCGTGGAGTTTCTTACGCACTGGACGCAGGACGGCAAGCTTCAGCCCGAGGTGGCCAACAAAATCAAAGAGTGGTTCAGCGTGCGCACCAACCCGGACGGCACCCAGAGCGAAGGCTTGGGCGACTGGGACATTTCGCGCGATGCACCCTACTTCGGCATTGAGATCCCCGATGCGCCGGGCAAGTACTTCTATGTGTGGCTGGACGCGCCTGTGGGCTACTTGGCGTCGCTCAAGAACTGGTTCGACAAAGGCGGCCCCAAGGCGCGCGCGGCCAACCCTGACCACCGCAGCTTTGACGAATACATGGCAGCAAGCGATACCGAGCAATACCACTTCATCGGCAAAGACATCGTTACTTTCCACACCCTGTTTTGGCCCGCCATGCTGAAGTTCAGCGGCCGCAAGACGCCGAACAACGTGTTCGTGCACGGCTTCCTGACCGTGAACAACGGCGAGAAGATGAGCAAGAGCCGCGGCACCGGCTTGGACCCGCTCAAGTACCTGAGCCTGGGCATGAACGCCGAGTGGTTGCGCTACTACCTGGCAGCCAAGCTGTCTGCACGTAATGAAGACATCGACTTCAACGCCGAAGACTTCATGCTGCGGGTGAACAGCGATTTGATCGGCAAGTTCATCAACATCGCGTCCCGCGCTGCAGGCTTTTTGACCAAGCGCTTTGACGGCAAGCTGACCAGCGACTTCGGCACCCAAGGTGGCGCACTGCTGGCTGAAATCCGCGGTGCTTCTGACGCGCTGGCCGCCCATTTCGAGGCCCGCGAGTACAGCAAGGCCACCCGCGAAGTCATGCTGCTGGCCGACAAGGTGAACGCCTATGTAGACCAGAACAAGCCATGGGACTTGGCCAAAGACGTGGCTAACAACGAGGCACTGCACCAAGTGTGCTCGGTGCTGATCAATGCGTTTGACGCCTTGAGCCGTTACTTGGCCCCTGTGCTGCCAGGCTTGGCGCAAGCGGTGCAAAGCTTTGTGGGCCGCCCCATGGACACCTGGGCCGTGGCCGGCGATGTGCAAGCCATCCAGCCCTACCAACACCTGATGCAACGCGTCACCCCCGAGCAGCTGGAAGCGCTTTTTGAACCCAAAGAGCCTCTAGCCCAGACGGAACCTGCGCAAGCAGCTCCTAAAAAGGTAGCAAAAACAGCGCCTGCCGCTGTGCCGGCTGACCCCAACGCCCCCGGCGGCGAGGCCTTGGCGCCCACCATCAGCATTGACGACTTCGCCAAAATCGACCTGCGCATTGCCAAAATCGTGAACTGCGAAGCGGTAGAGGGCTCCACCAAGCTGCTGCGCCTGACCCTCGATGTGGGCGAGAAGAACGCTGAAGGCCAGCCCACCACGCGCAATGTGTTCAGCGGCATCGCCAGCATGTACAAGCCCGAAGAGCTGGTAGGCCAGCTCACCGTGCTGGTGGCCAACCTGGCGCCGCGCAAGATGAAGTTCGGCATGTCGGAAGGCATGGTCATGGCGGCCAGCCATGCAGATGAAGGTGCCAACCCCGGCATCTACATCCTGAACCCCTGGCCCGGCGCCCAGCCCGGCATGCGCATTCACTGAACCCACGCAGCGCGATCCGGGCCTCGTCACCATGTTCCCTTGGACCTACGGCTGGATCGATACCGAGCGCACCCCTGAAGCCAACACCCGCCTCGGCATGGCACTGGCCTTTGTGGCCGGGGCCACCAATGCGGGGGGCTTTCTGGCGGTGCACCAATACACCTCCCATGTGACAGGCATCGTCTCGTCGGTGGTGGATTCGGTGGTGCTGGGCCACACCGAGGTGGCCCTGACCGGCATGGCCATGCTGATCGCCTTTGTGTTCGGCGCCATGACCAGTGCGGTGCTGGTCAACTGGGGCCTGCGCTGCCGGCTGCAGGTCGCCTACGGCCTGCCGCTGCTGCTGGAAGCGGCTCTGCTGCTGGTGTTTGGCGTTTTTGGGGGCGTTATGAACTACGCCTATTACTTTTTCACCCCGCTCACGGTCACCTTGCTCTGCTTCATCATGGGGCTGCAGAACGCGGTGATCACCAAGATTTCGCGCGCCGAAATCCGCACCACTCACTTGACCGGCATGGTCACCGATGTCGGCATTGAGCTGGGTAAGATGGTCTATCTCAACCTCGACCCCCAAGCCGCCCCCGTCCAAGCCAACACCGACAAACTCCGCCTGCTCGGCAAGCTGATTGGCAGCTTCGTGCTCGGCGCGTGGGTCGGAGCCTTGGGCTTTAACTCCCTGGGCTTTGTGACCACGGTGCCCCTGGCCTTGATTCTGTTGTACCTGGTAGCCCGCCCCGCCCTGCACGACCTGCGCCGTTACACGCAGACCCAGGGCTGATCGCCACCGACCTCTTTTCTTTTCTGCGAATGTCTACTCAACTCCCCTCTTCGCTGCACTTTGACGTGCTCATCGTTGGCAGCGGCCTCGCCGGCCTGAGTGCGGCGCTGCTGCTCTCGCAGCAATACCGCGTGGCCATCCTCACCAAACGTGCAGTGCGCGAAGGCAGCAGCGGCTGGGCCCAAGGCGGCATTGCCGCCGTGTGGGACAAGGATGACAGCTTTGCCGCTCATGTGGACGACACGCTGATTGCCGGCGCTGGCCTGTGCGACCTCAAAGCCACGCAGTTCGTGGTGGAAAACGCGCCCCAGTCCATCGCCTGGTTGCAAAAGCTGGGCGTGCCCTTCTCGGAAGAAGCGGGCCACGCCGGCCAGCTGCACCTCACCCGCGAAGGCGGCCACAGTGCACGGCGCATCGTCCACGTGACGGATGCCACCGGCGCAGCGGTGCAGCAAACCCTGATTGAAAAGGTGAAAGCCAGCGCCAACGTGACGCTGTTTGAGCACCACACGCTGGTGGACCTGATCACCACCAACAAACTCGGCCAGGCTGGCCCCAACCGCTGCGTGGGCCTGTACGCGCTGGACGACGACACCGACGAAGTGCTCACCTTTCAGGCGCCCCACACCATCCTGGCCACAGGCGGCGCGGGCAAGGTTTACCTCTACACCACCAACCCCGACACGGCCACTGGCGACGGGATTGCCGCAGCCTGGCGAGCAGGCTGCCAGGTGCAAAACATGGAGTTCATCCAGTTCCACCCCACCTGCTTGTTCCACCCGCACGCCAAGAGCTTTTTGATTACCGAAGCGGTGCGTGGCGAAGGCGGCCGCCTGCTGCTGCCCACCGGCGAACGCTTTATGCCCAGGCACGACCCGCGCGCCGAGCTGGCCCCGCGCGACGTGGTGGCCCGCGCCATCGACTTCGAGATGAAGAAAGGCGGCTTTGACTGCGTCTACCTCGACATCTCGCACCAGCCGCTAAGCTTTATCCAGGAGCACTTTCCCAACATCTACGCCCGTTGCCTGGAGCTAGGCATCGACATGGCCAAGCAGCCCATCCCCGTGGTGCCGGCGGCCCACTACACCTGCGGCGGCGTGGTCACCGACCTGGACGCCCGCACCGATGTAGAGGGTCTGTACGCCGTGGGCGAAACCGCCTGCACCGGCTTGCACGGCGCCAACCGTTTGGCATCGAATTCGCTGGTGGAGTGTATGGTGTTTGCGCGGGCAGCTACTGCTTTGATAGCAAGTGAGCTTGCCAGCGGCAGCTCAGAGGCACCGCGCCAGTTGCCCGCCTGGGACGACAGCCGCGTCACCGATGCAGACGAGAGCGTGGTCATCTCCCACAACTGGGATGAGCTACGCCGCTTCATGTGGGACTACGTCGGCATCGTGCGCACAAACAAACGGCTGGAGCGCGCTGCCCACCGCATTGCATTACTGCAAGGCGAGATTGCGGAGTTTTATGCCCACTTTCACGTCACCCGCGACCTGCTGGAGCTGCGCAACCTGGTGCAGGTCGCCGACCTGATTGTGAAGAGCGCCCAAGCCCGCCACGAGAGCCGCGGCCTGCACTTCAGCCGCGACTACCCCGGCATGCTGGATGTGGCGGTGCCGACCACGCTCACGCCTTAAGTTTTTTCTTGGCCTGAAGCGCTGCGCGCAGGTGCTCGTAAAACACCTGCGAGGGCGCGCTCAGGGTGGCGCCATGCAAAGTGGTAAGCCCCAGTTGCCGGGACACCGCCGGCTGCCGTAAAGCCACACCCACCAGCGTGGGGTGGTTTGCGGGTAGCGCCAATCGCGGCACGGCTGCCATGCCCAAACCTGCCTCCACCATGCCCAACAGCGTGGCAATGTGGCTGACCTCAAAGCGGTAAGAGGGATTGCAGCCGGCACGGGCCAAGGCATCGTCCAGCAGCTGGCGGTTACCACTGCTGCGCGCAACGGCAATCAACTTTTCATCAGACAAATCTGCCCACGCCACGGAACGGCGCTTGGCCATGGCGTGTCCGCGGGGCATGGCGAGCACAAACTCGTCATCATGGATCGGCAGGAAGTCCACCCCCGGCACCTGGTTGCCCATGAAGGCGATGCCGAAGTCGCACTCGCCAGCCAGCACACTGGCCACTACTTGGCCGGCCGCCTCATCCATCAATCGGATCCGGATCTTCGGAAACTTGTCGCTGAAGGAACTGACCACCGAGGGCAAAAAGTGCAGCGCTGCTGAGGGCACGCAGGCCACCGTCACACGCCCGATTCGGCTTCCGGCGATGTCAGAGATGCCGAGCATGGCGGCTTCCAGGTCGTCCAGCGCCGCGCGGGCACGCTCCAGAAAAGTGCGCCCCAGCGGCGTTAGCTTCACATCGCGGGTGGTGCGGTTAAACAGTTTGGCGCCCAGGATGGACTCCAGCCTCTCGATTCGCCGACTCAACGCCGGAGACGACAAATGAATCTCGTCTGCCGCAGCACGAAAGCTGCCCCGTTCCGCGACGGCCACAAAAGCCTGAAGTTGCTGCAAGTCGAAATTAATGCGTGCCATGCACCAATACTAGCAAAAGTTGCAATTCACAAAACGACCGGCGAAGCGCAACATCCGCTCCATAACGATCTGGAGACAAGGCTATGCCCATGAAAAATTTGCTCACCGCTACAGTCGCCCTCGGCGCACTGTTGACACCGCTTACCCAGGCACTTGCCCAAGCATGGCCTGAAAAACCCATCACCATCGTGGTCCCGACGGCTGCAGGCGGAGCCAATGACGCCATCGCCCGCATCATCGGCCAGGGCCTCAGTGCCAAACTCGGCCAACCCGTAGTGGTAGAAAACAAAGCAGGAGCCGGCGGCGCCATTGCCTCTGAATATGTCGCCAAGGCTGCACCGGACGGGTACACCATCATGCTCGGCTACGTCGCCACACATGGCATCAACCCGGCCCTGCAAAAGCTGAAGTACGACCCGGTAACCGACTTTGAGCCGATCGGCATGATTGCCGCCTCTCCGACCGTGCTGGTGGTGAACAACAACGTGCCGGCCAAGAACGCGAAAGAGCTGGTCCAGCTGATCAAAGCCAAGCCCAATACCTTCAACTACGCGAGCGCGGGCAATGGCACCGCCCCCCACATTGCAGGCGAGTTGTTCCGGATGTCCGCAGCTTTGGAAATGCAGGGCATTCCTTACAAGGGCTCTGCACCCGCCGTCGTGGACACCATTGCGGGCAGTACCCAGCTCATGTTCCCCAGCATGTTTACCGCTTACCCCCAGGTAAAGGGCGGCAAGCTGCGCGCCCTGGGCATTGCCGGCGAGAAACGCTCCACCGTGATGCCGGAACTGCCCACGCTGGCTGAGCAAGGCATTGCCAACGTGAACATGTCGCAGTGGTACGCGATGTTTGCACCCGCCAAAACGCCCAAGGCCGTTATCGACAAGTTGAACAAAGAGATGAACGCCATCCTGAACGACAAAGCGACCGAGAAGAAGATTGAAGACCAGGGCGCAGAAGTCGAAACAGGCACCCCAGACCAGCTTAAAGCCTTCGTCAAGAAAGAAGCTGCCCATTGGAAAGCGGTGGTGACCGCGGCCAAGATTCAAATCGATTGAGCCGGGGAGCACGCAGCATGAACTTGCAAGACTGGATCGGCCGCAGCGAAACCGTGGACGACATTGCCACCGCTACTCCGTATGCCGCGCTCTCCGCCACGCTGGACTGGCCTGCGCCCCTGGCAGGGCAACGGCCCGCCCCCGGCACACCGCTGCCGTACCTCTGGCATTGGCTGTATTTCCTGCCGATGTACGCCCAATCAGAAATCGGCGCCGATGGGCATGCCAAGCGCGGCAGCTTTTTGCCCCCCGTACCCCTACCCCGCCGCATGTGGGCGGGCAGCGACTTCACCTTTCACGCGCCTTTGTTGGTAGGTGATGCGCTTAGCCGTACCTCCACCATCGTGGATGTGAAGGAAAAGTCAGGCCGCACCGGCAACCTGATCTTTGTGAAGGTACACCACGAAATCAGTCGCAATGGCGAGGGCCACCCGGCACTCACCGAACACCACAACATCGTGTACCGCGATGCCCCCAGGCCGGATGACGTGGTGCCCGCACCTACACCTGCACCGGCGGAATTTGCATGGGAGCGCCACATCGTGCCGGATGACGTTCTGTTAATCCGCTACTCCGCGCTGACATTCAACGGCCACCGCATTCACTACGACCGGAAGTACGTGACCGAAGTAGAAGGCTACCCTGGCCTCATCGTTCATGGCCCGCTGATTGCCACTTTGCTGATGGACCTGTTGCGCAGCAACAAGCCCGATGCAGTGGTGCGCCATTTCGAATTCAAGGCCGTACGGCCCACGTTTGACATTCACCCCTTCTCCGTACACGGAGAGCCGTCTGCAGACGGCAAGACGGTGCGCCTCTGGGGCAGAGACCACGAAGGGTTTCTGACCATGGATGCCACTGCCACGCTTGCCTGAAACCCTGATCCCTCTATCTCATCGCTATGCAACCTCTCAAAGGCATCACCGTTGTCACGCTGGAACACGCCATTGCAGCGCCCTTTGCTACCCGCCAGCTGGCCGACATGGGAGCCCGTGTCATCAAGATTGAACGCCCCGGCACCGGCGACTTTGCCCGGGGTTACGACGAGCGTGTGCGTGGTCTGGCCTCGCACTTTGTCTGGACCAATCGCTCCAAAGAGAGCTTGACCCTGGACGTCAAACACGATGAAGCGCAAAAAATCCTGATGCGCCTGATCGTCGAAGAGGCGGACGTCGTGGTGCAAAACCTGGCACCGGGCGCCGCCGCACGGCTGGGCTTGTCGTATGAGGCGCTCTCCAAGGTCAAGCCCGGCATCATCGTCTGCGATATCTCCGGCTACGGCAGCGACGGCCCCTACCGTGACAAGAAGGCTTATGACCTGTTGATCCAGAGCGAAGCCGGCTTCGTCTCCGTCACCGGTACGCCGGATACACCGTCCAAAGCCGGCCCATCCATTGCCGATATTGCCGCCGGCATGTATGCCTACACCAACATCCTGGCCGCGCTGATGCACCGCCAGCAAACCGGCCAGGGGCAACGCGTCGACATTTCCATGCTCGAAGCGCTGGGCGAGTGGATGAACTACCCGCTGTACTACGCGTTCGAAGGCGCCACACCCCCAGCGCGCACCGGTGCCAGCCACGCCACCATCTACCCCTATGGCCCTTTTGCCGCCGGAGATGGCAAAACCGTCATGCTGGGCCTGCAAAACGAACGGGAGTGGAAGATCTTCTGCGACAAGGTTTTGCTGCAGCCCCAACTCGCCAGCGAAGAACGCTTCTCCAGCAATGGCAAGCGCAGCGCACAGCGGGCGGAACTGTCTGCCTTGATTTTGCAGGCATTCTCCAGCCTCACCGCAGCTGACGTGGCGCAGCGCTTGGAAGAAGCCGGCATCGCCAATGCACAAGTCAACACCATGGCCGAAGTGTGGGAGCACCCTCAGCTCAAAGCCCGCCAACGCTGGACGACGGTTGAAACCGCCAAAGGCACTGTGCCGGCCCTCATACCACCCGGCAGTTGGCAACACGGCGCTGCCCGCATGGACCCGGTGCCTGCATTGGGTGAGCACACCGCCGCCATTCTTGGCAGCCTGGGTTACAGCGCATCACAGATAGACGCCTTGCGCACCGAAGCCGCAGTGTGAGCGCCACATGAGCACGCTGGCCCCCTACACCTACCTCTTCGTTCCGGGCAATCGCCCGGAGCGCTTTGCCAAAGCGGCAGCAAGCGAGGCCGAACGCGTCATCCTGGATCTGGAAGACGCAGTTGCGCCTGCGGACAAAGCTGCAGCGCGGCAGGCAATCCACACCTGGATGCACGCCGCCACCACCAGCTTGCCACCGCAGCGGCTGATGGTGCGCATCAACGACGCTCGCAGCGACTTCTTTGCTGACGACCTGGCCCTGCTGCGCACGCTGCCGGCCTGCGGCGTCATGCTGGCCAAAGCAGAACGCGCTGCAGACCTGCAAACGGTTCGTAACGCCATGCATCCGGACACAGAGTTGCTCGCCTTGGTGGAAACCGCAGCTGGCATCGCCGCCTGCCCATCCATCGCCAGCCACGCATCGGTCACCCGGCTAGCCTTGGGCGCGCTGGATCTGATGGTGGACCTGAACATCCCCGCCGACAGCCCTACGCTCACGCTGGCAGCCTCTCAGCTGGTGTTGGCCTCGCGGGCCGCAGGACTCGCCGCACCGGTGGCGGGCGTTACGCCCTCGGTGCTGGCCGAGCACACCCAAGCCGATATGCAGGACGCCTTGCGCCTCGGGTACGGCGCCAAGATGTGCATCCACCCCGCCCAATTGGCAGGCGTTCGCCGTGCCTTGGCTCCGCTGCCTGCGGAGGTCGATTGGGCGCAGGAAATTGTCACTGCCTGGGATGCAGCTCACGCAGGCAATGGCCCCACGGGTGCGCTCCAGGTGCAGGGAAAGATGGTGGACAAACCTGTCTACCTGCGCGCCCAACGCATCCTGAACCTCCAACAGTTTTCACAAGCGGCCGCCTGAAGCCGCTCCAAACCCTATTCATTACGTCTCAACAGAAGGAACAACAAAATGTCTTCCACCATCATCGACTCCAAAATTTTCACCGACATGTTCAGCGACGCCGCGATGCGCCAAGTCTGGTCGGACGAAAACCGCACGGCCAAGTACCTCGACATCGAGCGCGCCCTGGCCAAAGTACAAGGCGAGTTGGGCATCATCCCCAAAGAAGCGGCTGACGAGATCGTGAAGAACTGCGAACCCAGCCAGATCGACTGGGTCAAGCTCAAGGCCAAAACCGAGCAGATCGGCTACCCCATCATTGCGGTGGTCAACCAGATCAACGCCAACTGCCGCGACAAGCTAGGCGAGTACTGCCACTGGGGTGCTACCACCCAGGACATCACCGACACAGCCGCCGTGCTGCAGATCCGTGAAGCTTTGGCCTTGGTCGAGGCCGACTTGAAAGATATCTCGGGTTCGCTGGCCAAGCTGGCCAAAGCGCACCGCGACACGCCCATCATCGGCCGCAGCAACCTGCAGCAAGCCACCCCCATCACCTTCGGCTACAAGATGGCCAGCATTCTCGCGGGCATTGAGCGTCACCGCGAGCGCTTGGAACAACTCAAGCCCCGCGTGTTGGTTGGCGAGTTCGGCGGCGCTTCGGGCACCTTGTCTTCACTGGAAACGGGCGCCATGGAAACACAGGCCGGCCTGATGAAAGAACTGGGCCTGGGCCAACCGCTGATCTCCTGGCACACCGTGCGTGACAACTTTGCCGAAGTGGGTGCCTTCCTCGGTATCGTGGGGGGCTCGCTGGGCAAGATCGCGATGGACGTCAAGCTGTTGATGCAAACCGAAGTGGCAGAAGTGTTCGAGCCCTATGCTCCCGGCCGTGGCTCATCATCCACCATGCCGCAAAAGCGCAATCCGATTTCCTGCCTCTACATCCACGCCAACATCTCGGTGGTGCGCCAGCTGGCCGCATCACTGATGGATGCCATGGTGGCCGACCACGAGCGCTCCACCGGCCCTTGGGAGATCGAATGGGTGGCCATGCCCGAAATCTTCTGCCTGATGTCCGGCGCACTCAAGCAAACCAAGTTCATCCTGGCCGGCCTGGAGGTGGACGCTGCCCAGATGCGCAGCAACATCGACATGACCCATGGCCTCGTCATGTCCGAAGCCGTGATGATGGGCATGGGCCCCTACATCGGCCGTGAGTACGCGCACGACCTGGTCTATGACATCTGCCGCGAAGCACTCAGGCAAAAGCGCCACCTGATTGAGCTGCTGGCTGAGCACCCAGAGATCAACAAACACGTCACCCGCGAACAGCTGGAGGGCTTCTGCGATCCGATGAACAACCTCGGCCAAGCCGGCGTGATGGTCGACCGGGTGCTGAACTCTTTGAAGGACTGAATACTTTCACGTTTCCAAAAATAATGAGTGAGACATAACGTGAGAATCAAAAGTCAAAAGAACTTCTTTTCAGGGCTGATGTTCGTGGTGGTGGGGGCCGGCTTTGCGGCCGGCGCCACCCAGTACAGCTTGGGCAGCGGTGCGAAGATGGGCCCCGGCTATTTCCCCCTCGTACTCGGAGTGCTCCTTGCCATCATTGGCATCGCAGTGACCTTCACCTCGCTGGTAGTAGAAACCGAAGACGGCGACAAGATCGGCAAATTCGCCTGGAAGCCGCTCTTCTTCATCATCAGCGCCAACCTGGTGTTCGGTGCTTGCATCGGCGGCCTGCCCATGATTGGTTTGAAACCTCTGGGCCTGATCGTCGGCATCTACCTGCTCACCTACATCGCCAGCCACGCCGGCGAAGAACACAAGTTCAAGGAAGTCGCTGTGTTGGCTACTGTCTTGGCACTCCTGAGCTACGTCGCCTTCATCATTCTCCTCAAACTGCAGTTCCCGGTCTGGCCTGCTTACTTCACCGCT
Source organism: Comamonadaceae bacterium OS-4 (assembly GCA_027924025.1). Classification (GTDB taxonomy): domain Bacteria; phylum Pseudomonadota; class Gammaproteobacteria; order Burkholderiales; family Burkholderiaceae_C; genus Allorhodoferax. The sequence goes on from AP026970.1 coordinate 2,886,365, forward strand.
TAAGCCACGACTGAACCATCGACAGGAACTGCACACCATGGAACTCTTTGACAACCTCGCCCTCGGCTTTGGCGTGGCCTTCACCGGCCAGAACCTGATTTATGCCTTCATCGGCTGTTTGCTGGGTACTTTGATCGGGGTACTCCCCGGCATCGGCCCCTTGGCGACTATCGCCATGCTCTTGCCTGCTACCTATGCCTTGCCTCCGGTAGCTGCCTTGATCATGCTGGCCGGTATCTACTACGGCGCCCAGTACGGTGGATCCACCACCGCCATCCTGGTGAACCTGCCCGGCGAGTCTTCGTCGGTGGTCACCGTGATTGACGGTTACCAGATGGCCCGTAATGGCAGAGCCGGTCCTGCGCTCGCTGCAGCGGGCTTGGGTTCTTTCTTTGCCGGTTGCGTAGGCACTTTGATTCTTGCCGCCTTTGCAGGCCCCTTGACCGAACTGGCCTTCAAGTTCGGCCCTGCCGAATACTTCAGCCTGATGATTCTGGGCTTGATCGGTGCGGTAGTGCTGGCCTCGGGCTCTTTGCTCAAGGCGATTGCCATGATCGTTCTGGGCCTCTTGCTGGGCATGGTGGGCACCGACGTGAACTCCGGGGTGGCCCGCTTCAGCTTTGATATTGCAGAGCTGACCGACGGTATCGGCTTTATCGTGATCGCCATGGGCGTGTTCGGCTACGGCGAGATCATCAGCAACCTGGCCAAGAGCGAGAGTGAGCGTGAGGTGTTCACCGCTTCCGTCTCCGGACTGATGCCTACCAAGCAAGACTTCAAGGACATGTTCCCGGCGGTCCTGCGCGGCACAGCCCTGGGCTCTGCCCTGGGTATCTTGCCCGGTGGGGGTGCGGTGATGGCGGCCTTTGCAGCCTACACCCTGGAGAAGAAGACCAAGCTGCGCCCCGGGGAAGTACCGTTCGGCAAGGGCAACATCCGTGGTGTGGCAGCGCCTGAAGCGGCTAACAACGCAGGCTCCCAGACGTCCTTCATCCCGCTCCTGACCCTGGGTATCCCGCCCAACGCGGTGATGGCCTTGATGGTGGGTGCGATGACGATCCACAACATCCAGCCCGGACCACAGGTGATGACATCCAACCCCGAGCTCTTCTGGGGTCTGATTGCCTCGATGTGGATCGGCAACCTGATGCTGGTGATCCTGAACCTGCCACTCATCGGCATCTGGATCAAGCTCTTGTCCGTGCCTTACCGCTGGTTGTTCCCCTCTATCGTGCTGTTCTGTGCGATCGGGGTGTATTCGACCAACAACAACACCTTCGATATCTGGATGGTGGGTCTGTTCGGTGTCATTGGTTATCTGTTCATCAAGCTGGGGACTGAGCCTGCACCGCTGCTTCTGGGTTTCATTCTGGGGCCGATGATGGAGGAGTACTTGCGCCGGGCGCTGTTGCTGTCTCGTGGGGACTGGAGTGTGTTTGTAACTCGGCCGCTCTCAGCCAGCCTGTTGGTGGCGGCTCTGGCTCTTCTGGTGGTGGTGATGCTGCCGTCCATCAAGGCTAAGCGGGAAGAGGCGTTTGTGGAGGATTGATTTCCGGCTGAAACGCTATGAAATCAGGAGCTGCTGGCGCATACATTACCTGCGCTAGCGGCTCTTTTTATTGAAAACCACTGCCTAAAAATGCAAAGATTTCGGTGAACTCCGGGGAACCGGCACTCATGCCGGAATCGCCAACCCTCGCACCACCGCAGGCCGCGCCACAAAGGCAGCCAGCACACGCGCCACTTCGGGGAAGTCGGTAAAGCCCACCAGATCGCCCGCTTCGTAAAAACCCACCAGGTTGCGCACCCACGGAAAGATGGCAATGTCGGCCACCGTGTACTGATCGCCCACCATCCAGGTGCGATCTGTGAGGTGTTGGTTCAGCACGGCCAGCAGGCGCTTGCTTTCGGCGACATAGCGGTCGCGGGGGCGCTTGTCTTCATAGTCTTTGCCGGCGAATTTGTGGAAGAAGCCCAGCTGCCCGAACATGGGCCCCAAGCCGCCCATTTGCCACATCAGCCACTGGATGGCCTGGTAACGCTGCGCAGGGTCGGCAGGCAGCAGCTTGCCGGTTTTGTCGGCCAGGTAGATCAGGATGGCGCCGGACTCAAACAGCGCCAGCGGCTGGCCGCCGGGGCCTTGCGGGTCCAGGATGGCCGGGATTTTGTTGTTGGGGTTGAGCGACAAGAACTCAGGCGTGATCTGGTCGTTGGTCTGGAAGTCCACTTTGTGTGCCTCGTAGGACAGGCCCAGCTCTTCGAGCGCAATGCTCACCTTCACGCCGTTGGGCGTGGGCAGCGAGTACAGCTGCAGGCGATCCGGGTGCTGTGCAGGCCACTTGGCGGTGATGGGGAAGTTGGACAAGTTAGCGACAGACGACATGGGGGAAGCTCCGGGTTACTACAAAAATGATAGCTGCTCGCGCACTATCTATATGCCGCGCAGTCTATTTCAATGCCCATGCAGACACCACCTATAAATATGTAGAATATTTTACAAATTTGCAGAAAAATCTACCAATGTCTTGGATCGCCCTCATCATCAGCCTGCCTACCGAAAACGCAACCGCCCGCATGCGCGCTTGGCGTGCGCTCAAAGCCAGCGGTGCGGCAGTGCTGAAAGATGGCGTCTATGTCATGCCCGAACGCCCCGCATGCCGGCTCGTGCTGGAGTCGGTCGCCGCCGATGTGCTGGCTGGCGGCGGCAGCGCGTATGTGATGGCCGTGCAGGAGCCGGCCAATGCCAGTTTCTCCCCCCTGTTTGACCGCGGCGCCGACTTTGCCGCGCTGCTGGCGGATCTGCCGCCTATTCAGGCCCTACTAGCTACGGGCGACAGGGCCGAAGCCACGCGGCTCTGTCGCAAAGCGCGCAAGGCTTTTGTCCAGGTGGCGGACACTGATTTCTTCCCAGGTGAGGCACAACGCCAAGTGGACACGGCACTGCAGGCCCTGGAGGCCGCCATCGCCCGCGCAGCAGCACCCGACGAACCGCAGGCGTTGGCTGGACCTATCGCAGTGCTGCAGCGCGCGCACTACCAAGGCCGCACCTGGGCTACACGAGCCCGCCCATGGGTAGACCGCTTGGCCAGCGCCTGGCTGATCCGACGGCATATCGACCCACAGGCCCGCTTCATGTGGCTGGCGCAACCGCAAGACTGCCCTGCCGATGCCTTGGGGTTTGACTTTGACGGTGCAACCTTCAACCATATAGATGGCCGCGTAACTTTTGAAGTGCTGCTTGCCAGCTTCGCGCTGGAAATGCCGGCCCTGCAACGCTTGGGCGCGCTGGTGCACTTTCTGGATGCGGGTGGCGTGCAGCCCCCTGAGGCCATTGGCGTGGAGTCCGTGCTGGCCGGCTTGCGCGCCACCATCCCCGATGACGATGCGCTGTTGCAAGCAGCCAGCGCCGTGTTGGATGCCCTCCTCCATCAATTTGAACCAGCGACTAACACCGTAATCCCCCATGGCAACTGACACCTTGAACACCGCCGAGAGCCCGGAGCCTGTGGGCTTCTGGCAAGCCTTCGCCTTCTGGCTCAAGCTGGGTTTTGTGAGCTTTGGCGGGCCCGCAGGGCAAATTGCCATCATGCATACCGAGCTGGTGGAGCGGCGCCGCTGGATCTCGGAAAAGCGCTTTCTGCATGCGCTGAACTACTGCATGCTGCTGCCCGGCCCCGAAGCGCAGCAGCTTGCCACTTACATCGGCTGGCTCATGCACCGGACCCTGGGCGGTGTGGTGGCGGGTGCGCTGTTTGTACTGCCTTCGTTGTTTATCTTGGTGGGGCTCTCTTGGGTCTACATCGCCTTTGGCGATGTGGATTGGGTAGCCGGCATGTTCTATGGAATCAAACCCGCTGTAACCGCCATCGTGCTGCAAGCGGCACATCGCATCGGCTCACGCGTGCTGAAAAACAATGCCTTGTGGGGCATTGCGGCGGCTTCGTTCGTCGCTATCTTTGCGCTGGAACTGCCCTTCCCACTCATCGTGCTGAGTGCGGCATTGCTGGGCTATGCCGGTGGGCGATGGGCACCGGCCTTGTTCCATAGCGCGGGTGGGCACGGCGGTGCTGCCAAACACTATGGCGCTGCACTGATTGACGACCACACCGCCACGCCCGAGCACGCGCGCTTCCGTTGGAGCCGGCTGGGCTTGGTGCTGCTGGCAGGCGCCCTGCTGTGGGCACTGCCCATGGGGGCGCTGGCCTGGAGCCTCGGCTGGAACCACACCTTCACCCAAATGGGCTGGTTTTTTACCAAGGCCGCACTGCTCACATTTGGTGGCGCCTATGCAGTGCTCCCTTACGTCTATCAGGGGGCCATCGGGCACTATGGCTGGCTCACGCCCACCCAAATGATCGACGGGCTGGCGCTGGGCGAAACCACGCCGGGCCCATTGATTATGGTGGTGGCGTTTGTGGCTTTCGTGGGCAGTTACGCGAACGCGGTGCTAGGCCAAGAGCACTTGTTTATGGCCGGCGCCATCGCTGCGGGCTTAGTCACCTGGTTCACATTTCTACCGTCCTTCATCTTCGTTCTGGCCGGGGGCCCGCTGATCGAGAGTACGCACAACCAAGTGAAGTTCACCGCGCCACTGACTGGCATTACCGCAGCGGTCGTAGGGGTGATCGTGAACCTGGCCTTGTTCTTCGGGTACCACGTGTTGTGGCCGCAAGGCTTTACCGGCTCTTTTGACATGGTGGCCGCTGGTCTTGCTTTGGCTGCTGCTATCGCTTTGTTTCGCTACAAGCGCAACGTAATCCACGTGATCGCCGCGAGTGCGCTTGCAGGCGTGCTTATTTCATTGATCCGATAGGAAAGCCCCATGAACTCCATTACCAGCCACGAACTCGCGCAACTGCAAACGGAGGGCCAAGCCTTGACCCTACTGGACGTGCGGCGCGACAAGGCGCGCCAGTCCGATGGCACCCAAATTGCCCACGCGCAATGGCAGGACCCGGCTCTGTGGCTGGAATGGAAAGACCAAATTCCCAAAGACCTGCCAGTGGTTTTGTACTGTGCGCACGGGCGTGAAATCAGCCAAGGCTTGACCACTGCACTGCAGGTGATGGGACTGAATGCCCTCTTTCTTGAAGGTGGAATCGCTGCTTGGTACGCCGAAAGCCTGGCCACAGAAGCAGTGGCTTAAGGGTCTGAACGAATCAACGCAGCGCGAGCACTGTAGGCGCTTGCAGCGCAGGGCTCTGGTGGCCCAGCTTGAAAAAGGCCACCGACTCCACCAACTGTTGCGCCTCGTGCCGCAGGCCGCTGGCGGCTGCGGCAATCTCTTCCACCATGGCGGCGTTTTGCTGCGTGGTCTGGTCGATGAGCGCAATCGCTTGCCCCACCTGCTGCACACCGGTGCTCTGCTCGGAGCTAGCGGCGCTGATCTCGCCCATGATGTCGGTCACATGGCGGATCGAGCCCACCACTTGCGACATCGATTGCCCGGCTTTAGCCACCAGCGCATTGCCGCGCTCCACCCGCTCCAGGCTCGCATCGATCAGGCTTTTGACCTCTTTGGCCGCTGCCGCCGAGCGCCCGGCCAGCGAACGCACCTCGGAGGCCACCACCGCAAACCCCCGCCCCTGCTCGCCGGCGCGCGCCGCCTCGACCGCTGCGTTCAGCGCCAGGATGTTGGTCTGGAAGGCAATGCCGTCAATCACGCTGATGATGTCCACAATGCGGCGCGAGCTGTCGTTGATCTCTTGCATGGTGCTCACCACATTGGCGACCACTTCGCCCCCTTGGCTGGCGGCGTCTGAGGCCGTGCGGGCCAACGCATCGGCACGGGCCGCGCGTTGGGCGTTCACCCGCACCGTGTCGCCCAGCGCCTCCATGGAAGCGGCTGTTTGCTGAATGGCGCCGGCCTGCTGTTCGGTGCGGCTGGAGAGGTCGTGGTTGCCCGAGGCGATTTCCGCACTCGCGCCCGACACCGCCTCAGACGATTGACGCACGCGCGCCACGACCGCGCTCAGGCTGTGTTGCATTTCGCCCAGCTGCGCCATCAGGCTGTGCGGTGCGGCGGCGGTACGCAAATCCGCGCTGAAGTCACCCACACTCAGGCGCTGTGCGACCTCGTTGGCTTGCGCCGGCTCGCAGCCCAGTTGCGCGGTGAGGTTGCGCACCGTGCTCCAACCAAACGTGATGGCGCAGAGCAGCCCGAAACCGATCAGGCCCACGCTGCCCCACCACTGGGTGCGGTAGCGGCCGCCCGCAGCCTCAAACTCGGTTTTGGCCCCCTCGATCTGGAGTTGTTGCAGCGCCTGAATACTGCGGCTCACCGGCGCAGACAAAGGCGTCATCTTCTCCACCATGGCGGCTTGCGCGGTGGTGATGTCGTTCTCCAGCAAGGCAGCCACGGCGGGCTTGAGGCCTTGTTCGTCGTACACCTTGAATGCTTTTTCCCAATCAGCGGCCAAAGTTTCAGCCTCGCCCTCGAGCGGATGCTCGCGGTACTGCGCCCAGGTGCCGGCAATCTGCTTTTGATTGGCGGCGATCTCTTTGACGCTGGAGGCAATCACATCCGGCAAGGGGTTGGCCAAGGCCTGTGCCACATGCATGCGGCTGCTGAAGGTCAGCGCATCTATTTGCCCCAGCGTCACCGCAGGCACGGTGCGCTCTTGGTAAACAGAGCGCAAGGCCTCGTTCGACTGCCGTGCACCGTAGACACCAAAGCCACCAATCACCAATAACAAAGCCGCCAGACTGGCAACCAACACAAACAGCCGGGTGGACACGCGCATGACAACCTCTGGGAAACAAACACCCCGGACGGGGTGGGCAAAGCCGATTGAATGACTAGTTTGTGAAGGTTTTATGACGTTGTTACATCTAGGGGTTTTGAAGGGGAGCGGCGGTTCAGTCGATGAGCGGTTTGCCTTTTCGGGCGAGATGCGCTTTGCACACATCTAGGGTTTCTCCCAATGAGAAAAACGTTTGCGCAAACGTTTGCTACGTTAGCATTTAGGAGCAGAAACGTACTTTGGCGAGGCCGTGGGACCTCCAGCGTTCCTTTCTGCTACGCATGAAAAGTTAACAACTCAGAGGAGATAGACCATGAAATTGAATCGCCGTACCGTACAAACCACCCTGGCTTTGAGCTTGATGGCTGGGTTTTTTGCAACCCCAGCCCTGGCGGCCGACAAACCCAAGGTCGCCTTGGTGATGAAGTCGCTGGCCAATGAATTTTTCCGCACCATGGAAGACGGCGCCAAGGCCCATGCCAAGACCAACGCGGCCAAGTACAGCCTGGTGTCCAACGGCATCAAAAACGAAACCGACACTGCGGCCCAAATCCGCATGATCGAACAAATGATGGCCCAGAAGGTGGACGCTATTGTGATTGCGCCCGCTGATTCCAAGGCCCTGGTGCCCGTGCTCAAGACGGCTATCGATGCGGGCATCTTGGTCGTCAACATCGACAACCAGCTCGACGCAGCTGCCCAAAAAGAAAAGGGCATCCAAATTCCCTTCGCAGGTCCTGACAACCGTGCCGGCGCCAAGCTGGTGGGCGACTTCCTGGGCAAGGGCCTGAAGGCGGGTGACAAGGTCGGCATCATTGAAGGTGTATCTACCACCTTCAATGCGCAGCAGCGCACGCTGGGCTACCAGGACGCCATGAAGGCTGTGGGCGCCACCGTGGTGGGCGTGCAGTCCGGCAACTGGGAAATCGACAAAGGCAACACCGTGGCATCCGGCATGCTGCGTGAGCACCCCGACTTGAAGGGCCTGTTGGTCGGCAATGACAACATGGCGCTGGGTGCAGTGGCTGCCGTCAAGGCCGCTGGCAAAGAAGGCCAGGTCAAGGTTGTGGGCTACGACAACATCGGTGCCGTCAAGCCCATGTTGGCCGATGGCCGCATGCTGGCGACTGCCGACCAGTTTGGCGCGAAGCAAGCGGTATTCGGTATCGAAATTGCACTGAAGGCACTGGCCGAGAAGAAAAAGCAAGCCGACATGCCTGCTGCCATCCAGACTGATGTGGTGCTGGTCACCAAAGCCAGCAAGTAAATTGACGGCCCTTTGAGGGCACACCCCGATCGGCACGCGCCAAGGCGCTGGCCGATCGGGGATCCATCGTCACACTTTAAGTACCTCCCATTTCAGCAAGGCACAGCCATGACAGCCCCCGGACTACAAGGCGCTCCCATCTTCACGGTGGAGGGCATCACCAAGCGCTATGCGAGCAATGTGCTCAGCGGGGTGAGCCTGAGCTTGCGTCCCGGCGAGGTGTTGGCGCTAACCGGAGAAAACGGTGCGGGCAAGAGCACCATGTCCAAAATCGTGGCGGGTCTCGTCGATGCCACCGAGGGCACGATGCACTTGGCCGGCCGCAGCTTCGCACCCAAAAATCGCCGTGAGGCCGAAGACGCAGGCGTGCGCATGGTGATGCAGGAGCTGAGTCTGGTCTCCACCCTGACGGTGGCAGAAAACCTGTTGATCGATGCCTTACCGAACCGCGGGCGCTGGAGCGCCCACTGGATTGACCGCAAAGCGCTGCACCAAGCGGCCAGCCAGCAGCTGGCAAAAATTGGTATTCAGGGCATTGCGCCTGACTGCCTAGTGTCTGAGCTGGGCATTGGCCAGCAACAAATGGTGGAGATTGCCCGCAACCTCCAGGACGGCACCAAGATTCTGATTCTGGATGAACCCACGGCCATGCTCACGCCGCGGGAAACCCAGCACTTGTTTGCCCAAATTGAACGCCTCAAGGCGCAGGGCGTGGCCATTATTTATGTATCGCACCGGCTGGAGGAGTTGCGCAAAATTGCCGACACCCTGGCGGTGTTGCGCGATGGGGTGCTGGTCAAAACCTGCCCCATGCACGAGGTGACCGAAGACGACATCATCGCCCTCATGGTGGGGCGGGCTGTGGAGCAGGACATGCAAAAGCCGCGGCGCCCCCAGGGGCCGTGTTTACTCAAGGCCCAAGGACTGGGGCGCGGCATGGCCGTGAAATCGGTCAGCCTGGATCTGCACGCGGGCGAGGTGTTTGGTCTGGCCGGTTTGGTGGGCAGTGGCCGGACCGAGCTGGTGCGCCTGCTCTTTGGAGCAGACCGGGCGGACACGGGTGACATCACCTTGGCTGCCAATGCCCATCGGCCGGCCCTCCAGGTGCGGGCGCCCGGCTGGCGCTCGCCGCAAGCGGCCATTGCGGCGGGCATAGGGCTGGTGACGGAAGACCGCAAATCACAGGGCCTGTTGCTCACACAGTCAATTGCGGTCAATACCTCGCTAGGGGCATTGAACACCGTGTCCCGCCGAGGGTGGCTGCACCTGTGGAAAGAGCGCACCCTGGCCTCGGACATGGTGAAGCGCCTGCGGGTGCGCAGCCATTCGGTGGACCAAGCGGTGGGCACCTTGAGCGGCGGCAACCAGCAAAAAGTCATTTTTGCGCGCTGGCTGCACAAGAACTGCGAAGTGCTTTTGCTGGACGAACCCACTCGCGGCGTGGATGTGGGCGCACGCGCAGACATTTACGCGGAAATCGAAGCCATGACCCAAGCCCAGAAAGCGGTGCTGATGGTCTCCAGCGATTTACGGGAGCTGATGCAGATGTGCGACCGCATCGGCGTCATGAGCCATGGGCGCTTGGTCACCGTGCTGGAGCGCGGCCAATGGAGCGAAAAATCGCTGCTCGACGCTGCCTTCAGCGAGACCGGCGCAGATACCCCAGTAGCCGCCGTCTGCGCCTAAAGAGCGCCAACCTCTCACCACTTACCCCCTCACGATATGACAACCGCCTCCACTACTCCAAACACTGCGACTTCGCGCAGCGCCATGGGCACCTACCTGGGCCTGTGTGCCGTGCTGATCGGCATGGTGATCTTGTTCTCCACCCTGAGTGACTATTTCTGGAGCAAGGCCACTTTTGTGGCGATTGCCAACGAGATTCCGGCCCTGTTGGTGATGTCCATCGGCATGACGTTTGTGTTGATCATTGCCGGCATCGATTTGTCCGTGGGCTCGGTGCTGGCGCTGTCCGCAGCGGCCACCGCCAATGCCATTCTGGTGTGGCACTGGGGCCCCTTGCCGGCGTCTGCATTGGGCTTGCTGGTGGGGCTGACCTGCGGCGCGGTCACCGGGCTGATCTCTGTGGCGTGGCGCTTGCCGTCGTTTATCGTTTCTTTGGGCATGCTCGAAGCCGTACGCGGCGGCGCCTATGTAATGACGGACTCGCGCACCCAGTATGTGGGTGGCGCCATCTCCGAGCTGGCAAAGCCCTGGGTGGCCGGTGTCTCTGCCGCGTTTTTTATTGCGATTGCACTGGTCATCGTGGCGCAAGTGGTGTTGTCGCGCACCGTGTTTGGCCGCTATGTGGTCGGTATTGGCACGAATGAAGAGGCCATGCGCCTGGCAGGCATCAACCCCAGCCCGATCCGGGTGGCCGTGTTTGCCATGACTGGTGTGTTGGCCGGCTTGGCCGGGCTGATGCAAGCCGCTCGCCTAGAGGCGGCGGACCCGAACGCCGGCTCGGGCATTGAGCTGCAAGTGATTGCGTCGGTGGTGATCGGCGGCACCAGCCTGATGGGCGGGCGCGGCTCGGTGATCAGCACCTTGTTTGGCGTACTCATCATTGCGGTGCTGGAAGCCGGTCTGGCGCAGGTGGGTGTCAGCGACCCCAGCAAGCGCATCGTGACAGGCTGCGTCATTGTGGTGGCCGTTATTATTGACACGCTACGTCAGCGCCGTTCCTCCAGCCACTAAAGCAAGCCCACCACCATGTCGTCCATCAAAGACGTGGCCCGCAGGGCCAACGTGTCCATCAGCACCGTTTCGCATGTGGTGAATGGCACCCGCTTTGTCAGCGAGTCCGCACGCAAGCAGGTGGAAGAAGCCATCCGCAATTTGGGCTATGTGCCCAGCGCCGTGGCCCGCAGCCTGAAAAGCAACTCCACCAAAACACTGGGCATGTTGATTCCCAACTGCACCAACCCCTACTTTGCAGAAATCGTGCGCAGTGTGGAGGACCATTGTTTTGGCGCAGGTTACACCCTGATTCTGTGCAACACCGATGACGAGCCTCACCGCCAAAGCGTGTATCTGCAAGTGCTGAGCGAGAAGCGGATCGACGGGCTCATCATCATCTCCACCGGCAACGACAGCGAGTTGCTGGCCTTGGTACAAGGACTGACGATCCCGGCCGTGCTGCTCGACCGTGAAATCAGCCATGTGCAATGCGACCTGGTTGAAACTGCACACATGCAAGGCGCCATGCTGGCCACAGAACACCTGCTGGCCCTCGGGCATACGCGGATCGCGTGTATCGCGGGTCCTGAGGACCTGAACTCCAGCGCACAGCGTATTCAAGGCTGGCGCAATGCGCTTGCCAAAGCCGGCGCTGCAGCAGACGCCGATCAGCTGGTCTGGCACAGTGACTTCACCAGCCAGGGCGGCTGTGACACCATGAAACAGGTGCTCCAGTCCCCACTTAAGCCGACCGCTGTGTTCGTGTGTAACGACCTGATGGGCATTGGTGCCCTGAGTGCCGCGCATGAAGCCGGCGTCCGTGTTCCGCAAGACATGTCGCTGGTCGGCTTCGACGATATCGAGTTGGCCCATTTCACTAGCCCCGCCCTCACCACCGTCGTGCAACCCAAGCACCGCATGGGTGTCATGGCGGTGGACATGCTGCTCGAGCGCATCCAAAGCAAACGGGAGCAATCGCGGCAAGTCTTGTTGCAGCCAACGCTGGTGGTGCGCGCTTCGTCCGGGCCGGCACCGCGCACCCCGCAGAAGGTGGCGTAATGCAGGTCGATATGCAAAGCGCGCCCCCGATCGTCGTCTGCCTGGGGAGCCTGAACATGGACATGTGTGTCGATGTGAGCGACGCACCTGTGGCCGGTGAAACCGTCATGGCCCATGCGCTGCGCTACTCACCCGGGGGCAAAGGCGCCAATCAGGCAGTCGCCTGCGCCCGGCAAGGCGCCCGTGTGCGCATGGTCGGTAGCGTAGGCGCTGATGCCCACGGGCTCGCGCTTTTGGACAGTTTGCAAGCCGACGGCATTGACACCCTGGCCGTGGAGACCAACCCGCACCACCCCACAGGCGTGGCGATGGTGCTGGTGGAGGCCTCAGGGCAGAACCGCATTGTGGTGGCGGGCGGCGCCAACCAGGCGTTCCGCTGGAATGCCACGGGTCTTGCGCCTGTCTTGCGTGGCGCTTATGCATTGGTGCTGCAGCTCGAGTCGCCCGTGCTGGAGGTGCTCAAAGCCGCCCAGTGGGCGCGGGCCAGCGGTTGCCTGGTGGTACTGAATCCCTCGCCGGTACCAGAAGCGGTGCCCGGAGCCTTGTGGGCGCTGGTGGACCTGCTGGTACTCAACGAGAGTGAAGCGCTCGCCTTGTGCGGGCTGGATGTAGGTGCCAGCCACGATGCCGCCGTGCAAGCCATTCGGCATTTTCAGCAGTGGGGTATCCGCCGGGTAGTGCTGACCTTGGGCGGCGCAGGCGCAATCGCTGCGGACGGTGATGCGGTGACCTATCACTCCGCAGCCCGGGTTGACGTGGTCGACACCACCGCAGCGGGCGATACATTTTTGGGCGCCTTAGTGGCCGCGTGGGCCAGGGGTCTGCCATTTGCGGATTGCGTGCACCAGGGCATGACTGCGGCCAGTTTGTGTGTACAAACCGCGGGCGCACAAACATCCATCCCTAGCCGGGCTCAGACCGAGGTCGCTTTGACTGCGCCCCATTGGCAAAATTTATGAAACGAAGTGTGTTGTTGAATGCAGAGATCTCGATGCTGGTGGCCAGCATGGGACACGGTGACATGGTGGTCGTGGGCGATGCGGGCTTACCGATTCCGACAGGCCCAAACGCCCCCCAGCGGATTGATTTAGCCTTGTGCCCCGGCGTCCCCTCGCTGGACCAAACGCTGACCGCAGTCTTGTCGGAGCTGCAGGTGGAGCACGCCTACATCGCCCACGAAGCCTTGCAGGGTGACGACAAAGCGCTGCCTGTCTGGTGTGCAAACCGTACCGGATTTGATATCCAAACCATCAGCCATGCCGAACTGAAAGCGCTCTGCCAACGTGCACGCGCGGTCATTCGCACCGGGGAATGCACGCCCTACGCCAACATGGTGCTGGTGTCGGGCGTGACTTTTTAGCGCACTACAGGCCCGGCCTCAGGCCGCTCCGATATTCGGAATCAAGCCACCCACGGGCTGGCCGCTCTTCAGCGCCGCGGTAAACGCCAGCATGCGGTCAATCGGCAAACGGGCGCGGTCAATCAGTTGGTTATCCACATGGACTTCGTTCAGTCCATGCTCCAACACGCGCGCGACGCCGGCCAAGCCATTCATGGCCATCCAGGGGCAATGCGCGCAGCTTTTGCAGGTGGCGCTGTTGCCCGCGGTGGGGGCTTCGATGAAGGTCTTGCCGGGGTTGAGCGTGCGCAGCTTGTGCAGCATGCCGTTGTCAGTAGCCACGATGAAGGTGTCGGCATCCAGCGTCTGCGCGGCCTTGAGGATGGCGCTGGTCGAGCCCACGGCGTGGGCCAGGGCCACCACGTCTTGGGGCGACTCGGGGTGCACCAGCACTTTGGCCTTGGGGTGTTCTTTAATGAGCGCTTCCAGTTCAAAGGCCTTGAACTCGTCGTGCACGATGCAGGCACCTTCCCAGAACACCATATCGGCACCGGTTTCGCGCTGGATGTAGCCACCCAAGTGTTTGTCGGGCGCCCACAGAATCTTCTGGCCCTTGTCTTTGAGCGCTTTCACAATGTCCAGCGCGCAGCTGCTGGTCACCAGCCAATCGGCACGCGCCTTCACGGCAGCGCTGGTATTGGCGTAGACCACCACGGTGCGGTCGGGGTGGGCATCGCAAAAGGCGTTGAATTCACTAATGGGGCAGCCCAGGTCCAGCGAGCAGGTGGCGTCCAGGTCTGGCATGAGCACCGTCTTGTGCGGCGACAAAATTTTGCTGGTCTCGCCCATGAACTTCACGCCCGACACCACCAGTGTCTGCGCGCTGTGGTCCCGACCAAAGCGGGCCATCTCCAGCGAATCGCTCACCAGGCCACCGGTTTCTTCGGCCAGATCCTGCAAATCCGGGTGCACGTAGTAGTGCGACACCATGACCGCGTTCTTTTCTTTCAGTAGCCGCTTGATCTTGTCTTTGAGCGCGGTGCGCTCCATCGGGGTGGGCTCCACGGGCACACGGGCCCAGGCATGTTTCGTAGAGCACGCTGGTTGCTCGTACTCCACGTCGATCACATCACTGGCGCTCATCACAGGTCCTCAAATCGCATGGAGAAGTCGGTGGCCTTGACGTCTTTGGTCAGCGCGCCGATGGAGATGCGGTCCACACCGGTGGAGGCAATCGCCCGCACCGTGTCCAGGTTCACACCGCCGGACACTTCCAGAATCGCCCGGCCGGCGTTGATGGCCACCGCTTGCATCAACTGAGCCAGCGTCATGTTGTCCAGCAGCACCATCTTGGCGCCGCAGTCCAGCGCTTCGCGCAGTTGCTCCAGCGTTTCTACTTCCACTTCAATGAACTTGGCGGTGGCGGCAAACTGGGTGGCGCGTTGCAGCGCGGCGGTCACGCCGCCGGCGGCGGCGATGTGGTTTTCTTTGATGAGCACTGCGTCGTGCAAGCCGATGCGGTGGTTGGTACCGCCACCCGTTTTGACGGCATATTTCTGCGCCAGGCGAAGGCCAGGTATGGTTTTGCGGGTGTCCACGATGGCGGCACGGTTGCCGGGCACTTCGTTGACTGCGTCCACAAAGGTGGCGGTTTTGGTGGCCACTGCGCTCAGCAGCTGCAAAAAGTTCAGCGCGGTGCGCTCAGCCGTCAGCAGGGCTTGGGCGTTGCCCTCAATCTCGAGCAACACTTGGTCCTGCTGGCAGCGTTGGCCTTCGCGCACATGCCAGATGAGGGCGGCCGACGGATCCAGCGCCCGCACGGCTGCAGTGGCCCAGGGCTCGCCGCAAATGACGGCCGACTCACGGGCTAGCACCCGTGCACGGGCCCGGCGGGTGGGGTCAATCAAAGAGGCGGTCAGGTCGCCGGCGCCCACGTCTTCAGACAAGGCGCGAGCCACATCGGTCTGCGCCAGGGCAGCGATGTCTGCGGAGGAAAGATCAAAAGTGCTCATACACCGAAGGATAACCGGCCACCCTTGCGCTAGATGGTCAGGGGGACAAGCGTGCCAAAATGCCACCCCTTCGCACTCGGCCTTTTGGAAAACCTGCATGACTCCCCGTTTCAATGCCCTTTTCGCTGCCGCCTCTGTCTTTGGGCATGCCACAGTTTTCGCCCAAACAGGCCAAACAGGCCTTGCCGGGGTGGTGTGGGGCCTGAGTGAACTGCATTGGGCCTTGATCGCGGTCGCGTTTGCTCTGGCCATCGGCCTGGTGGTCCTGCGGGTGCGCCGGCGCCGTGCTCTCCAGCAGGCGAGTGCTTACGATATGCAACCCACCATGTTTGCGCACACGATGGTGGTGGAAACAAGCATGAACCAGCGCACCCTCCCGCAACCCTTGGCTCCGCACCCTCATGCGGATCAGGTGTGGACCACCCAGTAAGGGCCGCTCGCCGGAGTCTGGTCTCCCTGCCGTTAAAATGCCGCCATTAAGGATCCCGCCATGAACATCTTCCGCCGCCCCGATTACCGCTCTGAAGCCACCCAGTTCATCGACCAACTCAAGGTCGCCAAACCCACGCTGGAAGCCGAGCAGCGCAAGGGCCGCTCCCTGTTGTGGGACAAAGTCGTGGACCGCATGGCCTGGAAAGGCTTCCGTAGCGCCCAAGTTGCGCAAAAGCCCTACGTCTACCAGACCAAGCACGATTAAGAGCCCAATCAGCCTCTAGCGCACGTTTTATCTGCGCCAGCAGCTCCTGATTTGATAGCAAAATGACAACCGACACCACCGGCGCACCCACCGGAGTCGCCGAGCTCGGGCAAATGCCCGAGGTGGTGGACCAAGTGGCGTTGGCGCGCCTGTATGGCGAGCCCTTGTTCGCCATGCCGCAGGACCTCTATATCCCGCCGGATGCGCTGGAGGTGTTTCTGGAGGCCTTCGAAGGGCCGCTGGACTTGTTGCTCTACCTGATCCGCAAACAGAACTTCAACATCCTTGACATTCCGATGTTGAGCGTGACCAAGCAGTACTTGGTGTATGTGGAGCAAATCCGCAAGCGCAACCTGGAGCTGGCAGCCGAGTACCTGCTGATGGCGGCCATGCTGATTGAGATCAAATCGCGCATGTTGCTGCCGCCCAAAAAGGTGGCTGAGGGTGAAGAAGCCGAAGACCCGCGGGCGGAACTCGTACGCCGCTTGCTCGAATACGAGCAAATGAAGCTGGCAGCCGCCCGGCTGAACTCAATTCCGCAATACGGACGTGATTTTTTAAAAGCCAACGTTTACATCGAGCAGAGCCTCAAACCCCGCTTTCCGGATGTGGGCGTGGAGGAGCTGCAAAGCGCGTGGCGCGACATCTTGAAGCGGGCCAAGCTGGTGCAGCACCACAAGATCAGCCGCGAAGAGCTCTCGGTGCGCGAGCACATGAGCATCGTGCTCAAAAAATTGCAAGGCCAGCGTTTCGTGGGCTTCGAAGACTTGTTTGACACGACCCAAGGCACACCGGTGCTGGTCGTGACCTTCATCGCCCTGCTGGAGCTGGCGAAAGAAACCCTGATCGAAATCACCCAGGCGGAGGCCTTCGCGCCGATCTATGTGCGCCTGGCGTATGCACCTACCTGAACCGGGCTCTCTGTTTCAGGGCTCGCAACTGCGGTTAGTATTCGCCCCACTTTCGCCAAACCCTCGGCAAGCCCGATTTGTAATCCCGATTTTTGGAGTCCCCCATGGCCCTGAACCCGACCGGTGAACAAGCCTCTAGCGCAACCAACGCGACTCCCTACGGCACGCTGCCCCCTGCGTCAGCGCCGTCCACACGCAAGCCCATCAGTTTGCCCCGCATCCAGGAGATACACACCCGGGGTGAAAAAATCACCATGCTGACCGCCTACGACGCCACCTTTGCGGCGGTGGCGGACGCGGCAGGCGTGGAGTGCATTTTGGTGGGTGACTCCCTCGGCATGGTCTGCCAGGGACGCCACAGCACCGTGGGCGTCACCCTCGAGGACATGGCCTACCACACCGAGAGCGTGGCCCGCGGCCTGCGCCGTGCCCAAGGCACCGCATGGCTGATTGGCGACTTGCCCTTCGGCAGCTACCAGGAATCCAAAGAGCAAGCCATCCGCAGTGCCAGCGTGCTCATGCAGGCGGGCGCGCACATGGTCAAGCTCGAAGGCGGCGGCTGGACCACCGAAGTAGTGCACTTCTTGGTGCAGCGCGGCATCCCGGTGTGTGCCCATTTGGGCCTGACGCCGCAGACCGTGCACGCCCTAGGCGGCTACCGGGTGCAAGGCCGTGGTGATGCGGCTGCCGACACCATGAAAAAGCAGGCGCACGAACTGCAAGACGCGGGTGCCAGCATGGTGGTGCTGGAGATGGTGCCAGCCCCCTTGTCTGCCGAGCTGACCCGTGAGTTGCCGCAGTGCGCCACCATCGGTATCGGAGCCGGCAAGGGCACCGCCGGTCAGGTGCTGGTGCTGCATGACATGCTGGGGGTGAACCTGGGCAAGAACCCGAAGTTCGTCCGCAACTTCATGCTGGAAGCCACCAGTATCCGTGGAGCCATGGAGGCCTATGTGGCCGCAGTCAAAAACGGCAGTTTTCCGGACGACGCTGTCCACGCGTGGTGAGAAACGATGCAACTGATTCACACTATTTCTGAGCTACGCGAGGCACTCAGCCAGTACCGTCACCCAGCCGTCGTGCCCACCATGGGCAACTTGCATGCTGGCCACTTGGCCCTGGTGCGCCAGGCCAAGCCGCTGGGCGATGTGACGATTTCCACCATCTTTGTGAACCGGCTGCAATTTGCACCGCACGAAGATTTCGACACCTACCCCCGGACCCTGGAAGCAGATTGCCAACACCTGGAAGCGGCGGGTTGCGATATTGTGTTTGCCCCCAAAGAGAGCGAGCTTTACCCTCAGGCGCAAACTTTCAAGGTGCACCCTCCGACTGAGCTGGCGGATATTCTGGAAGGCCACTTCCGCCCCGGTTTTTTCATCGGGGTGTGTACGGTGGTCATGAAGTTGCTGGCAGTCACCCAAGCGCGTACCGCCCTTTTCGGCAAAAAGGACTACCAGCAGCTGATGGTGATCCGCAATATGGTCAAGCAGTTCGCTTTGCCGATCGACGTGGTCGGCGGTGAGACCCAGCGTAACGAGGCAGGCCTGGCGCTCTCCAGCCGCAATGGCTACCTGACTCCGGCACAGCGGGAGGAGGCCTTGTTGTTGTCTGGCATCTTGCGTGGCATCGTGACCGCTGTGCGATCCGGCGAAACCGACCTCGCGCGACTGGAAAACGAGGGCATGCAAGCGCTGCGAGTCGCCGGCTGGATGCCTGACTATGTAGCAGTGCGCCGCCAGTCGGACTTGCAGACCCCGCAGCCAAGCGATGCCAAAGTGGTGCTGGCGGCGGCCCGCCTGGGCAGCACACGCCTCATCGACAACATGGAAATTTAAAAGGGCGCCTGCCATGCACGTATCGCCGGATTTGCAGAGAAGACGCTACTTGAAGCGCAGTGCCGGGCTGGCTGCCTTGGTGGCCAGCGGCACACTGACAGCGTGCGCTGCGGGCGAAGACCGGGGCTTGCAATTCAGCACCCTGCAGCAGGTGGCAGACGAGCTCCAGCGCTTGAGTGCTGCACCGCTGGACTCCAACGCCGTTTGGTCTTGGAGCCAGACTCTCGAGCATTGCGCGCAGAGCATTGAGTTCTCCATGACCGGGTTTCCGGAGCCCAAGTCAGCCGTATTTCAAAACACGGCTGGCGCCGCAGCCTTCCGCTTTTTTCAATGGCGGGGCCGCATGATCCACAACCTTGCGGAGCCCATACCCGGTGCGCCTCCACTGGCGGCAGACGTCCCCGCTACCGCATCGCTGGACCGGCTACAAAATGCCATGGCTGCGTTTACCGCCTGGACAAAGCCGCTGCAACCGCATTTTGCCTACGGCACACTAGGCAAACTGGACTACGAGCAGGCGCATGCCATGCATTTGGCACAGCACCTATCGGGGTTCAAACTCAAAGCCTGAGTCGCCACACGCACGGCAAAGCCACCATGACTTTGGAATGGGTGACAACGGTCCAGCTACCGCACCCCGCTTGATGCGGCGGGTGACATCACAGAAAGCGGTCGAGGATTTTTTTGCCTTGGGCATCCATGGCGAACTGGTCCCGCACCAGGTATTGGATGCCATGCGCATCGGCGATCAGCAAGGCGTTGCCTTTGCCAATCCGGCGGATGTCCTCATCACCCCGGAGCACAAAGTCTGTAGGACCACGGTTGGTTTCTACTGACCAAGTGCAGGGTGTTGAAAAGCTGGTCACCGACACGATGCGCTCAATCACCGGCATGAATTCACGGGTGGCTAATTCCGCGCGAATCAGGTCTTGTGCGGGTTGCGGGACATCGGCAAGCAGGTCCACCCAGCCCACCTCTTTGCCGTCCTGGCTCACGATCGAGATACCGTCCTCAGGCGACTGGATCGGAAAGGCGCGCACCGGCACCACGCCTTCAAAGCGCTCCCCTGCTTCATTGGTCAGCACCAGCTTGCCAAAAGGGGTGCGCTCTAGCGCAAAGCGGCTGGCGGTCACGGTGTAGAGCGCGCTCATGCGGCCTCCTCAATCAGGTTGTTACGGGCTTGGGCTTGGTACAGGTTGAAATACGCGCCCTCGGTCGCCATCAGCGCATCATGGGTGCCCTCTTCCACCACCTTGCCGCGATCCAGCACGACCAAGCGGTCCGCACGGTGCAGGGTCGACAAGCGGTGCGCAATGGCAATCGTGGTGCGGCCTTGCACCAGGTTCTCCAACGCTTTTTGAATCTCTTTCTCGGTCTCTGAGTCCACGGAGGAGGTGGCCTCATCGAGGATCAGTATCCGGGGGTCAATCAGCAGCGCACGCGCAATCGAGATACGTTGGCGCTCGCCACCGGACAAGCCTTGGCCGCGCTCCCCCACCATGGAGTCATACCCTTGGGGCAAACGCAAAATGAACTCATGGGCATGGGCCGCCCGGGCTGCTGCGATGATTTGCGCACGGGTCGCATCAGGCTTGCCATAAGCGATGTTGTCCGCAATCGTGCCGAAGAACAAAAACGGCTCTTGCAGTACCAGGCCAATGTTCTGGCGGTAGTCCGAAATGGCATACGACCGGATGTCCACACCGTCCACCAGAATCGCGCCCTCTGATACGTCGTAGAAACGGCAAATCAGATTGACCAGCGTGCTTTTGCCAGAACCACTGTGGCCCACGAGGCCCACCATTTCTCCGGGTGCGATTTTCAGATTGATGCCACGATTGACCTCGCGATTGCCGTAGCGAAAGCCCACATCGCGCACTTCAATACTGCCCTGAACCGCGCCCATCGGCACAGGGTTCACCGGCTCTGGCACGCTGGACACGTGGTCCAGAATGTCAAAAATCCGTTTGGCTGCAGAGGCTGACTTTTGGGTTACCGACACGATGCGGCTCATGGAATCCAAGCGTCCGTAAAAGCGGCTGATGTAGGCAATGAATGCCGTCAAAACACCGACGGTGATCTCCCCCTTGGACACTTGCCAGATACCAAACGCCCACACCACCAAGAGGCCCAGCTCGGTCAAAAACGATACGCTGGGCGAAAACAGAGACCAGATTTTGTTGATGCGGTCATTGACCACCAAGTTGTGCTTGTTGGCTTCGCGGAAGCGGCTGGCTTCGCGGGTCTCTTGCGCAAACGCCTTCACCACCCGGATGCCGGGAATGGTGTCGGCCAGCACATTGGTGACTTCGCCCCACACACGGTCGATTTTCTCGAACCCGGTGCGCAGGCGATCCCGCACAAAGTGGATCATCCAGGCAATGAAAGGGAGCGGCACCAAGGTCACTACCGCCAACCAGGGGTTGATGGAGAAGAGGATGATGGCAGTCATCGTCAACATGATCACATCGGTGGCGAAGTCCAGCAGGTGCAGCGACAAAAACACGCAGATCCGGTCACTTTCGCTGCCGATGCGCGACATCAAATCCCCGGTCCGCTTGCCACCGAAATATTCGAGCGACAGGCGTAAAAGGTGTTCGTAGGTCGTAGTGCGCAAGTCGGCGCCAATACGCTCCGAGACAAGCGCCAGGATGTACGTCTTGGCCCAACTCAAGACCCATGCCAGCAGCGCCGACCCCAACAAGCCGCCCATGTACATGCCCACCAGCATCGGATCAATTTTTTGGCCGTTCTGGAAGGGGATCAACACGTTGTCCATCAACGGCATCGTCAGATACGGCGGAACCAAATTGGCCGCAGTGCCCAACAGCGTCAGGAAAAAGCCAAGGAGGAGCTGCCCGCGGTAGGGGCGCGCAAAGCGCCACAGGCGGAACAAAGTCCAGGTGCTGGGCGGCGTGTGAACCACTTTTGTACACACCGGGCACTCTTCCTGCTCAGGGTCCAGCGGCGCCTTGCAGCTCGGGCACACCTGGGTGAGGGCTTGGGCCAGGGGCTTGCCAGACACGGTGCTCTCAAGCTGGGACTGGAATTGATCGACCAAGCGAATTGCTTGCAGGTTCTGCCCCAGGGTAAACCGCCAGCTGCCGCGCAATGCGCTGGCATCCACCAGGTTCAGATGCCCCACACCCGCATGATCGTGATGCAGCAGCGTCTGCCCGGCTTGTAAGTCCCAGCCAGACCAGATCTGGGTTGCCCCCTCACAGGAGAGCAACCGCTGGTTGGTGAGCAGCACCAGACCCTTCACAAAGTGCAGTTGTTGGTCGAGGTCAACCTCCAGCGCAGCCAAGACGTTCTCATGGGGACGGAGTTGTTTTTGAACCGCTTCCCGCCAGGCAGAAGGCAAATCGCCGGATAGCGTAGAAAAAGCAGAGGCTTCGGAAGTCATGGATCGCAAAAAAGGATGAATTTGAGTCAGTTTTTCAAAGTGGCGGGCCTGACGGGCCGCCCATCTTCAGGCCGTCGATACTACGCGCAAGCGCACAGCAGTCGAAGTGAGCCGCTTCTGTGAGCGAGAATACTCAACGCATTGCGCGTAACAATGGTGGACCGCTCTTTCCCAATAAGCCATGACAGCCAAGAAAAATATTGAAATCCTGCGGGTCACACACCTTCGTGGCCCCAATATCTGGACCTATCGCCCGGTGATCGAGGCTTGGGTGGACATCGGTGAGCTGGAAGACTTCCCTTCCAACACGCTGCCCGGCTTTTACGAGCGCTTGACGACTTGGCTACCCGGCTTGATTGAGCACAAATGCAGTCCCGGAGTGCGCGGCGGCTTTCTGGAGCGCTTGCGTGAAGGCACATGGGCCGCTCACATCATGGAGCATGTAGCCCTTGAGATTCAAAACCTCAGCGGGATGCAGACCAGTTTTGGCAAAGCGCGCCAGATGTCCAAGCCCGGGGTCTACAAAATTGCCTTCCGCACCCGGCAAGAGCAAATCGGGCGCAAGGCGCTGGTGGTGGCCCGCGATTTGATCATGGCCGCCATCAACGACACCGCCTACGCCCTAGAAGCCCAATTGACCGAGTTGCGCGACATGGTCGACTCCCTGTGTCTCGGGCCTAGCACCTCCAATATCGTGGATGCAGCCACCGATCGCGGCATTCCATCTATCCGGCTGACCGAGGGTAACCTGGTGCAACTGGGCTACGGCATTGCCCAACGCCGGATCTGGACGGCAGAAACCGACCAGACGTCTGCCATTGCAGAAGAAATCGCCAGTGACAAAGATCTAACCAAGAGCCTCCTGAAGGCTTGTGGCGTGCCGGTGCCGGAAGGCGCCTTGGTGAACTCCCCTGAAAAAGCCTGGGAAGCCGCTCAAGACATCGGCTTGCCAGTCGCCGTCAAACCCTACGATGGGAACCACGGACGGGGTGTCACACTGGACCTATCCGACCAAGCCAGTGTAGAAACCGCCTTCCATGTAGCGAAAGAGCAAAGCAGTGGCAGCGTGATTGTCGAAAAGTTCATCCCCGGCGATGAGCACCGCCTGTTGGTGGTGGGCAAACAGGTGGTTGCTGCAGCCCGTGGCGAGTCTGCGTGGGTCACCGGTGATGGCCAATCCACCGTCACCCAATTGGTGAATACCCAGATCAACAGCGACCCCCGCCGTGGCGAAGCTGAAGAATTGCCGCTCTCCCCCATAGAACCCGAGAAAAGCCCCGAGGTCCAACTGGTGTTGCGCCGTGCAGGGCTTACACCTGAGTCGGTTCCGGCGAGTGGGCAACGTGTTTTGATTCAGCGCAATGGCAACGTCGCGTGGGATGTGACCGACGAGGTGCACCCCACAGTTGCCGCCGCTGCGGCATTGGCAGCGCGGGTGGTGGGCCTGGATATTGCCGGCATTGACATGGTGCTGGAGGATTGCTCCAAGCCCCTCAAGAGCCAGCGCGGCGCGGTCATCGAGGTCAATGCCAGCCCCGGCCTGCTGTTTCACATCAAGCCAGCGGTAGGTACCCCGCGCAATGTCGGCAAGGCCATCGTGGAGCATTTGTTCACCCCGGACGCGGAAGCGCGGATTCCTGTCATCGGAGTCACCGGCACCCAACATACAGGCCGGCTTGCGCGCCTGATTGCCTGGTTGGTCCACATCAGTGGCAAGCATGTGGGCCTGGCGTGCAGCGAGGGCCTGTACCTCGACGGGCGCCAAATTGACTCTCGCGATAGCGCCCATTGGGAACCGAGCCAGCGCGTGCTGATCAACCGCTCGGTGCAAGCGGCGGTGTTTGAAAACAGCAGCCGCATGATCCTGGCAGAGGGCTTGGCTTACGACCGATGTGCCGTGGGTGTGGTGACGGATATCAGCAGCACCCAGGATCTGGCGGAGTTTGACATTCTGGATGCGGAGCAGGCGTACAAAGTAGCGCGCACGCAGGTCGATGTGGTGCTGCCCAGCGGAACTGCGGTGCTCAATGCGGCAGACGCGCAAGTGGTGGAGCTGGCTGAGCTGTGCGACGGCAAGGTCATTTTCTACGCCCTGGACGAGACAACACCCGCCATACAGACGCACCGCAACAACGGCGGGCGGACCGTGTTTCTGCGCGCCGGCGAGATTGTCCTGGCGCAAGGCGAAAAGGATATTTCGATGATCCCACTCTCGACCCTCAAACCTGCGAAGGCGGAAAAGCCAGAGATGGTCATGGCAGCGATCGGCGCAGCGTGGGCACTCGACATCCCGGTGGAGTTGATCGGTGCCGGTTTGCGCACCTTCGAGTCCACCCCCAAGAAAACACCTTACTGAGCTCAGCCATGGAAGTTACCCGCATTCGCGCATTACGCGGCCCCAACTTGTGGAGCCACCACACCGCCATTCAATCGGTTGTGATTTGCACCGCGGAAGAGGACGCCGTGTCCTCCATCCCGGGCTTTGAGGCCAAACTCCGCGCGCGCTTTCCGGAGGTCAGCCCATTTCAACCGGTAGGTCATTTGGAAAGCGTGTCTTTGGCCCGCGTTTTGGAGTTGGTCGCATTGGGCCTGCAAGCCCAGGCCGGCTGCCCGGTGACCTTCAGCTGCACCACACCGACGGTCGACAAACACGTCTACCAGGTGGTTGTGGAATACAGCGAGGAGGAAGTCGGCCACTTGGCGATGGAGTGGGCAGAAAAACTCTGCAACTCCGCGCTGCACGATACGCCCTTTGACTTGCAAGCTGCCCTCGAAGCCCTGCGCGAGCTGGATGAAGATGTCCGCCTCGGGCCAAGCACAGGCTCCATTGTGGACGCGGCAGTGGCACGTGGAATCCCTTACAGCCGCATGACCGAAGGCAGCATGGTGCGCCTCGGATGGGGCAGCAAGCAACGTCGTATCCAAGCCGCTGAAATGGATGTGACCAGCGCGATCGCTGAAGCCATCGCGCAAGACAAGGAACTCACCAAAAAACTATTGGCTGCGGCAGGTGTGCCGGTGCCCGGTGGGCGCTCTGTGGTCGATGCGGATGACGCGTGGGCCGCAGCTCAAGAAATCGGTTTGCCCGTCGTGGTCAAGCCCAACGACGGCAACCAGGGCAAAGGCGTCACCGTCAACATCACTAGCCGGGAACAATTGATCCGGGCTTTTGAAGTCGCCAAAGAATTCCGCGATGACGTTCTGGTCGAACGCTTCATGCCGGGCAATGATTTCCGCTTGCTGGTGGTAGGCGACAAATTGGTTGCGGCAGCCCGCCGGGACCCGCCCAAAGTGGTGGGCGATGGGGTGCACACCATTGCGGAACTGGTGGCCCAGGTGAACGCTGACCCAAGACGTGGCTCGGGGCATTCCACCTCGCTCACCAAAATCCGTTTTGATGAAATCGCGAAAACAACCCTCGCGAACCAAGGCTTCAACGCAGACTCGGTGCCCGCCAAAGGCCAACGGGTGAATTTGCGCAATAACGCAAATCTGTCGACCGGTGGCTCCGCCACAGACGTGACCGATGATGTGCACCCGGAAGTGGCCGCTCGCGCCATCGCTGCTGCTCACATGGTGGGCTTGGATATTTGCGGTGTGGACGTGGTGTGTGACTCCATTTTGCGCCCGCTGGAAGAACAAGGCGGCGGCATTGTCGAGGTCAACGCAGCGCCGGGCTTGCGCATGCATTTGTCGCCTTCTTTTGGCAAAGGCCGCGCGGTGGGCGAAGCCATCATTGGCAGCATGTTCAAAAAAGGGCAGAACGGTCGCATTCCCATCGTGGCCGTGACCGGCACCAACGGTAAAACAACAACCGTTCGCCTCATTTCTCACTTGCTGAATCAGAACGGCATGCGAGTCGGCATGACCAATACCGACGGTGTTTACGTCAACGGCGACTGCATCGACACAGGTGACTGCAGCGGCCCCAAGAGCGCCAAGAGCGTGTTGCTACACCCGGACGTCGATGCCGCCGTATTGGAAACGGCGCGCGGTGGCATTCTTCGGGAAGGCTTGGCTTTTGACCACTGTGACGTGGCGGTCGTGACCAACATCGGTAGTGGTGACCATCTCGGCTTGAACTTCATTACGACGGTCAATGAGTTGGCCGTGCTCAAGCGTGTCATTGTGCAAAACGTCGCGCCCACCGGGGCCGCCGTGCTCAATGCAGCAGACCCGATCGTGGCAAAAATGGCACCCAAGTGCAAAGGAGAAGTAATTTTCTTTGCGGCGGACATTACCCATCCGGTGATGGCCACCCACCGTGCACAAGGTCAAGCCGTCGTCTACGTGGAAGGCGGTCACATTGTCGCCAGCAAGGGCGACACGCTGCAAAAGACTGCACTGAGCGAAGTACCGATCACCCTGAACGGCGCCATTGGCTTCCAGGTCGATAACGTGATGGCCAGCGTGGCAGCGGCTTGGTCTTTGGGTATTTCGTGGGATGTGATCCGCAAAGGCTTGGCCAATTTCGCCAATGACAGCCACAACGCTGCTGGGCGGTTCAACCTGTTCAAGTACCGCGGTGCCACCGTGATCGCCGATTACGGCCACAACCCTGATGCGATGCTGGCACTCGTACAAGCGGTGCAAGCCTTGCCTGCTACACGCAGATCTGTCGTGATCAGTGGCGCCGGTGACCGCCGCGACCAGGACATCCGCCAACAAACGGAAATCCTGGGCGATGCATTCGACGAAGTCGTGATGTTCGAAGACCAATGCCAACGGGGCCGCAATGATGGCGAGGTTCTAGCCTTGCTGCGTGAAGGCTTGGCCAGCGCCAAGCGAACCAAAGAACAATCCGAGGTATTCGGCGAGTTTCTTGCGATCGACTCAGCCATGAACAAACTCCAGCCCGGGGAGTTGTGCCTAGTTTTGGTCGATCAGGTTGAAGAGGCGATGGCCCACATCGCCGCCAAAGTGGCGAGCGATACCTGAGCCTAGTAAACCTCGGAAACCGGCCCCCGGCCCATCAGCGCAGCGACTGCCTGATGGGCTTTTAACTGCCCGTCCAGCAAGCCCACCACCGCTTGGGTGATCGGCATCGGTACACCCAAGGTGCTTGCGCGTTGCCATACGGTACGCGCGCTGTACACACCTTCGGCCACATGACCCAATTCCGCCACCGCCTGCTCCAGCGTTTTGTTAGCTGCCAAGGCTTGGCCCACCTTGCGGTTGCGCGACAGGTCACCCGTGGCGGTAAGGACCAAATCTCCCAATCCGCTCAGGCCCATAAAAGTTTCAGCTTTCGCACCGAGTGCTACGCCAAGCCGGGTCATTTCTGCCAAGCCCCGGGTGATCAGGGCGGCACGAGCATTGAGCCCGAGATGAAGGCCATCGCACAAGCCTGTTGCGATTGCGAGCACATTTTTCACTGCGCCGCCGACCTCTACCCCTGCAACGTCTTCATTGGCATACACACGGAGTTCAGGGCTGTGAAAGGCCTCGACCAGCACGCGCCGCACCGGCTCATGCGGGCTGGCGGCAACCAAAGCGGTCGGCTGTCCGGCGGCCACTTCTTGGGCAAAGCTGGGTCCACTCAATACCCCCGCTTGCAAATGTGGAGCAACGGACTGCAAAACCTCGTACCCCAGCAAACCCGGTGCACCCGGCGCCAAGGGCGCTTCAAATCCCTTACACAACCAAGCAACAGTGCAGTGCGTGTGAGCCACTTGTTGCAAGGTGGACCGCAACCCGGCCATGGGCGTGGCGATGATCACAAGATCAAAGCCGCGACCATCGGGCGGAGCCAACAGCGTGGAAATGTCTTCGTTCGTGACATTCAAAGCCGGCGGAAAGCCGCAACCGGGCAAGTAGCGGTGGTTCATGCGCTCGGCCGCCATCTGTTGCACCGCAACGGCATCTCGCGCCCACAAGGTCACTGTGTGCGCTTGCCGTTCATTGCGGGCAGCGCTGATGGCGAGCGCCGTACCCCAGGCACCTGCGCCGATGACTATGATTTTCATAGCGACTTGCGCTGATAAAACATGGGCGAGAGGCCACAACCTCTCTGAACCACGTTATTGCGGCAAAGTGCCCGCAGCAGCGCCCGCAGCTTCCATTTGCTGCTGCTCGTACATGGCTTGGAAGTTGATTTCCGAGAGGTGGACCGGTGGGAAACCACCGCGTTGAATCAGGTCCGCCACGTTACCGCGCAGGTAGGGGTACACGATTTGCGGGCAAGCAATGCCCATGATCTGGCTCAGTTGTTCCTGGCCCAGGTTGCGGATTTCAAAAATTCCGGCCTGCTTGGCTTCTACCAAGAAGACGGTTTTGTCTTTGATTTTGGTCTGCACGGTAGCTGTCACACACACCTCGTACACGCCGTCTGCGACAGGAGCTGCCTCAACGCCGAGCTGGATGTCTACGGATGGCTGCTCTTGCTCCAACAAAATCGCAGGAGAGTTGGGTTGCTCCAACGATGCCTCCTTGAGGTAGACGCGTTGAATCTGGAAAACGGGATCTTGGTCAGCCATGTCTGAGGTCTCTCTAAATAAACAGAAGCCCGCCGGCACAACGCCGACGGGCTACGAAAACAGAATTCGTTGGTGAGAATTATGTCAGGCTACAGCGCCCAACAAAGGCAGCAAGCCGCCACTGCTGTCCAACGCCATCAAATCGTCGCAACCACCCACGTGGGTATCGCCAATGAAAATTTGGGGCACTGTGCGTCGCCCGGTGAGCTCCATCATCTTCATGCGCTCATCGGGGTTGGCGTCGACACGAATCTCTTCGATCGTGTCCACGCCTTTGGATTTCAAAATGCGCTTGGCCTGCACGCAGTAAGGGCAGACGGCGGTGGTGTACATCTTCACGGCTTGCATGGAGCTCATTCCTTTAGATCGTCAGCCCGGATCAGGCTTTTTCAACTGGGAGGTTAGCCAATTTCCACGCTTTAAGCCCACCCTGCATCGATTGGGCCTGCTCGTAACCCAGTTTCTTGGCAATGTTGACTGCCTTGGCAGACCGCGCACCGCTTTGGCAAACCAGCACCAAGGGCAAGCCTTTGTTTTTCACGGCGCCTGCGAGCTTCGCCTCCAAGTCAGCGAGCGGGAGATTCTTGGAACCAACGATGTGACCGGCAGCAAACTCGGCAGCGTCAGACACATCCACCACGTTGGCTTTTTCACGGTTAATCAACTGAATGGCCTTGCCGGAGTCAATGCCCACTGCAGTCGCGCCCTGGAACACGGGCCACAGCAGCAAGCCGCCAGACGACAGTGCGATCGCGATCAGCATCCAGTTATCGATAAAAAATTTCACTTTGTTCCTTCTTGGTTACTTGGCTCGGAGACGCCATTTTAGAATGGAGCTCCTCCAGCTGACGGACACTCCGGCCGGTTTTATCAACGTTTGAACGCACACCCATGTACAAATTAGTCCTCGTACGCCACGGCGAATCCACTTGGAATCTTGAAAATCGCTTCACCGGATGGACCGATGTAGACCTCACACCTACCGGGGTTGAACAAGCCAAAAATGCAGGGCGACTGCTCAAAGCTGAGGGGTATGAATTTGATGTGGCCTACACCAGCGTGCTCAAGCGCGCTATCCGCACTTTGTGGCACACACTCGATGAAATGGACCGCACATGGCTGCCGGTCGTGCACAGCTGGCGCCTCAATGAACGCCACTACGGCGCCTTGCAGGGTTTGAACAAAACCGACATGGCCAAACAGTACGGCGACGCGCAAGTCTTGGTATGGCGCCGAAGCTACGACACGCCGCCACCTGCGCTGGAAGCCACAGACCCCCGCAGCGAACGCTCGGATATCCGCTACGCTAAGCTCCCTGCAGAACAAATCCCGCTCACGGAATGCCTGAAAGACACGGTAGACCGTGTAATTCCCTTCTGGAATGAATCGATTGCCCCTGCCATCAAGGCAGGCAAGCGCATTGTGCTGGCAGCGCACGGCAACTCGATCCGCGCATTGATCAAGTACTTGGACAACATTTCTGACGATGACATCGTCGGCGTCAACGTTCCCAATGGCATTCCATTGGTTTACGAGCTCGACGAAAACCTCAAGCCGATTCGCCACTACTACCTCGGCGATGCGGAGGCAGCAGCCAAGGCAGCGGCAGCAGTTGCATCCCAAGGCAAGGCCTGATACCCGGAGATTCTCATTAAACGCCCGCTACAGCGGGCGTTTTTGCAGGTCTTCGCGGAACTGGTATGAGGGTTGCAACTCCAAGGTGTATATTGAGACGACACAGGAAAAACTATGGGTCACAAACTAAAAATCACCGGCTGGGTTGCATTAGGGGTTGTTGCTGGTGCACTCACCACCGTTTCGTTGCAAACCGTTGCGCGCAATTCACTCGCCCCCTTGCCGCTGGAAGAGCTACAGCAGCTTGCGACTGTGTTCGGAATGGTCAAGAGTGACTATGTGGAACCTGTAGACGAGAAAAAACTGATCACCGACGCCATCACTGGGATGGTTGCGAGTCTGGATCCGCATTCTCAGTATTTCGATAAAAAGGCATTCAAAGAATTCCGGGAAGGCACTTCCGGAAAGTTTGTGGGTGTCGGGATCGAAATCACCCAAGAGGATGGCCTTGTCAAAGTCGTTTCGCCCATCGAAGGATCTCCCGCCTTCCGAGCAGGCCTCAAAACCAATGACTTGATCACCAAAATCGATGACACCGCGGTCAAAGGGCTGACCCTCAACGAAGCCGTGAAACGGATGCGTGGCGAGCCCAATACCAAGGTGCTTCTGACCATCTTCCGCAAGGAAGAAAACCGCACCTTCCCGGTCACGATCATCCGGGAGGAAATCAAGCAGCAATCCGTCCGTGGAAAAGTAGTGGAGCCAGGCTACGCGTGGATCCGCGTGAGTCAATTCCAGGAACGCAGCTTCGAAGACTTCGCCAAGAAAGTGGACGAACTCTACAAGCAAGACCCCAAAATCAAAGGCATGGTGCTAGACCTGCGCAATGACCCCGGCGGCCTGCTGACCTCCGCGGTAGCCATGTCGGCGGCCTTTTTGCCTGATAACGTCACGGTGGTATCCACCAATGGCCAGACCCCAGAAAGCAAGCAGGTCCTGCGGGCTACAGCCAGTGACATACGTGGCTTGTCTGGCGCAGAGGCATTGAAGACGTTGCCTGCTGCCTTGAAGAAAGTACCTATGGTGGTTCTGGTCAATGAAGGCTCGGCATCCGCCAGTGAAATCGTGGCGGGTGCATTGCAAGACCACAAACGCGCCACGATCATGGGTAGCCAGTCATTCGGCAAAGGCTCGGTGCAAACCTTCCGGCCTTTGGGCCCTGACACAGGGCTAAAAATCACTACGTCGCGGTATTACACGCCCAACGGACGCTCCATCCAGGCCAAGGGCATCGTGCCGGACCTGATGGTGGATGAAACCGAAGAAGGTAGTCCATTTGCGGCGTTGCGCATGCGCGAGGCCGATTTGGAAAAGCACCTCTCCAGCGGACAAGGCGAAGAGAAAAAAGACACCGCTCGCGAAAAAGCCCGTGAGGAGGCCTTGAAGCGCCTGGAGGAAGAGTCACGCAAACCCGCCTCGGAGCGTAAAGTGCCTGAGTTTGGCTCAGACAAAGACTTTCAGCTGATCCAGGCCATCAACCACCTGAAGGGCAAGCCTGTTCTGGTCAGCAAGACCCAGGTGGAGCGCAAAGAAGAAGCCAAAGACAACTGACCGGCCGATGCAGGACGAGGCACTGCTGCGATATTCGCGGCACATCTTGCTCGATGAAATCGGGATCGAGGGACAGACCCGGATTTGCGACAGTCATGTCTTGATAGTGGGTGCGGGCGGACTAGGTGCCCCCGCTGCTCTCTATCTTGCGGCTGCGGGCGTCGGTCAGATCACCCTGACAGACCCCGATGTTGTCGACCTGACCAATTTGCAACGGCAAATCATTCACGCAACGGATGCGATTGGCCGACCCAAAGTTGCTTCTGCGGCCGGCAGTCTTGCTGCTATCAACCCGCTGACCGAGGTCCATCCTTTGCAGGTTCGAGCCGATACCGACTGGCTGATAGCTCACGTGGCGCAGATGGATGTGGTGCTGGACTGCAGTGACAATTTCGAAACCCGCCAGGCGGTCAATGCGGCATGTGTCCACCATCGGGTACCACTCGTATCAGGGGCTGCCATCCGGTTTGCCGGGCAAATCACCGTCTTCGACCATCGCACACCCAACGCCCCGTGTTACGCGTGCGCGTTCCCGCCCGACGACCCGCCACCGGCCACTCAATGCTCCACCATGGGTGTTTTTGCGCCTTTGGTTGGAATCATCGGTGCCATGCAAGCGGCGGAAGCGCTCAAACTGCTGCTACAGGTTCCGGGCACTTTGAGCGGCCGGATTTTGTTGCTGGATGCACTGTCAATGGAATGGAGCGATATGCGACTGCCCCGCAATCCGGCATGCACTGTTTGTGGAACCTCCAGTGGCCACAACTAGCCTGAGATAACCGGTCTTTTTAACCCCAAGGCGTTCGCCGCGGTGAGCGGGAAATTCAACGCTTCCTGTTAGACTTTGAAACACGCCAAAACCTGATCGTGGAAAAACAAAACCCCTACCCTGCCATACAGCTGCATCATTTGCGGCTGGAGAACGCACGAGCGCTTTTGGAGCACGACACCACCGTGTCACTCCCTTCGGCAGCGGATTCACCAGAGGCTTATTTGCAAGCCGTTATCGATGGCCTTTGCGAGCTGTCCTTGCGGGATCCACTGACCGGACTCGCCAATCGGCGTCATTTCTCGGGGGTTCTGGAGCGGTCAATTGACGTGGTCGCACGGTCGGGTGAACCAGCACTTCTGTTGATGCTGGACATTGATCACTTCAAGAAGGTGAACGACACCTACGGCCACCAAGCTGGGGACCAAGTACTCCAGGTCATTGCCAAAACTCTGACCGGATGTGTCCGACCGATGGACACGGTCGCCAGATTGGGCGGAGAAGAGTTTTCTGTCATGCTGCCGAGTTGCCACACAGGTTACGGCAAAGTCGTTGCGGAGCGGATCAGGGCACAAATTGAAAACCTCTCCATCCAAATTGCGCCCGGCCTCAGTATCAAAGTGACGGTGAGTATTGGCGGCGCCTATGCCCCTGAATGGGTCAGGTCTACCGGCTCACTCTGGTCGGAGCGTGCCGATTTACAACTCTATCGTGCCAAAAAAGAGGGGCGTAACCGCATCTTCCTCGACCAACAACAAGAGATCTATGTCAGTGCCGAAGAAAAAAATCTCTTGTTCGGTCACCTGTCTTTGGGTGATCCCGCGTGGATTGAAAGCGTTTCAAATGAACCACCCAACAATACGGGTGCAGGCCCCATGCAGAGGGTATTCTGATGTCTGACGTATTAAACCCACCCCACTCTGCCGAAGGCAACACCGGGTTGCCGACGCAACCATCTGGCAAAGTCATCGCGGTTACCAGCGGTAAAGGCGGCGTCGGAAAAACATTTGTATCTGCCAACTTGGCTGCTGCCATGGCCAAACGGGGCCAGCGGGTCTTGGTGCTCGATGCCGATCTCGGCCTCGCCAACCTCGATGTGGTGTTGAACCTCTACCCCAAAATCACCTTGCACGATGTATTCACCGGCAAGGCGAAATTGGAAGAAGCCATCATTCGTGCCCCGGGAGGCTTTTCAGTACTGCTGGCTGGATCAGGGATGGTGGAGTATTCACGTCTCACGCCCGAGGTACGCGGCGACTTCCTGCGGATCATGAATGGCTTGGTACCGCATTACGACGTTGTGATTCTCGATACCGGAGCCGGGATTTCTGACGTGGTGTTGTTCGCAGTTTCTCTCGCTGCGGAAGTGATGGTGGTAGCCACTCCGGAACCGACGTCCCTCACCGATGCCTATGCCACCATCAAAGTACTGGTGGGGCAGCAGAAACGACAGACGATTCGTCTTGTTATCAATCAGACAGCCCGCTTGGGCGATGGGCGCGCAATTACCACCCAACTGCAGCAGGTGTTGGACCGGTTCGTCACCACCGACACGGGCAAACACGTGAAATTAGTCCACATGGGAGACATTCCTGTAGACCCCGCAGTGCGTCAGGCGATCATGCGACGCCAACTACTGCTGCAAGCCATGCCCGGCAGCCCTGCCGCGCTGGCGATTTCTCAGCTGGCAGTGAAAGTCGAAGAGACGGTGGGCCTCAAAGCCGAATAAGACTTGCGCTAGCCTGGCACAACCTAGGCTGAGAGTATCCAACCTTCCAGTGGATCCATGGTGGGTGGCAAGCCGTAAAGCGACTCCCCCGCCACGTGGCGCAGCTCTGCCCAAGCTGCCAAAACTAGACATAGCACGGCATCCAAGCTGTCTCCGCTAGGGTCATCGACCAGCGCGTCACGCTGGGCATGGCTGAGCTTGAGACGAACGCCCCATCGGGTCTGACCCATTTCGAGCGCGTTCACGAGGTCTTTGCGGGCAATCAACCGTTCCGGTGTTTGCTTGGCTTTGTCATCACTCTTGTAGCTTCGGCTACCCAACACTGCTTTTGCTATTAACCCGGGATAGGCCTCCAAGGCTACCCGGAGTTTGGCACCTGCCACTGCTGGCTGTGCTTGCAAGCCCGGGAAATACGCGTTGGCAGCCATCAAGCGGGGTACGCCCGCATGCAACATGAACGCTACGGGTGGGTTCACCCACTTCATGGAGGGGCTGGACTGCGCGGGAAAGTCGGTCGCGCGGTGGGCGAATTTGCCACCCACGGGGCGCGCGTCGCAAAACGCAGCAAAAGCGGTACGGATGTCATCGCGACCCAAGGCTGCGTAGTGCCGTATGCAGTTTTCCCAGTCTAGTGGCCAACCCAGTGCCACGACCAGCTCACGCGGCAAGCCAAAAGGCAAATCGAAGGCACCAAGCCATGAGGGCTCACTCTCAAGGTACGCTGAAAACTCATCCAGAGATGTGAGTTTTTCCAGACCGTGCAATACGACGCGACCACCGGTCTGTGCCCCCTTCGCGCACACGATGCCTTTGCGCTTGGATGGGCTGCTGGAAAAATCACAACCGATCAGTACACCCATAGGGACTCCAAAGCGATCAACCCCACCTTGGGTATTTGGAAGGACCTGGAACTCAGATTCAAGAGGGCACGCGCCGACGCAGCGACAAACCCACCTTGGGCCTGTCAAGCGTCATGCATCAAACAAAAGTCAGGCACGCCCAATAATGGAAGCAGTGGCCATGAGCTCTTCCAAAAGCGCCAAAGACACTTTCCCGGACACCGAGTAAGGGTCCAACTCTGGGCGCTCTGCGTACTTCAGCAGAATGTTGGTGTTGATTTTGGACATATTGACCTGACCCATCGTCCAACCACCAAAGCGGCGCTCCGTGATTTCCTCGTAGTGCAACAACACGACGTCTTTGTGACGGGTATCTCTTTGAATATGGCCGTACAACTCACTGACGGCCATGCGCCCGCCTTCAATGGCCTGTAAGAAAATACCGCCCCCGTAGCACAGGATGCCGGTAATGCCACAGGTCGGGTTGTAGTTGCGCGATTGTGAAAGGATGGCCTCAATCGCGTCGGGATTAGAGTCAATCGCGCGGCTGGCGTAAAGCAAACGAACCAACATGGCATTAGCCTTTCTGGGGAATAAGGGAGAGAAATTCACGGCGCAGGTTCGGGTCTTTCAAGAAGACACCGCGCATGACCGAGTTGATCATTTTGCTGTCCATGTCCTTGACGCCGCGCCAAGCCATGCAATAGTGGCTGGCTTCCATGACGATGGCCAAGCCATCAGGCTGGGTCTTTTCCTGGATCAGGTCGGCGAGTTGCACCACCGCCTCTTCTTGAATCTGGGGACGGCCCATGATCCACTCGGCCAAGCGCGCGTATTTGGACAAACCGATCACATTGGTGTGCTCATTGGGCATCACACCGATCCAGATTTTTCCGATCACCGGGCAAAAATGGTGGCTGCATGCACTGCGCACCGTGATGGGTCCGACGATCATCAACTCATTGAGGTGACCGACGTTGGGGAATTCAGTGATCGTGGGCGCTGGCACATAACGACCTCGAAATACCTCATTGAGGTACATCTTGGCCACACGCCGCGCGGTGTTGTCGGTGTTGTGGTCATTTTCAATGTCAATCACCAAGCTGTTCAACACACCGCGCATTTGCACTTCGACCTCATCCAGCAGAGTCTCGAGCTCGCCGGGCTGAATGAATTCAGAAATGTTGTCGTTTGCGTGAAAGCGCTTGCGGGCGGCTTTCAATCGTTGGCGGATTTGTGTGGAAAGCGGAGTTCCTTCCAGCGCGTCTGTAGAGCTCATAAGGGATTTTGATGTCATGAAAGTCTCGCCATGGTACCAGTGATTGACTTTTAATGTTTTTAGCAAAAGGCCCTTATAAACATTGCGCCTAGCGCTATATATTTAATAGCGCCGCCCACTAAATAGCAAGATCAGGCGCATCACCCCGTAGGCCAGCCGATCAAACACCCGTTCAAACCAGGGGCGATGGGCATCTGCCGTCAGATCCCACGGCCGGGTGTGACCCTGAATCACTTGTTCCAGGGCGCCGGACAGGCGGCCTGCAAACTCTTCATCGTGCACCACCACATTCGCCTCTCTCGCCAGAAGCAAGCTCAGGGGATCGAGATTGGACGACCCAATGGTGGCCCACACACCGTCAACCACCGCTACTTTGGCATGCAAAAAACCGGGCATGTATTCACGGATCTCCACGCCCCGCGCAGCCAGAAGGCTCAGCACCGGGCGAGCCGCGTGGTACTGCATGAAATACTCGTATTGACCTTGCACCACAACCTGCACACGCACCCCACGTTTTACCGCGTGGATCAGTGCCCGCCGCAATCGGCCGCCGGGTAAAAAATAGGCATTCGCCAGCACCACGTGTTCGCGGGCAGCGCCAATCGCCTTGAGATAGCTCCGCTCAATCGTCGTGCGGTTGCGCACGTTATCGCGCAAGAGCAAGGCTGCCAGCACGCTGCCATCGTCCGCTTTGGAAGCGCCCTGTGCATCGCTTGGCGAAGGCAAAAGCCGAAAGGCTTTCCAGCTCTGACGCACACGGGTCCACTGAAGCGACTCCAACTGCCGGGTCGCCTGAAGGCGGGCCCAAAACTGGGCCATCACCGCATGGCATTGCATGACCAACGGACCTGTCACCGCCACGGCGTAGTCGAGTCGCGCCACACTGAGCGCGCCAAAGTGGGGGTCCAGCCTGTCATCCAGGATGTTGATACCGCCACAAAACGCCCGCTGACCATCGACTACACACAATTTGCGGTGCAGACGCCGCCACCGGCCGGGAATCAACACCCCCGTGTAACCGAAGGGTGCGTAGCGGTGCCACTGCACTCCACACTGGCGCCAACGATCCATCCAATGGGCGGGCAGATAAGGGGTACCCACACCATCCATCACCACAAACACCGCCACTCCGCGTTGCGCAGCCCGGGCCAAGGCCTCGGCCACATCGGCACCTTGGCCATTGAAATCAAAAATGTAGGTCTCCAGTCGCACCTCGTGCTGGGCAGCATCGATGGCCCCCACCAGCGCCGGAAAAAACTCATCACCGCCACTCAACAAATGCAGCACATGGCCTGATCTGACCTCGGGAGGCTTCAGCATGCCGGCCCCTCACTAGGCAAATTCCACTCCGTCACCAAGGGTAGGTGATCTGACATGCGCGCCCACTGCGGGCCGCGCGGCACATGCGAGGCCGCGGGCAATAGGCCCCGGCCCAACACATGATCCAGTTGCACCAGCGGCAACCGGGAGGGAAAGGTCGCGCAGCGACGTGTGACTGGAGCCTGCAGTTCAGCGCCTGCCAGTTGCTTCGCCACCCAAGGCCCGAGGTCATTGAAGTCGCCCGCGACCAGCAACGGGCAGTGTCGCGGTATCTCACGCTCCACATACCGAGCCAGCTGCTGCAGTTGACGTGCCCGGCTCGTCCGGATCAGCCCCAAATGAACCACCAGCACATGCACACTGCGGCCTGCCACATCTAACTCCACATGCAAAAGGCCCCGCTGCTCGAGGCGGTGGTCCGACATATCTTCGTGTTGGTGCGTCAGCACCGGCCATCGCGACAGCAAGGCATTGCCGTGCTCACCGTGCCGAGTGACTGCATTGGTGCGGTACACCGCTTGGTAGCCCTCGGGAGCCAAAAAGTCGGCTTGAGGCGCCTCAGGCCAATGCGGGAAATACCGGGATTCCCCGTGGTGCATTTTGCGAACTTCTTGCAAACACAGCACATCGGCCTCCATGCCGGCCATCGCATGGCTGAGGTTGTGAATCTCTAAACGGCGCATCGGGCCAAAACCCTGCACACCCTTGTGGATGTTGTAAGTGACAACGCGCAAATTTGTCATGCCTCGCTCCTCCCCAAGGGCAGCCGTTCCCGGTGCATCAGCATCAAGATGGCCTCCGCATTGGAAGGAGAAAAGCAGAGATCCGCTGCATCAGCCATGGGCAGCCAGCAGCTGTCCGTGTGCTCCGTCGGGCTCAAATGAACATCGGGCTTGTGCGGAACCCCCAAGCCAAACACCCGCTCGGTGTTGTGCGTAACGCCAGGAGCGTATCGGTACAGCCAGCGGGGATAAATCGGATAAACGTTCTCGAGCTCCCAATCGACCAGCCCTTGCTCGAGGGGACCACCAGGTCGACAGTCGAGGCCCGTCTCCTCCCAGACCTCCCGGGCTGCGGTGACGGCCCAGCTCTCTTCAGGAAAGTCTTTGGCCCCCGTCACCGATTGCCAAAAGGGTGGCGCCAAGGGGTCAGGCTCCACACGGCGTATCAGCAGTACCTCGTGCTGGGGCGTGTAGATCACCACCAGGACCGACTGAGGAATTTTGTACGGCAACGTCATGGGCCTCGCAATGAAAAAGGGCGCCATAGAGGCGCCCTTTCATTGTGCACGACCCGCTAACGGGCCCGCCACGTTTCAGGCTGTTTTGGCCAAATCCACATTGCGCAAGCGGATGTGCAGTTCGCGCAGCTGCTTTTCGTCCACAGGGCTCGGCGCTTGGGTCAACAAGCACTGGGCGCGCTGGGTCTTGGGGAAGGCGATCACGTCGCGAATGGACTCTGCACCGGTCATCAAGGTCACGATACGGTCCAAACCGAAGGCCAAGCCACCGTGTGGAGGCGCGCCGTATTGCAAGGCATCCAGCAGGAAGCCGAACTTGAGCTGGGCTTCTTCCGGTGTGATTTTCAGGGCATCGAACACCTTTTGCTGCACGTCGGCGCGGTGGATACGGACCGAGCCGCCACCCATTTCCCAGCCGTTCAACACCATGTCGTAGCCTTGCGAGATGCATTTCTCGGGGGCAGTGACCATCCAGTCTTCGTGACCGGCCTTGGGGGCTGTGAACGGGTGGTGCACCGCGGTGTAGCGCCCGTTTTCTTCGTCGAATTCGAACATCGGGAAGTCGACCACCCACATCGGACGCCAGCCGGCCGTGAACAAACCGTTCTTCTTGCCGAACTCGCTATGCCCAACCTTCAGGCGCAGGGCACCGATCGCGTCGTTGACGATCTTTTCCTTGTCTGCACCGAAGAAAATCAGATCGCCGTTCTGGGCACCGGTGCGCTCCAACACGGCAGCCAAGGCCGCATCGTGGATGTTTTTGACGATTGGGCTTTGCAGGCCATCACGCCCCTTGGACAGATCGTTCACGCGGATGTAGGCCAAGCCTTTGGCCCCGTAGATCTTGACGAACTCGGTGTAGGCATCGATTTCGCCACGGCTGATACCACCGCCTTCCACCGAGCCACCGGGAATGCGCAAGGCCACCACACGGCCGCCCTTCATGGTGGCGGCGCCGGAGAAGACCTTGAAGTCCACATCCTTCATAACGTCAGTGAGTTCGGCAAACTCGAGATTCACGCGCAAGTCAGGCTTGTCGGAGCCGTACAAGCGGGCTGCGTCCTGGTAGGTCATGACCGGGAATTCACCGAGGTCCACACCAATAGTGTTCTTGAACACGGTGGTGATCATGCCTTGGAACATGTCACGGATGTCCTCTTCCGTCAGGAACGAGGTTTCGATATCGATCTGGGTGAATTCGGGCTGGCGGTCAGCGCGCAAGTCTTCGTCGCGGAAGCACTTGGTGATCTGGTAATAGCGGTCAAAGCCCGCCACCATCAACAACTGCTTGAACAGTTGGGGCGACTGGGGCAGCGCAAAGAATTGGCCATCGTGCACACGGCTGGGCACCAGGTAGTCGCGCGCGCCTTCGGGCGTGCTCTTGGTCAACATCGGGGTTTCGATGTCCACAAAACCGTTGGCATCCAGGAACTTGCGCACTTCCATCGCCACACGATAGCGCAGCATCAGGTTGTTTTGCATGTAGGGGCGGCGCAGATCCAACACGCGATGGGTCAAGCGGGTGGTTTCAGACAAGTTGTCTTCATCCAGCTGGAACGGAGGTGTGACCGACGCATTCAGCACCGTCAGCTCGTAGCACAGCACTTCAATCTTGCCGCTCTTGAGACCGTCGTTGGTGGTGCCTTCGGGGCGAGCACGCACCAAGCCCTTGATCTGCACGCAATATTCGTTGCGGATCTCTTCAGCCACCTTGAACATGTCGGCGCGATCGGGGTCGCACACCACTTGCACATAGCCTTCGCGGTCGCGCACGTCGACAAAAATCACGCCACCGTGGTCGCGGCGACGGTTCACCCAGCCACACAGGGTAACGGTTTGGCCCAACAGGGCTTCGGTCACAAGACCGCAATAGTGAGTACGCATAGCCATAGAGTGCTTTCGATTCGTCGCATTGCCTGCGACGGGTTAGTAATAGGGTTATTGAGGCGCGCTACCCGGCTTCACGGGGAGTGCACTCGGGGCCACAGAGCCCATGGAAATCACATAAGTCAACGCTTCGTCCACGCTCATGTCGAGCTCGATCACGTCTTTGCGGGGCAGCATCAAAAAGAAACCGCTGGTCGGGTTGGGCGTGGTCGGGACGTACACGCTGACAAAAGCATCGCCCAAATGCGAGGCCACCTCTCCACCCGGCGTACCGGTCTGGAAACCGATAGTCCAGCTGCCTTCGCGGGGGTATTGAATCAGCAGCGCGGTGCGAAACGCGTTTCCATTGCTGGAGAACAGGGTGTCCGACACCTTCTTCACGCTGTTGTAAATGGATTTGACGATCGGAATGTTGGTAAACAACTTGTCCCACTGCTTGACCCACCAGCGTCCTGCCACGTTGGATACCAAAGCGCCCGTCACCAGCAGGGCCGCAAACACCAAAACCACCCCTAAACCGGGAATGCTGTGCAGGTGTTCAATGGTCGGCGCACTGCTGGTCGGTGCGACCGCCGATACGCCACTCAAAAAGCTGGCAAACACGGCGTCCAGCAAACCCACCAACCACAAAAGGACCCAGATCGTGATCGCCAACGGCAACCACACCATCAGGCCGGTAAGCAGGTATTTTTTAATCGGCACAGGTGCTCCGGTTCAAGTGGAGGTAGACGGTGTTGAAGCAGCAGCGGCCGGCGCAGGTGCGGCGGCCGGGGCATCTGATTTCGAGTCCGTTTTGACATCGGTTTTGGGTGCTGCGCTGTCCGAGGCGGCAGGCGCCACACCGGTTGCGGGGGCACTGCCACCCTTGAAATCGGTCACATACCAACCGGAACCCTTGAGTTGGAAACCGGCGGCGGTTACTTGCTTTTTGAATGCCGGGGCATTGCACTGAGGGCAGTCCTGCAGGGGTGCATCAGAGATTTTCTGCAATACATCCTTGGCAAACCCGCAGGACTCGCATTTATAGGCGTAAATGGGCATGGAAGTAGAGCTCAGACCTGAAGTTGCAAAGCTCTCAATTATAGGTGCGCTGTCAGAACCACCGCAGGCGCGCCCACAGCTGCAGCACCACCAGCCCCACAGAAAACCCAATGACGATGGCCACCAGCGTCTGGAGCAAACGATTGGTGCGCTGTTGCTCCACCAACAGCTCGCGGATCAACGCGTCATTGCCGGAATTGGGCCGTTGCAAGTACTGGTGCAGCAGGCCGGGCAGCTCGGGCAACAGCTTGGCGTAACGGGGCGCCTGGGCCTTGAGCTCGTGCAGCAATTTTTGCGGGCCCACCTGCTGCAGCATCCACTGCTCCAAAAAGGGTTTGGCAGTGGCCCACAAGTCCAGGTCCGGGTCCAGATCTCGCCCCAAACCTTCGATGTTGAGCAAGGTCTTTTGCAGCAACACCAGCTGCGGCTGAATCTCGACCTGGAAACGTCGGGACGTCTGAAACAGCCGCATCAGCACCATGCCGAGCGAAATTTCCTTGAGTGGCCGGTCGAAATACGGCTCACACACAGCCCGCACTGCCGCTTCCAACTCGTCAACCCGGGTCGCCGCAGGCACCCAACCAGACTCGATGTGCAGCTCCGCCACCCGCTTGTAGTCGCGGCGGAAAAAAGCCACAAAATTCTGCGCGAGGTACTCTTTGTCAACCTCGGTGAGGGTGCCGACAATG
Organism: Comamonadaceae bacterium OS-4; assembly: GCA_027924025.1. Classification (GTDB taxonomy): domain Bacteria; phylum Pseudomonadota; class Gammaproteobacteria; order Burkholderiales; family Burkholderiaceae_C; genus Allorhodoferax. The sequence continues at coordinate 2,928,771 of AP026970.1, forward strand.
CCGAAATCTAAAGAGATGTAGCGCCCGAAGGTCTCAGGCGCCAAGCTCACCTGAATATTGCCCGGATGCATATCCGCGTGGAAAAAGCCATCGCGGAACACTTGAGTGAAAAACAGTGTCACGCCGTCACGGGCCAACCTGGGAATATCCACCCCCGCTGCACGCAAGGTATCGATCTGGCTGATGGGAACCCCCACCATGCGCTCCATGACCAGCACTTCAGTGGAGCAATAGTCCCAGTGCATTTCAGGGATCAGCACCAGATCCAAGCCCTCCATATTGCGGCGCAACTGCGCCGCGCTGGAGGCTTCGCGGACCAGGTCCAACTCATCGTGCAGGTATTTGTCAAACTCGGCCACGACCTCGCGGGGCTTGAGGCGCTTGCCGTCTGCAGACAGCCCCTCCACCCAGCCGGCCATCATGCGCATCAGCGCGAGATCCTTGTCGATCACCCGCAACATGTCAGGCCGCAAGACCTTGACGGCGACTGCGCGCTCCTGCCCCTGCCGGTCACGCAGCACGGCGAAATGCACTTGGGCAATCGATGCACTCGCCACCGGCGTGCGCTCAAACGACACAAACAATTCCGACACCGGCTTGCCCAGTGCACGCTCAATCGTGGCCACCGCGATGGCTGAATCGAATGGGGGCACCCGGTCTTGCAGCTTGGCAAGCTCGTTGGCGATATCCAGCGGCAACAAATCGCGGCGGGTCGACAACACCTGACCGAACTTGACAAAAATCGGGCCCAAACGCTCCAGCGCCTCACGCAGGCGTTGACCACGGGGCTCATCGAGAGAGCGACCGACCGACACCACGCGGGCCAGCAAGCGCAACCAAGGCTTCTGGAAGCTGGTCAACACCAGCTCGTCAAGCCCGTAGCGCAGGACGACCCAAACGATAAAAAACCCGCGGCCGAAGCGGCTCATGGCGCGGTGCCGGTCGAACCCGCAGGCGCGCGTTTGGCCACGAACTGCTGCAAGGCCTGGCCGGCGGTGCGGCAGGTTTGCATGAACATGTGCGCAGGCGCATCGCCCGTGATCTTGGAAAGATCCTCTTCCACATCCCAGCGCACATGGTCGGCCAGCCAATTGACTTCAGCGGCTAGCTGCACATCGCCTTCGATCCGCACCGAAGGCTTGGCACCTTGCATGACGGCCTGCGCAATCGCGAAGGGGGAGTCTTCGGTGATGGTGAGAGAAAGGTCGGGGGTCGCTTCAGCGTCTGCCAGATCCAGCAGACCGGCTGCTGTCGCCTGAACACGGAAGGTGAATTCGCGCCATTGCGCGTGAATGACGCGCCCTTTTTGTCGCGCCAGACGCTCGGTAGCCTGGGGCTCCTGCTGAAGCACGTGATTGAGCAAAAGCACCACACGGCGGTGGCTTTCTTCAATCGCCCAAGCAGGCGGCGTCAGTGGAAGGGGAAAGTTCTGGAAGAGGCCTTCCAGCATAGAAAAAGGTGACTGTGTTGCCATAGTCCCCCATTATCTGCCTGAAAAATGACCGGCTTTACTGCAGGGCCTGAACCCCTGCCACCAACCAGCCGCTGCTGCCGTTTTTCGCCTTGGTCATGTTCCAGACTTCGCGGAACGGGCTAGGGCCTGCCGACAACTCTTCGCGAATCATTCCGGAGAATTCCACGCTGGCCATGTACTCGTCAGGCAACTCCTCGATGCCCAGCAAACGGGCGTCAATCATGACCACCTCAGTGTGGTTGGCACCGGTGCCTGTGTGTGCTTCCCGCTCAGCGAGCTGGGACTGGATTTCGCGGGTCATGTCGTCGGTCATCATGGCGCGCAAGGCCGCCACGTCCGACCGGTCCCAGGCTGCCTGCAGCGTCACAAAATTCGCTTTGGCGGACTTCAAAAAGCCTTCGGAATCAAACCCTGCAGGCACACCCCAATTCTGGGAGCCCATAAGCGCAGAGCCGATCATCGAACCACCGGCGGCCTGAGGCGCCTCAAAGCCCATGTGATTCCGCTCCCATGGCCGGGCCGATGCGTCGTTGCCGACATTCTCAGCGCGGTACTGCTTCAAATCCTGCACCGGCGCCGGGCCTGCGGGAACCCCTGCGCCCTGAAAAGCAAACGGCGAGGCCTGTTGCACAGAGGCCTTGCGGCTGCGCATGAACCACCCCACCAACATCATGACGCCCAAAGCCAGCAGACCGAACATCAAGATGTTCCCGAACGCTTCACCGAAACCCAGTGAGTTCGCCAACCAAGCCAACCCCAAGCCTGCTGCCAAGCCACCCAACATGGCGCCCCATGGCCGTTTGGGCGCCTGCGCCGCAGCAGGCGCTGCCGCGGGGGCAGGCTTGGCCGCTGTGTTGTTGACGTTTTGCGCAGGGGCTGCCGGGCTGGCCGGTGCCGCGCCCGCAGACTCGCGCTGGGTGACGTTGCTGGACTGTTTGCCGAACGATTTCCCCCCGCCCAGGCGTTTGGCGGCTTCTGCGTTAAAGCCCGAAAGGGATAGCGCGAGTGTCAATGCCAATGCCCACAATTTCATAGTTGTCTCCTGGGTGTTACTGTCTTCAGCACTTGATTCCAACATGCAAAGCGGCAATACCGCCAGTCAAATTGTGATAGTCCACATGACCAAAGCCCACTTTGTGCATCAGGGTCTTTAGCTCTTTCTGGCCGGGGTGCATGCGGATGGATTCGGCCAGATAGCGGTAACTCGCATCATCTCCGGCGATCAGCTTGCCCAAACGTGGCAACACCTTGAAAGAGTACCAGTCGTACACCTTCTCCAAGGGGGGGGCTACCTTGGAAAACTCCAGCACTAGCAGCTTGCCGCCGGGTTTCAAGACCCGTTGCATTTCTGCCAAAGCCACGTCTTTGTGCGTCATGTTGCGCAAGCCGAAGGCCACGCTGACCACATTGAAATAGTTGTCCGGGAAAGGCAACTTCTCCGCATCGCACACCAGCGTGGGCAAGACGATGCCGGCGTCCAGCAGGCGGTTGCGGCCGGTGGAGAGCATGGCTTGGTTGATATCGGTGTGCACCACCTGGCCGGACTTGCCGACTTTTTTGGAGAACGCCATCGCCAGGTCGCCGGTACCGCCGGCAATATCCAAGGCCTTGTCGCCCTCCTTGAGGTTGGCCACCAGCACGGTGTAGGCCTTCCAGGCGCGGTGCAGGCCGGCCGACATCAGGTCGTTCATCAAGTCGTATTTGGGGGCGACAGAGTCAAACACGCCACGCACGTGGCTGGCTTTCTCCGACTCATCGACCGACTTGAAACCGAAATGGGTAGTACTCATAGTTTTAGTCCAATTGGGCTCCAGCGCTCATGGAATATGCGCAGGTAGCTCCTGAAACAATAGCAATCAGGCAGGGGGCGTCAGTGGCTTGCACAGCCGTGGCCGCCCTTGGGCGCCATGACTGCATCGCGCCCAACGCCCGCGGCTTTCAGCTTGTCCTCGTAATCCTGCCACAGGCGGGCCTGCTGGGAGCCCAAAAAATACAGGTAGTCCCAGGTGTAAATGCCGGTGTCATGGCCATCTGAAAACAGGGGCTGCACCGCATAGTTGCCCACTTGCTCCAGCGCTTCGAGCGTGACATCGCGTTTGCCGGTTTGCAGCGTTTCTTGGCCCGGCCCATGGCCCTGCACCTCGGCAGACGGCGAGTAAACGCGCATCAGCTCAAATGGAATTCGAAACCGCGCACCGTCCGAGAAGCCCACCTCCAGCACACGGCTCTGGCCGTGCACCGTGAGGTCTTGCGGGGTCGGCGCGCCAGCGGTCAAACCTGCCATAGCGCCCCCTTAGACCAGCACGCGCTCAATGCCACCGGCATTGGCGGTTTGCACGTACTCGGGCAGCCATTCCTTGCCCAGAATCTGGTTGGCCATTTCGACCACGATGTAGTCGGCCTCCAGCAAGCCGTTGTTCAGGTCGTTGCCATAGCGGCTCAGACCTTGCAAGCAGCTCGGGCAGCTGGTCAATATCTTGACATTGCCTTCTGCTTTGGATGCTTGCTCTTCGGGCGCAGTCAGGGCTCGCAATGCAGTTTCGCCCTTGCGCAACTCTTCTTCTTTGCGGAAGCGGATCTGGGTGGAAATGTCCGGGCGGGTCACGCCCAGCGTGCCGGACTCGCCGCAGCAGCGGTCATTCTTCAAGACCGCATCACCCACAAGCGCTTTGACCGTTTTCATCGGGTCTTGCAGCTTCATCGGGCTGTGGCAGGGGTCGTGATACAGATAGCCTGCACCAGCGCCACCCTCCGGAACCAGGGTGATGCCCTTTTCCAACAGGTACTCGTGGATGTCGATGATGCGGCTGCCGGGGAATATCTTGTCGAACTCGTAGCCCTGCAACTGGTCGTAACAGGTACCGCAGCTCACCACCACCGTCTTGATGTCCAGGTAGTTCAAGGTGTTGGCCACCCGGTGGAACAGCACCCGGTTGTCGGTGATCATCTTCTCGGCTTTGTCAGCCTGGCCGGAGCCACGCTGGGGGTAGCCGCAGCACAGGTAGCCCGGCGGCAAGACGGTTTGCACGCCGGCATGCCACAACATGGCTTGAGTAGCCAAGCCCACCTGGCTGAACAAGCGCTCAGAACCGCAGCCGGGGAAGTAGAACACCGCCTCGGTCTCCGAGGTGGTCGACTTCGGGTTGCGGATGATGGGCACGTAATCCGCATCTTCAATATCCAGCAAGGCTCGCGCCGTTTTCTTCGGCAGGCCGCCAGGCATTTTCTTGTTGATGAAGTGGATCACCTGCTCCTTGATGGGCGCGGTGCCCACAGTGGCCGGCGGCTTGGCGGTTTGCTTTTTGGCGGCCAGGCGCAAGACCTGGTTGGCCAAGCGCTGTGCCTTGAAGCCCACGCCCACCATGGCCGAGCGCATCAGCTTGATGGTCTCGGGGTTGGTCGCGTTCAAGAAAAACATGGCGGCCGCATTGCCGGGGCGGAAAGACTTCTGCCCCATCTTGCGCAACAAGTTGCGCATGTTCATGGTCACGTTGCCAAAGTCGATCTTCACCGGGCAGGGCGATTCGCACTTGTGGCAGACCGTGCAGTGGTCGGCCACATCTTCAAACTCTTCCCAGTGTTTCACGCTGATGCCGCGGCGGGTCTGCTCCTCATAGAGGAAGGCTTCGACCAGCAGCGAAGTCGCCAGAATCTTGTTGCGCGGGCTGTAGAGCAGGTTGGCGCGCGGCACATGGGTGGCGCACACCGGTTTGCACTTGCCGCAGCGCAGGCAGTCTTTCACCGAATCGGCAATCGCGCCGATATCGCTCTGCTGCATGATCAGAGACTCGTGCCCCATGAGACCGAACGAAGGCGTGTAGGCGTTGGTCAAATCGGCATAGATCGCAGAACCATCTGCAGTCAAATGCGGCGCAAACCCGCTGCCAGGCTGCGCGGGCAGCTCCTGATTTCGGAGCAACTTGCCTTTGTTGAAGCGGCCTTCGGGGTCTACTTTGGCCTTGTAGGCAATGAAGGGGGCCAGCTCGGCTTCGCTCAAAAACTCCAGCTTGGTGATACCAATGCCGTGCTCACCAGAGATCACCCCGTCCAGGCTACGGGCCAGCGCCATGATGCGTTTGACCGCACCGTGGGCGGCTTGCAGCATGTCGTAGTCATCGCTGTTGACGGGGATGTTGGTGTGCACATTGCCGTCGCCGGCGTGCATGTGCAGCGCCACCCAGACGCGGCCTTTGAGCACGCGCTTGTGGATGGCGGTGCACTCCGCCAAGATGGCGTCGAATGCCGCGCCAGTAAATATCGCTTGCAGCGGCGTGCGGATTTGTGTCTTCCAGCTGGCGCGCAGGCGGTGGTCTTGCAACTGCGGGAACAGTGTCTCGACCCCATCCAGCCAGCCTTGCCACTCGCCACGCACTTGCGCCACCAGGTCCAGCGCTTGGGCCACACGGTCTTCCAGCAACTCGGCCGATGGAATGTCGTTGGCGTCGTCTGTCTTGCCCAAAGGCAGGTCGCTGCGCTCAAAGAAAGCGGTCAGCGCATCACACAGGGCCAGCTTGTTTTGCAGGCTCAGCTCGATGTTGATGCGCTCGATGCCGTCGGTGTACTCCGCCATGCGGGGCAGCGGGATCACCACGTCTTCATTGATCTTGAAGGCGTTGGTGTGCTTGCTGATGGCCGCAGTGCGCTTGCGGTCCAGCCAGAACTTTTTGCGGGCTTCGGGGCTGATGGCCACAAAGCCTTCGCCGCTGCGGCCGTTGGCCAGGCGCACCACTTCGCTGGTGACGCGGGCCACATCGTCGGCGTTGTCGCCGGCAATGTCGCCGAACAACACCATTTTGGGGAAGCCACCGCGCTTGCTCTTGGTGGCGTAGCCCACTGCTTTCAGGTAACGGTCATCCAAGTGCTCCAGGCCGGCCAGCAACACGCCGCTGCGCTTTTGCTCAGCGAACATGAAGTCCTTGATATCCACGATGCTGGGCACCGCGTCCTTGGCATTGCCGAAGAACTCCAGGCAAACCGTGCGGGTGTGGGCGGGCATTTTGTGCACCACCCAGCGCGCGCTGGTGATCAGGCCATCGGTGCCCTCTTTCTGGATGCCGGGCAGGCCGCTCAGGAACTTGTCGGTAACGTCTTTGCCCAGGCCTTCTTTGCGGAAGGTGGCACCGGGAATGTCCAGGCGCTCTTGGCGGATCGGCGTTTTGCCGTCGGCCTTGTAGTACTGCAGCTCGAAGCTGGCCACATCCACATCATGGATCTTGCCCATGTTGTGATTGATACGGGTCACCTCCAGCCACTCGGCCTGCGGCGTCACCATGCGCCAGCTGGCCAGGTTGTCCAGCGCAGTGCCCCAGAGCACCGCTTTTTTGCCGCCGGCATTCATGGCAATGTTGCCGCCAATGCACGAGGCTTCGGCAGAGGTCGGGTCGACCGCAAACACATAGCCGCCGCGCTCGGCGGCATCCGCCACCCGCTGGGTGACCACACCAGCCTCGGACCACACAGTGGCCACATCGCGGTCCAAACCGGGGAGGCGTTTCATCTCCACCTCGGTCATGGCTTCGAGCTTTTCGGTGTTGATCACCACGCTCTTCCAGGTCAGCGGAATCGCGCCGCCGGTGTACCCGGTGCCGCCCCCACGGGGAATAATGGTCAGCCCCAGCTCTATACAGCCTTTGACCAAACGGGCCATTTCCTCTTCCGAGTCCGGGCACAACACCACAAAGGGGTACTCCACACGCCAGTCGGTCGCGTCGGTCACATGGCTCACGCGCGAGAGGCCGTCAAACTTGACGTTGTCTTTGGCGGTGAGCTTGTAGAGCAGCTTCTGGGTCTTTTTACGCAGGGCGGCCACTTCCACAAACGCGGCGTCAAACGCCTTAACCGCCGCACGGGCAGCCACCAGCAATTGGCCGACCATCGCGTCGCGCTCGGGGTCAGCCTCGGGCGTGCGGCGCTTCTCAACTTCCGAGAGGCGGTGGTTCAAGGCATCGACCAATTGGCCGCGCCGCTTGGGGTTATCCAGCAGATCGTCCTGCAGATAGGGGTTGCGCTGCACCACCCAGACATCGCCCAACACTTCATAGAGCATGCGGGCCGAACGACCGGTCTGGCGCTCTCCGCGCAGCTGGTTCAACAACTCCCAGCTTTGAGAACCCAGCAAACGAATCACGATTTCCCGGTCAGAGAAAGACGTGTAGTTGTACGGGATTTCACGAATGCGCTCTTGCGCATGCGCGCCCGGCTGGGCAGCGCTGAGGAGGTGATTGAGCGAGGTGGGAGCGTTCATCAGGGTGTGTAGTTGCTGCCATAGGCCCCAAAAAGGCCTTTTTTGGTAGGTTTGCGATGGTACCGCACCGCCTATACACGGGCTTTTCTAATGGAAACCCCTGACCAATCGGTCAGAAACCCTGGTGTGTAATCAGAGTGACACAAAATTGAAATGAAGCACCCATAAAGTGGTGCCATTCGTCCCTCAGGAAAAACCCATGTCTATTACCCGCAGAGCACTGTCTATCGCAGCCATTTCCGCTGCCGCATTCTCGATTCCGACACAAGCACAGGCCCAGACCGACATTCAGTGGTGGCACTCCATGACCGCCGTCAACGGTGAATGGGTGAACGACCTGGCCAAAGAGTTCAACGCGAGCCAAAAGGAATACCGCATCCTGCCGACCTTCAAAGGCAGTTATGACGAGTCCATGACCGCAGCGGTCGCGGCCTTCCGCGCCGGCAATGCCCCGCACATCTTGCAAGTTTTCGAAGTGGGCACGGCCACCATGATGGCGAGCAAAAACGCGATCGTGCCCGTGGGCAAGGTCATGACCGACGCAGGCTACAAGTTTGATCCCAAGGCCTACGTGCCCGCAGTGGCCGGCTACTACACCGCCCCCAATGGCCAGATGTTGAGCTTCCCGTTCAACAGCTCCACCACCGTGTTTTATTACAACAAGGATGCGTTCAAGTCCGCAGGTCTGGACCCAGAAAAAGCACCTGCCACCTGGGCCGAAGTGGCATTGGCTGGCGCCAAGCTCAAGGCCAGCGGTCACAAGTGCCCGCTGTCCATCGCGTGGCAAGGCTGGACCCAGCTGGAAAGCTTTTCGGCTTGGCACAACGTGGAATTTGCCACCAAGCAAAACGGCTTGGCTGGCTTGGATGCCCGCTTGCGAATCAACTCGCCTTTGCATGTGCGCCACATTGAAAACCTGGCCAACATGGCTAAGCAAGGCATTTTTGTCTACAAGGGCCGCGGCAACGTGCCTGAAGCCAGCTTCGTGTCGGGTGAGTGCGCCATGATGACCACCTCCAGCGGCTTCTACGGCAACGTCAAAAAGAACGCCAAGTTCAACTTCGGTTTGGCCCCGCTGCCGCACTACCAAGACGTCCCCGGCGCCCCGCAAAACACGGTGATCGGTGGCGCCAGCCTGTGGGTGATGTCAGGCAAAAAAGCAGAAGAATACAAAGGCATTGCCAAGTTCTTCGACTTTTTGTCCAAGCCTGAAATCCAGTCTGCCAGCCACAAGCGTACCGGCTACCTGCCGATCACGACTGCCGCGTTCCAGTTGACTGAAAAGTCGGGCTTCTACAAAGAGAACCCCGGTACTGACGTCGCGGTGAACCAGATGATCCGCAAGGTCACTGACAAATCCCGTGGCATCCGTTTGGGCAACTATGTCCAGATCCGCGCGATCGAGGACGAAGAGCTCGAACAAGTCTGGGCTGGCAAAAAAACTGCCAAAGAAGCGCTGGACTCCGTCGTGACACGCGGCAATGAACTCCTGGTGCGTTTCGAAAAAGCGAACCAGTAAGGTTTTTCACTTCCTCACAAGTGGCGGCTTATGCCGCCACTTTGCATTTCTGATCGGGACATATGGCTGCTGAAAAACGCGTCGTTTTCAAATCTGCATGGCTGCCCTGGGTGTTGATCGCACCGCAGGTCGCCGTCATCTCCATCTTCTTTTTCTGGCCTGCAGCGCAGGCGCTGCTGCAATCGGTGCAGCAAAGCGATGCCTTCGGCACCTCGGTGGTGTTTGTCGGGCTCGACAATTTCCGCAATCTCTGGAACGACGCCTCTTACCTCGCCTCCTTCAAAACGACGGCGATTTTTTCGTTGCTGGTGGCGGTGCTGGGCTTGACGTTGTCGCTCACCCTAGCCATTTTTGCCGACCGGGTGGTCAAAGGGTCTGGCGTTTACCGTACCTTTCTGATCTGGCCTTATGCCGTGGCCCCTGCGGTGGCCGGCGTGCTTTGGCTGTTCATGTTTGCGCCCAGCATCGGCATCGTCAGCTATGGCATCCGGGAGCTCGGCATGTCCTGGGACCCGCTGCTCAACAGTGACCACGCCATGGCGCTGATCGTGATGGCCGCGGTGTGGAAGCAGATTTCTTATAACTTTTTGTTCTTCCTGGCGGGCCTGCAGTCCATCCCCAAGTCGCTGATAGAGGCGGCTTCCATGGATGGTGCGCGCCCTTGGCGCAGGTTCTGGACAATACAGCTCCCCTTGCTCTCGCCCACCACCTTCTTTTTGCTGGTCATCAACATCGTGTACGCATTTTTTGACACCTTCGCGATTGTGGATGCGGCCACCAAAGGCGGCCCGGGCAAAGACACCGCCATCCTGGTCTACAAGGTGTATTTCGACGGTTTCAAGGCCATGGACCTGGGCGGCTCAGCGGCCCAGTCTGTGGTGCTGATGATCATCGTCATCGCCCTGACGGTGGTGCAATTTAGATTCGTAGAGAAAAAGGTGAATTACTGATGGTCGAACGACGCCCCTGGCTGGACTTTTTGTCGCACGCCATTCTGATCATCGGGGTGCTCATCGTGGCATTCCCGATCTACATCACTTTTGTGGCTTCTACTCACACTGCCGATGCGGTGGTGCAGTCGCCCATGCCGCTGCTGCCCGGCAGCCACTTGCTCGACAACTACGCCACCGCGTTGGGTGGCGAGCGTCAAGGCTCGGGGTCGCACGCCTCGGTCGGCCGCATGATGGTGGTCAGCCTGATCACGGCCTTGACCATCTCCATCGGCAAGATCGCGATCTCGCTGCTCTCGGCGTTTGCCATCGTGTACTTCCGCTTCCCGTTCCGCATGGGTTTCTTCTGGGCCATTTTTGTGACCCTGATGCTGCCGGTCGAGGTGCGTATTGGCCCGACCTACCAGGTGGTGGCGGATTTGGGCCTGCTCAACAGCTACGCGGGCCTGACGATTCCCCTGATTGCCTCGGCCACCGCCACCTTTTTGTTCCGCCAGTTTTTCCTGACGGTGCCTGAAGAGCTGGTCGAAGCCGCCCGGGTCGATGGCGCAGGGCCCATGCGCTTTTTCAAGGACATTCTGGTGCCCTTGTCCCGTACCAGCATTGCCGCCCTGTTTGTGATTCAGTTCATTTACGGCTGGAACCAGTACCTCTGGCCCCTGCTGGTCACCACCGAAGAAAACATGTACCCCGTGGTGATCGGCATCAAGCAAATGATTTCTGGTGGCGATGCGCAAACCGAGTGGAACATCGTCATGGCAACGGCCATGTTGGCCATGATTCCCCCGGCATTCGTCGTCATGTTGATGCAAAAGTGGTTCGTCAAAGGCTTGGTGGACACCGAGAAATAAGTCCTCGCCACCCCGACGTCCCCTCTTACAACCCCAATTACGGTAATTTATGGCTTCCATCGAACTCCACAACATCATCAAACGCTATGGGCATGGCAAAACGGCCAACCAGGTCATCCACGGGGTGAATGCCCAAATTCAGGATGGTGAATTCATCGTCATCGTCGGCCCCAGCGGCTGCGGCAAATCCACGCTATTGCGCATGGTGGCCGGCCTAGAAGAAGTGAGCGAAGGCCAAATCTCCATCGGCGGGCGCGTGGTCAACGACCTGGAGCCCAGCGAGCGCGACATTGCCATGGTGTTCCAGAACTATGCGCTTTACCCGCACATGAGCGTGTTCGAGAATATGGCCTATGGCCTCAAGATCGCCAATGTGCCCATGGACGAGATCAAGCGCCGCGTCGACAAAGCCGCCAAGATTCTCGAACTCGCCCCCTACCTCGAGCGCAAGCCCAAAGCCCTGTCAGGTGGTCAGCGCCAGCGTGTGGCCATGGGCCGCGCCATCGTGCGCCAGCCCCAGGTGTTTTTGTTTGACGAGCCGCTCTCCAACCTGGATGCCAAGCTGCGCGCCCAGACGCGACTGGAGATTCAGAAGCTGCACCGCGAGCTGGGCATTACCAGCCTGTTTGTGACGCACGACCAGGTCGAGGCCATGACCCTGGCCCAGCGCATGATCGTGATGAACGGCGGCGTGATGGAGCAGTTCGGCACGCCCGAAGAGGTCTACACCCGCCCGGCCAGCACCTTTGTGGCCAGCTTCATTGGCAGCCCGCCCATGAACCTGCTCAAGAACGCACCAGACGCCAAGGCGGGTGTGATCACCGGCATCCGCCCCGAGCATCTGGACATCACCCCTGGCGGCTGGGCCCTGCAAGTAGAAGCTGTCGAAATGCTGGGTGCCGAGCGTCTGATCTACGGCAAATGGGCGCACAAATTGAATGCTGCGGATGCAGATGAGACGGTCATCATCCGTATCGAGGAATCGCAGCCGGCACCCGCTCTGGGCACCACGCTGCATGTGACGCCGCGCGCTGACCGCATTCACCACTTCAATGCTACGACCGGCAAGCGGTTGGAGTCGGTATGACGGCAGAGAACGTGTTCGACCTGCCCGCATGGCCCTACCCCCGCTGGGTCGCCCACCGGGGAGCCGGCAAGCTGGCGCCCGAGAACACGCTGGCCGCCTTCCGCCTGGGTGCCAGCCACGGCTACCGCATGTTCGAATGCGACGTGAAGCTCAGCGCCGACGGCGTGCCGTTTCTACTGCACGACGCCACCCTTACCCGTACCACCAATGCATCAAAAAGGCCTCTAGCGCTCGTAGATATTGCGCAAGTAGCTATCAAAGATGTAGCAAATGAGGCTATCGCAGGCAACCACTCGTGGGCCACGTTGAGCCAGCTCGATGCCGGCGCTTGGCACAGCCGTGCCTATGCGGGCGAGACCATTCCCACGCTGGACGGCATTGCCGCCTATTGCATCCGCAACGGCTACTTGCTGAACATCGAGATCAAGCCCACCCCCGGCACCGAGCGCCACACCGGCGAGGTGGTAGCTCTCCACGCTGCTCGGCTGTGGGCGGGCCAGGCCGTGCCACCGCTGCTCACCTCGTTCAGCCCCGACGCACTGGAAGGCGCGCGGGCCATGCAGCCCGAGTTGCCCCGCGGCCTGTTGCTCGACACCCTATGGACCGGCTGGCTGGAAACCGCGCTGCGCCTGGGCTGCCAAGCCATTGTGTGCAACCACGCCCTATGGGACTGCCGCACCGTCACCCAGGCCAAAGCGGCCGGCATGCGCACCCTGAGCTACACGGTGAACGACGAGTGGGCCGCCCAGCGCCTGATCGACCTGGATACCGACGGCATCATCACCGACCGCGTGGATTTGTTCAGCCCGGTGTAAACACGCCCCTGCGGCGAGCGCGCTACAGGAATGCCCTCTTGCGCGCGGGCTGCCGGGTTCTACACTACCCCGATGACGACAGACGACTCCGCCAGCCCCGGCCGTCCCAGCAGGCGCACATGGCTGCTATCGGCGGCCGCCCTGGCTATCGCTACGGGCAGCACAACGAGCCGCGCCAAAGACACGCGAACTTTCAAGTTTGTGTATGCCGACAACTTTCCGCCCCTCTCCTACCTGGACAAGGGCGTGCTGCGCGGCACCTCGCCCCGCATCGTCGAGGAGCTGTTCAACAAGCGGCTCCAACTGGGCGTTACCCACTATGCATACCCGTGGGCCCGGGCGCAATCCATGGTGCAACACGGCGAGGCGGATGGTTTTGTGAGCGCAGCCACTCCGGCGCGTCTGGAATACACCGTGGCGAGCACCGAGCCGCTGCTGCAAGCGCGGTTGAGCGCCTACGCACGCGTGGACCACCCTCAGTTTGCCAAGTACCTCAAGTTCCAAGCGAATACCGATCTCGCAGGCCTCAAGCTCGGCAGCATCTTGGGCAACAGCTGGACCAAAGCCACCCTGGGCTCCCAGCACGTGGAATACGTGCGGGACCGGGAGCAGGCCTTCCGCATGCTGCTGGCTGGCCGGTTCGATGTGTTTGTGGAAGTCGAGGATGTCGCGGAGCCCGCACTCAAGGCCCTCGGGCTGGACGATGGCATCAAGGCCATTCCGCTGGTGCTCGCTACGGATGATGTGAAGGTTTGCATCGGCAAGCATTCCCCCCTGGTCGGGCGCATGCGCGAGATCGACGAGACGATCCGCGCCATGCGCAAAGACGGCACCATGGCCCGCTTGCGCAAGCCCTGAGCCGTGCCGGGGCTTAGCGACTCAGCGGCCCAGCACCCAATCCACCGCCGACTGCATATCAGGCAACACGATGGTGGCAGCCCGGAAGTCTTGGCCCGCCGACATCGGGGTTGGAATCGCCACACAGGCCAGCCCCGCCGCCACGGCAGCGGCTACACCGTGCTCGGTGTCCTCAAAGGCCACCGCCTCATGGGCCTGCAAGCCCATGTGCTGCAGCGCCAGCAGGTAGCAATCGGGCGCGGGCTTGCTGTGCACCACCTCATCGGCAGATACCACCACTTCAAACTCCGGCGCCATGGCGTGTGATCGCAGGGTGGCAGCAATGGCAAACATGCGCGCGCCAGTGACCACGCCTTTGCGCAGACCGGCAGCGTTCAGGCGCGCCAGTGATTCGCGCACGCCGGGCATCAGCGGGAAGGCGTGGGTTTGCAGATACACCGCTGCCGCGCTGTTTTTGGCCTCTGCCAAGGCCTCGGCGCTGGGCGACAAGCCGTAGCGCTGCCGCACATCTTCCCCATTGGCCAAGGCGGGCACGCCGGAGTAATGCTGCATGTACACGTCCCGCGGAATCTCTACGCCATAGGGCTGGAGCACCTGGTTCCACAAAGCGTGGTGCACCGCCTCGGAATCAACCAAGGTGCCGTCGTGGTCAAACAAAACCGCCTTGAACCGTGAAGACATAGAACTCCGGGGAAAAAAGAGGCAAAAAAAGAGGCCGCAGCGCTTCAGCGGCGCATTGCCCACCACTGGCTGGCGGCACAGGCCAGCACCATGGCGGCGTAGCTGAGCATCTTGCCGTCGCGTCCGAAGAACACGAGGCCGCCCACCAAGGCGACCAGACCCGCTACAAAATTGATAGCTACCTGCGCACGCAGACCGTGAGCCACTGGCACTTTTTTATACAAAAGTGGGGCGAGAAGGGCCAGCAGCAGCCCCACAAACAAGGCGGGGGCCGCAAAATTCAACAGGTGGTTCAGGAGATCGAGTGGGCCCATGGCGGTCATTGCAAAGGCCAATCTAGGATTTGGCGGGGTGGGTAGACGCTGGATTTTATAATCGGCGTCTAAACATATGGCAGTCTGGGCATTAGGCATCAATCACACCACCGCACCGCTGGATATGCGGGGCCGGTTTGCGTTCGCCAGTGACCAGATCGCACCGCAGCTCCACGGGCTGCGCCAGAGCATGGCCCGCCCCCCGGAAGCGGCCATCGTCTCCACCTGCAACCGCACCGAGATCTACTGCGCAGGCGATGAAGCCGCGCTGGACCATACCCTCGCCTGGCTGGCCCAGAGCGGCGGCATCTCGGCCAACGAACTGCGCTCCCACACCTACCGCCTGGAAGACCAGGAAGCCGCCCGCCATGCTTTCCGCGTGGCCAGTGGCCTAGACAGCATGGTGCTAGGCGAGCCCCAAATCCTGGGGCAGCTCAAAGACGCGGTGCGAGTGGCTGACGAGGCAGGCGCTTTGGGCACCACGCTCTCCCAGCTTTTCCAACGCTCGTTCGCAGTCGCCAAAGAGGTGCGCACCTCCACCGAGATCGGCGCGCACAGCATCAGCATGGCCGCTGCCGCAGTGCGCCTGGCCGGCAATTTGTTTGAAGACTTGGCCAAAGTGAAAGTGCTGTTTGTGGGTGCGGGCGAGATGATCGAGCTCTGCGCTACGCACTTTGCCGCCAAGAACCCCAAAGCCATCGCGATTGCCAATCGCACGCTAGAGCGGGGCGAAAAGCTGGCCAGCCGCTTCGGCGGCGAGGTCATGCGCCTGGCCGACTTGCCCGAGCGGCTGCACGAGTTTGACGCTGTCATCAGCTGCACCGCCAGCACCCTGCCCATCATCGGCTTGGGCGCGGTGGAGCGGGCACTGAAAAAACGCAAGCACCGCCCCATGTTCATGGTGGACCTCGCCGTGCCGCGCGACATCGAACCCGAAGTCAAAGCGCTGGGAGATGTGTACCTTTACACCGTGGACGACTTGGCCGGCGTGGTGCAAACCGCCCAAGCGAACCGCCAGGCCGCCGTGGCCCAAGCGGAGGCTATTGTGGACGCCGGGGTGCAAAGCTTTATGCACTGGGTAGACCAGCGCAGCGCCGTGCCCCTGATCCAGCAGCTCAACGCCCAAGCCGAAGAATGGCGCGCCATGGAACTGGCCCGCGCCCGCAAGATGCTGGCCAAGGGCGAAGATGTGGACGCCGTGCTCGAAGCCCTGGCCAAAGGCCTGAGCCAGAAGATGCTGCATGGCGCCATGGCCGAGCTGCATGCCGGGGATGCTGCGGCGCGTGAAAGGGCGGGCAACGCGATTTCGCACTTTTTCTTGCGGAACAAGCGTTAGCTGGGGTCACAGTCTGGGTTCACCCCACTCTCCCCCAGCCCCTCTCGCCCCGCTGGGCGAGAGGGGAGCTAAACAGCCACATTTTGTTTTCTCGCTTCGACCAAGCTTCTACGGTCGTCGCATTCATCGCCTCACCATTTAGCCACTCATGAAACCGTTTCTTCGCCAACAGCTTGCTAAGTACAAAGACCGCCAAGGGGAGCTGGAGTTTTTGCTTTCGCGCGAGGACATCATGAAAGACATGGAGCAGTTCCTCAAGCTGTCGCGCGAGCACACCGATGTGGCGGCGGTAGCTGGGCGTTGGGAGCGTTTCCAGCAGCGTGAGGCCGATCTGGCCACGGGGCAGGAGATGCTGGGTGATGCGGCGGGCGATGAAGACATGCTCGCCATGGCGCAAGAAGAGATTGACGGCGCCACTGCCGAGATGGCCCAGTTAGAGGCCGAGCTGCAGCGCATGTTGCTGCCGAAGGACCCGGACGATGCGCGCCCCGCGTTTGTGGAAATCCGCGCGGGCACGGGGGGTGACGAATCCGCCCTGTTTGCCGCTGACTTGGCCCGCATGTACACCCGCTACTGCGATGCCAAGGGCTTGCGCACCGAGATCATGAGCGCGTCTGAGAGCGAGCTGGGCGGCTACAAGGAAGTGGTGCTGCGCATTGAAGGCAGTACCACCACCAGCGCAGGCTCCTGCGGTGCCTACGGCATGTTGAAGTTCGAGTCAGGCGGCCACCGGGTGCAGCGGGTGCCAGCCACTGAAACCCAAGGCCGCATTCACACCAGCGCCTGCACAATTGCCGTGCTGGCCGAGCAGGACGAGGCGGAGGCCATCAAGATCAACCCCTCGGATCTGCGCATCGACACCTACCGCGCCAGCGGCGCCGGTGGCCAGCACATCAACAAGACCGACTCGGCGGTGCGTATCACGCACATCCCCACCGGCATCGTGGCCGAATGCCAAGATGGCCGCAGCCAGCACAGCAACAAGGCCCAGGCCCTAAAAGTGCTGACCGCCCGCATCCACGAAAAAGACCGCTCTGAGCGCGCCGCCAAAGATGCGGCCGAACGCAAGAGCCTGGTGGGCAGCGGCGACCGCAGCGACCGCATCCGCACTTACAACTACCCGCAAGGCCGGCTGACCGACCACCGCATCAACCTCACGCTGTACAAGCTGGACCGCGCAATGGAAGGTGATTTGGACGATGTGATCGAGGCACTGCAAGCCTATGAAGCTGCGCAGCAACTGGCGGCGTTGGAAAACAGCTTGAAGTGAGTTTGCTTACGGGTTGGAGTTGGGGCGGCTGGGCGCTTTGCTCCGTGTCCCCCGCCCGCTTTGCGGGCTCCTCCTTGACCTGCGCAAAACGCCCAGCCGCCCCAACTCCCGGTGCCTGATGCATACGCCTCCGAGAGACACGGAGCAAAGCGCTCTGCAGCCCAAACGCTCGGCCACGCCCCAAAGCACCCAGACTCTCGCAAAAGTCAGAGCTTAAACACCCCCACCACCTGCACTAAGTCGTTGGCCTGACTCTTCAAGCTACTGGCCGCAGCAGCCATCTCTTCCACCAAGGCGGCGTTCTGCTGCGTCGCTTGGTCCATCGAAGTCACCGCCTCACCCACTTGAGCCACACCGGCACTTTGCTCGTTGCTGGCAGCGCTGATCTCGCCCATGATGTCGGTCACCCGGCGAATGCTGCTGACCACTTCGGTCATGGTTTCGCCCGCCTTGTCGACCAAAGCCGTGCCCTGCTCCACGCGCTCGACGCTGGCGTTGATCAGGCTTTTGATTTCTTTGGCGGCTTCGGCACTGCGGCCGGCAAGTGAGCGGACTTCGCTCGCCACCACCGCAAATCCACGCCCTTGCTCCCCGGCGCGGGCGGCTTCCACCGCTGCATTCAAGGCAAGAATGTTGGTCTGGAAGGCGATGCCGTCGATGACACTGATGATGTCGCTGATCTTGCGGCTGGCCTCGTTAATGCCCTTCATGGTGTCCACCACCTGGCTCACCACTTCGCCACCCTGCACCGCGACCGTAGAAGCGCTCATGGCCAGCTGGTTGGCCTGGCGTGCGTTGTCGGCGTTTTGTTTGACGGTGCTGTTGAGTTCTTCCATGCTGGCGGCCGTTTGCTCCAGCGCGCTGGCCTGGTGCTCGGTGCGGGCGCTCAGGTCGTTGTTGCCTTGGGCAATTTCGGCACTCGCGGTAGACACACTTTCTGAGCCCTGGCGCACGTTCGACACCACCGTCACGAGGCTTGTCTGCATATCACGCAAGTTGGACATCAAATAGCCCACCTCATCAGCACGATCTATCTGAACCTGCCCTGTCAAATCCCCGGAAGATATCTTCTTGGCAAGTGCGCTGGCTTGGGTCAGAGGTTGCGTAATCGAGCCCGAGAGCACCACCGCACAAGCCACGCTCAACAACAAACTCACGGTCGCCAGCCCGATCATCAAGAGCCTGCTGCTTTGGTAGTTGTTCTGGATGTCGCCAGCCAAGGCATCTACTGCCTGCCGCTGCTGCTGCAAAAGGGCATCCATTTTCGAGAGGTAAATCTTGGAGGCAGGAATGAACTTCTGCTCCAAGACTTTCAGCGCTTCCTCGCCCTTGCCTTCTTTTTTCAGGGCCACGATTTCGTCGCGCGCTGCGATGTAAATTTTGCGTTGGTCCCCGATTTCCTTGAACAAGGTTTTCTCGATATCGGTCTTCATCAGATCTTCGAGCGCCTTTTGCAACTCACCTGAGCTCTTGCTGGAGGCGGCTTGGTCTTCTGCAAAAAACTCCGCCAACGCGGGGTCCGCACTGCGCGCGATGGCGCCGGTTCTGCGCACACCCGTGTGGACATTTCGGTACCAGTCACTGACCAGCCGCTCGGTTTTGACGGGGTCATTCACCAAGGTTTCAGTCGCACTGGCAACAGAACTCAGCCGCGCAATGCTCACAAAAATGGTGAACAAGGACAGGGCCAAGATCAAGGCAAAGCCCAAGCCAAGGCGCTTGGCAATCGATAGATTTTTAAGCATAGGTTTTCTCCCGTTTTGGGGAATAGAGTGAAATTTCTTTGGTCGGTTTCGTCAAGCTGGTAAGCACCTAGCGACCCGATCGCGCAGCTCAGAGCTTGAACACGCCGACTACTTGCACCAGCTCGTTGGCCTGACTCTTCAAGCTGCTGGCCGCCGCAGCCATCTCTTCCACCAAGGCGGCGTTCTGCTGCGTCGCTTGGTCCATCGAAGTCACCGCCTCACCCACTTGAGCCACACCGGCGCTTTGCTCATTGCTGGCCGCACTGATCTCGCCCATGATGTCCGTCACCCGGCGAATGCTGCTGACCACTTCGGTCATGGTTTCACCCGCCTTGTCGACCAGTGCGGTGCCCTGCTCCACCCGCTCCACGCTGGCGTTGATCAGGCTTTTGATTTCTTTGGCGGCTTCGGCACTGCGGCCGGCAAGTGAGCGGACTTCGCTCGCCACCACCGCGAAACCGCGACCTTGCTCCCCGGCGCGGGCGGCTTCCACCGCCGCATTCAAGGCCAGGATGTTGGTCTGGAAGGCGATACCATCGATCACGCTAATGATGTCACTGATCTTGCGGCTGGCATCAACGATGCCTTTCATGGTGTCCACCACCTGGCTCACCACTTCGCCACCCTGCACCGCGACCGTAGAAGCGCTCATGGCCAGCTGGTTGGCCTGGCGTGCGTTGTCGGCGTTTTGTTTGACGGTGCTGTTGAGTTCTTCCATGCTGGCGGCGGTTTCTTCCAGCGCGCTGGCCTGGTGCTCGGTGCGGGCGCTCAGGTCGTTATTGCCTTGGGCTATTTCGGCGCTGGCATTGGCCACGCTGTCAGCACTGCCGCGCACTTGCGCCAAGACGCCGTGAATTTTGGCCACAAACTGGTTGAAGCCGTTGCCGATGGCGGCCAGCTCGTCGTTGCCATGAACCGCGATTTTGGTGCGCAAATCCGCGTCGCCGCTGGATACCTCGGCCATGGCCCGGCTCAGGGCCCGCAGGGGCTGCATCAAGCGCGACACCACGGTCACCAAAATAACCGCTGTGGCGAGTGCGCACAGCAGTGCTACGCCTAGTGTGTAAAAAGTCAGCTGCCGGGAAGACGCCGTCGCCACACTGTCCGGAAAGCTCATGCGCACAGCCCATGGCGCCGTGTCGGGGTAGATCGCGACCGGCTGCAACAGGTGGTTGACGTTGCTGCTATCGGTGTACTCATACGGCTGGCCCTTTTGCACGGCCTCCAGCCCCGCAGCCGGGATGTCTTCGGCCTTTTTGTTCACCAGGGCGGCGTCCGGGTTGGTGGCGTACAGGCCCCCATTGGAGATCAGTGCAATGCTGCCCCCACCCAGCACTTTCACCTCCGCCAAGATGGTGCTGAGCTGGGTCAGGGCGAAATCGGCACTGGCGGTGCCGAGGAACTTGCCGTCCACCACAATCGGCGACACCAGCGAGGCCATCAATACGTCTTTGCCCTCAATCGGGTACAGGTATGGCTCTGTGAAGAACACCTTGCCCGTTTTCTTGGGGATGTCGTACCAGTCGTTCGCTCCCGGCGCGGGGTCAAACACGATGGGGTCCACATGGAAGGCGCCGCCCGGCTTTCGGGTCCAGTAGGGCATGTGGCGGCCGGTTGCGTCGTACTCGGGCGCTTTGCCGGCGAATTCAGCGTCTTTGCCATCGAGGGCATTGGGCTCCCAGGTGACTGCCGCGCCCACAAAATCCGGCGAACTGACCAGCGTGGACTTCACCATCGCATCGATTTGCGGGCGCAGGAGCGGAAGATTGCCCGCCTTGGTCGTCGCCATGGCTCCTGCCAGCCCCATCACCGAGTACAAATTGGCCTTGATCCGCGACTGGACAGAGCCTGCAGCCTCCCGCGCCGACGTTCGGGCCAGCTCCATCGTGGCACTCTCGGCAGTGGCGCTGCTGCGAAAACCAATCACCGTGGCGGTGATGGCCAGGCTGGCCACCACCAAGGCGGTGGCGGCGGCGCATATTTTGGTATTGAGGGAAAAGCTTTGGCGACCCGACCGGGGACCAGACGTGCCGGAAGACAATAACAGGCTCATACACTTGGATTCCTGAAGAAATGCGCCTCACCAACGCGTGCTCCGGCCAACTTGGGCCTGTATGTTGTTGTGAACTCAATGTACTTTGTTTGCTACCCATACGCAAAGCAAAATAAGCTGGTGTTTGGGACATTTAGGCGCTTAGCCCTTGCGTAACTTGCACTACCCGCTATCAAATTTAGAGCAAATATGCCCTCCATATCGCAAACCATCGCTACTCTGCAAACGCGGGGCCTGGATCTGACAGACAGCCGCCTGCTCCTGTTGCACGCACTGGGTCAGCCGCGGGCAGGGAGGGCCTGGTTGCTCGCCCACGACACGGACCTGGTCAGCGAAGCGGTCAACACCTCGCTACAGGGCTATGTTGCGCGCCGCTTGGCCGGCGAGCCGGTGGCTTACATCGTGGGGCACAAGGAGTTTTACGGGCTGAACCTGCAGGTCAACTCCGATGTACTGGTGCCCCGCCCTGACACCGAAACGCTGGTCGACTGGGCGCTCGATGTGTTGGAGCCCACGCCCGACGCCCGGGTGGTGGACCTGGGCACCGGTAGCGGCGCGATTGCGCTGGCGCTCAAGGCCACGCGGCCTGCACTGAAAGTGGAGGCGGTGGACTACAGCCACGCCGCACTGGCCATCGCACAAGCCAATGCGCAGCGGCTGGGGTTGGCGGTGACCTTCAGCCAAGGCTCCTGGCTCAGTGGCACGGAGGGCGTGTTTCAGGCCATCGTCTCCAACCCGCCCTATATCCGCGAGGACGACGAACACCTACCCGCCCTGCGCTTTGAGCCGCGCCAGGCGCTCACCGCGGGCAATGACGGGCTGGACGACATCCGCACCATCATTGACCAAGCCAAAACCCACCTGCAGCCCGGCGGCTGGCTGCTGCTGGAGCACGGCTATGACCAAGCCGCTGACGTGCGGGCGCTCTTGGAGGCTGCAGACTTCGCCAACGTGCAAAGCCGCCAGGACTTGGCCGGGATCGAGCGCTGCAGCGGCGGCCAGTGGACTGCCCCAAATTTATAAGAAATTGAGCTCTAGCGCTCATATTTATTGCGCTAGCAGCTACTGAATTGATAGCAAATAGAAAGAATCCATGCCCACAACTCCCGCCTGCCCGCAATGCACCCTGGAAAACACCTACCCCGACGGCAGCAACTTTGTCTGCGCCGACTGCGGCTTTGAATGGCCACAGGCTGTTGCAGCGGCGGATGACGAAGACAACGCAGTCGTCCAAGACTCCAACGGTCAGGTGCTGCAGGACGGCGATGCGGTGGTGCTGATCAAAGACCTGAAAGTCAAAGGCAGCTCCACCGTGCTCAAGCAGGGCACCAAGGTCAAAAGCATCCGGCTGGTAGGCGGCGACCACGAGGTGGACTGCAAGATGGACGGCGGCAGCTTCATGCTCAAAGCCTGCTTCCTGAAAAAGGCGTAAACACTTGCCATATACAATGCGCCATATCCCAATTCGAGGAGGCGCATCATGTCCACCAGCACCGTTTTCACCAACAACCGCAGCCAGGCGATTCGACTCCCGGCTGACATGCGCTTGCCCGCCTCGGTGAAGCGCGTCAGCGTCAGGGCGCGCGGACTGGAGCGCATCATCACGCCGGTAGAAAACACCTGGGACAGCTTTTTTATCGACTCGGAACCTGTACCCAACGACTTTCTGGCCGAGCGCGCCAGCCAGGAGCAAGCTGAGCGCGAAAGCCTGTGATGCTGAAGTACCTGCTGGACACCAACATCGCCATCTACGTCATCAAGCGCAAGCCGATGGCGGCGCTGCAGCATTTCAATGCCTATGCCGGGCACTTGGCCATCTCTTCCATCACTTTCGCAGAACTATTGCACGGTGCCGAGAAAAGCAGCGCACCTGCAAAAACCTTGGCAGTCGTGGAAGACTTTTGCAGCCGCTTGGAAATTTTGAGCTACGGCCCCAAAGCTGCCCAGCACTATGGCCAGATCCGCGCAACGCTGGAAAAAGCAGGTACACCCATCGGCGTGAATGACCTGCACATCGCAGCGCACGCGCGCAGCGAAGGTTTGGTACTTGTCAGTAACAACTTGCGCGAATTTGAACGCGTACCGGCGCTGCAGTTCGAAAACTGGGTCGAGTAAAGCGATCGAGGCCGGTGAGGTCCGATCGCTACCTCACCCACGCATCCTCAACAACGTTACGCCGCAACAGGCTCCGCCGCACCCACATCCACCAGCCCCAAGCGGTTTACGCCGCTGATCAAGGCCTTGACCGAGGCGGTCACGATGTTGGTGTCCATGCCCACACCGAAACGCTCGCCGCCCTTGCCGGTGTCGCCGTTCGTCGCCACCAGCTCCAAGAAGGCACAGGCTTGTGCATCACCCGCGTCGGTGCTGGCTTTGGTGCTGCGCTCTTCATAGCTGCGCACCTGCACTTTGACGCCAATGGTTTGCAAAGCGTGCACTGCTGCGTCGATAGGGCCGTTGCCTTCGCCGGTAATCAGCATAGGCTGGCCATCCACTTCCACGCCGATGCGTATGCCCTGCACATGGGCTTTGCCGGTCTGGCCGGGGTGGTCAAACAGGTGGTGCTCCACATAACGCACTTTGGCGTCTGCTGCGTTCAGGTAGGTGGCGTCAAACAGGTCCCAGATGTTTTGCGCACTCATTTCGCCACCATGGCTGTCGGTGTAAGCCTGCACTTCGCCGGAAAACTCGACCTGCAGGCGGCGCGGCATGACCACGCCGAACTCGGCTTCCATCAAATAGGCCACACCGCCCTTGCCGCTCTGACTGTTCACGCGGATCACCGAGTCGTAGCTGCGGCCCACGTCGGCGGGGTCGATGGGCATGTAGGGCACATTCCACATCGCATCCGGGCCGGCCGCCTTTTGGGCGGCAAAGCCTTTCTTGATGGCATCCTGGTGGGAGCCACTGAACGCGGTGAACACCAGGTCACCCACATACGGGTGGCGTGGGTGGATGGGCAGCTGGTTGCAATGCTCGACGGTGCGGGCAATGGCGTTGATGTCCGAAAAATCGAGGCCGGGGCTGACACCCTGGGTGTACATGTTGAGGGCAAGGGTCACCAGGTCCACGTTGCCGGTGCGCTCGCCGTTGCCGAACAAGCAGCCTTCGACGCGGTCGGCGCCGGCCATCATGCCCAGCTCAGCCGCCGCCACGCCAGTACCGCGGTCGTTGTGCGGGTGCAGGCTCAGGATGATGCTGTCGCGGCGCGCCAAATGGGTGTGCATCCACTCGATCTGGTCGGCATAGATGTTGGGGGTAGACACTTCCACGGTGGCTGGCAAGTTGAGGATCACCTTGTTGGCGGGCGTGGCGCCCCACTCGGCGGTGACGGCGTCACACACTTCGCAGGCGAATTCGAGTTCGGTGCTGGTGAATACCTCGGGGCTGTACTGCAACACCCACTCGGTCTCAGGCATGGTGGCGGTAATCTCTTTGATCAAGCGCACCGAAGACACGGCCAGCTCTTTGACCTCGGGCTTGCTCATGCCGAACACTACGTCGCGGAACACAGGGGCAGTGGCGTTGTATACGTGCACGATGGCGCGGCGGGCGCCCTTGAGCGACTCGATGGTGCGGCGGATCAGGTGCTCGCGGGATTGGGTGAGCACCTCGATGGTCACGTCGTTCGGCACATGGCCGCCTTCGATCAACTCGCGCACAAAGTCAAAGTCGGTTTGCGAGGCGCTGGGGAAGCCGACCTCGATCTCTTTGAATCCCACTTGCAGCAGCGTGCGGAACATGCGCATCTTGCGCTCCGCATTCATGGGCTCAAACAGGGATTGGTTGCCGTCCCGCAGGTCCGTGCTCATCCAAATGGGCGGCTGGGTGATGCTGCGCGTGGGCCACTGCCGATTCGGCAAGTCAATGGCGGGGAAGGCGCGGTATTTGGTAGCGGGGTTGGACAACACGGCAAAAACTCCTGAAGGGCATGACACCAATATCTAGACTGGTATCTTAGCCCCGCAGGTCAGGCAGCCGATTGCGCAGTTTGCCTATTTTTGAAATTTATTGGCAGATCGTGCCAACAAAACAGCCCCTCAAGAAATTCAAGGAGGCTGGCGATTCAAATCTCGCAATCAGTGGTGGTGCCCGTGCGCACCATGCACGTGGCCGTGTGCCACTTCTTCTTCGCTGGCAGCACGCACTTCCAGCACCTTCAGCGCAAAGCGCAGCGTTTTGCCGGCCAAAGCGTGGTTGCCATCCAAATGCACCACCGGGCCCTTGATCTTGACCACGTTGAAGACGATGCTTTGACCGTCTTCCGAGCGACCTTCCAACTGGCCGCCGACCTTGACGCCCGGGGGAAACTGGGTCTTGGGGATGGTTTGCAACAGTGCTTCGTTGTACTCACCAAATGCATCGGCGGGTGCGAGCTCGATGGTGGTGGCAAATCCGGCAGCCTGGCCTTCCAACGCCTCTTCGATCTTGGGGAAAGTGTTTCCGTAGCCGCCGTGCAGGTAGGCGATCGGCTCCTGGCTTTGGTCCAGCAACTTGCCGGCGGTGTCGGAAATCTTGAATTGCAGGGTGACTGCGGTGTTTTTGGTGATGTTCATGGGCTTGATTATCCTAAAAAGCGGTCAAGGGGGTGCATCGTTCGCCCGTACCGACGACAGGCAAATGCGATGGTGAAATAATCGGGGTATCTAACTATCTACTTGGAAGCACTGACATGAGCGACGCACAACAACGTATTGACGAACTGGTGAAATCCAACGACATCCTGCTTTTCATGAAGGGCAACGCCAGCTTCCCGCAGTGCGGCTTTTCCGGCCGGGCCATCCAGATCCTCAAGGCCTGTGGCGTGGACACCAAAACTGTCAAGACCGTGAACGTGCTGGAAGACGACGGCATTCGCCAAGGCATCAAGGAATACAGCAACTGGCCCACCATTCCCCAGCTCTACATCAAGGGCGAGTTCATCGGCGGCTCGGACATCATGATGGAAATGTACGAATCCGGCGAGCTGGTGCAAGTGCTGGGCACCCAAGCCGGCTGAATTCACCTGCGGACAGCCCGGCACCTTAGACCGGGCACTGCAGATTTATTGCGTGTTGCAGGGAGTCTGCCGTGTCTACCGCGTTCACCGACGAGATCGAAGACATCGAAATTCGCAGGCGTCGGGTTTTTCAATTCGGGCTGCTGGTTTTCATTGCCTTCACCGGCACGGCGATCCAGTACAGCATGCAGTCCCGCTGGGACGTAGTGATCGCGCTCACTGTGGGTGCGGCCATGATGCCTCCCTGCCAGTGGCTGAATTACCGGGGCCATCACGAAACCGCTGCAGGGCTGGTGCTGGGCACCGCGACCCTGTCCCTGTTCAGCATCATGTGGTTCAGCGATGGCTTGCGGGACTCATCGCTCCTAGGTTACCCGGTCATTCTGATCGGCGCAGGCCAGTTGCTCAAGCCACGGCACTTCTGGGCGCTGCTGGCCCTGATGCTGGCGTGTGTATTGGCCCTCGGTTTGGGCACGCTGCACGGCTGGCGAACCGGCGTCACTCCGGGCACCGATATGGACCGGCTCTCGGACAGCCTGTCGATATTGCTGGTGAACGGCTTTCTGATCTGGTTTCTGACCTATGACATGCAAAACGCATTGGTGCGCCTGCGCTCCCAGATTGCGCGGTTCCATGCCTCAGAAAAAAACCTCACCTACCTTGCGCAGCATGACGGGCTGACACGTTTGCCTAACCGCTTGTTAGGCAATGCCCTGCTGACCGACGCCATGCGGCAAGCCGCACTGAACGGCACCCATGTCGCCTTGCTCTTTGTGGATCTGGACAACTTCAAGGATGTGAATGACTCGGCGGGTCATTCGGCGGGCGATGATTTCCTGGTTCAGGTCGCCCAGCGCCTGCGTGAGACGGTGCGGCAGAGTGACGTGGTGTGCCGCCAGGGCGGAGACGAGTTTCTGATCGGCCTGACCGAACTCACCAGCGCCGACGATATCGCGCTGGTGAGCGAACAAGTGCTCCACAAAATGCAAGCCCCCTTTCGCCTGCGGGGCGAAGAGGTGCTGGCATCGTGCTCGATAGGTGTGGCGATTTACCCCGCCCAAGGCACTACCTTTGACGAGTTGCTGCGCCATGCGGATCTCGCCATGTACGAGGCCAAGAAAGCGGGCCGAAACACCTACCGGATCTTCAGCGAAGACATTCGCAGCAGCATCACGGAAAGCCTTCACCTGATCTCCAGCTTGCGCCAAGCGGTCGCGCAAGAAGAATTCGTGTTGCACTACCAGCCGGTGCTGGACCTACGCACCGGCGCGCTCATCGGAGCAGAGGCATTGGTCCGCTGGCAAAACCCCAAGCTGGGGATGGTGTCGCCGGGACTATTCATTGCCTTGGCAGAAAAGTCCGGCCTGATTGTGGATATCGGCCAGTGGGTGCTCAACGAGGCCTGCCGCCAGATGCAGGCCTGGCGAACCATGGGCGCAGGCCCGCTGTTCGTGTCGGTCAACCTCTCACCGGTGCAATTCAGTCGCGGCAATATTGAAGCAGTGATTGCCCACGCCCTGCAGACCACCGGTCTGGACCCTGGCCAGTTGGAGCTTGAAGTCACCGAATCCACCCTGATTGCCGACACCGAGAAGTTCATTGCGACCCTCTCGCGGATTCAGGCCTCGGGGATCCGGCTGGCGATTG
Source organism: Comamonadaceae bacterium OS-4 (assembly GCA_027924025.1). Lineage (GTDB taxonomy): Bacteria > Pseudomonadota > Gammaproteobacteria > Burkholderiales > Burkholderiaceae_C > Allorhodoferax. The sequence goes on from AP026970.1 coordinate 2,956,614, forward strand.
ATGACTTTGGCACAGGCTATTCAAACCTGTCGTATCTGCAGCGGTTTCCGGTGCACAAGCTCAAAATCGACCAGTCCTTTGTTCGCCGCTTGCTGCAAGGCGAAAAAGACGTCGCCATGGTCAGCGCCATCATCCACTTGGCTGACAGCCTGGGACTCAAGGTCACCGCAGAGGGGGTTGAAAACGAAGCGACCTCCGAGGCCCTGCGTGGCATGGGCTGCGACCAGGGGCAAGGCTACTTGTATGCGAGGCCCATGCCCGCCGATGACTTTGAGGGCTATTGGCGCGCTCGGGCCTAACCAGCCCAGTCCCAGAGGCGCTTGTTCGCCATGACGGCATTGGGATAAGGCGCCTTGCCACGCGAGCCGTTGTAGCGCCCCAAAGCCAAAAACATATCACCCCGCTCGCGCTCCAGGTAATGGCGCAAGATTACACAGCCAAAACGTAGGTTGGTTTGCATGTGAAATAGTTTGCCCGCGTCGCCGTCGCCGAGCACCCGCGTCCAGAACGGCATCACTTGCATATACCCGCGAGCCCCCACGCTACTCACAGCAAACTTGCGGAAGTTGCTCTCCACCTGAATCAGGCCCATTACCAGCGACACATCCAGACCTGCGCGCTTGCTCTCGTACCAGACGGTCTGCAAGAACTCCCGCCGTACATCCCACTCTGGCTTTTTCTTTTTGAGTCGCTCGCTCATGGCACCCAGCCAGCGCAAGTAATTCAAGCGCGACTCAGTGTCCTGGAACTCAGGAATCGGCGGTGCCGAGTTGGAGATGGCAGACGACAGCGCAGTGCGCACCGAGTCCACCAAGGGCTCTTCCAGTTGCTTGCCTGCCCAAGCCTTCTGCTGCGAGAACGATAGCAAGCCGCCTAATAAAAATAAGCGCTGCAGCCCGATCCGGCGGGTAACGCCGGATGTGGCTACCGGTCTATTCATGCCCTCAACTTGCCCAGCAACAGCGCAGCAATGTCGGCGACCGCCACGCTGGTGGCCGCGCTTTCGCGGCGGTGCTGGTACTCGACCACACCCTCTTTCAAACCGCGATCACCAATGTTCACACGGTGGGGCACACCAATCAGCTCCCAGTCTGCAAACATGGCGCCGGGGCGCTCGTTGCGATCATCCAGAATCACGTCCACACCCGCAGCCAACAGCTCTTCGTAGAGCTTGTCAGCGGCTGCCTTGACGTCGGGAAAACGGTCCGGGTTGATCGGGCACAGCACCACCGTAAAAGGTGCCAGTGCGTCGGGCCAGATGATGCCCTTGTCATCGTGGTTCTGCTCAACTGCCGCGGCAGGCAGGCGGGTGATCCCGATGCCGTAGCAACCCATTTCCATGAACTGGGGCTTGCCGTTCACATCCAGGAAGGTCGCATTCATCGCCTTGCTGTACTTGGTACCCAAGTAAAACACGTGGCCGACTTCGATGCCGCGCTCAATCGCCAGCACCCCTTTGCCATCGGGAGAGGCATCGCCCTCCACCACATTGCGCAAATCGGCCACCACATCCGGCTCGGGGATATCGCGCCCCCAGTTCACACCGGTCAAGTGGAAATCAACTTCGTTGGCGCCGCAAATCATGTCGGCCATGAATGCCACTTCGCGGTCTGCCACCACCTTCAGAGGCTTCTTGAGACCAACCGGGCCAAGGTAGCCCGGCTCGCAACCGAAGTGCTCGTCAATCTCGGCCAGCGTGGCAAAGCGGAAGTCTGCCAAGCCAGGAATCTTGCCGACCTTGACTTCGTTCATGCTGCGGTCGCCACGCATCAACAGCAACCATACGACCGACTTCACGATCTCGCCTTTGTCGTTGAAGACATCGGTGGCCACCACCAAAGACTTCAAGGTATTTTCCAAAGGCAACGTCAGGTATTCAGCAACATCGGCGCAGGTGCTCTTGCCGGGAGTCGCCACTTTGGCGATGGTTTGCAATGCTGCGACACGCGGACCCGCGGGCGCCAACGACTCTGCTTTCTCCATATTCGCCGCGTATTCACTGGTCGGGCAATACACGATCGCGTCTTCACCGGTAGCTGCGATCACCTGAAACTCTTCGCTCAAATCCCCACCGATGGCGCCGCTGTCTGCCGCAACTGCGCGGTACGTCAGCCCGAAGCGGTCGAAAATGCGGCGATAGGCCTTGGCCATGACTTGGTAGCTGGCCTTGGCAGAGTCCTGGTCGCGGTCAAAGCTGTACGCGTCCTTCATGATGAATTCACGGCCACGCATCAGGCCGAAGCGGGGGCGGCGCTCGTCGCGGAACTTGGTCTGGATCTGGTACAGGTTTTTGGGCAGCTGCTTGTAGCTCTTGATTTCCTGGCGGGCGATGTCGGTCACCACCTCTTCGCTGGTGGGCTGCACTACGTAGTCGCGGTCGTGGCGGTCCTTGATGCGCAGCAGCTCGGGGCCCATCTTGTCAAAGCGGCCGGTCTCTTGCCACAGCTCCGCAGGCTGGACAACGGGCATCGTCAATTCGACGGCGCCAGCCCGGTTCATTTCTTCACGAACGATGGCTTCCACCTTGCGGATCACCCGCAAGCCCATAGGCATGTAGTTGTAAATGCCAGCACCCAGCTTTTTGATCATGCCCGCACGCATCATGAGCTTGTGGCTCACCACTTCGGCATCGGTGGGTGCTTCTTTGAGGGTGGAAATCAGAAATTGGGAGGCTTTCATGGGTCGCTCGGTGAACTACAGGGAGCTTCAGACCTTGATGCACCGCATTCGCTGTGCATAATGAATGAAGTTTAAAAATTGGGGTTTGATTATGCTTGACCGGGACGGATTTCGGCCCAATGTCGGCATCGTCCTGCTCAACCAGAAAAATCAGGTATTTTGGGGCAAACGCATACGCACACACTCGTGGCAGTTCCCGCAGGGTGGCATTGACCGGGGGGAAACTCCCGAGCAGGCCATGTTCCGGGAGTTGCATGAAGAGGTGGGCCTCCAACCGGAGCATGTGAGCATTGTTGCCCGTACCCGCGACTGGTTGCGCTACGAGGTGCCGGACCGATTTGTCCGCAGAGATGCTCGCGGACATTACAAAGGGCAAAAGCAGATCTGGTTTCTTCTGCAGCTGGTGGGCCACGACTGGGATTTGAACCTGCGTGCCACTGACCACCCGGAGTTCGATGCCTGGCGGTGGAACGACTATTGGGTCCCGCTGGACGCCGTGGTGGAATTCAAACGGGGCGTCTATGAAATGGCGCTGACCGAGTTGTCTCGCTACTTGCCGCGTCATGAGAGTCGCAACCGCTATCTGCGGCATGGCGGCAACCGCACGCGTGATGCAGACAGCGGTTTCGACCGGCTGCAGCCCAACCATATGGAATTGCCACCGGGAGCGTCTTTCGAGCCGGACCCGGGGACCAATGCACCCACACACCATGATTAACTTGCGATCCGCCCTGGCCCTCCTGATTTTCGGAGGGTGCATGGGCTTTGCGGGTGCCCAGAACACGCTGGACAACCCTGACTGGACCGAGGAAAAAGAGCCCCCGGCTCCCGCGTTTTCCACGACCAAGGTGCTGCCGCTGGATATGCCCAGCTTTGTGACCGTCAAAGTCGGCATTGATCCGTCCACCATCATGGTCGGGGGCGACGGCGTGGTGCGTTACGTGGCGGTCATGACCAACGCCACCGGAACCAGCAACGCGATGTACGAAGGTATCCGCTGCCTCACCGGCGAGGTCAAAACCTATGCCCGGGCAGGCTCATCCGGCAACTGGTCTGTGGTGAGCACCCCGGTTTGGCGGGATGTGATGGGCAACCTGCCATCCCCCCACGCCCGCGTTTTTGCCCGCCAAGCTGCGTGCGACTCGCGGGTCGCGGGCAGCAAAGCCGAGATTCTCAATGCGTTGAAATTCGGAAAAAACTCGCCGAACTACCGGGCGCCCAGCGAGCAATAGTCACAGCGCCGGCGAGCCGGAGGCAGACTTGCCTCCTTAGCGGGTGAGTACCAGGTTATCGCGGTGGAGCATTTCCGGCTCTGCTGCGTAACCGAGCAGGCGCTCAAACTCTGCAGAAGGCTTGCGGCACAGCAGGCGGGCTTCGGCGCTGGCGTAGTTGGCCAAGCCACGGGCGATCTCGAGGCCAGTTTCGTCGCGCACAGCGATCACATCACCACGCGAAAACTCGCCTTCGACCTGCAGCATGCCAATAGGCAGCAGGCTCTTGCCCTCATCCCGCACTTTGGCAGCTGCACCCGCATCCACCACCACGGCGCCGCGCATTTGCAGATGGTCAGCCATCCACTGCTTGCGGGCCTGATTCTTTTGGGTCTGGGCTATTAGTAAGGTGCCAATCGCATCGCCCTGCGTCAGGCGGATCAAGGCATCCGGCTCACGCCCCCAGGCAATAACGGTCGATGCGCCAGAACCAGCGGCCCGCTTGGCCGCCAAAATCTTGGTCAGCATTCCGCCACGGCCAATGCTGCTCCCGGCGCCACCTGCCATCAACTCCAAGGCCGGGTCGCCTGCCTTTGCTTCGCTCACAAAAGTGGCGGCAGGGTCTTTGCGGGGATCCGCGGTAAACAGGCCTTTTTGGTCGGTGAGGATGACCAAGGCGTCCGCTTCCACCAAATTGGCCACCAAGGCCCCCAAGGTGTCGTTATCGCCAAACTTGATCTCATCGTTCACGACCGTGTCGTTCTCATTGATCACCGGCACAACACCCAGCTTTAACAAGGTCAGCAAGGTCGAGCGGGCATTCAAGTAGCGCTCCCGGTCGGCAAGGTCGGCATGGGTCAACAACACCTGGGCGCTGCCCAAGTCGTTGGCGCGCAGCTTGGTCTCATACATCTGAGCCAAGCCCATCTGACCCACGGCCGCAGCCGCTTGCAGCTCCTGCACCGCTTTCGGCCGAGTCGCCCAGCCCAAACGCTTCATGCCTTCGGCAATGGCACCGCTCGACACCATGATGACCTCACGGCCATCACGAATCAAATGCGCCAACTGGCGGCACCACTCACCAATAGCCTGCTCATCCAAACCGCGGCCATCGTTGGTGACCAGACTGGAGCCGACTTTGACCACCACACGGCGTGCATCACGCAGAACAGATGAGCTGAATTGTTGGTTCATTAATGCCTGTAGCCCTAGTCAAATATGCGTGAGCAGCTATAAAAAACGTAGCAATAACCAAAGGATCCGAGGATCAGGTTCACTCCGTTGGCGCGTCTGCATCCGTCGATCCCGGCGCAAATCGCGGATCAACCTCAACGTGCGGCATCTCGGCAATTTGCTGCGCCTTGATGTGCTTGTAAATCTCTTTGATCAGCGGCTCGCAACCCTCACGGGTGAGCGCAGAAATCTCAAACACCGGTCCTTTGAACTTGTAGCGTTTGACAAAGTCTTTGATCAATGCAACCCGGTCATCCGTGGGGACCATGTCCAACTTGTTCAGCACCAGCCAGCGGGGCTTTTTGTACAACTCTTCGTCGTATTTCTTGAGCTCATTGACGATGGCTTTCGCTTGTGCAACGGTATCCACACCGTCATCAAAAGGCGCCATATCGATCACATGCAAAAGCAAGCGGGTGCGCTGCAAATGCCGCAAAAACTGATGTCCGAGGCCTGCACCTTCCGCCGCGCCTTCAATCAAGCCGGGCAAATCGGCCACGACAAAGCTCTGCTCAGGGCCAACGCGCACCACACCCAGGTTGGGGTGCAGCGTGGTGAAGGGATAGTCGGCAATACGCGGGCGCGCATTCGACACCGCTGAAATGAAGGTGGATTTGCCCGCATTGGGCATGCCCAGCAAGCCGACATCGGCCAGCACCTTGAGCTCCAGCTTCAGGTTGCGTTTTTCGCCGGGCCAGCCCGGGGTTTTTTGGCGTGGTGCCCGGTTGATCGCGCTTTTGAAGCGCATGTTCCCAAAGCCGCCGTCACCGCCTTTGGCGATGGTGATGACCTCGCCCGGCTGCAGCAACTCAAATAGCACTTCGCCGGTTTCGGCGTCGGTGATGATAGTCCCGACCGGCATTTTGAGGGTGATGTCGTCACCGGCGGCACCGAACATGTCGGAGCCCATGCCGTGCTCGCCGCGCTTGGCGTCGTAGCGACGGGCAAAGCGGTAGTCCACCAGGGTATTCAGGTTGGGGTCCGCTACTGCGAACACGTGGCCGCCGCGGCCACCGTCGCCCCCGTTGGGGCCACCGAATTCTTTGTACTTCTCATGCCGGAAGGAAACGCAACCCGCGCCACCGTCTCCCGCGGAGATATCAATGTAGGCTTCGTCAACAAACTTCATGGTCGTACACCGAGGTTAGAAATGAAAAACCCCGCGCGGAAGGCGCAGGGTTTCTCGGGGGAGCCAGTGCAGATTACGCTGCAGTGATGCTCACTGTGTGCTTGTTCAACGCACCCTTGACCGCGAACGACACTTTGCCGTCCACCAGTGCAAACAGGGTGTGGTCCACGCCCATGCCGACGTTGTCGCCAGCGTGGAACTTGGTGCCGCGTTGACGCACGATGATGGAACCAGCGCTGATCAACTCACCGCCAAAAGCCTTCACACCGAGCATCTTTGGCTTGGAATCACGTCCGTTGCGCGTAGAGCCGCCGCCTTTTTTCTGTGCCATGACCTATTCCTTTAAGCCTTGATCGCGCCGATTTGCAGTTCGGTGAACTGCTGACGGTGACCTTGACGTTTCTGGTAGTGCTTACGACGACGCATCTTGAAGATACGCACTTTGTCGTGCTTTCCGTGGGAAATTACTGTGACCGTAACGGTCGCACCGGACACCAAGGGTGTGCCGACTTTCAGTTCAGCGCCGTTTCCGACTGCCAGAACCTGGTCGATCACGATCTCTTGGCCTACGTCCGCAGCAATCTGTTCTACTTTAATTTTTTCGCCAGCAGCAACACGATATTGCTTGCCGCCGGTTTTTATGACCGCGTACATGTTGACCTCTTCGACTAGGAAATTCTGCAAATGAATTTTTACAGAGCCTAGGAGTATAACATTTCCCTGTAATTCGTCAAAGCAGCCCAAGACCGCGCAGAGCAGGCCCTATCGGGCGTCCCTATAATCCATCAAAACAAACCGGTCTAACGCCTTGCAAGTCTCTACTCCTGCTTCTTCGACGGGGCTCTCCATCGTCGAACCCGACATGCGCGAAGTTGACGGGGTCATCGCTCACAGATTGGACTCCGGCGTACCCCTGGTGGGCAGCGTATCCCAGTACATCATTTCTGCCGGTGGCAAGCGCCTGCGCCCCGCCTTGCTGCTGCTGTGCTGCGGAGCCTTGGGATACACCGGCACCCAGCGCTTCAACATGGCGGCTGTGGTCGAATTCATTCACACCGCTACTTTGCTACACGACGACGTGGTGGACGAATCCGAGCTGCGCCGTGGTGCCCCCACCGCCAACGCCCGGTTCGGCAACCCGGCCAGCGTACTGGTAGGCGACTTCTTGTACTCGCGCGCTTTCCAGATGATGGTCGAGGCCCAAAGCATGCGCATCATGCAAGTGCTGGCCGATGCCACCAACATCATTTCTGAAGGCGAAGTGATGCAGTTGATGAACATGCACAACGCCGCGCTCGATGAAGCCGGCTACCTGCAAGTCATCCGCTCCAAAACTGCCAAACTTTTCGAGGCCAGCGCACGCGTGGGCGCCATACTGTCGGGTGCAACACCCGCACAGGAAGAGGCTTGCGCCGAATACGGACAGGCCATGGGCACTGCGTTTCAAGTGATTGACGATGTGCTCGACTACGCGGGCGATGCCGCCGTCATGGGCAAAAACCTTGGCGACGATTTGCGTGAAGGCAAAACCACCCTCCCCTTGATTGCCGCCATGCAGCGTGGCACCGACGCAGAGCGCGCCACCATCCAAACCGCGATTGAAACTGGCGACATCAACATGCTGGACGCCGTGGTGGCCATCGTGCACAAAACCGGCGCTCTCGATGTTGCCAAGGCCTCTGCCCGCAGCGAGGCGGAGCGCGCCATTGCAGCAGCCAAACAATTGCCAGCCAATGCGTATTCCGCTTGCCTGGTCAGCCTTGCCAGCCAACTGCTGGAGCGCAACCACTGAGCTGCGCTCAACCCACCCACCATGTAAAAAGGGCCTGTCAATCGACAGGCCCTTTTGCATGAAGCGAGCGTACTGATTAAGCAGCTTGCTTGCGGCGGCGGGCGATAGCACCCATCACGCCCAGACCGGCCAACAACATGGCGTAGGTTTCTGGCTCAGGTACAGGAGCTGCAGTCAAGGCAACACCGTAAGTACCACCGTTGATGCCAGTCGCAACGCCTGTGATGTCGATGTGGTAGTTGCCAGCAGCAGGCAGGTTGAAGGTGTAACCGGTGCCATTGCCAGCAAACGAGCCGTAGTTGACGCTGCCGTTAGGGTGGCTGTTGTTCCACAGGTTCACGGTCAAATTGGCGATATCCAAAAAGGTCAACGATGCAAAAGACAGCTTCAGGCTCGTCGCAGCGCCAGTCAGGTTCGAAGGAGCTGCGATAGAGAAGTTGATGGTGTCTTGAAAGGAGCCTACTGTATGGATGAACGATTGTGAAGTCGTTCCGATCACGCCAGCGTTAAAGGTGGTAGCTTGTGCGGAGCCAGCTGCCAAGGCGGACACAGCAATGGCCAAAGCCACGCTAGTTTTTGTGAAGTTCATGTTTATCCCTGTAATGTTGATTGCGACAGCGACAGAATTTGCCGCTGCTCGCAAGCCCATTATCAAAAACATCCGCCAATCAATCGATAGTCCAATCCGACTACAAGTTGGTCAAAAGCGTGAAAAAAGTCACACTTTTTGACCCTCAGCAGCATCAACGACCGTACACATCCTCGAATCGCACAATGTCGTCTTCACCCAGATAGCTGCCCGACTGCACTTCAATCATTTCCAGCGCCAGCTTGCCCGGGTTTTCCAGTCGGTGCGTCGTACCCAGGGGGATATAGGTCGACTCGTTTTCCGAGAGCAACAGGGTCTTTTCGCCCACCGTCACCTTGGCCGTGCCACTCACCACAATCCAATGCTCGGCGCGATGGTGGTGCATTTGCAATGACAAGGCAGCCCCCGGCTTCACCACGATCCGCTTCACCTGGAAGCGCTCGCCATGGTCAATGCTGTCGTACCAGCCCCATGGACGAAACACCTTGCGGTGCGCCTGCCCCTCACTGCGGCCGGCTTGCTTCAGGCGGTCCACAATCTTCTTCACGTCCTGGGTTTTGTTTTTATGGGCGACCAGAATCGCATCCGCCGTCTCAACCACAATCAAATCGTCCAAACCCACACAGGCAATCAAGCGCCCCTCCGACAAGGCCAGGGTATTGCGGCTGTCTTGCATCAGCACATCGCCTTGCGCCACATTGCCCGCATCGTCCTTGGGGAGCACGTTCCACAAAGCTTCCCATGCCCCGACGTCCGACCAACCGGCAGACAGGGGAATCACCACCCCCGTAGGCAAACCTTCAAGCACTGCACCGCTCTGGCCAGCGAGCCGCTCCATCACCGCGTAGTCAATCGAGTCACTGGGGCAGGCGCTAAAAGCCTCTTTGCCCACACGCACAAACTCACCGTCCGCACGCCCCTCGCTCCAGGCCGTCGCACAAGCCTGGGCAATATCAGGGCGGCAGCGCTCCATGGCCGCCAACCACACCGACGCTTTCATCATGAACAAGCCACTGTTCCAGGAGTACGTGCCTTCATCCAAGTACGCCTGCGCGGTTTGCAAATCAGGCTTTTCCACAAAGCGTGCAATTTGCTTGGCACCGTCTGTGCCAAAAGCTGCGCCTGACTGGATGTAGCCATAGCCCGTTTCAGGCGCGTCCGGGGTGATGCCAAAAGTCACCACCGCACCCGCTTGCGCCAACTGCGCCCCCTTGACCACCGCAACCCGGAAAGCCGCGCCATCCATGATCACGTGGTCTGCCGGCATCACCAGCAGCACCGGGTCCGCTCCGTTTTTAATAGCAGCGTGCGCAGCAATGGTGAGGGCTGGAGCCGTATTTCGCCCCAAAGGCTCCAACACCACCGTCCCCGGCTTGCCCATCAGACGCATCTGCTCGGCGATCACAAAACGGTACTCCTCGTTGCACACCACCATCGGCGCCGCCAGCTCTACACCGGCAATCCCCTCGACGCGGCGCACCGTCGCCTGCAACAGCGAATCCTCGCCAATCAAAGGCAGCAATTGCTTGGGGTACTTCTCGCGGGACAAAGGCCACAAACGGGTGCCGGAGCCGCCCGACAAAACCACGGGTTGAATCAACATTACCAATCCTTCACAAGTCAAAAATCAGGCGCGGGCATCGCCCCAGCGCAGGCGCGAGGTGTCGTCGCCGGCATACAGCGTCTCGCCATAGCGGTTCACGCAATACAAGCGCGAAACAATCATTTCGTGGAAGTGCATATCCGGCGCAATCCGGGTGTACTCGAACAAAATGCCCCGCGTAATGCGCGCCCCCGAGCGGATCACACTGCCGTGCCCGATCCAGGCCGGCCCGATGATGGTGGCGCCCTCTTCAATCTTCACGCTGGAGCCGATGTACACCGGCCCCTCAATCTTCACCTTGCCCCACGGAATGCTGGTGTTCAGGCCCACCCACACACCGGGCTGGACCTGTTTGCCGGGCATCGGCATGTTTTCCACCTCGCCCTTCAAAACCCGCTGTAGCACCGTCCAGTAATCACTGACCCGGCCGATATCAATCCAGTGAAACGGTCGGTTCTGCACATAAAACGGCGATCCATCCTGCGCAAGTCGCGGAAACAGCTCCGAGCCGATGTCGTACACCGTGTCCTTGGGCACTTTTTCCAGGATTTCGGGCTCAAAAATATAGATGCCGGTGCTCGCCAAAGTGGACTTGGCATCCTCCGGCTTGGGCTTTTCCTGAAACGAGCGAATCCGCCCATCCTCATCCGCTACCACCATGCCGTAGTTCTGCACCTCTTGCAGCGGCACCTCCAGCGCCACCACACTGGCCAGCGCGCCTTTGGCTTTGTGCTCGGCAATGGCGGCGGTAATGTCGAGGTCGATCAGCGCATCCCCGCACAGCACCAAGGTGGTTTCATCAAAGAAACCGCTGAAATCCTGAATCCGCCGCATACCGCCCGCCGAGCCCATGGGGCGCGGCAATATATCGCCATGCTCGCGCACCCCCTCGTAGGAGTAGGCAATCTCCACCCCCCAGCGGCTTCCATCGCCAAAATACTGCTCGATCCGCTGGTGGTGATACGCCACGTTGATGATGATTTCGCGGATGCCATGCCGCGCCAGGTGCTCGATCAAATACTCCATCACCGGCTTGCCCAAAATAGGCACCATCGGTTTGGGCAAGTCTTTGGTGAGCGGGCGAACCCGTGTGCCCTGGCCTGCAGCCAAGATCATTCCTTTTGCCATTTTTACTCCCGTGATCTGATGTAACTCGCTCCACAAAGCGCGCGCTTCATACCTCAAAAGTGTAATGGGTCGGGCATCGCTCTTTCGACCCCATTTGCGCACTTTCAGCCCTCATCCGGCCGCTATACGCGCGACACCCAAGCGATACAAAGCCGACACAAAAGTCAAAATTCTCTAGGTAAGTGTGACTTTTTTCACGCTGATGGAACTTCAATTGTCAAAAATTAGGGGATTCACCCATTTGGGGGATAGGCCTAATCATTCGGACTACGTAACATCGCGGCTTCGCTGTCACCCTAGCAATAACCCTCGGTTATTTTGTTACATAAAATGTCTTTGTTGCCCTCGCTCTCTACCGAGGATCTCCATCACTACCACCGCGTGGTCACCCACTCGGTGGAGGTGCGCAGCCATTTCGACATGCTCATCTGGCTGCAGGGAGACATGCAGAAATACCTGCCACACGACATCCTGATCGCAGCTTGGGGTGATTTCAGCAGCGGCCATGTGCAGCACGACATCATCTCCGCCCTGTCCGGCGTGCGCTCGCATGCGGCGCAGTCCGAGTTTTTGTCACCGCTCATGGTCAATCTGTTCAACCGGTGGAATGAATTCGGCAAAAAGCCTTTCAGCCTCAATGCCGGCGACTCCGGCTTCTCGCTGGACGAGTTCGGCCTCAAAAGCGCCCTGGGCGGCGCACTGCTCAGAATGCGCAGCGCCACCATCCACGGCATTACCGATGAGCGCGGCAGCCATGACTGCGTCTATGTCGTCTTCAGCGCCCGCAATCAGTTCACCGACCTGGAGCGCAATGCCATGGCCATGGTCTTGCCGTATATCGATACCGCGCTGCGCCAAGTCGAACACCTGCCCCACCAGTCCGGCGTCACCTCGTCCGCACCGGCCAGCCAGGCACCCGAAACAAAAATGCCCGAGCCCGATGTCCTCACCGAGCGCGAAGCCGAAATCCTGAAGTGGGTCGCCCTGGGCAAAACCAACCCCGAAATCGGCAGCATCCTCGACATCAGCGCGTTCACCGTCAAAAACCACATGCAACGTGTTTTCAAAAAACTCGATGTCTCCAACCGCGCCCAAGCCGTGGGCAAATTCCGGGCATGGGTCAACCATGTCTAAGGCGCACATTACCTTTTCGGCGGCAGAGTTCAACCGCAGCACCGAACACGCCTCCATGGGCCGCGACAACCTGCTCGGCATCCTGGAAACCTGCCTGTGCCCTACCGCGCTAGTCGGCTCGCTCTGGGTGCTGGCGTATTGGTTCGAGGGCAGCCTGCCCCCCGCCTACCTGCTGCTCGCCGTGCTCGCGTTTGCGCTCACCTTCCCCGGCGAGCCCCGCCTGCAAGCCAGCAAATCCGGCAGCCTGCTCGACATCTGCTTCAACTGGGTGTGGATCGCGGCCCTGCTCGGGCTCACCGGCTACGCCACCGGCTACATCCGCCAATTCGACCTGCAGGCCCTGACCGCCTGGTTGTGGGCAGCCCCCGCCACCGAAATTGCGCTCACCTTTGGCCTGCGTGTCGCCGCCCCCGTCATCATCAGCCTGCAAGGCCCCAAGCAGCGCGCCTTGATCGTCGGCATGAACGAGCAAGGCCTGGCCCTTGCCGAAAAACTCAAAAGCTCCCCCTACTCCAGGGTGGAACTCGCCGGTTTTGTCGACAGCCGCAGCACCGACCGCCTGAACGCCAGCGCCCCGGTCCCGCTGCTCGGCAAACTCGACCAACTGGCCACCCTGGCCAAATGCAACCGCATTCAGGTTATTTACCTGTCGCTCCCGATGGCATCGCAGCCCCGGATCCTGCAAGTGCTGGACGAGCTCAAAGACACCACCGCGTCGATTTACTTTGTGCCAGACATGTTTGTCACCGACCTGATCCAAGGTCAGCCCAGCTCCGTCTGCGGCATGCCCGTGATATCGGTCTGCGAAACCCCCTTCCGCGGGACCAACGGCATCGTCAAACGCTTGAGCGACATCGTGTTCTCGCTCGGCATCCTTGCGCTGATTGCGCCAGTGTTGCTGGCCATTTCGGCAGCTGTCAAATTCACCTCGCCCGGGCCCATCATCTTCAAGCAACGCCGCTATGGCCTCGACGGCGAAGAAATCCTGGTCTACAAGTTCCGCTCCATGAGCGTGACGGAGGACGGCGGTGTCGTCCCCCAAGCCACCAAAAACGACAGCCGCATCACGCCCTTGGGCGCTTTTTTGCGTAAGACCTCGCTGGACGAGCTGCCCCAGTTCATCAACGTGCTGCAAGGCCGCATGAGCATTGTGGGCCCCCGCCCCCATGCGGTGGCCCACAACGAGCTGTACCGCAAACTCATCAAAGGCTATATGGTCCGCCACAAGGTCAAACCCGGCATTACCGGCTGGGCGCAAGTCAACGGCTACCGCGGCGAGACCGACACCCTCGACAAAATGCAAGGCCGTATCGACTATGACCTTGACTACCTCCGCAACTGGTCACTCCGGCTGGACATTCACATCATCTTGCGCACCGTGCGCTTGGTGGCCAAAGACCAACAAGCCTATTAATCCATGCGCAGCTCCCTCTTTTTATTGCCGGCCAGCCTGGCACTGCTGGGCTCGGCCCCGGTTTTCTCGCAGCAAGACCCGCTGACCTTGAGCGCGGGCTACTCGATGCAAACCGACAGCAACCTCTTTCGCCTGCCCTCTGGCACCAATTTGCAAAACACCATCGGCAAAAGCAGCGCCGCAGAAACCATCGGCGTGACCACCTTGGGCCTGGGTTTCAACACCCGCCAAAGCCTGCAAACCCTGTCCCTCAACCTGAACCTGGTGGACTACAGCTACCAAAACTTCAGCTACCTCAGCTTCACGGCCAACAACTACAACGCCGCCTGGGAATGGGCTGTCACCCCGAAGTTCACCGGCAAACTCAGCACCGACCGCAAAGAAACGCTCAACAGCTTTTCAGACTTCAGCGGCTACCGCCAGCGCAACCTGCGGTTGGACACCACCACCCGCTTTGACGCCAGCTACTCGCTCGACGGCCCGTGGCGCCTGATCGCAGGTGCCAGCACCACCCGCCAAGAGAACCAAGCTGCCCTGGTCACCGGGAGCGACTTCACCACCAACGCGGTAGACGGCGGCGTGCGCTATCTGTTTGCCTCCGGCAGCTCTTTGAGCTACCTGATGCGCACCAACAAAGGCAGCTACCTCAACCGGCCGGTGCCCAACACCGGCGCGTTTGACGACCAATTCACCCAGCTCGACAACGACCTGCGCCTGCGCTGGCTCATGGGCACCGGCAGCACCGTCAACGCCAACTTGACCCACATCAACCGCACCCACCCCCGCTACGGCCAGCGCGACTACAACGGCTTTAACTTCGGCGCCGGAGTCGACTGGGCCTTGACCGGCAAAACCAGCCTCAGCACCAGCATCAGCCACACGCTGGATGCCTATGCCACTAACAACAGCAACTACAGCAGCACCGACAAAATCAGTGTGTCGGCCGGCTGGCAAATCAGCCCCAAAGTTGGCTTGCGCCTGAAAAACGACTGGGCGCAGGTGAGCTACTTGGGTAGCCCCAGCACCGCCGCCAGCAGCAACCGCCAAGACATCACCCGCGACACCACCTTGTCGGTGAACTGGCAAGCCCACGAACAACTGGCCTTGAGCGCTTCCCTGCAGCAAAGCAGCCGTGGTGTGAACCAAGCCAACCTCGATTACGACAGCACCATGCTGTTCTTTACCGCACAACTCACTTACTAACCGGACCGCACCATGAACACCACACGCTTTACCGCCACCGTGTTGGCAGCCGCCATCGCCCTGACCCTGGTCGCCTGCGGCGACAAAAAAGACACCAAAGTCGCCACCCAGGTAGCTGCCAAAGTCGGCAGCGAAGAAATCTCGGTGCACCAGATCAACCAGGTTCTGAGCCGCACCAACACCAGCGGTGCTAGCGCAGAGCAAGTGCAAGCCATGAGCCGCGAAGTGCTCGAAAAGCTGATCGACCAACAACTCGCGGTCGACCAGGCCACCGAGAACAAACTCAACCGCTCACCCGATGTGGTGTCCCAGATCGAGGCCGCCCGCCGCGACATCCTGGCCCGTGCCTATATCCAGCAAATCAGTGCCGGCGTGGCCAAACCCAGCCCTGAAGACATCAAAAAATACTACGCCAGCAACCCCCAGCTGTTCAGCGAGCGCCGCATTTTCAATGTGCAAGAAATCGTGGCGCCCAACGCGCCGGGCGTAGCAGCCACCCTCAAGGAACTGGTAGCCGCCGGCAAAAGCGCCGAAGAAATGGCCGCAGCCCTGAAGGCAAAAAACATCCAGTTCAATGGCGGTGGCGCCACCCGCGCGGCGGAACAGATCCCGCTGGATGTGCTGCCCAAAATCCACGCCCTCAAAGACGGCCAAGCCACCGTGATTGAGTCCCCCCAGGCCGTCACCATGGTGCGGGTGGTGTCGTCCCAGCAGTCTGCAGTGCCCGAGGCCGCTGCACTTCCCCGTATCGAGCAATTTTTGACCAACCAGCGCGCTGGCGAGGCGGTGGCCGCCAACCTCAAGCAGCTGCGCAGCAACACCAAAATCAGCTACATGGGCGAGTTTGACAAGGCTGCTGCACCGGCACCCGCCGCTGCAGCAGACCCTGTTTTGCCCGCTGAGCCGGTGCTGGCCCCCTCTGTAGATGACAAGGCCAAAGCCGTTATCGACAAAGGCATCTCCGGCCTGAAATAAGCCCCAACGGCCCTGTAACCCTGCCACCCGAGGTTTTCCCCACCATGAACAAGCTTTTACAACTCCTGACCGCCGGCCTGCTGGCCTTGGGTGCTTTCGCGGCCCATGCGCAAGACGGCAAAGCCGACTACCCCTTGGGCGCGGGCGACACCATCCGGGTGCAGGTGTTTCAAAACCCCGACCTGACGATTGAGACCCGCGTGTCTGAGAGCGGCGTTATCACGTACCCGCTGATCGGCGCTGTGCCCTTGGGTGGCCTTTCGGTGGCTGCGGCTGAAAAGAAAATTGCAGACGCCCTGCAAACCGGAGGCTTCATTCAAAAACCGCAAGTCAACATTGCACTGATCCAGATCCGTGGCAACCAAGTGTCTGTGCTGGGCCAAGTGGCACGGCCCGGCCGCTTTCCGCTGGAAACGGTGAACACCCGCCTGAGCGACATGCTGGCCAACGCCGGTGGCGCTACCGCCGGTGGTGACGACGTGGTGGTGGTGAGTGGCGTGCGCGACGGCAAGCCCTTCCGCAAAGAGATTGACATCCCCAACATCTTTTTGAGCAACAAAACCCAAGACAACCTGCTGCTCCAGGGCGGCGACACCATTTATGTGCACCGCGCTCCGGTGTTCTTTATTTACGGTGAAGTGCAGCGCCCCGGCTCGTTCCGCATTGAGCGCGACATGACCATCATGCAAGCCTTGGCCCAAGGCGGCGGCCCCAACGCCCGTGGCTCTGAAAAGCGCCTGCGCCTGCACCGCAAACTGCCCAACGGCAGCGTGCAACAAATCGAGCCCCAGCTGACCGACGCTGTGCAAGCGAACGACGTGCTCTACGTCAAAGAAAGCATCTTCTAAACCGGGCCCCCAGACCATGACACTCCAACAATTTCTGCTCATCTTGCGGGCCCGCTGGATGATCGCCCTGCTCGCCTTTGCGCTCACGGTAGCCGCTACCGTGACCGTAAGCCTGTTAATGGCCAAGCAATACACCGCCAGCGCAGCTGTGGTGCTCGACGTGCGCTCCCCCGACCCTGTCAGCGGCCTCATGCTGCAAGGCATGATGGCGCCCGGCTACATGGCCACTCAGGTGGACATCATCAACAGCGACCGCGTCGCCCAAGCCGTGGTGAAAAACCTGCGCATGGAAAGCAGCCCCGCAGTACAAGCCCAGTGGCAAGAAGCCACCCAGGGCAAAGGCCTGCTGCGCGACTGGCTGGCTGCTGCGTTGCAAAAGAACCTGGACGTCAAGCCCAGCCGCGAGAGCAACGTCATCAACATCAACTACACCGGCGCAGACCCCCAGTTTGCAGCAGCCATTGCCAACGCATTTGCCCAAGCGTATATGGACGTGAACCTGGACTTGCGCGTCGCCCCAGCCCGCCAGTTTGCTGCGTTTTTTGAAGAGCAAACCAAAACCGCCCGCGGCCGCCTGGAGGCCGCGCAGCAAGCCCTGTCTGACTACCAGCAAACCAACGGCATTACCTCTGCCGACGAGCGCATGGACTTTGAAACCGCCAAACTCAATGAAACCAGCAGCCAGCTCACCGGCGTGCAAGCCATGACGACTGACAGCCAAAGCAAGCGCCAAAACAGCAAATCCGACACCGTGGCCGAGGTGATGCAAAGCCCGCTGATCAACGGCCTGAAAGCCGACATTGCCCGCCTGGAAGCCAAGATCACCGAAACCAGCGGCAACCTGGGCAAAAACCACCCGCAAATTCAGCGCAGCGAGGCCGAGCTCGCCACCCTGAAAGCCCAGCTGGACGCCGAGACCCGCAAAATCACGGCCTCTATCGACACCACCTACCAGGTCGGCAAACAGCGCGAGGCCCAGTTGCAAGGCGCCCTTGCCGCCCAAAAAGCCCGTGTTCTGGAACTCAACAAACAGCGCGACGAGCTCAATGTGCTGCGCCGCGACATCGAGTCCGCGCAACGGGCTTTCGAGATCGTGAGCCAGCGCGCATCGCAAACCAATATTGAGAGCCAAACCAACCAAACCAACATTGCGGTGCTCAACCCCGCCAGCCCGCCACCAGACCCTTCCAAACCCCGTGTGTTGATCAACGTGCTGGTATCGGTGTTTTTGGGCACGCTGTTGGGTGTTGGCCTGGCACTGCTGCTGGAGTTGATGAACCGCCGTGTCCGCTCTACCGAGGACCTGGTCGAGGCTCTGGAGCTGCCTGTGCTGGGCGCCATCAGCTCGGCATCGGGCATGTTTAAACGCACCGCCCTGGGAGCCCGCGCATGAACAACAGCACCAAAACCATTGGCGACATTCTGGTTGCCACCGGCCGCCTGACGGTGGAAGACGCCGCCCGCATCGTCGAGCGCCAGCGCAAAGACCAGGTGCAGTTTGGTGAGGCAGCCCTTGCCCTGAAGGTGCTGAGCAAAGACGATATCGACTTTGCACTGAGCAAGCAGTTTGACTACTCCTACCTCAGCGACCAAGACCAAAGCGTCAGCCCTGAGCTGGTAGCCGCCTACAAACCCTTCAGCCGCGTGGGCGAAAACCTGCGCGCCGTGCGCAGCCAGCTCATGCTGCGCTGGTTCAACACCGACCCCGCCCGCAAAGTTATGGCCATCGTGAGCCCCGGCAATGGCGAAGGCCGCAGCTTTGTGGCAGCCAACCTGGCGATTGTGTTTGCCCAGCAAGGCGAGCGCACATTGTTGATTGATGCGGACATGCGCTCCAAGCCCGAGCGCGGGCAGCAAGCCCTGTTCAAGCTCGGCAAGAGCGCCGGGTTATCGGCCATTCTGGCCAACCGCGCGGGCCTGGAGTCCGCACAGCTGATCCCCGGCCTGCCGGGCCTGGCAGTGCTGCCCGCAGGCGCCACCCCACCCAACCCCCAAGAGCTGCTGGGTCGACCCGCCTTTGGCGACTTGCTGCGCGCCGCCAGCCAGCAGTTTGATGTGATCATCATCGACACCCCTGCCGGCAGCGACTTTGCCGACGCTGAAATCACCGCCGCCCGCGCCGGTGCTGCCCTCTTGGTGGCCCGCCAGCATGTGAGCCTAGTGCCCCGCGCCACCCAACTGGCCCGCCGCCTGCAAGACAGTGGTGTTGCGCTGGTGGGCTCGGTACTCAACGACGCATGAGCCCCACCATGAATCACGCTGATACCGGCAAACCCACGCTACCCGCAAAGCTACTGGCCTGGCTACCCGTCATGCTGGGGCTGGCGGCGCTGTACCTGCCCAGCCTGTACGACTTGTTTACCGGCATCTGGGCGAATGATGCCCAGATGCACGGCCCTATCGTGCTGGGCATTTCGTGTTGGCTCATTTACCGCAACTGGCCCGCGATGTTGGAGGCCAGCCGCGGCGAACAACCCAGCGCATGGGGTTGGCCGGTGTTTGTGTTCGGGCTGCTGCTCTATGCGCTGGGCCGCTCGCAAGACATTTTGATTTTTGAAATCGGCTCGGTCATCTGGCTGCTGATAGGCCTTGCCCTGCTCAACTTTGGCCCCAAGGCGCTAAAGGCGCAGTGGTTTGCGCTGTTTTTTATGTTGTTTATGGTGCCCTTGCCCGGTGCTGTGGTGGACACCGTGACCATGCCCATGAAGATGGCTGTGTCTTATGTGGCAGAGCATGTGCTGTTTTGGGTGGGCTACCCCATTGGCCGCAGCGGTGTGATTTTGCAAATCGGGCAATACATGTTGCTGGTGGCAGATGCCTGCGCTGGCCTGCACACCCTACTGACGCTAGAGGCACTGGGCCTGCTGTACCTGAACCTGGTGCGCCGCGATTCATTGTTTCGTAACGTGGGCCTTGCAATATTGATCGTGCCGATTTCGTTTACCGCCAACGTGATCCGCGTGATGGCACTCAGCTTGATCACCTACCACTTTGGCGACGAGGCCGGACAAGGCTTTTTGCACGGCTTTGCCGGCATGGTTTTGTTTTTAAGTGCGTTGTTGCTGATCATCGGATTTGACGGCTTGCTGGTCACTTTTGAGCAATTCAAAAGCGGCCGAAAAGTAGCTGCAAAGGGTATGGCATGAAACTGCAATTCAAGAGTCTGTTGATGCTCGCGCTCATGGTGGGTGCAGCCTGGATTGCACACGCCAGCAAGCCCACAGAGCTGATGGCGAAAAACCGTGGCAACCCGAAGCTCGAGTCCATCGTGCCTGCCGCCTTCGGGCCATGGCGGCAACTGCAGCAGTCTGCGGGGCAAGTGGTGAACCCCCAGCAAACTGCACTGCTGGAGAGCCTGTATTCCCAGACACTGACCCGCACCTATGTGAATGCGGATGGCGGCATCATCATGTTGTCGATTGCGTATGGTGAAAACCAAAGCGATGGCCTCGCACTGCACTACCCTGATGTGTGCTACCCCGCTCAGGGCTTCAGACTTAACAGCAGCGCTAATAGCGTGCTGAGTACCAAGTATGGCGATATACCGGTGCGGCGGCTGCAAACCGAGCTGGGTCAGCGCAAAGAGCCCCTCACCTATTGGTCCACCATCGGCAACAAAGCGGTGCAAGGTGGCACCGCACGCAAGCTAGAGCAAATGCGCTACGGCTTCCATGGTCAAATTCCGGACGGCCTGATTTTTCGGGTCTCCAGTATCACCGGCAACACTCCGTTGGCCTTTGAATTGCAGGCGCAGTTCATCAGCGACCTGCTGGACGCCGTTCAACCCACACAACGTCAATTTTTATCGGGTCTTTTGTAAGCACACACTATGAAAAAAGTAGCACTCATCACCGGCGTGACCGGCCAAGACGGTTCTTATTTGGCAGAGCTTTTGCTCAAAAAAGGTTATGAGGTGCATGGCATCAAGCGCCGGGCATCGAGCTTTAACACCGACCGTATCGACCACCTGTACCAAGACCCCCATGTCTCGGCACGCAACTTCACACTGCACTACGGCGACCTGACCGACAGCAGCAACTTGATTCGCATCATCCAGCAGGTGCAGCCGGACGAGATTTACAACCTGGGCGCCATGAGCCATGTGGCGGTGTCGTTTGAGTCGCCCGAGTACACCGCAGACGCCGACGGTATGGGCACCCTGCGTATGCTGGAAGCCATCCGTATCCTGGGCCTGGAAAAGAAAACACGCTTTTACCAAGCGTCTACCTCGGAGCTGTATGGCCTGGTGCAAGAAATCCCCCAAAAGGAAACCACACCCTTCTACCCCCGCAGCCCCTATGCCGTGGCCAAGATGTATGCCTACTGGATCACGGTGAACTACCGCGAAGCCTATGGCATGTATGCCTGCAACGGCATCTTGTTTAACCACGAGAGCCCGCTGCGCGGCGAAACGTTTGTCACCCGCAAAATCACACGCGCTATCAGCCGGATTGCGCTGGGCCTGCAAGACTGCCTGTACCTGGGCAACATGAGCGCCCTGCGCGATTGGGGCCACGCCCGCGACTATGTAGAAATGCAATGGCTGATGCTGCAGCAAGACAAGGCAGAAGACTTTGTGATCGCCACTGGCGTGCAATACAGCGTGCGCCAGTTTGTGGAGTTTGCAGCGGCTGAGCTAGGCATTCAGTTGGCCTGGAGCGGCGAGGCTGAAAACGAAATCGGCACCGTGGTGGCCATTACTGGGTCTGAGGCCAAGTGCAAAGTGGGCGATGTGATTGTGAAGGTAGACCCCCGCTACTACCGACCCACCGAAGTGGAAACCCTGTTGGGCGACCCCACCAAGGCTAAAGAAAAGCTGGGCTGGGTGCCCACGACCAGCCTGCAAGAGCTGGTGGCTGAAATGGTGCAAGCCGACTTTACCGCTGCCAAGCGCGATGCGCTGGTCAAGCTGGCCGGCTTCCAGACCTACGACCACCACGAGTAAGCCACGCCGCCATGGACAAGAACGCAAAAATCTATGTAGCGGGTCACCGTGGACTGGTGGGCTCGGCGATTGTGCGCAACCTGCAGGCTGCGGGTTACACCAACCTGCTGCTGCGCACCCACGCGGAGCTGGACCTGACCAACCAGGTTGACACCGCCGCTTTCTTTGAGGCTGAGAAGCCGGACTACGTGTTTCTGGCTGCCGCCAAAGTGGGCGGTATTGTTGCCAACAACACCTACCCGGCGGAGTTCATCCGCGATAACTTGCTCATCCAGAGCAACATCATCCACGCGGCCTATGTGAACCAGGTCAAGCGGCTGCTGTTTTTAGGCTCGAGCTGCATTTACCCCAAGCTGGCCCCCCAGCCCATGCGCGAAGAGCACCTGCTGACCGGCCCGCTGGAGCCCACCAACCGCCCTTACGCCTTGGCCAAAATCGCCGGGGTAGAGATGTGCTGGAGCTACAACCGCCAATACGGCACCAAGTACTTGGCCGCCATGCCCACCAACCTATATGGCCCGGGCGACAACTATCACCCCGAAAACAGCCACGTGATCCCCGCGCTGATACGCAAGTTTCATGAAGCCAAGGTCAGTGGCGCCAGCACCGTGACCGTGTGGGGCACAGGTACACCAAAGCGTGAATTCATGTACAGCGACGACATGGCGGCAGCATGTGTGTATTTGATGAATCTATCTGATGAAAGCTACGGAAATCTGCTCGGTAGTGACGAATCCAAGACCGGAAAATTTGAACCTCCACTCATAAACATTGGAGTTGGGATGGACGTTTCGATATCTGAGCTGGCAGGATTAGTAAAGGAAGTTGTAGGTTTCAGCGGAGATATCGCCTTCGACACTACGAAACCAGACGGTACTCCTCGAAAACTATTGGATGTTTCACGACTGTCAGGAACAGGCTTTGAAACTAAAGTTCCATTGAAATCGGGATTGGCTCACGCATATGCGAGCTTTCTGATTTGAAGTTGCCCAGCAGAAAGTACATCCAGTGCGCATGAAAGCGGGTATCGCCTCAGCAATTGATCAAGCCTTGCTGAGTGCCCTAAACCTAGCAATATCTTTTGCTTTCATACGCTTTGCGGCAAAGGATGAATACGGAATTTACTTGCTTCTGATGACGCCTTTGTACCTCGCCTTAGGGGTTCAAAATGCCCTGGTACTGTCGCCAATAGCCACAGTATTTCCGAGTGCACCAGAAAAGGACAAAGACACTGTTTATGCCACAGCAGTGGGAGCGCAGTTCTTGTTCGTATCAGCAAGCGCTGTCATCGGCAGTATTGGATTGGCTGCATATTGGTACTTTGTCCACGGTGAAGTTAACGCTGTCTTAATAGTGGGATTTGGTCTTGCAATAGCCGGGCTTTGCACCAGGGAAGGTGCGCGCACGCTTTTTTATACGCGAAACAATGCGGTGGGTGCGCTGAAATCTGATTTTATATATGCATTAGGATTAACTATTGCAATAGGTGTCCTTTGCTATTTTCAAATTCTCAAATCTGACAACGCACTTCTGGCAACTGGTATAGCAGCACTATGGCCTTATATTAATAGATATTCAAAACTAAGTCTTTTTCTTCTTGACAAAGAAGTTCTCCTCAAGTTTTGGGCTTGTGGGCGATGGGCTCTGATAGGTGTACTTGTCACTTGGATTAATTTGAATGCTTATCCATTGATTGTTGGTATAAGCCTCTCCACAGAAGCAGTCGCAGACATCAACGTAGCAAGATTATTCTTGATGCCTGTAGGGCTCTGTGTAACGGCTTGGGCAAATTTATATCGCCCGCAAATCAGTGGATGGGCTTCTCAGAATCAAATGAAAAAGATCAAGCAGATTACGCTGAAATCTCTTTTATGGGGTCTATTGCTTCTTGGAATTTTCACTCTTGCAGTTGCAGAGGCTTATCCATACATCCAAATACTACTCGGCTCCAACTACCACGGCCTATTGCCTCTAGTAGTTTTATGGAGTGTATTTTTTGGTGTTAGTCTGGTGAGAAATATGCTGATGGCAACCTTAATGACTGAACCCAATGGTTACCGAGAATTGCAGAGCGTAAGCTGGTTTGCACTTATTGTCAGCATGTCTGGTTTGTGGATTTTCAGCTCTAAGGGAGCCGGCTGGGTCATCGGCGTACTGATAGCAGTAGAAGCTGTTCAGTTAATACTGATTGGGATTAAGGCCAATCGCCGCTGGAGCGTCACCAATCTAGGTACACCCAATGTCTGAGAAAATTTACCCCAGTGTGAGTATCTGCATCTGTAGCTACAAGCGTCCCGAAATGCTTACGGCACTTTTGCGGAGCTTAGTTGAGCAGCAGTTCCCCTCAGAGCAAATGCAAATCGTGGTTGTTGACAACGACGAAGCGGGATCAGCAGCACAAAGTGTTGCAGACTTTGAAAAAGCCAACCCTGACACCAAAATTCTTTACTTAGTTGAACCCGTTCAAGGCATTGCATATGCACGCAACCGAACAGTTATGTATGCGACTGCAGATCTCTTGGCGTTTGTCGACGATGACGAGGAAGTAACTCCCCAATGGCTCGCCCTACTCTGCGAGTGCATGGAAGCTCATAATGCCGATGCTGTACTCGGTCCTGTATTGGCCAAATACCCGATGGATACGCCAAAGTGGATCAAAGCCAGTGGTTTTTTTGAGCGAAAGCGCTTTAAAACAGGTTCATCAATGACTTGGGGCGATGGTCACACTGGCAATGCACTAGTCAAGGGCAAATGGTTGCGCGAAAGAAAACCCAACCCCTTCGACGTTTCATTGGCGCAGTCTGGTGGAGAAGACACCAACTTCTTTAAATGGATGCAATCTCGGAACGGCAGTCTTATTTGGTGCGATGAGGCAGAAGTATATGAAGAAGTAGCGCATCAAAGACAAAGCTTATTTTTTATCCTTAAGCGAAGCTTTATTACATCAGTAACCTATTGGCGCCCTCGCTTTGTAGGTAAATCGATGACTTGGTGCGCTTATCAAGCTCTCATTGGTCTTGCTAGGGGTATTGCACTTTCGATTTACGGCTTCATGCAACTCCCCTTAGGACTGCAATATTCTGTGATTTCATGGGCCACCAGTGCAAAAAGCTTTGGTCGCATGGCTGCGTTGACGCGAGCCAATGTAATCAATTATGGTAAGACGGAATGAATGAAATTCTTGCTTATGCCATAGGGCTTGGACCTTATGTTTTGTTGGCACTAACTGCTGGCATAGCTGTTCCCGCGGCGATGCCATGGGCATGGAAAAATCCTGAAAAATGGCTCTTTTGGATTATTTTCGCCCTGAGTTTTGGATTGGCAAGCGGCGATCCTTCTGCCGAAGGCAGTGTACTCAAACAAACCACTTGGGGAACCTTTTTTTTAGCAGTTACAGCATTACTGCTATTCAGCCAAAAAAGTGAAGGAAAGTTAACACTCAAACATATTCCAACCGCGCTAACCGTATTGATCATTTGGATATTCGCATCTGCATTGTGGTCACCCGAACATTTTGTTTCTACAAAGCGAGCAATACAAGCATTGGGCGTAGTGCTTGTCTCATTGTTAATTGGTCGGATTGCGCTAAAAGGAAAAAATTTATTTCAGTTAATCGCCATACCATCCATAGCATTGATCTACATCGGACTAGTCACGGCTGTAATGATGCATTCAGTAGCCTTCGACACAGACGGAAGTTTTCGTGGAATAACGTCACACAAAAACTCATGGGGGCAGGTGTCTTTAATTGCCAGCCTGGTTTCGCTATTCCTTTGGATGGACACACGGAGAAAATTAGTGTTTTTCTTCTTTGTATTATTTCCATCCGTCGTATCCCTTATTTTGACGCGAAGCACAACCAGCTTACTAGCTTTTTTACTGATCGCTGGCGGTGTAATACTGTGGCAGCTGATTTTCACCAAGGGAACCATAGGTAAAGTGTTTTTATTGCTTAACGCGATGGGAATGTGTATTGCCTTTTTGGTCTACCTCGTTTACACAGGTGATTGGCCACTTGATGTATTGTCTGATTTTATTTACAAAACCTCCGGCAAAGATCAGTCATTAACCGGTCGCAAATACCTTTGGGAGCTCATGTTCCTCGAAATATCTAAACACCCGTGGATCGGTATCGGTTACGGGGGATTTTGGACTAATGGAATAGGCGCGAGTTCGGCACTAGTTGCCAAACTAAACTGGGGTCCGCCAGTGCAAGCACATAGTGGCTACATAGACATTGTCAATGATATCGGAATCATTGGGGCCAGTATCTTCTTCGTTTTATTGCTTCTTCATTCGAAAAATATCTATCGGCTTGCACAAATTTCTTCAGATCGATCAGCTTTGTTTCATTTAGCAATATTGATATCAGCCCTGTTGATTAACTATGCTGAATCATCACTATTAAGAACGACTCACTTATGGTGGATGCTTGTATGTGCTTCCATAGTTGAAGTGCATTTACTCACGCAAGCGCCGAAAGCTGCAACCAACTCGGTACTCCGTACCACGACAACTACAGCTTTGTATGCATAACGCTCAGCTATTCATCAAAGCTCAATTTCTGGCAACGTGGTGCTTGTGCTGCATGAATTCGGCACAGGCAGCCCCTTTCGCCGTGGAACCTGTGCTGACAAACCTGCCGATTCATGCAAGTGGCGATCAGAATGTATTTGCCACGCCATTTGATTATCAGAATGGCATCGTATTCACAGTGCATGTTGAGGCAGGTGATGGCTCCGGCAGAGCGGGTGTCAACTTGCACACAATCGTTCGCAAAGGCGTGAGACGTGCAGATGCAACTTGGACGTGGGAAAGTCACGTGGTTGAAACGCGGACAATTCTGGACACTTGGCACACCCAGGCATCAATCGCTGTAGACAAGCTGGGCTACGTGCATGTTGCGTACAACATGCACAACTTCCCTTGGCAGTACGCTGTGTCGGACAGACCCTATGACATCAGTTCATTCACCTTCAAAGGCCAGCCCGTAAGCCAACAAGAGATTGATCGGTCGAAATTTGAAAATAAAACGAATTTTCCGGACATAGGCACCGCAGCCATCCCGGGAAACCAAATCACATATCCATCGTTTGCTAAAGACCGTAACGGTGAACTCTATGTGACGTACCGATTTGCTGTGCGCCCTAATCGAGCATTTGAAGAGCGAGCTTTTGGAGCAGGCATTGCTCGCTATGACACCAGTTTACGCACTTGGCATTCCATCGGTGGTGAAGTAACCATGGAAGCCAAAGACGCTAAGCTCAACGCCCAAGGCGTGACCGTTCAGCGGCCATTTGCATTTGAGGATCGATACACGGTGTACCTGCCGACCATCGGTTTTGACAGTGCCAACAAAATGCACATCGTGTGGAATTGGCGCCGAGGCGAAGCCGGGATGGAGACCTTCCGCCCCAGCTATGCCATGGGCAGCACGGATAAAACTTTTGTGGACCCCACAGGTACCAAACTTGCGCTGCCTATTGATGTCATTCACTCGTTTCCTGTCACAGGCAAAAGGGATGAAGAGCAGTTTTATGCCCCGAAAGTCATCGCTTTCACAACGCAAGATACCCCCGTAGTATTAATGCAACCGCTCACACCCGGACGACAAATTTGGACTCTCAACAAATCGAGAGCTGTGTTCGAAAAGGAAGAGTCGCCGGCAGCAGCATCCGCTCTGGTTGTGGACAAACAAGGGCGCCAATGGGCCTTTGCAACTGGACTGCGCGTCTTTATGCGCCCCGAGGGGGTGACGCGTTGGGAGGACATGGGCGAAATCGGCCCCAATATTTGTGCCCCCAAGGTTGCTTACTATCCTGCGGAATCTCGCTTTGTCGTGCACGCTAAAAGCTGCACTGGCGACCGAGCCCACATATTCACTTTCAGGCGCTAGTTCCTGTGGACACTAATTCATACCCCTTAGGGCCCGTCGCAATTTTTGTCTTCAAGCGCCCAGCACACACACGGCGCTTACTCGAGAGTTTGCAAACCAATCCGGAGTTTTCTAAAAGTCCGGTTTATATATTTGCAGACGGTGCTCGCAACCCCAAAGAGCAGGCGGATGTGGACGCCGTTCGGCATGTGGTTGCAGAGTTTGCGCACCCCCACAAAACCGTTGTACTCGCTCCTGCTAACCAGGGGCTGGCCAAATCTATTACGCAAGGCGTCACACAGTTATGTGCTGAATACGGCCGGGCCATCGTGGTGGAAGATGACCTTGTAGTGGCCCCCAGTTTTCTCAGCTACATGAATACGGCACTTGCACGCTATGCCGATGCCATGCAAGTCATGCAGGTTTCCGGTCACATGTTTCCGGTCGATTTGCAGGCCACCACAGACGCTGTGCTAATGCCCGTGACCACCTCTTGGGGTTGGGCCACTTGGCAGCGTGCTTGGGCGCATATGGCAGAGGCTCCGGCGGACGCCACTGCCCACCTGGCAAGCCGCAAGTGGCGGTTCCAGTTTGATCTGCGTGGCACGTTTCCCTACGCACGCATGCTAGCTCAGCGCCTGCAGCGCAAAAATCACTCATGGGCCATATGGTGGTATTACCAAGTATTCACACACGGCGGCTTGGTGCTCCACCCTACACGGTCCCTTGTGAACAACGAAGGATTCGATGGCAGTGGCACCCACTGTGCTGATAAAGATGTAGTTCAAATGACTTTGCTGGACACGCACGTATCCAGCTACCCCCACGAAATCGCAGCCAACACAGCAGCCTTCAAGCGCTATGGCCAATTTTTAGTGGCGGACAGAGGCATCAAAAAATACACATTCGACTGCCTATGGCGTTTGTTTTTTTCTACCAAGTTACTGCATGCGCGCTGAGCTCAAAGTCCATCTGAAACGTGCATTGGCCGCGCACCCCTTGGTTGCCTTGTGGTTTGCGGGGCTCCGCGCGCGGGTATTGGGCCTGATTGCGCTTCCCTACCGGCTGCGCTTTCTGGCCAAAGCCAGCGTGCCATGGAGCGTCAAACTCATCGGTATCCATCGTATTGCGATTGGCGGGAACACCGTCATCGGCGCGCGATCCTGGCTCAACGTCAACGACCACACCAGCTCGGGATATGCGTTGCGCATTGGCGACCACTGCTTTATTGGTATTGATAATTTCTTTAGTGTTGGTCAGGCAATTGCAATCGGTGATTATGTGTTGACCACTAAGGACTGTGCATTTATAGGTGCAGGCCATACATACGATGACCCTTTTGTACCGTACACATCTGCTGGTGTGTCTGCCGGCGGCAATATTGTCGTTGGAGCGAACTGCTTTTTTGGCATAGGCGCCAAGGTCATTGGCAACCTGACTATCGGGCACGGCAGTGTGATTGGCGCAGGTGCTGTGGTGCAGGCGGACGTACCCCCGTTCTCGTTGGTGGTGGGAGCGCCCGCCCGCATCATCAAGCGGTACGACTTTGCCAAATGTGAGTGGGTGCGTTGGCCCGCTGACGACTACACCGATGGCCCAAGCGAAGACATTTACCTGCGCCAGCTCAAGGCGAAGCACGGTGCGCCAGTGCACCACATCTCCGCAGCGGGTGGCGCCGGATATGACGTTGCCTGATGGCAATACAAAATTATTGGGAACTCTAAGTTGACTATTTTTCTGACAGGTGCCCATGGCTTCATCGGGCACCATACAGCGCAACATTTATCCGCCAATGGCAAAACCGTAATTGGTCTGGGCCATGGAGCCTGGGTTGAGGCAGATTACCGCCGTATCGGTCTGAGTGACTGGCTTAACGGCGAAGTCAGCCATGCCAATTTGGATGCCCTGGCCGCCAAGCATGGTGCGCCGGAATGCGTCATTCACCTGGCTGGCGGGAGTGCTGTTGGCCCGTCATTTGCAGCACCTGCCGAAGACTTCAGGCGCACGGTGATAGGCACCTCCGACCTGGCTGAGTGGGTCCGTTTGCGAGCGCCACAAGCCCCGGTGGTAATGGCGTCCAGCGCCGCTGTCTATGGGGCCAGTCACACAGCAGCTATTCCAGAAAATGCTCGCTGTGTCCCCTACTCGCCATACGGCTACCACAAGCACATGGCAGAGCTTTCCTTAGCCTCTTATGCGCACAGCTTCGGACTGAAGGTAGCGTGCGTCCGGCTCTTTTCCGTGTACGGCGCTGGCCTTAAAAAACAACTTCTCTGGGACGCCTGCACCAAATTGGCTGGCAACATTGATGTGCTGGCCCTCGGCGGACACGGCACCGAGCTGCGCGACTGGCTGCACGTGGACGATGCAGCCCGGCTATTGAGCTTGGCCGCAACGCATGCCAGTGAGCAATGTCCCATCGTCAACTGCGGCACGGGCGAAGCCACATCGGTTCGGGAGGTTGCAAGCCATTTGGTGGCTTGCTGGGGTGGATCCACATCAGTGTCCTTTAGTGGCGCAGCACGCGCAGGTGACCCCCAGAGCCTCGTTGCAGACGCAAACCTCGCCGCCACATGGGGTTGGACTGCGAAGCAGACATGGAAATCAGGTCTACAAGATTACGTCGCCTGGTTCAAATCCACACAAACTCGGGTGGCGCTATGAAAGTCGCATTCAGTGTGTTCGGTGGGACGGGGTGGACAGGCGGCATTAACTACTTGCGAAACCTGTTATCCGCAGTATCGGAATTACCCGGCAATCCGATAGAGCCTGTGCTTTTCATCGCGCCAGAAACATCGCATGAGAGCGTAGCCATGCTCACACCATATTTGGCGCAACCACCCGTTGTGGTCAAAGGCTGGAGTGCGAGTAAGTGGAGCAGACTTCAACGCCTCGCGGGAAGTGCATTGCTGCAGCGGGACTTTGTATCTGAGGCTGCATTCCGCCGCGAAGGCATAGATGTCGTTTTTCAACATGCGGCTTGGTACGGCATGTTGTTCGGACTGCCGACGTTGGCTTGGATTGCAGACTTTCAGCACAAGCACTTGCCACACATGTTCAGCAAGGCTAACAACATCAAACGCGATCTTGGGTACTGGGCTCTGAGCTATTCAGCCACGCAAGTCATGCTGAGCAGCCAGGATGCCCTGCGCGACTGTGAGCATTTTTTCCCCAGTACACGCGACAAAACTGCGGTACTGCCATTTTGTGTGCAGCTGCCATCTCACGCCCAGGCTATAACAGCTGACGAATTGCGCTCGCAATACCAATTGCCTGACCGCTATTTTTACCTTCCCAACCAGCTCTGGAAACACAAGAACCATCTGGCGGTGATTGAAGCCTTGCGCATCCTTAAGCAGCGCTACCCAAATCTGGTGATAGTGGCCACCGGCAATCCATCGGATGCCCGTAACCCCGCACACCCCGAAGCAGTGTTGGCCAAAGTCCAGCAATACGGGCTGAGCTCGAGTTTTCGTTTTCTGGGCCTTGTGCCATACGCACACATCATGCCCCTGATGCGCGGTGCGGTTGCGGTAGTCAATCCCTCACTGTTTGAAGGATGGAGCACCACGGTGGAAGAAGCCAAGGCGATGGGGGTTCCCCTGTTGCTGTCCAACATTGGCGTGCATCTGGAGCAAGCCACCACCGATGCATCGTTTTTTGACCCTTCGCAACCCGAGTCCATTGCCGAGTGCTTGGGAAGTTTCTGGGACCAGTATGACCCAAGCCATCGCACAGCAACAGAGCAACTGGCTACCGAAGCCTACCGCCTCAAGCGTGTCGAGTTTGCTCAGAATTTTGTCGACATCGTGTCAAAAACATCACAGCGAGCAACACACCCGTCTTAATTGACCTGTAACGCAAACAAAGTACCTGCGAATCATTGAGAACACACGTGAATATTCACTCTATTCTGAAGCAATTGTTTTACAGAGCGCCCTTAGCTGATGAGGCCGGAGGTCAGGTAATACGAGCCACGCTGGAAAGTCGCCGCCCCGCCATGATTGCCCGATTTGGATCAGTAGAGATCAAAGGGGTTCTGTACCCCATGACGCCTTCGGTGCTGAGGCCCATTTTCCGCAACCGCGTTTTTACTGACATGAAAAACAATGCGGGCTTTTTTTCGGTGAGCGAACACAGCCTGGACGTCTTCTCCTCAATGATGGTGGAAGACATGAGACTTCTTGATGTATTGGGGTCTTGGCGCGCTGAGGAGAGGCTGTTAGAAAAAGAATTTTCAAATGCGCACCGTGTGGATTTGAAATGCTTGGAGCCATATTTATCCAAAAACCCTTGGTCAGAAATGTTGACAGGCAAGAAGGTGTTGGTGGTTCACCCTTTCAGTCGAACTATCGAGCACCAGTATTTTGAGAAACGAGCTTTGCTATTCCAAGACCAACGTGTGCTGCCTAAATTCCAAAGCCTTCAGACCATCAAAGCAGTGCAGACAGTGGCCGGTGGGAATGGGGGATTTGCCACCTGGTTTGAAGCTTTGGGCTTCATGAAGTCGCAAATCGATTCCAAAGATTTCGATGTTGCCATCCTAGGCTGCGGTGCGTATGGATTTCCCTTGGCGGCACATATCAAACGCATGGGTAAGCAAGCTGTGCACATGGGCGGGTCAACCCAAATTCTTTTTGGCATCAAAGGTAATCGGTGGGATCACCACCCTGTGATTTCCAAACTCTATAACGACTATTGGGTAAGGCCGACCGCAGACGATAGGCCAGCGAATGCTGAAAAAGTGGAAAACGGGTGCTACTGGTAGTTCTAGTTTGAAAAAACAAAAAATAAGAGCATCCTGTCACGTAATTAAAGAAAGCTATGAACCCCAATCTGTCTTCATTTTTAAACATGTCGCGTTGGTTAGCGGCTTTCTTGGTTGTGATTGCTCATATCCGACATTTGATATGGGTGGACTACGCAGAAGTGGTTCAGAAAACAGTGCTAGTTAAGGGCATCTACTTTGTTACTGGTCTAGGACACGAGGCGGTCGTTATTTTTTTTGTGATTTCAGGTTTTTTAGTGGGGGGGCTAACGCTAAGCAAATGGTTAGAAAGTGAACCTGACTTGGGAGCCTACGCAAGCGCTAGGGTTAGCCGCATATATATTGTTTTTATTCCTGCTCTTTTTATCGGACTTGGATTGGATTGGTTTGGGTTGCATTGGTTCAATACTAGCGAACTGTATACAGACGCGGCAAAGTACAGCATGTCAGTGCATCCAGATATTGCGGCGGACATGACGTTTACAACACTGGTCGGCAACTTGTTCATGATGCAAAACATTCTTGTCGGCACATTTGGAAGCAACGCCCCACTTTGGAGTCTGGCTTATGAATGGTGGTATTACTGCCTATTTGGACTTTTCGCTTTTACATTTACAGCCAAAAGTAACTCAAGAATTGTATTTGGACTGCTAGGTATTACTCTGACTTTTTTATTACCCTCAAAAATATTGCTATGGGGCTGTATTTGGGCACTCGGATTAGTTGCACATATATGGCTCAAATCAAAGGCCTGGCGTCCCTCGGCTTGGTTAGGCATTGGTACTTTCTGTATCACAATGATTGCATCACGCCTCAGTCACAGCTCGGAGAATACAACCGATACAAACTCATATTTGATTGAATTTAGTCGAGATTTTTTTCTCGCAACCGGATTCGTTGTCGCTTTAGTAAGCACGAGTCGACTGGACATGAAAATGCCACTATCAAAACTAAGCGCTTGGCTTGCTGAGTTCTCATACAGCACATACTTGATTCATTTTCCAGTGTTGCTCTTGATTGTCGCCTTTTGTTTTCAAGTATTTGACTTGAAATTCCAGGTGCAACCCAGTTCATTGGGTTTTATCTATATGACAGCACTAACTTTCCTGGTGTATGTCGTTTGTTACTTTTTTGCGTGGCTTACTGAACGGCATACTCACATTATCCGAAAGAAATTAGACCGACTTTTGGTGCAGTCTTCCCATGCGTGAGCTGTCAACTCATTGGCCACAAATTCTTATGACCCCGAAACGAAAAATTACGTCAGTCTTGACTGCACCCATTGATGTTTTAACTTGGGATGACGCGGTTTCGCGTTTGGCACGTTGGTCTGTCGCGCACGAGAGCCGCTATGTGTGTATTTGCAATGCGCACTCGGTGGTTACTGCCGGGCAAGACCCGGCCTTTGGCGCCGTGGTGGAACAAGCCGATATGGCAACACCCGATGGGGCCCCGGTAGCCTGGATGATGCGCAAGCTGGGGTTCGCAAACCAGCAGCGCATTAACGGGCCGGACCTGATGTGGAAATACTGTGCAGAGGCGGCCGGGCGCAACGAGTCGATTTACTTATACGGCGGCACCGAAGAAACGCTCACCATATTGCAAGCCAAGCTGGCAGCGACTTACCCGGCACTGCGGGTGGCGGGGGCATATTCGCCGCCGTTTCGCGCACTCACCGCCGAGGAAGATGCGGCGGTGGTAGAGCGCATCAACACATCGGGCGCTGGCACGGTGTGGGTGAGCTTGGGTTGCCCCAAGCAAGAGCTGTGGATGGCTGCGCACCGCGGGCGCATTCACGCGGTGATGATTGGGGTGGGCGCTGCGTTTGATTACCACGCAGGCACGATTCAGCGGGCACCGCTGTGGATGCAAAACGCAGGCTTGGAGTGGCTGCACCGCTTGGTGTCTGAGCCCCGCCGCTTGTGGCGACGGTACTTGGTGACCAACACTTTGTTTATTGCGGGTGCTGCCCGCCAACTGCTGACGCGCCGCCATGCTGAGTAAAGACGTTTTTTTGGGCGTAGTAGACGCGGCACCCTTGGTAGCCATGGACCTGGTGGTGGTGCGCGGTGGCACCGAGATATTGCTGGGCTTGCGCAACAACCGGCCGGCGCAGGGCTTTTGGTTTGTGCCGGGTGGTCGCATCCGCAAAAACGAAACCATGCAGGCGGCCTTGGCCCGGGTGGCGCATGACGAGTTGGGCCTGCAGCTGGCTGATTTGCCGGTGCCGCCCCGTCATATGGGTGCCTTTGAGCACTTTTACACTGACTGTTTTGCGGGGGATGTGGGGGTGTCTACCCACTATGTGGTGATGGGCAACCTGGTTGCATTGCCAGCTGGCACCGAGCTTGCTGCGGCAGACGCCCAGCACAGCGCGCTGCGCTGGTGGCCGCTGGCTGAGGCACAAGCCTCTGCCGAGGTGCACCGCTTTACCAAAGACTATGTGGATGCCATTTTGCTATCAAAAATATAGCTGGTAGCGCAGGCGATATGTGCGCTACAGGCCTTTTTTATTTAAATTAGAGAGGGAGTGAGAGATGAAAATTACAGTGATTGGGACCGGATACGTGGGCCTGGTGTCAGGCGCGTGTTTTGCCGATGTTGGCAACGATGTGCTGTGCCTCGATGTGGACCCGGCCAAGATCAAGATTTTGGAAGACGGCGGCATCCCCATCTACGAGCCGGGCCTGCAAGAGATGGTCAAGCGCAATGTGGCGGCGGGCCGCTTGCACTTCACTACCGATGTGGAAAAAGCTGCGCACTTTGGCACGGTGCAGTTCATTGCGGTGGGCACCCCGCCGGATGAAGATGGCTCGGCCGACATGAAATATGTGATTGCGGCCGCCCGCAATATCGGCAAATACATGACCGACTACAAGGTGGTGGTAGACAAGAGCACCGTGCCCGTGGGCACTGCAGACCGGGTGAAAGCCGCCATTGCCGATGAGCTGGCCAAGCGTGGTGTGAACACTCCTTTCAGCGTGGTGAGCAACCCCGAGTTTTTGAAAGAAGGGGCCGCCATTGACGACTTTATGCGCCCCGACCGGATTGTGGTGGGCTGCGAGGACGAGCAGGCCGCGCTCAATATGCGCGCGCTGTATGCGCCGATCCAGCGCAACCACGACCGCTTGATCGTGATGGATATCCGCAGTGCGGAGCTGACCAAATACGCCGCGAACGCCATGCTGGCCACCCGCATCAGCTTTATGAATGAGCTGGCCAACCTGGCCGAAAAGCTGGGTGCCGATATTGAAAACGTGCGCAAGGGCATTGGCTCGGACCCGCGCATTGGCTACGACTTTTTGTATGCCGGCGCGGGTTATGGCGGCTCGTGCTTTCCCAAAGATGTGCAGGCCCTGGTGAAAACCGCGCAAGACGATGCAGGCATTCACCTGCAGGTGCTGACTGCGGTAGAAGCCGCCAACGACGCCCAAAAGCGCGTGCTGGGCGGCAAGGTGCTCAAGCGCTTTGGTACCGATTTGACGGGCAAGCACTTTGCGCTGTGGGGCTTGGCCTTCAAGGCCAACACCGACGACATGCGCAAGGCCACCAGCCGCGATGTGATTCAAGATTTGCTGGATGCGGGGGCCACGATCACGGCCTATGACCCGGTGGCGATGAAAGAGGCGCAGCATTGCTTTCCGGACGAAACCCGCCTCACCTATGCCGACAGCCAGACCGCTGCGCTGGAGGGGGCGGATGCGCTGATCATCGTGACCGAGTGGCGCGAGTTCCGCAGCCCGGACTTTGAAAACATCAAATCCAAGCTCAAGCAGCCTGTGATTTTTGATGGTCGCAACCTGTACGACCCCAAGCTGGTGCGCAGCATGGGCATTGAGTACCAAGCTATCGGACGCTAACGCCATGACCGTGTTGACCCTGCAAGATTTAGCCATCCAATCCGGCGTGGCATTTGGCACCAGTGGTGCGCGCGGCAAGGTGGTGGATATGACCCCGGGCTTGTGTCACGCCTACACCACCGCTTTTTTGAATGCCGTAGTGCCCAAGGCCACGACCATTGTGCTGGGCCACGATTTGCGCCCCAGCAGCCCGGCGATTGCGGCGGCCTGCGCGGCAGCGATTCAGAGCTTGGGAATGCAGGTGGTGTATGGCGGCGCCCTGCCCACGCCGGCGCTGGCGCTGTATGCGGCCCAGTTGGGCGCGCCGGCGATTGTGGTCACGGGCAGCCATATCCCGTTTGACCGCAATGGCATCAAGTTTTACCGCGAAGAAGGCGAGATCACCAAAGCCGATGAGCGCGCCATGTTGGACTTTTTGGTGGGCGTGCCCCGGGACTTGAAGCTCCCTGCCCTGCCCGACCCCGACCCGCGGGTGGAGCAAGCCTATGTGCGCCGGTATGTGGATTTCTTTGGCACCGCCGCGCTGGCGGGCGAAACGATTGCGGTCTATGAGCACAGCAGTGTGGCGCGTGATGTGCTGCGCACCATTTTGGAGGCGCTGGGCGCAGAGGTGATAACGCTGGGGCGCACCGATGTGTTTGTGCCCATCGACACCGAGGCGGTGCGCCATGAAGACATTGAGCAGGCCCGCGAGTGGGCGGAGTTGCATGACTTTGATGCGCTGGTGTCTACCGACGGCGATGCCGACCGCCCCCTGATTGGCGACGAGCGCGGCGAGTGGCTGCGCGGCGATGTGGTGGGCATTTTGACGGCGCAGCAGCTGCAGGCGACTGCGGTGGTCACCCCGGTGAGCAGCAATAGCGCACTGGAGAGCACCCAGAGTTTTGCGCAGGTGGTGCGCACCCGGATTGGCTCGCCCTATGTGATTGAAGGCATGCAAAACGCCGCCAAGGCGGGCGCAGAGCTGGTGGTGGGTTTTGAGGCCAATGGCGGCTTTTTGCTGGGCAGCCAGGTGCTGCGGGACGGCCGCCGCCTGGGGCCTTTGCCCACCCGCGATGCGGTGTTGCCGATGCTGGCCTTGCTGTGCGGCGCCAAAGCGGGCAAGCTGAAAATGTCAGAGGTGGGTTACCGCCTGCCTAAGCGGTTTACCGCCAGCGACCGGATTCAAAACTTTGCCACGGCCAGCAGCCTGGCGCTGATCGTGCGGTTGCGCATGGATCACGCTGCCTTGCGCGAGCTGCTGGCCCCCCAGGCGGGCGATGTGGTGTCGATCGACGAGACCGATGGTTTGCGGGTGCTGTTTGCATCAGGCGACATCGTCCACCTGCGCCCCAGCGGCAATGCCCCCGAGCTGCGCTGCTACGCAGAGAGCACCACCGTCGATCAGGCCAAGCAGTTGTGCGATGACTGCCTGCTGCGGGTTCTGAAGGCGGCTGCGTAAAGCAGCCCTAACCCAGCCAGCAACAAGGCATAGGTTTCGGGCTCGGGTACCGGGCTGATGGTGAGGGCGGGTGCGCCTAGAAAGATAATCAGTCAATTGATGAACTCAAAGGGATGTGAGAAATGACAATTTTGGTTACCGGCGGCGCCGGCTTTATCGGCAGCAACTTTGTGCTGGACTGGCTGGCCGAGTCCCACGAAACGGTGGTCAACCTGGACAAGCTGACTTACGCCGGCAACCTGCAAAACCTGGCGTCGGTGGCTGATAACCCCGCTCACCTTTTTGTGCAAGGCGACATTGGTGACGCGGAGCTGATCACCCGATTGCTGCAAGAACACCAGCCCCGGGCTGTGCTGAATTTTGCTGCTGAGAGCCATGTGGACCGCTCTATCCACGGGCCTGGGGAGTTCATTCAGACCAATATTGTGGGTACCTTTCACTTGCTGGAAAGCGTGCGGGCCTACTGGGGTGCTCTCGGGGCAGAGGCCAAGGCAGCATTCCGGTTTTTACATGTCTCTACGGACGAGGTGTACGGCTCTCTGGCCAAAACCGACCCAGCCTTTGCAGAAACCAACCGCTACGAGCCCAACAGCCCCTACAGCGCGAGCAAGGCGGCCAGCGACCACTTGGTGCGCGCGTATCACCATACCTATGGCCTGCCGGTGCTAACCACCAACTGCAGCAATAACTACGGGCCCTACCACTTCCCGGAAAAGCTGATTCCGCTTTTGATCGTCAATGCGCAAGCCGGCAAGCCTTTGCCGGTGTATGGGGACGGTCAGCAAATCCGCGATTGGCTGTATGTCAAGGACCACTGCAGCGCTATTCGCCGCGTGCTCGAAGCGGGTGTACTGGGTGAAACCTACAACGTGGGTGGCTGGAACGAGAAGCCGAACCTGGATATCGTGCACACCGTCTGCGCACTGCTGGATGAGCTCAAGCCCCGCGCGGACGGCAAGCCGTACCAGGCGCAAATCACTTTTGTGACCGACCGGCCCGGCCATGACCGCCGCTACGCGATTGACGCCCGCAAAATTGAACAGCAATTGGGCTGGAAGCCGGCAGAGACGTTTGAGACTGGTATCCGTAAAACGGTGCAGTGGTACCTGGACAACCCGCAATGGGTGGATAACGTGTTGAGCGGCGGCTACCGGGAATGGGTTAGCAAGCAATATGGCGCGACTGGCGCAGCACCTATCGCCATGGCGGCAACATGAAGATTTTGTTGTTGGGTCGTGGCGGCCAAGTGGGCTGGGAGTTACAGCGGTCTTTGAGCGTGCTGGGTGTGGTGGTGGCGCTGGACTTTGACGCGAGCCAGAACCCGCAAGGCCTGTGCGGCGACTTTACCGACTTGGCGGGCTTGGAACGCACGGTAGAGGCAGTGCGCCCAGACGTGATCGTCAACGCTGCGGCACACACGGCTGTCGACAAAGCCGAGAGCGAGCCGGAACTTGCTAGAACCATTAATTCCCTAGCCCCTGCTGCTCTTGCGCAAGCAGCTATCAAAACAGGAGCATGGCTGATTCACTACAGCACCGACTATGTGTTTGATGGCAGTGGCAACAGCCCTTGGACTGAGGCTGATGCCACAGGCCCTTTGAGTGTGTACGGCCAGACCAAGCTCGAAGGCGAACAGGCCGTTGCCCTGAACCCCAAGCATTTGATTTTGCGCACCAGCTGGGTATATGCCACCCGGGGCGGCAATTTTGCCAAGACCATGTTGCGCTTGGCGGGTGAGCGCGAGTCGCTGACGGTGATTAACGACCAATTCGGGGCCCCGACCTCGGCGGAGTTGCTGGCCGATGTGACGGCACACGCCCTCCGCACCTTGCAGACCCACCCCGATTTGGCGGGCCTGTACCACTGCATTGCCGCCGGAGAGACCACGTGGCACGGCTACGCACAGTTTGTACTGGCTGAGGCGGCGGCTTTGGGCCTGCCACTCAAAGCCACTGCAGACAAGGTGGCGCCCACCACCACCAGCAATTACCCCACGCCGGCCAAACGGCCGTTGAACTCGCGCCTGAACACCCGCAAGCTGCAAGCCGCGTTTGGCTTGACCCTGCCCCACTGGCAAGCGGGCGTGAAGCGCATGTTGATCGAAATTTCAGGGAAGTAAAACCATGAGTAATCCATCGCACGACACCGAGGCTAAAGCCCGCAAAGGCATCATTCTGGCTGGCGGATCCGGCACACGCCTGTACCCCGCGACACAGGCCGTCAGCAAGCAGCTGCTGCCCATCTACGACAAGCCCATGATTTACTACCCCTTGAGTGTGCTGCTGCTGGCAGGCATCAAGGAGGTGCTGGTGATCAGCACTCCGCAAGACACCCCCCGGTTTGAGCAGCTCTTGGGCAACGGTAGCCAATGGGGTGTTCACATTGAGTACGCAGTGCAACCGTCGCCGGACGGGCTGGCCCAGGCGTTTTTAATTGGCGAAAAGTTTCTGGACGGGGCACCTAGTGCGCTGGTCTTGGGCGATAACATTTTTTATGGCCATGACTTTGCGGGATTGTTGCAAAGCGCGACAACTCAAACGAGCGGCGCCACCGTGTTTGCCTATGCGGTCAATGACCCGGAGCGCTATGGCGTGGTGGAGTTTGACGCGGCAGGCAAGGCGATCAGCCTGGAAGAAAAGCCCAAGGCCCCTAAGTCGCGCTACGCAGTGACCGGCCTGTATTTTTACGACGCCAACGTGGTGGAGATGGCCAAGCAGGTGAAGCCCTCTGCCCGGGGCGAGTTGGAGATTACCGACCTGAACCGCATGTACCTGGATCGCGGCACCCTGGATGTGCAGACCATGGGCCGTGGCTACGCTTGGCTGGACACAGGAACCCATGAATCGATGCTGGAGGCGAGCCAGTTCATCCACACCATTGAGAACCGCCAAGGCTTGAAGGTGGCCTGCCCCGAGGAGATTGCGTGGCGCAGCGGGTGGATTGACGATGCGCAACTACAACTGTTGGCTCAGCCGCTGGCAAAGTCCGGCTACGGGCAGTACCTGCTGCGTTTGTTGAAAGAAAAGGTTTTTTGATGCAAGTTACCCGAACCGCTATTGCCGATGTGTTGCTGCTGGAGCCCAAAGTGTTTGGCGATGAGCGCGGCTTTTTCTTTGAAAGTTTTAACGAGCGCGTGTTTCGTGAAGTCACCGGAGTGACCTTGCCCTTTGTGCAAGACAACCACTCCAAGTCGGGCTACGGCGTGCTGCGCGGGCTGCATTACCAAACCCAAAACCCCCAAGGCAAATTGGTGCGGGTAGCCCAGGGCGAGGTGTTTGATGTGGCTGTGGATATTCGACCTGAATCTCCGACCTACGGAAAATGGGTGGGCGAAATACTCTCGGCCTCCAACAAGCGGCAACTGTGGGTACCACCGGGACTGGCGCATGGCTTTGTGGTGTTGTCGGAAACAGCCGAGTTTTTGTACAAAACCACCGACTACTACGCACCTGCTTTTGAGAAATGTATTGCCTGGAATGACCCCACTTTGGCGATCGAATGGCCGGCTATGTCGATAGCACCCAAGTTGTCGGCGAAGGACCTGGCCGGGGATTCTTTCACCTCGGTGTGAAAAGCGCCACGGTTGGGGGGCGAAAATTCGTAACCGGGTGATTCCGGCGCCCTGCGAATGCGTGGCTTGCGCTATCCTTCACGGCTTATGGCATCCGCTGAATCATTGACCCGCGACCCCGCTTCTGTTGCCCTGCCGGGAATTGGCAGGGCGCTGGTGCTAGCCGGCAAACTCCCCCAGCAAACCGCTGAAGAAATTTACCGCAAAGCGCTGTTGAGCAAAAACAGTTTTATGGCGGAACTGGTGGGGTCGGCGGCGGTGTCGTCGCTGGATCTGGCGCAAACCCTGTCTGCGGCGTTTGCAGCACCGCTGCTGGACTTGGACGCAGTCGATGTGCAGCGCCTGCCCAAGGGCCTGCTGGACGCCAAGATTTGCACGGAATTCAGGGTGTTGGTGCTGAGCAAGCGCGGTAACCGCTTGATCATTGCCACCGCAGACCCCTCAGACCAACAGGCTGCGGAGCGCATCAAGTTTGCGACCCAGATGGGGTTTGACTGGGTGATTGCCGAGTACGACAAGCTCTCCAAGATTGTGGACGCCAATACGGTCACCGCGACCGAGGCGATGGAAGAGATCATTGGCGGCGACTTCGAGTTTGATGAAGCGGCTGCTGAATCCGCCGTGGAGACCACCCAGGCGGCGACCGCTGATGTGGAAGACGCGCCGGTGGTGCGTTTCCTGCACAAAATGCTGATGGATGCGTTCAGCATGCGGGCCTCGGATTTGCACTTTGAGCCCTATGAGCACCAGTACCGGGTGCGCTTCCGTATTGACGGAGAGTTGCGCGAAATAGCCAGCCCGCCGATTGCGATCAAAGACAAGCTAGCCTCGCGGATCAAGGTGATCTCGCGGATGGATATTTCTGAAAAGCGGGTCCCGCAAGACGGCCGCATGAAGCTCAAGGTGGGCGCGGACCGGGTGATTGACTTCCGGGTCAGCACACTGCCGACGCTGTTTGGCGAGAAGATTGTGATCCGTATCCTGGACCCGAGCAGCGCCAAGCTGGGTATTGATGCACTGGGTTACGAGGCTGAGGAAAAAGAACGCCTTCTGAAGGCGATCGGCCGGCCTTACGGGATGATTCTGGTCACCGGGCCAACGGGTTCCGGCAAAACGGTGTCGCTCTACACCTGCCTGAATATGCTGAACCAGCCCGGGGTGAACATTGCCACGGCGGAGGACCCGTCCGAAATCAACTTGCCGGGTGTCAACCAGGTGAACGTGAATGAAAAGGCGGGGCTGACCTTTGCTGCGGCGCTGAAGTCGTTTTTGCGGCAGGATCCGGACATCATCATGGTGGGTGAAATCCGGGACTTGGAAACAGCGGACATTTCAATCAAGGCGGCGCAAACCGGCCACTTGGTGCTATCGACCTTGCACACCAACGATGCCCCGACCACGCTCACGCGGATGCGGAACATGGGCATTCAGCCGTTCAACATCGCATCGAGCGTCATTTTGATCACGGCGCAGCGCTTGGCGCGGCGTTTGTGCGGGCAATGCAAGCAACCTGCCGATGTACCGGAACTAGCGCTGCTGGATGCAGGATTCAAGCAGGCTGATCTGGATGGGAGCTGGAAGCCCTATCGGGCGGTGGGTTGCTCGGCTTGCAACAACGGATACAAGGGCCGGGTGGGTATCTATCAGGTGATGCCCATCAGTGACGAGATTCAACGCATTATTTTGCGTGATGGCAGTGCAATGGATATCGCCGCCCAGTCGGAGCTGGAGGGCGTGCGCTCGCTGCGTCAGTCCGGCTTGCACAAAGTGAAACAAGGGCTGACTTCGTTGGAAGAAGTGCTTGCTGTGACCAACGAATAAAAGGGCATCCCCGGGAGATCTATGGCAACAGGAAAATCGGCGCCCACCAAAGACGTGGTTTTTGAATGGGAAGGCAAAGACCGCAACGGCAAGCAAGTCCGAGGCGAGACGCGGGCCGCGGGTGAAAACCAGGTGAAGTCCATGTTGCGCCGACAAGGCGTGACGCCGACCAAAATCAAAAAGCGGCGCATGCGCTCGGGCAAATCGATCAAGCCCAAAGACATGGCGATCTTTACCCGGCAGCTGGCGACGATGATGAAGGCGGGCGTGCCCTTGCTGCAGGCCTTTGACATTGTGGGTCGCGGTAACCCGAACCCCAGTGTGACTAAGTTGCTGAGCGATATCCGCGCGGATGTGGAAACCGGTACCTCGCTGAGTGCGGCCTTCCGCAAGTACCCGCTGTACTTTGACAACCTGTATTGCAACTTGGTAGAAGCTGGCGAGTCGGCCGGTATTCTGGATCAGTTGCTGGACCGCTTGGCGGTTTATATGGAGAAGACAGAGGCCATCAAATCCAAAATCAAGTCTGCGCTGATGTACCCGATTGCAGTGCTGGTGGTGGCGTTTGTGGTGGTGTCGGTGATCATGATTTTTGTGATCCCGTCGTTCAAACAGGTCTTCAGCTCTTTCGGTGGAGAGCTGCCGGCGCCCACCTTGTTTGTCATCGCCCTGAGTGAGATTTTTATCGCCTACTGGTGGCTGATATTCGGCGGAATTGGCGGGGGGTTGTACTTTTTCATGCAGGCCTGGCGCCGCAACGAGAAAGTGCAGGCCTTTATGGACCGCGTCATGCTGAAACTGCCCATCTTCGGTGTCATGGTAGAAAAGAGCTGTGTGGCCCGTTGGACCCGCACGCTGTCCACCATGTTTGCGGCCGGGGTGCCCTTGGTGGAGGCACTGGACTCGGTTGGCGGGGCCTCCGGCAACGTGGTGTACCTGAATGCAACCCAAAAGATCCAGCAAGAAGTGTCTACCGGCACCTCGTTGACTGCCGCGATGACGAATGTGAATTTGTTTCCGTCGATGGTGCTGCAGATGTGTGCCATCGGGGAAGAGTCGGGCTCTATTGACCACATGTTGGGCAAAGCGGCCGACTTTTTTGAAGCGGAAGTCGATGACATGGTGGCAGGCATCTCCAGCCTGATGGAGCCCATCATTATTGTGGTGCTGGGCACACTGATCGGTGGGATTGTGGTGTCGATGTACCTCCCCATCTTCAAGTTAGGACAAGTGGTTTGATGAGCACCGGTTTGCAGTGGTTGGAC
Organism: Comamonadaceae bacterium OS-4; assembly: GCA_027924025.1. GTDB lineage: Bacteria > Pseudomonadota > Gammaproteobacteria > Burkholderiales > Burkholderiaceae_C > Allorhodoferax. Next base: position 3,001,098 of record AP026970.1, read on the forward strand.
GTGGGCGCGTTGGGTTTGCTGGGGCTGCTGATCGGCAGCTTCTTGAATGTGGTGATCCACAGGCTGCCCAAGATGATGGAACAACAATGGGCTGCGGAATATGCAGAGATGGCAGGCAAGGAGCTACCTGCTCAAGCCCCGTTTAACTTGATGGTGCCCCGGTCGCGCTGCCCGCACTGCGGCCACGTGATCGCTTGGTACGAAAACATCCCGGTCATTAGTTATGTGGCGTTGGGTGGCCGTTGCGCTGGGTGTAAAAAGCCGATCAGCGTGCGCTACCCGCTGGTCGAGTTGGTGACGGGTGGACTCTTTGGGTTCTGCGCATGGCAATGGGGTTTGTCGGTCACAGCCTTGGTTTGGTGTGTCTTTTGCGCGGCGCTGGTAAGTCTGGCCATGATTGACTGGGACACCACCCTGCTGCCGGATGACATCACGCTGCCCTTGGTGTGGCTCGGCCTGGTGGCATCCGCCCTCGGATGGACTGCGGTTCCCTTAAGTACCGCCCTGTGGGGTACGGTTGCGGGGTATTTGTCGTTGTGGTCGATCTACTGGCTGTTCAAACTGGTAACTGGCAAAGAAGGCATGGGGTACGGAGACTTCAAGCTGTTTGCCGCGCTGGGCGCATGGTTTGGTTGGCCGGTGCTGATCCCCATGATTTTGCTGGCGTCCGTGATCGGCGCGATCGTGGGTATTGCGATGAAGTTCACCAGCGGTTTGCGCGAGGGGGGCTATGTGCCCTTTGGGCCGTTTCTGGCGGGCGCGGGCTTTGCTGCCTTGATCATCGGGCCTGACACCTTGCGCCAAATGGCCAACCTGTAAGCGAGACCCACACGATGCGGGTCGGGCTCACAGGTGGTATCGGCAGCGGGAAGAGCACGGTTGGCGCTTTTTTGGCGCAGTGCGGTGCAGCAGTCGTGGATGCCGATGCGATTTCCCGTGCGGTGACTGCCCCGGGCGGAAGTGCGATTACCCCCCTCAAAGCGGCATTCGGCGCGGACATGATCGATGCCACGGGTGCACTGGACCGGGTAAAGATGCGGGCAAAAGTGTTCCAGGATGCGGAGGCCCGCAAGCTGCTGGAGTCCCTCATTCACCCACTGGTTGGCGCCGCCATTGAGGCTGCCACCCAAGAGGCTCAGACCAGTGGCGCGCGCTGCGTGGTGCTGGACATTCCCTTGTTAGTCGAGTCTGCGCATTGGCGAAAACGGCTTGATAGGGTGCTCGTGGTCGACTGCTCGACCGAGACTCAGATCCGCAGGGTCATGCAGAGAAATGCCCTTCAAGCCCACGAAGTACAGGCTGTCATTGACAGCCAGGCCCCACGCCTTGCCAGGCTTGCGGCTGCCGACTGTGTGATCTTTAACGAGGGCCTGTCTTTGCTGCAACTTGAAGCGGCGTCGAGGCAAATGGGCGCACAGTTCGGGCTATGATCGACCGCCGACCGGAAATACCAGCGTGATCCTTTACGAATACCCTTTCAACGAACGCATCCGCACGTATTTGCGGCTGGAACACCTGTTTCTGCGTCTGGCCGAGTTGATGGGGCGCCCTGATCCCCTGGACCACCACTTCGCACTGACCACGATTTTTGAGGTCATGGATGTGGGTGCACGGGCTGACCTGAAGTCGGATGTACTGAAGGACCTGGACAAGCAAAAGCAGGTGTTGAACGGTTACCGGGGCAACCCTGCGATCTCCGAAGCGGCACTCGACAAAATTGTGAAGCAGCTCGACCAGTGCTTTACCGACTTGAATGCATTGGCCGGCAAATCGGGCCAATCGCTCACCGAGAACGACTGGCTGATGAGTATCCGCAGCCGGGTCGGTATCCCGGGAGGCACCTGCGAATTTGATTTGCCCGCCTACTATGCATGGCAGCACCGCGATGCGGCTGCACGGCAGCAAGATCTGCAGCGCTGGGCCTCGACACTGGCGCCTTTGGCAGCCTCGATTCACCTGCTCTTGAAGATGCTGCGCGACTCGGGGGCCCCACAGAAGGTGATGGCGGTTGCTGGGCAGTTTCAGCAAAATCTGCCGCAGGGCCGCACTTTCCAGCTGCTACGCTTGGCAGTGGACCCCGCCCTCCAGGTGATCCCTGAGATTAGCGGTAACCGGCTGATGGTATCTATCCGCTTTATGCGGCACGAAGCCGACGACCGCCTGCACTCCAGTGCGCAAGATACGGGCTTTGAACTGACCTTGTGCTCTTGATAGGCGCCGCGCCGAATGACGATGGACTCTCCGATGTTGGAAAAGCTGGTGCGCTGCCCCGCTTGTGGTGGCGATAGCGTTTACGGACCGCGCAATCTGTTTCGCCCTTTTTGCAGCGAGCGTTGCAAAAACCTGGACTTGGGTGCTTGGGCGAGCGAGTCGTTCCGAGTGCCCACTGAGGCACCACCCGACGAGGTGCCCTTCGGCGACCCGAAACTACAGTAAATCAGCTAATCACCGGCGCAGAATCTGCGCTGGATGCTCCTGAAATAGTAGCACCCATATGGTTGCGCTCGGCGGCAAACCAGTCAAGAACCGGGATGGTGCCCGGCAAAACAGGTTCTACTGCTACCGGGAGCTGCTGCCATGCAAAGCTTTGCGATTCCCGCATTTCCAGCTCGCCATTCCACTCAAAGACTTTGCAAAAGTGCAGACGCACCAGCGCGTGCGGGTAGTCGACCATTTCAACCCGCCAAGGTACAACAGGGCCAATGTGGATGCCGATTTCTTCTGTGAGCTCACGACGCAGCGCCTGCTCAATGGTTTCACCCGCCTCGACCTTGCCGCCGGGGAACTCCCAATAGCCTGCGTAAGGCTTGCCCTGCGGCCTGGATGTCAACAGAAACGCGCCATCCGGGCGGACCAGAACGCCCACGGCCACGTCGACAGCAGGACGGTCTGCACTGCCCGTGCGTTGGGCTTGCGGATCGGCGACCAATGGGTTGGATGCCGTCACGATGCAGCCCGCCCCGAATAATCGCGGGCGAACTGATAGGCGACACGGCCGCTTCGCGCTCCGCGCTCAAGGGCCCACAAGAGGGCCTCTGCACGGGCTGCCGCAATGGCTGCTGAGTCGAAACCTAAGGCGGTCAACCACTGGTTGACGATCGATAGATACTCATCTTGGCTGAATGGGTAAAAGCTTACCCACAGGCCGAAGCGCTCCGACAAGGAGATTTTTTCCTCAACCCCTTCGCCGGGATGCACTTCTCCATCTTCGGTGTGCTTGTAGCTCAGGTTGTCGGACATGTATTCGGGCAAAAGATGGCGCCGATTACTGGTGGCATAGATCAACACATTCGGGGTAGAGGCTGCAACGGATCCGTCCAGCACCGACTTCAGTGCTTTGTAGCCCGGCTCACCATCATCAAAGCTCAAATCATCACAAAAGATGATGAATTTTTCCGGCCTCGCTGCGATCAGTTCGATAATGTCCTGGAGATCTATCAGGTCTGCCTTGTCCACTTCGATCAGGCGCAAGCCTGAAGGTGCATAGGTCTGAAGGCACGCACGAATGAGCGATGACTTTCCGGTGCCGCGGGCACCGGTTAACAAGACATTGTTGGCCAAGCCACCACGCACAAACTGCGCTGTATTGCGTTGGATTTTTTCCTTTTGGTCGTCGATCTCGCGCAGTGAGTCCAATGACATGGCACCCACGTGCTGCACCGGAGAAATGACACCCTGGCCACCGGACCGGCGACGGTAACGGAAGGCGATCGACGCGTTCCAATCTGGCGCTGACAACGTGTGCGGAAGCGAGGCCTCCACACGCTGCATGAACAGTTCAGCCCGCGCGAAGAAGCGCTCTAGTGCATCAGACATCAGGCAATCCCGTTCAGGAGCGATAGTCCGCGTTGATCGTGACGTAGTCGTGGCTGAAGTCGCAGGTCCAAACCGTCTGGCTGGCAGTGCCACGCCCCAAATGGACGCGCACGGTGATCTCGCTTTGCTTCATGACGCGCTGGCCATCCTCCTCACGGTAGGCCGGATTCCGGCCACCGCGGGTTGCGACGTGCACATCGTCCAAGAACAGCTCAATGAGGGACTGATCCAAATCCTGGATACCCGCATAGCCCACGGCAGCAAGAATGCGACCGAGGTTGGGGTCGCTGGCAAAAAATGCGGTTTTGACCAAAGGGGAATGCGCAATGGCATAGGCCACCAGGCGGCACTCCGCTTCGGTTCCGCCACCTTCGACCTGGACGGAAATGAACTTGGTTGCGCCTTCGCCGTCCCGCACGATGGCTTGTGCCAATTTGCGAGCAACCTCCAGCATTGCGTGCTTTAAAGGGGCGGCAGAGGCCGCGTCCAGATCAGTGACAGTTGGATTGCCCGCCTTGTTGGAAGCAATCACCAACAACGAATCATTGGTAGAGGTATCGCCATCTACCGTCACCCGGTTGAACGAGCCTTCGGCCAGTTCGCGTGCCAGGGAGGGCATCACGGACGCATCGATGCAGGCGTCAGTGGCAATAAACCCCAGCATGGTGGCCATGTTCGGGCGAATCATGCCCGCGCCTTTGCTGATACCCGTGACCGTGATCGGGACGCCATCTACCAAGGCCGTTGCACTGAAAGCTTTGGGCTGGGTATCCGTGGTCATGATGCCCTCGGCCGCCTTGAGCCAGTTGCTTTCCCGCGCATCCAGAATCGCAGCATCCAAGCCGGCCACGATGCGGTCCACCGGCAGCGGCTCCATGATCACGCCGGTAGAAAATGGCAGCACTTGCGTGGCCTGGAGGCTGAGTTTGCCCGCCAGTGCGGAGCAGGTTTCCTTGGCGCGGGCTAGTCCATCGGCTCCGGTGCCAGCGTTCGCGTTACCCGTGTTGATCACGACCGCCCGAATGTCACTGGCCGCGAGATGCTCCCGGCAAATTTGTACTGGGGCTGCACAAAAGCGGTTGGTCGTAAACACGCCACCGACGGAGCAGCCGGGATCCAGCAGCATCACGGTCACATCTTTGCGACCCGGCTTGCGAACGCCGGCTTCGGTAACCCCGATACGGACGCCGGGCACCGGCAACAAATCGGCTGCAACAGGCAGCGGGAGGTTCACTGGCATACAAAGGCTTTCAAGAGAGTTTGCCGTGGCACTGTTTGTATTTTTTACCGCTGCCGCAAGGGCAAGGGTCGTTACGGCCGACGCGCGGGACATCGGACTCGGCAGTTTTTACGGTAGCGGCATCGGTCGTCGTCTCAGCTTCACCGGTCTCTGTGGGCGCGGTGTAGGTGACGTTGGCAATGCTTTCCCCGCGCGATTCAATGGCCTCCGCAGCCTGCTCCAATTGTTCGTTGGATTGGATCTTGACGGTCATCAAGATCTTGGTGACATCGTTTTTGACGGAGTCCAGCAACTGGCCGAATAGTTCAAACGCTTCGCGCTTGTATTCCTGCTTGGGTTGCTTTTGTGCATAGCCCCGCAGATGGATACCTTGGCGCAAGTAGTCCAAGGCACTCAGATGGTCACGCCAGTGGCTATCGATACTCTGCAAGAGCACCATGCGCTCAAATTGGGTGAAGTTGTCTTTGCCGACCAAGTTCACTTTGCTTTCGAAAGCCTCGTTCGCCGCCGTGGTGACGGTGGTCAGGATTTCTTCATCGGTGATAGAGCTGGCGCTGCTTACTTGTTGCTGGAGATCCAGGTTCAGTTGCCATTCATCCGACAGCATCTTCTGGAGCGATGGAATATCCCATTGCTCTTCAACGGACTCTGCGGGGACGAACTGGCGCACCATGTCTTCAAAGGCGCCTTCGCGCAGGCCCGCGATCTGGGCCTCGAGATCGGTGGCATCCAAAATCGCATTGCGTTGCTGGTAGATGACCTTGCGCTGGTCGTTGGATACATCGTCGTATTCCAAGAGCTGTTTGCGCATATCGAAGTTGCGCGCTTCTACTTTGCGTTGTGCGCTTTCAATGCTGCGGGTCACGATACCGGCTTCAATGGCCTCGCCCTCGGGCATTTTGAGGCGATCCATGATGGATTTCACCCGGTCGCCGGCAAAGATCCGCATCAAAGAATCGTCAAGACTCAGATAGAAGCGGGATGAACCGGGATCCCCCTGGCGCCCTGAGCGACCACGAAGTTGATTGTCGATCCGGCGAGACTCGTGGCGCTCGGTCGCAATGATGCGCAAGCCACCCAGTGCTTTGATGGCTTCGTGATCTTTTTGCCACTGGCTTTTCAATTCCGCGACTTTGGCTTGCTTGGTGGCGGCGTCCAAAGAGGCATCACCCTCAATCTCCTCAAGCAGCTTGTCCATGTTGCCGCCAAGAACAATATCGGTACCACGGCCTGCCATATTGGTGGCGATCGTGATCATCTTTGCACGGCCTGCTTGAGCCACGATATCGGCTTCGCGTGCGTGCTGCTTGGCGTTCAAGACCTGGTGAGGCAACTTTTCTTTGTCGAGCAGCTCAGCAATGATTTCTGAGTTTTCGATCGATGTAGTTCCCACCAAAACAGGCTGGCCCCGGTCATAGCATTCGCGGATGTCTTTGATCGCCGCATCGTACTTTTCACGGGTGGTCTTGTAGACACGGTCCAACTGGTCGTCCCGGCGGCTGATGCGGTTGGGCGGGATCACCACGGTTTCAAGACCATAGATTTCCTGAAACTCATAAGCCTCGGTGTCTGCAGTGCCGGTCATGCCCGCCAACTTGCTGTAAAGCCGGAAATAGTTCTGGAAGGTAATGGATGCGAGTGTCTGGTTCTCCGCTTGGATCTGTACCCCTTCTTTGGCCTCCACCGCTTGGTGCAAGCCGTCGCTCCAACGGCGACCCGTCATCAAACGGCCGGTGTACTCGTCCACAATGACGATTTCGCCGTTTTGCACAACATAGTGCTGGTCGCGATGGTACAGATGATTGGCGCGCAGCGCTGCATACAAGTGATGCATCAGCGTGATGTTGGCCGGGTCGTACAAAGAAGAGCCCGCAGGGATCAAGCCAAGCTCTGCAAAAATGGATTCGGCTACTTCGTGCCCTTGTTCGGTCAAGAAAACTTGGTGGCTCTTCTCGTCCAAGGTGAAGTCGCCTGGCTTGGTGATGCCTTGCCCAGTGATGGGATCAGCCTCCCCCTCTTGCTTCAGCAAACGGGGAATCGCTTTGTTAATAGCGAGATAGAGCTCGGTGTGGTCTTCAGCTTGGCCACTGATGATCAGTGGTGTGCGGGCTTCGTCGATCAAAATGGAGTCAACTTCATCCACGATGGCAAAGTTCAGTCCGCGTTGGACCCGGTCATTCGCCTCGTAGACCATGTTGTCGCGGAGGTAGTCGAAACCGTATTCGTTGTTCGTACCGTAGGTGATGTCAGAGTTATAGGCCTGCTGCTTGTCTTCACGGGGGGCTTGGGGCATGTTGATGCCCACGGTCAGACCCAAGAAGTTGTAGAGGCGGCCCATCCAACGGGCGTCGCGACTGGCGAGGTAATCGTTGACGGTGACAACATGGACACCTTTGCCACTCAATGCATTCAGGTACACCGGCAATGTCGCAGTGAGCGTTTTGCCCTCACCGGTGCGCATTTCAGAAATCTTCCCGTAATGCAGTGCCATCCCACCCAACATTTGCACATCGAAGTGGCGCATTTTCATGACGCGCTTGGAGCCTTCGCGGACGAGCGCAAAAGCTTCCGGGAGGATGGCATCGAGTGTCTCGCCTTTGGCGACACGGTCTTTGAACTCCTGTGTCTTGGCCCGAAGTCCGTCGTCGGTGAGGGCCTCGAACTCAGGCTCCAGTGCATTGATGCGAGTGACGATGACCCGATACTGTTTGAGCAAACGATCGTTGCGGCTGCCAAAAATTTTGGTAAGGAAGTTAATAGCCATCAATGCGAGCACTGCCCGACGGACCCACCATGGGCTCACCGGACTGCACAGTCCTTTGTTTATCTTGAGAAATTGAAGGCTCTTTGCGGGAAGTCAAGCCAGACGAATGGCCAGCGCTCAGCATCGAGTCAAGCATTAGATTTTAGCGCTGTACAACAGACGCCTTGGAAGAGGCCGTCCGCTCGGCGCCCAAACCTTTCCCGGCATTCAAAAACTTCTGAGGATCTTGCGGAACACCTTGGACCAGAACTTCAAAGTGGAGGTGGGAACCCGTAGAGCGCCCGGTATTGCCAACATCGGCAACACGCTGCCCCCGCTTGATCAGGTCGCCTTTTTTCACATGGACTTTGGAGGCGTGCGCGTACCTTGTGATGAGGTCGTTGCCATGATCCACCTCGAGCATGTTTCCGTATTGCGGATGGTATTCCTGTGTGACCACCATACCGCCGGCCGCAGCATAGATGGGAGTGCCGACCCCCGCCGGAAAGTCAAGCCCTGTGTGTAGCGCCGAACGGCCTGTGATGGGATCAATTCGCCAACCGAAGATGGACCCCAGATTGGCATCCAACACAGGCTGTTGGGTAGGCACCATCATTTTCTTGATCTTTTGCTCGAAGAGACGGGACTCAATGACTGTCATCACGTCCGCATTTTTACTGGCCGCGCCATCCAAAGAAGCCAAAGTTGCGTCAAGCTCTTCGATGGAGAGGTCACGGCCGGAGATCAGCGCGCCACCGCGCCCCGGTGCGATTGTGATTTCAGCAGGATTGATGCCTGCGAGCCCGGAGACACGTTCGCCGAGAGACTCCAACTGCAACATCTTGGCCTGCATTTCGCCCAGGCGCTTGGCAAGTACCTCGATATTCTCTTTCACGTAACGATCGCGTTGGGCGATTTCGTCTTTGGCGACGAGGCGCACGAGTGAACCAATCACTGGCCAGCCTTCGCGCGCGCCCTTCATGAATACCCAGTGGTAAAGCCCGGCGGACACCAGCATCAACACCAATGACGCCAGCAGCGTCGCCAATATCAAATTAAAGCCATTGAGGTGGAAGGCGCGGGACCTTGCCATCCACGCATCCGTGATAATTACCTGCATCCAACGAACCCCTTATTGCATCTCGCATACATGATCAGAAACCACCGCTCTGTTTCAGCATTACAGGCGGCCCACGAGTCGCCCACGCTGTCACACCTTGCCGCCCTCGCCAAGGAGTCCAGCGCGCGACTTAAAAGCCTGGAGGGGCTCATTCCGGGTGGATTGCTGAAGAACATTAAACCGGGGCCGATTGAAGGCTCGACGTGGTGCTTGTTGCTCGACAACAATGCAGTAGCGGCGAAACTGCGCCAGCTTATGCCAGCACTGCAAGCACACTTGCGCTCAAAGGGGTGGGAGGTTACCTCAATTCGACTCAAGGTACAAATGTCGTCGCTTACACGGTAAATAAGCGAGAAAGAAATGGTGCCGGTTATCGGATTCGAACTGATGACCTACCGCTTACAAGGCGGTTGCTCTACCAACTGAGCTAAACCGGCACGGGCTAAATTCTACACCAGCAATTTGGCGCTTCCCGAGAGAAAGCACTATTTAATTCGCGTGAGCGCTGGGCGCGATGCTGGTGTTGGAGACTTGGGCGGAGTGGGCTCTGAGTCCGCATCTTGAGCTGCGTCCACTGCCGTCAACGCCGCACCCGGTGCCTTGTTGACTCCCTCGTCATCAAGTGCCTGCGCTTTGGCTGTCTTGGTAGATAGAGGAAACGCCATGCCCTGCCCGTTCTCACGGGCATAAATAGCGAGAACATGATCGACAGGCACCAGGATGTCGCGAGCCACACCCCCAAAACGGCCCTTAAATTCGATGTACTCGTTTCCAAGCTTTAAGGCGCTGGTGGCATCGAAGCTGACATTGAGGACGATTTCTCCGTCCTTGACAAACTCCATGGGGACCCGCACCGCATCATCCACCTGAACGGCTATGAAAGGCGTAAAGCCGCTATCAGTGCACCATTCGTACAAGGCACGAATCAAGTAGGGGCGAGTGGAAGGGGCGTCCATGGAGTCGAGCATAGATCCATCCTGCGTTATTTACGCATGACCTTTTCGGAGGGAGTCAATGCTTCGATGTAGGCGGGGCGCGAAAAAATGCGCTCTGCGTACTTCAACAGCGGGGCTGCGTTCTTGCTGAGTTCGATACCGTAGTAATCCAGACGCCACAACAAGGGGGCGATGGCTACGTCCAACATCGAGAAGCTTTCACCCAGCATGTACTTGTTCTTCAAAAACACAGGGGCGAGCTGCGTCAAACGGTCGCGAATGTGCGCCCGAGCCTTCTCCAGGGCCTTTTCATTGCCTTTGGTTGCACGCGCTTCCAAGGTGTTGACATGCACAAACAACTCCTTCTCGAAATTCAAAAGGAACAGGCGTACACGTGCGCGATCCACTGGGTCTCCGGGCATCAACTGTGGATGGGGGAAGCGCTCATCAATGTATTCATTGATGATGTTCGACTCATACAAAATCAGGTCGCGCTCCACCAGGATCGGCACCTGGCCGTAGGGATTCATCACGCTGATGTCTTCGGGCTTGTTGTAGAGATCTACGTCGCGGATCTCAAAATCCATGCCCTTCTCGAACAAGACAAAACGACACCGATGGGAAAAGGGGCAGGTTGTTCCTGAATACAGCACCATCATGGCGAAAGACTCCTAAAAAATGCAAAAAGAGTGGGACGCGTCAGCGGGCCCACTCTGAATCTGTCACTGGCCCCCATCACCGGGAGCAGGACAGTCGAAAACTCTATTTCACGTCTTTCCAGAATGCAGCATTCAAACGCCACGCAAACAGGGTTAAGACTGCCAAGAAGAGTAGCACCCAAACGCCCACACGAACGCGGGTGTTTTGAGCGGGCTCGCCCATCCACTGGAGGTAGTTGACCAAGTCACCTATCGTTTGATCGTACTGAGCGGGCGACATAGTGCCTGGGGTTACTTGTTGCCAGCCCTTGAAGACTTTTTCCTCATGCCCGTGATTCTCGACTGTCTCGTAAATGGGGGCGCGTTTGCCCTGGAGCTCCCACAACACGTGAGGCATACCCACGTTTGGAAACGCCAAGTTATTCCAACCCGTCGCCTTGGTGTCATCGGCGTAGTAGGTCCGCAGGTACGTGTAGAGGTAGTCAGCACCAGAGCCACCTGCACCTGCACGCGAGCGTGCGATCACCGTCAGGTCAGGCGGATTAGCGCCGAACCACTCTTTAGCCTGCCGCGGATCAATGGCCGCCTTCATGGTTTCACCGACTTTTTCAGTCGTGAAGAGCAGGTTGTCTTTGATCTGTTGATCCGTCAGGCCAATATCTTTGAGGCGATTGAACCGCATGAACGCTGCCGAGTGGCAGTTCAGGCAGTAATTGACGAAAACCTTTGCGCCGTTCTGCAAAGAGACCAAATCGTTGGTTTTAGATGGCGCTTTGTCCCAAGCAATGCCACCGGAAGAGGCGTTTACTCCGCCCACCAGCGTCAAAACGAGCGCCAAGCCGAAAATGATTTTTTTCATACTTTAATCTCCAGCACTCAGTGGGCTGCAAATGTCACACGGGCTGGCACGGGCTTGCTTTCACCCACGGTGCTCCACCAAGGCATCAGCAAGAAGAAGCCGAAGTAAAACAGGGTGCCCACTTGGGAAACACGCTCGCCGATCGGCGACGGAGGCTGCACGCCAAGGTAAGCCAAGATCACGAAATTGATCACAAAAATGCCATACAGGTACTTGTGCCAATCCGGACGGTAACGAATGGATTTCACGGGGCTGTTATCCAACCAAGGCAGGAAGAACAAGATCACCACAGCACCACCCATGACCACTACGCCCCAGAACTTGGCATCGATGGAGAGCATGGCGACAGAAACGACTACTGCAGCTCCCACGAGAGCGGCCTTGAAAATATTGGGCAGCTTTGCCTTGATCACACCAAAGGCAGCTGCACCTATCACACAGGCGATCAGCGCGTACATCATCTCGCTGGTGATAGCCCGCAACATGGAATAGAAGGGCGTGAAATACCAGACTGGGGCAATGTGGGCCGGGGTCTTCAGCGGGTCCGCGGGGATGAAGTTGTTGTACTCCAAGAAATATCCACCGAACTCTGGTGCGAAGAAGATGATGGCAGTGAACACCATCAAGAACATGCTCACCGCAAAGATGTCGTGCACGGTGTAGTAGGGGTGGAAGGGGACTCCGTCCAGAGGGTGACCCTGGGCATCGCGGGGCGCGTTAGGCCCTTTGATTTCGACGCCGTCGGGATTGTTAGAACCCACATCATGCAGCGCAAGCAAGTGCGCAACCACCAAGCCCAGCAACACCAAAGGAACAGCAATCACGTGAAAGCTGAAGAAACGGTTCAACGTGGCATCGCCCACCACAAAGTCGCCGCGGATCAACAGCGCGAGGTCAGGACCGACCAGGGGGACCGCTGCAAACAAGTTCACGATCACTTGTGCACCCCAGTACGACATTTGACCCCAAGGCAGCAAATAGCCCATGAAGGCTTCCGCCATCAGGCACAAGAAAATCGCACAACCAAAAATCCATACCAATTCACGTGGCTTACGGTAGCTACCATAGATCAAACCACGGAACATGTGCAGGTACACGACGACGAAGAATGCAGAGGCCCCGGTCGAATGCATGTAGCGGATCAGCCAGCCCCACGGCACATCGCGCATGATGTACTCCACAGAGGCAAACGCCAAGTTGGCGTCCGGCTTGTAGTGCATGACCAAAAAGATCCCGGTGACGATTTGAATCACCAGCACCAACAAAGCCAACGACCCGAAGATGTACCAAAAGTTAAAGTTTTTCGGAGCGTAGTACTCCGACATGTGAACTTTGTAGGCATCAAAAGCCGTTGGAAAACGGTTTTCGAACCAGTTGGTCACCTTTTCCCCGGAAGAGGCGTTAGGCGAAATGTCCTTGAATGCTCGGGCCATGTCTTATTCCTCAGGCTTTTTTGTCTTCGCCGATAAGCAGCTTGCTGTCGGACAGGAACATGTGGGGGGGGACTTCAAGGTTGTCAGGCGCGGGCTTGTTCTTGAAAACCCGGCCCGCCATGTCAAATGTCGAACCATGGCATGGGCACAAGAAGCCGCCCTTCCAATCGTCGGGAAGCGAGGGCTGAGCACCGGTCTGGAATTTGTCAGAGGGAGAGCAGCCAAGGTGAGAGCAAATACCCACTGCCACAAAGAATTCTGGCTTGATGGATCGCGCTTCATTGCGAGCGTACGCGGGAGTCAACTCGTCCGGTTTGCGCTCTGATTTGGGATCTGCAAGTTGGCTGTCGATACCCGCCAGAGCGGCTACTTGCTCTGGGGTACGCCGAACGATCCACACGGGCTTGCCGCGCCATTCAACCGTGACCTTTTCGCCGGGCTTGAGTTCAGCGATGTCTACCTCAACGGCTGCTCCTGCAGCCTTCGCACGCTCAGACGGCTGAAAGGTACTCACAAAGGGAATGGCGGTTGCAACACCACCTACCGCACCGGCACAACCGGAGGCAATCAGCCAAGTCCGCTTGCTGGCGTCGATCTTTTTGCTGTCGACAAGTGTTTCACTCATGAGAATCCTCAACGAACGTCGCTAGTAGATTAGACAAGAATTGTAGCTGACGGATGTAGGGTTATTCAATGAACAGGGGCTTGCGCAAGTCGCCTTCCCAATGCCCTTGCGATTTCGGGGATACTAGCGCTTTTATTATTTAAGGAGAGCTACCCCATGGGCATGTTGCAGGAATTCAAAGAATTCGCCGTCAAAGGTAATGTGGTCGACTTGGCAGTCGGTGTAATTATCGGTGGCGCGTTCGGCAAAATCGTCGACTCGGTGGTGGGCGACCTGATCATGCCTTTGATCGGAGCGGTTGTTGGCAAACTTGATTTCTCCAACCTCTTTGTGGTCTTGGGAAGCATTCCTCCTGGCACCGGCACTACCCTGGATGCACTCAAAAAAGCAGGCGTGCCGGTGTTTGCTTATGGCAACTTCATCACCGTTGCCGTGAATTTTGCAATCCTGGCTTTCATCATTTTCCTGATGATCAAGCAAATCAACCGCATGAAGAAAGAGGCTCCGGCAGCTGCACCTGCGCCCGTGGTCACTCCGGAAGATGTGTTGTTGTTGCGTGAAATCCGCGACAGCCTGAAGAAGTAATCTTCGCAGCAGGATTTGCTACATTTTCAATAGCAAATCCTGCTTGTTTTATAAGGGCCTTGCGCTCATTCAACGGATCTTTACGAGACGTTTCGCGGTATCAACCGCCTCCAATAGGCTTCGGTAATCCGCAACACCGCGGCCCGCAATATCAAAAGCGGTTCCGTGATCCGGGCTGGTGCGAACCAGAGGCAGCCCTAAGGTCACATTCACACCCTGCTCCACGCCCAAGTATTTGACAGGGATGAGCCCTTGGTCGTGGTACATGGCCACCACCACATCAAATTCGCCAGGGTGGTCGTCTGTATTCCTGGCGCGCATAAAAACAGTATCAGGTGCGATAGGGCCGTAGATATCTGCCCCCTCAGACCTGACCGCCGCGATGGCGGGTGCGATGGTCTCGATCTCCTCTTGCCCAAACAGCCCGCCCTCACCCGCATGCGGATTCAGACCCGCGACAGCAATGCGTGGCTCACGGCCTAAGGCATTGCGCAGAGCGACTCGGGTAATTCTCAGCGTGTCGACGATATTTTCGAAGGTGATCGCCTCCAGGGCCTTTCGGAGTGATACGTGGATGCTCACCAGCACCGTGCGCAACTCATGGTTGGCCAGCATCATCCGCACCGGCATCTCGTCAATCGATAGCCCTTGGGCATTCGCGGCGCGCGCCTGCAGCAACTCAGTATGCCCCGGGTATGCGTTGTAAGGCGCACCTGCGGCACTCATCGCTTCTTTGTGCAAGGGGGCTGTCACTATCGCAGCGACTTCTCCACGCAACGCCGCATCTGCCGCCCAGACGACGCATCGGCCGGCGAACTCGCCCGCTGCCGCACTCACCATGCCATAGGGCGCCTCAGGGAGCGCCGGGCCGACCTGGAGCACAGGAATACACCCGGGTGGAATACGGTCCATGTCATCCGGTGTGGTCAGTACTGCCACGGGTGCCACTAGCCCGCCCTCCGCGACCAAGCGGCTGGCGCGCCGCATGGCTTGCACGTCCCCTGCAACCAAACAGTCCCGCATCAGCGCTGGCGCCTGCTGGTAACACCGGGCAATGATTTCGGGCCCGATTCCGGCCGCATCACCAAGAGTGATCGCTATCCAAGGAGTTGTCATGCGGGATTCGGGATATCAATGAAGGTATGGGTCAAACCGTGTTGCTCAGCCACCCAGGCCCCTACTGCCTGAGCACCATAGCGCTCGCTGGCATGGTGCCCGCAGGCAATGTACGACACACCGCATTCGCGTGCATAGTGGGCCTGAGGCTCTGAAATTTCGCCTGTAATAAACACTTGGGCCCCGGCGGCAATGGCCGGCTCAAAATAACTCTGCGCCCCGCCGGTACACCACGCGACCTTGCTGACAGGCCCCGAAAATCCGGATACACAAGTCACGCTGCGACCCAGTGCGATTTCGATATGCGCAGCGAGCGCTGCATCGCTCTCCCAGGCAGTTGACGCAGCGCCCCAATGCCCTAACGCCTGCTCTCCGAAGGTGGCCAGCGTGTCCAGTCCGAGCAGCTTACCCAGCTGGGCGTTGTTGCCGAGTTCGGGGTGGGCATCCAGAGGCAAATGGTAGGCCAGCAGGTTGATGTTATGGGTGATCAACAAACCCAGGCGTTTTCGCATCCAACCACTCACCTGGCCATCAAACCCTTTCCAGAATAAACCGTGGTGCACCAAAATTGCGTCCGCCTGTTGATCGATCGCAGCTTGAATAAGCGCCTCGCTGGCCGTCACCCCGCTGACCAAGTGTCCGATTTGGGTGCGCCCTTCGACCTGCAAGCCGTTATGGCAATAGTCCTTGAAGCGCTCGGGTTGAAGCAGAGTGCGCAATGTCTGGGTGAGCTGCTGGCGGTCAATCATGGTGTGTCGGAACCTCGTTTCTGTTGACTATTGTCTCTGAGGGCCGCATCGGCTCCAGGCTGCTGTCGCACCCCTGCCCTGCGGCGATCCAGCGGGAGGCCATCTTTCCAAGCAAGAAGGCGGCCCCACTGCGCACCGGCCACCAAACCGCGGGCCACACCCGCGATAGCATGGCTTGAGGATTTGATACTGCACCGCAGCGGTACTGGCGCGACAGGCTGTCCCACTGCAAAGCCACACAAGCCCCGCTGCGGCGCCGACTGAGCACGACACCCACAGGGCACGGCTCCGCCAGACAGCAGACGCCGCAACCATTGCATGCAGCCCCCCAATTCGGCTTGGAAGGCGCGTCCGGCTCGATCAGGATGGTGCGGTAAGGATCGGTCATAGTCGGTGCAGCAGCGCACAGCTTAGCAGCCTACAATTTGGCGACGGCGCCCGCTGGTGTGTGCCCTTTGCAGAGTGATTTCATGAAAAGACTTTGGTTGCTGTTCTCTCAAACGTGCACCGTATTGCTGGCTTCGTATTTTGTGGTCGCGACGTTAAAGCCCCAGTGGATCAGCGCCGGCACCAGCAGCCGCGGTGTCATCTCCATGTTTGAGTCACCCGCTCCGCCGGCGGGGGAAATTCCTCCCGGTAGCCTGCGCATGGCCGCGCAAATCGCATCGTCCGCGGTGGTCAGCATCGCCACCAGCAAAGCGGCGGCACAGCACCCCAATGCCAATGACCCCTGGTTCAAGTTTTTCTACGGTGACCAGAGCGATGAACCACAGGGCGGCTTGGGCAGCGGGGTGATTGTCAGCCCACAAGGTTACATCCTCACCAACAACCATGTGATTGAAGAGGCAGACGAGATCGAAGTCTTCCTTAACGATGGGCGCAAATCCATCGCCAAGGTCATCGGTACGGACCCCGATAGCGACCTCGCCGTGTTGAAAGTCGAGTTGGACAAGTTGCCCACCATCGTGCTGGGCAATGCCGATGCGCTGCGTGTCGGTGACCAAGTTTTGGCCATCGGCAACCCGTTTGGCGTCGGGCAGACAGTGACCAGCGGGATTGTGAGCGCGCTGGGACGCAACCAGTTGGGCATCAACACCTTTGAGAACTTTATCCAGACCGATGCTGCGATCAACCCCGGCAACTCGGGCGGCGCCTTGGTGGATACCAACGGCAACCTGCTGGGAATCAACACCGCCATCTACTCCCGCTCGGGTGGCAGCATGGGCATCGGTTTTGCCATACCGGTGACGACCGCCAAGCAGGTGCTCGAAGACATTGTGAAAGACGGCAAGGTCACCCGCGGCTGGATTGGTGTGGAACCTAACGATCTCTCGCCCGAGCTGGCTGAAACCTTTGATGTAAAGGCCCAAGAGGGTGTCATCATCACTGGCGTGCTGCAAAACGGGCCTGCCGCTCAGGCAGGCATCCGACCGGGCGATGTGATTGTGAGCATTGGTGGCACGCCGGTCCGAGAT
This sequence comes from Comamonadaceae bacterium OS-4, assembly GCA_027924025.1. Classification (GTDB taxonomy): domain Bacteria; phylum Pseudomonadota; class Gammaproteobacteria; order Burkholderiales; family Burkholderiaceae_C; genus Allorhodoferax. Next base: position 3,018,453 of record AP026970.1, read on the forward strand.
GTCACCCAGTTGCTGGCTCTGGTGTCATCGCTCAAGCCCGGTACCGAATCCGCTTTTGTAGTGCAACGCAAGGATGCACAGGTCAACCTGAAGCTCACCCCGGGTGTGCGACCCAAGCCCAAGGCGGTCAAGCGCTGAAAGCAAAACCCCCGCACGGCGGCGGGGGCTTGATCTAGGAGCGGGGACCGGCTCAGGCGGACTTTGATTCTTCCGCGGGGGCCTGGGTGTGCTTGATGAAGACCTGAGCCGCCCAAATACCGATTTCATACAAGATACACATCGGGATCGCCAATGCCAGCTGAGACACCACATCCGGCGGAGTCACGACCGCGGCGATCACGAAGGCAAGCACGATGAAGTAGCTGCGGAAGGCCTTGAGCTTGTCGATAGACACAATGCCCATACGCGCCAAAACGACCACCACGATCGGCACTTCAAACGCCAGGCCAAAGGCCAAGAACATGGACAGAACAAAGTCCAAATACGCCTCAATATCCGGAGTGGCGGCAATACTTTTGGGTGCGAAGCTTTGGATGAACTTGAACACCTGCCCGAAAACAAAGAAGTAACAAAACGCCACGCCAATAAAAAACAGCACCGTACTCGAGATCACCAACGGCAGTACCAGCTTTTTCTCGTGGCTGTAGAGGCCGGGTGCCACGAATGCCCACAGCTGCCAGAGAACTACCGGAAGCGCAATCAAGAATGCGGTCATCAGCATGATCTTGAGCGGCACCAAGAAGGGCGAAATCACCGAGGTGGCAATCAGCTTGCCCCCCTCAGGCAGAGAGGCAATCAAAGGCTGGGCCAAAAAGTCATACAGCGCGGCCGGGCCGGGGTACAAAGCCAAGACCGCCATGGCGATACCCACCGCAATGGCAGCTTTGACCAAGCGGTCGCGCAACTCCATCAAATGCTGGACGAAGGGTTGCTCTGTGCCGGCAAGCTCGTCTTGCGGTTGATTTTCAGTAGACATGGGTAGAGTTTTGAGCGCCGCTCAGCGGGCGCGGGGAGGACGGAAGCGGGCGACTCGCGCAGCACCCGACAAAGCACGGGTACGTACCCCGTTGCGGGCTTTGTACCACTGCGGCATGGCACCTTGTTTCAAACGCCAGTTTTTGTTGGGATGTTTGTAGCTCGGTGGCTCGGGCACCAACGCTGCATCGGCAACCTCGGACCACGATTTCTCGAAGTCGGAGGCAGATGTCTGGATAGAGTTTTCTACATCGCGCGCGGCACCTTCGACGGTTTCGCGCATTTTTTTCAACTCGTCCAGATCCATCGACCGGTTGACCTCAGCCTTCACATCCGACACATAGCGTTGCGCCTTGCCAAGCAAGGCACCCACCGTGCGGGCAACCCTGGGCAGCTTTTCAGGCCCGATGACGATCAACGCCACCGCGCCGATCAGCGCCATTTTGGCAATTCCGAGATCAATCACGCGGATTCAGCTCAGGACTTTTGCTTGGCTTCCACGTCGATCGTGGTTTTCTCAGCGGCATTGGCCACTTGTTGTGCAGGGGCTGCTTTGTCGTCGGCCGCAGGCGTAGTGCCGTCTTTCATGCCGTCTTTGAAACCTTTGACCGCACCGCCCAGGTCGGAGCCGATGTTCTTGAGTTTCTTGGTGCCGAACACCATGACCACGATCAGCAGAACGATCAACCAGTGCCAAATAGAAAATGAACCCATGATGTACTCCTAACAATAAATTGAATTCTAGTCGCCCACTTGAAGCGACTAACCTTTCAGCCAGGGGCGGGAACCACCCATGATGTGAAAATGTAAATGGTGGACTTCCTGCCCACCCTCTGACCCGGTATTGGTGACCAAACGGTAGCCGCCTTCGGGATAAGGGTTGCATCCCTCCTTCAAAGCCAACTCAGGCACCAGGGCCATCATGTGGGCCATCAGGGCGCCATGCTCTGCAGTGATGTGCGCCATGCTGGGAATATGCGCCTTGGGTATCAGCAAAAAATGCACCGGCGCCCACGGATTGATGTCGTGGAAGGCATAGACATGCTCGTCCTCGTACACCGCCTTGGATGGAATCTGCTTGGCCACGATCTTGCAAAAAATGCAATTCGCATCGTGGGCGTGATGGGTGTGCTCGCTCATGCACCGATCTCCTGACCTTTGTTCATTGCCATAAAGCCCGTCACGATACGGTATAGAAACCACAGTGATATGACCGCCCAAGCCACAGCGCCCGGAAAATACAAGAGCAGAAACAGAGGGAAGGTCAGCAAATACGCCAACCCGGCAAACAAGACCGAGCGGATACGCCAGCGGAAATGCGAAGCGTGCCAAGTGCCGGCTGCGTCATCGCGCTTGACCAAGTCGATGATCAGGGCCACCAGCAACAGCGTCAAGCCAAACTGCGCGCCGGGAATCAAGGCTGCGACCGCCACGATGAGGTGCAGCACATAGCTGATGGTGCCTACCGTGTTCAGCCCCTGCAGCTTGAGCAACAGGGCTTGGTCTGAGGTAGCGGGGGTGGTGAAGTCTTGGCTCATGGCGCGGCTCCTTATTTGGACTCGGCTTCGCGCGCCACCGCTTTGCGCAGGGCTTTTTCTTCCAGGCCACTCGTACCCAAGCGACGCTGCAACTCGGTGATGACATCTGCGGGGCTCAGGCCGTAATGGGCCAGCGCCACCATGCTGTGGAACCACAGGTCTGCCATCTCATAGACGATCTTTGTCTTGTCGCCGCCGTGGTCCGCGTCTTTGGCGGCCAGCACCACTTCAGTGGCTTCTTCGCCGATTTTCTTCAAAAAGGCGTCAGGGCCTTTGTGCAGCAGGCGCGCCACATAGCTCGCCTCGGGGTCGCCCCCGTTGGCCGCTTTGCGACTTTCGATGACAGCCGCCAAATGGGCTAGCGCATCTTGAGAAGTGAGTGTGTCCTGCATGGTGTGAATACGCGCTTTACTTATAAATGGATTCAGGGTCTTTGAGCACCGGGTCTACCGCTTGCCAGACACCGTCCTTCAGCACACTGAAGAAACAGCTGTGGCGGCCGGTGTGGCAAGCGATACCGGGCTCATGACCCAGCTGGGTCACCTTGAGCAAGATAACGTCACTGTCACAGTCCATACGGATCTCATGGACTTTCTGCACATGGCCGGACTCTTCGCCTTTGAACCAGAGCTTGTCGCGCGAACGGCTGAAATACACCGCCTGACCGAGCTCTACGGTTTTCTGCAGCGCCTCCCGGTTCATCCAGGCAAACATCAGCACATCACCCGTGGTTTGCTCTTGCGCAATGACAGGCACCAAGCCTTTGGAGTCCCAACGGATGTGCTTGATCCAGCTCACTGGGGGGGTATTTTGAGATTCCATTTGCTATATTTTTGATAGCTGCTCGCGCAGCGTTATTGGGCGCCAGAGCCCTAAATGGCTTAAATTCTGACCGGGATACCCCGCTCCGCCATACGCGCTTTCGCCTGGCCCACCGTGTATTCGCCGTAGTGGAAGATGCTGGCAGCCAGCACTGCATCGGCGCCGCCCTGCTGCACGCCATCTGCCAAGTGGTCTAGATTGCCCACGCCGCCGCTGGCAATCACCGGCACGCTGATCGCATCAGCCACCGCGCGGGTCAGGGCCAAATCAAAGCCACTCTTGGTGCCATCACGGTCCATGCTGGTGAGCAAGATCTCGCCGGCACCGCGGCGCGCCATCTCCGTGGCCCACACCACGGCATCCAGCCCCGTGTTTTTACGGCCGCCGTGGCTGTACACATCCCAGCCCGCGCCGCGGGTGGCTGCGTCTTCGGCGGACCGGCGCTTGGCGTCAATCGCCACCACAATCGCCTGCGAGCCGTATTTGAGCGATGCGTCTTCAATCACCTGCGGATTGGCCAAGGCCGCCGAGTTGAAACTCACTTTGTCGGCACCTGCGTTCAGCAGGCGGCGCACGTCCTCGACCACCCGCACGCCGCCACCCACGGTAAGCGGAATGAACACTTGCGAAGCCACCGCCTCGATGATGTGCAGAATCAAATCCCGCCCATCACTGGTAGCCGTGATATCGAGAAACGTGAGTTCGTCAGCGCCCTGGTCGTTGTAGCGGGCGGCGATTTCCACCGGGTCACCGGCGTCACGCAGCTCAACAAAGTTGACGCCTTTGACGACGCGACCGCCGGTCACGTCCAGGCAAGGAATGATGCGTTTGGCTAGCATCAGCCGTTGAGCTCGTCGGCGCGGAGCTGCGCTTTTTCAAAGTCGAGGTCGCCGCTATAGATGGCGCGGCCGCAGATCACACCTTCCACGCCTTCGTCTTCCACAGCGCACAGGGCTTCGATGTCAGCCATGTTGGACAGGCCGCCAGAGGCGATGACAGGAATCGTGAGCGCTTGCGCAAGCTTGACGGTAGCGTCAATGTTGATGCCGGACAGCATGCCGTCGCGGCCGATGTCGGTGTAAATGATGCCTTCGACGCCGTAGTCTTCAAACTTCTTGCCGAGGTCGATCACATCGTGGCGGGTGAGCTTGCTCCAGCCGTCGGTGGCGACCTTGCCGTCGCGGGCATCCAGGCCCACGATGATGTGACCGCCGAATGCGGTGCAAGCATCCTGCAAAAAGCCGGGGTTCTTGACCGCTGCGGTGCCGATGATGACGTAGCGCAAGCCCGCATCCAGGTAGCGCTCGATGGTGTCCAGATCGCGGATGCCGCCACCCAACTGCACATCAATCTCGCCGCCCACCTCCTTCAATATCTTGCGAATGGCCACCTCGTTCTTGGGGTGGCCCGCAAACGCGCCATTCAAATCTACAAGGTGCAGGCGGCGCGCGCCTTTGTTAACCCAGCTACGGGCCATGACCGCGGGGTCTTCGCCAAAGGTGGTGGATTGGTCCATATCGCCTTGTTTGAGGCGAACGCAGTGGCCGTCTTTGAGGTCAATTGCAGGAATTAAAAGCATGGTGCTTCAGGGTTGGAGGAAAAAGAGGTCGCTTTGCCAAATGCAGGAGTGCGGCAAGGATAAAGATTCAAGGGTTCCAGTGCAGGAAATTGCGGTACAGGGCTAAACCGTGTTCGGCGCTCTTCTCGGGGTGGAATTGCGTCGCAAAAATATTATCGCGCGCAATGGCGCAAGAGAAGCGCTGGCCGTAGTCGGTCTCGCCCACGCTGTGGCGTGCATCCGACGGTCGGGCGTAGTAGCTGTGCACAAAGTAAAAGTAGGCGCCATCCGGCACCTCACCCCACACGAGGTGCCGGCTTTCCCCGGTTTGCCAGACCTGGTTCCAGCCCATCTGGGGCACTTTGTAGCGGCTGCCATCGGGCTGTGTTTGGCCGACCAAATCAAACTTGACCACCTCGCCAGGAATCAAGCCCAGGCACGGTGTGTCCAGCTCTTCCGAGTGGTCCAGCAGCATCTGCATGCCCACGCACACGCCCATCAGGGGCTTGTGGGCCGCAGCGTGCATCACGGCGTCGAACATGCCGGACTCGTGCAGCTCGCGCATGCAATCTCGCATGCCGCCCTGACCAGGCAAGACCACGCGCTCGGCGTCCATTACCTCTTGCGGGGTGCGGGCCCAGACGACCTCGACACCGGTGCCCGCGGCCACATGCATCACCGCCTGTGTGACGGAACGCAAATTGCCCATGCCGTAATCAACGACAGCGACCTTTTTCATCAGAGCGAACCTTTGGTGGATGGAATCACACCCAATGCGCGCGGGTCGAACTCCAGCGCGGAGCGCAACGCCCGGGCAAAGGCCTTGAACACCGTCTCGGCCTGGTGGTGGGCATTTTCGCCCTTGAGGTTGTCAATGTGCAGGGTTACCGAGGCGTGGTTCACAAAGCCCTGGAAGAACTCGTGCGTCAGTTGGGTGTCAAACGCGCCGATCATGCCGCTCTTGAAGGGCACATGCATTTCCAATTGCGGGCGGCCGGAAAAGTCGATCACGACACGGCTCAGCGCTTCATCCAGCGGCACATAGGCGTGGCCATAGCGGCGAATGCCTTTCTTGTCGCCCACGGCCTTGGCAAAAGCCTGACCCAGGGTGATGCCCACGTCTTCCACCGTGTGGTGCCCGTCAATGTGTAAATCGCCTTCGGCTTCGATGTCGAGGTCAATCAACCCGTGGCGGGCAATCTGGTCGAGCATGTGGTCAAAAAAGCCGATGCCGGTGGACAGGCGACTCACACCCGTGCCGTCCAGATTCACGCGCACGCGGATCTTGGTTTCCGCGGTGTTGCGGGACACTTCGGCAATGCGCGCGGGCATGGCTGAGGGGATTTCGGTAACGGGATAGGTTGTGCTCATAGGGTTTCCTGCAAGGCCTGAATCAATCGGGCGTTTTCTTCGGCGGTGCCGACGGTCAAACGCAAACAGCGGGCCAGCAATGGATGCATTTTAGAAACGTTCTTGACCAGCACCCCGCGCGCCTTCAAACCGTCGAATATTTTTTGGGCGGCATCTTCCGCGCCGGGAAAGCGCACCAGCACCATGTTGGCATCGCTATCCCAGGCCTTCACGCCGGGCATGGCGCGCAACGCTCCTAAAAGAATAGCGCGCTGCGCACATATCTCTTGGGCTTGCACCGCAAAAGCATCTTGATGGTCCAAAGCAAACAAGGCGCACTCGTAGTTCAGCACGCTGATGTTGTACGGCGGGCGCACTTTGTCGACTTGGGCAATCAGCGCAGCCGGCCCCACCATGTAGCCTAGGCGCACACCGGCCAGGCCGAACTTGCTCAGGGTACGCATCAGCACCACATGGGGGTGGGCGGCGGGGTTCGCGCGGATCACATCCATGTAGGTGCGGCTGGAAAAAGGCTGGTAGGCCTCGTCCACCGCCACGATACTGCCCGCTTGCTTGGCTGCGGCAATCACGGTGGCCATGGCATCGGCATCCCACAAATTGGCGGTGGGGTTATTGGGGTAGGCCAAGTACACGATGGCAGGCTGCTTCTCGGCAATCGCCTGCACCATGGCGGGCACATCGAGCGCAAAGTCGTCGGTCAGCGGCACGCCCACAAAGTCCAACCCCTGCAACTGGGCGCTCATGGCGTACATCACAAAGCCGGGTGTGGGCGCCAGCACCACAGGCCGGGCCTCGCTGGGCTGAGCGGGTACGTCGCAGGCCATCGAGAGCAGAGAGATCAGCTCGTCCGAGCCATTGCCCAACATGATGTCGTGGCCCGCGGGCATGCCCACGTACTGGGCCAAGGCGGTTCGCAGGTCGTTGACCCGGCCATCGGGGTAGCGGTTCAGGGCCAGCGCGCCCAGGCGTTGGCCCAACTCGGCTTGCAGGTGGGGTGGCAAAGAAAACGGGTTCTCCATGGCGTCGAGCTTGACCATGCCCTTGGAGTCCTGGACCGCGTAGGCATGCATGCCTTGCACGTCCTGGCGGATGCGGCGCGCAATCAGCGCCTGAACGTCAGCAGCAAAGTCGGCAGAGGTTGTCATGGAAGGGCTTTCAAAAAACTAGTCGGCCAGCGCCAAGTCGGCAGGCGTGGCTTGCAGGGGGTTGAGGATGGTGATGCCGTCGATCTGCTGGCCATGCTGAAGATCGAACGACAGCACATGGCTTGCGCCACTCTGCGCGGCAGCGGCAACGATGAGGGCATCCCAATACGGCAGGCCGAAGCGGGCTTCCACGCCCCAGGCGGTTTCTACTGTCTGGTGATCGATCTGCCAGGGCTGCCAGAGCTGGTAGCGGCGCAGCTTGGCGCGTGCGTCGCCCTGCGGCATGGCGAAGTGGCGGGTGGCGCCCACGTAATAGGCGTTGATCACCTGCGTGCTCAAGCGCCCTGCCCTGCGCTGCCACAAGGCCTGCAGCCATTCGCGTACGCGGGTTTGGCTGGCCGCGTCAAACGCATCGTCAGCGGCCAATAGCACGTTGGTGTCCACAAAGACGATGGCGCCGGAGGTGTCGAGCGGGCTAGCCATTCTGGACATCCCGCGCCGGATAAGCCTTGCCACCTGAGCTGAAGCTGGACGTATCCGCCACCCAATCGCGCTGGGCGCGGGCGTAGGCGTCGTCATGTTGCATCTTCTCGGTCAACATCTCGCCCACCAAGCGCGACACGCTGGTGTTGCGCCGCGCCGCCTCGATCCGTACCCATTCCAGGGTGGCGTCTTCGACGGTGATGGTGACGTTTTTCATCGTGAATGCAGTTTACACGAAATTCGTGCCGCACGAAGTTCGTGTTTATTTTGACCTACCGGCGACACTCAGCGAGTAACCCAGCGCGCCTCTCGCCCTTCGGCCCGCGAGGGCTCGACTGAATTCCAAGGCCGTATATTGCACACAGATGACTTTTGCACCGGGGTTGGCGTTATTTGCCACCGGGCCAGGTCCGTTTGAAACACTGAAAATTGGGGCCACCTCATGCTGCTAAAAGCCTTTGTCGCTCTGCTATTGATGCTGGGGATGCCCACCAAGGGCACAGCAGAGCCGGCAGCCGCCACCACGATCGTGCTGGCCGGGGAAGACGACTGGCCTCCTTACAGCTTTGCAGACAAACGCTCGCTTGGCGCGGGACACGAACCCACCGGCTTTAGCCCCCGGTTGATCCGGGCGGCGTTCGCCAGCCAAGGCGTCCATGTGCGGTTTATCTCCGTGCCGTTTTCCCGGTGCATGCGATTGGCACTCACAGACCAGGTGGCAGGCTGCTTCAATGCCAGCATCACCAATGAAAACCGGAACGATTACATCTGGCACTCGCCGCCGATGTTCAAAGAAGAGCTGTCGATTTTTGGTGCACCAAGCAACGACGCCACCCCGCTGACCCTGGCGGACCTGCGGGGCAAAAACGTCGCCATCACCAATGGCTACACCTACCCCAGCGCCTTTGTGAACGATTCACGCATTAGCAAGTTCCCCGCGAATTCTGACGACAACCTCATACACATGTTTTTGAGCAAGCGCGTGGACTATGTCGTGATGAATCGCACCCCGGGTTGGCTGCGGATCGATGCCACCGATGCAGCGCGTGGCCGTCTGGTGCACCGGGGCGCCCTGTCCGCTGATGAGTTCTGGATCGCTTTTTCGAAAAAGTACCCGGGAGCGCAACAGGCGTCTGACACCTTCGGCAAGGGCCTGACCCAAATGCGCAACAACGGAAGCTACCAAGCCATGCTCGACGAATTCCGCAAGCAGGTGAAATTCCGTTAAGAAGCGATCAAAAGCCTCTGTGGTGTGGCAGCGGCTCGCGCATGCGGGCGCTCACAAACAGGGATAAACCGTCCCCAGCGCATTCACCACCACCAGCTGCACCGGCATATCGGCCTCGTAGAGGTCGGCGTTGCGTTTGAGTTCGGTGGTGTACAGGTTCTTGGCCATGCTGGGCTCCAGACGGCGACCATTGAGGCAGATGCTGGCGCTGGCACCGGCGCGCACCGCTTGGGTGTGGGCCTCGAGCGCGCCTTCCATGACACCGACCAGGTAGTAGTCGGTATAGGTGCTGCCTTGTTTCTCGGTCTTCTCGAGGGCCCGCATTTCGCGGATGGTCATGGCCTGAGCCGTGGAGGCTGCGGCAAGGCAGAGGGCGAAGCACGCAGCGGCTTGCCGCAGCGTGGAAAAGGTGTGAGGGGTATGAAGTGTGGTGCGCATAGGGCTTGGTCGTCCTGATGCACCCATTCTTACTTCAATCGCATTTCCGCCGCACGTGCATGGGCTTGCAAGCCCTCGCCGTGGGCCAGCACCGAGGCGATCTGCCCCAATGCTTGGGCGCCCTGCTCGCTCACTTCGATCAGACTGCTGCGCTTCTGGAAGTCATACACCCCCAGCGGGCTGCTGAAACGCGCGGTACCGCTGGTGGGCAGCACGTGGTTGGGGCCAGCGCAATAGTCGCCCAGGCTCTCGGAGGTGTAGGCCCCCAAAAAGATGGCACCGGCGTGCTTTAGCAACGGCTCCCATTTGTGGGGGTCATTGCTGGAGACTTCCAGGTGCTCGGGCGCGATGCGGTTGCTGATCTCGCACGCCTCTTCCATGCTGCGGGTCTGGATCAGCGCGCCACGGCCGGTGAGGCTCTTGGCGATGATCTCGGCGCGCGGCATTTCGGGTAGCAGGCGGTTGATGCTCTGTTGCACTTGCTCGATGTAGGCAGCGTCAGGGCACAGCAAAATGCTTTGCGCCAGCTCGTCGTGCTCAGCCTGGCTGAACAGGTCCATCGCCACCCAGTCCGGCGGTGTGGTGCCGTCTGCCAGCACCAGAATCTCGCTGGGGCCGGCAATCATGTCGATGCCCACGGTGCCGAACACGCGGCGCTTGGCGGCGGCCACGTAGGCGTTGCCGGGGCCGGTGATTTTGTGCACGGCAGGAATGGTGGCGGTGCCATAAGCCAATGCGGCCACCGCTTGCGCGCCGCCGATGGTGAAAGCGCGGGTTACGCCGGCCACATAGGCGGCAGCCAGCACCAAGGCGTTTTTCTCGCCCTTGGGGGTGGGTACGACCATGATGATTTCGCCGACCCCTGCTACATGGGCGGGGATGGCATTCATCAGCACACTGCTGGGGTAAGCCGCTTTGCCGCCAGGCACATAAATGCCCACGCGGTCCAGCGGCGTGACCTTTTGGCCCAAGAGCGTGCCGTCTTCGTCGCGGTAGGTCCAGCTCTCGCCGGAGGCCTTCTTTTGGGCTTCGTGGTAGCTGCGCACCCGCTTTGCGGCGGCCTCCAGCGCAGCGCGCTGGTCGGCGGGAATGCTGTCGAATGCCGCTTTGAGCTCGGCCTGGGTCAGCTCCAGCGCCTTCATGTCGGTGGCGCTCAGGCCATCGAAACGGGCGGTGTACTCCAGCACCGCAGCATCACCGCGCTGCTGCACGTCGGCCAGGATATCGGCCACGCGCTGCTCGATGGCGGCATCGGTGTCCGCAGACCAATGCAGGCGCGCCTTGAATTCAGCCTCAAAAGTGGCGCTAGCGCTTGATAAACGTGCGGGAGCAGCTACAAAAGTCATAGCAAATGGGGTTCCGGAGTTACTGGCCTACGGCGCCGGCAAAGGCGTCGATGATCTTGCGGATGGGTTCTTGTTTGAGCTTGAGCGCAGCCTGGTTCACCACCAAACGGGAGCTGATGTCCATGATGCGCTCCACCTCGACGAGGTGATTGGCCTTGAGGGTATTGCCGGTGGAGACCAGATCCACAATCGCATCGGCCAGGCCGACCAAGGGCGCCAACTCCATGCTGCCGTAGAGCTTGATCAAATCCACGTGCACGCCCTTGCTGGCGAAAAACTCGCGGGCAATCGCCACGTACTTGGTAGCCACTTTAAGGCGGGAGCCCTGTTTGACGGCCGACGCGTAGTCAAAGTCCGCACGCACCGCCACGCTGATGCGGCACTTGGCGATCTGCAAATCCAGCGGCTGGTACAGGCCTTGGCTGCCGTGCTCCAGCAAAGTGTCTTTGCCGGTAATGCCGAGGTCGGCACCACCGTACTGCACATAGGTGGGCACGTCGGTCGCGCGCACCACCAACACGCGGACGTTGGGCTGGTTGGTGTCCAGAATCAGTTTGCGGGACTTCTCGGGGTCGTCCAGCACCTCAATGCCCGCGGCTTTAAGCAGCGGCACGGTTTCTTCAAAAATACGGCCTTTGGACAGGGCCAGGGTGATCATGTCTGCGCTCATGGCGGGCTCTCGGAGTTGCGTGCGCCTCAGGCGGACTGGGCTGCCCATTCGGTGGGCGAGAAAGTTTTCATGGACAAGGCGTGTACCTCGTCGGTTTGCATGCGGTTGCCCAAGGTGGCGTACACCAAGCGCTGGCGCTGGACAAGGCGTTTGCCTTCGAATTCAGGCGACACGATGGTGGCGTACCAGTGGCGGCCATCGCCTTCGAGCGCGCAATGGTCACAGGCGAGGCCTGCAGTGATAAGGGCTTGGAGTTGGTCTGCGGTCATAAGAATCTCAGCTGCGGATTTTGTAGCCGCTGCGCAGCAATTGAAGGGCAATCAGGCTCACCACCACGGTGGCGCCGCCGACGACAGCAAGGCTCATCCAAGGGGACACGTCGCTGATGCCAAAGAAGCCGAAACGGAAGCCGTCGATCATGTAGAAAAACGGGTTGAAGTGGCTCACCCCTTGCCAGAACGCGGGCAAGGAATGGATGGAATAAAACACGCCGCTCAAAAACGTCATGGGCATGACCACAAAGTTCTGGAAGGCGGCCAGCTGGTCGAACTTCTCGGCCCACAAGCCGGCAATCAGCCCCAACGCAGCCATCAGGGTAGCGCCCAGAATGGCGAACACCAGGATCCACACCGGCGCTGCATAGCTCATGGGGGTGAAGAAAGCCGCCACCACAAACACGCCCAGCGCCACCACCAAACCACGAATCACAGCGGCACCCACATAGGCCACAAACCAGTTGAAGTACGACAGCGGAGTGAGCAACAGGAACACCAGATTGCCCATGACCTTGCTCATGATGAGCGAGGACGAACTGTTGGCAAATGCGTTCTGCAACAGACTCATCATGGCCAGGCCCGGCACCAGAAAGGCGGTGTAACTGACCTGGTCGTACACCTTCACATGGCTTTCCAGCGCGTGTCCGAAGATCAGTAGGTACAGCATGGCGGTCAGCACGGGCCCGGCAATGGTTTGGGCCGCAACCTTCCAGAAGCGCAAGGTCTCTTTGTAGAGCAGGGTTTGCCAGCCGTTCATGCGTGTGCTCCTTGCTTGTTCATGATGTCAAGGAACACGTCTTCCAGATCGGCCTTGCGGATCTCCACGTCATCCACCGTGACGCCGGCTTGGCGCACCGCAGCGAGGTAGTTTTCAATTTCGAGCGCGTTGTTGGCTGGCAACTGAACAATACGGCCGGTGATGCGGGCACGGGCAGCGAGTTCAGGGGGCAGCACATCGGCCGTCTTGAAGCGCAGCACATTGCTGCTGGCCGCCTTGAGCAGGTCGCTGGTTTTGTCCAAGGCCACAATGCGGCCGGTCTTGAGCATGGCAATGCGCCCGCACAAGGCTTCGGCCTCTTCCAGGTAGTGGGTAGTGAGCAGCACCGTGCTGCCCTGTTTGTTGAGGTTGGCGACAAACTGCCACAACGTCTGGCGCAATTCCACATCCACACCCGCAGTGGGTTCGTCCAGCACGATGACGGGGGGTTTGTGCACCAAAGCCTGCGCCACCAGCACGCGGCGCTTCATGCCGCCAGACAATTGGCGCATGTTGGCATTGGCCTTGTCGGCCAGGCCCAGGCCTTCCAGCAGCTCATCCACCCAAGAGTCGTTGTTTCGCAGACCGAAGTAGCCGGACTGGATACGCAGCATTTCGCGCACATTAAAAAACGGATCAAACACCAGCTCCTGGGGCACGACGCCTAGTTTGCGGCGGGCATCGGCGTAGTCGGTCTGAACATCGCTGCCCAGCACTTGCACATGGCCACTGGTGGGGCGAGACAAGCCGGCCAGCATGCTGATCAAGGTGGTTTTGCCCGCTCCATTGGGGCCGAGGAGACCGAAAAATTCGCCCTCTTCGATGTTGAGACTGACGTTATCGACTGCCTTGAAGGTGGAGCCTTTCGGCCCCTTGGGCGAGGGATACGACTTGGAGATGGATTGGAAGGAGATGGCGGGCATAAAGAACCCGCGATTTTACGCTGCCGGTCTCAGGCGGGCTTGAGCAGAGCGTCAATCCCGTACAGGGCGGCCAGATCGCGCAAACGGGCCGGAAGCTTTTGCACGGCAAACATCTTGCCGGCCTTGGCGCATTCGCGCCGCAGCTCCAGCAAGACGGCCAGCGCAGATGAGTCGAAACGCTGCAAACGCTCGCCGTCGACCACCACCGTGCTGGCCTCGTGCTGCAGCCCATCCCGCAGTTCGGACAAACAGGCGGGTGCGACCTCGTGGGTCATGGTGGCAGGCAGCTTGAGCACATCAGCCTTTCTTGGCGTTCGCCTTGTTTTGGTCAGCCAGGGCCTCGATCAGTCCATCGACGCCTTTGGCATTGATTTGCTGGGCAAATTGGCTGCGATACGTTTCGACCAGCCACACACCCAGCACGTTCAGGTTGTAAATTTTCCAGCCGGCACCGACACCCGGGGTCTTTTCCAAACGGTAGTCGAGCTGGATGGGATCACCCTTGCCTTTAATTTCGGTACGAACCACCACTTCTTTATCCTCAGGCGCAGCGCGCAGAGGTTTCATGGCAATGGTTTGGTCGCTAACTTGCGCCAATGCACCCGCATAGGTGCGGACCAACAGGGTTTTGAACTCCTCTTGCAAGCGCTTTTGCTGCTCGGGGCTTGCCTGGCGCCAACCGGGTCCGACGGCAGAAGCTGTCATGCGCTGGAAGTTCACATTGGGCATGATGCGCGAATCTACCAAGGCCACAATTTTGCTGGTGTCGCCTGCACGCAATGTCTTGTCGGCTTTGATGGTGTCCAACACGTCAACCGAAAGGCGCTTGATCAGGGCATCAGGAGCCTCGTCATCCGCATGGACCGGGCTGCTGACCAAACCACCCAAGGCGGCGACCAGCACCAGTGCGCCACTTAAAAAACCACGTTTTTTCAACATTACTCTTTTCCTCAAACAGTGCCAGATTATCGTTTTTGCGGGACGACACCCACAAAGACGGCTACGACCTTACGGCTCCGAGGGTTCCTCGTCGGGGGGATTACCGTCATACACCTGATAACGCTGGCGCTGCAAATACGCATCACGGGTAAACGAGTAGCGATCAAGCGCGGCACCACTCACTACTTCTTCAGCCCCCAGAAAACTGGCGCGTGTATCGACCACATCGACCACGGTGAGCCCGGTACGGGTCGCCTCGTCGCTCAATTGGTTTACCAGATTGCCACGGTTGTCAATCGGCAAGGCGCCCACCTCGCGCAGGGTGTAGGGCCCCAGCAAGGGCAACACCACATAAGGACCGGCACCGACGCCCCATCGCCCCAGCGTGATGTTGAAGTTGGCCGGATGCTTTTCAATATTCAGATCACTGGCCACGTCGACCAAACCGCCCAGGCCAATGGTCGTATTCACCATGACACGCCCGACGCTGTCACCAAACGCCTGGCCGCGCAATTGCAAAGCGTTGTTGATGGCAGACCAGACGTCATCCAGATTTGCGAAAAAATTCTTGATGCCGGTGCGCCCCAAGGCAGGCACGGTGTTGACATACGCCGTGGCCACAGGCTTGAGCACCGCGCGGTCTACCGCGTCGTTGAAGCCGAACACCGTGCGATTGATCGACTCCAAGGGGTCGCGCGGGTCCGGGTTAGCAACCGTGGCGCACCCTTGGAGCAACGCCACCAGGGCCATACCCAGCATCCAGCGGATCGAGGGGCGCATCATGGTGCCTCTTTGGCGGATGGGCCATCCGCCGCTTTGCTGTACAGGAACTGACTGATCAGGTTCTCCAACACCACCGCGCTTTGGGTGGTGCTGATGACATCGCCCGCCGCGAGGTTGGCGCTGTCAGCACCGGCTTCAATGCCGATGTACTGCTCGCCGAGCAAACCGCTGGTCAATATCTTGAGCGAGCTGTCTTTGGGGAATACGAACTGCTTGTCCATCGACAGGCTCACCTTAGCCTGGAAGGTTTTGTCATCAAACCCGATGGATTCCACCCGGCCGACCACCACACCCGCACTTTTGACGGCCGCTTTGGGCTTGAGACCCCCGATGTTGTCGAACTTGGCTGTCACGGGGTAGCCTTTGTCGACACTGAAGCTCAACAAATTGGCGGACTGCAGTGCAAGAAACACCAGCGCCAAGGCGCCGAGCAAGACAAACAAGCCCACCCACACATCATTTTTTGAACGCTGCATTTTCCCCCCTCAAATACTGAACATCATGGCCGTCAGGACAAAGTCCAAGGCCAACACGGTAAGCGACGCCACCACCACGGTCCGGGTCGTGGCACGGGCCACGCCCTCGGGTGTCGGCTGCGCTTCAAAACCCTGCAACAAGGCGATAAAGCTCACGGCAAAACCGAACACTACGCTCTTGAGCACCCCGTTACCCACGTCAACCCAGGCATCGACCCCGCTTTGCATCTGGCTCCAGAATGCGCCGGAATCGATCCCGATCATCGGCACGCTGACCACCCAGCCCCCCAACACGCCCACCGCACTGAACATGGCCGCAAGGATGGGCATGGCAATGACAGCCCCCCAGAAACGCGGCGCCAAAATACGGGCCACCGGATCGACTGCCATCATCTCCATGGCGCTGAGCTGCTCGCCTGCCTTCATCAGGCCGATTTCTGCGGTGAGCGAAGTGCCCGCGCGACCGGCAAACAACAGCGCGGTCAGCACCGGGCCAAACTCCCGCACCAGGCTCAGGCTAATCAGCATGCCCACCGAGTCTGCAGCGCCAAAGCGCTGCAAGCCATAGTAGTACTGCAAGCCCATCACGAAGCCCACAAAAACGCCCGACACCGCAATGATGGCCAGCGAGTAGTTCCCCATAAAGTGGATCTGGTCGCGCAACAACGCCGGACGGCGCAACACCGCCCCCAAGGAGGCGACCAAGCGGAAAAACAAGCGAGCACCCGCACCCGCGTCCGCCAGCTTGCTGCGCACGGCGTAGCCCAATTCAGCCGGTTGCAAGAACTTCATGAAGAGGCCCCGACAGAAAAATCCGCATCCACAGGGGCTGCGGGGTAATGGAAACGCACCGGACCTTCGGGGAGCGCATTCACGAACTGATGGACCAAGGGATCGACACTGTCACGCACCTCTTGGGGCGTGCCCTGTGCCGCAATTTTGCCGTTGGCCAAAATAATGACTTGGTCTGCGATGTGGAAGGTTTCTTCCAGATCGTGCGACACCACAATGCTGGTCAGGCCCATGGCATCGTTGAGCTGGCGAATCAGGCGGGCGGCGGTACCCAATGAAATCGGGTCCAAACCTGCAAACGGCTCGTCATACATCACCAGCTCGGGGTCCAGGGCGATGGCACGTGCCAGCGCTACACGGCGCGCCATGCCGCCGGACACTTCGGACGGCATCAAGTCCCGGGCGCCCCGCAGGCCCACGGCATTGAGCTTCATCAGCACGATGTCGCGGATCAAGGCCTCGGGCAATTCGGTGTGTTCACGCAGCGGAAAGGCCACGTTGTCAAACACGCTCAAGTCGGTGAACAAGGCACCAAACTGAAACAGCATGCCCATGCGCCGGCGGGCTGCATACAGCTCTGCGGTGCTCATCCGGGTGATGTCATGGCTGGCCCCCTCGCCCGGGGCGCCATGGAGCAGCACTTGCCCGCCTTGGGCGCGGTATTGCCCGCCGATCAGGCGAAGCACGGTGGTTTTTCCGCCTCCTGAGGCTCCCATCAGCGCGGTGACCTTGCCACGAGGAACGGTCAGGCTGATGCCGTCGAGAATGCGACGCTCTCCGTACCCGAAGGAGACGTTGTTCAATTCAACCAGAGCTGTAGAAGATGTTGGAGCCATAAAGCAAGAAGGCCGGGATGTGCCCGGCCTTGGAATGATAAGGGGGAAAACCCTTATTAGCGTGGCAGGTCGGAAAAGCCCATCAGGAACTCATCCACCGCACGGGCTGCTTGACGGCCTTCACGGATCGCCCAGACCACCAACGACTGGCCGCGGCGGATGTCGCCAGCGGCAAACACCTTGGGCACATTGGTCGCATAGCCACCAGTGAAATCGGTCGTTGCCTTGGCGTTTCCGCGTGCGTCCTTGTCGATACCGAAGGACTCCAGCACAGTCGCCACCGGGTTCACAAAGCCCATGGCCAGCAACACGAGGTCGGCCTTGAGTACTTTTTCTGTGCCGGGCACATCGACCAACTTGCCGTCTTTGAACTCGACTTGCACGGTCTTGAGACCGGTGACCTTGCCTTTTTCGCCGATGAACTCTTTGGTCGAGATGGAGAACACACGCTCGCAACCTTCTTCGTGGCTGGAGCTGGTGCGCAGCTTCAGCGGCCAGTAAGGCCAGGTCATGGGGCGGTTTTCTTCGGCCGGTGGCTCGGGCATCACCTCAAACTGGGTCACGCTGACCGCGCCATGGCGGTTGGAGGTGCCTACACAGTCAGAGCCGGTGTCACCACCGCCGATGACGATGACATGCTTGCCGTCAGCGCGCAGCTGGTTCTTCAACTTATCGCCGGCGTTGACCTTGTTTTGCTGGGGCAGGAACTCCATGGCGAAATGGATACCGTCCAGATCGCGGCCGGGCACCGGCAGGTCGCGGGACTGCTCGGAGCCGCCGGTCAGCAGCACCGCGTCAAAGTCCTTCTTGAGCTGCTCGGGGGAAATGGTTTCCTTGGCCCAGTTGGTAACTTTGGAGCCTTTGGGCATGTCACCCACGAGCACGCCGGTGCGGATGGTGACGCCTTCAGCGACCAGCTGCTCAGCGCGGCGGTCGATGTGGGTCTTTTCCATCTTGAAATCAGGAATGCCGTAGCGCAGCAGGCCGCCGATGCGGTCGTTCTTTTCGAACAGCGTGACGTCGTGACCCACGCGGGCCAGCTGCTGGGCAGCAGCCATACCCGCAGGGCCGGAGCCGACCACAGCCACCTTTTTGCCGGTCTTGACGGCAGAGGGCTGGGGCTTCACCCAACCTTCATGCCAGGCGCGGTCAATGATGGCGTGCTCGATCGACTTGATGCCCACTGCCTCTTCGTTGACGTTCAAGGTGCAGGCTGCTTCGCAAGGTGCGGGGCAGATACGACCGGTGAACTCGGGGAAGTTGTTGGTGCTGTGCAGTGTGTCGATCGCGGCCTTCCAGTCCTTGCGGAAGACGAGGTCGTTGAAGTCCGGAATGATGTTGTTGACCGGGCAGCCGTTATTGCAGAACGGCGTACCGCAGTCCATGCAGCGCGCGGCTTGCTTGTTGGCCTGTGCATCGTCCAGACCGATAACGAACTCTTTGTAGTTCTTCAGGCGCTCGGTAACGGGCTTGTAGCCCTCCTCGATGCGCTCAAACTCCATGAAGCCAGTGACTTTTCCCATGATGTACGTCCTTGTGCGTTAGATCAGACCGGCCTTACTTGGCTGCGGCTGCTTCTTTTTTTGTAGCAGCGTCCGCAGTCTTGGCGGGCGCTGGTGCCGATTTACGTGCATGAATCTCACCCAGAGCACGCTTGTACTCATTGGGGAACACCTTCACGAACTTGGCGCGGGACACGTCCCAGTTATCCAACAACTCGCGCGCACGCTTGCTACCGGTCCAGCGGTTGTGGTCTTCGAGCAGCTTCTTCAGCTGGGCTTCATCCGACTCACCACGGTGCCAGACCGCTTTGTCCACCGCTGTCGCTTGCTCGGTCGCGGTCAACACCTTCTCCAGGCTGACCATGGCGGTGTTGCATCGCTTGGCGAACTGGCCGTCTTCGTCATACACATAGGCGATACCGCCGCTCATGCCGGCTGCAAAGTTGCGGCCGGTTTTACCCAGCACCGCCACCGTACCGCCGGTCATGTACTCGCAACCGTGGTCGCCAGTGCCTTCGACCACTGCAGTGGCGCCAGACAGACGGACTGCAAAGCGTTCACCTGCCACGCCACTCAGGAAGGCTTCGCCGGTAGTCGCGCCGTACATCACCGTGTTACCCACGATGGTGTTGCGGATAGCGTCACCGCGGAAGTCGATGCTAGGACGCACCACCACACGGCCGCCGGAGAGGCCCTTGCCGGTGTAGTCATTGGCATCGCCAATCAGGTACAGAGTGATGCCCTTGGCCAGGAAAGCGCCGAAGGACTGACCGCCTGTGCCTTCCAGCTGGATGCGGATGGTGTCATCCGGCAAGCCCTCTGGGTGCACCTTGGTCACCGCACCGGAGAGCATGGCGCCCACCGAACGATTCACGTTGCGGGCACGCTCCATGAACTGGACTTTTTCACCCTTGTCGATAGCAGCGCGGCTCTTGGCGATCAACACGTTGTCCAGTGCCTTCTCCAGTCCGTGGTCCTGCTCCAGCGTCTGGAAGCGTGGGACGTCGGCCGGCACATTGGGCTGGGCAAACAGGCGGCTGAAATCCAGACCTTGTGCTTTCCAGTGCTCGATGCTCTTGCGGGTGTCGAGCAGGTCGGAGCGGCCGATCATGTCGTCGAACTTGCGGATACCCAGCTGGGCCATGATCTGGCGCACTTCTTCGGCGATGAAGAAGAAGTAGTTCACCACGTGCTCTGGCTTGCCGGAGAACTTGGCGCGCAACACGGGGTCTTGGGTCGCCACGCCCACGGGGCAGGTATTCAGGTGGCACTTGCGCATCATGATGCAGCCTTCCACCACCAGCGGTGCGGTAGCGAAGCCGAATTCGTCCGCACCCAACAAGGCGCCGATGGCGACGTCGCGGCCGGTCTTCATCTGGCCGTCGGCCTGCACGCGGATGCGGCTGCGCAAGCGGTTCAGCACCAAAGTCTGCTGGGTCTCGGCCAAACCGATTTCCCAAGGGCTACCGCAATGCTTGATGGAGGACCATGGCGAAGCGCCAGTACCACCATCGTGGCCAGCGATCACTACGTGGTCCGCCTTGCACTTGGCAACGCCGGCAGCGATGGTGCCCACACCGATTTCAGACACCAGCTTGACGCTGATGCCGGAGTGCGGCGCCACGTTCTTCAGATCGTGGATCAGCTGGGCCAAGTCCTCGATGGAGTAGATGTCGTGGTGTGGAGGGGGCGAAATCAGGCCCACACCGGGCACCGAGTGACGCAGTTTGCCGATGTACTCAGAGACCTTGCCACCAGGCAACTGACCGCCTTCGCCGGGCTTGGCACCTTGGGCCATCTTGATCTGGATCTGGTCTGCGCTGTGCAGGTATTCGGCAGTCACACCAAAGCGGCCCGAAGCCACTTGCTTGATGCGGCTGCGCAAGGAGTCGCCGGCCAACAGGGGCAGGTCCACTTCCACGTTCTCGGCGCCGATCACGCTCTTGAGGCTGTCGCCCTGCTTGATCGGGATGCCCTTGAGTTCGTTGCGGTAACGTGCAGCGTCTTCACCACCTTCACCGGTGTTGCTCTTGCCGCCGATGCGGTTCATGGCCACCGCCAATGTCGCGTGGGCTTCGGTGGAAATAGAGCCCAAGGACATGGCGCCGGTCGCAAAACGCTTGACGATTTCTTTGGCGGACTCGACTTCTTCCAGAGGAATCGCCTTGGCGGGATCCACCTTGAACTCGAACAGGCCGCGCAGCGTCAGGTGGCGCTTGGACTGGTCGTTGATGATCTGGGCGTACTCTTTGTAGGTATTCCAGTTGTTGGCGCGGGTGGAATGCTGCAGCTTGGCAATCGCATCCGGCGTCCACATGTGTTCTTCACCACGGGTGCGCCAGGCATATTCGCCACCGGCATCCAAGGCGTTGGCCAACACCGGGCTGTCGCCGAAGGCCAGCTTGTGCATGCGGATGGATTCTTCCGCGATCTCGAACACACCGATACCTTCCACCTTGCTGGGGGTGCGGGTGAAGTACTTGTCGATGGTTTCGGTGTTCAGGCCGATGGCTTCGAACAACTGGGCACCGCAGTACGACATGTAGGTCGACACGCCCATCTTGGACATGATCTTGGACAGGCCCTTGCCAATCGCCTTGATGTAGTTATAGAGGGCCTTTTCAGCGCTCAGGTCGCCCGGCAGCTCCTTATGGATGCTTTGCAGGGTTTCCATGGCGAGGTAGGGGTGCACGGCTTCTGCGCCGTAACCCGCCAACACCGCGAAATGGTGCACCTCGCGGGCAGTACCGGTTTCCACCACCAGACCTGCTGTAGTGCGCAGACCTTCACGCACCAGATGCTGGTGAATGGAAGACAAGGCCAGCAGCGCAGGGATAGCGACCTGGGTCGCGCTGATGCTGCGGTCGCTGATGATCAGGATGTTGTTGCCACTCTTGATGGCGTCAACTGCCTCAGCGCACAAGGAAGCCAGCTTGGCTTCGACACCTTCATGGCCCCAGGCCAAGGGGTAGGTGATGTCCAGGGTGTAGCTGCGGAACTTGCCTTGGGTGTGGTGCTCGATGTTGCGCACCTTGGCCATGTCAGCAAAGTCCAGCACCGGCTGGCTCACCTCCAGGCGCATCGGCGGGTTCACCTGGTTGATGTCCAACAGGTTGGGCTTGGGTCCGATAAAGGACACCAAAGACATCACGATCGCTTCGCGGATCGGATCGATCGGCGGGTTGGTCACCTGCGCGAACAGCTGCTTGAAGTAGCTATAGAGCGGCTTGTTTTTGTCGGACAAGACAGCCAAGGGGCTGTCGTTGCCCATGGAGCCGATCGCCTCTTCACCGGCTGCCGCCATGGGCGCGATCAGGAACTTCAAGTCTTCCTGGGTGAAGCCGAAGGCTTGCTGGCGGTCCAGCAGGCTCACTTGGTCCGTGATGCGCTTGGGTTCAACGCCCGCCACCACGGCAGACAAAGCGCTGTCGGTACGGCGCTCGTCAAAGGTGACGTTGTCGAGTTTGATGCGCAGGTTCTCAATCCACTGCTTGTAGGGCTTGCTGTTGGCGAGGCTGGCTTTGAGCTCCTCGTCATCGATCATGCGGCCTTGCTCCAAGTCGATCAGGAACATCTTGCCGGGCTGCAGGCGCCATTTGCGCACGATTTTGTTTTCAGGTACGGGCAGCACGCCGGACTCGGAGCCCATGATGACCAAGTCGTCATCGGTGATGCAGTAGCGGGAAGGACGCAGGCCGTTGCGGTCCAGCGTGGCGCCGATCTGGCGACCATCGGTGAATACGATCGAGGCCGGGCCGTCCCACGGCTCCATCATGGCTGCGTGGTATTCGTAGAAGGCCTTGCGGCGCTCATCCATGGTGGTGTGCTGCTCCCATGGCTCAGGGATCATCATCATCACGGCCTGGCTGATGGGGTAGCCCGCCATGGTCAACAGCTCAAGGCAGTTGTCGAAAGTGGCTGTGTCGGACTGGTCTGCAAAGCTGATGGGGTACAGCTTTTGCAGATCGGCAGCCAGTACGGGGGAAGACATCACGCCTTCGCGGGCCTTCATCCAGTTGTAGTTGCCTTTGACGGTGTTGATTTCACCATTGTGCGCCACGTAGCGGTAGGGGTGAGCCAATGGCCATTCGGGGAAGGTGTTGGTGGAGAAGCGCTGGTGCACCAGCCCCAAGGCCGACACGCAACGGGCGTCTTCCAGATCCTTAAAGTAGACACCCACCTGGTCGGCCAACAGCAGGCCCTTGTAGACCACGGTGCGGCTGGACATGCTGGGCACGTAATACTCTTTGGAGTGGGTCAAGCCCAGGGCCTGGATGTTGGCGCTGGCAGTTTTGCGGATCACGTACAGCTTGCGCTCCAGCGCGTCTTGCACGATCACGTCGTTGCCACGGCCGATGAAGACTTGGCGAAGGATAGGCTCTTTGGCGCGCACGGTGGGCGACATGGGCATATCGCGGTTCACCGGCACATCGCGCCAACCCAACAGCACCTGGCCTTCCGCCTTGATGGCGCGTTCCATTTCCTGCTCGCAAGCGAGGCGGGAGGCGTGCTCTTTGGGCAAGAAGATCATGCCGACGCCGTATTCGCCTTGTGGCGGCAAGGTCACGCCTTGCTTGGCCATTTCTTCGCGGTACAGCGCATCAGGCAGCTGAATCAAGATACCGGCGCCATCGCCCATCAGTGCGTCTGCGCCTACTGCGCCGCGATGGTCCAAGTTTTCGAGGATCTTGAGTGCATTCTTGACGATGTCATGGCTCTTCTCGCCCCGGATGTGCGCGACAAAACCGACGCCGCAGGCATCGTGCTCATTCGCGTTGGAATACAAACCGTGGTCTTTGAGATATTGGATTTCGGCTGCCGTGGTCATGGCGCACTCCTGAAAATTGCAGTGGGATTGGAGAATACTGCAACGCAACAAAAGTGCCAAGATTTTTAAACGGGGTCTGACCCCATTTAAATTAAGCCAAAATGACGTCTGAATTTATTGGGGTCATATCAATTTGATAGCAATGAGCGCTTTATTTACCTACGCAAAGACACTATTTGACTAAGTTTTAACGTGGAGAGCTGGCCGACCGGGAGCTTTTTTAGTGAGTCGACGGGCGCTGTTTTTTTGCAAATCTGCGACAAATGCAGCATCGCCCAAGGCCCATCCACCGATCACAGCGTCGGTGATTTCACCCAATTGCACTGAATTGAGGCCCTCTCGCACCGCGGCTTGGTACTGCGCCTCCCGGGCAAACGGGGTATTGCCTAAACCCCAATACGCCGGATGTGTCGCAATGCGCTTGTCCACCCGGGCGCCGCTGTAATGGGCATGGGTCGACCACGCATAGTCTGCCGGCCCGGCCCCCTCACCGTGTCGCAGGGCATGGGTATCGAAGTAGGTCAACACAGGTAGCAAATAGCGCGGCTGCAACACAGCCGATTTAAACCGCCCTTCCCACAGGGTGCCGCGGCGATCGTATTTGCTGTTGAAGTACCTGACATAGCTGCGACCCAAAGCCTGCATCAAGCCCGGCAAGCCCTCTGCACTCGCGGGCGTTACGAGCAAATGGAAATGATCTGCCAAGACCACATAGCCATGCACTGCGACGTGATTCGCCTCGGCAGCGCTGTAAAGCGCGCTCAGGAACGCGTCAAAATCCTCCGTATCCCGGCATACCGCTTGGCCATGGGCCCCGCGCTGCAACACATGGTGCAAGTGCCCTGCAATCGATAGTCTTGGAAGTCGTGCCATGGCGGAGGATCGTAGCGGATACCCGACCCTCTATCGGAACTACAAGGCACGAACCGGCAATTGGTACTGGGGAGCGCCCATCAAATCAATGCCACAGGAAAGGTTCTCCAGCCAGTCCAACAACTGCGGTATCGCCGGGCCCACCAAGGGAGCGCCGTGCTGCGGGGCAATCATCCGGATATCCAACGCGCGCACCATCTTGACCCATAGCTTCAGAATTTTGTTGCTCACCATGTACCGCCGGTGGAATGCCTCCATTCCCGCGGGCATGGGCTGCAAGCTGCTAATAGAACGCTTGGCATCCTGCCCACCCACCATGGATACGCCCAAATCACCTGAAAACAGGATTTTGCTGATGGGGTCGTAGAACTGGAAATTGCCTTCAGCATGCATGAAGTGGGCAGGTAGTAACAAGATCTCCGAGTTGCCCAAGCGCAAGATGCCACCCTCGTCGGGGATGGGCGTGATGCGATCTTCGGTTTTCCCGACTTTGCAGAAATGGGGTGCAAACCGCGCCCAAAGCTGGGAGATCAGTAGCTTTGCAGAGGTGGAAGTCATCCATCGATCTAGGGACGCGATGATGTCTGGGTCGGCATGCGAAGCAATGATGTAGTCGAGATGCTGAGGCGCCACGTATTCACGCATCGTGAGATTCAGCGCGTTGAACGTCATGTTGCCGCCGGGGTCAATGATGGCTGCCTGACCGTGATTGACAATGAGAAACTGATTGGCCTGTACCGCCTCTGCCTCGTCGGTTACCAGATCGGAAAACATGATGCAGCAATGCTGCGCACTTTTGAAAAGTTCAATTGCCATGGGGGTGCCCTATGAAAAATGGGCGCTGATGCGCCCATTCAAAACCCCATTGTGAAATCTATCGCCAGCGAAGGCTCTGATTCAAATCAATTCTTGGGCGCCTTGGTAACGCGGACTTTGGAGCCGGTGGTGACCAACACCACAGGATCACCCGCCGCCAACTGCTCACCGCCTTTGGCCTGAACAATGGCGCGGCGGTCGCCGTTTTTCAGTTGCACCAGGATTTCTACCGCTTCTTCCTTGGTGGAGAAACGCTCAATCGCATTACCCGCGGCTGCGCCGGCTACGCCTGCAAGTACGCCAAGCACTTGCGCTTCGCGCTGCACGCCACTGCCGCTGAAGCCCCCAATGGCCCCCACGACTCCGCCTACCGCGGCGCCCACGCCGGACTGGTTACCATCCACCACGACATTGCGAACGGACAACACGACTCCATCCTGAACTTGCGCCAAGCGCTGGGAATCGCCACGCTGAATGACATCAGGGCTGCTGCTCGCACATGCACCCAACAAAGCCACCGTTGCACTGATACCAACCCATTTCAACCACTGCTTCATAACCATCTCCAATTTGCAAAACATGTCTCTCAAGACCAGCTAACGCCTCAGGCCCCAGATCCGTTGTCAGGCTGATTGTCCATGGGCAATGTAAACCGTG
Source organism: Comamonadaceae bacterium OS-4 (assembly GCA_027924025.1). Classification (GTDB taxonomy): domain Bacteria; phylum Pseudomonadota; class Gammaproteobacteria; order Burkholderiales; family Burkholderiaceae_C; genus Allorhodoferax. Next base: position 3,044,484 of record AP026970.1, read on the forward strand.
TGTCAAGCAGGGCCAGAAGACCGAATTCTTGCAAAATGGACTTCAAACGCTCTGCCGCCTGCCGCTTCTTTTGGCCGGTGTAGCGCGCCAGAATCAACTCGTTTTTCATGCTGTGCTCCCAACCCACCAGCTCTGTGACGGTCACATGGTAGCCATGGGCTTCGAGGTACAAGCAACGCAACACATTCGTGAGCTGGCTGCCCATTTCACGGGTGTGCAACGGGTGGCGCCATAGTTCGGCCAGGGGTGTGCGCGTCAGGCTGAGCGCCTTGCTTTGACTCAAGTGCCGTGCCAGCTCTGCTTGGCAGCATGGCACTAGTACAAACGCTTTCACCCGCTTTTCCAACCCGAACGCGATCGCATCGTCCGTGGCGGTGTCGCAGGCGTGCAGGGCTGTGACCACGTCAAAGGTTTTGGGTAACTCTTCAAGCTGTGTCGCCGCCTCCACGCTGACGTTCAAAAAGCTCATGCGGTCAAAGCCCAGCTTGTCAGCCAAAACCCGTGATTTATCGACCAGTTCGGCCCGGGTTTCGATCCCATAAAGGTGGCTCTGGGGGAGGTGCTTGAAGTACAGGTCGTAAAGAATGAAGCCCAGATACGACTTGCCGGCACCGTGATCCGCGAGGGTGAAGCTTCCGCCGGATGCTTGCGGCAACTCATTCATCAACTTTTCGATGAACTGGTAGAGGTGATAGACCTGCTTGAGTTTGCGACGGGAATCTTGGTTGAGCTTGCCGTCACGGGTCAGGATGTGAAGCTCTTTGAGTAGCTCTACCGATTGGCCGGGGCGGATCTCCGGGATCTGCCCTTCAGGCAACGCTGGCGCCCCACTTTGACCGGGGGATATCTTGTTTTTTTTCATGTCGTTTCTTCGGGATGGGGGCCCGCAGCAGGGTGAGCCGCCACATCGAGCGCCGCCCACCCCTCTGCGCCAAGGGCCTCGAGGGTGGCAATATTGCGAGCATAGATCTGCTCAGCGTCGGGAAAGGCCTCGACGGCTTTGTCAATGCTGGCCTCGCGCAGCAGGTGCAATATCGGATATGGGGCGCGATTGGTGAAGTTGCCGATGTCGTCCGGCTCTGCATCGGCAAACTGAAAATCCGGGTGAAAACTGGCGATCTGCAAATCGCCACTGAGCTTGAGCTTGCGCAGCAATTTGTCGGCGGGGTACAAAAAGTCATTAAACGCCAAAAACTCTGCCAGTGCGTCAGGCAATATCAGGAGCGTGGTGTCTCGGGTCACGGCCGAACTGGCTTGCAGGGCGAGCAACTCCGTCTGCAAGACCTCCAACACATCTGCCGGCGCGATTTCCCGGCACACCACATAGTGCACTTGGTTCTTGACGTAAACAGCCTTCGCAAACGGGCACAGATTGAGCCCGATCACCGCGCGCTCTAGCCACTGCCTGGTACGCGCGATCACTACATCATCTGTTTGCGGGCCAAGGCGGGAGGGTTCAGACATGAATCAAGGTCTTTCCGGTCAAGCGGGCGTGCTCGCGCAAGGCAAAGCGGTCGGTCATACCCGCAATATGGTCACTGACCCGCCGCTGAAGCGTGATCTCAGCCGCAGGCTCGCTGTCCTGGCGCATTTCAGCCGGCGTCTCCAGATAGGCATCAAAAAGATCACGTATCACCTGCTTGGCCTTGTTCATCGTGTCCATCACCTGGTCGTGGCGGTAGAGGTGGTCAAAGAGAAATTTTTTCAACTCACGGGTTTCCGCCCGCATGCCGGGGCTGAACAACACCAAGGGCTTTGCAGCACGCACCTCCACCACATTTGCTGGCCGGCTCTCTGCCAATTGGGCTTGGGTCGTTTTCAGTACGTCGTAGACCATGTCGCTCAGCATCAAGCGGATGGACTCGTACAGCCAACGCCGCTGCTGTGGAGGCTGCGCCAGTTGCGCATGTTGTGTGAGCGCTTGGCGGGCGTAGCGCGAAAACAGGGGCACCTCCAGCATTTGCTCCAGCAGCAGCAGACCGGACCGGACACCATCGTCAATATCGTGGCAGTTGTAGGCGATTTCATCGGCCAGATTGCAGAGCTGAGCCTCGAGACTCGGTTGCCCGCCATTCAGGAATCTGCGGGCGACACCGGCAGCTGCAGAAGGAAAGTCGACCTCGGCCTGCTCCAGCGCGTGGGCATTGGTACGGGAGCAGTGCTTCAAGATGCCTTCGCGAGACTCAAAGCATAAATTAAGGCCATCAAACTGGGGATACCGCGCCTCCAGGTGGTCCACGACCCGCAGACTTTGCAGGTTATGTTCAAAACCACCATATTCAGCCATGCACTCGTGCAGCGCGTCTTGCCCTGCATGTCCGAAAGGGGTGTGCCCTAGATCATGGGCCAAAGCGATGGTTTCGACCACGTCTTCGTTCAAGCCGAGGGTCCGAGCCATCGATCGCCCCAGCTGCGCAACTTCCAGCGAATGCGTAAGGCGGGTGCGAAAGAGGTCGCCTTCGTGGTTGATGAACACCTGTGTCTTGTAGACCAAGCGCCTGAAAGCGGTGGAATGAACAATTCGATCCCGGTCCCTTTGAAACGGGGTCCGGGTCGGCGCCGCCTCTTCAGGAAAGCGTCGCCCCCTGCTGGTCTCAGGCAAACAGGCGTAGGGCTGAAGCTGATCCATAGAACTAGACGATTGCCCCTGCGATATGTGCGCGAGTAGCTACTATTTTTATAGCAATCACAAACAACAAGCGTTTATCACTTCGCGCACAAGCGCATCAGGCGCACTGCGGAGCGCTGCACGCCCCGGGCCATCGATCACTACAAACCGGATTTCACCCGCTTCTGATTTTTTGTCATGCCGCATCAAATCAAGATAGGCGCTGGCGTTGTCGACGGCATGGAGCAGCGGCGCTTTGACGGGCAAACCAGCGGCGGCGATCAAGCGCGTCAGTCGGGCCACAAAAGCATCATCGACCAAACCCAGACGCTCTGACAAGGTTGCGGCCATGACCATTCCGCATCCGACGGCCTCACCGTGCAACCACTCCCCATACCCCAAGCCCGCCTCGATGGCATGGCCAAAGGTATGACCGAAGTTCAATATGGCGCGAAGCCCAGACTCACGCTCGTCTTGCCCAACAACCCAAGCCTTGATTTCACAACTCCGCTTCACCGCATGCGCCAGTGTGACGCTGTCCAGACTGACCAAATTCTCGATGTTGGCTTCGATCCAATCGAAAAACTCCATGTCAGCGATAGGTCCGTATTTGATAACTTCGGCCAGACCAGCGCTCACCTCCCGAGCGGGCAAGGTGCCCAAGGTCGCCAAGTCACACAGCACCATCTGTGGCTGATAGAAAGCGCCCACCATGTTTTTGCCGAGTGGATGGTTGATGCCCGTTTTGCCACCCACCGACGAATCCACCTGAGCGAGCAAGGTCGTAGGCACCTGCACAAAAGGCACACCACGCATATAGCTCGCTGCTGCGAAACCTGTCATGTCTCCCACTACACCGCCGCCCAAGGCAAATAGCGTTGTCTTCCGGTCAGCTGTGTTGGCTAGCAAAACGTCGAAAATTTGATTCAACGTTTCCCAGTGCTTATGGGCCTCACCATCGGGGAGCTCCAAGATCAAAACACGCGCGTAATGGGATGCTAGCCCAGCCTTCAATTTGGCAACATACAACGGCGCTACCGTTGTGTTGCTCACAATCAGCGCGGTGTGCGCACCGGGTAAGTCGGAGAAGACGGACTCACTGACCAAAAGATCGTGGCCAATGTGAATGGGGTAGCTTCGCTCTTCAAGCGAAATGTGAACCGTGTGAAGCACTTGCGTAGTCATAGCCCGATAGTTTAGGGCCTACCCGTGATGGGGCAAAAAGACCGGCTCAGTCGACCGAGGGAATGGCGCCAGAGAGCTCAAGCTGCATGACGATCATGTTGACTAAGGTTGCTACCGAGGGGCGACCGGTCTCTAGGACGAAATGGGCCGTTTCTCGGTACAGAGGATCACGAACCGCAAACAACTCGCGCATGCGCGCCAGAGGATCAGACACTTGCAACAAAGGCCTGCTCACGTCGTGACGCAGCCGCCGGAACAATTCCTCTGGGGTGGACTTCAGATACACGACCTTGCCACGCGCATGCAGATTGCGCCGGTTATTCGCGCGCAACACAGCACCGCCGCCGGTCGACAAGACAGAGTCTGCATTTTTTGACAGCTCATCCAAGACATCCTCTTCGATATCGCGGAAGCGGTCTTCCCCTTCTCGATCGAAGAATTCACGAATAGAGCAACCGATACGACTCTCAATGGCGTGGTCTGAGTCAACGAAGGGAAGGCGCAGACGTCGTGCTAGTTGCCGCCCGACAGTGGTCTTCCCGGAGCCGGGAAGACCGACAAGACTAATGCTCAATTCGTAGCTACCTCAGCATGCTGGAATCAACGTCCCACCACTTTGTCGGCAATGACTTTCGGTGTGATGAACACGAGCATTTCTCTTTTCTGGATCTCTTTGGCTTTGTTGCGGAAGAGGATTCCCAAGCCCGGCAGATCGCCAAAGAAGGGAACCTTCGTTTCTGTGTCCGTCGAGCTCTCAGTGAAAATACCACCAATCACCACTGTACCGCCGTTCTCGACCAATACTTGGGTTTGAACGTGCTTGGTGTCGATCGCGAAGCCGGCAGGCGTGGATTGACCTACGGTGTCTTTGGTCACGTCCAAGGTCAAGATGATGTTGCCCTCAGGCGTAATTTGCGGAAGCACCTCGAGTTTCAGGTTGGCTTTGCGAAACGCAATGGATGTAGCACCACTAGCAGATGCTACTTGGTAGGGCAGCTCTGTGCCCTGTTCAATCAGGGCTTTAATTTGATCAGCAGTAACAACCCTTGGACTGGAGACCACTTTGCCCTTGCCTTCAGCCTCCAGTGCAGAGATTTCCAAATTCAAGAAACGATCGGCACCTGCGCCAAAAATAGAGACGGCAAACTGGCCCGGCGAACTACTACCAAGTGCGCCTGTAGAGGGTAAGTTCACAAAATTGCCCGAAGTAGTAGCTGCGGACCCAGCCACATAACTTGAGCCCAGCGAGATACCTGGTTTGTCCCCAGAAGCACCAGCCGTACCACCGCCACCCAGCTTCACGCCCAGGGACTTACCGAAAGAATCAGAAGCCTCCACAATCCGCGCTTCAATCAATACTTGGCGTACAGCGATGTCGATCTTAGAGATCAATTGCTGCACTTGTTCCAACTTGCTGGGAATATCGGTCACAAACAGTTGGTTAGTACGATTCTCCGAAATCACGCTGCCGCGGGAAGAAAGTATCCGCGTCGCGGTCACGCCTTGCCCGACACCGGAACTTGAGGCGATCAAACCTGCTGCGATGTCAGACGCTTTGCCGTAGTTGATCTGAAAAGCTTGGGTGCGCAAGGGCTCCAAGTTCTGCACAGCAACCACGGTCTCAAGATCGAGCTTTTCTTTGGCTGCGATTTCATCTTTCGGAGCAACCCACAAGACGTTTCCAGTCTTGCGCATGCCCAAACCCTTGGCCTGCAGGATGATGTCCAGCGCCTGATCCCAGGGAACATCCTGCAACCGAAGCGTGACGGAACCAGCGACGGAATCAGAGGTCACGATATTGAAGTTGGTGAAATCCGCTATCACTTGCAGCAGCGAACGCACTTCAATACTCTGGAAATTCAGGGACAGCTTTTGTCCGTTGTAGCCTGGCCCTTGCGTCAACTTTTTGGGATCAACCTTGATCTCTTTGACCTCCACCACAAATTGCTCATCGCTTTGGTAGGCACTGTGCTCCCACTGCCCTTGGGGCTCGATCACCATGCGGACACGGTCCCCAGATTGCGTGGTGGTGACGGATTTCACCGGTGTTCCGAAGTCGGCCACATCCAGTTTGCGACGCAAGCCCTCAGGCAGACTGGACTTCATGAACTCTACGACCAAACCTTGCCCTTGCTGACGGATGTCCACACCCACTTGGCTATTTGGCAGTGTCACAATCACACGCCCAGCACCGTCTGTACCCCGGCGGAAATCGACATCTTTCAATGGTGCAGCCACTCGGGCAATCGGCTCTGCGAAAGCACTGACCGGTTTCGTATTGGCCACCTCAGCGGCTCCCAAAGAAACAATCAACGACTTACCGACAATTTCGGCCTTGTAGGCGGCGGCTTGCTTCAGATTGAGCACCACGCGGGTGCGCTCACCTGCCTGAACCACGCTGACAGACCGCAAGTTGCCTTGATTGATCTCGACCGTTGATCGCCCCATCGCATTGGCAACACCGGGAAAATCGAGTGCAATGCGCGCGGGTGACTGAATAGCAAAGCCTGTGGGCAACGCGGTAAGCGCCTCGCTCAAATCAATGCGTACGACCTCGTTCCCGCCCTGCAAAGACCCCGACACGGACTCGATAGCTCCTTGCGCGAACGCAAGCTGTCCGACCAGCAGAGACAGGGTAAAAGCAATTTTTTTAAACATGCGCATTCCAAGTAAATCGTTCGGACATCTCATCTCGCCTTCTCTTGCAACTCAAGTGTCGCGACACGCTCAATCCACTCGCCCGCAGCGTCTTGAACGATTTCACGCAGCATCACTTGGGTCTCTGTGATTTTGGTGACTTTCCCGTAGTTTTGTCCTAAATAATTTCCAGACCGCACCTGGTACAGCAAGTTATCTACGCGGACCAAGGCTACGGGCTGACCTGATTTCGACAAATTACCGACCAAGGACATGGTATCCAGTGGAAAGGACTCCAACGGCTCCTTTCGTCTCGCCAGCTCAGGAGCAACCAAAGCCCCATTGGTCACCGCCTGCGACGACTCGCGCTTTAATGCTTGGGTCAACTTCAAGCTGCTGAATGGCTCAGTGGCCGAGGTATCGGCATATTTTTCCGGAACGAATTGTTTTGGCGCAGGAATTGGAGCAACTTTGGGCCGCGTTTGGTTACGCTCCTCAACAATCCAATTGCGCAGATCATTCTCTCCGCTGGAACCGCACGAGGCCAATAGCAAGCCCAGCGCTCCAGTGGCTGCGATGTGCAAAAACTTCATTTCTTTGCTCCCGTCGCAGCGCGTTGCGCTTGGACCTCATCAGGATCAAGGTACCTGAAGGTCTTGGCCGTAGCGTCAAGAGTCAAGGCCCCATCCACACGGGGCGAAAGGGATAGGTTATTCAGCGTCACAATGCGTGACAAGTTGGCGATGTCAGAGGCGAAATTGCCAATGTCGTGGTACTTTCCCGTGACTTTGATCGTGATTGGCAACTCGGCGTAATACTCCTTAACCGCAATCTGCCCTGGCCTGAAGAGCTCAAACTGTAGACTCCGGCCCAAGCCAGCTTGGTTGATGTCAGACAGCAGTGCATCCATTTCCGCCTTGCTTGGCAATTGTTTTTCAAGTTGTGTCACATATTGCTGAACCTGCTCGCGCTGCTTCCGAAGCACATCAAGATTCACGGCTTTGGTCAGCTTTTTCTTGTAGTCTTCCCGCAGCACAATCTCTTTGTCCTGCTCCGCTTGCAAGGTCTCCTGCGATCCGGACAACCATGCAAACCACAATAGGACCACCACGAGGGCGGCTGCTGCAAACAACAATAGATAACGCGGAATGACGGGCCAAAGCGACGGGTCCTTTGGGTCCAAATCACGAAATTGCGACGTCAGCCTCTCCTGTAAGTCCGCAAAATTTATCGAGAGATTCAAATTTTTTGCCATACGTGATCACATCAAAGCTTGGGCGCGGGCAAAGAGGCCGAGATTAGTGGAATAGCTGCGCCAGATGCAGACATCTCAGACTGTTTGGCGGCAAGCTTCTCAGCTTCGCTAGCACGCATTAGCTTGACCTTTACGTTGAAATTAAAAGTCCGACGCTGTTCCTTCGGGGAGATTGCTGTCGATCCGGCACTGATCTCAATCAACTCGGGCTTGCTAAACCAGGGCGTATTGTTGGCCAGGTTACGCAGTAACTCCGATACACGCTCGTTGGATTGGGCCACACCGGTAATCAATACCTGCTGGTCTTGCTGAACCATCTTGTTGACAAAGACACCGTCAGGCAACTGACGGACTAGTTCGGAGAGCAGATGCACCGGTAAATTCCGGTCCGACTGCAAATCCTCAACAGCCTGCTGCCGGGCGCGCAAAGCGGCAATCTCGGTCTCCAGCCCAGCGATGTCTTTGATTTGACCTTCGAGCTTTTTGATCTCTGTTTCCAGCACAAAGTTATTGCTTTGCTGCTGAGAAATAGCCGCTTCGTAAGAGAGATACACCGTTCCAGCGACAAGCCCACCGAGCAAAGCAGCGGCTGCAAGCGCCAAATTAAAAACGTCTTTGCGCTTTTTACGGGTTGCCTCACGGTGCGGTAAAAGGTTGATCAAAATCATTGTGAAAACCTCCGCAGCGCCAGACCGCAAGAGGTCAGGTACGAAGGCGCTTCACGTGTCATTCGCTTCAAACGAACCCCTTCTCCAATCTCCATGCCGTCAAACGGATTTAGGAGGCTACAAGGAAAAGACGTGTGCTGGGTGACGGCATTTGTCAATGCCGGAAGCGCAGCAGAACCACCGGCCAGCATGATGTAGTCCACGCGATTGTGTGGCGTGCTTGTAAAAAAGAACTGCAAGGCACGACCCAGCTCTTGCACCATGGTGTCAATAAAGGGCTTAAGCACAGTGGCCTCGTAATCGTCGGGCAACTCACCGCTGCGCTTCTTGCTTTCGGCTTCTTCTTGAGAAAAACCATATTGACGGACGATGAGCTGGGTAAGCTGTGCACCGCCAAACGCTTGATCCCGATCGTACAAAACTTCGTCATCACGCATGACTTGCATACTTGTGGTCATGGCGCCAATCTCAAAAAGCGCGACGATCAGGCCAGCGCCTTGACCGGGCAGGTTCTCTATCAAACGCCCGGCAGCCAAACGAGCGGCGTACGACTCCACATCCACAATAACCGGGGTTAACCCAGCCGCTTCCGCCAATCCTTGAATGTCCTGAACCTTCTCACGGCGGGAGGCAGCAATCAGAACCTCAATGTCGCCGACACTGGACGCACTAGGCCCAACAACGCAAAAGTCCAGACTTACTTCATCCAATGGAAACGGAATATATTGATTGGCCTCTGCTTCTACCTGTTGCTCGAGCTCCAAGTCCGACATACCCCCCTGCAGAATAATTTTTTTTGTAATCACTGCAGAAGGAGGCAGCGCCATTGCGACGCTTTTCGTTTTGGTACCGCTTTTCTTGACCAGTTTGCGCACAGCCTCAGCCACTTCGTCAAACTTCTCAACATTTCCGTCAACGAACCAGCCTCGCTCCAAGGGCTCAATAGCACACCGCTCCAACACCAAGTTACCGGCCTTATCGCGGCCGAGCTCTACCAACTTCACACTCGAAGAGCTGATATCCAGCCCTAGCATTGGAGCTGGCTGACGGCTAAACAACGCCCCTATTGAGATCAAAATGGTCCCCTGAAACAGAACGACAACGCGTCGATCGAACTTAATAAATCACTTCAATGCTATCAGCAAGGGTATTGAGCGGCAAAGGATTTTTCACTTTCTGACAATTTATAACGTTGTCAAAAGCCGACGTCTGGGAGTAGGGCAAAAAGGCCCTCAGAGCTCTGTCAGCGCATAGAGAAGACACTTTGCGAAGCCATTCGAGCGCCCCGTGAAGTCATTACCTTGCGCAAGGCTGCAGGTTTTTATAATCGCCGGAACATCAGAACGCCTACATGTCCACATCCTCCGATACTGCGAAGCACTCCACCTCAAAACAAACACACTGGTTCTGGGTCGCACTGGCTTGGTTGGCCGGCCTGAGTGCGGCGGGCATTCTGTCGGTTTTGACCTTGGTCGCGTTGGCTCTCGCGTTGGCTTATCCCAATTTGCCGGATATCAGTGACATCGCGGACTACCGCCCCAAACTACCTCTGCGGGTCTTTTCGGCTGACGGTGATTTGATCGGTGAGTTCGGAGAAGAGCGCCGCAAACTCACCCCCATCCGGGAAATCCCCAAAGTCATGACAAACGCCATTCTTGCGGTGGAAGACGCGCGTTTTTACCAGCACGGCGGGGTGGACTATGTAGGGGTCATTCGTGCCGGCTTGGCAAATGTCGGGCGAGCCAAGAGCCAGGGCGCCTCGACCATTACCATGCAAGTGGCGCGAAATGTCTACCTGACCTCCGAGAAAACGTTCACTCGCAAAATTTACGAAATTTTGCTCACCTTCAAACTGGAACACATGTTGTCGAAGGACCAGATCCTGGAGATTTACATGAATCAGATTTTCTTGGGCAACCGCGCTTATGGTTTCGCAGCAGCCTCAGAAATCTATTTCGGCAAGCCCCTGAAGGATGTCTCTGTCGCCGAAGCTGCGATGCTAGCCGGCCTCCCCAAAGCACCTTCCGCCTACAACCCGATCAGTAACCCCAAACGCGCAAAAATACGGCAGGGGTACATCATTGATCGTATGTTGGAAAACGGATTCATCACCGAGCAAGAAGCCGAAGCTGCCCACGCAGAGCCACTGGTCGTCAAGACCGGCCCCAACGCCAATCCCATCCACGCAGAATACATCGCTGAGATGGTGCGGCAATTGATGTACGGCCAGTACGGCGACGAAACGTACACACGGGGGCTCAACGTGTACACCACGATCAAATCTGATCAGCAGATCGCTGCCTACCGTGCACTCAGGCGCGGCATCATGGATTTCGAGCGCAGGCAGTTTTATCGCGGACCGGAGAAGTTCGTAGAGCTTCCGGCCAAGGGACAGGAACTCGACGATGCCATCGACGAAGCACTCGACGAGCATCCGGACAACGGAGATGTCATGGCAGCTATCGTTCTCCAAGCCGATAGCAAGCGAATCAAGGCCCAGCGCCAGAACGGTGAGACGCTCGAGATCAGTGGCGAAGGCTTGAAACCTGCCCAATCAGGACTCTCGGACAAGGCTCCACCCAACATCAAACTTCGCAAGGGTGCCGTCATCCGGGTTGCCAAAACAAGCAAGGGCGGATGGGAGGTCACCCAACTGCCGGAGGTCGAGGGGGCGTTCGTTGCCATGGATCCGCGCGACGGATCTATCCGGGCCCTCGTAGGCGGCTTTGACTTTGCCAAAAACAAATTTAACCACGTGACACAGGCATGGCGTCAACCCGGCTCCAGCTTTAAGCCTTTCATTTACTCAGCAGCTTTGGAAAAAGGCTTCGGGCCAGCCACCGTGGTGAACGATGCACCGCTATTCTTCGATGCTGGCGTCACCGGAGGGCAGCCCTGGGAACCGAAAAACTACGATGGCACATTCGAGGGTCCCATGACACTTCGCAGAGGCCTTGCCAAATCGAAGAACATGATTTCAATACGGATCTTGAACTCCATCGGCGCCCCTTATGCGCAAGAATGGGTGACTCGCTTCGGCTTTGAAGCCGAGAAACACCCTGCTTACCTGACGATGGCACTGGGTGCGGGTGCTGTCACACCGCTGCAGATGGCGAGTGCCTATTCCGTGTTTGCCAACGGCGGCTACCGCGTCAACCCTTGGATTATTTCGAAAGTCAGTGAACAACGAGGCAAAGTGCTGGTGGAGACTCAACCGCCCGCGCTTGCAAACTCCGAAAGAGCCATCGACGAACGCAATGCGTTCATGATGAGCAGCCTGCTTCAGGAGATCACTCGCTCGGGTACAGCCGCTCGCGCGCAAGCGACGCTCAAACGCCCCGACCTTTATGGAAAAACAGGCACCACTAACGACTCTATGGATGCGTGGTTTGCGGGCTATCAACCCAGCATCACTGCCGTGACATGGATTGGTTACGACACGCCCCGCAAACTTGGTGATCGTGAGACCGGTGGGGGGCTCAGTCTGCCTGTGTGGATCAGCTTCATGGAAACCGCACTCAAAGGCATTCCAATTACTGAACCGACGGTTCCCGAGGGGGTGGTGCGCCTAGGCAATGAGTGGTTCTATGAAGAGTTCACCCCCGGCGCCGGCGTAAGCAACCTCGGCATGACCGACAAAGCAGAGAATGCAAAAGAAAACGGCACTGCCGCAGACGAGAAACAAAAAATCTTGGACCTGTTTAAGAACTAAGCTGCGCTGAAGGTCAGTGGAACGCCAGCTTGTGCACTGGCATTCGTGCTGAGCGCAGCAAAGAACTCTCCTGCACCCTTGGTATCTTGCCAAACACCGTCGTGCCAGCGGTAGTGATAGCCACCTGACCTAGCGGCCAACCACACTTCGTGCAGTGGTTTTTGAAGATTCACGATGATCTGCGAACGGTTGGAAAAAGTCAGGGTGATCATGCTGCCCACCCGTTGGTTGTCAACATCGGCATCCGAGTCATCATTGATGCGGTCGCACGCGATCTCGATGGACGTCAACAAAGATTCGGCGAGGTTCATGAATTCAGGGTCGGTCATTACAATTTACGCATGTTCAATAGAACCCGAATTCTAGTCAGCACCCTAAGCCCGCTTTGCCTTTGCGTGTTACTCACCGCATGTGGCCAGACAGGGGCGCTGTATTTGCCGAAGCGCCCAGCGCCCCCCTTGGGTGTCAAAGCCCCCACATCCGCCCCCGCGACCACCGTCAGCCCGAACCTATCTACCCCATGAGCGCACCCCAACTCCCCGGCCACCCCCACGTTCACTACCAACAAGACCAACTACAAGTGGAAGGCTGCAACTTGGGCGAGCTGGCTCTGCTCCATGGAACACCCTTGTTTGTCTATTCCAAAGCGTCTATGTTGGACGCTCTGTCCGCTTATCAGCGTGGTTTTGCGGGCCGCAATGCGCGTATCTGCTACGCCATGAAAGCGAATTCGTCGCTGGCTATCCTGCAACTGTTTGCCAAGGCCGGATGCGGTTTTGACATCGTCTCTGGCGGCGAACTCGCCCGAGTGCTGGCAGCAGGCGCGCAAGCGGACAAAGTCATTTTCTCGGGTGTTGGAAAAACTCGTACAGAGATGGCGGTAGCGCTGAAAGCCGGTATTGGCTGCTTCAATGTTGAAAGCGAAGCAGAAATCGATGTCTTGAACGAAGTCGCCCTCGGCTTGGGCATGCAGGCACCCATTAGCATCCGGGTCAATCCGAATGTAGACCCCAAAACGCACCCCTATATCTCCACAGGACTCAAAGGCAATAAATTCGGCATTGCGCACGAGCGCACCTTGATGACCTACCAACGTGCAGCAGCCTTGCCTGGATTGAAAGTAGTGGGTATAGACTGCCATATCGGCTCTCAAATCACCGAAGAAACACCGTACCTTGACGCCATGGACCGGATGCTGGATTTGGTTGAGTCCATCGAGGCAGCGGGCATACCCATCCATCACATCGACTTCGGCGGTGGCTTGGGCATCAACTACAACGGTGATATCCCGCCCGCTGCAGACGCACTGTGGCACAAATTGCTGGTAAAGCTGGATGCGCGAGGATTCGGTCAGCGCCAACTCATGATTGAGCCTGGCCGCTCGTTGGTCGGCAACGCAGGAGTCTGCGTGACTGAGGTCCTGTATATGAAGCCGGGTGAACAGAAAAATTTCTGCATCGTTGACGCAGCGATGAACGACCTTCCCCGGCCGGCCATGTACCAAGCCTTCCACACGATCGTCCCTCTGCAACATTCACCAGCACAACCATCGAAAGAAGTTTTTGATGTTGTCGGTCCTGTCTGCGAGAGCGGTGACTGGATTGGACATGACCGCGCACTTGCAGTTAAAGCGGGTGATCAGCTGGCTGTACTGTCTGCCGGTGCCTACTGCATGAGCATGTCGAGCAATTACAACTCCCGTCCCAAAGCGGCAGAGATCTTGGTCGACGGAACAAACAGCCACCTCATTCGCCAGCGCGATGAGTTTGCCGACCAGATACGCGGCGAAAAGCTTCTTTAGACCCTATTTCCGCAGATACCTGCGGACTCTCCACACCAACAGAAATCCGAGGATGGCTGCGTAAACGCCAACCTCAGCGAAATTGTTTTTGCCCGCACGCATCCAGAAGAAATGCAGAAGAGCGAGCACGGCAATCGCATACACAGAGCGGTGGAGCGTTTGCCATCGCTTGGCGCCCATGGCCTTGATCACGGCGTTGAATGAGGTTGCCGCCAATGCGCTCAACAGCAACATGGCTGTGAATCCCACCAAAATGAAGGGACGCTTGAGGATGTCCGCAGCTATGTCCATCACATCTAGCCCCATATCGAGCCAGCTGTAAGAGAGCAGGTGCAGCAGTCCGTAAAAAAAGGTGGACACCCCTACCATGCGGCGGAACCGGGCAAGGCCAGACCATTTGCTGACCTCCCGCAGAGGGCTGATGACCAATGTCAAGCACAGCAAGCGCAACGTCCAATCGCCAGTCGATCGGATGAGGGCCTCTGCAGGATTAGCCCCCAAACGATCCGTAAAGGCCGAGAACACCAGATAGGCGAGCGGAAGACACAACACAGTCAACAGACACGGCTTGGCCAGTCGGTGCAGCAGCCACTTGTTCATGAGAATCGGCCGCACTGTCAGAAAAACTTCTTCAAATCCATGCCGGCGTAGAGCTGGCCTACTTGTGCCTCATAACCGTTGAACATCACTGTCTTGCGCTTCTTGGCAAACAAGCCATCTTCACCGATACGGCGCTCCGTAGCCTGACTCCAGCGCGGATGATCCACATTCGGATTCACATTCGAATAGAAGCCGTACTCGTTCGCCGCAGCTTTGTTCCATGCGGTTGCCGGTGGCTTTTCTGTAAAGCGGATTTTCACAATGCTCTTGCCACTCTTGAATCCATATTTCCATGGAACAACCAGGCGAACAGGCGCCCCGCTTTGGTTGGGCAAGACCTCGCCATACATGCCAAAAGTCAACAAGGTCAAAGGGTGCTGAGCCTCGTCCAAACGGAGAGCCTCCACATAAGGCCAATCCAAGACGCGCGATCCAACATACGGCATGGTTTTCGGATCGGCCAAAGTAATGAATTCAACATACTTGGCACTCCCCTGAGGCTCGACTCGCTTGATGAGCTCCGACAAGGAGTAGCCCACCCAAGGGATCACCATCGACCAGCCCTCCACACAACGGAGCCTGTACACACGCTCTTCCAGTGGACTCAATTTCAGCAAGTCTTCCAGCGCGTATTTGCCCGGCTTTTTGATGAGCCCCTCCACCTCCACTGTCCACGGCGTGGTCTTGAGCGTGTGGGCGTTCACTGCCGGGTCCGCTTTATCCGTCCCGAACTCGTAAAAGTTGTTGTAAGTGCTGGCGTCTTTGTAGGGCGTTACTTTTTCCGCGGTCACTGCACCATCGACAGACGTGGTTTTTGTGGTCAAGGCGGCCAACTTGCCAGGTCGACTGCCCCAGCCGGAACCTTGCGCCATGGCGTTCCTGGAGGCCCAGGTTGCCAATCCAGCACCAGCCACCCCCGTCGCGACGGTTTGCAATAGCTTGCGTCGATTTTGATACACCACCTGCGGCGTTATTTCGCTCGACGCCGGATGCTGGAAACCGCTGGACTTGGAGTGATAGTTCATGTGTGTGTTCCTTGTTTCCGATTTGGTCGGTCGAGCTTGGGTTTTCTTACAGGGTTCCGTAACTATGAAGTCCGCTCAAAAACATGTTCACGCCGATAAAGGCAAAAGTGGTGATCGCCAAGCCTGCCAAAGCCCACCATGCGGCGACCGTGCCGCGCAGGCCTTTCATCAGACGCATGTGCAGCCAAGCTGCATAGTTGAGCCAAACAATCAAAGCCCAGGTCTCCTTAGGATCCCAGCTCCAATATCCTCCCCAAGCTTCGGCAGCCCATAGCGCGCCCAACACTGTCGCAATCGTGAAAAATGCGAACCCCACCGCGATGGACTTGTACATCACATCATCTAGGACTTCGAAAGAAGGCAGTTTCTCAGCAATGGCGCGGCGTCCCAAAAGAATCCCCGCCACGATCAAGGCCGAAACGCCGAAATAGACGGCCCAATAATCGTTGAGGCCCGATGCGGAAGACTTGCGAAACACAATCGGCTCGAAGCACAACACAATACCCAGCAACCAGAGAGGCGCCAAACGGTACCACTTGGTCTCCGTGGCCTGCTGTTTGATCAGATAGGCAAAAGCCACCATCGCCGCCAAAGCAAAAGTGCCATAGCCAATGAAGTTGGCAGGTACGTGAAGTTTCATCCACCAGCTTTTGAGTGCTGGCACCAAAGGTTGAATCTCTTGCGCTTGCCGCGCCACGGTGTACCAGAGCAAGAAACCCACAGCGGCGCTCACGATCAGCATGACAAAAGCACCCAGCGATCTGGTCTTGTATTGCGCTTCAAAATACAAATAGAAAAGCGCCGTCATCCAACAAAACATGACGAACACTTCGTACAGGTTGCTGACCGGGATATGCCCGATATCTGCACCCAGCAGGTAACTTTCAAACCAGCGCACCATCGTTCCCGTCAGCGCCATGGTGACGGCCACCCACACCAAACGCGAAGCAACCAACTCCAAGCCGTCGGCACGGCCCTTGGCGAAAACAGCTACCCAGTAGAAAGCAGTCGCCATAAAAAACAGCATGCTCATCCACAATATCGCGGACTGGCTGGATAAGAAATATTTGAGCCCGAACACTGTTTCAGCACGGCCCAGATCGCCTTGGTAAGCCGCAATGCCCGTGAGCGACAACACCGCCACCAGCAGCATCAGGCGCTGCAAAGGCGCCCACAGCCAGCCCAACCAGATCGCGGCAGGCACAGCTCCCAAGAGGATGCCCTTTTCATAGACATCCATCGCGGAGTGATAACGCGCAAAGGCGAAAACGCCACCCGCTATCACGAGAGCTGCAAAAAACCACTCCCACCAAGTCCGGCGGAAATAGCTGTCATTCAGCTCCAGGGTGATGTTTTTGGCAGATATCACCGCGGATTCGGCAGGTAGAGCACTCATTTTTCTTGTTCCTCAAGGGCTAACAGTCGACGCTTCAAATGTTCGAACTCTTTATCGCCGTCCATTGTTTTCCGGTTAGTCGATAGCGCCATCGTTGCCGCAGAAATGTCCGGCCTGCCGTCCAACGGTTCCAACCAAATCCACAAGCGCCGCTCCCGAACATACAGCATGGCGAAAACCCCCAGAATCAGCAAGGCACAACCGAGGTACACCACCGTTTTTCCGGGGGCACGAGCCACCTGGAAAACGCTGGCCTGCACTTGCGTAAAGTCTGTCAAATTCAACAAAAACGGGGCCGGATAGAGCGGCAAATCACTCAAGGCCAACACCGACTGCGTCATGAATTGTTGAGTCTCTGCATCGGCCGGCAATGGCTTCAGCTTCGCCGCCTCACGGGTCATCTGCACCAGTTCGTACAGAACGCCATTCAAAATACGGACCAGCACTTCACCCGCTTTATTGCGCTCAGCTTCGGGCACGTTGGACTCAATAAAGTCAGAAATTGCTTGCAGACCCGCCACAGATCCACCCGCACCGGCAAACAATGTCAACGCGCGCGTCGCAGAGCCGGCCAACTGCCCCATCAAATCATCTCGCTGCTTATCCACCGCTTTGCTGGCGTAACGCCGTACGGCCTCCTGGCGCATCGCGGGGTCTGCGAGTGCACGACTCACCCGCAAGAATCCATCCAGACTGCCCTCAGCGTCCGCTGGCACTCTCAAATAACGAAAAGACTCCGCCGGACTCTCCCGCATACCCAACAAGAACACCGACTGCCCGTCACCCAGATCTACGGGCAACATGTAGTTGTTGAACTCTCGGGCTTGTCCGGCCTTATCGCGGAGCTTGTAGCTGTAGCTCGGTCCGATGTTGCGCAGTGTCTTGCCATCCTTCAACTTATTGGCAGCTCCGAGTTGGGCATTGATCGAGGTGCGCAAATCCACCCCGCGCACATCCGTCTTGCCCGCCGCATCTGCCGTCAAATTTTCCACGTTGATGACCCGCAAACCCGTGAACTCAACGGTCAACGCCTCTGCACCAGAAGACGAGTTCCCTTGGATGACACTGCTGCCGCCAACCACACCGTCCACCTCGAATGGTTTCGCAGCAGTGCGCAGTGACTCCCCTTTGAACTTCAGTGTCGAACCACCATCATCAAAACTGGACTGATAAATTTCGATCCCTTTGAAACTGGCGGGGTGATTCACTTCGACCCGGGCCGGAGTCTGCTCTCCAGTGGCTTTGTCATGAATCACGATATCACTGGCAAAAAGCTTGGGCATGCCAGTGGAGTAGTACTCCACAATAAACTTTTTGAGCTCAATGGCGAACGGCAGCTCCTGCAAAAGAATGCCATCGGACTGATTCAAAATCGCAGTGCTGGACTGGGTGCCTTCGGACACCATCACGTTGCCACGGAACGTCGGATTGCGTTCACTTAGCCGGTGCTGGGCTGGAACATCGGCAATCATTCCGCCGCCCTTGAAGGGGGATTTGTCGGCAAACAGCATCTGGGCGCGCACCACCAAATCACCATCCAGGAGCCCGCCCAGACACACCAGCACGATGGCACTGTGCGCCGCGATATAGCCCAGCTTGTTGCTGGCGCCTGTTTTGGCAGCCAGCATCCAGCCAGTGCCCCGCGTAGTTTCGCGGGACTGCAGCTTGACCTTCCAGCCGCCGCCCGTTAGCAAACCGCCCAGTCGTCGCGCTGCTGCCTCGGGCGACTCTGCGAGCTCCGCCTGCGCCTTGTGCCCAAAGGCGCGCAAACTTTGCTCGCGGATGTTTTCCTTGTAGGAACGCAAGTCGACCAAAATTTTGGGCGTGTTTCTGGCCACACACAAAGATGTACTGACTACCAAGAACGCCAGGATCAACAGAAACCACCAGGCGCTGTACACATTAAACAGACTGGCCCGCTGGAACACCTCCGCCCAAAATGGGCCGAACTGGTTGATGTAATTCCCGAGTGGCTCGTGCTGCTTCAGCACCGTACCGATCACTGAGGCAATACAAATCACCGTCAGCAAAGAAATGGCAAAGCGCATGGACGACAAAAGCTCCACGCCTGTGCGCCACGCGCGGGAGCCTGCCTTTACCTCAATACCTTGGGTGGAAACGGTCATGAAAAACAATCGAAAAAAAAGCGGGCCATCTAGAGGATGGTCCCGCCTGTTGGGGTGTCAATGCTCTCTTTGGTTCCCCTGAACCTCCGAAAGCTGACGAATCAGCGCAGTCCAGCGATGTAGTCCGATACCGCCTTGATTTCGCGGTCGTTCAATTTGGCAGCCACTTGTGTCATCTGCAGGCTGTTTTTACGAACACCATCACGGAAGGACACGAGCTGCGCTGCAGAATAGTCTGCGTGCTGGCCACTCAAACGGGGATACTGGGAGGGAATACCTGCGCCATTCGGGCTGTGGCAACCAGCACAGGCGGGGACTTGGCGATCCGCGATACCACCGCGGTAAATCCGCTCACCCAAGCTCACCAGATCCTTGTCCTTTGCGAAGCCGGGCTTTGCCGGCTTGGTGGCCAACCAGAAGGCAATGTTTTTCATGTCGTCGTCGCTCAAGGCTGAGGCAAAGCCTTTCATGACGGCGTTATTTCTCTTGTCCGACTTGAATTCTTGGAGTTGCTTGACCAAATATTCAGGATGCTGCTGGGCGAGCTTGGGGTTGCCCGCGATCGCAGAGTTACCGTCTGCACCGTGGCAAGCAGCACAAACTGCACCGAAGGCAGCCTCACCCTTGGCCAGATCCGGCTTTGCAGCTTTGGCTGACTCTTTTTTCGGCTCTTCCGCATGGGAAGAAACGGCGAGTACGGCCACGGAGGCCGCAATAATCAATTGAGCGATCAACTTCATAGGAATGTTGTGTCTGGTAGCCGGAACTGGGCCATTCTACAATGCGTGTCTGGGTTTACCTTCAATTTCAATGACCAACACACAAAACCCAAAGGCGACAACGCCAACCCCCAAGACAACAACCCCACCGGAAAAAAGCGCAGCCGCGGTTGCGTTGGGGTGGCTGCACACTGCACGGTTCCTGACTACCGCGCCGCAATTGCACTTTCTTCCTGAATTGGATGTCCCCGAAATCGCCTTCGTTGGCCGCTCCAACGCAGGCAAATCAACCTGCATCAACACGCTGACGCAGCAAAAACAGCTGGCATTCGCCTCCAAGAAACCTGGCCGCACCCAGCACATCAACTTGTTTTCACTGGGCAAACAAGGCGTCACTGACGCGGTTCTCACAGACTTGCCCGGATATGGCTACGCTGCAGTGCCCAAGCAGGACAAAATCCGCTGGCAGCAAGTCATGGCCAATTATTTGGTGACCCGCAAAAACCTGAAAGCCATCGTGCTGATGTGTGACCCGCGTCACGGCATGACAGAGCTCGACGAAATCTTGCTGGACGTGATCCGCCCTCGTGTCGCGGAAGGCCTGAAATTCCTGGTAATTCTGACCAAAGCGGACAAGCTCACCCGCAGCGAGGGCGCCAAAGTGCTCTCCATCACGAAACTTCAGTCGGGCGGTGGCGAAGTTCGTCTCTTTTCGGCGACCAAACGCACCGGCATTGAAGACGTGGCCACCCTGCTATGGGACTGGGCACACCCCGATGTGCCAGCCCCCGTCGCGACCGCTGTAGAGCCCCCCACCGCTCAATAAGGCGGATGCCAGCCCTCGGGCTGGTCCTTGAAACGCTTGTGCACCCAATAATATTGGGCCGGCATGCGGTCAATGTAAGTCTCCAGCACCTGGTTCATCAGGGCAGTATCGGCCTGTAGATCGTTGCTGGGGTAGTCTGTCCAAGCGGGCAATACCTCGATTTCATAGCCGGAAGGCACCAACTTGCAAACAATCGGGACCACCTTCGCGCGGGACAGGCGCGCGAACCGTGAGAGTGAAGGCACCGTAGCCGCAGGACGCCCGTAGAACGGAACATACACAGACTCCTCCGGACCAAAGTTCATATCCGGCAACAGGTACAACGGCTCCCCCGCTTTCAACCCGGCAATGATGGGTTTGACGCCCTCTATCCGCCCGAACAATCGGCCACCGAGGCGTTTGCGTCCGGCCAGAATCCAACCGTCGGCTACTTTATTTGCCTGATCGGTGTAAATGGTCGTGAAAGACCGGTCGACTTGCTGCGTCAATGCGGTCCAACCGGCATCGAGCCCGACGAAATGGGGCGCGAACAAAATCGTCGGCGCATTGCCAGCCAGCTCATGGAGCGCACCCGTCAATTGCAATCGTGCCCGCAACACCTTGTCAGAGGCGTGCCAAAGCCAGCCGCGATCGAGCCACGCCTGCGCAAACGCTACAAAAGTACCGACTGCCAAACGCCCACGCTGCCCAGGCGTGTGGCTCGGAAAGCAGATCCGCAGGTTGGTCAACACCACTCGGCGGCGGGACCCCACCAGCAAAAATAGGGCGACTCCCAACCCGACGCCAAGCGCCCGTAGCCAAGGCAAGGGAAGCCGCCCCAGCCATTCCATCACGCGCAAAATCCAACGACTCATCCTGTCAACCTTTTTGTTCCGGGGCCACGTCAGTCTGACGCGGTTGTTTATAGCGTGCATAGCCCCACAAATACTGAGCGGGCAGCTCGTGGATGACACGCTCCATGGCGCGGTTGATTTGTACAGTGGCCTGCACTACATCTGCAGAAAGCGCTTCGTCAAACGGCCTGACACACACCCGAAAGCCCTTACCGCCGGCCAATCGCTCGCCCCAAGCCAGTACTACGCGAGCACCGGTCTGCTGGACCAGGCGTGCCGCCAAAGTCATGGTGTAAGCCGGTTTACCGAAAAATGGAACCCAAGCACCCTGCCCCTCGGGCGGCACCTGATCGGGCAGCAGGCCCACCGCTTGGCCCGACCGCAAGGCTTTGATCAGCTGCTTTACCCCCGCAAGATTGGCAGGCGCTGTGGCCAAGCCCGGGCGCCGGCGGCTCGCTTCGATGATGCTTCGCAACCAGACCTGACGCGCAGGCCGGTACAGCACCGTCATGGGAGCCTGGGCAACACCAAAGCGCTGGGCATAGGCCCGGGCGGTGACTTCGAAACTCCCCAAATGCGGCGTCAAAAAAATCACGCCTTGATGAGACTCCAAGGACACATCAATCAGTTCAGCGCCATCCCACTGCACGGGCACCTCCGGGCCAATCCAGAGGCGGGGTAACTCCACCACCATCTGCCCGGCCGCTGCGATCGAGGCGCGCACACCCGCCGGCATCACACCGGCGAGTGCGGCGTTCTCCTGCAAACGACGGCGATAGGTCGGCGACAAGCCATACACCAACCAGCCGCACAGCCAGCCGATGCGGTGTAGCAGACCCAGCGACTGTCGGGAAAGGAATCGAAATACAAAGGCCATGGTGGGCTAAAATCCGCGACGTCACCGAGTTATAGAACTACTTGCAGGGTGACTTCACAGGGGCAACTGATCAAAAAGGAGCCATTGTGCCTCGCCGATTCCGGCGGATCTGCTAAAGCGTTCGCTGAAAGCCCCAAAGCTCAAGCAACGCGTCTTGATGTTTTTTTGGAGAAACTTTATGGCGAACGACTTCCTCTTTACCTCTGAGTCCGTATCAGAAGGCCACCCCGACAAGGTCGCCGACCAGATTTCCGATGCGATTCTGGATGCAATTTTCAAACAAGACCCCCGCTCCCGCGTAGCTGCTGAGACGCTGACCAACACCGGTCTGGTGGTTTTGGCCGGTGAAATCACCACCAACGCGCATGTGGACTACATCCAAGTCGCGCGCGACACCATCAAGCGCATTGGCTACGACAACACCGAATACGGCATCGACTACAAGGGTTGCGCTGTATTGGTGGCCTACGACAAGCAGTCCAACGACATTGCCCAAGGCGTGGACCACGCCTCTGACGATCACCTCAACATCGGTGCCGGTGACCAGGGCCTGATGTTCGGCTACGCCTGCGACGAAACACCCGAGCTGATGCCCGCGCCCATTTACTACGCCCACCGCCTGGTGGAGCGCCAGGCGCAGTTGCGCAAAGACGGCCGCCTGCCCTTCTTGCGCCCGGACGCCAAGAGCCAGGTGACCATGCGCTATGTGGACGGCAAGCCCCACAGCATCGACACCGTGGTGCTGTCTACCCAGCACAGCCCTGACCAGTCGGAGACCCAGCACAAGATGAAGGCCTCGTTTACTGAGGCCATCATTGAAGAAATCATCAAGCCGGTGCTGCCCAAAGAGTGGCTGCACAACACCCGCTACCTGATCAACCCCACTGGCCGCTTTGTGATCGGCGGCCCCCAGGGCGATTGCGGCCTGACCGGTCGCAAAATCATTGTGGACACCTACGGCGGCGCCTGCCCCCACGGCGGTGGCGCGTTCTCCGGCAAAGACCCCTCGAAAGTCGACCGCTCTGCGGCCTACGCAGCCCGCTATGTGGCGAAAAACATTGTGAAAGCCGGCCTGGCCAAGCAGTGCCAGATCCAGGTGGCCTATGCGATTGGTGTGGCCAAGCCGATGAACGTGACCGTGTACACCGAAGGCACCGGCGTGATCCCGGATGAGCAAATCGCTGCTTTGGTGAACGAACACTTTGACCTGCGTCCCAAAGGCATCATCCAGATGCTGGACCTGCTGCGCCCGATTTACGAGAAGACGGCGGCGTATGGCCACTTCGGCCGCGAAGAGCCCGAATTCACCTGGGAACGCACCGACAAAGCTCAAACGCTGCGTGCAGCGGCGGGCCTGTAAGGCTCGGATTCGCGTCAGCGAATTTTGAGGTTTGAGACGAAGTCACAAGGCGCCTTCCAACCATGAATATCCAGACACAACGCTTCATTGACCGCTGGGCAGGCCAGCTCCTGTGCGGCGCGGTGTCAGGATGGGTCAAGTTGACCGGCCTGTTCGGTGCACCGGCGCGCATGCCGGCCGCACCGAAAAACATCCTGGTGATCTTGCTCTCCGAGATGGGCAGCATCGTGCTCGCAGGTCCGATGTTTGCGGCATTGCGCCGCCAATACCCCGGGGCTGCAATCCACATCCTGCAACTCAAAAAGAACCAGGAAGTCTCCAAGCTGCTGTCGTTGACGGATGTGGCCCACATGCACACCCTGGACGACAGTTCGGGCGCATCGCTGATCAGCGACATCTTGAAAGTCAGCCTGCAGATGCGCCGCATCGGGCTAGACGCGGTGATTGACTGTGAGCTGTTTTCGCGGGTGAGTGCCCTGCTGTCGTTTAGCACCGGCGCCCCGGTGCGGGTCGGCTTCACGCCGCACACCCAAGAGGGCCTGTACCGCGGAAGCTTCATCAACCACAGCATTCCCTACAACCCTTACCAGCACATCAGCAAACAGTTTTTGTCGCTGGTGGATGCGCTCCAGTCGCCGGAGGCCATGCCCCGCAACCGCGCAGGTGCTATCCGTGAGATTCCATCCGAGCCCGAGTTGTCGGTTCCGTTCAGCGCCGAGGAACTGCGCAGCTACCGCCAGAAGGTGGAAGCGGATCACCCGGTGACCGCCAACCGCGCCTTGGTGCTGGTCTATGCGGGCGGCGGCATCCTGCCTGAGCGGGCTTGGCCTGCCAGCCATTACGCACGGGTGGTCCAGGGCTTGTGCAATGCCGGATACGCCGTGGGCCTGATCGGGTTGAAAGACGATGCTGTGCTGGCACGTGACCTCAAAACCCAGGTCGGCAGCGAAGCCTGTATTGACCTGACCGGCTACACCAAAAGCATCCGCGAGCTGCTGATGCTGATGCACGCCAGCCGCCTGCTGATCACCAACGACGGTGGCCCCAGCCACTTTGCGACAGTCACCCCCATCCAGACCATGGTGTTTTTCGGCCCCGAGACCGGCAAGCTGTACGGCCCCTTGGGCAAAAAAACCATCATTCTGGAGAGCGGCATTGCCTGCTCGCCGTGTTTGACGGCCTACAACCACCGCCTCACCTTTTGCGATGGTGACAACCAATGCCTCAAGCGGATAGCGCCCGACCCGGTGCTGGCGCAAGCCCTGCAGTACCTGGGCACCGCTGTCGAGAGCCCTGCTGCATGAATGGGCTGCAACGCACCGTGCTCTGGGCCCTCGGGCTGCTGGAGCGCTACCGGTACATCAAGTTCGGCATTGTGGGCGCGAGCGGCACCGTGGTGAACCTGGCGGTGCTGCACTTCGGTCATGAGTTTTTGTTCAACGAGATCGAATCCGGCTACAACAAGCCCTACTTTTCATTGGTGCTGGCGATTGCGCTGGCAACTCTCAACAACTTCACCTGGAACCGGCTGTGGACCTGGTCCGACCGGGTGAAAACGCTGGAAGCCGGCGAAGTCCAGCCCGTCAGCCTGCGCTTGCTGGGCATGGAGTTCGGGCAGTACGTCACCGCCTCTGCATTTGGTAGCGGCATGCAGTACGTGCTGACTCTGTTGTTGTCTGGCAGCATGGATTACCGCCTGGCGAACATCATCGCCATCGTGGCGGCCAGCGTGAGTAACTTCCTGGCCAACGACCGCTGGACCTTCAAGAAATCCCGCGACTGAGCACACCATGGGGCCCAATTACAAGCCTTTTGGGCCTCTAGCGCCCACCGAACTTGCGTGGCTAGCTCTTGTTTTTATAGCAGCTGCACTTTACCTTTTCGGTCTGGGCGGCAGCTACGCCCCCACCAACGGCGATGAAATGGTCTACATCCATATCGCCCGCATGACGGCCGAGAGCGGCCACTGGCTGCCGCTGCAGTCCGAGCTGGTGGGCACCCGCAACACCAAGCCGCCCCTGCTGATCTGGCAGGCCATGGTGGCCGGTGGCTGGGGGCAGACCTGGAGCTTGTTTGCACTGCGCCTGCCCAGCATCGCCTACACCTTTGCCACCACCGCCTTGCTGGCATTTTTTGCCTACCGGATGAGCGAGGCGTCGAGCCGGCTGCGCACCGCCTGCGTGGCCGCTGCGCTGTACCTGTTGTTTTTCTCTACCTTTCGCTACGGGCGGGTGTACCTCACCTCTGCGCCTGAGACCTTCTGGCTGGCCTTGCCCATGTGGTGGGTGCTGTGGCTGCGCCTGCGCGTTAGCACCTTCGACCGCAGGCACGCCGCGGATGCCACGCCCGGCCCCTTGGCCTACACCTTGTTCGGTATCGCCATGGGTCTGGGCGCAGCCTACAAGTCTTTTGCCTTGGTGGCGCCGGCCGCTGCCGCCTTGTGGTGCGCGGTGCTGCTGAGCACGCCTTGGCGCTGGCGCACCGCGATGCGCACCACGCTGGGGTGCGGCTGGAGCGCTGTGCTGGGCCTGGGTATTTTTGCGCTGTGGTTTGTGCTGGACCCGGACCCCGCCAGCGTCTGGCAGGAGTTTGTGGTGGCAGAAAACGCAGGCAAGATGTCCAGCAGCATGGGCTACTGGCAGGCCGCGCTGTCGGGCCCTTACCCGATGTGGACGCAGCTGCTGGCCTACCCGTCAAACGGTGGCTTGTTGGCGCTGCCGGTGCTGGGCTTTTGCCTGCTGGCACTGCGCCACACAGGGCAGCTGCGCCGCCTCTCGAACCTGAGCCCGGCGCTCTGGGTCTTGCTGGCCTGGATCGTGGTGTGGCTGGTGGTGTTCACCGTGCCCAACCAGCGCTCGGAGCGCTATGTGATTCCCGCCATGCCGGCGGTGGCGATTGCCATGGCACTGGTGTGGGACCGGCTGCCCCGGCTCTGGTTCTGGCTTACCTTGCTGATCACAGTCCCGGCATTGGTGATGCTCGGTCGCATCAGCTGGGTGATGGGGAACTTGTCGATGGCATCCAGCAGCGAAGTCGCTATTACTTTGATAGCTGCAGGCGCAGGTATTACCGCGGCTATCGCCGGTTTTTATCGAAAATCATGGGCGGGCAATGCCAGCCTTGTAGCGGTGTTGGCGGTGTATGGCTGCTTCACCCTCATGGTGCAGCCTATCTCCAAGGACGAAGCGGGCTACAGCCCGGCCATAGAAGCGCGGATGAAGGGCCAGCGGGTCGCCGTGCCCAACGGGTTCACCGGGCAGTACGAGCGCTATCACTTCCAGCTGCATGGCGCGCGCATCACGCCATATGACGCCGAAGGCCGCAACACCAGCGCGCTCTACCCCGAGATGCCGCCCAAGGAACGGCTGGCGCGCTTACTGAATGAATTTGATGCCGTGGTCTGGCTGCAGGAAGACTTGAACGAGCCTCCGTCTTGCCTGCCCCAGTGCACTCTGCTGGCTCAGCGCTGGCACGTGAAGAGCCGCCACAAGGACGGCGAAGTCACGCTGGATAACCTCTGGCAGGTGCAGGACTGGCTGTTCCGCCGCGAGTGGCTACTCACAGCCGCCCGATAAACACCCGAGAAAAGGCCCGCTTGCAGGCCTACTGGTATTGCAGCGTTGCCAGCGAACGCAGCTCATCGGCGCTGGTACTAGGCAGGCCAAAGTACTCCAGATACGCCGGAATTTGCTCAAACAACATGTCTGAGCCCACCTGCACCCGGCAGCCGCGTGCAATCGCTGCCGCCAGAAACGCGGTGGTCTCGGTTTTCATGACCACCTCGCCCACAAAGGTGCTGGCTGACAGGCGCGAGACATCGAGGGGCATCGGGTCACCCTCGTTCATGCCCAGAGGCGTGGCGTTCACGACCAGGTCAAAACCTGCCGGATCGGTAGAGCCGGTGGTGAGCTCGATCTGAGGGTAGTGCTGGCTCAGGCGTGCTGCCAGCCCCTCAGCGGCCTCTGCATTTACATCAAACAGCGCCAACGCCGACAAGCCCTCGGCTGCCAGCGATGCGGCAATCGCACAGCCCACGCCACCGCTCCCCACCACCAAAGCACGTGCGCCCTTGAGCACCAGCCCTTTGCGCAGCACTCCGCGCACGAAGCCGGCGCCATCGAACATGTCGCCCTGTAATTGGCCTTGCGGCCCCAGGCGCACGGCGTTGCAGGCACCTGCAATCTGGGCGGTGGGCGAGAGCTCGTCCACCAGCGTGGTGGTGGTCACCTTGTGCGGCATGGTGATCAAAGCGCCCCGGATGTTGGAGAGCTGAAACACGCTGCGCAAAAAGGCGGGGAAATCTTCGGGCTTGGAGCCCATGGGCACCACCACCGCATTGACCCCGGCTTTTTCAAACCAGGGGTTGTAGATCATGGGCGCCTTGAAGGCGTGGGTCGGGTAACCGAGATGAACAATGAGCTCTGTATTGCCGTTGATGATCATTTTTTCGCAGCTTTCGCCGCAGACACCCCGGCGCGCAGGGCCAGCAGGTAGCTGTCCGCGCCGAAGCCTGCGATCTGGCCCTTGACGATTTCCGCGAACACAGACTTGTGGCGGAATTCCTCACGGGCGTGAATATTGGACATGTGCAACTCGACGATGGGGCAGGTCAGGATGGCCAGCGCGTCGCGGATGCCATAGCTGTAATGCGTCCAGGCGCCGGCGTTGATAAGGACTGCGTCCACACCGTCGATGAAACCCTGGTGAATGCGCTCGCACATGGCGCCTTCATGGTTGGTTTGAAAGGTCTCCACCTCCACACCCAGTTCGCGGCCCAAGGCCGTCAGGTCGGCGTTGATTTCATCGAGCGTGATGGTGCCGTACTGCACCGGGTCGCGCTTGCCGAACATGTTGTGGTTAATGCCGTGGAGCATCAGGACTTTCATACAAACCTCTAGAGAAGATGGAATCAAACGCGGAGCAGCCCTTGCAGGCCGCTCCGCACGGTGTGATTACTTGCGCATCTTGGCCAACTCGGCCTGCACATCAGCCACCACGGTGCCCAGGGCAGCGCTGTGCTTTTCAATCACGGGCTTCATCTTCTCACGCAGCTTGGCGATTTCAGCCGCAGGCAAGGTGCTGATCGTCATGCCGTTCTTCTTGAGCAACTCGAGGTTGTTATTCAAGGCAGCACGGTTGGCTTCGCGCTGGGCCTTCACGGCTTCGTCTGCGGAGTCGTCGATGATTTTCTTTTCAGCGGGGGACATGGTGTCCCACACCTTTTTGCTGAAGATCACCGACTGGGGGTTGTACTGGTGGTTGGTCAGGGCCACGTTCTTCTGCACTTCCCAGAACTTGTTAGCAGCAATCACGGCAATCGGGTTTTCCTGGCCGTCAATCGCGCCCTGCTCCAGGGCGGCGTACACCTCAGGGAATGGCAGCGGTGTGGGGTTCGCGCCGAGTGCCTTCACCCAGTCCACGTTGATCGCGTTGGGGATCACGCGCAGCTTCAGGCCGGCAATGTCGTCCACTTTGGTGATCTGCTTTTTGCCGGTCGTGATGTTCCGGAAGCCCAATTCCCAGTACGACAAACCGATGATGCCCTTGTCCGCCAAAGCGGCGTGCATTTTCTGGCCGATGGGGCCGTCCACAATCGCGTCGGCTTCTTTTTCATTGGCAAACAGGAAGGGGAAGTCGAACACTTCGAGGGCTTTCACTTCGCTGGCCAGAATGCCCGAGTTCATCACCGCCATTTCCACGGTGCCGCCCTTCAAAGCAGACAGGGTCGCCTGGTCGCTGCCGAGCGCACCGTTCAGGAACAACTGCACCTTGATCTTGCCACCGGATTTGGCTTCCACGGCGGATGCGAACTTGCGCATGCCGGCCACCGCAGGGTGACCTTCAGGGCTGTTCAGGCCGAACTTGATGGTGCGTTCCTTGATGTCCTGGGCCGATGCCAGCCCACAAGCGGCCAAAGCCACGGTTGCCAAGACGGATTTGATAAACAGTCGCTTCATGAGTTGTCTCCTGGACATTTAGTTGGGTGAAAACAGGCGTACGCGGTAAGTGAGAATCCTGTGCGTGGCGTACCCATCACGCACAGGCTTGGAATGGCATCAATAGAACCAGCGGGCCGGCACCATCACGAGTTGCGGGAACAGCACCATCAAAAACATGATGGCGAACTGGGCAATCATGAAAGGCACCACGCCTTTGGTCACCTCGTCCATGCTGACTTTGCCCACGCCGGCCACCGCGTTGAGCACCGTGCCCACCGGCGGCGTGATCAGGCCGATGGCGTTGTTGATGATGAACAGCACGCCGAAGTACACCGGGTCGATGCCTGCCGCTTTCACCACCGGCATCAGCACCGGGGTCAGCAACAGAATGGTCGGGGTCATGTCCAGCGCGGTACCCACCACGATCACCAGCACCATGATGGCAAACATCAGCAGCTTGGGGCTGTCCAGCAGGGGTTCCAGCAAGGCCACCACTTGAGCGGGCAAGTTGGCCACGGTGATCAACCAAGCCGACACCATGGCCGCAGCGACGAGGAACATCACCACCGCACTGGTTTTGGCGGCAGTGACGAACAAGGGCACCAACTTCTTGAAGTTCAACTCACGGTAGATCACGGTGGACACAAACAGCGAGTAGACCGCCGCCACGACCGCCGCTTCGGTGGGGGTGAAGACACCGAACTTCAGGCCGAACACGATGATGAATGGCAGCACCAGTGCCCAGGTGGCCAAGCGCAAGGCTTCAACGACTTCTTTGGCGCTCTTGCGGGGTGGAGGCACCACCACCTCTTTGCGAACCAGCCACCACCAGGTCACCACCAGCGAGAGCGCCAGCCACACGCCCGGGAAGATACCGGCCATGAACAGCTTGGAGATGGAGACGTTGGCCGCCACACCGAACACCACAAAACCGATACTGGGCGGGATGATGGGCGCGATAATGCCGGCAGAGGCAATCAGGCCAGCCGAGCGCGCTTTGTCGTGGCCGGCAGCCACCATCATGGGCAGCAACAAGGCGGTCAATGCGGCTGCATCGGCCACCGCAGAGCCGGAGAGCGATGCCATGATCACGGCCGCCACAATGGTCACATAGCCCAGGCCGCCCTTCACGTGGCCCACCAGGGCCATGGCGAAGTTCACGATGCGGCGGGACAAGCCGCCTGCATTCATGATTTCGCCGGCCAGCATGAAGAAAGGCACCGCCAGCAGCGGGAAGCTGTTGGAGCCTTCGAGCAGGTTTTGCGCGAGGATCTGCGCATCGAACATGTTGAGGTGCCACATCAGGGCGGCACCGCACAACAACAGGGAGAAAGCAATAGGCACGCCGATGGCCATTGCGGCCATCAGGGAACCCAAAAAAATAATGATCGTCATGTCAAGGGGCTCCGGGGCTTAGTGGGGGGCTTCTTCGGATTCCTGAATCAGCATCAGGTCTTCATCCGCAATCTGGCCGGTCAGAAGGCGGTACAGCTCGAGCGCCAAAATCGGAAAACTCAGTGCCGAAAACACCATGCCGCCGGCATAGAACCAGCCCATGGAGACCTCCATCACCGCGCTGTCGGAATCTTTGTTGACCATGAACTGGTCGTAGGTCCCGATGAAAATCAGCCACAGGCAATAGATCATCAGCACGAGCGAGATACCCATGAAGATGCGCTTGCCTGTCGGGCCAAACTTGCCCACCAGCATGTCGGTGCCCAGGTGGGCGTTGTCACGCAGGGCGATGACGGCACCCAGGAAGGTCAGCCACACAAACAGCCAACGGGACAGCTCTTCGGACACCGTCAGTCCGGAGTTAAACGCATAACGCATGAATACGTTGCCGAACACCAGCACCACCATCAGCGCTAGCGCGGCGGCGATGACGTAGCCGATCAAACGGCAGTAGGCATCGATGAATTTTTTCAACACAGAAAACTCCTCAGGGTCGTACTTTCAATAATGTACGAACTAGTTAGTTTTTAAGTTTGCGGGTTTTCCCTAAAGCATCCGGGCATATCCGGGAAAGCTGTTATGCCGGAAAGGAATTACTTGCGCACAAAGCGCACCACCATGTCGGTGATGCTGGCGCGCCGGTCGGCCGATTGGGCAGAGCGCGCCTTGTCCTTGAAGATCAGCCCGAAGGTGTGGCGGTTGGACACGTTGAAAAAGGTCAGCGCCGAGATGGACGCGTGAATGTCCACCGGGTCCAGTCCCTCGCGGAACACGCCCTGCTCCACCCCCCGTTGGTAGAGGCGGCGTATGGACTCGATGGCCGGCACGTTGAGCTGCTGGATGGACGTGCTCTGAGCCAGAAAAGTGCCCTGCTGGATGTTTTCGTTCATCACCAGGCGGATGAAATCTTCGTTGTCGGCATGCCGGTCGAAGGTGAACTCCACCAGCCGGCGCAAGGCTGCCTCGGGCTCCAAATCTTCCAGGTGCAGCTCCGCCTCGATCTGCCGCATGCGGCGGTACGACTCCTCCAGCACCGCGAGGTACAAGCCCTCTTTGCTGCCGTAGTAGTAATAAATCATCCGCTTGCTGGTGTGGGTGGCCTCGGCAATCGCGTCGATGCGGGCACCGCTCAAACCCTTGTCGGCAAACTCTTTGGTCGCCACTTCCAGGATGCCGGCCATGGTGCGCGCCGGGTCGTTGGTGCGGGTGGGCGCAGCCTTGGCGCTCGCGGCCGTGGCCGCTTTGCGTCGGGTGGGTTTGTCTGTCTCTTTATTGGAATGTACTAACTCGTTCATTCAGCCAGTATAGGAGGGCGCACGGCGCGCCGACAAGTGCGGCGATTCCGTAGCCCCTTACCGGGCTTATGCATCAAATCAGTGCCTAGCGCTCATGGAATATGCGCAAGCAGCTATCAAAATAGGAGCGAATTCGACTCAACCCCAGAGCACCGAGCGCATGGAGATGGAGGCTTCCTGAAACCCGGTGTTGAAAAAGCGCGGCATCTCGTCCGGCCGCACCGCGCCGGCAGCCACCAGCAAGGGCAAATAGTGCTCGTGCGAGGGGTGGGCCTGTTGCGCTACCGCGCCCAGCGACTGGAACTTGGGCAGCTGGTCAAGCTGGCCCTTTTTGATCTGGTCCTGCACCACGGTGTCGAATTCGCGGCCCCAGTCATAGGTCTCGTTCGGCCCTGCGCCGTTGCGCGTGGCACGCAGGTTATGCACGATGTTGCCGCTGCCCACTACCAATACGCCGCGGCTGCGCAGCGCATGCAGCTGGCGCCCCAGCGCAAAGTGTTCGGCCGGCGGGCGGCTGTAGTCCATGCTGAGCTGCAGCACCGGGATGTCTGCTTTGGGGAACATGGGCTTGAGCACCGACCAGGTGCCGTGGTCCAACCCCCATTGGCGGGTGTCCAGTGCCAGCTTGTCGCCCGACGGCACCTTGATCTCCTGCGCCAGACTGCGGGCCACCGCCGGTGCTCCGGGCGCCGGGTACTGCAT
The DNA here is from genome assembly GCA_027924025.1 of Comamonadaceae bacterium OS-4. Taxonomy (GTDB): domain Bacteria; phylum Pseudomonadota; class Gammaproteobacteria; order Burkholderiales; family Burkholderiaceae_C; genus Allorhodoferax. The sequence goes on from AP026970.1 coordinate 3,077,503, forward strand.
GTCCTGGAGCGCCTGCGGGAAGCCACCGAAATCATGAATCGTTGGCGGCTGGGCCATGGCGGTGACCTGCCAGCCCTGCGTCAACCAATGGGCCGAGATGCACACGATCAGTTGCGGCTGCGCCTGCCGCGCCAACAACTCTTTGCCCATGGCCTGCCAGCCCCGGCGCCAGGCGTTGTCTTCAATCGCATTCATCGGGCTGCCGTGCCCGACAAACAGCACCGGCATGCGGGGCGAGGGTTTGAGCGACTGCAACAAAGGCTGAGTAGAAGCGCCTGCCAGGCTGCTGCGAAAAGTGGCGGAAAGAGCGGCGAGCGTTGCCAGTGCGGATCTGCGGTGCATAAGGAAACCAGATGAAAAGACATTAGGTGGAGTCGATCCGCGTGGCCAGAGTTCCCGATAGCGAATGCCTGCACTGTGCCAGCGCCTGTGTGCCCTGCCACACAGCCAAACAGCTCGGGTGCACGCACACTGGAATGCCGTGCAACAGAGCACGCCTTTTTGAAAGTTACCCATGCTCTACACCATCGCACTTGTGCTTATTGTTTTATGGCTACTCGGGCTGGTCAGTGCCTACACGATGGGGGGCTTTATCCACGTCCTTCTGGTCATTGCCGTGATCATGATTCTGGTGAACCTGATCAACGGCCGCAAACCGCTATAAAAAAAGGGCCCGCAGGCCCTTTTTTTGGGGGGGTGCATCGCACTCAGCGCGCGTCTGCACTCGCTGCCATGGTGGCAACTTTTTGGTCCAACAGCACTTCAGGCTCTTGGGCTTCAATGGTCGTAGGGTTGTTCAGGCCTTCAGTCAGGCGCTGCATATCCAGGTCACCCGTCCACTTGGCTACCACCAGGGTCGCAACACCGTTGCCCACCAGATTGGTCAGGGCGCGGGCTTCCGACATGAAGCGGTCGATACCGAGAATCAGTGCGAGGCCGGCTACCGGCACATGGCCCACGGCAGACAAAGTCGCTGCCAACACGATGAAGCCGCTACCGGTGATGCCGGCTGCACCCTTGGAGGTGAGCAACAACACCGCCAGCAAAGTGAGCTGTTGGGTCAGGTCCATGGGGGTGTCGGTCGCCTGGGCGATAAACACGGCCGCCATGGTCAGGTAGATCGACGTGCCATCCAGGTTGAACGAGTAGCCGGTGGGAATGACCAAGCCAACCACCGACTTGCGGGCGCCCAGGTTCTCCAGCTTTTCCATCATGCGGGGCAGCACCGACTCCGAAGACGAAGTGCCCAACACGATCAGCAACTCTTCCTTGATGTAGCGCACAAACTTCACGATGCTGAAGCCATGCAAGCGGCTGATCAAGCCCAGCACGCCGAACACAAAAATCAGGCAGGTCACATAGAACGCGCCCATCAACTTGCCCAGCGAGAACAGCGAATCCACACCGTATTTGCCGATGGTGAAGGCCATCGCGCCGAACGCGCCGATGGGAGCGACCTTCATGATGATGCCGACGATATCGAACAGCACATGCGATGTCTTTTCGATCATGTCAAACACCATGGTGCCGCGTCCACCGAACTTGTGCAGGGCAAAGCCAAACAACACCGAGAACAGCAGCACCTGAAGGATCTCGCCCTTGGCGAATGCATCGATCACCGAGCTGGGAATCACATTGAGCAAGAAGTCGACCGTGCCCTGCAACTTACCGGGCGCGGTGTAAGCCGCAATGCTCTTGGTGTCCAAGGCAGCGGCGTCCACATGCATGCCGGCTCCCGGCTGCAACAGGTTCACCACCACCAAGCCGATGATGAGCGCCAAGGTGGACACCACCTCAAAGTACAAGAGCGCCAGACCGCCAGTCTTGCCGACCTTTTTCATGTCTTCCATGCCGGCAATACCCACCACCACGGTGCAGAAAATGATCGGGGCAATGATCATCTTGATCAACTTGATGAACGCGTCGCCCAAGGGTTTCATGTCTGCGCCGGTTTGCGGGAAGAAATGCCCGAGCAACACCCCGAAGATCACGGCGGTCAAAACCTGGACGTAAAGAGACTTGTAGAGCGGTTTACGCCCGGTGGATAAAGACATGGTGAAGTGTGGAAAGTGCGTAAAAAAGCAAAGCACAAATCAATCAGCACGCGGCGCGCGCCATGATTCGCGAGAGGGCGCAACGATACGGCGCACACCCCGCAACGCCTACTGTGGCGTTCAACAGTAGGGTTAACCCTTATTCTTCTAAGGCTTTACGCGCCCTTGCGGCGCAGCCAGCCACGCACTGCCGCGATGTGCAAAACAAGCCAGAGCCAGGGGTCGAGCACCGCGTCCCACAAATTGCCGCTCGGGAGACGGAACACCGCAAACAACAGCAGCGCTGCCGGAACCACCCACGCCGTGCCACGCCGCATTGCACCCGCTTGCAACAAGGGGGCCAAAGCCATTGCCAGCACCACTGCCAGTGCCGCCGGCCCAAACCCCAGCGGATACACCGACCACGGCAGCTGCGCAAAGGTATCCAGCAACAAGACCCAGCCCCCCACAATGCCGGCCAGCACCAGCCCGGTTTCGCCACGGAAAGCGCGTGCGCCATGGGCAGCAACACCCTCTGGCGGCGCCTTGCGCAGTGCAGTCCAACCCCACCAGGCGCTCAGCAACGCCAGTGCGCCACTGGGGGCCTGAAACGCCAGCCCCAAGCCATAGGCGGCCGACAGCTCACCAGGCCACAAGGCCCACAAACCCAGTACCGCGGGCACGCTCAGGCGAACCCACCGGGGCACCGGCAGACGGGCCAACAGCCCCCCAGCGCCACCAGCCAGCACCAAGGCCCAGCCGATATGCAGCCAGCACTGCATCGCCACCAAGGCGGGCAAAGCAGGCGCGCTCATGGTGTACCCCCGGGAGTAAAGCGCTGCCAGGACAAGGTGGCCCGGTCTACCGTGTAGGCCAACCACAGCGCATCGTCTGCCCAGGCCATTGCGGGGTATGAAAACTCGGCATCGCCGCCGCCAGTGCGCAGGGTTTGTTGCAAAGTCCACTCCAGCCCGTCCCGGCTGCGGCTCAAGTCGAGGCGGGTCCGGCCTTCGGGCCTGGGGTTGTGGGCCAGCAGCATCTGGTCCGGCCCGAAACCGAAGGTAGCTACCGCAGAATCCGGGTTGCCCAAAGGCAAATCGGGCAGGTCGTGCCAATGGGCACCGCCATCGGAAGTGCGGACCGCGGTGATCTTGCCGTTGTGCCGCTCATCGCGCATCAGGGCGACCCAATCGGTGGGGCTGCGCACCACCAAAGTGGGCTGCAATTGGTAGGCCAAGCTGGACATGCGAACCAGGCCCGCAAACTCACCAGTCTCGTCGAGGCGCACCGCGGCGGGGTACTTCAAACCCAACTCAAAGTGCACCGGCAGCACGGTGCCACCATCCTGCAGCGGCACCACCGCGTTGCGCACCAGAAAGCTGGTGTTCCAAAGCCATGACAGGGGCAGCACCCGCACCGGTTCAAACGCCAAATCCTGCAAGGCGGTCGACGTGCCGCTCTGGCGCAAGTGCAGCACCCGGCTGGCCGCCCAGCCGCCCCACCCGGTCGCCACCACAAACAAATGGATACGGCCATTCGCATCGGCCCACGCCACCGGGTTGCCCAAGCGGCGGATGCCGTGGCCCAGCAGATCGCCCATGGTGTGGCGGTTCACCACAAAGCGCGGCTCCACCCAACGGCCAGACGCCCGGTCCCATTGGGTGGCCGCAATTTGCACCAGCGGGCCGCTTTCGCGCTCGCCCGAAAACCAAAACAAACTCAATGCTGCCGGGCTGCTGGCCGGCATCGGCAACAAGCTGCTTGCATGGGCGGCTGCGGTACCGGACGGCATGGGGACATCGCCCATGGCAACCCGCTGGAGGCTGGCGGCCTGCACCGGCTTGCCCTGCACCGACACGGCGGGCACCACGGCCTGGGCGGGCTGCAGCCCCGCCGGACGGGCGAAGTTATCCAGCGCCAGCACTGCGGCCGCGCCCACGAGCACAAGCGCCCACCGGGACCATAAGGAAGAAAACAACATGGGGCGATCTTAGTGGCCGCCAGCAAGGCCTTGAAACAGCAAAGACAATGGAGCCCATGAAAACACTGCTCTCCATTGCCCCCCTCGGTTTCCCCTGGCAAACCGTGGACCCGTTTTTGTTTTGTGTGCACCACAACGACGCCTACCCCGCGGGCAACGCGCAGATGGCGCCGGACCCGGCCCTGCTGGCCGGCCGCAATATCGGCCAAGACTTTGCCGGCAAAGACGGCTGGAGCATGTACCACGGCGACACCGTGCCGGGCTTTCCCTCGCACCCGCACCGGGGGTTTGAGACCGTCACCATCGTGCGCAACGGCCGCATCGACCACTCGGACTCGCTGGGTGCTACCGCCCGCTTTGGCGGTGGTGATGTGCAGTGGCTCACGGCAGGCAAAGGCATCGTGCACTGCGAGATGTTTCCGCTGCTGCACACCGACGCGCCCAACCCTACCGAGTTGTTCCAGATCTGGGTGAACCTGCCGGCCAAAAACAAAATGGCCGAGCCGCACTTCACCATGTTCTGGCACGAAGACATTCCCCGCATCACGGCCACCGACGCGCAAGGCAAAACCACCGAAGTGGTGTGCATCGCCGGCAAGCTGGGCGGCAAGCATGGGCTGCCACCGCCCCCGGACTCATGGGCCAGCGAGCCCGGCAGCGACCTCGGGATTTACACCATCCAACTCAGCCCAGGTGCGCAGTGGACGCTGCCCGCCGCCGAAAGTGCGGACACCCGCCGCGTGCTGTATTTCTTCAAAGGTGGCGCCCTGCAAGTAGCGGGGGAAGACGTGCCGGTGAAGTCGGTGATGGTGGTGCAAGCCGACCACGACTGCACCTTGGTGAATGGCGATGCGGAGTCTGAGTTGCTGGTGCTGCAAGCCCGCCCCATCGGTGAGCCGGTGGCGCAATATGGGCCGTTTGTGATGAATACCCAGGCCGAAATCCACCAGGCTTTTGCAGACTACCGTCGCACCGAATTCGGCGGCTGGCCCTGGGGCGCTAACGACCCGGTACACCCCCGCGACAAAGGCCGCTTCGCCAAGCACGCAGACGGCAAGATCGAAGAGCGCTAGAGGCGGTTTGCCTGCAAAGTGCGGCTGGTCGCAGTAGGTTGGAAAACCAACGGAATCAAAAAAGTTACCGATCGGTTCATTTAATTACCGCAAAAGCCAAAGGGATACTTATTCGGATATATTTCGTTCGCGCCGGTATTTTCCGGTGTGAACTATCGAATTCAATCCTTTGGAGATTCCGATGAAAAAATTGTTGATTGCTTCCGTCCTGGCACTGGGTGTCGCTGTTTCTGCACAAGCCAAAGACATCGTGGACACCGCCGTCGGCGCGGGCAACTTCAAGACCCTGGCTACCGCGCTCGGCGCTGCCGGCCTGGTCGACACACTCAAGGGCAAGGGCCCGTTCACCGTTTTCGCACCGACTGACGAAGCATTCGCCAAGGTGCCTAAGGCTGACCTCGAAGCCCTGCTCAAAGACAAAGCCAAGCTCACCGCAGTGCTGACCTACCACGTGGTCCCCGGCAAAGTAATGGCTGCTGATGTGAAGGCCGGCAAGGTCAAGACCGTGCAAGGCAGCGATATCACCGTCAGCACCATGGGTGGCGTGAAGGTGGATGCCGCCAACGTGATCAAAACCGACATCGTGGCCGACAACGGCGTGATCCACGTGATCGACTCCGTGATCATGCCCAAGTAAGCCCTTCACAGGCACTTGCAACAAAGCCCCGGCAGTTTCGGCTGCCGGGGCTTTTTTCATGCGGGCTGCTCAGCCCCCGATTTCCAACTCGGCTTGCGGCTTGGCATCGGCCGCCGCGCCACCGGTTTTCACCGCGCCCAAAAACAGGCGCTCGGCGGCCAACTTCTTGCCCGCCAGGTACTCTTTCACCACCACCGCGCGCTGCAAAGCGAGGTTGCGGATGTCGTCTTCATTGGCGCTCAGGTTGGCAAGCAACAGGGACTCCATGTCGGCCACTGCGATGTCTTTGGTCAGGCCCACCATGTTGCGGGGTTTGGTGATGTCGGAGCGGCGGTAGACCGCGCGCAGCAGCACCGGCATTTCTTCGGTGCTGTAGCTGGTGACCGTAGCGGCATCTTTGCCCTGCGCGCTGGTGGTGCGGCGCTTTTCGGCCAGCAGCAACGCCTTGAGCTTTTCACGCTTGGCCGCATCGCGCTCGGCTTCCAGGTTGGCGGACCCCACTACCGTGAGCTTGAGGGCGGGCCGGTCTTGCAGGGCCTGCGCCACCTTGTCCAAGCCAGCACGGGCCGCATCGCTAAGGCCTGCGCTCCCCGGGGCAAACACCACACTGCTGAGCTCAGCGCCACCACCGCCCCCAAAAGCATTGGCCAGCAAGCTGAAAGGCGCCGTAATGGCTTTGGTTACCAGGTTGGTAATCACCTGCCAAATCACAGGACCTACACGGAACTGCGGGTCGTTGAGCGAGCCGCTGATCGGCAGGTCGAGGTTGATCACGCCATTGCGGTCAGCCAGCAGCGCCACTGCCAGCTTGACCGGCAGGCTGGTGGGCGCACCGTCCACCTTGTCGCCGAAAGACAGCTGGTTGAGCACCAATTTGTTGGCAGCGGTGAGTTGCCCGTTGGGCTGCACGGTGTAGTGCACATCCACACTCAGCTTGCCACGCTCAATGCCGTAGCCGGCATATTTGATGGCGTAAGGCGACAGGGGCGAGAGCTCCAGGTCGCGCACCAGGCCTTTCACATCCAACGCCAGTGGCTCTGCCAGCGGGTTGAGCTTGCCCAAAATCTCCAGAGAGGCCGTGCCCTCTGCGCGGCCGCGCAGTTCCAAGTCAGCCAACTGCACGGCGCCATCCGTGGGCTGGTTGCTGAAGCGGCTGAGCTTGCCGGTCAAGTCGGTGAGATTGGCGGTGTAGTTGGGCTGAATGAAGCGGTCGGAGAACAGCACCCGGCCATTGACCATGCTGATGGGCCCCATCTGGATGATGGCGGCCGGGCTCGCAGATGCAGTGCGGGTGGCAGACGCCACTGCTGCAGGTGCCGCAGCACTGGCCGCCGCTGATGTTGTTGTTGTTGTTGTTGTTGTTGTTGCTGTTGCTGTTGCCGGCTTGGCGCCTTCGGCCGCAGGCGGTGCGCTCTGCCCCAGGTCTTGCAGGTTCAAACGGCCTTGCGGATTCACGATCAGGCGGGCATAAAAGTCAGACAATGCCGCCTCACGCACCTGCACCTGGGTGGGAGTGCCAGGCGCCATATTGAAGTCGATGCCGGGCACGTTGAGTGCTTTCCAGCTCAGCAGCTCTTCGCCCAGGCTCTCTGCGCCTTTGCCAGTCGTGTTGGCTCTGAAGTCTTCCAGCGCGGCATCGCCCTTGAGGCTCACCTGCGGTCCGTTGGCGAGCGCAGCAAAGCGCACCTGGCCCTTGAAGCTGGTGTCGGCGCGCAGCACGTCCAGATTCAGGCCGAGGCCGGCATAGCCAAGCAGCGCATGGGCCGGCAGGTCGGCAATGTCCACCTCACCCTGGGCGACCACCGGGTCCCACATCACACTGCCGGTGTAGCGCAAGCTGCCTGCGTCGGCCTGACCGGATTTGAGCTTCGCGGCCACTTGCAGCGGCATGGGCTTTTTGCCGTCAGGCTGGATGTTTTTAGCTTGCACCTGCAACCCACTGAGCTCCAGGCGCACCGGGCGCGCGGGCAGGCGGTCCGAGAACACCACGTGGCCCTCATCGAGCTTGAATTCGCCCAGACTCAGCTTCCAAGGGGCCGGTGATTTGGCCACCACAGCTTGAGTGTCTACAGCCTTGGGAGCTGCAGGTTTGTTGGCAGCAGCATCGGCCACCGGTGCAGTCGCTCCGGTGGGTTTGAGCCAGCTTTCAAACATCCAGCGGCCTTCTGCGTCGCGGCGCACGCCGGTGCTGGGCTTTTGCAACAGTACTTTGCCCACCGTCGCGCTGCGGGCTTGGGTGTCCACCCTCACATCGCTCACCTCCAGCAGCTTGAACTGCGGCATATCGCCTGAGCTGGGGCCGTTGTTGTTGCCGCTCGCACCGCTGTTTGCATTGCCATTGCCATTGCCATTCACGCGGGGCTCTGCTGCCGGCTTGTCGCCCACCAACGCCACATCGCGTAGGGCCAGCTTTTGCACGATGGCCGTCTGGCGCTCGCCATCCCAAGCGATGCTCACCCGGGTATCCGCTTGCCCGCGCAAGGTTGGCACCAAGTAGGGCGACACATAACCCGACACCAGCCCCAGCCCGAAGTCCGACACGCTGGCCTCGGCCTTGCCCGCACCCACAGTGCCCTCGCCTTGCAGGCTGAGTTGGGCCACGGGTGCCTTGGTGCCCGCGGCCCGGCTTTGCAAGCGGGCCTTCAAGTCCAGAGTAGCGGCTTCTTTCATGGGCCACTGGAGCTTGAAGACCGTGGCCTGGAAATCCCGCAGTCCCAAGCGGGTGGTGGGGGCAGTGACCTGGTCGGTCCAATCTATCGATGCATCTTTCAGGGTCAGCGTATCGAGCTGGAGCGCCCAGGGGGTGGGCGCGAGTGTTTCAGCATCTTTTTGGCCGCTAGCGCTCGTGGAATCTGCGCGAGCAGCTACGTTTTTAGGAGCACTTTGTTTTGCTGGCGTAGGCGGCAAGAGGTTCAGACTGCCATCGGCCGCACGCACCACGTTGAGCACCGGCGCATTCAGGGTGATGCCCGAGAGCTTCACGCTGCGCTCCAGCGGGCGCACGTCGGCCAGGCCCACCTGCAGGCTGTCAGCCGAGAACAGCGGCTTGCCCTTGGTGTCTTGCACGGCCAGGCGGCTCACGGTGACTGAGCCGGATAAGGTGACTGCTGTTTGCGTGCTCTGCACAAAGCCCAGTTGGATGTCTGCATCCACCACTGCGCTCTGGGGCTTGACCGGCAAGTTGGCAGGCAAATAAGGCAAGTAGGGCGCGAGATCCAGCTGGCGGATGGTGAGCTCCGCATCCCCCTTGCGGCTCTGCGCGAACGGCGTGCCCTGGGCTTCCGAGTCAAAATGGCTGCCATTGAGCACAAAGGCCAATCGGGGCGACACCAGCACATCGCGCTTGGAATCGAAGCTGCTCAAAAACGGCAGGCTGATCTGCAAATCCCGCAGGGTGTGCACGCGCTCAGCGCCACCGGCCCGGTCGGTGTAGTCCACACTGCCCTGGTTCAGGGTGAGGTTGTAGACCGCAAACTTTGGCGTGGGTCCGGCAGGTGTGTCGTCGGGCTTTTTCAGGCGCTGGATGATGTCGTCAATGTCGTAGCGGCCCGCGCCCAGGTGGGTGAGCTGCACCTTGGGCGCATCCACGGTGACTGCGTCAATCACCGGCGCCAGCCGGAACAGGGACTGCGCCTCTGCATCCACATACACCCGGTCCAGCAAGAACTGCACGCCCTTGCCGTCCGCGGTGGCCACCGCAAGATCGCGCACCGTGAGCTCTAACGACCATGGAGAAAACGCAATGCTCCCGACCGTGACCTGCCGGCCCAGCAACTCGCTCAAGCGGCTCTGGGCTTGGCTTTTGGCCAGTGCCGGAACCGCTGCCCAGGCCAGCGCCCACAGGGCCAACAAAGCACCGAGCCCCCACGCCAAACGGCGAAACCAGAAGGAAGAAACAAGAGCGCGTGGAGTCATGACAAGAATTCGTGGAGTAGCGTGCCCCTTGATGGTACCCAAGCACGCGATTCGCGGCAGCCATGACCGCCTCTGTTGACTTGCATCAACCCCTGTGGCGCGCTGGCATGGGAAGCTCTGGCAAAAGACCCGAGGAGACACCCGTGAAACAAAGCAGCCTGCAAATCATCAGGGACGAGCATGCCGCGCTCAAGGCCATGCTGCAGTCACTCACCATGATGCTGGACCGTGGCCCCGGCGACGAGGCCGAATCGTTTTTCGATGTTGTGCGCGCCATGCTGTTCTATATCGATGAGTTCCCAGAAAAACTGCACCACCCCAAGGAGTCCAACCTGCTGTTCCCCCGGGTGGCACGGGTCGCACCGCAGGTGATGGACGCCATCATCCAACTCGAGGCCGACCATGCCCACAGCGAGACGGCGGTGCGCGACCTGCAGCACCTGCTCCTGGGCTGGGAGCTGATTGGCGAGAGCCGGCGCGCCGCCTTTGACACCGCAGTGCGCCGCTATGTGCAGTCTTACCTGGCCCACATGCAACTGGAAGAAGCTGCCATCCTGCCAGTGGCTCAGACCGCCCTCTCCCACCAGGACTGGGCCGAGCTGGACGCAGCCTTCGAGGCCAACCGCGACCCGCTGGCCACCAAAGGCCGGCGCGACCCGGTGTACGACCGGCTGTTCACCCGCATCGTGATGCGAGCGCCCGCGCCGATCGGCGTCGGCGAGGCCTAGGCGCTACCGCAATAGCTTCAGCGCCAGAACCTGCTGCGCCACGCAGCGACCCTGCACTTTGCCGCCCTCGATGCCGCTTCGGAAATGGATACCCGCATACAGGCGGGACAAGGCCGCCTCGTTGGCAGCCGCCTGAAAACTGGCGAAGGTGCGCGGGCCCCAGCCCCTGTCGTTGTGGGTGTTGTCGGTGAAGGGCTGGCCTGCGCCAAACACCTTGTCCAGCACCGCCGCTGCCGCGCTGGACTGCACCGAATGGCCCGACGGGTATTCGGGAAACGGCGGCGTGTGCATCAAGCCCGGCACCCAGTTGCTGTCCAGCACCAGCTGCACATAGGTCACCGGCCGCAGCAGGTTCACGGTGTATTTGGTTTTCCACCCCGCAATGAAGGCATCTGCCATCGCCAGGTTCAGCTGCACATAAGTCTGCGCGGCAAGAGCCAGGTTGCCTTGGCGCTGCTGCAGCAGGTCGCCCGCAATGAAGGCCCAGTGACCCGCGGGGGTAGGGGTTTTAAGCGGGTCGTCCGCCCAGTACAGCGCCACTTGGCGCTGCGCCTGGGTGGCCTGGTTGCTGATGCGGTAGACCTCCTCCGCCTCTTTGTAAAACGCCGAGCCAGGCACCTCGGAATAGGCCGGAATCGGCGGCGCCGGGCAGGTGATGGCGCTGGGCAGCGCAAACGGCCGCACATCGCCCCACCACGGCAACAGGGGCGGCGCAAACGCGGGTGGCGTGGCACTCCAGGTGCCTTCGCCGCTGGGCGGCACATAGTTGAGCTGATGGCGGCGCAAGGGGCCCCAGGCCTCGTGCCCGCCATCGGTCCGCGCCCAGGTCATGATCGCCATGGCCATGAGCTTGCCGAAGGTCTCCGAGCGGTTGGTGATCTCGGGGGTCACGCGGGACGGGTCAAAGTCCCGCGCCAGCTTGAGCGGCAGGCTGCGCTCCAGCAGGTCGATCCGGGCTTTGTTTTCAGCACTCGCGTTGGGAAACATCATGCGCGTCATGGTGGCCAGCGCCGCATTGGCCACGGTAGGCCAGTGCAAGACCTCGTCCGGCTGTGCCCATGGCAGTGATTGCAGCTCGTTGAGCTGCCCCGCTAGGCTGCGGTGCTGCGGCATACCGGGCACCACCGACTCGTACAGGGTCAAGCCCAAATAGGCCAAAGCCCGTGACGCCACCGGCGGGCTGAAACCCGGTGTCTGCTGCGTTAACTGCAAGGCAAGGCTGAACCATTCGGTTGCCACTTGTGCGCTGTAGCTCGCAGCCGGTTGCTGCACCGGTGCAGGCAATGTCACTTGTGCCTGTCCTTGTGCTGCCAGCGGCACCGCAGCCCACGCGATGCAGATGGCAGCTACCCAGCGAATCCAGAGAGTTTTCATGGCTGTACTGCCGGGCGCAAGCCCGCCTCGCTGAATTGGTAAAAGGCATTCGTGTCTGCGCTGGCCCACTCGCTCCATGCGCCATGCGGCCATTGCACCCGGACTTGCACACGGGTGGCCTCGCCCACACCGAAATGCATCCACCCGAGGTGGCCGCTGGCATGGCCACCGCCCACCGTTAACTCTTGCCGGATGACGCGGGCCGCATCGCCCTCGCCCCAGCGCAGCTCCACCCAGGCGCCCACCGCATCGCGGTTGCCCGCAGCTTGGCGCAGGCGCAGTTGCAGCCAGTGGCCAGCGACGGCTGAGCTACCTGCTGTGGCAGCAGGCAACTGGCGCCAGACCTGGGCCTTGTCCCAGCGGTTGACCACCAGCACATCGAGCAAGCCATCGCCATTCAAATCCACCACCATGCCGCCGCGGCCCCGCTTGAAGCTGGCAAGACCCGCTTGGTTACCCACCTCGACAAAGTTGCCATCGGCCTTTTGCAACAGCAGGTTGTTGGGGTCCAGGGTGGCGAAGTCGGGCATGGTGGAGACATTACCCTTGACGATGAACAAGTCCGCCAAGCCATCGTTGTTCAGGTCGGCAAACTGAGCGTGCCACGCGGTGCTGGGGTGCACATCGCCGCCCACATAGGGGCGGTGGGCAGTGACGCCGCGCTTGTAAGCCATGTCGGTGTAGCGGGGCTGTTGCGCGCCGGCCTCCAGAGTTTGCAGCTTGTTGTCGGACATGCTGGTCAAAAACACCTCGGGGTAGCCATCGCCCGTCAGGTCGTGGCTGGCAATGCCCATGCCCCAGATCTGCAGCGGCTTCCAGCCCTCGGCTGCGGTGTACAGCGCAGGCGGCTGGCCCGGCGGCAGTTGCCACAATTGCTCTTCCCCACCTTTGTAATACTCGCGGTCGTTGCTCACCCGCAGCGCGGCAGTACCTGAACGGTTCCAGTCCGAGAACAACATCGACAAGGCGCAGTGCCCCGGCTGCAGTGGCTGCGGCGCCCCATAGCCGCCTCCCTCGCGGGGGCGCAGCAGCAGGCCCGGGGTGCAACTGCCCCATGGAAAGTCGGGTTTGCTGCGGTCGGTGTAGGTGCCGAATGCCAGTGTGGGCCAGCGTTGCCCCGCCTCCCATGTCGCGCTGAATGCGGTGTGCCAGCCGTTGCCGGTGCGAATGTTCCAAGCCTCGTTGGCGCGCTCGAACTTGCACTGGCCCAGCCCTTTGTAGACCTGCACCTCGCCCACGCGCAGCACCACCAGGTCAGTTTGGCCATCGCCATCCACATCAAGGGGATAGGCACCCACAGCATTGGTCAGCTCCAAGCCTGAGCGCTCTTCTTGCAGTTTGAGTGCACCGCCCCGCGCGCTGCGGTTGCGGTAAAACTTGGCTTTGTTGACCCCGGCGGTCACATACACCTCGGGCAGGCCATCTCCATCGCAATCAAAGGTGGCCACACCGCCGCCCACCATGTATTCGCCCTCGCCTTCAAAGCGGCTTTGCAGGCCGGCGGTGTCGGTCTCTTCCTGAAAGCGGGGCGTGGCGGGCGGCGTGCCGGACACAGGCACCTGAGCCCAAGCGGCCGCGCCACACAAAAGCGCCAGCCCCAGGCTCGGGCCGGGCAAAAACGGGAAGGAAAGTCGCACGCCGCAAACCTTTATGAAGTATGAACAGTCGGACCGATCTTATTAAGTTCGATCGATAAACTATGTCGGGTTTATCCCTATTTGCGGCAAGAACGAAGTCTCAAACAATTAGTTTGTCGCTCTTACTAAATGCCGGTTTCGCATTTAAATCGGTGCGATGACTCGGCAGAGTCCTTCCAAAACCACAGGTCTGGGACAGACCCAATCACTGGAGACAACGATGAAATTGAAGACAACACTGACCGCACTCGCCCTGAGCTTGGGCGCTGCGGGTGCTTTTGCCCAAGTGGTGGGCGTGAGCTGGTCCAACTTCCAGGAAGAGCGCTGGAAGACGGACGAAGCCGCGATCAAAGCCCAGCTCACCAAAGACGGTGCCAGCTACATCAGCGCAGACGCTGGCGGCTCCCCCGAAAAGCAATTGGCCGACATCGACAGCCTGATTGCCAAGGGCGCCAAGGCCCTGATCATTCTGGCGATGGACAAAGACGCCATCCTGCCCGCCATCAACAAAGCAGCCCAGCAAAAGATCCCCGTGGTGGCCTATGACCGCCTGATTGAAGCGCCCGGCGTGTTCTACATCACCTTCGACAACGTCGAAGTGGGCCGCATGCAAGCCCGCGCCATCCTGGAAGCCAAGCCCAAGGGCAACTACGTGATGATCAAGGGCTCGCCGACCGATCCCAACGCCAACTTCCTGCGCGGTGGCCAGCAAGAAATCATTGATGCAGCGGTGAAGAAGGGCGACATCAAGATCGTGGGCGAGGAATACACCGACGGCTGGAAGCCCGAAGTTGCCCAGAAAAACATGGAGCAAATCATCACCAAGACCGGCGGCAAGATCGACGCCGTGGTGGCCTCTAACGACGGCACCGCCGGTGGCGTGGTGGCGGCCTTGACGGCCAAGGGAATCAAGGGCATTCCGGTGTCCGGCCAGGATGGTGACCATGCCGCGCTGAACCGCGTGGCTCTGGGCAGCCAGACCGTGTCGGTCTGGAAAGACGCCCGCGACCTGGGCCGTGACGCGGCCGCCGCTGCGGTGGTCTTGGCCAAGGGCCAAAAAGTGGCAGCCGCCCAAACCTGGAGCGGTGGCGATAAGAAAGTGGCCCTGCAAGCCCAGTTCTTGAAGCCCGTGCCGATTACCGCCAAGAACCTGGATGTGGTGGTGAAAGCCGGCTGGATCAAGAAGGACGACCTGTGCAAGGGCGTAGACGCCGCCAAGGGCCCTGCTGCTTGTAAGTAAGTAGCACCCTCCGAGCCGCAGAGCGGCAGCCCCCTCCGACGGGGCGCGCCCTGCGGTTTTTTTATGTCTGGCGGAGAAGCGTTGTGAACCCCGTAATGAATTCCTTGAAACAGGCGTCCATCGATTGGCGTCTGGTGATGATGGGCACCGTGTTGGCAGCGATAGCCATCGTGTTCAACATCCTGTCCGGCGGACTGTTTATGTCCCCCGAGAACCTTTACAACATTGCCCAGCAAACCGCAGTGGTTGGCGTGGTCGCCACCGTGGTGGTGCTCGTCATCGTGGCGCGCCATATCGACCTGTCGGTGGGCTCGGTCATGGGTTTTGTGGGCGTGCTGATTGCCACCCTCATGTACACCGGCGGCTGGCACTGGGTGCCGGCCTCGCTGGCCGGGCTGGCGGTCGCGATTGCCGTATCGCTGTACCAGGGCGCCCTGACAGCCAAGCTGGGCGTGCCCTCGTTTGTGGTCACGCTGGGCGGGCTGATGTCGTTTCGCGGCGCCGCCTTTCTGGTGGCCGATGGCAAAACCCAGCCGGTGAACGATTTGTTTTTCCAGCGCTTGGGCGGCGGCTTTGATGGCGCCATCGGTGTGAGCGCCAGTTGGGCGCTGGCTGTGGCGATTGTGTTGGCCCTGGTGCTGCAAATGTGGGCCAAGCGCCGCGCCAAAGCGTCTTACGAAGTGCCAAACAACCCCTTGTGGCTGGACGCACTCATGGTGTTGGTGCCAGTCATCCTCGTGGTGGGCTTTGTGGCTGCCATGAACCGCTACCAGATCCCCAGCAAAGACGCGCCCCAGGGTGTGCCGATTCCGGTGTTGATCTGGGCCAGTGTGGCGCTGGTGCTGTCTTTCATCGTGCACCGCACCCGCTTCGGGCGCTATGTGTTCGCCATGGGTGGCAACCCGGAGGCTGCGGCGCTGGTGGGTATACCGGTGCGCAAGGTCACGCTGATGCTGTTTGCGCTGATGGGTGTGCTCATCACGATTGCGGCCATGGTCTCGATTGCTCGGCTGAATGCCGGCACCAACTCGCTGGGCACCAGCATGGAGCTGTATGTGATTGCCGCTGCCGTGATCGGTGGCACTGCACTGGCCGGCGGCAGCGGGTCCATCGTGGGCTCGGTGCTGGGGGCACTCATCATGCAAAGCATTGACAGCGGCATGCTGCTGCTGGACGTATCCATCGGGGTGCGCTACGTGATCATCGGGCAGGTGCTGATTGCAGCGGTGGTATTTGATGTGATTTATCGCCGCATGACAGGAGACACCGTATGAGCGAGCCACGCACTCCCTTGGTTGCCATGCGCAACATCCGTAAAGCCTTTGGTGGCGTGCATGCGGTCGAGGATGTGAGCATCAACCTCTACCCCGGCGAAGTGGTGGCCCTGCTGGGTCATAACGGCGCAGGCAAATCCACCCTCATGAAAATGCTGGCCGGTGCCTACCCGATTGACAGCGGCGAAGTGCTGATCAATGGCGACAAAGCCAACATCCGCACCCCGGTGGACGCCCAGCACTGCGGCATCGAGTCGATCTACCAGACGCTGGCCCTGGCCGACAACTTGGACGCCGTCGCCAACCTGTTTTTGGGTCGTGAGCTGCTGACCCGCTGGAACACCCTGGACGACCACCGCATGGACGCGGACGCCCGCAAGGTGTTTCACCGGCTCAACAAAAACTTCAAAAATGTGCGCACGCCGGTGCGCCGCCTCTCGGGCGGGCAACGGCAGGTGGTGGCGATTTCGCGGGCGATTTATTTCAACGCCAAGATTTTGATCATGGACGAGCCCACAGCCGCCCTGGGCCCCGAAGAAACCGCGATGGTGGGTAACCTGGTGCGCCAGCTCAAGGCCGAGGGTGTGGGTATTTTTTTGATCACCCACGACATGCCCGACGTGTTCGGGCTCAGCGACCGCCTCTCGGTCATGAAAAACGGCAAATTAGTAGGTACATATCGCACGACAGACGTGGCGGAGGACGAAGTTCTTGGCATGATCATCGCTGGCAAACAACCTGAAGGAAAAGTACAGACCCACACCCTGTAGGCCTGTGCCATTTACCCGCGACATCATGAAAACCACCGGCGATCAACAGCTAGTCAAACGTATCAACCGCAGCGTGCTGCTGCGGTTGTTGCGCGCACAGCCGGGTTACTCCAGAGCCCAATTGGCCACCGGCAGCGGGCTCACCAAATCCACCGTGAGCCTGCTGGTGCGCGAGCTCATTGACGAAGGCTGGGTCACAGAAACCGACATCACCGCCGCCCAAGGCCTGGGCCGCCCCTCCACACCCCTGCATATCGATGGCCGCTCGCGCGGACTGATCGGGGTGGAAGTCGCGGTCGAAGCCTTGCGGGTCGTGGGTGTCTCGCTCACCGGGCAGGTGCTGTGCGCCGCCGAAGAAGCGCTCATCGGCACCAAACCCGAAGACGTGTGCCGCCAAACGGCCCGGCTGTTGGCCCGCACCTATGCCCAACTCCAGCAGCGCAGCATCGCCCTGACCGGCGTGGGCGTGGGCCTACCCGGCGCGTTTGACGAGGCCACCGGCATGCTGCGCTTTGCCCCCAACCTCGGTTGGCGCAATGTGGACTTTTTGCCCATGATCACCCAGGCACTCGCCCAGGCCAAAGTGCCCGAAGTGCCGGTGCATGTACAAAACGAGGCCGACACGGCCGCGCTCAGCGAATACGAGTTTGCCGATGGCGACGCCCACGACTCCCTGATTTTTGTGACCTGCGGCGCCGGTGTGGGCGCGGGCATTGTGATCAATGACCGCTTGTTCACCGGTAAACAGGGCATGGCCGGCGAAATCGGCCACAGCACTCTGCAGATCGACGGGCCGCTGTGCTCGTGTGGCCGCAAGGGCTGTGCCGAGACCTTTTTTGGCGCCCGCACCCTGGCCAAGCTGCCCGACCCGGCCCAGGGCGGCCGGTATTTGGGCGTGGTGTTGCAAAACCTGTGGACCACCTTTAACCCCAGTACCTTGGTGGTGGGCGGCCCCTCGTGCGACACCTACCCCGGCATCGTCAAGGTCGCGCAAACCACCTTGCAAGCGTATGCAGACGCCGCAGGCATGTCGCCCCCGCAAGTCCGCGCAGCCCGCTATGGCCTGCTGGCCTCTGCCGTGGGTGCAGCGGCCTTGGTACTGCACCACGAATTGCGCCCGATGCACACCCGATTGCAGGCGCCGCTTGTCCAGGCGCTGGAAACCCCGGATGAATCTCTTTCCATGACAGCGAGCACTACGGTTTAACTATGTTTTTAGGTATTGATATCGGCACCTCGGAAGTCAAAGCACTTCTGCTCTCGGACGACCACCGCATCATCGGCTCGGCCGGCACCGCACTGACGGTGCAGCGCCCCCACCCCGGCCACAGCGAGCAAGCCCCCGCCGACTGGTGGGTCGCCACCCAAAGCGCCTTGGGCAAGCTGCGTGCCGCGCACCCCACCGAATACGCAGCAGCCCGGGCCATTGGCCTCTCCGGCCAGATGCACGGCGCGGTGCTGCTGGACGCGCAAGACCGCGTGCTGCGCCCCGCCATTTTGTGGAACGACACCCGCTGCGCCCTAGAGTGCACCGAGATGATGGCTGAGTTGCCCGGCCTCACCGACCTGGCCGGCAGCCTGGCTATGCCCGGCTTCACCGCACCCAAGCTGCGCTGGGTGGCCAAGCACGAGCCCGCCGTCTTTGCGCAAGTGGCCAAGGTGCTGCTGCCCAAAGACTATGTGCGCCTGATGCTGACTGGCGAATACGCCTGCGACATGTCGGATGCCAGCGGCACGCTTTGGCTGGACGTGCAGCAGCGCGACTGGTCGGACGCCCTGTTGGCTCTGACCGGCCTGAACCGCAACCACATGCCCCGCTTGGTAGAAGGCAGTGCGCCCGGCGGCGCCCTCAAGCCCGATGTGGCCAGTGCGCTGGGCCTGACAGCCGGCATCGTGGTAGCCGGTGGCGCGGGCGATAACGCCGCCAGCGCCGTGGGCATGGGCGCGGTGGACAGCGGCCAAGGCTTTTTGTCTCTGGGCACCAGCGGCGTGTTGTTTGTAGTGACCCCTAGCTACCAGCCCAACGCGGCCAGCGCTACCCACGCGTTTTGCCATGCGGTGCCCGGCCGCTGGCATCAGATGAGTGTGATGCTGTCTGCCGCCAGCAGCCTGCAGTGGGTGACCGACCTGCTGGGCGCGCCTAACGCCGGTGTGGTGGCCGACAAGGCTGGCGCCCTGAGCGCAGCGCAGCGCGCGGGATCGCCCCTGTTTTTGCCCTACCTGGGTGGCGAGCGCACCCCGCACAACGACGCCAATGTGCGCGGCAGCTTCCACGGCCTGAGCTTTGACACCGACGCCGCCAGCCTAGGCTACGCCGTGATTGAAGGCGTGACCTTCGGCCTCAAAGACGGCCTGGCCGCGCTCAACGCCGCGGGCAGCAGCGTGCAACGCCTGTCGCTGGTGGGCGGTGGTGCCCGCAGCACCTTTTGGGCGCAGCAACTGGCCAGCGCGCTGAATGTCGACATCGTGACCCACGGCAGCTCCGCAGTGGGCGGTGCCCTGGGCGCAGCCCGCCTGGGCTGGCTGGCCACCGGTGCTGACATGGCAGCTGTGTGCCTGCCCCCCGAGGTAGACGCCACCTACCACCCCGACCCCGCCGAGCAACCCCTGCTGCTGGAGCGCTACGCGACCTTCCGCAGCCTGTACCGCACCACCTAAAAACCAGTGCCTAACCACGTGTTGGGCCGCTTATTTAATTCGACCACACAACTAAACCACCCAGGAGACCACCATGAGTAACTACTTCTCTACCGTCGCAGCGCCCATTGCCTATGAAGGCCCGCAATCCACCAACCCGCTGGCCTTCAAGTGGTACGACAAAGACCGCATCGTCTTGGGCAAGCGCATGGAAGAGCACCTGCGCTTTGCCAGCTGCTATTGGCACACCTTCTGCTGGAACGGGCTGGACCCATTTGGTGGCGACACCTTCCAGCGCCCCTGGCACGCCATGACCGACCCCATGGCCGCCGCCAAGGCCAAGGCCGAAGTGGCGTTTGAATTCTTCAGCAAGCTGGGCGCGCCCTACTACTGCTTCCACGACCGTGATGTGGCCCCCGAAGGCGCCACCCCGCGTGACAGCGTGAACAACCTGCGCGAGATGGTGGACATCCTGGGTGCCAAGCAGCAAGCCACCGGCATGAAGCTGCTGTGGGGTACGGCCAATCTGTTCAGCCACCGCCGTTTCATGTCGGGTGCGGCCACCAACCCCAACCCCGAAATCTTTGCCATGGGCGCCCTGCAGGTGAAAGAAGCCATGGACGCCACCCTGAAACTGGGCGGCGAAAACTACGTGCTGTGGGGCGGCCGCGAAGGCTACGAAACCCTGCTCAACACCCGCATGGGCCACGAGCTGGACCAGATGGGCCGCTTCCTGAACATGGTGGTGGAGTACAAGCACAAGATCGGCTTCAAGGGCACCATCCTGCTCGAACCCAAGCCCCGCGAACCCTCCAAGCACCAGTACGACTTTGACACCGCCACCGTCTACGGCTTCCTGTGCCGCTACGGCCTGGAGAAGGAAATCAAGGTCAACATCGAAGCCAACCACGCCACCCTGTCGGGCCACAGCTTTGAGCATGAAATTGCCACGGCCATTGACCTGGGCATCTTCGGCTCCATCGACATGAACCGCGGCGACATGCAGTGCGGCTGGGACACCGACCAGTTCCCCAACAACATCCCTGAGACCGCGCTGGCGATGTACCTGATCTTGAAGGGCGGTGGCTTCACCACCGGCGGCCTGAACTTTGACGCTAAAGTGCGCCGCCAGAGCATCGACCCCGAAGACATCTTCCACGGCCACATCGGCGGCATGGACGTATCGGCCCGCGCCCTGCTGATTGCCGAAAAGATGATCACCGACGGCAAGTTCGCCCAAGTGACCGAAGACCGCTACGCCGGCTGGAAGGGCAGCTTCGGTCAGGACGTGCTGACCGGCAAGCTGGGCCTGGACGCCGTGGCCCAACGCGTGCTGGACCAGAACGTGGACGTGCAACCAGTCTCCGGCCGCCAGGAGCGGATTGAGAACCTGCTGAACAGCTACATCTGATTTGAGCCGCTAGACAGCGGAAAGAGAAAGGCCCCGCAGGTGAATGCCTGCGGGGCCTTTACTTATTTAGCCGCTAAGGCAGAGTCAAGAAAAAACCTCGGACCAAAGCAGTCGACAACCTCTAGTACTAAAAAACTGCAACGGGATTTAGGTTGGAATCCATACCGGTACTCATTCCGATCAAATTGAGCTAGGGACTATGCTTACTCGAATTCTTGTTCACTCCACTGGGTCCTCCGGAATCCCTAGCTCTGTGAGCCGCCCGAGATATATCTTTTTGCGACATAGTTCCAATGGTGTACTCACCCAACGGTCTACCAACAAACTAAAACCTGAAATCGCAAATAGCGCCTGAGAAAAAACAAAGGCGAGGTTTCCAGTTGCTTGATGTTCTGCTGGAAATGATGGAATGATGAATTTGTCGACATAACCTAAACCGAGGGCAATAGAGAACATCAGGAACACGCCCAAGCCACGAATCTGCTTTATGCGGCGATCAGAGAATTCTCTCGCTACATTTCGGCTTCGCGCCCATTGCTCCGTGAGCAATCTCTGTGCATCTGACGCCTTAGCAGTCGCCTCTGTAGCAATTACCGTCAACTCTTTTAACTGTTCGCTCTGTTGCGCTAGTTTTGCCTCATTTTCATCATGCTTAGAGCGCAATTTCGAAGCCGTTTGTGCGAGATTGAGGTTTTCCATCTTCCTAGCATCTACATCATGTTGTGTTTCTTGTAGAGATGCCCTAAGACGCTCCGCCTCTTCCTCGACCGCTCGAGCGGACTCCTGAATTGCAGCGATTTGTCCAGAGTAGTGTTGGTCCTTCTCGATAGCGACCTTCTCAGCTGCCCGGCGTTGCACTTCTTCGAATATGTCTTCGGCATTGTTTGCTGTCACTGCATTGATATCTCCCAACGTTGCCTCAACCAAATACTGAGAAGCGCGCTCGTTTGTCATCAACGCTTCGAAATGTTTTGCTTTCTCAGGATCAATATCGGCGAGAAATCTCTTGGTCCGTTCGGCGATCTCTGGCTTCACCCTTAGTGCAGTTGCACAGTTCGCAAGAAGTCTAGCCATAGTGGGGCTTTGATCAGACCGCCCCCCGCACATCAGCCAACAGAGGCCTGCCAAATACCGACTTGTAACAATGGGAGTGAACTCACCTTCCAGAACGTACTTCTTTCGGGTTAAAAACGCGGCAGCCCGGCGTTGAAGCGCCGAATTTGAGGTTGCAAAGATGTAACGACAGCTGGCAACGCCGCCAATGGGTATGTGCGCACCGCCCAACCGGCGCATCGTCTCGGCCACTGATTTGGCATCGCGCTCTCTCGTGAGAACACGGTCAACCGCACTCAATCTAATGGCCCCCAAAAGCTCTTCCTCATCAACTTGCGTGAAGTTTTTATAGAAGTGCGTAGAGGTCTCAGGAATGATTTCCAAATGATTGATGGTTGACCATGCTCGACCGATTGAACCGATCATGGAGTCGAAATACGCTCGGAACATTGAATTTGAAAGTCGGTGGACGGATGGCCCATAGGCTTCACCTGCATTCCTCGCGTTCTGGATTGCACGTAGTACTCCTTCAGCCTCTTCAATTGAATGTTGATGGGCGGCAATCTTCGCGCCTGTCTCCCTTATCTGTTCGAATAAGTTTTTCGTATCGGTTGTGTCTTGGCTTGATGACAAATCGAGAAAAGAAAGTACCAGAGGTGTATCAACTACGACTATTGTGTTGTTTAGTCTCGTTACGGCTGTCGGTGCTTGGAGGTCGAAGACCAGTTCTGCTGCCAATGCACCATCTGCCACTTTCGCCAACAGACTCAACCTCGCCGGTTGATGTTCTTGAAGCAGAGCTATGTAGGAAGCGACAAGTGAATCTAAGGCTGCTTGGTTCTCTAGCTCAGCGCTTAGCGCCAACTGCTCTCTCGCTGCAGGTCCAACAATAGTTGGCTTAGTTTCTGCAACTACTTGCGGCTTTGCCCTTATTGCCGAGAAGTCAAGAGTAGCTAAATGATGAAGAAATCCTTTAATTAGTTCATCGTCCTGGATGTTCTTGCCTACTGCGGCCAACCGTTGATGTGCATGTTGAAGAAACTCATCAAGGACCTCTTGAAAGTCTCTTTCAGCATCTGGCTCTATCTGTGAAGCTTCGTACGTATCCGCATAAACAACTTTATGTAGGCCTGAGGGCAACCTCTCGATCAAAAGGACGTTTGCTGCAGCAAGGCGCTCGGTCATACCTTCGAGAGCTGCAGCTGGAATAGAAACACCATAGGCTCCAGCCAATCGCTCAGAAAGAACTCTGGAATCAAAAAGTTGCCCCGCCAAGTCAGAAACAAGCGGCCTTATGAGAACAGAAACTCCGCTGAGCAGATCAGTTCTAATGAGCTCACTGCACTGTCGGAGAAGAGCAAACGCGATTACTGGCCGACTCAATTGCATAGATACCCCCTTATTTGTACTTTCTGGACAGTCTGTTTCTCTTGAAAAGTGTAGCTCGGCCATGAGTGCAAATGAGATGCGATTTCAGGTTGCACGAAAACAAGCCAAGTTATACGAAAGACAGAACCGGACAGAGAAAGCTCTGCTAAGAGGGCGCAACAATTGAGCAACTACGAAGCAAGTCGAATGAATAGAAGGCAATTCATCGAAAGTGGATCGCGACGTACCTCCAACGCCCATAGAACATGCGCAAGCAGCTATCTTTTCAATAGCAACCCCACCATCACCACGCCTACCGCTGCCGCAAACCACATCAGCGCCACGCTGCTGGTCGCGGTCATGGCGCCACCCGCCACCACTGGGCCGACGACCGCGCTGAGCGAATAGGCCATGGAGAGGCTGCTGACGTTCCAGGCCATGTCGGGCGTGGGTGTCTTGGTGGCGGCGATGAGGGCCAGGGTGAGGAAGGCGGTGATCAGCCCGCCCAGCACAAACAGGGTGGCAAACGCCACAGTCACGCCGGGCACGCATGCGAGCAGCGCAGCGGCCAAAGCGGTGCCCAGCGCGGCTAGTGCGCCAGCAGCGCGCAGGCCCCAGTGGTCAGCCATCCAGCCCACGGGGTATTGCAGTAGCAGGCCACCCAGCCCGAAGGCCGTGAGCAAGTGGGCGATGCCTTCGGCCTCAAACCCGCGGTCGCCCGCAAACACGGCAAACAAACCGGCCAACGCCGACTCCAGCATGCCGCCGCACAGTGCGATCAATAGCCCCTGCTTAAAGATGCGGTGCGGCCACGCGGCGCGGGCGGACTGGGGCCAGCTGTTGACGTGGTGTGCCTCTTCCACTGGCGGCGTGCGGGCGAATGCCAGCGGCACCAGTGCTGACACCGTAAAGCCCACGCCCACCCACAAAATGGTGTGGCCCTGCACGCCCACCCAAGCGGCAATGGCCGGGGCCACCACGGGGGCCGCGGCAATCAGCGTTTCATGAAAACCCACCAGGCGCCCGCGGGCGTGGGCGGGGGCAATGTTGTAGAGCCACGGCTCCAGCCCCACCCAGCGCAGGCCCATGCCCAAGCCGGCCAGCAGGCCGCAAGCCAGATACGCAGGCCACGGCAAAGACGCCATAGGCACCCATGCAATGCCCAGCAGCGCCACCACCGAGCCGGCCAACCCCACCACCACCACGGTGCGTGCGCCCCAGTGGCGGCACAACCAGGGCGCCAGGCCCAGCCCGGGCATTTGTCCCATCCACAACGAAGCCGCAAAAAAACCCAACTGCGCAGCGCTCAAACCCTGCAGAGCCAGCCACACCGGCACGATGACAAAGATGATGCCGAACTGACCGATCTGGGCCAGGGTGGACACCGCGTTAAGCGCGGTGATGGTGCGCCAGTCGTAGGCGCTATGGGTTGGGTGGGTGCGGGACATGGAACGAAACACAAGGCGGGGGTGGGAGTCTAGCCGGTTCAAAAACCGGGCTAACCCTTTAATTTTTCGATCACAGATGATCGATTTAAATCTAAATTTCAGCTCATTCTATTATTTGTGATCACAAATTGACTTTCGCGCACTAGAATTTGGCTATCTCCACTCCCGGCATTGCCATGTCTACTCCCAGCGCCATTGAAGCTTTCTTGACCCAGCACCGCATCCACGAGGTGGAGTGCGTCATCCCCGACATGACAGGCATTGCCCGCGGCAAGATCCTGCCGCGCGACCTGTTTCTGGCGGCGGGGGAAATGCGCATTCCCAAAAGCGTGCTGCTCAACACAGTGAATGGCCAGCAGCCCGACAACGGCCCCTATGTGGGCGACACCGACCCCGACATGGTGTGCCTGCCCGATGTAAGCACCGCCCGCGTGGTGCCATGGGCGGCCGAGCCGGTGGCGGTGGTGATCCACGACTGCCAGGAGTGGGATGGCAGCCCGGTACAAATCTCGCCGCGCGGCGTGCTGCGCCGCGTGCTCAAGCTGTTTGACGAACGTGGCTGGACGCCGGTGGTGGCCCCAGAGATGGAGTTCTACCTCGTGGCCCGCCAGCAAAACCCGCACGAGCCCCTGCAGCCGCCCCTGGGCCGCACCGGTAAGCCCGAGGCGGGGCGGCAGAGTTACTCCATCGACGCGGTCAACGACTTTGACCCCTTCTTCATGGAGCTGTCGAGCTTTTGCCAGCAGCACAACTTGGGCGTGGAGACGCTGATCCACGAGGCCGGCCCCGGCCAAATGGAGATTAACTTCAGCCACGGCAATGCACTGGAGCTGGCGGACCGGGTGTTTTTGTTCAAGCGCACGGTGCGCGAAACGGCGCTGCGCCACGGCATTTTTGCCACCTTCATGGCCAAGCCCATGGAGCAGGAGCCGGGCAGCGCCATGCACATCCACCAGAGCATTCTGGATGCCGACGGCAACAACATCTTCAGCCTGCCCGATGGCTCCGCCAGCCCGCTGTTCGGTCAGTGCATTGCAGGGCTGCAGGCCTACATTCCGCAGCTCATGCCCATGTTTGCGCCGTATGTGAATTCGTACCGGCGGCTCTCGCCCTTTATGTCGGCGCCCATCAATGTACGCTGGGGGCATGACAACCGCACCTGCGGCATCCGCATTCCCAAGTCCAGCCCCGCCAACCGCCGGGTAGAAAACCGCGTGCCCGGCGTGGACGTGAACCCCTACCTCGCCATGGCGGCCACACTGGCCTGCTGCTACTTGGGCATGACCGAGGGCCTGACGCCCAGCGCCCCCACCACCGACAGCGCCTGGAACGTGAGCCACGAATTGCCCCGCCACCTGGAAGACGCCATTGCATCCATGCGCAGCTGCGAGCCCATGCGCGAGGTGCTGGGTGCCGGTTTTGTGGACGCCTTTTGCGCCGTGAAAGAGCTGGAATACGCCACCTACAACCGCGTGATCAGCTCCTGGGAGCGCGAACATTTGTTGCTCTTGGTCTAGACCCCGCACGCACCGGAGAACCGCCATGACACAGACCCACACACCCGCCTTTCGCCACCTGGACCCGCAACGCCTTGCCGCCGTGCGCGAGCGCGAGCGCGCCGCCTACGTGGCTGCAAACCCCACGTCGCACGCCCTGTCGCAGCGGGCGGCCAAACACCTGATGTTTGGCGTGCCCCTGCACTGGATGAGCGACTGGTCTACGCCCTTCCCGCTGCACCTGGCCCATGCGCAAGGCGCGCGGCTGACAGATGCCGACGGCCACCTCTATGTGGACTTTTGCCTGGGCGACACGGGCGCCATGTTCGGCCACAGCCCGCCCGCGGTGGCCCGTGCCATTTCGGCACAGGGGGCGCAAGGCATTACCACCATGCTGCCCGGTGAAGACGGCGTGTGGGTGGCCGAGGAGCTGGCCCGCCGCTTCGGGCTGCCGGTGTGGCAGTTTGCGCTGTCGGCGTCTGACGCCAACCGCTTTGCCATCCGCTGGGCGCGGGCGCTGACCCAACGCACGCAGGTGCTGATCTTCAATGGCTGCTACCACGGCACGGTGGACGATGTGTTTGTAGACCTGGTGGACGGCCAGCCCCGCACACGCGACAGCCTGCTGGGCCAGGTGGTGGACATCACCCGCACCACGCGCAGCGTGGAGTTCAACGACCTGGCCGCGCTGGAAGCTGCACTGGCCGACGGCCAGGTGGCCTGCCTGCTGGCCGAGCCGGCCATGACCAACATCGGCATGGTGCTGCCCGAGCCCGGCTTTTGGGAGGCTGCGCAGGCCTTGTGCCGCCGCTACGGCACGCTGCTGCTGATCGACGAGACGCACACCATCAGCACCGGGCCCGGCGGCTACACCCGCGCCCACGGCTTGCAGCCCGATTTGCTGGTGCTGGGCAAGCCGGTGGCCGGTGGCGTGCCCTGCGCGGTGTATGGCTTTAGCGCCGACGCGGCTGCCCGCGCCGAGGCGGCCAAGCGCAACGCACCGCCCGGCCACAGCGGCATAGGCACCACGCTCACCGCCAACTTGCTGACCATGGCCGCCATGCGTGCCAACCTGGCTGAGGTGATGACGGACGCCGCCTATGCCCACATGTTCACGCTGGCTGCGCGCTTGGCGGATGGCCTGCGCGCCATGATTGCGCGCCACGGCCTGGGCTGGTGCGTGACGCAAGTGGGCGCGCGCACCGAGTTCCAGTTCACCCCCACACCGCCGCGCAACGGCAGCGAGGCCGACCGCATCTTGAACCCGGCGCTGGAGCAGAACATCCACCTCTACCTGCTGAACCGGGGCCTAGTGATCACGCCGTTTCACAACATGATGCTGGTGTGCCCCGACACCACCGCGGACGATGTGGACCGCCTGGTGGCCGGCATGGACGCGTTTGTGGTGGACACTATGGCCCCATGAGCGAAGCCCCCACCCCTGATACGAGTAGCACAAGCACCAGCACCGACCAGGACCGCGTGTACACCACGCTGCGCCAGTGGATCACGGTGGGGCGCTTTCTGCCCGGCGAGCGGCTCAAGATCCGCAATGTGGCGGCCGACATGGGCGTGGGCCAGATGCCGGTGCGCGCCGCCTTGCAGCGTCTGGCCGCCGAGGGCGCGCTCATCAATGTGCCCAACGCGGGTGTGACGGTGCCTCGCCTCTCGCTGCCCGAGTTTGATGACCTGCTGCAAATGCGCATGATGCTCGAAGGCGAAGCCGCCGAGCGCGGCTGCCTGCGGCTGGATGCCGCGCAGATTGCCACCCTGCAAGGCTGGAGCGCCGACATGGCCACAGCCCTAGAGATGAGCGATGCCAAGCGCTACCTGGACATCAACGATGACTTCCATGTGATGCTCTACAAGGCTGCCGGCTCACCCCTGCTGTATCAGCTGATAGACACCTTGTGGCTGCGCGCCGGCCCCATCTCCAACCGCCTGTTTGACACCCCGGATGCGAGCGCCGTGCTCAACGACGCCCACGACGATCTGGTGCGAGCCCTCGCCCAGCGTGACAGCGCCGCCGTGCGCCGCGCGGTAGAGCGCGACATCTTTGTGGCCGGCCAGTTTTTGCGCGCGGCGTGCGTGGACAAGAAGCGCAAGTGAGGCACTACCGCCTCAAAAAGCAGCCCACTCCAACTCCTCTTCTTTGGCGGAAGCCACCGCCCGTGGCCGAAGGGGCTTGTCGATGGGTAGCTGCAGCGTTGCCTGCCTGACAGGCAAAGACGATGTCTGCAGGGTTAAGCCGTTGTCCAGGGGCAGCTTGAACGCCGAGACGACTTGCACCAATTGCAGGGCTTGCTCTTTCAAAGACTCTGCGGCAGCGGCACTTTCTTCCACCAGGGCGGCATTTTGTTGGGTGGCCTGATCCATCTGGCTCACCGCTTCACTCACCTGCTGCACGCCCAGGCTTTGCTCGGCGCAGGCCGTTGCAATTTCTCCAACAATGGCGCTGACCCGCTGCACAGAACCAACGATGTTGCCCATGGTCTTGCCCGCTTGATCGACCAACACCGTGCCTTGCTCGACCTGCTCCACACTGCGGCCAATCAGGGCTGAAATTTCTTTGGCAGCTTCTGCACTGCGCTGGGCCAAGCTGCGAACTTCAGAGGCCACCACCGCAAAACCACGGCCCTGCTCACCCGCCCGCGCGGCCTCCACCGCGGCGTTCAAGGCCAAAATGTTGGTCTGAAATGCGATGCCATCGATCACGCCAATGATCTCGCCGATCTTGCGGCTGCTGTCGCTGATGCCCTGCATCGTGGTTACCACTTTGCCAACGACCTCCCCGCCTTGCGAGGCGACGGTTGACGCACTTTGCGCGAGCTGATCGGCGCGCTTGGCACTTTCTGCGTTGTTGCGCACCGCAGTGCCCAACTGCTCCATGGTGGCGGCTGTCTCCTGCAGGGCGCTGGCTTGTTGCTCGGTGCGGCTGGAGAGCTCTTGCCCGCCTTGGGCAATTTCAATGCTGGCGGTCGATACCGCAGCTGAACTCTGGCGCACGTTGGACACTAGCCTTTCCAGGCTTTGTTGCATCGCAGACAGCCGGTACATCAGGCTGACGTTGTCGCCGGCTGCAACCGCAATGCGCTGGGTCAGATCACCCTGCGTGATGGCAGATGCCAGCACTTGGGCCTGTGTAGGCTCGCCGCCCAATTGCCGACTCAAGGAACGGGCAAGAAGGTAGCCCACCACGAGGGCGAGGGCCACCGCGGCGGCGGTCACCGCCAGGCTCAGCTGTATCGCATCAGCACCTTCTTGTTCGGCGTCATCACCGGCCTTTTGCAGTAACTGCGATTGGGCTTGTGAAAAAGCAGCAATCGATGCGAGAAACTCTTCTTGTGCAGGGCGCAGGACATGCACCAGGTGGTTGGCCGCATCCTCTGTTCTTCCCGCCTTGATCAAGGCGATGACCTCGTTCCTGGCCCGGCCATAGGGCGCACGCGCGGCCACCATGGCATCAAACAACTTTTTGCCAATCGGCGTGTTGATCATTCCCTCCAGCTTGGCTAGCTTGGCTGTGTTCTCGTCAATGGTCTGTTCCACCAGCGCCAAAGACTTGCGCACTTCCTCCGGTTCTTTGCTGTGGATGAGGGCATCCCGGATAAACCGGGCATTGTGGTTCACCAATCTGTCGACGTCTGAAGCCAATGCAACCTTGACGGCACGGTCGTCCACGATGTTTGCAATGTCGTCGTTGATAGCCCGAATGCGCGATGCCGTGAACACGGTAACGGCTACCAAAAGCATCACCATCAATCCAAACCCGAGAGCCAGCTTAGTGCTCACCTTCATACCCTTGAACATCTGAGTTTTCCCCTTTGAAGTTGCGCGGATTATGGGGAGCGGTTTTTGAAAACCTGGCACTTTGGTCAGTATTTGGAACGGCTCTTGATCCATATCAAATAGACAGATACCCGTATGCCAATACAGTCCAGACTCAGACTCTCTGCATCCACAAAATGCGGAGAGGCCTCTCTGCGCGCGACCCAGTGAACAGCTGTGAGCGCTCCATTTCTGCTGTGCGGTATCAAACGTGCTGCGGCGGGATTTACCAACACCACCCCTGCGTCTTACACCTTGGACATTGAAGTGAAAAAAGTAAGTAACCCCGCCACCGGCCAAGCCATCGCCCCACTCACAGGGCCTTGTGCCCCTGGCAAAACTCATTGGATGGCAGCTAGTGGCGGCTACTAAGTCTGCGGCGCTCCGATCACGCTATCTGCATACCCATGATCTGGTAGCCCTGGAATGGACGGATACACCCATGTGGGTGTTCGACCTGAGCGAGAAATGCATGCGCTGGGCGAATGCAGCAGGTCTGCGCTATTGGGGTGCGGACTCCCTGGATGAGTTTTTGGCGCGTGATTTTTCGGATCTTTCGGACAGCGCAATCGCGCGAAATCAGGTGCATATGACCATGCACGCCTGCGGCCACACCGGCCGGGATCAATGGACGGTGTACCCCAAAGGCAAGCCCACCACGCTGAACGCCCACAGCATCGGCATGATGTTGGACGATGGCACCGCGGCCATTTTGTACGAGGCGACACAGGTCGCCACGCCACTTTCACCCTCCGTGCTCCGGGGTGCCGAGGCCATGCAGCAAACGCCGGTCATCATCGCGATGCACAGGCTCTGCGACGGAAGCGCTGTCATGCGCAACCCTGCGGCGGTGCGGCACCTCGGAGTTGCCAAAAGATGTGAACGACACAACGATTTTTTCATGATGTTTGCCTCGCCGGAGAAGGCGTGGGCGGCACTCACCGATGTGCGCACCGGTCACATCCACGCCACCGAAGCGGAGCTGCTGACCTTGGAAGGCCCCCGCTGGTACCGGATTGAAGCGCGCCCGGTGCTGGACCCGGTGACCGGCGAGCAAATGTTGCAATTCAATGGGCAGGACATCACGGAGCGCAAAAAGATCGAGGCGTCCTTGCAAGCCAGCGAGCAGCGCTGGAAATTTGCGATCGAGGACGCAGGCGACGGCCTGTGGGACTGGAATATCCAGACCGGGGACACCTACTACTCACCCCGCTTGAAACAGATGCTGCAGCTTGCCGACTTGGAACTAGGCAACAGCGCTGCAGAGTGGAAAAGCCGCGTCCATCCGGACGACTTGGCAAGCGTGATGCGCGCGATGCCGTCCTTTATCCAGGGCAGCACAGGCACCGTGGATATCGAGTTCCGGATGCTGCGCAATGACGGCAGCATCATTTGGGTCAGGGCCCGTTGCCGCGTGGTCGAGCGAGACACCCACGGCAAGCCCTTACGGGTCATAGGCACCACCTCCGACATCAGTGCGCGCAAGGCCGCGAAGGTGGCGTTGCAAGAAAGTGAGCGCCGGTATCGCACCGTGGTGGAGTACACCCGCGAAGCGATTGCGGTGCACCAAAACGGCACCATCGTGTTTGTGAATCCGGCGGCCGTTCAGATGATGGGGGCGGCTTCGCCTGACGAGCTGGTTGGCAGACCGGCGCTGGATTTCTTGCACCCGGACTACCGCCCCATCGTCGAGGAACGCTGGGCTACCCGGGCTGCGCAAGGCCAGGCCATGCCGCTGATCGAAGAAAGATTCGTCCGCAAGGACGGCGTTGTGATTGATGTGGAGGTGCAAGGCGCGCCCATCCAATTCATGGGTGCACCGGCCGTGCAGGTGGCGATGCGCGACATCACGGAGCGCAAGGCGGCAGAGTCCAAATTGCTGTTGGCTGCCAGTGTGTTCAACAACGCCCGCGAGTCCTTGATGATTACCGATGCACTGGGAACCATCATTGATGTCAACGATGCCTTTTGTGCCATCACCGGCTACTCCAGGGAGGAGGCGATCGGACAAAACCCGCGTTTTCTGAGTTCGGGGCGTCAAGGCCCGGACTTTTATGCCGGCATGTGGAACTCACTCGAAGCCCAAGGCTACTGGAGCGGGGAGGTTTGGAACCGCCGCAAATCAGGCGAGTTTTATGCGGAGATGCTCACCATCAGTGCGGTCAGGGATCCCTCGGGAAAAACCAAACAATACGTGGGGCTCGCCTCAGACATTACTTCCTTGAAGGCGCACCAGAGCCAACTGGAGCACATCGCCCACTTTGACGCCCTGACAGGCCTCCCGAACCGGGTGCTGTTTGCGATCCGGCTCGACCAAGAGATGGCCAACGCCAAGCGCCAGGGCAAACACTTGGCCATTGCGTTTCTGGACCTTGATGGATTCAAGGGAATCAATGATCAATACGGACACAGCACCGGGGACCAAATGTTGGTCACCCTCTCGCTGCGGATGAAGTCTGCGCTGAAAGAGCGGGATACCTTGGCAAGGTTGGGTGGAGATGAGTTTGTGGTCGTGCTGACAGACCTGGATGAGCCCGCTACCGGCACCCCGCTTTTGGCCCCCTTGCTGGCCGCTGCTGCACAGCCGATTCATGTGGGCGAATCGGTGCTGCAGTTATCGGCAAGCGCCGGGATGACGTTCTTTCCCCAACGCGATGAGGTCAACGCCGATCAGCTGCTCCGTCAGGCCGATCAGGCGATGTACCAAGCCAAACTTGCCGGAAAGAACCGATTCCACTTATTCGATGCGGAGCACTACAGCACCCTGCGTGGACACCACGCCAGTCTGGACAGGATCCGGAAGGCCCTTTCACGCCAGGAACTGGTGCTCCACTACCAGCCGAAGGTGAATATGCGAACCGGCGAAGTGGTGGGCGCCGAAGCCCTGGTTCGTTGGCAAGACCCTGAGCGAGGCTTGATCCCGCCCGCGGAGTTTCTGCCGGTGATCGAAAACGACACGCTTTCCATTCAGGTGGGTGAATGGGTGATTGCAGAGGCATTGCAACAAATTGATGCGTGGAAGAAGGCGGGCCTCCAGATGGCCGTCAGCGTCAATGTCGGTGCACACCATTTGCAGCAGGATGATTTTGTGGAAAGACTCGGGGCTTTGCTCGCGCAGTTTCCGAACGTTGCACCGGG
The DNA here is from genome assembly GCA_027924025.1 of Comamonadaceae bacterium OS-4. Classification (GTDB taxonomy): domain Bacteria; phylum Pseudomonadota; class Gammaproteobacteria; order Burkholderiales; family Burkholderiaceae_C; genus Allorhodoferax. Next base: position 3,110,544 of record AP026970.1, read on the forward strand.
TTGCCTCAATTTGGAAGTCCTGGAAACCAGCGCGCTGGAGGATATCGACAAGGCCTCAGAGGTGATTGAGGCGTGCGCGGCCATGGGAGTCACCTTTGCGCTGGATGATTTCGGCACCGGGTACTCGTCACTCACCTATCTCAAGCGTTTGCATGTCAAGCAGCTCAAAATTGACCAGAGTTTTGTGAGAGACATGTTGGTCGATCCGGATGATCTGGCCATTTTGAAAGGGGTCATCGGTCTGGCCGCCGCATTCAAGCGCGAGGTCATCGCGGAAGGCGTCGAATCAGAAGCGCATGGCCGACTCCTTATGGACTTGGGTTGTGACTTGGCCCAAGGCTACGCCATCTCAAGACCGCTACCCGCCGAACAGCTCATGCGATGGATGGCGACATGGCATGAGAAGCCCGCATGGAGGTGATGTACATCCCGGGGGCCAAAGCCAGATGGACTTGAGCCCCGCACATTTACGCTTTTTTTACACCCGCCCCGCGAATCTCATCCCCGTTTTTACGCGCGTCTGAACACACTTCTCCCATCGATTTGATGCAGGAGAAAACGATGGAAACGGTGAACACCCTTCACGTGGTGTACAGCTTGGGCGGCACCTGTGCCGCCCTGCTATTGGTGTATTTGGTCTATGCGCTGGTGCGCGCGGAGAGTTTTTAATGACGAACTCCGCTTGGGGGCTGTTGGCCCTGTTTCTCACCACGCTGTTGATGGCCTCATGGCCGCTGGGTATCTGGCTGGCGCGCTTGGCTTCCGGCCAGTTACCCGCATGGATGTTGCGGCTGGAGGCACCCTTGTTCCGGCTGGCAGGCACTGCACCCGACCAGTCCATGCCCTGGAAGCAATACACATGGGCGCTGCTGGCCTTCAATGCCCTGGGGGTGCTGGTGGTATTTTTGCTGCAGCGCTGGCAGGCAGTTTTGCCACTCAACCCTGGGGGAATGGCAGATGTGTCGGTGGACTCGGCGTTCAACACCGCCGTGAGCTTTGTCACCAACACCAACTGGCAGGGCTACGCCGGCGAGTCCACCATGGGCTACCTCACCCAGATGCTGGGCCTGGCGGTGCAAAACTTTTTGTCGGCAGCCACCGGCATTGCGGTGGTGTTTGCACTGTTCCGCGGCTTTGCAGCCAAGTCGACCGCAGTGATTGGCAACTTTTGGGTAGATGTGACCCGCATCACCGTATGGCTGCTGGTGCCACTGTCTTTGGTACTCGCCATCGTTCTGGTGGGCCAGGGCGTTGTCCAAAACTTTGACGCCTACCAGCAGGTCACCACGCTGGAATCCACCAACTCCAGCACCAGCACCAGCGTTCCAACACAAACCTTGCCCATGGGCCCGGTGGCGTCGCAAGAGGCCATCAAGATGCTGGGCACCAACGGCGGCGGATTTTTCAATGCCAACTCGGCACACCCCTATGAGAACCCCACCGCCTTGAGCAACTTGCTGCAGATGCTGGCGATCTTTTTGATCCCCGCCGGCCTGTGCTTTGCCTTCGGCCGGGTGGTAGGCGATCAGCGCCAAGGCTGGGCGGTACTGGCCGCGATGACGGTGATGTTTGTGCTGGCCGTGGCCGCCATCATTCCGGCCGAGCAGGCGGGCAACCCCCAAATTGCGGCACTGGGCGTGGACCAGGCCGCCAGCAGCCTGCAGAGCGGCGGCAATATGGAAGGCAAAGAAACCCGCTTTGGCATCACCGCCAGCAGCCTGTTTGCGGTGATTACCACCGCTGCGTCGTGCGGCGCGGTCAACGCGATGCACGACTCCTTCACCCCGCTGGGTGGCATGGTGCCGATGGTGATGATGCAGCTGGGCGAGGTGGTGTTTGGTGGAGTGGGTACCGGCCTATACGGCATGTTGATTTTCGCGATCCTGGCGGTTTTTATTGCCGGCCTGATGATTGGCCGCACCCCCGAGTACCTGGGCAAGAAGATCGAGGCCCACGAGATGAAGCTCACCTCGATGGCCATTCTGGTCACCCCCATTCTGGTGCTGGCAGGCACCGCGATTGCGGTGATGGCAGGTGCAGGCAAAGCCGGCATTGCCAACCCGGGCGCCCATGGTTTCTCAGAAATCCTGTACGCGCTGACCTCGGCTGCCAACAACAACGGCAGTGCCTTTGCAGGCTTGTCGGCCAACACCCCGTTCTACAACTACTTGCTAGCGATTGCCATGTGGTTTGGCCGCTTTGGCGTGATCGTGCCGGTGCTGGCCATTGCCGGTGCGCTGGCCGCCAAGAAGCGCTTGCCCGCCACCGCCGGCACCTTCCCCACCCACGGGCCGCTGTTTGTGGTGCTCTTGATCGGCACGGTGCTGCTGGTGGGCCTGCTGAACTACGTGCCCTCGCTGGCGCTGGGCCCGGTGGTCGAGCACCTGATGCTTTGGACAAAACCGTGATGTGCCCTATTTGCAAGAGAAACTTATGACTAGCAAAACCTCTTTAACCCTGATGGACCCCGCACTGGTCAAGCCTGCGGTGTGGGCCGCATTCCTCAAACTGGACCCCCGGGTGCAGTGGCGCAACCCGGTGATGTTTGTGGTGTACGTGGGCAGCATCGTCACCACCCTGCTCGGCTTGCAGGCACTGCAAGGCAACGTGAGTGATTCACCGGTCTTCATCCTCACTGTGGCGGTGTGGCTGTGGTTTACCGTGCTGTTTGCCAACTTTGCCGAAGCACTGGCCGAAGGCCGCAGCAAGGCCCAAGCCGATTCGCTCAAAGGCCTGAAGAAAAGCACCTGGGCCAAGAAACTCAAGGAGCCCGTGCACGGCTCCACCTGGCTCCCCGAACAGGCCGAAAATCTGCGCAAGGGCGACGTGGTGCTGGTGGAAGCCGGCGATATGATTCCGGTAGATGGTGAAGTCATCCAAGGTGTTGCCACCGTGGACGAAAGCGCCATTACGGGTGAATCTGCCCCGGTGGTGCGCGAGTCGGGTGGCGACTTTGCATCGGTCACCGGCGGCACCCGTGTGCTCTCAGACTGGCTGGTGATGCGCATTGGCGTGAACCCCGGCGAGTCGTTTCTGGACCGCATGATCGGCATGGTCGAAGGCGCGAAACGCCAGAAGACGCCTAACGAAGTGGCGCTGACCATTTTGCTGGTGGCGTTGACTATCGTGTTTCTGGTGGTGACGGTGACCTTGCTGCCGTTTTCCATCTTCAGTGTGGAGGCTGCTGGCAGTGGAACGGTGGTCAGCATCACTGCGCTGATTGCCTTGCTGGTGTGCCTGATCCCCACCACCATTGGTGGCCTGTTGTCGGCAGTGGGCGTGGCCGGCATGAGCCGCATGATGCAGGCCAATGTGATTGCCACCTCGGGCCGCGCGGTAGAAGCCGCTGGCGATGTGGATGTGCTGCTGCTCGACAAGACCGGCACCATCACCCATGGTAACCGCCAGGCCGCTTTGTTCATTCCGGCCCCCGGCATGAGCCTGGAGCAGCTCGCCTTGTGCGCCGCACAAGCCTCTGCCGCCGACGAAACGCCCGAGGGCCGCAGCATCGTGGTGCTGGCACAGAGCAAGGTGCAGGTCGAGCCATTGACCGGCACCACCACCGAGGTGCCCTTTACCGCCCAAACCCGCATGAGCGGCATGGATGTGACCTGCACCGATGGCAAGCAACGCCAGCTGCGCAAGGGCGCGGTGGACGCGGTGCGCAAATACCTCGAAGCGCAAGGCAACACCATGCCCCCCGAGGTGCTGCGCGCTGCTGACGAGGTGTCACGCCGCGGCAGCACACCGCTGGCGGTGGTGGATGGCAATCGGGTGCTGGGCTTGGTGGAGCTCAAAGACATCGTCAAGGCCGGTATCAAGGAGCGCTTTGGAGAGCTGCGCCGCATGGGCATCAAGACAGTGATGATCACCGGCGATAACCGGCTCACGGCCGCTGCTATTGCCGCCGAAGCCGGGGTTGACGACTTCTTGGCAGAGGCCACCCCCGAAGACAAGCTCACCCTGATCCGCAGCTACCAGGCCGAGGGCCGCCTAGTTGCCATGACGGGCGACGGCACCAACGATGCCCCCGCCTTGGCCCAGGCCGATGTGGCGGTGGCCATGAACAGCGGTACCCAGGCTGCCAAAGAGGCCGGCAACATGGTGGACTTGGACTCCAACCCCACCAAGCTGCTGGAGATTGTGGAGACCGGCAAGGCGCTTTTGATGACGCGCGGCTCGCTCACCACCTTCTCGATTGCCAATGACGTGGCCAAGTACTTCGCCATCATCCCGGCGATTTTTGTGAGCACCTACCCCCAACTGGGCGCACTCAATGTGATGCACCTGGGCAGCCCCAACTCGGCGATTTTGTCGGCGGTGATTTTTAACGCGCTGATCATCGTGGTGCTGATTCCGCTGGCGCTCAAGGGCGTGAAATACCGGCCTGTGGGTGCGGCTGCGCTCTTGCGCCGCAACCTGGCCATTTACGGGCTGGGCGGGTTGATCGTGCCCTTTGTAGGCATCAAGGCGATTGACCTGTTGCTGGTTGCATTGAATCTGGTTTAAGGAGTCATCTCATGAATAAAACAATACGTCCCCTGCTGGTTGTATTTGCAGCACTCACCCTGGTTACCGGTGTGGCCTACCCGCTGGCCGTCACGGCGGTCGGGCAAGCCGCCTTCCCACACCAGGCCCATGGCAGCTTGATCGTGCGTGATGGCAAGCCGGTGGGCTCTGCACTGATCGGCCAGAACTTCAGCGACCCCGGCCATTTTTGGGGCCGCCCCTCGGCCACTGCGGAGTTCCCCAACAATGCGGCAGCCTCAGGCGGCTCCAACCAAGGCCCGCTGAACCCGGCACTCATAGACGCTGCCAAGGGCCGCCTGGAAGCCCTGCGCGCGGCTGACCCGACCAACACCGCCCCGGTGCCGGTGGAGCTGGTCACCGCCTCTGCCAGCGGGCTGGACCCGCACATCAGCCCGGCGGCGGCGCAGTATCAGCTGGCCCGTGTGGCAGCAGCCCGCAAGCTCGCACCAGAAACGGTGCAGGCACTGGTGGCGCAGCACACCGAGCGCCCGCTGCTGGGTGTGTTGGGTGAGCCGGTGGTGAATGTGCTGCAACTGAACCTGGCGCTTGATGCACACTCGGCGAATGGCAAGCCTTACTGATTCCCGGCCGGACCCGGACGCCCTGCTCGCCCAGCTGCAAGAGGCACAGGCCACACAGCAGCGCGGCAAGCTGCGCATTTACTTTGGTGCCAACGCAGGCGTGGGCAAGACCTATGCCATGCTGAGCGCCGCCCAACGGGCGCAACGGGCCGGGCAGCGGGTGTTGGTGGGCGTGGTGGAGACCCATGGCCGCAAAGACACCATGGAGCTGCAGGCCGGACTGCAGGTGCTGCCCCTGCAAGAAATGCCCTACCGCGGCCAGGTGCTGCTGGAGCTGGACCTGGATGCCGCCCTGTTGGCCCGGCCGGAGGTGCTGCTGGTGGACGAGCTGGCGCACAGCAATGCGCCGGGCTCGCGCCACCCCAAGCGCTGGCAGGATGTGCAGGAGCTGCTGAATGCGGGCATCGACGTCTGGACGGCGCTGAATGTGCAACACCTGGAGAGCCTAAACGGCACGGTGGGCGCGATTACCGGGGTGCGAGTCAACGAGACAGTGCCAGACACAGTGCTGGACGCTGCCGACGAAATCATTCTGGTGGATGTCACGGCTGACGAGTTGCTGGAGCGCCTGAAGGCGGGCAAGGTCTATATCCCGCAGCAGGCCGAGCGCGCCAGCCAACACTTTTTCCGCAAGGGCAACCTGATTGCGCTGCGCGAAATCGCCCTGCGCCGCACCGCCGAGCATGTGGGCGACGATGTCCGCAGCTACCGGCAGCACTTGGTGCAGACCTCGCGCCAGACCAGCGCCACAGACCAGCCCGCCTGGAACACGTCGGGTGCGCTGCTGGTGTGTGTGGGTCCCCACGCGGGAGCCGAGCATGCGGTGCGCACGGCGGCGCGCTTGGCCGGCCAGCTCAATGTGCGCTGGCACGCCGCCTATGTAGAAACCCCAGCCCTGCAGCGCCAAGCCGCGCCGGACCGTGACCGGACGCTGGCGGTGCTCAAGCTGGCCGAGGAGTTGGGGGGCAGCACCGCAGTGCTCACGGGCAACGACATCGCCGCCGCCTTGCTCCTGCATGCCGAGACACTGAACTGCGCCACAGTGGTCTTGGGCCGCCCCATCAAGCGGACCTGGCACGACGCCTGGCGCTGGCTACGCCCGACGCTCACCCGCCGGCTTGCTACTCTGGCCCCCACGCTGGACATTGTCGAAGTGGGCTTCACCGAGAGCGTGCGCAAACTGGGGCAGCCCCTGAACCGCAACTCCGACACGGAGCCGGTGGCCTTGCCGTGGCGCGAACAAGGGGCCAGGTATTTGGGCGCGATGGCCGCGTGCGTTCTGGCCACGCTGGTCACGCTGCCTTTGCTGCCTTGGTTTGACCTGGCGAACATCGTCATGCTGTTTTTGCTGTGTGTGGTGTTAGTGGCAGTCAAGCTCGGGCGCGGGCCGGCCAGCCTGGCGGCGGTGTTGTCGGTCGCGTCTTTTGATTTCTTTTATGTGGCGCCGCGCCTGTCGTTTGCGGTGAGCGATGTGCAGTACCTCGTCACGTTTGCGGTGATGCTGGTGGTGGGCATTTTGATCGGGCAGCTCACCGCCAATCTGCGCTTCTCGGCGCATGTATCTACCAGCCGGGAGCGCCGTGCACAGGCTTTGTTTGAGCTGACGCGCGAGCTGTCTGGTGCGCTGCTGACCGAGCAAGTGGTGGCCCTTGGCGAGGCGGCGGTCAAGCGCACCTTTGGCGGCTCCGCCAGAATTTTGCTGCCCGATATCTCGGACCAGCTGGCCATTCCCGCAGTGCTTCCGCCTGGCATGGACGGGAGCATTGCCGACTGGGCCTTCCACCATGACGAGCGGGCTGGCGTGGCCACCTCGACCTTGCCGTCGAACCCCTGGCATTACGTCCCACTCAAAGCGCCGATGCGCACACGCGGCGTGCTAGTGCTGCAACCGGCAGAGGCACGCTGGCTGCTGATTCCCGAGCAGGTGCAACAACTCGAGACCTTGGCCCGCCAGATCGCCATTGCGCTGGAGCGGGTGCATTACGTCGAGGTGGCGCAAGCGGCGGTGGTGCAAATGGAGTCTGAGCGCCTGCGCAACACCCTGTTGGCGGCCATGTCGCACGACGTGCGCACGCCGCTGACCGCACTCATGGGGCAAGCCGAGTCGCTGGCGATATCGGCCCACCTGAACCCCGAGCAAAAGGTGCTGGCAGAGTCCATCCGCCAGGAAGCCCGCGAACTCAGCACCCTGGTGGGCAACCTGCTCGAAATGGCACGCCTGGAGAGCGGGCAAGTAGAGCTGCGTTTGGAGTGGCAGTCTGTGGAGGAGTTGATCGGCAGCGCCATCCGGGCAGCGCGACACGCCCTGGGCGCCGTGAAAGTCGAAACCCGCGTGCCGGATGGACTGCCCCTAGTGGAGTTTGACGCGGGGCTGATGGAGCGGGTGTTGGTCAACTTGCTGGAAAACGCGGTCAAGTACGGGAGCAGCACCCCGCCCCACAGCCCGGTGGTGGAAATCTCGATCATGGCAACTGCTAGTACCCTGGAGTTGCGGGTGCGCGACTTCGGGGCCGGGCTGCCCGCATCGAGCCGCGGCCGGGAAGACACGCTGTTTGAAAAATTCACCCGCGGCAGCAGCGAATCGTCCACCCGCGGTGTAGGCCTCGGCTTGGCGATTTGCAAGGCTATTGTCGATGCGCACAAAGGCCGCATCAGCGCGCGCAACGCGGAAGGCGGTGGTGCAGAATTCGTGATCACCCTGCCGCGCCGGCAGCCGCCCTCCATCGAAACCGACTGAGCCTTTGCCCCATGTCTACCCCCTCCCCCGTCGCCGTGCTGATTGAAGACGAGCCGCAGATCCGGCGCTTTGTGCGCGCGGCTCTGGAGGCGGAAGGCTGGCAGGTGTTTGAAGCGGCCACCGCCCAACACGGCTTGCGGGATGCCGCCACCCGCAAGCCGGACCTCGTTGTGCTGGACCTAGGTCTGCCGGATGGCGACGGCCTAGACGTGATTCGCGATGTGCGCAGCTGGTCTGCTGTGCCCATTGTGGTGCTGTCGGCCCGCGTGGAGGAAGACGACAAGATTGCCGCCCTGGACGCCGGGGCCGACGACTACCTGACCAAGCCCTTCGGGGTCGGCGAGTTGTTAGCGCGGGTGCGCGCCAATTTGCGACGGCCGCGCAACGCGGGCAGCGACGGCCAGGCCGACGAGTCGCTCTTTCGCTTTGGCGAAGTCGAAGTGGACCGCCAAGCCCGACTGGTGCGCCGTGCGGGCGCCGAGGTGCACCTCACACCGATTGAATACCGCCTGCTGCTCGTGTTGGTGACGAATGCCGGCCGGGTGCTAACGCACCGGCAACTGCTGCGCGAAGTGTGGGGCCCGTCCCATGCGGAGCAGGGGCACTACTTGCGTGTTTACATGGGGCACTTGCGGCAAAAGCTGGAGGCCGACCCGAGCCAGCCGCAGCATCTGCTCACCGAAACTGCCGTCGGCTATCGCTTGATGAAATAAAAAGGCGACCCCGCAGAGTCGCCTTTTTGCTATCAAAACAGAAGCTGCACGCGCACATTCCATGGGCGCTAGAGCACGATTTGGCTTGTAATTACTTGACTGGAAGTTATTTGGCGGTGGGCATCACAAACTCAGCCCCCTTGCCAATGCTCTCGGGCCAGCGCTGCATGATGGACTTTTGCTTGGTGTAGAAACGTACGCCTTCTTCGCCGTAGGCGTGCATATCGCCAAACAGGCTCTTCTTCCAGCCCCCAAAGCCGTGCCAGGCCATGGGCACGGGAATCGGCACATTGATGCCCACCATGCCCACTTGCACGCGGCGGCTGAACTCGCGCGCCACGTTGCCGTCGCGGGTGAAGCAGGCCACGCCGTTGCCGAACTCGTGGTCGTTGATGAGCTGCAGTGCCTTGGCGAAGTCGGGCACGCGCACGCAGGCCAGCACGGGGCCGAAGATTTCTTCCTTGTAGATGCGCATCTCGGGGGTCACGTGGTCAAACAGCGTGCCGCCCAGCCAGAAGCCATTGCCACAGCCTTCACCGGCTTGTGTGCCATCAAAGCCACGGCCATCAGCCAGCAGCATGGCGCCTTCTTGCACACCGAGGTCGATGTAGCCGCTGATACGGGCGTGCGCGGCCTGGGTGACGATGGGGCCCATCTCAGCCGCGAGGTTGGTGCCGTTGAGCACTTTGAGCGTCTTGGTGCGCGCCAGCAATTTGGGGATGACCTTGTCCGCCACATCGCCCACCAGCACCGCCACGCTGATGGCCATGCAGCGCTCGCCGGCGGAGCCGTAGCCCGCGCCGATGAGGGCGTCCACCACCTGGTCCACATCGGCATCGGGCATGACCACCATGTGATTCTTGGCGCCACCCAGGGCCTGCACGCGCTTGCCGTGGTGGGCACCGGACTCGTAGATGTAGTTGGCAATGGGTGTGGAGCCCACAAAGCTCACGGCCTTCACATCGGGGTGCACCAGCAGTGCGTCTACGGCTTCCTTGTCGCCTTGCACCACATTGAACACGCCATCGGGCAAGCCGGCTATTTTCAGCAGGTCGGCAATGAACAGGCTGGGGGACGGGTCGATCGGGCTGGGCTTGAGCACAAAGGTATTGCCCGCCGCAATGGCCACGGGGAACATCCAGGCCGGCACCATCACGGGAAAGTTGAACGGCGTGATGCCGGCCACCACACCGAGTGGCTGGCGCAGGGTCCAGTTGTCGATGCCGGTGGACACCTGGTCGGTGAAATCACCCTTGAGCAGCTGCGGAATGCCGCAGGCGAATTCGACGATGTCGATGCCGCGGGACACCTCGCCCTGCGCATCGGTAAACACCTTGCCGTGCTCGGCGGTGATCATGTGGGCCAAGGCGTCTTTGTGCTCGTTCAACAACTGCAAGAAGTTGAACATGATGCGTGCGCGGCGGATGGGGGGCGTGTCCGACCACTTGGGGAACGCGGCTTGGGCAGAGGCCACGGCAGCATCCACCTCTGCCACATTGGCCAGGGCCACCGAGCCGGTGACTTGGCCGGTCGCGGGGTTGGTGACCGGCTGGCTGCGGCCGCTGGCGCTAGGCGTGACCTGGCCGTGGATGTAGTGGGCGATATCAGTAACTGAGGACATGGATGTGTTTCTCTATTGAGGGATTCAGGTGCTGGCAGCAGGAGCCAACATCCATTCGTGGGCGGGGTCGTTCTTGAAGACCCAGAAGCGGTTGGGGCCCGCCATCACGTTCAGGTAATACGAGTCATAGCCGTGGGGTGCCACCACCGGGTGGTAGCCCTTGGGCACCATGACCACGTCGTGGTTCTCGACGGCGCAGGCCTCGTCGATGCTGCGGTCGTCGGTGTAGATGCGCTGGAAGGCAAAGCCCTGCGGAGGGTTGAGGCGGTGGTAGTAGGTTTCTTCCAGCAGTGTCTCGACCGGCGGTTGCTCCACGTCGTGCTTGTGGGGCGGGTAGCTGCTGCTGTGGCTGGCGGGGGTCATCACCTCCACCACCAGCAGGTGGGCAGCGGTGGGGTCGTCGTGCGGGAGAATGTCGCAAACATATCGGGTGTTGGTGCCCTTGCCACGCACACTGCGGCGCATGGTGGCGGGGTCAATCACGCGCACCGCGCGCACCTTGTCGTCACATGGCGCGGTGCACAGGGCCACTTCGGCATTGCGCACTGCACGGACAGAGACCTCTTTGCCGGAGGGCACGTACACGGCAGCGGGCGACTTGTCGTCAAACACGTTGTCGCGGGTGCCGAGGTTGGCAAAGGTGGTGCCGTCGATGGTGATATCTACCGAGCCCACCAGCACCACCACGCACAATTCACGTGTGCCGGTGGCGATGATTTCCGTAGCACCTGCTTCCAGGCGCACAGCCCGGAAACCCACATGCGTCCACCCGGCACGCTCGGGGGTGACGTTGACAATTTCGCGGCCCGATGGAGCGGCTTTGGCGAGTAAGGGGCTGACCATGACGGCGTCCTCGGGCGATCAGGCCAGGCTCTTGACCAAGCCGCTCAGGGTCTCGTAACCCTTTTTGGCGTACTGGTAGCTTGGGGCTACTGCAGGGTCCTGCTCGGCCTCGACCACCAGCCAACCTTCGTAACCAGCTTCGCGAAGCACTTTGAGGGCCGCCGCGTAGTTGATGCTGCCATCACCGGGCACGGTGAAGGTGCCGTTGATCACGCCATTCAGGAAGCTCCATCCGTCGTTTCGTGCCTGGGCAATCACCGGGGTGCGCACATCTTTGCAGTGCACATGCACCACGCGCTTGACGTGCTTTTTGAGCAACTCCACGGGGTCAGAGGCGCCGCCAAAGTAGGCGTGGCCGGTGTCAAACAGCAAAAACACTTTGGCAGAGTCGGTCAGGGCCATGAGCTTGTCCACATCGGCGGGGGACTCCACATACGCACCCATGTGGTGGTGGTAAGCCAGCTTGATGCCATAGGTTTTGAGCAGGTGCTCGCCAAACGCATTCAGGCGCTCGGCGTAGCCGTGCCACAGCGCTTCGCTGGAGAATTTGGGGCGCTTGCTCACAGGGGTGTCGATCTGGCCTTGCACAGTGCCGGCACACTCGCCATAGACCACGACCTTCACACCGTTGTACTGCAGCTTGCTCATGTGGGCTTTGCAGCTTTCAATTTCAGCGGCTACAGCATCCGCACTGCTCTGGCCGGGCTTCACTTCGGCCAAAAAGCCTGAGTACCAGCCAGACACGCAGGCCAGGCCGAACTCGTCTAACTTGGCCTTGAGGCCGGGGCCATCTTTGGGAAACTTATTACCCAGCTCGAAGCCTTCGTAGCCGATTTCTTTGCCTTCTTTCAGCGCAGTTTCCAGCGGGGTTTCGCCGCCTAGGGAAGGCAGGTCGTCGTTCATCCAGGACAGGGGGTTGATACCGATACGGACGTTCCAGGTCATATGTGTGCTCTCAAGAAAATAGGAGGGAGTAAAAGGAAAACCGGTTCAAACGCGTTGCAGCGTCTGAGCCTTGACGTAATTGGTGCGGGCCTCATTCACCTCGGTGCGGGTGGATACCTCGGGAATAGCCACTTCCCACCAGCAACCGCCATCGGTAATGCGGGTGTGGGTCGTGTCGATCACGATCACTTGGGTGCGCTTGGCCTTGCGGGCTTTGACCATGGCTGTCTTCAGCTCGGCCACGTCTTTGACGTGGACCGCATCGGCACCCATAGCGCGGGCGTGCATGGCGAAGTCGATGGTGCTGCGCTCGCCGCCTTCGGGCACGCAGTCGTCCAACATGTTGTTGAAGCCGGGGCTGCCGGTCTTGATCTGCAAGCGCTCGATGCAGCCATAGCCCCGGTTGTCCAGGATCACCACAATGATCTTCTGACCCAGTAACACCGAGGTAGCCAGCTCGGAGTTGGCCATCATGTAGGAGCCATCGCCCACCAGCACGATGGATTCCTGGTCAGGACGGGCCATCTTGACGCCCAAGCCACCGGCCACTTCGTAGCCCATGCAGGAGTAGCCATATTCCATGTGGTAATTGCCCGGCAGGCTGGCGCGCCAGAGCTTGTGCAGCTCGGCTGGCAAGGTGCCTGCCGCGCAGAGGGCCACATCGCGGGTCGCGCTGTCCAGCCCCAGCTCAATAGCCGAGTCCCGGACGGCGCCAATCACTTCGGCGTCGTAGGGCAAGACGTCGGTTGGAATATGGGTGGTCAGCTCGGTGATGCGGGCGTTGGCCGCAGCCGCTTGCTGTTTGGCACGTGTCGTCCAGGCGGTATCGGCCGCCCAGCCAGCCAGGCCGGTTTCGAGCTGGCGCAGGCCCACCCGGGCATCGGCCACTAATGCCATACCACTCCACTTGCCAGCGTCGTAGGGCTGCACATTCAGGCTCAGCAACTTGGCTTGTGGGAACAAGGCGTGCGAGCCCGTGGTGAAGTCTTGCAGGCGGGTGCCGACGGCAAACACCACATCGGCTTCGCGGGCCATATCGTTGGCCCAGGACACGCCATCCACACCAATCGCGCCCAGGTTCAGCGGATGGTCCCAAGGGAGGCTGCTTTTCCCACCATGCGACTCCACTACGGGCACGCCATGTGCATCGGCGAAGGCGCGCAGCTCGGCCCACGCCTGGCTGTAAATCACACCACCACCGGCCACGATCAGCGGGCGCTTGGCGTTACTTAGCAACGCTACCGCATTGGCCAGCTCACGCGCATCAGCCGGGGGGCGACGGAAGTGCAGCACTTCGGGGTGTAAAAAGTCTTCCGGGCAATCAAAGGCCATGGTCTGCACGTCTTGCGGCAGTGAAAGGCAAGCGGGGCCGCAGTTGGCCGGGTCCGTCATCATCTGCACGGCACGGGGCAGCGCGGTCAGGATGTGCTCGGGGCGTGTCAGACGGTCGAAGTAGCGGGTAACAGGGCGGAAGCAATCGCTTGCGCTTAAATCGCCCTGACCGAAGCTTTCGATCTGCTGCAACACCGGGTCGGGACGGCGGGTTGCAAACACGTCGCCGGGCAAGAGCAACACCGGCAGGCGGTTGACGTGGGCCACCGCGGCAGCAGTGACCAAGTTGGTGGCGCCGGGGCCAATACTGGTGCTCACCGCCATGATGCGCTGGCGGAACTGGGCCTTGGCAAATGCAATGGCGGCATGCGCCATGGTTTGCTCATTGTGGGCGCGGTAGGTGGTGAGCTTGTCGCGCTCTGCCACCAGGGCTTCGCCCATGCCGGCCACGTTGCCGTGGCCAAAGATGGTGAACACGCCGCCGCAATAGGGCTGGATGCTGCCGTCATGCATCTCCACCCGTAAAGCCGCCAAGTGCTTGACCAGGGCTTGCGAAAGAGTGAGTCGTTGGGTTGTCGTCATGGTGAGAGTTCTACCGGAGTTTTAAGCTGCAGCGCGCACTTGGGCGTGGCGATTGCGCCAGCCGTCCACCAGGATGGTGAAGTTGCGCGCCACTTCGTCCACAAAGGCGGCATCAGAAAGATCGCCGCGTAACCAACGAAGCGAGGCATCAGCCCACAAGCTACGACCGACCATAAAGCCTTTGACGACCGGGTTGGTCGCGTTGCGGAAGCTGTCTACCAGATGGGGAATGGGCTGGTTCAAGCCCAGAATCACCGCGCCACGGCAATGCGCATCACGCTCTGCCAACAAGGCCTCAAGTGCAACCCAGCCTTTGGGCTGCATGGGGGCCAACTTCCACCACTCGGGCTTCACGCCTAGGTTGTAAAAGCGCTTCACAGAGCGCAGCACCACGTCGTCTTCAGTGCCGGCCAGCGTCAGTGCCTTGGGGGAGATGATCTCCAGCAACAGCTCATTGCCGCTTTCGCGGGTGGCTTCCCAGAGCTCCAGCACTTTTTGCTCCTGCTCGATGCGTAGTTCGTAGGCGTCATCGGGGTGGTAGTGGACCAGGCACTTCACCACTTGCTCGGTAGGCCAGTGAATGAGCGCACTGCCAATGGAGCGGGTGCCATCAAAGCGCAAGGGGCGTGAGCCGGGCAGCTCTACCGGGCGGCCCACCCACCACCCACGGCCGGTAGCGGCAGCCAGTGCGTCGGTGCCGTAGGCGCCACCGTCAATCAGCACACCCGTGTGGTCTTGCAACTGGCGGTCCGCTTCAACACGCTCAGCCACGCGAACCAACAGATTCTTGAGAGCGGGGATACGGGCTTCGTCGGCTCCGGCTTCACGCGCCAGGTCAAGGAACTGGCTGCGGTGGTCGAACGCGATCACGCAGAGTTCATTCCATTGCTTGCGCTTGGGGGTCACGCGGTGCAGGTGGGCCAGTTGGGCATCGGCATCCACCTTGGGGTTGCGACTCCCGCTGAACCAGTGAGCCAACTCTTCAGGTGTGGGCATGGCGGCGGAGCACGCGTGGCGGGACACCACGATGGCGCCGCAAGCATTGGCCATTTGGGTGGCGCCGGTCCAGTCTTTGCCTTGCAACAAACCGGTCATCAGGCCAGACAAGAAAGCATCACCCGCGCCCAGCACATTGAGCACCTCGACGCGCTCGCCTTGGTAAGTAGGTGCATCATCAATATCGCCAGGTACCGCACCTTCAATCACGCAGCAACCCAGTGCGCCGCGCTTGACCACCAGCGTGGCAGAAGTGAGGGCGCGCACGGCATGCAGGCTGGCCACGATGTCATTGGCCACGCCACCGGCGATGAAGAACTCTTCTTCGGTTCCCACCAACAGATCAAATTCCGGCAACACTTCCTGCAACTGGCGGGTGACGTTGGCATCGGCCACGTAGCGGTTCTCGCCGGCACCGCGACTGGTCAGGCCCCATAGCACGGGGCGGTAGTCAATATCCAGCACGCGCACCGCTCCGTGCTTGCGGGCATAGCCCAGGGCAGTTAGTGCAGCCGCTCGGGTGCCTGGAGTGGACAAGTGGGTGCCGGTAATGGCCAAGGCACGGCATTGGGCCAGATAGGACTCCTGGATTTGTGCGGCATCGATTGCCATATCTGCGCAGTTTTCGCGCATGAACAGCAAGGGGAAAGTTTCGCGGTCTTTCAAGCCAAGCAGCACCTGCCCGGTTAAGCGCTCGGGGTCGATCTGGATCTGACTGACATCGCAGCCTTCGTTTTCGAGGGTCTCGATCAGAAAACGACCCATCTGCTCATTGCCCACACGGGACAACATGCCGCTACGCAAGCCCAAACGCGCTACGCCGAATGCCAGGTTGGCAGAGCTGCCACCGAGGTACATCGCCATGCTGCGCGCATCTTCGAGACGGCTGCCAAATTGCTGTGCATACAGGTCAACGGCCAAGCGGCCTAGACACGCCAAATCGATGGGGCGGCCGGAAGGAAATTTGAGGGTACTCATCGGGTACGGGGTCCAAAGGACATGTTAAAGACTCGCGGAAGCTGCGCGAAACAGCAACGTCAATTGCGCGGACGCTTTTTCGGTTTCGGCGACTGTAAAGTATAAAGAAATAAATTTCGCTAGGTGTAATCACTTAGAAAAGTTTTTCGTTTTTTAATTACAGTTCGTTCCGTGGCGAGGTAATGCCCTGTGTACAACCAAGCCCGACAACAGCTGGCATTCCGCCAGCCGTTACAAAAACCACGCTAGGAGATACATCAACATGAAAAAGCTTTTGATTGCAGCCGCCGTCTCGTCCGCCGCCCTGGTGACCCCTATGGCGGCCCACGCCCAAAAGGTCGGCTTGGCTATGGCCCAACTGGACACCTTCCTGACCATTTTGAAAAACGGCACTTTGGAAGCCGGTAAAAAGGCAGGCGCTACGGTGCAAGTAGAAGACGCTGGTAACGACGTGGGCAAACAGCTCAGCCAGATTCAAAACATGATTGCGCAAAAGTACGACGCCATCATCGTGAACCCCGTGGACACTGACGCCACCCCCAAGATCACCAAGATGGTGACAGACGCCGGCATCGCGCTGGTGTATGTGAACCGCAAGCCTGTGGATTTCGAAAAGCTGCCCAAGGGCGTGGCCTTTGTGGCCTCTGACGAAAAGGTGTCCGGCACCTTGCAAACTCAAGAAGTTTGCCGCTTGCTAAAGGGTAAGGGCCAAGTGTTGGTGTTGATGGGCGAACTGTCCAACGAAGCAGCGCGCACACGCACCAAGGATATCGAGGAAGTGGTGGCCACCCAAGAGTGCAGCGGAATCAAGATTGCAGACAAGCGCGAAGGCGCGTGGGACCGTACCAAGGGACAGGACATCACCACGAACTGGTTGTCTTCCGGCGTGAAGTTTGACGCGATCATCGCCAACAACGATGAAATGGCTATCGGCGCTATCAACGCCTTGAAGGCTGCCAAGAAGTGGACACCTGCCAGCATCGTGGCCGGTATTGACGCCACCCCTGATGCGCTGGCTTCCATGAAAGCTGGTGACTTGAAAGTGACTGTGTTCCAGAACGCTGCTGGCCAAGGCTCCGGCGCGGTGGAAGCTGCGATTAAGTTGATCAAGAAACAACCTGTAGACCGTTTCGTGAACGTGCCTTTTGAGTTGGTAACACCTGCTAATTTGAGCAAGTACTCCGGCAAGAACTAACTGACAAGCCACCGCATGCAATGCAACCCGGCGGGTTGCATTGCTGTTTGTTTTCAATATGAGAAATCAGGATGTCTGAAACTGCCACTTTGGAAGCACCCGCACTGCCCACGCAGGCCGGTGCCCCCCCTCTTTTAGAAATCCTCGGTATCCGCAAGGGATTCCCTGGGGTGATTGCCCTGGACGGCGTTGGCTTCAAGCTTCGCGCGGGCACGGTACACGCCTTGATGGGTGAGAACGGCGCGGGCAAATCCACGCTGATGAAAATCATTGCCGGTATCTACATACCGGACCAAGGGGAGATCAGCCTCAAGGGTCAACGCATCACGCTCAAGTCACCGATTGACGCGCTCAACAAGGGCATCGCCATGATCCATCAGGAGCTGAACCTGATGCCCCACATGACCGTGGGCGAGAACGTCTGGATCACCCGCGAACCAAAGAACGCTTTCGGTTTTGTAGACCACACCGCACTGTACAAACAGACCGCAGAGCTTTTCAACACCCTGAATATTGATATTGATCCGAAGGCAGAGATTCAAACCCTGTCGGTGGCCAATCGCCAGATGGTGGAGATTGCCAAGGCGGTCTCTTACAACTCCGACGTGCTCATCATGGATGAGCCGACCTCGGCCTTGACTGAAAAAGAGGTGTCGCACCTGTTTGCCATCATTCGCAACCTGCGAGCCAAGGGTAAGGGCATCATCTACATCACCCACAAGATGAACGAGCTCTTCGAGATTGCCGATGAGTTCTCGGTGTTCCGTGATGGCAAATACATTGCCACCAAACTCTCTACCGAGGTAACGCGCGACGACATCATCAAAATGATGGTGGGCCGCGAGATTACCCAGATGTTTCCCAAGCAGGAAGTGCCGATCGGCGAGGTGGTGCTGTCCATCAAAAACCTCACGCTCAACGGCGTATTCAAAAATGTAAGCTTTGATGTGCGTGCGGGTGAGATCGTCGGCATGGCGGGCCTGGTGGGTTCCGGCCGCTCCAATGTGGCCGAGACGCTGTTCGGCGTCACACCGGCACACGCAGGTACGATCACCATCCACGGTAAAGAGGAACGGATTGACACACCGGCCAAGGCCATGGCCTGTGGCATGGCGTTTTTGACCGAAGACCGCAAAGACACCGGCTGCTTCCTCTCCCTGAATATTCAGGACAACATGGACAGCGCGGTGCTCAACAGCCGCTATGTCTTCTTCGGCTTTGTGGAGCGCAAGAAGCTGCATGAAGACTGCATCGCCATGGCCAAGCGCTTGCGCGTCAAAACACCGGACATGAATGAAATCATTCAGAACCTGTCCGGTGGCAACCAACAAAAAGTGCTGGTGGGCCGCTGGCTGCTGACTAACCCGAAGATTTTGATTCTGGATGAGCCAACCCGTGGCATCGACGTGGGTGCCAAAGCCGAGATCCACCGGCTGGTCTCCGAATTGGCGGGCCAGGGCGTGGCCATTCTCATGATTTCCTCAGAAATGCCCGAAGTGCTGGGTATGAGTGACCGCATTGTCGTGATGCACGAAGGCGCGGTCACCGGCATTCTGGACCGCAAAGATGCAGATCAGGTGTCCATCATGGACCTAGCTGCCAAGTAATCCCCCGAAAGACGCAACCATGACTACTTCTACCGTCTCCGCATCCCCTAGCCTGGGCAGCACACCCAAATTCAAGCTTCCCCCGGAAGCCAGCATCCTGATGGTGCTGATTGGTATCAGCCTGTTTTTCGAAGCACTGGGCTGGTACGTGAACGGCCAGAGCTTCATCTTCAACCTGGAGCGGCTCCAGATCATCATTTTGCAAATGTCGGTTATCGGCATCATTGCAGTGGGCGTGAACCTGGTCATCATTACCAGCGGTATTGACCTGTCATCCGGGTCGGTAGTAGCGGCCGCTGCAGTGGTGTCCGCCAGCTTGGCGCAGGTGTCAGACTTTCCGCGGGCGATTTTCCCCGGGCTGACTGATCTGCCGGTGATCTGGCCCATCCTTGCCGGAATGACCGCCGGCCTGCTGATCGGGCTGCTCAATGGCTCCCTGATTGCCTACACCGCCATCCCCCCGTTCATTGCCACTTTGGGCACCATGGTGGCAGCACGCGGCTTTGCCAAGTGGTTCACCGGCGGCATGCCTGTGTCTATGCTGACCGATGATTTTGCGTGGATCGGCTCTGGTGCTAACCCGGTGTACATCTTCCTGACCATTGCGATGATCTTCCACGTGGTGCTGCGGTACACCCGCTTTGGCAAAATCACCTACGCCATCGGCGCCAACCGCCAGGCTGCACTGGTGTCCGGCATCAATGTGAACCGCCACCTGATCTGGATTTACGCCATTGCCGGCCTGCTCAGCGGCATTGCCGGTAGCGTGACCGCCGCCCGTGCAATCTCCGGCCAGTCCGGCATGGGCGTGATGTATGAGCTGGATGCGATTGCAGCCGTTGTGATTGGCGGCACCTCGTTAGTCGGTGGTTTGGGCCGTGTAACCGGCACCGTGATCGGCGTGCTGATTTTGGGGGTGATGATGTCCGGCTTTACCTTCATCCGTATTGACGCCTACTACCAAGAGATGGTCAAAGGAGCCATCATCGTGATCGCAGTGGTGGCGGACCAATACCGTAACAAGAAGCGCGGCCGCTAAGCCTGCCCTCACACACGCCAAAGGCCACCTTCGGGTGGCCTTTTTCATGGCCGCTACCAGCGGTACACGCTAGCCGGAAACATGCTTCATGCGGCATTGCCGACTGATGCTTCGACAAGGTAACCCGCTGAATCTTCTTCAAGAGGGCTCGGATTTACAGCTTATTGGTGCCGTACAGCCTGTAGTGGACTGTCAACCGACGAGCCACTGCTTTCCCTTCGAAGGGCCGGTTAAAGCGCGATCAGCATGGCACAGTGCACCGCTGCGGATCGCTCACCCCTACCCACAAATAAAAAGGCCAGCTTGCGCTGGCCTTGATAAGGTGGGCGAGGATCTGATAAATCAGGCAGCGACCTGCTCGCGGATCCAACCGATGCTGTCAGCCAGTGCGGCTTGGGGATCAGTCAATTCTTGCACTTCTGTAGCGAAGGGCTCGAAGCTGAAGGGACCGGTGTAGCCCGCTGCTTGTAGGGCGCGAATTTGGGGGATGTTGCCCAAACGGTCTCGCTTGTCGACCAGCACGCGGTGGGCGTCCAGCATCTTGTCGACTGACACGTCAGCATCCGCCACACCAGAGATGTGCACCAGGCCCGTCCACTCAGGGAAGAACTCGGTTTCGCTCGCCAAGTGGTGGTGGAAGGTATCGTGCACCAGCTTGAACAAGCCTTCGCCACCGGCTTCCTTGATGGCCGCAATCGCGTCGGCCTTGCGGCGCAGGGAAGACACAGGGAAACCCAGCGGCTCCACCAGGCCCTTGATACCCAGGGACTCCAAAATCGGCTTGATGGCTTTGAGTGCGGTCACCACCTCTGCTTGGGACACGGGCGTACCGTCGTTCAGCGGGCACATTACCAAAGCGTCAGCGCCGGATGCGGCAGCGTAGTCGGCCAACTTTTCAGTTTGGGCACGGCGCTCGTCGTTCCATACGTTGAAGGGGTACAACGCGTTGATGGACAACAGTCTCACGCCAGCAGCTGCGGCTGCGGCCTTGACGTCAGCAGGTGCCAACGTGCCCACGACATTGGGGGTGTCGTTACGGATTTCCACATCGGTCACGCCCAAGGCGCGGGCCATGGCGAAAAACTCTGCGGGAGATTGACGAGGTGCCAAGATATGGCTCAAAGAGAAACGCATGATGGTTGATCTCAAAAATGGGTTGATTAGTTGTAGAGGGAAGGACGAGCGGGCAACTCAATCGCAACAGCCTGACCGTTGCTTTCTTGTGCCAACACACACGCGTCGGACGTGACTGCAGCTGCAAAGCCGTCCCATGCACTGGGGCCGGTCGCGCCGCCTTTCGAGGCCGCAGCGATAAAGTGGTTCAGTTCCACGTCGTAACTGGCCACAAAGCGGTCTTTCCAGTCAGTGAGGATCGTGCTCTGGCGCTTGGCGCCCAGGCGCATGTCTACAGTCATCGGCTCGGGGAGCTTGGCGGTGCCTTCTTCACCCACCACTTCGCATTGGATGTCGTAGCCGTAGGCACAGTTCACAAAAATTTCTACGTTGATCAGCACTCCCTTCTGGGTTTCCAGCACCACCACTTGAGGGTCGCGCAACTTGGTGTGGCTGCGGGCAGCGTTGCGGGGGTAAAGCACGCGGGCAGATACGTAGTCGTCATTCAGCAACCAACGGAACACATCGATCTCATGGATCATGGTGTCGTGAATTGCCATGGGCGTGAGGTAAGCCTCAGGCACTGCAGGGTTGCGATGCGCGGCGTGCACCAGGATGGGTGCGCCGGTGTGATTTTCCACCGCATGCTTCAGCGCTACGTAACCTGCGTCGTAACGGCGCATGAAACCCACTTGCACCAAACGACGGCCGAACTTGACCTCCGCATCCACAATGCGGCGTGCGCCTTCTGCGGTAGTGGCCAAGGGCTTTTCGCAGAACACGGGTTTGCCGGCAGCAATAGCGGCCAACACATAGGGCTCATGGGTGGCACCCCAAGAGGTCACCAGCACCGCTTGCACTTCAGGTGCCGCTATCAATGCTTCGCCGGTGTCGTACAACTTGGCGTTGGGTGCGAGGTCTTTGCGAACGGCTTCGGCGCTGGCCGCGTTCACGTCGGACAGGGCCACCACTTCTGCACCTGCGAGCACTTGTTGAATGCGACGTGTATGGTCGCGGCCGATCATGCCGGTGCCGATAACACCAATTTTCAAAGTCATGGAATATCTCCTGAGGGTTGTTACTTGTTGGAAAACTTGTCGAGGTAGCGCTGCATTTCGCTGCGCATAAAGCGGCTGGAGTCCTCCGCGCGGTCTTCCCACGCAAACACGCAGGAAGACATCACGCCATCGAACTTCACTTCTGCCAGCGTCTTAAAAAAGAGATCCCAGTCAATTTCCCCTTGCCCCATGTCCAAATGCTGGTGCACCCGGATTTGGTCAGAGCCCGGAGGGTTGACGATGTAGCGCAGTTGGCTGCTCTTCTTGTGATTAAAGGTATCCGCCACCCGCACATGGGCCAGTACAGGAGCCGCCTCTTTGATCAAGGCTGCCATGTCATCGCCGTAATAGAAGGTGTGCGGTGCGATGTAAGACAGCTTCAACGCCTTGGAGCCGATGTTCTTCACGATGTCCGCAGCGGGCTGCATGGTCTCTACCCAGTCTTCGGGGTGTGGCTCCACCGACAGCGTGATGCCTTCACGCTCAAAGATAGGCAGCAACTCATCCATGGAGCGGAACCAGGCGGCTTCGCACATCTCTTTGGTGTTAGCACCCGGGCGCTCCCCTACCGAGCGCTCTGGAGAAGAACCCCGGCCGAATTCGGACACCATCAACTGGCAATCCATCTCCACGGCAACCTCAATAGCCTTCTTCCAGCAACGCATGGCCCACTGGCGCTCGTCCTCAAACGGGCTGGCCCAGCGGTACATGGGCTGCAGGGAGGCCAAACCGACGCCGGAAGCTTTCATGGCAGCCCTGAAACCGGCCATGCGTTCCTTGGTAGCTCGGGGCATGACCCACCAGTCCAGAAAGTCAGAGCGGGGGGAGAGTTCGATCTGGTCATAACCCAACGCAGCGACCGCAGCGGGCAGCTCGCTCAGGCTCAAGTGCCTGATCATGTAAGGATCTAAGGCGATTTTCATTGTTGTCTCCTGTGTCAAATCGGAACTGCCGATGCAGCGCGACCTGCGCAATGTAGGGGCCAGTGCGTCAAAAATTTGCGCAATAATTGACGAAAAATCGTCAAATCATGGTTAACCCTCATCGCAAAAAAAAGACGGCCCGTTTCACCGAAATTGCCGCACTGGCAGGGGTCAGCATTGCCACCGTTGACCGGGTGCTGAACGAGCGCGACACCGCCTCGGTTAAGACACGCGAGAAGGTGGTACAGGCAGCGCGCCAGCTGGGCGTGCCACGGGTGCTACCCGAGACCCGGCATGGACTGGTACACATCGATATCGTGCTGCCGGACAACCCATCACCTTTTTTCAAACGCTTGAATCAGGCCATGCAGCGCGGCGTAGCCATGCTCGACAAGCGGCTCGTTGTGCACCGCATAACCACCCCGGAGGAAGACGAAATGGCTCTGGTCCGCGCGATCGGGCCACGCCGCTACCAACGCAAAGCTCTGATCGTGGCAGCGCCGGATACCCCGGCAGTGCGTCAGGCGCTGCAACAAGCGCGCGCCAACGGAGAGCATGTAGCCATGGTGGTCACCCGCGTGAATGACGTACCGCAGGCCGACTATGTGGGCATTGACAACTATGCCGCGGGCCGGACTGCGGGCTACCTGCTGGGGCGGCTGTGTCACCGCGAGGGCAGAATTCTCATGCTCTCAAGCCGGCTGGATTACTTGGGCCACATTGAGCGCAGCAGCGGTTGCCGCGATGTACTGAGAGCGCAGTTTCCGCATTTGCGCTGCGATTCGGACGTAGCTGAAACCCATGACGATCCGGACCGCTGCTATCTCGCGCTCAAAAAAGCTTTGCAAGGCAAGCACGATGTGGTGGGCCTCTACAACACCGGCGCGGGCTCACCCGGCATTCACGCCGCATTGCAGCGTTTTGCGAAAGACAAAGTGTGCTGGATCACCCATGAAATCTCAGACGACCACCGGCAATACCTACAGCAAGGCATATTGGATGTCGTGATTGACCAGGACCCGGATATGCAAGCCATCCGCGCCCTGCAACAGGTGCTAGTGGCGGTGGGTATGAGCCCGTCGTCCCTGAACTTTGCCGAAAAGACCGGCGATTTCCGTCTCTACTTTGCAGAAAATATGGGTAAAGACCCCTACCTTGCGGTGTAAGCAGCCTGTCGCGTGCGGGTACACCCCAGCGGCGAGGAACCTCGTTTTCAATCAGAATACGAAGAGAAATTTAGTTCCACATAGTGCACCCCGCCTCACAACAACGAAAGACTCTGCACATGGCATCCAAGGGCAAGGACAAGACCCCCGTCGACCAGCTGATCGCACGCATTACCTCGGAGTACGACACACTGAGCAAGCAGCTTAAGGTGATTGCCAAATACGTGGAGCAACACCGTGACCACATTGGGATTGAGGGCATCCAGCAACTGGCCGCAAGCTGCCAAGTGCAGCCCTCGGCAGTGGTGCGATTTGCCAAGCACTTCGGGTTTTCGGGCTTCTCGGAGATGCAGTTGGTATTCCGCGAGGGATTGACTCGCCAGCTCGCCCCCAGCCGCAACTACCGCTCCCGCATACGCGACATCATCGATTCCGGCGCAGGCAGCCTGTCCAGCGTGGAGATTGCCCGAGAATTTCTGGCCGGCAGCCAAGCGGCCATGCATGAGTTGGAAGCGAACCTCGACGAAATCACGTTCACAAAAGCCGTCAACATGCTGCGCGAAACGGATTGCATCTGGATTGCAGCATCACGCCGCTCCTTTCCCATTGCGGTCTACCTCGACTACGCGCTGCAGCACACCGACAAGCGGGTGTGCCTCATGTCTGCACTGGGCCATATGCACTTGGGCCAAATGCGCTCGGTACGCCCAGGTGATGTGATGCTGGCGATTTCGTTCGCGCCGTACGCGGAAGAAACCCTGGCCGCCGTGGCCTTGGCCCAAGAGCGCGGCGCACGGGTAATTGCCATCACCGACAGCCGCATGAGCCCGCTGGCCAAAGACGCTGAGGCCGTGCTCATCGTGCAGGACAACTCCACTTTCGGCTTCCGGGCGCTCACCAGCACCATGGGTCTGGCGCAAAGCCTGTTCATCTCACTGGCGTATGCGCTGGAGCTGCCCTACCGCCCCACTTCGGCACCCACTGAGTCCTAACGTTTTAAAAAATTAATATTTCATTTGAAATTTACTTTGGAAAAATATTTTCATAAACGACTTTTTTTCGTATAGTTGTGGCTTCGCGTTGCGCGCGCGTGACTAGATACCCATAACCAAACGGAGACAAGAACTTTCATGAAAAACGTCGCAGTGTTCGGCGCGGGCCGCATTGGCCGCATCCATGCCACCAACCTCGCCGCCCAATCGGGCGTGCAACTCAAATACGTTTGCGACGCCATGCCTGCAGCAGCAGCCGACTTGGCACAAACGCTTGGCGCACAAGTGGCAGACATCGACACCGTGTTTGCCGACAAAAACATCGACGCAGTCGCCATCTGCTCCCCCACCACCACCCACAGCGACCTGATTTCCCGCGCAGCAGCAGCGGGCAAGCACATCTTCTGCGAAAAGCCAGTTGATTTGTCCGTTCAACGTGCAGAGGCAGTAGCCCAAGCCGTATCCGCCGCCGGCGTGGCTTGCATGATCGGCTTCCAGCGCCGTTTTGACCCGACGTTTAACGAAGCCAAGATCCGCTTGGACCGTGGCGACATCGGCAACCCCGAAATGCTGGTGATCACCAGCCGTGACCCCGGCGCGCCACCGGTGGAATACATCCAGCAGTCTGGCGGCATCTTCCGCGACATGCTGATCCACGACTTTGACGTGTTCCGCTGGATCTTGTGCGGCGATGGCGACAAGGCGGCGTGGCTAAGCGCCACCGGCTCCTGCCTGACCGACCCCGCCATCGGCAAGGCCGGGGACTTTGACTGCACTGCGGTGACCATCAAAACCGTCAAAGGCCGCCTGTGCCAGATCAACACCACACGCCGCGCCGCCTATGGTTATGACCAGCGCTTTGAAGTGATTGGCTCCAAAGGCATGCTGCAATGCGGTAACCACAAGCCCAGCGAGGTAACCCAGGCCACGGCCCAAGGCACCTCACAAGACAACCCCGAAGCCTTCTTCCTGCAGCGCTACGCTGCAGCCTATCGCCTGGAGATTGAGCACTTCTTTACCCAACTGCAAAACGGCGGTAGCTTCCGGACCACCGTGCAAGACGGTGTGGACGCACAGATTCTTGCCGACGCCGCAGCCGAGAGCGCTGCCAGCAACCGCATCATTCCCTTCTAAGCCGCAGCATGACCTCGCCTTTGCGTATTGGCATCGTCGGCCTCGGCCGTTTGGGGCAGCGCCATGCCCAAGCCCTGGCCTTCAGCACCCGCAACTGTGTGCTCACCGCGGCTTGCAGCCCGGTGGAGACAGAGCGGACGTATGCGAGCACCGAGCTGGGCATCCAGCGGGTGTATGCCCGCTTTGAGGACCTGCTGGCCAGCCCGGATGTGGATGCGGTGGTGCTCGTCACCCCGACCTCTTTGCACGCCGACCAAGCGATTGCCGCCCTGCAAGCCGGCAAGCATGTGTTTGTGGAAAAGCCCCTCGCCCTGAACCTGCCCGATTGTGAGCGGGTGCTGGCCGAAGCCGACAAGCACCCCGACCTGATCGCCATGGTGGGCTTTGTGCGTCGTTTTGACCCCAGCTACCGTGCGGCACAGGCCAGTATTGCGGCCGGTGAGATCGGGCGCCCCTTCATCGTGCGTTCGCAAACCTGCGACCAAAATGACCCGGATGGCTTTTTTGTGCGCTTTGCACCGACTTCGGGCGGTATTTTCATGGACTGCAGCGTGCACGACATTGACCTGGCCCGCTGGATGCTGGGGCGCCCCAAAGCGCTCAAGGCGTACGCCACAGGTACCGTCGCCCTGCACCCGGGATTGAGCGAGTTTGGAGACGTGGACAACGGCTTGGCGATCGTGGATTTTGAGGGCGGTGCCAAAGCCGTTTTCTATGCGTCGCGCACCATGGCCCACGGGCATGAAACCAGCACAGAGGTAATCGGGACCGCAGGCAAGCTGCTAGTTGGTGAGCACGCCGCCCGTGACCGGGTGGTAACCAGCGATGCCCATGGGGTGCGGCATGCGGTGCTCAAGGACTTTTACGAGCGCTTTGAGGCGGCTTTTGCCGCTGAGATGGGTGAGTTCGTCGCGGCTTGTCGCGGGGAGCGCCAGCTCACGCTGACCTTGTCGGATGCCATGGAGGCAACCCGCATCGGGCTGGCAATCACCCGCTCGCTCCACAGCGGGATGCCCGAAGCGGTGTAAGGGCCCTGCCCTTACACCAAGCCACAAAACTTCTTGAATGGCCCGAGCACCGCGTCGCCGCGGAAGGGCTTGACGATCCAGCCGGTCACGCCAATGGCGCGGCCGCGCGCGCGCATCACGGGGTTGTCCTCGGTGGTCAGCATGATGATGTGCACCTGCTTGTTGCCCTGCTCGGTCCGGATTTTTTCGGCCATGGCCAAGCCATCCATATTGGGCATGTTCACATCGCTGATGACCAGTTTGATACCGGGGTCTGCGTCTAGCTGCAAGAGCCCATCGCGCCCGTCGGTGGCCAGTGTGACCTCGAATCCATGTTGCTGTAAGTAGCTGGAGACGATCTCCCGCATCGTGCTGGAGTCGTCCACTACCAAAACATTCGCCATCTCTACCTACTTCCTGTCCGCACTGTCAGTGGCGCTTGGCGCCATTTAAAACAAATCAAGTTCACCCGCCTCGCTGGAGTTGGAGGCTGCATATTCCGCAAATTGCTCGGGTGACCAATGGAGGTTGAATATAAACCGCTGCACGATCACCAGTGGCTGGCCGCCCCGGCGGCTGCTCTCGCTGAGCGAGTAACGCACGCAAAGCTGAGGATCGGGTGAGCCGAAGGAAATGTATTTGTGGGCGTGATTGATCACGATCGGCACTTGGGCCAACTGGGTCGAAACGCTGATGGGGGCGATATAGCGGTTCTTGAACGCCCCCCAGATCAGGTTGGTGGTCTCGCCCAACATGTTGTTGAGATCCCGGAAGTTGAGCTCACCGCCCACGCCGTCATAACTGAAGCCTTTGAGCATGCCCTGCCGGAGGGCGCTCTCCTCGGTCTGCAGCATCATGTAACCGCGACACCATGAGCTCTCCAGAGGGATGATGGTAGAGACCTCGCCATGGATGATGCGGTCGTGCACCACATAAGGGGGCTCGGCCGTCACGGTCGCGTTGGGAAACATGGACCGCATGGAGGACAAGGTCAGATCCACAATCCCTTCTACCAGCGCCGTGGGGTAGCGCAGGCTGAAGATGGAGCGCTCGACGCCGAGGCGCAACTGCTCGATCTCCCCCGTAGCCCAGGGGTAGCGGATGAACTCCCGGTACAGCGCATTCAAGTCGCCGGTGGTGGTCCTGCGTAAAAAAATCGGGAGCTCGGGGCGCAAGCGGTGGATCGACTCGGCAAGATGCAGCGCATCATGGGTGCCACAGGGCAAGTCTTCCGCGAGCAGCACACCTGCCAGGTCTTTGTTTTGTTCGAGGCAGCCCAATGCGTCATGGGAGGTGCGCAGCAAGGGGAGCAAACCTACAGAATCGCAAAAATCAGAGAGCAGCTTGCACTGGTGGGCATCGTGCTCCAGCAACAGTACTTTGGCTTCCAGGTGGGTAGTGTCCGTCATCAAAAAATGCCTCAAGCAGTGTTGTGAAACCCTGCGTGACATCGTACACCGGCATTGTGTAGCCAACCGCAAAAGCGGGCCCGAAGGCCCGCCCGTCAACTAGGTTTTGAGCCGCGGCTCAGGCAGCCTTGTCCTTGCGGCGGCGGGCAATGGCGCCCATCAGACCCAAACCGGCCAGCAACATGGCGTAGGTCTCAGGCTCAGGAACCGCTGTCACCGAAATGGAGCCGTGATAACCGGTACTGGCAATATTGCTGTAACCATTCACCTTGAACACAAAGGTGGGGTTGGTGGTGCCATCAATATCAAAAGAGCGCGTGGCCATGTAGCTGATCGGGATCTGGTTCAACGTGGCGGATGTGACGGTGATCGGGTCCCGGGTCGGAACGTTGCCGCTGGCCTGCTCCATGAAGTTCAGCTCCACATAGTACGCACCCTCTGCCCAGGGACCGCTGGCGTTTTGAAAGGTGATGGTGTCGGTGCCGGCCACATGTGCCGCGCCGCCCAGCAGGGGGCCGGTGAGGAAGTCGGAGTCATAGTCCGCTTGCCAGTAGCCAGGCGCAGTTTGGTTCAAATACACGCTCATGGTTCCGGCTTGCGCGCCCGCAGTCAGGCACAGCAAAGTAGCGATGGAAAGGGCTTTTAGTTTCATGGGGGCTCCCGTGCTTGGGTTGGTTGAGCCTGCATCAAGATGACATCCTGAGCGCTCGGAGCCATTGTTTTGCGTGGGCCGATTCCACTCGGTGCGGCAGCGTACGCAGGGGCTGTCCGTTCGGGCTATGCCCGGGCCTGAGGTGCGCTTGCACCACCGCTGTGCGATTTACGACCTGCTCAACAATGTTTAAGGGCGGGCCGGTGCTTGGATGAACTGCACCACATCGTCCAGCACCGGCGCCATCCACCGCAGGGGGCGTGACAAAGCCGCCACCAGCGTGATGTGATTCACCCGGGTGTGCATTTTCACCAGCACCGGCACTTGGGCTGCGCTCAGCCGGCCCGCCAGCCCCGCGGTATTGCGCCGGGGATTGACCAAATCGTCTTCCAAGGCCGCCAGCAGCAAGGCACGTGGAGCGCCCGGCTGCACATGGTCGAGTGGCTGGCTGTTGGCGGGGTAGTTCGGGTGATGGAATACCGGCATGGCGTCCACATTGGTCAGGGGCAGAAAGTCATACGGGCCGGCCAAGCCTATCCAGCCGGCCAACTGTTGGGGGGACCGCCCGTGGGCAGCCAGCCACCGGGGATCCAGCGCCATCATGGCGGCGTTGTAAGCGCCCGCGCTGTGCCCCATCACATACACCTTGTCGGGGTTGCCGCCCCAGGCAGCGGCATGGTCCAACCCGTAGGACAAGGCGGCCGCGCTGTCCCGCAAAAAATCGGGGTAACGCACCTCGGGGTACAGCCGGTAGTCGGCCACCAGGGTGAGTATTCCGCGCGAGGCCAGCGCCTCCCCTACGAAGCGGTACTGCGCCCGCTCGCCACGGTTCCAGGAGCCGCCGTAATAGAACACCACCACAGGCCACCCCTTGGGCGGTTGGGCGGCGCTTGGCACATAGACATCCAGGCGCTGGCGGTGTAATGGGCCGTAAGTGATCCCCTCGTGCAAGGTGTGGGTGCGCGAGGGAGTCAAAAAATTCAACACATCCACGGGCGAAAAGCCGGCAGCCAGGGCTGCGGGGTTCGCCAGGGTGGTCAAGAGTGCAAAGAAGAGGCTGATCCGGTGGTTCATCCACCGGATACGCACGCCGATGGCTTTTGGATTCAGTTCCTCAATGAAAGTCCCGGCTGGTGGTGGCCAGCTCCCCCAGCAGGTGTGTCATGTCCACCACCCGCTTGGCAATCACATGGCGGACTTGGCCGCCGGTGGCCTCGTCGCGCTGCCAAACGCCGTAGACGGCCATCAGCCGGGCGCGGTACACCGCGTCGCGGAACTGCTCTTTCACCGCCTTCCAGGCAATGATGTTCACGCTGCCGGTTTCGTCCTCCAGCGTCACGAACACCACGCCTTTGGCGGTGCCCGGTTGCTGGCGCGCGGTGACGATGCCGCAGGCCCGCACCAAGCGGCCACTGGGGTAATCGCGCATCTGGGCCGCCGTGAGCAGCTTCTTTTTTGATAGCTGCTCGCGCAATAGCTGCAAGGGGTGCGAGCGCAAAGTGAGACCAGTGGCGGCGTAGTCGAAGGTCACTTCTTCCCCCTCCTCTGCCGGGGGCAGCTCCAACACATCCTCTTCGATCGGCACGCCTTGCAGCAGTGCGGGCGCGGGACGCAGCGCTGAAGCGTCCCACACCTGCTGGCGACGGTGGCCGCTGAGGCTGATGAGGGCATCGGCGCTGGCGAGCGCCTTAAGGTCGCCTGCATCGAGGGCGCAGCGCAGGGCCAAATCTTGGGTGCTGGTGAAAGGCCCGTTTGCGCGCGCAGCGCAGATGCGCTCTGCCACCACCTGCTGCAAGCCACTCACCATGCGCAGCCCCAGGCGGATAGCGGGTTGGGTTTGCAGCGCCCATCCGTTGGGCGCGGGGTGCTGCGCTGCGGATTGCAGCGCTGCCGGGTGGGGTTCTTGCGGCTGCTCCAGCGAGCAGTCCCACGCGCTGTGCAGCACATCTACGCCGCGCACTTCCACACCATGACGGCGGGCGTCTTGCACCAGTTGCGCCGGGCCGTAAAAGCCCAGCGGCTGGCTGTTGAGCATGGCTGCCAGAAAACAAGCCGGCTCATGCCGCTTAAGCCAGCAGCTCACGTACACCAGCAAGGCAAAACTGGCCGCGTGGCTCTCGGGGAAGCCGTATTCGCCAAAGCCCTCAATCTGCTTGAACAGCCTGTCGGCAAACTCTTGTGTGTAGCCGTTTTTGAGCATGCCGCCCACCAGCCGGTCGTAGAACTTGCCCACACCGCCCTTGCGCTTCCACGCGGCCATGGAGCGGCGCAGCTGGTCGGCCTCGCCCGCCGTGAAGTCGGCCGCCGCCATGGCGATTTGCATCACCTGCTCCTGAAAAATCGGCACACCCAGGGTGCGCTTCAAAGCTTCTTTCAGTGCCGGCGACTCATATGTCACTGCCTGAGGATTGGCACGCGCCTTGAGGTAGGGGTGCACCATGCCCCCCTGAATCGGCCCCGGCCGCACTATGGCCACCTCGACCACCAGGTCGTAAAAGCACTTTGGCTTCAGGCGAGGCAGCATGCTCATCTGCGCGCGGCTCTCGATCTGGAACACACCCACCGTATCGGCCTGGCAGATCATGGCGTAGGTGGCGGGGTCTTCGGCAGGCACGTCCTGCATGCGCATAGGCGCGCCGCGCCACTGGCCGATGAGGTGCAGGCAGCGGCGTATGGCGCTGAGCATGCCCAGGGCCAGCACATCCACTTTCAGCAGGCCCACCGCGTCTAGGTCGTCCTTGTCCCACTGAATGACCGAGCGGTCCGGCATGGACGCGTTTTCCACCGGCACCAGCCGCGTCAACGGGCCTTGCGTGAGCACAAAGCCGCCTACGTGTTGGCTGAGGTGACGGGGGAAATTTTGTAGCTGCGTGGCCAGGTCCAGCCAGAGTTGCAAGCGGCGCAAAGGCGGCAGGGGTGAGCCGTCCACCAACAGACCGCCAGCAGCAACGCCACCTGAGGGAGCCAGAGCGGCAGGGCGTTCAGCGTAGGTCAAGGAGGAGCCCGCAACGCGGGCGGGGGACACGGAGCTGGGCGCCCTGCCGCTCTGGCTCCCGCCCCCCACGCTGCCCGCCGGAGATTGAACATCAAAACCACCTCCAGCGCTCATGGAATCTGCGCCACCAGCTACTTTTTCGATAGCAGCCTGCAGCCGCTCCACCAGCACTGCACGGCTGTACATGCCCGGGTGCTCCTTGGCCATGGCCGTAATCAGCACCTCGGGAATCTCCAGCGCACGCCCCACATCCCGCAGGGCGCTGCGTGGCCGGTAGCTGGCCACCACGGCGGTAATGGCGGCGCGCTCCCGGCCGTATTTGGCGTAGATGTACTGAATGACCTCTTCGCGCCGCTGGTGCTCAAAGTCCACATCAATGTCGGGTGGCTCGTCGCGCTCTTTGGAGATGAAGCGCTCAAACAGCACGTTCATACGGCTGGGGTCCACCTCGGTCACGCCCAAGCAGTAGCAGACTGCAGAGTTCGCCGCCGAGCCCCGCCCCTGGCACAAAATGCCGCGCTCTCGCGCAAAGCGCACCAGGTCGTGCACGGTGAGGAAATACATCTCGTACTTCATGTAGGCAATCAGGGCCAGCTCATGCTCCACCTGTGTGCGCACATGGGGCGGCATACCCGCCGGGTAACGCTCCAAGGCGCCCGCTTCGGTGTATTGCCGCAGGGTCTGCGCCGGGGTGTGGCCGGGCAGCACCGCCTCCATGGGGTACTGGTAGCGCAGCGCATCGAGCGTGAAGCTGCAGCGCCCCGCCACCACCTGCGTGTGGGCCAGCTCATCAGGCGCGAACAGGGCCGCCAGCCGGTCGCGGCTGCGCAGGTGGTGCTCGGCATTGGCCTGCAGCGCAAAGCCGCACTGCGCCACCGGCAGGCCGCAGCGCACGGCGGTCAGCACATCGTGCAGCGGCTTGCGCGAGCGGGTGTGCATGCGCACCTGCCCGGTGGCGAGTGGGGCCAAGCCGCTTGCCGCCGCAATCTGCTGCCAGTGCGCGCGCTCCAAAGCCTGCATGCCGCCCAGCCCTGCAGTGACTGCCAGCCAGCAATTAGTGCCAAACAGGCCTCTAGCGCTCATCGCTATTGCGCAAGCAGCTTCTGTTTTGATAGCAAGTGGCAGGTGCAGCAGCACCTCGCAGTGCCGCAGCGTGTGCCAGGGCGAGGGATCCGGCTGCCCCAGCCAGGCGACCCGGTAGTCACCCTTGGGCGCCGCCATGCGCGCGCGGGTGATGAACTCGCACAGGTTGCCCCAGCCCTGCAGGTTGTGCGGCAACACCACCACGGTGAAGGCACTGGCAGCCATGCCCTCCCCCGCCGCACCGGCTTGCGGATACGGCACCAGGAACTCCGCGCCCGGCAAAAACTGCACGCCTGCCTTTTGTGCCTCCACATGCGCCCGCACCACGCCGGCAACCGAGCACTCGTCTGTCAACGCCAAGGCCGCATAACCCAGCGCACGCGCCCGTTGCACCAACTCTTCCGGCTGCGAAGCACCGCGCTGAAAGCTAAAGCTACTGAGGCAATGCAGCTCGGCATAAGGAGGGGCTGCCGACGCCGCCAGGCCAGGAGGCTTGATAGGCTTGGATAGAGTCATTTTTACTGTACAAAACAACAGTATACGAATGTCCACTACAAGATGCAAACCACGCCCCGAAAGCCGTGCCATACTTTGTTTTCAGCGCTTGACTCGCCCTCATCCCCTACCCAACCACGACCTACTATGCATTTGGATACACCAACCCACGGCGAGA
This sequence comes from Comamonadaceae bacterium OS-4, assembly GCA_027924025.1. Lineage (GTDB taxonomy): Bacteria > Pseudomonadota > Gammaproteobacteria > Burkholderiales > Burkholderiaceae_C > Allorhodoferax. Next base: position 3,144,448 of record AP026970.1, read on the forward strand.
AAGGCGCTCATCGCGGGCTTCTGAAGTCGATGCTGGTTGTGACCGTGTTGTGCAGCTTCGGATCACCCGCACATTCATTGGATATTTACCAATGGGTCGATGAACAGGGCAAAACGCACATGGCGGATGTAGTGCCCGAGAAGTACCGCGCAAAAGCCAAACTGGTGAGTTACCGCAAAGACAACGTGGGCGACACGGAACGGCAGGATGCAGAGGCCAGAGCGGCCAAGACCAAAAGCCTCCTCGCGCCGAAACAAACCGATGCCGTCCCGCAGGCAATGCCCGCCAGTGCCCCCAAACCCGTAGAGTTAACGCAGCAACAAAGTTGCACGCAAAAGTGGGACGCCTACTACCGCAGCCAGGAATGCTTCGCCCCCTACATGATCCGGTTTTCAGGCGGCTCCACCATCCGGCCCGAGGCGTATGAGCACTGCCAAGAAGTGAAAACGCCGACGATGGAATGCGAGTACGACAAGCGGCCGTCGTTCAAGTAACGAAAAAATTGTTGTGCTACGGAACCAACGCGAGCTTGTGCGAACACTACGCTGGACAGTTCACCCGTCTGCGCGCCGCAGCCGCTCCCATAGGCGGCAACGACCTGCGGATCGCCTGAGATGCATTTGCCGACGATTGCACGCTGGTGACCAACAACCTCGGGGAGTTTGAGCGGGTGCAGGGGCTCAGGTTGGGCAATTGGGTGGGGTGACGGGGTAAAGCCAACGGCTGCAATGCAGCGGTAGCGGTCTTTCGCGCAATCACCCGAACAGGCGATGTTCACAGGTCAATTTGAACGTGAGAATCGTCTAATGTTTGCGCTTCTTCAATACTTACAACCTGCGGGGTTTGTCAGTATTTTTATACCTTTACAAAAGCACATTCAAATTCTTGATAGCGAGACTGAGAGAGGCTTCGCAGCGCAAATTGCTCCAAACTTATCCCGCAGGTTCTGCGATATACATTACGTTGGCATCATGAAATCGACCACCGTGAAGGTAATCCTGCTTATGTTCTTCGGCCTGTTCGGTCCCAAGTCTCACGCATCTGCGCAAACAGACTTCTGGAAGTGGTTCTCCGCGAACGAGACGCAGCTGTTCTCTTTGGAGTCAGATCGCGATGCCGTTTTCAATCGGCTAGGTGCAGCCATGGAGAAGGTGCATGCCGACATCACATTTGAGTTCGGCCCAATTACCGAAGGCAAGCGGGAGTTTGTAATAAGCGCAGGTGGAATCAAGGCGGCATTTCCTGCGGTGGAGGCGCTCTATAGCAGCGCGCCAAGCCTGAAACGATGGAAGTGGGTCAAGTTCCGGCCGCGTCGTGAACCCATCAATAACATTGAATTCGGTGGGAAGACCATCCAATCCAAAGATGTTCACTTCCTCTTGGCTCGCGACGAACCGAGGGTTGGCATCGTTCTTTTCTTTAATGGATACAGCGAAGCAGAGAAAACCTTGTTTGGCCAAATCGGGTACTTGTTTCTCGATGAAGCTCTCGGCGAGTTCGCTGTCGAAATGAGGGTTGGCTTCATCGAGTTCCAGACGCGAGACTCGAAGCATTTCAAGAATGCGTTTCCACTCGATGAACTCCCTGCGCAGTTCGATGAGTTTTGGGCAATGAGGACGCGCTGATGCCCAACTTGTCGGCCTACGCGTACACACATCAACAGGTTGGCAGCTTCGCGGCGCTTGCTGGGTGCCGGTGGCCTCCAACGTCGAACGACTGTTTCCAGACTGTTGGTGCCTCAGCTTCGCAGCGGAAGCGGTCATCCAGAAGTCCTCCCATGGCATACCCAAGTCATCCTGCATCGCACTCCGGTATGTAATGGTTTCAAACATCGCATGAATCTATTCAACTTCCCCCTGGCCGGAGACAACATCGCTGTAGAGCTTTCAGGCCAGTACATTGACCTGCATAACAATTTTGACTTTGTTGAAATTGTTAGTCGAGATGATGAAGTTTCGTTCAAATGGCGACGGTCGGAAGGACATTGGGTAGCACCTTCGTTGCCACAGTTCTTCACTATTTCCATCGTTGGAGTCGACTACCACGAGGTCAGAGGAAGGCCATCTGACAGTCTCACTGAGGTCGGTTTTTTTGCCGCAGAAACCTTAGGGAATGTCGACTACAACGGACGCACTGCGCCTTTAGAGAGCAGTGACATCCTCATATTCCGTTTTTAGGCGGTGCCGAAATTGCTGTTCGAGGTCAGTTGGCAGTCGCAAGTCTTGCGCCGTTTGACTTTTCCTCAAGAGAACGCTTGACGACGCCTAATAAGTGAACCGTAACGACTGCAATCAGCCTTTAGCCGACCTAGCACCCCCACTCGTCGACCTGCCGAAAGCCTGAAAACCCCTTCAAATAGTCTTCTGCATCTGCAGCGTCAAACTCCGGCGCGACACCAAGGCGGAGTAGTCTATTCAGAACATCGAAGCACCGAGTTCACATCCGAGAAGTTTGAATTGCGGTGCTGAAAAACCCATCGAATCCTGACTGGATCGAGTGGGCTGGCAAAAGTGCCAAAAGGCAAATGAATAGTTTGCGGTGAAGTCTCCTCCCCTTCAGCTCAACCCAGCACCCGCCTGAACATGCCAATCGCCATCTGGTAGCCCAGCAGCTGCAGCTCCGCGTCATAGCGCTCGCCTTCGTCGCGCATGAAGGCATGCACGCTGTTGAATTCGTGCCACGTGAAGTTCACACCGGCCTTCACCAGGGTGCTGTAGACCAGCGCCCGGCCTTCGGGCGGGATGTGGGGGTCTTGCTTGCCCCAGATCATTTGCAACTCACCTTTGATTTCGGGCGTGCGGGTCAGGCTGTCGTTGCCGGGGTTGGAGGGCACCATGCCGGAATGGATGTCGGTGGCGTAAAAGCACGACGTGGCGCTGATGGCCGGGTTCATGGCCGCGCGGTAGGCCAGCCCTCCCCCTAAGCAAAAGCCCATGGCGCCCACGCGGCCCGAACAGTAGGGCAAGGCGCACAGGTGGTCGATGATGGCTTGCGCATCGGTGTCGTGCGCCTCCAGTGTCTTGGCTACTTTGTCGGCGTTGCCCTTGTCGCGCCCGGCGTCGTCATAGCCCAGCACGGTGCCTATAGGGTTGAGCTCATGAAACACCTCGGGCACCACCACCACAAAGCCGTGCCCGGCCATGATCTGCGCACTGCGACGAATGGGGCCGGTCTGCTGAAAGATTTCGGAATAAAGAATGATGGCCGCGTACTGCTTGAGCGCTGCGTCCTCAGCCTCCTTGGGGCGGTACACGGTGCAGCGCATCACGCCGGTGGGGGTGGAGAGGTCGACTTCGTGAGACTGGATTTGCACAGCAATAACTCCGGTGAATAACGTGCCCCGAGTATCCGGCACTGGCGGGTACGGCCCGCGCCCTGTCGCGCGGGTTACGCCAGCGGGGGCGTGGCGCTATGCCGCGGCCTAAGATGCCTTTTTTTGTGGCGAAGGGCATTCCATGGACATCCGGTTTGATAACAAAGTGGTGCTGGTCACCGGCGGTGGCGGTGGTATCGGGCGGGCCAGTGCGCTGGCGTTTGCGCGTGCGGGTGCCAAGGTCGCAGTGACCGACCGCGACGTGGCCGCTGGCGAAGAAACCACGGCACAAGTCCAGGCGCTGGGAGCCGAGGCGCTGTTCATTGCGGCGGATGTGATGCAGGCCGCGCAGGTGCAAGCCATGGTGACTCAAGTGGTGGCGCACTTCGGGCGGCTGGACTGCGCCTTCAACAACGCCGGCATTGAAGAAGAACACATGCGCCTGGCCGACTGCGAAGAGGCCACCTTCGACCGCATCATGGGCGTGAACGTCAAGGGCGTGTGGCTGTGCATGAAGTACCAGATTGCGCAGATGCTTGCCCAAGGTGGCGGCGCCATCGTGAACACTGCATCGGTGGCCGGGCTGGTGGGCGCGCCCAAGATGTCGGCCTACAGCGCGAGCAAACATGCAGTGATTGGCCTGACCAAATCGGCCGCTGTGGAATACGGGCGCAAAGGCATTCGCGTGAATGCGGTGTGCCCCGGCGTGATTCGCACGGTGATGCTGGAGCGCGCCGTGCAAGCCGACCCCAAGGTGGCCGCCACCGTAGCGGGTGCCCACCCGATTGGTCGCATCGGCGAGCCTGATGAAGTGGCCGCCGCAGTGCTGTGGCTCAGCTCGGATGCCGCCAGTTTTGTGACCGGCCTGGCCCACACAGTGGACGGCGGGCTGACCTCGGTGTAAAGCGTTTGTCCGGGGGACTGCCCCCGACCTTCAAGACCGACTTTTCACGCCCGGCTTTTCACACCCGGGCTGTGCGGCTACGCACCCAACCCACAATGGCCGGGCCGTACATGATCATGGCGAGCGCTCCTGCAATCAGCGGCAGTGCCAGGAACACCCAACCGGTGAGCACTTCTTTGCCGATGACTACGCCCACCACCAAGGCTACGGCGGGGTTTACAAACGAGTAGCTGCCGGCCACCGCAGCCGTAGTGTTTTGCAGCAGCCACAGGTAGGCGTTGAGCGCCACCAGCGTGCCGAACACCAGCAGGTACCACCAGGCCAGCCAGGCCTCGTGCGACACATTGCTCAGCCCACCTTGAGGCTCGATGAGCGACGCTGCTACCACCCCCATCAGCCCACCGGCCAGCCACTCGGTGGCCGAGGCCATGGCAGGGCCCGGCAGGTCCAATTTGCGGGATGCGTAAGAGCCCACGCTCCAGCAGAGCGGTGCGCCAAAGGCAGCCAGGGCGCCCAGCCAGCTGGCAGAAAAGTCGCCCTCCATGGCCAGCAACAAAGCCCCCGCCACACCCAGCACCAAGCCTACCCAGCTGGTAGTGGGCACACGTTCGCCGCCCAGGCGTGTCCACAGCGCCAGCCACATGGGCATGGTGGTGATGACGGTGGCCATGAGCCCGGAGCCGATGCCCTGCTTTTGCGCAAACACCACCAGGTTCATGGACACAAACACCATCAGCCCGCCCACCAACGCGGCATTGCGCCACTGGCGCCAACTGGGCAGCTTTTCGCCGCGCCACAGGGCCCAGGCCAGCATGATCACACCGGCCAACGTGAAGCGGGTGGCATTCATCCACAGCGGGGGAAAGCTGTGCACCGCCACGCCGATGGCAAAGTAAGTGGTGCCCCAGACGATGTAGACCAACCAGAGCGCCACCATGAGGCGCCAGAATGGCGACAAACGCCAGCCTTGCTGAATATTGAGTGCCGAAATCATGAATAGTCCGTAAAATTTACGGCAACCAGCGCCGCTGGGCGTGATATTACCGAAAAACCAGCCCAATGCAAGCAAATATTCAGACAGACGCCATCGACGCCAAAATTCTTACGGCATTAGGCGAAGACGGCCGACGTTCTTACGCCGAGGTGGGTGCGGATGTGGGCTTGTCTACCGCCGCGGTGCATGAGCGGGTCAAGAAGATGCTGGAGCGCGGTGTGATTCGCCGTTTCTCGATCAGCGTGGACCCGCACACCGTGGGGCTGAACTTCACCGCATTTGTGGCGATTCGCAACGATGGCGGCGCCCACTGCCGCGACATTGCCCCCCGCCTGCGCGAGCTGCCCTCGGTGCAAGAGCTGCACAGTGTGGCCGGCGAATACGACCTGCTGGCCAAGGTGCGCACCCCGCATGCCCGCGACCTGGAGGCGGTGCTGCTGCAGATCAAGGCCATTCCCGGTGTAGCGCGCACCACCAGCACCGTGGTGCTGAACACCGAGTTCGAAGACCAGCCCCTGCGCCTGCCCGGCACCTGAGGGCGCGCCGCTACTCCGTGCGGTAGCGAACAGACAGACACCGCAGCCCACCCTACAAGGGGGCATGATCCGCCTTCGCCTTGCCATCCAGCTGCACTACCAAGTGCAGCCCCCGGGCGGCGACTTTGTATTTCACCTGCACGCGGCCTTCACGCCGCGCCAGCGGGTGGTGTCCGAGTCGCTGCACTTCAGCCAGCCCCTGGCCTACACCCTGGAGAGCAGCCCGCCCTCCACCAACCGCGTCTTGCGTACTAGCGCCCTGCCCGGCATGCTGCAAGTGGCCTATGCGGCCACGGTGGATCTGGACCATTGGGTGGCAGCGCCCGCCACCATCGCAGAAGTGCCGGTCAGCCGCCTGCCTACCAACGTGCTGCCCTACCTCTACCCCAGCCGCTACTGCCAGTCGGATTTGCTGCTGCAGTTTGCCCAGCAGGAGTTCGGCCAGCGCTGGCAGGGCTACAGCCGGGTGCAGGCCATTCGTGACTGGGTGCTGCAGCACACCGCCTTCAGCCCCAACACCTCCAACAGCAACACCTCGGCACTGGACACGCTGCAAAGCCATGTGGGTGTGTGCCGCGACTTTGCACACCTGATGATTGCGCTGTGCCGCGCAGCCAATGTGCCGGCCCGCTTTACCACCGGCATCGACTACGGGGCCGACCCCGCGCTGGGGCCGACCGACTTTCATGCCTATGTGGAAGCCTATGTGGGCGACCGATGGTATTTGTTTGACCCCTCAGGCACCGCCATCCCCATGGGCCTGGTGCGCTTTGCCACCGGGCGCGATGCGGCCGACGTGGCCTTTGCCACCATCTTCGGCACGGTGCAAAGCAGCACGCCGGTGATCAGCATCGAAGCCATTCCGGGTGCGGATGGGCTTTTGCGGGTACCGCACCACAGCGCCGATGCGCTCAGCACCGACGGCTGAGCACAGCCTGCCCTGCAGGGTCAGACCGTGCCGGGCTGGCGGGTGGTCTTGCGGAATTTTTCTTCGAGCTCGTGGCGCAGGGCCTTGCGCATCTGGGCCGCTTCGAAGCGGCGCTTTTCATCGTCGGTTTCGGGCTGCAGCGCAGGCACCGGCGCGGCCTTGCCGTGGTCGTCCACCGCCACCATGGTGAAGAAGCAGCTGTTGACGTGGCGCACCTCCTGGGTGCGGATGTTCTCGGCAATCACCTTGATGCCCACTTCCATGGACGACTTGCCGGTGTAGTTCACGCTGGCCAGAAAGGTCACCAGCTCCCCCACATGGATGGCCTGCAAAAACAGCACCCGGTCCACACTCAGCGTCACCACATAGCGTGAGGCATAGCGGCTGGCACAGGCATAGGCCACCTGGTCGAGCAGCTTGAGGATGGCGCCGCCGTGCACGTTGCCGGAGAAGTTGGCCATGTCGGGCGACATGAGCACGGTCATGGAGAGTTGGTGGGTGGGCAGGTTCATGGGGCAAGGGTTAGCGAAAGGCGTGCCAGTGTAAGGGGCGCGTAAGACGCGAACGGGGGGCACCGTTGAAGCTGGCGGATTGCTGACTGCGAGACCCGTCCATTTGCCCCCTCACCTAGGAGGGGATTTATTTTCACAGTGCCGAAAAATTCTTTTCACGCCAACCCGCGTGTGAGCTTCTTACATTTGCCGCACTGCACAAACCGCCCCCTATCAGGCGGTGTGCTTTTGCATTCAAAAGTACTTCGGAGACACACATGGTCTGGCAACAAATTTACGACCCCTTTGGGAACATGATCATCTCCACCTTGCTGGCTGCCGTGCCGGTGGTGGTGATGCTGGTGTGCCTGGGCTTTTTACATATCAAGGCACACATTGCGGCTGGCTTGGGCCTGCTCAGCGCATTGGCCATTGCCGTGCTCGGCTACGGCATGCCGGCTGAAATGGCGGGCAAAGCAGCCCTGTTGGGCGGCTTCACCGGCCTGCTGCCCATCGGCTGGATCGTGCTCAACATCATTTTCTTGCAGCAGCTTGCCGAGCAGAACGGCAGCTTCAAAGTGCTGCAGGACTCGCTCTCGGGCATTACCGAAGACCGGCGCCTGCAACTGCTGCTGATTGCCTTTTGCTTCGGTGCCTTCTTTGAAGGTGCAGCTGGCTTCGGCACCCCGGTGGCGGTGACGGCAGGCATCTTGATCGGCTTGGGCTTTTCGCCCTTGGCGGCATCGGGTCTGTCACTGATTGCAAACACCGCGCCTGTGGCCTTCGGTGCCCTCGGCACACCGGTGATCACGCTGGCCAAAGTGCACGGCTACGACCTGATGGAAGTGACTGCCATGATCGGCCGTCAACTGCCGCTGTTCTCGTTGATGGTGCCGTTCTGGTTGATCTGGGCCTTTGCCGGGCGCAAAGCGATGACCGAGATCTGGCCCGCCATTCTGGTGACAGGCCTGTCGTTTGCGATTCCGCAGTATCTGGTGTCCAACTTCATCGGACCGGAGCTGGTGGACATCATTGCAGCCATTGTGTCCATGGTGTCGCTGGTGTTGTTCCTGCGCGTATGGCAGCCCAAGAAAATCTGGCGTTCCACCTCGCTCAAAGGCCATGAGCACGATGGCGGTGAAGCCAAACCCGCTGCCGCCATGGTGCGGCACTCCAAGGCGGCACTGGTCAGCGCATGGACACCCTGGCTGATCCTGACGGTATTTGTGTTTGTGTGGGGCCTGCCCCCGGTCAAGGCTTGGCTCAACAGCCTGTTTGCCCCCGCCTTCCCCATGGCCGGACTGCACAACCTGATTGAAAAAGTGCCACCCGTGGTCACCCAGCCCACCAAGGAAGGTGCGGTCTACACCCTGAACCTGCTGTCTTCCACCGGCACCGGCATTTTGCTGTCGGCCATCGTGGGAGCCTTCTTCATGAAGTACAAGCCGCTGGAAATCGTGCGCACCTTCGGCCGCACGCTCTGGCTGGTGCGCTACTCGCTCTTGACCATTGTGCTGATGCTGGCCCTGGGCACCTTGACCCGCTACTCCGGCACCGACACCACGCTGGGCCTGGCCTTTGCCAACACTGGTGTGTTCTACCCCTTCTTCGGTACCTTGATGGGCTGGATCGGCGTGGCCATGACCGGCTCAGACACGGCTTCCAACGTGCTCTTCGGCGGCATGCAAAAAGTGGCTGCAGAACAACTGGGCTTGTCCGCCAACCTCATGGGTGCGGCCAACTCGTCGGGCGGTGTGATGGGCAAGATGATTGACGCACAAAGCATCGTGGTCGCATCAACAGCTACCAAGTGGTTCAACCACGAAGGCGACATCCTGCGCTTTGTGTTCTTTCACTCGATTGCGCTGGCGTGTCTGGTCGGCATCTTCGTGACACTGCAGGCCTATGTGTACCCCTTCACCCTGATGGTGGTGCACTAAGCGGCATCAAGTGACGCTGAGGGCACGGGCTCCTACGCGAAGAGCCCGTGCAAAAACCAGGCAGCATCCTCTGCCGCCTCCAGCCGCTCGCAGTACACCCACACCAGCCCCGCCTGCGGGCTGCGGGCCATGTAGTAGTCGCGCAAGGCGAGCTCACCTTCGAGCCAGCCCGTCTCCAGACGCTGCGGGCCTGCCAGTAGCGTGAGTTCGCCGTGGTAGTGGGGAATGCTTTGGCGCACCACCAAACGCTGCGGCACCGGCAACAGCCAGGTGGGATACAGGTCTGCCGCGGGCAGCACATCACGCTCTGATTCAGAGTCTTTTGGGCCTCTAGCGCCTATGGAATGTGCGCGAGCAGCTCCTGATTTCATAGCACCTTGGTTTTCCTTGCGCGCAGCATCCGCCCGCCATGGCTGCCAGCGCTGCATGCGTTCCGGCCGGTGGTCGGCCTGCGGGGTGGCGCACTGCACGCTGTGCGCGCCCAGCCGGGCGGCCAGGCGCTCCAGGGTCTGGTGCAGGCTGTCGCCCTTGCGCACATCTTCAGGCAGCAGGCTGTGACTCTCGCCACCCAGCGGTTGGGTCTGCAGGCTGCGCAGGCGCAGGTACAGCACCGGCGCCGGCAGGGTGACGCGGGCCAACTGCTCACCCAGAATGCGTTGCAGGTGCGTCATGTCCTGCGTGGCCTCGGCGGTGCGCAGTTCCAGGCGGCCTTGCTGGCCGCCTTGGTGGTGGGCATCCACATGGCGGGTGTTGGCGCGGCGCGCATCCAGCTCCCACAGCAGCTCCAGCGCCAGCACCCCGGACTGGCGGGCGCGCAGCCAGACCAGCAGCTGCGCCAGCAGACGGCGCGCGCCGAACAACAAGGCGGGGGCAGAATCGACACTCGCCGCCAGCTCCAGCGGGGCGTCAAACACATCGGGCAGCGTGAGCCAAGGGTAGACCTCAGGGCGCTGGCCGTAGGCGCGGTCCAGCGCGTCCACCACCTCGGCACCAAAGCGCCGCACCACGCCGCCCCGCGGCAAGGCCCGCAGCTGCCCCCAAGTGCGCATGCCCAAGCGGGCCAACGTGGGCAGGTGAGGCTGGGCCGCCGCCAGGGTATGCACCGGCAGAGCATCGGGCAGCACCGCACGCACCGGCGCGGCCTGCCCCACCCGACAGGCATGTACCTGCAACGCTGCCAGTGCTATCAAAGAAGTAGCGCCTTGCGCATATTCCAGGTGCGCTAGCTGCCTATTTGACTCCAAAAGCTGCTGCAACAAGGCGGTGCGCCCGCCGAACAGGCGCTCGCTGGCGGACACCTCCAGCACCAGCGCATCGCCCACGCGGGCCACCAGCGGCGTGAAACGCAGGGCCCACCATGCCAGCGCGGTGGACGCATCCACCAGCGCAGGCTCGGTCGGGGCGGCCGCTCCATCAGGCGACGGCCGCAGCGCGATCCAGTGCATGGCCTGCCTCCGCATCGAAAGGAGTGCCCAGCGCCTGCTGCTGAAAAGCGGCGCGCGTGGCCTGTGCATCCAGCGGCGTGTCAGACAACATGCCCCATGCTGAAGCGCGCTCTTGCTCCATGCTCTGTGTCAAGGCACGACTGGCGGCCAACAGTAGGCCCAATTGCTGGCTGCGGGCCTGCAAGTGCAAGGGCTCGGCCAAGGGCGGGCCGCGCCGCTTGAGGATGTCGACCTCCAAGCCATCGAGCCACCGCCCGTGCAATGGGCCTTGCCGCGCGTGCCGGGCACGGGCCATCGGCTGCACCAAGAGGCGCAGCACGGCGGGCGACGCGTCACTGCGCGCCCGGTCCGGCCGCATCACAAACAGCAGCTTGTGGTGCTCGGCGGCTGCCAAGTGCAGGCGACGGAGCTGGTCGCCCCGGGCCTGCGGCAGCCAGGCCAGCACGGCGTCCACCTCGGCGCAGCGCAGCACCTGCTCGGTGGCCCAGAGACGACCGGCCGCTTCATCTTTGACGCGCGCGCCCTCTCCGGCCGTGGCAGACGCCAGCACCGACAGCAGCCGCCCCGAGCGCAAGCCCAACCGCGAGAGTGCCGGTGCAAACGGCAGCTGCGGCGGCCCCACCATCACCACCGGGCCACGCCCGCACGCCGCCAGCGCAGGCAGCAGCAGGCGCCACTCGCTGTGCGCACCGGCAGGCTGCAGCAGCTCCACCAAAGCGCCCACCGGCCAGCCACCGCCGGGCAAATGCGCATCTAAGAGCGCATCGCCCGTGGCCTGCACCGCCTCTGTGGGCGTGGCCAGCGTGTGCGCGTGCCAGACACCGGCGTGGATGTCCTGCGGGTCCGGCACACCGGTGGCAGAGGGGGCTGAATGGCGCGCAGCGCTAGTCATGGCAAGGGCTTTATTAAATGACTGTATTTTTAAACAGTATATGGAAAAGCCCTCTGCTATCAAAATCAAGAACAGGGTTTGCAAGCCCGGCGGGCGCTGGCGGGGCTATGCCTTCTGTGCAGTGCGACTGAGCAGCCCGCTGCGCTCAGTGCTTGATCAGCACCACCCCGATAGCGACGAGCCCGGCCGCCAGAAGCCCCGGGCGCAAGCGCCCTTCCCGGAACCAGAGGTAGCCGATCAGTACCGCAAAGATGACCGAACTCTCCCGCAAGGCAGCGACCACCGCAATTGGCGCCTGCGTCATGGCCCAGAGCACGATGGCATAGGCCGAGGTGGCCACACCGGCACCCAAAAAGCCCGTGGCCCAGTGCCGCCGGACATAGCCCGCCAGCGCATCGGGGCGATGCAGCCACTGGTAGGCGATCACGCCCCAGGGCTCCAGCAGGGCCAGAACGAGCACATAACCCACCGGATTGCCGGAGAGGCGCGCGCCCTGCCCGTCCACCAGGGTGTAGGCAGCGATGATGAGTGCATTGAGCAATGCCGCTTTGCCGGAGGGGTGCGACAACACCTCACGCCAACGCTGCCCGCTGGCCTGGGCAATACACGCCACACCGGCCAGAATGCCGGCCACCCCCGCCCACATGGGCATGGAGAGTGACTCGCCGAGTAGCGGGGCCGACACCAGGCACACCAGCAAAGGGGCCAGCCCCCGCATGAGCAAATAGCTCACCGCCAGTTGGCCCCCTTCGTAGGTGCGCATCAACAGCAGGATGTAGACGGTGTGCAGCAGGGCGGATGCCACCAAGTAAGGCGCACTGTCCCATGCGGGTAGGCCCACCCAAGGCAGCAGCACCATTGCCAGCACCGCGCTGCAGCCATGCATCAGGACGGTGTAGAGGCCTTTGTCGGGCGCCCCCCGGATCATCGCGTTCCAGCTGGCGTGCATCAGGGCGGCGGCCAACACCGCCAGCACCACCCCTGCGCCCAGACTGCTGCCGCTGGCCTCAGGTGGCATCGGCGCTGTCTGCCAGTTCGCCGTCGCGCAGCATGCGCTGGCGCCCGCCTTGTGCATGGGCAAACAGGGCCTCATAGACGCCCAAACCGTCGCGCGCTTCGAGCAGGTCGACGATGGCACTGTGTTCCTCGGCGAAGCGGGGAATGGCCATGGGCGCCAGCAGATTGCGGCGGCGGAACAGGGCCAGCAACTTGCACAGCTTGCGATAGTGCCCGGTGAGGATGGTGTTGCCGGTCATGGCAACGATGCAATCGTGAAAACTCAGGTTCAACTCATGAAAGCGGGCCACGTCGTCAGGCTGCACGTTGCGCATCGCCTCGGTCATATCGCGCAGGGTGCGCAGTTGGTCGGGGGTGATGCGCGCTGCCAGCAAGCGGCCGGCACAGGCGTCCAGCCCGGCGCGCACATCGTAAATATCGGCCGCCTCTGAGAGCTTGATCTCGCGCACCCAGGCGCCCCGGTTTTTTTCCTGGCGGATGAGGCCGGATTCCTCCAGCGAACGGAAGGCCTCACGCAAGGGCCCGCGCGAGGTGCCGAAGCGCTGGGCCAGCGCAATTTCATTGAGCTTGGTGCCGGGCAGCAGCTCACCGGCCAGGATCATCTCTTCAATGGACTCCACCACCAGGCGGGTCAGCGAGGTGCTTTGCACCAGGGCCAGGGCATTTCCTGCGGAGTGACTGAGGAGTGTGGGCATCAAAAAGACCGGGAAATGGAAAAGTTGCCGGATTATAGGCACGGATTGAAAATTGTAGATTGTCAACAATCTGTCACACGCCCCTATTAATCTCCGCCTCGTCGCAGCCTCGCAGGGTGCCCGGAACCGGGTCCGCGGTCTGCAACAACGACTATCCGACCACCCTCAGGAGCCCCCATGACACTCAATCAGATCAAGCTGTCTTTGCTGACCGCTTTGCTGGCAACCGCAGCTGTGCTGCCTGCCCATGCGCAGAAAACCGTGTTGAACGTTTACACCGCGCTGGAAACCGACCAGCTCAAGGCCTACCAGGAGTCTTTCAACAAGACCTACCCGGACATTGAAATCAAATGGACACGCGACTCCACCGGCATCGTGACTGCCAAGCTGCTGGCCGAAAAAAACAAGCCGGTGGCCGATGCCATCATGGGTGTGGCGGCCTCCAGCATGGTGGTGTTTGACCGCAACAACATGCTGGAGCCCTACGCTCCCGCCAACCTGAAGGCGATCAACCCCCGCTTCACCTCCGGTGGCCCCAAGCCCACCTGGGTGGGCATGGACGTCTGGGGCGCTGCCATTTGCTACAACGTGGTCGAAGCCACCAAGCTCGGCCTGCCCCGCATCGAAAGCTGGAAGGACCTGCTCAAGCCGGAGTTCAAGGGCAAGATCGTGATGCCCAACCCCAACTCCTCAGGCACCGGCTTTCTGGACGTGACCGCATGGTTGCAAATGTTCGGCACCAAGGGCGGTTGGGACTACATGGACAAGTTGCACGACAACATTGCGGTGTACACGCACTCCGGCTCCAAGCCTTGCGTGATGGCAGGTGCCGGCGAGTTCCCCGTGGGTATCGCCTTTGAGTACCGTGCCAACGTGGTGCGCAGCAAGGGCGCTCCTATTGATGTGATTTACCCGAAAGAAGGCCTGGGCTGGGATCTGGAATCCATGGCCATCGTGAAGGGCACGCCGCACCTGGACGCCGCCCGCAAGCTGGCCGACTGGGCCGCTACTCAGGAAGCCAATGAGCTGTACGCCAAAAACTTTGCGGTCACTGCCATTCCCGGCATAGCCACCCGCCTGAAGTATGTGCCGACCGACTACGAGAAGCGCCTGGTCAAAAACGACTTCAAGTGGATGGGCGAGAACCGCGAAGCCATCCTGACCGAATGGCAACAGCGCTACTCCGCCAAGTCTGAGCCCAAGAAGTAAAGCACACAGCGCAGCACCGGAACCCGCCATGACACATTTGGACATTCAAGGCCTGAACAAGCGATTCGGCCCGTTCACCGCCCTTGAAGACATAGAACTCCATGTGGCCCAAGGCGAGTTCGTGGTGCTGCTGGGCCCCTCGGGCTGTGGCAAAACCACCTTGCTGCGCACGATTGCAGGGCTGGAGCAACAAGACAGCGGAACCATCCTCCACGCCGGTCGGGACATTTCGTCCCTGGCGCCCGGACAGCGCGACTACGGCATCGTGTTTCAGTCGTACGCGCTGTTTCCTAATCTCAACGTCGGCCAGAACGTGGCCTACGGTCTCAATAGCCGCAAAGCGGGGCGTGAGTCGTTCCGCCAACGGGTGGACGAAATGCTGGCCCTAGTGGGCCTGCCGGGTACTGAGAGCAAGTACCCCTCGCAACTCTCGGGCGGACAACAGCAGCGCATTGCATTGGCACGTGCGCTGGCCACCCGACCTGACTTGCTGCTACTGGACGAACCGCTCTCGGCACTGGATGCCATAGAGCGGGTGCGCCTGCGCTCTGAGATCCGACAGCTGCAACAAACCCTGGGGGTGACCACCATCATGGTGACCCACGACCAGGAAGAGGCCTTGGCCATGGCCGACCGCATCGTGGTGATGCGCAGCGGCCGTATTCAACAAACCGGCACGCCGCACGATATTTACCGCGCTCCGGGCAACGATTTTGTGGCCGACTTCATCGGTCGCAGCAACCTCATCAGCGCCCGTGCGGTGGATGCTCACCAGGTCGACTACCGTGGCCTGACCTTGCGCTGCGCCCAGACACTGGACCCCGGCAAGGACTACCGCTTCAATGTGCGGCCGGAAGACGTTCAGCTGATCGACGGTGCCGATGCACACGAAAACAGCCTGTATGCCCGCATCGCCAAAAGCGAGTTTCTGGGACCTTATTCCCTGCTCACCCTAGAGCCTAGCCACCACCACCTGCCGCCGTTGCAAGCCCAGTTTTCGAGCAACTACCTCGCGGGCCGCACCCTGGAGGCGGGCAGCCATATCCGCATTGCCATTCCCGCCACCTGCTTGTGCCGGATGCCGGACGCCCCATGAGCCCGCTGCAGGACATCTACCGCGCGCGCTTGGAGCGCTTCCATGCCCGGGACGCCGGCCCCGGTGTGCTCCTGGTGCTGGCGGCAATGGCGTTGAGCCTGTTTCTTCTATTGCCGCTGGGCACCCTGCTGATGCGCAGCGTGCTGGACGACAACGGGCAATTCAGCCTGCTGCGTTTTCATGCGTTTGCCACCGCCCCCGGCATGGCAGAAGCCGTGTGGAACACGCTGTGGATTGCAGTAGCCGTCACCTGCCTGGTGGTACCCGCCGCCTTTTTGTATGCCTATGCGCTGCAGCGGTCATGTATTCCATTGAAAGGGCTGTGGCGGGTGCTGGGCCTTTCGCCGCTGCTCGGTCCGTCATTGGTGGGCGCCATCTCTTTCATTCAATGGTTCGGCACCCAAGGGGTCTTGAAGTCGTGGCTGGGTGGCATGAGCGTCTATGGCGCGCCGGGCATCATCCTGGGCACGGTGTTTGCCAGTTTTCCGCATGCACTGATGATTCTCATCGTGGCCCTGGGCACCACGGATGCCCGCCTGTTTGAAGCTGCCGACGCCTTGCGGGCCAGCCGGTGGCGCAGGTTCTACACCGTCACATTGCCGGCGGCCAAGTACGGCATCGTGAGTGCTGCAATGGTGGTGTTTGCCTACTCGGTGAGTGAGTTCGGCATTCCCAAAGTAATAGGCGGCAACTTCAAGGTGCTGGCGGTCGAAATCTATATCCAAGCGGTGGGCCAACACAACCTGGGACGCGGGGCGGTGGTGGCGCTGCTCTTGCTGCTGCCTGTGGTGATGGCTTTTCTGGTGGATCGGCACATGCAGCAAAAGCAAAAAGCTACGCTCACAGCGCGCGCTGTGCCGTACACCCCCCGCAAAGATTGGCGACGGGACCTTCCGCTGCTCGTTGGGACGTTCACGGCTGCAAGCGCCATGACCGCTGTATTGGGCATGGCGATTTACACCTCGTTCATCACCTTCTGGCCCTACAACCTGGCCCCCACGCTGAGCCACTACACCTATGGTTTGCAGGAAGCCGGTGTGCTGGACGCCTACCTCAACAGCTTGCGCATTGCCGCCCTCACAGCCCTGGCGGGTACGCCTTTTGTCTTCGGCACGGCCTACCTGCTGGAGAAAACCGGCAACCCGCAATCACCCCTGCACGGTCTGATTCAGGCGCTGGCATCGGTCCCCATGGGGGTACCCGGTCTGGTGCTGGGCATTGGCTACATCCTGTTTTTCAACCACCCGGCCAACCCGCTGAACGGGCTGTACCAAACGCTCACGATTCTGGTCGTGGTCAACGTGGTGCACTACTACACCTCCTGCCATCTGACTGCCAGCACCGCCCTCAAGAGCCTGGACCGGGAGTTTGAAGCGGTGGCAGCGTCGCTCAAGGTGTCACGCCTGGTCACCTTCTGGCGCGTGACCCTGCCGGTGTGCATGCCTGCGGTGCTGGAGATATTCCGCTACCTGTTCATCAATGCCATGACGACGGTATCCGCGGTGGTGTTTTTGTACTCGCCGGAAACGCTGCCAGCTGCCGTCTCCATCCTGAACTTGGACGAGGCCGGTGAGCTCGGCCCCGCAGCCGCCATGGCCACCCTGATTGTGGCCACTACCGCCGCCTACAGCCTGCTGCACGCCGTGCTCAGCCATGTATTCCTGCGCAAGCACCAAGCATGGCGTGAGCTGAAACGCTAAAGCGACCTTGCGCCCCCCATTACTCACCCTCTTGCATTACAACCCTATGAACCAACAACTCGAAGCCGTCATCTTTGACTGGGCAGGCACCATCGTGGACTTCGGCTCTTTCGCGCCGACCCAGATATTTGTGGATGCATTCCGCACGGCCTTCAATTTCAACCTGAGCCTGGAAGAAGCGCGTGGCCCGATGGGCTTGGGCAAGTGGCAACACATCGAGGCCTTGGGCAAACACCCCGAAGTTCATGCGCGCTGGGTGGCGCAATTCGGCAAGCCGATGGATGAAGCAGACATCCGCCACATTTACGACACCTTCATTCCCTTGCAGCAAGAGCGCGTGGGCTTGCACAGCGACCTGATTCCCGGCGCTCTGGAAACGGTGCAAGCCTTGCGACAGGCAGGCCTGAAAATCGGATCCACCACGGGCTACCCGCGCGCCGTCATGACCACACTGATGCCCTTGGCAGCCGCCAAAGGCTATGCCCCCGACTGCGTGGTGTGCGCCGATGACCTCGCCGCTGGCGCACGCCCCGGCCCTTGGATGGCGCTGGACTGCGTGCAACAACTCAAAATCAACGCAGTCGGCCGCTGTGTCAAGGTCGATGACACGGCCCCGGGTATCGAAGAAGGCATGAACGCCGGCATGTGGACGGTGGGCCTGGCTTTGTCAGGCAGCCCCGCCGGCCTCACGCTGGAGGAATACCGCACTGCAACGCCTGAAACACTCCAACGCGTGCGCGAACGCGTGAGTACTGAGCTGCGCGCTGCCGGTGCGCACTACATCATTGACAGCGTGGCCGACCTTCCGGCCCTGCTCACCCACATTCAGGCCCGCATGAGCTGCGGCGAAACGCCTTCTGCGGCCTGACCCAGTCAAAAGCGAGAGACTAAATATGCACTCAGACAAGCACTACGACCTGTTGGTAGTGGGTAGCGGCATCATCGGCCTGGCCAGCGCCTATGCCGCACGCCAAGCGGGTTTGCGGGTTGCGGTGGTGGAGCGCCATGCGCGCTGCATCGGCGCCTCGGTGCGCAATTTCGGCTTTGTCACCGTGACCGGCCAACGGCGCGGCGAACACTGGAACCGCGCCCTGCACACCCGCAATGTATGGGAGCAGGTTGCGCCCCAGGCGGGCATTCAAGTGGTGCATCAGGGCCTGTATGTGCTGGCCCAGCGCCCCGAAGCCATCACCGTGTTGGAAGCCTTTTTGAAAACCGAAATGGGCGAAGGTTGCCGTTTGCTGAGCATGGCAGAGGCGAAGAAAGCTTTTCCCTCACTGCAAGACGGGTTGGGTGTGCTTCATAGCCCGCACGAACGCCGGGTGGAATCGCGCGATGCCATACCCCAACTCAGCCGGTGGCTGGAGCAAGAGATGGGCATTGATTTTTTCTGGAACACCACAGTGCACGGGATCGACACCCCCGCGGTCCACACCAGCCGCGGCACCTTGCACGCCGAGCGCTGCATTGTGTGCCCCGGCCATGAACTCAACACCTTGTACCCGGACGTCATTGCACAAGCCGGTATCCGCATGTGCACCTTGCAAATGCTGCGGGTGCAGCCTGCCAGCCCCATCCGCTTGCCGGGGTCGGTGATGTCAGACCTGAGTCTGGTGCGCTACGAAGGCTATGCCGACCTGCCCGAATCTGCGCCTCTGCGCGAGGTGCTGGAGCGTGAACAGGCCGCCTATCTGGAGCAAGGCATTCACCTGATCGCAGTCCAAAGTGCCGATGGTTCGCTGGTTGTGGGCGACAGCCATGTGTATGGCAGCAGCGAAGCGCCCTTTGCCTCTGAACACACCGACGCACTGATCTTGCAAGAGATGCACCGGGTGTTGGATCTGCCCGGTGCCACCGTCAGCGAACGCTGGACTGGCACCTATGCCTCCGCCGCGGATGTGGTCTACAAAGCCCAGGCAGCACCGGGCGTCGTGGTGGGTATCGTCACAGGTGGAACCGGCGCCTCCACTTCGTTTGCATTTGCGGAAGAGCTGGTGCAAATGGCCTTGGCCTGAGCATCATCACCCACAGGCATTTCACTCGCATGGATCGCTGCAGACGCACTCGACGCCAACGAGCCGGATGAGACGAAAATCCGGCCATGAACACCGCACCGTCTTTGGCCGCTCTGAAACCCCTATTTGCATCTGCTTGGCACGATGCCGGCGCACACACCGACGGCACCGAGCTATGCGGCGCACTGCTGGCCGCCTACGCCGAGCCGCACCGGCACTACCACAGCACCCAGCATCTGGCTGAGTGCCTGCAAGGGTTTGAAGGGGTGCGGCATCTGGCACAGCGGCCTGAAGAAGTGGTGCTGGCACTCTGGTTTCACGACGCGGTGTATGACGTGCATGGCCACGACAACGAGGCACAAAGTGCCGCTTGGGCCCAGCAGGCGCTCACCACCGCCGGGGTGCAGGCCGATGCGGCAGAGCGCGTCTACGAGCTGGTCATGGCCACCCGCCATACCAGCGTGCCCGCCGCGGGCGATGCGCAGTTGCTGGTGGACATCGACCTCTCGATCCTGGGCGCCGACGCGCAGCGCTTTGCGCAATACGAGCAACAGATCCGCAAGGAATACGCCTTCGTGCCCGAGGACCTGTTCCGCACCAAGCGCAAAGAGGTGCTGCAGTCCTTCGCAAAACGCCCACGCATCTATGGCACCGACCACTTTCATGGCGTGCTGGAGGCCCGTGCGCGGGTGAATCTGGTGTGGGCGGTGGCTTAACCACCAAGCCTGTAGCCCCCCTCACGGCCTGCGGTAACTCACCTGCTGCTTAGCCCAGTACGACGAATTCAACCGATCCAGCCGCACGGTGCCGCCGGTAGACGGCGCGTGCACAAAACGGCCTTCGCCCACGTAGATGCCAGCATGATTAGCGCGGCCGTTTTGGGCAAATACCACCAGGTCACCGGTGCGCAAGCTGGGGGCGGGGATGCTGGTGCCCCAATCGATCAGGCCACCGGTGGTGCGTGGCGCCACGACACCGGCGCGAAGTTTGTAGACATAGCCAATCAGGCCACTGCAATCGAACCCGCTAGCGGGCGTGTTGCCGCCGTAGCGATAGGGCGTACCCACCAGGCCGATGGCCGTGACGGTGACGTCGTTCGCCTGCTCCAGCGTCAAGCGGGCGGCCGGCTGCGGCACTGCTACGGGCGATGAAGGGGTCGTAGGCGCGCTGGAACAAGCTGCCAAAACCAGCACGGTGCTGGCGAGCAGCAAACCACACAGCGTTCGCATCACAACTCCTCCACGCGCCGTCCGATCTCGGGCCAGCGGCTGCGAATGAACACCCAGGAGCACAGGCCCACACACATCATCAGCACCGAGGCTGTGGCCAGGCCGATGGTTGAATGCATGACCAGCGGCGACACCACCCCGGCCACAATGCCGTTGGCCGTAGAGCCCACAAACATCTGCAGGCTCGACGCCATGCCCCGGCGGTCCGGGTGCAAGTCCAGCACCAGCAAAGTCACCACCGGCACCATGAGCGCCCAGCCGAAAGCAAAAATGGCGATGGGGAACAGCGCCCAGCTCACATGTGCCTTGAACAGCAGGTTGGCTACGAGGTTGATCACCCCAATGGTGAGCATGATGAGAAAGCCGTTGCGGATCTGGCGCTTCGGGCTTATTTTGCCGGCCACCCGGCCGCTGACAAACGCGCCGCCCATGATGCCGCTGATGGTGAGCACAAAAAACCAGAAAAACTGCTGGGGCTGCAGCCCCAGGTGCTCGCCCAGAAACACAGGCGCACTCAGCACGTACAAAAACATGCCGTTAAACGGTATGCCGCTGGCCAGCGCCAGCAACAAAAAGCGCGGGTCGGAGCCCAGCTTCCAATAGCCAGCCAGCAGATTTTTGACATGGAAGTGCTGGCGCTGTGCCGGTGGCAAGGTTTCAGGCAACAAAAAGTAGTTAGACGTCCACAGCGCCACGCCTACCGCGGCCAGGAACCAGAAGATGCCGTGCCAGCTGGCATGAATCAGCAGCCAGCCGCCCACCATGG
This sequence comes from Comamonadaceae bacterium OS-4, assembly GCA_027924025.1. Lineage (GTDB taxonomy): Bacteria > Pseudomonadota > Gammaproteobacteria > Burkholderiales > Burkholderiaceae_C > Allorhodoferax. Next base: position 3,165,618 of record AP026970.1, read on the forward strand.
GTGCGATCGCAGGCGCCACCCCAAAGAAGATGGTGACCTGGCTCATGACCTTTTGCGCTTGCGAGGGCGGGTACACATCGCGAATGACCGCGCGTGAAATCACAATGCCCGCGCCGGTGCACAAACCCTGCATGGCCCTGAAGAAGATGAGCTGGCCGATGGTCTGCGAAAGCGCACACCCCACCGAGGCAACGGTGAACGCTGCCAGCCCCCACAGCACCACCGGGCGCCGGCCGAAGCTGTCGGAAATGGAGCCATGAAACAGCGCCATGAAGGCGAACCCGAACAGGTACGCCGACAGCGTTTGCTGCATCTGCACCGGTGTGGCACCCAGCGACTGGCTGATGCCAGCAAACGCGGGCAAATAGGTATCGATAGAGAACGGCCCCAACATGCCGAGCAAGGCGAGCAGGATGGAAAACGCCCATTGCGGGGCGCGCCAGAGTTTTTGGGCTTCGGGGGTCATGGGATGCAGCAAACAGGTACAGCTCGCTATTGAAACACGGGGCAAAGCCACGCCGAGGAAACCGTTTTCAAAAACCTGCATACTTGCGGCCGCAACATGAGTTCACTCACTAGACAAAATCGCAAAAAAGGATTGCTTTGAAACGCTGGTTCACGCTCAGGTTCGCATGCATATTGAGGCTTTGCATGTTGGCGCTCAGTCTGGCCGGCAGTGCCTATGGGGCAGCGCCTGTGATTCCGGTCTTCAGTGGCGATGGCTCGCCCCCCAAGATGTTTGTGCACGAGGGCGAGCAGCGCGGCGTGCTGATTGACATCTTGAACTACGCGGACAAGCAGATGCCGCAATACCGCTTTGAGCTGAGTTTGTACCCCTGGGCCAGGGCTTATATGGCGTCGGCATCAGGCCAGGGGGGCTTGCTGGGCATTTCCTGGACATGGCGGCGCGACGAGGTGTTTGATTACTCCGAGCCCTTGTTTTATGACGAGGTAGTGATCGTGGTGCGCAAAGGCCAAGAGTTCAACTACCAAAGCCTGAGCGACCTGCAGGGCAAAACCCTGGGCACGGTGCGGGGCGCCAGTTTTGGGAGCGCCTTTGACCGCGCACACCAAGACGGCGCGTTCTCGATCGAGGGGGACAACGGCGCCCGCAACCGCCTGAGCAAACTCGCCGCCGGGCGGATTGACTGCGCACTCTTCAATGTTGGCAAGGCCGGGTTTCAAGAAACCCTGCGCCTCCACAAAATACCCAAAAGCCAGTGGAAGAACTATGTGGTGTTGCCGGTGCCGCTGCGCCGCGACCCGAATTACCTGGCTTTCCCCAAAACCATGCAAATGGGCGAGTGGCTGCGGGAGTTTAACGAAGTCATCCGGCAGGGCTATGCGCGCGGCGATATTCAAAAGATCATCGAGCGCAACCTCTACGCCAGCCAATAACCGACTACCGGGCGAGATAGCCGCCATCCACCGGGTAATACGCCCCGGTGACGAACGAAGCCCGGTCTGAGGCCAGCCACACCACCAACTCGGCCACCTCGGCAGGCCGCCCCAAACGGCCGGCAGCGTGGGCAGCCACCAGCATGGCGTGGGTGGCGGGGTCTTCGGAGAGCTTGCTGACCATGGGCGTTTCAATGAAGCCCGGGCCCACCGCATTCACCCGCACACCTTGCGCGCTGTACTCCAGTGCCGCTACCTGGGTCAGCCCCACGACGCCGTGCTTGGCGGCGGTGTAGGCTACCGAGCCGCTAAAGCCCACCGCGCCCAGCACCGAGGCCATGTTGACGATGGAGCCGCCACCATGCTTGAGCATGGCTTCAATCTGGGCCTGCATGCCGTAAAACACGCCACTGAGGTTGATGTTGAGCACGCGGGCCCAGCCGTCCAGCGGGTAGTCGGCCGTGGGCGCGGTGGGGCCGGCAATGCCGGCGTTGTTGACCGCAATATCCAGCCGGCCGTAATGCACCACCGCGCGCGCAACCAAGGCCTGCGCCTCGGCGGGCTTGCCCACATCAGCGGCCACAAATATGGCCTCGCCGCCTTGCGCGCGGACCAGGGCTACGGTGTCGGCACCTGCGTCCAACTGCACATCAGACACCACGACACGGGCACCCTCACGCGCCAACAACAAGGCCACCGAACGGCCTATGCCCGACGCGGCACCGGTCACCAGCCCCACTTTGTGTTTCAACATTGCATTTCTCCTGCCATGGACGTGCGGCAAGACACCGCATCAAAGCAGGTTAGAAGGTGCGGTGTGGCATGTCGGTTCGCTGCCGAACGGTCTTCAATCGGCCGCGCGGGCGCTAGCCGGCGAACCGGGCTCGTATTTGCGCCACACACGGCGCAGGTCACGCGCGGAGGCAAAGCCACACGCCTCGGCCACCCGCTCTACCGGCCAACCATGCTGGGCCAGCAGCTGTTTGGCGCGGGCAATACGCAACTGCTGCTGGTACACCACCACGCTAATGCCGGCATGCTGCGCAAACAAGCGGGTCAAATGGCGCGGGCTCACGCAAGCCACATCCGCCAGCTCTGCCAGGGTCCAGCTGCGCTGCGGATCGCGGGCCACCGCGTCTTGCGCGCGGTGCACTGCAGGGTGCATGTGGTTGCGGTGCGCCAGCCAGGGCGAAACCTGCGGGTCGTGGGTGCCGCGGCGCTGGTACATCACCAAACGGCGGGCCACACGGGCGGCCAGCTCAGCACCCGCCTCCTGCTCGATCAAGTACAGCGCGAGGTCTATGCCGGTGGTAATGCCCGCACTGGTGAGCACCTCACCGTCGTCCACAAAAATGCGGTCTGACACCACCTGCGCGCGCGGGGCCAGGGCCTGCAAGTCGGCAATCAGGGTGTGGTGGGTGGTGCAGTGCCGGCCGTCCAGGCAGCCGGCTTGCGCCAGCAGCAAAGCCCCGGAGCAAATGCTCGCCAAGCGGGTGCCCGGTGGCAAAGCCTGCAGCCAGTGCACCACGGCGCGTGCGGCGTCGGTGGCGCAGTCCACCGCCTCGTTGCTGTTGCCCACCACCAGCACCAGGCTGCGCTCGGGCAAGGCGCTAGGCAGTGCCTCCAGGCCGGTCAGGCCGGTGTTCAGGGACGTAGGAATATCGCCCTGCGGGCCGCACGCGTGCAGCGCAATCGGTGCGCCCATGTCACGCGCCATGCGCAGCGCCTCGGCCGGACCGGCGTAGTCCAGCATCAGCACATTGGGCGTGAGCACCAGGTAAATGTGAAGCGGTGTGGCAGCTGTCATGGGGCGTGCATCACTCAGACCGGCCGCGCTGCCAGCGCGCCACCCATGGCGCCAAGAGCGGCGCGCCAAACACATTGAGCAGCAGCCCCGCCATCAAGAGCGCACCACCGGCAAAGTGCACCGGCCGCAGGGCCTCGCCAAACACCACCCAACCCGTGGTCAAGCCGACCACCGGCACCAGCAGTGTGAACGGCGCGACCCGGTTGGTGGCGTAGCGGGACATCAGGTGCGTCCACAAACCATAGCCCAGCAAAGTGGCAGCCCAGGCCAAATAGGCGATGGCCGCGAAGGTGCTCCAGCCGATATGCTGCAAGGCCGTGGCGATCGCGTCAGGCCCTTCCATCACCAAGGAGAGCGCCAGAAACGGCAGCGGCGGCACCAGGCTCGCCCACACCACAAAGGCCAACTGGTTCATCGGGCCGTAGCGGCTGACGGTGCGGGTCACGATATTGCCGCAGGCCCACATAACGGCCGCTGCCACCGTGAGCAAAAAACCCAGCAAGGGCATGGACACGCCAGCGCCTGCCGGCCCCGCAGCGCTGCCAATCAGCAGCAAGCCGCAAGCGGCCAGTAACAGCCCTGCCATTTGGTTGGCCTGCCAACGCTCTTTCAGCCACCAGGCCGCCAGCAACAGGGTGAAAAACGATTGCGACTGCAACACCAGCGACGCCAGCCCCGATGGCATGCCCACGTGAATCGCGGTGAACAAAAATGCAAACTGCCCCACCGAAATGGTGAGGCCGTAGGCCAGGTACCAGCGCAGGGGCACCTTGGGCGGCTTCAAAAACAGCAGCGCCGGGAACGCGGCCAGCGCAAAGCGCAAGGCCCCCAGCAGCAAGGGTGGCACCCCCACCACCCCCACCTTGATGACGGCAAAGTTCACCCCCCACACCAGAATGACCAGCATCGCCAGCCCCAGGTCTTTGGGGCGCATGGGCAAGGCCGCGCTCATGCAGAAGCCGCCGAGTCCGCTTGGGGTGCGCATCCCCGGGGCTTGAACACCCGCTCAGCGGAGGGCGGGTTGTTGGCCAGCTTGGCGGCCGGGCGCACCGGCCGGCGCACCAGCTCGCCACCACAATTGGGGCAGATGCCTTGCAGCTTGGTGTCTGCGCAGTCCGCACAAAACGTGCATTCAAACGAGCAGATGCGGGCATTCAGGGCGGCGGGCGGCAAATCGGTGTTGCAGCATTCGCAGTTCGGGCGGAGTTGGAGCATGGCGGTTTCGACCTTAGGGCGACGATTTAGTGGGCGGATGGCAGACTGGCGAGGCAGGCATCAACATCGACGATACGCGCAAACCGGTCTTGCAAAACCAGCTCGGTGCGGGTGGTGATGTCTTCAGCGCTGAAGGTGCGCCCGCTGCCGGCGTGGGTCATGGGGAAGGTCAAGGTGGCTTCCGACACAAAGTCCACGGCGTAGCCCAGGTCCGAGCCGACACGGGCCGTAGTTTCGCAACATTGCTCGGTCCGGATGCCGGTGATGAGGAGCTTGCCCACCCCTTGGCGGCGCAGCCACAAGTCCAGCCCGGTATCGGTGAATGCGTTGTGGGTGTGTTTGTCGAACCGCACATCCGGGTTACCGGGCAACCAGGGCAAGGGTTTCACAAACCCGGAGTCCTCGCGGAAGGGGCCGGCCAGCCCCACATGAAAGATGTGCACCACCGGCACACCAGCCGCGCGGCAGCCGGCTTCCAGACGCAGCAAAGCGGCCTCAAACGGAGCCTGAATGCCCTGCGACCAGAAGGGCATTTGGGTGAAAGATTGCTGCACATCAATGATGATGAGCGCGGGCTTCAGGGTAGATACGGAGGACATGGAAGGACACCTTTGATTGAACAGTGACCCAATGCTACCCGCCGTCAAATATGCGCGAAACCACGATACGCGACAAGCAGAGGACAAAAAACGCCAAACACTAATCGATCAAATAGACCCACAAATAGTAGCCCCCCTCTATTCCAGGGGGACTTGGTCACATAAAGCGCTCTTTTGCGCTCAAAAGCCCAGACAATGGTGCGAACAAACCATAACGAGGAGACAAAAATGGCCCAAGCCAAACTCATGCTGGACTACGTTTACAGCCACGAAACCACGCACGCCGATCAGATCTTCATGACCCAACCGGTCGGTGGCGGGCAGGTGGTGGACTACACCTGGACGCAAACCCTCGACCAAGCCCGCCGCATGGCCGCGCACCTGAAAGCGCAGAACCTGGAGCCCGGTGCCCGCGTCGCCATCCTGTCCAAAAACTGTGCCCACTTCATCATGGCGGAGCTCGCCATCTGGATGGCGGGTTGCACCACGGTGGCCATTTTCCCGACCGAAACCGCGGACACCGTGCGCTATGTGCTGGAGCACAGCGAGGCCAGCCTGCTGTTTGTCGGCAAGCTCGACACCTTTGACCAGCAGCAGCCCGGCATTCCTGCTGGCATGCCTATCATTGCTTTCCCGCTGGCCCCGAAGAACAGCTACGAGGCCTGGGATGCCATCACCGGCCGCACCAAACCCCTGACCGGCCAACCCGCCCGTGGCGGCAAGGACATCGCCATCCTGATGTACACCTCCGGCTCCACCGGGCAGCCCAAAGGCGTAATGCACAGCTTTGAGCGCATCACCGCAGCGGCTGAAGGCATCAACAACGACACCCAAGCACGCATTGGCACCAACACCCGCAACCGCATGTTGTCTTACCTGCCCTTGGCGCACGTGTTCGAGCGCGCATGGGTCGAGTCAGCCACGCTGGTGAACGGCAACACCCAGCTGTTTTTTGCCGAGTCGCTGGACACCTTCATTCAGGACTTGAACCGCGCCAAGCCTGTCACTTTCATCTCTGTACCCCGCCTCTGGCTGAAGTTCCAGCAAGGTGTGTTTGCCAAAATGCCGCCCAAAAAGCTGGACCGGCTGCTGAGCATCCCGATTCTGGGCAAGATCGTGGGCCGCAAAGTGCTCAAGGGCTTGGGCCTGGACCACGCTTTGCTAGCTGGTAGCGGCTCTGCCCCCATCCCTGCCGAGCTGATTGCCTGGTACCGCCGATTGGGCTTGAACCTGATCGAGGGTTACGCCATGACGGAAGACTTTGCGTATTCGCACAACTCCACCGACAAGATCAACGCCCCCGGTTGCGTGGGCGTGCCACTCAAAGGTGTGGAAGTGCGCATCAGCGAAGAAGGCGAAGTGCTGATCAAGTCGCCAGGCCAGTTTGTGGGCTACTACAAGCGCCCTGATCTGGACGCAGAGGTGTTCACGGAAGACGGCTTCTTCCGCACCGGCGATAAGGGCGAGCGCCGTGCAGATGGCCTGCTCAAACTCACCGGTCGGGTGAAAGAGCTGTTCAAAACATCCAAGGGCAAATATGTGGCGCCTGCGCCGATTGAGAACCGCCTGAATGCCTGCAACCGCATTGAAACCAGCATGGTGTCGGGCGTGGGCCAGCCATCCGCCTACGCCATCGTGGTTCTGGCGGAAACCGTGCGCCCCCAGGTAAAGGCAGACCCCGCGTTCAAAGCCGCTGTCCATGCCGAACTCGAGCAACTGCTCGACAGCGTCAACGCGGAACTGCCGGACTACGAGAAGCTGCAAATGCTGGTGGTGGCACCAGAGCCATGGTCGATTGAAAATGGCATGCTGACGCCCACCATGAAAATCAAGCGCGCTCGCATCGAGTCCGCGGTCGAGCCACAACTCTCCAACTGGTACTCCGGCCGCGAGAAAGTGCGCTGGGCATAAGCGCACAGCTGCGTTGCCAAACAAAAGGGGCCCCATGGGGCCCCTTTTTCTTTACCGCCGGGTTTCTTGATTACTTCAGCGAAGAGTAGTTCAAGGGCACCCAGACATAGCCCTTGCCATTGGCAGCAGGCCGCAGGTTACCCAAGCCGGGGAAAGCCACGTGGGTCACACCGACCATGTAGCCGCCTTTGGCAGCCTCTTCAAACGCTTTCGCGCGCTGCTGCTGGGCTGCGCTGTTGTCTGTGTCGAAAGCGATGGTGGCACTCGGATCATCAAACTGCACCGCAGCCAGGTGCATCAGGTCGCCCCAGAGCATGAGCTTCTCGCCCTTGCTCTCGACCACATAGTTGGCGTGACCCGGTGTGTGGCCGTAGGTGGACACCGCGCGGATACCGGGCACCAGCTCCGTGTTGCCCTCAAACGGCTTGAGCTTGCCGGCCGCCACATAGGGCTTGACCGAGGCCATGGCCCCTTGGAAAAAGCCCTTGTTGCCTTCGGGCGCGGCGGCCAGATTGGCGTCGCTCAGCCAGAAGTCCACATCGCGTTTGTCGATGCGCAAGGTGGCGTTCGGAAACGCGATGCTGCCTTGCGCCATGAGTCCGCCCACATGGTCAGGGTGCATATGGGTGATGTAGATTTCGTCCACCTGCTCAGGCTGGTAGCCAGCCGCCTTGAGGTTCGCAAGCAAGTTACCCAAGGTGGGGCCAAACAAGCCCGCTGCGCCGGTGTCCACCAGCACCAGCTTGCTGCCGGTGTTGATCAGGTAGGTGTTGACCGAGGTTTCCACCATCTCTTTGAGGAAGCCGCGCTTGAGCGCCTCTGCAATTTTTTCGGGCGGCTGGTTGTTCATCAGCTTGAGCATGGGCAGCTTGACGGTGCCGTCGGAAATGGCGGTAACTTCAAAGTCACCGACCATCACCCGGTAAAAACCGGGCGCCTGGGTCTTGGCCATGGGCGCATCCGCCATGGCGTGGGGTGCGGCGATGGCGCCGGCGAGCAGGCCAACGGCCAGGGCGATACGGGAAAGCGTACGTTGCATGTCAAAGTCTCCTTCAATGAATTGGGGCGAAATAAAATTTCTGGCGTATGGTGCGCCCCTTTCAGTCCGGAGCGTTGGCACAAGGTTTTTGATTTCGCGCTATACCGAGGGCCTCACCCCTACTCGGATTGGTGGATTGAACTTCTTCGTTAGCACTCACCTCCAACGAGTGCTAATATTAAGTTTGAAGAGAAGGAGTTCCCTATGTCCGCATTGATCGCTGCCCCCCGCACCGCCCTGGCCACGGCCAACCCGTGGTCCTTGGTGCCGCCGTTGGGGAACTTGGACGCCTACATTTCCGCCGCCAACCGCTTGCCTATGCTCACCCTGGAAGAAGAGCAGGAGTACGCCCGCAAGTTCAAGAACGACAACGATCTTGAGGCTGCAGGTAAGTTAGTGCTCTCTCACTTGCGTTTGGTAGTGTCGGTTGCCCGCCAGTACCTGGGTTATGGTTTGCCCCACGGCGACTTGATTCAGGAAGGCAACGTGGGCCTGATGAAGGCGGTCAAACGCTTCGACCCCGAGCAAGGGGTGCGCTTGGTGAGCTACGCGCTGCACTGGATCAAGGCCGAAATCCACGAATACATCCTGAAAAACTGGCGCATGGTGAAGGTGGCCACCACCAAGGCCCAGCGTAAGCTGTTTTTCAACCTGCGCTCCATGAAGCAACGCTTCAAGGGCGAAGACGCTGCTGCAGACCTCGACACCCACCGCGACACACTGAACCCCGACCAGGTCCGCACCATGGCGCGGGAACTGAACGTGAAGCCCGAAGAGGTGCTGGAAATGGAAGCACGCTTGGCCGGTGGCGACGTGCTGCTAGACCCCAGCCCTTCGGACGAAGGCGAAGATGCCTTCGGCCCAATCACCTACCTGACAGACACCAACCACGAGCCGGTAGCCATGATCGAGGCCCGCCAACGCGACGTGTTGGCCACAGACGGCATCGCCACTGCGCTGAATAGCCTGGATGACCGCAGCCGCCGCATCGTGGAAGAGCGCTGGCTCAAGGTGAACGACGACAACTCCGGCGGCATGACGCTGCACGACCTGGCCGCCGAATACGGCGTGAGCGCCGAGCGCATTCGCCAGATCGAAGTGGCCGCCATGAAGAAGATGAAAACGGCGCTCGCCGCTTACGCTTGAAACTGCAGCGGCACAGACCGCGCAACTTCACGCACAATGCCCCTGCCGGCCCCGCCTGCAGGGGCTTTTTCTTGGACACAGAGTCAATGACACCTACACGCCGCACCGCTGCAGTTGCTATGCTTTCCATAGCTGCCTGCGCACTATCTACGGGCGCCTACCCCCAAAATAACACCCAAACTGCATCGTGGCCGACCAAGCCAGTCCGCATCTTAGTCGGTTTCCCGGGTGGGTCATCGCCAGACCTGACGGCGCGGGCGTTTGCCGAACCCTTGTCCAAAGCCTTGGGGCAACCGGTGATTGTGGAAAACAAGGTGGGTGCCGCGGGCAACATCGCCGCCGACGCGGTAGCCAAAGCCACGGATAACCACACCATCGGGCTGATGATCAACGGCAACATGACGATTGCCAAGTTGCTCAACCCCAAGCTGAGCTACGACCCGCTCAAAGATCTGACGCCGGTGAGCCTGCTGGGCGTTTCGCCGCTGGTGCTCACAGCGCCTGCCAACGCACCGGGCAACAATGCCAGCGAGTTTCTGGCCGCCGCGCGGGCCTCCGGCGACAAGTGGAACTACGGCACACCCGGCGTGGGCACCGTGGGCCATATCGGCATGGAGCTGCTCAAAGCCAAAGCGCGCATGGCGCCCCTGCACGTGCCCTACGCCGGCTACCCGCAAGTCGCCACTGCCATGATCGCGGGCGACTTGCAACTCAGCCTGCTGCCCCCTGCCTTGGCGTCTGCGCAAATCAGGGCAGGCAAGCTCAAAGCCATCGGCATCACCGCCAGTGTGCGCAGTGCTTTGGTACCTGAGATTCCCAGCCTGTCAGAGGCTGGGGTGAAAGACCTGAACCTGGAGATCTGGAACGCTGTGGCCGCGCCCAACAGCATGCCCAAGCCGGTGGTGGCGCGTCTGTCCAGCTTGTTCAGCGAGATTGCCCGCAGCCCGGAAATGCGTCAAAAAATGTTCCAGCAGGGCTGGACGGTGCAGGGCACCTCGGCGGAAGGGCTGGCAAACCGCGTGAAGGCGGACACGGCCTTGCTGGGCGGCATCATCGCCCAACAGAACATCAAAACCGATTAAGCCACGGGTACTGCCCGCCGGAGCGCCCACACGGCGAGTGTGTGGCGCTCACCTTTTACGCAGTTCAGGACTTCAACAGCAGCTGAATGTCTGCGGCCAACACCTTTGCCCCGCTGCCGTAACGGGTGAACAGGCGCAGGTTGCCTTGGGTGTCGTAGATGTAGCTGCCCGCTGAGTGGTCCATGGTGTAACTCGTCGGGGTCTGGCCGTTGACCCGCTTGTAGTACACCTTGAAGTCTTTGGCCAAAACTTCCAGCTTCTCGGGCGTGGTGTAGAGCGCGAGGAAGGTGGGGTCGAAGTTTTCCATGTAGCCCTTGAGCACTTCGGGCGTATCGCGGGCGGGGTCTACCGTGACAAACAGGCCTTGCAGCTTGTCGCCGTCGGCACCCAACACCTTTTTCACTTCGGCCAGCTCCGCCATCGATGTGGGGCAAACATCCGGGCATTGGGTGTAACCGAAGAACATGACGACCACTTTGCCTTTGAAGTCCGTCAGATGGCGGACCTTGCCATTGTGGTCCGTAAGCTCGAAGTCTTTGGCGTAGCTGGCACCGGTGACATCGACCGAGGAGAACTGGGGCTTGGCTTCAGAGCAAGCACTCAATAAACCTCCAGCACCCGCAAACAGTGCGCCGGCAGCTATGAATTGGATAGCAGAACGTTTGTTCATAAGAGGTAATGGTCCAGCAGCAAGGCTGCGAAAAGCACACTCAGGTGAATGAGCGAAAAGCGAAAGGTGGCACGCGCCAGCTCATCCGAGTAATTGCGCAGCAGTTGTACCGCGTACCCGCAAAAACCCAAGCTCAGGCCCACCGCCACCACCAGATACAGCCAGCTGCTCATGCCGTACATAAAAGGCAACAAACATGCGGCCAACAGCATGAAGGTATAGAGCAGGATTTGCAGGCGGGTGAACTCGCTGCCATGGGTTACGGGCAACATCGGCAGGCCCGACTTGCGGTAGTCCTCGACCCGGTACAAGGCCAAGGCCCAGAAGTGCGGAGGTGTCCACAAAAAGATGATCAAAAACAGGATCAGAGCTTCAGGGCCGACATCCCCGGTCATGGCCGACCAGCCCAACACGGGCGGCATGGCGCCCGATGCGCCGCCGATCACGATATTCTGAGGAGTCAGGGGCTTGAGGATCACGGTGTAGACCACCGCGTAGCCGACAAAGGTGGCGAAGGTCAGCCACATGGTGAGCGGGTTGACCCAGAGATACAAGATGGCAGAGCCAGCTGCACACAGCATGGCTGAAAAGATCAGCGTCTGGGTGTCGCTCAACTCGCCTCGCGCAGTGGGACGCCAGGCGGTGCGCTTCATTTTGGCGTCGATTCCTTTTTCCACGATGCAATTGAACGCCGCTGCCGCGCCGGCGACGAGGTAAATGCCAAAGCAAGCCACCGCGGCATGGAGTACTTGCGCTGCCGTAGGCGCGCCCGGCACAGCCAGCACCATGCCGATGAGCGCACAAAAAACAATCAGCTGAATTACGCGGGGCTTCGTCAGGGCGTGGAATTGCGCCAGCACAGAGGGCTTGGGGGCGGCCATATCAACAGTCATTCGGATTCTCTGGTTTTTGTTCTATCAGCCGGCGGCATCCGCATTGCGGCTCCGGACCCACGCCCACACTAACACCATGACCAGCGCGCCTGCGCCGCCTGTGTGCATGACGGCGGCCAGCAAGGGCCAGCCGAGTACCACGTTGCTCAAGCCGGTGGCCAGTTGCAACAGCAACAAGGCGCACAACCAAAGCGCTGGCCGTTTCAGCACCGGCTGCCGGTACCAATACCAAGCCAAGGCACCCAACAAGGCAAAGGTGAGCATCGCCATCATGCGGTGCCCCATGTGTATGGCGGTGAGGGCTTGGAAACTCAGGGACTCCCCAGAGGCTGTCAGCCCCAAGGGGCGCCAGAACTCGAGGGCGCCCGCCCAGTCCATAGGCGGCCACAGGGTGCCTTGGCATCCCGGGAATTCGGTACAGGCCAGAACCGCGTAATTAGTGCTGACCCATGCACCCGATGCCGCCTGAAACCCCAAGAGGGCAAGGCCAGCTACGGTCCAGATCACATAAGGACGCGGCAACATCCGGCTGCGGGAGGCCAGCGCACTCTTGGGTTGCCCCATGGCCACTTGCGCCACGAGCAGTGCCAGCAAGGTGTAACCCCCCAGCAAGTGCAAACTGACAATCGCAGGAAAAAGCTTCATGGTGACCGTCAAGGCGCCGAAAGCGCCCTGCACACAGACCCAAAGCAGCGTCACCGTGGGCCACCAAGGGTTGAATGCGGTCGACGGCGAGCGCTTATAGCTCCGCCAAGCCCAGACAGTCATGAGCGTGATCAAGGCACCCACGCCGGTTGCCATGTAGCGGTGGACCATTTCGATCCAGGCTTTTCCGTGGGTCACTGGGCCCTCGGGCAACAGGGACTGCGCCATGGCGATGTCATGTTTGGCTCCCAGGGGGCTGGCATTGCCGTAGCAACCGGGCCAATCAGGGCAGCCGAGTCCGCTGTCTGTGAGCCGCGTAAATGCGCCAAAGAGCACGAGGTCGAAGGTCAGGAACAGAGTCACCGCCACCAACGCTTGGTAGCGGCTGGGGCTCGTGCCGGCCCGGTGGCGCAGATAGACCCATAGTGCGGGCACGCTGGCAATCAGCGCGCCGATCACCAGTACCCGCAAGATCGGGCTCAAGTCGTACAAGCTTGTTTCCATGGTGGTACCTATTCGCGTCCTGCACGATCCCAGAACTGGGCTGCGCGCATCAAACGGTCCAAATCACGCTTGACCTTGAGCGCTGTCTCGGCATTCAAGCCGGCAGGAAAACGCATCATCCAGTTGCCTAAAGGGTCTACCAGATACAAGTGATCTTCCAGCTGGCGGCCCGGCTCTGCCTGCAGCCACTGGGCCAATGCGTCCCCGGGTACACGAAGTACGGTGGCGTCTTTCAGTGCAGGCTGCAAATCGGCAGACACCGGCACCTCATCCTTCACCAGCCAGACCCAATCAAGACGGTCTTTCTCTTTCCCCAGCCCTTCGCGCAGTTGGCGTTGGAGATAGAGGTGCTGTTGGCAAGCCGCCTCACACGCACCACTGGCCACACTCACAAAGAGCCACTGGCCCTTGAGTGTAGGTAACTGCACTGGAGCCCCTTGCAAGTTGACTGCAGCGATGGCCGGCAATGGACGCTGCGGTTGGATCAACTCCCCAAAATTCCGACGTCCATCCGGGCGGATAACGTAATACGTGAAGTATGACGCGATGACCGGTGCAGCACATACCAACATAACGACCAACATGCGCCAACGGCCGGCGCGTGTGTTGACCGCACGGGTCTGGAGCTCGCCGGAAGGCTCTGGCAGGGAATGAACAGTCAGTCCCAGCGGGCGGTCATCAGGAATCGGCGGGCTAGACATGGGAATCAGTATCCTTGGGTAGTGAAGTGCGTCGTCGCAATTGAAACCAGGCAAACAGTCCGACGATTAACGCAGTGAGTGCAAACCACTGCGCTGCATAACCATGGTGTTTTTCGACCCCAGCGTTGACGACAGGCCAATCCCGCAAGAGCCCCTCAGAGACTGGTCCGGTTTGAACTACCGTCGCATGGGTCGCAAGTGCGAGCCCGGTCTCGATGCGAAATTGCGACAAGTCTAGATTTTGCCGGATCGCCCCAACGCTTGGGTCGCCCAGCTCATAAAGCTTGGATGGCGGCAAGGCAATTCGGCCGGTGATGTCGACCAGCCCCACAGGGGACTCGACCCCTGGGAGTTGGCTGCGATCCACAAAATTACGAGGGGCCCAGCCCCGCTGGACCATGACTACCGTGTCGGTATTCTGGATACGCAAAGGCGTAAGAACATAGAACCCGACCTTGGCAAGCATCTGACGGTTGTCCAAAAACACAGTGCGATCAGCGACCCATTGCCCGCGTAGCTGCACCGGTCGATGCAACACCGACAACGGGTTTTGGTCCTTGATCCAGTCGTCACCGGTAAGGGGGGCCGCGTTTTGGGCGGTTTGCATCGCGCGGACGAAATTCTGTTTCTCCGCCGCACGCCGCAACTGCCAAAAGCCGAGCGATAGTGTGAACGCAGCCGACAGAAAAGCGGCAATTGCGATCACCCACCAACGCATTTTCTTATTCACGTAATAATGCCTTTCATGACCTATCTCGCAATTCTGGCCTTTGTTGCAATTCTGGGTAGCCTGGGAGCCGCCCTCTATTTCATGTTGCGCGGCGGAAACTCTCAGCACGCGAAATCGAAAAATATGGCTCGCGCCTTGGGTTTGCGTGTGGGGGTATCCGTGTTTTTGTTTCTTTGTATTTTGGTGGCTTGGAAGCTAGGCTACATCCACCCGACGGGTATTCCCGAAGGCCGCTGATTGTGACCGACACAAAAAAGGCACCCGAAGGTGCCTTTTTTGTAGGTGTGCACGATCAGAACCAGTAAACCAGCACGTAGAGTCCCAACCAGACCACGTCCACAAAGTGCCAGTACCAGGCAGCGCCTTCAAAGCCGAAATGGCGCTCAGGGGTGAAGTGGCCCTTTTGCAGACGCAATGTGATGAAAAGCAACATCAGCATCCCCACGAGCACGTGGAAGCCGTGGAAGCCGGTCAGCATGTAGAAAGTAGAACCGAACACCCCGGAGCTGAGCTTCAGGTTGTAAGCGGTGTAGGCGTGATAGTACTCATAGCCCTGAACAAACAAGAAGGTCACACCCAGCAAGACAGTGGCCCACATGAAGGCGATCGTCTTGGAACGGTTACCGTCAATCAAGGCGTGGTGTGCAATGGTCAAAGTGACGCCCGATGTCAACAACAAAGCCGTGTTAATCGTAGGCAGCCAGAAAGGTCCCATGGTGGTGAAGGGCTCCACGATACCGCCGGGAGAAGCGGTCACTCCGGCGGCCACACTGGGCCAAACAGCCTTGAAGTCGGGCCAGAGCAAGGAATTCTCCAAGCTACCAAGCGCTGGCACCGAATGTGAACGCGCCCACCAAAGTGCTGTAAAGAAGGCGCCGAAGAACATGACTTCGGAAAAAATGAACCAACTCATGCTCCAACGGTAGGAGATGTCGATCTTCCGGCCGTACTGGCCGCCCTCACTCTCTGTCACGGCATCGCGGAACCATTGATAGAGGACGAACAGCCACCACACCATACCCAGCATGAGCGAGTATTTGCCCCAGGCGGAACCGTTGACCCACTGCCCCGCTCCGAGAATCACGAAGAACAAACCGGCCGCCGCCATCACAGGGTGACGAGAGGGTCCGGGCACAAAGTAATAAGGCGTTGTGCCATGTGTCGCTGAGCTCATTTCTTCTCCATTTCTTCTCAAATCCGAATCTTTACCCTGAGGTCGTTCGCGCTTAAGCGCCCACCACCCACTTCACCAGGCTGATCAGCCCTACCACCAACAGCCCGGCAGCAATCAAACCCACGAGCACCACATGCAAAGGGTTCACCTTGGAAAGGTCATCTCGGTAGCCTTTGCTACTGCGAATCCCCAAAAAGGACCAAGCCACCAACTTCACACTGGTCAGAAACGACACCTTCCTTGTTGTGGCTTCTTGTGACATCAAGAACCCGCAGACGCATCAAGCGAGGGCTTCACTACAGCCACGGGTGCCGGAGGCGTCTTTCCACCCACTTCAAAAAAGGTATACGACAAAGTAATAGTCGTCACGTCTTTTGAGAGCTTGGGATCAATGACGAAGACCACCGGCCAAGACTTCTTCTCCCCTGGCTCCAAGGTGTACTGGCTGAAACAGAAGCACTCGAGCTTGTTGAAGTGCGCCGAGGCCTGCATCGGCGCATAGCTGGGGATCGCCTGTGCTGACATGCGCCGGTTTTGCACATTCTGAAATTCGTAAACCACGGTAGTCATTTCACCGGGATGAACGACCATCGATCGCTGAGCCGGACGAAACTCCCACGGGCCGCGGGAGTTGGCATCGAACTCGACGGTGATGCTCCTAGAGGTGTCTACCTGTGAATTCACCGGCATTGCCTTCTTACCCAAGATCACTTGTTCGCCGAGGGCCAAGATATTGATCCCGGTCATCTCACAAATGGCTTGGTACAAAGGCACCAACGCATAACCGAAAGCGAACATGCTGACGGTGATCACCGCCAGCTTGCCCATCATTTTCCGGTTCGCGCGGACATTGGCCATGCTACTTCCCCAACAAAATCATTTTGGCCATGAATCCCACGAAGAAGACGGCAGCGACGGAAGCCAGAATCAGCCCCAATCGTGCGTTCGCCTTCTTCTGATCATTAGGTTCAGACATTAGCCAATCACCTTGGTCGCAGTCGCGTCCAATTTGGGTGGATTTTCAAAGGTGTGGAATGGCGCTGGAGAAGGCACTTCCCACTCCAGGCCTTCGGCAGCTTCCCAAGGTTTTTGGGGCGCTTTTTCGCCTTTACCCAACATGGCAGGCAACACCACGCCGAAGAAGAAATACACCTGTGCCAAACCGAAGGCAAAAGAGCCGATGGAAGCAATCATGTTGAAGTCAGCGAACTGCATCGGGTAGTCCGCGTAGCGACGCGGCATACCTGCCAGACCCAAGAAGTGCATCGGGAAGAAGGTCACGTTGAACGCGATCAGCGACCACCAGAAGTGCAAACGGCCTTTCCACTCAGGGATCATCACGCCGGTCCACTTCGGTGCCCAGTAGTAGAAGCCGGCAAACATCGCATACAAAGAACCTGCCACCAACACATAGTGGAAGTGAGCCACCACGTAATAAGTGTCTTGCAACTGGATATCAATCGGAGCCATGGCCAAAATCAGACCAGTGAAACCGCCCATGGTGAACACAAAAATGAAGCCCACTGCGAACAACATGGGAGTCTCGAAAGTCATCGAACCCTGCCACATGGTGGCGATCCAGTTGAAGATCTTCACAGCCGTAGGGACCGCGATCAGCATGGTGGCGTACATGAAAAACAACTGGCCTGTGACGGGCATACCGGTTGTGAACATGTGGTGTGCCCACACAATGAACGACAAGATGGCAATAGAAGAAGTGGCATACACCATGGAGGCGTAACCGAACAGCTTCTTGCGGGCAAAAGCCGGGACGATCTGGCTCACGATGCCGAACGCCGGCAAAATCATGATGTACACCTCAGGGTGACCAAAGAACCAGAAAATATGCTGGTACATCACCGGATCGCCGCCACCGGCGGGGTTGAAGAAGCTGGTACCAAAATGACGGTCTGTCAGTGTCATGGTGATGGCGCCTGCCAACACCGGCATCACAGCGATCAGCAAGTACGCAGTGATCAACCATGTCCAGCAGAACATCGGCATCTTCATCAGGGTCATGCCGGGAGCGCGCATGTTCAAGATGGTGACGATGATGTTGATCGAACCCATGATGGACGAAGCGCCCAGGATGTGCATCGCAAAAATGCCGGCATCCATCGAGGGCCCCATTTGCAGAGTCAAAGGAGCGTACAAAGTCCAGCCCGCAGCAGGTGCGCCACCAGGCATGAAGAACGAAGACACCAGCATCAATGCAGCAGGAATCATCAGCCAGAAGCTGAAGTTGTTCATGCGGGCAAAGGCCATATCGGATGCACCGATTTGCAGCGGGATCATCCAGTTCGCGAAGCCTACAAAGCCCGGCATGATGGCGCCGAACACCATGATCAAGCCGTGCATCGTTGTCAACGAGTTGAACAACTCCGGATTGACCAGTTGCAAGCCGGGCTGGAACAACTCAGCGCGAATCAATAGCGCCAAGATGCCACCAATGATCAGCATGGTGAAGCTGAACAACAGGTACAAAGTACCGATGTCTTTGTGGTTGGTCGCAAATACCCAACGCTGCCAACCCGTGGGGGCATGGTGGTGATCGTCGTGGGCGTGATCGTGGTGGTCTAGTACGGCGCTCATGGTGAGGTCCTTCTCAAATTTCTACGTTCTGCCTGAAGACTTTATTTGCGCAAAGCCAGCACTTCGGCGGGCTGCACAACCTGACCGGTTTTGTTGGACCAGTTGTTCTTCGTGTAAGTGATCACCGCAGCGATGTCTGTGTCGCTCAATGCTTTCCATGCTGGCATCGAGCCGTTGTTCTGGCCGTTCAGCAGCACTGCGATTTGTTTGCTCTTGTCGGCATCGAGCACCACAGCAGCGCCATCCAGCGGCTTGATGGGGCCTGCGCCTTTGCCGTTGGCCTGGTGGCAGGCAGCGCAGTTCTGGGCATAAACCTTTTCACCACGCTTGGAGATGTCATCCAAAGCCCAGACTTTGGATGGATCATCCGCTTTGGCAGCCAGCTTTTTCTTCTCGCCGGCAACCCATGCGGAATAGTCTTCTGCGGAGAGCACCTTCACATGGATGGGCATGTAAGCGTGCTCTTTTCCGCACAACTCAGCACACTGGCCATAGAAGTCGCCTGTTTTCTCAGCCCGGAACCATGTGTCACGCACAAATCCGGGAATCGCGTCTTGCTTGATACCGAATGCGGGGACCATGAAGGCGTGGATCACATCATTGGCTGTTGTAATGATACGGACCTTCTTGTCGACAGGCACCACCAATGGGTTGTCCACTTTCAACAAATAGTTGTCGATAGACTCGCCTTTCTTGGGGCCACCGGCGTCAGACAACGCGCGCTGCTCGCTATCCAAGGTGGATACAAAGCCGATTCCCTCGCCTTCGCCCTTGATGTAGTCATAGCCCCATTTCCACTGCATGCCTGTCGCCTTGATCGTCAGGTCAGCATTGGTGGTGTCCTTCATGGCGACCACCACCTTGGTGGCGGGGAGCGCCATCAAGATGACGATGACGAAAGGAACAATCGTCCAAATAATTTCAACTGTGACCGACTCATGGAAGGTCGCGGGTTTGTGACCCACCGACTTGCGGTGCTTCCAGATGGAATAGAACATGACGGCGAAAACCGCCACAAAGATCACGGAACACACGATCAACATGAACCAGTGGAGCCACTGCTGCTCATGCGCAATTTTGGTGACTGCGGGTGCCAGATTCAGCTGATTGACCGCTGGACCGCCCGGCAAATCATTCACTGCCTGCGCTTGCGACAGGAGGGATGTACCGGCAAAAGCGCCGGCAGTCCACAGCATGGAAGCCAGTTTGTTCGTTGTGTTCTTCATCTCGTTCACTTTTAGATGCCCCAAAATAATTCACCGCACCGGATTCACGCCTGCCATCAGGCAGCACGCAAAGCCGAACGAATCTCTCTAGCCAGCTGCGGTCGCAACTCCGGGCGTATATACCGCCCGACCTGAATGGTCCGGCCGCGCTCTGACAATTCAATCAGCGACGTATCACTTGCACGCGGCTCAACCCTCACCCAACCTCTTTGAAACTCTGCTTTTTCCAACTTGCCGCCACACTCCAACTCAACGACGAGTCGGTTATCCAGCAATGCAATGTGCTCTCCGTCGGTCGAATGCCTTGCGTACACGTAAAAGGCCAGCCCGACTGCGATCAACTCCAAGGAGGCGAATGGAATCACCAGCGTTGCACCTTGGAACCAGAAGAAAAGCCCGATTCCGATGGAAACCACGCATAGCGCTACATAAGTCCACACCAACTGCAGGGGCGTTACGGAACAATTCCGCCGGAGAAGCCAGTGGACCTGTTGCCCTTCTACTGTCGCAAAGCGAAAACCCGGATTCGTCATGCGTGTCACCCGAAATGAACTGTGCCGGTAAAAACTCAGTCCAAACTGGAGGGGGAATATGCCATCACCTCGTTCCTAACATTGTATGACAGTAACGAACTTGACAGGCCTCAGCCCGGCGCCACGTTGAGGGGAATCCGTAGGGGTTTTGCCTAGTTTTTCAGAGCGGCGCGCATGTCGCCCAAGGAAACGCGCGTCTCTGGTGCAACCTTCAAACGAGGCTTGGGCTTGAAGGCGTGCCCGTAGACCACTTCAAAAGTGATCGTCAAGCGTCCGTCGTCCATGCCCAGCTCGCGGGTGAGGCGCTCCAACAATTCTTTGCGCCACCCTTTGGTTCTGGTGCCAGCAAAGCGGTTCGTGTGCAAATTACGGCCCAAACCGCGCAACTCCTCCAATAGACGCTCCGCCGAAGAATAGCTCAGGGTAATGCGCTCCATGTCCATCACAGGCTCCGCAAAGCCGGCATGCACCAGCATGTCACCCCAGTCGTGCATGTCAGTGAACTGGTGATGCGGCTGGGGCCAACCCGCCCCATCAAAAACACGACGCAACTCGCGCAAGGTATCGGGGCCGAAGCAGGAAAACATGACAAACCCGTCGACAGCCAAGTGAGAGTGCCACTCGCGGATCAACGCCTGTGGGTCCGCCGCCATGTGCAGCGCCATGTTGGCCCACAACATTTGCACCGGATCCACCGCTTTTTCAAACCGGGGCGTGGCGCCCGTCCACCGCCCGGGACTCCACCACGCGGGTGTCAGGACCTTCCGCGAATGCTCTTGCCGGGCTGAGGTGCTCTCGCATACGTAACTTTGCGCTTTGGGGTAGCGCTTTTGCACTCGCAAATGCCCTTCATAGCCGCCCTTGGAGGGCTCCCAATCCAACCAGGTTGCCGGCTTTTGCACAATCCACTGCAACCGGTCTTCCATGCGACGGGCCACCTCCTCATGTAGCCAAGGGGCGGACTCCACCGGCGCATGGGCCCAACGGGCTGCGGCAACCGGGTCTATGGTGGGGGGCTTGTGATCAGTCATGGCCAGGAAAATCGTCGGTCCGCGAGTATATTGGCCCCATGTTCAGCGCCTTGCTCCAAGGGTTAAGCCGCCAAGTGCCGAGCGTGTGTCGGGTTTGCAGAGCATGGCCCTCGCACCCGGTGTGCGAAAACTGTGTGCAGGCATTTGCCCAGCCGGTCCACCGCTGCGCGCTATGTGCACTCGCCATCCCGACGACCTTGCATCACTGCAAAGCATGCACGGCTACCCCGCCCGTGTGGCATGCAGCACTTGCGGCCGTGGACTATGGTTACCCTTGGGACCGGCTGATTGCGGACTTCAAGTTCCAGGGCAATCCGGCCTGGGCGCGCCACTTCGCCACCGTCATGCGGAGTGCGCCTTGGGTGGAGCCCGCCCTGGAAGAGGCTGATTGGCTGATCCCGATGCCATTGGCCAGGGAACGTCTGCTGGAGCGGGGTTTTAACCAGTCCGCGCTGCTGGCCCGCCATCTGAGCCCTGCCAAAGTGCGGGAGGATTGGCTATTGCGCCTTTTCCACACCCCGCCACAAAGTGGGCTGTCCCGCGAAGAGCGGCAGCACAACCTGCAGCACGCTTTTGCCATGGAGCCGCACAGCGGCGCGCGCTTGCAAGGCAAAAACATCATCTTGGTAGACGACGTGATGACCAGTGGCGCCACCATGGCGGCTGCAAGCCTCGTCTTGCAGCGCGCCGGCGCCCGGCAGATCACAGCACTGGTGTTTGCGCGCACTGCCCGAGGGGATGCCGGAGCGTAGACAATCACGACATGTTTCATATTGTTTTAGTTGAACCAGAAATTCCGCCCAACACCGGTAACGTGATCCGGCTGGCGGCCAACACCGGCTGCCAATTGCACCTGGTGGAACCCTTGGGCTTTTCGATGGACGACAAGCACATGCGGCGCGCAGGATTGGACTACCATGAGTACGCCCAACTCAAGCGGCACGCCAGTTGGCAGCAGTTTCTGGAGGACGAGAAACCCGATCCTGAGCGACTCTTCACGCTCACCACCCGAGGAACACGCAGCCCCTTTGAGGTTGCATTTCAAGCGGGGGACTGGCTGGTCTTCGGTTCAGAAACCAAGGGAATTTCCGACTTTGTGCGGACTTCGTTCAGCCCCGAACGCAGTTTGCGCCTGCCCATGCGGCCGGACCAGCGCAGCCTCAACCTGTCGAATGCAGTGGCAGTCACCGTGTTCGAGGCCTGGCGCCAAAACGGTTTCGGCGGTTGACGCCAGACGGCGCCCCCCACCGGATAGCTCAGGGGTACTGGCGGACCAAGGCCTCTGCCACACAAGCAGGTTTGGCAGCCCCTTCGCGCTCGATCGTGACTTCCCAGCTTTGCTGGACACCCCCGTTATCAATCGGCTCGGCTGACAGCAGCTTCAAATGGGCACGCAGCCGGCTGTTCACCGGCACCGGTGACACAAAGCGGACCTTGTTGAGCCCGTAGTTGACCCCCATGCGGGCCTCGGTCACCGCGAGGCTGGACTCCATAAACCGGGGAATCAAAGACAAGGTCAAAAAGCCGTGCGCAATCGGGGTGCCAAAAGGCCCTTGCGCCGCGCGCACCGGGTCCACATGGATCCACTGGTGGTCTCCCGTCGCCTGGGCAAACAAATCGATCTGAGTCTGGCTGATGGTGAGCCAGTCGCTGACCGCGACCGTGGTGCCAACTTGGGCGGACAGCTCCGCCAGTGTGTCAAAGATTTTCATGCACAAACTCTAGCCAGTGGTGGCCGGGGCGCATGTAGCCCGGGTGACAGTGGGTCAGGTACTCAACCAGTCGCAAATCGGCTGCCACTGTTGCAAGTCGCGTTCGACCTTACCCGGTGCCACGTCAAATATGGTGAGGCCTCGCGCTGTCGTCTGGATGTAGTTCTGGGTATCGCGCACCGAGCCGAGCACCGGCAAGCCCAAGCCGGTGACAAAGTGTTGGAGTTGCTCGGCAGCCAGTGTCCGCTCGTCGACCCGCATCCCGACAATGCCCACCTTAAATTTGTCGGCCCGCGAGCTGGCAGCCAACTCATCCAGAAAAGGCTTGGTCGCAAAAATATCAAAAATACTGGGCTGCAAGGGCACGACCACATGGGTCGCGATCTTCAAAACCTCTTTCAAACGCTTGCCGTGCAAGCCAGCGGGGGTATCGAGCACCACGTGACTGGTACCTTTGGGCGGCTTGGCGATGCCATCGGCGCCCAAGGCCCAGCCGGTAATCGGCTTGGCCGCGGCGGGGCGCAAACTTAACCAAAGCTGCGAGGACTGCTGACGATCGGCGTCCCCCAGCATGACGGCGTGCCCTTGGGACGCGAAATACCCGGCAATTTGGGTGGACAGCGTGGACTTCCCCACCCCGCCTTTGGGATTCGCAACAACAACCACGGGCATAAACAAAGTCTCCTGCAAATAACTGCGCTATGTTATCGGCATGGTCAATGAAAACCAACCTTCTCCCATTTACGTGATCGCGGCGCACCCGAACTGGCGCGACTCGCGGGTCAACCGCCAGCTGCACACCGCCGCAACCACCACCGCAGGCGTAAGCGTGTGCGACTTGTACGAGACCTATCCGGATTACGCGATCGAGGTGCAGGCCGAGCAAACCAAGCTTGAGGCGGCCCAACTGGTCGTGCTGATGCATCCGGTCCAGTGGTACTCCATGCCCGCACTGCTCAAGCTCTGGGTCGACGAAGTGCTGAGCTATGGCTGGGCGTATGGGCAGGGCGCCAGTGCCCTCAAAGGCAAAGACCTGTGGCTGGTGGCCAGCACAGGCGGGGCGGAATCGTCGTACCACCCGCAGGGCTATAACCGCTACTTTTTTGACGCCTTCTTGCCACCCTACGAACAGACCGCGGCGCTATGCGGGATGCGCTTTCTCCCGCCGATGGTGTTGCACGGTGCCCATAGCGCGCCTGCAGAGGTAGTAGCTGAGCACGTGAGCACCTTCCGTGAGCGGCTGCAGACCTACCCGCACTGGCCGGAGCTGGACGAGCTGGCGGACTGTGCGGCCTGCGAAGTGCCGGAACAGGACCGACCTGCAGGGGAGCACTGAGATGGAACACGCACCCGCCTGGCTGCTCAACAGCCTGATTTACCTGAGCGCCGCAGTGATCGCGGTGCCGATTTCCAAGGCGCTGGGTCTGGGCGCCATCATTGGCTACCTGGCCGCCGGTATCGCGATCGGCCCCTGGGGCGCAGGCCTGGTTACCAATGTGGAAGACATTCTTCACTTTGCCGAATTCGGCGTGGTGCTGATGCTGTTTCTGGTGGGCCTGGAGCTGGAGCCGCGCCGGCTCTGGAGCCTGCGCCGATCCATCTTCGGCTGGGGGGCGATGCAAGTGCTGGGTTGCGCTGCGCTTTTGATGCTTGTAGCGGTGGCCTGTGGTGTGGGCTGGCGCTTGAGCCTGGTGGGCGCGCTCGGCTTGGCACTGTCGAGCACCGCCATCGCCCTGCAAGTGATGGAAGAGCGCAACCTGCTCCCCACGCCCAGCGGCCAAGCGGCGTTCTCCATTTTGTTGTTTCAGGATGTGGCAGCCATCCCAATCCTGGCGCTACTGCCTCTACTCGGCGCTGCTTCAGGACAAAACAGCGATCTAGCCCCCGTTGAATATGCGCAAGCAGCTATAAAAATCATAGCGGTCATCGTCAGCATCATCTTGGGGGGACGCTTGTTGTTGCGCCCCCTGTTTCGCTGGATTGCACGCTCCAACACGCCAGAGATATTTACCGCAGCCGCCTTGCTGCTGGTGGTCGGCATCTCTGCCCTGATGCTATTGGTCGGCTTGAGCATGGCCTTGGGCGCTTTTCTGGCGGGCGTACTGCTGGCAGACAGCGAGTACCGGCGCGAGCTGGAGACCGACCTGGAGCCCTTCAAGGGCCTGCTGCTCGGGCTGTTTTTTATTGCAGTGGGCATGAGCATCGACTTTGGCGTCCTGCGCGCATCCCCGGGTGCGATGGCTCTCGTCGTGTTCGGCTTTCTGGCGGTGAAGGGCGCCGTGATCTACACCCTGGCACGCCATATCCAACTTCCATTGGCCGAGCGCCCGGTGTTCACCTTGCTGCTGGCCCAAGGGGGTGAGTTCGCATTTGTCGTGTTTCAGGCCGCCGCCGGAGCCCACGTATTTCCGGCTCAGACTGCGTCGCTGCTGATTGGCGCGGTCGCGGTTTCCATGCTGCTGAGCCCCTTGGTGCTGGTTGCGGTGGACCGTCTGTTGCTGCCGCGTTTTGCCGGTTCTGGCGGTACGCCTCTCGAGGAAATCGCAGAGCAGCAGGATGCGCCTGTCATCATTGCCGGCTTCGGGCGTTACGGGCAAATTGTCGGCCGGGTCATGCTGGCAGAGGGCATCTCCACGACCGTGTTGGACCATGATGCTGAAATGGTCGAAGTCGCCCGCAAGCTGGGCTACCGCGTGTTTTACGGCGATGCAACCCGGCTGGATTTGCTCCGCATCTCAGGCGCGGAGCAGGCGAAAGTGCTGGTCGTCGCTGTGGATGATGTGGAGCAATCGCTCGCGGTGGTCGATCTGGTGCGGGCCCATTTCCCCGGGCTGCACATCGTGGCCCGTGCCCGGGACGTCACCCACTGGAACCAGCTGCGCGAACGCGGTGTCACCTTGGTGGAGCGGGAGCTGTTTGAGTCGAGCCTGCGCAGCGCCCGCAGCGTGTTGCAGTTGCTGGGCCAACCCGCCCATGCGGCACGCCAGACCGCCATGCGCTTTCGGCTCCACAACCTTGCCTTGTTTGAAAAAATGCGCCCTCACTTCAAAGACCGCAGCAAGCTGATTGCCACCATCAAACAAGGCCGCCAGCAACTCGAAGAGCAAATGGCCCAAGAGCGGGCAGACCAGGAAAAACGAGATACCACCCGGTGGGTGGACTAATTCTCACCGTGCTAACCTTGAGCCCATGTTCAATCCATCCCAAGAAGACGTACGTCGATTTTTCTGCTCCACCTACGCCAAAGCCAAGGCGGGCCAATCACTTGAAGCTATCGAAATCATAGCGTCGCAATGGATGGACGAGCACCCCGAATACCGCGAAGACTTTGCCGACCTGGACACCGCGCTGGCCACGGTGTACGAGGCGACCGAAGGGCGCACCAACCCTTTTTTGCACTTGAGCATGCATTTGTCGATCAGCGAACAGTGCAGCATCGACCAGCCGCGGGGCATCCGGCAGGCGGTGGAGCTGCTGACCCACAAGCGGAACTCTTTGCACCAGGCCCACCACGAAGCCATGGAGTGCTTGGGGCAAATGCTCTGGGAAAGCCAGCGCGCCGGCCGGCCACCCGATGGCAATGCCTATATTGACTGCGTGCAGCGACACGCCACCAAAGACTGAGTCTGCGCTTTCACGCAACTGTCACGGACCTTGTCACGCCGCTGCCATCATGCGGCGATAGCATGAATCTTCTGTTTTCAGGAGACTCTGTCCATGCAGGAATTTTTTAAGCAACTCAAAATCCAGCGCTGGGATGACCACCGCTATTACCACCACAGCCGCATCAACCAGTCTTTGCACTTGGTCAGCGCGATCAGCTTTGTGGTGGCCTATGCGCTGCTCTTCAAAGACCCCGCCGTGGCGGCTTTGGTCGCCTGGCTGATCTCGATGACGGCCCGCCAATCCGGCCACTTTTTCTTTGAACCGCGGGGCTACGACGAAGTCAACAAGGCCACCCACGAATACAAAGAAGAGATCAAGGTCGGCTACAACCTGCAGCGCAAAGTAGTGCTCATGGCCATCTGGGCCGCAGCCCCTGTGATGCTCTGGATCGACCCCACCCTGTTCGGCTACTACGAGGCCACCACCGGCTTTGAAGCATTTGCCCGTCACACCGGCGAACTTTGGCTGGCCGTGGGCGTGGGTGGCTTGATTTTCCGCACCGTGCACCTCTTCTTCATCAAAGACGTGATGTCCGGTCTGGTGTGGATGACCAAAATCATCACCGACCCCTTCCACGACATCAAGCTTTACTACAAGGCACCTCTGGCCCTGATGCGCGGCGAACTTATCGAACCCCGCGGCAATATGGACCACGCACCCACCTGACCGGAACCCGTCGCCAGGTTCCGGCCCTCTGAGGCTCAGAACTTGGCGGCCAGCATCTCCCGCAGGATGCGGCGCTTGATGACCTTGTGCGTCTGGGCGCTATCGGTCCACCACCAACCATCCTGCTGCATCGCCTGACCCGCCGCCACAAACCGGCGGATTACCTCCTCAAAGTCCGCATCGCTGAAATTCAGGCTGAAGATCATGCGACCGGTTCCCACCCAGCTCAAGGCCAGCCCTTGCAAACGCAAATAGTGCTGAAACAACCAGTGGTAGCAGCCGGGCTGCGTGTAGGTCACGGTCCAGATGGTCGACAGGTTGGCCACGCGTACCGGCAAACCCGCTACCTCCATGGCATGGTTGAGCTGCGATGCTCGGCGGTTCCAGACACCATCCAGATCGGTGTAGAGCGCTTGTACCTCGGGTGTTTCGAGCCTGCGCATAAAGGTATTCATGGCGCCCATCACATAGGGGTGCGAATTGAACGTGCCGCGGGCAAAGCAGATATCTGCTGGTGCTTCATCGCGGAAGCGGCGCATCCATTCGCGCTTGCCGCACAGCACGCCGATGGGCAGCCCGCCGCCCAGTGTCTTGCCGTAGGTCACCATATCGGCACGCACGCCGAAGTATTCCTGTGCGCCACCGGGCGCCAGGCGGAAGCCGACAAACACCTCGTCAAAGATGAGCGCAATACCGCGCTCATCGCAAATCGTGCGCAGGGTTTTGAGCCATTCTGTGTAGGCCGCTTTGTCGAATCCGGCTTTGCGCGAACCGTCCAGCAAGGAGCCGTCGCTGGGCGCCGGCATGTTGGGGTGCAGGGCCTGCAAGGGGTTGATCAAGATGCAGGCAATGTCACGGCGCTTGCGCAGCACGCGCAGAGTGCCCTCGCCCATTTCAGACAAGGTGAAGGTGTCTTTGGCCGTCATCGGGTTGCCGATACCGGGCTGCACATCACCCCACCAGCCATGGTAGGAGCCGCAAAACCGCACCAGCTTCTTGCGGCCGGTGTGGTAGCGGGCCAGGCGCACGGCTTGCATCACTGCCTCGGTGCCGGACATGTGGAAAGACATCTCGTCCATGCCCGAGGCTTTGCGCAGGCGCTGCACGTTGTCCACCATGACCGGGTGGTATGCGCCCAGCACCGGACCCAGGTCGCGCGCGATGGCAGCGCCTTCGTCAATGCACTCTTTGTAAAAGTCATTGCCCATCAGGTTCACGCCATACGAGCCGGTCAGGTCGATGAACACATTGCCGTCCAGATCGGTCACGGTGACGCCGGAAGACGACTGCAAAAAGGAACCGATCTTCAAGCCCTGCTTGACCATGGACTTGAACTGGTAGGGCACGCGGTAGGCACTGACGAACTGCATGTCCGACAAGCCATCGATCACCGAAGCGCCCGCCTCCAGGGTCTTGGGGTAACGCTGTGCAATGCCTTGCACCAGTGCGGCGAACGCCGCCTTGCGGCGTGCCACCACATCGACTGGCGCACCGTCTACGGCGAAAGCCTGCTGCTCGTCGTAGCTGTAGTTGGGCAGCAAAGAAGCCAGCAAACGCGCATTGCGCGGATGACCTGCCAGCGAGCGGTGCTTGGCCAGCGAGAGCTCGGCGCGCGCCTTCAATTTGCGCAAAGCCGCTATGGCCGCCGCCGTTCCCACGCCGGCCAGCAGCAAGGTTTGCAGTTCTAGAGATTCATTCACGACATTCACCTTTCAATCCAACTTCACTATCAACAATCACCATGCAACTACGTGCACAGATTCAAAAAATACTCAGCCAAGAAGACCTGAACTTTCTGCTGACCAACCGCATTCCGCGCCAGGCGCTCACCCGCTTTCTGGGGTGGTTCAGCAAGATCGAGCAGCCGCTGGTGCGTGATGCCTCTATCGGCATCTGGAAGTTCTTCAGCGACCTGGACTTGAGCGAAGCCAAAAAGCAGCGCTTTTCCAGCATGCATGACTGCTTCACCCGCGAACTCAAAGATGGCGCCCGTCCCGTATCGCAAGATGTGGATGCCATGACCAGCCCGGTCGACGCCATCATTGGCGCGAGCGGCCCTATCGAAGGCACCCGCGTGTTCCAGGCCAAAGGCTTTCCGTACACCCTGGAAGACCTGCTGGGCCCGGACGCCGACGTCAGCGAATGGCGTGACGGCAGCTTTGTGACCTTGCGACTGACATCCAGCATGTACCACCGCTTCCACGCGCCCCACGACTGCACCGTGGACGAAGTGCGCTACTTCTCGGGCGACACCTGGAACGTGAACCCGATTGCCCTCAAGCGGGTGGAAAAACTGTTCTGTAAAAACGAGCGCGCCTTCATCAGAACCCGGCTGAATGGACCCGGCCCATTGCAGGGACAACGGGTGGCGTTGGTTCCGGTGGCTGCAGTGCTGGTAGCCAGCATCCGGCTGCACTTTCTGGATGTGTTGTTTCACCTGAAATACACCGGCCCCAAAAAGATTGCCTGCAACGCAAGCTTTGAGCGCGGGCAGGAAATGGGCTGGTTTCAGCATGGCTCCACCGTGATCGTGCTGGCGCCCAAAGGCTTTGTGCTCGATGCGGGCCTAGAGCAAGGGTCGCGCGTGCGAATGGGCCAGCCGCTCCTTCGCTGGCAATCCTGAGGCGTTCGCCCTGCTCGCGGGGACGGAAGCAAACGGCCGGCCGTGGCGCTCCAGTACCGAGCGCAAGGTGTGCAAAAACGTATCGGCCACCGCATCCCAGCTGCGGTCGGCCACGGCCTTGGCAGCCGCCGCGCGGAAACGCGCGATGCGTTCAGGGTCCACCGCCAGTTGCACTGCGGCATTGACGAAAGACACGTCGTCGCCTGTAGGCACCAGCACCCCGTTGTCACCGCTTTCGATCAGTTCCAGCGCTGCGGCACAGTCGTACGACACCACCGCCAGCCCACTGGCCAATGCTTCTGGCACCACGTTGCCGTAGGTCTCTGTCAAGCTGGGGAACAAAAACAGGTCGGCCGAGGCATAGTGCGCCGCGAGGTCGCCGCCTTTTTGCACACCGGCAAAGGTGGCTTCCGGGCACGCCTCGGTCAGCGCCTTGCGCAAAGGACCATCGCCCACAAACACCAGCTTTACATCCGGCACGCGCGCCTTGATGGCGCGGAACGCGGCCACCACCAGTCCCACATTTTTTTCCTTGGCGAGGCGCCCCACCAGCAGAATGACCGGCTCATCGCCCTGCACGCCCCATTGGCGGCGCAGCACATCAGACCGGTGTTGCGGGCCGAACTGCTCCAGCGCAACGCCGCGCGACAGCAGCGTCACGTTTTCGTAGCCGCGTGCGCTCAGGTCCTGCACCAGGCTGCGGGTGGGCACCATGGTGGCCTGGGTGCGGTTGTGCAGTTTGCGCAGGTAAGACTCGATCGGCGTCTTCAAGAGGCCAATGCCGTAGTGCTGCGAATAGCTCTGAAAATTGGTGTGAAACGAGCTGGTGATCGGCAGCTGCAGCTTGCGCGCTGCCGCGACCGCCGACCAACCCAGCGGCCCTTCGGTCACCACATGCACGATGTCGGGCCTGCGCTCGCCCCAGAGTTTGATCAGGCGACTTTTGGAGGGCATGCCGAATCGCAGCTCGCCGTACGCAGGCAAAGGCACGCCTTTGGAGAGCACCTCGTCCAGGCCCTCGTGCTGCACCGTGGCCTGCTCGCGCGGCTGGCGCGGTCGCACCACCTGCACCGAGTGGCCCTTTTGCAGCATGCCGTTGACAAGCCACCCCAGCGTCATGGCCACGCCATTGACTTCGGGTGGGAAGGTTTCTGTCACGACGGCAATCCGCAAACTGGAGAGCTGCGGAGCGAAGGACTCGATGAGGAGGTCGTCGGAGGTTTTCACACACCCGAGACTAGGCACCGCACATAACAACTTGATGATGGTTTTTTGACAGTTTGGCGTCTATCACGCAGCCCGCAGCGGCCACCATTGCTCGCGGTAGAGCCCACACACCAGCGCCATCCCCACAACCACCATGACGCCAAATCCCCAGACCAAAGTGTGCAAAGGCAGGTTGAGCGCAGTGACACCCGCGTAAACCATCAGCATGACCAGCATGCCTGCGTTTTCATTAAAACCCTGCACCGCAATCGAGCGCCCCGCTGTGAGCAAGGTGTAACCCCGATGCTGCAGCAGCGCATTCATTGGAACCACAAAAAACCCCGCCATGGCGCCCACCACGATCATCAGCACCGCGGCGGCATAGATCGACTGCACCCACAACATCATCGGTATCACGACACCCAGCAATAGCCCCAGCGGCAACAGATGGACAGCCCGCTCCAGCACCACAAATCGGCTAGCCGCCATGGCGCCGACCACCACACCCAGAGCGGTTACCCCCTGCAGGTAGGCCGCTTGATCCAGCGGCAGGCCAAACGCCTCGTGCGCCCAACGCAACACCACGAGTTGCAGCGTGGCGCCGACGCCCCACAACAAGGTGGTCACCGCCATGGACATGCCCCCGACCTTGTCGCGCCAGAGCACCAGGTTTTCGCGCCAGAACCGCAGCACCAAAGTCAGAGGGTGAATCGAATGGGCGCCGTAGCGGGCGCCACTATCGGGTATCCAGAGGCACACCACCATGGCAATGCTGTTCAGCAGCAGCAAGACCACCATGCCACCCGCGTAAGCACTGCCCTCAGCGGGCTGCCAAGCTAGCAACAGGGGGCTGATCAGGAGTCCCCCCAGAACCGTGCCCAAGATAACGGCACACACCGTGGCTCCTTCAAAAAATCCATTCGCACGCACCAGGGCTGCGGGCGGCAGCAACTCGGTCATCAGCCCGTATTTCGCTGGCGCATAAAGGGCGGCACCCCACCCCGCCACCGCAATGGCCAGCAGAGGATCCACCCCCTGCAACAACAGCAACATGGCAATGACCTTGAACGCGTTGGACAACACCATCACTCGCCCCTTGCGGAATGCGTCTGACGCGGGCCCCACAAACGGCGCCAACACTACATAGAACACGGTGAACCCGATTTTCAGCATCGGTATCCGCCAATCCGCCTCTGCCAACTCCATCACCCGGGCGATCGCCACAATCAAGAACGCGTTGTCCGCAAGCGTGGAGAGAAACTGAACACCCAACAGCAAGTAGAACGCTCGGGGCATAGGGCGGCTGGAGTTCGGCATGGCGTTGCGGAGAGTAAAGCTGCGCATGCTGCCCGCGGGTTATGAAGCCTGCGTGACACGCCCCGTGACGCAGCCGTGTCATGGATTTGCCGCAATCCGTCCCTAGCATGCTGCGAAACTTGCGAACGGAGCACGCCTTGCGACACCGACTTGCCCACTGGGCCACCCATGCACTGATTGGCTGCGCGTATCTCAGCGTTCCGGTGGCTCCCGCAGTGGCCAGCCTGGTGTTTTGGCGGCGGCGATATCTGCTCCGCTACCGGACCACCATGCGCAAAACACTGACCCATATTCAGGCCCTGCGGCAAGGCCCTGCCCTGCATTACTTCCGGGACGTGGCCGGCCAGGTGAAACAAGTGCCAGAGCACATTGAAGGTGAATGCGTGCAGTGCGGCAACTGTTGCATGAACCACCAATGCATGTTTCTGGAGCCTGCAGGCGCAGGAAAATTCCAGTGCGGTATTTATCACTCCCCTCTGCGCCGCTGGTCCAACTGCGGCTCGTTTCCGCTGCATGGCCATGACATCGCCCGATACCAATGCCCCAGCTACTACGTGGCGGGCGGGCAAGGCAAGCCTGTCATCCCGATCCACCGGGCACGGGTTTAACGCGCACCAAATAAAAAGCCGCTGAAACAGCGGCTTTTTTTTGCGAGAGGCAGTGGCGATTACTTGAATCGGTTTTGCGGCACCACTTGCAAATCGGAGGGCAAGGAGCCTACGTAATTCGCCAGTTCTTTGAGTTCAGCGTTGCTGAATTGCTTGGCAATACCACCCATGATGGCGTTGCCACGACCAATGTTGGCGTTGCCTTCAACCTTGTAAGCCTTGAGCGCAACAAACAGGTAGTCGCTGTGCTGGCCGGCGATTTTGGGGTAAGTCGGGTCGATAGGCTTGCTCAAAGACTCACCGTGGCAGGAAGCACAGTTGCCTTTGGTCAGCAGTGCGTTGACCTTTTCGGAGCCGGCCGCAGCTTTACCCAGTGCCGGGGTACCGGCAACCACGCCACTGGCTTCGTAGTAAGCCGCCAAGTCCGCGATGTCTTGGTCGGTCAAAGAGGCGGCGATCCCTTTCATGGAGGGATGTTTGCGCTCGCCCTTCTTGTAGGCATTCAACGAGGCTGCAATGTACTGGCCGGACTGCCCGGAAATCTTGGGGACCTTGTGGATTTCAGGGAAGCTGGACTGGTAACCCACGATGCCATGGCAGCCAATACACATGGCGTTCTTTTTGGCTCCCGCCTTCACATCACCCTGCACGCCCTCAGCATGAGCAGCGAAAACGGTCACAGAAGCGACAAGCGCGGCGGACAGCGACAAGAGAAGTTTGTTCATTTTGCGATGACAATCACAGAGTGATGACGTGGTGGTTTTGTGAAACCATTATATCGAGAAGGCCCTCCGTAGAACCCCTATGTTTGATCGCTATCAAGCAGCAACACAGACGCTTTTGCTATGAAATTCACCGGTACCTCCAACTACGTTGCCACCCAGGACCTGATGCTGTCGGTCAACGCCGCCATCACCCTGCAGCGCCCTCTGCTCGTCAAGGGCGAGCCCGGCACCGGCAAAACCATGCTGGCCGAAGAGGTGTCTAAAGCTTTGGGCATGCCTTTGTTGCAGTGGCACATCAAGTCCACCACCAAGGCCCAGCAGGGCCTGTATGAGTACGATGCCGTGAGCCGCCTGCGAGACTCGCAGCTCTCGGATGTGGATGGCGGTGAACGCGTCAAAGACATCAACAACTACATCATCAAGGGCGTGCTGTGGCAAGCCTTCACCGCCGACCAGCCGGTGGCGCTGCTGATTGACGAAATCGACAAGGCCGACATCGAATTCCCCAACGACCTGTTGCGCGAAATCGACCGCATGGAGTTCTATTGCTATGAGACACGCCAGCTGATAAAGGCCAAGCATCGGCCGCTGGTGTTTATCACCTCTAACAACGAAAAAGAACTGCCTGACGCCTTCTTGCGCCGCTGCTTCTTCCACTACATCAAGTTCCCGGATGCGGCCACCATGCAAAGCATTGTGGATGTGCACTTCCCCGGCCTGAAAAAAGAGCTGGTGAGCGCCGCCATGAAAACTTTCTTCGAGGTGCGCAACCTGCCGGGCCTGAAGAAAAAGCCATCCACCAGCGAACTGCTGGACTGGCTCAAGCTGCTGCTTGCCGAAGACATTCCTGCCGAAGCCCTGCAAAGCAAAGACGACAAAATGGCGGTGCCCCCGTTGGTGGGTGCACTGCTGAAAAACGAACAAGACGTCACGCTGTTTGAAAAGCTGATGTTCATGCAACGCCACAACCGCTGAGCCATCCCCGATGAAAAACAATCCGTTGATTGAAGGCCTATCCGACGCCATAGGCTTTGTGGGTGGTGCACTGCTGGGCTTCTGGTTGGGTCGCTTGTTAGGGCTCGACGTGTTTGCCACCGGCTACGGCGCTGCCAGCATCGGCGGCATTGTGCTCGTGGGCGTGGGTGGGGGGCTGGGCCTTCAGGCCGCGCGCCGCTGGCGCAATCGCAACCAGGACAAGGCAGACTAAACCCATGGCATTCGTCGAACCCGTCACCCTGAGTGCCCGCGGCATCACTTTGCTTCCGCTGGCGCTGGAGCACGAAGCGGGCTTGCGCCTTGCTGCGGCCGACGGCGAGCTCTGGAATATCCGCGTGACCTCGGTCCCCGAGCCGGAAAACACCCGCAAATACATTGAAGATGCGCTCGCCATGCGTGACGCCGGCAACCGCTTTGCCTTCGCCGTCACCGAGACTGCCACCGGCAAGGTGCTGGGCTGCAGCAGCTACCACGACATCGTGCCGGCAGTGAAGCGTGTCGAAATAGGCTGGACCTGGTACGCCAAAAGCAGCCAGCGCAGCCACGTCAACACCACCACCAAGCTACTGCTGCTGACCCACG
Source organism: Comamonadaceae bacterium OS-4 (assembly GCA_027924025.1). Taxonomy (GTDB): domain Bacteria; phylum Pseudomonadota; class Gammaproteobacteria; order Burkholderiales; family Burkholderiaceae_C; genus Allorhodoferax. The sequence goes on from AP026970.1 coordinate 3,200,615, forward strand.
CTTTCGAGACGCTGGGCTGCCATGTAGTGGGCTGGCGCACCGACAACTTCAATTTCGCGTCCCAAGCCGCCATCGAGCGCTTGGGCGCCAGACGAGACGGCGTGATCCGTGGCCATGCCCTGCGCCGCGACGGCACCATTCGCGACACTGTGATGTACAGCCTGCGCAGCGGCGAGTGGCCTGAAGTGAAGGCACAACTCTTATACCTGTTGGACAAACCGCGCACCTGAGGGCACCCCCATGCTGCTGGACTTCTTCTACACCCTCCGCTCTGCCAAGTTGCCCGTATCGGTCAAGGAATACCTGACCCTGCTGGAAGCACTGCAAAAAGGGGTGGTAGGGCCCAACACCCGGCCTGCGGATGGTGAAGCAGAGGCCAGCGGCTACAGCATTGACGACTTCTACTTTCTGGCCCGCACCACGCTGGTGAAGGACGAGAAGCACTACGACAAGTTCGACCGGGCCTTCGGGGCTTACTTCAAAGGCATCGAACACGTCAGCGATTTCACCAAAGACATTCCGGCCGAATGGCTGCGCAAAAACCTCGAGAAGTTTTTGACGCCTGAAGAACAAGCCAAGCTACAGGCCATGGGCTGGAACGAGCTGATGGAAACGCTCAAGAAGCGCCTCGAAGAACAAAAAGAACGCCACGAGGGTGGCAGCAAGTGGATTGGCACGGGCGGCACATCCCCTTTTGGCGCTTACGGGCAGAACCCGCAGGGAATCCGCATCGGGCAGGACAAGAGCCGCAACCGCAGCGCTGTGAAAGTCTGGGACCAGCGCGCCTACAAAGACTACGACGACACCCAGGAACTCGGCACCCGCAACATCAAGGTGGCGCTGCGCCGCCTGCGCAAGTTTGCCCGCGAAGGCCATGAAGACGAGCTGGACCTCGACGAAACGATCAGCAAGACGGCGGCGAATGCCGGCTTTCTGGACATCAAAATGCGCCCCGAGCGGCACAACAACGTCAAGGTGCTGCTACTGATGGACGTGGGCGGCACCATGGACGACCACATCCAGCGGGTGGAAGAGCTCTTCAGCGCGGCCAAGACCGAGTTCAAGCATCTGGAGTTTTATTACTTCCACAACTGCGTCTATGACTTCATGTGGAAGAACAACCGCCGCCGCTTTGCGGAGAAGTTTGATACCTGGGACATCATCCGCAAGTACAACAAGGACTACAAGCTGATCTTTGTGGGCGACGCGACCATGAGCCCCTACGAGATTTTGCAGCCCGGCGGCAGCGTGGAATACAACAACGAAGAGCCCGGCGCCGAGTGGCTGCAGCGGCTGATGAGCGCCTTCCCCAAATTCGCCTGGATCAACCCTGAGCCCCAAGGCGTCTGGCAGTACCGCCAGAGCATCGCAGTCATCCAGCAGCTGGTGCAAAACAAGATGTACCCCCTCACCCTCAAAGGCCTGGAAGAGGCCATGCGGCAGCTGACCAAATAGACATCGCCCCGCGACGAGGGATGCCCCGCGCGCAGGCCGATACAATCCCGCGTCCGGTCTCCGTAGTTCAATGGATAGAACGGCCCCCTCCTAAGCGACTTGGGAGGGTGCCAAACCAAAGCTAAGTTGTTGATTTGTATGGAAAGCAGGCTCTGCTAATCCCTCGAAATCCACCTTGATCCAAGGTAGTCTTGGAACAATTTTGGCACACGAAGATGGAAAAGTAAGGGCCAGAAATGACAACAGGTAGCACGTGGCTACCTGTTTTTTTATGTAGTGTCAATCGGTGGTGTCCCCACCAGGAATCGAACCTGGATCTGATTCTTAGGAGGAACCTGTTCTATCCATTGAACTACAGGGACACACGATCAGCCCGCTACTGTAGCATGTGTGCGAGTCTTTAGACAAGAAGTGATATACAAAATGGTAAGTCAACAACTTATTGATAATTTGAAGGAAAAGACCAAAGGCAAGTTGTTGATGTCACCTGAACAACTGTCTGAAGTAATTCCACTTACTTCCAAGCAGCAATCAAAGTTGCGAAAAGAAAACCGTTTTCCGATCCCCTTCAAGAACATTGGACGACTTGTTTACTACTCAGTTTATGACGTGGCTAACTTCCTTTTGAATGGTGAAACCACACCAACTAAAGAAGTTCCAGAAGAAGCGCCAGCACCACAGATCACCGTCAAGAAGAAGCCAACCAAGTCCACAGCACCAGTTCAGGACCTGTCCCATATCTTCATGCTCAGAGCCTTTGCAAAGTCTTTAGAAGAACGTGCAACTGCTATGCTTTCTTTGGCGGAGAACTTGAACAACTATGCCAATAAAAAAGAAATGTCTGATCGTTTTGAAACGAAATTTCCATCAAAAAACGAATCAATCCAAAAGAATGATGGAAAAATTTAACCGATCTTAAGAGAAGCCAAAAAATATGGAATTTAGAATTTTAGACACATTTGCTGGAGCTGGAGGATTTAGCTTAGGCTTTCAACTGGCAGGTGCAAAATTAGTTGGTGCTATTGAAAGAGATAGTTGGGCGACTGACACATTTAAGTTTAATCACCCCGATGCTGAAGTATTGAAAGCCGACATAACCGATCTCTCAGATCAGGAAATATTAGACCGATTTTCACCACTTAAACCAACAGTAATTCTTGGTGGTCCGCCATGCCAAGGATTTTCCATTTGCAATAAAAACAGTGGAGATCCCAAAGATCCCCGAAATTCTCTATTTGAGGAATTTATTAGAGTAGGCAGATTGCTAAAGCCAGAAGTTATGATCATGGAAAACGTTCCAAATCTGATCAAAGCGCGAACTGCTGAAAAAAAATTAGTTGTGGATATTATCGTATCTGAACTCGAAAGCCTTGGATACCATGCAAAATATAAAATCCTAGAAGCTACAGATTACGGAGTTCCACAAATTAGGCGGCGGCTTGTAGTGATAGCTACAAGGGTCAAAATTGACGATCCATTCCCTCAAAAGACACACTCTGTGATTAGAAATAATGACCTCTTTGAAAATCAACTCCTTGCTTGTCCGACACTTTGGGACGCAATTTCTGATATGCCAGATATTGAAGCGCGAGAAGGTGGGGAAGAAATGGAATACATCTCCGATCCAAAAAATGATTATCAAAGAAAGTTGAGGATAGATTCAAAATCAGTCTACAACCATAAGGCGATGAATCATTCAAAGCGCCTTGTAGAACGATTTTCCTCAATGGCGTGGGGTGATTCAACATCAGATGTACCGGATCACCTTAAGCCATTAAAACGAAACAGCACAGAAATATCTGAAAAAATCTATGACCAGAATAATCGTAGAATGCACCCTGATAAACCTTGCCATACTATTGCTGCTTCATTTTACGCAAACTTTGTTCATCCGTATAAAAATCGGAATTTCACCGCTCGTGAAGGAGCAAGAATTCAATCTTTTCCCGATTGGTATGTATTCAAAGGAAAGCCAACAGTTGTTAGCCACAAACTACTCAACCGTGAAGGCCGTACCGAAGACACTCACTTATGTCAATACAACCAAATTGGAAATGCAGTCCCGCCTCTAATGGCGAAAGCAATTGCACAGCACCTCATATCAATTCTCGGAGATTAGCATGTTCGTTCACGGCAATAATTTAGAACAAAAAGAGACTCATCAAACAAAATACAACGATAGAGAGTCGAAACAATTTCTATCTGAAATTCGCGCAAAGTATGACCAATGGAAATCTGCGAATGAAACTCTTAAGGGACCAACAAAAGAAATTGCAGAAAATGATCAAGAAACTCTCATAGAAAGAGTACGACTTTTAAATGAATATAAAGACTTTCTAGATCAGCAACACTATGCTGAAAAATTTGATTCACGATCGAACTTGCATTCTTCTGTTTTGGAAGAGTTTATGTTCTATCTTTTTAGGGACCTGGTTTTCAGCATATCCGAAACGGCCCTCATTGGTAAATCACATTCATTTAAAGATTTATTCTTCAGAGCCACTTCATACAGCGCAATGGTAAAGTCACCAAATGCCCTAATTGAAAAGAAGGATCACGACTTTGCAATTGGAGCAAGTGTCAGAGCAACTATGCAATGCCAAGGCCAAGAACAAGCAGAAATTCATGATTGGGATATTCCTGCTGTTGCGATTGAGTGCAAAACATATCTAGATAAAACTATGCTGCAAGATGTATCAACCGCAGCAGATCAATTAAAGCAGAAAAATCCCAATGCGGTTTATATAGTTGTCGCAGAATGGCTAAAGCTAACTGAATCAGTAAATTTGAAAAAGTATAAAATAGATCAAATTTATGTTCTGAGGAAGCAGAAAAATACAGACCGAGAGTTCAGATATAGTCCAGACTATGTAAAGAATCCGATATATCCTGATGTATTAGAGCATTGCTTTAACTATGTCAGAGTATTCTTAACAGCGGACTGGGAAGGCGGGATTGCTCATGGACTTGAAAACGGTTATCTGATATAAAAAAAGCCAGTCATAAAGACTGGCTTTTTTATTGTCGTTAGATTCGGCACCACCCGGTTTCTAACAGCACACTTGACAATTAAGAAATTCTTATTAGAAGTGTACTACCACGAACAAACTAATCATATTAGATATTTTTTAATTGTCAATAACGCGAAACTGATTATTTGCTCTTGGTAAAACAAGGGCATTTTTTATGCCTGAATGAAAGATGGATTGATATGTTATATGTCACAAGGCAACCATAAGACCTTGGAATCAGCATTCAATCAATCCAGGAAGAAGTTAGGAAAGTAGAGGATGCTTGTTCATGGTTGAATAATACAGCGACGAACAAATGCAGAACTTGAGCGATTTAGGCACTAAATAACAACCATGCGCCTATAACAACAAGCAGACTCCAAATCCTGAAAGTATTTAATCAGTCATTTGTGTGACGAAAATAGCATGGCTCATTAGAGTGTAGTAGTTTGGCAAAATTACAGCGATACGGCATAAGATAAGTCCGAATGCAACTGGCGAGAAGTTGCAACCACGCCAAATGAAAGAGCCCAATAACACAAATGCCATTGTTTGCGAACAATGGAGTTTCTTTCAGACTACTGATGAGGAATTATTCATGCCGATTCCTCAAGGCAAGAAGTTGGGTTGTGCAAAGCAAAAGGTTAAGGCTTAGTTCATAGAAATATGGATGCCGTGGAGATCCTGCACACTGCTGTTAGATAAGCAGAAAACGACTACGGTTTTAGTGAGTAGCTAACTACTTACTGGGGTCTTTTCAACTGAATGAAAAGAGACAAAAGCAAAACGATTTTATTCAAAATCGTAGGGTTAGGCTTTGTCTTTTTCTTTAGAAAAATACAAAGCTGTGTACCATCAATAACCAATAATTGATGAATAGTACATCAGCAAATTAGATTAACAACCATCAAATAAACACTAACTCGTTAGAGATTTACGATAGTAAATAAAAATCCTGCGGGAGAATTTATTACTTCGGATCTAACTTCCAACTCAAAAAAAACCAAGCACCCAACGGGTGCTTTTTTTATTTCTGATTAATTCGATATCAGATCAGCCTTTGACTTTTTATTATATTTTTTATAATTAAAAAATAACAATAAAAATAAGGCGAAATATGTATTTATTAGAAAAAGGAAATTCATTTCAATCAAAACTAAGCTCAGACTTTTTAAACCTAATTTACCAAAGAAGAAATTCTGAATATCTTCCAAAAAAATCCACAGAATTTAAACAGATAAATGAGTGCTTAGATAAATACTACACCAAGCATAACGTTGCAAAAGACTGTTATGAGCACCTAAAAATTGTCTTGCGAAATATAGGTGTAGATCCAACAAATATTCTGTTCATAGAACCTTCTGCTGGCTCAGGAGCATTTATGAAGCAAATAGCTGAAGAGTGCATTGGTTTCGATATAGCTCCAGCCTCAGAAGAAATAATTAGAGCCGATTTTTTAAATCAAAATATTTTAGAGCACTTAACTGTTGGTCAGAGAAAGAAACCGATTGCATTTATAGGAAATCCGCCATTTGGCAAAAAATCCAGCCTAGCAATTGACTTTATCAACAAAGCTCTAGGGTATTCAAATTTAGTCGCATTCATCGTTCCAGTTCAATTCAGAAAATGGTCAGCGCAATCAAAAATCAGCAGAGACGCAAAGCTACTTTTTGATATGACATTGGCTGAAAATTCTTTTGAGCTAGTTGGAAAAGATTATGACTTGAGATGCTGTTTTCAAGTTTGGGGGACTGGATTCGAAAATGAACCAGATATGAGAATCAAGGAAAAGCCAAGCACTTTCCATTTAGATTTTGAAATATATCAATACAACAGAACTGAGCAAGCAGAGAAGTTTTTTGAATATGAATGGGACTTTGCTGTACCGAGACAAGGGTACCAAGATTACACGAAAAAGGTCTTTTCAAAAGATGAATGCGATAAGAAGCAGCAATGGATTTTTTTCAAAGCAAAAAACAAGAAGATTCTGAAGCGCCTCCTTGCACTAGATTTTGTCAAGCTTTCCAAGAAAAACATTGGCACTCCAGGTTTTGGGAAAGCCGACGTAGTTTTCGAATACATAGAAAAATATGAAAAACAATAAACCTAAAAAAAACAATAATAACAAAGGTAATTTATGGCAAAGAGGATACAAAATGCCAGTGATTTAAACACTGGAATAGTGAGTTTTATTCAAGGAATAATTAAGATCGGCGCATCATCAAAAGGGAATGCCTTTGATGAAACCGTTCGAAGTCTGTTGCTCAAAGAACTTAGCGGAGCAGTTCTTATTGATGACAAGCGATGGGGTTCAAAATCGTCCACTTCAATATTTAGAGAATATAGAAAAAGATCAATGACAAAGAATTTTGACTTCACTGATCTACAGCCCATCGTTGACAACACACAACCGTTAGATTTGATTATTGTGGATAAACCAAATGGGAGCCAAAACTGGCCTGATCTCTTGATTATCTACAATCAAATCGGATTGCCAATAGAAGTCAAATCCACCGAAAATGATTCCATCGTGTGGAACAGTGGATTCCCTCGTTTTGATGGAATATATATCTTCAACTGCTACGGAAAAAGCACAACAACCTGCTTTCTTGGTCAGCATGCAATAAATAAATTTGAGCTAGATGAGCTTAAAACATCCTCAAAAGAAGCAAGTCAGCATAATAAAAAATGCGGTGGTACTAGGTGGTCATATTATGTCAGAGATATGTATAACTCTAGTCAGTCATTCATTGAAAGCAAATCGCTACCAACTGAGCTGATCAAGCTTGGCAACGACATTAAAGAGGCTGAATCTAAGCTTAAATGTGGTTGCACTACAAGCGGGAAAAATCTAACTTTCAATCAAATAGAGGCATTGAAAGTATCTATTGAAGAGAAGACAGAAAAATTTATTGCGCTTGATAATGAGTTCAATAGGCAAAAACATCGCAGGGAAGAAATGGAAAGAGAAACAATTGAATTTATTCAAAAGTTACCTTGGACTACAAATCAAAATACAGATTTTGATCCAGTCTAAACAAATACATTAAGAGCACCATAAGGTGCTTTTTTTACGACCTAACGTGAGAGGTTAGGACCTCACGTGCCACTGCATGTACCTTCTTCACTGACAAGCGTACAGTTCGTTCTATTGGTTGGCGACACAAAGAAGTCAATCAAATAAAGCGATCAACTGTAGCGACTACCCACTTTATACCTACCAGTGAAATAATTCACTTGGAAAGGAGGGATTAAATATGACTTAAATTAAAGGAAATTATCATGAACCAACTTAATCTTATCGCAGTCCCTAACGGCTTTTATACTCTTGAAGAAGCTCTTCAAGATCCAACAATCAAACAAGCTGCTCAAATGCTTAAACCCCTTGAAGGCACTACAACAGGAAAAATCAAAGCTTTTCTAACCGTTTATCAAATGATTGATGCTTTGGACCAAATGCGCCAACAAGGCATGGATTTGAACCAATTGAACCGCGAAGTTTTTAAGGACTCAATGGCAGCGACTGTTCATCTTAGCTATGACTTAATCATGAAGTCTTTCACCAACCAAGAGCGCAAAATGCTTCAAGAGTTGGTTGCGAAAGCTCCTGCTCACTAAGTTTCAGCAGCACCAAAAACAAAGGTTCCAATTTGGAGCCTTTTTTGTTGATCTCTGCGCCTATGTCAGTCAAAATCATAGGAATTTAACTGACAACACTACACATGGCAAAGTCACCCAAAGACATACAACGATTGCAGGTAATCGGTAAGAGCTTGCAGAAGCTGCGACTTAAGTCAGGTTATTCTCAAGAGGAAGTTTCAGAACGTCTCGATATCACATCCAAATCATATGGTGAATATGAACGTGGTGACTCCACTCTTAACATCCTTAGATTGATTCAGATTGCTGAAATCTTTGAATGTGAACTTGATGAACTTCTAGTTGGAATCAGTTCAAAACCTGATGACCAAGCAAAACATATTTCCGGCCTTCTACAAGGAGTTAAACGAGCCGATAGACTCCACATTGTCAGAATTGTGGAGAAAATTTGTCTAATTTCAAAAGGCAAATCAAAAATAGACTCCTAACAGGTGTCATTTTTCTGGGCAGCTTGGTTGCAGAATAGTGCCCACGTCAATCAAAAGTGCATTAGTTAATCGCTAAAGCAACCAGCCTCATATTAATTCTAGCAAATAGAATTTTTGAAGCAATAGAACAGAAGCACTCAATTGAGTACTTTTCTTATTGATCAATTTTTTGAACTTCATACGATCCCTGCGGGAGCACCTGCTTCATTTATGCGTTGCAAAATAAAGCAGGTCGATGAAATTCACTCTTACAACTGGCGCACGTAGTGGGAACGCTCCGCCGTTCTTCCAATATGTGAGGCCGGGGCCGGCACCAGCCAAGTGCGTTTAGTCAAAGCCATTTACATCAACAGCACCGGGAAGAAGTCTATTTTTTCTCACGATTGATTCAAGGATCATTTTCAGTTCTTGAATCTTTTGAGCATCATTTCCAATAGTAAAAGCTTGAACCAAGTCCCTCAAGTCTGCGACTGAAACACTCAATTCATCAATTGAAGTGAGTCGGCTTTTGTCATAGTTGAACTCAACTTTCATTTTTACTTCCAACCATTTTTGAAACATATTTTGATTTTTGGATCAGTGTTTCCTTGATCAATTGCTCTAGATTAGTTCCATTTTTAATTGCATATTCTTCAAGAGCCTTGCAGTTTTCTTCACCAATGAACTTGAAGTAGGCAGCGGCGCGAGCCTGTTTTTTCTTCTGAACATATTCACTCACTGCATTTCTAACTACCATGCCGAAGTTATCTGACTGCCCCGCATTGATTAAATAATCATCAATCCACTCAGCATCTTCGTTGCGAATAAATGCAGTTTTTTTCTTGCAACCCTTCATAAAATTCCTCCTGTTTTTATGAAGCATATGAAATCATATAGATAAAACAAGACCCATTCCGAAAATGTCAGCTATCGAGTTTTTTCATAATCGTGGACATTACTTTTTAATTTCGTAAAATTAAGAGTACAGAACAGCAAGACAAATAAACCATACCGTCGCTTAACCCCTTACGGGCTTAACCAACGTGGTTTATCTCTTGTTAGGGCGTTGCCCTAAGACCCTAAAAATGCTTAAAACAAAAATAAAAAGGAGAGCATATGAGCAAAGAATTAGAACCAAAATTGCACCCAGGAAGACATGGAAATGCTGATGATCATTTATACAAACGCACTCACTCATTAGACATTCGTTTGTCTCCAGTTGAGTTCATAGCATTGAAAGAGTCATGGAATAAAACTCAATTTAATTCAATGGCTTCTTATGTTCGCAATACCATCTTCAAAGGAAATGAAAAGAAGATTGACTTCTACTTTGAAGAAAAGCAGCAAGATCGCATCCTTGCAGGAAAGTATTTAGCGGAGCTAAATAAACAAGGAAAAAATTTGAATCAGATCGCAAAGCAGCTAAGTTTAAAAACAGATTTTACAAAACAAGAGACAAAATTACTTGTAGACGATCTGAAAAATACACTGCTTGCCATTCAAGAAATCAAAGATAAATTTTCTGTACAGAAGAAAATTTAAGGCTTGGTTTTGTGATTAATGCCGTTCAAGGCCATCGCACGAATTCAGTTCAAGAAGCGATTAACTATCTTAAAGGCGACCACGATCATAAAGGCGTGGAGAGAAATCCTAAGCCTAGATTTTTCACCGGAAGTGAAAATGATTGTCTTATTGCTTGTGAAAGCATAGATAGAAAACAGAAGTATGTTACTGGAACCTTGGCCTTTGAACCAAATGAACGACCAAGTGATAAAGAGCTTATGGAAGTAGTTAAATCATTCCGCGCCACCTTCATGGCCGGCCTTGAACATGGCGTAAATTTCACAGACTTTTGGAATATCCATGAAGATAAAAATCGTATTGAGTTGAATTACGTCATCCCATTGACTGAATTAACCACTGGCAGGCAAATAAATCCGTTTCCACCTGGCAAAGCAAAAGAAGATTTTAAGGACGCATTTGATGCAACCTGGAATCACATTCTTGGTTTTGACCAAGTTGTCAGAGATCCACTCAAAGCATCTTCTTCAAAATTTGAAACCAAGGTTTTGCCACATTCAGATTCAGCACTTGCCAAGCAAATTAAAGTTAGCAAACCAGATAAGGACAACATAAGCGCCAATGTTGCCTATCAGATTCATCAAGGAAAAATTAACAGCAGGCAGCAGCTATGTGATTACCTAGAAAACTTTGGTGAAATCACCAGAGTGAACGATAAGTTCATCTCACTAAAAATTCACGGATCACAAAAAGCTTTTCGTTTAAAAGGTCCAGTTTATGAACATGGCGCCGATTTTCAGAAGTTGAAAATTGAGTCTGCTACTAAGGATGCTCCATACAGAAGGCAGCTTAATGATGCTGATTTTCAAAAGGTGCAATCAACTCTTGCACGATTGACTAAATCAAGAAAGTCTTTTAATCAGAAGCTGATTGCCACTCCCATGACTGGAAGAAGCAACAGAAACCGTTTGTATGGTGCCAAGGCAATTCCTAAGCAGTCTGCACCAGTCAAAGAAGTTCAGCAGACACCACAGAGGGCCCCTACACAGGTTCAAGCGCCATTGACCAGCACCGCACCTAAGCAAGTTCCTGAAATCGCTCAGAAGCAGCCTACAGCCGGTAAACCAGCAATGATGGATTCACAAACTAAAGAAAGTGGTTCTTCTGGACCAACTTCAATGGGTAGTAGTTCAGATTCTTCTATTGGAAATCTTCAAGCTCAATTGTCTGATTTGAGAAATCAAATTGCTAATGCCAAAGATCCAGCTAAGGCCGCATCTTTGAAAATTAGAGCTATGAAACTTGAACAGCAGATTGGCGCAGCAGTAGAAGCTGATCGCATTAGAAAACTCAAAGAATCAGAACGATTCAGTGGCATCAAGAAAAAATACTGAATACTTGGCCAACAAAAAGGCACCCGAAGGTGCTTTTTACTCTCAGTTTAATTCATATGAATTTAACTAGCTTTGGCCCAAAGTTTTGCGCCAATGTCACTATGCCTTAAAGTGGCATATCGTTTCAAAGTTCCCAATTCAATATGGCCTGAAATTTTACTAATTTCAATGTCAGTCAAGTTTGTGTTCACAAAATACCAGCTAACAGCACAATGCCTTAAATCGTGAATTTTGAAGTTTGTAACTTTGGCATTTTTGCAGATGACTTTGAACCGAGCAGCAAGAACAGAACTACTTTTCCAATAGTCACCAAACACCAACGATTGACTATCCTTCTTCAACTTCATAAGCCTGTCTTTAATGAAGTGGTAGAACTCTGGCCTTAGTGGAACTTTCCGATCTTCGGCATTCTTTTTATCAGCAATTTTTGTGTTCTCTTTGGGAACAAAAATGTATGAATGACTTGGATTTTTTTCATCCAAATGAATTTCATCCCACTTGATAAGGAGACTTTCACCAGCACGCATACAAGAATAGTATTGCCAAAGAATGAGACACCGCAATTCTTCGCGCTTCACATACATTTTTTCTGTAGCAGCCAGCAAGCTATCTAATTCACCAGCTTCAAGAATCCGATCCCGTGGAATCCAAGCTTTGGGAGGCGAATTCTCATCAAATGGCTTACGGTCAAACGTGTAATCATGGTGTTTGGCGTGCCACGCCAATGAGGTTTTGATAGCGTAATAAAGCTTCCTGATGGTGCTTTCGCTGTAGGTCTTTTTGACCATCTCACCAGTTTTCACATCCAAAATTTTATGACCAGCATAAAGCGGACTAGCTTTCTTTTTAGTCGCTTGATCTGGAACCTTTTGTTCCAATTTGGTTTTCAGGTAAAGAGCAAACGTTCCAGATTTGAAATTTCCAAGAGGAACCTTTCCAATCTCCAACTTCAATTTTTCAAGGTCATACCGTTTGCCATCGGCAACAGTGTTGTGCTTTAAATATTCGGTGAAAATTTGAGCCAAAGTCAGCTTCTTGATTTTGGTGATGTCTACCGACTCACCACGATCAATTTTTGACTTGACTTCACGAATGAATTTTTCAGCTTCTTTTTTTGTCTTGTAGGTCTTGCTTACAGCAACACCAGCTTCGCGCACACGCACCAAGAACGACACATCGCCATTGACGCCAACACGTTCAGTGATCAACTTCCCCGCCATCTTCACCACTCCTTTTAGAACGTCCAAGTTGGAACTTGGAACAAATTTGGAACATTATGGCTAGAATAGCGTACATCATCACTGTAAGTGGTTGCTGTATAAAGAATTTTTCAACTTGTTAGTGTTCCCTCCTAAGGGGCAGATACAGGTTCGATTCCTGTCGGGGGCACCAGCCACTTTAACGTCAAATAAGGCTCTGGCGCACATGGAATATGCGCAAGCAGCTATCAAAAAGTGAGTAAATCAGCGCTGACGTAGCGCAATGATGTCTTCCCGCACCGCGGCCGACCAAGTCCTGCGGTCGCGCCCGTCGGCGGTTTGCGGGGTTCCAAACGTCACCACTGCCTGAATGCCGTCGCTACACAGCGTGCGCCACAGGGAGCCGAGCAGGGTGTCGTCTCCGATGTAGCAAGGGGCAAAGCTTTGCTCACCTCGGGCGTCGGCAAACTGCAGGGCCACCGGTTGGATGGGCGCATTCACCGCAATAGCCGCCTGCAGCAAGTTCGCATGAAAGGGCAGCACATGGGTGCCGTCGCCGGTGGTGCCCTCGGGGAACACGGCCAGCACCTCTCCCGCTTGCAACCGCTCGGCCATGTGGTGCACCACGCGCATAGCGTCCCGGCGGGATTCGCGCTCGATATACAGCGTGCCGGCGCCGGTGGCCAGCGTGCCCACCACGGGCCAGTGCTGAATGTCTGCCTTGGAGATAAAGCGGCAATGCCGGGCCGCGTGGATAACCACGATGTCCAGCCAGGAGATATGGTTGGCCGCCAACAGCACCGGACCGCCTGCGGGTGGCGTGCCATTTACTACCAATTTGATAGCTAGCCGCGCAAGCATGGCCTGCGCCCAGGCCTGAACTTCTGCATCACGCTCTGGCTGCGTCAGCCGGGAGAACCCCGTGCGAATGCGCCATGCGCCCGCCAGCACATGCAAAAGGACACGACTGATTCGCCACAGGGCTTTGAGTTGGCGCATGGGCTCAGGGCTCTGTGCGGTTTCAGGCTGCGGTGTAGGCCACGCGGCCACCGACCAGCGTGGCCTTCACGCGGCCGGGCAGCTCGTAGCCACCGAACGGTGTGTGATGCCCTTGGCTGACCAGTGCGGATGGCTCCACCACCCAATGGGCGGCAGGATCAAACACACAAATGTCGGCCGCACCGCCTGCTGTGAGCCGGCCTGCGCTGGCGGCAAAGGTGCCCAGTGCGGCGCCCAACACGTTTGCAGAGCGGCTAGTGACGGTGGCCACCGCATCTGCCACGCCCAAGCCGCTCTCTTGCGCCCACTTGAGGGCCAGGCTCAGCAGCAGCTCCAGGCCAGTGGCGCCGGGCTCAGCTTCAGCAAAGGGCAGTGTTTTTTCGTCGGCGCTGACGGGGTTGTGGTCGGAGACCAGCGCATCGATGGTGCCATCGGCCAGGCCGGCACGCAGGGCATCGCGGTCGCGCTGCTGGCGCAGGGGCGGGTTCAAGCGCATGCGGCTGTCGAAGTAGCCGATGTCCACATCGGTCAGGTGCAGGGAGTTGATGCTCACATCGCAGGTCACTGGCAGGCCTTCGGCCTTGGCTTGGCGCACTAGCTCTACACCGGCGGCGCTGCTGATGCGGCACAGGTGGACGCGGGCCTTGGTCGAGCGCACCAGCTCAAAGATGGTGTGCAGGGCAATGGTTTCAGCGGCCACTGGCACGCCAGAGAGGCCCATCCGGGTAGCCAAGGGGCCGCTGGCAGCTACGCCCTTGCCCAAGTAAGCCTCTTGCGGGCGCAGCCACACGGTGTAGCCGAAGGTGCTGGCGTACTGTAGGGCGCGCTGGGTGACCTGGGTGTTGAGCAAAGGCACTTCGGCCTGGCTGAAGGCCACGCAGCCGGCTTGGGTGAGCTGCAACATTTCGGTCAACACTTCGCCCTGCAAGTTGCGGGTGAGCGCCCCTAGCGGGAACACGCGGGCCTGGTGCAAGCGCTCGGCGCGATGGCGCAGCATCTCCACCAAGCCGGCTTCGTCCAACACGGGCTCGGTATCGGGAGGGCACACGACGCTGGTGACGCCACCTGCCACTGCGGCGGCGGTTTCGCTGGCCAACATGCCTTCGTGCTCGTGGCCAGGCTCGCGCAAGCGCACGGACAAGTCCACCAAGCCCGGCGCGACGATGCAGCCTTGGGCGTTGATGGTGGTTTGCGGGGCAAAGCCGGCGGGCACAGTGCCAATGGCCAGGATGCGGCCGCTGGAAATGGCCACATCGGCCACGGTGTCGGTGCCGCTGGCGGGGTCGATAACGCGGCCGCCTTGAATCAGAATTTGCATTGCTTCAGTCCTTGAATCTGGGTGCGGGTCGCGATCAAGCCTCGTTGCCCGCGACGATGCTCATGACCGCCATGCGCACGGCGATACCGAAGGTCACTTGCGGCAGGATCACGGCCTGCGCGCCGTCCACCACTGCCGAGTCAATCTCCACCCCGCGGTTGATAGGGCCGGGGTGCATGACGATGGCATCAGGCTTGGCGAGTTGCAGCTTTTCGGGTGTGAGGCCGAAGCTCTTGAAGAACTCGTGCATAGACGGCAACAGCGCACCGCTCATGCGCTCGTTTTGCAGGCGCAGCATGATGATGACGTCGCAGTCCTTGATGCCCTCTTCCAAAGTGTGGCACACACGTACGCCCATCTGCGCCATGTCAGAGGGCACCAGCGTTTTCGGGCCAACCACGCGCACCTCGGCACAGCCCAGAGTGGTCAGCGCATGGATGTCAGAGCGCGCGACCCTTGAGTGCAGCACGTCGCCCACGATCGCGACCGTGAGGTTGGAAAAGTCTTTCTTGTAGTGCCGGATGGTGAACATGTCCAGCAGACCCTGGGTGGGGTGGGCATGGCGGCCGTCTCCGGCGTTGATCACATGCACATGGGGCGCCACGTGCTGGGCGATCAGGTAGGGCGCGCCGGACTCGCTGTGGCGCACCACAAACATGTCAGCCGCCATGGCGCTCAGGTTGGCGATGGTGTCCAGCAGGGACTCGCCTTTGGAGGCGCTGGAGCGCGCGATGTCGAGGTTGATGACGTCCGCGCTCAGACGGGTGGCAGCAATCTCGAAGGTGGTGCGGGTGCGGGTGCTGTTTTCAAAGAACAGGTTGAACACACTTTTGCCGCGCAACAAGGGCACTTTTTTAACTTCGCGGTCGTTGAGCGACACGAAGTTGGTGGCGGTGTCCAGAATGTGGGTGAGGATGTTTTTGGGCAGCCCTTCGGTGGAGAGCAGGTGGATCAGCTCGCCGTGTTTATTGAGTTGCGGATTGCGCTTGTACAACATGCTCAGGCCTCCTGCACATCAAAAGAAAACACACCCTCAGCGCTGCGCGCCAGAGCCAGAGACTGGTTGGCCGCAAGGCTGACCCGTGCGGCGGCGAATTCAGCCTGGATGGGCAACTGGCGCCCGCCGCGGTCTACCAGCACCGCCAAGCGCACTTGCGCGGGGCGGCCGTAGTCAAACAGCTCGTTGATCACCGCGCGGATGGTGCGGCCGGTGTAGAGCACATCGTCCAGCACCAGAATATCGGCGCCATTCACATCAAAGGGCAACTGGGTCTGGCCACC
Organism: Comamonadaceae bacterium OS-4; assembly: GCA_027924025.1. GTDB lineage: Bacteria > Pseudomonadota > Gammaproteobacteria > Burkholderiales > Burkholderiaceae_C > Allorhodoferax. The sequence goes on from AP026970.1 coordinate 3,216,860, forward strand.
AGAGGACAAGCCCCGTTTGGCGAAGTCGTCACGGTGCATGGCGGACGAAATCGTGCCGTGCTTGCCCGCGAGTTTCAGGTCCGCCTGCAGGCGCTCGGCCAGCCAGGCGCCGCCCGAAGTGATGCCCACCAAGCGGGTATCTGCATTGCACAACTGCTGTACGCCGCGCAGGAGTTCGCGGTACAGCGCCTCTGCATCCAAAGCCAATGTGGTCACGGGAGGTTCCTCAAAAATTGTTCCAAAATAATGCAGGCAGACATGGCATCGGCGTCTTTGGCGCCACTGGCAATCGCCTCGGTGGTGCTGTAGCGCTCGTCCACCTCAAACACTTGCAGGCCGAATCGCCCTTGCAACTGGCGGCCGAACTTTTTGGCGCGGGCGGTGTTTTCGTGCGGGGCGCCGTCAGGGTGATAGGGCACGCCGATCACGATGGCGTCGGGCTGCCATTCTTTGAGTTTGGCGGCCACACCGTCAAAGCGGGCATTGCCTTCGGCATGGATAGAGCCTTGTGGCTGGGCAGTGCGCATCAAGCGGTTGCCCACCGCCACGCCGGTACGTTTCAAGCCGAAATCAAAAGCAATGAAGGTCGTGAATGCCTCGGGGACGGGCACCGCGGCCTCGGTCATGCGTGCCCCACTTGCTGAGAAATCATCCACGACTGCAGGCCGAGCAAGCCCAGCGCCCGGTCGTAACGCTGGTCTACCGGCGTATCAAAAATAATGGCGTGATCTGCGGGCGTGGTGAGCCAGCTGTTTTCGCCCAGCTCGGATTCCAACTGCCCTTCGCCCCAAGCTGCATAGCCCAAGGTGACCAGCACACGTTTGGGGCCAGAGCCCATCGACAGCGCCTCGAGCACATCGCGGGAGGTGGTCATCTCCAACCCGCCGGGTATGGTCATGGTGGAAGCATAAAGAGATTCGCCGGCCTCTGGGCCTCCGGTGATCACGGGCTCGTGCAATACAAAGCCGCGCTCGGTTTGGACGGGGCCACCTTGGAATACCGGCTGCTCGAGCAGGTCTGCACGCTGCAAGGTCAGGTCGATCTTGTCGAACAAAGCCGTCAACGGCATGTCTGCGGGCTTGTTGATGATCAGGCCTAAGGCCCCGCGCTCTGAGTGCTCGCACAAAAAGACCACGCTTTTGGAGAACATCTCATCGTCCAGCCCGGGCATTGCGATCAGGAAATGATGGGTGAGATTGAAAGGTGCAGAATCGCCGGACATTCCCTGATTTTAACGGCTGACATGCAATCTGAATTCTCCAAAGGGCTGGTTTGGTTCCGCCGCGATTTACGCACCCAAGACAACGCGGCATTGGCCCTTGCTGCCGCATCTTGCGAGGTGGTGTATTGCGTTTTTGTATTCGACAAGGCGATCCTGAACCACCTGCCCCGGCAGGACCGGCGTGTGGAGTTCATTCATGGCGCAGTTTCTGAACTGCACACCCGGCTCAGTGCAATGGCACCGGGCAGTGGTGGGTTGATCGTTCTGCATGCGGATTCGGTGGATGCGATTCCCGAGTTGGCAGCGCGCTTGGATGTGCAAGCCGTATTCGCAGCCAGGGACTACGAACCCGCAGCCCTGGAGCGGGACACCGCCGTGCAGCAACAACTACTGAGCGAAGGGCGCCAGCTCAAACTGGTCAAAGACCAGGTGATTTTTGAGGAACGCGAAGTTTTGACGCAGATGGGCAAGCCCTATGGCGTGTTCACCCCCTATCACCGCGCCTGGCTGGCCCGCATCGGGGGGAATACCGTGGCCCAACACCAGCTCCCCGAGAACATAGCGACAGTATTGGCCCCCGTGCCTCATGAATGGCGTAGCTCCGTATCCTCACTGTCCTCTCTGGGTTTCGAGCAGACCAATCTGCAGACACTCGGAATGCACGGCGGCGAGTCTGCAGGTCAGGCCCTGCTGAATGATTTTGTGGTGCGCATGGACCGCTATGGCGAAGCCCGTGACTACCCTAGTCTCAAGGGCCCGAGCTATCTGGGTGTTCATTTGCGCTTTGGCACCGTGTCCATCCGGCACTTGGTCAACCTGGCCTTGGAGCGGGGGCGCGCCGGGAGCCAAGGGGCATCTGTTTGGCTCGCAGAACTGGCGTGGCGCGATTTTTATTTTCAGATTCTGGCGAACTTTCCCCGGGTGGCCCATCACGCCTTCAAACCGGACTACGACCACATCCAGTGGGAGAGCGGCGAGCACGCCGAAGCCCTGTATGCGGCGTGGTGCGAAGGCCGCACCGGTTACCCGATCGTTGATGCCGCCATGGCCCAGCTCAACCAGACCGGCTATATGCACAACCGCTTGCGGATGGTGGCTGGAAGCTTTTTAGTCAAGCACCTGGGGCTGGATTGGCGTTGGGGCGAACGCTACTTCGCGACCCATCTCAATGACTTTGACTTGTCTGCCAACAACGGGGGATGGCAGTGGGTCGCCTCGAGTGGTTGCGATGCGCAACCCTATTTCCGGATTTTCAACCCCGTGACCCAAAGTGAGCGCTTTGATGCGCAGGGCAAGTTCATCCGGCGCTATATCCCCCAACTCGCAGGCTTGTCAGACAAAGCGATCCACGCACCTTGGGCCGCCAAGCCGATGGAGCTGCTCGCCGCCGGTGTGGAGTTGGGTGTGAACTATCCCGCTCCCGTTGTGGACCATGCGCAAGCCAGGGAGCGCACCTTGGCGCGCTATGGCTTTCTCAAAAAATCAGGGGATCAGGCGGGAACCGCCGCCGAGCAATAAGCCCGCACCAAGCCCAGCAGCTCATCTTCTGAGTAGGGCTTGCCAAGGTAGTGGTCCACACCGAGCTCGCGGGCGTGCTCGCGGTGTTTCTCGGCAATACGCGACGTGATCATGATGATGGGCAGGCCACGCAACTTGGCATCCGCACGGATGTTGCGAGCCAGGTCGAAGCCATCCATACGCGGCATCTCAATGTCAGACAACACCACTGCAGGCACCTCTTCCTGCAAACGCTCCAAGGCCTGCAAGCCATCATTCGCCAGCGCAACCCGATAACCTTCACGCTTGAGCAAACGCTGGGTCACGCGGCGCACCGTGATCGAATCATCAACCACCAGCACCAATGGCAGCTGGGTCGCCGCGACCACTGTGGCCGGCTGCTGCGCCTCGGCTCGCTCTGTGCCTTGTGCACTGCGCTCCTGACGCTGCGTCACCAAGGCACGGGCTTGATCGCCGTATACCGATGCCAACGCGACCGGGTTGTAGATCAACACCACAGCACCCGAAGCCAGCACAGACATGCCTGCCAGGCCGGGCAAGCGGGCCAATTGTGGGCCGAGGTTCTTCACCACCACTTCGCGGTTGCCCAGAACTTCGTCGACGTGAACCGCCAGCCGCTGACCCGCACTGCGGAAGATGGCCACCGGCAGGGTTTTGCCCCCCATTTCTTCACTTTGCGCGGACACTTGCAACAATGCACCGCCCCAAAAGAACGGCACGGACTCATCACCGAATGAAAAATTCTGCGCGGCATACGCGTCTTTGAGCTGCCCGCTGGGCACTCGCAACACGGTCTCCATGATGTTGGCCGGTACGCCGATGGAGAAATCGCCCATCCGCAGAATCACCACCTGGGTCACGGCAGTGGTCAGTGGCAACACCAGCTTGAATGAAGTCCCTGCGTTGGTTTGGCTTTGGGTCTCAATGCGCCCACCGAGCGCATGCACCTCTGCACGCACCACATCCATGCCGACACCACGCCCGGAGAGCTCGGTGACTTCATCCGCTGTAGAGAAGCCCGGCATAAAAATCAAGTTCGCCGCATCCACATCGCTCATGGCGGCGCCCGATGCAATCAGCTGTTTGGCCTCGGCCTTGCTGCGGATGCGCTCCAGATCCAGGCCTGCACCGTCGTCACTGAAGGTCACCGTGATGTCGTTGCTTTCTTGCAAGACCTGCACCTGAATCGCGCCTGCCGCCGGCTTACCCACGGCCAGGCGCACTGCAGGCATCTCGACACCGTGCGCCACCGCATTGCGCAACAAGTGCTCAAAGGCGGGGGCCATACGGTCCAGCACACCACGGTCCACTTCAATCGCGTCTCCGATGATGTCCAGTTTGACTTGCTTTCCGACATCTTTCGCCGCCTGGCGGACCACGCCATACAGGCGGTCTGACACGCTGTCGAACTCCACCATCCGGGTGCGGAGCAAGTCTTTTTGCAGTTCGCGGGCTTGGCGGCCTTGTGCGATCAAATCGTCCTCGGCACCTTCCACCGAGCGGAGCAAATTGCGCTGCACCGTCGCCACGTCGTTCACCGACTCGGCCATCATGCGGGTCAGCTCTTGTACGCGTGTGAACCGGTCAAACTCCAGCGGGTCGAAGGCCTGTTGCGAGTCTTTGGTCTGCGCCAGTCGGGACTGCATTTGTGACTCAGCCTGCAACTCGACGTCGCGCAGTTGCTGGCGCAAGCGATCCAAATTGCCCGAAAGCTCGCCGAGCGACATGCGAATCTGGCCGATCCGCTCATCCACCCGCGAGCGCGCAATCATGACCTCACCCGCTTGGTTGACCAGCCGATCCAACAGCTGTGCACGCACACGCACCGATTGGTTGCCTTGCGCGCGTGGCTGGGGAGCTATAGCCGCCACTGCGGGCAACAGCTTGGGCATGCGTGCCGCAGCACCTGGCTCAGGGGCCGTAGTTTCGGTTGCCGGCGTGGACACTGGGGGTGTCGGCACAGCCGCTTCTTGCTCCGCGTCTTGGAGCGCTTTGCCCAAGCCCACAAATACCGCCTGCATCGCATCAAAGCGGGTGAGCAGGGGTTCGAGCTGCAGAGATTGCAGACCTTCGGCACCCAAGGTCTCGATGGAGGACTCCATCCGGTGCCCCATTTCACCCAAACGCATGGCACCCGCAAGGCGCGCACTGCCTTTGAGTGTGTGGAGCAAGCGCATCACCTCTTGCCGAGAGGCCATCTCATCGGGATGAGACACCCACTGGCGCAGCGCGGCACCTAATTGAGGCATCAACTCGGTGGCCTCTTCTTCAAAGATGGGCAGCAAATCGACATCGAGACTGTCTTGCGCAACCCATTCTTCATCATCCCCATCCAACACGATAAGGGGAGCGGCCTCCGGCAAAGGCGTTGGCGCGTTCACGGCCTCAGGGACTGGTGTTTCTGGCAGCAAGGACACATCCGCGGGGGCTTCGGGCTCCGCAAGCGGCACAGGCTCGGAGGCCACGGGCGCGACCGACTCGAGGCTATTGAAGTCCAACTCTTCGTCCAGCTCTTGCAAGGTATCCCCGGACTCCATCACTGGTGCCGGGAATTCTGTTTCGGTGATGTCTTGCAAAGCTTGCAAAACGTGTGGATCCGCCTCTTTCACAAAACCTGCGGCGAACTGGTGCAGCAAGCGACGGATGTCTTCCGCTGCGTGGCAAAATACATCGGCATGGTCTGCCTGCACTTGCCGGTGCAACTGAACATGTTGCAGCGCTTGCTCCAGAGCTTTGGCGGTTTCTGAAAGCGCTGTAAAGCCCACCGTCGCGGAACTGCCCAACAAAGAATGGGCTAAGGAAATAACGGTGTCAGACACCGGCTCTTGAAGCTCTATCGCCCACTCACCCAGCTCTGTTTGCAACCGGCGAGACCATTCATCGGCCTCGTTCAGGTAAACGTTGTAGAGCGGGATACTCATGCGCAACGGGCCGATGACCTTCATGCCCTCATCGGGATCTGCAGAAACACGTTCAGGGAATTGCAACACCAGCCCGGTGGTGGCAGGCTGCTCTCGCTCCTCAACCAGATCCTCAATGTCGACCTCTGAGCCCACGGGCTCATCCAGATCGTCCAAAGCCTCTGCAACCGGAGCTTCGCTGCTTTCCAGTTCGCTGATATCGAGCAAACGGGTTTCTAGCGGCGCATGGATTGTTTGCGATGGAGCATCGAAATCAGAAAAGTCGAAGTCACCCAAGTCGGCATCCGAGAGCTCGACGCTTTCTACGGAATCCAACGACTGCGCAGTGGGCTCGGCAATACCCAGACTTGTCGCGTCGAAATCGAAGATCTGTGTTGCCACGAAATCTGGCTTGGCTTCTTCGAGCGGCGGCGGAGAAGGCAGGTCATCCAAAACGATAGACCCCATTTCGGTGGCTGCAAAATCGACCTGAATCTCTTCGAGTTCAGGCAACTCCAGCTCCGGAGCTTCTTCTGGAAGTTGCTCGACCGATGGAGCGTCTTGTGTATGTGAAGCCTCTGGCTCGATCAAGGCCTCATCAGAAGAAATCACCGCATCGGGAAGTTCTGACGGAATATCCAGTGCCACGCTTTGGCCATGCAATCGCAAGGCATCAGCGGTGGCCCGGAAAGGCACAGAACTCCAGCCCGATGCCTGCCCCTGAGCAATATCGTTGACCCAGCGTGCCAGACCAGCGATGGCCTGGTCTGCAACATCCATCAGCGCGTTGCTCGCAGGTCGCTGTTCGGCCAACGATGTATTGAGCAGCTGCTCAAACGCCCAAGATGCCTCGCCGAAGTCATCCAAACCGACCATGCGGGAACTGCCCTTGAGTGTGTGGAACGCCCGGCGCAAAGTGGTTTGATCTGCTAGATTGGTCGGATCCAGACGCAATGCGGCAAGCGCCTCACGTCCGCGCTCGATGACGTCACGGGCTTCCTCGAGGAAGATATCCTGAAGCTCTGCCGCATCGTCATCGTCCAAGTCCGCGGCGGCTGGCTGGACAGGCGCGCTGGCAGGAGTTGGGGCGACCGCCGCAACTCCTGCCAAGCTGGCCAGATCGTCTCGGACCTCGTCATGCACGACCTGCACTTCTGGCACCACCATACGCTCGCGGCCCATCACAGGCTTGAACTCGCCAAGGCTCTCGTCATACACGAACAAGGTCTTCGCCAGCGAGCGCTGAAAGCTCAACATATCAATTAAGAAGCCCAACGCACCCAAGCTGTTACCCAGCTTTTCAAACACGCCTGTGGGCGCGGTGGAAGCGTCGACCTCATCGACCAGCAGCTGTTCCACCGTCGTGCGCATCCGCAATGCGGCGAGCGAGGGCTGATCCAACCCCAGCACCGAGAACACGCCGCGCATTTGGGCAAACTGTCCGGGTACGCTGCGAAGGGGGCCTTTGTCGCGCGGGTCCCTGAAGAATTGATCCAGGGACTTCTCAATATCCCCCAAGGTCGTACGGAGCTCATCCACCACACTGCCCATGGTCTGGCGATCACTCACGCGGCGGTACAGCTCTTCCATCCAGGTTTCCAGCGGCTCCGGTTCTTCGCCGTCCGTCACATGCTGGAGTCGCTGCGCCAACCGGGCACTGCGCTCCGCCAACTGGTTGTCCGTGGGGTCGAGATCTTCGTAAGCCGCTTCAAGGTAAAGAATCGAAGTGGCGACTTCCATCGCCACCGCCGGTGTCGGCGCCACGCCCGAGCGGGCAGTTGCCTCGATCACCTGCGACAAGCCGCGAGCCAGCTCACCACTCTCAGGGTGCAATTTGGTCACGGCCTCCGACACCGCAGCAAACTGTTCAGCTGCGGCTTTGAGGCGATTGACATCGCCGCCTGCCAAGGCCGACCATGTCTCTGCAGCTGCAGCGATTCGTTTGCGCGCGAGAACCAGCATCGCGGGGTCAAAGCGACCGAACTGCTCACTGACATAGTCCACTTGCTTGTTGCGCGTTAAACCGTAAGCGGTGCGGACTGCCGTCAACACAGGCGCCACAGTGGAATCTGCAGGGATAGCACGCGAGCAGAAAAACACAATATCTTGGGCCAGTCGCTCAGACACTGCGGTTTGCCCTTTTGTGAGGGCCACATATTGCTGCAGGATGCGTGATGCAGCGCGTTTGGTGTAGATATCGCTATCAAACAGGTTTTGCGACATTCCCTCAAAGTAGGCGCCACAGACCATCCAGAAGGTGCGCTCCTCCATGGACTGCGCTGCTGCAGCCAAGCCGAGGCTGACCTGCAACAAACGAAGCGCCGCCTCTTTCTCGCCGTATTTGACGAGTCGCAGCACCGCATGGTCCATCTCCCGGCGCACCTGCGGGCCCGCAGTGTGCGGCTCCACACCTTTGGGCACTTGCACCGGGATCCATTGCCACGCCGGTGGCCACAAATCTGCAGGATGAATCCGTTCCGCACCGGCCATTTCCAGCAGAACTTTGTACTGCGGGAACAACGCCACCGAGGAGGCGGACTTGCCCTTGATGACGCCATCAAGGTATTCCGTCAAGGCGAAGCTGGCGCGCTCCATGGCGTTCGCCGCATCATCGCTGCACTGCTCGGGCCTCTGCACGAATTTTTGAGCCAGCGTTTCCATGGCCCGCACAAACTTGGCGGGCGCCTCTAGCCCCACCATTTCCAAGGCACCTACCGCTTGATGCAACTGCTGGCGCGCTATGCGCAGGTGGCTGGCATCCAACTCCGTCAAATCCGCCCCGCGGGCCATTTCAGCGTCACGGACAAAACGACGCATCGCCTTGGTGGCTCCATCTAAGGACTTGCGGAGCTCCTCAAGCACCCATGCCAATGGCCCCAGGTCACCGATGGCGAGTTCGTTATCTCCGGAATCAAGAAGGTTGGACGACATGGGTTCAGGCACTCCTGGAAATCACGGGGCGGGAGGTCACGTGGGCACGCGATCAGGAAATCTTGAACCGGGACACCGATTGACGGAGTTCCTCGGCCATACGGGAGAGTTCACGCACTTGGTTGGCAGTCGCGCGGGTACCTTCACCGGTCTGCTCGGTCACCGCAAAAATGTGTTGAATGTTGTCAGCCACGACGTTTGCCAAACCGGCTTCGCGGGAGGCCGCGTTCGAGATCTGCTCAATCAGGTCAGCCACTTGGCGGGACACCCGATCAATTTCAGTTAGCGCGGTACCGGCGTTATCGGAGAGCTTGGCCCCTTCCACCACACCCTGTGTGGAGCGCTCCATCGCGCCGATGGCATCCTGCGTATCCGTCTGAATGGCCTTCACCAGCGCCGCAATCTGACGCGTCGCATCGGCGGAGCGTTCCGCCAGACGCTGCACTTCTTCCGCCACCACCGAGAATCCGCGACCAGCTTCACCCGCCGATGCGGCCTGAATAGCGGCGTTCAAAGCCAACACGTTGGTCTGCTCGGTAATGTCAGAAATCAGCTCTGTAATTTCACCAATCTCCTGCGAGGATTCACCGAGTCGCTTGATCCGCTTGGAGGTTTCCTGAATCTGGTCACGGATGGAGTTCATACCGCCGATCGCGTTTTGCACCGCCTGCAAACCGGACTCCGCCGCTTGCAAGGATTGACGGGCTACCGACGCAGATTCTTGGGCTTGTGCAGACACTTCGTTAATACGGCCCGCCATATCGAGAACCGACTTGCCGGTTTCACGAATTTCGTGCAGTTGCTCGTTGGATGCGGCAAGCAGTTCGGTCGAGGTGGCATCCACATCCGCAGTCGTTTGCGCCACCCGGGCCGCCGTGTTTTGCACGTTCGACACCAGCGAGCGCAGTTCTTCCACCGTATAGTTCACCGAGTCAGCAATAGCGCCGGTAATGTCTTCGGTCACGGTCGCTTCTTGGGTCAAATCACCCTCCGCAACCGTTTGCAGTTCGTTCATCAAACGCAAAATCGCAGCCTGGTTGGCGTCGTTCACGCGCTTGGCTTCTTGCTCTTGGCGCTCCGCCTCCAAACGCTGGTCTTCGGCCACCACTTGACGCTTGCGGCTGTCTTGCAGCTGCACATAAGACAGGCCACCCGCACACACCAACGCGAACAGCGCCGCAAGAATCAGCAATGCCAACGAGGCGCCACTGATACCCGCTTGACCGGACAACTTGGCCTGCAAATCTTCCAGGTTGCGGCGCAAGGGCTCGCTATCCGCAATGATCGCGCCCTGCGCTTCACGCGCAGACACCAAGCCCTGCAAGTTGCCCAGAATCGCGCCCGCTTGCACCCGGGTTTCTTCGTACATCTTGATCAGTGCTTCAAGTTGCTCGCGCGTGGCTTGGTCTTTGGTGGCGGTGAGTCGGAGCTCGGTACTTCCGGACAGCAGCGCTTCTGAAATTTCCTTGAAGGTATTCAAGTCCTTACCCAACAAGAACACCGCCTCAGGACTCACGCCCTCGGCCGTCAAGAACTCATTGGAGGACTTGCCAATCCGCTGCGTCAACATCACCAGCTGACCCACCGCAGAGATTTCGGCCGCAGGTGCGTTCTGTTGCAACTTCAAGGAGGAAACGGTTTCCGCAACCTCCAGCAAGTCAGAGGACTGACGGTTAATCAAGCGGAGCGCAGACCCGATCTGGGTCAACATTTTTTGTTGCGCGATCACCGCCTTGGCGTTCTTGTCGGCGCGCTCTACAAGGGGGAGAACCTTGCCGAGCTCCGGCGCGTAGTCTTCACTCAGCGGGTTGATGCGCATCTCGTCATCACCGGCCTGGAGACCCCGGACCGATTTCGACAGAATACTGGCACTGTCCGACACGTCAGGGAAGGCCTGGGCGCTGCCCACCACCGCCTGGGACACGGACTTCGCCAAGCGTTGCGACTGCATCAAAGACTGGCCTGTCGCACCCAATTGTTGGGCCACACGATCCGACTGATTCAGTGCGTAAAAAGTAACACCCGCCAACACGATCAACGCGCCACCCAACAGAACGAACAACGTCCGCTGGTGCTCCACCACCGTCTTGCGCCCGAGCACCGGAATGGTGATCAAATCGCCCCCTGCCGGAGTTGCCTCGTCACCTGCCGTAGCCGCTACTGCACTCTGCAAAGGCGCGTTCCGCGACTCGGGTTGTATCTCGTTGTCTGTGTTGACGATAGTCACGTCGGGCATAGCCAAACTCAAACGCGAGTCCAGCTCAGAATCAAGCTGCTTCTTAGAAAACAAATTCTTCAATTGATCGACGACAGACATGTTGAGACCTTACAGGTGAACTAAGCGGTGATGCTTAAAAACTGCGGAGACTGGGAGAGAACGCGCAAGTTGATTTCTTGCCAAGACTCACCCGCGCTATCGATGAACACATTCCCCAGGTAAGGCGGAGAGCCTTCTGCCGGACCATGTGACTGGGTGAACGCATCAGCGCCGCGCAGGCCAGACAAAACATCCACCTGCAACGCGCAATTCACATCCAATGCGGCATTGAGCGTCACCACACTGGGCTCCCCGGCCACAACCTGCGCGGAGCCCACCCCGTCTTGCGCCAAATACGCCGCAAGATCGACAACGCCAAAAAGACCGCCCCGGATATTCATGACGCCCAAGAACCAGTCCACCGAATAGGGGACCGCTTGCAGATGGGAGACGGGAACGATTTCGCCGGACTGACCCAATGGAAACAAATACTTCCGGGCGCCGGCCTGCACGGCCAACCACGCCACCGACATACCTTCGGTCTTTGCAGCTTGCAAACGGCTCGCGAGCCGGGCTTGTAACTCTCGGAGTGCGTCTCTGTTGGCCATATCAAGTCGGCGTTAGCCCAGTGCCTTGATTTTGGCTAGCAACTCGGATGCATCGACCGGCTTGGTGATGTAGTCTTTGGCGCCCTGGCGCATACCCCAGACCCGGTCGGTCTCCAGGCTCTTGCTGGTGCACATGATGATCGGGATGTCGGCGTACTCAGGCGTGCGATTGATGGCCCGCGTCAGCTGGAAGCCGTTTTGCCCGGGCATCACCACGTCCATCAAAATCAGGTGCGGACGGTCTTCTGTGAGCCGCTTGAACGCCTCGTCAGCGTTCTCTGCCGAACGGACGCTGAATCCGTTCTTCTGCAAAATTTCGGTCAGAAACAGCAACTCTGTTTTGGAATCGTCAACGATCAGTACTTTTTGGATAGGCATCAATTCGCTCCTTGCATGGCAGCTCCGAATTGCTGAACCGCTTTCAGCAATTGGTCTTTGGTAAATGGTTTGGTGAGGTAGTCTTGCGCGCCGACCATGCGGCCCCGGGCTTTGTCGAAGACACCGTCCTTGGAGGACAGCATGACCACCGGCACACTAGAGAATTTGGCGTTGCGCTTGATGATGGCGCAGGTCTGGTAGCCGTCCAGCCGTGGCATGAGGATGTCACAGAAGATGATGTGCGGCTGGTAATCATTTACCTTCGCAAGCGCATCGAAACCGTCCTCAGCCAACAGGACATCGTGCCCACCCTGCTTGAGAAAGATTTCCGCGCTACGTCTTATCGTGTTGCTGTCGTCTATCACGAGCACTTTGTAGGTGGAAATGGTCATACGTTAAGAGGAATGCTCCCCGCGTTGGCGAGATACGTCAGTACAAGCAAATTTCACACCCGCAAAGGGTGTTAGATCTGCACCATTTCAAAATCTTCTTTACGAGCGCCGCATTCGGGGCAGGTCCAGTTCATCGGAACGTCTGCCCACAAGGTACCGGGTGCGATGCCGTGGTCAGGCGCTCCGGCGGTTTCGTCGTAAATCCAACCGCAAATCAAGCACATCCAAGTTTTGGTATCAGTCACAGCTTATTGAGCCTTCAAATAGAATCCAACGATTGTATAGAGCAGGTTTTGTGAAAAAGACAACCGCCCATCTAAAGAACGCCATTCTGCACGATGACTTACCCTAATAGAGGCCTCTAGATGTCGGCATCCCTCCCCCCCGAACTTGATGAAGTCATGGACGACGACGGCCCCTCGGCTTGCGTCATGGCATTCAACGCCAACGACCCGAGCGGCAGCGCCGGGACCTCTGCCGACCTCACTGCCATTGCGTCCGTAGGCGCCCATGCCCTGCCCGTGGTCACTGGTGCCTATGCCCGCGACACCACAGAGATCGTGGACCATTTCCCCTTTGATGACGAGGCGGTCACCGAGCAAGCCCGCATCATTCTGGAAGACGTTCCGGCACAGGTCTTCAAGGTCGGTTTTGTGGGTACCCCAGAGAACCTTTCCGCGATTGCGGAACTGGCCTCTGACTATGCCGATGTCCCGCTGGTTGCCTACATGCCCGACCTCTCCTGGTGGGAGGAAGACAAGATCGATTTGTATCAAGACGCTTGCACAGAGTTACTTTTGCCACAGACCACTCTGTTGGTAGGAAACCACAGCACGCTCTCGCGCTGGCTGCTACCGGACTGGAGCGCCGACAAAAGCCCATCGGCCCGTGACATCGCCAAAGCGGCCAATGCCTTTGGCGTGCCCTACACCCTGGTCACCGGCATCCCGCTGCCGGACCAGTTCATTGATAACGTTTTGGCCTCGCCCACCTCTGTGTTGTGCAGTGAAAAGTTTGAGCGCTTCGAAGCCATCTTCACGGGGGCAGGCGATACCCTTTCCGCGGCATTGGCAGCGTTGATTGCCAGCGGCACCGAACTGAACGAAGCCGTGACCGAAGCCCTGAGTTACCTGGACCGATGCCTGGAAAACGGGTTCCGCCCCGGCATGGGGCACGTGATTCCAGACCGGCTTTTCTGGGCACAACCAGAATCCGATGACGACGACGAAAGCACCATCAGTGCCCTTGAAGCCGACTTCGAAGTCCCTCCCAACTCTACCCGACACTAACTGGCAGAAATTTTGTGACAGATCGTAATTTAGAACTCTTTGAGCGCGCCAAGCGCGTAATTCCTGGTGGCGTGAACTCGCCTGTGCGTGCATTCAAGGCCGTGGGCGGCACACCGCGCTTCGTGCAACGTGCCCAAGGCGCCTACTTTTGGGACGCCGACGGCAAGCGCTATATCGACTACATCGGCTCCTGGGGCCCCATGATCCTGGGCCACGGCCACCCTGCGGTGCTGGAGGCGGTGCAAAAAGCAGCCCTCGACGGCTTCTCGTTTGGGGCCCCCACAGAGCGCGAAGTCGAACTGGCCGAGGCCATCCTGGCACTGGTGCCCAGCATGGACATGGTGCGCCTGGTCAGCAGCGGCACCGAGGCCGGCATGAGCGCCATCCGCCTGGCTCGCGGCGCTACAGGCCGCAGCAAGATCTTGAAGTTTGAAGGCTGCTACCACGGCCATGCCGACGCACTGCTGGTCAAAGCCGGCTCCGGCTTGGCCACCTTCGGCAACCCCACCAGCGCCGGTGTACCGCCCGAAGTGGTGCAGCACACCCTGGTGCTGGAGTACAACAACATCCAGCAACTCGAAGAGGCTTTCGCCCTGCACGGCAAAGAGCTGGCCTGCGTGATGATCGAGCCGATTGCCGGCAACATGAACTTCGTGCGCGCCAGCGTGCCCTTCATCAAACGCTGCAGCGAGCTGTGCACCGAATACGGCGCGCTGTTTGTGTTTGACGAAGTGATGACGGGCTTCCGCGTCGCCCCCGGCAGCGCCCAGCAGGTCTATGCCCGCAGCATTCCCGGCTTTGAGCCCGACATGACAGTGATGGGCAAGGTCATTGGCGGCGGCATGCCCTTGGCAGCCTTTGGCGGCAAGCGCGCGGTCATGGAGCAGCTGGCCCCCTTGGGCCCGGTGTACCAAGCCGGCACGTTGTCTGGCAACCCGGTGGCTACCGCTTGCGGCTTGGCGACCTTGGCAGAAATCAGCAAACCCGGCTTCTACGAAGACCTGGGCCGCAAAACCCAGTCCCTGATCCGCGGCCTGCAAGCAGAAGCCGACAAAGCGGGAATCGACTTCTGCGGCGACTCTGAGGGCGGTATGTTCGGCTTTTTCTTCTTCAAAGAACTGCCGCAAAACTACGCCAAGGTCATGACCACCGACAACGCGCGTTTCAACACCCTGTTCCACGGCCTACTGGACCGCGGTGTGTACATCGCCCCGGCGCTGTATGAGGCTGGCTTCATGAGCGCTGCGCACACCGACGCAGACATTGCTGAGACGGTCGCTGCAGCGGGTGACGTATTCAAGTTGCTATCAAAATAGAAGCTGCTCGCGCAAACAAAACAAGGGCTGGAAGCCAATTTGGCTTCCAGCCCTTGTTTTATGGTGCCTTTGACTACGCGCTCACTCGCCGACGTAGTTCTCTGGAAAGAAGTGGCGCTCGATCAGCTCAATCAGGATGTGCAGCACCTTGATGTGCAGCTCCTGCACCCGGTCTGCATACGTGCCACCGGGGGTGCAGATGTACACATCGCTCAGGGGCTCCAGCTTTTCGCTGCGCTTGCCGCTGAGGATGATGACCTTCATGCCCAGTGCTTTGGCCGCCTCGGCGGCCTTGATCACATTCTTGCTGGTGCCACTGGTGCTGAGCGCCACCAGGCAATCGCCGGGGCGACCGTGGCCTTCGACATAGCGGGCGAACACTTGCTCGTAGCCATGGTCATTGCCCACACAGGTCAGGTGGCCGGCGTCGCTGATGGCGGTGGCGCCCAAGGCTTTGCGATCTTTGCGGTAGCGACCGGTCAGCTCTTCGGCAAAGTGCATGGCATCGCACATGGAGCCGCCATTGCCGCAGGAATACACACGGCCTTGGCTCTCAAAGGTAGCGATCAGCAGTTGCGCTGCCTGCTCGATGGTCGCCAACGCGGCCGGGTTGGCCAGCAGGTTGGTCAATGCGGTGTGCGCCTCTTGCAGGCTGGAGGTGATGTGGTTTTGCATGGCGCCCATTTTCGCGCAATCCCCACCAGCCCGGATCGACAGCGGTGCAAGACCCGATGCTGGCCCGGCTCAAACTTCGATTTGCTATAAAAATAGTAGCTAGTTGCGCATATTGCGCGAGGCCTACAGATCAAATTAGCATAAAAAAAGCCGCTCAAGAGCGGCTTTTGAATCGATGCAGCGCCCTTCAATCCACGCGGGCGCCCGTGTCTTTCACTACTTTTTCATACTTGCGGCGCTCTGCCTGCATCCACGCATCAAAGGCAGCGGGGGTGGAAGGTGCGGGTTCGGCGAACAAAGTGTTAAAGCGGGTCTTGGTCTCAGGCGCTTGCAGGGCCGCGGTAAAGGCCTGGTGGAGTTGCGCGATCCGCTCCTTGGGCGTACCTGCCGGAGCGACCAGCCCCCACCATGTGTCAATCGCAAAACCTTTGAGCGTTTCGGACATGGCCGGCACCTCCGGCAGCGCTGCGCTGCGGCTGAGAGAAGTGACCGCCAAGGCCTTGAGCTTGCCGGATCGGATATTGGGCGCAGCCGTGGCTAGGTTGTCCAGATTGAAGTCCACCTGCGCGCTGAGCAATGCCAGTTGCGCAGGGTTTCCGCCGTTGTAAGGAATATGCAGCGCGAAAATTCCGGCTTCTTTCTTGAACATCTCCCCCGCCAAGTGCCCGGCACTGCCGTTGCCGCCGCTGCCGTAGTTGAGCTTGGCAGGATGGGCCTTGGCGTAAGCGATCAGGTCCGCCAGGGTCCCGATGCGCAGGCGCTGGGCCACCTCGGCATTCATCACCAGCACGTTGGGCACACGCACCATCTGCGTGATGCCGGCAAAGTCCGTCGCTGCGTTGTAGGGCATCTTGGCAAACAGCCACGGGTTCACCGCGTGCGTGGCGGTGGCCGCGATGCCGATGGTGTAACCGTCAGGCGCAGCTTTGGCCACCACATCCGCACCAATGTTGCCGCCGGCGCCGGGGCGGTTTTCGACCACCACCGTGCCGAGGCTGTCTTTGACCCGCTCGGCCAGCACTCGGGCGGTAATGTCCAGCGGGCCGCCTGCGGCATAAGGAACCACGAGACGGATCGGCTTGTTCGCCCCTTGGGCCCAACTGCTGGAGGTACCCAGCACGATGGCTCCAACGAGAGTTGCAAATCGCAAAGCGTTCATAACAGGCCGATCAGTGGCGGAAGTGGCGCACGCTGCTGAACACCATGGACACGCCGCGCTCGTTGGCGGCATCAATCACTTCCTGGTCGCGCATGGAGCCGCCGGGTTGAATCACGCAGGTCGCGCCGTGGTCAACCACCACATCCAGACCATCGCGGAAGGGGAAGAACGCGTCGCTCGCCACCACGGTGCCTGCCAAAGACAGGTTGGCGTGGCCGGCTTTGATGGAGGCAATGCGAGCAGAGTCCAGGCGGCTCATCTGGCCGGCGCCCACACCCATGGTCATGCCGCCCTTGCAGAAGACGATGGCGTTGGACTTGACGTACTTGGCCACCTTCCAGGCGAACAGCAGGTCGTTGAGTTCTTCAGCAGTGGGTTGCTTGGTCGTCACGACCTTCAGGTCGCTCAGCGCCAGCTCATGGTTGTCGGCCGTTTGCAGCAGGATGCCGGAGCCGATGCGCTTCATGTCCATCAGGTTGCGGCCCTGGTCCCACGCCGACGCCCCACCCTTGGGCAGGTCGATTTGCAGAATGCGCACATTGACCTTGGTCTTGAAGACTTCCAGCGCTGCGGCTGTGAAGCTGGGTGCCATCAGCACTTCCACAAATTGCTTGGAGATTTGCTGGGCACCTGCCTCGTCCAGCTCTGTGTTCAGGGCAATGATGCCGCCGAAGGCGCTAGTGGGGTCGGTCTGGAAGGCCTTGCTATAGGCTTCCAAGGCATTCGCGCCGACAGCCACGCCGCAGGGGTTGGCGTGCTTGACGATCACGCAGGCTGGCGTGTCAAAGCTCTTCACACATTCCCAGGCGGCATCCGCATCGGCGATGTTGTTGTAGCTCAGCTCTTTGCCTTGCAGCTGCTTGGCAGTCACCAGCGAGCCGGGTGCGGGCATCAGGTCGCGGTACAGCGCGGCTTGCTGGTGGCTGTTCTCACCGTAGCGCAGGTCTTGCACCTTGATGAAGCGGCCATTGCTCTGGCCGGGGAACAGGTCCAACACCGGCGCCTTGTCGCCTGCGGGCACCTCGCCACCGATCTGGATAGCAGACAGGTAGTCGCTGATGGCGCCGTCGTACTGGCTGATGCGGTTGAACGCAGCAATCGACAGGCCCAGCTTGGTCTTGTCGCTCACCACGCCGTTGGTTTTCAGCTCGGCGATCACGGTGTCGTACTGGGCCGCGTCGGTCAGCACCGCCACGTCTTTCCAGTTTTTGGCGGCGCTGCGCACCATGGCGGGGCCGCCGATGTCGATGTTCTCAATCGCGTCTTCCAATGTGCAACCAGCCTTGGCCACGGTGGCTTCAAACGGGTACAGGTTCACCACCAGAAAGTCGATGGTGTTGATGTGGTGCTCGGCCAGTGCGGCCATGTGGGTGGGGAAGTCGCGGCGCGCGAGCAAGCCACCGTGCACGCGGGGGTGCAGGGTCTTCACGCGGCCGTCCAGCATCTCGGGGAAGCCGGTCATCTCCGCCACTTCGGTCACCGGCAGGCCTTTGTCGGCCAGCAGCTTGGCCGTGCCCCCGGTAGACAAGAGCTTCACGCCTTGGGCGTGCAGCGCTTGGGCGAGTTCCACGATGCCGGTCTTGTCGGAGACCGACAGCAATGCAGTTTTTTGTGCGTTCATAGTGCGGGAGTAAAGTAAAACCAGAAAACGTTTCACCGGGCAACCGCACCAAGGCGGATGCCGGTGGGAGGCTTATGCGAGCAGCTTGTGCTCGACCAATTTTTTGCGCAGGGTGTTGCGATTCAGGCCCAGCCATTGCGCTGCTTTGGATTGGTTGTGGTCTGCCTGCGCCATCACCACCTCCAACAAAGGCTTTTCTACCGCGCGCACCAACATGTCATACATGCCGGCGGGCTCTGTGCCGTCGAGGTCTGCAAAGTAAAGCTCCAAGCTTGCGCGCACGCAATCATCCAAATTCGTGCCGCTCATACTGCCAATTCCGTCATGTCATGTCCCCTTGCCTGACCGCTCGCAGATCCCCTTGCTGGGATGCGATCCATTTTTTCGTTCAACGTGTCCAAATACGCTTCGACCGCCGCCACCTGGGAGGCGCTGTCTTCCAGCAGATTCATGCCCTGGCGGAAATCCTCACCGCCGGGTAAATCCTGCAAATACCATCCGATGTGCTTGCGGGCCGAGCGCACACCGATAAATTCGTCATAGAGGCTGTAGTGGTCGTAGAGGTGCTCGACCAACAGCTTTTTGACCTCGCTCACCAGCGGCGGCGCAAGGTGTGTGCCAGTGGCCAGAAAATGCGCCACTTCCCGGAATATCCAAGGGTAACCCTGGGCGGCGCGGCCGATCATGATGGCGTCTGCGCCGGTCGCGGCCAGCACCTCACGCGCTTTCTCAGGGGTAGTGATGTCGCCGTTGGCCACCACCGGAATGCGCAAGGCCGCTTTCACCGCCGCAATCGTGTCGTACTCGGCCTGCCCTTGATAGCCCTGCTCCCGGGTGCGGCCGTGCACCGTCACCATTTGCACGCCCACGGCCTCGGCGGCACGGGCGAGCACCACCGCGTTCTTCTCTGCCTGGCACCAACCGGTGCGCATTTTCAGGGTCACGGGCACATTGCGGGGGGCGCAGGCGTTCACCACAGCCTCCACGATCTCGATAGCGAGCTGCTCATCCTGCATAAGGGCAGAGCCGGCCCATTTGTTGCACACCTTTTTGGCCGGGCAACCCATGTTGATATCGATGATCTGGGCACCACGGTCGATGTTGTAGACCGCGGCTTCCGCCATCATCTGCGCATCGGTGCCGGCAATTTGCACGGCGATCGGACCGGGTTCCCCATCGTGATTGGCCCGGCGCGAGGTCTTGAGGCTTTTCCACAAGTCTTTGCGGGAAGTCACCATTTCGCTCACTGCATACCCTGCGCCGAGCTTTTTGCAAAGTTGGCGGAAGGGCCGGTCCGTCACCCCCGCCATGGGGGCAACAAAGAGGTGATTCGCCAAAGCGAATGGGCCGATTTGCATGGATATGAGGAAAGTGGGAGCGTTAGAAAGCGTGAAGGCCCGCATTTCAGCGAGCCCGGCCCGCATTCTAACTGCTCAAAATTTCAGCAATTGAAATGCGCAGGCACTTCACCGGCTGCCGGGCCCTGCTCCCTATACTGGGCCGCTATGGATGCTTGGTTTCACTCTTTGTTGCAATGGCTTTCGCTCCCCGAATTCGGGCTGAGCACGGTGTTTGCGGTCTCGCTGATGTCTGCCACTTTGTTGCCGATGGGGTCAGAGCCGGTTGTCTTCGGGCTGGTGCAATTGCAACCGGATTGGTTCTGGCGGGTCATCGCGGTGGCCACTGCCGGCAATACCCTCGGCGGAGCCATCACCTGGTGGATGGGCCACGCGGCCAGCCATCTCGCAAACCGGTATGGCCAATCCGCCAGTCACGTGCGGGCGCTGGCCTGGCTCACACGCCTCGGGCCCAAGGCCTGCTTGCTGTCGTGGCTGCCGGTCGTGGGCGACCCTTTGTGTGCGGTTGCCGGCTGGCTGCGCCTTCCGTTTTGGCCGTGCGTGATGTACATGGCGATCGGCAAATGCCTGCGCTACATCACCATGACGGCAGCACTTACCGGACTGGTGCGGCTGTGGTGAGTTGCGAGCGCAGTGCCAAGCGGCTGGCGAGGTCCATGAAGCCGGTGTCGGAGACATCGTCGGTACTCAAGAGAAAGTCCCGCGCCTCACCGGATTGAAGCTGGCGCATGGAGCGGTCGTAGTACCGGTCATAGTGCTTGACCAAGAGGTCCTCCACCAACTCCGCATATCGCGACGCTGCCACCCACTCTTTCCACTGGTCCACCTGGGCTCTGCCACAGGTCGCGACCAAACGGTCCAGCGGGTCCAGCAAATTGGCGCTGTGCAGAAAGTACGCATAGTCCTGCAGCAAAAACTGCACCCTGAGCCCCACCGGCACATCCAGCCCCCACCACTGGCCTTGCTGGATGCCTTGGTAAATCGAATCCGGCAATCGCAGCAAACCGATGCGCTTGCTTTCCGCCTCGACATACACCGGGCGCCCCGGGTCAAAGCTGGAGAGGGTATGGAGTATCTGCGTCTCGAACATTTTTTGAGACGGTTGGGCCTGGTCCGGCAAACCGCCCAGTACCGAGCCCTTGTGGGCCGCCAGCGCCTCCAGGTTCAGCACCTGGTGACCTTGTGCCTGCAAGGCTTCGAGCACCTTGGTTTTGCCCGAGCCTGTCGGGCCCGCCAGCACCTGAAAGCGGAATTGCGCGGGCACCCGCACCAACTCTTCGAGCACATGGTGGCGCCACGATTTGTAGCCCCCTGACAAGCGCCGCGCCGTCCAGCCCACCTCGTTCAGGATATGGGTGAAAGAGCCGCTGCGCTGGCCACCGCGCCAGCAATACACCAACGGCCGCCAAGACTTGGGGTGCGCTGCAAACAAACTGTCGATGTGCGTTGCCACATTGCGGGCGACCAAGACGGCCCCCACCTTGCGTGCCTCGAACGGCGAGACCTGCTTGTACATCGTGCCGACGCGGATACGCTCCTCGTCATTGAGCACCGGGCAGTTGATGGCGCCGGGAATATGGTCCAACGCGAATTCGCCTGGCGAACGAGCGTCGATCACCGCATCAAAGGTGGACAACTGCGCAATGTCAGCAAACGTGTGATTCACAGAAGTCACGGGCATCCCCTCATTAACGGACCCATTTAACGAACCAACACCAACACCGTGCCCAGCACCGTGAGACCGGCGCCCCACCAAGCGCCCTGCGCGGGCGAGCGGCCCAAGTGCCACCATAACAAGGGCAACACCAATACCGGCGACACGGATGACAAGATGCCCACCATACCGACATTGCCACGCTGCAGAGCCAGCAGGATGAGGCTCATCCCCAAGCCCATGCCGATCATGCCGCTCAAAGCGACTTTGCCCAATACGGCCAAAGACAAGGGATTTTGGGTGCGCGCTACCGAAGCGCCCGCCCACAAAAGCACCAAATGGGCGGCACAAGTAGCCCCCACCCGTAGCACCGTGGCCGCGACCGGGTCCACGCCTGAGGCCATCACCGGCTTGGCAATCAAAGAACCGGTCGCCTGGCACAAGGCGGCCAACAGGCCCAGCGCAATCCCCGAGGGAATGTGGCCGCGAAGCTGCTCCAGGGCATGCGACTCGTCTTTGCGGCTGCCCAAGGCAATCGCCGTCATAACGCCGCCCACCACCAAAGCGCCGCCCACCATGGCCTGAGGCCCCATGCGCTCATCCAGCACCACAAACCCCAGCAGTGCGCTGAACAAGGCGTGCGTGGCAAACAGCACCCCGGTGCGGCGTGGGCCTAGCCGGTTCATCGAGGCAAACAAGGCGGTGTCGCCAATGAAGATGCCGATCAATCCACTGAGAATCAAAACCCAGGCTTGCTCGGCATGGATGCTGTGCCAAGCCCCATTGAGCAGGACCACGGGCGCCAGCATCACAAACACCAGCCCCATACGCCAACGGGTAAATGCAAACGCGCCGAGATGGCGCGCTTGGGGGGCTGAAATCAGCCCGGTCACCGCCCAGCAAGCCGCAGCACCTAGGGCCAACCAATCAAAAGACAGCGTCACGCTGCCGCCGCGGCACGTGCCATCAAGAACTGAACAGGAAGTTCATCACGTCGCCATCTTTGACCACGTATTCCTTGCCTTCAGCGCGCATCTTGCCCGCGTCTTTGGCACCCTGCTCGCCCTTGTGGCTGATGAAGTCATCAAAGGCAATAGTCTGGGCGCGGATGTAGCCCTTTTCGAAATCCGTGTGGATCACGCCAGCCGCTTGGGGGCCGGTGTCGCCCACATGGATAGTCCAGGCGCGCACCTCTTTCACCCCAGCGGTAAAGTAGGTTTGCAAACCCAACAGGCTGTAGGCAGAGCGAATCAGGCGGTTCAAACCGGGTTCGGTTTGGCCGAGTTCCTGCAGAAACTCCAGTCGGTCCGCATCATCCATCTCGGAGAGTTCGGCTTCCATCTTGGCGCAAATGGCCACCACAGGCGCGCCTTGGGCAGTCGCAAACGCGGTCAAGCGGTCGAGCAAAGGGTTGTTCTCGAAACCATCTTCCGACACGTTGGCGACAAACATCGCGGGCTTGGCGGTGATCAGGAAAAACTGCTTGAGCAAAGGCAACTCTTCTTTGCTGAAGTCCAAGGTACGCACCGGCTTGGCTTCGTTCAGCGCCACCTGGCACTTCTCCAGAATCGCCACCAGCTTGATCGACTCCTTGTCGCCGGACCGGGCCAGCTTGGTCACACGGTGCAAGGCTTTTTCCACCGCGCCCAAATCCGCCAGGCACAACTCGGTCTGGATGACTTCGATATCGGCAATCGGGTCCACCTTGCCGGCGACGTGGATCACGTTGTCATCTTCAAAGCAGCGCACCACATTGATGGTGGCGTCTGTTTCGCGAATGTGCGCCAAAAACTTGTTGCCCAAGCCTTCGCCGGTGCTCGCACCCGCGACCAGACCCGCAATATCCACAAACTCCACGATGGCCGGAACAATGCGCTCGGGGGTGATGATGTCCGCGAGCTGCTGCAGACGCGGATCAGGCACCTCGACCACGCCCACATTGGGCTCAATCGTGCAAAACGGATAGTTCTCTGCAGCAATGCCCGCCTTGGTCAGCGCATTAAAAAGGGTACTTTTGCCCACGTTGGGCAGGCCTACAATGCCACACTTCAAACTCATAAAAAACCTCTAAAAACTGGGTGACAAGTGTATGCCATACCTGTTCCTGCGCCTGTTGGTGGCGCTGGCACTTTGGGCGGGAGCGGGTTGGGCGCATGGATTTGTCGCCGAAGCCCGCGCTGCCAGTCCACTTTTATTGACAGACAACAGCGAGCCGTGGCCCCTCCAAGACAGCAGCCTGCAGTGGCTGGAACCGGGCCGTAACGCAACAGCGGCCCAAGCCTGGGCAGCGCCGTTTGAAGCCGCCCACATGGCGCACGCTGCGCCCCTCAACGCCAATAACACCCTGTGGATCAAGCTCACCTTGGTTCGAGCAACCGGCAGCACCGGCCGGTGGACCCTGAACATCCCCCAGCCCTACCTTGACCATGTGGTGCTCTTTGAGCGGCAAGACGGCGCTTGGTACCCCCAAACAGCAGGCGACAAGCACGCCCAGCGCCACTGGAACGTGCGCGGCCTGTACCCCGAGTTTGAGCTGTACTTGCCGCCTGGACAGCCTACCGAGGTGTTGCTGCAGATACGCAATTTCAAACCGCTCGCCATCCCTTTGCGCATGGTCCCGGCCAACCTGCGCGAGGGCCAGCGCCTGGCTGAGGGCATTGGCCTTGGCGTCATGTTCGGGCTGATCCTCACCCTGGCGGCCGTGTCGCTGATGCGCTACGCAGAGTTTCGCAACGTGTCGGATCTGGGCGCCGCTCTTTACAGCGTAATGATTGCGCTCACGCTAGCGCAATTCAACGGCATCCTCAACTCGCTGCTCTGGCCCGGCGCACCCTTGTGGGCAGACTACGCCAGCAGTGTGCTGCCTTCACTGGCTATCGGGGTCGCTCTGCTCTATGTGCGGCACCTGTATGCGCTCTCGACCCACCACCCGTGGTTTGACAAATTGCTCGGCGTGCTGGGTGTTGCCGCACTGGCCTCGGTCGCCTGCTACCTGTTCCTAGACCGCACCTTGGCGGATACGGTCTCGGGCATCGTGATTCTGCTGGGCACCGCTTGCAGCCTGCTGGCCACGGCGGTGAACTGGAGGGCGGGCTCCCCCTTGGGAGCTTGGCTGCTGTGGACCTACACCCCCAAATTCGCCCTGGTGATCTGGATGACGCTGGAGGCCGGCGGCAACCTGCCCGCATTCTGGCCGCTGCGCTATTTGCTCACACTCACCGTGGCGGCTTCGGTGCCTGCCTTGGTATATGCCTTGGGGCGCGCCACCCATGACCGCAAAGAAGTCGTGGCCCGGGCAGAACACCTCCCGACCCAAGACGCATTGACCGGCTTGCTCACTGCAGATGCCTTCCAAACCCACCTCACAGAGGCCTATGAACGCGCCATCACCCACCGCGAGCCCTTGGCCTTGGTCCTGGTGAATATCGCCAACGTGGATCACATCCGCCACAACATGGGGGATCCGGCGGCTGAGCAATGCATCTTGCGCGCTGTGATCAAGTTGCACCGGGTGCTACGGGATGTAGACCCGGCAGCACGGGTGGGCAGCGCGCGGTTTGCCATGCTGCTGGAGGGTGTCGGATCGCGGCAGATGCTGACCGAGCGGCTGGTCAAACTGGTGGCCTCGGGGCTGATTCCCTTGCAAGGCATGCCCACCGAGGTCACGCTGCAGTTTCAAGCCGCGTGCGTGCTGCTGCACGAAAACCCGGTCGAACCTGCACAAGCCCTCAACGAGTTGGCAGGCGTGCTGGCGGGCATCTCACCGCGAACCCGCCGGCCGATCCGTTTTCTTGAGCCCGTGCCCACCCAACTGGCCAGCTTGCACTCCTCGCTGTCGAGCTGATCGCGGGCACGGAGCTCGCCGTGGCCGGCGTGACTTACGGGGCAGCGGCTCCATCAAACTGGTACGACGCAGCAACCGTCTGCCCCACCCGCAGCACTTGGCCTGCGCCGGCCTGCACGATGGCATTCATCCCGAAGGTGATCGCGCCGTTCAAGCGGGCGTCCCGGCGGTAGCTTTGAAGGGCATCCCCCACGCCGGGGTGGCTCTCGGCCGTGTCGGGGTCAATATTGGGTATCGGGCAGCGGGCGCAGGGCTTCACCAAGGCGAGTTGTGCGGGGTTGGCGCCGCCCTCCTCGGCCATGACCTGCAAGACCGCCATGTGGTCTTCATCATGTGCCTCCATTCCACCCAACACCACGTTAGGCCGGAAACGGCGCATTTCGACCGGCAGCAAACCCGCGGCCGCCAACCGGCTGTTGAGCGGTGCCATGGACGCGTCGGTCGTGACCAGCACCGGGTATCCGTCGGCAAATTGGGTGTGACCCTGGGCGCCGCCAGTCCAGCGGGGGCTGCACGCCCGCCGCCCTTGGGGCGCAAACGTCACCAGGCGCACACCTTCGCAACCCAGCGCTTGCTGCAACCACAGAGCGGCAGCATCCCCCATATCGAGGGCATCCACCGTGTCGTCCCAGACTTGGACCCGGGTTTGGGGCCCCTTGGCGTCGAGCGCTACTTCCAGCGGGCTCAGGCCGGGGCACTGCAACTCCAGTGCCTGTGCCAGCAGGCGCGGCTGCACCAGCGCCATGCGGGGGTATTCGCGCTGGCTCACAAACAGCCCTTCTGCATCTACCACCATCCAGTGCCGGTCCCACTCCAGCCCGGTGTCCAGCAGGCGCGCATGTTCCACCGCGATACCCGCGAGCGATTTCACCGGGTAAATCATCAGCGCGGCAATGTGTCCGTGAACATCGGCTTCAAAGTGTGGGGTCATGGGGGTTTCCTGGTGCATAGAGCCAGCATTGTGCACAGCCCTCCTACAATGACCGAATGGCCCAAACCTATGACATTTGTATCCGTGGCGCCGGCATCGTGGGGCGCACCCTGGCGTTGCACTTGGCGGCCAAACGCCTGAAAGTGGCGCTGGTCGAGGCGCCCCCCCAGCCCCCGTCTAGCCCGGATGTGCGGGCCTACGCCCTGAACGCCCGCTCGCGCCAACTGCTCGAAGCCATCCGTTGCTGGCCGGCGGACGCCCATGCCACGCCGGTGCTGCACATGGCGGTCGTGGCCGACGCGGACGCCCAAGTCCACTTTGATGCAGCCCCGCAAGGCGTAGACGCCCTGAACTGGATTGTGGACGTGCCGGTGCTCGAGCAACAGCTTGCCCTGGCCGTGCAATTCCAACCCCTCATTTCCGTGGTCGACACACCGCAACCGGCAACCCTGACCGTCGTGTGTGAAGGGCGCGCCAGCACCACCCGCGACGAGTTCGGCGTGGAGTTCGAAACACATCGCTACGCCCAGACCGCCGTAGCCGCCCGGGTGGAGAGCGCGCTGCCCCACCAACAAACCGCCCGGCAGTGGTTCAGCGAAGGTGAAGTGACCGCGCTGTTGCCAATGCAAGGGCCGGAGGGGAACTTTCACGCCTTGGTGTGGTCAGTGTCACCAGAGCGCGCACAAGCCCTGATGCAACACACCGACCTGGAATTCACCAACGCCCTGCAAACGGCCACCCGCATGGCGGTGGGTACCCTGCGCCTGGCCAGCCCCCGCGCGAGTTGGGCTTTGCAGCATGCCGTCGCCACCCGCTGGACAGGTACAACTACCCTGGACGGCCCCCGGCGCGCCTGGGTATTGGCGGGTGACGCGGCCCACAACGTGCACCCACTGGCGGGCCAAGGCCTGAACCTGGGCTTGGGTGATGTGGCCGAGCTGGTGCAGGTGCTCGACACCCGTGGCTACTGGCGCCCTGTGAACGATATGCGCTTGTTGCGCCGCTACGAGCGGGCCCGCAAGGCGGCCTTCGCGGTGGTGGGTGGCAGTGGCAACTCTTTGCAGCAGCTGTTTGCCTACCCCCACGCCTGGGCGGAAAACGCCCGCAGCTGGGGTATGCGCGGCTTTGACAGTTGCGCCCCGCTCAAACACTGGGTTGCCCGGCAGGCCATGGGCCTGTGAGCGCCCGGGTTCGCTCCGTCTTTTTACTTTTACCGGAAATTTTGTTTATGCACTTCCCCCGTTTGTTTGCCACCGTGGGCCTGGCGCTCGCCGCCTTTGCCACGGGTGCCTTCGCCCAGGAGGCCGCGATTCGCGAGGCCATTGCCAAACGGGTGCCCCAGCTGAAGTCGATCGACGAAGTGCGCCCGGCCGGCATCCCCGGCTTGTATGAGGTCCGGGCCAATGGCGTCGAGATTTACTACACCGATGCCAAGGGCAACTACCTGATCCAGGGCAACCTGTACGAGACCAAAGGGCTGCGCAACTTGACCGAGGAGCGGATCAACAAGCTGACCTCCATCAAGTTCAGCAGCCTGCCCCTCAAAGACGCCTTCACCATCGTGCGGGGCAACGGCTCGCGCAAGCTGGCCGTTTTTGAGGACCCGAACTGCGGCTACTGCAAACGCTTTGAGCGCGATCTGCAAAAAATCGACAACGTGACGATCTACATGTTCCTCTACCCCATCCTCGGGGCGGACTCCGCAGAAAAATCCAAGGCCATCTGGTGCAGCAAAGACAAGGTTGCGGCTTGGCAGGACTGGATGCTGCGCGACCAGCCAGCACCGGCCGCTGCGGCCATGTGCGACACCTCCCCGCTCGCCCGCAATGTGGAGTTCGGCAAAACCTACCGCATCCAGGGCACGCCCACGCTGCTGTTTGAAGATGGCAACCGCGTGCCCGGTGCGATTGATGCTCAGCAAATCGAAAAACACCTGAAAGACGCCAAAGGCTAAAGCCCCAGGGCGCACGGCGCGGGTCGGCGCCCCCACAAACCGCTCCTGAATTCATAGCTGCTCGCGCAAGCATAGCGGGCGCCAACCGGTGCTTAGGCATGAAAACTTCGTCCAAATCGTCAAAATCCCTCGCAACTGCTGCTGCACCCGTATCCGCGGTGCACTACCGGATCGAAGTGCCCGATGTGCAAAGCCACCTGTTCACGGTGCAGATGACCGTGGCCTCGCCGGCCAGCATCCAAACCCTGCGGCTACCGGCCTGGATTCCGGGCAGCTACCTGCTGCGCGAATTCGCCAAACACCTGCAGCAGCTGGAGTGCCGTCAAGGCGGCAAGCGCATCCAGGTGACGCAGCTGGACAAAGCCACCTGGCAAGTCAGCTGCCGCGCCGGCCTGCCGTTGGAGCTGAGTTACGAGGTGTATGCCTTTGACGCCTCGGTGCGCACCGCCTGGCTGGATGCGCAGCGCGGCTTTTTCAATGGCACCAGCCTGTGCCTGCAGGTGCCCGAAGCGGCAGCGGAGCCGCACACCCTGGACATCGCGCCAGTTGCCGGCACCACCGGCTGGCAGCTGGCCACCGGCCTGCCAGCGGTCAATGTCGACAAGGCGGGTTTTGGTCTGTACCGCGCCCCCGACTACGACACCTTGGTCGACTGCCCGGTGGAAATGGGGCCGTTCTGGAGCGGCAGTTTTGAGGTGTTCGGCATTCCCCACCGCTTTGTGGTGGCCGGCGCACCGCCCAGCTTTGACGGCGAGTTGTTACTGGCCGACACCCGCGCCATTTGCGAAACCGAAATGCGCTTCTGGCACGGCAGCGCCCTTGAGCAGTATCAAAAAGATAGCAGCTCGCGCAATAAAGACGAGGGCCAAGGCCCGATCCCATTCAAAAACTACGTCTTCATGCTGGCCGCGGTGCACGATGGCTATGGCGGGCTGGAGCACAAAAACTCCACCGCCCTGATTTGCAACCGCAAAGACCTGCCGCGCCTGCCCCGCACCACGCTGGCCCCCACCACCCACAAGCAGCCCGAGGGCTACACCACACTGCTGGGGCTGATCAGCCACGAGTACTTCCACACCTGGAACGTCAAACGCCTGCGCCCCGCCGAACTCGCTACCTATGACTACACCCAAGAAAACTACACCGAACTGCTGTGGTTTTTTGAAGGCTTCACCAGCTACTACGACGACTTGCTGCTGCGCCGTGCCAAACGCATCGACAACGCCGCTTACCTGAAGCTCTTGAGCAAGACCATCAACCAGGTCCAGCAAACCCCGGGGCGGCTGGTGCAAAGCGTGGCACAAAGCAGTTTTGACGCGTGGGTGAAGTACTACCGCCAAGACGAAAACACCGCCAACGCCACCGTGAGCTACTACACCAAGGGTTCACTGGTGGGCCTGTGCCTGGATCTGACCCTGCGCGCCGAAGGCAAGACCCATCTCGATGCCGTCATGCGCGGCCTATGGGCGCGCTGCGCCGGCGGCCCCATGACCGAAGCCGACCTGCTGGCCGTGCTGCAAGACCTTGGCGGCCGCTCGTTCGCCAAAGACTTGGCGCGCTGGGTGCACAGCACCAAAGAGCTGCCCGTGCCCGAACTGCTGGAGCAGCACGGTGTGCAAGTCAACCGCGAGCCTGACCAGGCCGCCCAGCAACTCGGGCTGCGGGTCAAAGAAAGCGGCGGGCTATTCATTCAGCAGGTGCTGCGGGGCGGAGCCGCAGAAAAAGCGGGCTTTGCGGCGGGCGACGAGTGGTTGGCCGTGCAGACCGAGGGCATGCCATGGCGCATGCAGGCCTTGGATGACCTGATGCTCTATGCCGGCAAGGCCAAGAAAGTTACCGCATTGGTTTCGCGCGACAAGCGCCTGATGCAGCTGACACTCACACTGCCGGCCCCCACCCAGGCGGTGCGCCTCTCGGTGCGCGATGCGGCAGCCGCCAACCGCTGGCTGGACGGCGCGTAAACAGCAGCTCGCGTCAGCGCGGTGCAAATTCGCTTGGCTATAGTGCGCCCAGCCCCCTGATTTCGACACATAAAAGGAGACCACTGAATGAGCTACGAATGCATCACCACCCGCGTGGAAGGCGACAAGGTTGCCATCATCACCCTGAACCGCCCCAAGCAGCTCAACGCCCTCAACGACCAGCTGATGGACGAGCTGGGAGCCGCCCTCAAGGGTTTTGACGCTGACCCCGCCATCGGCTGCATGGTAATCACCGGCAGCGAAAAAGCGTTTGCGGCAGGCGCCGACATCACCGCCATGGCCAAATTCAGCTTTGCCGATGCCTACAAAGGCGACTTCATTACCCGCAACTGGGAGACCATCCGCACGATCCGCAAACCGGTCATTGCCGCTGTGAGCGGCTTTGCGCTGGGTGGCGGTTGCGAGCTGGCCATGATGTGCGACTTCATCATCGCCGCCGACAACGCCAAATTCGGCCAGCCGGAAATCAAGCTGGGCATCATCCCCGGCGCCGGTGGCACCCAGCGTCTGCCCCGTGCGGTGGGCAAATCCAAGGCCATGGACCTGGCCCTGACCGGCCGCATGATGGACGCCACCGAGGCCGAACGCGCCGGCCTGGTGAGCCGCGTGGTAGCGCTGGACAAGCTGCAAGAAGAAGCCCTGGGCGCCGCTTTGCAAATCTGCGCCTTTTCACAAGTGGCGACCATGGCAGCCAAAGAATCGGTCAACCGCGCCTTTGAAGGCACCTTGGCAGATGGCATTGCCTTCGAGCGCCGCATGTTCCACGCCTTGTTTGCGACCGCCGATCAAAAGGAAGGCATGGACGCTTTTGTGAACAAACGCGCTGCAAACTTTACGCATCAATAAATCTGGTCTATAATGCCGGTCTCGGTCGTATAGCTCAGTTGGTTAGAGCGCAGCATTCATAATGCTGATGTCGGTGGTTCAAGTCCACCTACGACCACCAAATTAAAAACCCGCAGTGCGCAAGCGCTGCGGGTTTTTTCTTGGTATCGACGCCCGGCCCGTAAAATCTGGCGATTCATTCACAGCCTCTGGATACACACCATGAACCGCTGCCTTCGCCCTCTGGGCGCATTTTTCTTCGCGGCCAGTTTGGGCGCACTCGTGCTGATCGGATCTGCCGGACCGGTTCACGCCCAAAACGGCGTTACTACCCGCCAGGCGACCGACAGCAATGGCAACACCGTGACGGTGCGGACGTTTCCAGCCACCGCGGTACGCGGGACCCTGCAGGTGGTGCAACCTCCCGAAGTCTTGTTTAACAACGCAGTGGCCCGCCTCTCCCCCGGCGCCCGGATCCGCGGAGCCAACGGCATGCTGCTCATGTCCGCCAGCGCCGTCGGGCAGACCCTGCAGGTGATGACCGTCCTGGACAGCCAATCCATGCTGCACGACGTGTGGGTATTGAACGAGACAGAACTCGCGCTTTACCCCGGCAAGCCGTCGTACTCCCGATAAGCCGCCCAAGGGCTTATTCGCCTTTTCGGCCGGTAGCGCACTATCTGCTTGCGCCAGCCGCTCCTTTATTCATAGCATTTTCACGGGATACGTCATGTCCAAAAAAGTCTTTATCAAAACCTTCGGCTGCCAAATGAACGAGTACGACTCGGACAAGATGGCCGACGTACTCGGCGCCGCACAGGGCTATGAGCCCACCGATGATGTGGAGCAGGCTGACCTGATCTTGTTCAACACCTGCTCGGTGCGCGAGAAGGCGCAAGAAAAAGTGTTCAGCGACCTCGGCCGTATCAAGCACCTCAAGGCCAAGGGCGTGCAGATTGGTGTGGGCGGTTGCGTGGCCAGCCAGGAAGGTGCCGAAATCATCAAGCGGGCACCTTATGTGGACGTGGTGTTCGGCCCGCAAACCCTGCACCGCTTGCCGGAGCTGCTCAATGCCCGCAAGGCGCTGGACAAGCCGCAAGTCGACATCAGCTTCCCTGAGATTGAGAAGTTCGACCACCTGCCCCCCGCGAAGGTGGATGGAGCCAGCGCCTTTGTGAGCATCATGGAAGGCTGCAACAAATACTGCAGCTACTGCGTGGTGCCCTACACCCGTGGCACTGAAATTAATCGCCCATTTGAGGACGTGCTGGTGGAGATTGCCGGCCTGGCCGACCAGGGCGTGAAAGAAGTCAACCTGCTGGGCCAGAACGTGAATGCCTGGCGCAACGCCATGGGCGACTCGGGCGAGATGGCCGACTTTGCAACCCTGCTGGAATACGTGAGCGACATCCCCGGAATTGAGCGCATCCGCTACACCACCAGCCACCCCAACGAGTTCACACCCAGCCTGATTGCGGCGTACGAAAAGCTGCCCAAACTGGTGAGCCACTTGCACCTGCCGGTGCAGCACGGCAGCGACAAGATTTTGATGGCCATGAAGCGCGGCTACACCGCCATGGAGTACAAAAGCACCATCCGCAAGCTGCGCGCCATCCGCCCGGACATGAGCATCAGCTCCGACTTTATTGTCGGCTTCCCCGGCGAGACGGATGATGATCACGCCAAGATGATGAAGTTGATCCACGACATCGGTTTTGACAACTCTTTTAGCTTCATCTTCAGCCCCCGCCCCGGCACGCCGGCGGCTAACCTGCACGACGACACCCCGCACGAAGTGAAGCTGGCCCGCTTGCAAGAACTGCAAGCCGCCATCAACGCCAACATTGCCACCATCAGCAATCAGCGCCTGGGCACGGTGCAGCGCATTTTGGTGGAAGGCGGTAGCAAGCGCGACAACGGTGAGCTCATGGGCCGCACCGAGTGCAACCGCGTGGTGAACTTTGCCGGACACCCGCGTCTCGTGGGGCAGCTGGTAGATGTGACGATCACCGAGACGCGCAGCTACACCTTGCGGGGTGAGGTGCTGACGGCGGAAACGCTCGCCAGCTAGCAAGCTGCGGGTACCAACAGTGCTCTGGCTGCTGCCAGTAGCAAGTTCTTACAAAACTGACGGCTCGCGTAGTCCATCGGCAGCATGGCGGCGGCCGTGCACGACGCCAACCTTTTCACCAGCAACACGCTGGCCGCGAATGACGATGGCTACACCGGCTTGGTCGACATCGGCTTTAACATCAATTTCTACGGCCAAAGCTTCAACAAGCTGTATGTGAACAACAACGGCAACGTCTCGTTCAATACCCAGCTGCCAACCTACACACCGTTCAGCCTGTTGAGCACCAGCAATGCGATGCTGGCGCCATTCTTTGCCGATGTAGATACCCGCAATATCGCCAGCGGACTCACCCAATACGGCCAAGCCACCATCAATGGACGCCAGACCTTTGGCGTGAATTGGATCAACGTGGGCTACTACAACTCCAAGGCTGACAAGACAAACTCCTTTCAACTCATCGTGACCGATCGCTCAGACACGGGCTCTGGTAACTTTGACTTTCAATTCAACTACGACAACATCAGCTGGGAGACCGGCAGCGCCAGCGGCGGTACCAACGGATTTGGCGGCGCATCTGCACGCGCAGGCTGGTCCAATGGCACCACCAAGTCTTTTGAACTTGCCGGCTCGGCCGCCAACGGCGCGCTGCTGAACTCCGGCAGCAACGCATTGACGCATCACCAACTCGACTCCGGTGTTGAAGGGCAATACAACTTCAGCGTGCGCAATGGCGCGGTGATTCCGGCTGTGCCTGAACCCGAAACCTATGCCATGTTGCTCGCAGGCTTGGGCTTGTTGGGCGCTGTGGCACGCCGCCGCAAACACAGCGCAACACGCTAAGCGCACCGTCTTTCGGCCCGTCCCTCTTGCGATGGGCCGAACGGCCTATGTCCAGCCCCGCACATTGTGGGGATACTCCCTGTAACAAAAATTTACACAGGGAGTGTTATGCAAGTTTTGCGTTCCGGTTTGTTCGCGGTAGTCGCTACGTTGGCATCCGTAGCTGCCACCCCCGCCTTGGCGACGTCCGAGTCATTTGCATCGATATCGAACTTTACGGTGCACACCGCAGGCCTGAGCGTCGACCCACCCATTTTGTATTTGCGGGCAACTGTCAAAGACAACTTCGGAACAACGCTCCAAGAACAGATCCGTGTCACCTCCAGCAACGACCCGGTCACGGCCGACATGGCGGATACCAATGCCACGACCGCCATCACGGGCAATGACTTCAGCACCGCCACATTTACGGCCAAAGGGCACAGCAGCAGTGACAAGCGCTACGACGCAATCAGCTATGCCAGCCTGACGTTCACCGTGGCAGCACGGACCCTCGTTTCGTTTAGTGCGCGGTCCACATTGAGCGCCAGTTTTGACCAAGCCCTTGGTGAAAGTGCGTATGCCGGCACCTACTTTGCCATTCGCGATGAGCTGCCCACCACCTCCGTGCAGAGCGACAGCATGTCGGTTGCAGGTGCACTGCGCGCCACCAAGCTCAGCACTTTTTACGAAAACAACACAGACTCTGCCGTCACCAAAATGCTGGTTATAGGCGCGTTTGTGCAAGGCGAGAGCTTTCCCGTGACACCGGTTCCAGAGCCCGAAACCTATGCCATGTTACTGGCAGGTTTGGGCTTGATGGGTGCCGTGGCACGCCGCCGCAAGTCCATTTAAACCAGCGAGAAAAACATCTTGAACGCATTGAAAAATATTGTTTTGGTGGTCGCCGCAGTCAGCGCGGTACCGGCTATGGCAGGGTCTATCAACGTCTCCACCTCCGCCAATTTGGTCGGACAGTTCACCTTGATTGACAGCGGCGAGCAGGTTTACAACTACACCAACACCTTCAACGACCGAAACTACCAGACGCTCACGACCGCAAGCGTTTTGAGTACTTTTCAAGACATGGCAACGGCCCAGTGGTACCAGACTACTCAGTACACAGCGACTACTAGCTACGAATTCTCTGCCCAAGACTACTCACAGTACTACCAATACGGATATGCCTCTATCAGCCCTGTCGCCGGGGAACAATGGATTGAGCTGTCACTGACGAACACCACAGGTCGCACACTCAAGTATTCAGCCACCATGAATGCGACCCTTGGAAGCAAGACATCCCCACGGGGGAATGTGCAATTCATCTCTCCTGCATTTGAAGTCACCTCAGACACGGTGCCAGCCACCCCCTCGTTCTACCTGAACAGCCCCATGGCAATCAGCTACTACACCGGTGGTGCCACCGACACAGAAGTGCGTGTGGTTGGAGAGGCGACAGACGGAGGGACCCTGTCTTTCATGCAAATTTATATGTATGGAGACACCGCAGTCGGATCGATGCGGACCGAGTACAGAAGCTACGTTTCCAATCAATGGACCCAAGACGTTGCCATCTCTGCGCCCGTACCAGAGCCAGAAACCTACGCCATGTTGCTGGCTGGTTTGGGCTTGATGGGTGCAGTGGCCCGTCGTCGTAAAGCGAAAGCCAACGCTTAAGTAGATTCGGCGTCAGCCAAGGGCTCCTTCGGGAGCCCTTTTTGCTTTTGGCTTGCCCCACATCAAGAAACTCACAAGGGAAAACCCGAAGCCGCAACGTAAGATGACCCGCGCCGCAAGCCAATTGCACCGCCCCACTTCACACCACTGACCCGGAGCTCTTTGACATGCCCTCGGACAACCGCATTCAACACCCCGCCTGCCAGGCCAAGATCATGTCCGCCGAAGCTGCGGCTGCGCTGATACCGGCCGGGGCCAATGTGGGCATGAGCGGTTTCACGGGCTCGGGTCACCCCAAGGCGGTACCACAGGCCTTGGCGCGGCGCATAGACCAACTGCACGCAGCGGGCGAAGCGTTTCAGATTGGCCTGTGGACCGGTGCATCGACCGCGCCAGAGCTGGACGGTGCGCTGGCCCAAGCCCACGGCGTCTCCATGCGCCTGCCCTACCAGTCCGACCCCACGGTGCGCAAGCAGATCAACGCGGGGCAAATGCAGTACACCGACATCCACCTCTCGCACGTGGCGCAGCTGGCATGGTTCGGGTTTCTGGGGCCGCTCAAGGTGGCGGTGGTGGAAGTGGCAGGCA
Source organism: Comamonadaceae bacterium OS-4 (assembly GCA_027924025.1). Classification (GTDB taxonomy): domain Bacteria; phylum Pseudomonadota; class Gammaproteobacteria; order Burkholderiales; family Burkholderiaceae_C; genus Allorhodoferax. Next base: position 3,252,832 of record AP026970.1, read on the forward strand.
TCATGCCAGACGGGCGCCTGATTCCTTCGTCTTCGGTGGGTAACAACAAAACCTGGCTGGACCTGGCCGACCACATCATTCTGGAAGTCAACAGCCAGCAGCACCCCAGGCTGGAGGGCATGCATGACATTTACTACGGCACCCGCATTCCGCCGCACCGCCAGCCGATCCCGCTGGTGGCGCCCGGGGACCGCATTGGCGACTGCTACCTGCACTGCGACCCGGCCAAGGTGATTGCCGTGGTGGAAACCAGCGAGCACGACCGCAACTCGCCCTTTTCTCCACCGGATGAAACATCTGAACGCATTGCCGGGCACATCATCCAGTTCCTGCAACAAGAGGTCCAGGCCGGGCGCCTGCCCGCAGACTTGCTGCCCCTGCAAAGCGGCGTTGGCAATATTGCCAACGCGGTACTCATCGGCTTAAACAAGGGCCCGTTCAACAACCTGAGCGCCTATACCGAGGTGCTGCAAGACGGCATGCTGGAGATGATCAAGTCCGGCAAGCTGACCATGGCCTCGGCCACGGCGCTGTCCTTCAGCCCGGCGGCGCTGGACGAGTTCAACGCCAACATCGACTTTTACCGAGAGCGCATCGTGCTGCGCCCGCAGGAAATGAGCAACCACCCCGAGGTGATCCGCCGCCTAGGGCTGATTGCCATGAACGCAATGATCGAGGCAGACATTTACGGCAACGTAAACTCCACCCACATCATGGGCAGCAGCATCATGAACGGCATTGGCGGCTCGGGCGACTTTGCGCGCAACGCCTATTTGTCATTCTTCATGACGCCCTCGACCGCCAAGGATGGCGCCATCTCCTGCATCGTGCCCATGGTTTCGCACACCGACCACACCGAGCACGATGTGGAGATCATCGTCACCGAGCAAGGCCTAGCCGACCTGCGCGGCAAGTCGCCCACCCAGCGGGCCCAACTCGTCATCGAGCACTGCGCCCACCCGGACTTCCGACCTGCCCTGCGCGACTACTTTGAGCGCGCCCTTCAGACAGCCCCTGGCCGCCACACCCCGCACATCCTGAGCGAAGCGCTGTCGTGGCACGACCGGTTTGTGAAGACGGGGCGCATGCTTTAAATTGCTATTGATTTAGGAGCTGCTCGCACATACCTCATAGGGGCCAGTGGCTCTTTTTGCTTAAAAAAGCACTCTGACACTGCGGGTGGGCTAGCGCAAAACGAATGGCACAAAGAGCCACGCCATCAAGCCCAACCACCATGCTGCAACACCGTAGCCGACCCAAGGTTTAGGCAGCCAGACGATGAGGGGCAGCACCGCCAATAGCAGGCAGGTTTTGCCAAACCATATGGCGTCGTCGCCCACCATCGTCCAGATGCCGGTGTATTTCGACGATCCGGTGTGGGTTTTTGTGACGATGGCGAGTAGCCCAACAAACACCAGCACAAGGGAGATGGCCGTGAACAGCCATTTGTGTTTGTTTGTCATGGTGGGTAAGAGAAAAGTTGGAGCTGCTGCATGTTATTACGCGTAAGCGATGGTCAACACCACAAACACGCACATCAACAATACGATGCCCATGAAGCGTGCAGACTCAACCCAGCCCCTGCGCTCCACCGACGTCGCAGCCCATTTGCGGAACCAATGCTGTCCCGGCAGATACCGTTGGGCGACAAACCACAGCACAAAGAACGCCAAGCCTCCAGCGAGCAAGAGTAAAAGGTTCAATAGAACTGCGTGCATTTAGCTATCAAATGAGGAGCGGTCTACGCAATATCAGCGAGGGCCAGAGGCCTATTTAGCTTAAAAAGCTTCATCATGAGGTAGCCCTCAAGAGGCGCGTTAGTGCTCCGGCGCCTCCGCCGCAGCCCGGCTCTCATGCGCGGTGAGCCACGCCCCAGCCGCACCACAGACCGCGATCAGCCCCATGCCGGCCAGTGTCCACTGGTCAGGCACGTGGGAGAACATCAACCAACCGCCCAGCATGGCAAAGGCGATCTGGGCATACATGTAGGGCATGAGCACCGCCACCGGTGCGCGCTTGAAGGCTTGGATGAAGATGAAGTGGCCCAGGCTGCCCAAAAAACCCATCAGTAGCAACCCGCCCCATACCGCTGGCGAAGTGATGGGCGCCCAAGCAAAGGGCAATGCCACCGCAGCGACCAACGCTCCTGTCCAGCCGGTATAAAACTGCATGGTCATCGGGTCTTCGGTGCGGGTCATGCGGCTGGTCAGCAGCTGAAAGCCCGCATTGGCCAACACCACACACACGGGAAACAGCAGCGCCCAATTGAAATCTGCTCCTTTGGGACGCACGATCGCCAAGGTACCGGCAAACCCGCCGGCCACGAGCAACAAGCGCAGGCGCGACACTTTTTCATGCAGCATGCGGGCGGCCAGCAGTGTCACGATGAGCGGGGTCAGCAGCACGATGGCGGTGAACTCGCCCACCGGCATGTGCTTGAGGCTCAGAAACGCAAAGATGCTGGTCGCCAGCAACAAGCCGCCACGCGCGATGTGCAAGCCCAAATGCTCAGTCTGCAGCAAGGCGCGCCCCTGCCGGGGCAGCTCAATCGCCGTGGTGGCGAGGGCCTGAAATGCATAGCGGAAAAACATGGCCACCATGAGCGGGGCGCTCAGCGACACCCATTTGGTGGTGGTGTCCAGGGTGGCAAAGCAAGCCATTGCCAAGATGGCCAGGCCGATGCCCTTCAATACTTGTTGCTGCGTGTGTTCGGCCATCAGAAGGGCATCTTGGGCATGCCCTTCATGCCCCCGAGCCGCTTCATCATCTTCATCATGCCGCCGCCCTTCATCTTCTTCATCATCTCTTGCATCTGCTCAAACTCTTTCAGCATGCGGTTGACTTCTTGCACATGCACGCCCGCACCGGCGGCGATGCGGCGCTTGCGCGTGGCCTTGATGAGCTCGGGCTTGCGGCGCTCCAGAGGCGTCATGCTATGGATGATGCCTTCCTTGCGCTTGATGTCTTTCTCGGCCTTGTCCATATCCACCTGACCGGCCTTGGCCGCCATGGCCGCAGGCAGCTTATCCATCAGGCTGGAGAGGCCGCCCATCTGCTTCATTTGCTGGATCTGGGCCAAGAAGTCATTCAGGTCGAAACCTGCGCCACTCTTGACTTTGTCCGCCAGTTTCTTGGCCGCTTCGATGTCCACACCCGCGGTAACCTGCTCCACCAGCGCCACGATGTCGCCCATGCCCAGAATGCGGCCGGCATGGCGCTCGGCGTCGAACACCTCGAGGCCGTCCAGCTTTTCACTGGTACCGGCAAACTTGATGGGCGCGCCGGTAATCTGGCGCACAGAGAGCGCAGCACCGCCGCGCGAATCGCCATCGGTTTTGGTGAGGATGATGCCGGTCAGCGGCAGCGCTTCCTTGAAGGCCTTGGCAGTGTTGACCGCGTCCTGGCCCTGCATGGCGTCCACCACAAACAGGGTTTCGACGGGGTTCAACGCAGCGTGCAGGTTTTTGATTTCCAGCATCAGGGCTTCGTCAATCGCTAAGCGGCCTGCGGTGTCGACCAGCAGCACATCAAAGAAATGCTTTTTGGCGTAGTCCAACGCGGCACGGCCGATGTCGACCGGGTTTTGATCGGGCGTGGAGGGGAACCACTCCGCGCCAGCCTGCGCAGTCACCGTCTTGAGCTGCTCAATCGCGGCGGGGCGGTACACGTCGCCGGACACGGTCAGCACCTTTTTCTTGCGCTTTTCGATCAGGTGCTTGGCGAGCTTGGCGGTCGTGGTGGTTTTACCGGCACCTTGCAAACCGGCCATCAAGATTACCGCGGGCGGCTGGGCGGCGAGGTTGATGTCGCTCACGCCTTCGCCCATGGTGGCGGAGAGTTCGCGGTTGACGATACTCACCAGCACCTGGCCGGGCTGCAAGGATCCCAGCACCTCTTGGCCCATTGCTTTTTCTTTCACCCGGGCAATAAAGTCGCGCACCACCGGCAGGGCCACGTCGGCCTCTAAGAGCGCCATGCGCACTTCGCGCAGCATGTCGGTGACGTTGGACTCGGTGATACGCCCCTGGCCTCGCAGGTCTTTAACGAGGCGGGAAAGTTTGTCGGTGAGAGCGGAGGCCATATTGAAGTATTCCGGCAGGCGCAACCTGCGGTGTGAGCCGGACAGTGCCGGCAGGGAGCAAAACGCTAAACTGTGCACATGATTTTAGCCAGTGCGTCCCCTACCAGCTTAGCCTTGTCGGTTTTGGCGGCCTGTTCTTATGCGTGGCCGGCACTCAGGGCCGCGCACCTGAGCGCCAACGCGGCCCGTGCCTGGGTGGCCTGGGCCTGGTTTCTGCACGGGGCGGCACTCGCCTGGGGCCTGCTTTTGCCGCCCACCTACTTTGGATTTGCCACCGCACTCTCCATGACGGCGTGGGTCGTCGCTGCGGTGTACGCGATTGAAAGCCAGATTTACCCGCAACTCCAAACCCGGTGGGCCTTGTCTGCCGTGGGTGCAGCGGCGGTGCTGTTGGCGTGCATTTTCCCGGGCGCCCCTCTGCCCAGCACAGCCACCATTTGGTTGCCGACGCACCTGGCCTTTGGCGTGGCCAGCTACGGGCTGTTTGGTACTGCCGTGGTGCACGCGTGGTTGATGAGTCGCGCAGAGGCCCGCATCCGCCAAGCCGCAGACCCGCACAGTGGTTTGCCCTTGTTGACCCTGGAGCGACTGACCTACCGGTTTGTCGCGGCCGGGTTCGTGCTGCTGACGGCCACGCTGGGCATGGGCTATCTGTTTGGTGATGTGGTCTATGGCAAAGGCCACGCATGGCACTGGGACCACAAAACCGTGTTCTCGGTACTGTCGTGGATCACGTTTGCCGTCTTGTTGCTGGGCCGCGCACGCTTCGGCTGGCGGGGCAAACGCGCCGTGGCGGTGCTCTACACCGGCAGTGTGCTGTTGTTGCTGGGGTATGTGGGGTCCCGGTTTGTGCTCGAGGTCTTGTTGGGCCGGTCGGCATGAAGAATTTGGTGATCCTGCTGGTCATCCTCGGGGTGATCTGGTACTGGCGCAGCCACAAAGCCAAGCGCCCGCCCACCGTACCGCCGCCAGATGCACCGCCCAAGGCAGGCAGCGTCGCCATGGGGGCTTGCGCATATTGCAAACTCCATGTGCCCGATAGCGAATTGGTGCAAGGCCAGCGTGGCGCCTATTGCAGCGCGGAACACCTGCGCTTGGCAGAAAACGGATGACGAACGACCCGGGCGAGAACTCGTGGTTTGGTGCGTCAGCCCTGGAGGCGCCCCCAGAGCAAACGCCGGACACCAGTGACTTCAAGCGTCTATGGCAGGCCTTTATGACTGCGCGCTGGGTGCTGGGTGCCGCATTGGTGGGCTTGCAGGCTACGCTGTTTGTGACCAGCACCACCCACAGCAAAACCTTGCTCGCAATCACCGCGGTGTACTTTGCCGGAGCACTGGGTTCTCGCTTGCTGTTGCAACCCCGGCCCTTGGGCGGTGCGTTCAGCAAAACCTGGGGCGTGCTGATCGGGATTGATGTTCTGGTTTTTTCGGCGCTGCAGTGGCTCAATGGCAACAACCTGAACTACACCCCCCTGTTTGCCTTGCCAGTGCTGCTGGCCTCGGTGCTCGGCTCGCTGCGCCTGGCACTGGGCACCGCAGCAGGGGTGACCATGCTGCTGCTGGGCGGCGCCATCTGGTTACAACTGGTCAACGACATCGACAACCCCGCTGCGTTTGCCCAGGCGGGGCTCAGCGGCATTGGCTACTTTGCGGTGGCCTTTCTGGCCAACCAACTGGCAACCCGCTTGGCCAACGAGGGGCGCCGGGCACGGCAAAACCAATTGGCCGCCTCCATCCAACGGGAGGTGAACGAGTTGGTCATCGAGGCGATGCCCGAGGGGGTGGTTATTGTGGATCAGCGGGGAATCGTGCGGGCCGCAAACCCGGCCGCACGTGCCCTGCTGGGCGACGAAGACCGGCTGCGCTCCGCGCTCTTTGACCTGAAAGCAGACCCGGCATGGCGTCCGCTGTTGCTGCTGACCCGGCTGAGCCACGGGAGTGGCCAAAGCCAGGAGGCCGAGGTGGAACTCGTGCACGACCACGGCAGCACTCTCAAGGTACTGGCGCGGACCCGGCTCGCGGCGCCTCAAGGCATCGGCGAGGACAGTCTGTGTGTGCTGTTTTTGCAAGACCAGCGCCATGCGGAGGCCCGCATCCGCACCGAAAAGATGGCCAGTATGGGGCGCATGTCGACCGCCGTGGCCCACGAGATACGCAACCCCTTGGCCGCGATTGCGCAGGCAAATGCGCTGCTGTCTGAAGAGCTGCAGGACCCACGGCAGCTGCGCCTGACCACGATGGTGAGCCAGAATGCCAAGCGGCTGGGCAAAATCGTGGACGACATTTTGAATGTGGCCCGTGCCCGCACCACATCCGCAGGCGAACACGACGCCTTGTATGGCCTGAGCGAGACCGTGCACCGCATGGCGCAAGACTGGGCACAACACAAAAGCATTGGCGGGCTGATAGGCATCGACATTGACCCCCGCCCTCATGCGGTGCGCTTTGACCCGGAGCACCTGCGCCAAGTCCTGATTAATTTGCTCGACAACGCACTGCGCTACGCGAGCAAACAGCTGGAAGCTGTGCAAATCACGGTGACCTACACCGACACTGCGGCTTGCGTCTCGGTGTGGAGCGACGGTGCCCGTATGGACCAGACGGTGGAGCGGCATTTGTTTGAGCCGTTTTTCTCGTCGGAGAGCCGCTCCAGCGGGTTGGGGCTGTACATTTCACGCGAACTCTGCGAACGCCACGGTGCCACCCTGCAGTACCAACGCAGCGCCCGCATCCGGAATGGGCAACTCCACGAAGGCAATGACTTCACGCTGACACTGAGCCTTATCAAGGGCACCATGACCCAAGACACCGACGGCAACTCTCTATGGCAAGCATCCCTGTACTGAACAACACCCGCATCCTGGTGGTCGATGATGAGCCGGACCTTCGGACCCTGTACGAGCTCACGCTGCTGCGCGAAGGCCATCAGGTGGACACCGCTGCCTCAGTACACGAGGCCCTGGATGCAGTTGCCGCCCATAAATATGACTTGGTGATCACCGACATGCGCCTGCCCGACGGCATGGGCATCGACATCCTGCACGCCTTGCGGGAGCACAAAGGCAAAGAGCGCTGCATTGTGATTACGGCGTATGGCTCGGCAGAAAATGCAGTGGAGTCGCTAAAGGCCGGCGCATTCGATTACCTGACCAAGCCCGTGGATTTGAAGCAGTTCCGCAGCGCGGTGGCGGCGGCCTTGGGTGGCACAAGCCCTGGCGCTGCCCAACTCACGGAGCGATCTGCCCGGGGCCCTGCCGACACTGGCACAGAAGGTGCCAAAGCGCTGGAGCAGTTGGTGGGGCGATCTCACACCATGGTGGCCTTGAAGGAGCGGATTGCCAAGGTGGCGCGCAGCATGGCGCCGGTGCTGATCCGTGGCGAGTCGGGCACTGGCAAAGAGCTGGCTGCGCGCGCCCTGCATGCCAACAGCCATCGGGCGGCCGGGCCATGGGTGGCGGTCAATTGCAGTGCCATTCCGGAATCTTTGCTGGAGGCGGAATTTTTTGGTGCCCGCAAGGGCGCCTATACCGGCGCGACACAAGACAGGCCGGGGTTTTTCCAGGCGGCGCATGGCGGTACTTTGTTTTTGGATGAAATCGGCGACTTGCCTCTGGCGATGCAAGCCAAGCTGCTGCGGGCGATTCAGGAGCGAAAAATCCGCCCCCTCGGTAGCAACCAAGAGGAGAGCGTGGATGTCCGCTTGGTCAGCGCCACCCACAAAGATCTGGTGGCGGAGGTGGCCGCACAACACTTCCGCCAGGACTTGTATTACCGCTTGAATGTGATCGACTTGCAGCTGCCACCGCTGCGGGAGCGGAGAGACGACTTGGAGGCCCTCTGCCGGGCACTCGTCGCCAGAATTTGTGAGGAAACAGGTGTGCCGGCGCCCACGCTGTCCGCAAGTTTGCTGGCGCAATTGAAAGCGCTGCCGCTCCCAGGCAACGTTCGGGAGTTGGAAAACCTGCTGCATCGCGCGCTGGCGTTGTCTGAAGGCGATGTTTTGGAACTCGACACCCATGGCCACGACTCCGAGCCCACAGGAATGGACGAGATGGACCCGCCCGCACACGTAGCACCGGCGTCTGAGACCGGCTCGTTCAGCGTTCCCGCCGATTTGCAGAGCCATTTGGACGCTCAAGAGCGTGAAATCCTGATCCATGTCTTGCGCGAGACCCGCTTCAACCGGACCGCTGCAGCCCAGCGCTTGGGCATCAGCTTGCGGCAAATTCGTTACCGGATGGAGCGCTTGTCCATCGATGTGCCCGAACATGACGATGGAAAAGCGGAATAAGCCCACCCACGAGGAAACCGGCAGCTGGTCGGAAGGCTGGTGGAGCGAAGCGCTCCACGAAGCCTCGCCCAATTTCGGCCCACGGCCTGCAGATGCAGACACCGACTTGGTGGTGCTGCACTCTATCTCGCTGCCCCCTGGTGAATATGGAGGAGACGGTGTGCGCCAACTATTCACCAACACCCTGAACTGGGAAGCGCACTCGTATTACCAAACGATTCGGGGCATGGAAGTCTCCAGCCACTTCTTTGTGACGCGCACGGGCACTGTGTGCCAGTTTGTCAGTTGCGATGCCCGTGCTTGGCACGCGGGCGCATCCACCTATCGCGGAAAACCCAATTGCAACGACAACTCAATTGGCATTGAGTTGGAGGGTATGGACAACGATTTGTTTACCGCCGATCAATACGACAGCCTGGAGCGCTTGTGTACGGCAATCGCGCAGAACTATGACATCCGGTACGTCGCTGGCCATGAGCATATTGCGCCAGGCAGGAAAACCGACCCGGGACCCGGATTCGAGTGGGAACGATTGAAGGACTGGCGCGCGATTTCGGACTGGGAGTTACCCGCCCCATGGCAAGAAAGCCACAAGTCTTGAACAGATCCACTGCCGTCTGAAAATATTTTGGGGGTCCATCAGACGATCCCGACGGTACGACACCCGCGTCAATCTTGGCGTTCCAAGCCAAATGCTGCTGTAAGCCGCATCAGGCCTCATTCGGCTTGAAAAATTTACGCCAATCAAGGCTTTGATGCACCCTTTCCGGCAAGTGGAATGCAAGGGGCAAATGCCCTGATCAAAATACAAGGGCGCCGAGCAGATACACTACCGGTAGTGGGTTGCCAGTACCCCAGACCCCAGATATAGTGTGCCTTGGTTGATGCGCGAGTGCGAAGCCCCTTAGTCGCAGCAAGCCACGCGGCACACAGATCACACAAAAATACACCCGATTTAGACGAGGAAACTATGCAATCTATTTCCACGGCCGTACCAACGGCACCCGCCCCGCTGCTGTCCCCCGTTCCCGGCAACGAAACGCCGGCGACGCAGGCTTATTCGCATTACCAGATCATCCGCCGCAACGGCGCAGTAGTGCCCTTTGAGCCGAACAAAATTGCAGTTGCCATGATGAAAGCGTTTCTTGCGGTGCACGGCACCCAAGGTGCAGCATCCGCCAGCGTGCGCGAGACCGTCGATGGCCTGACGCAGCAAGTGATTCGCGCACTGGTGCGCTCCCGCCCGGGTGGCGGCACCTTCCATATCGAGGACGTGCAGGATCAAGTCGAGCTGGGCCTGATGCGCGGTGGTCACCACGAAATCGCCCGTGCCTATGTGTTGTACCGCGAGCGCCGCACCCAAGAGCGCGCCAAGCAAGTCGCTATTGAGGCGCCTGCCGCACCGGTGATCCACGTCATCGACAATGGCCAGCGCGTACCGCTGGACTTGGCCCAACTGCAATCCCGCATCGAGACGGCATGCAGTGGTTTGGGTGCCGACGTCAAGGCGGCCCCCATCCTGGCAGAAACCATGCGCAACCTGTACGACGGCGTCCCTTTGGACGAGGTGTACAAGGCAGCCATCCTGGCAGCGCGGACCCTGATCGAAAAAGATCCCGACTACACCTACGCCACAGCGCGCTTGCTGTTCCACACCATTTCCCGCGAAGTGCTGGGTCGTGATGTGGCGCAAGCCGACATGCAGGAAGCCTATGCAGATTACTTCCCTGGTTTCATCAAGCGCGGCGTCGAAGCCGAACTGCTGGACGAAAAACTGCAGCAATTCGACTTGAAGCGTTTGGGTCAAGCGCTCAAGGCCAGCCGAGACCTGCAATTCGACTACCTGGGTCTGCAAACCCTGTATGACCGCTACTTTCTGCATGAAGGCAAGACCCGCATCGAACTGCCACAGGCATTTTTCATGCGCGTCGCCATGGGCCTGTCGCTGAATGAAATTGACCGCGAAGCACGCGCCATTGAGTTCTATGAAGTGCTCTCCAGCTTCGACTTCATGTCGAGCACCCCTACCCTGTTCAACAGCGGCACCTTGCGTTCGCAACTGTCGAGCTGCTACCTGACCACAGTGCCAGACGATCTGGACGGCATCTACGAATCCATCAAAGAAAACGCATTGCTGTCGAAATTCGCTGGCGGCTTGGGCAACGACTGGACCCGCGTGCGCGCTTTGGGCTCCCACATCAAAGGAACCAACGGCGAATCGCAAGGCGTGGTCCCGTTCCTGAAGGTGGTCAACGACACGGCTGTAGCGGTGAACCAAGGCGGCAAGCGCAAAGGCGCCGTATGTACCTATCTGGAAACATGGCACTTGGATATCGAGGAGTTCCTGGAGCTGCGCAAGAACACCGGCGATGACCGCCGCCGCACCCACGACATGAACACGGCGAACTGGATTCCTGACTTGTTCATGCGCCGGGTCATGGAAAAAGGGACATGGACCCTGTTCTCCCCGTCCACCGTTCCCGACCTGCACGATCTGTTTGGCGCTGACTTCGAGAAGGCCTACGTGGCTTACGAAGAAAAGGCTGCTCGCGGTGAAATCAAGCCATCACGCACCCTGCAAGCCAGCGACCTCTGGCGCAAGATGCTGACCATGCTGTTTGAAACCGGCCATCCTTGGATCACATTCAAAGATGCCTGTAACGTCCGCTCACCCCAGCAACACGCAGGTGTGGTGCATTCGTCGAACCTGTGCACAGAAATCACACTGAACACATCCGACACCGAAACCGCCGTCTGCAACTTGGGCTCGGTGAACTTGCTGCAGCACTTGAAAGATGGTGCCCTCGACCACGACAAGCTCAAGCGCACGATTTCGACCGCCATGCGCATGCTGGATAACGTGATCGACATCAACTACTACGCCGTGAAAAAGGCGCGTGACTCCAACATGCGTCACCGCCCTGTTGGCTTGGGTCTGATGGCGTTCCAGGACAGCCTCTACGAGTTGCGCATTCCCTACGCCAGCGACGCGGCCGTCGAGTTTGCTGACAAGTCCATGGAAGCGATCAGCTACTACGCCTACTGGGCCTCGACAGACTTGGCCCGCGAACGCGGCAAGTACCACAGCTTCAAGGGCAGCCTGTGGGACAAGGGCATCCTGCCACTGGACACCATCGACATGCTGGCCACCGCACGCGGCGGCTATGTTGAGGTAGATCGCTCGTCCACCCTGGATTGGGATGCTCTGCGCAACAAGATTGCAGCCGACGGCATGCGCAACTCCAACTGCGTAGCGATTGCACCTACCGCGACGATTTCCAACATCATCGGCGTGGACGCGTCCATCGAGCCTTGCTTCGGCAACCTGTCCGTCAAGTCCAACCTGTCGGGTGAATTCACGGTCATCAACAGCTACCTGGTGCGCGACCTGAAGCAACTGGGCCTGTGGGACGACGTCATGGTGATGGACCTCAAGCACTTTGACGGATCCCTCCACCCGATCGACCGTGTGCCACAAGAAATCAAGCAGCTCTACGCCACCGCGTTTGAAGTGGAGACACGCTGGCTGGTGGAAGCTGCCGCACGTCGCCAGAAGTGGATCGACCAGGCACAGTCGCTGAACATTTACATGGCGGGCGCCTCCGGCAAGAAGCTGGATGAAACCTACAAGCTGGCTTGGTTGCGCGGTCTCAAGACCACTTACTACCTCCGCACCATGTCCGCCACGCACGTAGAGAAATCCACCGTGAGCGCGGGTCGCCTGAACGCTGTGTCTTCCGGCAATGAAAGCCAGGGCACACCCAAGATGTCGAGTGCACTGGAAGCCGCTGCGGCTGCTGCGCAAGAGCAGATGCAGCTGTCGAGCAGTGCTGCCACCGACATCAAATTCTGTGGCGTGGACGACCCGACCTGCGAGTCCTGCCAGTAAGTTCATCAGCATCGCAAGTCCGCTTGCGATGCTCGTGAGCAACACAAATTTTCAGTGAATTGAATGAACGCTTTTCAATTCAATTCACTGCTCACATAATCCGAAGATTGGAAAAAACTATGTTGTCCTGGGACGAAGAAGTCAAGCCCGCATCGCCGTTGAATTACGCGCGCAATCCGTCTGAAAACAGTCAGGACGCGCAGGCGTCGGTGTCCTCTGCCACAGGTACTTCGGCGTACAGTGCCACCATGTCCCAGGCAGTGCAAGTGGCCAAGGCCAGCGCCAGTGGCAAGCGCGTCAATGCATCAGACAAGCGCATCATCAACGGACAGACCGACGTTAACCAACTGGTGCCTTTCAAATACAAGTGGGCGTGGGAAAAATACCTCGCCACTTGTGCCAATCACTGGATGCCACAAGAGGTCAACATGACGCGTGACATCGCGCTGTGGAAAGACCCGAATGGTCTGACAGAAGATGAACGCCGCATCGTAAAGCGCAACCTCGGCTTCTTTGTGACGGCAGACTCATTGGCTGCAAACAATATTGTGTTGGGCACCTACCGCCACATCACGGCACCGGAATGCCGCCAGTTTTTGTTGCGCCAGGCGTTTGAGGAAGCTATCCATACCCACGCGTACCAGTACATCGTGGAATCTCTCGGCTTGGACGAGAGCGAGATTTTCAACGCGTACAACGAAGTTCAATCGATTCGCGACAAAGACGAGTTCCTGATCCCCTTCATCGAAGCGATCATGGACCCCAACTTCCACACCGGCACACCCGCCACCGATCAAACGCTACTGAAGTCGCTGATCGTGTTCGCTTGCTTGATGGAGGGCTTGTTCTTCTACGTGGGCTTTACCCAGATTCTGGCGCTCGGACGACAGAACAAAATGACAGGTGCCGCTGAGCAGTACCAGTACATCCTCCGGGACGAGTCCATGCACTGCAACTTCGGCATTGACTTGATCAACCAGCTCAAGCTGGAGAACCCGCACTTGTGGACACCTGAATTCAAGGCAGAGATCAAGACATTGTTTGAGAAGGCGGTGGAGCTGGAATATCGCTACGCCGAAGACACCATGCCCCGCGGCGTGCTGGGCATGAACGCTTCGATGTTCAAGGGCTATCTGCGGTACATCGCCAATCGCCGTGCGACACAGATCGGTCTTGAGGCCTTGTTCCCGAATGAAGAAAATCCATTCCCATGGATGAGCGAAATGATTGACCTCAAGAAAGAACGTAACTTTTTTGAAACGCGTGTTATCGAGTACCAGTCCGGCGGCGCGCTGTCCTGGGATTAACTTGCTCGTTATGCCGTTAAAGTTTTCGCCCCCTTTCGTAGATCGCGTGATCACCACGAAGGGTTGGCGTTACCAAGTTCATGCCACTGGAACTACGCCCAGTGGCATGAATCGCTTTCTGCCAAATACGTAGCAGAAAGTGCTCTTTGCACCTTGAACAAGGAGAACATGATGGCAACTGCAAAAAAACCAGCGGCAAAAAAAGCCGCTCCAGCGAAAAAAGCAACCCCAGTGAAGAAGGCAGCCGCTCCTGCTAAAAAAGCAGCAGCTCCTGCGAAGAAAGCCGTAGTGGCCAAGAAGGCCGCTCCTGCCAAAAAAGCAGCAGCTCCCGCGAAAAAAGCCGTAGTGGCCAAGAAGGCCGCTCCTGCCAAAAAAGCAGCAGCTCCCGCGAAAAAAGCCGTAGTGGCCAAGAAGGCCGCTCCTGCCAAAAAAGCAGCAGCTCCCGCGAAAAAAGCCGTAGTGGCCAAGAAGGCCGCTCCTGCCAAAAAAGCAGCAGCTCCCGCGAAAAAAGCCGTAGTAGCCAAGAAGGCCGCTCCTGCCAAAAAAGCAGCAGCTCCCGCGAAAAAAGCCGTAGTGGCCAAGAAAGCCGCTCCTGCCAAAAAAGCAGCAGCTCCCGCGAAGAAAGCCGCAGTAGCCAAAAAGCCTGCAGCCCCTGCAAAAAAGGCTGCCAAGGCAGCTGCGCCAGCAGCGCAAACCACACTGAACCCGCAAGCAGCGTGGCCGTTTCCGACTTCCAGCAAGCCTTAATAGCCTGCACCTGCAAAAAAGCCCGGAACCTTGATGGTCCGGGCTTTTTTTCGGGCTAACTGCCCTGTTAGGGGTAGAAAGCCAACAAACGGTATCCAGAAACCCGCTCTGTAGGCGACGCCGGTTTCACAGCAATCGGCAATGACGCAGTGAACTCGGCACCGGGCTCCAAGGTGGATGCCATCCAGCCGATATCCCGTGGCGCCAACACCTTGCGAACCATGCTTTGGTCTTGCATATCGGTGAGCGTGAGCTCCAACGAAGGAGGCAAGACTGGTACCGTACCGGTATTCTTGATGGCCACATTCAAGCGGTACACGTCCGAACGGAGTTTCGTAAACGAAGAACTGTCGATCACGACCGCTTCAATCGACTGCAAGGGAGCCAGCTGGCATCCGGCCCACTCACACAGCACCTCCAGCGCGGGAACGGCTTCTGGCTGATATGCGGCAATGCGGTCCCGCTCTACATACGCGTATTGCAACCCCAGGGCGAGCACCAGTACACCAGCGATCCCGGCAAGACCCCACTTGACCAAGGTCCGGTCCCAAAACGCCAGCCCATCACCCTTGGGCATAAATGAAAGCTTTGTCTCGCCAACTGTTGGAGACGGAGTCGCTTGTGTATAGCGGGGCGCAGGCGAACCAAGGGCGTCTAGATCACTCTTGTTTTCAGACTCGAGAGGTGGCGTATCCGCCTCTGCCCCACCGGCGAGCGCGCCGGGACTCTGAGCCAGGAAATCATCCAGTGCAGGATCGTTGTCAACCGGTTGTGAGGGCGCCGAAGACCACGACTCAGGAGACGGAGTCTCTGCGTCCAGTGGCTCAGTAGCTACCTTTTCGGGTACCGCAGATTCATCGGACTCGAATCGCAAAGAGGCTGCCCAGTCCGGGTCAGGACTGGTGGGTGCAGCCGCTTCACGGGGCTCAGGCTCTGGAGCCGGTTGTGCGTCTGTTGCGGTGTGTAGATGGGCATTGGCATCAAACACCTCATCACATTGCCCGCACCGCACCCAGCCATCTGAAATACGCAACTGGTCCGGCACGACTTTGAACATCGTGGAGCATGCCGGGCACTGGGTAATCAGACTCATTGCGTCACATTGTAGTGGTCGCAAACACCACAGTTACACGGCAGCTGTCATCAAGATCCACCCGTCTTCGGTGTCTGCCACCGACAGGGTGCAATAGGGTGCGTAGGCCGCTTTCAGCTCGTCCGCTTGGCGCTCCAAGATTCCGGCCAGCACGAGGTGCCCGCCCGCCTTGACATGCGCACGCAACAAGGGAGCCAGCACTTTCAGGGGGGTCGCCAATATATTGGCCAACACAACATCAAACTCGCCCTGAGCCGCGTCTGGCAAACCGGCAGACAGCTCCACCTGATTAGCTTGCGCATTCAGCACTGTGGAGTCGACCGCAGCCTGATCAATGTCGACTGCGATCACTTCAGTTGCGCCGAATTTGGCGGCTCCAATCGCAAGAATGCCGGAACCGCACCCGTAATCCAGCACCCGACCTGCAGCGCCGTGGCCTGCGATCCAGCGCAAGCACATGCGCGTCGTCGGATGCGTGCCGGTACCAAAGGCCAGTCCGGGGTCCAGGCGAATGACCTCTTTGGCCTGCGCGGGAGGCTCGTGCCATGTGGGCACGATCCAGAACTCGGGGGTAATCTCCACCGGCGCAAACTGCGACTGGGTCAAGCGCACCCAATCCTGGTCCTCCAGGGCATCGATCCCCAAAACCTGGCAGCCTTCAAAGAAATCCTGGGCCTGCAACAGCGCACAAGCCTCATCGGCTTGCGTGCGCTCTGCAAACAAGGCAATCACCCGTGAGCGCTGCCATCCGTCTTTCGGCGGAGGCATTCCGGGCTCACCAAACAATGCCTGTTCGGCATCCGTCTGGGCATCAGCGTCTTCCACGCTGACACTCAGGGCATCCAATGCGTCCAGCGCATCACTCAGGTTTTCGACCCGGTCTTCGGGACACATCAAACGCAATTCAAACATGCAACGCCTTATCGCTTGTGTTGTTCCAGCCAGTGCTCCAGGTAGTGGATGTTGGTTCCACCGTCCATGAATTTGGCATCCACCATCAACTCACGATGCAAAGGAATGTTGGTATTGATTCCTTCCACGACCGTCTCCGCCAGCGCGGTGCGCATGCGGGCCATCGCCTGCTCGCGAGTGTCGCCGTGCACAATGATCTTGCCGATCATGGAGTCGTAGTTCGGAGGCACAAAGTAGTTGGTGTACACATGCGAATCCACACGCACACCCGGGCCGCCCGGCGCGTGCCACATGGTGACGCGTCCTGGCGAAGGGATGAACTTGTAAGGGTCCTCGGCATTCACCCGGCACTCGATCGCGTGACCGCGCACTTCAATCTGGCGCTGGGTAAACGGCAACTTCTCGCCGGCAGCCACCATGATCTGCGTCTTCACGATATCGATGCCCGTCACCATTTCAGTGACCGGATGCTCCACCTGCACACGGGTGTTCATTTCAATAAAGTAGAACTCACCGTCTTCGTAGAGGAACTCGAAGGTGCCCGCTCCGCGATAGCCAATTTTCTTGCAGGCGTTGACGCAACGCTCCCCTATGCGTTCGATCAACTTGCGGTTGATTCCGGGCGCGGGGGACTCTTCCAACACCTTCTGGTGACGGCGCTGCATCGAGCAATCGCGCTCACCAAGGTAGACCGCATTCTTGTGCTTGTCTGCGAGGATTTGGATTTCAATGTGCCGCGGGTTCTGGAGAAACTTCTCCATGTACACCGCCGGATTGTTGAATGCCGCACCGGCTTCCGCCTTGGTCATGGCAACCGCATTGACCAACGCGGCTTCGGTGTGGACCACGCGCATACCGCGCCCGCCACCGCCACCTGCCGCTTTGATAATGACCGGGTAGCCCACGGACTTGGCAATCCGCTTCATGGCAACTGGATCATCCGGCAACTCACCCTCAGAACCGGGAACGCAGGGCACGCCCGCCCGGATCATGGCTTGCTTGGCAGACACCTTGTCGCCCATGATGCGAATGGATTCGGGGGTGGGTCCGATGAATTGGAAGCCGCTCTTCTCGACACGCTCGGCGAAGTCTGCGTTTTCACTCAGAAAACCGTAGCCGGGGTGGATTGCTTCCGCGTCTGTCACTTCAGCCGCCGAAATGATGGCCGGCATATTGAGGTAGCTCAGGCCCGAAGGCGCCGGCCCGATGCAAACCGCTTCTTCAGCGAGCTTGACATACTTGGCTTCGCGGTCCGCCTCGGAATAGACCATGACAGCCTTGATACCCAACTCGCGGCAGGCGCGCTGGATACGCAGCGCAATCTCGCCCCGGTTGGCGACCAGAATTTTCTTGAACATGGGTGCTGCGTTTTATTCGATGATGAACAAGGGCTGGCCGTATTCCACTGCCTGGCCGTTGTCGCTCAAGATCTTGGTCACGGTACCGGACTTGTCTGCCTCAATTTCATTGAGGATCTTCATCGCTTCGATGATGCAGATGGTCTCGCCAACCTTGATCGAATCACCCACTTCGACGAATGGCTTGGCACCCGGAGCGGACGAACGGTAGAAAGTACCCACCATCGGCGACTTCACGGTGTGACCAGCGTCCACCACCGGTTCTGCGGCCACTGGCGCTGCAGCAGGCGCACTGGCGGGAGCCGCTGCAGCTACGGGCGCTGCATACACAGGTGCGGGCGCGTAGCCCTGAACCACAGCACCACCACCCTTGACGATACGGACCTTGCCTTCGGCTTCGGTAATTTCCAGCTCCGACACATTCGAGTCAGACACCAGATCGATCAAGGTTTTGAGTTTGCGTAAATCCATGGAATCTCCAACAACCGACATTTGTAAAACGGCGAATTTACAGCAAAACACCGCCAAAAAACCATATCTCCACCCAAATCAAGGGAAAAGACTGGAAAAATGTCTAAATAAAATCGCCCCGAAAGGGCTTGAGACAGTGCTTCCGGGTCGGAAACACTAGGTGAGAGACTCTATTTTACCGCAGCCCAAGCGACCAAGTCTTCCGCGTGGACTCGACCCATCTTGCGCTGCGCAACCGCGCCATCCGAGGCCACCAACACAGAGAACGGCAGCCCCCCGGTCACATTACCCAGCGCGCGTCCGAGATCCGTCCCCGACAAGCCCGCCAGTGCCACAGGGAACTGGAGCGGAACCCGCTGCAAAAACGGCACCACCGCCTCTTTGCGGTCAATCGCCAACCCCAACACCTGCACGCCTTTGGGCCCTTGCTCGGAATGGAAACGGTCCAGCAACGGCAGCTCATCCACGCACGGAGGGCACCAGGTCGCCCAGAAATTGATCAACACGGGGCGCCCTTGGAACTGTTGCATCGCCAAGCTCGTGTCTTGGGGCGTCTGCCATTGCTGCGCCCAAAAACCGGGCGCCGGCTCCATCACGGACGACGCTGCTTGTTGGCGCCACGACAAACCCGCTCCGGCCACAGCCGCCACCCCGGCAACCGCACCCCACAACACCCTCCGACGCTGGGCCGAAGGCGCTACTGCGACCGAATTTTCAGGAATTTGCATCATCCGACTCCAACAAGCGCTGAACTGCCGCCATATTGCCACGCCGGGCACGACCACGCCCATCCGGCTGGAGTGCGCCACGCACATCATCGAGGTCATTGACCAAGAGATGCACCCCCACATGCTCGCCCAAGGGCAAGCACATGACATGGATGCTCAGGGCGTCCACCATTTCCCCTTGCAGCCCCGGCACCGAGCGCACCTCAAAACGCACACCCTTGTCAATCAACATGATCTCCGCCGATTTGGGATCATCACAAAACAACTGCAGATAAATATCGCTGTTACGGGTGGCAGTGCCCCGCCACACAGCCCCCCCGAGGTGCGGCCGGAACAGCTCCAGCCGCTCCATCCATTGCACCGCCAGCTCGCGAAGGGCTCGCAACTCCTTGGGCTGGGTATCCGCACAGAAGATGGATATGTACTCCTCGACAGCCGCCTCGACTTGGTCGTTGTCGGGCAAACCAGAGCGGGGGGGCACCCCCAATTGCTTCACCGCACGGCGCTTGGCTGCACCGTACTCCAAGCCCTCTTCCACCACCATGCGGGCGGCAGTGGCCGCTATTTCTTCTTTCAGATCGTCCATGGCGCCATTGTGCCCGCCATAACAAAGCCTTACGCATCACACATTTGCTATCTTTTTAATAGCTCGATCCGCATATTCTGCTTGGGCAAATCGCCAAAAATCTCCAATTATTTCGCACTAGTTGCCAACCGTAGAATACGGGCCATGCATATTCATATCTTGGGCATTTGCGGCACCTTCATGGGCGGCTTGGCCGCGCTGGCACGTGAAGCCGGCCACAAAGTAACCGGCTGCGATGCCGGCGTTTACCCCCCGATGAGCGACCAGCTCCGGGCCCTGGGCATCGAACTGATCGAGGGTTTCGGCGCTGAACAAATGGCCTTGCAGCCTGACATGTTCGTCATCGGCAACGTCGTCAGCCGCGCGCGGCTCGCTGACGGAACGCCCAAATTCCCGCTCATGGAAGCCATTCTGGACGCGGGCGCGCCCTACACAAGCGGCCCGCAATGGTTGGCTGAACATGTGCTCCAAGGCCGCCATGTGCTGGCCGTCGCCGGCACCCACGGAAAAACCACCACCACCAGCATGCTGGCCTGGGTGCTGGAGTACGCCGGACTGCAACCCGGCTTCCTGGTAGGCGGCGTCCCGCTGAATTTCGGAGTATCGGCAAGACTGAGGGGAGGGGCGACTGCGCCCTCTGCGCAGGTCAAGGAGGAGCCCGCAAAGCGGGCGGGGGACACGGAGCAGGCGGCGCAGGCGGCCCTCCACCCCGCTTCCGGAGCGAAACTCTTCGTCATCGAGGCCGACGAATACGACACCGCCTTCTTCGACAAGCGCAGCAAGTTCGTGCACTACCGCCCGCGCACCGCCATCCTGAACAACCTGGAATTCGACCACGCCGACATCTTTGACGACCTGGCCGCCATCGAACGGCAGTTCCACCACCTGGTGCGCACCGTGCCCGGCACCGGCCGCGTGGTCGTCAACGGCCTAGAAGACAGCCTCACCCGGGTGCTGCACCAAGGCTGCTGGAGCGAACAACGCAGCTTCGGCGCCGCCGTGAGCGACTTCTTCGCCGTCGGCGAGCCCCACGACTTTGCGGTTCACCACCACGGCCGCGAAGTGGCTCGGGTGCAATGGGCCTTGGGCGGCGTGCACAACCAGCTCAACGCACTGGCCGCCATCGCCGCCGCAGAGCATGTGGGCGTGTCGCCCGCCGTCGCCGCAGAAGCCCTGGGCCAGTTCGTGAACGTCAAGCGCCGCATGGAAGTGCGCGCCAAAGCCCCGTTGGCAGGCCAGCCCGGCAGCGCACCCGTCACCATTTACGATGACTTTGCGCACCACCCCACCGCCATCCGCACCACGGTCAACGGCCTGCGCCGCCAGGTCGGCAAGGGGCGCATTCTGGCAGTGTTCGAGCCCCGCTCCAACACCATGAAGCTCGGCGCCATGAAAGCCCAATTGCCCTGGAGCCTGAAAGAAGCCGACCTCGCCTTCTGCCACAGCGGCGGTTTGGGCTGGGACGCGGTCGAGGCGCTGGCCCCCATGGGCGCGCGAGCGCAAGTGGGCGACACGATTGACGCCGTGTTGGCTCAAGTGGCCGCCGCCCTGCAGCCGGGCGACCACGTGCTGTGCATGAGCAATGGCGGCTTCGGCGGCATCCACGCCAAACTCGCCAACTTGCTAAAAACTTCATAGCTGCTCGCGCAATATCTGCGAGCGCTAGCACCATATTTGACCCTCAACTCCATGCAAACCGATCCGAACTTTCAACTCCGCTTGCCCGACGGCGCCCAATTCACCGACCTGAAACTGCGCCGTTGTGACGCCGAAGCCATCGACATGGACATGGACCTCGTCGAGCGCATCTGCCAACTCAACCAGTGGGATGTGGCCAAGGTGCGCGAGAACCCCGGCCCGGTGATCAGCACCATCCTGAGCGTCTGGTACAAAACCCATCTGGCTGCTGGCGGCACGCCGGATGCGGTGATGGAGTCCCTGCGGGCCCCTGCTCCGCTGCAGTAAGGCACAAAAAAAGCGGGCACTCAGGCCCGCTCCGTAATGTGAGCCGGTGCATCCACTCCGGCTTTTTTATGGCGCCATCACGCTGCGCGGCGCGCCTTGACGGCGGCAGACAACACTTCCAGCGACTCCACAGAATCGTCCCAGCCCAGGCAGGCGTCAGTAATGCTCTTGCCATATTCCAAGGCAGTTGCGTCGTCCTTGCCGGGGGTGAACTTCTGGGCGCCAGCGTTCAGGTGGCTTTCCACCATCACGCCGAACACGCTGCGCGAACCGCCGCTGATTTGGCCGGCAATGTCTTTGGCCACATCGAGCTGCTTTTCGTGCTGCTTACTGCTGTTGGCGTGGCTGCAGTCCACCATCAGAGTCTGGGGCAACTTTGCTTTGGCGAGGTCCGCACAAGCGGCGGCCACATTGGCCGCGTCGTAGTTCGGCGCCTTGCCGCCCCGCAGAATGACGTGGCAGTCCGGGTTGCCGTTGGTTTGCACAATCGCCACCTGGCCGTTTTTGTGCACCGACAAGAAGTGATGGCCACCGGCCGCTGCTTGGATAGCGTCGGTTGCGATCTTGATGTTGCCGTCCGTGCCGTTCTTGAAGCCAATGGGCGCGGAGATGCCGGAGGCCAACTCGCGGTGCACCTGGCTCTCAGTGGTGCGCGCACCGATGGCGCCCCAGGAAATCAAGTCGCCCAGGTATTGGGGGGAAATGACGTCCAGGAACTCGCTGCCCGCGGGCATGCCCAAGCGGTTGATCTCGATCAGCAACTGGCGTGCAATGCGCAGGCCTTCGTCAATGCGGTAGCTCTCGTCCAGGTAAGGATCATTGATCAGCCCCTTCCAGCCCACGGTGGTGCGGGGCTTCTCGAAGTAGACGCGCATCACGATTTCCAGCGTGTCTTTGTACTTCTCGCGCTCGACCTTCAGGCGGCGGGCGTAGTCCAGCGCTGCGGCGGGGTCGTGGATCGAGCAGGGTCCGATGATGACCAGCAGACGATCATCCTTGCCAGCCATGATGTTGTGGATGGTGCTGCGGGTGTCGGAGATCAGGGTCTCCACCGCGGATCCGCGGATAGGGAAGAAACGGATAAGGTGCTCTGGAGGGGGCAACACGGTGATGTCCTTGATGCGTTCGTCGTCGGTTTTGCTGGTGCGGTCGGCGGGCTGGGATTGTCCGTACCACTCACCGGTTGCAGAGGCTTTAGCGTTCATGTCAGGTCTCCAGAGTCCAAGTTGCGAAAAACAGGTTGAAAAAGGCATAAAAAAACCGCCGGGGGTGCCGGCGGTTTTTGGGAAGATTCAGGACGTTTCTTTTGGGTACGTTCAGATCTCTCGACCGCCGGATGCGCGTGAGAACCAAAAGTAGCTAAAAAAGAAACGTGCGGAATGCATGGGGTTCAATGTAGCACAGGTTTCTGACAGCGGCTTACGCTTGCCACTAGGCAGTTCCACCTACGGTCAAACCGTCGATGCGAAGCGTAGGCTGACCCACACCCACAGGTACGCTCTGACCCTCTTTGCCACAGGTGCCCACGCCAGGGTCCAGCTTCATGTCATTGCCGATCATGGAGACGCGCTTCAGGCACTCGGGGCCGCTGCCCACCAGCGTGGCACCTTTGACGGGGTATTGGATCTTGCCGTTTTCCACCCAATAGGCTTCGCTGGCCGAAAACACAAACTTGCCGCTGGTAATGTCCACCTGGCCGCCACCGAAGTTGGGGGCGTACAAGCCCTTTTTGATGCTGGCGATAATTTCTTCCGGCGCCTTGTCGCCGCCCAGCATGTAAGTGTTGGTCATGCGGGGCATGGGCAGGTGGGCGTAGCTCTCGCGGCGGCCGTTGCCGGTGGGCTTCACGCCCATCAGGCGGGCGTTCATGCTGTCCTGGATGTAGCCCTTCAAGATGCCGTCTTCAATCAACACGTTGCGCTGGCTGGGGTTGCCCTCGTCATCCACATTGAGCGAGCCACGGCGATCGGCAATGGTGCCGTCGTCCAGCACCGTCACGCCCTTGGCGGCAACGCGCTGGCCGATGCGGCCGCTGAAGGCGCTGCTGCCTTTGCGGTTGAAGTCGCCTTCCAACCCGTGGCCGATGGCTTCGTGCAGCAGAATGCCGGGCCAGCCGGCCCCCAGCACCACGGTCATCTCGCCGGCAGGTGCGGGGCGGGCATCGAGATTGGTCAACGCGGCATGTACGGCCTGGTCCACATAGTCTTCAATTTGCGCATCGGTGAAATACGCCAACCCGAAGCGGCCACCGCCGCCACTGGAGCCCACCTCGCGGCGGCCTTTTTGCTCGGCAATCACCGTCACGCTCAAGCGCACCAGTGGGCGCACATCGGCGGCCAGTGTGCCGTCCGCGCGGGCGACGAGCACCACGTCGTACTCGGCAGCCAAGCCGGCCATCACCTGGATGATGCGCGGGTCTTTGGCACGCGCCAGCTTCTCGACCTTGCCCAGCAGCTCCACCTTGGCGGTGCTGTCCAGGGTGGCGATCGGGTCCAGGCCGGCGTAGAGCTTGCGGCCACCCGCTATCTTTGGTGTAGCGGCTTTCGCACGCCTGTTCTGCGCCGCAGCCGAAATGGTGCGCACGGTGCGGGCAGCATCCAGCAGGCTGGCCTCGGAAATATCGTCGGAATAGGCAAAGGCGGTTTTCTCGCCGCTCACTGCACGAACGCCTACACCCTGGTCAATGCTGAAGGAACCGGTTTTGACGATGCCTTCCTCCAGACTCCAGCCCTCGGAGCGGGTGTACTGGAAGTACAGGTCCGCCTCGTCCACCTGGTGCGCCTTGATTTCGTTCAGCGCGCGGGTGAGATGACTCTCATCCAGGCCGAAGGGCGTCAGCAACAGGGATTTGGCCGTGGCCAAGCGTTCGATGGTGGGTTCGCGGGAGATCATGTGACCATTTTAGGCCTGCACTGCATACCCTTGCCGCCTCAGGCCCAAGCAGGCACCGCGCTTAGCTCTGGACCAGGCGCTTGGAGTTGGAAATCGACATCAAAATACCGAGCGCCAGCCCCAGCGTCACCATGGCAGTGCCCCCGTAGCTGATGAATGGCAAAGGCACGCCCACCACCGGCAGGATGCCGCTCACCATGCCCATGTTCACAAAGGCGTAGGTAAAAAAGATCATCGTCGCAGCCCCTGCCAACAAGCGAGAGAACAAGGTGGGCGCCTCGAGGGCGATCGCCAGACCCCGCAGGATCAAGAAGACGAATGCGCAGATCAGAAACACATTGCCGAGCAAGCCAAACTCTTCGGAGTAGGCGGCAAAGATAAAGTCGGTGGTGCGCTCGGGGATGAACTCGAGGTGCGTCTGGGTCCCCTTCATGAAGCCCATGCCAGTGATGCCACCGGAGCCGATCGCAATCATCCCTTGAATGATGTGGAAGCCTTTGCCCAAAGGATCCCGGGTGGGGTCCAGCAAGGTGCAAATACGCTGCTGCTGGTAGTCGTGCAGAACAGACCAGCGCACCCCATCCGCACACAGCTGGGGCTCAAACACCACGAGCAACACAATGCCGACAAGACCGATCGCCACCGGCGGAATCACCAGCTTCCAGCTCATGCCCGCGAAAAAAATCACCGCCAAGCCGGCGGCCATGACCAACAGCGAGGTGCCGAGATCCGGTTGCTTCATGATCAGGCCCACGGGGACTGCCAGCAAACCACCAGCCACCACGAAGTCGAGGGGTCGCAGCTGCCCCTCACGTTTCTGGAACCACCAGGCCAGCATCAGCGGCATGGCAATTTTCATGATCTCGCTGGGTTGGATCACCACCCCGATATTGACCCAGCGCTTGGCCCCTTTCTTGGTGATACCGAAAATCGCCACCGCGATCAACAACGCCACCCCCAAGGTGTAGAGCGGCACAGCCACCAGCATCAAACGCTGCGGCGGCACCTGGGCCACCACAAACATGATGGCAGCGGCAATCAGCATGTTGCGACCATGGTCCTCAAACCGGGTGCCGTGGTCAAAACCCGATGAATACATGATGAGCAAACCGGCGCACGCCAACATGAACACCGCAAAGGCCAAAGGCCCGTCAAACCCCGATAACCAAGGCGCAATGCGCTGGCGCAGGGAGACTTTTCCGAATTGGTACGACATAGCCCTGGATTATCCCCAAGCCGCCGCCCATTACCATCCCGACATGGCCATCACCCACTTGCTGTACCTCCACGGTTTTCGCTCTTCCCCCCAATCCCACAAGGCGCAAGCCATGGCCGCCTACATGGCCAGCCACTTTCCGCAGGTGCAGTGGTGGTGCCCCCAACTGCCGCCCTCCCCCCGCGCCGCCATGGCCCTGCTAATGCAGGGCATTGCCGACTGGCCCACCACGCACATGGCGGTAGTGGGCTCGTCGCTCGGCGGCTTTTACGCTACCCACATCGCCGAAGCGACGGGCTGCCTCGCCTTGCTGATCAACCCCGCGGTCGATCCTGCACGCGATCTGGGCAAGTACATCGGTGAAAACCGCCAGTGGCATGCGCCCGAGGAAAGTTTCTACTTTTTGCCCGAGTACGTGGATGAACTGCGCAGCTTGCAGGTGGGCGCCTTGCAACACCCTGCACGCTACCGCGCCATCCTGGCCAAGGGCGACGAAGTACTCGATTGGCGCGAAATGCATGCCCGCTATGCCGACACCCGGCTCACCTTGCTGGAAGGGGGCGACCATGCGCTCACGGGTTTCGAGGCTTTTTTGCCTGACTTGGCAGCCTTTATGGGCCTGATGGGAGACACCGGCACTGGTGCCTAAAACCCTTCGGTTCCCGAGGCCTGCGCCGGCGGGTTCGGGACGACCCGTTTTGCGGGGACAATCCACCCCCTATGTTTGTACTGTTTGAAGAAGCCGGAAAATTCATGGCCGGTCGCGTCCTGTCCGAGGCAGAAGCCTCTGCACAGGTGGAGTTGGATTCCGGCAAGCGCGTCAAGGTCAAGTCGGCCAACGTGCTGATCAAGTTCGAAAAGCCCGCCCCCGCCGATTTTGTGGCCGCCGCCCAGGCGCAAGCCGCAGGCATCGAGCTGGACATGGCCTACGAATTTGCCCCCGACGACGAGTTTGGCTTTGCCGATCTCGCCAAAGACTATTTCTCGGCCCAGGCCAGCCAGGCCGAGCAAGCCGGCATGCTGTTCAAGTTGTTTGACACGCCGCACTACTTCCGCCGCGCCGGCAAGGGCCGCTTCAAAAAGGCCCCTGCCGACATCATTGCGCAGGCGTTGGCCGCCATTGAGAAAAAGCGCCTGATTGCCGAGCAGATCAACCAGTGGGCCCAGGAGCTGGCGGCAGGCACCTGCCCGCAGGCCATCAAAGACCAGCTGTACAAGATCCTGTTCAAGCCGGACAAAAACGCCCCTGAATACAAAGCCGTGGTCGAGGCTAGCCGCGCCACCCACATTGCGCCGCTAGAGCTACTGCAAAAGGCGGGGGCGATTGCCTCGCCCTACCTGTTCCACTGGAAGCGCTTTTTGCTGGAGAACTTCCCCAAGGGCACCGGCTTTCCCGCGATCAGCGCACCCGCTATTGCCGACGAGTTGCCTTTGGCGGCCGTGCAGGCCTTCTCGATTGACGATTCCCAGACTACTGAAATTGACGACGCCCTGAGCGTGCAAGGCTTGGGCTCCGGCACCGTGACGGTGGGCATCCACATCGCCGCGCCCGGCTTGGCCGTGCAGCCCGGCAGCCCGGTGGACGTGCTGGGCCGTGCCCGCCTGTCCACGGTGTACATGCCCGGCTACAAGGTCACCATGTTGCCCGACGAGGTGGTGCAGACCTACACCCTGATGGAGGGGCGCGATTGCCCGTCCGTCTCGCTCTATGTCACCTTCAACGAGGAAACGCTGGAGATCACCAACAGCGAGACCAAGCTGGAACGTGTGCCGATTGCCCACAATCTGCGCCACGACCAGCTCGACAGCGTGGTCACCGAGCAGTGGCTGACCGACGCCTCGTTTAAGCATGAAAATGACACCCAGCCCGCAGCAGGTCTGCGCGAGCAGCTATCATTTTTGCACCGCTTGGCGCGCGACCTGAAGGCCAAGCGCGAGATCGTGCGCGGCAAACCCGAGACCTTCAACCGCCCGGACTACAACTTCCGCCTGCAAGGCAACGACGGCGCGGAACCGCAAGGCGACGAGACCGTGCTCATCAGCATCCGCCAGCGTGGCGCCCCGCTGGACCTGATCGTGGCCGAAGCCATGATCCTGGCCAACAGCACCTGGGGCAGCTGGCTCGCCGAGATGGGCGTGCCCGGCATCTACCGCAGCCAGGCGTCGCTGGCGCCCGGCGTCAAAGTGCGCATGGGCACCAAGGCCTTGCCGCATGCGGGTATCGGTGTCAAAGCGTATTCGTGGGCGACCTCGCCACTGCGCCGCTATACCGACCTGGTCAACCAGTGGCAGATCATTGCCTGTGCACGCCACGGCAAGACAGCGGCATTGGTGGCGCCCTTCAAGCCGAAGGACGCCGAGCTGTTCGCCATCATCTCCTCGTTTGACGCGGCTTACAGCGCCTACAACGGTTACCAGGGCGCCATGGAGCGTTTCTGGACCATGCGCTACGCCCAGCAGCACGGCATCACCGAGCTCACCGCCAGCCTGTTCAAGGACGGCATGGTGCGCGCCGACGACATTCCGCTGGTGCTGCCGGTCATGGGCGCCCAAGGCCTGCCCCGCCACGCCAAGGTGCGTGTCAAGCTGGGTGAGATGGACCTCATCACCCTGGATGTGCATGGCACGGTGCTGGAGCGCCTGGACGCACCGGTCGAGACAGAGGCCACCGAAGACGAGGACGACAGCGAAGACGATGTGGCAGGCCCGATCGCGATTGCAGTGGACGTGAACGAAGCGCCGGACGCCGGCGGTGATAATTCCACCCCGTGAATCTGCGCAAACTGACCACGCTCCAATGGGCTCTGGGTGTATCCATTGCGGTACACGCGGCGCTGTTGACCGTGCGTTTTGTCGACCCCGAGGCTTTTAACCGGGTGTTCGAGGACCAGCCACTGGAAGTCATTCTGGTGAATGCCAAGAGCAAAGAAAAACCGGAGAAGGCCCAGGCGATTGCCCAAACCAATTTGGCCGGTGGCGGCGATGTGGAAAAAGGCCGCGCCACCAGCCCCTTGCCCCCCTCCGCGTTTACCGACATCGGCGACACCCTCGAAGAAGAGAGCGCACGCAAGCTGCAAAGCCTCCAGGAGCAGCAAAACCTGTTGCTTGCGCAAGTCAAGAGCCAACTGGCCGCCCTGCCGCCGCCCGACCCCAACAAACTGGCAGACAAATCAGACCAGGCCGAGCGCGAGGAAAAGCGCCGGCAGCTGATCAAACTGCTGGCCGAAATCGAGCGGCGCATCAACATGGAAAATGCGCGCCCGAAAAAGCGCTATGTGAGCCCCTCTGTGCGTGAAGAGGTGTATGCGGTCTATTACGACCAGCTGCGCCAGCGTATCGAGGAAAAAGGCACCGACAACTTCCCCCAAAGCGGCGGCAAGAAACTGTATGGCGAGCTGACCATGATCGTCACCATCAACTTTGATGGCCGGGTCATAGACGCCGAGGTGGTGCAGAGCTCGGGCAACCCGGTGCTCGACAAGCGCGCCCAAGCGATTGCCCGATCGGCAGGCCCATTCGGCAACTTCAATGCCGCCATGCGGCGCCAGGCAGACCAGATTCTGGTGGTGTCCCGCTTCAAGTTCACCCGTGACGAGACATTGGAAGCCAAGGTCTCGTCCTCCGCGGCCCGATGAGATCGCTGTTGCGTTGGGTGCTGCTGTGTGGCGTGGCGTTTGTTTCGCTCCAGCTGTATTTTGTGGGCCGGATTGCCGCTATGGCGGTGATCGACCCGCAGTCCACCGCCTTTGAACGCTCCGAGGCTTGGCGAGTCGCCCGGGATCGCGACACCTTCCGCTGGCGCCAGGAGTGGGTGCCTTACGAGCGGATTTCAGACAATCTAAAACGCGCCGTGATTGCCTCGGAGGACGATAGCTTCCGCCAACACGACGGGGTGGATTGGGAGGCCTTGGAGAAGGCGTGGGCCAAAAACGCCAAGGCAGAGCAGCGCGCCGAGCAGCGCCTCAGCCAAGGCAAGGCCATCACCAAGCCCCCGAAGATCGTGGGCGGCTCCACCATCACGCAGCAACTGGCCAAGAACCTGTTTTTGTCGGGCGAGCGGACCTTGCTGCGCAAGGGCCAGGAGTTTGTGCTGACCTTGCTGCTGGAGCAGCTGCTGAGCAAGCAGCGCATTCTGGAGATTTACCTCAACAGCGTGGAATGGGGCGAAGGTGTGTTCGGCGCGGAGGCCGCGGCTCAACACTATTTCCGCAAACCCGCCAGCAAACTCAGCGCCTACGAGGCGGCCCGTTTGGCAGTGATGTTGCCGCGGCCCAAGTTTTTTGAGAAGACGCCTAATTCGGGCTACCTGAACAGCCGCGCTGGCACCATCGTGGCACGGATGGCGGACGCGCAGCTGCCCTGAATTTATTTTTGAATGGGGCTGCTTTGGCTGTTGCCCGCAGCGGAGCAGGCATGAGTCCCGCCGTTCGTGTCCCCCGGCCTTCGGCCTCCTCCTTGACCTCGCTTTGGGACTCACGCCTGCTCCTCTGCTGGAGTCGCATACGCACCTGAACTTAAGGCCAGACTCTATCCACACCATCGGAAGCGGCGGGCGGGGTGTTCTGCATAGTGAGGTCAAGGAGGAGCGCGCAGCGCGGGGGACACGAACGGTGCAGAGCACCCCGCCCGCCGCTTCCTGCGCCAGCAAAGAAGGCGAGCGCCACTAGAGCGACACAAAGCTCCAGAGCAGACACATCCGCTCTGTATCATCCCCGCCATGCTTGCCAAGTTGATGAGTTACTTTCTGTTGGGCCTGATCCGCTTTCTCACCGGTGCGCAAGCGCGCTGGCACGGCTGTCCGCCCAAAGCTGAACAGCGGATCTACTTTGCCAACCACCAGAGTCACGCCGATCTGGTGATGATCTGGGCCGCCCTGCCCAAGGAATTGCGCCACATCACCCGCGCCATTGCCGCCAAAGACTACTGGACCAAATCGCCCTTCAAACAATGGCTCACCACCGAGGTGTTCCATGTGATCTACGTCTCGCGTGACCGCACTTCAGAAGAAGACCCACTGGAGCCGCTGATCGAAGCATTAGCCAATGGCGACTCCATCATCCTATTTCCCGAAGGCACACGCGGGCACACCGGTGAGCCGCAGGCGTTCAAGGCCGGCCTCTACAACCTGGCCACCCGCTTTCCCAACGTGGTGCTGGTGCCCGCCTGGATCAACAATGTGCAGCACGTACTCCCCAAGGGCGAAGTGGTGCCGGTACCGGTGCTGTGCTCTGTGACCTTTGGCGCCCCCATGCAAGTGGCCGAAGGCGAAGAGCGCCGGACGTTTCTGGACCGGGCGCGCAACGCCGTAGTGGCCCTGCGGGACGTGTAAGGCAAGTCCATGTACCACTACCTGAAAAATCTTGGCCCGACCCAGCAAGTGGGTGCGTTGTTCATTATTGTGTTTGGCCTGTTGCTGCTCTCCAGCATCGTGGCGTTTCTGATGTCCTTGCGGGAGCACGGTGATGACGAAACCGGCGACCGCAAGCGCGCAGAGCTGAAGAACCTGGACGGCATCATCCGCACCAGTTGGCTGATGGTGTTTGTGTTTTGGGTGGGGTGGCTGAGCGGCCCCTTGGTTGCCCTGAGCTTGTTTGGCGGCCTTTCGTTCTTTGCGCTGCGTGAATTCATGACCCTGTCCCCCACCCGGCTGGGCGACCACCGCAGCCTGGTATTGGCATTTTTTGTGGTGCTGCCCCTGCAGTACTGGCTGGTCGCGAGCGAGCACTTCGACATGTTTGCGGTGTTCATTCCGGTGTATGTGTTTCTGGCCCTGCCTGTGGCCAGCGCCTTGGCCAATGACCCGCAGCGGTTTTTGGAGCGCAATGCCAAGCTGCAGTGGGGCATCATGGTGTGCATCTACGGCATGAGCCATGTGCCTGCGCTCCTGATGCTGAAGTTTCCGGGCTACGACCACCGGAACGCGTTCATGGTGTTCTTTTTGGTGCTGGTGGTGCAGTTCTGCATGGCCGTGCAGCACCTGGTGTCCCGCAAACTCAAATTGCCACCAGCAGCCCCGGCCATCAGCATGAGCTTCAATTGGCCGAGCTGGTGGATCGGCGTGTTCTCGGCCAGCGTGTTCGGCGCATTGCTGGCCGGTATCACCCCCTGGGTACCGGGCACCGCGTTTGCGTTTTCGTTTATCGCCTGCGTCGCCGGCACCATGGGCCACTTTGTCATGAAAGCGCTCAAGCGTGACCGGGGCATCCCGAGCTGGGGGGGCAATATGCGCGCGGTCACGGGTGCCGGTGGCTTGCTAGACCGGGTGGACGCCCTGTGCTTTGCAGCCCCCGTTTTTTTCCACTCCGCACGGTGGTATTTTGACCTGTAGCCCCCGCAGCTATTGCGCAAGCAGCTCCTGATTTCATAGCATGCGAATTCTTGGCATTGACCCCGGCTTGCGCACTACCGGCTTCGGCTTGGTGGATGTGGTGGGCGCAGATGTGCGCTATGTGGCCAGTGGCACTATCCGCACCGAGCACCTCGATACCCGGGCCTTGCCAGCGCGGCTCAAGGTCTTGTTTGACGGGATTGGAGAGGTAGTGGCGCGCTACCAGCCCACCTGCGCCTCGGTTGAAATTGTGTTTGTGAACGTGAACCCGCAGTCCACCCTGCTGCTGGGCCAAGCCCGCGGCGCGCTGGTCACGGCACTGGTGTGCGCCAACCTGCCGGTGGCGGAGTACACCGCGTTGCAGATGAAGCAAGCGGTGGCAGGCCACGGCCGCGCTCACAAAGACCAGGTGCAAGAGATGGTGAAGCGCCTGCTGCACCTGCCCGGTTTACCCGGCCCCGATGCGGCCGACGCCTTGGGCCTGGCGATCACCCATGCCCATGCAGGCAAATCCATGGCCATGCTCGCCGGGAGCAATGGCGTGGGTGGTAACGGGAAAATCCGTTATCGTGACGGACGTAGCCAATGAATGCGGTTTTGACATGCATGCCATCAAGATTTACGTTGGAATTCTTTTGGCCTTGTGTGCGGCCACGATGTCTGGAGCGCAAACACTCACCGCGTATACCGAAGAGTGGGCGCCCTACAACTTTCAAGACGGCCGGGATGTCAAAGGCATCGCCACCGACTTGCTGAGGGAGGCCTGCAAGACCGCGCGCGTGAACTGCAAAGTGGAAATGGTGCCGTGGGCGCGGGGCTACAAAATTGTCCGCAACACGCCGGACACGGTGCTGTTCACCACCGCCCGCAAGCCCGAGCGCGAAGACCATTTCCTGTGGGTGGGGCCTATCTTGTCGCGCAGCACCTGGGTGTTTGTTCGGCCTCAGACTACGGATGCAGCCGGCGTGCGTGAGTTCAACAAACTGCGCTTCGGGGTTGTGCGGGGCGAAGCGGCTTACCAAGATTTGCTGAAAGCCGGAGTGGCACCGACCTCGATGGTCGAAGACAGCTCCAACGCCAGCATCCTGCGGCTGCTGCTGTCGGGCGTGGTCGATGCGATGGTGGATACCGAGGTCGCGATGGGGTGGGCACTGCGCAGTAGCAGCCTCGACGCAAGCACGTTGGTCAAGCACAGCAAGCTTGCAGACGAAGGTGCGTATTTCTACGCGTTCAATCTCAAATCGAATCCCGAAGTCGTGAGCCGTTTGCAGGCTGCCATCGACAAACTGAAGCGCCAAGGTCGGGTAGACGCCTTGGTGCGCCGTTACACCCAGCCCTGAATCAAGGTCTGGACTTGGTCAGGCCCGGATGTCCAACAAGGCGCCAGCCATTTTGTCGGCGGTTTTGAATACTGCCAAATTGGCGATGAAGCTGTTTTTCGCTTGTAACTGGCTCACCACGTCTTGCTCCAGGGCATTCCCCGCCTGCGAGGATTCGCGCACCGACGTGCTGACCCCGCCTCCGGCTTGGGCGGTTTGCACCGTGTCCTGGCGCTTGAACCCCTCGGTCGCCAAGTTGGCTACGTTGTTGGCACTGGCTCCCAGACGGGTTTGCGCCGCGTTCATTCCGGAAAGAGCAATCGAGGAAATCGAGTTCATGGGAGCTGCGCCTTACGGTACCGTCTGCACCATGCAGACCCTTCCATTATCAGCAGCGGCAGCGCGGTGACAAGCACCCGCCGGATAAGCGGCCGTTACCAGGCCCGAACCGGCTGGGCAAAGCCCTGTGGCGCCTGCTTGACGTCTTCAAAGGTCACCACTTCCCAAGCCTCGGGGTGGGCTTGAAGCTCTCGCAACAGTTTGTTGTTCATGGCATGACCTGACCGGCGGGCACTGTAGGCGGCCAGCAGGGGTTTGCCGACGATATACAAATCGCCGATGGCATCCAGGATCTTGTGCTTCACGAACTCGTCGTCATAGCGCAAGCCATCGGCGTTCAGGACCTTGTAGTCGTCCATCACGATGGCATTGTCCAACCCCCCACCCAAGGCCAAGCCGTTGGCACGCATCATCTCGACGTCTTTGGTGAAGCCGAAAGTACGGGCACGCGCAATGTCGCGGGAATAGCTGTCGGTACTCAAATCGAATTCAACTTTTTGACCGGTGGAGTCCACCGCAGGATGGTTGAAATCAATCTCGAAGCTGAGTTTGTAGCCGTGGTACGGGTCGAGACGGGCCCATTTTTCGTTGGCGCCTTCGCCTTCCCGCACTTCCACCGGCTTGATCACCCGGATAAACCGGCGCGGCGCGTTTTGCAGCTCAATGCCTGCGCTTTGCAACAGAAACACGAACGAGGCGGCGGAACCATCCAGAATCGGCACCTCTTCGGCCGTGATGTCCACAAACAAGTTGTCCACGCCCAAACCGGCGCAGGCGGACATCAAGTGTTCCACCGTGTGGACCTTGGCATTCCCGCAGGACAACGTGGAGGCCAAGCGGGTGTCTGTCACCGACTCGGCAGACACCACGATGTCCGGAGCATTGGCCAAATCGACCCGCCGGAACACGATCCCTGTATCCGGCGCCGCCGGGCGCAACGTGATCTCGACACGCTGGCCGCTATGCAGGCCCACGCCAACGGCGCGGGTCAGGGATTTAAGAGTTCGTTGTTTCAGCACAGGTCTATTGTAAAAGTAGCGCAATACGCCTCCGGAGCGGATGCCTTTGGCCAGAAACACCATGGGTCCGGCTCAGCCGGCCCACTGGTGTTGCCCCCTGCAAGGGGGAAAGCGGCCACACGCAGTGGGCAAGCCGGGGGTGTGCCCCATTTCCCCGCTGGGCCGCCCCGAGGGGAAATGAGCCCCCATGGGGGGCAGCGACCCGCACAGCGGCGGAGCGTGGGGGCAGTATCAATCCGCCTGCTTGCGCAAAAACGCGGGGATTTCGTAGTCGTCCATGCCGCCGCTCGAGAGCGCGTCGACCTTGGCCGCTGCCTGGGTGCGGTTCGTACGCCACACGCTGGGTGTGGACATGCTGCCGTAGTCAGGCTGACTCACCGACGATCCCACGCTGCCCATCGCGGGGCTTGCGCTTCCTGTGCTGGCGACTGTGTTCAGCGTGGGCACATGGAAAGGCACGTTGTCGGTACCGGTACGCAGCACTTGCAGCGGAGGCGCTGTGCGGCGCGCGCCTTGACGGCTCAAACCTGTGGCGATCACGGTCACACGGATTTCATCGCCCAGCTTTTCGTCGTTGGCGGTGCCGTAAATCACGTGGGCATCGGCAGAAGCGCAAGCGCGGATCGTTTCCATCGCCATCTTGGATTCTTTGAGCTTCAAAGAACCCTTGCAGGCAGAAATCAGCACGAGCACGCCCTTGGCACCCGACAGGTCGACACCTTCCAGGAGCGGGCAGGCCACGGCTTGTTCTGCCGCAATCCGCGCGCGATCGGGACCGCTGGCAGTGGCAGTTCCCATCATCGCCTTGCCGGGCTCGCCCATCACGGTGCGCACGTCTTCGAAGTCGGCGTTGATCTCGCCCTTCACATTGATGATTTCAGCGATACCGCCGACAGCGTTCTTCAGCACGTCGTTGGCGTGTGCAAAAGCTTCGTCCTGTGACACATCTTCATCGAGTACTTCAAGCAACTTTTCGTTGAGCACCACGATCAGGGAGTCCACATTGGCTTCGAGCTCGGCCAAACCGGTGTCCGCGTTGCTCATGCGGCGACCGCCTTCGAAATCGAAGGGTTTGGTGACCACACCCACGGTCAGAATGCCCATTTCTTTGGCGACCTTGGCAATCACAGGTGCAGCGCCGGTACCGGTGCCTCCGCCCATGCCGGCGGTGATGAACAACATGTGCGCGCCTTCGATGGCTTGGCGGATGTCGGCCTCTGCCTGTTCAGCTGCCTCACGGCCTTTGTCAGGCTTGCTCCCGGCACCCAAGCCGGTACCGCCGAGCTGGATGGTCTTGTGGGCCGAGCTGCGGCTCAGCGCCTGAGCATCGGTATTGGCGCAAATGAATTCCACACCCCCCACCGATGTCGAGATCATGTGCTCCACCGCATTGCCACCGCCACCGCCTACGCCAATGACTTTGATTTGTGTGCCTTGGTTAAAAGCTTCTTCTTCGATCATTTCGATGCTCATGTTGTTACTCCTTGAATTGCAATATTGAATGGGTTGAAACCGGTTGTCGGGCAGAACTCAAGCAGCGACGGCCAAACGGCCTGCCAACAAGATGTCGGCGAGCAGGCGCTTGGCATGCTCGGCCTCCGGCTTGGGAGCCGGATGGCTGGTGAGGAGCTTCCACACCACGTCATCGCTGACACCGAAGCGGCACAACAAAATGTCGCTATCGGCAATGCTGGTTTTCTGACTTTCTGACAACGTTTTGATAATTTCTGCAGCGTCTTGCGACATACCCAGTATTTTCACAGCGGACGGGAGGTCCTTCTGGATAAAACTCTGGGCCATATTCAAATAAGCCATATTTGCATCGCGAATTTCGGCCTTGATTTGGGCTTTCATATTTGTCATCTCCTGAGATTCAATATTTTTCGACGATTTTTTTCCAACGACTGAGTGCAAACACGGTGGTGTTTTACGAAGGCGGGTCCTGCCCTCGATGGACCAGCACACGAACCAGCCCCCAGCAATGGCGGGGAAATGGGTGAACCACGAACACGTTGGTGACCGGTGTAGACATGGTTAAAAGTTCCCCACAAACCAGTCCTTCACAGAACTGAAAGCTGACTTCATCGTGCCGGATTTCTGGGCGACCTTGTAGCCCCGAAGTCGGGCAATGCGGGCCTCTTCGAGCAGGCCCATCACCGTGGCCGCACGGGGCTGCGCCACCATGTCGGCCAAGGCACTGTTGTATTTGGGGATGCCTCTGCGCACCGGTTTGAGGAAGATGTCTTCACCCAGCTCCACCATGCCCGGCATGATGCAACTGCCGCCGGTGAGCACGACGCCACTGGAGAGCACTTCCTCATAGCCGGACTCGCGCATCACCTGGTTCACCAGGGTAAAAATTTCCTCGACCCGCGGCTCGATCACGCCCGCCAGTGCCTGGCGGCTCAGCATGCGGGGGCCGCGATCACCCAAGCCCGGCACCTCGACCTGGGTTTCAGGGTCCACCAACAACTGCTTGGCGTGGCCCGACTCCACCTTGATGTCTTCAGCATCTTTGGTGGGGGTGCGCAGGGCCATGGCAATGTCGCTGGTGATCAGGTCACCGGCAATCGGGATCACTGCCGTGTGGCGGATAGCGCCGTTGGTGAAGATGGCCACATCGGTGGTACCTGCGCCAATGTCTACCAGCGCAACACCGAGTTCGCGCTCGTCTTCGGTGAGCACCGACAGGCTGCTGGCCAGCGGGTTGAGCATCAGCTGCTCGACTTCCAGGCCGCAGCGGCGCACGCACTTGATGATGTTTTCTGCCGCACTCTGCGCACCGGTCACGATATGCACTTTGGCTTCCAAGCGGATACCGCTCATGCCAATGGGCTCACGCACATCCTGGCCGTCGATGATGAACTCTTGGGGCTCCACCAGCAGCAGGCGCTGGTCGGTCGAGATGTTGATGGCCTTGGCGGTTTCCACCACACGGGCCACGTCGGCCTGGGTGACTTCGCGGTCTTTCACCGCCACCATGCCGCTGCTGTTGATACCGCGGATGTGGCTGCCGGTGATACCGGTGTACACCCGGGTGATCTTGCAGTCGGCCATCAACTCGGCTTCTTTGAGCGCTTGCTGAATGCTGGCCACCGTCGCGTCGATATTGACCACCACACCGCGCTTGAGTCCGTTGGTGGGCGCCACACCGAAGCCGGCGAGTTTGAGCTCGCCTCCAGGCATGACCTCGGCCACCACCGCCATGACTTTGGCCGTGCCGATGTCGAGGCCGACGACGAGATCTTTGTATTCTTTTGCCATTGTGTTGCCCTGCTCCGTTTGCGCTATTTCTTGCCGCTATCAGCCGCTGCCAGCGTGGTGACGCCACGCAACCTGACGGCATATCCGTTGACGTGACGCAGGTCTGCCGATTCCAGCGATCCGGGGCCGCGCCCGTAGCGTGCAGTCACTTGCGTCAACGTTTTCAAAAATTGTTGGAGTCGCTCCACCACGACATCCGGTCCCCCACGGCCCAGTTCAATCACGGCGCCGCCATCCAGGCGCGCGCGCCAACTGCCGCGGTTGGACAACTCCAATTTCTCCATCACCAAATCCATTCCTGCGAAGGATGGCGCCAGCGTGCGGTACATCTGTAAAACCTCGTCGCTTTCACCGTCAGGGCCGCTCAGCTTGGGCAGCTCGTCTTGCTCGACCTCGCCGACGTTGGCCTCAAAGACCTCGCCAAAGCTATTGAGCAAGCGCAGTTCGGGCTCATCGCCCCAGTACGCGACCGCCACATGCTCTTGCAGTTCGACGCGCAATCGGTTCGGGAACTCCCGCCGCACAACCGCATGCCGCACCCATGGCACCGCCTCGAAGGCAGCGCGCACACGGGCCAGATCTACCGAGAAAAAGGTTCCGTTCAAGCCGGGCGCCACATTGGCACGCAGCGTCAAGGGGCTGTTGTGACTCATATCCCCTGCGACAGTGATGCCCTGAATGGCAAACACCTGTAGCCGCCCCAACCATTTGCCACCGGCAACGACCGCAAGGACCACAAAGCCCACGAAGAGGAGCGCAGCGGTCCCGTTCATGAGCTTGACGTCCAGCGGTGTGTCGGCGGCAGAGCTCACGCGTCAGCCTTCCCGTCGGTGGCGGTGCTTTGCAGCAGGCGCACACACAAGTCTTCGTAGCTGATGCCAGCCGCGCGGGCAGACATGGGCACCAAAGAGTGACCGGTCATGCCCGGCGAGGTGTTGATCTCCAGCAAATAGGGTGTGCGGGTCTTGGCGTCAATCATCACATCCGCCCGGGCCCAGCCGCGGCAGCCCAGCACCTGGTAGGCCTTGCACACCAGCGCCTGGATGGCTTCTTCCTCTCCTGCTGGCAAACCGGCGGGCACCAGGTATTGGGTGGTGTCGGTGAAATACTTGTTCTGGTAGTCGTAGTTGCCTTCGGGCGCGACGATGCGGATAACAGGCAGCGCTTCAGGCGCGGAGGTCGGACCCCAGATCGGGCAGGTGACCTCGTCGCCGGCAATGAACTGCTCGCACAGCACATGGCTGTCGTGCTGCGAGGCCAGGGCATAAGCAGCATCGCACTGGTCAGCCGTCATCACCTTGGTGAAGCCGATGGACGAGCCCTCGCGTGCGGGCTTGACGATCATGGGCGCACCGAGCGCTGCAAACGCAGCATGGGTTTCAGCTGCGCTTTTGACCTGTTGCCAGGCGGGTGTCGACAAGCCCTCGAAGCGCCAGATGCGCTTGGTCATGACCTTGTCCATCGAGATGCTGGAGGCCATCACGCCGGAGCCGGTGTAGGGGATGCCCAGCAACTCGAGTGCGCCCTGGACTGTGCCGTCTTCACCGAACCGGCCGTGCAGCGCGATAAAACAGCGATCGAAGCCTTCGCGTTTGAGTTCATCCAGCGCACGCTCTGAGGGGTCGAAAGCATGGGCGTCCACGCCTTGCGAACGCAGCGCCTTGAGCACACCGGTACCTGACATCAGCGATACCTCGCGCTCCGCCGAGGCGCCGCCCATCAGTACGGCCACCTTGCCCAGATTTAGATTATTTTGGCTCATAGCGCCCGTCCCTGCTGCGCGAGCAGCTCCTTATTTTGTAGCAAATCAACGATTTTTCCAGGCACGGCGC
This sequence comes from Comamonadaceae bacterium OS-4, assembly GCA_027924025.1. GTDB lineage: Bacteria > Pseudomonadota > Gammaproteobacteria > Burkholderiales > Burkholderiaceae_C > Allorhodoferax. Next base: position 3,292,471 of record AP026970.1, read on the forward strand.
CAATGGACCCTGCGCCCATGCAGATCAACACATCGCCATCGCGTGCGTTGTCGATAGCGGCCTGGGGCATGGCGGCGATGTCGTCCACAAACAAGGGCTCCACCTTGCCGCCCACCCGCAGCGCGCGGGCAAGAGAGCGCCCATCGGCGGCCACAATCGGCGCTTCGCCGGCGGCATACACCTCGGCCAGCAGCACCGCATCGGCACCGGCGCCAATGACCTTCACAAAGTCTTCAAAGCAATCCCGCGTCCGGGTGTAACGGTGCGGCTGAAAAGCCAACACCAAACGACGGCCGGGGAATGCCCCCCGCGCAGCAGCCAGAGTGGCCGCCATTTCGACGGGGTGATGGCCGTAGTCGTCAATCACCGTGACGACTCCACCGGATTCGCCCTCTTTGGCGGGCAAAGCGAGGTCGCCGTAGCGCTGGAAGCGGCGGCCCACGCCCTTGAACTCGGCCAGTGCCTTGATGACCGCTGCATCCGGAATGTTCAGCTCCACGGCCACTGCAATCGCCGACAAGGCGTTGAGCACGTTGTGCAGACCGGGCAGGTTCAGCACCACCTCCAAGTCGGGCAGCACCACGCCGTTGCGGCGTTGCACGGTGAAGTGCATCTGGCCGCTCATGGCGCGCACATTCACGGCGCGCACTTCAGCGTCTTCGTTAAAGCCGTAGCTGGTGATCGGGCAGGTAACCTGCTCGCAAATGTCGCGCACCGCGGCGTCGTCGGTACAGAGAATGGCGGTGCCATAAAAAGGCATGCGGTGCAAAAAGTCGACAAAGGCTTTCTTGAGCTTGCCGAAATCGTGCCCGTAGGTCTCCATGTGGTCGGCGTCGATGTTGGTCACCACCGCCATCACGGGCAGCAGGTTCAGGAACGACGCATCCGATTCATCCGCCTCGACCACGATATGGTCGCCACTGCCCAAGCGCGCATTGGCACCGGCACTGTTCAGGCGGCCGCCGATCACAAAGGTCGGGTCCAGACCCGCTTCCGCCAACACACTGGCGACCAGGCTGGTGGTAGTGGTTTTGCCGTGGGTACCAGCAATCGCGATGCCTTGCTTGAGGCGCATCAGCTCGGCCAGCATCAGCGCGCGGGGCACGATGGGGATTTTCATCTCGCGGGCGCGGATGACTTCAGGGTTGTCGGACTGCACCGCCGTGGAGGTGACCACGGCATCGGCACCAGTCACGTGACCGGCGGCATGGCCCACATACGTCTTGATACCCAGTGCGGCCAAGCGGCGGGTGGTGGCGTTGTCAGCCAGGTCGGAGCCCGAAATCTCGTAGCCGAGATTGCTCAACACTTCGGCAATGCCGGACATGCCGGAGCCGCCCACGCCGACGAAATGAATGTGCTTGACGGCGTGTTTCATGTGGCCAGCTCCTCGCAGGCGGCGACCACCGCATCGGTGGCATGTAGTTTTTGCATCTTTTTAGCTCCCAGCGCCTGCTGCATCAGCGCAGGCCGCTCTGTTTTTTGTAGCATTTCTGCCAAGGATTCGGGCGTCAGCGTGGCTTGTGGCATCAGCCAGCCGCCCCCTTGCTCGACCAGGAATCGGGCGTTGAATGTCTGGTGATCGTCCACCGCGGACGGGAAAGGCACGAAAGCCGCTGGCGCACCCACGGCGGCCAATTCGGTCACGGTGCTGGCTCCGGCGCGGCAGATCACCAGGTCCGCATCGGCAAATGCCAAGGCGGTGTTGTCGATGAACGGGGTCAAGTTAGCTTGCACCCCTGCGGCGGCGTAGTTGGCACGCAGTTCATCGATTTGTTTCTCCCCCGCCTGATGGGTCACGATGGGGCGCTGGCCCTCAGGAATCAGGGCAAGTGCTTGCGGCACCACGGTGTTGAGGGCGCGGGCGCCCAAACTGCCGCCCACCACCAGCACCTTGAGGGGGCCACTGCGGCCGGCAAAGCGCTGCTCGGGGGTGGGCAGATTCAAGAACTCGGCACGCAAGGGGTTGCCGATCCACTCGGCCTTGGGCATCACGCCCGGGAAGGCCGAGAACACCCGATCCGCCACGCCGGCGAGTACCTTGTTCGCCAAGCCGGCCACCGAGTTCTGCTCGTGCAACACCAAAGGCTTGCCACACAGCACACCCATCATGCCGCCCGGAAAGGTGATGTATCCACCGAGGCCCACCACCACATCAGGGCGCACGCGCCGCACCACTTGCAGGCTTTCCCAGAAAGCGCGCAGCAGCTTGAATGGCAGCAATGCCAATGTCTTGATGCCCTTGCCGCGCACACCGCCGAAGTTCACCAACTCCAGCGGGATGCCGCGGCTGGGCACGATGCGGCTTTCCATGCTGCCGGGGGCTCCGAGCCAGTGGACGCGCCAACCTTTGTCGATCAGCGCTTGCGCCACCGCCAAGCCCGGGAAGATATGCCCACCCGTGCCGCCGGCCATGATGAGCGCGACTTTTTGCGTCATACCCGCCCCCCATGCATCAACTGGCGGTTCTCGTAGTCCACACGCAGAACCACCGCAATGGCCACAAGGTTGATCAGAATGGCAGAGCCGCCGTAGCTCATCAGTGGCAGGGTCAGGCCCTTTGTGGGCAAGGCGCCCAGGTTCACCCCCATGTTGATGAAAGCCTGGAAGCCCATCCACACGCCCACGCCTTGAGCGACCAGCCCCGAGAACACTCGGTCGAGCGCGATCGCCTGGCGGCCGATGTGCATGATGCGGCGGGTCAGCCACAAAAATAAGCCAATCACCACCACCACGCCGACCAAGCCGAACTCTTCGCCGATCACCGCCAACAAAAAGTCGGTATGTGCCTCTGGCAGCCAATGCAATTTCTCCACACTGCCGCCCAAGCCGACACCAAAAATCTCGCCCCGACCGATCGCGATCAAGGAGTGCGAGAGCTGGTAGCCCTTGCCCAAGGCATGCTTGTCATTCCAGGGATCGAGGTAGGCAAAAATGCGTTCGCGCCGCCACTCGGAGGTGGCGATCATCAGCGCAAACAACATCACCATCACCGCAGCAATCAGAAAGAACATGCGGGCATTCACGCCGCCCAGGAACAAAATACCCATCGCAATCACGGCAATCACCATGAAGGCGCCCATGTCGGGTTCGGCCAGGAGCAGCAGGCCGATCACCGCTACGGCGACGGCCATCGGTGCGACCGCGCGGAAGAAGTGCTCTTTGACTTCCATTTTGCGGACCATGTAATCCGACGCATACAAAAGCACCGCAAACTTGGCGAGCTCGGAGGGCTGAAAATTCATCACGCCCAAAGAGATCCAGCGCTTGGCTCCATTCACGCCACGGCCCACACCAAGCACCAAGATCAGCAAAACCAAAGACACCACAAACAACCACGGGGCCAGACGTTCCCAGGTTTGCAGCGGAATCTGAAAAGCAATCAGCGCCGCGACGAAGGCCACCACCAACGACATGGTGTGGCGCACTGCAAAGTGGGTGTGGCTATAGAAGGTGAATTTGGGGTTGTCCGGCATGGCAATCGACGCGGAATACACCATCACCAAACCCCACAGCAGCAGCGCCACCGTGACCCAAACGAGGGGCTGATCGAAGCCCTTGACCTGTGCCGGCGTCGTACTGGCAGAGAAAGACCCACGCCCGCCCAGGCGCACTGGCAGTGCACCGGCGGCCTCGGCCTCCTTGGGTGCAAACCATGCTGCGAGCGCGCGGGGCATCAGCTTCATAGGAGTTGCTCCAATTCAGTGCCATTGGCCAAGGCCAGCTCTTTCACCGCCTCGCAAAACACCTGCGCACGGTGTTCGTAGTTCTTGAACATGTCGAAGCTCGCGCAGGCAGGCGACATCAGCACCGCATCACCCGCATGGGCCTTGGCATTGGCCAGCGTCACGGCAGCGGCCATGGACTCCGCATCCAACACCGGCACACCGGTATGCTCCAGGGCCGCGCGGATCAAGGGGGCATCTCGCCCGATCAGCACCGCCGCGCGCGCATAGCGTTCGACCGGACCTGCGAGCGGGGCAAAGTCTTGCCCCTTGCCTTCGCCACCCAGAATCACCACAATGCGGCGGTCCGCACCCAAGCCCTGCAGTGCGGCCACGGTGGCTCCCACGTTGGTGCCTTTGCTGTCGTCAAAGAACTCCACGTCGTTGAGCACACCAATCGGCTCGACACGGTGCGGCTCACCACGGTACTCCCGCAGGCCGTACAGCACTGCGGCCAATGAGCAGCCGGCGGAAGCGCACAAAGCCAAAGCGGCCAGCGCATTGCTCGCGTTGTGGCGGCCGCGGATGCGCAAGGCGTCGGCCGGCATCAAGCGTTGGATATGGATCTCTTGCTCTTCGTCCTTGCGGCGTTTGCGGGTCTCGTCGGCCTCAAGGGCGCGCACCAGCCAGACCATGCCGTTGACTTCCTCAATGCCGAAGTCGCCGGGGCGTTGCGGCATGGTGGTGCCGAAGGTGATGTACGCCCGCTCTTGCGGCCGCTGCAGGCGTACCCGCACCGGCTCAGGGCGCATAGCCATGACGACCGCGTCTTCGCGGTTGAGCACCAGCATGCCGTGCTGGCCAAAGATACGGGCCTTGGCGCCGGCATAGGCTTGCATGCTGCCGTGCCAGTCGAGATGGTCTTGGCTGATGTTGAGCACGACCGCAGCGGTCGGCTCGAAACTGCCTGCGGCATCCAACTGGAAGCTGGAGAGTTCCAGCACCCAGACATCGGGCAGCGTGTCCGCCACGAGGTGCTGGGTCAAGGTGTCCAACAAGGTCGGGCCGATGTTGCCGGCAACCGCCACTGTTTTGCCCGCATGGGCGATCAGTTGACCGGTCAGTGAGGTGACCGTCGTTTTGCCATTGGTGCCGGTAATCGCCAGAACAGCGGGGGCATAAGCGCGCTGGGCCCGCAAGGTCTCCAGCCCCTGCGAATACAAGCTTAGTTCGCCGCCAACCGTGATAGATATTGCGCGAGCAGCTCCTAAAACAGGAGCAATGTCTGCAGGACTCAGACCCGGCGAATGGTATACCGCATGCAAGCCTTGTCCTTCGACCAGGCTGGCATCAAAAGGACCGGCGACAAACCGGACCTGAGGCAGTTCGTGTTGCAACACGGCCAGCTGAGGCGGGGCGTCACGGGTGTCTGCCACGGTCACGCGGGTCGCGCCAGCGCGCACACACCAGCGCGCCATGGCGAGACCCGAAGCCCCCAAACCAAGGATCAGCACCTGCTGGCCCGCGAGGGGTGCAAACACCACAGGCTCAGCGGGCGCATCGGTGGGTACCACCTCTTGCGCAACCGCCTCGGAAGCGAGTGCTGCGACCTCGGCCTCTTTGGCGTCGGTGCTGTCCGCCTGGGTATCCGCAAAGATGCGGGCCACGAACTCGGCGGCATCTTTGGCCGCGGTCAGTGTCACTGGCAAGGCTACAGGAGCTTGAGATTCAGCTGAGACTACAGGCAAATCGGCTGGCGTCATTGCCTCTGCCAACGGTTCGTCAGCAGGCAAATCTACGGCCGCGGCACTCAGGGCCGGGTCGTGCGCGAGCCCGCCTGTCGTGTCGACCGGCGTGAGGGGGCTGTCCGCGGGATGTGGCTGCTCGGGGGTGTTCATCGCAGCTTCAGGGTGGAGAGGCCGACCAGGCAGAGCAACATGGTGATGATCCAGAAGCGGACCACGACCTGGGTCTCTTTCCAGCCGGACTTTTCAAAGTGGTGGTGGAGCGGCGCCATCTTGAGCAGGCGGCGGCCCTCGCCGAAACGGCGCTTGGTGTATTTGAAGTAGGTGACTTGCAGCATCACCGACACCGCTTCGGCCACAAAAATGCCACCCATGATGGCCAGCACAATTTCCTGGCGAACAATCACGGCAATCGTGCCCAAGGCACCGCCCAGCGCCAGCGCCCCGACATCGCCCATGAAGACTTGCGCGGGGTGGGTGTTGAACCACAAAAATGCCAAACCGGCGCCGGCCAATGCCGAACAGAAGATCAAGAGCTCGCCCGAACCGGGGATGTAGGGGAAGAACAGGTACTTGGAAAACACCGAGCTCCCGGTCACATAGGCAAACACACCCAAGGCCGAACCCACCATGACCACGGGCATGATGGCCAATCCGTCGAGGCCATCCGTCAGGTTGACCGCATTGCTGGACCCGACGATGACCAAATAGGTCATGACCACAAAGCCGAGCACGCCCAAGGGGTAGCTCACCTCCTTGAAGAACGGCAAAAACAAGCCCGCTTTGGGCGGAAGATTGACATCGAAGCCCGAGGCTACCCAATTGAAAAACAGCTCCAAGACCCGGAGGTTGGAGCTTTCAGAGATGCTGAAGACCAGATAGAGCGCGGCCAACAAGCCGATCAGGCTCTGCCAGAAATACTTTTCCCGGGAACGCATGCCTTCCGGGTCTTTGTGCACCACTTTGCGCCAGTCATCAACCCAGCCAATCGCACCGAAACCCAGCGTGACGACCAGCACAATCCAGACAAAACGGTTGGAGAGATCCGCCCACAGCAAGGTAGCAATCGCGATGCACAGCAAAATCAACACCCCGCCCATGGTGGGCGTTCCGCTTTTGGCGAGGTGGGTTTCCATGCCATAGCCGCGAATCGGCTGGCCGATCTTCAGGGCGCGCAAACGGCGGATCACCACAGGCCCGGCCACCAGGCCGATAAGCAATGCGGTGAGCGCAGCCATGACGGCCCGGAACGTCAGGTACTGAAACACCCGGAAGAACCCGAGCTCCGGGGACAAACCTTGCAGCCATTGGGCCAGGCTCAGCAACATGTAAATTCTCCCAACAAATCAAGCGGCATCGGATACCACCTCCGGCGCGGATGGGGCCGACAAAGCCTCCACCACACGCTCCATACGCATGAAGCGCGAGCCTTTGACCAATACGCTGGCCACGTCCGGCACCAATGCGTGCGCGGCTTGGAGCAAACCTTCCACGGTCGCGAAATGGCGCGCAGAGGGCAGCTCTTGCACCGCAAAGGCACTGGCCTCGCCCAAAGCCAGTACATGCTCTATGCCTGCAGCCCGCGCATAGCGGCCAGCCTCAGCATGAAAAGCCGGGCCTTGCTCACCGACCTCGCCCATATCGCCGATCACCAGCAAACGGGGGCCGGGCAAATCGGCCAGCACATCAATAGCGGCCCGCATGGAATCGGGGTTGGCGTTGTAGGTATCGTCGACCAAGGTGAAATCGCTGGCACCATGCCGGACCTGCAGGGCGCGGCAGCGGCCTTTGACGGGCAAAAACGCCTCCAAGCCTTGTTGAACCGACACGACCGGCACGCCGGCGGACAACGCACAGGCTGCGGCAGCCAGCGAGTTCTTCACGTTGTGACGGCCGGCTATCGCCAAGCGGAACTGCAGCATGCCTTGCGGGCTGTGGGCCTGTACCTGCCAAGCGCCGCCCTGCCAATTGGCATGTTGCAACACCACCTCCGCGCCGGTGGACGCGGCAGAAAAGCCGGTGACGGAGCGGCCCGCGGCCAGCGCACGCCAGAGGGGAGCAAATTCGTCATCTGCAGGAAACACGGCAACGCCGTCGGCCGGCAAGGCGGACAGCACACTGCCGTTCTCGCGCGCTACCGCCTCAATGGTGTGCATGAACTCCAGGTGCTCCCGCTGCGCGTTGTTGACGAGCGCCACCGTCGGGCGAGCCATGGCCGCAAGGCCTGCGATCTCGCCGGGATGGTTCATGCCCAACTCGACCACGGCAATGCGGTGGGCGGCGCGCAAGCGCATCAGGGTCAGGGGCACCCCGATGTCGTTATTGAAATTGCCCACCGTGGCCAATGCCGCGCCGCCCGGCGCATAGGCATGCAAGATGCTCGCGACCATCTGGGTCACAGTGGTTTTCCCGTTACTGCCGGTGACTGCGATCAGGGGAATCTGAAACTGCGCGCGCCATGCAGCAGCGAGTGCGCCCAATGCCTGCTTGCTGTCAGACACTTCGAGTCGCGGAAGCCCCACGGGGTAGGCCGACGCGGGTAGACCGGCATGGCACAACACGGCGGCTGCACCTTTGGCCTGCGCCTCGTGCAACATCGCGTTGGCGTCAAAACGCTCGCCCTTGAGCGCGACGAACAAATCGCCCGGCTCAATGGTGCGGGTATCGGTATGGACCCGGGCAATGCCAGCAGTTCCGTCGCCTACCAAGTGGGCACCAGGCAACAAGCGCGCGGCATCCGCCAGCGTCATGAACAGGCTCATGCAACAACTCCGTGGGTGGGCTGGCGCTGTGACAGCGCCGCTTTGGCGTGCGCCAGGTCGGAAAACGGCGTCTTGATGCCGGCCACTTCTTGGGTCTCTTCGTGGCCTTTGCCGGCGAGCAAGACCACGTCTTGCGCAGCGGCCTCGGCAATCACTTGGGCGATGGCTGCGCCGCGGTCCACTTGCACGTCGACGTGCGGGCACTCCACCATGCCCAAAAGAATTTGCGCCACGATGGACTCGGGCCTTTCGCTGCGGGGGTTGTCGCTCGTCACTACCACACGGTCCGACTGCGCAGCGGCCACCGCGCCCATCAAGGGGCGCTTGGTGGCATCGCGGTCGCCACCGCAGCCGAACACACACCACAAGCGCCCGCCGCGGCTGCGCGCCACGGGCTGCAAAGCGCGCAGCGCCTGCTCCAAAGCGTCCGGGGTGTGGGCGTAGTCCACCGCGACCAAGGGCGCAGCATCACCACCCACGCACTCCATGCGACCCGGAACAGACAGTAATGCGGAACATGCGGCAACCGCTTCCGACAATGCAACGCCTTGCGCACGCAAAGTAGCCAGCACACCCAGCAAGTTGGACACGTTGTAGCTGCCAATGACCTGCGACTGCATGCGAATGACTTGCGCGCCTTCCACCACATCAAATGCGAGGCCTTTCGCAGTGTGGGACACACCACGCGCCTGCAATCGGGCCGGCCGGTTCACACCAACGGTCCACAGGTCCAAGCCAGTGCCTGCCAACTCGGCGGCCAGCTCCTGGCCTTTGTCATCATCCACATTGATCACCGCGGCCCGCAAACCCTCCCAGGCAAACAGCGAGCGCTTAGCTGCCCAGTAGGCCGCCATGCTGCCGTGGTAGTCCAAGTGGTCTTGGGTGAAGTTGGTGAAGATGGCGGTATGAATCACGGTGCCCGTCATCCGCATTTCTTCAATGCCGATGGAGGAGGCCTCGATAGCACAGGCTTTGAGCCCTTGCTCCACAAAGCTGCGCAGTGTCTTTTGCAACAGCACCGGATCCGGTGTGGTGAAACCGGTTGCGGTCAGCGCAGGCGGGCGGCCGACCCCCAAGGTGCCGATCACGCCGCAGGCTTTGGCTTGTGCGCCTTGAACTTGACCTAAGGCTTGCGCCAGCCACCAAGCCGTACTGGTTTTGCCATTGGTACCCGTCACTGCCAACAGCGCCAACTCGCGGGACGGCGCACCATAAAACTCGGCGGCGATCGGGCCGGAGTCGGCTTTCAGGTTGGCGTATGGCACCACTTTTTCAGCATCAAAACCAAAAGCATCGGCCCCGTCTTGGTCGACCACGCAGGCCAAGGCGCCCTGCTTCAGCGCCGCAGACACAAAGCGGCGCGGATCAGTCGCCACACCAGGCCAGGCAATGAAGGCATCTGTTGCAGTGAGGGTACGGCTGTCGGTCGTCAGCCCTTGCACGCCACGCGCGCGCAACCAGGCAACCACGGCGGAGGGATGGGTGAAAGCTGTCATCAGAAGCTCTCCTCGACCGCCGAGGCTTGGATATGCGGCTGCACGGCAATATCGGGCTGAACGCCCAACATCCGCAGCGTTTGTTGCACCGTTTCACTGAACACCGGCGCAGCGACTTCACCGCCGTAATACTTGCCGGCGCTGGGTTCATCGAGCATCACACCGACAATTATCCGGGGCTCTTCGATCGGGGCCATACCCACGAACCAGCTTCTGTATTTGCGGTTGCCGTCAGAGCCATAGCCTTTGCCGATCTGCTTGTAGGCCGTACCGGATTTGCCGCCCACCGAGTAGCCAATCGTCTGGGCTTTGGGGGCGGTCCCACCGGGGCCGGCCGCCATCTTCAACATGTGCCGGATCCGGGCGGCTGTTTGCTCGGAAAACACCTGTACGCCCACCGCAGGCGTACTGGTTTTCAGCAAGGTGGCGGGAATGATTTGTCCGCCGTGTGAAAAGACGGTGTATGAGCGCACCATTTGAAACAGGGACGCAGACATGCCGTAGCCGTACGAGACGGTGGCTTGCTCGATGGGGCGCCACGATTTGTAAGGGCGCAAGCGACCGGACACAACACCGGGAAACTCGACTTGGGGCTTCTGGCCAAAGCCGGCTTGCGAGAAGGTTTGCCACATTTCGCTCGCAGGCATTTGCATGGCCAGCTTGGTGGTTCCCACGTTGCTGGAGACCTGGATGACTTGCTCGACCGTCAACATCCCGTGGGGATGAGAGTCGCGGATCGTCGCGCCCGTGATGGTGACAGAGCCGGGGGCCGTGTCGATCATCGTGGTCGGCTTCACACGACCGGTTTCGAGCGCCAAGCCCACCGTGAACGGCTTCATGACCGAGCCGGGCTCAAAGGTGTCGGTCAAAGCGCGATTACGCAGCTGTTCACCGGTCAGGTTCTTGCGCTTGTCGGGCGTGTAGCTGGGGTAATTGGCCAAGGCCAGCACCTCGCCAGTGATGGCGTCCAACACCACCACGCTACCAGCTTTGGCTTTGTGGGTTGTCACCGCATCCCGCAGCTTCTGGTATGCAAAAAACTGCACCTTGCTGTCGATGCTGAGCTGCAAGTCGCGCCCAGGCACCGGCGGTACAACCTCTCCGACGTTCTCAACCGCCCGGCCCAATCGGTCCTTGATCACATGACGCATGCCGGCACGACCGAGCAGCTCTTTGTTGAACATCAGCTCAACGCCCTCTTGACCGTTGTCTTCTACATTCGTAAAGCCGACGATGTGGGCTGCGGCCTCGCCTTCCGGATACTGGCGCTTGTACTCTTTGCGCTGATAGATGCCCTTGATGTTGAGCTCGGCTATTTTTTTGGCGATATCCGCATCGACCTGCCGCTTGATCCAGACAAAGGTTTTGTCTTCGTCAGCCAGTTTTTTGGACAGCTCCACCACGGGCATATCCAATAACTTGGCCAGCTGCGAGAGCTGGCCTTTTTCGAGATCGACATCCTCAGGGATAGCCCAGATACTGGGCGCGGGTACGCTGGACCCCAGGATCAATCCATTGCGGTCCAGAATCCGGCCGCGATCCGCGGGCAGATCGATCGTCCGGGCAAAGCGCACTTCGCCTTGCTTGATAAAAAAATCATTGGCATACACCTGGATGTAAGCCGCCCGGGCCACCAACCCGGTAAAGCCCAACGCAATGGCGCCCACCACAAACTTGCTGCGCCACACAGGGGTGCGGCTGGCCAGCAAGGGGCTGGAGGTGTACTGGATGCCCCGGCGTGTCACTCGGCGCCTTTCGTCGGCACAGAGACTTCAGCAGCGGCTTTGGACGCCGGTGCGGTGTAGGTCACATAGCTGGTGATGGCAGGTGTCACCTGGCGCATCTGGAGTTTGTCGCGTGCGAGCTGCTGCACACGGGCAGAGGTGGCCTGCTCGCGCTTGGCAACCTGCAAACGCCCGAATTCCGTTTCAAGGCGACGCGAATCAGCACGCGCCTTGTCCAGCTCAGTAAACAGGCGGCGGGACTCATATTGCACCCCGACCAGGTACAGGGCGCTGATCACGACTGCCAACAACAGCACGAGGTTGATGCGGATCATGCCGGCATCCTCTGTGCCACGCGCAAGATGGCGCTGCGGGAGCGAGGATTTGCAGCAACTTCCTCGGCAGACGGTTTGATACGCCCAAGCGCCTTAAGTTTCATGACCTTGGGTGCGGCAAAAGGGGCACGCCGGTCGTATTCATCTTTCGAGTGCTTGGCAATAAATTGCTTGACGATCCGGTCTTCCAGCGAATGAAAGCTGATCACCGCCACCCGCCCTCCAGGCTCCAGCACCTCGAGGCTGGCCTCTAGCGCTTGTTGCAACTCCTCAAGCTCGGCGTTGATGAAAATCCGAAAAGCCTGAAATGTGCGCGTTGCAGGGTTCTGGCCCGGCTCGCGGGTTTTGACCGTGTCAGCCACGAGTTGGGCCAGCTCGGAGGTGGTTGAAATTGCCCCCCGTTCCTGTCGGCGAGCAACAATCGCCTTTGCAATTGCCCCAGCAAACCGTTCTTCACCGTATTCACGTATCACCTCCGTGATTTGATTGATCTCGGCCGTCTCCAGCCACTGGGCAACACTCTCTCCGCGCGTGGTGTCCATGCGCATATCCAAAGGACCCTCGAAGCGGAAGCTGAAGCCCCGCTCCGGGCTGTCAATCTGGGGGGAGCTGACCCCCAGATCCATCAGAATTCCGCCCACGCTACCGGCCGCCAAAACGCCAAGATTGGAGAATCCTTCGTGACGGATGGAGAAGCGGGCGTCGTCGATCAGGGCTGCTTGCGCCACCGCCTCCGGGTCCCGATCGAACGCGATCAAGCGCCCATCAGCATCCAGGCGCGACAAAATGAGCCGGGAATGCCCCCCACGACCGAACGTGGCGTCGACATAGGTCGCTTGGGCCGCTGCGGCAAATGGAGTGCCGCCGTCACTGAACAAGGCATCAACCGCTTCGTTCAACAACACGGTGGTATGAATCCGGGGAGCTTCCACCGTCAGGCCTTAAAAAGAAAAGTCCTTGAAGACGTCGGGCATATCACCCTGCATCGCCTTGGCCTCTTGTTCGTCGTAGGTCGCTTTGTCCCACAACTCAAAATGATTGCCCATGCCAAGCAGCATGGTGTCTTTGGCAATACCTGCAGACTCCCGGAGTTCCGGCGAGATCAGCACCCGGCCGGTGCCGTCCATCTCAACATCCATGGCATTGCCCAAAAAAATCCGCTTCCACCACTGCGCCGACATCGGTAGCGCAGCAATGCGCTCCCTGAACTTTTCCCACTCCGGACGCGGGAACACCATCAGGCAGCCATGGGGGTGTTTGGTGATCGTGAGTTGTCCAGCAGCCGTCGCACTCAAGACGTCACGATGCCGTGTCGGCACCGACAGGCGACCTTTGGCATCAAGACTGAGAGACGAAGCCCCTTGGAACACGTAAAACCACCTTTGTACTGAGACAGCACTCAAACAGCAATTTCATGGCACTTTTCACCACTAAATTGCACTTTTTTGCACTGTATCAGCAAACGGCTTATTCGCAAGATGCCCTGCGCGAATTTTTTCCAATGAAATCAAGGACTTAGAAGCGTTTCTAAAGGCGGCGGCGCCTTAAAAACCGTTCTAAATTAAGCACTTAGCAGATGCTCTGAAAGTGATGCTTGAAGGGCCTACCGTTTATCCGCTTTTTCACAGATCACAGAATAAATCGGGACAAATCTTCGTCCTGACTCAGCGCTCCGAGGCGCTCGTCCACATAGCGGGCGTCGATCTGGATGGTTTGGCCGCCCAGGTCTCCCGCATCGAAACTCACATCATCCAGCAAGCGCTCCATCACCGTCGCCAAGCGGCGAGCCCCGATGTTTTCGGTTCGCTCGTTCACATCGAAAGCGATCTGCGCAAGCCGGGTAATGCCACCCGCTGTGAACTCCAGCGATACAGACTCGGTGGCCAGCAAAGCCTGGTATTGCTTGATCAACGATGCATGGGTTTGGGTCAAGATGGCTTCGAAATCTTGAACCGACAAAGACTGCAATTCCACACGGATCGGGAAGCGCCCCTGCAATTCAGGAATCAGATCGCTCGGCTTGCTCAAATGGAAGGCGCCCGATGCGACGAACAAAATATGGTCCGTCTTCACCATGCCGTACTTGGTGGTGACCGTGGTTCCTTCGACCAAGGGGAGCAGATCACGCTGAACACCTTGCCTGGAAACCTCGCCTCCATTGCCCTCGCCACGGGAGGTTACCTTGTCAATTTCATCGATAAACACAATGCCGTTTTGCTCCAGGGTTTGGATCGCCTGGGTTTTGATGTGGTCTTCGTTGACCAGCTTGGCAGCCTCTTCCTCGGCCAGTAATTTGGCGGCCTCCGCAATCCGCAATTTGCGGGTTTGCTTCTTGCCTTGGCCCATCTGACCAAAGAGCCCGCGAAGCTGCTCGGTCATCTCTTCCATGCCCGCAGGCCCCATGACTTCCAAGCTGGGCGCTGGCATGGCGAGGTCCAACTCGATTTCACGGTCATCCAGCTGTCCTTCCCGCAGCTTTTTGCGAAACGCTTGGCGCGTGGCACTCTCGGGGACGTCGGCTGCCGGCGTGGCACTGGCATCGAACCGGGGAGGGGGCACCAAGATATCCAAAATGCGCTCTTCGGCAGCGTCTTCAGCCCGGCGGGCAAGCTTGCGCTTTTCTTGCTCCCGAACCTGCTTTACGGCGATTTCTGCCAGATCGCGAATGATGGCATCCACGTCTTTGCCGACATAACCAACCTCGGTGAACTTGGTTGCCTCTACTTTGATAAACGGCGCATCGGCGAGTTTCGCGAGGCGTCGCGCAATCTCCGTTTTACCAACGCCTGTAGGGCCAATCATCAGAATATTCTTGGGCGTAATTTCATGACGCAAATCGCCCTCGACCATCTGCCGGCGCCAGCGATTGCGCAGTGCGATCGCAACCGCACGCTTGGCCTGCGCCTGGCCCACAATGTGTTTGTCTAACTCGGCAACGATGTCGCGGGGTGTGAGCGTCTGCATAAAAAACTTCGAAAAGGCAGGAGTTACAAGGTTTCGATGGTGTGGTGCATATTGGTGTAGATGCACAGCTCACCTGCAATTTCGAGTGAGCGTTTCACAATATCCGCGGCCGGTAAATCAGAGTGGTTGAGCAAGGCAACCGCCGCCGCTTGGGCATATGCACCACCGGAGCCGATGGTGACGATCCCGTTTTCGGGCTCCAGCACATCCCCGTTTCCGGTAATGATCAACGACGCATCTTTGTCTGCCACCGCCAACATCGCCTCCAGCTTGCGCAATACGCGATCGGTGCGCCAGTCTTTGGTCAGCTCAATCGCCGCTCGCACCAAATGACCTTGGTGTTTTTCCAGCTTGGCTTCAAAGCGCTCAAACAAGGTAAAGGCATCCGCCGTAGCACCCGCAAAGCCGGCCAGTACTTTGCCATGGTAGAGCTTGCGCACTTTACGGGCAGTGCCCTTGACCACGATGTTGCCCAAAGTGACCTGTCCGTCACCACCGATTGCGACCTGAACACCCGCAGCTGTTTTGCGCCGCACACTGATGATGGTCGTTCCGTGAAATTGTTCCATAGGGGGGAGTTGGGGATGAAACAAAAGTTTGCAAGCGGGGGGCTGTCCTCCCCGCGCGAACCAAAATTTAAAGGTCGCGTAGCACGACGCGTGCGTGTTCGCTGATGCCAATCACATTGAAAAATGCGGCGACCAAGCGATGCACATCTTGGAATTGCACCATACAGCCCTCGGCCTGACGCGAAACGACCCAGTTCAAGATCGTTCCCGCCGCCGAAAAGTCGACCCGGACCAAAAATCTGCAAGAAACCACAATGTTGTTGGACTGGTCCCGTGCGCTATCCAGCCCCGCCAACAGCGCCGTTGTATCGCCAGCCACGACTCCGCGCAACTCTTGGCTGGTCAAGGTGACCGAGCCCGCACCCATCGGCGAAGTCGAAACGAAATCGGCGGAAGCTGCATGAGCGGAGCGGAAATGAACGGCTGAATAATCACAGCGCGCCGGAGCCCATGCGGGGGGAGAAACCTCATAGGTGATGCAATAGTCCAACGCCACCAGCTCAAAATCGTCAAGACACTGCAAAGCTCGGAGAACGTTTAAACGAACAATCCACCACGCAGAATCAACACTGCGATTGGCGGAAGGCGTCAAGAATTGCAGCGCCGTCAACAATTGCGATGCACCGGCGAACCGCAGCGAGACGGGCTCGTCGCACAAACTGGCAAACAAGCCAGAAAGCAAAGGCATCGCAGGAGCATCAATACACTCAAGCGCAGTCCAGTCCAAAGTCCATGGCATCGGCTGAGTCGACAGTACCAGGCGCAAAGCCTCCATTCCTTGGACGTCCAAAAACTGGGGGCAGGACCACATCGGATCCGCTTCGACGTACTCTCCAGCCACTGGCTCTGGCACAAAAGGCGCCGCCAATGTCGTTTCCGCGCCGAACGCCGTGTTGAGTTGAACAACATCCCAACGAGGCACCCGCTCGTCCCACAGGTGCGCAAACTCTACGATAGCCCAATCAAAACGCTCACGATTTTGAGTGGCTCGGTAAAGGTCCATCAAGGCAGCTGCCCAGTTAAACGCCGTCGAGGCATCCGCCACACCGCGTCGCAACGCGCTGATCAGGCTACTTTCCGCCCCGTGATCATCGCCATTGGCAAAGCGGATGGCGGCCTCCTCCAGTTCAGGGTCAGCCGCCGCATCGGAAACCTCCAAAGCCAGCAGCTTGGAGGTCGTGAACGAGAGATCAGAGGACTCTGTGGCTCGGGCGAATGAAGGCTTGCTCCCAGGCGCCTTGGACGCCGGCGGCGCAAACATTGGCTCCGTCGGCTGGCCCATTTGCGTGGCCGCATATTCCGTTTGCGGTGCGCCTGCCCCCGGCTGATCAGCTACTCCGCGCATGATGGGCAATGTGGATGCAGCGGCTCCCCCCCCATACCGGGTGCCGGCAGAGGCGCCACTCGACGACACAGATTGTTGTGTGTCACTGGCAGGAGGAACTGCGGACGGGCGCTGCTCACTCCCTGCATTTGCAGCGGCAGCAGCGTCTTGCTTGCCTTTCCACCACTGCCTGGACATCTGCGCTTCGATTTCATCGATTTTCTTCAGGGTCACCGCACGACCATCGGGGTCGGTGGGAATACTGCTCTGGAAAAACGAAGGGCGCGCAAGATTGGCGACCGCGGAGGGGTCTCTGTTGCGCAGTTTGCGGAGCTGGTCGAATTCACGCTTGCGGACAAAGTCGTTTTGTCGCTTGCGCTCAATCATGGCCTTGAGCGCCTGCTTGTCGTAGGCACTATCCGGCTCTGTCTCGGTGCGAGAGATATCCGACCAGTCTTTGGTCGGATTGCGGACGAACATCGCCACTTTGGAAAGTAGGCCTGGACGTTCGTCTTTGGTTGCCATGTCAGCGGTAGGTAGCCTGCGTTAAAGGGAGATTAATCCCCGAACATTTTCTGCTTCAGCTCGCGGCGTTGCTGCGCTTCCAAAGAGAGCGTCGCCGTCGGGCGGGCCAGCAAACGACCGACACCGATAGGCTCACCGGTTTCATCGCAATAGCCATAGTCGCCGGAATCGATACGTCCGATGGACTGCTCGATCTTTTTGAGCAACTTGCGTTCGCGGTCGCGGGTGCGCAGCTCCAAAGCGTGCTCTTCTTCAATGGTTGCGCGATCCGCTGGATCGGGCACGACCGAGGTGTCTTCACGCAAATGCTCGGTGGTCTCTCCGGCGCTCGCGAGAATTCCGCGCTTGAGCTCGGTGAGCTTCAGGCGGAAATATGCGAGCTGCATCTCGTTCATGTATTCGGAGTCGGGCATCGCCAACAGTTCAGCATCCGTCATTTCGGTCACCGTTTTGTTTTTCCAATTATTGGCAAGTTTCGCGTCTTTTTTCACGATAGCAGGAATTACGGGAGCAATAACAGGGGAAGACATGGACTGGTTATAACTGGCTTTGGCAGCCGTTGAGGCGACTGACTGCGCCATAGAGGGCACCGTGAGCTGGGCCAGTCGCGAAGACGGGCGGCCTGCTTTGGCAGGCACTGCGGGAGCCGGAGCAACCACCGGCGCGGCAACGGCCATCGGTTTGACAACCGCTTTTTCGGCGGCAGGCTTGGTTTTTGCAGGCGTTGCAGCAGCTGTTTTGGCGGCGGATTTCACAGGCGCTTTGTCAGCAGTCTTGGTAGTTGTTTTCACAGGGGCAGGAACCGTGGTTTTGACAGCGGCTTTGCTGCTCGGTGGTGTAGCGACAGGTGCTTTGGCAACGACTTTCGCGGTTGGCTTGGCAGCGGATTTTGCAGCGGCCTTGACGGCAGCTGGCTTGACTTTGGCAGGGGCTTCTTTGGCCTTGCTATCTTTCCCGGACTTCGCGTTCACTTCTTGTCTCCTGGCAGGTTCTACCTGCACATCGTCGCTGGTGGCTGCAGCCACTCTGGAGGCTTTTCGAGGCCTCTCGGAGCGGGTTTCTTCGGCGCGCGAGTGTACAGGCTTACCTGAAGGAAAACCCATAAGTTGCAAAAGCGAGACAAACATAGCACCCCCTGCCCTCGTTCCATCCAAATGATCATGAGCAACGACGGCCGTGACAGCAGCCGTACGCAGCTCCCCTCGATACCGTTAAACCAAAGACTGCTCCATGCCTTGCAAGAAAATGTCCTTGGGCAGATCAATACCAATGAACACCATCTTGCTGGTGCGCACTTCAGCCTCACCCCACGCAGGGCCCAAATCGCTGCCCATGAGCTGGTGCACGCCTTGGAAGATCACCTTGCGGTCGGTGCCCTTCATATTCAATACGCCCTTGTAGCGAAGCATGCGCGGGCCATAGATATTGACGATGGCACCCAGGAAATCTTCCAGCTTGGCAGGATCGAACGGACGCTCTGACTTGAACACAAAACTCTTCACATCATCTTCGTGATGGTGGTGGTGACCATGGGTCGCATGGTCATGGGCGTGCGACGGGTGGTCGCAATGCTCTCCATGGGCATGGTCGTGGTGGTGGTGGTCGTCCTTGAGGAAGTCAGGGTCAATATCGAGCTTGGCGTTGAGGTTAAAGCCGCGCAGATCAAACACTTCTTGGAGAGACACTTCGCCGAAATGCACCGCTTTTTGCGGCGCGCGCGGGTTCATGTGCTTGATGCGGTGCATCAAGGCATCCAGCTCCTCTTTAGATACCAAATCAGACTTGCTGATAAAGATCTGATCGGCAAACCCGATTTGGCGACGCGCCTCCTGGCGATCATTGAGCTGCTGAACCGCGTGTTTGGCATCGACCAAGGTCAGAATCGAGTCCAGCAAATAGGTCTCGGCGATTTCATCGTCCATAAAGAAGGTCTGCGCCACCGGGCCAGGGTCGGCCACGCCGGTAGTCTCGATTACCACCCGTTCAAAATCCAGCTCGCCCTTGCGCTTCTTTTCTGCCAAGTCTTTCAAGGTAGTGCGCAAGTCTTCGCGAATAGTGCAGCAGACGCAACCATTGCTCATTTGAATAATCTGCTCGTTGGTGTCGCTGACCAGAATATCGCTGTCGATATTCTCTTCGCCGAACTCATTTTCGATCACGGCAATCTTTTGGCCATGGGCCTCAGCCAGCACGCGCTTGAGCAAGGTGGTTTTACCGGAACCCAAAAAGCCGGTCAGGATGGTGGCGGGGATCAAGCTCATGATTCAAATTCCAAAAATGGTGCAGTGCAAACAAAGCAACTGGGGAGTGTAGTCAGCAATTCAAGGGCACAAGGGCCGGTGGGGTCAGCGGCGCATCACCACCAGGCCTTTGAGGTACTCCCCTTCCGGGAAAGCAATCGTCATCGGATGGTCCGGCGCACCGCCCATGCGGTCGGTAATAAATCCGTCGACGCCCGCATCCGAGCCGGCTCCGGCAATGATCTTGTGGAAAAGGTCCGCACTGATGCCGCCCGAGCAGCTGTAGGTAAACAGCACGCCACCCGGCTCCAGTAATTTGAACGCCAAACGGTTGATGTCCTTGTACGCCCGGGCTGCGCGCTCGGCGTGGGCCACCGTCGGCGCGAACTTGGGCGGATCCAGAATGATGGCGTCAAAGGTGCGCCCCTCGGCCGCAAAGGCACGCAGGCTGGCGTTGACATCGGCATCCATGAAGGCGGTCCGGCTGGCGTCGAAACCATTGAGCGCCACATTGGCACGCGCTTTTTCAATGGCAGGGCCGCTGGAATCAATCGATGTCACATGCCCGGCACCACCGGACAACGCAGCCACGGTAAACCCGCCGGTGTAGCAGTAGCAATTGAGCACCCGCTGGAAACCCAAGCGGCGAGTCGCCTCTGCAAACCGGTGGCGGCTGTCGCGCTGGTCCAGGTAAAAGCCGGTTTTGTGGCCCTCGGAAATGCTGAGCGCCAAGGTCCAGTCGTGCTCGCGCAGCACCAGATCGGTGGGCCCCTCACCGCGCAACCAGCCAGTGGCCTCAGGCAACCCCTCGAGCGCACGGCTGCTGGCATCCGACCTTTCATACAGTTTGGTCAAGCCCGTGGCGGAGAGCAATGCATCGGCAATGGCGGACTTCCATTTCTCGACACCCGCTGAGGTGAACTGCGCGACCAGCGTGTCGCCATAGCGGTCGACAATCAGGCCTGGCAAGCCGTCGGACTCGCCGTGGATCAGCCGAACGCCGTCACTCTTGATATCAAATCGGGCTCTAGCGCCGATAGCGCTTGCGCAAGCAGCTATAAAAAAGCTAGCATCAATTCGCTGCTTCTCATCAAAACTCCAGACCCGTGCACGTATTTTGGATTGCGGACTGAACGCGGCCCAACCCAAAAACGCCCCTTCCGCCGACTCCACCCGCACGGTTTCGCCGCTGTCACCGCCCCCTTTGGCTATGGCGGACTCGAAGATCCAAGGGTGACGACGCAACAAGGAGCGCTCTTTACCGGCGCGCAGGCGAATGATTTTCATGGGGTGTATTGTCGCTTGAGGTGCGCTGCCACCCGTAAGCGCGAGAGCAGACGCAGAAAACAAAAAAGGCCAGCAATGTGCTGACCTTTTTTGAAACCCTTGAGGGTGAATTTGGAGCGGGAAAAGAGTCTCGAACTCTCGACCTCAACCTTGGCAAGGTTGCGCTCTACCAACTGAGCTATTCCCGCGTTGCAAGACCACAATTATATGCCGCATTTTCCGGCTTCGCAAGAAAGTCATGAAATTTTTGCAAAAAAGCGCTATTCGGCGATCAGCGCTTGAGCTTGGCGCGGGGATGCGCAGCGTCGTAAGCCTTGGCCAGGTGCTGGAAGTCCAACCGGGTGTACACCTGTGTAGTGGTGATGTTGGCATGGCCCAGCAGCTCCTGCACGCCGCGCAAGTCGCCGCTGCTTTGCAGCACATGGCTGGCGAACGAGTGGCGCAACATATGCGGATGCACCGGCACATTCAAGCCCGCAAGCTGGCTGCGGCGCTTCAAGCGCTGCCAGATGCTTTGCGCCGTGAGCCGGGTGCCATTGCGGCCAGTAAACAGGGCAGACGCGGCATCCGCACCAGACGCGGGCACGGGTGCTGCGCCCCGGGTGCCTGATGGGCCGCGCAAGTCCAGCCACCGTTGCAAGGCCTTCAGGGCGGTGGCGCCGACCGGCACACTGCGGCGCTTGGCGCCTTTGCCCAGCACATGGGCTTCTGCCGCCTGCAGATCGACCCAGCCTTTGGCGTCTTTGCCAGCCACGACATCCAGACCCACCAACTCCCCGACCCGCAGGCCGCTGCCGTAGAGCAACTCCACCATGGCGGCATCGCGGGCCTCGAACCAGGCATCGTCATCACTCTCAAAGTCTGCAAATTGCACTGCATCGTCGACCGCCAGCGCTTTGGGCAATGGCTTGGGGGCTTTTGGCGAGCGCACGTCTTGCACCGGATTGCTGGGCACCAGCCCATCCCGCCCCAACCAGGCGAAAAACCCCCGCCACCCCGACAAAATCAATGCAATGCCACGGCCGCTGCGGCCCGCGCCATGCATTTGCGCGACCCAGCGGCGGATGTGATGGTTTTGCACCTCACGCAACCCGACACCGGCGCGCTCTGCCTGCTCGTGCAGGCGGGCCAGGTCCAAGGCATAGAGCTCGACGGTGCGCGCCGCCAAGTGCTTTTCAACCCGCACGAACTCCAGATACTTGTCGATCAGGGCACGATCGTCCGCGGGCATGGCGGTGATAACTAACTCAGCGCAAGCGCGACAGGGCGGCGCTGGCGATCTCGCCGATGCGGGCCAAGAACTCGGTTCCCATGCTGCTGTTAAAGCGCTGAGAGTCGCTGGACGCCAGCACCAACATGCCAAAAGCAGGGGCAGAGCTGCCGGCCACTCCGCTGCGCAGCGGGATCAAGGCCAGCGAGCTCATGCCGGTCGGCTGGTCCAGCCAGCTCACGGCCTCGAAGCCGGTGTTGAGCCCACAAAAGGGCTCATTCAAGGAAGTGGCAAATACTTTAGCGTCTTCGCTCACCGCTTGCGCAGCAGGAATACCGGCAAAACTCTCCGCCAAGCCCCACAAGCGCAAGCCCACTTGGGGCACCGCAAACTGATCCTGGATCTCCCGCACGATCTCAGTGGGCAGTTCTGCCGGGTTGATGGTGAGGAACAACGAGCGCGCCCAACGCAAAATTTTGTCGGACAGGAGCACGTTCTCATTGCCGTGGCGGATCATTTCCATGATGCGCTGCTCCAGCAGTTTGATCTTCTCGCGCAGCATTTCTGCCTGACGCTCTTGCAGGCTCACAGCGCGGTGGCTGTGCGGGCTGGTGAACTGCACCGTGGCCAACAGCTCTGCGTGGCGCTGGAAGAAATCGGGGTTGTTCGCCAGAAAGTTGGCAATGTCGTCTTCGGTGATCGGGTTTGCCAAGGCTTGGTTGATAGGTGTAGTCATCGTGAGCAGAGTCAGGTTATTCGGGTAAATCAATTTCGCCGTGGAAAACAGTCGTGGCCGGGCCGTTCATGAACACCGATTGCCCGAGGCCCGCCCACGCAATGGTGAGCACACCACCCCGGGTTTGCACGTTCGCCCGCGCGTCCAGCAGCCCCAGACGGATGCCCGCCACGACTGCCGCGCAAGCGCCGGTGCCACAGGCCAGGGTTTCGCCCACGCCGCGCTCGTAAACACGCAAGCGCACTTCGCTGCGGCTCACCACCTGCAAAAAGCCCACGTTCACGCCTTGCGGGAAACGTGCATCGGCCTGCACGTGCGGGCCCCATACGCCGACCGGTGCCGTATCCACATCGGCCACCAGGGTGACCGCGTGGGGGTTGCCCATCGAGACCGCAGCTATCAAAAGGGGAGCGCCTTGCGCAGGATCAACGCCGGCCAGAGGCCAATAACCCCAAGAACCCATGGGCAAGAGGCTCAAACCCGTGGCGTCAAAAGGAATCTCGGCCGGCTCAAACACCGGGGGCCCCATATCGACCGTGACCCGGCCATCGGGGGTGAGCAGGGGCTCAATCACGCCCTTCATCGTCTTGACGCGGATGCGGTCTTTGGTCGTCAAACCTTGGTCGCGCACAAAACGGGCAAAGCAGCGGGAGCCGTTTCCACACTGTTCGACCTCGTTGCCATCCGCGTTGTGGATCACGTATTCGAAATCGATGCCTTCTCCCGGAGAAGGCCGCACCGTCAAAATCTGGTCTGCACCCACGCCAAAGTGGCGGTCGCCCAGATAGCGGTAATGCGCAGGGGTCAGGCCGAGGCGGCCACGGGTTTCGTCGAGCACCACGAAGTCGTTGCCCGCGCCCTGCATTTTGGTGAACTGGATTCGCATCGTTTCATTATCCCCGTTTGGCGTCACAATCCGCCGCATGGCCCGACCCACCTCTCTCTTGCCCGGCGCACTGTCGCCGGCATCCGCCTCGCTCGTTGACGCTTGGCAAACCGACCGCCCCACCCCATTACTGCGCAATGTCTTGCGACTGACCGCGCCCAACCCCGGGGTGATGACAGGCCCGGGCACCAACAGCTACCTCGTGGGTGAGCCTGCGACCGGCTTTACGGTGATTGACCCGGGCCCCGCCGACCCCGACCACTTGCAGCGCTTGTGGCAAGCGGCCGCGTTTGAAGACGGCGCAGGCGGCAACATTTTGCGGATTGTTTGCACCCACTCCCACCCGGATCACTCGCCCGGCGCCGCCCCGCTACAGGCGCTCTGCCAGGGCGGCCCGCCGATTCTGGGTCTGCCCTCTGCGCCTACTGCGCGCGCAGCCAGTGCATTCACCCCTGATCGACCGCTATTAAATCAGGAGCTACTCGCGCATATGCTGCCTGGGCTAGATGTAGAAAGTGCACTGAAACCGGTGCACACCCTGCAAGTGATCTACACCCCGGGTCATGCGGCCAACCATGTCTGCCTCTTACTCGAAGAGGACGGCCTGCTCTTCAGCGGCGACCACATCCTCAACGGCAGCACCACCGTGATTGACCCGCCAGACGGCAATATGCACGACTACCTGCAATCGCTGGACGCCTTGAGCGCTGCCTGCGAGGCACACCAGGTGCAATTCATCCTGCCAGCCCATGGCCATGTGATGGAGGCGGCACTCGATGCGATTGCCCACCTCAAAGCCCACCGGCTCAAGCGCGAAGCAAAAATTGCCGCCGTCATGCAAGCGCACCCCCATGGCAGCATGGATGACTGGCTGCCCCTGGCCTATGACGACGTGGATCCGCGCATCTGGCCGGTCGCCAAGCGCTCTTTGCTGGCCCACGTCGAACGCATTTACGCACTGGATAACGAAAAAGGCCGGCCATGACCCGCAACACCCTCAAGCTCAATCCCGCAGCCAAGACCCCCAAGCGCCTGCCTGCGGGTCAGACCCCGGCACGCCAGGCCACCCCGGCCCCGCGCCCTGCTTCAGCGCCCTCTTCGGCGCCCCGCGCCAGCGCGGCGCGGCCGGCCGGCAACGCACCGCGCGATGGTGCCCCCCCTCGCCCGTTGCGCAGCCGACCTGCGGACGGCCATCCACGCCCACCTGAACGTGCGGGCGCTTCACGTCCCCCACGGGCGGAGTCTGCAGGCACTCGCAGTGCGGCGCGCCCTGCCAGTGGCGCCACTCCGCGGCACCGGCCTGCACCTGCGCCACTGCCGGACACCGGTGAGCGCCTGTCCAAAAAGGTCATGCAACTCAAAGACTGCTCCCGCAAAGAGGCCGAGCAGTACATTGAAGGTGGCTGGGTACAAGTAAATGGCAAGGTGATTGAAGAGCCCCAACACCGGGTAGACCACGAGACCATCACCCTGGACCCCAACGCCAGCCTCATGGAACTCACTCCGGTGACGATCCTGCTCAACAAGCCTGCCGGGCACACCGACGGTCTGGAAGAACTGCCTCCGACCCGCGCGGGCGCTCCCATGCGCCCGCCCGCCCGCGGTGCAAAAGTGCCGCCGCCCAATGCACGCCTGCTACTCACCCCCGCCCAGCGCTGGGAGGGCGATGCCAGCGAGACCCGGGTCCTGAAACGCCACTTCAACCATCTGGAAGCGGACGTCGAGCTCGAAAACGGCGCAACAGGCTTGGTCGTGTTCACCCAAGACTGGCGCACCACCCGCAAACTCACCGAAGATATGTCCACCATGGAACACGAGTTTCTGGTGGAAGTCCAAGGCGAGATCGAGCCGGATGCACTCAAGCCGATCGGCTACGCGCTCAAAGACGAGCGCTTGGATTTGCCGCAAGTGAAGGTGAGTGTGAACAGCACCACGCCCGAATCCAGCCGCCTGCGCTTTGCCATCAAGGGCTCACACCCCGGACTGATTGCATTCCTGTGCGAAAAAGCCGGCCTGCAGATACTGGCCATGAAACGCATCCGCTTGGGCCGCGTCACTCTGGCCGACCTGCCGGTCGGACAGTGGCGGTATTTGGCGGGCTGGGAAAAGTTTTAAGGGCCGGTCAGCTCGCGATATAGCTCTGCAGTTGGCTGATCGTCTGTTCGTGGTCTTTGATGATGTCGTCCATCAAGTCACGGATAGAGATCATGCCCAGCACCTTGGTGCCGTCGACCACCGGCAAGTGGCGGATTCTTTTCTGGCTCATCAAGGCCATGCACTCCTGGGTGCGCGTCTTGGGGCCGACCACCATGACCTCCGAGGTCATGATGTCTTTTACTTGGGTGTCTTTGGAAGATCGGCCTGCAAGCGCAATTTTGCGGGTGTAGTCCCGCTCCGAGAAGATGCCGACCAGCTTGTCGCCGTCCATCACCATGAGCGCACCGACGTTGCAGTCCGCCAGCATTTCAAGCGCCTGGTAGACGCTGTCTTCCGGGTTCAGACTCCAGACAGAGCCCCCGTGTTTCTCCAACAGTTCCA
The DNA here is from genome assembly GCA_027924025.1 of Comamonadaceae bacterium OS-4. Lineage (GTDB taxonomy): Bacteria > Pseudomonadota > Gammaproteobacteria > Burkholderiales > Burkholderiaceae_C > Allorhodoferax. The sequence continues at coordinate 3,318,477 of AP026970.1, forward strand.
GAATCGGTCGCATAGAGCCTCCGCCAAAAACACTGTGAAGACTCGACCATACAACAAATAAAGTGTGAAGCCCACCGATAAGCCGGATTCTGTGCATGGGGTTTCCCCCACGTGACCACCATTACTCTGGGCCGCTGGTCACCCAAACGGCTCGATGCTACCTACCCGCCAACTCCGGGGGCCCCGTCAACGTTGGCCTACTTGGTATTGCTGCGCGTAGAGATTGCCCGTTTCACCCGAACTAAATCGGCTCGTCTCTGTTGCTCTAATCCTCACCTTAGGGCCTGCCACTTGCGTGGCCTGCTTGTCAGTGGACAGTCGTTAACTGCTACGCTGCCCTATGCAGTCCGGACGTTCCTCCAGTGCTTGGTTTCCCAAATTGCACCAGCGGTGGTCTGGCGGGCTTCACCCCCCGATTATCGGGCCTGCCGGCGCCGGAATATCGATATGTGCAAACTGTCGCTAGCAATTCACGGCTTTGCTACAAAATAATCAGCTGCACACCCCATCACGGAGACACCCCATGGCATTCGACAACGTCCTGCAAACCATCGGCAACACGCCCCACATCCGCATCAACAAACTGTTCGGCAACAGCCACAAGGTATATGTGAAAAGCGAGCGCACCAACCCGGGCGGCTCCATCAAGGACCGCATCGCCTTGGCCATGATCGAAGACGCAGAACGCAGCGGCGCGCTGCAACCCGGCGCTACCATCATCGAGCCCACTTCCGGCAACACCGGCGTGGGCCTGGCCCTGGTCGCAGCGGTCAAGGGATACAAACTGATTCTGGTCATGCCCGACAGCATGTCCATCGAGCGCCGCCGCCTGATGCTGGCCTACGGCGCCAGTTTCGACCTGACACCGCGCGAAAAGGGCATGAAGGGCGCCATCGCCCGCGCTGAAGAACTCAAAGCCCAGACCCCCGGCGCTTGGATTCCCCAGCAGTTTGAAAACCCCGCCAACATCGACGTGCATGTGCGCACCACCGCCCTGGAAATCGCCAACGACTTTCCCAATGGCGTGGACTACATCATCACCGGCGTGGGCACCGGCGGACACCTGAGCGGGGTAGCCCAAGTGCTCAAAGCAAAGTGGCCGCAGCTCAAAGTGTTTGCCGTGGAGCCCTCCGCATCACCCGTGATCAGCGGTGGTGCACCTGCACCCCATCCGATTCAGGGCATTGGCGCGGGCTTCATCCCCAAAAACTTGAAGACCGAGCTACTCGATGGCGTGATTCAGGTCGAAGCAGAAACTGCCCGCGAGTACGGCCGCCGCAGCGCGCGTGAGGAAGGTTTGCTGGTCGGCATTTCCAGCGGCGCAACCTTAGCCGCCATTGCCCAGAAGCTGCCCGAGATTCCCGCAGGCAGCACCGTGCTGGGCTTCAATTACGACACCGGCGAGCGCTACCTGTCGGTGGAAGGGTACTTGCCTGCATAAGCCTGTCTTGGGCATTGCTCACTGACTAAACAGCCCGGCACGCGCCGGGCTTTTTTTATGCTTTCAGCGGCAGGTTGTAGGCATCAAACACGTCATCCTTGACCCAACCAAGGGAGCGGTACAGCGCTTGTGCCGTGGTGTTGGTTTTGGCGGTGGTGAGGTCCATGCGCGCAAAACCATGGGACTCGGCATGGGTGCGGGCCGCCAACAGGAGCGCGCGCCCGACGCCAGTTTTGCGGGCGACTGGCGACACAAACAGGTCGTACAAAACGACAATGGGTGCCGCCTCCACGGAACAAAACGACGCATACATCTGGCAAAAGCCCACGGCAAGACCTTGGGCATCGTAGGCCAGCAGAATGGTGGACTCGTTGCGTTGCAGTCGGTCTGCGATGAAACTGCGCGCAGTGGGCAAGTTCGGCGCCTGTTCATAGAACTGGCGGTACGCATCAAACAACGGTGCCACCGTGTCGAGCTGGGCAAGCGTGGCGCGTTCAATGCGCAGGGTGTTGGTCATGGTGTTGGGTCGGTGAATGGGAGGCCAATTATTAGTCGCAATTTGCGAGTAAAAGGGTCGCGTTTGGCTGCGGGACCACGCCAAGGCCACGAACGACATTGCAGACTGCATCGTCAGCTTTTCAATAGCCCGCGGCTGAACTTCAAACTGGGCAACTTGCCAGCCCGATGCCTTATGAAGGCCACGGCTTACTTCAGCAGGAAGTTGCCGTGGCCCGTGTTCAGGGCAGTGGCCGCGGTCGCGGTTTCGTCTTTCAGGTCCACCCCGGAGAGCTGGCGTTGGCGGGATTCGGCGAGCAGAAAGTGCAACTTGTAAGCTGCTTCGTCAACCACCAGCCCTGCGGGCCGCACATTGGAAATGCAATTGCGGCTCGCGTCCGTCAGCCCCACCCGGGGCATCCAGGTCAGGTACAAGCCCATACTGTCCGGTGAACTCAGGCCCGGGCGCTCCCCGATCAGCACCACCACCGCCTTCGCACCCAGTGCCTGCCCGATTTCGTCGCCAATGGCGACGCGGGCTTGGCGCACCACACACAGGGGCGCGACTTTCCAATCTTCGCTCACCATGCGCTGATGCAATGCAGCCAAGAACGGTGCCGCGTTTTGCTCGATAGCCAAAGCGGAAAGACCGTCTGCGATCACAAACGCCACGTCGAATGGTCGCTCCTCCAAGGTCCCCTCTGAAGGGGCCAACGAATCGCGCGACGCTATGTCGAGCCGCCGTCCCAGATCGGGGCGTTGTAGGTAGTGGTTGCGGTCGGTGGCCGCACTGTGCAGCTGAAGCACAGAGCCCGGCAGACCCGGCCACGCAGCGCTAAGTTGCGCCGACAAGGCGGGGCCATCCAAGCCGCGGTGCACGGCATCCCGCGCCTGGGCATGGGCCAATTGAAACGCAAGGTGCGCGCTCGTAGGCAAGCTCACGCCGGAGCGGCCCAAGGCAATGCGGGCATCGGTGAATTGGCGCAAAGCTGCCCATGGGTTGGCGGTGACGGGTGACTGTGTGTCAGACATGCGTCACCTCAAGCCAAGGGCAACAAGGCTTGCTCGAAGGCGGCGGGCAGCCCGGGCGGCAGCACCAAGCCGGCTCCCTGCCCCTGAAAAATATTCATGCGCTGCAACCAAGCCTCGAACTCGGGCGCAGGCCGCAGTCCCAGCACCTTGCGGGCGTACAGGGCGTCGTGGAACGAGGTGGTCTGGTAGTTCAGCATGATGTCGTCCGAGCCGGGGATGCCCATCACGAAGTTACAGCCCGCGGCCCCCAGCAGGGTGAGCAGCACATCCATATCGTTCTGGTCAGCCTCGGCGTGGTTGGTGTAGCAGACATCGCAGCCCATGGGCAGGCCCAGCAGCTTGGCGCAAAAGTGGTCTTCCAGCCCCGCACGGATGATCTGCTTGCCGTCAAACAAATACTCGGGGCCGATGAAGCCCACCACCGTATTCACCAGCAAGGGCTTGAAAGCACGCGCCACCGCATAAGCCCGCGCCTCGCAGGTTTGCTGATCCATGCCGTGGTGCGCATTGGCCGAGAGTGCGCTGCCCTGCCCGGTTTCGAAATACATCACGTTGTCGCCCACCGTGCCCCGGTTGAGCGAAAGAGCTGCACTCCGCGCCTCGGCCAGCAAGGCCAGGTTCAGGCCGAAGCTGCTGTTGGTGGCTTCGGTACCGCCGATCGACTGAAACACCAAATCCACCGGGGCACCGCGCTCAATCGCCTGGATGGTGTTGGTGACATGGGTGAGCACACAGCTTTGGGTGGGGATGCCGTAGTGCGCGATGACATCGCCCATCATGTGCACCAGCTTCATCACCTGCGCCACGTTGTCGGTGGCGGGGTTGATGCCAATCACCGCATCCCCGCTGCCGTAGAGCAAACCATCCAGCAAGCTGGCGGCGATGCCGGTGGCGTCGTCGGTGGGGTGGTTAGGCTGCAGGCGCGTCGCCATGCGGCCAGGCAGGCCGATGGTGTTGCGAAACGCCGTCACCACCCGGCACTTCTTGGCCACCAAAATCAGATCTTGGTTGCGCATGAGCTTGCTCACCGCCGCCGCCATTTCAGGCGTGATGCCGGGTGCCAGTGCCGTGAGGGCATCCGTATCTGCCGCATCACTGAGCAGCCAGTTGCGGAAGTCCCCCACCGTGAGGTGGCTCACCGGCGCAAACGCCGCCGCGCTGTGGCTGTCCAGAATCAAGCGGGTGACCTCGTCCGCCTCATAGGGCACCAAGGCTTCGGTCAAAAAGGTGCGCAAGGGCAGCTCGGCCAAGGCCATTTGCGCCGCCGCCCGCTCCTGCGCGGTGTGTGCAGCCACCCCTGCCAGCATGTCGCCTGAGCGCAAGGGCGTAGCCTTGGCCATCAGGTCTTTGAGGTCCCGAAAACCATAAACATGGCTTGCAACGGTGTGCTGGTAAGGGTGGCTTGGCACGTCAGTGAATCCGAAAAAACTGGAATCGAACAGGACTAATTACTTGGCAACCGGTGCGCTCATGCCTGCCAACGTGGCGTCGGCGCGCTGTTGTCCGGTCATCTTAAAGTAGACATAGCCCAACACAAGGAAGCCCACAAACAAGCCGAAGATCAGCGGGTTGTAATAGATCATGGTGGCCATGCACACCAGCGCGCCGAACAAGGCAAAGGCCGGGAAGAAGGGGTACAGCGGTGCACGGAAAGGGCGCACCATGGCAGGCTCCGACCGGCGCAGCTTGAACACACTGAGCATGCTCAAGATGTACATCAGGATGGCGCCGAACACCGACATGGTCACGATATTGGCCGTCAAAGACTGGCCGCCGATGGTGATCAAAGAGTCACTGTAGATGGCGGCAATGCCCACCACGCCACCCGCCAGAATGGCGCGGTGTGGTGTCTTGAAGCGCGGATGCACCTTGGCAAAGTAAGCCGGCAGATAGGCCTCACGGGCCAGAGCAAAGATCTGGCGCGAGTAACCCAAAATGATGCCGTGGAACGACGCCACCAGACCGAACAGGCCCAGCCACACCAGCATGTGCAGCCAGCCGCTGTTCTCGCCGACGATGAGTTTCATCGCTTGGGGCAGCGGGTCGTTGATGTTGGCCAGCTTGGTCCAGTCGCCAGCACCGCCGGCAAATACCATCACGCCGACGGCCAGGATCACCAGCGTCAAGATGCCGGTGATGTAGGCAATCGGGATCGAGCGCTTGGGGTCTTTGGCCTCTTCGGCAGCCATGGCCACACCCTCGATCGCCAGAAAGAACCAGATTGCGAAGGGAATGGCGGCAAACATGCCGGGAATCGCGGCCCAGCTGAAATCATCGCTACCCGCCCAGCCGCCTTTGGTGAAGTTAGCCATCGAGAAACCGGGGGACACCACACCCATGAACACCAGCAACTCAAAAATGGCGATGACGGTGATCACCAACTCGAAGGTGGCAGCAATTTGCACACCGACGATGTTGAGTGTCATGAACACCAGGTAGGCGCCCAGGGCCGCGAGCTTGGGATCCAGCGAGGGAAACTGCACATTCAAGTAAGCCCCGATCGCCAGCGCAATCGCGGGTGGGGCAAACACAAACTCCACCAGCGTGGCAGCCCCGGCAAGATAGCCACCGGTGGGGCCGAAAGCCCGCTTGCTGTAAGCAAAAGGCCCGCCGGCGTGAGGAATGGCCGTGGTCAGCTCGGTGAAGCTGAAGATGAAAGTGGTGTACATCGCCGCGATGAAAAGCGCGGTGACCGTGAAGCCCAGGGTACCGGCCGAGGCCCAGCCAAAACTCCAGCCGAAATATTCGCCGGATATCACCAACCCCACGGCAATGCCCCAGAGTTGCAGGGTGCTGAGCACCGGTTTGAGCGTGTGTACGCCCGTGGAATGCGCAGATGACATGTGGGTTCTCCAACAAGGTTGAGTCAAGGTCCGATGCAGCTCGGCATAGGGTTTGCTAGCTGTGAATGTAGGCAGTCCCGCCGTAAGCTGGTATCAAAAATCGGCAGACTTGCGGCGCGCACCTGGACGGTGCGAACCCGGACTGCATCACGGGAGAGAAGCTTGATGAACCCCACAACCCACACTGCAGCCGGTCTGCGCGTCGTCGAGGCCCGCGATGCGGACGAGCACGCCGCCAACCTCACCAACTGGGAGCAGTGCTACGACCAGACCACCTGCGGCACCTTCCACGGGCTCCTGGAAGAAATCCAGCTCCCGGGGATGCAGGTGTTTCGCGAGAGCACCAGCCAGGGTATGCGGCAGTCCTGCTGCGTGTGGCCAGATGCCATGTGGTTCGGGCTGCCGTTCTCGGCGGACATCACCCGCATCAACGGGCGCACGGCGGCCCCCCACAGCGTGCTGGTACGCCCGGGCCACCAAGAGTTTGAGCTGGTGACGCCGGCCGACTACACCATCTTCGGCCTGGTGGTACGGCAAGACACCTTGCACAGCGCCGCCCAAGCGCTGGGCTTTGATGTGGACTGGGGCCGGCTGCAGGCCGCCGAAATACTGCACCCTTCTGCGGCAGCACTGAAGCAGTGCCTGCACACCTTGAGTGCATTGCTGCAGCCCGATCACGGGGTGCCGGCCGATCCGGTGCACGCGCAAACCCATGCCCTGGAAGCCCTGCTGCCCTTGCTAGACACCAGCGTGGTGGATGCCGGGGTGCGCGACAGCTTCAGCAGGCGCCAGCGCATCGTGGCCGCAGCGCGGGATTACCTGCTGGCCCATCACGACCAGAGCGTCACCGTGCCCGACCTGTGTGAGCAGTTGCATGTGAGCCGGCGCACCCTGCAGTACTGTTTTGAAGACGTGCTGGGCATGACGCCGGTGCAAACGCTGCGCATCTTGCGCCTCAATGGCGCGCGACGCGACTTGCGCGGCAACCCGCGCGCCACCGTGCGCGACGTGGCCGCTGACTGGAACTTCTGGCACTTCAGCCAGTTCGCGAGCGACTACCGCAAACTCTTTGGCTACAGCCCCTCCGCCACCCCGCGCACCGGACTGCATTGACCCAGCCCGCGTAAAATCGTGGCCTTGCTTGATAACCACGAGCCCGTGCCATGATCCGAATTACCGAACTCAAACTCCCCCTTTCCGCCCTGCCCGTGGAGGCGCGTCGCGCAGCTGATGCCCCTGCAGAAACCGAGGCCGACCGCGCCCCGGTAGCCCACCCGGTGGAGGCCCTGCAGGCACTGGCCGCCCAAGCGCTGGGCATTGCAGACACCGACATCGCCGGCCTGCATATCTTTAAGCGCAGCTTTGACGCCCGCAAGGTCGACCTGCTGGCGGTCTACATCGTGGACCTGACACTGGCAGACCCGGCGCAGGAAGCCGCCTTGCTGATCCGGCACGCCAACCATCCGCACATCAGTGCCACTCCCGATATGGCCTACCGCATGGTGGCCCAAGCTCCCGCAGACATGCCCCTGCGCCCGGTCGTGGTGGGCTTTGGGCCTTGCGGCATGTTCGCGGCGCTGGTGCTGGCCCAAATGGGTTTCAAACCGATCGTGCTGGAGCGCGGCACCACCGTGCGCCAACGCACCAAAGACACCTGGGGCCTGTGGCGCAAAAAAACGCTCAAGCCCGAGAGCAATGTGCAGTTCGGTGAAGGCGGCGCAGGCACCTTTTCGGATGGCAAGCTTTACAGCCAAATCAAAGACCCCCGCTTTCTGGGCCGCAAGGTAATGCACGAATTTGTGCAATACGGTGCGCCCTCCGAAATCCTGTATGAAGCGCACCCCCACATCGGCACCTTCAAGCTGGTGAAGGTGGTGGAGGGCATCCGCGAGCAAATCATTGCCCTCGGCGGCGACATCCGTTTTGAGCAGCGCGTCAACAACTTGCTCCTAAATCAGGAGCAGTCTGCGCAATCAGTTCGGGGGCTAGAGGTCGAAAATCTTCAAGACGGCAGCGTGTATGAGTTGCCCACCAGCCATGTGATCATGGCCTTGGGTCACAGTGCGCGGGACACCTTTGCCATGCTGTACGAGCGCGGCGTCGCCATGCAGTCCAAGCCGTTTTCTGTGGGCTTTCGCATCGAACACCCGCAAAGCGTGATCGACCGCGCCCGCTGGGGCCGCCACGCAGGCCACCCGCTGCTGGGTGCTGCCGACTACAAACTGGTGCACCACGCCGCCAACGGGCGGGCGGTGTACAGCTTTTGTATGTGCCCGGGCGGTACGGTGGTGGCCGCCACCAGCGAGCCGGAGCGCGTGGTCACGAACGGCATGAGCCAATATTCGCGCGCCGAACGCAATGCCAACGCCGGCATGGTGGTGGGCATCGATCCGCCCGACTACCCGGACAGCGAGGCCGCTTTTGTGCACGCCTTCGGCCCCGAGCGCGGCAAGCACTATGCAGAAGAAGCCGCCGCCCTGAAGGCCAAAGACCCGAAGGCCGCTCACCCGATGTCGGGCATTGCCCTGCAACGCCAGCTCGAAAGCGGCGCCTACACCTTGGGCGGCAGCACCTATGAAGCGCCCGGCCAACTGGTGGGCGACTTTATTGCGGCCAAGCCCTCCACCGAGTTCGGCAGCGTCACGCCGTCTTACAAACCCGGCGTGAAGCTGGGCGACCTGGCCCCTGCCCTGCCCGCCTACGCCATTGAGGCCATGCGCGAGGCGTTGCCGGTGTTCGGCCGCAAGATCAAGGGCTTTGACATGGCCGATGCGGTGCTCACCGGCGTGGAAACCCGCACCTCCAGCCCCATCAAGATTCCGCGCGGCGAGGACCTGCAATGCACCAATGTGCGCGGCCTCTACCCCGCAGGCGAGGGCGCATCGTATGCCGGTGGCATTCTGTCGGCCGGCGTAGATGGCATCAAAGTGGCGGAAGCACTGGCCTTGGATATGCTGAGCTAAATCCGTCCGAGCAGGCAGCGCGCCCCGCTGGCGGCTGCAACCGCAGGCGCACCCGAATCAGACCTTTTAAGGTTTAGGGACTTCCCACTTGGCAGCACAAGGCTTAGCATGTGCTTACAAAAACAGGGAGGGCACCATGCCAACATTTGGTTCGTGGAAAGTCAGCACCAAGCTGGCCGCAGGCTTCGGCCTGCTGATCGCATTGCTTCTGGTCATTGGCGGCACTGCCATTTACCGGATAGGCAACATCAACGACAACGTCAATCACATCGTGGATGAAAGCGTGGTCAAGGTGATCCTTGCCGCCGAGCTGCAACTGGGCATCAATGTGCAGGTTCGCAATATGCGGGCTGCTGTGGTCGGGTTGGCAATAAGCAATGCGGAAGAAGCGAGTTACACCCTGAGTCGGGTCGTCCAAGGCCAAAAGGCTGCGGACGATGCATTTGGAAAGTTAAAAAAAACCATCGTCAACCCCAAAGAGCTGGAACTCTTCAAACCCGTTGAAGAGGCGTTGATGGCCTTCAACACTGTCAGAGACGAAGCCGTCAAGCGCATCCAGACAGGCAATACACAAGAGGCAGGTGAATACCTGGTCAAAAATGTGCGGGGCCCACTGAGCAAGCTGACCGCCGCCTCCGATGCCCTGCTCGAGGGCCAGTCAGACACCATCGCCCTGGAGGGCCTGCTCGCCAAAGCAGAGGGCGCAGCGGCTGTACAGACTACCCTGTGGCTCTCCGTCTTGGCTGTGCTCGCAGCCTTGGGCATCGCCACCGTCATTACCCGCAGCCTGACCCGCCAACTGGGGGGCGAACCGGCGGAGGTGGTCCGGGTCGCGAATGCGATTGCCAAAGGCGACCTGACCGTGATCATCCCGGCTCACCAACAGCAAACCGATAGCGTAGTGGCCGCCATGTTGCGCATGAAATACAGCCTGACCCACATGGCCGGCTTGGTTCATGAGTGCAGCGAGCAGGTGGCCTCTGCGTCAGAGCAGATTGCCTCCGGCACCGCAGACCTGAGTGCGCGGACCGAGGAACAAGCCAGCAACCTCGAAGAAACTGCCGCGTCTACTGAAGAGATCGCCAGCGCCGTCAAGCTCAATGCAGAGCACACGCGTGAGGCCAGCGCCATGGCCAATGAAACATCCGGTGCGGCACTGGAAAGCGGCCGCCATGTGGATGCGATGGTGCACACCATGCAGTCCATTGCCCAGTCTTCCAAAAAGATCGGCGAGATCATCGGTGTTATTGACGGCATCGCCTTCCAAACCAACATCCTTGCACTGAACGCAGCCGTGGAGGCAGCGCGCGCAGGTGAGCAAGGGCGCGGCTTTGCGGTGGTGGCGTCTGAAGTGCGCAGCCTGGCACAACGCAGTGCAGAAGCGGCCAAAGAAATCAAAAACCTGATCGGCGACAGCATCAGTCGGGTCGCCACCGGCGAGCACCAGGCCCAATTGGCGGGCACCTCGGTGCAAGGCATCGTGGGCCGTGTGCAACGGGTCAATGAGCTGATGAACCAAGTCTCTGCCGCGACTGCCGAGGAAAACGCAGGCTTCACCCAAATCAGCGAGGCCATCATGCAGCTCGATCAGGTGACCCAGCAGAACTCTGCCCTGGTTGAAGAAAGCGCGGCCGCTGCCGACAGTCTGCGACACCAAGCTGCACGGCTGAAAGAAGTGGTGAGCATGTTCCGGATTGAACAGAGCCGCTTGCCGGACAACGCAGGGCTGTTGCAACTCGCAGCGTGACACGGCTCACGCCGTCACATCGACGGGCGTTAGCGAAAGACCTGAAACAAAGTAGCAGCTTCGGGCTGCAGCGTTTGCAGCAGCCAGCCTGTAAAGCCAGCAGCAATCACCAAAGCCAACCCGGCAAGCCCTGTTTTGCGCAGCATCACGACCCAATAGTCGTAGAGGCTGCGCGGCTTCAGGACTCGGCGCGCAATGACAGCGCCGATCACGAACTCCAGCACCACCTCTGCCAAGAAACCCGCTAGCGCCTCGGTGGCTAGCAGCGGGAAGTGCCCCAGCGCCAGCAAAGCCAATGCGGCCAACATCACCAATACCAACACCGCCAGAATGGCGCTGAGCGGGTCATCCCCACTCCAGCCGCCGCCTAAGTCCACGCCATCGCCCCACTGGAAACGCTTGCGGATGCGTTCTTCCTGCTGGCCATAGGCCAGAAAGTCGACAGCATCTGCATGCTGCAGTTCTGCGCGAGCCGCCTCCTGAGACCGGTTCCACCAGCGGGCATATACCCAGCCCCCCGCCACAAAGCCAAGAAAGTAAATTGCGCCTGCGCCGACCGCATAGCGCACCGCCAAGGAGTGCACGCCTACACCATGGAGCAAGACTGCTGAGCTTGCCAACCCGACGGCGGCAGCCCATGCCATCAGCAACCAGCCATGCAAACGCAGGATGCCGCGACTCCGGGCGGCGATGTGGGCGATCGACACGGCTTAAGCGATTCGTTTGAACAACGCGAGCAAGGTACCTGCGGCCACAAACAGACCGCCGAACACCCGGTTCATGGCCTTGAGGTGCGACTCAGACGTGAGTGCGCGCAGGACCCGGGCTGCCAGCGCGGTGTAGCCGGCCATCACGACCAGATCGGTGAAGGCCAGTGTGGCTGCGATGACCAGGTATTGCGGCAGCAGCGGCTCCGCAAGATTCAAAAACTGCGGCATCACGGCCAGCAGAAAAACCGTGCCCTTCGGGTTCAGCGCATTGATGACCCAGGCACGGAAGATCATGGTGCGCGCAGTGACGATCGGGGCGTCTTCAGCCTGGGTGGCCAAGGGCACCGCGGGTGCTCGCCACTGCTGGATACCCAGCCACACCAAATACGCCACCCCCGCCCATTTGATGACCAGAAACGCCGTACTGCTGGCTGCCACCACCGCGCCCAACCCGACGCCCACCACCACAATCTGCGTCCAGATGCCCAACACCAACCCCAAAGTGGTGATGTAGCCGCGCCGGAAACCGTGGTTCAGCCCGGCACTCATGGCGGCCACGGCGCCAGCGCCCGGCGAGATGCTGATAGCCCAGGAGGCAGCAAAGAAGGCGAGCCAAGTAGTGAATTCCATAAGGCGAAGAAGTGAAATACAAACAAGGTTTGTAGCACGTCAAAAAACAAAACCCCTTGGCGCATGCAGCGGCAAGGGGTTGGTTCATTGGGCACAGCGCCAAGCGCTGCCGGGTTTACTGCCCGTTATTTGCCTGCAGGGCCGCAATGCGCTGCTCAATGGGCGGGTGGGTGGAGAACAACTGACCGATACCGCCCGCAATGCCCATGGCTGCCACGCTCTTGGGCAGCTCGCCGGGGGTCATGCCGCCCAGGCGGGCCAGGGCGTTCATCATGGGCTGCTTGCGGCCCATCAACTGAGCGGCGCCCGCATCGGCACGGAACTCGCGCTGACGGCTGAACCAGGCAACCACCATGGCGGCTGCAAAGCCGAGCACGATGTCCATGACGATGGTCGTGACGTAGTAGCCGATGCCCGGGCCGCTGCTTTGCTCGTCGTTCTTGCGCAAGAAGCTGTCCACCGCGTATCCGACGATGCGGCTGATAAACACCACAAACGTATTCATTACGCCCTGAATCAGGGTCATGGTGACCATGTCGCCGTTGGCGATGTGGGCTACTTCGTGGCCGATTACGGCTTCAATTTCTTCACGGGTCATGCCACGCAGCAGCCCGGTGGACACGGCCACAAGGGCGCTGTTCTTAAAGGCGCCTGTGGCGAATGCGTTGGGTTCGCCTTCGAAAATGCCAACTTCGGGCATGCCGATGCCGGCCTTGTCAGCAAATTTGCGCACGGTGTCCACAATCCAGGCCTCGTCGGCGTTGCGGGGCTGCTCGATGATTTGCACACCCGAGGTCCACTTGGCCATGGGCTTGCTGATCAGCAAGGAGATGATGGCGCCGCCAAAGCCCATGATCAGGGCGAAGCCCAGCAAAGCGCCGAGGTTCAGGCCGTTAGAGGTCAAAAACTTGTTCACCCCCAGCAGGCTGGCAACCACGCCCAGCACAGCGACCACCAGCACGTTGGTCAAAATAAACAAAAAAATGCGTTTCATGGTTTTCTCTCGGAAAAGCGCCCTTTACGGGCCGTTGATGCAGATAGTAGGGGCGCGGGGCCTGAATTCAAGCACCTCGCCGCTTGAGCCCATGAAGTTTATGGGCATTCTGAATGGCTACTTTTTTACAAATTTGTGCGACTCCATACCCGCCTCAAGCGGTGAGAATAGCCTGCTCTTTCCCCAACAGGCCCTTCTATGCACCTGATCAACCGTCGCACCCTCCTTGCCCAATGGGCCGCAGGCAGCACACTCATGGCCGCCACTGCAGGCTTTGCACAGACAGCCAAAGCCGCGGGCGCCAAGGCCACGCCGGTGAGCAAGCTTTCGCCGAAGCTGCGGATGGTGATTCCGGCCAATCCCGGCGGTGGCTGGGACCAAACAGGCCGTGCACTGGGCAGCGCGCTGCTGGCCACAGGCAGCGTCGACAGCATCGAATACGAAAACAAAGGCGGCAAGGGCGGCACGCTCGGCTTGGCCTACTACGCAGAGAAATATGCCGCAGATCCCCACACCCTGATCATGGGCGGTACCGTCATGGTGGGTGCTGTGGCGTTGCAAAAGCCCGCGGTTGACATGGGGGTGCTGGCTCCGCTGGCCCGGCTCACCAGCGACTACCTGGTCATGGTGGTAGCCGCCAACTCGCCGATCAAAACCGCGACCGACCTCTCAGCCGCCATGAAAGCGTCGCTGAAGGCGGTACCCGTGGCGGGCGGCTCGGCCGGTGGGGTCGACCATATTTTTGCGGGCGTTTTCGCCCGTGCCGCAGGTGCCGCCCCAGAGGAATTGGTGTACATGCCGTTTGCGGGCGGCGCTGAAGTGGCTGCCGCCGTGTTGTCGGGCAAGGCGACCATCGGCATCTCCGGATTCAGCGAGTTCAGCGCACAAATTGCGAGCGGCCAGTTGCGGGCGATCGGCGTTTCGTCCCGCAAATCCTCGTTTGGCATTCCGTCCATGCGCGATCAGGGCCTGCAGCTCGACATGGCCAACTGGCGCGGCGTCTTCACCGGCCAAGCGGTACCGGTGGCGCGGCAGAGCGCCATGGTGGAGGCGATCCGCCTGGCGACCCAGCACGAAGAGTGGAAAGCCACGCTCAAGCAAAACCGCTGGGACGCCTCCTGGCTCGCCGGCAAAGACTTCCACTCGCAAATTGACTTTGACCTCACCACCGCGCGGGTGATGGTGCACCTGCTCAAGCTGAAGGCCTGAGCGGCCGGAAGACACTGGTGTCTTCGTAGAAACCGGGCAGCGTGTTGTCGGGCCACCAGCCCGGCACGCCCAGCACCGGCAGGTGGGCAAAGGGCTTGGCAGCCAGCATGGGGGCACTCAGGGCGCCAGCCAACCACGCATCCAAATCTGCTATTGAATTTGTAGCTGCCTGCGCACGGAATACGTGGGCTGTGATCGGTTTTCGTGGGCAAACCAGCTTTTCCAGCAGCGCGTGGCCGAACAAGATCAATGTCGCCTCGGCCCACAAGGGGCGCAAGGGGCCAAACAGGCGCGTCCAATCTTTGGCGGCCAGCGCATCCCACAAGGCATCGGGCGCGATCAGCAGTGCCGCGTTTTCATCAAACACCGTGAGTGCGTCCCGCGCCGGACCGCGTACCGGCTGGATGCCGGTCTGGGCGATCTGCTCGGCCTGCAGACGGTTGAGCTTTTGCTTGGCCAGCGGAAAGTGCATCCAGCACAGCCCATTGAAAAAGTCGTGCAGGCCGTCCCGGGTTGGCACGCCGCCGGTGTCAAAAATATGCTGCTCATAAGCCGTGCCGGATGGCAGCTCACTCTGCGGAATAAAGCGCACCGGAGCCGCACCCCGGGTATTCAGGGCCTGGGCGACAGTTTGTCCGGCGTCCACGCCTTGCGCAACGCGCTCACCCACGCTGCGCCAGGGTGAAAGCCACGGCGCAGCCCAGTCAATAGCTTCTAGACCAAACGCCACTGCAATGCTTCGCCTGCGGCCAGCGGCTTGAGGGTGGTCTCGCCGAAAGCAAAGCTCTCAGGTGGCGTCCAGGTTTCGCGTTGGAGCGTGATGCTGCCGGTGTTGCGGGGCAGGCTGTAAAAGTCTGCGCCATGGAAGCTGGCAAACCCTTCCAGCTGGTCGAGCGCACCTGCGGCATCAAAGGCCTGCGCATACAGCTCCATGGCGGCGTGTGCGGTGTAGCAGCCAGCGCAGCCACTGGCGTGCTCCTTGAGGTGCGCAGGATGGGGGGCGCTGTCTGTGCCCAAGAAGAACTTGGGGGAACCACTGGTCGCCGCCTTGACCAGCGCCTGGCGGTGGGTCTCACGCTTCAAAACCGGCAGGCAGTAGTAGTGCGGACGGATACCGCCGGTAAAGATGGCGTTGCGGTTGTAGAGCAGGTGGTGGGCGGTGATGGTAGCCGCCGTGAAGCGGTCTACCGCCTGCACGTATTGCGCAGCCTCGAGGGTGGTGATGTGCTCGAACACAATTTTCAGCTCAGGAAAATCGCGGCGCAGCGGGATCAACTGGGTGTCGATGAACACCGCTTCGCGGTCGAACAGGTCGATATCGCTGCTGGTCACTTCGCCGTGCACCAAGAGCAACAGACCGGCCTTTTGCATGGCCTCCAGCGTCTTGTAGGTTTTGCGCAAATCGGTCACACCCGCGTCGCTGTTGGTGGTGGCGCCTGCGGGGTAAAGCTTGGCGGCCACGACACCGGCGTCTTTGGCGCGGGCGATTTCATCGGCAGGCAGGTTATCGGTGAGGTAGAGCGTCATCAAGGGCTCGAACTGCACACCGGCCGGCACCGCGGCCTGGATACGCGCCTTGTACGCCAACGCCTGCTCGGCGGTGGTCACCGGCGGCTTGAGGTTGGGCATGATGATCGCGCGGCCGAACTGGGCGGCCGTGTGCGGAACTACGGTGCTCAGGGCGGCACCGTCGCGCACATGCAAGTGCCAGTCGTCAGGGCGGGTAATGGTGAGGGATTGGGGAGTGGCGGTGGAGGTCATGGCCGCTATTGTCCCAAAACCCGCCGGCCTGTTTCAGGGGCCGCGCTACCGCTTAGAACGGCACGAAGTCGCTGGGGTACTTCCAGAAATCGCGCAGCAAATAGCTCACCGGCAGATTCAGGGCCTTGTCGTTGGGCGGAATCGGCCTCAAAAACCATTTGTCGTAGATCGGCTGTATCTCTTTGCTGACGATCAGCCGGCGCATTTCTTCATCGACCAGTTTTTTGAACTCCGGATCATTTTTGGACAGCATGATGGCCAAGGGCTCGGTCGTCAAAAACTTGCCCACCACCTTCAGGGCATCCGGTTTGGGGCGATTGGCGGCCAGGCCGTAAAGCAACACGTCATCCATGACGAAGGCATCAGCATCGCCTTTTTCGACCATCTCGACCGCCTTGGCATGGTCAGGTGCCTCCAGAATCGTGAGCCCCAGCAGGCGCTCACGGTTGGCTTGTTCAGCGGCTTTGAGCGGCGTCGTGCCTTTGGTAGAGACCAGTTTCTTACCTTCGAGGTCTTCAATCCGGTCGATCCGTGCGTTGGCGCGCACCAGCAAACGGGCGCCGGTAATGAAGTGCGGAACGGTGAAGGCCACTTTCTCGCGCCGCTCGGCATTGTTGGTGGTGGACCCGCACTCGAGATCTACCTTGCCCTCCGCCACCATGGCAATCCGGTTTGCAGAGGTGACCTGCACCATGTCGACCTGCATGTTTTTGGCGCCGGTTTTCTTGCGCACCGCGTCTGCCAACTTGAGGCACAAATCCACCGCATAGCCGACCGGTTTTTTGTCGGCATCAACATACGAAAACGGAATGGAGGATTCACGGTGCCCGATCAGCAGCTTGCCACCGGCACCCACCCGGTCGAGCACGCCTGTGGCATGCGCCGCGCCCCCCCAGGCAGCGGCCCCCAAGCAAGTCCATAGACCGAAGGCTTTTGCGGCATCCCGTACAGAACGAAAGATCATGTCAACTCCAACGACATAAAAATAGAGGCAGGGCTCACACCTGCCCGGGGTGCCGCTTTCAGCTTGTAGCAGCGATAAGCGGCGATTCTGGGGTCAAGCAACTATCAGGCCGGCATGCTGCCTTGGGCGTGCAGATAGTCCCACAGGGCCTGCGCTGAGCCTTTGGGCGCTCGCGTGTGGGCGCGCTGGGCTGCGCTCAGCCCGCGACCGGTCTCCCGCAGGGCCAAACGCTCGCGGTAGGCGCGCACCTCCATGGTGATTTGCAGACCTTTCATGTGCGCAGGCAAAGCACTGACCAGTTTTTTGGCACGCAGGTCTTTCTTGACCGCACTGTGCGGCAAAAAGGCGACGCCATGCCCCTCCAGAGCCATGGCCTTGAGGCCCTCAGCCATATCGGTCTCATAGACACGGTCGAAATGGATCGGGGCGTCTGCCTGCTTCAAGATGAGTTCCACCATCTGGCCCAGATAGGCGCCGGGTGCATAGCCCAGATAGGGCAAAGGCTGGCCCAGTTTGCCGGGCAAGCAGAACATCGGGTTGCCATCGGCATCCGGCTTAGAGTACGGGGCGACGATCTCCTCCCCCAGGCTGACCATTTCATAGCGGTCTGCATCCAACTGGTAGGGCTGGGAGGGGTGGTGGTAAGCGATCAGCAAGTCGCAGCTGCCTTCCACCAGGCGCATCACCGCGTCGTGCACATTCAGTGCAATCAACCGGCTCTTCACGGGGCCGAACTTCTCGCGCAACTCAGACACCCATGCCGGAAAAAACGTAAACGCCAGCGTATGCGGCACCGCAAATTCCACGACGTCCTGGGCGGCAGTGGTATGCCCGCGCAGCATGGCACGGGTGCTTTGCAGAGCCTGCAGCACCTCCAGGGACTGGTCGTAGAGCGTTTCACCCGCCGGTGTCAGCCGGGTCGGGTAGCTGCTGCGGTCCACCAGATCGGTGCCCGCCCAAGCCTCTAGAGACTGGATGCGACGAGAGAACGCGGGTTGGGTGACGTGGCGCAGTTGCGCAGAGCGGCTGAAACTCCGGGTTTCAGCCAGAGACACGAAGTCTTCGAGCCATTTGGTTTCCATGGGCGCGCATTATGCGTGAAACGCATGGATTCACCATTGGCCGCCCCAAACCGGCCCTACAAGTTGCCGGATTTACAGGTCCGCAAGATAGAGCGCAGGCTCGCCTTCGGCGTCACTAGTGAAAAGCACCTGCCGCTCATCCGGCGTAAACGACGGATGGGGATGGGTGACCTGGCGGTTACCGAGGTACACGCGCCACGAGCTGTCATGCCGCGCAAGCTTGCGGGTATTACCGGCCTTGAGGTCGAACACATACAGATAGGGGTCGTTCTGGACCTTGTGGGACGAGCTGTCCGACACGTCCACTGGGGTGCCGGATCCGTCGCCCACCACCAAGCTGCCATCCGCATTGCTCATCAAATGGGAGCACGGCGGCATGGTTGTGAGCACCCGGGTTTGCAGGGTGACCGGATCCAGGGAACACATGGCACGCTCGGTGCGCCCTTTGAAGTAAGACACGAAAACCATCGCCGAGCCGTCCGGCACCCAGAACTCATGGGTGCAACTCTCAGCCGGTTCATGCGCCTTGCCGCAGCGCAGGTGGGTGCCGTCTTCATGGACAAACCACATGCGCGCATCGATCAGGTCATGGGTACCCTCATGGCAAAAGGCAACGGTGTTGTCATCAAAGGGGCGGTACTGGGGGTGGCCCAGCCACAGTTTTTCTTCGTGAATTACGGTCCGCGCTCCGGTCGCCAAGTCGATACGGATCAAGCGGCAACGCGGCTTGGAGTGGAACATCTCGCCGAACTTTTTCCAGTCGGTCAGGGGGAACCAGTCGGTCCCCAGTATTTCGATACCGACCATCTTGGTGCACGCACTGTTGGCGACCCAAGTGCCATAGCCCACCCAGTCAGAAGGGACGGTGTAGACACACTCCTCTTTCAAGGTGGCGAGCTCCAGGCGGATGAGTTCCCGCTCAGCGCGGACGAAGTACAAAAATCGATCGTCCGGGCTCAAAAAGCCACCGAAGGTGTTTTCCCCCGGCTGATCGGTCAATTGGGTCGCGACCCGGGTTTGCAAGTCCAGCAGGTGATAGTGCCATTCACTCCCAGACCGCGCACCAAACACCAGTCGGTTGCCGTCATTGCTAAAACACTTTTGGTAGAAATAAGTGCGATGGCAGGCGGTGTCCAAGGGGCTTAGCCGGGTGACACGCGCCCCGGTATCCGGGTCTGTTTTGGCGGTGAATTCAAACTGTCTGGTACTTGCTTTACTCATGGGCGGTCCGGGTTTACTTTCTTACTTGATACGTTGCAACAAGGCGTTGCCCTCTTCCACCAGGCGCTTGGCGGCTTCTTGCTCCGTGGTCTTGCCGTAGGCCACGGTCTCGAAGACTTCGCGGATGAACTTGTTGAAACGGGCGTTCTCAAACAAAGGCGAAGGCATATCGATCTTGCCGCTGTCTTTTTGCTTTTTGATCTGCAAGAAGGCCTTGAGCTCAGCACCCTGCAATGCATCGGTCCGCACAATGGCCCGGAACTGGCTGTCTGCAGATGGCACTCCGCGGGTGATACCGAGGATGGCGATCGCCTCTGGGTCAGTCACCATGAAGTTCAGGAACTTGGCGGCCATCTCGGGGTTCTTGGTCTTCTTGCCCACCGCAAACATCAGGGACGGGCGACCGAACATGCCGGAGTTTTTGGCATTGGGCAGGGTCAAGAATTCACCTACATCCAGCTTCTGGTCTTTGTTCAGGGTGCTGGCGCGCAAACCGATGACGCTGTCCCAGGTGTAGTTGCCGGCCCAGTTGCCGCTCACCCAGTCTTGCTGCTGCTCGGTCGGCTTCTCAGCGCCGCCCAGAGAGGCCCGCACCGGCAGTGGCACCGCCACATTGTTAGCCGCCAGCTTTTTGTAGGTTTGCACCCACTCGAGGGCAGCAGCCTCAGACATGGCGACCTTGGGCTGCAGTGGATGCACATAGGGCGTGCCGTGCTTTTGCATGATGTAGGTCTGCGACAGCAAAATCATGTCGTAGAGCTCGCCATCTATCGCGTAGGCCTTGTCGCCAAACTTTTGCTTGAACACCGGTCCGGCAGCAAACAAATCTTCCCAAGTCGCGGGCATTTTCAGGCCTGCGCGCTCGTAAGCCGCGCGGTTCCACAGCATGACGCGCGCGGTGTACGACACCGGCAAGGCATTGAGCTTTTTGTTGATGACGCCGGTCTGCAAGTCGGCCTCGGAAAACTGGTTCAAGCCGATCAAGGCCTTGTGCTTGTTGAGGTCCAGGAATCCGTCGCCGGTCTTGGAGAAGGTCGAAAGCCAAGCCCAGTTGATTTGCATGATGTCCGGCTCGGTGCCGCCGGCGTATTGGGTCGACAAGCGCTCCAGGTAGCCGTTGAAACCCATGTACTCGGCCTTGATTTTCACGCCGGGGTTTTTGGCCTCGAAGGCGGCGATGGCTTTCAGTGTGGCGTCGTGCCGGGCACCACCACCCCACCAAGAAAAGCGCAGGGTCGTCGTCTCTTGGGCGCTTGCCGCCATGGCGAGAGAAAGTGCAGCACCTGCCAGCAAAATAGAACGTCGTTTCATGGTTGTCTCCTCATTGATTTTTTGATGTCACAAGAACAAGTTCAGCCCGGTGTCCATGTCAAACGCATGGCACGCATCCATCTGGATACCGAAAGCATGGCGATCCCCCCGGGCTTTGCCCGCCAAGTCGCGGAGTTGGTCGGCGGGGACACGGGCTGTCAGCGGTATCTCACCCAAAGTGAAGTGCACAAACACCTCGCTGCCCATGTGCTCCATAAAGCGCAGAGTGCCGTCCACCATGTGCACTGCGGATTCGCTGTGTCCACCCGCAGTGATGTGTTCCGGGCGAATACCGAACTTCACGTGCGTCTGTGACTTCAAGCGCTCCATATGCTTTTGGGGCGCTGGCAGCGTGACCCCACCGATGGAGAGTTGAGCCCCCTGGTTCGTCACCTCTGCGGGGATGATGTTCATCTCCGGCGAACCGATGAATCCGGCGACAAACACATTGGCGGGCCGGTCGTAGAGTGCGGTGGGCGTATCGACTTGCTGGATTTCGCCATCCTTGAGCACACAGATGCGCTCACCCATGGTCATAGCTTCCACCTGGTCATGGGTCACGTACACCACGGTAGAAGGACGCCCTTGCTCTCGCAAGGTGCGATGCAGTTCGGTCAGACGCACCCGCATGGATGCGCGCAACTTGGCATCGAGGTTGGAGAGCGGCTCGTCAAACAAAAACACCTCCGGGCGCTTGACGATGGCGCGGCCCACCGCCACCCGCTGGGCCTGTCCGCCCGACAATTGCTTGGGAAAGCGATCCAGCAAATGGTCCATCTCCAGCAGCTTGGCTGCTTCACGCACCCGCGCATCGATCTCGGCCTTGGGCGTACCTGCGAGTTTCAAGCCGAAGGCCAGGTTGTCATAGACCTTCATGTGCGGGTACAGGGCGTAGTTCTGGAACACCATGGCAATGCCGCGTTGCTTGGGCGGCAAGCTGTTCACCACCTGGTTGCCGATCAACAGCTCACCGCCACTGATGCTCTCTAGCCCCGCAATCATCCGCAGGATGGTGCTTTTGGCACAGCCCGAGGGCCCCACAAACACCATGAACTCACCATCGCGGATTTGCAGATCCACGCCGTGCACCGCTTTGAACCCGTTGGGGTATGTCTTCTCGATTTTTTTTAATTGCAATTGCGCCACAAGAGGCTCCTCTTTAACCTTTGATACCGCTGCTGGCGGCACCTTCAATGAAATGCCGTTGTGCCAGGAAGAACACGACCAGCGATGGAATCAAGGCCACCACCGAGATGGCAATGACGCTGGCCCATTCGACCTCTTCGGTGGCACCGATGCTCATCTTCAGTGCCAAGGACACGGGGTAGTTCTCTACGCTGGAGAGATAAATCAACGGACCCATGAAGTCATTCATGCTCCAGATGAACTGAAACACCACGACCGAGATGAGGGCCGGTTTGAGGATGGGGATCAGGATGTGCCACAGAAGCTGGAGCGCGTTGCAGCCGTCGATCTGGGCGGCCTCTTCCATGTCACGCGGAATCCCTCGCAGGAACTGCACCAGCATGAAAACAAAGAAGGTATCGGTCGCGAATGCCGATGGAACAATGAGCGGCAGATAGGTATCGATCCAGCCGAATTCCTTGAACATCAGGTACTGGGGCAAACGCAGAATGATTAGCGGCAGCATCATGGTGCCCACCATCACACTGAACAGAAATTTCTTGCCCCAGAACTCGAAACGCGCGAACGCATACGCCACCAGGACACACGAAATCACCGTCACGATCACCTTGGGAATGATGATCAGGAAGGAGTTCAGGAAGTACGTCGCAAAGGTGTATTCCGTGCTGGTCTTCCATCCCTTGGCATAGGCCGAAAAGTCAAATCGGCTGGGCCAGAAGCCGATTTCGGTAAACACTTCGGCATTGGTTTTGAAAGACGCACCTACCAGCCAGATCATGGGGTACAGCATGACCAAGCCCATGACCAGCAGCACACCGTAGCGCACGGCGGCACTGATTTTTTCTTTGCGCTGGAGCTCGTTCGCGTAGGCGTCTGAGCTGGCACGCTCTGCCAGAGTCAGTTCGGCTTGCATTATTTGCGCTCCTTTTCACCGGAGTAGAAGACCCAGTACTTGGATGTGAAGAAAGAGATCGCACTGAGACCTGCTACGATCGCAAAGAGCACCCATGACAGCGCACTGCCGTAGCCCAGGTTGAAGTACTTGAAGCTCTGGTCGTAGATGTACAGCGACAGCACATAGGTAGAGTGCAAGGGGCCGCCCTCAGTGATCATGTAGGGGCCGTTGAACTCCTGGAAGGCGTGCACCATTTGCATGATCAGGTTGAAGAAGATCACCGGGGTGATCAGCGGTACCGTGATCTTGAAAAACTGCTGGGTCTTGCTGGCGCCGTCGATTTCAGCGGCTTCATACAAGGAGGTGGGTACGTTCTGGAGTGCTGCCAGAAAGATGACCATGGCGGAGCCAAATTGCCAGGTAAACAAGAGCACCACGGTCCAGAGTGAGTAGTGCTCGTCGGCTAGCCACGCGATGGGCTGCAGGCCCATCTTCATCATCACGATGTTCACCAATCCGTTTTGGGAGAAGATGAATCGCCACATGATGGCGGCGGCGATTGACCCACCCAGGATGGACGGCAGGTAATACGCGGACCTGAAGAAGTTGATGCCACGCAGCTTGAAATTCAGCACGTGGGCCATGAACAGCGCAAACCCGACCCGCATCGGGACTGCCACTGCGGCAAACAGCAAAGTGACCCCCAGTGATTTTTGGAATAGCGGATCTTTCTGGAACAGCTCTTGGTAGTTCTCCAGACCGATGTACTGGGGCGGGCTGATGAAGTCGTATTGCGTGAAGCTCAATGCAAAGCTCATCACAAACGGGAAGAGCTTGAAGCCCAGCACCCCGATCACAAAGGGCAGCACAAACAGAAAGCCTGTTGTTTTGTTTTCGTACATATGTGAGGTCCTTGCTACAGGTTGGAACTTTAGTAGCGCGACACGGTGTGGGCTTCGATGTAGTCGAAGTCGATGTCTTCGCCCAGCCCCGGCTTTTGGGACAGGTGAACGAAGCCTTCGCTGTCCATCGGGTCAACCAAGGCGTTGAGGTAAGCGGGCACTTCGTCGTACTCCAGGAACGGGTGCAGCAAGCCGCGTTCGTACCACTTGCAGTTTTTGATGGCCGCGCAGGCTGCCAGATTGGCTGCCCCGTTGCCGTGTACTTCGCAGTCCATTCCGAAAGCCTCGGCCAGATGGGCGACCTTCAGCGTCGGTGTGATGCCGCCTACGCCAGGTACACCTGCGCGCAAGATGTCGCAGGCACCGTGCTGCACCCAGGCTGCGCGGCTGTAGTGTTTGCCAGAAAGACTCTCGGGCCCGAGGATGGGAATATCGAGCTGCCCGGCGAGCCAGGCATAGGACTCCATGCTTTGCTCGTTCATCATTTCTTCGAACCAAGCGAATTGGAGTTTTTCGAGCGCACGGCCGATGCGCAAGGCGTCTACACGGCTGTAGTTGTGATAACCGTCCAGCATCAATGCGATATCCGGGCCCACGGCTTCACGGACAGCAGCACAGGCCTTAATGTCCATGTCCACATCCGGAGCGAAGCGCACCGGGGGCATCCAGGTGTGAATCTTGATGCCTTTGTAGCCGCGCGCGACCAGCTTGAGTGCAAAGTTGGCGTAGTCATCCGGTGTGGCCAGCCCGCCTGGCAACTCGTCGCCGCACATGGTGCTGCCGTAAGCGGGCACCTTATCGCGGTAGCCACCCAGAAGGCGGTACACCGGAGTTTGCAGTGCGCGTCCTGCCAGATCCCACAGCGCTTGCTCGACGGCGGCAAGCGCCCGGTCGGTCAATTGGCCGGCGCTGCCGCGTTGGCGGTGCTCGAGGCTCTTCCAGATTTTTTCCCGCTGCATCGGGTGTTGCCCTATTGCCGCCGGGCGAACAAATGCGTCCAACACGTGAGAGCGCACCACTTCCTGGGGCGCGAATGCGTAACCCTTGTCGCCGGTATCCGCCTCTAGGGTAAGCAGTGCCATTTTGGCCTGGCTCTCTGCGCCCGGGTGAGAGTGCCCATCGCTGTCCACCGACCGCCGGGTGGGGTAGGTGAATATCTGCCCTGTAATTTTTTCGATCTTCATGGGATGTCCGCAAATTGATACAGTGACTATAGACCAAGACGTCTGACGTCTTAGATGGTACTAACCCTGATGGGTCGTAAATTGGATGGTCGAGATCATTCGCACTCTCATTAAAATCTCACTCATATGACCACCCCCTCCTCCAAATCCCTCACCAGCAAGAGCCAGCCACAGCGGGTGGTCGACAGTCTTCAAGTACGCATCCTGGCGGGCGAGCTTCAACCCGGGGACCGTATCCCACCGGAGCCGTTGCTGATGCAGGAGTTCAGCGTGAGCCGAACGGTGGTCCGCGAGGCGATGTCCAGCCTGCAGGCCAGTGGCTTTGTGAAGACGCGTCACGGAATAGGCACGTTTGTGCTGGAGCGACCTGTGAACGGCGGGCTGCTGTCTGCCCCGCCGCCAGAACTACATGTCAAACAAACCTTGGCCATGCTGGAGTTGCGGATCAGCTTGGAATCCGAGGCTGCAAACCTCGCGGCCTTGCGCCGCACAGAGGCTCATTTGGCGGTGATGCGCGACGCCTTGCAGAGCTATCGGACCAACTGGCAGGCGGGAAAGAGCACGGTGGAAGACGACTACCGCTTCCACGCTGAAATTGCGGCTGCTACCGACAACCAGTATTTTTTGGAAGTGCTGGGCAACCTGGGCAATGCCACCTTGCGCTCTCACTCCCACGAAGGCACAGAGCCCTCCAAGAGCCACGCAGCGACGGGCCAGTTCGGCGAAGCACTCCCCATTTTGTCGGACGGAAAAGAGATCGCCCAACGTGAGCATGAAGCCATCTTCGACGCCATCGCACGCCAAGATGCTGCGTCCGCCAAGGCCGCGATGTTCATGCACTTGAGCAACAGCCGCGAGCGACTGCGGCGCAAGATCGAAGCGGCCTGACCCCGTCCCCCTCCGCCCCATCACCGGCAGGGTTTTCACTGATTTTGGATTTCAGACTTTCTCCTAAACTTTATTTCAGTCATCTGACGTCTGACTTATGACGAGTTAACTGATTTCACACCAACGAGGAGATTTGAAGTGCGCCCTATTCCATCCACCCTGCTGCCGCTCACCCTGTGTGCATTGATCAGCAATGCATTTGCACAGTCGGCACCGACATCCGCTCCCACAGCACCGACGGTGACCTCCGCCATTCCGCTCAAAATCTCCGGACGCCTCGACGTCGGCTTGAAAAGCGCCATTCCTTCGGACCTGTCCAAAGAAACGACCTCATCGGAAGCGGTGGATGAGGGCTCGAATGCACGCTTGAACTTTGCAGGCTCCTCGGACATTAACAGCGACCTGAGCAGCTATTTCATGATCGAGATGCGCTTCAACGCCGACAACGGTGCGCAAAACGACAGCGCCGCTTTGTTCAAAGACAAAGCGTGGGTCGGCTTGAACAGCAAGAAATACGGTGACCTCAAGCTCGGGCGCCTGCATTCCCCGCAATACGGTGTTTCGACAGCAGGCCGTTATGAGGCGTTCGGCGGCGACAGCTATGCCTCCATGGGAACACGTGGAGCACTGGCGGCCAACCAGTGGAACAACGCGATTTACTACACCACCCCCACGGCCAATGGATTCAACGCCGGCCTCACGTTCAGCAAAGGCGAAAAAACGGCCGCGAATGGCATCGGCGCCCACCTGGCCTACAACAATGGCCCTGCGTCAGCCGCATTCAGCGTCCAGCAAGAGCAAGACAAGTGGGACACCACCACCCAAAAGACCATGGACACGGTGGCGATGGGCGCTTTTTACGACTTCGGAATCGTGCGCGTAGGTGGCACCTATGCACGGTCCAGCAAAGCCAACATCACCGGCAGCGGCAGCCAAGACGTGTTCACCGTCGGTGTTCGCGTGCCTTACGGCCCGGGGGAAATCCGGGCCTCAGTGCGCAACATCGACGAAACAGCGCGTAAATCCGCGACCGACGCCAGCTCTGACGTAGACAGCTTCCGCATCGGGATCGGTTACGCCTGGCTGTTGGATGCAACGACCGGCGTGCACTTCTCGCTGGTGCGCGAAACCCAGAAACGCTTCAACGCCAACGGCTCAGAGAAGAGCAATGCCTCGGGCGAAGGCGCTGAAATTTCTTTGCGCAAGACCTTCTAAGGGCGCACGTACTCCAGGTTAATCAAGGTTGAATTGCGACGGGTTGAGGGTCCGGCTTGATCGCCGGACCCTCTTTTTTTTGCCGCTTTCAGCCTGGCAAGTTCTGCCCGGTCAATGCCAGGTACGCTTCTCTGGTACCCACGCTCACCGACTGCAGCACCTGCTGATAGGCCGTTTTGTGCCGGGCCAGCAAACGGGCGGAGGCCACCGTCTTGGAGCGGCAATACCAATGGCAGGTGTGCTGCATCAGAAAGAGTTCTGCCGACAGGGTGAACGCACGACGCTTGGGCGCCAAGCCCGCCCGGTTTTCAACCACGGCTGCAATGCCACGCGCGTGCACCGCAAACGCCTCTCGCGCATCAAACCCCGCCGCCGGCCACCAGCGGGCCGCATAAGGAATGGCAATCGGCAAACGGCTCACGCGAGTGGCTGACGCCTCCAGCGTGGCGAACTCCGCCGCAAAGGCCGCGAACTGCTCGCTCAGGGTTTGTTCTTGCACCTCGAGGTAGCTCCAGACCTGTGCCTGGCGCTCGGCATCTTCCTCGCCCAAGGCCCGCAGATACCCGTCGGTGAGGCTTTCCATCAGCTTTTCAATGTCAAAGCGCGACAGCGTCGAACCCAACAAGGCAATCCGCTCGCTCTGGTCTTTCTTTTTAAACCATGCGAAAGCGAGTGCCGCTACCAATAACAACAGAACATCCATCACTTACTCCCCGCTTTGTTGCAACGCCCACATGGACGCGTAACGCCCTTGGGCCAATAGCAGCTCGGCATGGTTGCCGCGCTCGATGATGCGACCGGCATCCATCACCAAAATCTCGTGGGCATCCACCACCGTCGACAAACGGTGCGCAATCACCAAGGTCGTTTTGTTGCGAGACACGCCTTGCAACTCCGCCTGGATCGCGCGCTCATTGGCGCTGTCCAGCGCGCTGGTGGCTTCGTCAAAAATCATCACCGGCGGGTTCTTGAGCAAGGTGCGGGCAATCGCCACACGCTGCTTTTCGCCCCCACTGAGCTTCAAGCCCCGCTCACCCACCATGGTGTCGTAACCCCGGGGTGCTGCGGCAATAAAGCCGTGGATGTGCGCGGCCTTGGCCGCAGACTCCACCTCAGTGCGGCTGGCCCCGGGACGGCCATACGCAATGTTGTACTCCACCGTATCGTTGAACAACACCGTGTCCTGCGGCACGATGCCGATCGCCTGGCGCACGCTGCCTTGGGTGACGTTGCGAATGTCCTGCCCGGCAATCGTGATGCGGCCCTGCTGCACGTCATAAAACCTGAACAGCAGCCGCGCCAAGGTCGACTTGCCCGAGCCGCTGGGTCCGACCACCGCGACGGTTTTGCCCGCCGGAATCTCGAAACTGATGTGGTGCAGAATGGTGCGCGCCTCGGTGCCCGCTGCGGCTTGACTGCCCGCGGGGTCATAGCTGAAGGTCACATCTTCAAACCGCACGCTGACATCTGCGCCATCAGCCGCCAGTTGCAGGGGGCGCGCATCCGGCGAATCAGCAATCTCGCGCTCACGCTCCATCAGGCTGAACATCTTCTCCAGGTCGGTCAGGCTCTGCTTGATTTCGCGGTAAATCACGCCCAGAAAGTTCAGGGGAATGTAGAGCTGGATCATGAAGGCATTCACCATCACGAGATCGCCCAGCGTCATGCGCCCGTCCACCACACCCTGGGTAGCACGCCACAGCATGGTGACCAGTGCACTGGCAATGATGAGCTGCTGTCCACTGTTAAGCAGGCTCAGGGTGCGCTGGCTTTTGACAGCCGCCCGGCGGTAGCGCTCCAGGTTTTCGTCGTAGCGGCGGGCCTCGAAGTCTTCGTTGTTGAAGTACTTCACCGTCTCGTAGTTCAACAGCGAGTCGATGGCGCGGCTGTGCGCCGTGCTGTCCATCTCGTTCATCTTCTTGCGGAACTGGGTGCGCCACTCGGTGACGGTGACGGTAAAGCCGATGTACACCACCAGCGCAATGCCGGTGATCCAGGCAAACCAGACATCAAACTTAACCGCCAGCAGCGTGAGCACCAGCGTCACCTCGATCAGGGTGGGCACGATGCTGTAGAGCGAATAGTTGATCAGCGAATGCACACCGCGGGTGCCCCGCTCGATATCACGCGTCATGCCGCCGGTCTGGCGCTCCAGGTGAAAGCGCAAGCTCATCGCATGCAGGTGGCGGAACACCTGCAGGCTGATGGAGCGTGCAGCACCCTCGGTCGCCTTGGCAAACACCAGCTCTCGCAGTTCGCTGAACAAGGAGGTGCACAGCCGCAGTGCGCCATACCCCACGAGCAGCGCCACCGGAACCACCAGCACCGCCGTGGCATCCCCGGGCTTCAGGGTCATGGCGTCCACCAGCTGTTTGAGCAGCAAGGGCACGCTGACGTTGGCCAGCTTGGCCGCCACCATAAAACCCAGGGCTGCGATTACCCGCCATTTGTAGGTCCAGAGGTACGGAAACAAGCGTTGCAGCGTCTTCCAATCCGAGGAAGGTGGCATGCCGGGCGCCGACAGTAGAGCGGCAGGCGCGGCTGCAGGAAGACTAGAGGGTCGCATGGGGGACAATTCAGAGAAGTTTCAAGTCAGGATTGTGCCCATGTCTACCGTTCCAAGCCCCGCCCATGTCCAATTGCCCGTCGATCAGGAGTTGGTGCTCAAAGTCATCCCCATGCCGGGGGACTGCAATGCCAACGGCGACATCTTCGGCGGCTGGGTCATGGCCCAGGTCGATCTGGCCGGCTCGGTGCTGCCCGCACGCTACACCCAGGGGCGCATGGCCACCGTGGCTGTGAATGAGTTCATCTTCAAGCAGCCGGTGCGCGTGGGCGACATCTTGAGCTTCTTTAGCAAAGTGAGCCGGATCGGGCGCACCTCGATCACGGTCAAGGTCGAGGTCTATGCAGAGCGTTACCGGTCGCAAGGAAACTACACCAAAGTCACCGAGGCGTCACTCACCTACGTCGCTATAGACGACCAGGGGCGCCCGCGTCCCATCAACAAAACTGGCGAATAGTGCTACGTTTTTTATAGCTAGCTGCGCATATAAATAGAGGGCTACAGGCACGATTTGCAGACACTCTGCTGCAGGAAGCCCCAATCTGGAAAAGGGTTTTCTAAGGGACAACGAGATCAGTGGGAACCCTATCGGCGATTGAAGAGCACCCCGCTATAACCGAACTGCACTTCCAGAGGAGACAACGTGCAGTTCCTTCAATTGCTGATCAGCGGCGTAGCACAAGGGTGCATCTACGGCCTGATTGCACTCGGCTTTGTATTGATCTACAAGGCCACCGAAACCGTAAGCTTCGCCCAAGGCGAGCTGATGATGTTGGGCGCCTTCGGCGGCCTGGTGGGCATGACCATGCTGGGCATGCCTTACTGGATCGCTGTGCCCAGCGCGATCCTGGGCATGGCTGTGTTCGGCATCTTGCTGGAGCGCCTGGTCATCCGCCCGATCTTGGGGCAACCTGCGTTTTCCATCGTGATGCTCACCATCGGCATCGGCTATGTGGCGCGCGGGCTGATCACCATGATCCCCGGGATTGGTACCGACACCAACGCCCTGGCCGTGCCCTACAAAGACGAGATCCTGAAATTCGGCGGCAACGAGATGGGCATTGGCGCCTTGGTGCTCAACGTGGAGCACCTCGTCATCATTGGTGCGACCGGCGTGTTGTGCGCCCTCCTATTCGCCCTGTTCCGCTACACCAAGCTGGGCATCGCGATGCAAGCCGCCTCCCAGAACCAGTTGGCCGCGTACTACATGGGGATCCCGGTGCAACGCCTGAACGGCTTGGCTTGGGGTCTTGCTGCAGCAGTCGCTGCAATTGCCGGGGTGCTGCTCGCCCCCATCACTTTTGTGCACGCCAACATGGGCTTCATCGGCCTGAAGGCCTTCCCTGCCGCGGTGGTCGGCGGGTTCGGCAGCTTGCCGGGCGCCATCGTGGGTGGGCTTGTGATCGGGCTGGTGGAGTCTTTTGCCGGCTTCTACCTGCCTGATGGATTCAAGGACACCGCACCTTACGTGGTGGTGTTGGTCATGCTGATGGTCAAGCCGAATGGACTGTTCGGCGAAAAACTGCGGAAGAAAGTCTGATGCGTTTTATTTTCAAAACCGACTACGCGCAGGACATCAAGCTTGCCAAACACGGCGGTCACGTTTTTTGGTACAGCGCGCTGATCGTCCTGCTATTGGCCGCACCATGGCTGCTGACCGAGTACAGCCTGGCCCAGCTGAACCTGGTGCTGATTTATGCGATTGCGGGGCTCGGCCTGATGCTGCTGGCGGGCTTTACCGGCCAGTTTTCCCTGGGCCACGCCGCTTTCCTCGGCGTAGGTGCCTACACACAAGCCTATCTGGTGCAAATGGGAGTGCCCTTTGTGGTGGCCCTTGCCCTGTCCGGCACGCTGTCTGCGGCGATCGGCATGGTGGTGGGTATTCCTGCATTGCGGCTCAAAGGCATTTACCTAGGCATGGCGACCTTGTCGTTCGGCTTCATCATCGAAGAGGTGTTTGCGCGCTGGGAGTCGGTTACCGGGGGCAACGCGGGCAAGTCGGTCGCTGCGATCCGGATGTTCGGCTATGACCTGAGCAGTGGCACTGGCTTCTACTTTGTCTGCCTGGTGCTCACTGTGCTGTGCACCTTGGGTATTTTGAACCTGCTGCGCTCGCCGACCGGCCGGGCGTTTGTGGCGATTCGCGACTCTGAGATTTCAGCCCAGAGCATGGGCATCCATCTGGCGTATTACAAGACGCTGTCGTTCTCGATTTCAGCGGCCTTGGCCGGTATGGCGGGAGCCTTGTACGCCCACAACCTGCGCTTCATTTCGCCCGACCAATTCAACTTGCTGCAATCGATTGACTTGCTGTTGATGATTGTGATCGGCGGCTTGGGCTCGGTGCACGGGGTGTTTTTGGGGGCTATTTTTCTGATCATCCTGCCGCAGGGTATTTCGCTGAGCAAAGCGTTTTTGCCGGAAATCATCGGCCAGGCTCCCGGCCTGAAAAGCGTGATTTACGGCAGCGTCTTGATTGCGTTTGTGCTGTTCGAGCCCATGGGCTTGTACGGGCGCTGGCTCAAGGTGCGCACCTATTTGCAAATGTTCCCGTTCTACCGCAAGGGCATGTTCAAGCGGCAGAAGTCCTTCCAAAAGTCTGATCGCCTCAAATGACCCCCGACACATTACTCTCGGCCCAGGACCTGAGCGTGCGCTTCGGCGGCGTGCTGGCGGTCAACAAAGTCAGCTTCGACGTCAAACAAGGTGAGGTTTTCACCCTGATCGGCCCGAATGGCGCTGGCAAGACCACGGTGTTCAACTTGATCAGCCGCATTTACACGCCCACGACCGGCAGCATTGCCTACCGGGGGCCGCAGGGCATGCTGCAACTGACCGATCAGGCGCCCCAGGATGTGGCGTCGCTAGGCATTGCCCGGACCTTCCAGAACATCGAGCTCTTTGAGCACGCCAGCGTGCTGCACAACTTGCTGATCGGCCGTCACACCCACCGCAAAACCAGCCTCTGGCAAGACTTGCTGTTCACCTCTGCGGTGCGTGAGGCGGAACTCAAAGCGCGGGAGAAGGCCGAAGAGGTGATCGAGTTTCTCGACCTGCAGCACTACCGCGACTCCTTGGTCGCCGGCCTGCCCTACGGCGTGCGCAAGGTGGTGGAGATGGCACGCGCCCTGTGCACCGAGCCCCAACTGCTGTTGCTCGATGAGCCCTCCAGCGGCTTGAATGTGGAAGAAACCGACGACATGGCTTTCTGGATCCAGGACATCAAAAACGAGTTGGGCATCACAGTGCTCATGGTGGAACACGACATGAGCCTGGTATCCAAGGTGTCAGACCGAGTTCTGGCCATGAACCAGGGTGAAGTACTGGCCATGGGCAGCCCCCGCGAAGTGCAAACCGACCCTGCGGTCGTGGAAGCCTATTTGGGCTCGATCGACGATGTGTCGTCCTTGCGCCGCCAACCTGCGCGGGAGCTTGCATGAGCACCCTGCCCCCCCCCATCAGCGACCAACCGGTGCTCAAGCTCTCCAACGTCGAGAGCGCCTATGGGCCGATCAAAGCCATCCGTGGTGTGAGCCTGCAGGTGCGACGCGGCGAAATCGCCACGGTGCTCGGCTCCAACGGCGCGGGCAAAACTACGATTCTGAAAACCATCTCGGGGATCATCGATCCGCGCAAGGGCTCTGTCGAATTCAAGGGCCAAGACATCACCGCTCGAGATCCTGCGCACATCGTGCAAGAGGGATTGAGCCACGTACCGGAGGGGCGTGAGGTTTTCCCCTTGCTCAGCGTGCATGACAACCTGCTCATGGGGGCCTTTACCCGCTCGGACCGCGATGGCGTGGCCAAAGACATCGCCACGGTGTACGGCTATTTCCCGATTCTGAAAGAGCGCGCGACCCAGGATGCGGGCTTGCTCTCAGGCGGACAGCAGCAGATGCTCGCGATCAGCCGCGCGCTCATGGCCGACCCCGACCTCATTCTCCTGGACGAGCCCAGCCTGGGCCTGAGCCCGAAACTCACCAAAGAAATCTTTGAAATCGTGGTGCGCATCAACCGCGAGCGCGGCACCACCATCCTGCTGGTGGAGCAAAACGCCAACATGGCGCTCAACGCCTCGGACTATGGCTACGTGCTGGAAAACGGCCGTATCGTCATGGAAGACACCTGCGCCAACCTGCGCGAAAAAGACGACATCAAAGAGTTTTACCTTGGCATGAAGGAGGACGGTGTGCGCGGGGAACGTCGTTGGAAAAAGAAAAAAACCTGGAGATAGCAGCATGAACGGACTCTGGGACACCAGCAACATCCAGCCACAAAGTGGTATTTCCATGGCCGGTGAGACGATACCGGCCATGTTCTGGAACGCCGTGGCCGCCCGTGGCCCCAACATCTGGCTACGCCAAAAACACCTGGGACTCTGGCGCAGCTGGACATGGAACCAGACGGCCGAAGCGGTGCGCGAAATTGCAGGCGGCTTGATCAGCCTGGGCTTTGAACAAGGCCACACCGCATCCATATTGGCCAACACCGTCGTCGAATGGGTCTGGGCGGATCTGGCCGTGCTGTCGGCGGGTGGTGTGTCGAATGGGATCTACCCCACCGATGCGCCGAGCCAGGTGCATTACTTGTGTGAAGACTCGACCACCAGCATCTTGTTCGTCGAGGACGATGAACAACTCGACAAAGCCCTGGAGGTGCGCGCGCAATGCAGCACCTTGCGCAAAATTGTGGTGATGGACATGGAGGGCCTGCGTGGCCTTGACGATCCGGACGTCATCAGCCTTGACGCGCTGCGGGCACTGGGCCGCACTTATAACGCTGCCCACCCGAACGCTGTAACCCAGCGCAGCGCCCACTGCAAACCCGAAGACTTGGCGATTCTGGTCTATACCTCGGGGACGACGGGCAAGCCCAAAGGCGCCATGCACTTGCACCAAGGCCTGGTCTATGCCATCCGGGGTTACAACACCCTCATCGCCCAGGACGCGCGCGATGAGCGCATGTGCTTTTTGCCCCTGTGTCACATTGCCGAGCGGCTGGGTGGTGAGTACTTCTCGCTCTACACCGGTGCCAAGCTCAACTTTGTAGAAAACCCGGAGACCATCCCCGAGAACGTGCGCGAGATCGCTCCGACGGTATTTACTGCAGTGCCGCGGGTGTGGGAGAAGTTCTACTCGAGCGTCATGATCGCGCTCAAAGAGTCCGGCAAGATTCAGCAGATGGTCTATGGCTGGGGTATCGGCGTGGGGGGCCGCATCGCCGATTTGGTGCTCGCAGGTCAACCCGTGGGTGCCGGCCTCAAGCTGCAATTCAAACTGGCCCAGGTGCTGGCGCTGAACAATGTGCGCAAGCTGATCGGGATCCATCGCTCACGGTTCCTGATTACCGGTGCCGCACCGATTTCACCGGACTTGGTCCGTTGGTACTTGGCATTAGGTGTCCCGATGCTCGAGGTCTGGGGCATGACCGAGACCTGTGGCGCGTCCACCGGCGTGCCGGCCAGCAAAATCAAACCCGGCTCGATTGGACCTGCCGCCCCCTTTAACGAGGTCAAGCTGGACCCGGCGACCGGTGAAATCATGGTGCGGGGCAAGAACGTGTTTGCCGGCTACCTGAATCTCCCGGAAAAGACGGCGGAGACCATCACCGCCGATGGCTGGCTGCACACCGGGGACGTGGGCGTGGTCGATGGCGATGGCTATTTCCGGATTACCGACCGGATGAAAGACATCATCATCACCGCAGGCGGCAAGAACATCACCCCGAGCGAGCTGGAGAACGACCTGAAGTTCTCGCCGTACATCACCGATGCGGTGGTCATTGGCGACAAGCGCCCGTTCCTGACCGTCATCGTCATGATCGACCAGGAGAACGTGGAAAAGTTTGCACAAGACGCTGATATTCCTTTCAGCAACTACGCGTCCCTGACCCGTGCGCCTGAAGTACTGGCCTTGATCCAGTCCGAGCTGGACCGGGTCAACAAGAAGTTTGCCCGCGTTGAGCAGATCAAAAAGTTTTTCTTGCTGGAGAACCAACTCACGGCAGAAGACGAGGAACTCACCCCCACCATGAAGCTCAAACGCAAGCTGGTGGAAAAGAAATACGAGGCCCGCATCGAGGCCATGTATCGCTGAGCCGCAACGACAGCACCGTAGACCCCAGAGAAACAACCAGGAGACAAGACCATGACACTGCGCACCACACTTGCACTCGGCACACTGGCCCTGTGCGCATCCCTTGCCCAGGCCCAACAAGGCATCACCAAAGACGAGATCCTGCTGGGCTCGATCCAGGATTTGTCCGGCCCGATCGCAGGTTTCGGCAAGCAAGCCCGTAACGGCATGCAACTCGCCGTCGACGAGATCAACGAGCAAGGCGGCATCAATGGCCGCAAGATCAAGTTGATCGTGGAAGACCATGCCTACGACCCCAAAAAGGCGGTGCTGGCCGCGCAAAAGCTGGTCAACCAGGACAAAATTTTCATGATGATGGGCCACATCGGCACCGCACACAACATGGCTGCCATGCCGGTGCAGTTTGAAAAGAATGTGATCAACTTCTTCCCGATCACCGCCGCCCGCGAAATGTATGAGCCCTTCCACAAACTGAAGTACTCCTACGCCGCCCCGTACTACGACCAGATGCGCTTGGCAGTCCCCAAGCTGGTGAAAGAAAAAGGAGCCAAAAAGGTCTGCGCCATGTACCAGGACGATGACTTCGGTCTGGAAGTCCTCAAGGGTGGCGAAGATGGCCTGAAAAGCATCGGCATGGAGTTTGCCGAGAAGACCTCGTACAAGCGGGGAGCGACCGACTTCTCTTCTCAGGTCTCCAAGATGCAGGCCAGCGGCTGCGACTTCGTGGTCATGGGCACCTTGATCCGGGAGACCATTGGCGGCATCGGAACCGCGCGCAAACTGGGTTACAGCCCGACCTTCCTGGGGTCTTCAGGCGCCTACACCGACCTGATCCACAAGTTGGGCGGAAAAGCGATGGATGGCTTCTACGCCACCATGACCGTACAAAACCCCTACACCGACGAGCAGTCCCCCGGCATCCGCTTCTGGGCCAACAAATACAAGACCAAGTTCAATGAAGAACCCACCGTGTTCTCGGTGTATGGCTACTTCATCCTTGACACCTTTGCTGCGGTGGCGAACAAAGCTGGCAAGAATCTGAGCACCGAGAGCTTCAGCAAAGTCATGGACACCTTGACCATCCAGCCCGACATGTTCGGCGCCCCCGTGCAAACTTTCACCGCCACCAAGCGTCTGGGTAGCAACGCTTCGCGCCTCTCCCAGATCACCGATGGCAAATGGAAAGTCGTGTCTGAGTATGTGAGCGACGCGCCTGCCAAAAAGTAAGCCGCCGCAAGCAACACAAAGGCCACCCACGGGTGGCCTTTTTTATGGGGCCACTCACGGGTGGGCACCCTATCCCAAACCCATGGAGAAGAGTTAATATGGTCAGGCGGCATTTCTTTTGGAGTCCATAAGGCCTTCGGGCAAGGTTTGAGTGTTTCCATCATGGATCGACGACACCTACTGTCCACGTTAACCACCCTGCCCCTCGGGATCGCCTCGGTCTCCGTGGCGGCGACTCCTTGGCTGCTTGATGTGATTGATGTGATTCCTTACGGCTTCGTTCAGCCCAATGGATCGATCGCGGGTGTCATGGCGGACTTTGCGCAAGCGCTCTCGAAAGCCTGCGGTCACCCCATGGAGACGCGGCTGGTGCCGATTGCCCGTGCGTTGCAAAACATCAATCGCGGGGCGTCCGACCTCACCATCTTGCTACCGGTCCCTGGTTTTGATTCCGAAGTCCAGTCTATTGCGCGATTGACCCAGTTGGAAGTCGAAGTGCTCCCGCGTAAGGGTCTGGTGCTGGACAGCAGGGCTTCGCTACGGGGCTTGCGCATTGCCAGCTTGAGCGGTGGGGCGGGCTACGGAATGATTGCCGATTTGGAAGGCGTTTTGCATCAACGTACCAACTCGCTGTCGTCCATGTTGCAGTTGCTTCGCAGCGGTCGGGTGGATGCGGTTGCAAGCGTGCGCCACTCTTTACGGCAGGGGCTCCTCGAGGAAGGCATGCGTTCGGCCGACTTGGGAGCGGCGTTTGTATTGGGGCGGCTGGACCTGAACCTATGGGCCACCGCCGGATTTGCGCAAGCAGACCGCACACGTCTCGCCGAAGCCGCCAGCAAAATCACACGGAGTGGGCAGGCAGCCAAGATCGTGGCGCAATACGCCAACAACGCCTGAGCGGCCTGTCAAGAAACGATATATGCCGCAGACCCCGTGGACAGCAGCTTGCCATCCGCGCCCAGAAACTCCATGCGGGTAGAGGCCACGCGTGAGCCCAGGCGCATCACCTCGGCGTGCAGCTCGAACTGTTCGCCGATGCCGGGGCGCAGGTAGTCCACCCGCAAATCGATAGTGCCCAGCTTGGCAAAGCGGTGCAGGCGCTGCGAAGGCGCTTCGTCCATGTGGCGTGCGCCTATGGCCGCCATCACCGCCAAGCCGCCCATGGCATCCAGCCCCGCGCTGATCACGCCGCCGTGTATGCGGTTGTAGGCATAGTGCCCCACCAGCTCCGGGCGCATGGCAATGCGGGCCTTCACGTTGTCAGGGGTGATGGAGGTGATCTTCAAGCCCAGCATCTGGTTGAAGACGATGCTCACTTCAAAGATGCGGGTCAACCCTTCGATGAACTCCGGCTCAAAAACGATGGGCGTTGCGGCTGGCTCTGCATGGGGGGTTTTAGGCATGCTGCATTCTCACAGGCCGAGCTGACGGCTTGCCAACTCTTTCATGATCTCCTCAGCGCCGCCGCCGATCATCATCACCTTCACTTCGCGGTAAATGCGCTCGCAGGCCGTGCCCCGCATGAAGCCCATGCCACCCAAAATCTGCACGCCCTGGTCGGCGCAGAACTGCATGGTCTGCGTCGCATGGTTCTTGAGCAGGCACACCTGCGCCACCCACTCTGCACCCTTGGCGCTTTTGTCGCCACGGTCTCCGGCGTCTGCACGCGCCGAGACTGCATGCAACCACGCACGAGTGGACTCGATGCGCATCTTCATGTCCATGAACTTGTGTCGGATCACCTGGTGATCAATCAGCGCGGTGCCAAAGGTTTTGCGCTGCTGTGCCCAGCTCAGAGCTTCGTCGTAACAGCACTCCGCAAAGCCCAGCGCCATGGCGGCCATGGACAGGCGCTCTCCGTTGAAGTTGGTCAAGATGATTTTGAACCCTGCTCCCTCCTCGCCCACAAGGTTGGAGGCCGGCACCCGCACGCCGTCAAAGCGCAGCTGCGCGGTGTCCGAGCAATGCCAGCCCATTTTTTGGAGGGGGCTGCGCGACAGACCGGGCGTATCGCCGGGCACCATGAGCATGGAGATGCCCATGGGGCCTTTGTTCTTCAGGTCAGTCCGTACCGCCACTGTGATCCAGTCGGCGCGCATGCCGGAAGTGATGAAGGTTTTTTCCCCATCCACCACGTACTCGTCGCCCTCCAGGCGGGCCGTGGTTTTGAGTGCCGATACATCGGTGCCACCACCGGGCTCGGTAATCGCCAGCGCCGCAATCTTGCGGCCGGCCAGCACGTCGGGCACCACTTGCTGCTGCAAGGCCGCAGAGCCATGGCGCAGCACCGGAGGCAAACCGATGTTGAGGCTGAACAGGCTGGCCATCAGGCCGCCGCTGCCCCCGCTGCGGGCGAGCGCAATCGTGAGCGCGTTGCGCAGTGCCCAAGGTGCCGGTGTGCCGCCAAAGCGCTCCGGGTAGCCCAGCCCCAGCCACCCCAGATCGGCAGCGCGCTGGTACAGGCTGCGGGGGAACTCGCCCGCCTCTTCCCAGTCCGCCAGATGCGGGGCCACCTCGGTCTGGATGAAGCGGCGCGCCGCGTCTTCCACGGCAGCCACATCCTCCGGGCCGAACTCCTGCGCTAAATCAGGGAGCGCGCTCATGACTGAAACACCTTGGGCGTGCTGGCGCGGTGAAAGCCGTTGAAGGGCTTGATGGCATCGCGGGCTTGCGCCTTTTCGTCCGCCACGCGCATGGGCCAGCCCATGCGCACCTGGGGCCGCGCACCGTCGATGCGCAGCGTGGTACCGCTGATGAACGCCGCTGCAGGGCTCAGCAAAAACACAATGCCTGCGGAGGTTTCGGCCTCGGTGCCAAAGCGGCCCAGGGGCACCGTCTTGGCCATTTCGCGCAGCATGGGGCCCATTTCGGGCGGATAGTGGTCCATGCCGCTGGAGGCGATGTAGCCCGGCGCAACAGCGTTCACCCGCACCCCACGGCCTGCCCACTCGGTGGCTGCAGTCTCAGTAAAGCTCACCATGCCGGCGCGCGCGGCACCACTGTGGCCCATGCCGGGCATGGAGCCCCACATGTCGGCCACGATGTTGACGATGGCGCCGCCATGCTTGCTCATGCTTTGGCTGAAGCACTCGCGTGCCATCAAAAAGCCGCCGGTCAGGTTGGTGTTGATCACCGCCTCCCAGCCCTTGGCGCTGATGGCTTCCAGCGGCGTCATGTACTGGCCGCCGGCGTTGTTCACCAGGCCGTCAATGCGGCCGTGCTGGGCCACGATGGCAGCCACGCAGGCCTTCACGGCGTCTTCATTGCGGATATCGCACACATGCTGGCTGACTTTGCCACCGTCCTCGGTGATCTCGATTGCAGCTTTCTCCAACTTTTCGGGCTTGCGGCCTATGAGCGCCACAGTGGCGCCCAAGGCCGCCAACTCATGGGCTGTGCAGCGGCCAATGCCAGAACCGCCTCCGGTAATCACCACCACTTTGCCGGCAAACAAGCCGGGCGCGAAGACAGAACCGTAATGCATCACACCTCCTGAATGAACATGGCCACGGCGTGTTCGCCGAGCGCTTCTACCGTGGCCCCTTTAGCGGGGTCGAACCATTGCACCGACCAGTTGAGCGCGCCCAGAATCAGCAGGCGCGCCACGCCCACCGGCGCCTTGAGCTGGCCGCTGTCCTGCAGGGCTTGCAGCACCGGCATCCACAGGGCCTCGTAGTCGGCAATCAGTTTGTGCAGCACCTTGCGCTGCGGGCGCTGCAAGGAGCGCCACTCATACAGCATGACCGGTACGAAGTCATTGCCTGGCCCGAGCAGCACCTCAAAGTGCGCATGGATGAGGCGGCGCAGTTTGTCGGCCGGGCGCAGTGCGGCATAGGCGACATCGCCCAGCACACGCTGCTGGTTGGCCAGCGCCGAATGCATGCCCGCTTCCATGACGGCGAACAAGAGCGCGTCTTTGCTTTTGAAGTGGTAGAACGGCGAGCCGCTTTGCATGCCGGCGGCGTTGGCGATGTCGCGGGTGGTGGTAGCGGCGAACCCTTGGCGGCGGAAGAGCTGGGCTGCGGCCTTGAGCAGCTCGTGGCGGCGGTTGCCGTCATCGCGCTCGTCCTCGGTTTTGCGGGGGCGGCCGCGCGGGCGTTTGGCCTCGGGTGGCGCGGCATCTTCAGCAGGTACGGCGGGCAGGGTCTCGGTAGGGGTCATGTGTCGACCATACCAGCCTCATCTATTTTCAGCAAGCGCTTGCTTGGCAAAAATACTCAGGGAAAACGCGAGTGTGTTGACGCTTTGTAGCTGAAGTGCAAAGGAAGCACCTCAGCTTCAGATTGCTATTATTTCAGGAGCTGCTCGCGCATATGGAACGAGCGCTAGCAGCCCAAAACACTTGAAAGTCAGACTTTGGTGAAGTCGGGTTTACGCTTTTGACGAAAACGCAAGCCCGCACTTCGTGCGCATCCTTCGGATACAGCCTTCAGACCCTGCTGAAGTCTGGCTTGCGTTTTTCCATAAACGCGGTGAACGCCTCTTTGGCAGAAGGCTCACCCAGCATGCGGCCGAAGCTCACCGCTTCTTCATCGATGCGGGCCAGCACGTCAGCCAGCTGGCCTTTCTTGAGCAGGCGCTTGGTTTCGATCAGCGAGGCGATGGGCTTGGCGGCCAGCTTGCGGGCCTGGGCTTGGGCCACCGCATTGGCTTCGGTGGGCGGTACCACGCGGTTCGCCAGACCGACTTCCAGGGCGGCTTCGGCCATGAAGGGCTCGCCCATGAGCAAGGCCTCGGCGGCGCGGTGGTAACCCATCATTTGGGGCACCAGCAGGCTGGAAGCCGCTTCCGGGCACAGGCCCAGGTTCACGAAGGGCATGGAGAAAGCTGCGTTGTCACCGGCGTAGACCAGATCGCAATGGAACAGCATGGTGGTGCCGATGCCTACTGCCGGGCCGCATACCGCCGCAACGATGGGCTTGGGGAAGGCCGCCAGAGCCCGCAAAAAGCGGAACACCGGTGCATCTTGTGTCTTGGGTGGGGCACCCAAAAAGTCGCCGATGTCGTTACCGGCGCTGAACACGGTGGCGTCGCCCTGGAACACCACCACACGCACCGCAGCGTCGTCACGCGCAGTGTCCAGCGCATCAGCGCAGGCGGCGTACATGGCCTGGGTGAAGGAGTTCTTTTTTTCGACCCGGTTCAGGGTGATGGTGGTGATACCGGCGTCGGTGTGGATCAGGATGTCTTGCATGGTCGCTCGCTCAAAAAGGGATGCGTGATTGGATCACTGTTTGTAATAGACGATCTGGTGCGTGGTCACCAGCAGCACGCCGGCTTCGTTCCAGAGCTGGCTGCTTTGGTCAAAAAAGCCATTGCGGAAGGCCTGCGCTTGCGCCTGCCCCAAGAGGTAGCCGGTGCCGGTCTGGGCCAGTTGCTCGGTGCTGGCGTGGAAGTACACCGTCAATGACACAGTGCCCACAGGCACGTGGGTGGCCCGGCGGATGAACACCCGGGGAAAGAAAACATCGGAGATGCAAGCCAGCGACGCAAAGTCCAGGGGGCGAGGCGGGTTGTCCCGCACCCAGATTTGCGTGAGGCTGCTGTGGCCGCTGCCATCCCACACGGCAGGCAGCTGGCCGGTCACCGGGCGCTGCTCATAACGCTTCACAAACTCCATGGGCGCCATGACCTGCGGCGGCGGTACTTCGGAGGGTGGCGGGCACAGGGGCATGGGTTCTTCGTCCACACCCCAGGTCTCACGTCGCACGGCGGTCACCGCCGTGCCGGTCATGACAATCGCATCGCCCTGCTGGATCTCGATGGTCCAGTGCTGTGTCGACCGGTTGGTGCGCGCCGCACGCGCCATGACGGTGAAGGGGCCGTCGGCCAGCGCCGCGCAAAAATTTACCGTTAGTGACACCGGGTCGCCTAATCGCTCCGGGTGCTGCAGCACTCCGTTCAGGGCCTGTGCTGCGGTGATGCCACCAAAGGGCCCCACCATATTGGCGTAGGCCGGGTGGGTGTGGCCTGTCCAGCTGCCATCCGGCTGCGCCTGCAGCGCAATGGCTTCATCAAAAACGTGGGTACTCATTCAAGCGGTCTCCAGATGGCTGCGGAGCATACAGCCCCATGCAAAAGGCCACCCGAAGGTGGCCTTGGTGTGACGCGCCTTACACGCGTTCAAAGATGCCGGCAGCGCCCTGCCCAGTCCCTACGCACATGGTGACCATGCCGTATTTCAGGTTATGGCGGCGCAGCGCGTGCACCACCGTGGCTGCACGGATGGCACCGGTAGCGCCGAGCGGGTGACCCAGCGCAATCGCGCCACCCATGGGGTTGACCTTGGACGGGTCCAGACCCAGGGTGTTGATCACGGCCAGCGACTGGGCCGCAAAGGCTTCGTTCAGCTCGAACCAGTCGATGTCAGAGTGCTGCAGACCGGCGTAGCGCAGGGCGGCAGGGATGGCTTCGATCGGGCCGATACCCATGATTTCGGGTGGCACGCCACGGGCTGCAAAGCTCACAAAGCGGGCCAAGGGGGTCAGGCCGAACTGCTTGACGGCTTTTTCGCTGGCCAGAATCAAAGCGCCTGCGCCATCGCTGGTCTGCGAGCTATTACCGGCAGTCACGCTGCCGCGGGCAGCGAACACGGGCTTGAGCTTGGCTAGGCCTTCGATGGAGGTGTCTGGGCGTGGGCCTTCGTCGAGGTTCACGGTGCGAGTGCGGGTCGACACTTCGCCGGTTGCCAGGTTGGGAGTGCGCTCGATCACATCGATGGGCGTGATCTCGTCGGTGAACTCGCCGGCTTGCTGCGCCTTGATGGCACGCAAGTGGGATTCAAGGGCGAAGGCGTCTTGCATTTCGCGTGTCACCTTCCACTGCTGGGCGACCTTTTCTGCGGTCAGACCCATGCCGTAGGCGATGCCGACGTTTTCGTCGCGGGCAAACACTTCGGGGTTGAACGAGGGCTTGCCACCACCCATGGGCACCATGCTCATGGACTCGGCACCACCGGCGATCAGCACATCGGCCTCGCCCACACGGATGCGGTCTGCCGCCATCTGAATGGCAGAAATGCCGGACGCGCAGAAGCG
Source organism: Comamonadaceae bacterium OS-4 (assembly GCA_027924025.1). Lineage (GTDB taxonomy): Bacteria > Pseudomonadota > Gammaproteobacteria > Burkholderiales > Burkholderiaceae_C > Allorhodoferax. The sequence goes on from AP026970.1 coordinate 3,362,035, forward strand.
GTTGACGGTGATACCGCCCACGGGGTGGTCAAAAGCCAAGCCCACGGCCACGCGGGCCATGTTCATGCCCTGCTCGCCTTCGGGGAAAGAGCAGCCGATGATGGCGTCTTCAATCGCCTTGGGGTCCAGGGTGGGGACTTGCAACATGGCGCTGCGCAAGGCAGACACCAGCAACTCGTCAGGGCGGGTGTTACGGAAATAGCCGCGGCCGGAACGCCCGATGGGCGTGCGCGTGGCGGCAACGATGTAAGCGTCTTGGACTTGTTTCATGAGGAAACTCCTTTATTTTTTCGGGGTGGGTATCCACGCCCAGATGAATTCACATTGAATGGGCTGTTCGCCCGATTCGTCGCTGACCAGCACCGGCACGCTGACCTCGCCCTTGTCGCTTTGCTGCATGAGCTGGCGCTGCGCATCCGACAAGGTGGCCACTGCGCGCATGGCGCCCTGGGCACGTCGTTTGAAGTCGATGCGCATGGTCTTGGCCAGGGGCAGGCAGTCGTCCCGCACATTCATGCCCACCACCATGCCGGTAGCCGTTTCAGCCAGCAATGCCATGGCAGCGGCATGCACACCCTGAATGTGGTTTTGCACGCGGCGCACATTGGCCACGGCAATCTCCACACGTTCAGGCGCCATGTGCGAAAAGTCCAGACCTGCGGTGCCGGTGAAAGGCACTGCACGGCCCATGACCTTGTTGCGCAGCCAGGGGCGCAGGGCCGCAGGCACACGGTCCAACTTGGCGACCGAGCGTGCCAAGCGGTTGGGCCGGGCAGTCGATGCGTGGGCAGCGAGCGTAGTCATGGCGCCAATCAGTTACGCACCGGCTTGCCGGTGGACATCATGCCCATGATGCGTTCTTGCGTCTTGGGGTGGGTCAGCAGGCTGCAGAAGGCCTTGCGTTCCATGGCCATGAGGTATTCCTCCGTCACCAGGGTGCCGGCATCCACTTGGCCGCCACACACCACCTCTGCAATCAGCAAGCCGATATGGAAATCGTGCGCGCTGATGAAGCCACCGTCGCGCATGTTGACCAGCTGGGCACGGATGGTGGCAATGCCACTGCGACCGGCCACGGGGAAGCTGCGCTTGTGCGGTGCACGGTAGCCGGAGGTGTACAAGGCCTTGGCCTCGTTGATGGCCACAAACAAGAGCTCGTCTTTATGGGCCACCACCACGTCGCTGTCCAGCAGGTAACCCAGCTTGCGGCTTTCGAGCGCGCTGGTGCCTACCTTGGCCATGGCCGCAGCGGTGAAGCCTTCGGTCAGGAAAGGCAGCACGTCCTTGGAGGTGGACAGTGCCATGTTCTCTGCAGCGCGACGTGCGATGTAGGTCAAGCCGCCGGCACCGGGCACCAGGCCCACGCCGACTTCCACCAGACCGATGTAGCTTTCCATCGCCGCCACGCGCTTGCTGGAGTAGATGGCCAGCTCGCAACCACCGCCCAGCGCCAAACCGCGAATGGCGGAAATGACGGGCACGTTGGAGTAGCGCAGCTTGAGCATGGCGTTTTGCAGCTCGGCTTCTGCGCCTTCGATGGCTTTGGCGCCACCGATCATGAAGGCGGGCATCATGCCTTGCAGGTCGGCACCGGCAGAGAACATCTCGTCCGGCGACCAGATCACCAGGCCTTGGTATTCCTTCTCAGCCAGCTCCTGGGCTTGCAGCAGGCCTTCGATCACACCGCCACCGATGGCGTGCATCTTGGTCTTGATGCTGGCAATCAGCACTTGTTCATCCAGCGTCCACAGGCGGATGGACTCGTCTTCAAAGATCGTCTTGCCAGCGGTCTCGGCCTTAGGAGCGTTGGAACCCAGCACGCTCTCGGGGAAGTGCTGGCGCTCGTACACGGGCAGCTTACGCACCGGCACGAAAGTGCCTGTGGTGGGGTTCCAGGAGCCTGCAGCGGTGTGCACGCCACCGGCGTCAGCCACGGGGCCTTTGAACACCCACTCGGGCAGCGGCGCTTTGCACAGGGCCTTGCCAGCATCGATGTCTTCTTGAACCATCTTGGCGACTTCGAGCCAGCCGGCTTCTTGCCAGAGCTCAAACGGGCCTTGCTTCATGCCGAAGCCCCAGCGCATGCAGAAGTCCACATCGCGGGCGTTGTCGGCGATCGACGCCAAATGGATGGCGGCGTAATGGAAGCTGTTGCGCAAAATAGCCCACAGGAACTGACCCTGCTTGCCTTCGGCATTGCGCAAGAGCTTCAGGCGCTCGGCGGCTGGCTTCTTGAGCATGCGGGCGTAGACCTCGTCGGCCTTTTCGCCACCGGGCACATACTCCTTGCTTTCGCCGTCGAAACGCAGCACATCGCGGCCGACCTTCTTGAAGAAACCGGCTTTGGACTTCTGGCCCAGGTTACCCATCTCCAACAGGGTCTTCAGCACCACCGGGGTGGCAAAGCTCTCGTAGAAGGGATCGGTCTCGATGCTGAGCGTGTCCTGCAGCGTCTTGATCACGTGGGCCATGGTGTCCAGGCCAACCACGTCCGCAGTGCGGAAAGTGCCGGAGGATGCGCGACCCAACTTTTTGCCGGTCAGGTCATCGACCACGTCGTAGGTGAGGCCGAAGTTTTCCACTTCCTTCATGGTGGCCAACATGCCGGCAATGCCGACGCGGTTGGCGATGAAGTTGGGGGAATCCTTGGCACGGACCACACCCTTGCCCAGGGTGCTGGTGACAAAGCCTTCGAGCGCATCGAGGTAGTGGGCTTCGGTGGTGGGGGTGTTGATCAACTCCACCAGCGCCATATAGCGGGGTGGGTTGAAGAAGTGGATACCGCAGAAGCGGGGCTTGATCTCTTCCGGCAGCGCTTCTGACAGTTTGGTGATCGACAGGCCGGAGGTGTTGGACGCGACGATCGTGTTGGGGCCGATGAAGGGCGCGATCTTTGTGTAGAGGTCCAGCTTCCAGTCCATGCGCTCTGCGATGGCCTCAATGATGAGGTCGCAGTCGCGCAGCTGTTCGAGGTGCTCTTCGTAGTTGGCCTGGCCGATCAAGCCAGCGTCATCCACCACGCCCAGAGGGGCGGGCTTGAGCTTCTTGAGGTTCTCAATGGCACGGGTAACGATGCCATTCTTGGGGCCTTCTTTGGCGGGCAGATCAAACAGCACCACGGGTACTTTGACGTTGACGAGGTGGGCTGCGATTTGCGCGCCCATCACGCCTGCGCCGAGCACGGCGACTTTACGGACTTGGAAACGGGACATAGGTTTTCCTGAATTGGTTTACTGGATGCGGGTCCAGGTCTGCGTGCGGCCGAAGAAGGCGATGGAACCGCGCATCTCCAGCTTCTTGCCACCTTCGATAGGGGTGAGGCGGGCGTTGTATTCCTTGCCCTCTGCGGGGTCGAGAATCTTGCCGCCGTCCCAGACCTCTTTGCCTTCCACCTTCTTCACGCCACGGATGATTTCAAGCCCGACGATGGGCTTGCCTTTACGGTCATCTTTGCACTCTTCGCACTTGTCTTCCGGCTTTGCCGCAGGGTCGAGCCGCTTCTCGATACGGGCGGTGACGACACCGCCCTCTTCGACGATGCGGATTTCCGACTTGGCCTGGCCGGTCTTATCGTCCACTTGGCGCCACAAGCCCACGGGGCTCATTTGGGCCATAGCGGCAGTGGCAGTCAGGCCGAGAGCAATTACGAGCGATGTGCGAATCATGAAAGTCTCCTGTCGTGTAAAAAGTGGATGGGGCAAACGCAGTGATTTTTTAAGCCAGAGCGGCGTTGGTGTCCATCAAAACTTTGGAGCCAGTGCGGGCAGTGCGCATCAGGGTCGCGGTTTCGGGGAACAACTTGGCGAAGTAGAAGCGTGCGGTCTGCAGCTTGGCGGTGTAGAACGGATCAGTGCTGCCGGCCGCAATTTCACGCAGGGCCACTTGGGCCATGCGGGCAAAGAAGTAGCCGAACACCAAGTGACCTGCCACACGCAGGTAGTCCACGGCGGCGGCGCCTACTTCGTCGGGGTTCTGGAAACCCTTGAAGCCGACTTCGGTGGTGAACTTGGTCATCTGCTCGCCCAGGATGGCGATTGGAGTGATGAATTCAGCCATCTTTTCGTTCACGCCTTCTTCGGCCACCAGTGCACCCACTAGCTTGCCGAACTTCTTGAGGGTGGCGCCGTTGTTGCCCAGAACCTTGCGGCCCAGCAAGTCCAGAGACTGGATGGTGTTGGTGCCTTCATAGATCATGTTGATGCGGTTGTCGCGCACAAACTGCTCCATGCCCCATTCCTTGATGAAGCCGTGGCCGCCGAAGACCTGCATGCAGGCGTTGGTGGCGATGTGGCCGTTGTCGGTCAGGAACGCTTTGGCAATCGGGGTCAGCAAAGCGAGCATTTCGCCGGCGTCTTTGCGCACCTTTTCATCCGGGTGGTTGTGCTCTTTTTCCAGCAACATGGAGCAGTAGACCTGCAAGGCACGACCGCCGTCTGCGTAGGCACGGGCAGTCATCAGCATCTTGCGCACGTCGGGGTGCACGATGATGGGGTCTGCAGGCTTGTCCTTGGCTTTGGTGCCGGAGAGGCTGCGCATCTGGATACGGTCTTTGGCGTAGGCCAAGGCGTTCTGGAATGCAACTTCGGTGAGGCCCAGGGACTGGTTGCCCACGCCCAAACGGGCGGCATTCATCATCACGAACATGCCTTGCATGCCCTTGTTGGCCTGGCCCACCATGGTGCCCACGGCGTCTTCCAAGACCATTTGGCAGGTGGCATTGCCGTGAATGCCCATTTTGTGCTCGAGGCCGCCACAGTAAATGCCGTTGCGCTCACCCAAGGAGCCGTCAGCATTCACATGGAACTTGGGCACGATGAACAGGCTGATGCCTTTGATGCCGGGAGGCGCATCGGGCAAGCGGGCCAACACCAAGTGAATGATGTTGTCGGTCATGTCGTGTTCACCGGCGCTGATGAAGATCTTGTTGCCGGTGATTTTGTAGGTGCCGTCGGCCTGGGGCTCCGCCTTGGTGCGCATCAGGCCCAAATCGGTACCGCAATGGGGTTCGGTCAGGCACATGGTGCCGGTCCACTCGCCGCTGGTCATCTTGGGCAGGTAGGTGGCTTTTTGCTCAGGGGTACCGTGGGTTTCCAGCGCGGCATAGGCGCCGTGGGTCAGGCCGGGGTACATGGTCCAGGCCTGGTTGGCGCTGTTGAGCATTTCGTAGAACATGCCATTCACCACATAGGGCAGGCCTTGTCCGCCGTACTCGGGGTCGCAGGCCAATGCTGCCCAACCGCCGTCGATGTACTGGCGGTAGGCTTCCTTGAAGCCCTTGGGGGTGGTGACCGCGTGGGTGGTCTGGTCGATGGTGCAACCTTCGGTGTCGCCGCTGATGTTCAGGGGGAACGCCACTTCGGCAGCGAACTTGCCGCCCTCTTCCAACACGGCGTTGATGGTTTCCACATCCATCTCAGCGTGTTTGGGGATTTGCTGCAGGTCTTGCGCCACGTTCAGCACTTCGTGCATCACAAATTGCATGTCGCGCAGGGGGGGGGTGTAAGTAGGCATGGTGCTTTCTCCTGATGAACTGGGTGGGTATGGTTGGGTTTAATTCGGGGTGACCGGGGTCACGGCATATCGCGCAAGGATGTTGGAAAAGCCCTGATTCGCGCGCTCGATAGAACCGGGGTTTTTGAGAAAACGGGCCTCGTAGTGCAAGGCGAGGATCAAGCCGTGGATCTCAAATGCCATTTGCTGCTCGTCGGCATCAGAGCGCAGGTGACCACATTGCTTGGCCAAAACGACCGCGCGGTACAACGCGCTGAGCCAGGTTTGCACCGAGAAGGCCAGCGCATCACGCACGGGGCCTGGTCGGTCATCGAATTCGACGGCACCGCTGATAAAGATGCAACCAGATTGGATTTCTACCGCGACACGCTTCATCCAATTGCCGAACAGCGCTTGGACGCGCGGCAGCCCGCGATCAGCATGGAGTGCCGGGTAAAACACTTCTTGCTCGAAGCGGCTGAAGTATTCGCGAACCACCGAGATTTGCATCTCTTCGCGGGAGCCAAAGTGCGCAAACACACCGGACTTGCTCATTTGGGTGACTTCTGCAAGCACCCCGATGCTCAAGCCTTCGAGGCCGATCTGCGTGGCGAGACCCAAAGCGGCCTCGACGATAGCGGCCTTGGTTTGCTGGCCTTTTTGCATCGCACGTCGAGCGGGCGCGCGCTTGGTAGCGGGCTCGGTAGAGGAGTGCTCGATAGCGATTTCAGCGGCAAGCGACATAGACGAGTGGCAATCAAAATAGAACGATCGTGCTATTTTGCAGCATTTCACTCGACACTGTGAAGTACCCACCCCCTCTAGAGGGTCACTTCTAAGGCAAACTAGGGTTTACCCCAGAATCAAACCCAATGCGCTGTCGAGGTGCTCCGACGGCAGGCGCTTGAACCCGGATCGGGCAAAGCGCTGCAAACGGCCCGCCACAAAAGCCACCGCCGTAGACGCTTGAATTTGCGGGTCAATCGCGCCCACCTGCGCCGGTGCCGTCAGGCGGCCATCCCGCAGGCACTGCTTGACCGTGGCTTCCACTTTGTCAAACAGGGCGTTCATGCGCTGCTGCAAGCGCTCGTGCTCCAGCACCAGTGCATCGCCCACCATCACACGGGCCATTCCCGGGTTCTTTTCGGCAAACTGCACCAACATGCTGAGGATGCGATGCGACTGCCGCACGCCGACATCGGAGGCGGGGTCGGCGGCCTCTTTTTCAATGATCTGGTTGATCAGCGAAAAAACAGTCTGCTCGATGAAGTCAATCAAGCCCTCAAACATTTGCGCCTTGCTGGCGAAATGCCGGTACAGCGCGGCCTCGCTGACCTCCAGCCGCGCTGCCAATGCCGCGGTCGTGATGCGTTCGCCACCGGGCTGCTCCAGCATGCTGGCCAGCATTTGGAGAATCTGAACCCGGCGCTCTCCGGGCTTGGGCCGCTTGCGCGCTGGCGCATCGGCAGATGGTGTCTCAGCAGAGGTATCGGTCATGGCACGTCTGGTCTCAAGGGCTAGTTAGTGTTCACTTAAATTCTCGCACGCGCAACGCGCCTGACCTTTCAAGCGGCGGGAAAGCGGAGTGTCACCCGCAGCCCCTTGCCGCCAGCACCTGCCTGCAACTCCAGCTGGCTGCGGTGCACATGGGCAATTTCGCTGGCAATGGCCAGGCCCAGGCCATTGCCTTCGACGGCGGTACCCGCTACCCGGTAGAAGCGCTCCAGCACCCGGTAGCGCTCGCCGGAGGGCACACCGGGACCATCGTCTTCAACCTCCAAAAATGCCTGGCCTTGTTGCCCGCACCGGATCGTGACCCGGCCGCCCTCTTGCGTGTATTTGATCGCGTTGTCCACCAGGTTGGTCATCAGCTCGCGCAGCAACCACTCCTGGCCACTCACGTGAACCGGGCTCACGTCCAGCCCGAGGTCTATTTGCTTGGCCATGGCCGCATCCAGCTGGGACTCCAACAGCGTTTCACACAGCTGCAAGAGGTCGACGCGTTGCAGTGGCTGAATGTTGGCGCTGCGCGAATCTGCCCGGGACAAGGCCAGCAATTGATTGGCAAGCTGCGAAGTGCGCCGCGCCGCATGGCGAAGCCGCAAGACCTGATCTGCTCCTAAAGTAATAGCGTTAGGCGCAGCTCTCTCGGCCGCCAGCGCCGCTTTTCTCTTACTTCCATGCGGGTCCACCACCTGCGCCCACGCCTCCACCTGTGCCTGCAGGCCGGCAAGCGGGGTGCGCAATTGGTGCGCGGCATCCGCAACAAACCGGGCCTGGCTTTCTGCCTGCGCATTCACCAGGCCGAACAGGCGGTTGAGCGACTCCACCAAGGGCCTCACCTCGTCTGGCGACGCATCGGGGTCGAGGGCGGACAAATCCCTCGGGGAGCGACGCTCCAAAGCCTCGCGCAGGGTGAGCAGAGGGCGCAAAGCGGTGCCCACCGCCCAACGCACCGCAAAAAATCCGGCGAAAGCCAAAATCAGGTTCGGCAACAACACCTTCAACGCCAGCAAACGCAGCCATTGCTGGCGCGGGTCGGAGCCATCGGCGAGCCGCACCACGAGTTCACCGGCCACGGTCTGCACCCTCTGGCTGACGATGCGGTAGGTGATGCCCTCAAACTCCTGGCTCGAAAAAGCAGGCTCTTTGGTGCTGGGCGGCATACCGTAGAGCCAGTCGGCCCCAGCGCGCACAACGCCATCCATGCCCACAACCGCCATGGCCGACATGCCGGGGCGGCTGTTCAGGAACTCGTCCACCGGCGGCGCCGTGAGCAGCACCAAGGCCGGCGACGACGGATCGCCCTTGGCAACCACCGAATCCGCCAGCAAAGGGACCATGCGGACCAATTGCCGGTCTTGCTGCAGGGCGGCACTGTCGGCAGAGCGGTAGTCAAACCACGCGTTCAGCATGGCCAACAAAAACAAGGGAAGCAGCAGCAGCAACAGCAAACGCCGCTGCAAACCCTTGGACATGCCAGAGGGGACCACTCAGGCCGCGGCTAGTTCTAGCCGGTATCCGAAACCGCGAATAGAGCGCAACGCAACGCCATGCGGCTCTAACTTCCCTCTGAGCCGGGAGATATACACCTCTACCGCGTTGGGGGTGATTTCTTTGTCCCAGCCTGTCAGCGCTTGCAGCAGCTTGTCTTTGTTCGCGGGCTTGGGGGCCTGCAACAGCAGGTACTCCATGACGGTCCACTCCCGGGGACCGAGCTCAAGCGCAGTAGCCGCCGCACCGTCTACCCGGATGCAAGCAACGCGCTGCGCGGTATCCAGCTCCAGCGGGCCAAAGCTCAGCACCGAGGAAGTGGCTGCCTGCGACCGGCGCAGCAGCGCCCGCAAGCGTGCCAACAACTCAGGCAGCTCAAAAGGCTTGACCATGTAGTCATCCGCGCCCATGTCCAGCCCCTGGACCCGATCCTGCAGCGCATCACGCGCGGTGAGGATCAATACCGGCATGGTCTGGCCTGACTTGCGCATCGCTTGGGTGAGCGAGAGGCCATCCATGTTCGGCAGGCCGATGTCCACAACCGCCACATCAAACGACTCTGTGCTGGTGACCTCCAGCGCGCGCTCCGCACTGCCCACCCAGTCGACGGCATAACCGGCGTCCGACAGACCGAGTTTGATGCCGCTGGCAACCATCACGTCATCTTCCACGAGCAATAGACGCATCAATTACCTTTCAAGCCCATGCAAAACCTGGGCAAGCAGCTACAAAAACAATAGCAGCCTGGTTCAATGGGAGCGGATCATGGTGCCGAAGGCTTGATCCGTCAGGATTTCGAGCAGCAGCACATGGGGCACCCGTCCATCGATGATGTGGACCGAATTGACACCGCTTTTGGCCGCATCCAGCGCACCGGCGATTTTGGGCAACATACCGCCGCTGATGGTGCCATCGGCAAACAACTCATCAATACGCTGGGCGGTCAGGTCTGTCATCAAGGCGCCCTGCTTGTCCAGCACGCCGCTGATATTGGTCAACATCATGAGCTTCTCGGCCTGGAGCACCGTGGCCAGCTTCGCAGCCACCACATCGGCGTTGATGTTGTAGCTCTCGTTGTTCTCACCAAAACCAATCGGGCTGACCACCGGAATGAATGCATCGTCCTGCAAGGCTTTCACCACACTGGGGTCGACACTGACAATATCCCCGACCTGACCGACGTCATGTTCTTTGGTGGGGTCTGCGTTGTCGAGCATCTTGAGCTTCTGGGCGCGGATCATGGCGCCATCGCGCCCGGTCAAACCGACCGCCTTGCCACCAGCTTGGTTGATCAAACCGACGATATCTTGCTGAACCTCTCCGCCGAGTACCCACTCGACCACTTCCATGGTTTCGGGATCTGTGACCCGCATCCCTTGGATGAACTCCCCTTTTTTGCCGAGGCGTTTGAGCAGCCCTTCAATTTGAGGCCCGCCACCGTGCACCACGACCGGGTTGATTCCAACCAGCTTGAGCAGCACCACATCTTCCGCAAAGGCTTTTTGCAGCGCGGGATCGGTCATGGCGTTGCCGCCATATTTGATGACCATGGTCTTGCCATGGAACTTGCGGATATAGGGCAAGGCCCGCGCCAGAATCTGGGCTTGGTCAAAAGGCGCGATGGTCGCGGCGGCGGGGGAAGAAGCGTCGGTCATGCAAGACATCCGTTGGGGGAGACATTGGAAAAATTACAGCGGCGGATTGTGCCGCACTGCTCCCGGAGCACACCCCGCAACACCATGCGAGAGCCGAGCATGCAACCGGGCTCGCAACAGCAAAAAGCTTACGAAGCGCTGCTGGTGGTAGCGCCGTCTTGAGGAGCGATCGCAAAGCTCTCTTTAGGCTGACCCTGGGCAATCAAAGCCGACAGCCACTTGGGAGTCAGGCCACGTCCGGACCATGTTTCCCCGTTAGGGCCGCGATATTTGGCAGCAACGCTTGCACCCGCCTTTTTGTCTTTTTTAGCGGCTTTGGGCGCAGCTTCTTTCGACTTTTGTTTGGGGCCCTTGGAAGGCTTGGTAGTTTGCAGGTCTTTGACCGTGATACCAAAAGCCTGCATTTTCACCAGGATCTCTTGCACCGTGCTGTGAAATTCTTTGGCTTTAATTTCATTTGCCTGTTTTTGCAGCTTTTCGATTTGCGACTGAATATCGATGAGATTAGACAAAATTTACTCCTAAAACAAAAAAACACGATCGAATTCTCTCATAGGAGTAGATTTGTCTCTAGATAGTGCATTGAATCGTGCAACAAATAGAGAAGCGCCCCAGAGGAGAAAATACTCAGTAAGTATGGGGTCTCCGCATTAATGACCGTTTGACATTCACGAGTTGCGCTCTTTTCTTGGGCCTATTTGCCGCTGGCTGCCCCCATGGCGACCTATTTATTGCAGCGGCGTGACATTTACCGAATTCAAGGGTTATGTACAAAACCCGCGTCACCTGATGCACTCACACAGGGAGGCCAAAACGAAGGCCTCCCTGCTGGCAACATTTAAATCAGCTTAGAAGTGAATACCCCGCATCATTTGCTGCATGGCAATGGCTTCGGGAGATAGCTTAGATTTCTCCCCGGGTTTAGCCCCTTTTGCTGCAGAAGAGTCCGGGAACATTCTGAAACTGGTATTCATGGCAATCTGGGCAATACGGGGTACCAACGCATGCATCACCTGCCCCGTAATACCAAGCCGAGTGGCAATCCGCACCGGTTTGCTGATGCAGGCGTCGGCCACCATATCGGCAGCTTGCTCCGGCGAGAGGGTGGGTACATTGTTGTAAATACCGGTGGGGGCAATCATCGGTGTGCGCACCAAAGGCATATTGATGGTGGTGAAACTGATACCTTGATCCGCAAACTCGCTGGATGCGCAACGTGTCCAGGCATCCAGCGCGGCCTTGGAAGCGACATATGCGCTGAACCTTGGGGCATTGGTCAGCACGCCAATGGAGCTGATATTGACCACATGCCCTTTTCTCTTGGCCACCATACCCGGCAATAAACCCATGGTCACCCGCAAGCAACCAAAATAATTCAATTGCATGGTGCGCTCGTAATCGTGGAAACGGTCATAACTCGACTCGATGGCGCGGCGGATGGAGCGACCCGCGTTATTGATCAAAAAGTCCACGCCTCCATGGTTTTCAATCAACAAGGCCACAAAACGGTCGCAATCGGCCATATCGGCGATATCTGCGGGGTAGGCCACAAAGCTATATCCCTTGGCCTTGGCTTCCTTGCAGGCCTCTTCCAATTTGTCCACGTCGCGGCCGCAGATGATGGTCGTGGCACCTGCCTCCGCAAACTTGTGGGCTGCAGCCAGTCCGATACCGGATGACCCTCCGGTGATCAACACGACCTTGCCCCCCACAGTGCCTCGCAAGGTGCGGTCAATGTGCAAATCGGGGTCGAGGTGGCGCTCCCAGTAGTCCCACAGCCTCCACGCATAGTCCTTGAGGTTTGGGCACTCGACGCCCGTGCCCTTGAGCATTGCCAACGCCCCCCGGCAATCAAAGCGGGTCGGGTAGTTGATGAACGTCATCATGTCTTCGGGCAGGCTCAGGTCCTTCATGATGGCGCTGCGTACCCGCCGCACCGGTGCCAGCGCCATCAGGCTTTTGGTCACGCTACGCGGAATAAACCCCAGCAAGGCCGCGTTCACGAATATGTTCATCTTCGGCGCGTGTGCAGCTTTGCTGAAAATATCCAGGACATCCCCCACCCGGTAGCCCACGGGGTCTACCAAGTGGTAACACTGCTTGGCGATACCTTGCTTGTGGCTGATCGCATTCAGCGCATCGACCACAAAGTCGACCGGAACAATATTGACCCGCCCCCCTTCCAAGCCAATGGATGGCATCCATGGCGGGAGCAACTGGCGCATGCGCTGAATCAGCTTGAAAAAATAATATGGACCATCGATCTTGTCCATCTCACCGGTGGTGCTGTCGCCGACCACCATGGCGGGGCGGTACACCGACCACGGCAACTTGCATTCTTTGCGCACGATTTTTTCACTCTCGTGCTTGGTCATGAAGTAGGGGTGGTCGTAGTTCTCCGCTTCTTCAAACATATCCTCGCGGAATACGCCTTCGTACAAGCCTGCGGCAGCAATCGAAGACACATGGTGGAAGTGACCCGCATCGATGGCTTTGGCGAATTCCACCGTGTTGCGCGTGCCGTCAACATTCACCGCGATCTGAGATTCCTCATCAGCCTCCAAGTCATACACCGCGGCCAAATGGTAGAAGTGATCCACCTGCCCTTTCAGGGTTTTGACGGCCTCTGCAGAGACCCCGAGTTTCTTTCCTTTGAGATCGCCAAAAACGGGAACCGCACGCCCCGCGGATTTGCTGTCCGTCAGCCCCCAATACTCCCGCAACCCCGCTACCTTTTCTTCACTTTCTTGCCGGATCAGGAAATGCACCGTAGCGCCTTTGCGCTGCAATAACTTCTTGACCAGACGTTTACCAATGAATCCTGTAGCTCCCGTGACGAAATACCGCATACATGCTCCTGTTAATCAATTTATTCTGACGGACTTTGGGCTCGCGGATTTCATCGTTAACCCGACTAACCCGCCAGCTCCAATACTGCAGGCAATACGGTTGCGAACGACCGTGCTTCTTAGTGGAAGCCATCTACACACCCGAGGGTTCAGCGCTTAGAGTCATTCCCACGCAAGTGGAGACAACATCCCTTGCTGCACGTCACACTCAAAAGAGGAGCTCTCATGGTCAAGAAGATTCAGAAAAACAAACCCGCCCCAGCCGCCGGCAGCCCTTTGTCGGCATCCGTCAAGGACTCTGCACAACAGATCTGGCAAGCCGGCCTCGGGGCATTTACCCGCGCCCAAGCCGAAGGAAGCAAAGCATTCGAAGCCTTGGTGAAAGAAGGCGTCAGTATTCAACGCAAAACCCAAGCGGTGGCAGAAGACAAAATCAACGAAGCCACTGCGAAGATGTCCACCATGGCCACGGATATCAGCAGCAAGGCAACCGGACAGTGGGACAAACTGGAAAACATTTTTGAAGAGCGCGTGGCCAAAGCGCTCCACAAACTCGGCGTCCCATCTGCCAAAGAAGTGACATCGCTGATCGAGCGTATTGATGCGCTGAACCAAGCCGTGCAACAGCTGTCAGCGCAGTCCAAGTCGTCCACAGGCAAAGCTGCAAATAGCGCAGCTGCAACACCACTGAAGAAAAACGCGGCTGCCAAAAAAGTGACGCCTCCCGCGGCAACCAGCACGCCGGCTCCCGCCAAGAAAGCACGCGCTCCACGCGCAGCTGCCCAAAAAGCGTCCGCCACTCCGGCCGCTGCCAAGGCCAGCGAATAAATACCACTCGGCCATACGGTTGAAAGAAAGAGGGCGCGCAAGCGCCCTCTTTCACGTCAGGCCACCTGTTGCAGCGCAGCATTAAAACCCCTTTCCAAACACTACACTGCACCGCATGAAGGCACCACAACGCACCCGCCCCAAAATCGCCATGGCCCTGGCCGGTGGCGGTCCGCTAGGCGCCATCTATGAAATAGGTGCGCTGTGCGCCCTGGATGAGAGCCTGGGGGGCATCGACCTCAACCGACTGGATCATTACGTCGGGGTATCTGCGGGGGGATTTATTGCCGCGGCGCTTGCCAACGGAATGACGCCGCGGCAGCTTTGTGCCTCTTTTATTGAAAACGACCCGCGCTCGGGGGACTACTTCGACCCCTCGTGGCTGATGGAGCCCGCCTATGGCGAATTTTTGCGCCGCGGCCTCTTGGTACCGGGACTGATGGGCGCCGTGGGCTGGGACATGCTCCGCGGCCGCGCCTCCTTGGTACAGGCGCTCGAACGCATGGCGCCTGCGCTGCCGACCGGTGTTTTTTCCAACCGGCAGATCGATACACAACTGGCGCGCTTGTTCAGCAAACCGGGAAGAACGAATGATTTCCGCAACCTCGCTTGCAAACTCACACTGGTAGCCACGCAACTCGACAGTGCACAGGCCGTCGCCTTCGGCAGCAGTGGCTGGGACCATGTACCGATCTCCAAAGCAGTTCAAGCGAGCTCTGCGCTGCCCGGCTTGTTTCCGCCCGTCGTCATTGACGATCAGTACTACGTCGACGGCGCGATGAAGAAGACCATGCACGCCTCGGTGGCCTTGGAGCAAGGCGCTGATTTGCTCTTGTGCCTCAACCCCCTAGTCCCCTTCGATGCGACTTCGCCACAAGCCCATGGGCCAGAGGCCGCAGGCGCCTCCCGGGGGAGCCGCCCCATTCCCCGCATGGTGGACGGGGGCCTGCCCTCGGTGATGAGTCAGACCTTTCGTTCGATGATCCACTCCCGCATGGAGTTGGGCATGAAGCACTATGCCCACGCCTACCCGCACACCGATATCGTCTTGCTGGAGCCGGACCACCGCGACCCGGAGCTGTATCTCGCCAACACGTTCAGCTACGCACAACGCAGGCAACTGGCCGAGCACGCGTATCAACAAACCCGCGCCCTGCTACTCGCCCAACAGTCTCGCCTGTCGAAACAACTACTGCGCCACGGCATCACTTTGAATTTGCCGATACTCCACGACCACACACGCCAACTCATCGCACCGAGCCCACCAGCGTCACGCTGGGGTCAAGCTTTGGGTACATTGGAGGGTGTTATGGAAGATCTATCGCAAGTGGTTCACCACAAGACTCTGTTGAGGCACTGACCCATGGTTAAAAAAGCGCCCCGACGCACCGCTGAGCGGATTCTGGAAACCACCCTGGAGCTGTTCAACCGCTTTGGTGAGCCCAACGTCTCGACCACCCTGATTTCTGCCGAGCTGGGCATCAGCCCTGGCAACCTGTATTACCACTATCCAGCCAAAGACGAGCTGATCAACTCACTCTTTGACCGGTACGAGCGTGCGCTGAACGAACTGCTGAACGCCAGTGACAATGTCCGCGACGTGGAAGACGCATGGTTCTTCATGCACACGCTGTTCGAGCTGATTTGGCAGTACCGTTTCCTGTACCGCGATTTGAATGACTTGCTCAGCAAAAATCGCCGCCTGGAGACCCATTTCCAGAGCGTGCTCAAGAACAAGACCCGCTCCATCCGCGCGATGCTGGAGTGCATGGCGCGCACTGGATCCCTGCAAATGGACATCCGCGAGATGGAGCCCACGGCCACCAGCATGGTGGTGGTGCTGACGTATTGGTTGAGTTTTGAATATGTGCGCGACCCCCGCAACGCCCTGGAGCCCGCAAGCGCCCAAGCGGCACTCTTGCGCGGTGGCCAACATGTGCTCAACCTCCTGGTACCGTACCTGCAAGCCCAACAACGCAACCACTTGCTGCAACTCAGCGGTGCGTACCAGGCGCCTTGATGCTGGGGGCGCTCGACTGGCAACCTTATCCGCATGTGCACCTGCGTGCGCTGGATGCCGGCAATCTGCCGGCGCATTGGGCCGCGCTACACGCGGGTGATACTGAACCCCTGCCTTCCGACCCTGACATCTTGTCGGCGTGGGCCCTTTTCCACCGCGGCGAGTTTGAAGCTGCATTTCATGCAGGTCGCTTGCTGAGCCAGGCCGGCGTCACCGTGGCCAATAAGGCTTGTCTGATCCATGCAGACTATCTGGAGCCCAGCGAAACCACCCGGCTCAAGCTCTACAGCGACACGGCGGAGCGGGCACTCCGGCAAATCAACCATGATCCGCACAACCCGAACGCCCACTACTTTTATGGTTATGCACTCGGTCGCTACAGCCAAGGCACGAGCGTGGCCCAAGCCCTTGCGCAAGGGCATGGCGAAAAGATAAAAAAAGCGTTTGAAACGGCGATTGCCTTGCAAGCGCTGCATGCAGATGCCCACATCGCGCTGGGCATTTTTCATGCAGAGGTGATTGACAAAGTGGGGGCGATGATCGGCAACATCACATACGGCGCCCACCCTGACGTTGCGATTCGGCACTTTCGCGCAGGCATGGCCCTGATACCCCACGCGCCCTTGGCCCTGTCCGAATACGCGCGCGGTTTGCTGATGCTCGATCCGGAAGCCCACGAGGCCGAGGCGATGGACCTCTATGCGCGCGCCGCAGCAGTCAACCCCAGAGACGCCATGGAGCACCTGGGCGTCCTGCAGGTGCAGGCCGCACTGGCCGACTGATCACTCGCCCCAGGGCAGCATCAAAGTCAATACTGACAGCTTGGCAAACTCCGGCTCAAACTGGTCGATGATTTTTTGCGGATCCGGGCACAGCGTGGCATCCGTCACAACACCGAACTGCACACCGCCCCCGTAACTCAAGATCGAGACCCCCAAGCCGACGGACCCACTCTGGGGCACCCAAAACAGGTTTTCCTCGATCGTCGATCCACAGATTTTGAGCTTTTCCCTTGGTCCGGGCACATTGGTCATCACGGCCGTGGTTTTTTTGGAGAACAAGCTCAGCAAGGCATCCTGCGCCGGCTTGATCAGCAAGCCAGCTACAGCCAGCAGACCGAAGGCCAATAGCGGCTGCATGCTGCCTTTGAGGCCGCGCATGCGGGCGCGCACCTCGTACACCCGCTCAACCGGGTTATCCAGGCCGATGGGCAGCACCAAAGGCGCAAGCCCGAACTGGTTGCCCAGCTTGTAGGCATGCTCCAGCGGCCGCAAATTCACCGGCACCATCGCCCGGATTTCCTTGCCGCTCACGGCATCGCCCTGCTCACGCAAATAGGCACCAATGGCCCCTGCCACGCAGCTCAGCAACACATCATTGATGGAGCAATTCAAGGCCTTGCCCACGGCTTTCACCTCTTCCAGTGGAAGCGGCGCACACCAGGCCACCCGCTTGGCATTGCCGGGCTGCCCCTTGAGGCGCGTGGGCGAATCGTCTGGCATCAGGGCCAATGCCGCCAAGTCGCTCACGACCTGGTAGGCCATCTTGGCCATGTCGACCGAGCTGTGCATGCCCGACTCCATGCCCTTTTGCGGCTCCATCAGCAGAGACAGGGACTTCACCGCCCCATCCCCGGCGGCACCCAGAGCTTTCACCGCCAGGTGGGTAAAGGGCTTTAGCAGCGCGTCGCTCAGCCACTCTTCGGCCCCATCCATCCCCTGGGCACGTGCCGCCTTGCTGCGGCGTTGGGGCGGCGGACTGCCGCCATCCACCAGAGACTGGGTCACCGAGATCAGGGCGATGCCATCTGCAATGCAGTGGTGAATCCGCACCATCAGGGCAGAGCCGCCCTTGTAGTTCTCGACCAAATGAAACTGCCATAAGGGGCGGTCACGGTCCAAGGGCTCCATCGTCAGGGCGGCAAGGCGCTCTTGCAAAGCCTCCTGCTCCCGGCCGCGGGGTTTCTTCGTCAAGGTTTCGGTAACCACATGGCGATCGAGCAGAAAGTCGGCATCTTCGACCCAGGTCGCTCCGGCCGCGTCTTCCACCACCCGCTGCTTGAACCGGGGGTACTTGAGCAAGCGCTCTTCGACGCGCTGCTTCAGGTCCGCCAGGGGCAGGCCCGGCTTGGTCACCCACACGCCCACAATCATCATCAAGTTGGCACTAGAGTCCATGCGCAGCCAGGCGGTATCGACCTTGGACATGCGTTCACCCTGCAGGCCCAGAGTCCCCACAACGGCATCCGCCACATTTTTCTGCACGGTGCCGGCGGCTTTGCGGGCACGGCGCGTCACACTTTTGGCCACTGGGGCGACCGGTGCTACCGTTTCAGCGATCGTGCTGCGGGCCTTGCTTGCTACCTTCTTGGCAATAACTCGGGTGACCATGGTTTCTCCGGACAGAACACGTGTGGGGGAAGCTGCCTATTCTGGGGGTAAAACGCCGCTTAAGATACGGGTCAAGCACCTGCATGCATCGGGTGTTCCCCTAGTTTCTTGCATCTCACCGAACGGAGAAAACCATGGCCGATTTGAAAGCCGCTTTTGAAGCCGCTGTTGTCAATTCCAAAAACTTGAGCGAGCGCCCTGACAACGGCACGCTCTTGAAAATCTACGCGCTTTACAAGCAAGCAACTGCCGGTGACAACACCGAAAAGAAACCCGGTTTCGCCGACATGGTGGGACGCGCCAAGTGGGATGCCTGGAATGGATTCAAAGGCATCAGCAACGATGACGCCATGCAGCAGTACATCGACTTGATCGAATCTTTGAGCTAAATCAGCCTGTAGCGCCCGCAGAATATGCGGGTACTGCTATCAAAAAAGTAGCACTTGCGCTACTTTTTTTTCGCCACCGCTTTGGTGGCTGCCTTGGTCGCTGCTTTCGTGGCAGCTTTGGGTGTGAGCAGTTGATCGAGATTTTTGACAATCTCGCCTTCAATCTTGTCTTTGAAAGCACCGAGCAAAAAGCCCAGCTTGGCGCTGAGTTCAAACTGGGATGCACTCACCTGCAGCATGCCGCTCACGCCTGAGCGTTTGAAGATCACTTCATCCAAGCCGTCGCCCTCCACATAGGTGCACTCCATGTCGAACTGTTGCTCGGCCTGTTCCGCCCATTCAAAGGCAATCTTGCGGGCAGCCGCAAAGCCCAGGCTGTGTTCGCGCAATATGTGTATGTCCGCCACGGATGCTCCTCTTGTCAGTATGCTGTAGTTGCTGCAATCGCAGTCCACCACATCATAGAACTACTGCGGACCCTGCCATGCTCTACAAATTCAAATCTAAAGTAGCCAGCGACGTCATCATGCTGGAACCCAATGGCCGCCAAATTCTGACCCTCTGGGGTCGCACAGGTGAAGACAGTCTGCGCAAGGGGATTTTGCTCGCCGCGGACATGCCTGCGGCCATCAGCGCCGTCGAAGAGGCCATTGCCAAAGAAGAGGCTCACCGCATTCAGGCGGCACTCGAAGCGCAAGAAAGAGGGGAAGAAGCCGCAACACCGGAGGGTGTGAGTTTGCGTCAGCGGGCCACACCCTTGCTGGATATGGCCCGCCGCTGCCTGGCGGCAGGCAAAGACATTACTTGGGGCGTTTGACCCTGCGACTGAGTCAAACGCGCCCGTGCGAGCCGCTTAGTCGGCGTAAACGCCAGCGGCCTTGATGATCGGTGTCCACTTGGCGATTTCAGCCGCCACAAACTTCTTGTGCTCAGCGGGTTCAACACGCTTGTCAGTCACCACCACCGCACCCAGCGCTTCTTGCTTTTTGATGAATTCCGGGTCTTTCAACGCGGCCTTCAGTGCAGCGTTCAGCTTGGTCTGAATATCAGCAGGTGTGCCTTTGGGGGCATACAAGCCGTGCCAGATCGTCACTTCAAAGTTGCTCAAGCCTTGGCTTTGCAAGGTGGGCAGTGCCTTGAGGGCTGCTGTCGTGAGGGGCTTGGCGGTGGTCACTGCATAAGCAGTCACTTTTTTGCCTTCAATTTGCGCAGAGGTGTTGGTGGTCTGGTCGCACATCAGATCAATCTGGCCACCAATCAGGTCGGTCATGGCCGGTGCGGTGCCTTTGTAAGGCACGGTGGTCATGTCCACTTTGAGGGCGTTCTGGAACAGCAGGCCGCACAGGTGAGAGGCGGAGCCGACACCGGCGTTACCCAGGTTGATTTTGCCGACGTTCTGGCCAATCCAAGTGGTCAACTCTTTGTAGGTCTTGGCAGGCATGTCGGGCTTGCCGATCAGGGTCATGGGCACGTCATTGATCATGCCGAGGTACTCAAAGTCAGACTCGACCTTAAAGGGCATGTTACGCAGCAAACCAGGCATGGTGCCCATTGCAATGTGGTTCAGCAGCAAGGTGTAGCCATCCGGGGCTGCCTTGGCCACTTTGCTGGTGCCGATGGAGCTTCCGGCGCCTGCGGAGTTGTCGATGATGATGCTGACGTCACCCAGCTGCTTGCGCAGCGATTCGCTCAGGTCACGTGCCACGCGATCGGTAGGACCACCTGCCGCAAACGGCACCACGATGGTGATGGGCTTGGAAGGGTACGCCTGTGCGAAAGCAGATACGGACAGCATGGCGGCGGTTGCAACGAGTAATTTTTTCATCGGTTTGTCTCCTGTTGTGGAATCTCAGTTTAGCGCGCACTGTTGCGCACTGTCATGCGGGAAGCACTCAATTCACGGGGTCTTTGAAAGAACCTTCGGATTTGCCGGACCCAATTTAGCGGGACTTGAAAAACCTTGTAACTGTGGTGTTCAACAGCTCGGGAAAACCCTCGGTACAGGCGTCGCTTCCGCAAGCGTTACTGGTAGGTGCGGGCGTCTTCGATCACTTTGCCGTCGTTGGCGAGGCTTCCGGGACTCACGAGGCTGACATCTCCCCGCAGCTTGGTGACATCCCGGACCGCGTCTGCCACGCGCTGTACCAGACCCTCGTGCGAGCCGTCAACTTCAAGCATCAAGGTCATCCGGTCATTGGCCATTTCACCGCTGACCACCAGGCGGGCTTTGCGAACCTCTGGGAAACGCTTGGCCACTTCGTCAATCTGTTTGGGGTGCACGAACATGCCACGCACTTTGGTGGTCTGGTCCGCACGCCCCATCCACCCTTTGATCCGGGTGTTGGTGCGCCCCGTCGGGCATGGGCCACTCAGCACAGCAGACAAATCGCCGGTGCCAAACCGGATCAGGGGGTAATCCGGGTTCAGGCTGGTCACCACCAACTCACCCACTTCGCCTTCCGGCACCGGGTCACCGGTGCCGGGGCGGACGATCTCCACAATCACCTGCTCATCCAGCACCAAGCCTTCGCGGGCACGGGTCTCATACGCAATCAGGCCCAGGTCTGCAGTGGCATAGCACTGATAACCATCGACGCCATGGGCCGTAAACCAGTCGCGCAACGACGGCGGATAGGCCTCACCACCAAACATGGCTTTGGTCACGCTGGGGAGTGCCACCCCCATTTCCAGCGCTTTTTCCAGAATGATTTTCAAAAAGCTGGGGGTACCGATATAGCCGGCGGGCTGCAGCTCGGCCATGGCCTGCACTTGCTGCTCGGTCTGGCCCGTGCCCCCAGGGAACACGGTGCACCCCAAAGCGTGCGCACCGGTTTCCATCATGGAGCCGGCAGGCACAAAGTGGTAACTGAAGCTGTTGTGGATCAACTCGCCGGGGCGAAAGCCCGCTGCATAGATGGCGCGTGCCATCCGCCAGTAGTCAGGTGCGGTGCCTTCGGGCTCATAAATCGGACCCGGGCTGGCAAACACCCGGCGCATGGCGGCACCAAACCCAAGGGTACTGAAGCCACCGAACACATTGTCCCCCTGCGCTCGTGCCGATTGCTGCAGCGCTTGCAGCTCGGACTTGCGTGTGACCGGCAAGCGCGCCAGCGCCTCGAGGTTCACGATGGTGCTGGCATCCACCCCTTGCAAAAGCGCCGCAAATGCAGGGCTGTGCTGCTGCGCGTGGGCCACTTGCCGGGGCAGCGCTGCCATGTGGGCCGCATGGCGCTCGGCCTGCGAACGGGTTTCGAGGGCGTCGTAGGCAGGGGTCATAAGCACTCCGTCGGCATTTTTGCTATTGAATCAGTAGCTGCTCGCGCATATTCCATCAGCGCCAGCAGCCTATTTCTTATAAGTTTCAGGCCAGCCAACGCTTGCGGCGTTTGTAGCTCTTGACATCTTTGAAGCTCTTGCGCTCGCCGCCGCCCACCCCGAGGTAGAACTCTTTGACGTCTTCGTTGCTGCGCAGATCAGCGGCCGCGCCGTCCATCACCACCCGGCCGCTTTCCATGATGTAGCCGTAATCGGCGTACTTCAGGGCCATGTTGGTGTTTTGCTCGGCCAACAAAAATGTGACCTTCTCTTTGGCGTTGAGGTCTTTCACGATCTCGAACACTTCTTCCACGATCTGCGGCGCCAAGCCCATCGAAGGCTCATCCAGCAGCACCATGCTGGGGTTAGCCATCAGCGCGCGGCCAATGGCGCACATCTGCTGCTCACCGCCCGAGGTATAGGCCGCCTGGCTGGTGCGGCGGGTCTTGAGGCGGGGGAAGTAGTTGTAGACCTTTTCGAGGTTGGCCGCCACCTCAGCCTTGCTCTTGCGGGTGTAACCACCGGTGAGCAGGTTTTCTTCAATGGTCAGGTGGGCAAAACAGTGCCGCCCCTCCATGACCTGCACCACACCGCGCTGCACCAGGTCGGCAGGACTCAGGTTTTCAATACGCTCACCGCGCAGCTCGATACTGCCTTTGGTGACCGCACCACGCTCACCCGCCAGCAGGTTGGAGACGGCACGCAGCGTCGTGGTTTTGCCCGCCCCATTTCCCCCGAGGATGGCCACGATGCCGCCTTCGGGCACCTGAAGGGACACCCCCTTGAGCACCAGAATGACGTGGTTGTAAATGACCTCGATGCCATTCACGTTGAGAACGATGTTTTTCGGTTCCATAGGTTTGCCTTTACCAATCGACAGACCTGCGCAGCAAGCCTGTCGATTGGCGGCCCGTCAGGGCCGCTTCCCCTCCCGCTCGGCGGGAGGGGTTGGGGCGGGTGCAGTCAGGACAGCAAAACTGCCGTCTTGATCTGCACGGCAGATCAAGACTGGCAGTCCGCAGGCGTGCGTGGCGTCAGCTTCTTCTCGGCCGCGTATTTGGCAGCGGTGGTCTTGACCAATGGCTTGATGATCTGTTCATCACCTTGCAACCAGTCCGAGGTGAACTGCCATGCCTTGCCGTCCCAGGTGTGGATACGGGCCCACGAAGCGCCCATGTGGTCAACACACGATGTGCTGATGGGGCGCATTACACCGGCAAAGCCCAAGGCGTCCAGCTTGGTTTGGGTCAGGTTCAGGTTTTCCAGGCCCCAACGCACTTGTTCGCCAGTCATGACCTTGCCCTTGCCGAAACGGTCTTGCGCTGAACGCACACCTTCGATCGCCAGCATCGCGCTCATGGCACCGCGCATATAGAGCACTTGGCCGACTTCTTCCTTCGGTCCTGTACCTTGGCCCTTGCCGTGCACCATGGCCATGACGTCTTTCACCAACTTGGAGTTGGGTTCAGCACCGTGCTGCATGGTCACCGCGTTGTAGCCCTTGGCGCCGTCAGCCACGTCCTTCACATCGGGTTCTGCACCCGCCCACCAGACGCCATACATCTTCTCGCGGGGATAGCCAGTGGCTTGCGCTTCTTTGATGGCGGTGGAATTCATCACACCCCAGCCCCACAAGACCACGTAATCAGGACGGTTCTGGCGCACTTGCAGCCAGGTGGCCTTTTGCTCGACGCCGGGCGCGGTCACCGGTAGCAAGGTCAGGTTGAAGCCGTGCATCGCTGCGCGCTCCTGCAGCAAAGGAATCGGCTCCTTTCCGAACGGGCTGTCGTGGTACACCAGCGAAATCTTTTTACCCTTGAGTTTGTCGAAGCCGCCTTCTTTTTTGGCAATCGCCTGCATGATGGCGTCCGCCGCCACCCAGTAGGTGCCGGCAATCGGGAAGTTCCACTTGAAAACTGTCCCATCCGCGCTCTCGCTCCGGCCGTAGCCCACAGTCACCACCGGAATTTTGTCCGCAGGTGCTTTTTCAGTGATCGCAAAAGTGGCACCGGTAGACAGGGGCTGCACAAACGAAGCGCCCTTGCTCTTCAGGCGCTCGTAGCATTCCACGCTGCGGGCGGTGTCGTAACCGGTTTCACACTCTTCAAAGCTGAACTTCACACCATTGATGCCGCCGCGGGCATTGGTGAGCTTGATGTAGTCCACATAGCCGTTGGCCCATGGCACGCCGTTGGGCGCGTAAGGCCCGGTTCGGTAAGACAACACCGGAATGAATTGCTCTTTGGCCTGGGCCATGGCCTGACCGGACGCCAGCCCAGAGGCCAGCACAACGGTAGCGAGTACGAGTTTAGAAAGCTTCATTTGTCTCTCCTGTTGATGGTTGTTGAAGCACGGGGAAAACATGGAACAAGGCGCACCCACACTCAGTGCGGGAAAGGCCACAAACGCAACTTCTGCTTGCCGATGGACCACAACTTGGCTAAACCATGCGGCTCGACAATCAGAAACCAAACGATCAATCCACCGAACACCATGAGCTCGGTATGGGACACCACTGCTGTGGATATTTCAAAGCCGAAGACACCGGCCAGCGCAGGCAGGAATTGGCTCAAGAAGATGGGCAGCACCACAATGAACGCCGCACCAAAAAAACTGCCCATGATGGAGCCCATGCCGCCAATGATCACCATGAACAACAAACGGAAGGATTGATCCACCGAGAACGCAGCAGGCTCCCAGGCGCCCAAGTAGATAAAGCCCCACAGCGCTCCAGCTACACCAACGATGAAGGAGCTGACCGCAAATGCGCTCAGCTTGGCGTACATGGGGCGGATGCCAATCACAGCTGCCGCCACATCCATGTCGCGGATGGCCATCCACTCGCGGCCCACGGCGCCGCGCACCAAATTCTTGGCCAGCAGAGCGATCACCACCAACAGGCTCAGGCAAAACAGGTACTTGGCCAGCGGGGACTCCAAGGACAAACCAAAAACTTGCAGGTTAGACACCGACACGGAGCCTGAGGGTGAGTTGTTGGTGAACCACTGAATGCGCAAGAACATCCAATCGGCAAAGAACTGCGCTGCCAGTGTGGCCACCGCGAGGTACAACCCCTTGACGCGCAAACTGGGCAGGCCGAACACCATGCCGAACAGCATGGAGCTCACCCCGCCGAGCAAGAGCGCGACCAGCAGCGGCATGCCTTCAATGCGCACAAAGAAGTTATAGGCGGCATACGCTCCCACCGCCATAAAGGCGCCGGAGCCCAAGGAGATCTGCCCGCAGAAGCCCACCAGAATATTCACCCCGACCGCAGCCAGTGAAAAAATCAGGAAGGGGATCAGGATGGCGCGAAACAAATAGTCGCTCGCCAGCATGGGCACCAGGGCGAAGCCCACCAGCAGCATCGCCAAGATGGCCAAGCGATCTTGCAAGATCGGGAAAATCTGCTGATCTGCCCGGTAAGTGGTTTTGAATTGGCCGTTTTCTCTGTAGAACATGGTTGTCTCTTATCGTGGTAACGGGTTCAAACGCGGTCGATGATTTTTTCGCCGAAGAGGCCTTGCGGGCGAATCAGCAAGAAGCCCAGCGCCAACACATAGGCGAACCAGATTTCAATACCGCCCCCTACATAAGGGCCCAGATAGACCTCGGAGAGCTTCTCGCCCACACCGATGATCAAACCGCCCACGATCGCACCGGGCACCGAGGTCAGCCCACCCAAAATCACCACCGGCAAAGCGCGCAAAGCCACGGTGGTCAGCGAAAACTGCACACCCAACTTGCTGCCCCAGATCATTCCGGCCACCAGGGCCACCACCCCGGCCACGCACCAAACGATGACCCAGATGCGGTTGAGCGGAATACCAATGGATTGCGCAGCCTGGTGGTCATCCGCCACCGCGCGCAGAGCGCGTCCCGTTGCTGTTTTCTGGAAAAACACACTCAGCAAAGCGACCAAAGCTGCTGCGATGATGGCGGCGTAAAAGTCTTCCTTGTTGATCAGGATGCCGCCTTCAAAGGTGCTCTCCAGAATCATCACCGGATCTTTGGGCATGCCGATATCGATCTTGTAGATGCTGCTACCGAAGATGGTTTGGCCCAAGCCTTCCATGAAGTAGGTGATACCCAAGGTCGCCATCAGCAACGTAGTGCCCTCTTGGTTCACCAAATGGCGCAGCACCAGGCGCTCGATGATCCAGGCCACGACAAACATCACGACTCCTGCACCAAGAAACGCAAGCACCGTCGCTGCAACAGGTGAGGTGATGCCGAAGTAGAGGGGGATCCACTCGGCGAAACGCGCCATCGCCAGA
The DNA here is from genome assembly GCA_027924025.1 of Comamonadaceae bacterium OS-4. Classification (GTDB taxonomy): domain Bacteria; phylum Pseudomonadota; class Gammaproteobacteria; order Burkholderiales; family Burkholderiaceae_C; genus Allorhodoferax. The sequence continues at coordinate 3,388,242 of AP026970.1, forward strand.
GCCGCGAACAGCACCATGGCCCCTTGGGCAAAGTTGAAGACGCCCGAGGCTTTGAAAATCAGCACAAAGCCCAGCGCCACCAGCGAATAGAGCATGCCCGCCATCAGGCCGCCCAACAGAGTTTCTAAAAAGAATGCCATCTTGGTAAGTCCTTAGTGCGAGGTGCCGAGGTAGGCACTGATCACATCTGGGTTGTTGCGCACTTCGTCGGGGGTGCCATCGCCGATTTTTTTGCCGTAATCGAGCACCACCACGCGGTCGCTGATGTCCATCACCACGCCCATGTCATGCTCAATCAACACCACCGTGGTGCCGAACTCGTCATTTACATCGAGCACAAAGCGGCACATGTCCTGCTTCTCTTCCACGTTCATGCCGGCCATGGGCTCGTCGAGTAACAGCACCTGCGGCTCCATCGCCAGCGCGCGGCCCAAGTCCACCCGCTTTTGCAGGCCGTAGGGCAGTTGGCCCACCGGGGTTTTGCGGTAGGCCTGGATTTCCAGGAAATCGATGATGCGCTCCACCGCCTCGCGGTGTTGGATTTCCTCGCGCTCGGCCGGGCCGATGCGCAGGGCCTGCATCAGGATGTTGCTTTTGATCTTGAGGTTGCGGCCGGACATGATGTTGTCCAGCACGCTCATGCCCTTGAACAAGGCCAGGTTCTGGAAGGTGCGGCCAATGCCCATGGTGGCCACTTGGTGGCTGTCCATGTGTTTGAACTGCTGACCGCGGAAGGTAATGGCACCTTCCTGGGGGGCATACACGCCATTGATGCAGTTCAGCATCGAACTCTTGCCCGCGCCGTTGGGGCCGATGATGGCGCGGATCTCGTGTTCGCGCACATCGAAGCTGATGTCGGTCAGCGCCTTCACGCCCCCGAAACGCAGGGAGATGTTTTTGACGTCGAGGATGACGTCGCCAATTTTTTTATCGCTCATGCTGCAGCCTTTACGGGGGCAAAGGTTTGGGTGTCTTCGATTCGCAGCGTGGCGCTGACGCTGCCGGTGCGGCCGTCTTCAAACTTCACTACGGTTTCAATGAATTGGGTGCTTTTGCCCTCGTACAGGGCATCCACCAGCACCTGGTATTTGTCGGCGATAAAGCCACGACGGACCTTGTTGGTGCGGGTGAGTTCGCCATCGTCGGCATCCAGCTCTTTGTGCAGCACCAGGAAGCGGCTGATCTGGCTGCCGGCCAAGAGGGCATCGGCACTCAGGTCGGCGTTAACCTTTTCTACGCACTCTTTGATCAGCTCATACACCTGAGACTTTTGCGCCAGATCGGTGTAGCCCGCATAAGGCAAGTTGCGGCGCTCAGCCCAGTTGCCCACCGCGTCAAAATCGATGTTGATCAACACACACACCCGGTCGCGGCCATCGCCGTAGGCCACCACCTCCTTGATGTGCTGGAAGAACTTGAGTTTGTTCTCCACGTATTTGGGCGCAAACATGGCGCCGTCAAATGCACCGCCTTTAATGCGCCCCACGTCTTTCACGCGGTCGATGATCTTCAGGTGGCCCTGCGCATCAATAAAGCCTGCATCGCTGGTGTGGTACCAGCCGTCGGCCGTCAACACCTCGGCCGTGGCAGCCGAGTTTTTGTAGTATTCCTTGAGCAGTCCGGGTGACTTGACCAGGATTTCTCCGTTGTCCGCCACCTTGATTTCCACCCCCGCGCAAGGCACACCCACGGTGTCTGCACGGGCCTGGTTGTCGGGCTGCAAGCAGACAAACACCGCGGTCTCGGTAGACCCGTAGAGCTGCTTAAGGTTGATGCCAATCGAGCGGTAAAAGGTAAACAGGTCGGGGCCGATCGCCTCGCCGGCGGTGTAGGCCACCCGCACGCGGCTGAGGCCCAAGGTGTTACGCAAGGGGCCGTAAACAAACACATTGCCCAGGGCATACAAGGCGCGGTCAACACCCGACACCTCCAGCCCATCCATTAATGCCGGGCCCACACGCTTGGCCACGTTCATGAAGTAATGGAACATGTTGCGCTTGATGCTGCCCGCATCTTCCATGCGGATCATCACGCTGGTGAGCATGCCCTCAAACACCCGGGGTGGCGCGAAATAGTAAGTCGGCCCGATTTCCTTCAGGTCGATGGTGGCAGTGGCGCTGCTCTCCGGGCAATTCACCACATAGCCACAAGACAACCACTGCGCGTAGCTAAAGATGTTCTGGCCAATCCAGGCGGGTGGCATGTAGGCCAGCACTTCTTCGGCGCTGGTGAGTTTGTCGAAATCAGCACCGGCGCGCGCCCGGTTGAGCAAAGAGTCGTGGGTATGCACCACCCCTTTGGGGTTGCCGGTGGTGCCCGAGGTGAAGAACATAGCAGCCACGTCGGTGTGCGTGATCTTGGCCACTTCATCGCGGAAGAAAGCTGGGTGAATCGCTGCAAAGGCTTTGCCTGCCGCCTGCAACTCGTCCATACCAGCCAGCCCGGGCTGGTCGTAGTTGCGCAGGCCGCGCGGATCGTCAAAGTAAATGTGCTGGAGCTGTGGGCACTGCTCGCGCACCTCCAGCAACTTGTCCACTTGCTCCTGGTCTTCAGCAAAGGCAAAGCGAACTTCGGCGTTATTGATCGGGAACACGCACTCGGGAGCGGCAGCGTCTTGGTAGAGCGGAATAGGCACAGCGCCCAGGCTTTGCACGGCCAGCATGGTGGCGTACAAGCGGGGGCGGTTGGCACCCACCACCACCATGTGGTCACCGCGCTGCAAGCCTGCCTGGTGCAGTCCGGCCGCCAGCTGCTCCACCATCACGGCAAGGTCACCCCAGCTCAGTGATTGCCAGATGCCGTATTCCTTTTCGCGCATGGCAGCGGCCTGCGGACGCTGACTTGCGTGTTGCAGCAGCAGCTGCGGAAATATCGTGTGCGTACCCATTGCGTGTCACCTCGTTATGGCCCGCGGTGTGCTCGATGCGGACTTTGATATGACCCGAATAGTAGGACTGCATTTGACGCCAAGTTGTCGTTTGGACGACAATTCAAGCGAATCTCGGTAGGTGTTTTCCCTTCGCTGAATGGCAACTTACACGCCGGCACCATGAAGCTTTCACCATGTCCACCCCACGCACCGCATCCGCCACTGACGCCACGCTGCACCAGCGCCGGCGCCCTCTCACACCCGCAGAGCTGGACGCAATTCCTTGGCTGAATTTGCTGGCCCCTGCCGACCGGGAGCGCGCAGTCGATGACCTGCGCATTGCCGAGGCCGAGCCCGGTGAATACATGTGCCGCATGGGGCGGCCGGTGACCTACTGGTTTGGCGTGATCGACGGCCTGCTCAAGATGAGCAGCGACAACGCCGAGGGCCAGACCATGACCTTCACCGGCGTGCCGCCCGGCGGCTGGTTCGGTGAGGGCACCGCCCTCAAGCGCGAGACCTACCGTTACAACATCCAGGCATTGCGCAAGAGTCTGGTGGCGGGGCTGCATGTGGACACTTTTCATTGGCTGCTCGACCACTCGATTGCCTTCAACCGCTTTGTGATGAACCAGCTCAACGAGCGGCTGGGCCAGTTCATTGCCGCCCGCGAAATCGACCGCATGACCAACCCCGACATCCGGGTTGCGCGCAGCCTGGCCTCGCTCTTCAACCCGGTGCTCTACCCGGGCGTGGGGGAGGTGCTGCGCATCACCCAGCAGGAGCTGGCGTACCTGGCCGGCCTCTCGCGCCAGCGGGTGAATGAAGCTCTCAACGCCCTGGAGGCACAAGCCGTCATCAGGGTCGAATACGGTGGCTTGCGCGTGCTGGATTTGCAAGCTCTTCGCTCCAAAGTGTTCACCCGCCCGTTGACTTAGCGCACCTCCTCTAAGATGAGCCTCAACCACAGGGAATCACCATGCTGACAAGCGAAGAGCTGGAAGCACGCAGGCAGCACTTTCGCCTGCTGGAGCGCATCAGTCTGCCGATCTGGGTGTTCGATATCGACCAAAGCCAGGTGCACTGGGCCAACGATGCCGCGCTCACCCTCTGGCGCGCGCAAAGTCAGTCTGAACTGTGCAGCCGCGACATGGGGGCAGACATGTCGGCCTCGGTAGCCAAGCGCCTCAAGCAATACCAGAGCGACTTTATGCAGCACGGCGCCAGCTTCAGCGAGCAGTGGACCATTTACCCCGCTGGCGTGCCGGTGTCCATGAATATGCAACTCAGCGGCATCCACATGACGGACGGGCGCATGGCCATGCTGTGCGAAAGCCGCATCATTGAACCCGACCGCCCCGAGGCGCTGCGCTCGGTGGAAGCCTTGCTGCACACCGATGTGATGATCACCCTCTATGACCGGGAAGGCGGAGTGCTGTACCGCAACCCCGCCGCCCGCGAATCGGTGCCCAACCTCAACATGCGCATGGCCGAGCGGTTTCAGGACATGGAAGCGTTGGAGCGCATGCTGGCCATGCTCGAGCTGAACGGTGAAGCCACACTGACCCTGCCCACCCTCACCACCCGCAACCTGCGCTGGCACGAGGTGTCGGTGCGCCTGTGCCGTGATGCGGTCACCGGGCGCGATGCGGTGCTGATGAGCGAAGTGGATGTGACCGCCATCAAGCACGCGCAAGACCACTCGCAGTACCTGGCGCGGCACGACTCCCTGACCGGCCTGCCCAACCGCAGCCATGTGATGCAGCGCTTTGCCGACACCTTGCGCGACATGGGAGAAGGGGCCACCGAGGCTGCGCTGATCTACATCGACCTGGACCACTTCAAAGACATCAACGACACCCTAGGCCATGCCGCGGGCGACGCCCTGCTGGTACAAGTGGCCGAACGGCTGCGCACGATTACCCGCAGCAGCGACATGGTGGCCCGGCTGGGCGGGGATGAGTTCCTCATCCTGATGGTGGCGCACAACATCCGCGACGAGGTCGAGCGCGTGCGCCAGCGCCTGAGCAGCACCGTGGCGCAGCCCATTCAACTCCATGGCACCGAAGTCATCGTGACCCCCAGCGTGGGCGTGAGCTTTTACCCCGAACACGGCCAAGAGCTGGACACCCTGCTGCGCAATGCCGACCTGGCCATGTACAGCGCCAAAGAGAGCGGCCGCAACGCGCTCAACATCTTCGAGTCGCCCATGGCGCAGCGGGTGCAGCAGCGGCTGGAGCTCGAGACCGAGCTGCGCCACGCCCTGACCCGCGAAGAGTTTGAGCTGTACTACCAGCCCCGCGTGGACGTTGCGACCGGCCTGGTGCGCGGCGCCGAAGCGCTAATCCGCTGGAACCACCCGCTGCGCGGCGTCGTGGGGCCGGACGCCTTCATTCCCACCTGCGAGAGCACCGGCATGATCAATGCCCTGGGCGACTGGGTGTTTGAGCAAGCTGCGCGGCAGCAAGTGCAGTGGGCCCGTGAAGGGCTGGACTTGAAGATTTCCATCAACCTCTCGCCCCGCCAGTTCCGCGACCCGGAGTTGCTGAATCGCTTGGCCCGCATCGTCACCGCCACTGCGGCGCAACCCGCGCGGCTGGAGCTGGAGCTCACCGAATCGATGTTGCTCGGCGTGGCACCCCACACCCACGAAACGCTGGACGATTTGCGGCGCATGGGCTTCTCCATCAGCGTGGACGACTTTGGCACCGGCTACTCGAACTTGGCCTATCTGAACCGGTTTCCGATCCAGGTGCTGAAGGTGGACAAAACCTTTGTGCAAGACATCGAGGCCAACCGCCCGGTGGCCGAGCTCATCGTTTCCATGTGCCGCTTGATGCAGCTCCACATCGTGGCTGAAGGGGTGGAAACTCCGGCCCAGCTGGCATGGGTGCAGGCCCAGGGCATTGAGCAATACCAGGGCTATCTGTTTGCCAAACCGCTGCCGGCTGCTGCTTTTGTGGACAGAGTGCGGGCCTAGCGCATGCGCCAGCTCCCGGGAATGAGAAAATACAGGCCATGACAAACACCACAGAACGCCCCACCCTGCCCGACCACCTCTCTGCTGACCCGCGCAGCCCGCACCATGTGGCTGCCGTGTTTCAGCACGACATCGGCATCCGCTTCAATGACAAAGAGCGCAACGACGTCGAGGAATACTGTGTCAGCGAAGGCTGGATCAAAGTGCCCGCCGGCAAAACCGTAGACCGCAAAGGCAAACCCCTGCTGATCAAGCTCAAGGGCAAGGTCGAGGCCTTCTATAACTAAGCCCGCAGCCTGCCACCATTTGAGCGCATCCGCACCCTCCGCACCGCGCCAGACCGGCCTGATTCCGCCCATTCTGTTCTGGTCTGCGGTGGGTAAAACCTTTGGGCGCCAAGCCCAGCTCACAGGCGGCACTTCCACTTTTTTTCGCACCGCCAATGGCGACCGGCCCGGGCGCATTGTGGAGGGAATCCCCGTTCAAATCGGCCCGGTAGAGGTCAACCGGGTCCGGATCGGCATAGGCCTGTCGGTGGGCGACGACAATCAAGCCTTGCTCGGCCAATCCTTTTTGTCCAAGTTTGATGTCATTCTTGGAAAAGACCAGATGGTCTTGAAACCTCGCTAACACTGGCATCCGCTGCCGATTAGTAGCAAAATCTGCCTCTAGCGCTCATGGAATGTGCGCAAGCAGCTCCTAAAAACATAGCAAACGCACCATGACCGAACCCACTTCGCCCCGCCCTGTTTTGCGCCGCGCGCCTCCACCGGCCGCCCATGAAGCAGCCCCCACCACGGGCGCACGACGCGCCCCACCTCCAGCGGCCAACCGACCTTCAGGCAACCGAGCCACTCCCCAGGGCCAGAGCAACACCGCAGCCCATGGCGCCGGCGGCACCGTGCGGCTGAACAAGCGCATGGCCGACCTCGGCATGGCGTCCCGCAGGGAAGCGGACGACTGGATCGGCAAGGGCTGGGTCAAGGTCAACGGCAAGGTGGCCGAGATGGGCATGCAGGTGCTGCCCGATGTGCGCATCGAGATCGACAAGCAGGCCCAAGGCCAGCAGGCCAACCAGGTCACCATCCTGCTGAACAAGCCGCTGGGCATTGTGAGCGGCCAAGCCGAAGACGGGCACGAGCCCGCCATCAAGCTGATCCAGCCCCAAAACCGCTGGCGCGATGACAACGCGCGCTTCTTCTTCCACGGCAGCCAGCTCAAGAGCCTGGTGCCCGCCGGCCGGCTGGACATTGACTCCACTGGTTTGCTGGTGCTCACCCAGGATGGTCGCGTGGCCCGCCAGCTGATCGGCGAAGACTCGGTCATGGAGAAGGAGTATTTGGTGCGCGTGGCCTACACCGGGGTTGCCAACCCCAGCGCCGCGAATTCGCCCGCTGCCACCTACCCTGGCTTGCCCGGCCGCGGCCAGCCTCAGCAGCTGATCCGCCTGGACGATGACGACCCGATCACCAGCGACGTTCAAAGCGTGTTCCCGCCCGAGAAGCTGCAACTGCTGCGCCACGGCCTGAGCCTGGACGACCAGCGCCTCAAGCCCGCCAAAGTGGAGTGGCAGAACCCCGAGCAGCTGCGCTTTGTGCTGACCGAGGGCAAAAAACGCCAGATCCGCCGCATGTGCGAGCTGGTCGGCCTGAAGGTGGTGGGCTTGAAGCGGGTGCGCGTCGGCAAGGTCATGCTGGGCAATCTGCCAGTGGGCCAGTGGCGCTACCTGCAGCCGCACGAAAAGTTTTAAATGTAAGGCGCTTATGCCCACACCGCCCCGCACCAAGGTCTCCGCCAAAGCCATCGCCACAGACCTGCGGGGCGCAGCCCAGCTGGCCACCCAGGCCACCTTGGGAGTAGCGCGCATGGCCGAAGGCGTGCACCAGTCGGTGCTTGGCACGTTGGGCGCACAGGGCGACACCAGCAGCACCCAAACAGGCAGTCACCCGCAAGCCACTGGCCTGACCGGCTGGGTCTACAGCGCAGTGCGCGGCATCACCAGCCTGGTCGGCAAATCGGCAGATACCGCCTTGCGCGCCCTCACCCCTATGCTGGAAACCGCCGGCGCACAGCCCCCTGAGTCCCCCCAACGTGCCGCCGTGGTGGCGGCACTCAATGGCGTGCTGGGCGACCACTTGGCCGCCACCGGCAACCCGCTGGCCACGCCCATGAGTTTGCGCTTTAACGGCGCTGTGCTGGAGCCAGGCCAGATGCCGGCCCCGACAGCGGTCAACGGCAAGCTGCTGATCGTGCTGCACGGCCTGTGCATGAACGACCTGCAGTGGGAACGTGCGGGAGCAGACGGCACCCCCACCAGCCACGCCGCCGCACTGGCTGCCGCCCATGGCTACACCCCTGTGTTTGTGCGCTACAACACCGGCCTGCACACCTCGGTGAATGGCGCAGCGCTGTCAGACAAGCTAGGCGAGCTGGTAGCCCACTGGCCTGTGGCGGTAGAAAGCATCACCGTGCTGGTGCACAGCATGGGCGGGCTGGTCGCGCGCAGTGCCTGCGCCCAAGCGCAAACCGAGGCCACAGTGGCCGCATGGCGCCCTTTGCTCAAAGCCGTGGTGTTTTTGGGAACGCCCCACCATGGCGCGCCACTGGAGCGTGCTGGCAACTGGGTCGATGTCGTCTTGGGCAGCACGCCGTATTCACGCCCGCTGGCCAAGCTGGGGCAACTGCGCAGCGCCGGCATCACCGACCTGCGCTACGGCTTGGTCCTAGAGTCTGACTGGCAAGGCCACGACCGCTTCCGCCGCCAACCCGACCGGCGCACCCACCTGCCCTTGCCCAAGGGCGTAGCCTGCTACACCGTGGCCGCCACCGTAGCCAAACCGCGCAGCCTGCTGGCCGAGCGCCTGGTTGGCGACGGCTTGGTACCCCTGCACAGCGCTCTAGGCCGGCACGACGATGCCGCCCGCACCCTGCGCTTCGCCAAAAACCAGCAAGCCGTGGTGTACCGGCTCAATCACATGGAATTGCTTAGCAGCCCTGTGGTGCGCGACCTGTTGGTGGGGTGGTTGGCTCCCTCTTGAAAGCAGCGCCCTCGCCCATAATTGAGGGTTGCCCGCGTCGCAAGCGAAATGTCTGGCGGCGCACATCGCTTTTTTGAGACTCAGAGACGGAACTATGACCAAGCAAACCATGAATTTCCAGGCCGAAGTAGCCCAGCTGCTGCACCTGGTGACGCACTCCCTGTACTCCAACAAAGAGATTTTTCTCCGTGAGTTGATCTCCAACGCCTCGGACGCGTGCGACAAGCTGCGTTTTGAAGCGATCAATGACGGCGGCCTGTACGAAAACGACCCTGAGTTGAAGGTCAAAGTCACCTTCGACCAAGACGCCAAGACACTCACCATCACCGACAACGGCATCGGCTTATCGATGCAAGAAGCCATCGACAACCTGGGCACGATTGCCAAGAGCGGTACCAAAGACTTTGTGAGCAAGCTCAGCGGCGACCAGAAGGCCGACAGCAACCTGATCGGCCAGTTCGGCGTGGGCTTTTACTCCGGCTTTATCGTGGCCGACAAGATCACCGTGGAATCCCGCCGTGCCGGCCTGAAGGCCGATGAAGCCGTGCGCTGGGTGAGCGACGGCGGCGCCAGCGGTGGCGGTGCGTTTGAAGTGGAAGCCATCTCGCGCGAAGCGCGCGGCACCAGCGTCATCCTGCACCTGCGCGAAGACGCGATGGACTATGCCCAGGCCTGGAAGGTCAAGGGCATCATCAACAAGTACTCCGACCACATCAGCCTGCCCATCTTGATGGAAAAGGAAGAGTGGAAAGACGGCGAGCTGATCAACCCCTCGGACGAAAACGGCGGTCGCCAGCCCGGTGGCATGGTCAAGACCGGCGAGTGGGAAACCGTCAACAAGGCCAACGCCATCTGGGCGCGCGCCAAGAAAGACGTGACCCAAGAGCAGTACGACGACTTCTACAAGCAGATCAGCCACGACTTTGAAGCGCCGCTGGCCCACACCCACAACCGGGTGGAAGGCAGCACCGAATACACCCAGCTGCTGTACATCCCCGGCAAAGCGCCCATGGACCTGTACAACCGCGACCACAAGGCCGGTTTGAAGCTGTATGTGAAGCGCGTGTTCATCATGGACGACGCCGAGGCCCTGCTGCCGAGCTACCTGCGTTTTGTGAAGGGCGTGGTGGATTCCGCCGACCTGCCCCTGAACGTGAGCCGTGAGCTGCTACAAGAAAGCCGCGACGTAAAAGCCATCCGTGATGGCAACACCAAGCGTGTGCTCTCCATGCTGGAAACCTTGGCCAAGAATGACAAGCTGCCGGACGCTACCGAAGGGGCAGGCCAGTCCGCTGATGGCGTGACGGACGTGCTCAGCGCTGAAGAAAAGGCCGAACAAGAAGCCAACCTGGGCAAGTACACCAAGTTCTACGCCGAGTTCGGCGCAGTGCTCAAAGAGGGCTTGGGCGAAGACTTCGGCAACAAAGACCGCCTCGCCAAACTGCTGCGCTTCGCAAGCACCACCAGCGACACGGCCACCGTGGCACTGGCCGATTACAAGGCGCGCATGAAAGAAGGCCAAGAGGCCATCTACTACATCACCGCCGACACACTGGCCGCCGCCAAGAACAGCCCGCAGCTTGAAGTATTCAAGAAAAAGGGCATTGAAGTGCTCTTGATGACCGACCGTGTGGACGAGTGGGCCCTGAACTACCTGCACGACTTTGACGGCACGCCGATGCAAAGCGTGGCCAAAGGCGCAGTGGACCTGGGCAAGCTGCAAGACGAGTCTGAGAAGAAGGCGGCTGAAGAAGCTGCCGAAACCTTCAAGCCCGTGCTCGCCAAGCTGAAAGAAGCACTCAAAGACAAGGCTGACGACGTGCGTGTGACCAGCCGCCTGGTGGACAGCCCTGCCTGCCTCGTGGTGCAAGACCATGGCATGAGCACCCAACTGGCGCGCATGCTCAAGCAAGCCGGCCAGAGCGCCCCCGAAGTGAAGCCTGTTCTGGAAGTGAACGCCGACCACCCGCTCGTGAAAAAGCTGGACGGCTCGGTGCACTTCCACGACCTGGCCCACATCCTGTTCGACCAGGCCTTGCTGGCGGAAGGTGGCCTGCCGGCAGACCCCGCCGAGTACGTGAAACGGGTGAATGCGCTGCTGGTGTAACAACAAGGGGCATTAGAGGTCAAATAAGCCTCTAGCCCCTATAAAACATGCGCAAATAGCTATTATTTTTATAGCAAATTGCACCAACAAAAGCCTTGCCGTCGAAAGACGGGCAAGGCTTTTTGCTTGACGGGGCGTCGCAAGCGGGCCAGCGCTCGGTGATGACCCTTGCCGTGGCGGGAAGAACTTGGGGTTATGCTGAAGCCAGTCGTTGAAATCCCCAAAAAGATAGTGCATCCATGAACAAGACATCTGCAGCCCTCGCGTGCTGCATCAGTGCGTTGATGCCATGGGCGTCGGCTTGTGCCGAAGACATTACCTGGCTGAGTGCCGACTTCCCGCCCTTGGCGACGTTCGACAAAGACGCCAAGGACATCGGCTACATGAACCTGCTGCTGAAACAGGTGCAACAAGCACTGCCGCAGCATCGCATCCAAGAGGAAGTACTGCCGTGGCCACGGGTCCTGTTTGTTGCCAAAAACGGCGGCGCCTACTGCTCGGCCATGGCAGCCCAGACGCCAGAGCGTGAGTCCTATTTACGCTTTACCGCACCCTATGGCTATGTGTACCCGGTCGGGTTGGTCACCAGGGCCGAAGACCAGAACCAGTTCAAGCGCTTTCTCAATAAAGGGGGCGAAGTCCGCTTGCGAGATCTCTTGGAGCAAAACGACCTGCGTGCGGGGGTCGCGGGTAGCAGGACCTACGGCACCAAGCTCGATGAGATGCTCAGGCCCCTGGTGCAATCCAACGCACGCCAGGTCGTTCAGGTGAGTCAGGAAAGCTCGACCAAGTCGTTGATCACCATGCTGCAAAAGAAGCGGTTTGACTACACGCTCGCATACCCCGGAGAGGCCGTCTACTACGACAGCGCAATCACCAAAATGCATTTCTATCCGATTGCAGAAAACAGTGCCTTGCTGGCCGGGCGCTTCAGCTGCACTAAGGGCCCGCAGACCGACCAGACATTTGCCGAGCTCAACAAACTAGCAACGTCATTTCAGGAGGATTCCGCACTGACCGCCTCCTATGAGCGATGGTTGCCGCCCTATCTGATCAAGCCCTACCGGCAACGGCTGGCCAGCCAATTGAATAGCTCAACACGCTGACAGGCCGACGATAGCTGCCGGGCAAGCTTGGTTGCGCCCCGCTGCCTTGGCGGCATACAGCGCCCGATCGGCCTGTTCGATGACCGCTTCCAGCGATTCGACCCCTTGGCTGGCTTGTCCGGCCGGGGCACACGCGTAGCCCACTGAAAACGTAAAGCGCACATTGCGCCCATCTTTCATACGCACCGATTGCCTGCCGGCCTCGTCCACCAAGCGCTGGGCAAAGCGGCCAGCCTCCTCGGCGGAGCAGGCATGTAGCAGCACACAAAACTCCTCACCGCCATAGCGCACCGCGATGTCTGACAGCCGGGTCAATTGCGACAGCATGCGGGCGGCATGTGCCAGCACCGCGTCTCCACCGGCATGGCCGAAGTTGTCGTTGATGCGCTTGAAATTGTCCATATCCACCAACACCAGGGCATAGCCCTGGGCTTGCAAGCGGGCCGCCTTGGTGGAGACCATCTCAAAGAAAGCGGTGCGGGTATAAAGGCCCGTCAGGCCATCACGGCGCAAGCGGTCGCGCATCTCGAAGTGCAGGCGCTCACTCACCATCACGACAAACACCACCGTCACCACGGTGAAGTACAAAGCTGCCACGCACAGCGCCACGATCTGGGTGGAAGAGTTCGCAACCGTCGACACCTGCACGGCATTCCCGTTCAGTGCCATGCCAGCCCTGACAAAGAACACCAGTGCACCCAGGCCGTGCATCAGATTCAACACCCGTCGCCAATGCGCCCCAGAGCGCCCGGGTGCGCCCCTCACCATCCAGGCCGCCAATACCAACTGAAAGCCCATCGCCATCGACATGGAGAAAACCCCGAACTCGGGAGCAGTCTCCAGGAGAAACACCGCCAAAACACCCGACAGGCCGACCGCACTGCTCAAAACCATGCTGCTCAGGGGCGCCGAGACCTTCAACAGCTTGGCGTAGGCCAGCATGGTGAGTGGTACCACGGCCAACATCATCAGGTTGGCGACCAGATAGGTCAAAACCCAAGGGCCTGTCCCCCGAAAAAAGAACAGAAGAAAAGCAAGCGAAGCCAGGGCCAGACTTGCAGCCCACTCGTGCAAGCCCAAACGCCTGGAGCCGCCGCCCCGCGCCAGCAGGGCACAAAGAATGGCGAGACTGAACGCCAGCAGACTGATGGCGAAAACCAAAGTCGCGGCGTCGAGCCGCAGGTGAACCGTCGTGTACAAAACCGCTCCCTGAAAACGGACGGGCTTTCCTCTGCGGGAATGACCTCGACCATTCGTGTTGATATCAACGACCGAGTAAATATTGTTCCATGCGCAGGGGGCGGCAGAACTGAAAACCGCTGTTTTTCTCGACTTGCCCCTCCGACTGCAACCCTAGATGCGCGCCGATATCATGGGCCCCTCATTTTCAGCACTGCCACCGGCAGCCCAACTCTGTGGACACACCTCTTTTGAGCGCGTCGGAAATCCGCCACCGCATGTGGCAGGAGTTGCAGCGCGCGGTACTTGACCGGCACCACGAATGGCGCACCCCTGTGCTGGCCACCCTGGGGGTGGATGGTGTGCCGCAAGCGCGCACTGTCGTATTGCGCCACGCCGATGCCGGGCAAGCCGTGTTGCACATTTACACCGACAGCCGTAGCCCCAAAGTCGCCGAGCTGGAAGCCGCCCCCCGGGTGAGCCTGGTGTTTTGGAGCAAGCGCCTGAGCTGGCAGCTCCGTGTGCGGGCGCAAGCCACCGTGCTGCGCAGCGGCCCGGAAGTGGATGCGGTGTGGACACGCATCAGCACCTCCGCAGCCGCGGGGGATTACCTGTCGGCTCAGGCACCGGGCGCAGCGCTGGAAGCTGCAGCCGAGGCTTGCGCCGGGAGCCCCGGCGGAGCCCACCACCTCGCACTCATCCAGCTGCAGGTGCTTGAGATCGACTGGCTCGAACTCGCGCGAAGCGGCCACCGCCGCGCCAGCCTGACCCGCACCGACTGGACATGGCGGGTTCCCTAAACCCGCGTCGCAAACAAGGCCGGCGGCATTGCGCTACAACCGGGGCTGCCAGCATGTTCTGGCGCTCTTGAGCAGCCCATGCCCGCAGCGATTCGTCCCTCTTCCCCAACGCCGTCAACGGCCCCTGAGCACACAGCCGCCTCACCCGTTGAGCGCTCATGCGACGGGCTCACGGTCATGTTCGATGGCTCCTGCCCCTTGTGCCGACGTGAGATCGGGCTCTACCAGTCCCTAGCGTCTTTGCAGCCGGTGCAGTGGCTGGATGTGAGCGAAATGCACAGTGGTCTGGACCCTGCAGAGCAAGCGCGCTTGCTGGCACGTTTCCATGTGCGGCAGGCGGACGGGACCATGCTCAGTGGCGCAGCCGCTTTTGTGTCTTTGTGGCTGGCCATGCCCGGCTGGCGCTGGCTGGGTCGATTCGGACGGTTACCGGGGGTGACTCCGGTGCTCGAGTGGGCCTATGTCCACTTTTTGCGCTTCAGGCCCCAGTTGCAACAGTGGGTGCGGGCTGCGGAGCTGGCGCACTTGCCCGCCGATATGGTGGCCGACCTGCGCTCGGACCACGCAGGCGAGACCGGCGCCGTTGCGGTGTACCGCGGCATGCTGTGGGCCTCGCGCCATCCCGACATTCAAGAGCTCGCGCGGCGCCACCTGCAGACTGAACAAGAACACCTGGAGGTGATGAACGCCTTGTTGCCGCCCCTGCGGCGCAGCTGGCTGCTGCCCCTTTGGCGGCTCGCGGGTTTTGTGACGGGCGCGCTGCCCGCTCTGGTCGGGCCGCCTGCGGTGTATGCCACTGTCGCGGCGATCGAGACCTTTGTCGACAAGCACTACCAAGACCAACTGGACCGGATTGCGGGCCGACCCGAAGCCGCTACGCTGCAAAGGCTCTTGAGCGATTGCCGCAATGACGAGCGGGAACACCTCGAGGAGGCGAGCAACAAACTGGTCGCAGCACCGGGCTGGGGTGTCAGGGCGTGGTGCAGAGCGATTGGCGCTGGCTCGATGATCGGCGTGTGGCTCACACGGCGCATCTGATCAGGGGGTGAGGCGTCCCGTCACGGCCCAGACACCATTGCGCCGACCGAGCACCACTGCCTCGCCGGATGCAGGCACCAAGCCGGTAATGGCGGTGATGTTGACCTGGTGGGTGACCACCACCAATAGCCCTTTGCCCGCCCATGCGTTGAGCAATGCCTGGGCCGCCTGCGTTTGGGCCGGGGCAGCATCCGGCTCACCGAAGAATGAATTGAATGCAGCCTGATCTATGCGCTGACCCGGAAAAGCGAGGTCGGCGGTTTCACGGGTCCGGCACCATTGCGACGACCAGACCGCCTCTACGGGCACCGGGAGCTGCCGGAAAAACTTGCCGATGCGCGCCGCTTGCACTCGCCCCTCGTCATTGAGGTTGCGCTGGGTGCTGCAGTCATTCAACACGAATTGCGCGGGGTCGCCAACTCCGGGGGCCAAAGCATGGCGAATCAGCACCACGCTGCCAGGCCGCAACTCTGCTCCGGCACCGCTGGCATTCACGGCACCCGCAGCGCATGCCGCGAGCCACGCAAGCGACACAAGGCGAAGGCTACGAAACCAATGCTGCAGATTTTTCATGGGCTCATTTTTTCAGACGCGCGCGCCATCGGCTTACACGCCCGCAAAAACCCCTGCAAGCCTAGTCCTCGTCGGCCCGTGCATCCGCAAAGTGCAGACAAAATGGGGTACAACTTCAAGGCAGCACTTGTTGCGCGCTGAGGCAGCCTGCGTAAAACCGGGGGGGCCTGCTCGCACATCCGCTTGTTTTTCAACCTAAAGCTAAGACATTCTATGAAAACCAGTCTCCGTATTTCCTGTGCTGCTCTAGCCCTGTTGGCCCATGGCGCATTTGCCCAGAACGCCGTCACGGCCGCCGCAGCCAAAGAAGATGGCGCTGTCGTCACTGCCAGCGGGCTGGTGTACCGCAGCCTCAAAGACGGCACCGGAACCAGCCCCAAAGCCACGGACAAGGTGACCGTGCATTACAAAGGCACTTTTCCGGATGGCCGTGAATTCGACAGCTCGTACAAGCGCGGCCAGCCGATTGACTTCCCGCTCAATGGCGTGATCCCGTGCTGGACCGAAGGTGTGCAGCGCATGAAAACCGGCGGCAAAGCCAAGCTGACCTGCCCATCGGAAATTGCCTACGGTACCCGCGGTGCCGGTGGCGTGATCCCCCCGAACGCAACGCTGGTGTTTGAGGTGGAACTGTTGGGTGTAAACGGCAAATAAGCCGCCCGCCCTTTTCAGCGACTAGACCGACCACTGCAGCAAAGGCTGCAGCACACTGGCCCCCAGCTTTTTGGAGCGCTGGCCGCTCCAACCAGTGGCGGGGTCGGGCAGGTTGGCGTTGTCCTTGAAGGGCATCTCGATCGTCAGGGCCATGCAGCCGAATCGCTGGGCAATCCAGTTGGTAGCCAGCGTCAAGTTGGCCTGGCCGGCCGGCACGCGGCCGTAGTTGAGGGTGTCCTGGAAGTCGGGGCAGGCGCGCATCCAGTCGGTTTTGAAGTCGTCTTCCAGCTCGGCAATACGCGGGGTGTAACCCGGTGTGCCCTCGGAGCCGACCACGAAGTTGCAAGGCAGCGCCTCATCACCGTGCACATCCAGGCACAGGTCCACGCCGGTGGACTCCATGGCCTGGCGCACCAGCGCGACTTCGGGCGAGCGCTCCATGCTGGGGGCAGCCCACTCGCGATTCAGGTTGGCGCCTGCGGCATTGGTGCGCAGGTTACCCAGCACCGCGCCATCCGGATTCATGTGGGGCACCACATAGAAGTTGCAGCGCTGCAATAACGTGCGGCTCACCGAGTCATCAGCATCCAGCAGGCGCTCCAGAAAGCCTTCGATGAACCACTCCGCCATCGTCTCGCCGGGGTGCTGGCGGGCAATGAGCCACACATTCTTTTTATCGACCTCCAGAAGTTGGGTATGGGGGTCTGCGATACGCAGCAAGCTCATATCGCGCCCCTGCACGGTGTTGCCCAATCGCTGCAGGGTGACCAACGGCGAAGCGCTTGCAGCCGCCAGCAAGTCGAGATGCTGCTCGTAAGAGTACGGCTCGAAATACGCGAAGTAAATGGCATTGCCCTGCGGTGTGACGCGGGCCGTCATCACGGTGCCGTCGTAGTGGGTGTCTATGCGCCGCCAGTGCTGACGGTCTTCGCTAGCCAGCACCTGGTACCCCTCCCAGCCTCTGGGGTAGGCGGATTCGGAGGCATTCATGAACCGCAAAGTCGCCGCCTGACCCGCTGCACCCTGCAGGCAAAAGTAAAACCACTGGGCGAACTCGGCGGCCGTATCCGGGCGAATGCGCAGTTGGATGTCGTGCGCCACTTCCGCGCGCACCACCTCAATGGCGCCGGCATCGAACTGCGAGGAAATAGAGAGTTGGGGCATGGTCTAAATGGGCGTTAGCGCTCGCAGAATATGCGCGATACGCTCCTAAAAATATAGCAATTTACTTGGGGGCCACAACCTTGACCAGCTGCCCCACCGCAGGCTCACCGCCGCCGTAGTAGCCGTTGATCAGGCGCAACTGTTGCTCGGGGCGCGCAATCGGCGAGTTTTTGGCGAGCTCAGCGAACCCGCCCTTGGGGTACGGCGCCGTCTTGATGACCCATGGCCGGGCCGCCGCGCGATCTTGAGCGGTCAGGGCGCGAAAGCTGCCCTCAGCCTCGCGCAAACCTGCGCGCGCACGCGCCAAGGCATTGGCATCTTTGGCGGTGGATTGCAGCAGGTACACCCGGTCGCCGGGGCCGGTGATCACCGTGGCCTCCAGCGGCACGCTGCTGCCGTTGGCACCGGCCCGCGCACCGGTGAAACGGGAGGCTTGCAGCCCGTTGATGGTGGTGGGCTCCAAGCGGCCCTGTGTAGGCTTGAGCAGGTTGCGAACCACATCGGCCGGCGCCTTGCCAGCCGCCGCCGGCACTACACGCACCAGCAACGCGGCATCGCGGGCGGTGTTGATAAAAGCGAGTTGCTCCGCCTCGTTTTGCACATACCAGCCCGCTGGTGCAGTGAGGGCCAAGCCGAGGGGCTCATGGTAAAAATTCTGGCCCCGCACCAGCCCCTGGTCAGGGCTGTCACCAAAGTTCATGCTTTGGATGGCTTGCAGGTAGCGGTTGCGGCCATCATCGTCATAACGCTCACGGGTCTGGTACTGCGCGGCCAGGCGGCTGATCGTTTCCAAGCGCTGGTCGTTGCTGGGGTGGGAGGACAACCAATCGCCCTTGACGGGTACGGGGCGCCCTTCAGCTTTGGCCTGGTCTGCGGCAAACAGCTCCTGGTTTTTCAAGACCTTGATCACGTCAATCATGTTGCGCGGGTCGTAGCGGGTGCGAAACAGGTACTCCGCCCCCAAGCCATCCGCCTGCAACTCTTGCTCACGGCCGTACGAGGCGATATAGCCTGCAGCCACGTTTTGCGAGACCTGGCCCGCCAGTTGCCCGGCACCAGCGACGCCGTAAGCCTCTGCCACCGCACCCAGCACGCTGGCGGCCAACACACCGAGCCCGGCGTTTTGCTGACTGGTGGCCCGCTGGGCGCCGTGGCGCGCAGTCACGTGGCCGATTTCATGGCCGATCACACCGGCCAAGTCGGCCTCGCTGTCCATATACGCCATGATGCCGCGGGTGACATAGACATAGCCGCCAGGCAGCGCAAAGGCGTTGATCTCCGGGCTGTCCAGCACCGTAAAGCGCCACTGCAATTGGCTGCGGTGGCTTTGCCCCGCCAGGCGCTGCCCCAGAGCATTGACATACGACTGCAACGCGGGGTTGTTCACCACGCCATATTCCTGCAACACCTCTTGGTGGCCTTTGGCACCCTCGGCGACTTCGGCTTCTTCGCTCATCGCCGAGCGCTCTGTTTGCCCCGTGACCGGGTTGACCACATTGGTGCCGCAGGCCACCAGCAATGCGCTGCTGACCAGCGCTGTAACCATCCAAGAACGCATGCACCACCTCGTTTGAACGCGCTTGCGCGCCGTCCGTGAATTTTAGGAGAGTCCCACGGAGCTTGTATGCCACTCGGTGCGGTCCCGTCCGGCTGCTTTCGCACGGTAGAGCGCCAAATCAGCCTGATGCAACAAGCGGCTCAAAAACACCATGTCCCGTTCTTTGTGCAGGGTGTGCTGGGCGCACACCACACCAATGCTGACAGTAATCGGTTTTTGGTCCACCAGCACCTGTTTCACCATGGCGTGTGCGCGGGTCGCGACAGCGCGGGCACCATCGGGCGTGGCACCCGGCAGCCAGATGGCGAACTCTTCACCGCCGTAGCGCACCACCAGGTCGCTACCCCGGCGGCTGGCCTGCAGTTGCTGGGCCAATTGCTGCAACACCCGGTCGCCCTCGTCGTGGCCATGGGTGTCGTTGACGCGCTTGAAATGGTCCACATCCACCATCATCAGGGCGGCGGGGGTACCGATCGGCGCTTGGCTCTGCCAATGCGCCACCGCCCGCTCCAGGGCCCGGCGGTTACCCAGTCGGGTCAGGGGGTCTGTTTCACTCAGGGTCGACAGCTCACGGTTTTCCGACTCCACCGCCTCTGTGCGTTGCGCCAACTGCGCGTGCAAGGTCCGCAACTCCGAGTTCGCCACCGACAACTCGGTGGCTAGGCGCTGCGCACGGCCGCGTGCCTCGAGCAACTCAGCCTCAAAACGGCTGCGCTCGCGGGCTACATAAAACACCCAAAAAATACACTCTTGCTCGTTCCACAGGCCATGGCGCGCGTTCACCATGACCGGCACTTGCTCTTGGGTGTGGGTATTCAAGTGCAGATACATCTCTTGCACCATGCGGTGGCGCAGCATCATGGGCCAGACATGGGTTTGCAGAAAGATGCGGCTGGAGCCGGGCATCAACGCATCGATATACCGCCCCGCCCAACTGGAGGTGTCGCCGCCAACCAGCGCCAGCAAGTCAAGATTCGCCTCTTTGATGTGACCAGACACATCCGTCACCAGCACAGGGCTGGGCAGCAGGTCTAGGTAAGGTTTCAAAGAGTCGCCAAGGTGGATCAGTGTCAGGCCGGCAAATAGTTGCGCATCGCATCTATTACCAGTTGCGGGTGCGACATATGACTGCAATGCCCCACCACATCAAGCACCTGCAAGGTGCTGTTGCGCAAATGGCTGTGCAAATATTCGCCCACCTCCACAGGTGCCAGAGCGTCATGCCGGTGCTGCAGGATCAGGCTGGGGCAATCCACGTACTGCAGATCCGCGCGGTTGTCGGCGTAAAAGGTGGCCTCCGCAAAAATGCGGGCCATGATCGGGTCGGTCGAGCAAAAGCTGTCTGCCAATTCACTGGCGACCGGTCCGCCATTGCTTTCACCGGAGATCACGGGTGTCAGGTAGTTCGCCCATCCGATGTAGTTTTGGTCCATCAAAGCCAGCAGGCCATCCAAGTCGGTGCGCTCGAAACCGCCCACATAGTCCGGCAGGTGATTCACGAAACACGGGGACGGCCCGACCATGATCAGCCGCTCAAACAAACCGGGACGGGCGATCGACGCCAACATACCAATCGAGCAACTCACCGAGTGGCCCACAAAGGTTACGCCACTGGTCAGACCAAGCGCCTCACAGACATCAAGAACGTCGCGGGCATAACCATTGAGTGTGCTGTAACGGCGGTGGTCAAAGTCCATGACCGAAGAGGCGCCACTGCCCACATAGTCAAACAGCACGACCCGGTAACCCTCGAGGAAGGCCGGCGCAACCTGTGACCACATGTTCTGGTTGCACCCGAAACCGTGGGCGAAGAGCAGCACTTTGTCGCCTTCGCCTGTTACTTTGACGTTGTTCCGCTTGAGTATGTCCATGTTTTTTCGCCTCGCGCTGCTGCCAAAATCGTGGACGGAGTCTAAAACATTGTCCAAGCTGTGCGGGAAAATTGTTGAAGTTTCAAGGGCATTCAGCCCGGAGCCCTTCCCCCAGAGTGGGGCTGCAAGGGGGTACACCCGATAATCGGCAGATGACTGCTTTCTCTACTCTCCCCCTCGCACCTGCCACGCTGGCCAATTTGCAACAGCTGGGCTTTGATGCCATGACGCCCATCCAGGCTGCCAGCCTGCCGGTGGCGCTGGCCGGCAAAGACCTGATTGCCCAAGCCCAGACTGGTAGCGGCAAGACCGCTGCGTTTGCTTTGCCGCTGCTGGCCAAGCTCAACCCACGCTGGTTTGCGGTGCAGGCCATGGTGCTCTGCCCCACCCGGGAGCTGGCAGACCAAGTGACTGTCGAGATCCGCCGTCTGGCCCGCGCGCAAGACAACATCAAGGTTGTCACCCTGTGTGGCGGCGTGGCTACCCGCGGCCAGCGTGCCAGCTTGGAAAACGGCGCCCACATCGTGGTGGGGACGCCCGGCCGCATCATGGACTTGCTGGAGCGCGAGTACCTCAGCCTGGAAGGCCTGAACACCCTGGTGCTGGACGAAGCAGACCGCATGCTCGACATGGGCTTTCTGGACGACATCACCACGGTGGTGCGCCAGTGCCCGCCAAACCGCCAGACCTTGCTGTTCTCGGCCACCTACCCCGAAGGCATTGAAAAGCTGGCCAAGCAGTTCATGCAAGACCCGCAGCAAATCAAAGTGGCCGCCCCCGTGGCCGACAGCACGATTGAGCAGCGCTTTTTCGAGGTGGACCGCGAGTCCCGTTTCACCGCAGTCAGCAGCATCCTCAACCACTTCCGCCCGGTGAGCACCATTGCGTTTTGCAACACCAAGCAGCAATGCAACGAGCTGGTGGACAAGCTGGTCGAAGACGGCTTTGTCGCCCAGGCCCTGCACGGCGACCTGGACCAGCGCGAGCGCGACCAAGTGCTGGCGCAGTTTGCCAACCGCAGCTGCTCGGTGCTGGTAGCCACCGATGTGGCCTCCCGCGGGCTGGATGTGAAAGAGCTGGACATTGTGATCAACGTGGACATCACGCCCGACCCCGAAGTGCATGTGCACCGCATCGGTCGCACCGGCCGTGCCGGTGAAAAAGGCCTGGCCCTGAGCCTGGCCAGCATGCGCGAGATGGGCTCGGTCGGCAAGATCGAGCAGTACCAGAACGCGCCCTCCGTGTGGAACAAGCTCGATGAGCTCACCCCGGCGGGCTCAGGCCGGCTGTTGCCCCCCATGATCACGGTGCAGATCGCCGGTGGCCGCAAAGAAAAAATCCGGGCCGGTGATGTGCTGGGCGCCCTGACCAACGAAGAAGGCGGCCCCGCCTTCACCCGCGAGCAAATCGGCAAGATCCAGGTCACCGAATACTGCACCTTCGTGGCAGTCGCCCGCGATGTCGCCCAGCAGGCTTGCAACAAACTCAATGCCGGGCGCGTCAAGGGCAAGAGCGTGCGCGCGCGCCTGCTGTAAATCCAAAGCAGCGCCCCCACAGCGGCGGAGCGTGGGGGCGCTTCTTGTAAGGGAAATTCCTACACGCTTTACAGCGCACGCCTGACTCCATTTTTTGGGACAGGTGACTACAGTTCTCCTAAGCGCCAAACCTTTCTACGGCGCAATCCATAGACGGAGAACTGCCATGAAAAACACTGCCACCGACCTCAACCCCTTCAGCCTGATGATGGAGCCCGAACTGGTGCTGCAAACCATGGAGCGCTCTCAACAACTGCGCGGCCTGCGTCGCCACAAGCTGCGCCCCCTGGACAAGCCCCTGATTCCCTACACCAAAGAAGCACTGGCTGCCCGCGCCGCCTTTGATGCCGCTATCGACGCGGAAGACTTCGAAGCCCACGCAGACAGCTTCCTGCTGAACTAAACCCCACTTTGCGGGGCTTGCGCTTTCTGCACCGGTGCAGCAGAAAGCCAGGGGTGTTGGGCCGATAATGAAACGGTCCACCCCCTCCACAAGGAAAGTTTGCAATGCACCTGCCCCGTTTTGCCCCGTCCCGCCTGGTTTTGACCGCCGCTCTGGCTGCCGCAGCAGCAGGTGCCTGGGCCCAATCGACCGACCCCGTGCGCGTCGGCTTGCTCAGCACATTGTCCGGCCCCGGCGCCGGTTTGGGTGTGGACATCCGTGACGGCTTCCAACTCGCCGTGAAACTCAACGGCGGCAAGCTCGGTGGCCGCCCTGCCGAAGTCATCGTGGCCGATGACCAGGCCAACCCCGAAGTGGGTCGCCAAACTGCTGACCGCCTGATCAAGCGCGACAAGGTTGACTTCATGACCGGCATCGTGTTCTCCAACGTCATGTTGGCCGTGGGCACCCCCACCTTCCAGTCCAAGACCTTCTACATCAGCGCCAACGCCGGCCCCTCGCAATACGCGGGCGAGCAGTGCAGCCCTTACTTCTTCAGTGCCTCGTACCAGAACGACAACATGCACGAAGCCGTGGGCAAGACAGTCACCGACAAAGGCTTCAAGCGCGTGGCGCTGATTGCCCCCAATTACCCCGCGGGCAAAGACGCCCTCACCGGCTTCAAGCGTTTCTACAAAGGCGAAATCGCCTCCGAAACCTACACCGCCCTTAACCAGCTGGACTACGGCGCAGAGCTCTCCAAGCTGCGCGCGACCAAGCCGGACGCGGTGTACATCTTCCTGCCCGGCGGCCTGGGCATCAACTTCATCAAGCAATTTGTGGGCGCAGGCCTGTCGAAAGACATCACCCTGTTCGGCCCCGGCTTCTCGGGCGATGAAGACGTGATCAAGGCTGTGGGCGAGCCCATGTTGGGCATGTTCAACACCTCTCAGTGGGGCCACGACATGGACAACGCAGCCAACAAGAAGTTTGTGGCCGAGTTTGAAAAAGAATACGGCCGCCTGCCCACCCTGTACGCGGCCCAGGGCTATGACGCTGCCCGCCTGATGGATGCCGGCGTGCGCGACAGCAAAGGGAAGCTGGACGACAAAGCCGCCGTCAAGAAGGCCCTGGAAGCCGCCAAGTTCGACTCGGTGCGTGGCGCCTTCAAGTTCAACACCAACCACTTCCCCATCCAGGACTACTACCTGCGCGTCATCACCCGCGACACCAAAGGTCGCATCACCAACCGCACTTTGGGCACGGTGTTCAAAAGCCACGCTGATGCCTACGCCGCCAACTGCAAGATGCCCGGCCTCTAAGGCCTGACGCACGCGCATGAGCGGAATTCTGCTGCTAGAGCAGGCCCTGAACGGCCTGCAGCTTGGCCTGATGCTGTTTTTGTTGGCCGCCGGGCTGACGCTGGTGTTCGGCATCATGGACATGGTGAACCTGGCCCATGGTTCGCTGTACATGGTGGGCGCTTACCTGATCGCCACCGCCACCCAGGCCAGTGGCTCCTACTGGTGGGGCTTGGCTGCAGGTGTGGCGGGCACCGCCCTTTTCGGGGTGCTGCTGGAGGTATCGGTACTGCGCAGGCTCTACCGGCGCGACCACGTCACCCAGGTGCTGGGCACCTTTGCCATTCTGCTGATGTGTAACGAGGCGGTGCGCATGATCTGGGGCTCACAGCCTCTGTCGCTCAACCCGCCGGCCGCACTCTCGGGCCCGGTGGAATTGTTGCCCGGCTTCTTCTACCCGGCTTTCCGCTTGCTCATCATCGTGGTCGGCTTGGCCACCGCCCTGCTGCTCTACCTGCTGGTGACCCGCACCCGGCTGGGCATGCAAGTGCGTGCCGGCGCTTCCAACCGCGACATGGCCCTGGCCATGGGCACCAATGTGCAGCGCCTTTTCACCGCGGTGTTCGGGCTAGGCGCAGCGCTGTGCGCGCTGGCCGGCGGCATGCTCGGTCCACTGCTGGCGGTGCAGGTGGGCATGGGTGAGAGCATTCTGATTCTGGCCTTTGTGGTCATCGTGATCGGCGGCATCGGCTCCATCCGCGGTGCACTGGTCGGCGCGCTGCTGGTGGGCATGGTGGACTCCGGCGGGCGCACCCTGCTGCCCATGGTGTTCGAGTCGCTGTTCGGCGCAGCGCTGGCGGCCGATGCGGCGCCGGCGGTGGCTTCTATCCTGATTTATGTGTTGATGGCTGCGGTGCTGTTCTTCAAGCCGCGCGGCCTGTTCCCTGCCCATGGTTGATTCGAACAACGCCCGCACCTCGCTGCACCACACACTGCACCTGCGGGCTGCACTCCCTGTGTTTTTGGTGCTGCTGGCCCTGCCGCAAATCACGGCGGCTTTGCACGCGGAGTTCTACGTCACGCTGGCCACCCGCATTGCGATTTTTGCCCTTGCGGCCAGCAGCCTGAACCTGATTCTGGGCTTTGGCGGCTTGGTGAGCTTCGGGCATGCGGCCTTTGTGGGCGCGGGCGCCTACACCGTAGGCATCCTGATGCAGCATGGCACCGTGCCTGCTGCCATTGCCTGGCCCGCTGCCATGCTGGTGAGCGCGGGCCTGGCCTGCCTGATCGGCTTTATCAGCCTGCGCACCCAAGGCGTGTACTTCATCATGATCACGCTGGCCTTCGCGCAAATGCTGTACTACCTGGCCGTCTCCCTTAAAACCTACGGCGGGGACGACGGCCTGCCCTTGTCCGGGCGCAACACCTGGGCCGGCATCGCGCCTGACGACACGGCGCTCTATTACCTCGCCCTCGGTGCGCTCACCCTGTGCCTGCTGTTCACCCAGCGCCTGCTCAACGCGCGCTTCGGCCAGGTGCTGCAAGGCCTGCGTGAAAACCCGGTGCGCATGCAGGCACTGGGTTTTCCGGTGCTGCGCACGCAGCTCACCGCCTTCACCTTGGCGGGTGCCATGGCCGGACTGGCCGGCACCTTGCTGGCCAACCAAGGTGGTTTTGTCAGCCCGTCCATGATGCAGTGGAGCCAGAGCGGCATGCTGATGGTGATGGTGATTCTGGGTGGTGTGGGCCACCTGTATGGCGGCGTGCTGGGTGCTGCCGCTTTCCTGCTGCTCGAAGAAGTGCTGGGCCACACCACTGAACACTGGCAGCTGGGTCTGGGCGCCATGTTGCTGGCTGTGGTGCTGCTGGCACCGCGCGGCTTGGCCAGCCTGCGCAGCGTGTGGACGCGGAGTCAGGCATGAACACCGGCGCTACCCCCTTGCTGCAGATCGACACACTGGTGAAGCGCTTCGGCGCGCTCACCGCCACCGACCACGCCAGCCTGAAAGTGCACAAAGGCGAGGTCCATGCCCTGATAGGCCCGAATGGCGCAGGCAAAACCACGCTCATCCACCAGATTTCGGGCGCGCTGCGGCCGGATTCCGGGCGCCTGTTACTCAACGGGGCAGACATCACCCGTCTGCCCATGCACGCCCGGGTGAAGCGCGGGCTGGCCCGCTCGTACCAGATCACCAACGTGTTTTTGCGCCTGAGCGTACGGGACAACCTGGCCCTCGCCCTGCAGGCAGTGGCGGGCAGCAGCATGCGCTTCTGGCGCCCGGTGCACACCGAGACCCAGCGTATGCAGGCGGCAGCAGATGTGGCTGCGCGCGTGGGTTTGCAGGCCCAACTGCAACGAACGGCAGGCGCCTTGTCGCACGCCGAGCAACGGCAGTTAGAGGTGGGCTTGGCGTTGGCCAGCCGCCCGCAGTTGCTGGTGCTGGACGAACCCTTGGCCGGCATGGGGCCGGACGAATCCCAGCGCATGGTGGCACTGCTGCAGTCTTTGCGCGCTGAGACCACACTGCTGCTGGTGGAGCACGACATGGACGCCGTGTTCCAACTCGCCGACACCATCTCGGTGCTGGTGGCCGGCCGCGTGATTGCCAGTGGCCAGCCGGATGCCATCCGCCAGAGTGCCGACGTGAAGCGCGCCTACCTTGGCGACGAAGCTTTGCCGGAGGCCCGCCCATGAGCACCGAGACTTTGCTCGACATTCAGGGACTGGAGACGGCGTACGGCAACAGCCAGGTGCTGTTCGGGCTGGACATGCAGCTCCAGGCCGGCACCACCTCCACCCTGCTGGGCCGCAACGGCATGGGCAAAACCACCACGGTGCGCAGCATCCTCGGGCTAACACCGCCACGCAGCGGCAGCATCCGTTTCCGGGGCGAGCGCATTGAGGGCTTGAGCCCCGACCGCATCGCCCGCATGGGCGTGGCTTTGGTGCCCGAGGGACGGCAGATTTTCCCCAACCTCACGGTGCAAGAGAATCTGATTGCCTTTTCCGCGCGGCGCAATGCCAGTACCGAGCCCTGGACGCTGGAGCGGATCTACCACCTCTTCCCGGTGCTGAAGCAACGCGCGCGCAACATGGGCAACCAGCTCTCCGGCGGCGAGCAGCAGATGCTGGCCATTGGCCGCGCGCTGATGACCAACCCCCACCTGCTGATCCTGGACGAAGCCACCGAAGGCCTGGCGCCACTCATCCGTGAAGACATCTGGCGCTGCCTGGATACCCTGCGCACCCAAGACCAGAGCGTATTGGTCATCGACAAATATGTGCAGCGCCTGATTGCGCTGGCCGGCCACCACACCATCATGGAGCGCGGCCGCGCGGTCTGGAGTGGCGACTCGACCACCTTGGCCGCACAACCCGAACTCTGGCACCGCTACGTCGGCATTTGATTTCAAGGACACCCCATGCCTAAGCTTTACCGCGACTTTGACACTCAGGCGCAAATTGACGCGCAGTACAACCCCTCCATCGCGCTGCCCGACCCGACCGCGCCCGGCAAGCACTTTGCCGCACAAGCCGACAAGGCTCGCAGCACCCTCAAGCACCATGCCGGCATCCCCTTCGGCCCCACGGTGCATGAGACGCTGGACATCTTTCTGGCGGACGTGCCCAACGCGCCAGTCTTCGTGTTTATCCACGGCGGCTACTGGCGCGCTTTCCAGAGCAAAGACTTTCATGGCGTGGCCCTGGGCCTGCACGCCAGCGGCATCACCACCGTGGTGGTGAACTACGCTCTGGCGCCGTTTGTCACGATTGACGAGATCACGCGACAGGTGCGCTCGGCCGTGGCCTGGACGCTGCGCAACATCCAACACTACGGCGGCGACCCGACCCGCGTGGGCGTGGGCGGCCACTCCGCCGGCGGCCACCTGGGCGCCATGTGCCTGCAAACCGCGTGGGACACCGACTACGGCCTGCCTCGCGACCCGCTCAAGGCAGGCTTGCTGTTCAGCGGCCTTTACGAGTTGGAACCCCTGCGCTACAGCTACCTGCAACCCATGATCCAGCTGGACGACGGCATCATCCGTCGCCTGTCGCCCACACCCAATCTGCGCGCGTGCCCTACGCCTACCTGGGTGATCTGGGGCGGTGCCGAGTCCGGTGAATTCGCCCGCCAGTCCACCGGCTACCGGGATGCGGCAGTGGCTCTGGGCAACCCGGTAGAGCTGAGCGCTATCGAGGGCGCCGACCACTTCAGCGTGATCCACGGGCTGGAAGACGCCCACAGCCCGGTGTGCCGCTGGCTGCACCAGAAGCTGACTGCCTGAACCGCCGACTTTGAAGCCAAATCGGCCTCTGGCGCCCATCGAATGTGCGCGAGCAGCTCCTGAAACAATAGCAAACTAGCCTGCGAGCGGCGGCCGGCGACGATCCTCGCGCAGGGCGTGGCTGCGCAGATAGACCACCCATTCGGCCAAAGGGATCGGGCGGCTGAAGCAGTAGCCCTGCAGCTCGTCGCAGCCCAGCGCGGTCAGTGTCTGGGCGGTAGGCAAGTTCTCTACCCCTTCCGCCACCACCTTCAGGCCCAAAGTGTGGCCCAGCGCAATCACCGCATGCACGATGGCAGCATCGGCGCTGTCTTCCAGCATGCCCAGCACGAAGGACTGGTCCACCTTGAGCTTGTCGATGTCGAAACGCTTGAGATAAGCCAGGCTGGAGTAACCGGTACCGAAGTCGTCAATCGCCACCTTCACGCCCAGCGCCTTGAGCGCGGCCACCTGTTGCTGGGCGGCCACCGGGTTGTCCATCAAGTGGGATTCAGTGAGCTCGAGTTCGAGTTGTGCGGGTGGCATGCGGGTATCGCGCAGCACAGCGCTGAGCTGGTCCACCAGCTCGGGGTCGGCCAGCTGCGCGACAGACAGGTTGACCGACAGCTCCAGCCCCTTGCAGATGCCTTGCTCTTCCATGGCCATCCAGTTTCGGCAGGCCTCGCGCAGCACCCAGGCGCCTATGGGTTTGATCAAACCGCTTTCTTCGGCTACGTGGATGAACTCACCCGGAGGCACCTGCCCCAGCAGCGGGTTTTTCCAGCGCAGCAGGGCCTCGGCACCCTGCACCTTGCGGGTGCGGGCGTTCAGCCGCGGCTGGTAGTGCAGGCTGAACTCGTCATTGGCGAGCGCCTGGCGCAGCTGGGTCTCCATGGTCTGCCGCGCCAACACCCGCTGGTCGGTCTCGGGGGAAAAGAAGCGCGCCATGTCGCGGCCGGCTGATTTGGCCTCGTACATGGCCGCATCGGCGCGGCGCATCAGCTCATCCTGGTCCAGGGCGTCATCGGGAAAGAGTGCCACGCCCACACTGCACGACACCGAGAGCACATGGCCATCGACCGTTGCGGTCTGGCGGATGGACGGAATCAGCCGGTCGTTGACCAAGGCGTGCAGTTCATCCAGATCGCCCACATGGCGCAGCACAATGACAAACTCGTCGCCGCCCAGGCGGCTCACGGTGTCATCGGTGCGCACTGCAGCCGACAGGCGGCGCGCCACGGTGCGCAGCAGCCCGTCGCCAATATGGTGGCCCAGGGTGTCATTGATGGCTTTGAAGCGATCGAGGTCGATAAACAGCACGGCCACTTTCTCGCCGCTGCTGCGCGCACTCACCAAGGCTTCGCCCAGCCGCTGCTGGCACAGGGCGCGGTTGGGCAGCTCGGTCAGCACATCGTGTTGGGCCAGAAAGCGGATGCGCTCTTCTTTGGCCTTGCGGTCGGTGATGTCGATGGAGATGCCGATGTAGTTCACCACCTCGCCGCTGGTGGCACTCTTGTGCACCGAAGACACCATCAGCCAGGCGGGATAGGTATCGCCGTTTTGTTTGCAGAAGCGCACTTCGCCTTGCCAGTCGTTGTGGCTCTGCAGCTCGGACCAGACCGCGTCTTGCGGGGTCTGCATGACAAAGCTCAAGTCGCGGCCCAATGCCTCGTAAATGTCGTGCCCGGTGCTGCGGCAGAAGGCATGGTTCACGCTGATGATCTTGCGGCTCTCGTCCATGATGATGATGCCCTCGCTGGAGGCTTCAAACACCTTGGCCCACAGCTCGAGCCGCTGCTCCATCACCTTGAGCTTGTTGATCGGGGTGAACGCGGTGAGCACCGCATCGCGCCCCTGGTAGTTCAGACGCCGCGCGGACAGCACCGCCCACGATGGCGTGGCGCCGCCGTGCCAGCGCACCTCGAACTCATCCACCGCATCAAAGTCGGCCAGGCGCTGGAAAAAGCGCCCGCGCACCCCCGGCTCCAGGCCATGGCGCCACGGGTCATCGGTGCGGCCGCCCAACCAGGGCCGAGCCGGCGTGTTGACGTGTAGCACCTCGTGGTCCGGCACCGAGGTCACCACAATGGGGATAGGAAAGGCCTCCACCAGCTCGCGCTGGGCCTCTGCCGCGCGGGCGCTGGCAGCCAGCTCTTGCTGCACCAGGCGATCGCGGTCCAGCTGGGCCAGCATGCCGTTGAATGCGGAAAAGAGTTGGCCGATCTCATCACGGCTGTGCCACTCGGCCCGCAAGGTGTAGTCCGCGTTGCGCCGTACATCGTGGGCGACACGGGCCAGACCCTGCAAGGGCTTGGCGATCTGGCTGGCCACCAAATACACCAAGCTCAAAATACAGCCCAACAGCAGCAAGGCCGTGCCCAGGTGGATCCACATGCGCTGAAACAAGGTATCCACCCGCTGGGTCAGCAAGAGCTCCAGCTGCGCAATACCGATCTGCCAGCTCACCGACAGGTCTTGCAGTGCCTGCTGGGAGCTCGCATCGAGGCGGTCTATCTGCTCGGGCGTGATGTTGGCGGTGTTGATGTCCCGCACAGCGCGGGTGAACTCGACCAGCGACTGTTGCAGCGCGTCGCGCCCCGGCTTGAGCGCCGCTTGCAACTCGGGCGTGCCGGCCAACCAGGCTTGCTCGTAGTCCGACTCCAGGCCCTGCTGCACCGCATCCAGCCGGCCCAACACCGTGAGCAACTGGGCGTTGGGGCTGAAGCCGCGAACCCGATTATCCCAATGGCGCATCAGGTTGTGGGTGTCCAACATGACTTGCAGCAGCTCCGGCAGGCGCAACAGGGTCAGCGACATCACGTAGTAGCTGTCGAGGTCCGGATCCAGAATCAGATTGGATTGGTTACCCACGACGGTGAGCAAGTCCCGCGCTTGTGCCACCAGAAGGCCGTGCTCGGGCGCCGATGGGGTGGCGGCGAGCATGGCGTGCAGGCGGGCCGAGGGGCCGCCGGTGTTGAGTTGGCTGTCGTAGTCTGCCTGCGCCTGCTCCATGGCTTGGAGGGCATGCGCCCGGGCGGCCGGGGCGTTACCCGGAGCGGCGAGGATGGTGTCCATCACGTTGTGCCGCACCACTTCGGTGTAATTGGCGCCCACAATTTCTTTGCGGGCAAAGTCGATGGCGAGGTACTTTTCGTGGATCAGGATGCCGGAGACATAGATGACCGCGGTCAGATCCAGCAGATAAATGAGCGTGAGCTTGCGCCCGACACTCAAGCGCCCCAACCAGTGCGAAATTTTTGACAGCATATGCAAGACCCGATCCTCAGAGCCACCCGCCACGCGGGTTCCAACGGCTCAGGGCCTTGCAAGCAATAAGCGCACCAGAGGCTTACATATTGCGCCGGTACTGCCCACCCACCTCGAACAAGGTGCTGGTGATTTGCCCCAACGAACACACGCGCACCGCATCCATCAACACCTCAAACACGTTGACGTTGTCTATCACCGCCTGTTGCAGCTTCTTCAGCATGGCGGGCGCCTCGGCGGCGTGCAAGGCGTGGAAATCTGCCAAGCGCTGCAGTTGGCTTTGCTTTTCTTCGTCGGTGCTGCGGGCGAGCTCCAGCTTTTCCATCACCTGGTCGCCATGCGGGTTGCGGAAGGTGTTCACGCCGATGATGGGCAGCTCGCCGGTGTGCTTGAGCATTTCGTAGTGCATGGATTCGTCTTGGATCTTGCCGCGCTGGTAGCCGGTCTCCATGGCACCCAATACGCCGCCCCGGTCGGCAATGGCTTCGAACTCTTTGAGCACCGCCTCTTCGACCAGCTCGGTCAGCTCTTCGATGATGAAGGCGCCTTGGCTCGGGTTTTCGTTTTTGGCCAGCCCCCACTCGCGGTTGATGATGAGCTGGATGGCCATGGCACGGCGCACCGAGTCTTCGGTGGGCGTGGTGATGGCTTCGTCAAACGCGTTGGTGTGCAGGCTGTTGCAGTTGTCGTAAATCGCAATCAGCGCCTGCAGCGTGGTGCGGATGTCGTTGAACTGAATCTCTTGCGCGTGCAGGCTGCGGCCGCTGGTTTGGATGTGGTACTTGAGCTTCTGGCTACGCTCGTTGGCGCCGTATTTCTCTTTCATGGCCACGGCCCAGATGCGGCGCGCAACGCGGCCCATCACGGTGTACTCGGGGTCCATGCCGTTGCTGAAGAAGAAGCTCAGGTTGGGCGCAAAGTCGTCAATGTGCATGCCGCGCGCCAGATACGCCTCCACGAACGTGAAGCCGTTAGACAGGGTGAACGCCAACTGGCTGATAGGGTTGGCCCCGGCTTCAGCAATGTGGTACCCGCTGATGGACACGCTGTAGAAATTGCGCACGTTGTGGTGCACAAAATAGCTGGCAATGTCGCCCATCACCTTGAGTGAGAACTCGGTGCTGAAGATGCAGGTGTTCTGGCCTTGGTCTTCTTTCAGGATGTCGGCTTGCACCGTTCCGCGCACGTTGGCCAGCACCCATTCCTTGATTTTGGCGACCTCGGTGTCGGTGGGCTCGCGGCCGTTGTCGGCCTTGAACTTGGTCGTGTGTTGGTCGATAGCCGTGTTCATGAACATCGCCAGAATCGACGGCGCCGGGCCGTTGATGGTCATGGACACACTGGTGCTCGGGCTGCACAAGTCGAACCCGCCGTAAAGCACCTTCATGTCATCCAGCGTGGCAATGCTCACGCCGCTGTTGCCCACCTTGCCATAAATGTCCGGGCGCGGGTCGGGGTCGTTGCCGTAGAGCGTGACCGAGTCAAACGCGGTAGAGAGGCGCTTGGCCGCCATGCCGCTGGACAGCAGCTTGAAGCGGGTGTTGGTGCGAAAGGCATCACCCTCGCCCGCGAACATGCGGGTAGGGTCCTCGCCCTCGCGCTTGAAGGCAAAGGTGCCTGCGGTGTAAGGGTAGCTGCCGGGCACGTTGTCCAGCATCAGCCACTTCAGGATTTCGCCATGGTCTTCGTACTGCGGCAAAGCCACTTTGCGGATGGTGGTACCGCTCAAGCTCTTGGTGGTGAGTGCAGTGCGGATTTCCTTGTCGCGGATCTTCACCACGTACTCATCACCCGCATAGGCCTTTTGCATCTCGGGCCACTGGGCCAGTAGCTTGCGCTCTGCGGCGCCCATGCGCTCCACGCGTTGATCCGCCAGATCCGCCACGGCTTGCACCGCGCCGGCTTTGTCGGGGTCCGATTCGCGCAGCATGCGGCCGCTTTCGCGCAGTTGCTGGATTTCGCGGGCCAGCCGGGCTTGTTCTTTGGCGCGTTTCTTGTAGCCCCGCACCGTGTCGCTGATTTCGGCCAGATACCGGGTGCGCGCTGCCGGCACCACCGGCGTCTGGTTGGAGCTGTGACGCACGCTCACCCGAGGCAAGGTGCCGTCCTGGAGCGATACGCCCAAGGCCTTAAGGCGCGGCAGCACCGCTTGGTAAAGGGCGGTCACGCCATCGTCGTTGAAGCGGGCGGCCATGGTGCCAAACACCGGCATCTGCTCGGTGGGGGTGCCCCAGGCTTCTTTGTTGCGCTGCACCTGTTTGGCCACGTCGCGCAGCGCATCGCTCGCGCCCTTGCGGTCAAACTTGTTGATCGCCACAAACTCGGCAAAGTCCAGCATGTCGATTTTTTCGAGCTGGCTGGCGGCACCAAATTCGGGGGTCATGACATACAAGGGCACATCCACATGCGGCACGATGGCTGCATCGCCCTGGCCGATGCCGGAGGTTTCGACCACGATCACATCAAAACCGGCCACCTTGCAGGCCGCAATCACATCCGGCAGCGCCGCACTGATCTCGGAGCCGAAATCCCGCGTTGCCAGGCTGCGCATGAACACCCGGGAGCCCTGCTGCCACGGCGAGATGGCATTCATGCGGATGCGGTCGCCCAAGAGCGCCCCCCCGCTCTTGCGGCGGCTCGGGTCGATAGAGATCACCGCGACGCGCAACGCGTCGTTCTGGTCCAGCCGCAGGCGGCGGATCAGCTCATCCGTCAGGCTGGACTTGCCGGCACCGCCGGTGCCGGTGATACCCACAACCGCTATCTTTTTAGCAGCTGCTTGCGCACGCATTTCCTGCACCAGAGCCGGATTGAGCTTGGAAGCCTCTGCTGCCGTCAGCAGCTGGGACAGGGCGCGCCAACTGGCCTCTGTGTGGCCCTGAATCGCCGACAAATCAGTGGGTGCCAAGGCGGTGATGTCTTTGTCGCAGCGCATCACCATTTCGCCGATCATGCCGGCCAGCCCCATGCGTTGACCGTCTTCCGGGCTGTAAATGCGCGCCACCCCATACGCATGCAGCTCCCGGATTTCGGCCGGCACGATCACCCCGCCACCGCCGCCAAACACCTGAATGTGCGAGCCGCCACGCTCCCGCAGCAAGTCGACCATGTACTTGAAGTACTCGACATGCCCGCCCTGGTACGAGCTGATGGCAATGCCTTGCACATCTTCCTGCAGGGCCGCTGTTACCACCTCATCGACACTGCGGTTGTGGCCCAGGTGGATTACCTCGGCCCCCATGCCTTGCAGGATGCGTCGCATGATGTTGATGGCTGCGTCGTGCCCGTCAAACAGGCTGGCCGCGGTGACAAACCGCACTTTGTGGGTCGGGCGGTAATTGGCCAGGGCTTTGTAGTCAGCAGACAGATCGGTCATGGGTTACTCACAAAGGGTTGCCGCGTGCAGCGGCGTGATTGACGTTTACGTAAACGTCAACTGTAAACCAATCACCCTCATGGTGGCTTACGGCCTGCCCTAGGGTAAGTACTTAGCACTGAGCGCCATTGGCTCTCGTCTCCGGTGCTGAATCCGGTAGAGTGCGACTTATCAAGACACTGCTTGCGGCACCATGACATTTCTCGCGCTGGACATCGGCAACACACGCCTCAAATGGGCACATTACGCATCCCCCCGCCCCGGTGCAGCCTTGTTGGCACAAGGTGCCGAGTTTCTGGAGAACATCGACAAGCTCGCAGATGGCGCCTGGAGCGCACTGCCCTCACCGCGCCATGTATTGGGGTGCGTGGTGGCTGGAGATGCAGTCAAACGCCGGGTACAAGAGCAGATGGACCTGTGGGATGTGGTGCCGCAATGGGTGGTCTCCAGCGAAGCCGAAGCCGGCTTACGCAATGGCTACGACCACCCCACCCGCCTCGGGGCGGACCGCTGGGTCGCGATGATCGGGGCCTACCACCACATGCTGAGCCAGGGCGCTGCACGCCCCATGGTGCTGGTCATGGTGGGCACAGCGGTGACGGTAGAAGCCATCGATGCGCAAGGTAAATTCTTGGGGGGGCTGATTCTGCCCGGCCACGGCATCATGCTTAGAGCACTGGAATCCGGCACCGCCGGCTTGCATGTGCCGACGGGCGAGGTGCGTGACTTCCCGACCAACACCAGTGACGCACTCACCAGCGGCGGAACCTTTGCGATTGCGGGGGCCGTGGAGCGGATGGTGCAACACGTCAAAGCCCACTGCGGTGCAGATCCGGCCTGCATCATGACCGGTGGCGCAGGCTGGAAGATGGCTCCCAGCATGACACGCCCGTTTGAACTGGTGGACAACCTGATTTTTGACGGCCTGCTGCAAATGGCAAAAGACCGCTACGCCGTTGAACTGACGCCTTGATGTCAGGCGTCCGTCGCTAACCACTCTTCCGCCAAACGCACCCAGAAAGTAGCGCCCAAGGGCAGCAACTCGTCGTTGAAGTCGTAGCTCGGGTTGTGCAAGGTGCAAGGCCCGGCGCCATGGCCCATGGTGCGGTGGTCGCCATCGCCGTTGCCGATAAAGGCGTAGCAGCCGGGTTTGGCCTGCAGCATGAACGAAAAGTCTTCGGCGCCCATGGTGGGCTCCTGGGTGTAGACCTTGTCCGCGCCGACGATGCTCTCCATGACTTTGCGCGCAAACGCGGCCTCTTTGGGCGCATTGACCGTGGGCGGGTAGTTGCGCACAAAGGCAAACTCCACCCGGGTGTTGAACGCGGCGCACAGGCTCTCGCTCATCTCGCGCATGCGGCGTTCAATCAGGTCCAACACCTCAATCGAGAAGGTGCGCACCGTGCCCTGCAGTTCGCAGCGGTCGGGGATGACGTTGGTGGCTTCGCCGGCGTTGATCATCGTGACCGAGATCACGCCCGCATCAATCGGCTTCACATTGCGGCTGATGATGGTCTGAAAACCCTGCACCAGTTGGCAGGCCACCACCACCGGGTCAATGGCGTTGTGCGGGATGGCCGCATGGCCGCCCTTGCCGCGGATGGTGATCTTGAATTCGTTGCTGGACGCCATCACCGGGCCTGCGCTGGCCGCAAAGGTGCCCGCGGACATGCCCGGCCAGTTGTGCATGCCGAACACGGCCTCCACTGGAAATTGCTCAAACAAGCCGTCCTTGATCATCTCGCGGGCGCCACCGCCGCCTTCTTCGGCGGGCTGGAACACGAGGTACACGGTGCCATCAAAGTTGCGGTGCTTGGCAAAGTGCTGGGCCGCTGCCAACAGCATGGCGGTGTGGCCGTCGTGCCCGCAGGCGTGCATCTTGCCGGCATGTTGGCTGGCGTGGGCAAAGGTGTTGAACTCTTGCATGGGCAGGGCGTCCATGTCGGCGCGCAAGGCCAGTGCGCGGCTGGAGGTACCGGCTTTCACAATGCCCACCACCCCGGTGGTGCCCATGCCACGGTGGATCGGAATGCCCCACTCAGTCAGCTTGGCAGCCACCACATCGGCCGTGCGCACCTCCTGAAAACACAGCTCCGGGTGGGCATGGATGTCTTTGCGCAGGGCGGCAATTTCGGGGGTGTTGGCAACAATGGGTTCGATCAGTTTCATGGCAGGTGTCCTCCGCGGGGACAGAAATGTCCCGTTTGTGTCATCGCAAGAGCATACGCAATTCGGTAAAGTCCGCACATGCACTCAGACACTCCCGCGACCACTCACACCCCCGCCACTGCAGCTACCCAGATTCTGGGCGCCTGCCCCCACGACTGCCCGGACACCTGCTCGATGCTGGTCACGGTGCAAGACGGCATTGCGATCAAAGTCCAGGGCAACCCGGACCACCCTGCCACCAATGGGGCGCTGTGCACCAAGGTATCGCGCTACACCGAGCGCACCTACCACCCCGAACGCCTGCTGCACCCGCTCAAACGCGTGGGGCCCAAAGGTTCCGGCCAATTTGAGCGCGTGAGCTGGGACGAAGCCCTGAGCGACATTGCGAACAAGCTCCAGACCATTGCTGCCCGCGACCCGCAGGCCATTCAGCCCTACAGCTACGCCGGCACCATGGGGCGTGTGCAGGGCGAAGGCATGGCAGCCCGCTTTTTCAACAGAATAGGCGCCGCCCGGCTGGACCGCACTATTTGCGCCTCAGCGGGTGCTGAAGCACTAACCTTCACTTTGGGCAACAAAGTCGGCACCAAAGTCGAGTTCTTTGCGGAATCCAAACTCATCCTGATCTGGGGCAGCAACTCGATTGCCAGCAATGTGCACTTCTGGCGCTATGTGCAAACCGCCAAGCGCAATGGCGCGCGCATCATCTGCATCGACCCGCGCCGCTCCGAGACGGCCGAAAAGTGCCACCAACACATCGCCCTGCTGCCCGGCACCGATGCCGCCCTCGCGCTGGGTCTGATGCATGAGCTGATCACCCACGACTGGCTGGACCACGACTACATCGCCCGCCACACCCTCGGCTGGGAAGGCCTGCGCGCGCGCGCCCTGCAGTGGACGCCTGAGCGCACCGCAGAGGTGTGTGGCATCACCGCCGACGAAGTGCGCGCGCTGGCCCGCGAATACGGCCAGACTGCACGCGCAGGCGAGCCTGTTGCCATCCGCATGAACTACGGGCTGCAGCGGGTGCGTGGCGGCGGCAACGCGGTGCGTGCGATTGCCTGCCTGCCCGCGCTGGTGGGCGCCTGGCGGCACCGCGCAGGCGGCGTGTTGCTGTCCAGCTCGGGCTATGTACCCACCCAGACCATGGCACTGGAGCGGCCGGAACTCCTGGCCGGCCGCACGCCCCGCACCATCAACATGAGCACCATTGGCGACGACTTGCTGCGCCCGGCCAGCCCCGAGTTCGGTCCGGCGATTGAAGCCCTGATCGTTTACAACAGTAACCCGGTCGCGGTGGCCCCGGAATCCGCCAAGGTGGTACAAGGCTTTGCGCGCGAAGACTTGTTTACGGTGGTGCTGGAACACTTCCAGACCGATACCGCCGACTACGCCGACTACGTGTTGCCCGCCACCACCCAACTCGAACACTGGGACGTGCACAGCAGCTATGGACACACCGACATCCTGCTCAACCGCCCTTCCATTGCCCCGCTGGGCGAGGCGCGCACCAATACCCAGTTCTTCCGCGATCTGGCGCAGCGCATGGGCTACACCGAAGACGTGTTTACGGAGTCCGATGAGAGTCTGTGCCGCACGGCCTTTGGCGACAAGGTGGACTTTGGCTTGCTACTGAGCCAAGGCTACGCGCCCCTGCCCGTTGCCGATGCACCCTTTGCCGATGGCGGTTTTCCAACGCCCAGCGGCAAGTGTGAGTTTTACAGCGCACGCTTGGCTGCGCGCGGGAACGATGGCCTGCCCGACCACCTGCCCAACTACGAACCCGCAGGGGCGGATGCGAGATACCCGCTGGCCATGATCTCGCCACCCGCGCGCAACTTCCTCAACTCCACCTTTGTGAACGTGAAGAGCCTGCGCGACATCGAAGGCGAGCCCTTGGTGGAACTGCATGAAACCGATGCTGCGCCACGCGGTATTGCGGATGGGGATGAAGTCACGGTGTTCAACGCCCGCGGCACCCACCGCTGTGTGGCGCGCGTGTCCGCCCGCGCACGCCCCGGAGTGGTCAACGGCCTGGGCATCTGGTGGCGCAAGCTGGGTCGCGACGGCACCAATGTGAACGAGCTGACCAGCCAACGCCTGACCGACATGGGACGGGCGCCCACGTTTTACGACTGCGCAGTGGAAGTGAAGAAAAGTTAGCGCTTTTTGCGCCCGAAATTGAGCAATCGGGTGGCGATGAAGGTCTCCACCATGAAGCAGATCAGAGCGCTCAGAAAGCACACTACCCCGCCCAAAAAGCTGAAGATGGAAATGCGCAGGCCGGGGAAATCGATCGTCTCGCCGAGGAACAGCACCACGATGGTGAGACCGATCAAAAAGGCGCACGAGGTCAGCAGCGCAATACTGCTGTTGGCCAGCAGGCCACGGGTACGCAGCTCGGCGAGCTCCGCATAGCCATCCGCATCCTCAGACGGATGCGTGCCTTGCTTGATCCGGTTTTCCACGTTGCGGGCACGGTCAATGATGCGCGCCAGCCGCTGCGCCACGGCACCGATCATGCCGGACACGGCCGTGAGCAAAAACACCGGCGCCACCGCCAGCTGGATGCCGTGCGACACCGTATCGGGTTCCATCGGAAAGACCATATCCATACCCCTATCAGAAACAACAACGCGGCCACGGGGCCGCGCTGTTTCCGGATTGTAGGCCTGCGCTTAGGCCTGCTGTGCCAGTTGCTGCTCCAACTGGTGCAACACGCGGTAGCAGTCCAACACGCGGCCTACGCTGGAGTTGGGTTCGCGCCCCTCTTTGATGGCAG
Source organism: Comamonadaceae bacterium OS-4 (assembly GCA_027924025.1). Taxonomy (GTDB): domain Bacteria; phylum Pseudomonadota; class Gammaproteobacteria; order Burkholderiales; family Burkholderiaceae_C; genus Allorhodoferax. The sequence goes on from AP026970.1 coordinate 3,428,257, forward strand.
CAAAGAACTCGCGGTCTTGCAGCTCAATACCGTTCATGCTGACGGCGACGTTGCTCACGTCGATCTTTTCTTCCTTGCCGGTATACAAATCGTCGTAACGGGCGAGGTAGGTCGCTGTGTCGCCGATGTAGCGGAAGTAGGTGCCCAAGGGGCCGTCGTTGTTGAAGCTCAGTGACAAGGTGCAAATGGCACCATTGGCCGCGCGCAACTGGATGCTCATGTCCATGGCGATGCCCAGCACCGGGTGGATGGGGCCTTGGATGGCGTTGGCCTGCACGATGGGGCTATTGGCTTGGTAGGCAAACAAGTCCACTGTGTGCGCAGCGTGGTGCCACAGCAAGTGGTCGGTCCAGGACCTGGCCTGGCCCAGCGCGTTGGTGTTGGTGCGGCGGAAGAAGTAGGTCTGCACATCCATCTGCTGGATGTTGAACTTGCCTGCCGTGATCTGCTGGTTCACATACTGGTGGCTGGGGTTGAAGCGGCGGGTATGGCCGCACATGGCAACCAGACCGGTCTTCTTTTGCTCGGCCACCACGGCATCGGCGCCCGCCCAGCTATCAGCCAAGGGAATTTCCACTTGCACGTGCTTACCGGCTTTCAAACAAGCCAGTGTTTGCTCCGCGTGCATCTGGGTCGGGGTGCACAAAATCACTGCGTCCAGTTCAGGGAGTGCCAGGCTTTCAGACAGCTCGGTGGTCACATGGCCTACACCGTACTTGGCGGCCACTTCTTTGGTTTTATCCAGCTCACGACCAATGAGGGAGATAACTTCCACTCCCTCGATGTTCTTGATGCCGTCCAGGTGTTTGACGCCGAAAGCGCCAGCGCCTGCCAGCGCCACTTTGATGGTTTTGGTCATATCAGTTGTTTTCCAGAATCAAATGTCCCACGGCCGTGTTGCTGGCGGGCACATGATAAAAACGGTGCTTGACGCTCACGGAATGTGCGCGGGCTGCTTCTAAATCTGTAGCATCGTAGGGTACGTCCGACATGGCGCCGCGGGCGATCAGCCACATCACCAGCTCAATGCCTTCGCTGCCGGCTTCGCGCACATAGTCGATGTGCGGCGTGGCGGCGCAGGCGGCCGGGTCGGCAATCATCTGGTCCATCCAGGCGTTGTCCCACTCACGGTTGATCAGGCCGGCGCGCGCGCCTTGCAACTGGTGGCTCATGCCACCGGTGCCCCAGATGTGCACATTCAGGTCTTCGTCGTAGCTTTCCACCGCCTTGCGGATGGCCTTGCCCAAGTTGAAGCAACGCTGGCCGCTGGGCACGGGGTACTGCACCACGTTCACCGCAAACGGAATCACCGGGCAGGGCCAGCTGTCCTTCACCGGGTCTTTTTCGCCGCACATCAGGCTCAGGGGTACGGTCAGGCCGTGGTCCACATCCATTTTGTTGACGATGGTGAGGTCAAAGTCCTGCTGGATCACCGAGTGCGCGATGTGCGAGGCCAGGTCGGGGTGGCCTTGCACCTTGGGCACCGGGCGAGGGCCGAAGCCCTCGTCGGCCGGTGTGTACTCTGCGGCGGTGCCGATGGCGAAGGTGGGAATCATGTCCAGGCTGAAGGCGGTCGCGTGGTCGTTGAAGACTAAGAAGATCACGTCAGGCTTGTTGTCCTTCATCCATTGCTTGGAGAAGTCGTAGCCGGCAAACAGCGGCTTCCAGTAGTCCTCCTGGGTCTTGCCCAAGTCCATGGCGGCGCCGATGGCCGGCACGTGGGAGGTGAATACAGAGGCGGTAATGCGGGCCATCAGGTGCTCTCTTTCTTGCCAGCTTGGCCTTGGGGTTGGCGGTGGGCCTGGGCGTCGCCATCCTCACCGATATAGCGGTTTCCTTCGGCCGAGCGGCCGCCGGCCAGCATCATGGCGCGGTACTCTTCTTCGGTCATGCCGGTCATGCTGCCGGCCATCTGCTGGAAGCTGCGGCCATGGGTGGCGCCGATCTTGGCCAGGAAGTAAATGTTGCCGCCTAGCTGCATGGCGCGGTTCAGGTCCATGTCGATCACAGCCTGGCGTTGGTCCTCGCTCATGGGCCATTCGTTCAGGTAGGCGCGCTGGTCGGCCTTGAAGCGGGCGCGGTTGTCGGCCTTCATCAGGCTCATGCAGAACTGGTTGAGCCAGTAGCCTTTGCGGCTTTGCTCAGCATCAAAAATGATGGTGCCGGGCACGTCCTGGTAGGGTTTGTCTAAAGCCATGGATCAGTCTTTCCAGTAAAGGCGGTTGGGGTTGTCCACCAGCAGCTTGCGTTGCAGTTCGGCGGTGGTGGCGATATGGGGGATGAAGTCCACCAGCAGGCCGTCATCGGGCATGTGGTCCTTCAGGTTGGGGTGCGGCCAATCGGTGCCCCACAACACGCGGTCGGGGAACTGCTCGACGATGCGCTTGGCAAATGGAATCACATCGCGGTAAGCGTGTTGCTCGCCGTTCAAGGCTTTGGGGCCGCTGACGCTCAGGCGCTCGGGGCAGCTCACTTTGCTCCACACGTTGGTGTGCTCACGCATGAACTTTTCAAACAAGGCGAATTGCGGTCCGTCTACCGGCAGCGACACATCGGGCCGGCCCATGTGGTCCACCACCACCGTAGTAGGCAGTGCGGTGAAAAAGTCCCACAACTCGGGCAGGTCCACCGCCTCAAAGTAAATCACCACGTGCCAGCCCCACTTCGCAATGCGGCCGGCAATTTCCATCAGCTCGTCCTTGGGCGTGAAGTCCACCAGGCGCTTGACGAAGTTGAAGCGCACGCCGCGCACACCGGCGTCGTGCATGGCCTGGATTTCTTCATCCGTGACGCTGCGCTTGACGGTGGCCACACCGCGCGCTTTGCCATTGCTGGCGAGCAGCGCATCCACCATGGCACGGTTGTCGGCGCCGTGGCAGGTGGCTTGCACGATGACGTTCTTCTCAAAGCCCAAGTGGTCGCGCAAGGCGAACAGCTGGTGCTTGGAGGCATCACACGGCGTGTACTTGCGCTCGGGTGCATAGGGAAACTCAGCACCGGGGCCGAACACGTGGCAGTGCGCATCGACGGCGCCTGCGGGCAGTTGGAAGGTAGGCGTAGATGGGCCGGTGTACCAGTCCATCCAGCCAGCAGTTTTGGTGAAGTCACCCGAAGTAGGTTTGCTCATGGCGGGCTCTCAGTCGATGTACTTCAAACCCAGCGCAGCCAGGGGCTCGCGCATCTTGTACATGTCCAGCCCCAGCACGCCGGCGGCCAGCTTCTCGCGCTTTTCGCCCTCAAAGCTTTCGCGCTTCTGGGCAGCAGCCAGCGTGGCAACGGCTTTGGCTGCGGGCACGCACACCACGCCATCGTCGTCCGCCACGATCACATCACCGGGGGTCACCAGCATGCCGGCGCAGACGATAGGGATGTTCACCGAGCCCAAGGTGGCCTTGATGGTGCCCTTGCTGCTGATGGCCTTGCTCCACACGGGGAAGCCCATCCGCTGCAGCTCTTTCACGTCGCGCACACCGCCGTCGATGATCAACGCCCGGGCGCCGCGGGCTTGGAAGCTGGTTGCCAGCAGGTCGCCGAAGAAACCGTCGGTGCACTCTGCAGTGACGGTCGCAACCACGATGTCGCCGGGCTGGATCTGCTCGGCAGCCACATGCATCATCCAGTTGTCGCCGGGTTGCAGCAGCACGGTCACTGCAGTGCCGGACACCTGCACACCACTTTGGATGGGGCGCACATAGGGCTTGAGCAGGCCCACGCGGCCCATGGCTTCGTGCACGGTGGCAGAGCCCAAGGCGGCCAAGCCGTCTGCGGCTGCGCGGTCTGCGCGGGTGATGTTTTTGTAGCAAACGCCTAGTTCATACATTTCTGGTTCTCCTCATTACTTCTCGTCTATGTTTTGGCTGGACCCGCGGCGGATCAGGGGAAAGTGCCTCCGCTCATGTCCCCCGCCCGCTGCGCGGGCTCCTCCTTGACTTCGCTGCAGCACTCACCCCTACTCCACCGCTGCGACGAAGTGTCTTTTCTGTTCGCACGTTCAATAAGCACCGCAAGGCTTGGGGTGGTTATGCGTTTTGCGAAGGTCAAGGAGGAGCCCGCAAAGCGGGCGGGGGACACGCAGCAAAACGCATGGCCACCCCGAGCCCTCCAAGAGCAGCCCAAAACCAAGTTACTGCCCCTTCGCCGTCAAAACCGCATCCAACCGAGGGAACACGCGCCGCGCATTGCCTTCATAAATCTGGTGGCGGTCCTCGTTGCTCAAAATCTTGGACGCTTCGATGTAGCGCTTCGTGTCGTCGTAGTAGTGACCGGTCTGCGGATCAATGCCGCGCACCGCACCAATCATTTCGGACGCAAACAACACGTTCTTCACCGGAATCACCGTGTTGAGCAGATCAATACCGGGCTGGTGGTACACGCAGGTGTCGAAGTAAATGTTGTTGAGCAAATGCTCTTCCAACAAGGGCTTCTTGAGTTCTTGCGCCAAGCCGCGGAAACGGCCCCAGTGGTAGGGCACAGCGCCGCCGCCGTGGGGAATCAGGAACTTGAGCGTGGGGAACTGCTTGAACAAATCGCTGGTCAGGCACTGCATGAAAGCAGTGGTGTCCGCGTTCAGGTAGTGGGCGCCGGTGGTGTGGAAGCAGGCGTTGCAGCTGGTGGATACGTGGATCATCGCGGGGATGTCGTACTCCACCATTTTTTCGTAAATGGGGTACCAGTGCTTATCGCTCAAGGGAGGCGATGTCCAGTGGCCGCCGCTGGGGTCGGGGTTCAGGTTGATGCCCACGTTGCCGTACTGCTCCACGCACTTCACCAGCTCGGGAATGCAGGTAGCGGGGTCCACACCGGGGCTCTGGGGCAGCATGGCGGCGGGGATGAAGTGGTCCGGAAACAGCTGACTCACGCGGAAGCACAGCTCGTTGCAGATGGCCGCCCAGGTCGCGCTGGTGTTGAAGTCGCCAATGTGGTGGGCCATGAAGCTGGCGCGCGGGCTGAAGATGGTGAGGTCGGAGCCCCGCTCTTTCATCAGGCGCAGCTGGTTGGTCTCTATGGTTTCGATCAGCTCGTCGTCGCTGATCTTCAGGTCGGCGACCTTGGGCCCCAGCTCGGGCGTGGACAGGTTGGCGATCTGGGCGTTGCGCCAGTTTTCCAGCGCCTTGGGCGCCGTGGTGTAGTGGCCGTGGCAGTCAATGATCATGGAAGTCTCCGTGGATGTTGTCGGTATGTGTGCTTATGCGGGCTCCATGCCCTGGCGCAGCTTGGCGGCGGCGGCCTGGGGCGATGCCATGTAGTCCAGCAGCGCGCGCACAGCGGCGGCCTGGCTGCTATGGGCGCCGAGGCCCGCAGAAAAGGTGGTGGTGATCTGTATCTCTGCGGGCAAGGGCCCGACGATGCGGATGCCTTGTACGTGGATCAATTCGCTGAGCTGCTGAAAGCCCAGCGCCACCTCGCCCCGGGCTACCAGCGTGCCCACCGGCACGCCGGGGGGCGCTTGCACGATACGGCTTTGAATCTCGCCGGCAATTCCCCAGCGCTCAAACAGCTTGGCCAGTGCCACGCCGCTCGGGCCGGTGGAGTAGCTCAAGGTGGGTGCGGCCAACACGGCAGCGCGCACTGCTGCTTCCGAGCTGATGTCGGGCGCCGCAGCGCCCTCTTTCACCGCGACGGCGACGCCGGAGTGCACCAAGTCAACCCGGCTACCGGCCGCAAGAAAGCCTGCTACCAATAGCTTGTCGATGGCGTCCGATGCCAGAAACACGATGTCGAACACCTCGCCCGCTTGCACCCGCTTGGCGGCGTCGACTCCACCTACGGACTCCAAAGCCAGATGCACGCCGGTGGCGGATTCATACGCCTGAGCCAGCTCGGTCAACACCTGGCGCGTGGCCATCGAAGAGATGGCTCTTAGGGTTGATCCCGCAGGGGCGTGGGGGGGCGAGACAGGGATTTGCATGCTGGGTATTCTGGTCGGGCACGCCGGCTTTGATAAGCCGAGGGGGCGACTAGCAGCTATCACATATCGGCATAATTGACGCGCAGCTATTCTCAGAAGAAACTCCCCCACTCCCGAAAGCCGCTATGGATTTGTTGCTATGGACTTGAAACAGTTGGAATACTTTGTGCGCGTGGCCGAAATGGGCAGTTTTACCCGCGCCTCCATCTCGCTAGACGTAGCCCAGCCTGCGCTGAGCCGCCAGATCCGCCTGCTGGAGGTGGAGCTGCGCCAGAACCTGCTCACCCGCAACGGCCGTGGCGCAGTGCCCACCGAAGCCGGCAAGCTGCTGCTGGAGCATGGCCGCGGCATCTTGCACCAGGTGCAACTCACCCGCGAAGAGATGGGTGCTGCGCGCGGCGCGCTGGCCGGGCGGGTGTCTATAGGCCTGCCGCCCAGCCTCTCCAAACTGATTACCGTGCCGCTGGTGAAGGCCTTTCGCGAGGCCCTGCCCCACGCCCACCTGACGCTGACCGAAGGCTTTTCGGTGCAAATGCACGAAGGCCTGCGCTTGGGCAACCTCGACATGGCAGTGCTCTATAACCCGGGCCAGAGCAGCGACTTGGAGATGAGCACGCTGGATGAAGACGAGCTCTCGCTCATCTCGCACAACCCCGACGGCGGTAAAAAAGGCACAAGCAAAACGGCGCCCGCCATCAGCCTCAAAGAAGTAGCGGCGCTACCGCTGATCCTGCCCAGCCGGCCCAATGCCTTCCGCATCCTGCTCGAAGGCGAAATGATGGCGCTGGGCCGCCGGCCTGAAGTGCTGCTGGAGGTGGACGGGCTCAACGCCATCTTGAACCTGGTGAAAGAAGGCATGGGCCATGCGGTGTTGCCCAGCTACACGCTGAGCAACTTCGACAACCCCGAGACCTTCACCGTGCAGTCCATCCACAGCCCGCGCATCATGAGCCAGCTGATGCTGGTGTGGTCTGCCCGCCGCCCCACCACCCAGACCCAACGCAAGGCGATGGACGTGGTGAGCAAAGTGGTGCTGGAGGCGATTCACCGATAGACCACGCTGCTTGTTTTTGCATAGCTGCTATTCCGAGCACAGCTTGCTTTGCCATCGCCACTCCCTGCACACTGCCGTCAAACCCCACGACAAGGAGACAAAGAAATGGCAACATTTACTACGAAATTGATAGCTACTTGCGCAGTAATCACAGGCGCTAGCGGCCTTTTTCTATCGCAATCTGCAGTGGCACAGACTGCCGGCACCTACCCTGCCAAACCAATCCGGCTGGTCGTGCCGTTCACACCCGGCGGGTCCACCGACATCCTGGCGCGCGCCATCGGGCAGAAGCTCAACGAAGCCTGGGGCCAACCGGTGGTCATCGAGAACGTGCCCGGCGCAGGCGGGTCGATCGGCGCTGACAAGGTGGCCAAAGCCCCGGCCGATGGCTACACCCTGCTCATGGGCCACATTGGCACACTGGCGGTCAACCCTTCGCTCTACCCCAACCTGCCCTACGACCCCATCAAGAGCTTCGCGCCGGTAGCCTGGGTGGCGCGCGTGCCCAACGTGTTGGTAGTGCACCCCAGCGTGCCGGCCAAGAACGTGAAAGAACTGGTGGCACTGGCCAAAGCCAAGCCCGGCCAACTGAACTACGGCTCCGGTGGCAACGGCAGCGCAGCCAACCTGGCCAGCGAGTATTTCAAGTTGCAAACCGGCAGCTCTTTGCTGCACATTCCCTACCGCGGCACCGCCCCCGCTGTGACCGACTTGGTGGGCGGCCAGATCCAGGTGCTGTTTACCGGTGCACCGGCCATGATCAACCAAATCAAAAACGGGCAATTACGCGCGCTCGCGGTCTCCAGCCCCAAGCGTATGGACGTACTGCCCGACCTGCCCACCGTGGCAGAAAGCGGCTACCCCGGCTTTGAGGCCGACCAGTGGTACGGCGTAGTGGCACCTGCCGGTACTCCAGCCGATGTGGTGGCCAAGCTCAACGCGCAGGTTAACCAAGCGCTGAACTCGCCCGAACTCAAAAGCCGGCTGAACGCAGAAGGCGCCATCGCCACGCCGGACACACCGGCCAATTTCGGAAAATTGATTGCCGCAGAGATCGCCCGCTGGAAACCCGTGATCAGCGGCGGGCGGGTCAAGGCGGACTGAGGACACTCACGTGCACCGCATAAGCGCGCTCCTTCTTTTGACGGTGCTGGTTTCAGGCTGCGCCCACCTCACAGCGGAGCGCAGCGAAACGGTGTTGCCCGTGAGCCGTGCCTGGGTGGATGGCCGGCAGGTGGAATATGTGACCACCGATATCTCTGACGTCGCCATGGCAAGCGCCATGGGCGTGAACTACGTCCCCCGCTTGCGCCAAGCCATAGGCGCGCCGCAGTCCCTGTTGGAACGCGTCTACAAGTTCAGTGGGAACGAGCAGATCAGCATTTTTCAGTCAGCGCCACGACCTATCGGCGCGCTCAATGCGGACAGTGCCTACAGCCCGCTCTGGCGACTCGTGCTGGTCACATGGCGCGCACCTCACACGGCGCGTGTATTGACATCAGAGGAGGAGCTGCTGGCTGCGGAAGACGCCGGACAGGTCCGCCTAGACCTCACCGACATCGTGGTCAACTGCCCCGTCACCAAGGCGGTGGGCGGCGATGGGCTTACCGGGGTTCGTTGAGCGCCTTACACCGGCATCACTGACGCCAACGCCCTCCCCGCAGTGCCTGACTGCACTGGCACCATGGCATCCATGCGCCTCAGAGCGGATAGTGCTTCAACACCCACAACAGCACATTCAACGTGAAGAACGAGCCCACCGTCGCGGCCAGCAAGGTGGCTGCGCTCACTTCTTCGTGGCCGTACTTCAGCGCGAGGATGGGGTAGACGCCCAGCATGGGCATGGCGGCAAACAGCAAGGCTGCGGTGCGCAGCTGCGGGTCAGCAATCGGCACCACAAAGGTAAACGCGAGAAACACGCACAGCGGGTGCAACACCAGCTTGCCGATGGTGATTTGCCCCACCAGCCGGCGCTTGCCCTTGAGCTGCAATCCCACCAGCGCTCCGCCAATGATGAACAACGCAAGGCCGGTAGTCACTTGCGAGAACAAGGTAATGGTGCGTGCCACCGGGCCGGGCAGCACCCAGCCCATCACCGACACCAGCAGTGCCAGCGGAATTACCACCAGCATGGGTGTGCGCACCCAGCCCCGCGCAATATCCAGCAACACGGTGCGCCAGCGGCGGTGGCCGCCGGCATCGGCGTTGTCGGCCAGCGTGAGCAGCACAGGCAGCTTGATGAGGTTTTCAAACACCATATTGAGCGCCAGCGCCACCGGGGCAATGCTGCCCAGCACCAGCTGCGCCACCGGGTAACCCATGTAGCCGCTGTTGGAGCATGAGGTGCCCATGGCGAAAAAGGCACGGTAGCTGCCGGTGCTGTGGTTCACATAACGGGCCCAGAGGTAACCCGCCAGCATCATGGCCGCAGAGCCCAGGCCATAGGCGAGCAGGTAGTCCATGTGCATCACGTCGGCCAGCGGGCGCTGGGCAATGGCATTGAACAAGAGCGCAGGCAAGGCCAAGTTGAGTACAAATTTGCCCAGCACACGCAAATCAGGTTTGCTGAACACACCCGTACGGGTGCAGAGGTAACCCATGGCAATGCACAGGTAAATGGGGCCGGTGATGGCCAGGATATCAAGCATCAGAACCTGTCAGAGAGTGGAGCGGTTAGCCAGAAGTGCGTCGGCGTAGTCCTGCCAAATGGCAGTGGGGGCGACGTTTGCAAAGGCTCCGGTGCGGGCCTGGTCAGCCACCCACTGCTGTTTGTCGGCAATGGCGCTGGCCATGGTCGGCGCAAAGCCGGCCTCGCCCACGGTGCGGGCGGATTCGCGCATTTCTTCCGCGCGCCGCTGGCCGTGCTGGGCGACGCGGCTGAAGAAGTAGGCGCCCTGCTTCTCCCAATCGATGCTCGGAAAGGTTTCGGCCAATGTGGGCAGGACATGGGCCTCCACCCCGTAGGCACGCGCGGTGGTGTAGCTCTCGATGACCAGGGCCTCCAGCCCCTTGATCATGACGCTGCGGCACATTTTGATGGCCGAGGCCACACCGATATCGGATGACACGGCCTTGGCATCCATGCCCAGCGCCTGCAAAGCGGCGGCCAAGCTGGCGGCCTGCGGGCCACCCAGCAACATGGGCACACGGATGCCATAGGGCGGCACCGAGGTCATGACGCCAGCCTCTACATAGTGCGCACCGGTGGCCTTCACCAGTGCAGCGGCTTGCTGCTTGGTGCCGGGTGAGGCGGAGTTGAGGTCCAGAAACACCATGCCCGCACGAAGGTGCGGGGCAGCAGCTTGCGCCACCGCCAGTGTGTTGGACGCGGTCACCGCGCTGATCACCCAATCGCTCGCATCGCACAGCGCTTGCATGGAGGTCGCTTGCAGCACGCCGCCCGTGGTGGCCGCACCTGCTGCGTCATGAAACTGGATGTCCCATGCGCTGACGCTTTGAAAGTGCGGCAACAAGCCGGCACTGAAAATGCGCCCGACTTCGCCATACCCCACCAGTCCCAGCCGGCTCGCTGACAGATTCATCTTCCACCCTTGAATTTATAAGTAATTGGCTGCTAGCGCCCATGCAATAAGCGCAAGCAGCTCCTGAAACCATAGCAATTTTTACAAACGCGGCACACCGGCTTTGGAAATGACATCGCTCCAGCGCTTGATTTCGCTGCCCAACAGCTCGCCCAATTTCTCGGGTGAGGAGCCCTTGGCTTGCACGTTGAGTTCAAACAGCTTTTTCTTCACATCGGGGTGGGCCAAGGCGGCTTGTACTTCCTTGTTCAGCCGTGCAATCACGTCCTTGGGTGTTTTGGCAGGCGCTGCCAGCGCGTTCCAGGACGACACATCGAAGTTGGCCACGCCGCTTTGCATGACAGTAGGCACATCGGGCACCTGTGCTGCGCGCTCGTCACCCAGAATGGCCAGCGGGCGCACCGCCTTGGAGTTGACCTGGCCCATCATGGGCCCGAGGATTTCGATAGCCACATCCACCTGCCCACCGCGCAGGGCCGTGGTAAGGGCGGGTGTGCCGTTGAAGGGCACGATCAAAAAGTCCAGCCCGGTGCGCGATTTGAACAACTCGGCCGCCAAGTGCTGGGTGCTCCCGATGTTGATGGTGCCCACGTTGAGCTTGCCGGGGTTGGCCTTGGCAAAGGCCATGAGCTCGCCCAGGTTCTTGTAAGGCGCGTTGGCCGTGGCCAGCACCGCGAGGTCAAAGAAACCCAAGGTGGAGATGGGCGCAAAGTCATGCTGCGCGTCGAACGGCAGGCTCTTGAAAAGGCCGGCACTCACTGCCGTGCCATTGGACATCAACAGCAGCGTATGGCCATCCGGCTCCGCTTTGGCTACCGCCTCACCCGCGCCCACACCGCCGGCTCCAGGCTTGTTGTCGATGATGACCGGCTGCCCCAGCGACTCCGAGAGCTTTTGCGCCACGGTGCGGGCTGTCAGGTCTGCCACACCGCCGGCGCCGAAGGGCACCACGATGCGGATCGGTTTGCTGGGAAAGGTGTCTGCCATAGCGGGCACTGCTAAGGCCAAGGCAGCGGTAGCGATAGCAGTCAGCGCGCTGCGGCGGGTAAAACAGTTCATGCTTGTCTCCTTTGAAGCAAAAAGAGCCACTGGCGCTTGATAGATATGCGCGAGTAGCTCTGATTTTGATAGCAAATCAACCCTTAGCGGGCAACACCCAACAACTTATCCAACAGCTCGGGTTGCTCCCGCAAACTCTGGGCGGTGCCGCTGTGCACCACGGTGCCCCGGTCCAGCACCGCAGCGGTATCGCTAATAGCCAGAATGGCCTGCGGGTGCTGCTCCACGATGATGGCGCTCAGGCCCTCTTCGCGGGTGATGCGGCGAATGGCGCGCAACAACTCCTGCACGATGATGGGTGCCAGGCCTTCACAAGGCTCATCCAGCAGCAGAAGCGTGGGGTTCAGCACCAGCGCGCGGCCCACGGCCAGCATTTGCTGCTCACCACCGGAGAGCTGGGTGCCGAGGTTGGTCTTGCGCTCGGCGAGACGGGGAAATAGCTCGTACACGCGCTCGGGGGTCCACATCGCGGCCTTGCGGCCGGCGCGGGCCGGGCGCGCCACCGCGGTGAGATTTTCGTCCACCGTGAGCGACTTGAAGATGTTGCGCTCTTGCGGCACCCAGCCGATACCGGCGGCGGCCCGCTCGTGCTGGGGCATTTTGTGCAAGTCGGCGCTCCCTAAGCGGATGGTGCCACCGTGCTGGCGGGTGGCGCCGGCCAGGGTGTTCATGAACGTGGTTTTGCCGGTGCCATTACGCCCCAGCAATGCCAGCGTTTCGCCCTCGTTGATAGACACCGACACGCCGTGTAACACCACCGCCTCGCCATAACCGGCCGACAGGTTTTCTACTTTAAGCAGCTCGGTCATGCGTGCGCTCCTTCGCCTTCAGCGTGGCCGAGGTACACCGCCTTGACCTGCGGGTCATTGGCGATTTCTTCGGGGTTGCCCTCGGTGAGCATGGTGCCGTTGACCAGCACCGTCATGCGGTTTGCAAAGCTGAAGACCAGATCCATGTCATGTTCAATCAAAAGGATGGACACATCCGCCGGCAGGGCTGCCACGGTTTGCAGCAGCTCTTCGCGCTCGCCGGCAGGCACACCGGCCACCGGTTCGTCGAGCAAGAGTACGCGGGGCTCGCAGGCCAGCGCAATCGCAATCTCCAGCAAGCGGCGTTTGCCGTAGGCCAGCACCCGGGTTTCCTGGTGCATGACACTGCTGAGGTGGAACTGCTCGAGCAACTGCTCACACCGCTCCACCACGCTGCGGTCGGCCCCCAACGCTTGCCACCACTTGCCGCCCAGGCCCTTGTGCTGGCTGACCACCATGGCCAGGGTTTGCATCGGGCTCATGCTGTCAAACAGCTGGTTGATCTGGAAGGTGCGCACCATGCCACGGCGCACACGGTGGTGCGGTGCCAAATGCGTGATGTCTTCCCCTTCGAGGACGATGCGGCCTTCGGTAGGCTGGAGCACGCCGGTCAACAGGTTGATGAGTGTGGTTTTGCCGGCGCCGTTGGGGCCGATGAGTGCATGGCGTGCGCCTTTTTGCAGATTGAGGGTGACGTTGTTGGTGGCGGTAATGCCGCCGAACTTCATCACCAGCCCTTGCGCGCTGAGTACGGTATTGGAATTCATGGGACTAGAGGTGGCGCTCATGCAGCACCTTCCTTCTTCTTGGAGGACGAAGTGCCGAACCAGGTCCAAGGGCGCACCACACGCTCGCGGCCCACCAGCATGAGTACCACGAGGAAAAGGCCGATCCAGAAGGTCCAGTACTGGGGGGTGATGCTCGATATTGCGTCTTGCAACACCTTGAACACGATGGCACCGATGACGCCGCCATACAACCAGCCCACGCCACCGATCACCAGCAGCAGCACCAAGTCCGCTGAGCGGTGGAACTCAAACACATCCAGCGAAGCAAACCCGGTGGTCTGCGCCAGCAGCGCACCGGCCATGCCGGCAGCACCGGCAGCCACGGTGTAAGCCACTGCGATGCGGCTGGCCACCGGAATACCAATAGCCATGGCGCGCAGGCGGTTGTCGTGAATGGCCTTGAGCGTGCTGCCGAAAGGCGAGTTCACAAAGCGGCGTGCCAACACAAACATGATGAACAGCACCACGATGGAATAGGTGGCCGCAGTGCTGCCGTACAGGTCGAACTCGAAGCGGCCGAGCAAGGGGCCCATCATCACGCCCTGCAGGCCGTCGGCACCGCCGGTGAGCCAGTCGAGCTTGTTGGCCAGTTCCATCAAGATCAAGCCCACGCCCATGGTCACCATGAGGCGGGTCAGGTCGGTACCGCGCTGCACGGTCACACTGCAAATGGCACCCAGCACCGTGGACACGACCATGGCCACGGCCAAGCCGAACAAGGGGTCGGGGTTGATGTGCTTGGAAAACAAGGCTGCGGTATAGGCGCCCATGCCGAAGAAGGCTGCATGGCCTAACGACACGATACCGGTGTACCCGAGGATGATGTCCAAGGACAGGGCAAACAGGGCAACGATGGCAATCTCGTTGATGATGAGTGCGTGGGTGTTCATGACCCAGGGCAGTGACAGGGCCACCGCCCAGAGCAGCAGCTCCCACCAGCGCCAGCGGCCGGCACGCATCAGGATATTCGTGTTGTTCATGGAGGAAGAGTCCGGGGTGTTCATGCCTTGCCGCCTTTGCGCACAAAGAGGCCTTGCGGGCGCCAGACCAGGATGATGATCATCAGGCTGTACACAATGAAGGCGCCGAGTTTGGGGATGTAGTACTTGCCAGCGACGTCCGCAATGCCCAAGAGCAAAGCTGCCAAGAGCGGGCCGGTGATGCTGGAGGTGCCGCCCACGGCGACCACGATCAAAAAGTAGATCATGAACTTGAGCGGGAAGGTAGGGTCCATGCCCAGCACGTCGGCACCCAGCGCACCGCCCAGACCGGCAAGGCCGGAGCCCACTGCAAAGGTAGCCAGAAACACCACATTCACATTAATGCCCAATCCGGCGGCCACCCGCTGGTCGTCCACCGAGGCACGCAAGCGGCTGCCAAAACGGGTTTTGGTCAGGATGTGCTGCAGGGCAATGGTCAGCGCTGCACACACGGCGATGATGAACAGGCGGTAGTGGCCCATGCCCAGCATCCAGGCGCCCTCACCGATTTCGGTGCGGCCTTTGAGCCATTCAGGCAGTTGCATGATCTGCTGGGTGGAGCCCACAAAGTAGTCCACCGCGGCCACGGCCATGAAGGTCAGGCCGATGGAGAACATCACCTGGTCCAGGTGCGGCCGCTTGTACAAGGGGCGATACAGCGTGCGCTCCAGAACGGCGCCCAGCAATGCCGAGGTGACAAACGCGATGGGCAGGCATAGCAAAAAGGGAACATCGAGACGCTGCATCAGCAGCACGGTGACGTAACCGCCCACCATGGCGAAGGCGCCGTGCGCGAGGTTCACGAAGTTCATCAGCCCCATGGTGACGGCGAGGCCGACCGCGAGGATGAACAACAACATGCCGTAGGCAATGCCGTCGAAAAGTATGGTCAACATAAAGGGTGTTTCCGGGTCAATCTTGCTGGTGAGCGGCCGAGTTCGGGCAACAAAAAAGCGAGGGCGTTGCCATCGCTTTTTGTGCCTGCAGACTGCCGCCCACTGCTTAACGCATGGTCAGCGATCAGGGGAGTCGGTTAACGGGCTTTACCCGGGTCTTTGACGTCTTTGATGACATCAAATTCCACGTTGTAGAGCTGGCCGTCTTTCTTCTCCACTTTGCGCAAATAGATGTTCTGCACGATATCGCGGGTCTGGGCGTCGATGAAGATCGGGCCGCGGGGGCTCTCGAAAATCTGGCCCTTCATGGCAGCCAACAAGGCATCGCCACCGCCCTGACCCTTGGTGGCCTTGAGCGCCTCGTAAATCACGCGCATGCCGTCATAGCCACCCACGGCCATGAAATTGGGGCGCAGGTTGTTGTTGGCCTTTTGGAAGGCATCCACAAACTTCTTGTTGACGGCAGACGGGTGCGCAGCAGAGTAGTGGTGGGAAGTGACCACGCCCAAGGCGCCGTCGCCCATGTCATTCAACTGATCATCATCCGTGATGTCGCCGGTGCCAATGAGCTTGATGCCAGCTTTGTCCATGCCGCGCTCAAGAAACTGTTTCATGACTGCTGCGCCGGCGCCGGATGGCACGAAGACGAAGAGCGCATCGGGCTTCAGGTCACGCACTTTTTGCAGGAAGGGGGCGAAATCAGGGTTGCGCATGGGTACGCGCAGGCTGTCCACCACGGTGCCGCCGTTGAATACCAGGCGGTCCTTGAAGAATTTTTCAGCATCCAGACCGGGGCCGTAGTCGGACACTAGGGTCACCACCTTCTTGATGCCGTTCTTGGGCGCCCAGTCTGCAATCGAGACCGATGCCTGGGGCAGTGTGAAGCTGGTGCGCACGATGTAAGGCGAGGCCTCGGTGATGCTCGAGGTGGCAGCGGCCATCACCACTTGGGGCGTTTTGGACTGGGTAGCCAGGGGCGCGGTCGCCAAGGCAGAGGGCGTGATGCCGAAGCCGGCGAGCACGTTGACCTTGTTATTGACAATCAGCTCTTGCGCCATGCGCTTGGTCACATCAGGAATGCTGGTGTCGTCCTTGATGATGAGCTGGATCTTTTTGCCGGCAACGGTATCCCCGTTTTGGGCCATGTACAGCTTGGCGGCCGCCTCAATCTGGCGGCCGGTGGTGGCCTGCTGCCCGGTCATGGGCAGGATCAGGCCGATTTTGAAAACATTGTCTTGTGCAAAGACAGTGGAACCGGCGATTGCCAACGAGGCCAATGCGGTTGCGCGGAGGAAGTGGCGTTTGTTCATGTGTTGTCTCCTGAACGGTTTTTTGAATCACACTGCGTGCGACTATCGCCCTTTACAGCCCCTATTGCAACTGCGGATACGCACTCTTAGTTATTCCATTTTGCAATATCCGGCCGGTTGTTTCGCTTTTAACAAGCCGTTGGTGTGGGCACGCCTCAAAACGGTTTGACTTCGGCCAGCTGGCGGCGGAGATGGGCGTTTTCGGCCTCTAGCTGGGTAACGCGCTCGCGCAAGGCCGCCATGGTCCATTCGACGGGCGCTTCCCCAGAGGCGGTATCGACAGCTGCGTCTGCCGGAGGCTGCTGGGCGGCCATGGCCTCGCGAGCGAGCCGTTTGGCGTCACGCACCCGCTTGGCGGCTTGCTTCAGTTCGTCTTTGCCTGCGCTGGCCGCTGCGACTTGTTCTTGTTCGGGCAAGCTGGCGACTGCGGCCGCGGCATTGATGGAGATCACACCAGACTTCACCGCTGCCACCAATTCTGGTGCGGCTTGTTTTTGGATTTTTTCGATCATCACCACTTGGCTGCTGCTCAGACGAGCCGCTTTGGCAAGATCCTCCCGGCTCTTGAAAGCACCCTCCTCGCCGGCAGCCGCGGTTGGTATGGTGGAAGCAGCTTCGTCGGTAGCAGTGGCAGCCTCCTCGGCGCCTGTGCCGGACGTGCTGGCAAGAGCGGCTTGTCGGCGGGCGGTGAAGATTTCCCGTTTGCGCAGGGCAAGAACGCCGCGCTGAAAGTCCGAAACGCTGCGGCGTCCGAGGTGCTGGTCAATCATCCACAAGTGCACATCGTCCATGGACTTGAACAGACTGCTCTGCACTGTTTGATAGGGCAAGCCGTGCTTTTGGCAGATGCCGTAGCGGTTATGTCCGTCGACCAGCACATTGCCCCACAGGACGAGGGCATCGCGGCACCCCTCTGACAGAATGCTGCGCTCCAAAGCGGCATGCTCCTCGGGGGTAAGAGGGTCAATATAGGCTTTGAGTTCTTCGTTGACGATGATGTCCATACCGGGTGTGCCTACGCAAAAGGGCTGGATTGTAGGTGCTGGAGCTCCTCAGGCCTTGGCGGCGAAGTGGTCGAGGTATTGCATGAATGCGGTAGCCAAGGGGGAGAGTCGCTTGCCCCGAAGGTGCACGGTGTACCAGTTGGACTCCACGGGAAACCCCTGCACCCCCAGCACGGTGAGGCCTTGGCCCGCAAGGTCAGGGCCTAGCGCATGCTGTGACACCACCGACAAGCCCAGGCCGCCTGCAACGGCCTGCTTGAGCGCCTCGTTACTGCCCATTTCAAGACGCAGCCGTGGCGCAAAGTGGTGCTTTGCAAAGTGGGCGTCGGTGGTGAGCCGCGTTCCTGAGCCTTTTTCCCGCAGAACAAAGCGCTCTGCGTGGAGGTCTGCCAGCGTGACAGGAGCATGTCCTGCCAAGGCATGGCCTACGGGCGCGATGAGCACCAAGGGGTTGGGCAGGAAGGCGTGGATCGCCGCATCAATATCCACTGGGGGTTTGGACATGATGTAGAGGTCGTCCACGTTGTCGCGCAGGCGCTGCACCACGCCATCGCGGTTGAGTACCTCCAGCGAGATCTCAACATCAGGGTGCATGCGGCAAAAGTCGCCCAGCAAACGCGGTGTGAAGTATTTGGCGGTGCTGACAACCGACAGACGCAAGCGCCCTGCCGTGAGGCCCTTCTGGGCCGCAATGGCTTGTTTGAAGCGGTCCCACTCGTCGAGAAGGTTGTTGGCCGTGTTTTCGAGCTCACGGCCCGCATCGGTGAGCTGCAGCTTTTTGCCGGTGACTTCATACAGCGGCAATCCCACAATCTCCGCCATTTCTTTGAGTTGCATAGAGACCGTGGGTTGGGTGACATGCATCGCCCGAGCCGCTTCGGTGATGCTGCAGTGCTCCGCCAGTGCCAGAAAGGTCTTGAGTTGGCGGAAAGTGATGTTCATAGTATTTGCTCTATGGTGGATGCGCTTATTTTTGATTTTGCCTTATGCACGTTTCTCTTTACGATCGCGGAAATTTTTCTGTGGATATGCCATGCACGCTTTGCTCGATCCGGCCATTTTGTTTTTTTTGCTAGGTTTGACCGCTGGTTTTTTGAAATCGAACCTCGAAATCCCGCCGCAAGTCTCTAAGTTTTTAGCGCTCTATTTGTTGATGGCGCTCGGCTTGAAAGGGGGGTTTGCGCTCTCCAAGTCTGGTTTTGGCAGCGAAGTGGGTCTGGCCCTTGGCTTAGCCTTGGCTTTGGCGGTGATCATCCCCGCGCTGTGCTATTTGCTGATGCGCAGGCTCATTGCACCGTTTGATGCGGCTGCGGTAGCCGCGACCTATGGCTCCGTAAGCGCTGTAACGTTCATTGCTGCCATCCAGTATCTGGAGACTCGCAACCTCCCTTTTGGCGGGCACATGGCGGCGGCGATGGCGCTCATGGAGTCCCCAGCCATCATTTTCGCCATTGCGCTGGCAAGCAAGATGCGAAGCAGACTCGCTCAGCCGGTTGGACCTCAGTCCGTCGCGCCCATGGGCTTCAAAGGTGTTCTCCACGAGTCATTAACGGACGGCGCGCAGTTTTTGCTCCTCGGCTCTATGGCGGTAGGTCTGTTAACAGGCCAAGAGGGCAAGTTGGCGATGGAGCCCTTTACTGGAAATCTGTTTAAGGGAATGCTCGCATTCTTTTTGCTCGACATGGGGGTCAGCGCTGCGAAAAACCTGCCCAAGCTCCGGGGCCAGACGCCTTGGATCTACGTCTACGCACTGAGCGCACCGCTGGTTCATGCCGCGTTGGCGCTGTTGCTGGGAATAAGCTTTGGAATCAACGCCGGAGACTTGGCACTGTTGATGGTTCTCGCGGCAAGCGCATCCTATATTGCGGTTCCCGCAGTGCTTAAACACTCCATGCCGGAAGCAAATTCGGCCTTGTACCTCGGCATGTCTTTGGGTATCACGCTGCCGCTCAACCTCATCATCGGGATCCCGCTGTATGTATACGTCGCCTTCAGGGTCGCTGGCGCGTGAGACTAGCCCTGCTTCCAATGGGTCTCAGGATAAGGCAACAAGGCTTTTGCAGCTTCAATGCGTTCGCCCATAGGAAGGGATGCATTGTTCATGGTGGCCCAAAGGAATTCGGCCGGTCCTCGCCACTCTTGTGGCGGACTCCATCCTGTTCTGCTGTCTGAGACATCCAGTGGTTTCTCTCTATCGGACGCCGCAACATTGGGGCTAGCAGCGTCCACACTTTCCAGCTGTCCCACGACGAAATCCAGGTGCGCTGGAGTCATAGACGATAGCCGTGAGAGGATTTCCGCTTGCTGGTCACGCACGGGGGGTACGTCGACCCAGGGCTCATCACCGAACACAGCCGCGAGGTCGCGAGTGACAAAGGCCGACCAATGATCAGTTCCTGGCACGCAAGCAGGCACGCGGTTTGACAGTTCGCTCTGTTCGCTGCTGTTGCGTTCAAAACCAGGAAAACAGGTGACCCTGTCGTACGCAAGTCCGTTCAAAAACCGAGAACGCAGCCCCATCAGAAGGCGTGTGCAGGTAGCAATCGGCGCGGGTTGAGTCAAGGAAAACCAAAGCTGTATTCCATCACTGCCATTGATCACAATGGCAGGAGCAGGCATTCCCCAATCACTGACAAAGGCATGCCAGACAACGGCAAGCGGAGACCAAAGGCCGGGCTTAGACAGCTCTAGGATAAGAAGCCTTGAATCAGTCAGACTCTCTTCTGTATTTACGGAATTTGCCGGTAAGCCATAGAGGCGCTCGAGCTCGGTCTCTAGCCGGTCTTTCACTACTTGCGGAGACAATGAACTCATCCCAAGGCTTGCTCAAAGACAGGTTGAAACCTCGACACGCTATTGCTTCGCTTCTTGCTCAGCCAGCTCTTTGCATGACGGCGCGCAAACCGTGTGTGATTTACCGATCAATTTACGTGTTTTAAGAAACTGGCGCGAACGATGCTTTCCACATAGAAAGCAAGACATCGTTGCCGCTCCGAGATAGGAAGACTCCAGGAACGGTGAGCCTCCTGCTTTGGACTTGTAATTCAAACCATCGTTCACGATGGTGTCTTTGGTCGGTGATTTGGCCATCTAACTTCTCAAAATCAAGCTGTTCAAGCTTGTGGTGGGGATACTGCGTAAGCGAACGGAGTACTGGTCAAGAGGAAGGTCAAATTCATCCCCTCAAACGGCCCAAAATTGTGCCACAAACAAAAAAGGCCCACCGAAGTGAGCCTTTGTTGCCGTGGTGTACCACGTGTCTATTGGTTGCGGAGGCTAGATTTGAACTAACGACCTTTGGGTTATGAGCCCAACGAGCTACCAGGCTGCTCCACTCCGCGTCAAGACTTTAATTATAACCTATTAAACCTTCGTTTCTTCAGAAGTTGCAGAAACTTCTTCAGAACGCTCAACTAATTCAACCAAAGCCATAGGCGCGTTGTCGCCCACGCGGTAACCCATCTTCAGGATACGTGTGTAACCACCTGGACGAGCCTTGAAACGAGGGCCAAGCACGTCAAACAGCTTGGTCACGCTATCGCGGTCGCGCAAACGGTCAAATGCCAAACGGCGATTTGCAACGGTTGCTTCTTTGGCCAAAGTGATCATAGGCTCCACCACGCGGCGCAGCTCTTTGGCCTTAGGCACTGTAGTTTTGATGGCTTCGTGCTCGATGAGCGAGTTCATCATGTTACGCAACATAGCCAAACGATGTGAGCTAGTGCGATTCAATTTACGTAAACCGTGTCCGTGACGCATTTTAATTTCCTTCAGTTATTTAACAGACAGCCGTATCAGGTACTGTCCGATGCACGGAACCCTTCACAGGGTCCAATTTGTTAACGCTTCTCGAGCGAAGCTGGAGGCCAGCTTTCCAGCTTCATTCCCAGAGTCAAACCACGGGAAGCCAAAACTTCCTTGATTTCATTCAGGGACTTACGGCCCAAGTTTGGCGTTTTGAGCAACTCATTTTCGGTTCGCTGGATCAGGTCACCGATGTAATAGATGTTCTCAGCCTTCAAGCAGTTCGCAGAGCGCACTGTGAGTTCGAGCTCATCAACTGGGCGCAACAAGATAGGATCGAACTGCGTATTGCCGCGTGGCACAGGCGCAGTAAACGCATCCAACTCGCTACCTTCCAACTGGGCGAACACAGCCAATTGCTCAACCAAGATTTTAGCGGAAGCACGAACTGCATCTTCAGCAGTCACGGCTCCGTTGGTCTCAATTTCAACGACGAGTTTGTCCAAGTCAGTCCGTTGCTCAACACGAGCGCTCTCGACTGTATAGCTCACGCGACGGACTGGAGAAAAAGACGCATCCAGCACGATCCGTCCGATGGACTTGCTTGGCTCGTCAGCATAACGGCGCATGCTTCCCGGAACGTACCCGCGACCCTTTTCAACCTTGATCTGCATGTCGAGCTTGCCACCGTGTGACAGGTTCGCAATGACGTGCTCAGGATTGATGATTTCCACATCATGGGGTGTCTGGATGTCAGCAGCAGTGACGACGCCTTCGCTGTCCTTGCGCAAACTCAGTGTGACTTCTTCGCGGTTGTGCAACTTGAAGACAACACCTTTGAGGTTCAGCAGGATGTTGACGACATCTTCCTGAACACCGTCAATCGAAGAGTACTCATGCAACACGCCTGCGATTGTCACCTCTGTCGCAGCAAAGCCAGGCATAGAAGACAACAGAACACGACGCAAGGCATTGCCTAGTGTGTGTCCGTAACCGCGCTCGAAAGGCTCCAAAGCCACTTTCGCACGGTTCAACCCAAGCTGTTCAACGCTGATCGACTTTGGCTTCAACAAATTGTTTTGCATGCAAACTTCCTCTCAATACCCCCGACTCGTTACATCGGTAAGGCTGGTGAAGTGCCTTTGCCGCGGTGCCCCACAGCAAAGGAACGATTACAAAAACCCGTAAAAATTAACGGGAATACAATTCAACGATCAGCGATTCGTTGATGTCAGCACCGAACTGGTCACGATCAGGAACAGTTTTGAATGTGCCTTCAGCCTTCTCAACGTTCACTTCTACCCATGCTGGCAAACCAACTTGCTGAGCCAATTGGAGAGCTTCAACGATACGGTTTTGCTTTTTGGACTTATCGCGAACGGCGATAACGTCGCCAGCCTTTACCATGTAAGAAGGAATGTTCACTGGCGCGCCATTCACGGTCATCGCCTTGTGGGACACCAACTGACGTGCTTCAGCGCGTGTGGAGCCGAAGCCCATACGGTAAACAACGTTATCCAAGCGGGACTCGAGCAAAACCATCAGGTTCGCGCCAGTGTTTCCACGACGACGGTCGGCTTCAGCAAAGTAACGGCGGAACTGACGCTCCAAAACGCCGTACATACGTTTGACTTTTTGCTTCTCGCGCAACTGCAAACCGTAGTCAGAGGTACGTGCACCGGAGGTACGGCCGTGCTGACCTGGTTTGGAATCAAATTTAGCCTTGTCTGCAATAGAACGGCGTGCGCTCTTCAGAAACAGGTCCGTGCCTTCACGGCGAGATAGTTTGGCCTTGGGGCCGAGGTAACGTGCCACTTGAACTTCCTTTTATGTCATCTGACGCGTAGAAACGCGCAAGCCACCAACAAAAGTTGGTGGCGGTGGGCTTGGTTGAGATTAGATACGGCGACGCTTTTGAGGGCGGCAACCGTTGTGCGGCACAGGAGTAACGTCTGCAATCATATTGATGCGGATACCCAATGCTGCCAAGGCACGAACCGAAGATTCACGACCTGGGCCTGGACCCTTGATCTCGACGTCGAGGTTCTTAATGCCTTGTTCCAAAGCTGCGCGACCAGCCACTTCCGACGCCACCTGAGCAGCGAATGGGGTGGATTTACGCGAACCCTTGAAACCCTGACCACCGGACGAAGCCCAAGACAACGCATTGCCCTGGCGGTCCGTGATGGTGATGATGGTGTTGTTGAACGAAGCGTGCACGTGTGCAATGCCGTCGGCAACGTTCTTGCGAACCTTTTTGCGAACGCGTTGTGCTGCGTTATTAGCGGGAGCCTTTGCCATAGTGGTCTCTCAATCCCTATTATTTCTTCAAAGACGCAGCAGCCTTACGTGGGCCTTTGCGTGTACGTGCGTTGGTACGTGTGCGCTGACCGCGCATCGGCAGACCGCGGCGGTGACGGAAACCACGATAGCAACCAATGTCCATCAAACGCTTGATGTTCATAGTCGTTTCGCGGCGCAGATCGCCCTCGATTGTAAACTGAGCGATCTGGTCGCGGATCTTCTCAAGATCGGAGTCAGTCAAATCTTTGACTTTCTTCGAATAAGCGATACCACAAGCTTCGCAGATCTTGCGTGCGCGGGTGCGTCCAATACCAAAAATGGCGGTCAAGCCAATTTCAGAATGTTGGTGCGGCGGAATGTTGATGCCAGCAATACGTGCCATTTTCGTCCTCTAAAACTCTTGCAATTAACCCTGACGCTGCTTGTGACGTGGATCTGTACAGATTACACGCACAACGCCCTTGCGTCGGATGATTTTGCAGTTGCGGCAAATTTTCTTGACCGAAGCCGAAACTTTCATTTTCTTCTCCTAAAACTCTTCGCCAAGTCCCGACTTTGAATCGCGCGGAACAAGCGCTATAACTTGATACTAAAACATCTACCGTTCCAGCCAGGCTGGTCAGGCTTCATTTCAACTATGAACTACCTGACTCAAGACGCCTTAAAGTTCGCCTTTTTCAGCAGTGACTCGTATTGCTGGGACATCATGTAGTTCTGGACTTGAGCCATGAAATCCATAGTGACCACAACAATAATCATTAACGAGGTTCCACCGAAATAAAACGGAACGTTGTACTTCAGGATCAAGAACTCCGGCAACAAACACACAAAGGTAATGTAGACAGCACCAGCCAGCGTCAACCGTACCAAAATTTTGTCGATGTACTTCGCTGTCTGATCACCAGGACGAATCCCGGGAATAAACGCTCCGCTCTTCTTCAAGTTATCTGCTGTCTCACGGCTGTTAAAAACCAGCGCTGTGTAGAAGAAACAGAAGAACACGATGGCAGCCGCATACAACATCACATAAACTGGCTGGCCGGGACTCAATGTCGCCGCGATATCTTTGAGCCACCGCATGGATTCACCGGAACTAAACCAGTTTGCAATCGTGGCGGGCAACAAAATAATCGACGAAGCGAAGATTGGGGGAATGACGCCCGCCATGTTCAGCTTCAAAGGCAAGTGGGAAGACTGACCACCGTAAACCTTGTTGCCGACCTGACGGCGTGCATAGTTCACGAGAATCTTCCGCTGCCCACGCTCGACAAACACCACAAAGTAAGTAACCAGTGCCACGACCACCACAATGAGCATTGCAACGATCGGGCCCATAGAACCAGTACGAACCAGTTCCAGAAGACCACCTACGGCGTTTGGCAAGCCCGCCGCGATGCCACCGAAAATCAGAATCGAAATTCCGTTCCCCAGACCGCGCTCAGTGATTTGCTCACCCAACCACATCAAGAACATAGTTCCTGCTGTCAAGGTCACCACCGAAGTCATCCGAAAGCCGAAGCCAGGCGAGATGACCAATCCTGCAGACGCTTCCAACGCTACGGCAATACCCAAAGACTGGAATAACGCCAGCCCCAAAGTACCGTAACGGGTGTACTGGGTAATCTTACGACGACCGCCTTCGCCCTCTTTCTTCAACTGCTCAAATGCAGGCAACACATAAGTGAGCAACTGCATGATGATCGAAGCAGAGATATAGGGCATGATACCCAGCGCGAAAATCGTGAAGCGAGACAAAGCTCCGCCGGAAAACATATTGAAAAGACTCAATATGCCGCCTTGCTGACCCTTGAACAACTGCTGCAATTGGGCCGGATCAATACCGGGGACAGGTATGTGTGCCCCCAAGCGGTAGACCACGAGCGCCAACAACAAGAAAACAAGCCGGCGACGGAGGTCACCGAACTTGCCTGCCTTGGCTGTTTGTGCTGCGTTTGTAGCCACTAGTTACTTTCGCGTGCTAATTAAGCGACTGCGCCGCCGGCAGCTTCAATTGCAGCTTTGGCTGCAGCTGTCGCACCGATTCCGCTCAGCTTCACGGCTTTAGTGATGGCACCAGTATTGATGACCTTCACCACTTTGGCCAATTCGCCAACAGCACCAGCTTGCTTCAGAGCCACCAAGTTAACTTCTTCCAAGCCAAGGGCTTCCAAAGCTGTCAAAGTGATCTCTGCATTGAACTTCAAGAGATGAGACTTGAAGCCACGCTTGGGCAAACGACGATGCATAGGCATCTGACCGCCTTCGAAACCAACTTTGTGGTATCCGCCGGAACGTGATTTCTGACCTTTGTGACCGCGACCAGCAGTCTTACCAAGGCCAGAACCGATGCCGCGACCAACGCGACGCTTAGCGTGCTTGGCACCATCAGCGGGCTTGATGTTATTCAGTTCCATCATCAACCTCTTAAAGCACCTTGACCAGGTAGCTGATCTTGTTAATCATGCCGCGCACTGCAGGCGTGTCTTGCAACTCGCTAACACTGTTGAGCTTGCGCAGACCCAAGCCGCGCACGGTGGCGCGATGGGACTCTTTGGTACCAATTGGGCTACGCACCAATTGGATCTTCACAGTTTGTTGTGTAGTCATTTGAAGTCCTCGATTAAGCGAAGATCTCTTCAACCGTCTTGCCGCGCTTGGCTGCTACTTCGGCTGGTGTCGTCGACACAGACAAAGCATCCAAGGTTGCACGAACCATGTTGTAAGGGTTGGAAGAGCCGTGGCTCTTGGCTACGATGTCGGTGATGCCCACGACTTCGAAAACGGCACGCATTGGACCGCCAGCGATGATGCCTGTACCCTTAGGGGCTGGAGCCATCATCACGCTAGCTGCGCCATGGTGACCCATCACTTTGTGATGGATGGAACCATTCTTCAACGTGACCTTGATCATGTTGCGGCGGGCTTCCTCCATGGCCTTCTGCACTGCTGCAGGCACTTCCTTGGACTTACCCTTACCCATACCGATACGACCATCACCGTCACCAACCACAGTCAGGGCAGCGAAACCGAGAATACGGCCGCCTTTCACGACTTTGGTCACGCGGTTGATCGCGATCATCTTTTCGCGCAGACCGTCCTCTGGACCCTCGGCCTTACCTTGCATTTTTGCTTGAACTTTAGCCATCTTAATTTCCGATCTGCTTAGAACTGCAAGCCAGCTTCACGCGCGGCATCAGCCAACGCCTTGACGCGACCGTGGTAGGCGAAACCGGAACGGTCAAACGCTACCTTTTCAATGCCAGCTGCTTTCGCCTTTTCAGCGACACGCTTACCGATGATTTGTGCTGCTGCGACGTTTCCGCCTTTGCCAGTTGCACCCAGGGACTTGCGAACTTCTGCTTCAGCAGTCGATGCGCAGGCAATCACTTTGCCGCCGTCGCCGGAGATAACGCTGGCATAGATGTGCAGGTTTGTACGTGTAACGGTCAAACGTGCGACGCCTTGCGTTGCAATACGGATGCGGGTCTGACGTGCCCGACGAAGACGCTGCTCTTTTTTGGTCAACATGATGCAGCTCCTTATTTCTTCTTCGTTTCTTTGATCGTGATCTTCTCATCCGCATAACGGATGCCCTTGCCCTTGTAGGGCTCAGGTGGGCGAATAGCACGGATCTCAGCGGCGATCTGACCCACACGTTGGCGGTCAGCACCTTTGATCAAGATTTCAGTAGGTGTAGGTGTGGCCACAGAAATACCGGAAGGCATTTCGAGGTTCACAGGGTGCGAGTAACCCACAGCCAAGTTCAACTTGGTGCCTGTTGCTTGCGCCTTGTAGCCCACACCAATCAGGCTCAGCTTGCGCTCGAAACCTTTGGTAACGCCAACGACCATGTTGTTGACCAACTGGCGAAAGGTACCAGTCATTGCGTCAGCTTCACGAGATTCGTTTGCGGGCTTGAAGCTGAGCTTTCCAGCTTCGTTTTGGATGTTCACCAGGCTGTTTTGAGCCAGTTGCAGAGTGCCGCCAGTACCTTTCACGCTGATTTGACCAGCTTGAATGGATACTTCAACACCTGCAGGAACGGTGACGGGGAGTTTGCCTACGCGGGACATTGTTTCTTACTCCTGTAGCGTTAAGCGACGTAGCACAGCACTTCGCCACCGACACCGGAAGCGCGCGCTTTGCGATCTGTCATAACACCCTTGGGTGTAGTCACGATAGCAACACCCAAGCCGTTTTGGACTTGTGGAATCGCATCGCTGCCGCGGTAAACGCGCAGGCCAGGACGGCTTACACGCTCAATACGCTCGATCACAGGGCGACCGGCGTAATATTTCAAGGCGATTTGCAACTCGGCTTTGCCACCTTCGGTGGAAACCTTGAAGCCATCAATGTAGCCTTCTTCTTTCAACACTTGTGCAATTGCGATCTTCACTTTGGAAGAAGGCACAGACACTGTTGTCTTCGCAACCATTTGTGCATTGCGAATGCGTGTCAACAGGTCGGCGATTGGATCACTCATACTCATGTTCAGTTCTCCTATCGCTTACCAGCTGGCCTTGACAATGCCGGGGATCTCGCCAGCAAATGCCATTTCACGGATCTTCGCGCGAGCCAGACCGAAGTGCTGGAACGTCCCACGGGGACGACCCGTGATGGAGCAGCGGTTACGCTGGCGAGTGGGGTTTGCATTACGGGGCAACTTTTGCAGGCCCAGACGGGCTGCTGCACGCTCTTCGTCAGAACGTTTTGCGTCACCAGCGATAGCCTTCAGTTCCGCATATTTCTTAGCGTACTTAGCAGCCAACTTGTCGCGCTTGAGCTCGCGCTCGATTAAAGCCATTTTAGCCACAGGTCACCTCAGTTCTTGAACGGGAAGCGGAAGCCAGCGAGCAGTGCCTTGCACTCTTCGTCTGTCTTAGCCGTCGTGGTGATGCTGATATTGAGGCCGCGCAAGGCATCAACCTTGTCATATTCAATCTCAGGAAAAATGATCTGCTCTTTGACACCGATGTTGTAGTTACCACGGCCATCAAAAGCGCGACCAGAAATACCACGGAAGTCACGAACGCGAGGCAAAGCCACTGTCACGAAACGATCCAGGAATTCGTACATCTGAACGCCACGCAGAGTCACCATGCAACCGATAGCCTGGCCTTCGCGGATTTTGAACCCAGCGATAGCTTTCTTGGACTTGGTCACCACGGGCTTCTGGCCTGCGATCTTGGTCAGGTCGGACACAGCGTGATCCATGACCTTCTTGTCGGCAACGGCTTCGCTCACACCCATGTTCAGGGTGATTTTGGTCAAACGCGGCACTTGCATGGGCGAGGTGTAGCCGAACTTGGCTGTCAACTCAGGCGCCACTTTTTCGCGGTAGTGTTGTTGTAGACGTGCCATGTTTATGCCACCTTGATTTCTTCGCCGCTGGACTTGTAAACGCGAACGCGTTTGCCGTCAGCCAGCACCTTGATACCAACACGGTCAGCCTTACCGGTTGCCGCATTGAAGATGGCAACGTTGGACTGGTGAATAGGCATGGTTTTTTCAACGATGCCGCCGGTTGTGCCCTTCATGGGGTTTGGCTTGGTGTGCTTTTTCACCAAGTTGATGCCCTCGACGACTACGTGAGAGTCGTCAGCGCGCAAGGAGATCACTCCGCGCTTACCCTTATCGCGACCTGCGATAACGATGACTTCGTCGCCTTTGCGAATCTTGTTCATGGCGGGTCCTTACAAAACTTCAGGAGCCAAGGACACGATCTTCATGAACTTTTCAGTGCGCAGTTCGCGGGTCACTGGTCCGAAGATGCGGGTGCCGATAGGCTCCAACTTGGCGTTGAGCAACACAGCTGCGTTGCCGTCGAATTTCACCAAAGAACCGTCGCCACGGCGGATGCCCTTGGCAGTACGAACTACTACAGCGCTATAGACTTCGCCTTTTTTGACGCGTCCGCGTGGAGCAGCTTCTTTGATGGAAACTTTGATGATGTCGCCGACGCTTGCATAGCGACGCTTCGACCCGCCCAGCACCTTGATGCAGAGAACGGATTTCGCGCCGGTGTTGTCGGCAACTTCCAGTCGAGATTCAGTTTGGATCATTTCATTATTCCCAACTTGCACCTGGAGCTGCTTTGCCACACTGGCAACTACAAAACCAAGTCAGTCTTGGGCCCGCTATCCGTCGCACAAACCACTTGCACGATTTCTATTTGGGCAGAACCTTCAGCTTTTTCAAGCGAAGCCCACTATTGTGCCAGTCATTAAACCGGCAGTCAACTACTTTCAAACCGGAATTTCCATGTATTGGCGTGCCAAGGCCACAAATTCTTGGCAATCTGACGGCATTCCGGTCTCCTCTTCGAGGATTTCAGCAACTTTCGGTGCGACTGAAGCCGCCAACCGAGCATCCAAGAACAGCATACGGCAACGGCGCGCCAGCACGTCTTCCACTTTGATAGCGTATTCATACCGCGCCGCATAGCGGACCATGGCTTCTGTCAACCCGGGGGCTATTTCTTTGTGCGCGCCCTCAAGGGTCAGTACTGCTGCGTAATCCCATCCATATGAATGAGCTCCCTGGGGCGCTGCCATGGCGCTTTGGGCGACCTCGCCTCCCTGCGCCCCCTGCAGACGCAGATTTTCTGTCACTCCCGCGGGGCGTGAATCGATCAAACGGTGGTCTGCGCACTTTGCCAGGACGTCCTCGGCCATGGCGCGGTACGTCGTCCACTTACCGCCCGTCACCGTCACCAGGCCACTGCGACTCACCAACACCGTGTGCTCACGACTGATTGTCTTGGTGTTTTCACCGTCATCGGCTTGCGATTTCACCAATGGGCGCAGCCCAACCCAGATACTCCGGATGTCCGAGTGAGCAGGCGCTTTGGTCAAATACCGTGCGGACTCTCTTAATATGAAGTCCAACTCCTCTTTGAAGGGTTTCGGCTCACGATCGAGATCAGCTCGCGGCGTGTCCGTCGTGCCCAGAATCACTTTTCCGAGCCACGGCACCGCAAACAGCACGCGGCCGTCTTGCGTCTTCGGCACCATCAGGGCGGTGTCGCCCCCCAAAAACTCGCGATCCACCACAATGTGCACGCCCTGGCTCGGTGCGACTATGGGCTTGGTTGGGCTCCGGCCATCGTTGGGATTGGCGGCTCCATCTTTTTCCCGAAGGCCATCGACCCACACGCCGGTAGCGTTCACCACACATTTGGCACGAATAGAGAACTGCCGACCACTCAAGGTGTCTTCACACTCCAAGCCGGAAATCTTTCCGTCCACATAGTTCAGAGACTTGGCAGCAAAGTAATTAACAAGAAGCGCCCCCTTTGACGCCGCAGTCCGGGCAATTGACAGTGCGAGACGGGCGTCATCAAACTGGCCATCCCAGTACTTCACCCCCCCTTTGAGGCCGGCAGGCGCAACCCTGGGAACCAGGCGCTGCGTCTCCGCCACGCTTAAAAACTCCGTTTTGCCCAGACCCGCTTTGCCTGCGAGAAGGTCGTAGGCAGTGAGCCCTGCTCCGTAAAAGGGGGTCTCCCACCATTTATAGGAAGGCATGACGAAAGCCAAGGGCTGCGCAAGATGTGGCGCATTCCGCAGGAGGGTGGTGCGCTCATGCAGCGCCTCTCGCACCAGCGATATATTCCCCTGCGCCAAATAGCGCACCCCGCCATGCAAAAGCTTGGTCGCCCGTGAAGAGGTCCCTTTTGCAAAGTCGTGAGATTCGATCAACACCACACGAAAACCCCTGGCGGCTGCATCCAAGGCAACACCGAGCCCGGTTGCGCCACCGCCTACTACGGCAAGATCGTACTCTTGGGGCTCTGCAAGACGGTTCAGCATGTCTGCTCGCATCGTCGTATTGCTTGAAGGGGTGGCGCTCATAGGGTTCACTCAATATCCAAATTCTCAGGCATTTCTGTCGGGCCCATGCCTACGGGCAAAGGGCGGCTGAAGTCGCAAGATCTGCGCTCCTGCCGCCCTTTTCTTCATGATGACTTAACGCACTTTTCCATTTTTCCAGGCGTTCAGCAGCGTGTCGTAAGCGATGGTTTCACCCTTCGGCTTTTCGTTTGCCAACTTCTTCCAAGGAGCGCCCTTATCGCTCAGCCACTTGTCGGGGCTGCTCTTGGCGTTCAACTTGGGTGGGCACACCGCCATACCGGAGCGCTCCAAACGAGCCATCACGCTGTCCATCTCTTCTGCGAGGTTGTCCATCGCAGCCTGGGGTGTCTTCTCCCCGGTCACAGCCACGGCGACGTTCTTCCACCACAGTTGTGCCAACTTGGGGTAGTCAGGCACGTTGGTTCCGGTCGGGGTCCATGCCACACGCGCAGGGCTGCGGTAGAACTCCACCAAACCACCCAGCTTGGGCGCCATGTCGGTCATCGCCTTTGACTGGATATCCGACTCACGGATAGGTGTCAGGCCCACGATGGTCTTCTTCAGCGAAGTGGTCTTGGCAGTTACGAACTGCGCATAAAGCCATGCGGCGGCGACTTTGTTGGCATCATGGTCTTTAAAGAAAGTCCAGGAACCGACGTCTTGGTAGCCGTTTTGCATGCCCTGCTTCCAATACGGACCATTGGGGCCGGGGGCCATGCGCCATTTTGGAGTTCCATCGGCATTCACGACAGGCAAACCGGGCTTGATCATGTCCGCAGTGAAAGCGGTATACCAAAAAATTTGCTGCGCAATTTGGCCCTGTGCAGGTACGGGACCGGCTTCGCCAAAGGTCATGCCGATCGCTTCTTTCGGCGAGTACTTCTTCATCCAGTCGATGTATTTTGTCAATGCATAGACTGCCGCCGGAGAGTTGGTCGCACCGCCGCGGGACACCGAGGCGCCCTGGGGAGTGCATCCATCCGCAGATGCGCGAATGCCCCACTCATCGACCGGCTTGCCGTTTGGAATACCGACATCCGCAGTACCTGCCATAGACAGC
The DNA here is from genome assembly GCA_027924025.1 of Comamonadaceae bacterium OS-4. GTDB lineage: Bacteria > Pseudomonadota > Gammaproteobacteria > Burkholderiales > Burkholderiaceae_C > Allorhodoferax. The sequence continues at coordinate 3,460,568 of AP026970.1, forward strand.
CACGCATCGGTGAAGCGCCAGCCCAGGGAAGGATCTTTCTTGCCGTAATCCATGTGGCCGTAGATCGGCTTGCCATCAATTGTCTTGACGTCTTCACTGAAGAACGCAGCAATGTCTTCATAGGCGCTCCAGTTCAAGGGAACACCCAAGTCATAGCCGTATTTGGCCTTGAACTTTGCCTTCAATTCTGGCTTCTCAAACAAGTCCGCGCGGAACCAATACAGGTTGGCGAATTGCTGGTCTGGCAGCTGGTAGAGCTTTTTATCAGGACCGGTCGTGAAACTGGTGCCGATGAAATCCTTCAAATCAAGACCCGGGTTGGTCCACTCTTTGCCGCCGCCTGCCATGTAGTCGGTCAGATTCATGATCTTTCCGTAGCGGTAGTGGGTCCCGATCAAATCAGAATCCGTAATCCAGCCGTCATAGATGGACTTTCCGGACTGCATGGAGGTCTGCAGTTTCTCGACAACGTCACCTTCACCGATAAGGTCGTGCTTGACTTTGATACCGGTGATTTCCTCGAAAGCTTTGGCGAGTGTTTTGGACTCATATTCGTGGGTTGCAATGGTTTCCGACACGACGGAAATTTCCTTCACGCCCTTGCCCTGCAGCTTCTTGGCAGCATCGATAAACCACTTCATTTCAGTGGCCTGCTGCGCTTTGCTCAAAGTAGAAGGCTGGAACTCACTGTCAATCCACTTCTTGGCTGCCGCCTCATCGGCCCAGCTCTGGGTCCCCAGGGCACAGGCCATCGCGACAGCCAATACGGAATATCTCAATTTCATTGTCAATCTCCTCGTTGTAGTGCAACCCTGTTGAAGAAAATGCAACGACCCCAGGGGGCGACAAGCCGCTGCTGAAACCCTTTGATCAACCCTTGCGCATGACCCAAGCGAGTAGCGCCATCGATGCCACAAAACTGAACCAGATAGAGGGTTCGGCCTCCAAACTGAGCCACTCCATCAGCCGGCCACTCACCCCGACAAAAGCCAAATTCACATAGGCCGCACTGAGCAGCCCCACAAACAAGCGGTCACCCCGCGTCGTCTCCATCGGCAGGAAACCCTTGCGCATGGTGGTCGGGGACTTCAGCTCCCATACCGCCATCCCGATCAGCATCAGGGCAATGCACACAAAAAATACAGCCACCGGTGTGGTCCACGCCATCCATTCAAACATCGTGAACTCCCTTTAAACACGGCCCATCGCGAAACCCTTCGCGATGTAATTGCGAACAAACCAGATCACGATGGCACCCGGCACGATGGTCAACACACCTGCCGCAGCGAGCGTGGCCCAATCCATCCCCGAGGCCGAGACCGTGCGGGTCATCGTGGCAGCAATCGGCTTGGCATTCACGCTGGTCAGCGTACGTGCCAACAGCAATTCCACCCAACTGAACATGAAGCAGAAGAATGCAGCCACCCCGATGCCGGCCTTGATCAGCGGAATAAAGATGCGAATGAAGAAACGCGGAAACGAATAACCGTCGATATAAGCTGTTTCATCAATTTCCCGGGGAATGCCACTCATGAAACCCTCAAGAATCCAGACCGCCAAGGGAACGTTGAACAGCAAGTGCACCAAGGCCACGGCGATGTGGGTATCCATCAACCCCACCGAGGTATAGAGCTGAAAAAATGGCAGCAAGAAGACGGCAGGCGGTGTCATCCGGTTGGTCAACAACCAAAAAAACACATGCTTGTCACCCAGAAAGCTGTAGCGCGAAAACGCATAAGCCGCCGGCAGCGCCACCGTCAAAGAAATGACGGTATTGATCCCCACATAGATCAGGCTGTTGATGTACCCCGAGTACCACGCCGGATCGGTCAATATCGTCTTGTAGTTGTCCCAGGTGAAGTGATCCGGGAAGAGCGTGAAACCCGCCAGAATCTCGTTATTCGTCTTGAACGACATGTTGATCATCCAGTAGATGGGCAACAGGGCGAACACGATGTACGCCATCATGAACAACGAGCGCTTTTGAAACTTGGGCTTATTCATGGCCACCTTCCTTCGCCTGGGTGCCTACGCGCTGCATCCAGTTGTACAAAATAAAGCACATCAACAAAATGATGAGGAAATAGATCAGCGAGAACGCTGCGGCCGGGCCCAGGTCAAATTGCCCCACCGCCTTCTGCGTCAAAAACTGCGACAAGAACGTGGTGGAGTTCCCCGGGCCGCCGCCGGTCAATACAAAGGGCTCGGTGTAGATCATGAAACTGTCCATGAACCGCAAGAGCACCGCAATCATGAGCACCCCACGCATCTTGGGTAACTGCACATAGCGGAATACATCCCACTTGCTGGCGCCGTCAATACTTGCGGCTTGGTAGTACGCGTCGGGGATCGAACGCAGACCCGCGTAACCCAACAAAGCGACCAGCGGTGTCCAGTGCCACACATCCATTAGCAGCACCGTGAGCCAAGCGTGCAAGGCGTTGCCCGTGTAGCTGTAGTCGATGCCCATGCCTTGCAGGGCCGCGCCCATCAGGCCGATATCGGTTCGCCCGAAAATCTGCCAAATCGTGCCCACCACGTTCCACGGAATCAACAACGAGAGCGACACAATCACCAAGGCCGCCGACGACTTCCAGCCATGCGCCGGCATGGACAGCGCCAGCAAGATACCGAGCGGCAGCTCAACCGCCAACACGGCAAATGAATAAGAAATCTGCCGCAACAAGGCACCGTGCAGCTCTTCGTCGCGCATGATGGCGGCAAACCACTCCGTGCCCACAAAGACGCGGCGCTCCGGCGAAATGATGTCCTGCACCGAATAGTTCACCACCACCATCAAAGGCAGGATGGCTGAGAAAGCCACACAAATCAGCACCGGCAAAATCAGGAACCAGGCTTTCTGGTTCACCGGCTTGGTTGTCGTACTCATGCCACGATCTCCTCATGTTGGTAGAAGCACGTTTGGGGGCCCATGACCTGCATCCACACCGCGTCGCCGGGGGCCCATAAAGTTGCGTCTGGCGCAAGGCGGGCCTTGAGCACCTGCCCTTCCCGGGCAACGCTCAGAATGACGTGCGTACCGACGTCCTGCACCTGCGTGACTGTCATCGGCAGCGCGCCCACGGCGCCGGCTTCAGCGACCCGCACATGCTCCGGGCGCACCCCCAGCTTGTAGGCGCCTTCTGGCAGCGCACGGTTGGCGGGCATATCCACGGTCGCGCCAAGGGTGTGAAAACGCCCACCCGCGTGCTGTCCCGACAAAAAATTCATCCCCGGTGAGCCAATAAAGTGCCCTACAAAGGTGTGTTTGGGCCGCTCGAACAAATCTGCAGCGGACCCCACTTGAACAGCACGCCCGCGTGTCATGACCACCACTTGGTCGGCGAACGTCAAAGCCTCCACCTGGTCATGGGTCACATAAATCAAGGTGAGCTTGAGCTCGTGGTGGATCTGCTTGAGCTTGCGGCGGAGTTGCCACTTCAGGTGGGGGTCAATGACCGTCAACGGTTCATCAAACAACACCGCAGATACATCGGGGCGCACCAGCCCGCGACCCAAGGAAATTTTCTGCTTCGCGTCTGCGGCCAAGCCCGCTGCACGCTGGTTCAGCTGGCCACTCATCTCCAGCATCTCGGCAATCACACCGACCCGCTTCTTGATCTGGTCGGCCGGCATCTTCCGGTTGCGCAGGGGAAAGGCAAGGTTTTCCGCCACCGTCATGGTGTCGTAAATCACCGGGAACTGAAACACCTGGGCGATATTGCGCTGCTGGGGTGTCATCCGGGTCATGTCCTGCCCGTCAAAGCGCACCGTGCCTTGTGACGGCGTAACCAGCCCCGACATGATGTTGAGCAGCGTGGTCTTTCCGCAGCCCGAGGGGCCCAAGAGCGCGTAAGCACCTCCGTCCTCAAATGCCATCTTGAGCGGCAACAGGGCGTAATCGCTGTCCTGCTGGGGGTTGGGCCGGTAAGCGTGGGCCAAATCAAGTTCTATGCGAGCCATATCAACGTCCTTTGCCGCGCACCGGGGCCATCAACAGCAGGCCTTGTGCATCAAACACATAGACCTGCGCCGGGTTGAAATAAAAAGTCACCGCTTGACCGAGGTCGAAGTGATGCACACCCGTCAGCTGCGCGACCAGCTCCCCCACCGGGGTTTCGAAATGCACAAAGGTGTCTGTGCCCGAAATTTCTGCCAACTCCACCCGCCCGGCCAAGGCAATGTCGCCATCCATCCAGTGCACCCGCAGCGCACTGGCACGCATGCCCACCGTGAGGGCTTGTGGCGCCATGGACGGCAAGGCCATGGGGATCAGCGCGCCTCCGGTAAGTTGCACACCGGCAGCGGCCGGCTGCGCCGCCAGCAGGTTCATGGGCGGGTCACTGAAGGCACGCGCCACCCGGATGGAGCACGGTGCGTGAAACACTTCCGCCGTGGGCCCGTATTGCAACAACTCCCCTTGATCCAGCACCGCGGTATAGCCGCCCAACAAAAGCGCTTCGCCGGGCTCGGTGGTCGCATAAATCACCGTGGAGTCCCCTGCCGCAAACAAAGCGGTCAGCTCATCGCGGAGCTCTTCCCGCAGCTTGTAGTCCAGGTTCACCAAAGGCTCATCGAGCAACATCAAGGGCGCACCCTTGGCCAGCGCCCGGGCCAAGGCGACCCGTTGCTGCTGCCCCCCCGAGAGCTCTGCCGGATAGCGGTCCAGAAACATCTCGATGTGCAGCTTCTCTGCCAACTCGCGAACCCGCTGATCGATGTTTTTCTCGCCGCGCAACTTCAGCGGCGAGGCGATGTTGTCGCGCACCTTGAGCGAGGGGTAGTTGATGAATTGCTGGTAGACCATGGCCACATTGCGCTCACGCACGGGCATGCCGGTGACATCCACACCGTCTACACGCACGGTGCCGGCCGTGGGTACATCCAAGCCGGCCATGATGCGCATCAAGCTGGTCTTGCCCGCTTGCGTAGCGCCCAACAGCACCGTTACTGCACCACTGCGTGGAGCCAGCGTCATGTCATACAGCCATGTTTGCGGTCCGACTTTCTTGCTGATGCTTTCGAGATTCAATTGCATCACGCCACCTTTTTTTGTTGCATTGCGAATCCGTAGATTTTCGAATTTGCAAATTATTGTTCGTTTTGATTCGTTTTTTCTTAGTGATTACCCTGAAATGATTCCTTTTGATTCGTTTTATAGTCTGGGCGCCTACAAGTTTTGGGGGTACAAATACGCATGAATCCAAATCCCCGACAACTCACACTGCTCTCCGTCGTCCAGGCCAAAGGCACTGTGACAGTCGATGAATTGGCAGACACGCTGGGCGTCACACTGCAAACCGTGCGCCGCGATGTACAGCGCCTGGCAGACGAGGGCTTGCTGGCCCGCTTTCACGGCGGTGTCCGGGTGCCGAGCTCCACCACCGAAAACCTGGCCCACCAACAGCGCGAAAGCCTCAACGCCGAGGGCAAGCAGCGCATTGCCCGCCAAGTGGCGCAAGCCATACCCAACGACTGCTCCCTGATCCTCAACATCGGCACCACCACCGAGGCGGTAGCCCGGGCCCTGCTGCAGCACACTGGTTTACGGGTCATCACCAACAACCTGAATGTGGCCAGCATCTTGAGCACCAATCCGCGCTGCGAAGTCATCGTGGTCGGGGGTGTGGTGCGCGGCCGGGACCAGGGCATCGTGGGCGAAGCCGCGGTGGATTTCATCCGCCAGTTCAAGGTAGACATTGCCGTCATCGGCATTTCCGGCATAGAAGCCGATGGCACGCTGCGGGACTACGACTACCGTGAAGTGAAAGTGGCCCAAACCATCATCAGCCACGCGCGCGAAGTCTGGGTCGCCGCCGACATCAGCAAATTCAACCGCCCCGCCATGGTCGAAGTCGCCACGCTGTCGCAAATCGACCGACTGTTCACCGACGCACAGCCACCGGCACCGTTTCCTGCGTTACTCGAAGAAGCACAAGTACGACTCGACGTGGCTCAGGCCTGAGTCCACCGCCACCTTATATGACCCTACGCCTATGACCTACATCCTCGCGCTTGACCAAGGCACTTCCAGCTCCCGCAGCATCGTGTTTGACGAGGCGGGCCAAACCGTGGCGATGGCCCAGTTGGAGCTGCAACAAATCTACCCCCAGCCCGGCTGGGTCGAACACGACGCCCAAGAGATCTGGCGCATTCAACTCGCCACAGCACGTGAAGCCCTCGCCAAAGCCGGCATTACCGCCGCGCAGGTCAAGGCCATCGGGATTACCAACCAGCGCGAGACAACAGTCGTCTGGAATCGCAAGACGGGTATCCCCATCCACCATGCCATCGTCTGGCAGGACCGGCGGGCAGAGCCCACCTGTGCCGACTTGCGCGAGCGCGGACTGGCCGACACCATCCAAACCAAAACCGGCCTGCTGGTGGATGCCTATTTTTCAGGCACCAAGCTCAAGTGGATTCTGGACAACGTGCCCGGCGCACGCACCCAAGCCGCCCATGGAGAGCTCGCGTTCGGCACCATCGACAGCTGGCTGATCTGGCAGCTGACCGAGGGCCGTGTCCATGTGACAGATGTGAGCAACGCCTCCCGCACCATGCTCTTCAATGTGCACACCAACCTGTGGGACGACGACTTGCTGGCAGCGCTCGACATTCCGGCCAGCCTGATGCCCGCGGTGCAACCCTCGGCCTCCCTGTTTGGCGAGGTCGTGCCCAGCCTCTTCGGCCATGCGATTCCGATCGGCGGCGTCGCGGGTGACCAGCAAAGCGCGCTGTTCGGCCAAGCCTGCTTCAAAGCCGGCATGGTCAAAAACACCTATGGCACCGGCTGCTTCATGCTCATGCACACCGGCAGCACCTTCCAGACCTCGCGCAACGGACTCATCACTACCAGCGCAGCACAAGCCAACACCCAGCCCCAATACGCACTCGAAGGCAGCGTGTTCGTAGGGGGAGCCGTGGTGCAGTGGCTGCGCGACGGGCTGCACGCCATCCAGGGCAGCGGTGAAGTGCAAAGCCTGGCGCAAAGCGTGCCCGACTCAGGCGGCGTGATTGTGGTGCCCGCCTTCACCGGTCTGGGCGCCCCGTATTGGAAGCCTGATGCACGGGGCTCGATTACAGGCCTTACCCGGGGCTCCACCCTTGCCCACATTGCGCGGGCTGCTCTCGAAAGCATAGCATTCCAAAGCGCGGCACTCTTGCAGGCCATGAGCCGTGATGCCGTCAGTGCCGGTGCTGCTGCTGTGTCAGAGCTGCGGGTGGATGGGGGCGCGTGTGTCAATGACTTGCTGATGCAATTCCAGGCAGATCTTTTGGGCATTCCGGTCGTGCGCCCTGCGGTGACCGAAACCACCGCCCTAGGGGCCGCCTACCTGGCCGGCCTGACCACCGGCGTGTACAGCAATACCGACGAGCTGACCCAGCTGTGGAAGGCCGAGCGCCGCTTCCTCCCCACCCTGCCGCCCGCACGCGCCAAGGAGCTGATGGAGCGCTGGGAGCACGCAGTGCGCCAGACCACCCTCTAAACTCGAGCGCTCTGACTTTTCAACGCACAGGACTCAGCATGGGCAAGCGCATTGCATTCATAGGCGGGGGCAATATGGCCAGCGCCATCATCGGCGGGCTGCTCCGCCAAGGGTTTTCGGCCGCAGACATCGATGTGGTGGAACCCTGGACAGAAGCTCGCACCCGGCTGGCATCCGATTTCGGCCTGCAGCCGCAGCCCGAAGCCGGCGCCTTTTTGGCCAACGCAGACATGATCGTCTGGGCTGTGAAACCCCAGACCTTCAAAGAGGCCGCCGCGGCGGTGAGCGACCACAACCGCACCGCCCTCCACCTGAGTGTGGCCGCCGGCATCACCACTGACAGCATTGCCACCTGGCTGGGCAGCGAGCGCATCATCCGCACCATGCCCAACACACCGGCGCTGATCGGCAAAGGGATCACGGCTCTCTTTGGCCGCCTGGCTGTCACCCAGGCAGACAAAGACTGGGCTAACGAGGTGATCGCCACCACCGGCGCCACGGTCTGGCTCACGGCGGAAGCACAACTCGATGCGGTCACCGCACTCAGCGGCTCCGGGCCGGCCTATATGTTTTATTTCATGGAAGCCATGACCGAGGCAGGCACCCAGCTGGGCCTGGAGCGCGATCAGGCCTACCAGCTGGCCGTGGCCACCTTTATCGGTGCGGGTGAGCTGGCCCGCGCATCGACCGAGCCGCCGGAAACCCTGCGCGCCAAAGTCACCTCCAAAGGCGGCACCACCTATGCGGCCATCACGTCCATGGACGAGAGCGGCGTCAAAGACCTGTTTGCCAAAGCCCTGTTTGCCGCGCACAAGCGCGCCGGTGAACTGGGCGCTGAATTCGGCAAAGCCTGACAGCTTTACAAAAGTAACAGTTGGTGAGGCGCGGGGTGCGGCGCTACCATGCCCTGCATGAAACGCATGCTCCCCTCCGCCCGCTCCTTGGCCCCTCTGTGGCTGTGCGCTGCACTGGCCGGCTTGCAGGCCTGTGCCCCGCTGTCACCCGCAGACTCCTACAGCGCAGCAGCGCCGGCCACCCAGCAGAGCTACCAATGGCTGAACCGGGTCACCTGGGGCGCCAACAGCCACACCGCCCGCCAACTAGAGCAGCAGGGGCAAGCCGCATGGTTGCAGCAGCAACTCCAGCCCCGGGACGCCGTGCTACCCGAGCCCGCGCGCAATGCCGTGCGCAGCATGACCATCAGCCAGACCGACTTGACGGACCTCGTGCTCAAAATGGAGCAGCAGCGCAAAAGCTCGGATGCGCTCAAAGACGACGCCGAGAAAAAAGCCGCCCAGCAGGCCTACCAGCAAGAGCTCAACCGCCTGGCCCGCGAATCCGCTACCCGCCACCTGCTGCGCGCGCTTTACAGCCCGGCCCAGGTTCAGGAGCAAATGACCTGGTTCTGGCTGAACCACTTCAATGTGCAACTCTACAAGCACAACCTGCGTGCCATGCTGGGAGACTATGAAGACAACGCCCTGCGGCCGCACGCCCTGGGGCGCTTCCGCGATCTGCTGGGTGCCGTGACCTACCACCCGGCCATGCTGCGCTACCTGGACAACGACCAGAACGCCGCAGGCCGCATCAACGAAAACTTTGCGCGAGAGCTCATGGAGCTGCACACCCTGGGGGTGGATGGTGGCTACACCCAGAAAGATGTGCAGGAACTGGCCCGCGTGCTCACTGGCGTCGGTGTGAACATGAACACCGGTAACCCCAACCTGCGCAAAGAGCTCAACCGCCTCTATGTGCGCCGTGGCGTGTTTGAGTTCAACCCGCAGCGCCACGACATGGGCCCCAAAACCCTGCTGGGCAGCCCCGTGACCGGCGAGGGCCTGGCCGAAGTGGACGCCGCGCTGGACACGCTGGCCCGCCACCCGTCCACCGCACGCTTCGTCAGCCGCAAGCTCGCCACCTACTGGCTTTCGGACAACCCGCCCCAAGCCCTGATCGACCGCATGGCGGCAACGTGGAAAACGACCGATGGCCAGATCGCCAAGGTGCTGGAGACCCTGTTCACCGCGCCTGAGTTTGTGAATGCACCGCCCACCAAATTCAAGGACCCGGTGCGCTACGTGGTGTCCTCGGTGAGGCTGGCGTATGACGACAAGGTCATCCTCAATGTCGGCCCCATGCTGAACTGGATCAACCGCATGGGCGAGCCGCTCTATGGCCGCCAGACGCCGGACGGCTACCCCCTGGTGGCCTCAGGCTGGGACAGCGCGGGCCAGCTGACTACCCGCTTTGAGATTGCCAAAGCGATCGGCTCCGGCAGTGCCGGCCTCTTCAAGACGGATGGCCCGCAAGCCACTGAAAAGCCTGCATTCCCCCAACTGGCCAACGCGCTGTATTACCAAGCGATTCAGGGTAGCCTGAGCCCGGCCACGCGCGCTGCGCTGGACCAGGCCAATTCGCCACAGGAATGGAACACCTTCCTGCTCGCAGCACCCGAATCCATGCGCCGCTAAGCGCCATCCCGCTCAAGGCCACCCTACCGGAGTCCGCCATGCAACGTCGTTACTTTTTACGCCAAGCCTTGCACACCACCGCAGCGGCTGCGGCGCTGGGCATTCCCGGCGTACACCTGCATGCCGCCACTGCGGCTGCAAGTACCGGCGCGCCCAAGTTTTTGTTCGTCTTCCTGCGCGGCGGCATGGACGCGGCCAGCCTGCTGGTACCCACCAGCAGCAGCTTTTATTACGAAGTGCGGCCCGAGATTGCGATTGCCAAGCCCTCTGCCGACCTCGCCAGCGCCTTGCCGCTCACTGCCGACTGGGGCCTGCACCCGGCCCTGCGCGAATCGCTCTATCCGCTCTACCAGCAAGGCGAATTGGCCTTTGTGCCTTTCAGCGGCACCGACGACCTCTCGCGCAGCCACTTCGAGACGCAAGACAGCATCGAACTGGGCCAGCTCAACAACGGCAGCATCCAGTACGGCTCGGGCTTTTTGAACCGGCTGGCCACGCAGCTGCAAGGCCCGAAACCTGCCGCGCCCATGTCCTTTACCGACCAGTTGCCCATCGCCATGCAGGGTGGCCTGCGGGTGCCCAACACCAGCCTGCGCAACCTGAGTAAGCCGTCGGTAGACACACGCCAGAGCAGCATCATCGCCGCCATGTACAAAGGCACGGGCTTGGAGGGCACCGTGCAAAGCGGCTTTGCGGTGCGCGACCAGGTGATGCGCGAAATGTCGGCCGAGATGGATGCCGCCAGCCGCGGCGCCATCACCGCCAAAGGCTTTGAGCTGGAAGCCCGCCGCATTGCCCGCCTGATGCGCGAGCAATACGCACTGGGCTTTGTAGATGTGGGTGGTTGGGATACCCACGTAGCCCAGGGCGGCGCCACCGGCTATCTGGCCAGCCGCTTGGACGAGCTGGGCCAAGGCCTGGCCGCTTTTTCGCAAGAGATGGGCAGCGCCTGGCGCAACACCGTGGTGGTCGTCATGAGCGAGTTCGGCCGCACCTTCCGCCAGAACGGCAATCGCGGCACGGACCACGGCCACGGCAGCGTGATGTGGGTGCTGGGTGGCGCGGTGCGCGGCAAGCAAGTGGTGGGAGAACAGGTGCAGATGACAGCGGCCACCCTATTCCAAAACCGGGACTACGCGGTGCTGAACGAATACCGCAGTGTGTTGGGCGGCATCTTCCAACGCCAGTGGGGCCTGAGCGACAGCCAGCTCAAAACCGTGTTTCCCGGGTTCAAGGGCGCACGTGACTGGGGCTTGGTCTAAACCGCCACGCGTCGCAAAAGGCTCACGCGCCTGTCACACAGAGTTCACGATGAGGGCGCAATCTGTGCAGGCGGCATGTTGCCGTGTTTCACAGAAAAGCGAGCCCTGAATGACCCAAGACACTTCCCCCGTGGCCGACACCGTGGCAGACGATCTGGTGGACGAAGACTTTGAGACCATCGGCGACTACCACCGCATGGCAGCCCACCACTTCCAGGCCGCCGCCAAACACCACCTGGCCGCTGCCGCAGCCGATGACGAAGGCGACGACGAGGCCAACGCCCGCCACGCTTTTCTGGCCTACCGCCACCAGCTCAACGGCGTGCAGTGCGCTGAAATCGCCATGATGGAAAGCGACAGCCTGGACGATCCGTTTGACGTGCCTTCGGAAGACGACGCCCAGTAATTCCCCCGTCTCGCCCATGAAAAAGCCGGTGCTACCCAAGTAGACCGGCTTTTTGCTCTTTTGGGCCGCTAGGCCTCGCTCAACATGCGCAAGCAGCTATCAATTCAGTAGCAAATCAATCTCTTTCAAGCCTTGTTCCAATACCCCGGCGCGCTGTAGCGCTCTTTGATGAAGTCGATCCATAGGCGCACTCGCAGGGGCATGTGTTTACGCTGGGGGAAGACGGCGTAAATGCCGTTGGGCGGTGCGGCATAGTCTTCCAGCACTGCGACCAAACGGCCTGCGGCGATTTCGTTCTCCACTTCCCAGGTGCTGCGCCATGCGATGCCGTAGCCACCCAGACACCAGTCGTGCAACACCTGCCCGTCGCTGCAGTCCAGCGGGCCGGCGGGCTTGAGGTAAATCACCTCACCGGCATCCGCCCGCTCGCCTTTGGCCGCGGGCAGCTTGAACGCCCAACCCCGGGTTTGGGATGCGTCGCTGGACAACGTGAGGCAGTGGAAGCGGCTCAAATCCGCTGGCGTTTTGGGAGTGCCGTGGCGCTTGAGGTAAGCCGGTGTGGCCACGCAGAGGCGGCGGTTGTCGGCCATGCGCACGCTCACGAGGGACGAATCGGGCATGTCGCCCACGCGCACGGCACAGTCAAAACCCTCGCCCGCGATATCAACCACGCGGTCACTGAGGTTGAGCGAAATCGTCACGTCGGGGTGCAGCTCGCGGAACTTGGGCACCAGCGGCGCCACATGGCGGCGGCCGAAGCCCGCCGGTGCAGTAATGCGCAAGTGTCCCGCGGCCTTGACGCCCCCGGCACTCACACTGGCCTCGGCATTGGTCACGTCGGCAATGATGCGCTGGCAGTCCTCCAGAAACGCACTGCCCTCGTGCGTGAGGGTGATGCGCCGGGTGGTGCGGATCAGCAGCTTCACGCCCAGGCGTTCTTCCAGTGCATCCAAGCGCCGGCCCATGATGGCGGGGGCCACGCCTTCGGCATTGGCGGCTGCGGTCAAGCTGCCACGGGTAGCCACCGAGACGAAGGATTCGAGTTGCTTGAGCTTGTCCATCACTGACTCCTGGAGGGCTGAAGGGCAGCGCGTTTTACTCCGTGTCCCCCGCCCGCTGCGCGGGCTCCTCCTTGACCTGCGTAAAACGCACTGCCCTTCAGCCCTTTAGCGCTCGTGGAATCTGCGCGAGCAGCTATATTTTTCATAGCACCACGCCTTGCGCATGCAGTGCTGCCACATCGTCCGCGCTGTACCCCAGGCTCTGTAGCAGCGCGTCGGTGTGCTCGCCCAGCTTGGGCGGGTCCAGCCGCAGGCCGAGGCGCTCGCCGCCCAGCGTCAATGGCAACAAGGGCACTTGCGTCTGGCGGCCGTCGGGCAGCTCCATGGGGGCCAGCCCGCCGGTCGCTTGCAGGTGCGGGTCGTCAAACAAATGCTGCGGATCAGTGATGGGCGCAAACGGCAAGCCCACTTGCTCAAAACGCTGTGACAGCTCAGCGCGGCTGAACTGGGCCAAGCGCGTGCGCAGCTCGGGGATCAGCCAGCTGCGGGCCAGCACGCGGTCGTTGTTGGTAGTGACGCGCGGGTCGGCAAACAGGTCGGCGTAGGCAAAGGCCTCGCAAAAGGTCTTCCACTGCCCGTCGCCCACCACGGCCAGAAAAATTTGCTCGTTGTCCTTCACGCTGAACACGTCGTAAATGCCCCAAGGCGAGATGCGCTCGGGCATGGGCGCGGCGGCTTTGCCGGTCACGGCGAACTGCATCATGTGCTGGGCCACGAGGAAGATGTTGTTCTCGAACAGCGCGCTTTGCACCTCCTGGCCTTTGCCGGTCTGCTGGCGCTGCATGAGTGCGGCCATGGCACCCACTGCGCCGAAGATGCCGCCCATGATGTCGTTCACACTGGAGCCTGCGCGCAGCGGGTCGCCCGGGCGGCCGGTCATGTAGGCCAGGCCGCCCATCATTTGCACCACCTCGTCCAGCGCGGTGCGATGGTCGTAGGGGCCGGGCAGAAAGCCCTTGTGGCTCACGTAGATCAGGCGCGGGTCCAGCTTGCTCAAAGACGCGTAGTCCAAGCCCAGCTTTTGCATGGTCTCGGTTTTGAAGTTCTCGCTGACGATGTCGGCAGTGGCGATCAGCTTGAGCACGATCCCGCGGCCCTGCGGGCTTTTGAGGTCCACGGCAATGCTTTTCTTGTTGCGGTTGAACAGCGGGTAAAAGCCCGCGCCACTGCCCAGCAGCTTGCGCGTGCTGTCGCCCGCCAAGGGCTCAACCTTGATGACGTCTGCACCCAAGTCGCCCAGCGTCATTCCGCAAGTGGGCCCCATGACCATGTGGGTGAATTCGACGACGCGGATGCCCGCGAGGGGGAGGGCTGAGGGTGAACGGGTGTCGGTGGTCATGCGGTGCTGTCAATAACGCCAAGCCCTGCGGCGTGCAGGGCAGAAACATCGGGGCCTGCGAGACACCACAAGGCATCAGGCAGGCCACAAACTTTACGTCAATTATCGACAGCGCTTGGTGGCGTGCAGTGCGGCATCGCCACCGGGGTGGTGCAAGCCGCACCTGGGCCTGCACAACACCTGGAGGGGAGCAATCGTTTAGCCGGCGCGCTTGCGGCGGGCCACAGCGCCCATCAAGCCCAGACCGGCGAGCAGCATGGCGTAGGTTTCGGGTTCTGGCACCGGAGCGGTCAACACAATGAGTTGCGACTTGGCATCTGCGGGAGCGCCACTGAGTTGGTCTTGCTCTGCCAACAGGTAAATGGTGCCGTGTTCATCAATCGTCACACCTTCAATCGCGTTGCGGGGAGCGATGTGGGTCAGGTCCAAGCGGCTGACCACCGTGCCGCCGCGGGTCACTTCGATCAGCTCACGCGAATCGCCAGCATTGGTACCGGTGCTGAGCACCAGCAAATTGTTGTTGCCGAGGATGGAGAGCGTTTGCACATCGGACAGTTGGGACAACCCAAACAAGCCGGTAGCGCCGGTGAATGACGCATCGGCAACCGCATCCGGAGATGCCACCGTGGAGAAGCTCAGGTTGTTGAAGATACTCAGCGTGGCCGGGTTGTCTTGCTTGGCCGTGACATAGCTGCCGTTGCGGGCGTCATAGCTCAGGCCCTCAATACCCACATTGCCAATTGTCGGCCCCACAGAGGCGAAAGGCACCGCACCCAAATTGACAGCGCCACCGGCCGTGTAGCTGAAGCGGTAGATGTTTTGCAGGCGCTCTTCGGCCACAGCGAGCACACCATTGCCCAAGTAGGCTAAGCCTTCCGAATCGTTACCGGGATTTCTTCCATTGACGCCCGTGCTGTAGGCGCCCCAGCCGGTGAACGTCATCGAACTCTTGGACTTGCCATCCAGTGACATTTCAATCACGCCCTTGCCTTCGTCACCAATGAAAAACAAGGTGCCACGGTCCTGCGCATAAGTAATCGCAGAGCCTTCCAGACCAGAGACACCGCCCACGCTCAGGTCGAGCCCGTAGGTGTTTTTGACGGTGTAGTTGTTCAGGCTGAAGGACTGCGCGGAAGCGGTGGCAGAAGCCAATGCCAAAAGGATGGCGGAAACCGTGGTTTTGATGTGCATGGGGAGACCTGTGAGGACAAAAATACCTTTGCTCCGCACGGACCCTATGCCCGCCGGAACTCAACAAGCCATGCTAAAAATGACCTGTGACAGTTCGGTGTCGAAACGGCGGTTTTGCCTGATCCGAATGGACTAGTGCTTGCAATCAACACTACATCCCTAAAAGTCACAAATCGATTGATGTTCTTCCATATAGTGTTCTGCAAAGGATGGAATACAGTACATCCATAGCCTGAGGGCATTTCCCCTCGCGCGACCCGTTTTCACTTTGTTGACCGCCCCTTCCTTTGAAAGGCCCACCATGACGACAACTACCCCCCGCAAAACCGAGCGCACTGCTGAGCACCGCCTGCAAGTCGCGACCAGCCTGCACAGCTTCATTCAAGACAAAGTGCTGCCCGGCACCGGCATTGCGCCTGAGGCTTTCTGGAAAGGGTTTGACGCCATCGTGGCCGACCTAGCCCCTAAGAACATCACCCTGCTGGCCGAACGCGACCGCCTTCAAACCGAGCTGGACACCTGGCACAAAGCCAACCCCGGCCCCATCACCGCAGGTGATCCTTCCAAGCCTTCGGATATGGCTAACTACAAGGCATTTCTGGAAAAGATCGGCTACCTGGTCGAGAGCCCCAAGAAGGTAAAGATCACCACCAAAAACGTGGACGCAGAGCTGGCCACCCAAGCCGGCCCGCAGCTGGTGGTGCCAGTGCTCAACGCACGCTATGCCTTGAACGCCGCCAACGCACGCTGGGGCTCTTTGTACGACGCGCTGTATGGCACCGACGTGATCAGCGAAGACAAGGGCTGCGAAAAAGTGGGCCAGAAAAATGGAAAGGCTGTGGGCTACAACCCCAAGCGCGGCAAAAAGGTCATTGAATACGCCCGCAACGTGCTGGACCGCTGCGCACCGCTCAAGAAGGGCTCGCACGTGGGCTCTACCGGCTACGCCATCAAGGGCGGCGACTTGGTTGTCACCCTGAAGGACGGCTCCACCTCCAAGCTGGCCGACAAGGACCAGTTCGTGGGCTTCCAGGGTTCTGCCAAAGATCCCTCCAGCGTGCTCGTGATTCACAACGGTCTGCACCTCGACATCATCATCAACCGCGCCACGCCCATCGGCAAAACCGATGCAGCCGGCGTGAGCGACCTGGTGCTCGAAGCAGCCCTCTCCACCATCCTGGACCTGGAAGACTCCGTGGCGGTGGTGGACGCCGAAGACAAAGTGCTGGCCTACGGCAACTGGTTAGGCATTCTGCAAGGCACTTTGGTTGAGAGCTTTGAGAAAGGTGGTAAAACGCTGACCCGCGGCCTCAACGGTGACCGCGTGTACACCGCGCCCGATGGCAAGAAAGAAGTGAAGCTGCACGGCCGCAGCCTCATGTTTGTGCGCAACGTGGGCCACCTGATGACCAACCCGGCCATCACTTACACCGCTGCCGACGGCACGACAAAAGAGATTCCCGAAGGCATCATGGACGCGGTGGTCACCACCACCATCGCCCTCCATGACCTCAAGAAGACCAAAAAAGACGCCATCCGCAACTCGCGCAAGGGTTCGGTCTACATCGTCAAACCCAAGATGCACGGCCCCGCAGAAGTAGCGTTTGCTGCTGAGCTGTTTACCCGCGTGGAGCAGATGCTGGGCCTGCCCGACAGCACCGTGAAGCTGGGCATCATGGACGAAGAGCGCCGCACCAGCGTGAACCTGAAGGCTTGCATTGCCGCCGCCCAAAGCCGCGTGGCCTTCATCAACACCGGCTTCCTCGACCGCACCGGCGACGAGATGCACACCGCCATGCAAGCCGGCCCCATGATCCGCAAGGCGGACATGAAGAGCAGCGCCTGGATTGCTGCCTACGAGAAGAACAACGTGTTGGTGGGCCTGTCCAGCGGCCTGCGCGGCAAGGCGCAAATCGGCAAGGGCATGTGGGCCATGCCCGACCTGATGAAGGCGATGATGGAGCAGAAGATCGGCCACCCCAAGGCCGGTGCCAACACCGCCTGGGTGCCCAGCCCCACCGGCGCCACCCTGCACGCCCTGCACTACCACCAGCTGCTGGTGAGCGACGTGCAGAAGGAACTGGAAAAAACCAACTACGAGAAGGCTCGCCCCGGCATCCTCGACAACCTGCTGCAAATCCCGGTGACCGCCACCCCGAACTGGACAGACGCCGAGAAGCAAGCCGAGCTGGACAACAACGCCCAAGGCATTCTGGGTTACGTGGTGCGCTGGGTGGACCAGGGCGTGGGCTGCTCCAAGGTGCCCGATATCAACGACATCGGCCTCATGGAAGACCGCGCCACCCTGCGCATCAGCAGCCAGCACATGGCCAACTGGCTGCACCACGGTGTGGTCACCAAAGACCAAGTGGAAGAAACCTTCCAGCGCATGGCTGCCAAGGTGGACAAGCAAAACGCCGGCGACAAGCTCTACACCCCCATGGTGGGCAACTTCAAGGGCGCGGCCTACCAGGCGGCGACCGAGCTGGTGTTCAAGGGGCTGGAGCAGCCAAGCGGCTACACCGAGCCGCTACTGCACGCTTGGCGCTTAAAGGTAAAGGCGGCGGCGTAAGCTGGCTAGGGCGAGCGGCTCACTATCAATTTAGGAGCTGCTCGCGCTTACTCCATAGCGGCTAGATGCCTATTGGGCATCAAAGCTAAAAACCAAATTTGCCGAATTGACCGGCACATGGCAAAAAAAATGGGAGCCGAAGCTCCCAAGTGCACTTATCAAGAAGAGCGGTTCAAGCTCACGCCGATTTGCGACGCCGCGCCACGGCTCCGATGACACCCAGACCGGCCAACAAAAGGACATAGGTCTCGGGCTCGGGTACTGCGGTAACGTTAGCCATCACGCTGCCTGAGTTGTCGCCGTTGTTAGAGTCAAAGTAGAACAGCTTGAGGGTGTCAGTGCTGGTAGCCATTCCGGTGTAGGACGTGCCAATGGCGAAGAAAGAGCCAGCACCGAATTGACCAACCAAGGTACCGTAAGCGGCGGTCAGGCCGTTTTGGCTATAGGCTCCGAAATTGCTTCCGATTTCCGTACCTGTGGCGTAAACCGGGACTTGGGAGTCGGTGCCAGGTGCATAAAAAACACCAGTAGTGAGACCATTGGCGTTCGACCAGCGGGGCAGCGGACCAGCGTTCCACAGGTCGTCTGCTGCGACCGACACCGAGAATTGCTGACCGAGCGTCAACGCCAGCGTAGCAACACCGACGCCACCACTGGTGCTGTTGTCATAAGCCTTGACTTCAAAAGTCGTCGCGCCGGCGGCGGCCGAAAGGGCGACGAGGGACAGCGCGCAAAGGCTGGACTTGAGTGTGTTCATAATTTCTCCTGGGTAGACAGTTTCGAGCGGGTAAGACGAAGCAACACAGGACAAGGTGAACTCCACATACCTATTGCTGGACTCTACTTACTTTTGTTTACATCTCAATGGCCCGTATGGACTACCCACCACGGTGTAGTCACGCGGCTCCAAACGAAAGACGCTTTCCAGCATACGGTCGCCAAGGTGGAGAAGCAAAACGCCGCCGACAAACTTTGAACCCATGGCGGGCAACTTCAAGGGCGCAAACGGCCAAACCACATCAAATACAAAACGTACTGAATGAGAGTCCCTTGAGACTAAGCCAACAGGGTCTCCACCGAGTCGCGAGCAAACGACGTGAGCCAAGGCTGTACCAAGCGTTCAAACTCCTCGAGGGGTACAGGGCGGCTGAACACATAGCCCTGATACGCCAAACACCCTTCACTGGCAAGGAACTGCCGCTGCTCATGGGTCTCCACGCCTTCGGCAATGATGGACAAACCGAGGCTGTCGGCCAGCGCAATAACCGTGCGCGCAATGGCAGCATCGTTGGAATCATTCAATATGTCTTTTACAAAGCTTTGGTCAATCTTGAGCTGGTCCAACGGAAGACGCTTGAGATAAGACAACGATGAATACCCCGTACCAAAATCATCCAGCGAGAAACTTACGCCCAAGGATTTGAGTGTGTTCATTTTCACCACTACATCATCGACGTTTGCGACCAATAAGCCTTCGGTGAGCTCCAGTTTGAGTCGCTTGGGATCAGCACTGCTAGCGGTCAACGATTGCAGTACGGTCGCCACAAAGTCGGGCTGGTGGAATTGGCGGGCACTGACGTTGACGGCCATTGTCAAGTGGGAGAAATGGGGCTTAGACGCCCACTGCTTCAACTGCGCACAGGCAGTAGTGAGTACCCATTGCCCGAGCTGCAAGATCAGGCCACTTTCTTCCGCCACTGGGATGAACTCCCCGGGAGGAACCATGCCGTGCTCAGGGTGCCTCCAGCGGATCAACGATTCTGCGCCGACGATGCGCCGATGCCCCTCGACATGCTCCACCACCTGGGGCTGATAGTACAAAGCGAATTCATTGTTCTCCAGGCCCCGGCGCATGGCCGATTCCAGTTCCACGCGACGCTCTATCATGGCTTGCATGCGCGGCTCGAAAAAACACGAAGTGTTCCCGCCGGAGTGTCTGGCTTGCACCAACGCTAGGTCTGCACGCTTCATGGGCTCCTCCGGCGCCTCTTGCGAGTTACCCAACAGCGTTACACCGATGCTGGCGGTGCTGTAGTAATGAAGCCGCCCCAAGAGGAAATTGCGCCTCAATCCCGACAAAAGATTTCCGCTGATGACTTTGGCCTGTTGCACAGCCTCCTCGGGGTCGCCGCTCAGTTCCGTCAGGAGAATCATGAACTCATCGGCGCCCACACGCGCTACGGTATCCCCTTCGCGCACCGTCGCTGCCATTTCCTGCGCGACAGCTTTGAGCAACAGATCGCCTTTGAAGTGTCCGTAACTGTCGTTGAGCAACTTGAAGTTGTCCAAGTCGACGACTATCAGGGCGCAGTGCGGTGTGTGGCGCTGGCTCAAGGTCAGCACAGCATCAAGCCTGTCCATCAGCAGCCTGCGGTTGGGCAAACCCGTCAGCGTGTCTGAAAAAGCGAGGTCACTGATCCGCTGAGCATCCTCTTTTTGACGCGTAATGTCCTGGACAGCGCCACGCAGCTTGGTGACCTGCCCGCGTTCCACCACGGCATGGCATTGCAACTGCACCCACCGGGTGTTTCCTTTGGCGGTTATCAGCTCAAGTTCCAAGTCGTGGGGGGTTCCTTTTTCGAAGGCTTCTTTGAAAGCTGCAAGCATCACCGTTCTGCTGCCGGGGCCATAAAAGTTACTGGCTACCTCAAGGCTAGGCGCCACGTTTTCATCCAGCTCGTGAATGCGGCAGGTCTCCAGAGACCAAAAGAGGTCTTGCGTGCGGACGTCCAACTCCCATCCACCGACATGGGCTAACGCACCCGCTTTTTCCATCAGGGCAATGCTTTGCTCCAGCGTGCGGCGCTGGGTTTGAAACTGTTCCGACACCAGGTTGAAGCGGTGGGTCAGGCTGCCTATCTCGTCGGTCCTGCCCGATAGACCCGAAGTGAAAGGGACACCTTGGCCGGTCCACTGGGACAACTGCCAGGATGACTGGGCCAGGGGGCGCATCAAGACCCGCAGTGCCAGTAGCGTCAACAGCACGGCTACCAAAGTGACCGTGATGGCGGTGTCTACGATGCGCCCTTGCATTTCTGCGGCAGCAGCGTGGGCCGTGGCTAATGGGGTTGATGCCATCAGCACCCAACCCGCCGCATTGATCGGGTGGGTAGCGACAATCTGGTCCTTCTCCTGCTGGGTGGCGGTCTTTACCAAGTCGGACAAGGGGACTGGCATAGCCGGCATCATCCGGGCGGGGTTGCTCGATGCCACCACCAGCCCGCTTCGGCTGTCCACAAGCGTGAACTCTCGCCCGCCATTTGACGCAAAGTCTTTCAGCCTGCTGAGAAAGCTTGGCTTCCCCAAGTCTGTCACGCCCGCCAATGCGCCCACGATGCGCCCTTGTACACGCGCAGGCGCTGCCAACACCAAAACCGGCGTGCCCAGCGGCTTGCCGATCACCGGGCTGCCGATGAAGGTCTCGCCGCCCTGAAGCGTCGCGATCATGTAATCACGCTCGGCGTAGTTCGCGCCCGTTGTTCCCATTTCCAGCGGTGTGGATGCTAATGCAACACCATTCACGCCCACCACAAAGGTCCCGCGATTGAAGTTGCTATTGAAAACCGGACGTGCCTCCAACAGGTTTTGCAGTGTTGTGGCGTCTTTGGCCGCGAGTGCCGGTGCAAGCACCAACGCGACCTGCTCCAAGGCCCACTTGCGCTTGTTGACCTCGCGCTCTATGTCTTCGGCGAGCAAAGCCATATCCGTCTCCAAGCGGTCGACCACCGCGCGCTGAGTTTCTTCGCGCATCTGGCTCACAGCCTGCTGGGCGATAAGCCCGATGCCTGCCACCAGCACCGCAACAACCAAGACCAGGAGCTTGGCCTTGATTGAGCGCGACAACAGGGTCTGCCAGTCCAGTGAGGCCATGCTGTGCCTCATGTGGGGGATGGCGCAGACAGGACCATCCGGGGAGCAGTGTGCTCCGTTTTATGCTTACCTACGGGTAAACGCTCCAGCGCAGGGCTGTGCCGGCCTACCGCATCGCCGGTCAATGTAAACACAGCAACGGTGGCCACCAACTCCTGTGCCTGCTGGTTCAGACTGGACGCTGCAGCTGCCATTTCCTCGACCATCGCTGCGTTCTGTTGTGTAACCTGATCCATCTGCATGATGGCTTCGCCCACTTCGGCAACACCTTGACTTTGTTCACGGCTGGCAGCACTGATGTCGCCCATGAGCATGGTCACTTTTTGAATCGAATGGACCACTTCCTTCATGGTGGCGCCGGCCTTGTCCACCAGCAACGTACCCTGCTCCACCCGTTCCACGCTGGCGCCAATCAGCGTTTTGATTTCCTTTGCCGCTTGAGCCGAACGACCGGCGAGGCTGCGCACCTCTGTGGCCACCACCGCGAAACCGCGACCTTGATCGCCTGCCCGCGCCGCCTCCACGGCGGCGTTGAGCGCCAGGATATTCGTCTGAAACGCGATGCTGTCAATGACACCAATGATGTCTGCAATTTCTCGCGAGGATTGGTTAATCCCCCTCATGGTGTCCACCACCTGAGCCACCACCTCGCCTCCTTGTGCCGCCACTTCACTGGCCGCCAGCGCCAACTGGTTGGCTTCCTTGGCGTATTCCGCATTGCTCTGCACAGTGGCACTCAGCTCCTCCATCGACGCGGCAGTCTCCTCCAGCGAGCTTGCCTGCTGCTCTGTGCGCGCAGACAGGTCATGATTGCCCTGCGCGATCTGTTCACTCGCAGTAGCCAGACTCCCCGCATTGCCGCGCACGCCACTCACCATTGCGCTCAGTTTTGCCTGCATGGTGATCAGGGTGCTAACGAGCCGCGCAGACTCATCGCGCCCCACTGCAAGCAATGGAACGGTCAAGTCACCGTCGGCCACCCCTTCGGCTGCGCCAATGGCCGCATTCATGGGCTGCGTGATGGAGCGGGTGATTGCCCAAGCAAGTACAGCAGACAACAAGATCGCCACCACCGCCGCGAGAATCAAGGTGTTGAGAGCCTGCTGATAACTCTCCACGGCCGCCAAGTATTCGTTGGCATTGGCCTTTTCTTGGAGAGAGATGTTTTCCTCAATCGCATCCAGCCAACGGTTGGTAATGGGAATGACATCCGAGAGCAATAACGCGGTGGCTTCTTTGTCCTGATTGGCACGGGCCAGTACGACCAGTTTCTCAATCAAAGGGCGAGCTTGTTCGGCGCCCTGCTGGATTCTTGCCCGAACGGGCCTGGCTGCCTCCGTAGGGACGAATTTTTGCAGCGCAGCCCATTTCTCGTCATAGGATTTAAAGGCAGAGGTCAATTTGAGTTGCTGACGGTCAATTTCTGCCCGGTCTTCCAGGAGCACCATGGTCCGGACGACACGCGACTCGATATGCACCGCGGCTGCCATGTCATGGTTCAAGTCCATCTTCACGTTGTTAACCGTGACAATTTTTTCCAGATTGGCTTGCACGCCCGCCAGGCCCCGCATGGCCAAGATGTCGGTCAACATGGAAATCAAGGTAACCACCCCAAATGCGACAAGGAGCCGGATGCCGATTTTGATATTTATCAATTTCATAATTTTCCCTTTGCGATGAAAATCAAGCAGCGACACTCCGCGTGGAGACATTGAGTATCCGGGTTCACTTTTGTGAGGTGCCTTTGCAAAACTCCGGTAAGTGGCTTGGCGCTAATTTAGAGAAACGCTGAAACTTCTCCAAGACGAAGTTTTTTATAGGCCCATTGATAAAACTCTATGCCCACACCGCTCAAGCGTTTTTTACGCATCACGCCCCAGCAGCTCAGGGCGTTTGAGGCCACGTCGCGCTTGCTGTCAATCACCCAGGCAGCCAAGGAGTTGCATGTCACCCAGCCGACCATCAGCGTGCAGCTGCGTGAGCTGGCAGAAAAGGTAGGTCACCCCTTGTTTGAAACAGGTGCTACAGGTATGCGCCTGACCGCAGTGGGCGAAATGTTGGTCACCACAGAGGCCCACATCGGGGTCTGTTGGCTCAATTTCGAAACCTGGCTGTCCTCGCAAAACAAGGATAGCCGTCAGCGACTGAGCATCAGCGCACAAACGGGGGCCGAGCGCTTCATGCCCCAACTAATCCGTCGCTATGAGACGGTGTATCCCCACGTCGAACTTCAGTTCGCCATGGGCGCGCGAGACAGGATGCTTCACCACATTGCCGCGGGAGAATGTGATCTGGCGGTCATGGACGCTTCGCCCGTGGAGGCAAGCTTTGCGCGGTCCATTTTTCATACGATTCCGCATGTAGTCATCGCGCCAGCACGCCATCCACTGGCTGGCAGATCTGAGCGGATTCCGTTGAGTGCATTGCACGATGAAAGATGGTTGTTGCTGGACAAGAGCACACACTTCCAAGGCTTTGAACCCAAAAAACAAATGAGCTTTGTCAGTTACGAGGCGATATGGCGATCGGTTGAAAGCGGACTGGGCTTGGCCTTGGTTCCGGTAGAAATGCTCGCCAAACAAGCGCTCCATGAAGTGAGCGACGACGGCCTGGGCGTCGTGCAATTGGATGTCGAAGGGGCGCCATGGGAACAAACCTGGAGCCTTGTTTGGCGCAGCGAAAGACCGCTGACCGGCGCTGCCAAGTTGTTCTTTGAAATGGCACCAATCTAAGCGGTGCAAAGCTCGCTCATCACCGCGCAGGAACTGCCTTTCCGAAAAGGCCCTCGCCGCACTCTGCAATGGCTTTCGCGTGACACTGGGGTCCCCCATCAAGTGAGAAAGCGCACATGCACCCAGAAGACGACGCCCCGCCCCAAAGACCACGTTGGCTTGCGGCGGCACTTATCGTGGCGGTGCTGGTGGTCGTCGCGGGCATGCTGATTGTGGGCTGGCGTACGCTGCAGGCCGACAATAGCAAAGGCGAAACGATGCAAAGTGCCGCTGTGCCTGCAGAAGGCGCTGACGGTGTGGTGAAGCCACCCTCACCGCCTGCCCCAGATGCCGCACTGGCGATGGGCCAAGCCGCCGTCAACGCATCAGACTGCATGCGCTGCCACGGCGTAGACAGGCGTTATGTCGGCCCCGCATTCAACCAAGTGGCTGCACGCTACCAAGGCCGACCGGATGCGGTGGACTATCTGGCGGGCAAGATTCGCAACGGGGGCTCTGGCGAGTGGGGCCGGGCCCTGATGCCCCGCCACCCGCAGCTCAGCGAGGAGCAAGCGCGGCAGATGGCGCTGTGGGTGATGTCCTTGCCCGCCGCGGTGCAAGCGCCTTAGGCTGCAGCCATGTGGCGCACCGCGCGGATATCGTCCGGGCCGGTGCGGCAGCAGCCACCGATCATGCGGGCCCCCTTGGCTTGCCAGCGCGCGGCCATCTCTGCGTAAGCATCCGCCGGGTTGCAAGCACCCGTCCAAACCTTGCCTTCGGCGTCGTAGTGCTCACCCGAGTTGGGGTAGACCAGCACCGGTTTGGTGGTGCGGGCCTTGGCCTGCTCGACGAGGCTGGCCACGTGCTCAGGGGCCGTGCAGTTCACGCCGATGGCCACGATGTGCGGGTAAGCCTCCAGCGCAGCCACGCAGTCAGCCAAGCGCTCGCCCTGCACGTTGTGCTCGCCGTCTTTGCAGGAGAAGCTGATCCACGCAGTCATGTTGTTTTGCTCAGCCAGCACATCAGCAATCGCCAAGGCTTCGCCGAGGCACGGAATGGTCTCGCAGGCCAGCAGGTCGGCGCCCGAGCTAGACAGCACCTGCATGCGCTCGCGGTGGAAGTCAGCCAGCGCGGCACGGCTCAGTCCATAGTTGCCGCGGTACTCCGAGCCATCCGCCAGCATGGCGCCATACGGTCCTACCGATGCGGCCACCAGCGGGCGCAGGCGGCCCACGCGGTTGGCAGGCTCGGCCCAGAAGGCATCGCGCGCCTCGCAAGCCAGGGTCACCGACAGGCGCATCAAGTCTGCGGCCTCCGCCCGGCTCATGCCACGGCGGGTAAAGGCTTCAAAGGTGGCCTGGTAGCTGGCAGTGGTGGCCACATCGGCCCCGGCGGCAAAGTAGTCTGCATGCACCGCGCGAATGAGTTCGGGTTGTTCAATGAGCAACTTGGCGGACCACAGCGCGTCATTCAGGTTGGCGCCGCGACGCTCCAGCTCGGTGGCCAGGGCGCCGTCCAGCACCATCAGGCGGTCGTGGGCGAGAAAACTATTCAGGGGATTCAGCATCATGGAGATCATTCAAAAATTCGAGGATGAGCTTAGACAAAGCGCCCGCGCGGCGGCGGCAATTTGCCTAGCCTCTGTGCAGACAAGCAGCTCAGGCAGCGTGGCTTTTGCGGCGTCGCTCCAGAAAATGCACACCCGCCGAAATCAGCAGGGTCAGCGCGCCATAAACCACGCCAGCCAACACCAGCGCATCCGTGGTGTACGACTCATTAGAGAGGCGGCGGGCCACACCAGTCAGGTCAAACACGGTGATGGTGCTCACCAGCGCCGTGGCTTTGAGCAAAGACACCACTTCGTTACCCAAAGCAGGAGTCGCAATGCGCAAAGCCTGCGGCAGCACGATACGGCGCAGCAAAGTGCCGGACGGCATGCCAAAGGCGCGAGCCGCCTCGGTTTGGCCAGCGGGAATTGCCAGGACGCCGGCGCGAATGTCTTCAGCCATATAGGCGGCAATGTTGAGCGTCAAGGCCATGAGCCCGCAGTAAAACGCGTCCTCCAGCACCACCCACGCAACGGACGCTCGCACCCCCTCAAACTGGCTGAGCCCGTAGTACAGCAGGAACATTTGCACCAGCAGCGGCGTGCCCCGAAAAGCGGCGCCATACAAGCGAACCAGTCGCCGCACCACAGGGCCGCCATGGGTGGCGCCCAGCGCCAAGCCAAGCGCCAGCACCAAACCGGCAGCCCCGGAGGCCGCCCACAGCTGCAGGGTAACGACCAGGCCTTCCCACAGTTCGGCGCGGTTGTCCTGCAGCAGGACGAGGATGTCGGTGAACCAAGCGTCCATGGCTAGCTGCGGTGGGCCTGGTAAGGGCGCTGCGCCCGCCGCTCCAGCGCGGAGACCAGCGGGTCAGACAGCGCCAGCAAGCAGAAATACATGACGGCAGCCGCCATCAAAAACAGGAACGGCTGATGCGAGGCCTGCGCCGCCATGTTGGACTTTTTCAGCAAGTCTTCCAGACCCACCACCGACACCAGCGAGGTGTCTTTGAGCAGGGATTGCCAGAGGTTGCCCAGACTGGGAATGGCGATGCGCCAAGCCTGTGGCAAGCGCACCAGAAAAAAGGTTTGCACTGGGTTCAGGCCCAGCGAGCGGGCGGCTTCCAGCTGCCCGCGCTCCAGCGCTACAAAGCTGCCGCGAAACACCTCAGAGGCGTAGGCCCCCAGCACCAGCGCCAAAGACACCACGCCCGCAAAAAACGGGCTGATGTCAAATGCGCTGTCGAAGTGATTGTTGATGAGGTTGGACAGCCCGAAGTAGCACACCAGCACCACCAGAAACTCGGGCACCCCGCGCAGCACCCCGGTGAGCACGGCCACCGGACGGCGCAACCAACCGTGGCGGCTAAGCTGGCAAGCCGCCAGCACCAAGCCCAACACCAGCCCGCACACCAAGGCAGCACAGGCCAGTTGCACGGTCATCAGCGCACCTTGCAGCAGCTGGCCCGTGTAGGCCTGCAAAACATCCATCTCGACTCCGGGAAAGCGCGGCCACCGTCCGCTCGGGGCGGTGGCGGCCTGTCAGTTACTTGCTAGTGGGAGCAATGCTAAACGGAAACACCTTTTTATTCTCGGCCGCAAAGGTACCGTCGGCCAGCACCTTTTTGATGGCGGCGTTGAAACGGGCCTTCAGGGCGTCGCCCTTGCGCACTGCAATGCCGGTGCCTTCGCCGAAAATTTCCACATCGTTCACCGGCTTGCCGGCGAAGTCGAAGCCCTTGGCCTTGCCGGTTTTTTGCAGCCACTCGTAGGCCACGGTGGTGTCGGTCAAGGTGGTGTTCAGGCGGCCGGCTTCCAGGTCCAACCAAATCGCGTCCTGGTTGGGGTAGGACTTGGTGGCAATGCCGGACTTTGCCTTGGGCAGGCGCTTCTTGAAGTAGGTCTCGCTATTGGAGCCGCTGTAAACGCCCACCGTCTTGCCGCGCAGGGTGGCCGAATCTTCGTTGATGCCGGAGCCCACTTTTGCCACGTATTGCACGGGAGCCAGGGTGAACAGATCGGTGAAATCCACCACTTTTTTGCGCTCGTCGGTGATGGACATCTGGGCCAGCACTGCATCGATCTTCTTGGCTTTGAGTGCAGGAATCAGTGCATCAAAGTCCATCGTCACGTATTCGCATTTGGCTTGCATGTGCTTGCACATCGCGTTGCCCAACTCGATTTCCATGCCCTTGAGCTGGCCGGACGTATCCTTGTACTCAAACGGAGGGTAGTCGGACAGGGTGCCGATGCGCACCACGTCTTGGGCTTGGGCCAAACCAGCCGCCAAGAACAGACCACCCAACAATGCTTTCAAAACCTGACGCTTCATTCTTTGTTTCTCCATCCGGGCGCCCCACCGCAAGACGCCGCTCAGTTTGACCAACACTGCGTTTTCAAGACGCAAAGGAAACTCAAGTTTCGCCCAAAGAAATAACGGCAGGCGGCGTATTCGGCACTTTTCGCGCGGCAAAACGGCACACAGGGCACCTTCTACGCCGATGGAGCCCGACACCCCACGCTGCCTACAATGCACCGATGGAAACGCCTTTGGACCCCTTTGACCGGAAAATTCTGGAGTTCGTGCAACGCGATTGCCAGGTCAATGCAGAAGTGATTGCCGAGGCGGTCGGCCTGTCCGCATCCGCGGTGCAACGCCGCCTGCGCCGGTTGCGGGCCGAAAAGGTGATTACGGCCGAGGTGGCCATCGTGGACCCGCAGGTGGTGGGCCAACGCATGCAGTTCATCGCCGGCATCGAGCTCAAGGACAACTACGAGGCCCTGCCCCGCATCCGCGTCTGGGTGCAAAAAGAACCGGAGGTGCAGCAGCTCTTTTATGTGACCGGTGCGGTGGACCTG
Organism: Comamonadaceae bacterium OS-4; assembly: GCA_027924025.1. GTDB lineage: Bacteria > Pseudomonadota > Gammaproteobacteria > Burkholderiales > Burkholderiaceae_C > Allorhodoferax. The sequence goes on from AP026970.1 coordinate 3,489,343, forward strand.
GTGATGGTCATCCTGAGCAAAAGCGTGAAAGAGTACGACGCCCTCTCCGCCCGGCTGATGGCCGAGGTGCCCCAGGTCATCCGCATGACCACCAATGTGGTGATCGATGCAATGAAATCTGACCTCTATGTGCCGGTGGACGAATAAGACGGCCCATCACCGGCAGCAAGGCCCGGTGCTCACCAAGCCCTGAAAGGGTGTGTTGCGAGGTTGGAGTTGAAATAGCGGGCATCGTGGGTGACCTCTGCGCCCAGCCAAGCGGGGTGCTCGAAGGCCTGGTCTTCAGACGCCAGCTCCAGTTCTGCGACCACCAAGCCCGCGTTGTCGCCCGCAAACTCGTCGACCTCCCAGCGCATGCCGGCATGCAGCACGATGTAGCGGGTCTTCTCAATCAAGGGGCCATCGCACAAAGCCAGAAGCGCAACCGCATCCGCACACGGGATCGGGTACTCAAATTCAGCCCGACTGGCGCCGGTACTTTGGCCCTTGACGGTTAGATAAGCAGCATCCCCAGCCAGGCGCACCCGCACCGTGCGTGCTTTGTCGCGGTTCAGGTAACCCTGTCGGTACAGCACGCCACTGTCGTTGCGCCAAGCGTCCCCACTCACCAAAAACTTGCGTTCGATCTCAATCCCCATGAAGCACTCCGTGTGTGAGCTGCGGGCAGCGGATGGCTACACTGCCAATACCATGACCAACCCGCCAACCATCAACCCTCAAGTGTGCCCTGTGTGCGGCAAGGCCAACCAGTGCGCCATGGAAATTGAAAAGATGACCGGCCAGCCGCAGGGCCCGTGCTGGTGCACCCAGGTGGATTTCAGTGCGGAACTGCTGCGCCGCATCCCCGCGCCTGCGCGGGACAAAGCCTGCGTCTGCGAGGCCTGCGCTACTCGATCCGGTGCAACGCCGTCAGATTGATCAGCGCCGAAATCACTTCGGCTTTGAAGCCGACCCGCTTGGTGGCGCCATCCGAATAGCCGCCGTTCAATATCAGGGTCCGGATGTACTCCACGCAATCCCGGTGGCCCCAGAACCGCTCGATCGCCAGGGCAATGCGGATGTGGTGCTCCGCGATAACGGCCATCTCGTGGTCAATCTGTGCCTGCAGGGGGCGTTCATTGAGCGGCAGCGGGCGCGTGTCCAAGTCATCGTCCTCCCACTGCAAGGAGGGGAAGCCGGTTTCGGTGTAACGGGAGTCTTTGGGGTCAGTCACCAGAGTTCACTTGGGTCATTCAGCTTGCACTTTACCCCATGCCCTTTGTCTTCGCAGTGCAGAAATACGGCGGCACAATGGGTGCATGACCAGCCATCCTTCTTTCATCGCACCCGCCCGATTCACCGACGCCGCCGCTGCGCTGGCGCAGGTTCACGCCATTTACGACCAAAGCATCGCCCATCTGCGCCACGCGATGCAACGATTTGTGGCCGGCGAGGATCTGGGCGGCCATGTGCGCGCCTGCTACCCGCTGGTGCGCATCCACACCGATACCGTGTCGCGCAAGGCGGCCGCCGACATTGCCTGCCTGAGTTACGGCTTTGTCGCCGGCCCTGGCCGTTTCGAGACCACGCTCACCCGGCCTGACCTGTACCACCGCTACTACCTGGAGCAGTTCCGTCTGCTGCTGCAAAACCACGGCGGCGAGATCGAGGTGGCCACCAGCAACCAGCCGATTCCGGTGCACTTTTCGTTTGCGGAGCATGACCATGTGGAAGGCCAGATGAGCGCCGAGCGCCGCACCCTGATGCGCGATGTGTTCGACCTGCCCGACTTGGCCGCGATGGACGACGGTATTGCCAACGGCACTTACCAGCCCCGCCCGGGCGATGCCCTGCCGCTGTCGCTGTTCACCGCGCCGCGCATGGACTATTCGCTGCACCGCCTGCGCCACTACACCGGCACCGGGCCCGAGCACTTCCAGAACTTTGTGCTCTTCACCAACTACCAGTTCTATATTGACGAGTTCATCGCGCTAGGCCGCAAAGCCATGCAGGACCCGGACAGCGAGTACATCGCCTTTATAGAGCCCGGCAACATGGTCACCCGCCGCGTGGGCCTGCCCGCCGAAGCGGCAGACGCCCTGGGCAAAGAGCCACCCCGTCTACCCCAGATGCCCGGCTACCACTTGGTGCGCTCGGACAATGCCGGCATCACCATGGTGAACATCGGCGTGGGTCCGGCCAACGCAAAGAACATCACCGACCACATTGCCGTGCTGCGCCCGCATGCCTGGATCATGCTGGGCCACTGCGCCGGCCTGCGCAACAGCCAGCAGCTGGGCGACTATGTGCTGGCCCACGGCTATGTGCGCGAAGACCATGTGCTGGACGAAGAGCTGCCGCTGTGGGTGCCGATTCCGGCGCTAGCCGAGATTCAGGTCGCGCTCGAGCAAGCGGTTGCCGATGTGACGCAGGTCAGCGGCAGCGCGCTCAAGAGCATCATGCGCACCGGCACCGTGGCCAGCACCGACAACCGTAACTGGGAGCTGCTGCCCGACAACCAGCCCCAGCGTCGCTTCAGCCAAAGCCGTGCGGTGGCGCTGGACATGGAGAGCGCCACGATTGCCGCCAACGGCTTCCGCTTCCGTGTGCCCTATGGCACCTTGCTGTGCGTGAGCGACAAACCGCTGCACGGCGAAATCAAGCTGCCGGGTATGGCCAACCACTTCTACCGCGAGCGGGTGGACCAGCATTTGCGCATCGGCATCCGCGCGCTGGAGCTGCTGCGCTCGCAGGGCATCGACCAGTTACACAGCCGCAAGCTGCGCAGTTTTGCGGAAGTGGCATTTCAATAATGACAACACCGAACTCCACTTTTTTCGAGGTCGACCACCTCTACAAGCGCTATGGCGATGCCGAGGTCGTCAAAGACCTGTCCTTTAGCATCGCACCTGGCGAGTGCCTCGGTGTGATCGGCCCCAACGGCGCCGGCAAAACCACCACTATCCGCATGTGCTTGGGCCATACCTTGCCCGACGGCGGCACCATCACCGCGATGGGCTTGCAGATGCCCCATGAGGCCATGGCTATCAAGGCGCAACTGGGCGTGGTGACCCAGTTCGACACCCTAGACCCTGACTTCACCTGCGCCGAAAACCTGCTGGTCTATGGCCGCTACTTCGGAATGAAGGACGCTGCCATCAAGGCGCGGATTCCGCAGCTGCTGGAGTTTGCGGCTCTGACCCACAAGGCCAACGCCAAACCCGGCGAACTGTCCGGCGGCATGCGCCGCCGCCTGAGCCTGGCCCGCGCGTTGGTGAACGACCCCAAGCTCCTGCTGCTCGACGAGCCCACGACCGGCTTGGACCCGCAAGCCCGCCACCTCATGTGGGAGCGCTTGCAGGTGCTGCTGCAGCAAGGCAAGTCGATACTGCTGACCACCCACTTCATGGACGAAGCCGAGCGCCTGTGCAACCGCCTGCTGGTGCTGGACCATGGCAAGAAGATTGCCGAAGGCACCCCGCGCGACCTGATTGCGGCGCACCTGGAGCCCGATGTGGTCGAGGTGTTCGGCGTTGGCGCCCACGCGCTGCTAGACAGCCCTTTGCGTAGTTTGGCTGCGCGCGTCGAAGTCAGCGGTGAGACCGTCTTCTTCTACACCCAGGACTCCGCCCAGTTGCTGCAGGCGTTGGTCGCTTATCCGCAGTTGCGCACCCTGCACCGCCCGGCCAACCTGGAAGATCTGTTTTTGAAATTGACCGGACGCCAGATCCGGGAGGACGCCTGATATGAGCACCCAGAGCAACGACAACAAGCCCCACGAGAGACGCCGGGCCGCCCCAAGGCCCGAGAGCCCCCCTGGGGGGCAGCGAGGACACGCCAGTGCCGAGCGTGGGGGCACACAATCTATCTGGCGTGCGCCCGAGCTGTCCATGCGCTTCTGGCCGGTGTTTTTGCGCAACCTGCTGGTCTGGCGCAAGCTGGCCATTCCCAGTTTGGTGGGCAATATTGCCGAGCCCTTGATGTGGCTGGTCGCCTTCGGCTACGGCATGGGCGCACTGGTCGGGCAGATCACGGTGAACGGGCAGCAAGTGCCGTACATCCTGTTTCTGGCCAGCGGCTCCATTTGCATGAGTGCGATGCAGTCCGCCTCGTTTGAGGCCCTCTACTCCGCCTTCAGCCGCATGCATGTGCAAAAAACGTGGGACGGCATCATGAATGCCCCCGTGAGCCTGGACAACGTGGTGCTGGCCGAAATGCTGTGGGCGGCTTTCAAGTCGCTGTTCACCGTCACGGCCATCCTGGGGGTGATGTTGGTGCTCGGTATCAGCCACAGCCCCAAGCTGCTGGTGGCTTGGCCCATTTTGCTGGGGGTGGGCATTACCTTTAGTTGCATTGCGCTGATCTTCAATGCACTGGCCAAGGGCTATGACTTTTTTACTTACTACTTCACGCTGTTCCTCACGCCCATGATGTTTTTGAGTGGCGTGTTTTTCCCCTTGGATCAATTGCCATCTGCGGTGCGGGTCGTCGCCGACTGGTTGCCCCTGTCCAACGCGGTGGCCTTGGTGCGACCGCTGTTCATGGATCAGTGGCCCGCGGATGCCTGGCGTCACGGCTTGGTGCTGTTGGCCTATGCAAGCGGTGCGTTTTGGGTTGCGCTGGCTTTCACACGCAAGCGGTTTTCCAAATAACTCCCCATGCCCCGACTCCTCCGCGTCGCCCTTGCCAGCCTGTTGGTGCTGGGGCTCCGGCCTGCAGCGGCGAATGAGGTGGCGCTGGTGACGCTGGACTGGCCCCCCTATTCCGGCACCCTCGCCAACCAGGGCTTCTTGTCGGTGGTGTTGCGCGAGGCCTATGCCACGCAAGGGCACAGCCTGTCGATCAAGGTTCTTCCATGGCTCAGAGCCATCAAGGTGGCCATGGGCGGAACGCGCAATGGCCCCCTCGGGTTTTACTCGGCGTCGCAACAAGAGTGCCTCGATGCCAATGGCAGGACATCCGACCCCATCGGCTATTACCAGTTTTTTTTGGCGCAACGCAAGGGCAGTCAGCCAACCTGGCGCCATTGGAAAGACTTGCACGGCAAGCGCATCGGGGTGATCGAAGGGTATGACAACGGCCCGGACATTGCGCGTTTGGTATCGCAATCCTTGGTCAAGGTGGATGTGGCGCCCAACGACTTGTCCAGCCTCCAAAAACTGGCGGCCAAGCGCGTGGACTATGCCGTGACCGACGCTCGGGTCTTTGAGTACCTCCAAAAAGCGCATGCACTCTCCTCGCTCGAACTGGCCGCCCGGCCGACCACCGGCAAGTTGCCCCTGTACGTGTGCTTCAACCTCACACCCTCCGCAGAGGCAATGCGACTCGTCTTGAACGAGGGGCTCAAGAAGGTCAACGTGGAAGCCATCGCGCAAGCCTACTTGCGCTCGGCAGGCCCTTAGCAGACTTCGGCCTGGTGCAGGCACCCCGGCTGCTATCGCCCCACGCCACATAAGTATTTCGCAATTTAATTGCACGCAATTTAATTGCGAAATACAATTCAAGCCATGCCCCACAGCGCCCACCCACTCCCCGCCAACGATGCCGCCTTGAGGCTGGACAACCAGCTGTGCTTTGCGCTGTATTCCGCATCACTGGCGATGACCAAGCTGTACAAGCCCTTGCTGGACGCCTTGCAGCTGACATACCCGCAATACCTGGTCATGTTGGTGCTGTGGGAGACCGATGGCCTGAGCGTTTCTGCCCTGGGCGAGCGCCTGTTTCTCGACTCCGGAACGCTCACGCCCTTGCTCAAGCGCATGGAGGCCAGCGGCCTGTTGCGCCGACAGCGCAGTGCCCAGGACGAGCGCCGTGTGGAAGTGTTTGTAAGCCCCGAAGGCCGCGCCCTGAAAGCCAAGGCCATCAGCATCCCGGCCTGCGTTGTTGCCGCCAGCGGCTGCCCCGTGCCGGAGCTCATGGCCCTGACCGGACAAGTTCAAACCCTGCGGGACCGGCTGGCCGGCTCACACGGTTAAACCCCTTCACGATTACCCCCAACCGCTGCTGACGCAGCTTTTATGAAAGAAGCACCATGGTCAACAAGATCGATAAAGTTCTCTACACAGCGCACGCCACCTCCACCGGCGGCCGTGACGGCACCACACGCACTTCCGACGGCCTGTTGGACCTGAAGCTGGCAGTACCCAAAGAAATGGGTGGCGCTGGCGGCGGTGTGAACCCTGAGCAGCTGTTTGCCTCCGGCTACAGCGCTTGCTTTATCGGCGCCCTGAAGTTTGTGGCCGGTACCCAAAAGATTGCCTTGCCTGCAGACGTGAGCATCAACGCATCCGTCGGCATCGGCCAAATCCCCCAAGGCTTCGGCATTGAAGTCGCCCTGGAAGTCAGCATCCCCGGCATGGACCGCGCTGCGGCAGAAGCCCTGGTTGCCAAGACCCACGAAGTCTGCCCCTACTCCAACGCGACACGCGGCAACATCGAAGTGACCATCACGATCGTTTAATCGCGATCTGCCCCGCGGTGCCCCGGCGCCGCAGGCCCCACCAGCCGGCACGCCTCAGGGCGCGTCGGCTTTTTCTTTGCCGCTTGCGGGGTGCTGCGCGTGCACCTCCTCGCGCAAGTGCCGCACCTCCAGGCGCAGCGCATGGATTTCGCGCAGCAACTCACTATCCACCGCGCGCTCTTCCACCTCCACCAGCATGGCCGCTACCGACGCGGTCACCAGAGATAGCACCGCCAGCCCCATGAGCACCACCAGCACCGCAAAGAAGCGTGAAGCGTGTGTGCTGGGCACAATATCGCCATAGCCCACGGTCGCCGCCGTCGTGAAGGCCAGCCACAAGCCGTCGCTATAGGTTTCTGCGCGCGGCTCCAGCGCCCAGAAGCCCAGGCCCCCGATGCCCAGAATCAACATGCACAGCCCCAACGAATACGCAAGCCCCCGGCGGCCAATCACGAGTTTGTGGAGTTTGACTTTGCGCATGCAAGCACTGTAAGAGTGCCCGGAGCGGCAGACTTTGACCTGCATCAATCGGCGCAAGCCCCTGCGTCTGCAAACTTGCTGTCAGCCCGGCAAGGCATGATGCGCAGATCACCCAAAGAACAAGGATGGAGACGCGATGAGATTGGCTTTGTTGTCCGACATACACGGCAACCTGCAGGCATTGGACGCCTGCCTGGCCCATGCACGCGCACAAAAAGCACAGCGATTCGCATTCCTGGGAGACATGGTGGGTTACGGCGCGCAGCCGGCAGAGGTGGTGCAGCGCATCATGCTGCTCACCGAAGAGGGGGCCATCGTGCTCAAGGGCAACCATGACGCCATGGCGGTCGCGCCCCCTGCAGTACCCAAAACCATCGGCGACAGCACCGCCGACTGGACGCACCGGCAACTCAGCAGCAGCCAACGGGAATGGATCGCCGCCCTGCCCCTGACCCACCACATGGACACCGTGTTGCTCGTCCACGCCAGTGTGGACGCCCCCGAACTCTGGCGCTATGTGTACGACGAGCGCAGTGCCACCGAGAGCCTGAACGCTGCTGGTGCGCTACCCGGTGTGCGTTACGTGTTCGGTGGCCATGTGCATCTGCAAAGCCTGTACTACCGGGGCACCAGCGGGCTGATGAAGTTCACCCCGCAGGCCGGTGTGGCGGTGCCGGTGCCCAAACACCGGCACTGGCTGAGCACCGTAGGCTCGGTGGGCCAGCCGCGCGACGGCAAGCCCGAAGCCATGTACGCCCTCCTCGACACTGAGCGCCAACAGCTGACCTTTTACCGGGTGCCGTATGACCATTTCGCGGCGGCCACCGCCATCCGCGCCGCGGGCCTGCCGGAATTCTTCGCACAGCGCCTGGAGCAAGGCCGATGAAACTGCTTGAACCGGGCGAGGTGCTGGACGGCTTCCGTATCGAAGCCTGCATCCACTCCGGCGGCATGGCCCATATTTACCGGGTCGTGTATGCCGACGGGCGGCCGGGGCCCGGCTTTGACATGGCCATGAAAGTACCCCGCATGACCGCGGGCGACGGGGCGGAGAACATCGTCAGCTTCGAGGTGGAGTGCCAGATCATGCAAGCCCTGAGCGGCCCGCATACCCCCCGGTTTGTGGCCGCTGGCGACCTGGTGCACGTGCCCTATCTGGTCATGGAATACGTGCAAGGGCGCACCCTGCAGCACTGGCTGGATGGCCCACAGCCTTTAGATGTTGCCGAGATCACGCGTCTGGGCGCAGCCGTGGCCCGCGCCGCCCATGCACTGCACCAGCAAAACACGGTGCATCTCGACCTCAAGCCCGCCAATGTGCTGATCCGCGGGGACGGCAGCGCAGTGCTGCTGGACTTCGGGCTCTCTTGCCACGCCCACTTTCCGGACCTGCTGGCCGAGCAATTGCGCAAAGCGGTGGGCTCGCCGGCATGGATTGCCCCCGAGCAGGTGGTGGGCGTGCGAGGCGACCCGCGCAGCGATGTGTTTGCCATCGGTGTCATGCTCTACCAGCTGTGCACCGCAGAGTTGCCCTTTGGGGAGCCGCTCACCCATGCCGGCCTGCGCCAGCGCTTGTGGATGGACCCGGTGCCGCCACGCAAGCGCCGCCCGGAGGTGCCTGCCTGGTTGCAAGAGGTGGTCTTGCGCTGCCTGGAGCCGGAGGCTGCAAAACGCTACCCGTCGGCCGCGCATCTGGCCTTTGACCTGGCACACCCGACCCAGGTGCATGTCACCCAGCGCGGCACCAACATCCAAGGCACCCCGTTTCGCACCCATTTCAAGCGATGGATCAAGGCAGCGGGCATGCACTACCAGCCCAGCCCCTTGCCGGCCCAACAGCTCGAAGAAGTCCCGATCGTCATGGTGGCCGTGCCGCACAAAGATGCGAGTGACGCCACCCTCTACAGCCTGCGCCAGGCGGTCGCCAGATCACTGGGCACCCGGCCGGGCGCACGGCTGGCGTGTGTGACCGTCATCTCCGGCAGCCAGACCAGCGCCTCGGACGACAGCAAAAGCGAAACCCATGTGCACCGGCGCTACCTGAGTGCGCTGCGCCAATGGGCCCAGCCGCTGGACTACCCGGGCCACCAGATGTCATGCCATGTCCTCGAGAGCAACGACGTGGCACAAGCCCTGCTGGACTATGCGCGGGGCAACCAGGTAAGCGTGATCGTCATGGGGGCGGCCACCCACGGGCTCAAGACCCAACGCTTTGTCGCCACGGTGCCGATAAAGGTGGCAATGGAGGCGCCCTGCACCCTGATTCTGGTCAAGCAGGCCTTGCCTTTCGAGCACTTGGGTGCGGACGCCCGCACCACCGCGTCAGCGGGCTACTCGGACTCCGACGCCGAGTCGGGAGGCCTCTCCGGCTATGGCGACGACCTCGGCCCGCTAGGCTGAACGGACTGCCAGGCGCACCCCGCCCGGGCGGCAAAGCGGGGGACAATGCCCGCATGAACTCCCCCACCGCGCCCGGCGCCGCCCATCCCTTTGAAACCCTGACCCCGGACGTGGTGCTCGACGCGCTGGAGAGCGTGGGCTTGCGCGGCGACGGGAGGCTCACCGCCCTCTCGTCGTACGAAAACCGGGTTTACCAGGTCCAGCTCGAAGACGGCGCGCCGGTGGTGGCCAAGTTCTACCGGCCCGAGCGCTGGAGCGACGCGCAAATTCAGGAAGAGCACGACTTTGCAGCCGAGCTGATGGCCGCCGAGATTCCAGCCGTCGGCCCTTTGGTACTGAGCGGCCAGACCCTGCACCGGTTTCAGGATTTCAGCTTCAGCGTGAGCCCGCGCCGCGGTGGCCGCCCACCTGAACTTGACGATGGTGAAGTGCTGGAGTGGATCGGCCGCTTTCTGGCGCGTATCCACACCGTAGGCGCGCGCCGCCCCTTTGTGCAGCGCCCTGCACTGGATGTCCAGACCTTTGCGGTGGAGCCCATGCAGTGGCTGCTCGCGCACGACTGCGTGCCACTGGATGTGCAAACCCTCTGGAGCAAGCGCTGCCAGGAAGCTATAGATTTGATAGCTGCTCGCGCAGATATGGCGGGGGCTACAGGCCAAAACAAGACCAATTCCAGCGGTATACGCCAGCTGCGCCTGCATGGCGACTGCCACCCCGGCAACATTCTCTGGACACCGACCGATGCCGCGGCCAGCGCCGGTCCCGGCCCGCATTTTGTGGACTTGGACGACGCGCGCACCGGCCCGGCAGTGCAAGATTTGTGGATGCTGCTCAGCGGCGACCGGCAGCAGCAAACCCGGCAGCTCGGCATGCTGGTCGATGGTTACGAGCAATTCCGCGAGTTCGATCGCATGGAGCTGGCCCTGATCGAGCCCCTGCGCACGCTGCGCCTGATTCACTACAGCGCCTGGCTGGCGCGGCGCTGGAGCGACCCGATTTTTCCGGTGAACTTTCCGTGGTTTGGCAGCAGCGATTACTGGAAAGGCCAGATCCAGATGCTGGAGGACCAGATCGAGGCCATGAGCGACAACCCCCTGATCGTATGAGCGAGGCTTTGAGCAACACCCCGATTGCGCCGGTCTGGTGGACCGTGACCCATTTCGGCTCGTCCAGCCTGCTGTTGCCGGCGTTTGTGTTGGTGGCATTCGGGCTGTGGCGCAGTGGCGCACAGGCCGCTGCCCGCCACTATGTGGTGGCCATGGTGGCTGCAGTGGCACTCACCGTGACCAGCAAGTGCCTGTTTTATGGCTGGGGCATCGGCATTGCCGCGATCGACTTCACCGGCGTGAGCGGCCATGGCCTGTTGGCCGCGGCCATATTGCCCTTGTTACTGCGGGGCATGCCCGGCCGGTGGGGGCGCGATCTCGGCGCTCCGCTGGGTACCGCGCTGGCCTTGCTGGTGGGCGTCTCGCGGGTCGTGGTCGGCGCGCACAGTGCGAGTGAGGTCGTGGCCGCCTGGCTGCTCGGGCTGGCGGTCAGTGTGCCGGTGGTGCGGCGTTTGGGGCAGGTGCCTCTGCGGCACCCGGCTTCCCGGTGGGCGCCCTGCCTGCTGGTGCTGGCCTTTAACACCAGCACTGCGACCTACCTGCCGACCCATGCAATGGAAGTGCGGATTGCGCTCTGGCTCTCGGGCAAAGTCCAACCGTTTCGCCGGCACCAGCTGCATCAAGCGGCACCAGCACCTGCCGACGTGGCTCCGGCGGTACCAGCCGGCGCTAACTAAGCGAGCACCTCACTCACGCCATACCGCGGCGCATAGCCCAGCAGGCGGGCGGCCTTGGCGTGAGAAATCAAGGGCTCGGCGCCAGTAAAGTCAGCAGCGAACTGGGTCACCTCGGGCCAAAACTCGGCCATCAAGGCGCGGCCATCGCGGCCGGTCCAGTTGTGCGGGCCGGTGATGAAAAAGGCTTCGTGCTGCTGCTCTAGCTCGACTTCGAGCGCTAGGCGGTGTGCAGTAGCCACATCGCGGGCATCCACAAAGGTCCACAAGTTTTTGTACCACTGGGGATACTCCGCTACCAACGAGCGGTAAAACGGACGCTGGGCATCGTCCGGCAGCCAGACCCAGGGCATGCGCAGGCACACGGTGCGTAGCCCAAAGCGGTCGGAATAGGTTTTGCAGATTTGCTCACTCACCACTTTGCTCAGGCCGTACGGGTCCTGCGGGCGGGCCGGGTGGACTTCGTCCACCGGGATGTACAGGGGCGCCAGCCGGTGCGCCGCGAAGGCAAAACCCATGGTCGACTCGCTGGAGGTGAACACCACTTTGGCAATGCCATGCTGGGCGGCGGCTTCGAGCACATTGAAGGTGCCGTTCACATTCACATCAAACACCCGTTTGGCCGGGTCGTTGAGCGGGTGCGGAATGCCCGCCACATGCATGACCGCGTCATAACCGGCCATGGCCTGCAGCACCGCGTCGAGCTGCAATACGTCTACGGCATGGTGCGCCACGTCACTGCGGGCAGGGGCTGCCAGATCGAGCACCCCCACGGTGTACCCGTGCTGCACCAGATCGTCCACAATGTATTTGCCGACGGCCCCGGTGCCGCCTGTAACCAGAATTTTTTTCATGGCGCCATGGTAGCGGCGCCCACCGTTCCCGGAGTGAAGCGCGCGTGACAACCCTGAACCTGATAGGTGCCGGCCGTGTGGGCCGCACATTGGCCACCTTGTGGGCACGGCATGGCGTGTTCGAGATTCAAGATGTGTTGACCAGCAGCTTGGCGAGTGCACAAGCCGCGTGCTCCGCGATGGGCGCGGGCACGGCGGTAGCCACCCTGCATGCCATGCGTCCGGCCGATGTGTGGATGGTGGCGGTGCAGGATGCGCGGATCGCCGAAGTTGCCAGCGCGCTCGCCGCCACGCAACCATCCAGAACCGCTGCCCCCATCGTCTTTCATTGCAGCGGCGCCCAGAATGCCGGCAGCTTGCAGCCCTTGGCCGACCTAGGTTGGCGCACGGCCAGCGCACATTGCATCTTGAGTTTTGCAGATGTCGGGGTGGCGGTGCGGCAATTCGCGGGCACGGCGTGTGCGCTGGAAGGTGACGCCTCCGCTTGCGAAACTTTGCGCGTGGCATTCGATGCAATTGGCGCGCAGACGTTTGGTGTTGCCAGCGAGGACAAAGTGCTCTATCACGCAGCGGCGGTGTTTGCGACTAACTTCCTGCCGGTGCTCCAATCAGTGGCTGAAGCTGCATGGACCCGCACCGGTGTACCCGCCCACTTGCTGCCGCACCTGCGTGCGACCTTGTTGCGCAATGCGGTGGACAACATCACCCGGCTTGGTCCGGCCGGTGCGCTCACAGGCCCTGCTGCGCGTGGCGATGTGGCCGCCATTGAGCGGCAGGCCGCGGTGGTGAAAGCATGGGATACGCCTAGTGGCGACGCCTACCAGGCCCTCAGCGCTTTGGCGCTGCGGCTGGCAGGGTATTGAAATTCCGCAGCGTTTTACTGCGGGCGCAGAGGCCAGGCGGCCCAAAGCTCAGGCGCCCAGTGGGCAGCGCCACCAGCAAGAGCGCCCAGGACTGCCAACAAAGCCACGCCCAGTACGACACCTGAGAGCATGGCCAAGCCGTCTTCAAACACGAGCCCCAGGCCAATGAGCAACAGGGCCGCTGCGGGCACGACGTTGCCGAACGGAATCGGCAAAAAAATGATCATCGCCATGGCTGCGACAAAGGGCGCAAGCCAGACGCGGTGGCCGGGCTGCAGCCACCAACGCTGCCGGGTCCGCATGACCCGGGAAGCTTTTTCATAGAGCCACGCCAGGGTATTGAGCGCGCGGCGCGCCATGGACGGCGACAACTGAAAGCGGCCCACCTTGCGGGGCATGACCAGGCGCGGGTAATAGCGCCAGATCATCCAAGCCACCATCACCATCCCCATGGAAAGCAACATGCCCGCGCCGGGCACGGGCAAGAGGCAGGGGACTGCGAGCACCACCAGCAAGGCCCCCGGCCCTGCCCGGCCATGCAGCCGGAACAGTTGCTGCAGGCTCAGCGGCTGGTCCTGCAGCACGGTGGCTGCAGCCCGCAGCCGTTCGGCCTGCGTGTGGTGAACGCTCATGCGTGGTCTTCGTTCTTGCTGGTGCGTACGCTCAACCACATGGTGGCAGCCAGGATACCGATCACCACGCCTAAGGACACGCCCACCGGAATCTTGTAGATATCGATCAAGCACATCTTGGTACCGATGAACACCAGGATCACCGCCAAGCCGTAGTTCAACAGGTGGAACTTGTTAGCGACAGCTGCCAGCAGGAAGTACATCGCACGCAGACCCAGAATCGCAAACACGTTGCTGGTCAAGACAATGAAGGGGTCGCTGGTGATCGCGAAGATCGCAGGAATCGAGTCCACCGCAAAAATCACGTCGGTCAGGGCCACCAAGCAGATCACCATGAACAAAGGCGTTGCGATCTTCTTGCCGTTTTCTACGGTCCAGAATTTTTCGCCGTCGTAGTTCTTGCTCACGGGCAGGATCTTGCGCAGCAGCTTCAGTGCGGGGTTGTCATCCAGGCTAGGTTCCTGGCCTGCAGCCCACCACATCTTCACGCCGGTGAGGATCAGGAAAGCGCCGAACACATACAAGATCCAGTGGAACTCAGCCAACAACCAGCCGCCCACCAGAATCATGATGGTGCGCAACACGATGGCACCGATGATGCCGATCATCAGCACCCGCTTCTGGTAGTGCGTAGGCACCGCGAAGTAGGTGAAGATCAGCAGGAACACAAAGATGTTGTCCACCGCCAGCGATTTCTCGATGAGGTAGCCGGTCAGGAACTCCAGCGACTTGGTGTTGGCGATCTCAGTCGAACCGGTCGTGTCTTTGACAGCCCACCAGAACAAGCCGTTGAACAAGAAGCTCAAGGCAATCCAGATCAGGGACCAGTTAAGCGCCTCTTTGACGCCGATGTCATGGGCGCCCTGCTTTTTGAGGACGACGAAGTCGACGAAGAGTGACACCAGTACGATGCCGATGAACGTGGCCCATAGCCACAGCGGTGCGATTGTTTGCATATGCAAGACCTCGAAATGGTTGAAACATTCCCTGTAGGTCTTGCGGGAGAGCGCCATGTGGCGCCTCTGCATGTTCCGGCCGGGGCAATGAAACCACCCGCGACGTACTGACGAAACATGCAACCCCGGCACCTGCGCGCCAGGAATGCTACTCCCCTAAAGGTGTGTGGATGATGGCAGAGACAAACTTATCCCCGCAAGCTCTCAGGGCATTCCAGACATCAGAGTGCTATTAAATCAATAGCTACCAGCGCAATCAATTAGAGCGCCAGAAGGCTATTTGGCTTGAAACATGGTCCGCCACACCGATCGCACATACCCCAACAAGCTGAGCACGGCCACCACCGTCAGCACCTGTTGGTGCACATGGTTTTCAGCGAAATCCAACTCTTCCGTCACCAGGTGGTAGACCGAGAGCGCTACCAAGACGGCGGCCACCTGCATGCCCTTGGCGTTGGGCGCGAACTGCCGCTCGGACAGGCGTATCCACACCTGGTGCCCCAACAAACCGGACAACAGGCCCAAGCTGGTCCCGACGACCACATCCCCGGGCCAATGGGCACCCACCGCAATGCGCGACAAACCTGCGCCGGCCGCCAGCACCATCAGCACCCAGCCGAACTGCCGGCGCTGCACCGGGGTCAGTGCGTAGTAAATGCCAGAGGCCACCGCGAAAGCGGTGAGCGTGTGCCCGGAGGGCATGGACACGTTGTGCAGCAACTCGCCGACCACCCGCATCTGCGCGTTGTCGACCACTGCGGCCGGGCGCGGGCTCTCAATCAGGAACTTGCCGGTGCGGGCAAACAAGACCGCAAATGGCGCGGCGCACAGCCAGGCCAACATCAAACGCGGAGCGAGCACCAACAAAGGTGCCGTGACCGCCAGCAAACCCCAGCCATTGCCCAACAATGAGAGCCCTGTCCAGAACTCTGCCGCTAGGGGCGCACACCACTGGTTGATCGCCACAAACAGGGCGGGCTCCCAGGTCTGCAACCACAGGGGCGTGCCGAGTACAAAAATGACCAAAGGCCACCACCAGCTGCGGAGGGCAACCGGGCTGGCCAGAGCGTGAGGGCTTGTGGGGGTGGACAACATGGCGTTCAGTTCCGGGAAATGGGCGCGAGTGTAAGGCGCGGCTGCGGTGTGGCGCCTGCCCAGCCGCGGCAATCGTAAAAACGGAAGCGGGCCAATGGCATGCCGATGTGCTGCACCGGCAGGCTTTCGAGCAATTGGCAAGTGGCAAACCCCTGCGCTCCCACCGGCGGGTCGTAGGCCATATGCGACCAGTCCACCAGCAACGCACCTTCGCCTGCGGGCAGCGAGCCGGACCACAGCTGGAATTGCGAATCGCCCTCCTCCAACACAAACACGGGCAGTGGCCGCGCGTACCAACCCAGGCGGCTCGCCAGTGTCCAGTTTTGCACCGCCACCCGCGAGAGCCCGTGTTGGGTCGCTAATGCGCTGGCGCGGGCGCCGGCCGCGTCCCAGCCATGCAGGTCTGCAAAAGGATTGGGTTGGGGCGCCACTGCGGCGTCACTCCGGGGCACCAGCGGCCAACCGGCACTGCCCATCAGGCCCAGCAAGGCCAGGCAGACCACCGCCTGCAGCACGCCCAGACCTTTCAGCACCGCGCGCATGCGCCCTTGCCAAGCCAGTGCCAGCCCCATGCCTGCGAACGGGGTCAGCGCGACCCAGGCAGGCGCTGTCCAGTGCGGCAGCGCAGTGCCACCGCCTGCCATGTAGGCAAAGATCACAAAGGGAACAGCGAACAGGCCCACCAGGCTCCGCATGGCCTGCGGAGCACTGCGCCACCCGACCACGGCCCACCACCACAAAGGCCCAAACACCACCACTTGGGTGAGCAGAAAGCGCAGCACATGCAAGGCCTGCCATACGCTGCCTTTGCCATGCGCCAGCTGGTAGGCAAACGATATCCAGCCGTTCTGGGCGTTCCACACCAAGACCGGGCTGATCAGCAGGGCCGCGAGAGCCATGCCGCCCCACAAAGCCGGCACACGAAACAGCCGCCAGCCGTGGGCCAGCACAAGACACAGCGCAATAGCCACCGCCGTGAACACGGCCGTGTATTTGGCCAAGCCTGCCAGCCCCAGCAAACCACCCATCACCCACCACGGTGCGCTCCGGTGCATGGCACCGGGCTGCATCAGGGTCCAGGTCTGGTGCATCAGGGCGACTGTCAGCAGCATCAACAAGGTGTCGGGCAGCAAGCTAATACCCAGCACATGCAACAAAGGCGCCAGCGCCAAGGCCATAACCGCAGCCAAGGCCGCCTGGTCCGCCTTGGCATGCCCTGCCCACATCCGCAAGGTCAGGCGGTGTACACCCCAGACGGTTAACAGCCAGCACAGGCCGGGTACCAGGCGCAACACCGCAACGGGGGCATTCAACGCCACCAAAGGCATTTGCACCCAGCCCACCAAGGGCGGATGGTCGAAGTAACTGAGCGCCGGATGGGCGGCATACAAGAGGTAATGCGCCTCATCGACCGACAGGCCCAGCACCGCGCCCCACACGGCGTGCAGCAAAAAAACCAGCCACAACACCCGATGGGCAATCCAATGCCTGGAAGGAGGGAACAAAAATTGCAAAGGACGAGTCGGAGGAAAATAAGAATCCCGCAGTCTAATCTGCGCGCCTTATCCCCTTTGAAAGAACACCATGCCCACCTACCACGTTGAAATGTTTGAAGGCCGCTCCCCCGAGCAAAAGAAAAAGCTGGTGGAAGAAGTGACGCGGGTCACCGCGGAAACGCTGGGTTGCTCGCCGGAGGCGGTGGACATCATCATCACCGAGGTGAAGCGCGAAAACTGGTCGACCGGCGGCAAACTGTGGTCAGAACCACGCACGTGAACCCCATCCTGCGGAGTAAACTGTTTCCATGTGTCAATTGCTAGGAATGAACAGCCGCTTGCCGGCCAGCCTGACCCTGAGCTTCACCGGGTTTTCGCAACGGGGCGGCTGCACGGACCACCATTCCGATGGCTGGGGTATCGCTTTCTTTGAAAGCGAAGGCAATCTGCCCGGCAAAGCAGCCCGGCACTTTGTGGACAAGGAAAGTGCAGCAACCTCGCCGATTGCGAAGATGCTCAAGTCCTACCCGATCAAAAGCCACAACGTGGTGGCGCATGTGCGCAAAGCCACCGTCGGTGCGGTGACCCTCGAGAACTGCCATCCCTTCACCCGGGAACTCTGGGGCCGCTACTGGGTGTTTGCCCACAATGGCGACCTGAAAGAATTCCAACCGCCCTTGCACGGCAGCTTCAAGCCGGTGGGCAGCACCGACAGCGAACTGGCATTCTGCTGGCTGCTCCAAGAGCTCAACAAATCGCATGTCACGGTGCCCTCGGTCGAAGAGTTGACCAACACCCTGTCGGAGTTGGTGCCCCAAATCGCGCGGCACGGGACATTCAACTTTTTGCTCAGCAACGGGCAGGCGCTTTGGGCCCATGCCAGCACCAAGCTGTGCTACGTGTCCCGGCAACACCCGTTCCCGGAAGTGCAGCTCAAGGATGAGGATGTGACGGTCGATTTGTCTGACCTCAACGGCCCTGAAGACCGCCAGGTGATCGTGGTGACCGAACCCTTGACGACCAATGAGGCCTGGGTGGCCATGGAGTCGGGTGAGTTGCAAGCCTTTGTCGAAGGCCGGCCGGTTGTGCGCGCTGTGTGCAAAACCACCCTGACGGCCGCTGCTGCAGCGGCGGCAGCCCAGCGGGAAGCAGAAGAGGCTGCCAAGGCCGCAGCCCTGGCAGCCCCTGCTGCAAATTAACGATCACACGACCTGCTGCGGGTGAACGGCCCCGGGGCCGCAACCGCTTCGCACTTAAGGCTTGCAGCCGTACTGGCCTTTTTTGCTGTTCTCGAAATAGCTCAAGTCGCCGCTACACACCGGCTTCACGGCGGGGAATGTAGTTCCAGCCTTGGCCGCACAGGTGAAAGCACCCGTTTTGGGGTTGAGTTTGCCGGACAGCTTCCAGGGCTTTTCACAGACCTCTGCCGCTTTCATAGCAGCCGGTGCCACAGGCGCGGCGGCTTTGACAGCACCGGTGACGGTGATGTCGACAGCCCGCTCTTGGCCGCCGCAATTGGGGTGGTTCTGGACGTTCTTGCCGCCCAAGGTCACATGGTAGGAGCCCGGCTTGTCAAACGAGCGGGTGATCACCAAGGGCACCGGGGTGTTGACGTCGCTGACGGCGTCCTTGAAGGTGCCATCCCCAAAGCCCACCACGAATCCGCAGTAATTGGCATTGATCACGTCAATGTTGGCCGTGATGGTCACGGGTTCGCCCACTTTGACGTTGGTGGAGGAAGCCGTGATGGTGCCGAGCACCTGGGCATGGGCAGCGCCGGCAAGCAAGAGGCTTGCGGCAGCCAAAATGGAAGCAAAAGTACGTGAGGTCATGGGGCGGTCTCCAAAGAATTGCGAGCCGCTGCACCCGGTTGGCCAGCGCGCTACAACAGTCATTGTGTGACCTGCTCGCGCCCGGCGCTAGGGGCCGATTGGCCGGTTTTGCAGTGAAACCAGCAATCTGTGAACTATGTCAGCCCCCGATGCGGACTTATTTGGCAAACAAACGGCCGATGTCCGAAAACGCTTTCACCTCAATCGCGTTGCCCGAGGGGTCCAAGAAGAACATGGTTGCCTGTTCACCCGGCTCGCCTTTGAACCGGATATAGGGCTCGATCACGAACTCGGTGCCCTGCGCTTGCAGGCGGGATGCCATGGCCTCCCAGTCCGCTATGGGCAACACAATACCGAAATGGCGCACCGGCACGCCATGGCCATCGACCGCGCTGCGGGCCGCACTGCCGCATTCGCTAGGTGCGAGGTGGGCGACGATCTGATGCCCATAGAAATTGAAGTCGATCCAATCCGGGGAACTGCGGCCCTCGGGACAGCCCAATGTCTCGCCATAAAACCGCCGGGCGGCCGCGAGATCGTGCACCGGAAAAGCCAGATGAAAAGGCGACAAAGGCGCCGGGTTGGTAGCTGGCACCGGCATCACCACCGCAGTAGTTTCAGACATACAGACCTTTCAAAAAAGGGAACAGGCTCAAACGCCGGGGTGAGCCGCCACCGCCGCTTCCAGCGCGTCGATAAACATCACCGGCACATTGAAGCCTGTTTGGTCGGTGATCTCCTGGAAGCAGGTCGGGCTGGTGACGTTGATTTCGGTCAGGCTGTCGCCAATGATGTCCAAGCCCACCAAAAGCAAGCCACGTGCGGCCAAGATGGGCCCCAAGGCTTCTGCCACCGCACGGTCGCTGTCGGAGAGCGGCTGGGCCACCCCTTTGCCCCCTGCAGCCAGATTGCCGCGCACCTCACCCCCTTGGGGGATGCGCGCAAGGCAAAACGGTACCGGCTTGCCGCCAATGACCAGCACCCGCTTGTCACCTTCACTGATGGCGGGCAAAAACTTCTGCACCATCAGGGTCTGGGCACCGTCTTTGTTGAGGGTCTCGATGATGCCGCCGAGGTTCAAGCCATCGTCTTTGACGCGGAAGATCCCCATGCCGCCCATGCCGTCGAGCGGTTTCAAAATAATGTCGCGGTGCTCGGCGTGGAAGCGGCGCACGTCGTCGGCATCCCGTGTGACCAGCGTCGGGCCGATGAACTGGGGGAACTCCAGAATCGCCAGCTTCTCGGGGTGATCCCGCAAGGCCCGCGGCTTGTTGAACACCTTGGCGCCCTCGCGCTCGGCTTGCTCCAAGAGGTGGGTGGCATAAAAGAACTCGCTATCAAACGGCGGGTCTTTGCGCATCACCACACAGTCGAAATCTTTGATGGCCTGCGGGCGTTCGTCCGGCTTGCTCTGGGCTGCGGTGAACCAGACATCGGGCTCACCGGTCAGGGTGATATCCCGCACATAGGCGGTGACCACGCCACCGCGCTGCCACATGATGTCTTTGGGCTCGCAAGCGCTGATGCGGTGACCGCGCTTCTGGGCCTCGCGCATCATGGAGAAGGTGGTGTCTTTGTAAATCTTGAAGGATTCCAGCGGATCGGCCACGAAAAGAATGTGCATGCTGTCTCTTTGCAAAAAATAAGGTTGCTGCCCCAAGGAGGCAACGGAGCCCGTCAAGCCTTGCTTGGGGGCACGCGACCGGTATGTTGCACCAAAAGCGCCAACACACCCGCCACCACACCCCAAAAGGCGGAGCCGACGCCGGCTATTACCACCCCACTCAGGGTGACCAGAAAAGTAATCAGGGCCGCCTCGCGGTTACGCTCGTCTTGCACCGCCGTGTGCAAGGCGCCACCAATGGTGCCCAGCAACGCCAGCCCGGCAATCGCCGCCACCAGCTCTTTGGGGAATGCCGTGAGCACGCCGGTAATGGCGGCACCAAAGAGCCCGATCACCAGATAAATGGCCCCGCAAGACGCAGCAGCGGTGTAGCGCCGTTCGGGCCGGGCATGTGCCCCCGGCCCCATGCAAATGGCAGCCGTAATGGCGCTGAGATTCAGTGCGAATGCACCAAACGGAGCCAGCACCAGCGTCATCACACCCGTAAGGGTAATGACCTTGGACACAGGGATGCCTGCGTCTCCCCCTTGTGCTCGGCGGTCTGCAAAGCCCGCCGCCTGAATCGCTGCTACCCCCGGCAGATTTTGCGACGCCATGGTCACCACAAAAAGCGGCAGCGACATGCTGATGAAGGCCGCGAGCGAAAACGCCGGCGCCACAAACACCGGCACAGTGAAGCCAAAATGGATGTTAGCGCTGATGAATTCAGCGCGAGCAGCTACAAAAAAAATAGCAATCAACAGGGTGAGCGGCACGGCATAGCGTGGAGCCCAGCGCTTGCCGACCAGGTAAGTCACCAACATCAAACCCACCAGAGGCAGGGCAGTTTGCGCCGCGGCAAAGCCTTGCAAACCAAACCGCGCCAACACCCCGGCCAACAATGCAGAGGCCAGCGACAAAGGAATCTTGTTCATCACCCGCTCAAACCAGCCTGTAGCGCCTGCCACCGTGATCAAAACGGCACACAGGATGAAAGCGCCTACGCCGTCCGCCATGGTGAATCCGCCGGCGGTCGCAGCGGTCGCCAGCACCGCGGCGCCTGGTGTGCTCCAGGCCACCATCACCGGCTTCTTGAGCCAGAGGGAGGGCAACAAAGTGCATAGCCCCATGCCAATGCCCAAGGCCCACATCCAGGAGGCCACCATGTCCGGCGTGGCGCCGAGCGCCAGTGCCGCCTGGAACACGATCGCCACCGAACTGGTAAAGCCCACCAATACCGCCACAAAACCGGCCGTGAAGGCCGAGAGACTCAAGTCTTTGAAAAAATGCATGGGCAGATTGTCAACGACCTGAGCACCCGTGGAGCGGCGGGGCTCCATTGCTTAGATTTCGATTTTGGAACCCAGCTCTACGACCGAGTTGTTGGGCAAGTTCAAGAAGTCGGCAGCGCCACTCGCGTTGTGGTGCATCTGCGCAAACAGCTTTTCACGCCATGGCGCCATGCCCTGACCCAAGGTAGGCACCACCGTATCGCGCGACAGGAAGTAGCTGGTGGTCATTGCGTCCAAGGCGCAGCCGCGGCCCCGCATCTGCTCCAGGGCCTTCGGCACATCCGGGTCGTTTTTGAAGCCGTAATTGATGATGACTTGCCAGCAATCATGGCCGAGCGACTCGATCTGCAAGCGCTTGTCCAAGCCGATCCAAGGCACTTCGTGGCTCTTGACCGTCACAAACAAGTTATTGGCGTGCAACACCTTGTTGTGCTTGAGGTTGTGCAGCAGGGCGTTAGGCACACTGCCTTTGTCCGCGGTCAAAAACACGGCAGTGCCCTCGACCCGTGCGGGTGGGCTGACAAAGACGGCCTCCAGGAAGCTCGACAGATCCAGCGAATCGGCACGCAGTTTTTCGTTGAGCAGCCGGCGGCCGTCTTTCCAGGTCACCATCAGCGTAAAGATCGCGCCGCCGATCGCCAAGGGGAACCAGCCGCCTTCAAAGAACTTGAGCAGATTGGACGCCCAGAAAGCGAAATCCACCACGAAGAAAAATCCGGTCGCACCGATACACAACCACAACGGGTACTTCCAGTTGTAACGGATGACATAGAAGGTCAGGATGGTGGTGATCAGCATGTCGGTACAAACCGCAATACCGTAGGCCGCCGCCAGATTGCTGGAAGACTTGAACATCACCACGGCCAGCACAATCGCCACGAACAAGCCCCAGTTCACAAACGGCATGTAAATTTGACCGGTGTCTTTGACGCTGGTGTGGTCAATCCGCAAACGGGGCAGGTAGCCCAGTTGGATGACCTGCTTGGTCACCGAAAACGCGCCCGAGATCAAGGCTTGCGACGCGATCACAGTGGCCATGGTGGCAAGGCCGACCAGGGGTAGCAAGGCCCAATCAGGCGCCATCAGGTAAAACGGGTTTTTGACCGCTTCCGGGTAGTCCAGCAACAAGGCGCCCTGGCCGAAGTAATTCAGGGTGAGCGCCGGCATCACGATAGAAAACCAAGCGAGGCGGATCGGCTTTTTCCCGAAATGCCCCATGTCAGCGTACAGGGCCTCTCCGCCGGTCACGCACAACACCACCGCCCCCAGAATGATGAAGGTGATGCCGGGGTTGTTCCATATAAAGCCCAGGGCGTAATGCGGGCTGATCGCCCACAAGATACGCGGCTGGTCAATGATGTGGCTTACGCCCAGACCAGCGATGGTCACAAACCAGACCACGGTGATCGGGCCGAAGAACTTGCCAATGCCGGACGTGCCCCGCTTCTGCACAGCGAACAGACAAAACAAAATCACCAGTGTGAGCGGGATCACAAAGCGCTTGAAGCCCGGAGATATCACCTCCAGACCCTCCACAGCGGACAGCACCGAAATGGCCGGGGTGATCACCCCATCGCCATAGAACAAGCAGGTCCCAAAGATGCCCAGGAGCAGCAACACCCGGCGCAGCTGCGGCTTGTCTTTGACCGACTGGGACGCCAGGGCCAGCATGGCCACCAGCCCCCCTTCGCCATGGTTGTCGGCCCGCAGGACGAGTACCACGTACTTGATGGAGACGATGACCGTCAGAGTCCAGAAGAAGATGGAGAGAATTCCGTAGATATTCTCTTCCGTGAAGGGGACATGGCCGGAGCCGAAGACTTCCTTGAGCGCGTACAACACACTGGTGCCGATGTCGCCGTATACAACGCCGATGGCACCGAGCGTGAGTGCCGCGAGAGACGATTTGGATGCTGACACAAAAACCCCCAGCCTGCATGACGCGCCGGGTTCCGTTCCTTGAGGGACCGCTATTTTGCGCTTTGTAAACCGTCCGGCAAGTACCAAACACGCGTTTCGAGGGCTTTTTCGCTCCTTGTTGCAGCGCAGCAACTGGAAGCATCCGGAGCCCGAGAGGGCTTGACGGCGCTCAGTCGTAGCGCTCTGCGTCGGGGTCGGTGGCTTCCAGCTCGTAGCTGGCTGCCAGCATGGCCAGGCGGCCGATCACCCCGTACATGTAGAAGCGGTTGGGTGCACTGGCACCGGGGCGAACACCAGGCTGAGGTAAGTGCGTACTCTCGGCGAAAGCCAATGGCACGTAGCTGGAGCCAGGGGCGCTGAGGTTTTCGTCGACCCCACGTTCGGCATGCATCCGGTAAAAGCCACCCACCACATAACGGTCCATCAGGTAGACCACCGGCTCGGCCACCGCATCGTTGACGCGCTCATTGGTGAGCACTCCTTCTTGCAGAATCAGCTCCAGAGGATCGGGCCCGGCTTCCAAACCGGCGCCCATTTTGCGGAGTTTGGCCTCTAAATCTTTGGTGTCGCGCACCGAAAGAATCGTGTTGCCGCTGGTCCGGTTGTCCGCCTTGATCACAAGGAAGGGCTTTTCCTTGATGCCGTATTCCTTGTATTTCTTCTTAACCTTGGTCAGCATGCCCTCGATACGGCTCACCAAAGCGGCAATCCCCTCGGCACTGTGCAGATCCACCACGCCGTAGGGTTCGAACATCGGCGTCATCAGCCAATGGTCCACACCGATCAACTTACCAAAGCGCTTGGCCACCTCTTCGTAGCAACGGAAGTGGGTGCTCTTGCGGCGGGTCGACCAGCTGGCATGCAGGGGCGGTAACAGGTACTGCTCATGCAAGTCTTCGAGAATGCCCGGCACGCCGGCGCGCAAATCGTTGTTCAGCAGAATGGTGCACGGATCGAAATCTTTGACCCCCAAACGGCCTTTAGTGCGCACGACCGGGTCCAGGGTGATCGAATCGCCGTCGGGCAAATCAATTTTGGTGCTCTTCTTGATGTCTGCGCTGATCGAACCGATCCGCACATTCAAGCCGGCCATGTTGAAAATGCGCCCCAACTGGGCTAGATTCATCAGGTAATAAGTGCTGCGCAGGTTGTTGTCAGGAATGATCAACAGGTTGCGCGCTTCGGGGCAGATTTTTTCAATCGCCGCTTGGGCCGCCTGCACGGCCAAGGGCAGCATGGCAGGGGTCAGATTGTTCCAGCCACCGGGGAAGAAGTCGGTGTCCACCGGCGCGAGCTTGAAACCCGCATTGCGCACATCGACGGCGGTATAGAACGGGGGCGTGTGCTCCATCCACTCCAAGCGGAACCAACGCTCGATCGCAGGCATGGAGTCCAGAATCCGCTGCTCGAGTTCATTGATCGGACCGGTCAACGCGGTAATGAGATGGGGAACCATGGAGTGGCTTTCTTTGAATAATTGTGACCAATCAGTTTACAACATGACTGGTTAGGCTAGGAAGTCTCAGTTTAGTCATCATTCGCACATTGCGCGACGGAAGATCCGCGACGCATGGGGCTCAGGCTCGCACTTCGCCCTCGCCCAGCACCACGTATTTCAGCGAGGTCAGGCCCTCGATGCCCACCGGGCCCCGGGCGTGGAATTTGTCGGTGCTGATACCGATTTCTGCCCCCAGGCCGTACTCAAAGCCATCGGCAAACCGGGTGCTAGCGTTCACCATCACACTCGCCGAGTCCACTTCGCGCAAGAACCGCTGGGCGTGCACGTGGTTGGTGGTCAAGATGGCGTCGGTGTGGTGGCTGCTGTACCGGTTGATATGGGCAATGGCCTCGTCCACGCCGTCCACCAACTTCACGCTGACGATGGGGGCCAGGTACTCTTCATACCAGTCTTGCTCGGTGGCGTCTGTGACTTTGACACCGGCAACACCTTCGAGAATGGCTCGCCCTTCGGCATCGCAACGCATCTCGACACCCTTGTCCGCATAGATTTTGCCGATCAGCGGCAAAAACTGGGCGGCTACACCGCGCGCCACCAGCAGGCCCTCGGTCGCATTGCAGGGGCTGTATTTGTTGGTTTTGGCGTTGTCTGCCACCTTAACGGCCATCGCGATGTCGCAAGGGTCGTCCACATAAGTGTGGCAATTGCCGTCCAGGTGCTTGATGACAGGCACCTTGGCATCGCGGCTGATGCGCTCAATCAGGCCCTTGCCACCGCGGGGGATGATCACATCCACAAACTGCGGCATCGCAATCAACTGGCCCACCGCCTCACGGTCGGTGGTTTGCACCAGTTGCACCGCATCGGCAGGCAAACCGGCTTCGGTGAGGGCCTGCTGCACCAGCTTGGCTAGCGCTTTGTTGGAGTCAATCGCCTCCGAGCCGCCCCGCAAGATGCAGGCATTACCGCTCTTGATGGAGAGGCTGGCGGCCTCGATGGTCACATTCGGGCGGCTCTCGAAAATCATGCCGAACACCCCGATCGGCACCCGCATCTGGCCCACGCGGATACCGCTGGGCTGCTGCTTCATGCCGATGATTTCGCCGATCACATCGGCCATGGCGGCCAGCTGCTCGCAGCCTTCGGCGCAGGTTTCGAGCACTTTGGGGGTGAGCTTGAGGCGATCCACCATCGGAGCCGACAGGCCGTTGGCCACGGCCCGCTCAATATCCTTGGCGTTGTCCACCTGCAGGGCAGCAGTGTTCTCACGCAGCAGGCGGGCCAATGCACGCAATGCTACGTTTTTCATAGCGACTGGCGCTCGCGCCATCAGGGCGGATGCCACTTTTGCTTGTGAACCAAGGGCCAGGGTGTATTCGGTGGTGTTGGTGGCGTTCATGGGCTGATTTTCGCAGAACACAGAAAGACCCGATCCAGCCCCGCCTACCCTCCGCCCAGACTGCCCGACCAGCGCTCCAGATCCTGCACCACGTCGCCCAGCGACTGGGCCTCGGCCACCACCGCATCCCACACGGGCGAGGTAACCCGCACCCCCGACTGAAACAGCGCCGTCTGCATGCGCTCTTGCACCCGGCGCTGCCACTGATCAGGGGCGCATGTGTCACCCAGCGCGGCCAAGACCTGCAGCTTGGCATCGGCCATGCCCTGTACCCGCATCAGACGCAACAGGCGTTGGCGGGTATCTTGTGTCACGGTGTGGTGGCTCAAGTGCGAGTGAAGGCTTTCATTGAGCAGCATTTCCAGGACCTGCGCCTGGTCATGGCAGACACGGCTCCAGACGATCGCCCCCTCAAAGTGCTGCAGGCTGCGCTTGAAGGTCAGCACCGCCTCGGCAAAAGGCTGGGCGTGGAAAAAGCAAAACCCGCCGGGGGTCCATTGCTGGGCCTCCAGACGTTGCCATCCGCCACCGGATTGGCAGTGCAAACGGATGGCAATCTGATTGTGGCGGGGCGCAAGCCGCTGGTCAGGGGTGGGCGCTTGCATGGTTTTGCTGCCTTCAGCGGCGGCCGGCAGGGGGAGCAAGCCCCGGCGAGGTGCCGGCACACAGCCCGCACACCTGCAGCGCCAGCCGGTGCAGCGCTTGCCAGCCGCTGGCTGGCCAGTCGGGCTGCTTGAGGCCTTTGACAATGCCGTCCACCACATGGGCGGACTGCAAGAGCTCTGCCAATGTGCGCTCAGACAGCTTGGGCAGCACCCGCTCGAAGAGGCGCTCTTTGACGCCCCAGATGCGGTTTTCGCGCAGGGCCATCGGCAAGGGGCGCCCTTGGCCCATGGCGTCTTTGACCCGCTTCAAGGAGCGAATATCTTCGGCAAGGGTGTAGTGCACCAGCACTTCGGCCTCGCCTTCGGCTTGCAGACCATCGAGCATGCGTTGCACCCGGGCTGCCTGGCCGGCAAGCACCGCTTCAGAGAGCTTGAACACGTCGTAGCGCGCCACATTGAGCACGGCGCTTTCGACCTGCGCAAGCGTCAACACGCCGTCACCGGTATCCGCCGGATACAGCAGGCCGAGTTTTTGAATTTCCTGGTGAGCAGCCAGCAGGTTGCCCTCCACACGGTCGGCAAAAAACTGCAGGGTGCGCTGCCCTTCTTCACCGGCGGCCACCCGCTGCCCTTGGGCGCCCAGGCGCTGGGCAATCCACTGCGGCAAGGCGTTGCGCTCAATCGGATCGACTTGGAGCGAGATGCCATAGCTCTCCAGCGCGGAGAACCAGGCGCCGGACTTAGTCATCTTGTCCAAGCGCGGCAGCATGACGATGGTGAGGGTGGAGTCATTGCCTTGCGCGGCTTCGGCCAACTGCTGCAGCGCAACGCTGCCGTCTTTGCCCGGCTTGCCGCTGGGGATGCGGATTTCCACAATCTGCTTGTCAGCAAACAGGCTGAGCGAGCCGCCTGCGGCAAGCACCTCGCTCCAATCGAAGTGGGCACCGGCCACGGTGTGCGAGGTGCGCTCGGTGTAGCCCTGGGTGCGGGCCACTGCGCGGATCGCATCCAGCGCCTCTTGCTGCAATAGCGGCTCGTCACCGTGCAAGGTATACAGGCTCTTGAGCCCGCGTTGCAGGTGGTTCTGGAGTTGGTTGGCCGCGACTTGCATAGGGTGGTGAGTTTACTTGGCACACCCGCCCTTGCACAATCGCGGCGCATCAGGGCTTAGGCGGCCAGCTCCAGCGTGGCAGCCGATGGCGCGAGTACGGTGCACAGCAGTTCGGTCGCCGCGCGGGCGGTCTGCCCCCCAAAGTCGCGCAAGGGGTTGTACTCGGTGAGTTCCATCGCCACAAACTGCGGATCGTGGCTGCAGCCGTCCAGGGCCTGAAGCGCATCCGCCAGACGAATGCCCTGCTCGACCGGCGTGCCGGTGCCGGGCGCATCGCGCGGGTCAAGCCCATCGAGATCGAAGCTGATGCCCCATCCCGCAGTACCCGTCGACGCAATAGCCCGGGCCTCGGCAAAGCAGGCGGCAAACCCGCGCGCCAAGACCTCGGGCATGTACATCACGCGCACGCCCAGTTGGCTGAGCAAGGCCTGCTCAGCCGGCTCGTAACTGCGGGCACCGATGATGGCGACCTGCGAAGGCAACAACTTGCCGCGCCAGCCAAATACATCCGTCATCCCCACCGAACCGTGACCCAACAGCGCCGCCAAGGGCATGCCATGGGGGGCCTGGGTATCGGAGGTGTCTGGGGTGTGGGCATCCAGGTGTGCGTCGATCCAGACTAGGCCCACTCTGCCTTGGGGGCGCAGATGTTCTGCCACGGCACTCCAGGTGCCCACTGCACACGAATGGTCACCGCCCACCACCAGGGGTTGCTGCCCGTGGTGCAGCACCTGCGCCACCGTGTGGGCCAGATGGTCTGAGAACCCTTCAATCGCCCCCAAGCGGCTGCTAGCCAGCATAGGCTGGGCACTCACCGTCTCGCCCCAGGTCACGGTGCGTCCGGTCGCTGCCAAAGCGCGCTGCAACCCATGCTCTTTCAGGGCGTTGGAGCCCCATTTGCATCCGCCATCGCTGGCGCCCTCGCCGACTGCTGCGCCAACGATGTGTAGCACCGGCTGGCTCATGCGGCTTTGCGCAAAGGCGCAGGAACGGTGGTGGCACAGGCGAACAGGTCTTTGGGATCTGCGAGGTCGGGCACCAGTTGCACGGTGCTGCCTACGCCCAGTTTCTGGGACAGTGCATGGACATAGCGCAGGGCCGACAAGTCCTCCAGGGCAAAACCCACCGAGTCAAACAAGGTGACTTGCTCGGCATGGTCCCGGCCCGCAGCGTGGCCCGCCAGTACCTGCCAGAGTGGGTGGGTCACAAAGTCTGCAGGCATCTGCTGCAGCTCGCCTTCGATGCGGGTCTGGGGTTCAAACTCCACAAAGACTTTGGCCTGATTCAGGATGGCGGCCTCCAGCTCGGTCTTGCCCGGGCAGTCGCCGCCCACGGCATTGAGGTGCATGCCGGGCTCGATCATGTCCGCCGTCAAGATGGTGGCATTGGTTTTGTCGGCGGTTACTGTGGTCACGATGTCGGCGCCGCGCACCGCTTCTCGGGTGGAGGCACAGCGCACGATGCTCAGCGCGCCAGAGTCGGTGTAGGGGCGCAAGTTCGCCACCAGCTTGTCGGTCGCCTTGGGGTCCACATCGAACACGCGCAGGGTGGTAATGCCCAGCTGCGTCATGAACGCAATTGCCTGGAATTCGCTTTGCGAGCCATTGCCGATCAGCGCCATGGTTTTGCTATTCCGGCGGGCCAGCACTTTGGCCGCCATGGCCGAGGTCGCAGCCGTGCGCAAGGCGGTGGTAATGGTGAGCTCGCTGAGCAACTCGGGGTAACCGGTGGCCACATCTGCCAGCACGCCGAAGGCCATCACGGTGGACAGACCTTGCAGCGGGTTCTTGGGGTGGCCGTTCACGTATTTGAACGCGTACAGCGCGTTGTCGGACACCGGCATCAGCTCGATGACACCGTTGGTGCTGTGGTTGGCAGTGCGGGGGGATTTGTCGAAGTCCTCCCAACGCAAAAAGTCTTCACGGATGGTCTGGGCCATCTCGGACATCATGGGTGCCAGACCGTGCTGGCGCACCAGGGCTTGCATGTCATGGACGTCGATATAGCGGGTCATGGGCTTCTCCTCAGGGCAAAGTGCCGCGAGGGGATGCGGATTCCGCATCTACCGCAACGCCGGCAGCTGCACCTAGTCTAGGCCTGCCCGCAGGGAGTTAAGCGACGAAGTCGGGCTGGCAAAGCGCGCAAACCGCTGCCGACCTTGAATGCCACTTCCGAAACGGAATTACCGATAATCAGCGTGTCGTGCGGACCATGAGGGGGAAGCCGGCAAACTCTTTCACGGTTTGCAACTCGGTGCTGGTCACAACCTTGTCGACACCCAAGCCGACATCGTCAATCCAGGTATTGGTCAGTTCACGGTAGTGGTTCAGGTCACGGCAAGCCAGGCGGACCAGGTAGTCATAGCGGCCGCTCACCAGGTAGCAGGCAATCACTTCCGGGCAGGCGACCATGGCCTGCTCGAAGCGCTGCACTGTTGCCTGGCGCTGGTCCTTGAGGGCAATTTCCGCAAACACCGACACATGCTCACCGATGGACTGGCGTGCCAGCAAGGCACGGTAACCCTCGATGTGCCCTTCGTCCTCCAGCTTGTGAATCCGGTTCAAGGTTGCACGGGCCGACAGGTTGACCACCTCTGACAAGGCTTGCGCGCTCATGCGTCCGTCGCGCTGCAGCAACTCCAGCAGGGTGTGATCGACCCGGTCCATGGCCACCTTAGGGATTCAGGCTTTTCACAGCCGCAATACGGCGCAGCAACTGCTGCACGATGTCGGACTGCATGTCGCGGTAGAGCAGCGCCTCTTCCGCCTCTTTGGCCAGCACCGCGGACTCGTTGAAGCTGATGTCCCGCTCCTGCAAGATGTCCGTGGGCTCAATCAGGTCACGGCCTTGCGAGGTGCGCATGCGAAAACGCACCTTGATACGGAGCTGGTATTCGCGCACCTGGCCGGAGGCGTTGAGGGCCACGATCACCTTTTCGCGCGTTTCGCCCAAGATATCGACAATCACCTCCGGAGGCACTCCGCCCGCAGGCGGCGCCACCGGCCGCACCATGTCGCCCAGGTAGCGGCTGAGCTCCGAGGCCACCGCCGCGCCCTTTTCAGGCGTGACCGCAATCGTTTCAAAAGCGTAGTTTTGTTTGCCGCGCAGCTTGAAGCCGCAGCCTCCCAGCAGGGCAGCCACAGGCAGCGCAAAAAGCGATCGGCGTTGCAGCATGGTGATCAGACGACGATGTTGACCAGACGCCCGGGCACCACGATGACCTTCTTGGCCGCGGCGCCTGCTGCATGGGCGATAAACACCTCGCTGGCCAACGCTGCCGCTTCAATCGCAGCCTTGTCAGCCGCTGCAGGCACACGCACCGCGCCGCGCAACTTGCCGTTGATTTGCAGGACCAGCTCGATCTCGTCTTGCACCAGAGCCGCTGCATCCACCTGGGGCCAAGGCGCATCCAGCAGGTCGCCCAATGCCGACGAATAGCCCAACTCCGACCACAAAGCGTGGGAGAGGTGCGGCGTAGCCGGGTACAGGCAACGCAGCAGAATGCCGAAACCTTCGATCAGGGCCACTTGTGCACCCGCGCTGTCTAGGGCCTTGAAGCCTTCCAGCGCGTTGATCATCTTCATCGCGCCTGACACCACCGTGTTGTATTGCATGCGCTGGTAGTCAAAGTCCACCTGCTTGAGCACGGTGTGCATCTCCAGCCGGAGCGCCTTGGCTTCTTTGCCGAATTCCACATCATTCAGGCTCTTGGCGCCCGCTACGCTTGCGCGAGCAGCTACTGAATCCATAGCAGACAGTTTGTAGCCGAAGTTCCAGACGCGGCGTAGGAAACGGTAGCTACCTTCCACCGCCGAGTCGTTCCACTCCAGCGTAGCCTCGGGCGGCGAGGTGAACATGGTGTAGATGCGGGCGGTGTCTGCGCCGTACTTGGCGATCAGCTCCTGCGGGTCCACACCGTTGTTCTTGGACTTGGACATGGTGCCCACGCCCTCGTAGTCGATGGCGGTACCCACGGGCAGCAGGCCATCGGCGCTGTCCACCGGGTTGATGAGTTTGGCGCCCACCACCTTGCCGGCGGCGTCCTGCACATGCTCCACATCGTGGGGCCAGAAGTACTCTTTGCCACCCTTGGCTGTTTTACGGGAGTAAATGTGGTTGAGCACCATGCCCTGGGTCAGCAACTTGGTAAAGGGCTCGTCCACCTTCACAAGCCCCAGGTCGCGCATGACCTTGGTCCAGAAGCGGGCGTACAGCAAGTGCAGGATGGCGTGTTCGATACCGCCGATGTATTGATCCATCGGCATCCAATAGTCCGCCCCGCCGGCCACCATTGCGTCCGAGTTCTTAGGATCGCAATAGCGCATGAAGTACCAGGACGAGTCCACAAAGGTGTCCATGGTGTCAGTCTCGCGGCGCGCAGGCTTGCCGCACACCGGGCAGACCACGCCGGCGTGGAAGCCTTCATGCTTGTGCAGCGGGTTGCCGGAACCATCGGGCACGCAGTCCTGCGGCAGCACCACCGGCAGGTCTTTTTCAGGCACCGGCACGGCGCCGTGTTCATCGCAATGGATGATCGGAATCGGCGTGCCCCAGTAGCGCTGGCGGCTCACGCCCCAGTCGCGCAGGCGCCAGGTGGTTTTCTTTTCGCCTAGGCCTTTGGCTGCCAAGTCTGCTGCGACCTTATCAACTGCCTCTTTCGGAGAGCAACCATCCAACTCTCCAGAGTTGCAAACGATTACGTCGTCGGCTGATTTAGATCCGTACCAATCTTTCCATTGCTTCGAGTCAAAAACGAAAAAATCAGCGCCGGCAGAGCCGACCTCAATGCGCTTTAGGTGTGCAGGCGACCCCTCAATGACGTTGCGAACAACCTGCTTGATTTCGATACCGTATTTGTTCGCAAACGCAAAGTCACGTTCGTCGTGCGCGGGCACGCCCATCACGGCGCCATCGCCATAGCCCATCAAAACGTAGTTGCCTACCCACACTGGCACTTGTGCGCCGGTCAGCGGATGGGTCACGAACAGGCCGGTGTTCAGGCCCTTCTTCTCTTGCGTGGCCAACTCGGCTTCGGTGGTGCCACCGGTCTTGCACTCTTCAATGAAGGCCGCCAGAGCGGGGTTGGTGGATGCGGCGTGCGCGGCCAAGGGGTGCTCAGGCGCCACAGCGCAGAAGGTCACGCCCATCACGGTATCGGCACGGGTGGTGAACACGTACATGCGGCCGTCACCAATCAGCACACCCGTCGAATCCTTGATGTCGTGGGTGAAGGCAAAACGCACGCCCTCCGACTTACCAATCCAGTTTTCCTGCATCAGGCGCACGCGGTCGGGCCAGCCGGTGAGCGTGGCCTTGTCGTTGCCCATCTGCACATGGTCCAACAGCTCTTGCGCATAGTCAGTGATCTTCAGGTAGTAGCCGGGGATCTCGCGCTTCTCCACCACCGCACCGGTGCGCCAGCCCTTGCCGTCAATCACCTGCTCGTTGGCCAGCACCGTCTGGTCCACCGGGTCCCAGTTCACCACCTGGGTCTTGCGGTAGGCAATGCCTTTTTCCAGCATCTTCAGGAACAACCACTGGTTCCACTTGTAGTACTGCGGGTCGCAGGTGGCAACTTCACGGCTCCAGTCGATGGCCAGGCCCATGGCCTGCATCTGGCCCTTCATGTAGGCGATGTTGTCAAAAGTCCACTTGGCAGGGGGCACTTTGTTTTTGAGCGCCGCGTTTTCGGCAGGCAACCCGAACGCATCCCAGCCCATGGGCATGAGCACGTTGTGGCCGTTCATGCGCAGGTAGCGCGCCAGCATGTCGTTGATGGTGTAGTTGCGCACATGGCCCATGTGCAGCTTGCCGCTGGGGTAGGGCAACATGGAGCAGGCGTAGAACTTCTTCTTGGGCTTGCCGTCCACGCCCACGGCGTTTTCGGTCACACGGTAGGCGGTATCGCCATTCCACAAAGGCTGTGCCCAATGGGCTTGCGCGGCTTGTTCTACGTCGAGGTGCTGGTACTTGTCTTGCATGGGGCGTGAGCAGCAATGGCGCTGCCAAATAGAGAGGCTTGGTGCGATTTTAGGCGCTGCACTGCGCCATGGTTCAGGGAGCTGCCGTCGCCCGAGGTTCGGCCACGAATCCGATCTTGCTCAGACCCGCTTTTTGGGCCAGCCCCATCAACTCCACCACCTGCCCATAGGGCACCGTGGAGTCGGCGCGCAACTGGACTTCGGTTTGGGGGTTGCGTTTGGCGGCCTCTTCAAATGCTTTGCCGACAGCAGGCTGGTCGAGCGGCTGCTCGTTCAGATACACCTGCCCGGCAGAATTCACAGAAACCGCTATGAATTGAGGAGCATTGAGCGCTTGCCCCCCTTGGGCTTGCGGCAGATTCACCTTGACAGCGCTCACCATCAAAGGCGCGGTGATGATAAAAATCACCAGCAGCACCAGCATGACGTCGATCAGCGGCGTCATATTGATGTCGCTGATGGGTTGGGGTGCATTGGAGCGCTCCAGGCGGCCAAACGCCATGGTCAGACTCCGTTGCCGCGTGTGAGCAGCAACTCACGCAGATCCAGCGCAAAACCTTCCAGATCGGCCTCGATACGCCCGATCAAACGGCCAAAAATGTTGTAAGCCAACACGGCAGGAATCGCCACCGCCAAGCCTGCGGCCGTCATGATCAGCGCTTCGCCGACGGGCCCGGCAATTTTGTCGATGCTGACCTGGCCACCGCCCGTGATACCGACCAGCGCGTGATAGATCCCCCACACCGTACCCAATAGCCCAACGAAGGGCGCTGTGGAGCCCACCGTGGCCAACAGCACCTGCCCGGCCTGGAGGCGCTGCAACACACCATGCAAGGCATCGCGCAGCACTCGGGTGAGTTGCTGCCCGCGGTCACCGGCACTCGCCAAGGTACCGGGCTGTTGAACTTGGGATGCCTGCACCAGGGGAAGGACCAAGCCCTCGCGGTCAAAAGCCGGCAGGGCAAGCAAAGCGCCTTGTATATCCGGTGACTGCCAAAAAGCGGCGGTGCTGCGGGACACATCGCGCGAGGCTCGCTGCAATAGCCAGCCTTTCCAAAAAATCACAAACCATGCAACCACCGACATGCTGAGCAGAACCAGTGCAACACTGGTGTGGACCGCATCCCCCTGGAAGATGATGTGCAACGCACTCATTTCAAATTGAGTACATCAAACATGTCATACAAACCGGGCGCGCGGCCAGCCAGGTAGCGCACGGCGCGCAAGCTGCCTTGCGCATAGGTGGCGCGGCTGGAGGACTTGTGGGTGATCTCAATCCGCTCGCCAGTGCCGGCAAATAGTACCGTGTGGTCACCCACGATATCGCCACCCCGGATGGTGGCGAAGCCGATGCTGGAGGGATCGCGCTCACCGGTTACGCCATAGCGCTCGTACACCGCGCATTCCTTCAAATCACGACCGAGGGCGTCGGCAATGACTTCGCCCATCTTGAGCGCGGTGCCGGAGGGAGCATCCACCTTGTGACGGTGGTGGGCTTCCACAATCTCGATGTCATAACCGGTAGAAAGCGCTTTGGCCGCCATCTCCAACAGTTTCAAGGTCACATTGACCCCGACGCTCATATTGGGAGCCATCATGACGGGAATGGACTTGGCGATCTCGGCAATTTCGGCCTTTTGCTCGTCGGTAAACCCGGTGGTACCAATCACTGCGGCAACCCCCAGCTCGCGGCACACCTGCAAATGCGCCAGAGTGCCTTCAGGCCGGGTAAAGTCAATCAGCGCCTTGCTGTTTTTCAGGCCTTCATGCAAATCGGAGGTGATCAACACGCCAGCCGCTTTGCCGGAAAACGCGCCGGCATCCAAGCCCAATGCGGCACTGCCCGCGATATCCAGTGCGCCGGTCAAGGTGCAGTCGTCTGCAGCGCGCACGGCTTCAATCAACATTTGGCCCATGCGGCCGGAGGCACCTGCGATGGCAATGGTATGGGTCATGGTCTAACTATTCGTCAAAGGGAGATCAAAGTCCGCTGGGCTCCAGCGGCGGGTAAGCGGTACCGGAGTTACCAGTAGACGGAGCGGGAGTGGCGGCACCGTCACCCCGCTTGGGCGCGGGAAACTTTTTCAACGCATCCTCGGACGCAGTCAAAGGAGGTAGCGGGCCCGCAACCGCTTTCGAGCGCAGGGTGGACACAAATTCTGTTTCACTGGGCAACTCGTCCGCTTCAATACGGCTGATTGCATCGTTGGCAAAAAACACGGTGACCTTGCGGGCTTGTGGCTCACTGCCCTGGCGCTTGAGCGTGAACACGTAATCCCAACGATCGGCATGGAACACACTTGTCAGCAAGGGGGTGCCCAACACGTCCTGCGCGATGGCGCGGGGCATGCCCACGCGCAACACCGCCAACTGCTCGCGGGTCACCACATTGCCCTGCACGATATCGATTTTGTAGGGTGTCATCACACCCAAGGCTTTGTCGCTGGTAGAGCGGACCGATCCGCATGCGCCCAGCGTTGCCAAAGACAAGACAACGGCAGTAGTCCGGAGACTACGGATGGATATAAGGGGCATGAAAATTGAAGAACGATATGATCGCGGCATTGTAGCGGTTGGCCCCAATTGGCCTGTCCGATGACCACGCCAGGAATGTGCTGATGAACAATATTGACGAACTGAAAAACACCGGCCTGAAAGCCACCGTCCCCCGCCTGAAAATTCTGGAAGTCTTCCAGCGCGGCACCCAACGCCACATGACCGCCGAAGACGTGTTCCGGGTCTTGTTGCAAGAGCGCTCCGATGTAGGGCTAGCCACCGTATACCGCGTGCTGACCCAGTTCGAACAGGCCAGCATTCTGAGCCGCAGCCATTTTGAGAGCGGCAAAGCGGTATATGAACTCAACGAAGGCCAGCACCACGACCATTTGGTGTGCCTGGACTGCGGACGCGTGGAAGAGTTTTACGACGCCGAGATTGAAAAGCGCCAGCAATCGGTCGCTAAGTCCAAAGGCTTTGCGATTGCAGACCATGCACTGAGCCTTTACGCCCACTGCACCAAGGGCGACTGCCCGCACCGGAACGCTGCGAACTAGTAGCCCTGCGCCATGGCTTTGCGATGGCGCTCCACAAATTCCTGGTAGGTATCGATACCGCGCAACTGCAAAATCGTGTTACGCACTGCAGCCTCCACCAATACAGCGATGTTGCGGCCTGCCACCACCTGGATCACCACTTTGCGAACCGGAATCCCGAGCACGTCTTGCGTGAGGGGCTCGTAGGGAATGCGCTCGTAGTCGCGCTCCAGGGTTTCGCGGCGAACCAAGTGCACGATCAACTTGAGTCGCATTTTCCGGCGAACCGCTGTTTCTCCGAAAATACCGCGAATATCGAGCAAGCCGATCCCACGGACCTCCAAGAGATTCTGCAAAAGCTCCGGGCAGCGACCTTCAATCGTCGTCTGGTTGATGCGAAAAAGGTCCACTGCATCGTCGGCCACCAAACCGTTGCCGCGCGAGATCAGCTCCAAGCCTAATTCGCTTTTACCCAGACCGGATTCACCGGTGATCAACACCCCAAGACCCAGAATATCCATGAACACACCGTGCATGGACATGCGATCTGCAAAGTGCTTGGACAAATACGCCCGCAGCACATCGATCACAAAAGCGGACGACTCTTTGGTCGCGAACATGGGAATCTGTGCGCGCTCACACATGGCGAGCAGCGCTTGCGGGGCCACTTGCCCGTCGGCTAGCACCAATACGGGCGGCTCCAAGGTCACGATGCGTGAGATGCGGCGAGCACAGTCCTCAGGGGTTGCGTTGGTGATGTAGGTGATCTCGCGCTCGCCCAGGATCTGCACGCGATAGGGGTGGATGTAGTTGAGGTAACCCACCAAGTCGGCACCGGACCTGGCAGCTTTGATGGCCACTTCATCAAAGCGGCGCTCTGAGGCACCCAAGCCTGCCACCCACTCCCACCGCAAATGCCCCCGGAATTCTTCGAAAAGGGCGTCAGCGCTAACGGCGGTAGGTTTCACGGCAGTACCAGGCTCGGCAGTGGGGTGTTATGCAGCTCTCGCCGATTGCCAACCGGCAATCAAGCCGTGCAACTGGGTCGCGTCTGCGCAGCTGGTGATTTGCTCGCGAAGCACGGAATCACTGAGCAACTCCGCAATTTCGGAGAGGATTTCCAGGTGCTTTTGTGTAGCCGCTTCGGGCACCAACAAAAAAATCAACAAGCTGACGGGCACATCATCGGGCGAATCAAACCCGATCGGGTGAGCCAGCTGAAACACGGCCGCCATCGGTGACTTGAGCCCTTTGATGCGGCCATGCGGAATGGCGACACCATGACCCAAGCCGGTAGAGCCCAAACGTTCACGAGAAAACAAGCTGTCCGTTACCAACGCTCGGCTGAGGCCGTGCAGGTTTTCAAACAGCAAACCCGCCTCTTCAAATGCGCGTTTTTTGCTGGTGACATCGACTTGCGCAAGTACTTGCGAAGGAGGGAGGATGGACGCGAGGCGGTTCATGGTAAGGAGCGGATTATGCACATAAAAAAACCGCCCGTACTAGGGCGGTTTTAGTGTTGTGGACTCAATTGCAACACTACATCAGGCGTTTCGGTGCCTCGTGGTGGTGATTTTGCAAACGGTCTTTGTGCCGAACCACTTGGCGGTCCAGCTTGTCGACCAGATCATCCACCGCGGCATACAGGTCTGAATGCGCGCTCTCGGCAAACATGTCGCTGCCTTTGACGTGGATGTTGCATTCGGCACGTTGCCGTCGTTCCTTTTCCTTTTGCTTTTCAACGGTGAGCAGAACCTTGACATCTACCACTTGATCGAAGTGGCGCATGATGCGATCGAGCTTGGTCGTGACATAACTACGCAGGGCCGGGGTAACTTCAAGGTGGTGACCGCTGATCGTCAAATTCATAAATAACCTCCAGTTGCTCTCAGGGTTGAAAAAGCTTCCTGCCACTCGGGCATTCAGCACTCAAACTTGTTCACCAAATTGCGGTCTCGTTGAACTCACTATGCGCCCGTTTCGGCCCAAATGCAAAAACTTTTTGTAATGCACCGCAACAAAAATGGACTTGTTCAAGACGGCTTGGCCAGGCCCTGATGAAGGTTCAGTCTTCCTGCAACAAACACCGCCAAAACGCTGGCTACCGCACCGATTGAGGCAGAAAGCCAATAGTTCTGCACCAGGCCGGCTGCATCCCGGCTGATGATGTACCCCCCCACCAACGCGGCCAAGCCCATGGCGGCGGATTGCACCGATGCGTTCAGCGTCATGAAGGTGCCCCGTAAAGCCGGGTTGGCAGCGGAGGTCACCATGGCCATGCCGGGAATCATGCGACCGCTGCCGCACACAAAAAACAAGGTGGACACCAGCAAAGCGCCGGCCATTCCCACACGACCCAAAAGCGTCAAGCCCACTAAGGGCAAGACAAATGCCAAGGCAATCGTGCGAAAGGTATTGAACTTGCCCCAACTATCCGCCAAGCCACCGAACCAGCGCGCGGTAATCAAGGTCGCAACGCCACCGCACAGGTATACGTAAGGCACCTGATCCGCGCGCAAACCCACATTGGTTTGCATAAAGATCGTGATGTAAGGAATGACTGTGAATCCGGAGAACATCAGCAAGGCCGAAAAGCTGAAGGCCTTGAGGTGGTTCCGATCTTGCAGCACCTCCGATATCCGGCCCCAAGCAGATGCATCAGCGTGGCCCTGGAGATGGCTATTCAATGCGGGCAGGGTCAAGAAAGCAAACACTGCAAACAGAACGCAGATGGCGGCGATCAAAAGAAACGGCATGTGCCAACCAAACTGTGCAGCCAGAAACAACCCCAGTGGAACACCGGCCACCGTAGACACCGAGAAGGAAGTCATCACAACACCCATGGCACGACCACGGCGCTCAAAAGGAATGACATCACCCACAATGGTTTGACTCAAGGCGGACAACACCCCGCCAAAAAGACCGGCAAACACCCGCGCGACCATCAAGGCCTCGTAACTGGGCGCGATGCCGCAGGCCAAGGTGGAGAGCGCAAACAAGCTGTACAACACCAACAGCAAGCGCTTGCGATCAAACTTGTCAATGTAGGTCGAGGCCAGCAGGCCGGATGCACCACCCGCCAGCGTATAGGCCGAGACCAACAGGCCGAACTGGGCATCACTGATGCGAAACAGGCTGGTCAATGCCGGCCCGAGAGGCATCATGATCATGAAGTCGAGGATGTTGGTGAACTGGATGCCCGCCAGTGTGATTAGCAGCCAGCGTTCGCGCCGGGGAGACATGGAGAGGGGCATCGTAAAAAGAGTCGTTGGAGAACAGAAAGGGCACTTACTCTAGCAGTCTGTGCGGTGCGATAATTTCTGCTTCTGAATTACCGGAGAGCACTCCTTGGAAACCTACCCTAGTCGGTAGCTTTCAACTCCCACCACTGCATCGGGGTTGAAAGCACCCAACACCCGATTGCAGCCAACATCACCTGGGAGTGAGCCATGCTCAATATCTTTACGCTCGCCAACGGGCGACTCTTTCAAGAAGAAATCGAGTCGCTGGAAGAGCTGTCCAAGTTCCACCCCATCTGGGTGGATTTGGAGTCCCCCACGCTCGAAGAAAAGCGCTGGGTCAAGCAATACTACGGCCTGTCGATCCCGGATGACGCGATGGACGAGGACATCGAAGAATCCGCCCGCTTTTATGCGGAAGACAACGGTGACCTGCATATCCGCAGTGACTTTTTGATTGCCGATGACGATGAGCCCCGCACCGTGCGCGCCGCCTTTATCTTGAATTTGGTAAACGACGACCTCAAAAGCAAAGGGGTGCTTTTCTCCATCCACGATGAAGACGTCCCGGTCTTTCGGCTGCTGCGCATGCGTGCACGACGCGCCCCGGGCTTGATCGAAGACGCCAAGGAAGTCCTGCTCAAGCTGTTTGACGCGGATGCAGAATATTCAGCAGACACGCTCGAAGGCATTTACGACGAGCTGGAGAAAGTCAGCAAAAAGGTGCTCTCCGGCAACGTGACGGATGCGATTGCCGGCGAGGCACTCGGCGCTATTGCCCGGCACGAAGATTTGAGCGGCCGCATCCGCCGCAACGTGATGGACACCCGGCGCGCGGTGAGCTTCATGATGCGCAGCAAAATGCTCAATGCCGAGCAGTTCGAGCAGGCGCGGCAGATTTTGCGCGACATCGACTCGCTGGACTCGCACACTGCCTTTTTGTTCGACAAGATCAACTTCTTGATGGATGCGACGGTGGGTTTCATCAACATCAACCAGAACAAGATCATCAAGATCTTTTCGGTGGCCAGCGTGGCCTTGCTGCCGCCGACCCTGGTAGCCAGCGTGTATGGCATGAACCTCAAGTTCCCGGAACTCGAATTTCTGGGCGGGTGGAGCTACCCGTACACGGTAGCCTTGATGGTCTCCAGTGCCTTGGTGCCCATGTGGTACTTCTACAAACGCGGCTGGCTGCGATAGAAGCCATTTCAGCCTCTAGCTCTTGATAAACAAGCGCAATAAGCTACTATTTTTATAGCAAGCGCAGCATTTTTCGCACGATAGCCAGCGCATAGACACTGGCCGTTTCCTGCACGAACTGCGGGAAATCCACGTGCGCCGTGTCATCTGCCCGGTCCGAAATAGTGCGAATCGCCACGAAAGGCACCTGATAGTCTGCGCAGACTTGGGCCACCGCAGCGCCCTCCATCTCGACCGCCAACGGATGGAAACCTGACGCTGCAGCGGCTGCCAGCAGCGCATGCACCTCACTACTGGCACTCACGAAGCGGTCACCGCTAGCGATCAGTCCACAGTGCAAGTCTGCGCGGTAGCGCCCGCCGCGCAAATCGAGCTGAACCTCGCGAACCGCTGCACACGCGGCCTCAAGCAACAAGGGATTCGCCGGAAACAAGGATTGGCCCGTCAATGGAATCTCGTAACGGGGGAACAGCGGGGAGGCGTCCATATCGTGCTGCAAATAGTGGCTGCCGACCACCACATCACCCACTGCCACCCCGGGCCCGGTACCACCGGCAACCCCGGTAAACACCATCCGCTGGACGCCCCACTTGGCAATCAATGCGGTAGCGGTCAGGGCAGCTGCCACTTTGCCGATGCGGGACAGCGTGAGCACGACCTCCTGCCCGTCCAGATGCCCCAACCAGAAAGTGCGCCCGGCGTGCTCCACGCACTCCACCCGGGTCATGCACTCCACCAAGCCGACCTGCTCCTCGGCCAAGGCGCTCAGAATAGCGATCAAGGGGCTTACTTATCCCGCAGCTCGCGGCGCAAAATTTTGCCGACTGGCGTTTTGGGGAGATCTGTCCGGAACTCCACCAGTTTGGGCTGTTTGTAGCCGGTGAGGTTCTCTTTGCAGAAAGTGCGCACGTCTTCTTCGCTCAGATTGGGATCTTTTTTGACAATCACCAACTTTACGGCTTCGCCGGTTTTGGCGTCTGCCACCCCGACACAGGCGCACTCCAACACACCGGGGATCTGGGTGACCACATCTTCAAGCTCAGTGGGGAACACGTTAAACCCGCTCACCAGGATCATGTCTTTTTTCCGGTCCACGATTTTGAAGAAACCGCGGGCGTCGACCACCCCGATGTCACCGGTTTTAAAGTAGCCATCGGTCGTCATGACCTTGGCCGTCTCATCCGGCCGCTGCCAATAACCCGCCATCACTTGCGGGCCTTTGATGGCAATCTCTCCACTCTGCCCTTGCGCGACCTCTACGCCCTCATCATCCAAGAGCTTCATGTAGGTGCTGGGCAAAGGCACACCGATCGTGCCGGTGAACTCCGTAGAGGTAATCGGGTTGCAACTCACGGTGGGCGAGGTCTCGCTCAGGCCGTACCCTTCGCAAATGGGGCAGCCGGTCTTGTCAAACCACAACTTGGCCACACCACTCTGAACGGCGGTGCCACCGCCCACTGCAACTTTCAAATGGCTCCAGTCCACCTTGTTGAAGTCGGGGTGATTGGCCAATCCATTGAACAGGGTGTTCACCGCAGGCAGGCTGTGGATAGTGTGCTTGGATAGCTCCTTCAGGACCCCCGGAATGTCACGCGGGTTCGGAATCAAAATGAGTTTCCCGCCGGTACGGACCGACAGCATCATGCCTACCGTAAAGG
Organism: Comamonadaceae bacterium OS-4; assembly: GCA_027924025.1. GTDB lineage: Bacteria > Pseudomonadota > Gammaproteobacteria > Burkholderiales > Burkholderiaceae_C > Allorhodoferax. The sequence continues at coordinate 3,532,669 of AP026970.1, forward strand.
CAAACACATGGTAGAGCGGCAAGGCACACACCGTTGTGGGCTGCTGATCGGCGGGCACCTTGGCCATGGCCGGCGCATACCAGGCCTCTGACTGCAATGCATTGGCGATGACGTTGCGGTGCAAGAGCACCGCACCTTTGGACACTCCGGTCGTACCGCCGGTGTACTGCAGGACCGCCACATCGTCCGCCTTGATTTCGGGCTTTTTGAAGGGCGCTTTGGTGCCACGGGCAATGGCCTCGTTGAAACGCACTGCATCCGGCAGGCTGAAAGACGGCACCATCTTTTTGACGTTGCGGACCACGTAGTTCACCATGGTGCCCTTGAGCAGGCCCAAGCGGTCGCCCATGGAGCACAAGACCACGTGCTTGACCGGCGTAGCGGCGATGCACTTCTCCAGCGTGTGGGCAAAGTTCTCAATGATGACGATGGCCTTGGAGCCGGAGTCCTTGAGTTGGTGCTCCAACTCACGGGCGGTGTAAAGCGGGTTCACATTCACCACCACAAAACCGGCCCGCAAAATGGCGGCTACCGCAATCGGGTACTGCGGCACATTGGGCATCATGATGGCGACCCGGTCGCCCTTGCTCAGACCCAGGCCTTGCAGGTAGGCGGCAAACGCCAAGCTCAAACTATCGGTCTGACCGAAAGTGACATCTTTGCCCATGAAGTTGTAGGCCACGCGGCTTTCGTATTTGCGAAAGCTTTCTTCCAGCAACGCCACCAAGGAGGAGTATTTGGCAGGGTCGATGTCAGCAGGCACACCTTGTGGGTAGCTGCCGAGCCAAACGCGTTCAGTCATGTCTTGTGTCTCCGGTCAATTTTTATGCAGCCTGCTATTTTGATGCAGACGAACAAGCCCGCCCACGGTGTTTACCTTAGGCGGGCTGTACTTAGGCGTGCGCCTCTATTCGATGGCTTTGCCCATGTCCTCGACGACTTTTTTGGCGTCGCCGAACACCATCATGGTCTTGTCCATGTAGAACAACTCGTTGTCCAAGCCGGCATAACCCGCTGCCATGGAGCGCTTGTTCACGATGATGGTCTTGGCCTTGTAGGCCTCCAGAATCGGCATCCCGTAAATCGGACTGCCTTTGATGTGGGCAGCGGGATTCACCACATCGTTGGCGCCTAGGATGATGGCCACATCCGCTTGGCCGAATTCGCCGTTGATGTCCTCCATCTCAAACACCTGGTCGTAGGGCACTTCAGCTTCCGCCAGCAGCACGTTCATGTGACCGGGCATACGGCCCGCTACCGGGTGGATGGCGTATTTGACGGTGATGCCCTTCTCGGTGAGCTTGGCAGCCAGTTCTTTGACGGCGTGCTGAGCGCGGGCTACTGCCAGGCCGTAGCCGGGCACGATCACCACGGTTTCAGCATTGCCCAACACGAAGGCTGCGTCGTCTGCACTGCCGCTTTTGACGGAGCGTTGCACCGCAGCACCCGCCGGACCAGCAGAAGCATCGCCGCCGAAGCCGCCCAGAATCACGTTGAAGAACGAGCGGTTCATCGCCTTGCACATGATGTAACTCAGAATGGCACCGCTGGAGCCCACCAGCGAGCCGGCAATGATGAGCATGCTGTTGTTCAAGCTGAAGCCGATGCCCGCTGCCGCCCAGCCGGAGTAGCTATTGAGCATGGACACCACCACCGGCATATCGGCACCGCCGATGGGGATGATGATGAGAACGCCCATCACGAAACTGAGCGCCAGCATCAGAAAAAACGCGGTCCAGTTTTCAGTGAAGGCAAACATCAAACCCAAGCCCAGAGTGGCAAGACCCAACACCAGATTGAGCTTGTGCTGACCGGCGAACTGCACCGGTGCGCCCTGGAACAAGCGGAACTTGTATTTGCCGCTGAGCTTGCCGAATGCAATGACCGAGCCACTGAAGGTGATCGCGCCAATGGCCGCACCCAAGAACAACTCGAAGCGGTTGCCGGTGGGGATGGCCTCGCCCTTGGCTGCAATGCTGAAGGCCCAAGGCTCAGCCACCGCAGCCACGGCAATGAACACCGCGGCCAAGCCGATCATGCTGTGCATAAAGGCCACCAGCTCCGGCATTTTGGTCATCTCCACGCGCTTGGCCATCAGCGTACCGGCGGTGCCACCCACCAGCAAGGCGCCCAGCACCCAGGCCATGCCGGTCATGCCGTCTTGGCCAAGTTGCCCTGCGAGTTTGAAAATCAAGGCGCCGGTAGTGAAGACGGCCACGCCCATACCCACCATGCCAAACACATTGCCGCGAATGGAAGTGGTCGGGTGCGACAGGCCTTTGAGCGCCTGAATGAAGCAGACGCTGGCAAAAAGATACAACAGGGTGACGAGGTTCAGGCTCATTCTTTGGCTCCTGCGGTGGGGGCTTTCTTTTCTTTCTTCTTGAACATTTCCAACATGCGGCGCGTCACCATGAAGCCGCCGAATACATTCACCGCAGCAAGCGCGACCGCCAACACGCCCATGGTTTTACCGAGGCCTGTTTCCGTCAGTGCAGCGGCCAGCATGGCCCCCACAATGACGATGGCGGAAATGGCGTTGGTTACGGCCATCAAGGGGGTGTGCAGTGCGGGCGTCACAGTCCAGACCACGTGGTAACCCACATAGATGGCCAGCACGAAGATGATCAGGTTCAGGATAGTGGGGGAAACCATTTCCATGGTGTCGCTCCTTAAGTGAGGGTGGATTCGGGGATATGCGTCAACACAGGCCTGTGCAGTGGCGCTTACTTGCGGCGCACTTCACCGCCTTGGGTCACCAGGCAGGCTGCCACGATGTCGTCTTCGAGGTCGATATGCAAAGCGCCTTCCTTGTTGAGGATCAACTTCAAGAAGTCCAACACATTGCGCGCATAAAGGGAAGATGCGTCTGCCGCCACCAGCGCTGGCAGGTTGGTTTCGCCGATCAGGGTGACGCCGTGTTTGACCACGGTCTTGTCAGCCTCGGACAGCGGGCAGTTACCACCACCATTCGGACCCTTGCCCGCGGCGATGTCCACAATCACCGAACCGGGCTTCATGGACTTGACCATGTCTTCAGTGATCAGCGTGGGAGCCGCACGACCGGGGATGAGCGCGGTGCTGATCACCACATCGGCCTGCGCGACGCGCTTGGCAACCTCCGCCTTCTGGCGGTCCAGCCAGCTCTGGGGCATGGGCTTGGCGTAACCGCCCACGCCGACAGCGGCTTCTTTTTCTTCATCCGTCTCGTAAGGAACGTCGATGAACTTGCCGCCCAAGGACTCGACTTGTTCTTTGACGCTGGGGCGCACATCGGAAGCCTCGATCACCGCCCCGAGGCGCTTGGCGGTGGCAATCGCCTGCAGACCGGCCACGCCCACCCCCAAGATCACCACGCGGGCGGCTTTGACCGTACCGGCAGCTGTCATGAGCATCGGGAAGAAGCGCTGGTATTTGTCGGCCGCCATCATCACGGCTTTGTAGCCGGCGATGTTGGCCTGGCTGGAGAGCACATCCATGCTTTGTGCGCGGGTGGTGCGGGGTGCGGCCTCCAGGGCATAGGCATTGAGCTTGGCGGCTGCCAAGCGCTGCAGGCCTTCTGCATCAAACGGATTGAGCATGCCCACCAGGGTGGCACCAGGCGTCATCAACGCGGCTTCGGCCTCGGTAGGGGTACGAACCTTGAGGACCAGGTCGCAGCTGAGCGCACCCGCCGCATCGGTGATGTCGGCACCTGCGGCCGTGTAGGCCTCGTCCGTCACACTGGCCGCAACACCGGCACCGCTTTGGATACGAACCGTGTGCCCTTGGGATTTCAGCTTTTTGACTGTCTCCGGGGTCACGGCAACTCGGGTCTCTCCCGCTAGTGTTTCAGCGGGTACGCCTATCTGCATGCGGCTCTCCTGTAAAGGTTGGATTCAAGCTGTCAGCAAGCTTACATGAGTTTCCCTGCATTCCATAGGGCTAAAGTTGCGAGTTTCGCCAAAGACTTTTGCGCTAAATGCACATAATCCGCCATGACTGAACGATGGAAACCCAGTGTGACGGTGGCCGCGGTAATTGAACGCGACGGGCGCTTCTTGCTCGTAGAGGAGCACACCCCGGAAGGTCTGCGACTCAACAATCCTGCTGGCCATCTGGACCCCGGGGAGTCGCCCGCCCAAGGCTGCGTGCGTGAAACGCTGGAAGAAACTGCCCACGTATTGGAGCCCACCGCCTTGGTGGGCGTGTACCTCTCGCGGTTTGTGAGATCCAGCGCAAGTGGTACCGAAGACATCACCTACGTGCGGTTTGCCTTTTGCGGAACGGTCGGCCCAGCGCTTGAAGGCCGCGCCTTGGATGCCGGCATCGTCAGAACCTTATGGCTCACGCCCGAAGAGGTGCGCGCCAGCCAAGAGCGGCATCGCAGTCCCCTGGTCCTGCAGTGCATGGAAGACTACCTGCGCGGTCAACGGTTCCCTTTGTCCTTGGTGTACAGCGACCCCAGCCTGCAAGGCGCGCGAGAAATGCTATAAAAATCATAGCTACATGCGCATACCAATTGTGCGCCAGAGGCCTTTTTTATCGTCAAAACCCCATACGTCTCTGCCGACTAAAATGCAGGCATGAGCAAGCAACGAATTGTGGTGGGACTGAGCGGCGGCGTCGACTCTGCGGTCACGGCCCACCTGTTAAAGCAACAAGGCCATGAGGTCGTCGGCATTTTCATGAAAAACTGGGAGGACGACGACGACAGCGAATATTGCTCCTCCAACATCGACTTCGTGGATGCCGCAGCCGTAGCCGATGTGCTGGGCATTGAAATCGAACACGTCAACTTTGCAGCCGAATACCGTGACCGGGTGTTCGCGGAGTTCTTGCAGGAGTACCAGGCCGGACGCACCCCCAACCCGGACATTCTGTGCAACGCAGAAATCAAGTTCAAGGCCTTTTTGGACCACGCCATGCGCTTGGGCGCCGAAAAAATTGCCACAGGGCACTACGCCCGGGTGCGCCTCAATGAGGCCAGCGGCCAACATGAGTTACTCAAAGGCTTGGACCCTAACAAGGACCAGAGCTACTTTTTGCACCGGCTGAATCAGGCGCAATTGTCCAAAACGCTGTTTCCCGTGGGTGAGCTTCATAAAACCGAAGTGCGCCGGATCGCAGACGACATCGGGCTGCCCAATGCCAAGAAGAAAGACTCTACGGGCATTTGCTTCATCGGGGAGCGCCCTTTCCGCGACTTCTTGAACCGCTACATCTCCAAAGAGCCCGGGCCGATCAAAAACCCGAAAGGCCACACTATCGGTGAGCATGTCGGCCTGTCCTTCTACACCTTGGGCCAGCGCCAGGGCTTGGGCATCGGTGGCATCAAGGCCAAAGGTGCGCAGCGCGGCGGCGGCGACCACAACCCTTGGTTTGTCGCGCGCAAGGATTTGGACAACAACACCTTGTGGGTCGTTCAGGGCCATGACCACCCTTGGTTGTTGTCAGAAAACTTGTCGGCGCTGAATGCAAGCTGGGTTGCAGGCACGCCACCGGCCCCGCAAACTGCAGGGGCAAAAACACGCTACCGCCAAGCCGATGCACCCTGCACCTTCCAAGCCGATGGACCAGCCACGTTTGCCTTGCAGTTTCCGCAGGCGCAGTGGGCCGTGACGCCAGGACAATCCGCGGTGCTGTACCAAGGCGAGGTTTGTTTGGGCGGAGGCGTGATTGAGCAGGCCGCTGCATTGGCGAGGTGATAGCCCGTCGCACTGCCATCGCCTCAGCAAATATTCGTAAAAACCAGGGCTTTTTTGCCTTCGGAATTTGAAGTTGCAGTGCTAGTATGAACATGCTCGGGCGCACGCTATTGCCCCCCCGTTACCTTGAGGATGAGCTTGTTATGTTTCACGTGCTGAGAAATGAAGATGGCTCGATTGCCTCGCTCGCTCGTACGGAAAGACCCGGCGGCGAACTGCTCCGGGATGACCATCCGGAAATTCAGGCATTCTTGAAAGGTAGCGGCAACGTGTCCAGCTTCAGTGAAGCGGACGCGGAGTTTGTGCGGGTGCTGGAAGACCTGATCGACACCCTGATTGTGAAAAACATCATTCGGCATACCGACCTTCCGGTCGCCGCACAACAGAAAATTACCCGCCGCAAGGGCCTGCGCAATCGAATGCAAGGCGCTTTGAATCTATTGGACGATGATCAACGTATTATTTGAATGACTGTGCAATTGCCCACCTCCGCCGTAATCACGCCGCCCCCCAACAGTGGCTGGCGCATCAGTGAGCACAGTACCCACGTCGATCCCTTGTTGGATAGTTTGGTTTCGCTAGCGCGGATCTATGGGATCACGACAACGCAAGCCTCTGTGTCGGCGGGTCTTCCCCTGGAAAACAACCTGATCACCCCGGCACTCTTCCCCCGGGCTGCGGCTCGGGCAGGGCTGACTGCCCGCCTGGCGCGGCGTAAATTGGACGATCTGCGCCCCGGACTCTTGCCAGTCATTTTGCTCTTGCAAAACAAGCAAGCCTGCGTGTTCCTGGAATGGGTAGAAACCGATCAAGCGCGCGTGCGTTTTCCGGAGAGCGGCGAGTCTGGTGATGTGATCAGTCGCAAGGATTTGGAGGCTTTGTTTTCGGGCGTGGTGTTTTTTGTCCGCCCGGTATTCAAGTTTGACCCACGGACCCCAGCCACCGGTGAGCTCAAATCCAAGCATTGGTTCTGGAGCGTGGTGTTCCAGAATTGGCGCCTCTACCGGGACAGCTTGATTGCAGCACTTCTGATCAACCTGTTTGCACTGGCCATGCCGATGTTTTCGATGACGGTGTATGACCGCGTAGTCCCCAACCGTGCGGAAGAAACACTCTGGGTGCTCACGGTCGGTGTCATTCTGATGATGCTGTTCGACACGGTGCTGCGGACGATGCGAGCCTATATTTTGGACACGGCCGGCAAGCGCATTGACGTGACCCTGTCTGCGCGCATCATGGAACGGGTGCTGGGCTTGAAGATGTCTGACCGTCCAGCATCGGTCGGATCTTTTGCTGCCAACCTGCGGGCGTTTGAGTCTGTTCGCGACTTTGTGGCGTCGGCCACGATCACGACGCTGGTCGACCTGCCTTTTGTGCTGGTCTTCTTCCTGGCGCTGATCTGGATTTCGCCATGGCTGACGATTCCGCCGCTTGTTTGCATCGTGCTGTTGCTGAGCGTTTCCCTGATTACCCAGCGCAAGATGCAAGAGCTGGTCGAAACTTCTCAACGGGCCACATCCCAGCGAAACGCGACCTTGGTAGAGAGCCTTGTGGGTATTGAAACCATCAAGTTCATGGTGGCCGAAAGCAGTTTCCAGCGCCAGTGGGAGGAGAGCACCGTTTTCTTGGCGCAGACCAGCACGAAGCTGAAACTGCTGTCCAACGGAACCATGAACTTCGCACAGGCCATGCAGCAGCTGGTGTCTGTTACCAGCATCATCGTGGGGGTGTATTTGTTGATTGCCAACCAGGTCAGCATGGGCGCCATCATTGCAGCGTCGATGTTGGCCGGGCGTGCGATGGCGCCATTTGGTCAGGTCGCAGGCCTTTTGTTGCAGTACCACAGCGCGAAAAGCGGCTTGGCATCGGTAGACATGCATATGCAACGGCAACCCGAACGAAGTGAAGACACGGCGTACCTTCACCGGGGCAGCTTTCAAGGCACTATCGAGTTCAAAAATGTGAGCTTTACCTACCCGGGGCAACAGCAAGCGGTATTGAGTAACGTCACGTTCAAAATCCAGGCTGGCGAGAAGGTGGCATTCATCGGGCGCATTGGGTCGGGCAAATCCACGATTCAAAGGCTGATTTTGGGTCTGCAGCAACCGACGGAGGGCGCGATCCTGATCGATGGCATCGACGCGCGGCAGATCGATCCTGCCGAGCTGCGCCGGGCCGCAGGCTTCGTATCGCAAGACGTGAGCCTTTTTTACGGCACTTTGAAAGAAAACATTGCGCTGGGAGCGCCTTTTGCAGACGACCAAGACATTCTGGCTGCAGCTGAAGTGGCAGGAGTCACAGAGTTTGCCAACAAGCACCCCAAAGGCTTTGACATGACCATCGGCGAGCGGGGTGAGTCCCTCTCAGGCGGGCAGCGGCAAGCGGTCGGCATCGCACGAGCCGTTCTCAATGACAGTCCGATGCTGCTTCTCGATGAGCCCAGCAGCGCGATGGACCATCAGAGCGAAGACGCCTTGAAGAGTCGCCTGAAGCGGTTCTGTACCGGTAAAACCATGGTGCTGGTCACGCACAGGACCTCGCTGCTTGAGTTGGTGGACCGGCTGATCGTGATCGATAGCGGCAAAATCGTCGCAGATGGCCCCAAGGCCCAGGTTGTGGAGGCCCTGCAGAGTGGCCGTATCGGGAGGGCCTCTTGATGGACACCCCACCCAAAGAAAAAGCTTGGTGGACGCGGTTATGGGAGCGCGTCTACGGGTTCTGCTCCCCCGCACTAGACCGGGCGTTGGATCTCACGGCCGCTAGAAAAGCGAGCCTCGACAGCGATTTCGACGCCAACGCCGACTGGGCTATCGCAGAGCAAACGCCCCATGGGGCAAGAATTGTGGTCTGGCTGAGTGCATTGACCGTGGCGGTCTTGCTTGTGTGGGCTGCGTGGGCTGAGCTCGATGAAGTCACCCGCGGTGAAGGCAAGGTGATTCCCTCGCGACAAATTCAGATTTTGCAAAGCTTGGATGGCGGCATCGTGTCCGAGATATTGGCCAGAGAAGGTCAGGTGGTCAAGACCGGCGACCTTTTGCTGAAGGTGGACCCGACACGGATGGTGTCATCTCTGCGGGAAAACCAGTCGCAATACTTGTCTCTTTTGGCCAAGGCCGCGCGCCTGAGGGCTTTGGCGGAAGGCTCGCGGTTTGTGCCTCCCGAAGAAGTGCTCAAGCAGGCACCTTTGCTGGTCGAACAAGAGCGGGCCTTGTATGAATCCCGCCGTGCTGAGTTGGATGCAACAGTTGGGGTAGCGCGTCAACAATCGTCTCAACGATCGCAGGAGTTGATCTCTGTGCGCGCCCGGAGAGAGCAAGCATCCCAGAGCTTCACCCTTACCGCCCGAGAGTTGGAGCTCACACGCCCACTGGTCAAATCCGGCGCTGTTTCTGATGTGGAGCTCCTTCGCTTGGAACGTGATGTCGCAAGATATCGGGGTGAAAGAGACAGTGCGAACTCGGACATTCCACGCTTGGAAGCCGCGGTTGCCGAATCCAACCGGAAAATCCAGGAAGTGGAATTGACCTTCCGGAATGTGGCGCGCTCTGAGCTCAGTGAGACCAGCGCGAAGCTGAGTGCCTTGTCTGAAGGCAGCACCGCGCTCGAAGACCGGGTCAAACAAACCGAAATTCGATCGCCCGTAAATGGCACGGTTAAACAATTGCGGGTCAATACCGTGGGCGGAGTGGTGCAGCCCGGCAAAGATTTGATTGAACTTGTTCCCTCTGACGATGCGCTGCTGCTCGAGGCCCGCGTGGTGCCTAGAGATATTGCATTCCTGCGCCCCGGACAAAAGGCCTTGGTCAAGTTCACCGCTTATGACTTTGCGGTCTACGGCGGACTGGAAGCGACCCTCGAACAGATCAGCGCGGATAGCGTTATCGACGAAAAGGGGAATGCCTTTTTCGTCGTCAAAGTTCGTACGCTCGCCAGCACGATTGGGCAAAAAAACCTGCCTATCATTCCCGGGATGGTGGCAGAGGTCGACATCCTTACAGGGAAAAAGTCAGTACTGGCTTACTTGATGAAGCCCATCCTCCGGGCCAAGTCCAACGCAATGACTGAACGATGAGACAAAACTCTGCACCCCTGCTAGTCAGCAGCGATCCCGGCTTGCTCAGGCACTGGCGGAGTGCACTGGGCATTGAGTCGCCAATTGAGCTCGGCAGTTTCGCAGCCTTGAAAGACTTGGTGCGCCGAACTGGAGATATCGTCTGGCTGGACTTGGCAGTTGCCGATATTCCTCCGTGGTCTGACCCTATTTGGAACGAGCTGCTGCAAGAGAAAAAGCTCCGGATTCTGGCCGCCAGCTCTTACCCCAAGGACGAAGAGGCCATGATCGCGCTGGATAGAGGGTGTGCGGGCTACTGCCATGCGTTCGCAGACCCGGATACGCTGCTTCAGGTCCACCAGGTGACTTCAGCCGATCATGTGTGGATTGGGCAACAACTGATGCAGCAATTGATCCAACGCGCCAATCGCGCAATGCCGGTGAACAAGCCTGCCCCGACCCATTGGGCCGAACAACTGACCTCACGGGAGCGGGAAATCGCATCCTTCGCCGCACATGGCGCGACCAACGCGATGATTGCAGCTCAGTGTGACATCACAGAACGAACGGTCAAGGCGCATTTGAGTGCTGTTTTTGAAAAGTTGAGCGTTACGGACCGCTTGCAACTTGCGTTAAAAGTTCACGGGATCCAGTAATTTTCGAAAACCTGTACTCAGGGACAATAGCTAAGGCGGCTCAAAGGCTCTACATTGATCAGTACTCAATGCTGATTCTGGAGTTTTTGACATGGCTACATCCCAAGTTTCCGCCCAAGCCCGTGGCGTCGTCGTAATTTTACAAGGCAACGCATGGGTCGTATCTCAGGACGGAGCCAAGCGAGCCATCAAGGTCGGCGATGAAATCCAAGAGGGACAAGTCGTCATCACCGAGAACGGGACTCGACTGGAATTGGCTTTGCCCAACGGGCAAGCCATCAGTTTGGAAGCGGGCAGAGAGCTGTTGATCGACGCCAATCTGCTGGGATTGAGCCCTACCGATGCAACTGAAGCCGCCTTGCGGGACTTGAATAGCGGTTCAGCAACCATTGAGCAAATCATTGCGTCAGGCGGAGACCTGAGCACACAGCTCGAAGCGACGGCAGCCGGCCTCTCTGGGGGAGATGCCAGTGACTCTCACAGCTTCGTCCGCGTCATGCGTATCAATGAGTCCTTGGGTACCGCATCCATTGACCGCGGCGCTGACACCCAAGAAACAGTCTTTGTGCAAGAGAACGCCGCCACGCCTGCCGCTCCAAGCATTGCCAGCATCAGCAGCCCAGTACAGACTGAAGGCAATGTCTTAGTTTTCAGTGTCGCGCTCAATGCAAGTTCCTCGGTGTTTTCGACCTTTTCATTCAATCTGGGAGGTGGCTCGGCGATCAACTCGGATTACGGAAGTCCAACATTTAGCAATGGGGTCACGTTCGACCCCATTGGAAAAACGATTTCTGTACCGCCAGGCGTGATTGGATTTACCGTTTCTGTGCCAACCACGAATGATTCTGTCTTCGAAGGCAATGAAAGCGTTCCGATCGATATCGGCGGAGTCACTGGGACCGGAACAATACTGGATAACGACAAACCTTCTTTGAACATCACCGGCCCCGCAACCGTCAACGAAGCCGCAGGCACCCTGACCTACACCGTCACCCTCTCCAACGCCGCCAGCGGCCCCATCACGGTGGCCTACAACGCCTCCACTGGCACTGCCACTTCCGGCACCGACTTCGCCTCCACCACAGGCACCCTGACGTTTGCCCCCGGTGTGACCAGCCAGACGTTTACCGTGGCTATTACCAACGACACCACGTTTGAAGGTGCCGAGAACTTCTCCGTCAATCTGTCGGCCCCCACCGGCGGCGCCACCATTGCCACCGGCTCTGTGCTCACCACCATCAACGACGATGGCACCGGCGGCCCTCCTGGCTCCGACAACGACACCCCCGTCTTGTCCGTGGCCAACATCTCGGTCGCAGAAGGCGCCAGCGCCGTCTTCACCGTGAGCATCTCCAACCCCAGCACCAGCCCGGTGGTTTTCACACCATCGCTGGCCAGTGGCTCTGCCACCCTGGGCACCGATACCGCCGCCCCAAGCAACCTGGAGTTCAACAGCGGCACTGTCGCCTCTCCCGTGTGGACTCCTGTGACCGGCAATGTGACCATCCCCGCAGGTGCGACCTCCGTGCAGCTGCGCCTGGCCACCACCGATGATGTGATCTCTGAAGGTAACGAATCCTTCACCCTGACCGCCACTCCGGTCTCCGGCGCCACCACGACGCCTGCCTCCGGCACCGCCACCATCACCGATAACGACGGTACGCCCCAGTTCTCCATCAATGACGTCTCCGTCAATGAGGGCGCAGGCACCATCACCTTCACCGTGACCCTGTCCAACCCAGGCGCCAGTGCGCTCACCGTGGACTACGCCGCCGCCAGCGGCACCGCCAGCGTGGGCGCCGCCGGTAGCGACGTCACCGCAGGCACCAGCGCATTGGCTGGCACCTTGACCTTCGCCCCCGGCGTGCTCACACAGACCGTGACCCTGAACGTCACCAATGACACCGTCTACGAGGTCAGCGAAGCCTTTACCGTCAATCTCTCCAACGCTTCTGCCGGCTCTGCCATTGCCGATAACTCCGGCTCCGGCACCATCAAGGACGACGGCACCGGCTCGCCTCCCGGCGGCCCCACCGACAACGATGCGCCTAGCCTGGTCATCACCGGCCCCGCAACCGTCAACGAAGCCGCAGGCACCCTGACCTACACCGTCACCCTCTCCAACGCCGCCAGCGGCCCCATCACGGTGGCCTACAACGCCTCCACTGGCACTGCCACTTCCGGCACCGACTTCGCCTCCACCACAGGCACCCTGACGTTTGCCCCCGGTGTGACCAGCCAGACGTTTACCGTGGCTATTACCAACGACACCACGTTTGAAGGTGCCGAGAACTTCTCCGTCAATCTGTCGGCCCCCACCGGCGGCGCCACCATTGCCACCGGCTCTGTGCTCACCACCATCAACGACGATGGCACCGGCGGCCCTCCTGGCTCCGACAACGACACCCCCGTCTTGTCCGTGGCCAACATCTCGGTCGCAGAAGGCGCCAGCGCCGTCTTCACCGTGAGCATCTCCAACCCCAGCACCAGCCCGGTGGTTTTCACACCATCGCTGGCCAGTGGCTCTGCCACCCTGGGCACCGATACCGCCGCCCCAAGCAACCTGGAGTTCAACAGCGGCACTGTCGCCTCTCCCGTGTGGACTCCTGTGACCGGCAATGTGACCATCCCCGCAGGTGCGACCTCCGTGCAGCTGCGCCTGGCCACCACCGATGATGTGATCTCTGAAGGTAACGAATCCTTCACCCTGACCGCCACTCCGGTCTCCGGCGCCACCACGACGCCTGCCTCCGGCACCGCCACCATCACCGATAACGACGGTACGCCCCAGTTCTCCATCAATGACGTCTCCGTCAATGAGGGCGCAGGCACCATCACCTTCACCGTGACCCTGTCCAACCCAGGCGCCAGTGCGCTCACCGTGGACTACGCCGCCGCCAGCGGCACCGCCAGCGTGGGCGCCGCCGGTAGCGACGTCACCGCAGGCACCAGCGCATTGGCTGGCACCTTGACCTTCGCCCCCGGCGTGCTCACACAGACCGTGACCCTGAACGTCACCAATGACACCGTCTACGAGGTCAGCGAAGCCTTTACCGTCAATCTCTCCAACGCTTCTGCCGGCTCTGCCATTGCCGATAACTCCGGCTCCGGCACCATCAAGGACGACGGCACCGGCTCGCCTCCCGGCGGCCCCACCGACAACGATGCGCCTAGCCTGGTCATCACCGGCCCCGCAACCGTCAACGAAGCCGCAGGCACCCTGACCTACACCGTCACCCTCTCCAACGCCGCCAGCGGCCCCATCACGGTGGCCTACAACGCCTCCACTGGCACTGCCACTTCCGGCACCGACTTCGCCTCCACCACAGGCACCCTGACGTTTGCCCCCGGTGTGACCAGCCAGACGTTTACCGTGGCTATTACCAACGACACCACGTTTGAAGGTGCCGAGAACTTCTCCGTCAATCTGTCGGCCCCCACCGGCGGCGCCACCATTGCCACCGGCTCTGTGCTCACCACCATCAACGACGATGGCACCGGCGGCCCTCCTGGCTCCGACAACGACACCCCCGTCTTGTCCGTGGCCAACATCTCGGTCGCAGAAGGCGCCAGCGCCGTCTTCACCGTGAGCATCTCCAACCCCAGCACCAGCCCGGTGGTTTTCACACCATCGCTGGCCAGTGGCTCTGCCACCCTGGGCACCGATACCGCCGCCCCAAGCAACCTGGAGTTCAACAGCGGCACTGTCGCCTCTCCCGTGTGGACTCCTGTGACCGGCAATGTGACCATCCCCGCAGGTGCGACCTCCGTGCAGCTGCGCCTGGCCACCACCGATGATGTGATCTCTGAAGGTAACGAATCCTTCACCCTGACCGCCACTCCGGTCTCCGGCGCCACCACGACGCCTGCCTCCGGCACCGCCACCATCACCGATAACGACGGTACGCCCCAGTTCTCCATCAATGACGTCTCCGTCAATGAGGGCGCAGGCACCATCACCTTCACCGTGACCCTGTCCAACCCAGGCGCCAGTGCGCTCACCGTGGACTACGCCGCCGCCAGCGGCACCGCCAGCGTGGGCGCCGCCGGTAGCGACGTCACCGCAGGCACCAGCGCATTGGCTGGCACCTTGACCTTCGCCCCCGGCGTGCTCACACAGACCGTGACCCTGAACGTCACCAATGACACCGTCTACGAGGTCAGCGAAGCCTTTACCGTCAATCTCTCCAACGCTTCTGCCGGCTCTGCCATTGCCGATAACTCCGGCTCCGGCACCATCAAGGACGACGGCACCGGCTCGCCTCCCGGCGGCCCCACCGACAACGATGCGCCTAGCCTGGTCATCACCGGCCCCGCAACCGTCAACGAAGCCGCAGGCACCCTGACCTACACCGTCACCCTCTCCAACGCCGCCAGCGGCCCCATCACGGTGGCCTACAACGCCTCCACTGGCACTGCCACTTCCGGCACCGACTTCGCCTCCACCACAGGCACCCTGACGTTTGCCCCCGGTGTGACCAGCCAGACGTTTACCGTGGCTATTACCAACGACACCACGTTTGAAGGTGCCGAGAACTTCTCCGTCAATCTGTCGGCCCCCACCGGCGGCGCCACCATTGCCACCGGCTCTGTGCTCACCACCATCAACGACGATGGCACCGGCGGCCCTCCTGGCTCCGACAACGACACCCCCGTCTTGTCCGTGGCCAACATCTCGGTCGCAGAAGGCGCCAGCGCCGTCTTCACCGTGAGCATCTCCAACCCCAGCACCAGCCCGGTGGTTTTCACACCATCGCTGGCCAGTGGCTCTGCCACCCTGGGCACCGATACCGCCGCCCCAAGCAACCTGGAGTTCAACAGCGGCACTGTCGCCTCTCCCGTGTGGACTCCTGTGACCGGCAATGTGACCATCCCCGCAGGTGCGACCTCCGTGCAGCTGCGCCTGGCCACCACCGATGATGTGATCTCTGAAGGTAACGAATCCTTCACCCTGACCGCCACTCCGGTCTCCGGCGCCACCACGACGCCTGCCTCCGGCACCGCCACCATCACCGATAACGACGGTACGCCCCAGTTCTCCATCAATGACGTCTCCGTCAATGAGGGCGCAGGCACCATCACCTTCACCGTGACCCTGTCCAACCCAGGCGCCAGTGCGCTCACCGTGGACTACGCCGCCGCCAGCGGCACCGCCAGCGTGGGCGCCGCCGGTAGCGACGTCACCGCAGGCACCAGCGCATTGGCTGGCACCTTGACCTTCGCCCCCGGCGTGCTCACACAGACCGTGACCCTGAACGTCACCAATGACACCGTCTACGAGGTCAGCGAAGCCTTTACCGTCAATCTCTCCAACGCTTCTGCCGGCTCTGCCATTGCCGATAACTCCGGCTCCGGCACCATCAAGGACGACGGCACCGGCTCGCCTCCCGGCGGCCCCACCGACAACGATGCGCCTAGCCTGGTCATCACCGGCCCCGCAACCGTCAACGAAGCCGCAGGCACCCTGACCTACACCGTCACCCTCTCCAACGCCGCCAGCGGCCCCATCACGGTGGCCTACAACGCCTCCACTGGCACTGCCACTTCCGGCACCGACTTCGCCTCCACCACAGGCACCCTGACGTTTGCCCCCGGTGTGACCAGCCAGACGTTTACCGTGGCTATTACCAACGACACCACGTTTGAAGGTGCCGAGAACTTCTCCGTCAATCTGTCGGCCCCCACCGGCGGCGCCACCATTGCCACCGGCTCTGTGCTCACCACCATCAACGACGATGGCACCGGCGGCCCTCCTGGCTCCGACAACGACACCCCCGTCTTGTCCGTGGCCAACATCTCGGTCGCAGAAGGCGCCAGCGCCGTCTTCACCGTGAGCATCTCCAACCCCAGCACCAGCCCGGTGGTTTTCACACCATCGCTGGCCAGTGGCTCTGCCACCCTGGGCACCGATACCGCCGCCCCAAGCAACCTGGAGTTCAACAGCGGCACTGTCGCCTCTCCCGTGTGGACTCCTGTGACCGGCAATGTGACCATCCCCGCAGGTGCGACCTCCGTGCAGCTGCGCCTGGCCACCACCGATGATGTGATCTCTGAAGGTAACGAATCCTTCACCCTGACCGCCACTCCGGTCTCCGGCGCCACCACGACGCCTGCCTCCGGCACCGCCACCATCACCGATAACGACGGTACGCCCCAGTTCTCCATCAATGACGTCTCCGTCAATGAGGGCGCAGGCACCATCACCTTCACCGTGACCCTGTCCAACCCAGGCGCCAGTGCGCTCACCGTGGACTACGCCGCCGCCAGCGGCACCGCCAGCGTGGGCGCCGCCGGTAGCGACGTCACCGCAGGCACCAGCGCATTGGCTGGCACCTTGACCTTCGCCCCCGGCGTGCTCACACAGACCGTGACCCTGAACGTCACCAATGACACCGTCTACGAGGTCAGCGAAGCCTTTACCGTCAATCTCTCCAACGCTTCTGCCGGCTCTGCCATTGCCGATAACTCCGGCTCCGGCACCATCAAGGACGACGGCACCGGCTCGCCTCCCGGCGGCCCCACCGACAACGATGCGCCTAGCCTGGTCATCACCGGCCCCGCAACCGTCAACGAAGCCGCAGGCACCCTGACCTACACCGTCACCCTCTCCAACGCCGCCAGCGGCCCCATCACGGTGGCCTACAACGCCTCCACTGGCACTGCCACTTCCGGCACCGACTTCGCCTCCACCACAGGCACCCTGACGTTTGCCCCCGGTGTGACCAGCCAGACGTTTACCGTGGCTATTACCAACGACACCACGTTTGAAGGTGCCGAGAACTTCTCCGTCAATCTGTCGGCCCCCACCGGCGGCGCCACCATTGCCACCGGCTCTGTGCTCACCACCATCAACGACGATGGCACCGGCGGCCCTCCTGGCTCCGACAACGACACCCCCGTCTTGTCCGTGGCCAACATCTCGGTCGCAGAAGGCGCCAGCGCCGTCTTCACCGTGAGCATCTCCAACCCCAGCACCAGCCCGGTGGTTTTCACACCATCGCTGGCCAGTGGCTCTGCCACCCTGGGCACCGATACCGCCGCCCCAAGCAACCTGGAGTTCAACAGCGGCACTGTCGCCTCTCCCGTGTGGACTCCTGTGACCGGCAATGTGACCATCCCCGCAGGTGCGACCTCCGTGCAGCTGCGCCTGGCCACCACCGATGATGTGATCTCTGAAGGTAACGAATCCTTCACCCTGACCGCCACTCCGGTCTCCGGCGCCACCACGACGCCTGCCTCCGGCACCGCCACCATCACCGATAACGACGGTACGCCCCAGTTCTCCATCAATGACGTCTCCGTCAATGAGGGCGCAGGCACCATCACCTTCACCGTGACCCTGTCCAACCCAGGCGCCAGTGCGCTCACCGTGGACTACGCCGCCGCCAGCGGCACCGCCAGCGTGGGCGCCGCCGGTAGCGACGTCACCGCAGGCACCAGCGCATTGGCTGGCACCTTGACCTTCGCCCCCGGCGTGCTCACACAGACCGTGACCCTGAACGTCACCAATGACACCGTCTACGAGGTCAGCGAAGCCTTTACCGTCAATCTCTCCAACGCTTCTGCCGGCTCTGCCATTGCCGATAACTCCGGCTCCGGCACCATCAAGGACGACGGCACCGGCTCGCCTCCCGGCGGCCCCACCGACAACGATGCGCCTAGCCTGGTCATCACCGGCCCCGCAACCGTCAACGAAGCCGCAGGCACCCTGACCTACACCGTCACCCTCTCCAACGCCGCCAGCGGCCCCATCACGGTGGCCTACAACGCCTCCACTGGCACTGCCACTTCCGGCACCGACTTCGCCTCCACCACAGGCACCCTGACGTTTGCCCCCGGTGTGACCAGCCAGACGTTTACCGTGGCTATTACCAACGACACCACGTTTGAAGGTGCCGAGAACTTCTCCGTCAATCTGTCGGCCCCCACCGGCGGCGCCACCATTGCCACCGGCTCTGTGCTCACCACCATCAACGACGATGGCACCGGCGGCCCTCCTGGCTCCGACAACGACACCCCCGTCTTGTCCGTGGCCAACATCTCGGTCGCAGAAGGCGCCAGCGCCGTCTTCACCGTGAGCATCTCCAACCCCAGCACCAGCCCGGTGGTTTTCACACCATCGCTGGCCAGTGGCTCTGCCACCCTGGGCACCGATACCGCCGCCCCAAGCAACCTGGAGTTCAACAGCGGCACTGTCGCCTCTCCCGTGTGGACTCCTGTGACCGGCAATGTGACCATCCCCGCAGGTGCGACCTCCGTGCAGCTGCGCCTGGCCACCACCGATGATGTGATCTCTGAAGGTAACGAATCCTTCACCCTGACCGCCACTCCGGTCTCCGGCGCCACCACGACGCCTGCCTCCGGCACCGCCACCATCACCGATAACGACGGTACGCCCCAGTTCTCCATCAATGACGTCTCCGTCAATGAGGGCGCAGGCACCATCACCTTCACCGTGACCCTGTCCAACCCAGGCGCCAGTGCGCTCACCGTGGACTACGCCGCCGCCAGCGGCACCGCCAGCGTGGGCGCCGCCGGTAGCGACGTCACCGCAGGCACCAGCGCATTGGCTGGCACCTTGACCTTCGCCCCCGGCGTGCTCACACAGACCGTGACCCTGAACGTCACCAATGACACCGTCTACGAGGTCAGCGAAGCCTTTACCGTCAATCTCTCCAACGCTTCTGCCGGCTCTGCCATTGCCGATAACTCCGGCTCCGGCACCATCAAGGACGACGGCACCGGCTCGCCTCCCGGCGGCCCCACCGACAACGATGCGCCTAGCCTGGTCATCACCGGCCCCGCAACCGTCAACGAAGCCGCAGGCACCCTGACCTACACCGTCACCCTCTCCAACGCCGCCAGCGGCCCCATCACGGTGGCCTACAACGCCTCCACTGGCACTGCCACTTCCGGCACCGACTTCGCCTCCACCACAGGCACCCTGACGTTTGCCCCCGGTGTGACCAGCCAGACGTTTACCGTGGCTATTACCAACGACACCACGTTTGAAGGTGCCGAGAACTTCTCCGTCAATCTGTCGGCCCCCACCGGCGGCGCCACCATTGCCACCGGCTCTGTGCTCACCACCATCAACGACGATGGCACCGGCGGCCCTCCTGGCTCCGACAACGACACCCCCGTCTTGTCCGTGGCCAGCATCTCGGTCGCAGAAGGCGCCAGCGCCGTCATCACCGTGTGCATCTCCAACCCCAGCACCAGCCCGGTGGTTTTCACACCATCGCTGGCCAGTGGCTCTGCCACCCTGGGCACCGATACCGCCGCCCCAAGCAACCTGGAGTTCAACAGCGGCACTGTCGCCTCTCCCGTGTGGACTCCTGTGACCGGCAATGTGACCATCCCCGCAGGTGCGACCTCCGTGCAGCTGCGCCTGGCCACCACCGATGATGTGATCTCTGAAGGTAACGAATCCTTCACCCTGACCGCCACTCCGGTCTCCGGCGCCACCACGACGCCTGCCTCCGGCACCGCCACCATCACCGATAACGACGGTACGCCCCAGTTCTCCATCAATGACGTCTCCGTCAATGAGGGCGCAGGCACCATCACCTTCACCGTGACCCTGTCCAACCCAGGCGCCAGTGCGCTCACCGTGGACTACGCCGCCGCCAGCGGCACCGCCAGCGTGGGCGCCGCCGGTAGCGACGTCACCGCAGGCACCAGCGCATTGGCTGGCACCTTGACCTTCGCCCCCGGCGTGCTCACACAGACCGTGACCCTGAACGTCACCAATGACACCGTCTACGAGGTCAGCGAAGCCTTTACCGTCAATCTCTCCAACGCTTCTGCCGGCTCTGCCATTGCCGATAACTCCGGCTCCGGCACCATCAAGGACGACGGCACCGGCTCGCCTCCCGGCGGCCCCACCGACAACGATGCGCCTACGGTCGCGATCTCGGTCGCCCAGCCGTCAGTCGATGAAGACGGTGCCACCAACCTGAATTACACCGTCAGCCTGGCCAACGGCAAGACCTCGGCCTTCGACACCACCGTGACCTTCACCCTGACGGGCACAGCCACCGAGGGCACCGACTACGCTGCCGTCACCAAGACCGTCACGATCCCAGCCGGTCAGACCTCGGTCAACTTCGTGGTCGATCCGACCTCGGACACCGTGTTCGAAGGCAATGAGTCGGTCACCGCTACGCTGACCGGTGCGACGACTAACGGCACGGCCCTGGGCCTGAGCCCAACAGCGTCCGCAGCCACCGGCACCATCACCGACAACGACCAACCCACGGTTGCTGTCTCTGTGTCTCCTGCCAGCGTGGCAGAAGATGGCGCCACCAACCTGGTGTACACCTTCACCCTGAGCAATCCGTCTGCGTTTGCCACCACGGTGAACTACACCCTCAGCGGCTCGGCCACTAACGGCACCGACTACACCGGCTCCCCCTTGACCGGCAGCGTGACCATCCCGGCAGGTTCGACCACGGCCACTATCACCATTGACCCCACTGCGGACACCACGTTCGAGGGCAATGAGACAGTGACCGCCACCATCGACAGCGCCACCAGCAACGCGGTGGCCCTGACAGCTACGACCGCTGCGGCCACCGGCACCATCACCAACGATGACAACGCTCCTGTGGTCTCCATTGCCGTGGCTCCAGGCACCATCGCTGAAGACGCGGCCGCCGGTAACGTGATGACCTACACCGTCTCCCTGAGCAACCCCAGCTCCGTCGATACGGTGGTCACTTACACCCTCACTGGCTCTGCCACCGAGGGCACCGACTACGTCACCGCTGCGACCCGTACCGTCACGATCCTGGCCGGTCAGACCTCTGCGACTTTCACGGTCGATCCCACCAGCGATAACGTCTTTGAGGCCAATGAGTCTGTGATCGCCACTGTGACTACCGCCACCGGCGGGGCCACTGTCAGTGCGACCAATAATGTCGCCACCGGCACCATCACCGACAACGACCAACCCACGGTTGCTGTCTCTGTGTCTCCTGCCAGCGTGGCAGAAGATGGCGCCACCAACCTGGTGTACACCTTCACCCTGAGCAATCCGTCTGCGTTTGCCACCACGGTGAACTACACCCTCAGCGGCTCGGCCACTAACGGCACCGACTACACCGGCTCCCCCTTGACCGGCAGCGTGACCATCCCGGCAGGTTCGACCACGGCCACTATCACCATTGACCCCACTGCGGACACCACGTTCGAGGGCAATGAGACAGTGACCGCCACCATCGACAGCGCCACCAGCAACGCGGTGGCCCTGACAGCTACGACCGCTGCGGCCACCGGCACCATCACCAACGATGACAACGCTCCTGTGGTCTCCATTGCCGTGGCTCCAGGCACCATCGCTGAAGACGCGGCCGCCGGTAACGTGATGACCTACACCGTCTCCCTGAGCAACCCCAGCTCCGTCGATACGGTGGTCACTTACACCCTCACTGGCTCTGCCACCGAGGGCACCGACTACGTCACCGCTGCGACCCGTACCGTCACGATCCTGGCCGGTCAGACCTCTGCGACTTTCACGGTCGATCCCACCAGCGATAACGTCTTTGAGGCCAATGAGTCTGTGATCGCCACTGTGACTACCGCCACCGGCGGGGCCACTGTCAGTGCGACCAATAATGTCGCCACCGGCACCATCACCGACAACGACCAACCCACGGTTGCTGTCTCTGTGTCTCCTGCCAGCGTGGCAGAAGATGGCGCCACCAACCTGGTGTACACCTTCACCCTGAGCAATCCGTCTGCGTTTGCCACCACGGTGAACTACACCCTCAGCGGCTCGGCCACTAACGGCACCGACTACACCGGCTCCCCCTTGACCGGCAGCGTGACCATCCCGGCAGGTTCGACCACGGCCACTATCACCATTGACCCCACTGCGGACACCACGTTCGAGGGCAATGAGACAGTGACCGCCACCATCGACAGCGCCACCAGCAACGCGGTGGCCCTGACAGCTACGACCGCTGCGGCCACCGGCACCATCCTGAATGACGATAACGCCATACCAACCGCTGCCAATGGCACCGCTTTGGGTATTGAAGATACGCCATTAGTATTCACTTGGGCACAATTCAATATCGCTGACCAAGACACTCCCGCTGCGAACCTTGGCGTGCGCGTGACGGGCCTAACTGGAATAAATGGCGTATTGCAAACTTCTGTCGATGGGATAACTTGGACTAGCGTTGCCGCCAACCAATTGATCTCAAAAGCCACAATTGACGCTGGCAATTTCCGCTTTTTGCCAGACCTCAATGAATCTGGGGTGGACGCGAGTCCAACGGCTGGAGTAGGTAACCAACTAAAAGACTACGCCAATTTCACCTACCAAGGCTTTGACGGAATTGCAAACAGCAACACAGCGACGATGGCCATCGACATTGCGCCTGTTGCAGATGTGCCGACATTAACAGTGCAAGACCGTGGTGCTGTCGTGGTGTTCAATAACAGCTGGGAAAGCGCGCCAAACTCGAACAACACCAGCGAAGCAAATTCCGGCACTACGCTGGAAGGCTGGACATTGGTGACCACACCGGACACCTTTGCTGGCGGTACCAACGCGTTCGAAACTTGGACAGATCTGGATGGACAGCAGCGCCAAGACGGCGGGACCAACGTTGTGTATGCCGCCGCTGGAAACGGAAATACCTTCCTTGAACTCAATAATGCGGACGGTACTGGCGCGCTGATTCAAACGTTAGGCGTAAGCCGGTCCATTGCTACTACCGCCGGCATGGCCTATGAATTGTCTTTCGACTTTGCAGGACGCCCAGGATTTGCCAATACATTTACACAAATTGGCATCTACTTGGATGGCACTCTGGTACAGACTTACTCCAACACCAGTCCACAGACTTCTATCGACTGGAAGAACTTGGTCTACACCTTCACGGGGGATGGAGCAGCACACACCATCTTGATTCGGACAGATGCAACCACATTCAACGCCAATGGACGCGGTGCATTTATTGATGATATGAAGGTCATTGCCTATCAGGGTGTGGCAGCCGGTGCGGGTGAAATAGCAGGCTCCACATCTGTGGCATTGGCGAACTACGTCAGCGGTGCGCTCACCGATACCGATGGCTCCGAGGCACTGACATACACATTCACTGGAGTTCCTGCGGGCTCGACGATTGTGTCTTCAACAACTACGCACGCCATAGTTGGAGGTGCCATCACCATTGCAGCCTCTGAGCTTGCAACTGCGCAGTTGCGCTTTGCCGACACCAACGTCGGGCATTTTTCGATCGGTGTAGTAGCAACCAGTACTGAAACCAGCAATGGCAGCACTATATCTTCCGCGTCGCAAACATTGGATTTTGATGTCAAGTCAAAATTCGTCGCCACGGACATGGTGTACGACGAGGTCAATGGTTATACAGACATTTTGGGTACGACCGGCAACGACACGACGGCGCTCAACGGAACCACAGGCAATGACCAAATCAAGGGCGGGCTGGGCAACGACACTTTAGGAGGCGCTGCAGGCACCGCAGGCAATGACGTGCTTGATGGCGGCGAAGGAACTGACATTCTTCGTGGAGGGGCAGGAACTGACGTGTTGATTGGTGGCGCAGGCAACGACACTTTGACAGGTGGCGCAGACAGTGACACGTTCGTCTGGAACCTGGTGGATCGCGGCACGGTGGGAACGCCCGCTGCCGATACCATTACTGACTTCAACGTTGCCACACCCGCAGCTGGTGGTGACGTAATTGACCTGCGTGACCTACTGGTTGGGGAAAATCGCGGAACAGGAACGGGCAACTTGACGGACTATTTGCACTTTGAGGTTCAGGCAGGAACTACGATTGTCCACATCAGCACCACCGGCGCATATGGTGCAGGAGGGTTTGCAGCAACCAAAGACGATCAGACTATTACCCTTGGTGTGAACCTGCCGAATGCATTGGGGGTTGGAAACACCGATGCAGCCATCATTCAGGACCTGCTATCCAAAGGGAAGTTGATTACCGATTAACACTAACCCCCTAGAAAAGCCTGCTGAAATTCAGCGGGCTTTTTTTGAGCCTAAGGAGCATGAAGGAGATCGTGAGCGATGCCTTGACTGGATTATTCGCTGATTGCGGGACCTGTAACACCATCAAACCCCAAGGTACCCAAGGCACTCAACTCTTCTGGCGTTGATACGCCCTCGGCCAAGACCTGAAGACCAATATTGTGTGCAATAGAGCACAAGCCCTTTAGAAAAGCAGCATTGCCCGCATTGCTATCTATTCCTCGAACAAAACTAGAGTCCACCTTCAAGTAATCCAAGCCAAGGTCATGCAACCGACCGATCTGGCTGAATCGGTGTCCGAAGTGCTCCAGCCCCAGATGGCAGCCTGCCGCCTTGACACTTGGGCAAAGCGATCGAAAAGCATCTAAATGCTTAAACGCGCCTTCCTCAGCAACCTCGAGCCATAATTTCTGAGCGACTGAAGCATGCTGCTTTAAAAGTGTCAAAAGTTTGGGCTGAAAAGTAGCGTCCTCCAGCGAACTGGCAGATAAGTTGATGGCGAGTCCCGGCAAATCAGGCTGACGCGCAAGTTCTTTAAGGCCTAGTTCCACCGCGGTAAAGTCTAGAGCCGACGTCAACTTCAATCGCTCGGCAATCGGCAAAAAACGCCCAGCCGGCAACCATTCCCCGCGCTCGTCAAACATCAAGCGCAAAGGGCACTCGCGATGAGACAGGCCGCCAGACATGGTCATTACGGGGAATGAAATTAGACGCACCCAGCCGTGCTCCAAAGCACGGCGAATCATGATGGCCCACTGGTCTGCGGTACGTGGCAAATCATCATCTGTCGAGACACGCGCCTCTTGAATACTGTTCGCCTGAGAGGCCTCTGCAGTCGCCAATGCACTGTCAATACGCGCAAGAAGCTCGCCGATGTTTTCGCCTTGGCTGAACCGCCCATAGCCCACGGCGGCGGTATTGCCGCCCTCCACAAAGGGGGCAGCCTCCTTAATCAGTACCTGGATGAGTCGGCTTGCGAGCTCCTGCCCGTCCACATTGGCAGGCAGCAAAAGTGCGAAATCAGCGCCATTCAATCGGGCAGGCACGCTCTCTGAATGGGCCTCAGCAACCCGCTTGAGAACATTTCCTGTCAGCTTTAAAAAATCGTCCGTCGCTGCACGCCCCAGGCGCCGGTTGATGCCTGCGAGGTCCGCCAAACGAACCATCAACAGCACACCACCGGAGGAGTCTTCTGCATCCATGCCTTGACGCAATCGGGCCATGAAATACGCACGATTAGCCAGCCCGGTCAAGTTATCAAAGTTGGCCTCCTGCCTGACTTGCTCAAGACGAAGGGCTTCATCATCAAACATCGACTTCAGGCGCCCGACCGTTGCATTCATTGCGCTGGCCAGTTGCTTCAGCTCTGGTACCTTGGGCTCCTCCACCGTGACGAAGCGTCGCTGCGTGATGGCTGTCGCTTGCTCTATCACCGTGTCTAAAGGTCGTCGCAAGCGCCCCAGTACCGAGCTGCCCAACCAGCCGCCGACCAATCCGGCCAAAGCGAGTGCAAGCGTCATGTCATAAGCACTTTTCCATAAAGCGCCATAAGCAAAACGGCTATGGCTGATCAGGGTAACCGTGCCGAACTGCTTCCAGCCATTGGATATCTGCGCCTGCCCCGGAGCCGATTGAATCGGAAGCAATGCCGCAAACCATGCGGGTGCATCGAGCTCTCCCGGCGGAGCAATCCGCTCAGAAATCACATTACCTGTCGGGTCCAGCACACGCACAAGTTGGTAGTGACCGCTATCAAATAATGATGCAGACACCAAATCCACGCTCACCGGATCCGGATCGCTCTGGCTCAATGCAAGCGCCAGAGCCGTGGCGTTGTCGGTATTCTTGATCGCCAATTGCGACTCCAGGTAGCCCCGCGCCGAGAGCAGCGATGCCAACAAGCCCCCACCAAGGGCCAGCAACATGCTGGCAATGATCGCCAGCCACAGTTGTCGGTACATAGACATGGGTGTTTCCTCTTCCTACTAAATTACTCAAAGCCTTCGGCCTTAGCCCGGCGTAACAAATCTTCCCACCGCGACAAACGCCCGGTTCCCCCCGCAGCAGGGCTCGCGCCCGCCGCGCCGGTGAAAACGCCCGTACTGTTAAAACTAAACACCGGTACCAAGTCCGGGCGGCGCGAGGCCGGTTTGATCTCACCGACCAAGTTATCCATTACCAAAGGTTCCGCATCAGGCGAGGCATAAAAGGCCAACACCATGTGCGCCTGGGTTGCATCAGACGTACCCGTCTTGGCGCGCACGTAAATAAAGCGGAGCTTATCGGGCGCAACCCCAACCTGAAGGAGTGTGAAGTACTTGGCAATAGCAAAGTCCTCGCAATCTCCGGCACCACGCCCTAGCGTCTCGACAGGCGTCGCCCAATAATCTGCCTGCCCCCACACGACCGTGTCTTCGCTGAATTGCACCTGTTGATTCACGAAACTATTGACGCGCTTAAGACGCTCTGTATCTCCCAACTCAGTCAAGGTGGGGAGCAATTTGCGCCACGCATCGAATCGGGGTTGGGCAGCCGCTCCCCAACGTTGCAAAAACGACGCCTGGACCGCATCAATACCCGCCCCCACGTGAAGGCTCAGCATCGCCGCGCCCAATAGCCCCCAAAGTAATAGCCGTTGCACACGCAGCAAACCGCCGGCACCGGAAACCATTAATTTGTTAAAGGCGATGCACATCAAGAAAAAATAAAAAAACGGGTATTTATCACAGAATGGCTAGTCTCATTTTGACCCAAAGGGTTAAAATTGCAAGCTAGACCAAAACAAGTGAAAATTTGTAACAGCCCCTTGTTTTTGATCCCGACTCTCCTAGCCACCGACGGTATAGGCTAGCAAAGCTGAAAAAAATGACACATCGCACTCCGTTAGCTTTTGCCATCGCCAGTATTTTTCTCACCGGTTTTTCGCATGCACAGCCTGCGACTCAGCTGTCCAATGCAGTCGAGAAGGCGATCCTTGAAAACCCGGAAGTCAAACTCAAACACAAGAACCTGATGGCCAGCTCCAACGAGCGCGCCGTTGCGGAAGGCGGATTCAAGCCCCGGATCGACTTGGAGGCAACCGTCGGCGAGAAATCCACGTTCTCCCCCGGTTTGCCCGGAGATCGCGCGTACTCTAACTCCACCGCTAGCATCCAGTTGCGGCAAACCCTGTTTGACGGCTTTGCCACTGCCAGCGATGTACGGCGCTTGGGCTACAGCCGCATGGCGGCTTACTACGACCTTTTGGCTAGCAGCGACAACATTGGCCTGGAGGCTGCTCGCGCCTTCCTGGATGTACAGCGCTTCCGTGAACTGGTCGAGCTCGCCAAAGAAAACTACGCGAATCACTTTGATGTGTACACCCGGCTCGAAACGCGGGTCAAGGCGGGTGTAGGTCGTCGGGTGGACTTAGAGCAAGCCTCCGGACGCTTGGCTCTGGCCGAGTCCAACTGGCTCACTGAAGCATCCAACCTGCATGATGTCTCCACTCGCTACCAACGCCTGGTCGGGGAGCAGCCCGCAGCCGACCTCAGCCCCATTCCCAACTTGACACCATCGCTCCCTGCGCGCGAAAACTATGTGGGTAACGCTGTGCGCGGCAACCCGGAGTTTCTGGGTGCGGTGTCCAACATCCGTGCATTCCGTGCAGATGCTGAATTACGCAAGGCCGCCAACTACCCGACCCTGGAGTTCCGGGCATCGCAGAGTTTTGAGACAAACCGCTCCGCCGTGACCGGCGACTACCGCGACTCTGCAGTCCAGCTGGTGCTGAACTACAACTTGTACCGCGGCGGCTCCGACCAAGCGCGCATTCGCCAATACGCAGACAAACTCAATGCCACCTACGATCTCCGGGACAAAGTCTGCCGGGACGTGCGCCAAACCGCCCGAATAGCACTGAATGATGTGGCAAAGCTCGAGTCCCAAATCGGCTTCTTGAGCCAGCACGAACTCTCCACGTCCAAGGCGCGCGAAGCCTACCGCCAGCAATTTGATATTGGGCAACGCTCCTTGCTCGATCTGCTGGACACCGAAAACGAGTATTTCCAAGCACGCCGTGCGCTCGTCAATGCCGAATACGACCTGTCGCTCGCCAAAGCGCGGGTTCTGGGTGTAAACGGCACCTTGCTGAGCGCGCTCAAGCTGCGCCCCTTGGAAGTGAACGTCCCTGAGCAAAACGGCGGCACCGACGCCAACGACGACGCAATGCTGTGCGCCAGTGACCTGGGCCCCGACATCGTTCTAGACAAGAGCACGTTGCCAAAACCCACCTTGGCGACGCCCGTAGCTGCGGCCGCCCCCGTACCGGCGCCCTTGCCAGTACCCGTGGCACCAGCTGCACCCAACAAGGCTTTGTGTGATGCGGTGGCACCTTCCGTTGAAAAGTGGATCGCCTCGTGGAATAGCAAAGACATCAACGGCTACTTCAGCGCGTACTCAAACAGCTTTGTACCCGCACAAGGCCTGAGCCGTTCGCAGTGGGAAAACTTGCGTAAAAAGCGGGTGGGCAAACAAGGTGGAATCTCTACCGTGCTGAAAAACATCACCCCCGCGCGCTGCGATGGCAAGACAACCGAAGTGTCTTTCACCCAAGAATATGGCTCCGAAGACTACCGCGATACCGTTGAGAAAACACTCTCGATGGAATACGCAAACGGCGCCTGGAAAATCCTGAAAGAAACCGTCACCAAAGGCCGCACCTTCTAAGCCGCAGGCCTCCACGAAAAAAGCGACCTGAGGGTCGCTTTTTTTATGGGCATCAGCAGGCGGCAGGGCCGCTGTTACCAGTCAAACTCCAGTGAACAGGCCTCAGAAAGGAATGTCGTCGTCCATGTCGTCAAAGCCGCTGGCCGGGCGCGGAGCCGGTGCCTGGCGAGGCGCAGGGGCCGGAGCAGCAGCACGCGGGGGCGGTGCCATGCGGCGGGGTGGTGGCGCACCACCCTCATCGCCCGCATCCGAAGGGCCGCCCATGCCTTCACGACCGCCCAACAATTGCAGCTCGGTGGCCACGATATCGACCGTATTCTTTTCAATACCGGACTGGTCGGTGTATTTGCCGTATTTCAAACGCCCTTCGACATAGATCGGGCGACCTTTTTTAACGTACTCGCCGGCGATCTCTGCCAAGCGGTCGTAAAAGGTGACGCGGTGCCACTGGGTGTCTTCGACGGTTTCGCCCGTGTTTCGATCTTTGCGACGACTACTGGTTGCCACACTGACGTTCGCCACCGCCTGACCAGAGGGCAAGTAGCGGATTTCAGGATCGCGGCCGCAATTGCCGACCAGAATGACTTTATTGACGGATGCCATGGTTTTCTCCAGATTAGTCGCTGATTATCCCGCCTTTGCTGCAGCTTTAGCGGCAGGCGCCTCCATTCGCCACGCGACGAGCAGCCATGCCACCATAGCGCCACCACTGGCCACAAACAAGGCCTGAGCCCCGGCAGACTTGACCAACCAGCCGCCCAAAGCGCCGCCCGCAAAGAAACCCAGTGACTGCAAAGTGTTGTAAACCCCCAGTGCTGCACCACGGGCCGAGGCTGGCGCCGCCTTCGAGGCCAGACTGGGCTGACTGGCCTCCAGCACATTGAAGCCGCAAAAAAACACAAACAACACCAGACCCATGGTCCAGATACTGGGCCCGGCCTGGGTGAGCAGCCACAGCGCCACTTGCACCACCGAAATCAGCCCGATGGCGGACAAAAACACTGCACGCAGATAACCTTTTTTCTCGAGCGGAAAGAGGGTGGCCCCCATGACGAAGAACGAGGCCAACACCGCCGGCAGATACACCTGCCAATGTTGATCGCGCGCCAATCCCGCTTGCACCAACATGGCGGGCAACGCGACCCACATGGCCAGTTGCACCGCATGGAGTACAAAAACACCAAAATCCAATCGCAGCAAAGCCGGGTGGCGCAGCACGGCGAGCACACCGCTTCTGGCTTGGTCCACCTGCTGCAGTGGCGCTGGCGGTACCCACCAGATCACCACCGCGACCCCGCCCAGCGCCAACGCGGAGGTCAGGGCAAACAAGCCGTGCAAGCCGATGTGGGCTGCGAGCAAAGGCGACAGCACCAGAGACACGGCAAACATCAACCCGATACTCGCCCCCACCAAGGCCATGGCTTTGGTACGCACGATGTCCCGGGTCTGGTCTGCCAACAAGGCGGTTACCGCTGCGGAAATAGCCCCGGCACCTTGAACTGCCCGGCCGGCTACTAGCCACTCTAAGGTTGGCGCCCAAGCGGCCACAGCACTCCCAAGCGCAAACACCAGCAATCCAACCACCATCACCGGCTTGCGCCCGAACCGGTCAGAAGCAATGCCGAAGGGAATCTGCAACAAGCCCTGCGTCAAGCCGTATACGCCCATCGCAATCCCCACCAGCGCCGCATCGTCCCCACCGGGGTATTTGCGGGCTTCCAACGCGAATACCGGGAGCACCAGAAAAAGCCCCAGCATCCGCAACGCAAAAATCAGTGCCAGCGATGCACTGGAGCGCCGCTCCAGCGGGGTCATGGTGGTGTCGGAATCAGTGGGGACGGACAAATCGGTCACTCTCAAGCGTTAAAGGGTGGCAGAAACCGGAGGGTGACGCCACAGCCCGACATTGTCTATCATGGCGGGTTACTCTTCCGGCGGCCACTCTCTTGAACTCCTCTTCTGACGACGGTAAATATCTCGCTCGCGCTCTGCAACAGCAAAACATCAGTGTGCGGGGTGCGCGCACCCACAACCTGAAGAATATCGACATCGATATTCCGCGAAACCAGTTGGTGGTCATCACCGGCCTGTCGGGCTCGGGCAAGTCCAGCCTCGCGTTTGACACCCTCTATGCGGAGGGCCAGCGCCGTTATGTGGAGAGCCTCTCGACCTACGCACGCCAGTTCCTGCAACTGATGGACAAGCCCGATGTGGACATGATCGAAGGGCTCTCGCCCGCCATCAGCATCGAGCAAAAAGCCACCAGCCACAACCCGCGCTCCACCGTGGGTACCGTCACCGAGATCCACGACTACCTGCGCCTGCTGTTCGCACGCGCCGGCACCCCTTACTGCCCTGACCACGACCTGCCCCTGCAAAGTCAGACCGTCAGCCAGATGGTGGACGCCGTGCTGGCATTGCCTGAAGACACCAAGCTGATGATTCTGGCGCCCGTTGCGCGGGAGAAGAAAGGGGAATTCCAGGACCTGTTTGCCCAGATGCAGGCACAGGGCTATGTGCGATTCCGGCTCAATGGCAAGCCCTATGAAGCGGAAGACCTGCCTGAACTCAAAAAAACCGAGAAACACGATATTGACGTGGTGGTCGACCGCATCAAGGTGCGGCAGGACCTCAAGCAACGGCTGGCCGAGAGCTTTGAGGCCGCCCTGCGCATTGCCAGTGGCCGCGCGATTGCGCTCGAAATGGACACGGGCGTGGAACATTTGTTCAACGCCAAGTTCGCATGCCCGGTGTGCAACTATTCGATTGCGGAGCTGGAGCCGCGGCTGTTTTCGTTCAACTCACCGGTCGGCGCCTGCACGACCTGTGACGGTTTGGGCCAACATGAGTTTTTTGATCCGGCCCGCGTGGTGGCCTTCCCCACGCTGAGCCTGGCCAGCGGCGCCATCAAAGGCTGGGACCGGCGCAACGGCTACTACTTCAGCATGCTGGAGAGCCTGGCCAAGCACTACGGGTTCGACATTGACGCCTCGTTTGAGAGCCTGCCGCACACGGTGCAGCACGCCATCCTGCAGGGCTCCGGCGCTGATGAGATCAAGTTCAGCTACATCATGGATTCGGGCGGAGCCAGAGGCGACACAAGCGTCGCGCAGGGCAAGAAGGTCACGAAAAAGCACCCCTTCGAAGGCATCATTCCCAACATGCAGCGCCGCTACCGGGAAACCGACTCTGCCGTCGTCCGGGAAGACCTGGGCCGCTTGCGCAGCACCCAGCCCTGCCCGGACTGCGGCGGCTCCCGCCTGCGCAAAGAAGCACGCCATGTGAAGATCGGCGAAGGCACCGAGGCGCGCGCGATCTACGAGATCAGCCACGTCACGCTGCGCGAAAGCTTTGCGTACTTCAACAGCCTGCAGATGCCGGGCGCACGCGGCGAAATTGCAGCCAAGGTGATCCGCGAAATCGGCCTGCGCCTGAAGTTTTTGAACGACGTGGGCCTGAACTACCTGAGCCTGGACCGCAGTGCCGAAACCCTGTCTGGTGGCGAAAGCCAGCGCATCCGCTTGGCCAGCCAGATCGGCTCCGGCCTGACCGGCGTGATGTATGTGCTTGATGAGCCCAGCATCGGCCTGCACCAGCGCGACAACGACCGCCTGATCGGCACCCTGCAGCACCTGCGCGACATTGGCAACAGCGTGCTGGTGGTCGAGCACGACGAGGACATGATGCGCGCGGCCGACCACGTGATCGACATGGGCCTGGGCGCGGGCGTTCACGGTGGGCGGGTAATTGCCCAGGGCACGTTTGACGAAGTCAAAGCCACCCCGGCGTCGCTCACCGGCCAGTACCTGGCCAAGACCCTGAAAATTGAAGTGCCCAAGCGCCGCACCCCTTGGCTACCGGTGGTGGAAGAGGCCAAGCCGGTTGCCAAAGGTGCCGGCAAAAGCGCCCCCAGCAAGGCAGCATTGGCCTGGGCCGAGCGGCAGGCGCAGCACATTGCCACCCAAGGCGAACTGCAAGCCATCCGCATCACCGGGGCCACAGGGCACAACCTCAAACACGTGAGTGTGGACTTCCCGGTCGGCTTGCTGACCTGCGTGACCGGCGTGTCCGGCTCAGGCAAATCCACGCTGGTGAACGACACGCTGTATGCCGCCGTGGCACGCCAGCTCTACCGCGCGCACGACGAGCCAGCAGCCCACGAGAGCATCGATGGCATCCAGTACTTCGACAAAGTCATCAACGTCGACCAGTCGCCCATTGGCCGCACGCCGCGCTCCAACCCGGCTACCTACACCGGTCTGTTCACCCCCATCCGCGAGCTGATGGCGGAGGTGCCCACCGCGCGCGAACGGGGCTATGGCCCGGGCCGCTTCAGCTTCAACGTAGCCGGTGGCCGCTGCGAGGCTTGCCAGGGCGACGGCATGGTGAAAGTGGAGATGCACTTTTTGCCCGATGTGTACGTGCCCTGCGACGTGTGTGCTGGCCAGCGCTACAACCGCGAGACGCTGGAAGTGCTCTACAAAGGCAAGAACATCGCCCAGATTCTGGACATGACGGTGGAAGCTGCCTACGAGTTTTTGCACGCGGTGCCCACCATCGCCCGCAAACTGCAAACGCTGCTGGATGTGGGCCTGTCCTACATCCGCCTTGGACAGGCTGCTACCACGCTATCCGGCGGCGAGGCGCAGCGGGTAAAGCTAGCCTTGGAGCTGTCCAAGAAAGACACCGGCCGCACGCTCTATATCCTGGACGAGCCCACCACCGGCCTGCACTTTGCCGACATTGCGCTGCTGCTCAAAGTGCTGCACCAGTTGCGCGATGCGGGTAACACCATCGTCATCATTGAACACAACCTGGACGTGATCAAAACCGCTGACTGGCTGATCGACATTGGCCCTGAAGGTGGTGCGGGAGGTGGCACCGTGGTCGGCGTAGGTACGCCGGAAGACATTGCGGCCAACCCTGCAAGCCATACCGGGCGCTATTTGAAGGCGCTGCTTTAAAAGAGGATGCAGGCGCCTTTTTTAACAAAAAAGGCTCTAGCCCTTATAAAACATGCGCAAGCAGCTACAAATTTAGTAGCAAATATTGGATGGCAAATCAAACGCTGGCAGCAGCCAGCTTGCGGTACAAGGTCTGCCGGCTGATGCCCAACTGGCGGGCGGCCAGCGACACATTGCCGCGCGTGGCCTCCAGCGTTTGCTGAATGGCCACTTGCGAGAGTGCTTGCAAGCTCTGGGGCACCTGTACTGCCGCGGGCTGAGGCCCGAGTGGTGCGGCCCCTACAGCCATTTCCGGGCCCGTGGGGCTAGCCGCCGCCACAGGCGCAACGGCTTGTAGCGCCTCCAACAGGTCATCGGGCATGTGGGCCCAGTCCAGCGTGTCTTCGCTGTCTTGCAACATGGCGCAGGCAGTGCGCAGCACGCTGGCGTATTGCCGCAGGTTGCCCGGCCACGGATAGGCCGCCAAGCGGCTGAGCAGCTCCGGAGCAACCTGCACTGCCAGAGCGGGGCTCAAGTCGCTCAACAGCCGCTCGGTGAGCGCTGCGAAGTCACTGCGATCGCGCAAGGCAGGCAAGGTCACCGTCAGGCCGTTGATGCGGTAGTACAGGTCGTGGCGGAACTTGCCATTGGCCGCCGCTTCCGCCAGCTTGCAATGGGTGGCACACACCAGCGCAAAGTCCACCGCCACGGCTTTGCCCGCGCCCACCGGGGTCACGGTGCGCTCTTGCAGCACTCGCAGCAAGCGGGTTTGCATGGTCAGTGGCATATCGCCGATTTCGTCCAGAAACAAAGTACCGCCATGGGCCTCGCGCAAGCGGCCGGGGCTGCCCTCTTTGCGGGCACCGGTAAAAGCGCCCGCCACATAGCCAAACAGCTCGGACTCGATCAGGCTCTCGGGAATGGCCCCGCAGTTGATAGCCACAAAGGGGCCGTCACGGCGCGGGCCGCTTGCGTGCAAAGCGCGGGCGAACATCTCTTTGCCCACCCCGGACTCACCCTGCACCAGCAGCGGGATCGGCTTGGCGACGATGCGGCGCGCTTTGTCGGCGGCGCTGCGCCA
The DNA here is from genome assembly GCA_027924025.1 of Comamonadaceae bacterium OS-4. Taxonomy (GTDB): domain Bacteria; phylum Pseudomonadota; class Gammaproteobacteria; order Burkholderiales; family Burkholderiaceae_C; genus Allorhodoferax. The sequence goes on from AP026970.1 coordinate 3,567,820, forward strand.
GCGGGCATCGCCCGTGTCCAGTGCGCTTAGAGCATCGACTCCGGGCTTGGCTGCGCCAGTGGCAGCAGGCGTGGCTGCAGGTGACAGTGCGGCGTGGCTGATGGCGGGCAGCACCGCAGGATCCACCTGAATCTGCGCGAACACGATGGCGCCGTTGTGCAGTCGCAGTTGCTGGGCTTGCAGAGGCCGGCGCTTGTGGCGGGAGAGCAGGTCGTCCAGCCGCACATCCAGCACCCGCTCCAGCAAGGTGGCACCGATGTCGCCGGTGTTGAGCCGCAGCAACGCCAGGCCCACGCGGTTGGCGCCCACAATCCAGCCGTCGTCTGACAGCGCAATGATGCCTTCGGCCACACTGCCGATGCCCTCCGGGTGCGCATGCAAATGCAGCCGGATATTGCGCTTACAGGTGGCCACCATGAGGCGGTTTTCAATCATGCGGGCGGCGGTGCTGACCAGCCCCAAGGTGTGAGCGTGGCCATTGCGGTGGTCGCCGGAGATATCCAGAATGCCGCTTAACTCGCCGGTGGCCGACAAAATCGGCGAGGCCGCGCAAGTCAAGAAGCCATTGCGCTCCAGGAAATGCTCCGAGCCATGGATCTCCACCGCACCGCGCTCCGCCAGCGCGGTGCCGATGGCGTTGGTGCCCCGGTGGCTTTCGTTCCAAGACGCACCACTGGTCAGTGCCACCCGTTCGGCCTTGTCGACAAAATGCGGGTCGCCCAGGGTGTGCATCAACATGCCGGCGGAATCGGCCAGCACCACTACGCTCTGGCTTTGGCGCACCTGGTCAAACACATACTCCATGACCGGGCGCGAGTGGGCCAACAGCGCATGGTTACTCGCCAGCACATGGCGCAAATGGTGGGTGCTGGCATGTTCGGGCGAGACCCGGGCAGTGGGCGCCAAACCGGCCGCCATGCTACGGTGCCATGAGCGCGCCAGCCGCTCATCCACGATACCGACCGGGCACTGCCCGGTTTCCAAAAGCTGCTGTCGGGCCTGACGTAAGGCCAGCAAAGGGGAAGGTGATCGCACGTTGTCTCCTGCGCGGAGTCATGTCGCCCCGCTCTGCGTTTCAGTATGGGGGTTGTGTGCGCAGGGAGCAATGGCGCAGACCCTCAAAACTGTCCGAGTGTTCCATTTTGTGACACCTGTCACTGTGGCAAAGCGTGACAGCACCGGCTAGCGGACACTGGCAGACGAACCTGTAGACAGAAAAAACCCAATGAAATCAACGCTGGGCATGCGCACCCGCAGGTGGCACGCCTCTTGAGTCAGAAGAGCACCTGCCGGAAGCCACTCCGCAGGAAATCAAACCAAGCACAAGAGGACGACAACCATGGCTATTTACGCAGCACCCGGCGCAGCAGGCGCCAAGATCTCGTACAAATCCCAGTACAACAACTTCATCGGCGGCAAGTTTGTGCCACCGGTCAAGGGCCAGTACTTTGACGTCATCACCCCCGTCAGCGGCAAGGTTTACACCCAAGCTGCGCGCTCCACCGCAGAAGACATTGAACTGGCACTGGACGCTGCCCACGCCGCAAGCGACGCCTGGGGCAAGACCGATGCGGCCACCCGCAGCAACATCTTGCTCAAGATTGCTGACCGCATCGAGCAAAACCTGGAGCTGCTGGCCTACGCCGAAACCGTGGACAACGGCAAAGCCATCCGCGAAACGCTGAATGCCGACATCCCCTTGACGGTGGACCACTTCCGCTACTTCGCCGGCTGCGTGCGTGCGCAAGAAGGTGCCTTGTCCAACATCGACGAGAACACCGTGGCGTATCACATTCAGGAACCACTGGGCGTGGTCGGCCAGATCATTCCCTGGAACTTCCCGATCTTGATGGCAGCCTGGAAGCTGGCGCCTGCCCTCGGAGCAGGCAACTGCGTGGTGCTCAAGCCCGCCGAATCCACCCCCATCTCCATCTTGATCTTGGCGGAGCTGATCGCTGACCTGCTGCCGCCCGGTGTGCTCAACATCGTGAACGGTTATGGCCGAGAAGCCGGCATGCCTTTGGCCACCTCCAAGCGCATTGCCAAGATCGCGTTCACCGGCTCCACCACCACCGGCCGCGTGATTGCCCAAGCCGCTGCCAACAACCTGATTCCCGCCACGCTGGAACTGGGCGGCAAGAGCCCCAACGTGTTCTTTGCCGACATCATGGACAAGGACGACGCCTTTTTGGACAAAGCCATCGAAGGCTTGGTGCTGTTTGCCTTCAACCAAGGTGAGGTTTGCACCTGCCCAAGCCGCGCACTGATCCAGGAAAGCATTTACGACAAGTTCATGGAGCGGGTGTTGAAGCGCGTGGCTGCCATCAAGCACGCCAACCCGCTGGACACCGACAGCATGATGGGCGCGCAAGCCTCCAAAGAGCAGCTGACCAAGATCCTGAGCTACTTGGACCTGGGTAAACAAGAAGGAGCCGAAGTGTTGGCAGGCGGCGGCCAAGCCCACCTCGGCGGCGACCTGGAAGGCGGCTACTACGTGCAGCCCACTCTGTTCAAGGGCCACAACAAAATGCGCATCTTCCAGGAAGAAATCTTCGGCCCGGTGCTGGCCGTGACCACCTTCAAGGACGAAGCGGAAGCCTTGGCGATTGCCAACGACACCCTCTACGGTTTGGGCGCTGGCGTGTGGAGCCGCAACGGCAACGTGGCCTACCGCATGGGCCGCGCCATCAAGGCAGGCCGCGTGTGGACCAACTGCTACCACGCCTACCCCGCACACGCTGCATTCGGTGGCTACAAGGAATCCGGCATCGGCCGCGAAACCCACAAGATGATGCTGGACCACTACCAGCAGACCAAGAACTTGTTGGTGTCGTACTCTGAGAACAAGTTGGGCTTCTTTTAAAGCGAATCACGTCAACTGGCACCCAACGCGGTAACCCGACGGGGTGGCCACCGATTTCTGGTACTCCAGCATGAGGTGGACGCCCCGTTGGGTTATTGCGTTGCGAGAGCCAACAAAAGTTGTTTGGCTGCGAGCACCTAGACCGTAGATTCAAGTGACATTGCGAACAGGAGACAAAACCATGGTCGACAAAGTAGTAGCCACCCCCGCTGCCCTGGAGCTGGTGGCCTTCCTCAAAACCAAGCATGGCCCCGATTTGATGTTCCACCAAAGTGGCGGTTGCTGCGACAACAGCGCGGCCAACTGTTACCTGCCCGGCGAAATCACCATGGGTGCGGGCGATGTGTATTTGGGCGACATCGGCGGCAGCCCCTTCTACATCGGCATCGGGCAATACGAGTACTGGAAACACACCCAGCTCATCATCGACGTGATCGAAGGCCACGGCGGCACCTTCTCACTCGAAGGACCAGAGGGGAAAGCGTTTCACACCCGTTCCCGGGTGTTCACGGATGCAGAACTGGCCGAGCTGGGCATTGAAAAGCCTCAGCAATGAAAACGCGTGCAATCAGGCTGTAGCGCTCGTAAAACATGCGCCAACAGCTCCTTTTTTCATAGCATCACGTCATAAAACCCAGATCCCACGGGTAATCTGCCCGGCCGGCCGGAGCCCCGAAGTTGTTGATATTGCCCAGCACTTGGGGCATTTCGGTGGGGGTCACACCGAACCATTTGGCCAGCGTGGCAGCGTACTGATCTACCGAGGTGCGGGGTAACAAGCGGCCCTGCCCGACATGCCATTGCTCCGCGGCGGTATAGACCCGGGGCCAGCCGGTGCCATCGGTCACATTGATGGGCGGGGCTTCACCGAAATAGCGCCGGCCGTCTACTGCACCGCCCACGACAAAATGGTGGCTACCCCACCCGTGGTCGGAGCCATCGCCATTAGACGACAAAGTGCGGCCAAAGTCAGACGCAGTGAACGAGGTGACCTGGTTCTCCACGCCCATTTCCACCGTCGCGTTGTAAAACGCGGTCATGGCGGCACTAACCCGGCCTAGCAAAGTGCCATGGTCCCGGATCAGGTTGTCGTGCAAATCGAATCCGCCGATCGACACAAAAAACACCTGCCGACGCACGCCCAAGGCGGCCCGCCCTTTGATCAAGCGCGCCACCATCTTGAGCTGGTTGCCCAGCGAATCCGTAGGGAACACGGTGGAGGGCACGGTCTCTGACAAGGCGGTGGTTACCGCAGACTCGGCATCCAAAGCGCGCTTGGTGACGGCGTTGTATTCGTTTTCGAGTTTGTGCACCCGGTTTTCCCGCATCAGACTGCTAATCGCTGCTGCAACCGACGGGTTTCCATACACCGTGGTGCTGGTCGCTGGCTTGATTTTGATCGCCCCACTGGTGCTGACCTGGTACTGCAGCGCCGTATCGCCGGACAAAAACACCGCATTCCCCGAGACCGAGATCCCGGTGAACACCGCTTTGCTGTTCAAGCTGTTCTCAAGGGTCAGATCGCCCAGGTTGCCGCCCCAGCCCACTGTCGACCCCTCGGGGGAAGACGATTGCCAGATGCTTTGCTGGTCGTTATGCGAAAACAACTGCGGTGGCCGGGGAAAGCTGACCCGATCGTTGCTGTCGTACTGGGCGCGCGTCAGCGGCTTCACCAGCGGCCCGACGTTGAGCTGCACCGCCATCTTGCCGGTATTGAACAGACCGGCAAGCCCGGTCATGGTGGGATTCAGGGCAAACTGCCGCCCGGTTTGGGACTGGCTGTCTACAGGGGCAGCAATCGGGTTCAACAGGGTTGCTGCCAAGCTCGATTTGGCAAGTGCAATCCCGCCGGCCGTCTGGCCACTACCGCCGCCACGAATCGCGCTGTAGAGGTTGTAGTTGGTGTCGTCGTAAGGGATCAGGGTGTTGGCGTAGTCGTTGCCACCATACAAAAACACGCACACCAAGGCCTTGTAATCCCCTGAGGGGGCATTGAATGCTGCGGCCTCACCCAGTGCGGCCAGGTTCATCGCAAACGGCAGGGCGGTACCGGTCAAGGCGAGTTGGCCGGAGCGGCGCAAAAATGCACGGCGCTGCAGATCAGGAAGGGTTGAGCTTGTCATCGGTTTGCGCCTTATTTTTGAACCAGATATTCCACACTCGCCATCACCATGAGCACCGCGGCGCACACCCGGTTGCGCTTGATGGCGGCACTGCTGCTTGCCGTCACATTCACCCCAGCCAGGGCAGTGACTATGGTACTCACCGTGCTAGCGGACAACTGTCCTGCGGCCAGCAGCAGGTTCAGGCGCTGCACCAGCGCTGTCGGGTCGAGCACCAGCGTCAGCTCAGTGGTGTACGCGGCCTTGATGTCACCGGAGTTAAAGCCGGTGTCGATCACATTCATCATGAGGTTCAGGTAGCCGCCGACGCTGCTCTCGTTCACGATCTGGAATTCGGGGGCCACTTTCCCAGCACTCAAACCGGTAGCCGGTGGCGCTACTGTGGAGGGCGGCACATAGCCGGGGCGGAAGAAGTTGAATACCGACGGAGAGCGCAAGGGGCTTTGCCCCAAAGAGTCGGCCGCGTTGCTCGTATTCCAGATTTTCCAGGTGCCCGCAACGGAAGTCACGTTGAAGGTGCGCAGCCACTGCACCAAGCGCAACATGGGCTCACGCAGCTTGCCGAACTCCGGTGCAGTCAGCCCGCTGGCGTTGCGCGCCTCGTCGTCATTCAAGATGGCGGCAAACACATAGGCCATGTCGCCGCGCACACCCGCCCCGTTATTGGCAAAAACAGCCGCCACACGGGCCACGTAGGCCGGAGTGGGATTGCTGGTTACCAAGCGCTGGATCAGCTGTTTGCAAATGAACGGGGCCGTGTTCTGGTGGTTGAACAACGTGTCCAGCGCCGTCTTCAAGGCCTGGGCGCCCGGTGTGTTGGCCGGAATCGTCACGTTAAGAAAGGTGGCGGCCAATGTGGAGTGATTGGACGCCGTGAGCTTCATCGGCAAGCGGACATAACTGGTGTTCGCAACAGTACGGGTACCGCCACCGGTTTGGGGAATCACGGTGTCCACGTTCTGGCTGCGATCCACGTCATAGCCGGTGAATACCCGGGCCAAGTTCGCGACATCGCTGGGAGTGTAGGTTTCTTGCGGCTTGCCATTGCCGTCCAGCTGCTGAGTGCCATCCGGGTTCAGCTTGTAGAGCCCGATGGTGAATAGCTGCATGACCTCGCGGGCGTAATTCTCATCAGGCAAACGACCGGTGCTGACGTTTTCCTTCAAGTTGCCTTTGGTATTGAGGTAGAACCCCATCGCGGTATTGAGGGTTACCGCCTCCAGCAAATCCCTGAAATTGCCAAACGCGTGCTGCACCAGAATGTCCCAGTACCGTGCGATCGCGTGGCTGCGCCAGGCGATATCCAAGCTGCTGAGCGACACCACCATTAACTCTGACAGCGCCAGGGCCGCGCGCTTGCGCATGGGGTCTGTGGCGGTTGCCAACTGGCTCCAGATCATGTGGTCGGCGGGGTAATCGTTGTCGTAATAGTTGGCAGGATTCAAGGCATCGCCATAACCCTGGGAGTCGAGCCAGTCCCAACCACTGATGCCTGACGGTTTGGCGATCTCGGCCTTCATCCAACCGGCATAGCCCAAGCTGCGTACCGAGGCAATCTCGGCGCTGCTCGCCGACAAACCGGCCTGCAAGAGAAACCGGGCCGCCTGCGCATCATTGACAGGCGCAGCCAAGCTGGCCAAGGCCACGCTCCTGCCCGTGTCTACTGGCGTGTAAGTCGTCGTTGTGGCGGCAGTGCTACCACCCTCCCCGCCGCCGCAGGCGGCCAACGCCACCGCTGAAAGCCCCACCATGGAGATGCCGGCACTCCGCTGAGGTGCACTGGCGCGCGGCTGCTGTGTCATAGGAGATGTATCTGTTTCCATACCGTCTTTCATTGGCGGATTGACTTGCGCACCCTTGCTAACAAGCCCTTCAATGAAGATTACGGTGAGGTACCCCTATTCCATCAGCTGCGTTACAAACACTTACCAACGGTGATTACGCAGCCGCCGCCTGTTGCAAGGTTGCGCGGGTCCGGGTCGCTTCTGCCCGGGCAGCAGAGGCAAAGTCCATGCCTGCAGACGCATACAAAATCGCGCGGGAAGAGTTCACCGCGATCGGCGCGGTCGTCTCGCCGTTCACTGACTTCCAACCGGCCTTGACGGTGGCGACCGCATCACCGCCCTGCGCGCCGACCCCGGGAATCAGCAGGGGCACCGTGGGCGCCAATGCCCGCACCCGCTCGATCTCCGCCGGATAGGTGGCGCCGACCACTAGCCCCAACTGGCCGTTGAGGTTCCACGGGCTCTGTGCGAGGGCTGCAATGTGTTCATACAGCCGAGGCTGCCCGGGCACATCCAGCAAGCGCTGCGGCTGGAAATCATCGCCCCCGGGGTTGGAGGTGCGGCACAACAGGAACGCGCCTTTGCCGTGGTACTTCAAATACGGAGCGACCGAGTCAAACCCCATAAAGGGCGAGAGGGTGACGGCATCGGCACCGTAGCGCTCAAATGCCTCTTTGGCGTATTGCTCTGCGGTACTGCCGATGTCGCCACGCTTGGCATCCAGAATGACCGGCACGCCCGGCGCAGTGCGACGCATGTGCTCCATCAGCTTTTCCAGCTGAGCCTCGGCGCCATGGGCGGCAAAGTAGGCAATCTGCGGCTTGAACGAGTTCACCAGATCTGCCGTGGCGTCCACGATGGCGGCGCAAAAATCATAAATCTTGCTGGCGTCTCCGCGCCAATGGGTCGGAAATTTGGCCGGCTCCGGGTCCAGCCCCACGCACAACAACGAGCCGTTTTCGCGCTCGGCAGTGCGCAATTGTTCAATAAATGTCATGGGAACCTATTTTAAGAAGGGGCGATGCTGTCCATGGCCAGGCACAAGTCAGCCCAGGCTTTGGCCTTGTCCGCGCTGTTGCGCAGCAGCAGCTTGGGGTGGTAACTCACCACCACCGGAATGCCGCGGTAGCGGTACACCATGCCGCGCAGCTTGCCCAAGGGTTGGGTGGCCAGCGCGCCATGCTCGGACAGCAGGGTCTGAATGGCGAAGCGGCCTACCGCAAATATCACTTTCGGCCGGACCAGCTCTACCTCGCGCTGCAGGAACTGCGCGCACTCCGCCAGGTCGGCAGGCGCGGGGTTGCGGCCATGCGGCGGGCGGCACTTCACCACATTGGTGGCATAGGCACCTTGCGGCCCGCTGCCGGTGCGGCTGACCCCTACGGCTTGCAGCATGTTGTCGAGCAGTTGCCCGGGAGCACCGGTGAAGGCTTGGGCGGCGGCGTCTTCCTCCTCTTCCGGCGGATCCCCCACCACCATCCAATCGGCCTGGGCTTGGGCGGCCGGTTGCAGGGTGCCGAACTTGCGGCCCGCGCACAAGCCGCAGGCGATGCAGGCCGCGGCAGTGTCTGCCAAGCCATTCCAATCCAGCGCGGCCAGGTCCGAGGGTTGCACCGGCACCGCCTCCGGGGCGGTTGCCGGGGCCTTGGGCGCTACCGGCGCGGGCTGCGGCGCACGGGCCACCGGGCTGGCCACCGCCGCACGGGTGGGTGCGACCGGTGCAGGGTCGTTATCTGCCAGGACGGCGAAGGCGGTGCCGGGCAACCAGACGCGAACGCCCATCTCCAGCAGCATGGCGCGTTGGCGCTCGTCGAGTTGCAATGCCATGGTGTTCAGTGCTCCAGTGCCAGGCTCATGACGATGGCGTCTTCGCGCTGCCCGCGGTCTGCGGGGTAATAGGCTTTGCGCATGCCCACGCGGCGAAAGCCATGGGCCTCGTAGACCTGGATGGCGCGTGCGTTATGCACCCGCACCTCCAGCCAGAGCCACTGTGCGCCTTGTCCGCGGGCCCAGACGCCCAAGGCATCGAGCATGACGCGGGCCCAGCCCTGGCATTGGTATTCGGGGGCGACCGTGATGTTGAGCAGGTGCACTTCGTCCACCCCTTTCATGGCCACAAAGTAACCCAACAACTCGCCACGGCCGGTGATCATCTGGGCCTGGTAGCCACTGTGCAGGGCGTCGATAAAGTTGGCCCGACTCCAGGGGTGGGCGTAGGTGCGCTGCTCCACCTGAAGCACCCGGTCCAGCGAATCCGCGAGCATGGGCTCGAAAACGGCCTCGTGGACCGCATCTGGCGCGGGCACCGTGCGATAGGGGCTCATGGCACAGCAGCCGCAAGGACGGCGGCTTTTTCAGCCTCCCGCTCGGCAGTAGTTTTGGCGACTTTGTCGCGGATGTAGCTGGGCATGGCCAAAGCAGCATCCACAGCCAGACCCTGCGCGAGCAAGGCCGGTGCCACACGCAACATGGCAGCCGCCAAGGGCAAGGCCGGCACGACCTGCGCAGCATGGAGCGATGCAGGAGACAGGCGATCGGCATACACCGTAAAAACATTGCCCGCCACCACATGGGGCGCGTCGCCCGCCGGGCTGGCAGCCCAGTCCTCGGGCCGCAGCACGGCACTGGCGCTCAAGGTCTGCCACTGGCCGCTTTCAAAACGGTAGCGGGCGGCATACATCTCATCCATGCGGGCATCCAACAGGGCGGTCACTTGCAGCACTGGCACGTCGGGCAGGGCACGAAACCGCGCGTCTTCGGCAACCGCCAACAGCGAGTCCACCGGCAACACCGGCACCCCTGCCCCGAAGGCCAAGCCCTGCACCACCGAGCAAGCGGTGCGCAAACCAGTAAACGAGCCCGGGCCGCTGCCAAAGCAAATGGCATCCAGGTCTGCCAAGCGGACACCGGCATCAGCCAGCATCTGCAATATGGCCGCAATCAAATCGGTCGATGCCTTGGCCCCCCCGGCGCTCTGATGCTCCACGACACGCGCGCCATGGGGCCCGTCGGTGCGCAGGGCGATCGAGAGAAATTCGGTTCCGGTATCCAGGGCCAACAGGTTCATGCCCCAATTATCCCTGCTGGGGCGGGCCGGATAATGCCCCCATGTTGTTCTCCCGCTCACTTTCCCGCTCCGCTTGTGCCGCCCTCGCCGTGTGGGCCCTGCACGCCGCCGTCTCGGCCCAAGCCCTCCCCCCTGAAGTCGATGCTGCCCTGGCCCGCGCCAAAGTGCCGCGCGACGCGGTGTCGTTCCTTGTGACCGATGCCCAAGGCGGCGCAGCACCACGCCTTGCCTACCGCAGCACCAGCCCCATGAACCCGGCGTCCACCATGAAACTGGTGACCACCATTGCCGCCCTTGACCTGCTGGGGCCCGCTTACACCTGGACCACGCCGGTGTACCTGGACGGCACGGTGCAAAACGGTGTGCTCAATGGCAGCCTCTACCTCAAGGGCCAGGGTGACCCCAAGCTGGTGATGGAGCGCCTGTGGCTGTTGCTGCGCCGGGTGCAGGGCATGGGCATCAAGACCATTGCCGGTGACATCGTGCTCGACCGCAGCGCACTCGAAGTGCCCGAGCCCGACCCGGCCAAGTTCGATGGCGAGCCCCTGCGCCCCTACAACGTGGCCCCCGATGCGATGCTGCTCAACTTCAAGTCGGTGGTGATGACCTTCACCCCGGACCGCAGCGCCAACCTCGCCTATGTGCAGTACGACCCGCCACTGGCCGGAGTGAGCCTGCCTGCCACCGTAGCGCTCAATACCACCGCCGAGTGCGGAGACTACCGCGGCGCCCTCAAGGCTGATTTTTCAGACCCCTTGCGCATCCGCTTTGGCGGCAACTACCCCGCGGCGTGTGGTGAAAAGGTCTGGCCTGTGGCCTACGCCGACCCCAAAGCCTATGCCGCTCGCACCGTGCAAGGCCTGTGGGAGAGCATGGGAGGCCGGGTGCTGGGCAGCGTGCGCACTGGCAGCGTGCCAGCAGCCCTGTTGGCCGGCAAACCAGCGCTGGTGACCCAGTCCGCGTCGCTGGCCGAGGTGATTCGCGACATCAACAAATACAGCAACAACGTGATGGCCCAGCAGGTGTTTTTGACGTTGGGCCGCGTAGCGGGCACCGCCCAAGGCCTGCCGGCCGATACGGTGGCAGATGTCAATCTGCCACCGGGCAGCTTTGCCGCCAGCCGCACGCTGGTGCAACGCTGGTGGAAAGACCGGATCGGCACCGACGACGCCCCGGTTCTGGACAACGGCTCCGGCCTCTCGCGCCAGGAGCGCATCAGCGCACAAGCCATGGGCCGGCTGCTGCAAGCCACGTTCACCGCACCCTTTATGCCGGAGTTGATGTCATCCCTGCCGATCACCGGGGTCGATGGCACGCTCAAGCGCATCAAGACCCGCACCAGCGGCACCGCTCACCTGAAAACCGGCACACTGACCGGCGTGGTCAGCTTGGCGGGCTATGTGCATGCGGTGAGTGGCAAGCGCTATGTGCTGGTCGCCTTTATCAACCACCCCAACGCCAATGAGGCCCGCCCTGCGCTAGACGCCTTGGTGGACTGGGCCGGGCGGGATCAGTAAAACGCGGGCCGCGGGCGGCTTCAGGCCGCTGCGCGGATGAGGCGGTCGCGCACGCCATCCCACTCGGGGGTGTCGGGCGGAGTTTCGACCCAGATCAGCTTGACGCCGAGCGCATCCATTTCCCGCAGCTTGGAGAACAGCTCGTGCGCAGCCGGCTGGGCATGCACTGGCATGCGGTGGGGGGACACCAGCGGCGAGCGCACATGCAGCGGGCTGCGGTGGTACAGCGCGATCGTGGGGCGCTTGTCCGGCGGGGTGGTACCGCTGAGCAAATCCAAGGCCGCTTGCAGAGCCTGGGCGTCCATCAGGCGCACCGTGGCGCTGGGCGCGTAGTGCGACTCCAGAGTCCCGGAGGCCCGGGGCGCTTGCTGAGTCTGCGCTTCCAGCTCTTCTTTTGATAGCAATTTACGCCCGCACGCATCTTCCACCTGTTGGGCGGTGATGGAGCCGGGACGCAAGAGCACCGGTGCACCCCGGGTGCAGTCGATGATGGTGGACTCAATGCCCACCTCACACGGCCCGCCGTCCAGGATCAGCAAGTCGTCCCCGAATTCGCTGTGCACATGGGCCGCGGTGGTGGGGCTGACCCGGCCGAATTGGTTGGCGCTGGGGGCCGCAATCCCCCACACCACGCGCCCGCCCTCTGAGGGCTTGCGCAGCACCGACAGCACTGCTTGGGCCACCGGGTGTGACGGGCAGCGCAGTCCGATGCTGTTTTGCCCGCCGGCAGCCGCCGCGCCGACGCCCTCTTTGCGCGGCAGGATCAGGGTCAGCGGGCCGGGCCAGAAGGCCGACATGAGCTGCTGCGCAAATGCCGGCACGCGGACGCAGTAGTGCGCCACACCGCCCATGCCGCCATCAAAGGCGGCCACATGCACGATCAACGGGTGGTCCGCCGGACGTCCCTTGGCGGCAAATATCTGCCCCACGGCCGCCGGGTCGGAGGCGTCAGCCCCCAAGCCATACACCGTCTCGGTAGGCAAGCCCAATAGGCCACCCGCCCGCACAGCGTCTGCGGCAGCAGCTATGGAATCAGGAGCAAGCTCAATACCGTCAGCTTGCTTGTAGGCAGAAACAATCATGCAGGTTGCGCTCGGGTAGGGACCGGTCAAAAAGCGGCAATGCCGAGAATGCGCGCCGCTTCCAGCGCGGTGGCACGCACCTGCTCGATGGTGGCGCCGGTGATATTGAGGTGCCCCATCTTGCGGCCCTTTTTGGCGTCGAGCTTGCCGTAGAGGTGCAGGTGGGTGCCGGGCAAGGCCAACACGGCAGACCAATCGGGCACACCACCATTACGACCATCCTCAGGCCATACATCACCCAACAGGTTGAGCATGATGGACGGGCTGTGCTGGCGCGGTTGCACCAGCGGCAAGCCAGCCAGCGTGCGCACCTGCAGGTGGAACTGCGAGACATCGCAGGCGTCCATGCTGTAGTGGCCGCTGTTGTGCGGGCGCGGCGCCATTTCGTTGACTACCAAGCCGCCCAGGCCAGCAGCGGCAGGGTTCGACTCATCGAGCGCAAAGAACTCCACACACAGCACGCCGACGTAGCCCACACCCTGCGCTATCGATTTCGCAGCAGCAACCGCACGTTCTGCGAGGGCCGGAGGCACATTTCCTTCATAAACCTCAGTAACCGCCAGAATACCGTCACGGTGCAGGTTGCGCTGCACCGGCAAGTTCACGCAAGTGCCATCGGCACCACGCGCCACGATGACACTGCACTCCCACTGCAGGGGCAGCATCTTTTCCAGCACACAGGACACTTGCCCCAAGTCGGTCCACGCGGCTGCCAACTGGGCGGGCGTCTTGACCCGCACCTGGCCTTTGCCGTCGTAACCCATGCGGGCGGTTTTGAGAATGCCTGGGAGCAAGTTGGAGTCGATGGCGGCCAATTGCTCAGCTGTTTCAATCACCGCATAGGGCGCGCAAGGCACGCCGCATTGCACAAAGTGCGCCTTTTCCGCAGCGCGGTCTTGTGCGATGGCCACCGCAGCCCCGCTGGGCGCCACCGGGCGACTTTGCGCCAGTTGGTTCAGCGCCTCGGCCGGCACATTCTCAAACTCGGTGGTGATGGCGGCAGACACTGCAGCCAAGCGAGCCAAGCCCTCAGGGTCGGTGTACGCAGTTTGCACATGGTGGTGGCTGATGCGGCCGGCCGGGCTGGTGGTATCCGGGTCCAGCACGGCGGTGAAAAAGCCCATCTGTTGCGCAGCATGCGCAAACATGCGGCCTAGCTGACCGCCACCCATCACGCCCAAGGTGGTCTCTTTGCTGCTGCCTAACGCGGCAGCGGCCGGTATGGTGTTCATTGCGGCCATTAGGTCGCGCTACCGGTCACCGGCAGGGTCATGTTGCGGGCGGTTTGCGTCTGGTCGATGCGGAAAGCATCCAGCTCCATGCGCAGGTCGGGGTTTTCATTGGCCAAGAGCGCTACTGCAAACAGGGCTGCGTTGGCAGCACCTGCGCTGCCGATGGCAAAGGTCGCCACAGGAATGCCTTTGGGCATTTGCACAATGCTGTGCAAAGAGTCGACCCCTGAGAGCGCTTTGCTCTGCACCGGCACACCCAGCACCGGCACCGTGGTTTTGGCCGCCAGCATGCCCGGCAGGTGGGCAGCACCGCCCGCTCCGGCGATGATGGCCTTCAAGCCCCGGCCCGCAGCGGCCTCGGCGTAGCGGAACATGTCGTCGGGCATGCGATGGGCGGAAATGACGCGCGCCTCAAAGCCGATACCAAACTGTTGGAGAATCTGGACTGCGTGTTGCATGGTGTCCCAATCCGAGTTGGAACCCATGACGACGCCGATTTGAATTGTTTTCATAGTTGAATTTTACTTTTTCACCCCGAGCTAACTTCCCATGATCGACGTCACCCTAGAAAACTTCGAAACCGAAGTCATCGCCGCCTCTCACCAGGTGCCCGTTCTGGTCGATTTTTGGGCGCCTTGGTGCGGCCCTTGCAAGACGCTGGGACCGCTGCTGGAGAAGGTAGAAGCCGACTACGGCGGCCGCTTCAAGCTGGTGAAAATCGACTCCGACCAGGAGCAACAGCTCGCCCAGGCTTTCGGCATCCGCAGCATTCCCACTTGCGTGTTGATGATCAACGGCAAGCCCGCCGATGGCTTCATGGGCGCGGTGCCCGAGAGCAAGCTCAAAGAGTTTCTGGACAAGCACGTTCCCACCGAAGAAGTGCTGGAAGCAGAAGCCGATGTGGAAGATGCCCAGTCTCTGGCAGAAGCGGGTGACCCTCGTGCCGCCCTGCAAAAGCTGCACGAAGCCCTGACCCTGAACCCCGGCAACGATGACGCACGCTACGACTACGTCAAGCTGCTGATCGAGAGCGACATGATCGAAGACGCCGAGGCCGCCTTGGCCCCGACCTTGGCCTACATCCCCAAGCAGCAGCGCTTTGAAGCCCTGGCGCAGTTTCTGGATGCCATCAAGTTCGTGCTGACCGACGACAAAGGCCTATGGACCCCGGCCCAGTTTGATGAAGTGATCGCCACCAACAAGCGCGACTTTGACACCCGCCTGGCCAAAGCCCGTGTGCTGATGGTGGGTGGAGACTGGACCGGCTCGATGGACGAGCTGCTGGAAATCATCATGCGTGACAAGGCTTGGAACCACGAGGTACCGCGCAAAACCTTTGTGGCGATTCTCGAGTTGCTGACCCCGCTCAAGCCCAAAGTCGATCCGGCAGCAGCTGGCAAGGCCCCAGGCGGTATCGAGGTGCTGGGCAAAGTGGTCACGGAGCAAGACCCGCAAGCGCAGCTGGTCGCCAGCTACCGCCGCAAGCTCAGCATGGCGCTGAACTGAGCGAAGGCACCTTCCGCTTGAAAAACAAAAGGCCCCTCGGGGCCTTTTTTATTTCACGCATGGCGGCGAGGGTCACAGGCAAAGCGCCTGTGCACTTGCCTCAGCCCATCAAGCGGTCAAGCGCTGCAGGGCTTCGCGGTACTTGTCAGCGGTTTTCTCAATCACTTCGCGGGGCACGCGAGGTGCGGGGGGTGTTTTGTCCCACGGCTTGCCATCCACCAAGGCCTGCTCCAACCAGTCGCGCACAAACTGCTTGTCGTAGCTCGGGGGGTTGGTGCCGACCTGGTAGCTCTCCACAGGCCAGTAGCGGGACGAATCGGGGGTCAAGACCTCGTCCATCAGGGTCAAGGTGCCATCTTTGTCCAGGCCGAATTCGAACTTGGTATCCGCGATGATGATGCCCTTGGTGAGCGCAAACTCGGCCGCCACCTTGTAGATGCGGATGCTGATGTCGCGAATCTGGGTCGCCAGTTCGAGGCCAATCATCTCGACAGTTTTTTCGAACGTGATGTTCTCATCGTGGTCACCGACTGCAGCCTTGGCAGCAGGGGTGTAAATCGGCTCGGGCAACTTGCTGGCATTTTGCAAACCAGCCGGCAAGGGCACGCCGCAGACTGCGCTGTTCTGCTGGTACTCCTTCCAGCCGCTGCCCGCCAGATAGCCGCGCACGACGGCTTCGACCGGCAGGGGCTTGAGGCGTTTCACCAACATCGAGCGCCCGGTCACTTGGGCCACCTCTGCAGCAGTCACCACGCTCTCGGGGGCGTCACCGGTCAAATGGTTGGGGCACACATCGGCGCCATTTTTGCCCAGCTTCTCGAACCAGAACAGCGCCATCTGCGTCAGCAGCGCGCCTTTACCCGGAATCGGCTCGCCCATGATCACGTCAAACGCGCTCAAACGGTCGCTGGCCACCATCAGGATGCGGTCGTCGCCCACCGCATAGTTGTCGCGCACCTTGCCACGGGCAAGCAATGGAAGGGACAGGGCGGAGGTGTGCAAAGCTGAAGTCATGGCGTCCAACAAATTAAAAAGGCTTCGCCCCGGAATGGAAGGCGAAGCCTTGGATTATCGCAAGTTCGCGCCGGCCTGCGGCGCGTGAGCGGCTCAGGCGGTGACCGCGCTGTCCTGCACCACTTGAGACAACTCGCCGCGCGCGTACTGACCCGCCACCACTTGCAGGCTGTGGCCCTTGATGCTGGCCGCACGACCTTCACAGCCGAACTCGATGTAACGCTGCTTGCACAACTGTTTGGCGGCTTCACGGGCGGGCTTGAGCCACTCGCGGGCATCGAACTTTTCGGGGTTCTCGAACATGAACTTGCGCACGGCAGCGGTCATGGCCATGCGGATATCGGTGTCGATATTGACCTTGCGCACGCCGAATTGAATGGCGCGCTGCACCTCTTCGACGGGCACGCCCCAGGTCTGGGCCATCTTGCCGCCGTATTGGTTGATGGCGGCCAGCAACTCTTGGGGCACTGCGCTGGAGCCGTGCATCACCAAATGGGTGTTGGGGATGCGGGCGTGAATTTCCTTGATGCGCTCAATCGCCAAGATATCGCCTGTGGGCTGGCGGGTGAATTTGTAAGCGCCGTGGCTGGTGCCAATGGCAATGGCCAAAGCGTCCAGCTGGGTGCGTTTGACAAATTCGGCAGCTTCTTCAGGGTCAGTGAGCAGCTGCTCGCGGGTCATGACAGCGTCCGTGCCGTGGCCGTCTTCCTTGTCGCCCTGCATGGTCTCCAGGGAGCCGAGGCAACCCAACTCGCCCTCCACGGTCACACCCAACTTGTGGGCCATGTCCACCACTTTGCGGGTGACTTCGACGTTGTATTCAAAGCTGGCGATGGTTTTGCCGTCGGCTTCCAAAGAGCCGTCCATCATCACCGAGCTGAAGCCCAGGTCGATCGCGCCCTGGCATACCGCGGGGCTTTGGCCATGGTCTTGGTGCATCACCACGGGAATGGTGGGGTAGCTCTCTACCGCCGCCTGGATCAGGTGCTTAAGAAAGTGCTCGCCGGCATATTTGCGGGCGCCGGCGCTGGCCTGCATGATCACGGGGGCACCGGTTTCCTTGGCGGCCTCCATGATGGCCTGGACTTGCTCCAGGTTGTTGACGTTAAACGCTGGAATCGCATAGTTATGCGTTGCCGCGTGGTCCAGTAGCTCGCGCATCGAAACGAGTGCCATTTTTCTATCCCCAGGAAGTTAAAAATCCGTCAACGGCCCGACTTGGTAACCGCTTGGTAACTTTTACCGTTGCCGGATTCTACTCGCCAAGGGTTAACCCCCGCCACTTCGACTTGGTGGCATAAAAAAAGGGAGCCTCAGCTCCCTTTTTTGTCTGCAGTTGCCGATTAGCTGACCGCGCAAATCTTCAACATGTTGGTGCCACCCGGTGCGCCCATCGGCTCTCCGCAGGTGATGGCATAGATGTCGCCCTTTTGCACAATACCGCGGGTCTTGAGGTGCTTTTCAGCATCCATCAACGCGGTATCGCGGTCGGCGCTGGTGCCCATCAGCAAGGGACGCACATTGCGGTACAGCGTCATCTTGCGCTGGGTGCTGACCTTGGGGGTCAAAGCGTAAATCGGCACATGGATCAGGTGGCGGCTCATCCACAGGGCGGTACTGCCGCTGTCGGTCATAGCCACAATGGCTTTGGCACCCAGGTGGTGGGCGGTGAACAGCGCGCCCATGGCAATCGACTGGTCGATACGGGTGAAGGTCTTGCCGGTGAAGTCTGCATCCAGCTTGACCATTTCGCTGCTCTCGGCTGCCAAGCAAATCTTGGCCATTTCGATCACGGTTTCCAGCGGGTACTTGCCGGCTGCAGTTTCAGCAGACAACATCACTGCGTCGGTGCCGTCCAGCACCGCATTGGCCACGTCGCTCACCTCCGCGCGGGTAGGCACGGGGTTGGTGATCATGGATTCCATCATCTGGGTCGCAGTGATGACCACTTTGTCGTGCTCGCGGGCCATCTTGATCATGCGCTTTTGCAGTGCGGGGACTGCAGCATTACCCACCTCCACGGCCAAGTCACCACGGGCCACCATGATGCCGTCCGATGCCAGCAGGATTTCTTCAAGCTTGGGGATGGCTTCAGCGCGCTCGATCTTGGCGATCAAACCGGGCTTGTGGTTGTACTCGGCGGCGGCCACGTTGCAGAGCTGGCGCGCCATTTCCATGTCGGTGGCATTCTTGGGGAAACTCACGGCCACGTAGTCTGCCTGGAAACTCATCGCAGTGCGAATGTCTTCCATGTCTTTGCCGGTCAGGGCAGGCGCAGTCAAGCCGCCGCCTTGTTTGTTGATGCCCTTGTTGTTGGACAGCTCGCCGCCCAGCTTGACGGTGGTGTGCACCTTGTCGCCGACCACTGCGTCCACCACGATCACGATCAAACCGTCGTTGAGCAAGAGCACGTCGCCGGCTTTGACTTCGCTGGGCAGCGATTTGTAATCGAGACCCACGGCGTCGATATCACCCAGCTCGCTGCGGCCTGCATCCAGCACAAACTTCTGGCCTTGCTCCAGAAACACCTTGCCTTCGGCAAATTTGCCGACGCGAATTTTGGGGCCCTGCAGGTCGGCCATGATGGCCACTTCACGCCCTGCGCGCTGCGCCGCTTCGCGCACCAGACGGGCGCGATCAATATGGTCTTGCGCCTTGCCGTGGCTGAAATTCAGCCGGACCACGTTCACACCGGCCCGGATCATCTGCTCCAGAATGGCGGCATCGCTGGAGGCGGGTCCGAGGGTGGCAACAATTTTGGTGGCGCGGCGCGGCATATGTCTGTCTCCTAGAGGTAGTTACCTATTTTTACACGCTTGTATGTACCTTGGTTACATGCAAGGCACAAGATCGCACAGTGGCGGGTATCTACGGGGGCCGGCGAGTTACGGGTCATGGTGGAATCACTAGCTTTGCCGCTCATTAGTTCATCGCCCGCACCATGAATGCCGCTGCCTCACACACTGCCGCCTTGCTGGACAGCACCCACGGCAAGCCCAAGCTTCTGGTGGTCGATGACCAGCCTGTGCACCTGCAGTTGCTGATGCACACGCTTTCTGCGGATTACCAGGTCTATATGGCGACCAGCGGTGAGCAGGCCTTGGCGCTGTGCCGTAGCGACCCGCCAGACCTGGTGCTGCTGGATGTGTTGATGCCGGGCATGGATGGCTTCACCGTGTGCAAAGCCCTGAAAGCAGACCCGCAGACGGCTGCGCTCCCGATCATTTTTGTGACCGCCCGCTCAGACCCCGGCCAGGAAACCCACGGCCTGAGCTTGGGCGCAGTGGACTTTATTGCCAAGCCGATCAACCCGGCAGTGGTCAAGGCACGGGTGCACACCCAGCTCACACTCAAGTTCCAGGCAGACATGCTGAAGAAACTGGTACTGCTCGATGGCTTGTCAGGGGTGTTCAATCGCCGCTATTTTGATCAACAGCTCGCCTCGGAATGGGCGCGCTCGACCCGCAGCGGCCAATCACTCTCCTTGATTCTGGTGGATGTGGACCACTTCGAGGCCTACAACACCCGCTACGGCCATCAAGCCGGAGATGACTGCTTGCGCACGATTGCGTTAGCGCTCAAAGAGGTATTGCGCCGCCCGGCCGACGTAGTGGCCCGTTTTGCGGGAGAAGAATTCGCCTGCCTGTTGCCAGACACCTCGCCCGCACACGCGCGCAAGCTTGCGAACCACATGGAGCAACGTGTGCGCGAGCTCGTGGGGCTCAAGCCGGATCAGTCCGCAGGGCGACAGGTCACGATTAGCCTGGGACTGGTAACCCGCTTGCAGGCAGCGCCTGTGACTTGGGAGGCGTTTTTGCAGGCCGCCAGCGAGCAACTCCAACACGCCAAAAAAGCAGGGACCGGGCAGATCCGCGCCCTGCAGCTCGACGGCGCAACCCAGCCGACAACCTGAGCGCGAACACGCCCATAAAAAAAGGCACTTCCAACCAAGTACCGGAAGTGCCTTTAGCGCACATAGAACGTGCGCCTCTAGCTATGAAAACAATAGCAAATTAATCCGCTGCGCGCTTACCCAAAATCTCGAAAGCCGGCAGGGTTTTGCCTTCCAGCACTTCGAGGAACGCACCGCCACCGGTAGAGATGTAACCCACCTGCTTTTCGATACCGTACTTGGCAATCGCAGCCAGCGTGTCGCCACCGCCGGCAATGCTGAAGGCACTACTCTCCGCAATGGCGTGGGCAATCACCTTGGTGCCGTTCTCGAAAGCCGGGAACTCAAACACACCCACTGGGCCGTTCCACACAATGGTGCCGGCCTTCTTGAGTTGCTCAGCCAACGCCTGGGCCGTCTGGGGGCCGATATCCAGAATCAGGTCGTCATCCGCCACGTCGGTCGCCGCCTTGATGGTGGCGGGAGCGTCCGCGGCAAAGGTTTTGGCAGTGACCACGTCGGTCGGGATAGGCACTGCGGCACCGCGCGCTTTCATGGCCTCGATCACTGCAGTGGCTTCTGCCAACAAATCGGGCTCGGCCAAGCTCTTGCCGATTTTCAAGCCGGCCGCCAGCATGAAGGTATTCGCAATGCCGCCGCCCACAATCAACTGGTCCACGTTGTCGGCCAGGCTCTTCAAAATAGTGAGCTTGGTAGACACTTTGGAACCGGCCACGATGGCCACCAGCGGGCGCTTGGGCGCCAGCAGGGCTTTGCTGATCGCATCCATTTCCGCGGCCAGCAAGGGGCCTGCACACGCCACCGGCGCGAATTGGGCGATACCGTAAGTGGAAGCTTCCGCACGGTGGGCGGTACCAAACGCGTCGTGCACAAAAATGTCGCACAGAGCGGCCATTTTTTTGGCAAGTTCTTCGTTGTTCTTTTTCTCACCTTTGTTGACGCGGCAGTTTTCCAGCATCACCAGCTGACCGGGCGCAACCGTCACGCCCTCGGTCCAATTGGCCAACACCGGAATCTCGCGGCCCATCAGCTCGCCCATGCGCTTGGCCACAGGGGCCAAAGAGTCTTCGGGCTTGAACTCGCCCTCAGTGGGGCGTCCCAAGTGGCTGGTCACCATCACGGCGGCTCCGGCATTCAGCGCCATCTCGATGCACGGAATACTGGCACGGATGCGGGTGTCTTCGGTGATGTGACCGGCATCGTCTTGAGGCACATTCAAATCGGCACGGATGAAAACACGTTTGCAGGCCACCTGGCCTTGGGCGACCAGATCAGAAAAGCGGATCACTTGCATGAAAAAACCTCGGGATAGTTAATTGAAAAACCGGTTCGGCAGCCGCGCAGCGCTGTCACTGCGCGCATTGTAGAAGCGCACTACCGGTGTGCGGGTTCCCTACCGGGTACGGTGCAGCGCTTACCAGCCCCAGCCGATATGCAGCGGCAAATACACCGCCATGCCGGACATGATGGTGCCCAGCACGGCCTGCCCCCGTCCACTCCGCCAGAAAAAATACGCCAAACCCGCGGCGACCGCATACAGGCGCGCGTCTTTGAGCGTGTGAATCATCTGGCCCTGAACCATCACGATCTCCGGCACGATCACGGCTGCCAAGGCGGCGATGGGCGCATATTGCAAGCCGCGCTGCGCCCATGTCGGCATCTCCCAGTGCCTGTCGAAAATGAAAAAGAAAGAGCGCGCAACCACGGTCACGCACGCCAGCCCCACGATGGTCAGCAGGGTCCAGACATCGGTGCTTTCAAAGAGACTCATCTCGCAGCCTCCTCCGGCTTAAGGGGTGCGAGCCGTGACTCCAGCAACAGGCAAACCGCCACCGCAGCAGCAATCGCCACCAGAATATTGAGTTTGAGGGGCAAAGCAAAAGCCGCCACCGCAGCCGAACCGGCAACGCCGGCCGACACCCAACGCATGCGACTGCTGGCCAACGAAGCCAACATGCCAACCAGTGCCAAGATGCCCGCAAACCCCAAGCCCCACGCCGTGGGAACAAAATTGGCCAGCACCACCCCGATCACGCTGCTACTCACCCAGCTGGCCCAATTGATACCGCCGTTGCCCGCGAGATAGGCCATTTTGGCGCGACGGGCTGCCTCCCCCTCGCCCGGCTGCGGGTAGCGCTGAGTAAACAGCACATAGGTCAAATCGGCAGACAAGTAGCCGGTGACCAGTCGCTGCCAACGGGGCAGGTGCATCAGATACGGCCGCAAATGCGCACTGAACACCACGAAACGCAAATTCACACAAAAGCCGGTCGCCAAAATCACCCAGACCGGCGCACCGGCTTGAATGAGCGGCATGGCCGCGAGTTGCGAGCTGCCGGCAAACACGGTGAGCGCCATCAACAAGGC
This sequence comes from Comamonadaceae bacterium OS-4, assembly GCA_027924025.1. Lineage (GTDB taxonomy): Bacteria > Pseudomonadota > Gammaproteobacteria > Burkholderiales > Burkholderiaceae_C > Allorhodoferax. The sequence continues at coordinate 3,590,288 of AP026970.1, forward strand.
TTCGCTGACGCTCAATCCGGACTTCACCATGGCCACGCCCGTCATCAGGCCCCACGCGGCAATGCCGGGGGCCACGCCGGCCATGTCGCGAAAGCCTTTGCGAAACTCAGGGTGGCGGTAGTTTTCCCGCAGAAAAAACATGGATATGCTGGCTTTTACAGTGGCGGCACATCGAAGCGCTGGCCGACCTGCAAGGGCATGCCGCGCAAAAAGTCAGCCACTGGGAGGCGTTTGCCCCCGGGGCGCTGCAACTCCGTCAACAGCACTACAGAATTCATAGCAGCTACCGCAATACCCTCGGGCGCTACAGCCACAATTTGCCCAACAGGCGCCGCTGTTTCCGTCGCATGGGCTTGCGCAGCCCAGACCTTGATCACCTCACCATCCAACACAGTGCTGGCACCGGGAAACGGGTTGAAGGCCCGAATGCGCCGCACGATGGCACCCGAATCGTCGGCCCACCGGATAGGCGCTTCGTCTTTGTCGATTTTGTGGGCGTAGGTCACACCTTCAGCCGGCTGGACCACCGGCTGCAGGACACCCTGTGCCGCATCGGCCAAGGCTTGCACCACCATGCGCGCGCCGAGCGCGGCCACCTTGTCGTGCAAGGTCGAGGTGGTGTCGCTATCGGCAATCGGGAGCCCCTCTTTAAGCAACATATCGCCGGTATCCAGGCCCACATCCATTTGCATGATGGTGACGCCGGTTTGGCTATCGCCGGACTCGATCGCCCGGTGAATAGGCGCTGCCCCCCGCCAACGCGGGAGCAAGGAGCCGTGGATATTCAGGCAGCCATAGCGGGGCCGTCCGTCAGCATGGGGGGCGGCCATCTCGTCGAGCACCCACTGGGGCAATATCAGCCCATAGGCAGCTACCACCATGACATCCGCTTGCGCGTCGGCAATCGCGGTGCGGGCCAAACCGGCATCGTCCGGATACTTGCCGTCCAAGCGCAAGCTGCGTGGTTGGGCGACAGGGATGTGGTGTTCCACCGCATAGTGCTTGACCGCCGAGGCCTGCAACTTCATGCCCCGACCCGCAGGCCGGTCAGGCTGGCTCAATACCAGCGCGATGGTGTGGCCAGCGGCATGGAGCGCTGCCAACGCGATCCGGGCGAATTCAGGAGTGCCCGCAAAGATGACACGGAGCGGCGTGAACGCAGCCGGCACTTAGCGCGTTTCCTCGCGCTTGGCCTTGAGCATTTTGGTTTTGATCCGGTTGCGCTTGAGCGGCGACAGGTACTCGACAAACACCTTGCCCATCAAGTGATCCATTTCGTGCTGGATGCAAACCGCCAGCAAACCGTCTGCTTCGATGACCCGGCTTTTGCCGTCCGCGTCCAAGGCCTTGCAGTGGACCGCGTTAAACCGCGTGACGCCGTCGTAAATACCCGGCACGGAGAGGCAGCCCTCTTCATTCAGGTGGGTTTCCGGGCTGGTCCAGACCAATTCGGGGTTGATCAACACCATGGGTTGGTCGCGGTCTTCCGACACATCAATCACGATGACACGTTCATGAACATCGATCTGGCTTGCAGCCAAGCCGATGCCACTGGCGTCGTACATGGTTTCGAGCATGTCCCGGGTCAATGCGCGGATGCGGTCGTCGACGGCGCTTACGGGTTGGGCCACCGTGTGCAAACGGGGATCGGGAAAACAAAGGATGGGAAGTAGAGCCATGAATGCTGCCTTGGAGATGTGGGTATTTTCGCCACTTTTACGCTTGCTTGCATTACGGGCAGCCCAAAATCGTTGCTGAATCAAGGGCTTGAGCGCAAAATCGCGCGTAAATTATCAAGTTTAGACCCTGATTTGCACCCTATGACGACACACCTGATGGCGAAATCCCGCTTGGCCTTGGCCGCTGTAGCTGCTCTGGCCGGGGCGCTGACCAGCGCAAGCGTAGGGGCGCAAAGTTTCCCGATTACCAGCGAGCAGCGCCAGACCGCGGCTGCCGTCGCGCAAAAGGGTGTGCCCTTGAGCGAGTTGGCTGCCAACGCACCCGACCGCTACACCATCAAGAGCGGCGACACGCTCTGGGGTATCTCGACCCTCTTTTTGAAGAGCCCCTGGCGCTGGCCGGAGCTCTGGGGTATGAACCTTGAGGACATCAAGAACCCCCATCGCATCTACCCCGGTCAAATCTTGCTCTTGGAGCGCAACAACGGCGTTGCCACCTTGAGGCTCGCCAATGCCGTCGGCACGGCGAACAGTGCACCGGACACGGTGCGGTTCAGCCCCCGCACCCGCGCGGAGAATTTGCCTGACTTTGCCCTCCCCACACTGCGCACCAACGTCATTGAAGCCTTTTTGGCAGAGCCGATGATTGTTGATGAAGCAGGTCTGGAAGGCGCAGCCCGTATTGTGGCGACCCAAGAAGAGCGGGTGCTGCTGGGACGTGGTGACCGGGCCTACGCCCGCGGCACTGAGACGCCCTTGCTCGACAACCAAAACAAGGAACAACTGTTCCGCGTGTTCCGCAATGCGAAGCCCCTCAAAGATCCCGGCACCGGCGAGGTGTTGGCGTATGAGGCGCAGTACGTCGGGAAGGCGGTCCTGGCGCGCAGTGAAAGCACGTCCGAAGTCAACGGCCCAGATGGAAAGGTGCTGAGCGCGGTGGTGCCCGCCACCATCGATATCGTGTCTGCCAAGGAAGAGATGCGGGTGGGTGATCGGCTGATTCCCGAACCACCCAAGCAATTCGCCAGCTACACCCCGCGGGCCCCGGAAGCGCGCGTCAACGGCCGCATTGTGTCGGTCTATGGAAGCACGTCGATTGTGAACGCCTCCCAGAATCAAGTGGTGGCGATCAACTTGGGCAAACGTGATGGCATTGAGTCCGGCCATGTGTTGGCCATCCAAAAAGACGGAGCGCGGGTGGTAGATCGATCCGACCCGTCTCGTCCGCTGATGAAGTTGCCCGATGAACGCAATGGCATCTTGATGGTGTTCAGTTCTTACGATCGGGTGTCTTATGCGCTGATTTTGGAGATCAGTGACACCGTGCGGGTCGGCGATCGGCTGATCAACCCGCGCTAACACCCTACCGGGCCGGACCTGTGGAGTCGAGTGAACTGCGCGCATGGCTGCGCTTGGGGCTGACGGATGGCGTCGGTGACGTCACTGCGCGGAGTCTGCTGCAATATTTCGGCCTGCCACAAGCGATCTTTGAGGCCAGTGAGCCAGAGCTGCGTGCGTGCGTCACGGTTCGCCAAGCAGGTTCACTCTGTGTAGTGCCGGAAGGCCTCGATGCCCTTGTCCTGCGCACGGAAGAGTGGCTGAGCCAAGCCCCGAGCCAACGGCGCATCATCACACTGGGTGACAGCGCCTACCCACAGGCATTGTTGGACACCGAGGATCCTCCGCTGTTGCTCTACGCGCTGGGGCGTGTCGATAAGCTCGAAGAAGGCTTTCAGGAATGCGCGCAGACAGGCGTAGCGGTGGTGGGCAGCCGGAACCCAACGCCCCAGGGCGTACAGAATGCGCGGCAGTTTTCGGAATCACTGGGGCAGTCAGGCATTACCGTTGTCTCCGGACTTGCCTTGGGGATTGATGGCGCCGCCCACGAGGGCGCGCTTGCGGGCTATACAGGCCCAACTTGGGGCACGGTAGCCGTCGTGGGCACTGGTTTGGATCGCGTCTATCCCAAAGCCCATTTGGAGCTTGCCCACCGGATTGCAGAAAACGGGGTTCTCCTGAGCGAGTATCCCTTGGGGTCCGCACCGCTCTCGGCAAACTTCCCCAAGCGCAACCGCATCATCTCGGGCTTGTGCAAGGCCACCTTGGTGGTAGAGGCGGCCTTGAAATCAGGCTCCCTGATCACGGCCCGTTTGGCCGTGGAGCAAGGCAAGGACGTGTTTGCGATTCCCGGCTCCATCCACTCCACGCAAGCTCGGGGTTGCCATGCGCTGATCAAGCAAGGTGCCAAATTGGTCGAGTGCGCACAAGACATTCTGGATGAACTTCCCGCGGCCTCTGGCGGTCGTGCACTACCCTCGACCGAGGGGATGTCCAAGAGTGAGCAAAGCGGCACCTCTTTGGACGGACTTTCTTCCCTGGAGTCGGGTTTGCTCAACGCTTTGGGCTTTGATCCGATGACGCTCGATAGCCTGCAGCAACGCAGCGGAATAGACACCCCCACACTGCAGGCTCTGTTGATGGGTCTCGAGCTCGCCGGATGGGTTGCTCGCTTGCCGGGCGGCAAGTTCCAGCAGCTCGGACGGGCCTGAATAACACTTCTAACGGTTCAATCCGAGGAAATAGGGGGCAGTTCTGGCCGCCTTGGGAAGTCGGTTTTTTGTGCGATATATTGGCTTCCATGTTTGAAGTCCTCGCCTTTGTGTACGAAAACTTTTACGCGGAAGACAGCTGCCCGGAACCGGCGCATCTGCAACGCAAACTCAGCGGTATGGGGTTCGACCCCGAGGAAATCGCTGACGCACTGGATTGGCTTACAGGCCTCGGCAATGCCGCCCGCTTTGCCAAGCCGGCGGTGGCTGCGATTCCTACCGTCTTGCCTGCCGCGGGCTTTCATTTGCCTGTGGCCGACAGCATGCGGATCTACTCCGCACGTGAACAAAACCACTTGAAGCCCGAATGCATTGGCTACCTCCACTTTTTGGATCATGCGGGGATCACGCCCGCCCATATCCGCGAAGTAGTCTTGGAGCGCGCAATGGCGGTGCAAGAGGGCCCGGTATCACTGGATGAATTGAAAATCATCATCCTGATGGTGTTTTGGAGCTTCGGCCAGGAGCCGGACGCGCTCACACTCGATGAGCTGTGCGAGACCCACGAGACACGCACCATTCACTGAGCGGCCCACTGAAAAATCAGGCGAGCAATCGCTCCGGGTTGGCTTCCAATTTCGCTAACGCATCGCGGGTGGCACGGACCGTCAGCGCCTCCTCTTCCTGGGGCAACAAAAGACCCGCCTGCAAATAGGCAGCCAATCGTCCCCCCTGGATCAGGAAACTCTTGCCGGCGGTGGAAGCAAACAAATTGAGGTGCTTCTTGTCGCTGCGCCAAGCGAACTGGACCTGGATGATCTGATGGTTGTGATCGAGGGTGTACCAAGTACCAATCTGCAGCTCATGGGCCCACGCCAGCATGGCAGCGGTGGGCTTGGAGCCACCATTCACCACCACCTCAATCGCTGAGGCATCGATGCCCAGCATCATCTCGATACTTTCGGCATCTAGCGGCAAATCGCCCATGCCATCCTCGGAGACAAAGTCCTCAAGGTGACCCAGGCGCTGCGCCATCGCATCAATTTGCGCCTGCGGGATCGCCTGGGTTTTTGACATAAAGGCGTCGGCGAGGGTATCGCTGATTCGCTTGACATGCGCCTCTTGCTCAGACGGCGCCATGGCCAGCAAGGTCATGCCGGAACGCAAGCGGAGCAAGAGATTCGGCAAGTCCTGGATGACACGAGCCCTGTCGTTGCGGTCCGGCTTGGCACTTGCCGCCCACACCAAATCCGTCGCAGTTTTTTTCAAAATCAGCGTGTCTGCATGCTGCGGACCCTTGCGAACAGCCGCGACGGCCAAGGACTCTGACCAGACTTTGAACAAAAACTCACGGATCTCGTCCCGCACAGGCATGTCCTTCAACATGTTGCGCATTTCGATGGTGTATTGAATCGCGAGCGTTTCTTTTTGCTCAACCTGCTGCGCGACTCCCACGACTTTTTGGGCGGGGCCCTTCTCAGTCAAAAATTTGGCAAGGAATTTTTGGAACTCGTCAAAAACGATCTGATAGACCTTCTTGCCGGTTTCGGGATACTGTTCGATGACTTGCACGATCCGCTTGATCTCAGCCTCCATCGCGCTGCCATGTACGCCCACCGCATCGAAGCCCATGACACAGGAACCCATCCGGTCTATCAACATCCGGGCAGGGTGTGTCGCGGTGCCGAAAAAATCAGCGTCCTCCAACGCGACCCGCAGCACAGGCATTTGCAGACGCGCAAACCAAACGCGTATGCCCGTGGGGATGCGTTCTTCGGCCAGAATCGCTTGAAACATGAGGGCTACGATTTCAATCGTGGCCTTTTCGCCCTTGGTCTCCGCTTTCTTTTTGAGCTCCTGGGTTTTCAAACGCAGATCACCTGCGACCCGGGCAACCCCTGCGGGGCTATAGTCCTCAAATTGCGTGCCGCCAGGCGCATAGTCTCCCGCCACGCCAGGTCGATAGGCCATGGCAGCAGCCAGGGCGGGTGATGGTGGCTGGTGCTCGGCACCCGCAAAATCGCCGCCCGCTTGACTCACAAACAGTCTGCGAATTTGTCCGATGACCCCTTGTGCACGACTCCGCGCCCGCGCGAGCGGCGTGGTCGCCGTTAGCATGCGCGTCTCGTCAGTAGCGCCGTAGGCGTTACCAGAAGCACTGATGGTGGTGGACTGCCGCCAGAACGGCGTAGGGGTCGAAGTGCCTACCCCTTGCGCGCCGGAAGCCAACGCTGCGCCCGAGCTCGATGCATCGGCGGCAGCTCCGCCCCAGCCCAAACGGCCACTGAAAAGGCGGGCATCCCGGGTCTCGGAGCCCGACGCAGCCGCCCCACCGGCATAACCCCCACCCACGGGCGCTCTATCCCCAGGCCATGAGGGGACGCCAGCGCCCGGAGAGCCGCGGGACCCACCATAGCTCGCTGGGTAGGACTCACCATTTTCATACCCCGTACCACCCAATTCCGCACCGCCGGATACGGGTGCACCTGCATTTGGCGAGCGTTGGTTCGGTGCTTTGACTGGTGACTTCACCCGGTCTTTCAACTCGATCGTAGGCAATACACCCTTGCTGATCAGGACATCGTTTGCATTTTTGTAGGCAGTAATCAGTCGCTCAATCAACAAGCGCTGGACGACCTCTGTCACCATCGGCCAAGAGTCTCCCGGCATACCTGCCACAGACCATTGCTCCACAAGCAAGAGGACGAACACCTCCGGGCGGAAAAGGTCTTTCCCGTCCAGATCATCCAAGCCCTCCAGGTATTTGATCCGCACGCGCAAGTCATCAAGCTGCGGCAAAACCTTTTCGTTCACGGACAACACCATCCGCGAGGCGAGGATTTTGTTTTCGACCACCTCGGTACCCACCAGCTCCAAACCGACGGATCGGACCTCCGTCGTCTTCTTCACCTCTGAGGGAGACAGGCACTCTCGCCAAGCTTTTTGAGTACCTTCGACCCACAGCGGACGGCTTTGCTTGTAAGCCATCCAGATGTCGCGTCGAGTTTGCGATTCGCGGGCATTGCTAGGTTCGTCAACGAGCTCTGTGAGTCGATCCTGAACTGCTGCGCCGATTTCCAACAACGCCTTGCAAGATTCTGCGAAAAAACGCTCCCGCAGTGCGCGAGCGAGTTGCAATCGAGGCGAAAGCGCCTGGCCGGTAGCCATGTTGGGAAAGTCCTTTTACTAAACTGCCGCCCCTGCGTTCGGGTCATTAGGATCGAGATCCTTTTTGGGCCCGCTCTTCACCAAGTCTTCCCGTTGGATACCTAGCCACATGGAAATGGAAGCAGCCACAAACACAGACGAATAAATTCCAAACAAGATGCCGATCGTGAGTGCCATCGCAAAGTAATGCAGCGTGGCACCGCCGAAAATCAACATCGACAACACCATCAACTGGGTCGAGCCATGGGTGATGATGGTTCGGCTGATGGTGGAGGTAATCGCATTGTCGATGATCTGCTCGGTATTCATCTTGCGGTAGCGCCGGAAATTCTCACGGATCCGGTCAAAAATCACAACCGACTCGTTTACGGAATAACCCAAGACGGCCAACACCGCAGCCAGCACCGGAAGTGAGAACTCCCACTGGAAAAAGGCGAAGAAACCAAGAATGATGATCACATCATGCAAGTTGGCGATGATGGCCGCGACGGCAAACTTCCATTCAAAACGGATGGCCAAGTAAATCATGATGCCGACCACCACGAACGCGAGTGCTTTCAAGCCATCCGCGGCCAGTTCATCGCCGACCTGAGGCCCCACAAACTCGGTACGACGCAAGGTGGCGGTGGCATCAGACGCCTTCAGCGCAGTCAACACCATGTCGCTTTGCTGTCCGGAAGTACTGCCTTTTTGGACTGGCATCCGGATCAAGACATCCTGTGCAGTGCCAAAGTTTTGGACCTGCACATCATTGATTCCCAACTTTGCCACTGTGGTGCGGATGGCGTCGAGGTTGGCAGGCTGCGAATAGCTCACCTCCATCAACGTCCCGCCAGTGAACTCTACCGACAGGTGCAGACCGCGGGAGAACAGAAAAAATACGGCCGCCAAAAAAGTGACGAACGAAATTACGTTGAAAACCAAAGCATTCCGCATGAACGGAATGTCACGGCGGATTTTAAAAAATTCCATGACTTTTCCTTAAGGGGTGGTGACTTCGGTGCCGCTGTCCGGCCGCCACACGGTGCCAATAGAAACCGTTTTCAGCTTCTTCTGGCGACCGTACCACAAATTCACCAAACCACGCGAGAAGAACACGCCGGAGAACATGCTGGTCAAAATCCCCAAGCAGTGCACGACTGCGAAGCCTCGCACGGGGCCGGAACCGAATGCCAACAAAGCCAAACCGGCGATCAGGGTGGTTACGTTGGAGTCGATGATGGTCGCCCATGCGCGGTCATAACCGGCGTGGATCGCGGCTTGGGGGGATGCACCATTGCGCAACTCTTCCCGAACGCGTTCATTGATCAACACGTTGGCATCAATCGCCATACCCAGGACCAGCGCCATCGCGGCCATGCCTGGCAACGTCAATGTCGCTTGCAGCATCGACAACACCGCTACCAGCATCAAAAGGTTGAAGGCCAGTGCCAGACTGGAGATCACGCCAAACAGCATGTAATAGGCGCACATGAAAATGGCAACCGCCACAAAGCCCCAAGTCACGCTCAGGAAACCCTTGGCAATATTCTCGGCACCGAGGCTAGGGCCGATCGTGCGCTCTTCGATGATCTCCATCGGAGCCGCCAAAGATCCGGCACGCAACAGCAGCGCTGTGTCTGCCGCTTCAACGGTCGTCATCCGGCCGGAAATTTGGACACGCCCGCCACCGATTTCGGAACGAATCACCGGTGCAGTCACGACTTCGCCCTTGCCTTTTTCGAAAAGCAAAATCGCCATGCGCTTGTTGATGTTCTCACGGGTCACATCGCGGAAGATGCGGGCACCCTTGGCATCCAGTGACAAATTCACGGTGGGCTCTTGGGTCTGGCCATCAAAACCGGGTTGCGCGTCTGTCAGGTTCTCGCCCGTCAGGATCACTTGCTTTTTCACGATGACCGGGATGCCTTCGCGATCCAGGTAACGTTCGGAGCCAAAGGGAACAGGACCGGTTCCGGTTTCCGCCGCACGGGCTTCAGAGCCTTCATCGACCAGGCGCACTTCCAGTGTTGCGGTCCGGCCAAGAATGTCTTTGGCCTTGGCCGTGTCTTGCACGCCAGGCAACTGCACCACGATGCGGTCCAGGCCTTGCTGCTGAATCACCGGCTCTGCAACACCCAGCTCATTGATCCGGTTGTGCAAGGTGGTGATGTTTTGCTTGAGCGCTTGCTCCTGGATGGTTTTTCCGGAAACCTGTTTGATCGTGGCGACCAGTTTGACGTCCTGCCCATCAGCGGCAGACACCGCGTCCAGATCGGTAAACTGGTCTTGAATGATGCGCTGGGCTGCTTGAGCGGTAGCCGCGTCCCGGAACCGGATCTCGATCGCTTGCCCGTTACGAGCGATGCCGCTGTGGCGCACGTTCTTTTCACGCAAAACAGTACGAATGTCGCCAGAGAGCGACTCCGCCCGCTTGGTGAGTGCTGCCTGCATGTCGACTTGCAACATGAAGTGCACACCACCACGCAAATCCAATCCCAAGTACATCGGCGATGCGCGCAAAGACGTCAGCCAAGCCGGCGAACGTGACAGCAAGTTGAGCGCAACGATGTAGGAAGGGTCCGCACTGTCAGGGTTGATTGCTTTTTGAACCGCATCTTTGGCCTTGAGCTGCGTGTCCGTATCGGCAAAGCGCGCCTTGATGGATGCACCATCCAAGGCCACCGCATCGGGCGTCAAGCCTGCGCTCTTCAGCGCCTGCTCAACCTTCGCCAGTGTGGCGGCATCCACCTTCACCGACGATTTGGCCGTTGAAACCTGCACTGCCGGTGCTTCGCCAAACAGATTGGGCAGGGCATACAAGCCACTGACCACCAGCGCGACCAGAATGATCGCGTACTTCCACACCGGATAACGGTTCATGATCGCGCTTCGCTCACAGTTAAAAACGGCCGCTTACTTGATGGAGCCTTTGGGCAACACTTGCACTACTGCGCTGCGCTGCACTTGGATTTCCACGCCGCTGGCCACTTCCAGGCCCACATAGCTGTCACCCATCTTGCTGACCTTGCCCAGTACGCCACCAGCAGTGACCACTTCATCACCCTTGGCCAAGGCGTCGATCATGGCGCGGTGCTCTTTCTGCTTCTTCATTTGGGGGCGGATCATCACAAAGTACAGCACCACAAACATCAGCACCAAAGGCAGCATGCTCATCAAAGAGGATTGCATGTCACCGCCAGCGGCAGCAGGAGCAGTTTGGGCAAAAGCAGAAGAAATGAACACAGGCAAACTCCACAAAAGGGATCAGAACAAATAGTTTTCCACCCGCGGCACAGCCGCGCGCGAACCGACCGGCTGGTAGCCAGTCAACCGGTCATTGTAAGCGGGGGAAAAGGCCCGCCCATGAGGGGCGGGCAAGGCCCTAAGCGGCTCGGGCCTGTTGGGTCGCGGGGCTTGCGTGGTAGCGGGCCAACAAATCGACCCACTGGGTCCGGGCAGCCTTCAAGTGACGGGCCTTGACATGGCCATAACCACGGATGTGCTCGGGCACACGGGCGAAAGCCAGCGCGGCATCCCGGTTGGATGCGCTCAAGGCGGGCAACATCCCTTCAATAGCGGAGCGGTATTCGGCAATCAGCGCCCGCTCCTCACGGCGTTCCTCGGTGTAGCCAAAGGCATCCAGCGCGGTACCCCGGAGCACTTTCAAGGGGGCCAGAAGACGGAAACCCCAGCCCATCCATGCGCCAAACCGGGACTTCAAGGCCTCGCCCTGCTCGTTTTTACGCGACCACAACGGGGGTGCCAAGTGGTAGGCGAGCTTGAAATCTCCCTCAAACATCCCGCTGATCTTGCGGTGAAACGCGGTATCGGTGTGCAGCCGGGCTACCTCGTACTCGTCTTTGTAGGCCATCAGCTTGAACAAATAGCGGGCAACCGCTTCCGTCAATGCCAGCTTGCCCCCCTCGATGCCGGACTCTGCTGCGCGCACCCGGGTCACAAAGTCGACATAACGGCCTGCGTAGGCTGCATTTTGGTAAGCCGTTAAAAATTCGCTGCGCCGCTGGATGAGTTCATCCAGCGTTTCTTTGCTGCGGGGAACAAATGCCAGCACCTGCCCCGGCGACATGGCCCGCTGTACAGCAGGCCAATCCACCGCTGCACGGCGTCCCCACTCGAATGCCGCCTTGTTGTTGCCCACCGCCACTGCATTGAGCTCGATGGCGCGCATCAGCGATGCCAGCCCCAGGGGAATCCAGCCCTTTTGCCACGCGTAGCCCAGCATCATGGGGTTGGTGTAAATGCTGTCGCCCAACAATTTGGTAGAAGCGGCATCCGCATCGAACAAGCCCACATGCGCCTCACCCACCGTGCGGGTGATGTCGGCGACGCACTGGTCGCCGGGGTTAGCCCAATCGGCGTTGCGCACAAAACCGGCGGTCGGCACCGTGTTGGCGTTGAGCGCTACATGGGTGCGGCCGGGCCGCATGCGGATCAGCGTTTCTTTGCCAGCCACCACGACCGGATCACAGCCCAGCACCAAATCTGCAGAAGCCGTACCAACCCGCGTGGTGCGGATCGCGTCCTGAGATGCGCCAATCAACACATGGCTCCAAGTAGCGCCGCCTTTCTGCGCCAAGCCACCGGCGTCCTGGGTGACGATGCCTTTGCCTTCCAGGTGGGCCGCCACGCCGAGCAGTTGCCCGATGGTGATCACACCCGTGCCGCCCACGCCGGCCACGATGGTGCCCCACACACCGCCTTGCACCGTTGCGAGGTCGGGAAGCTGCGGGTCCGGCAGCGTCGGCCAGCCGCTGGCGTCGGTTTGCAGCTTCACTGGCTTTTTCAGGCTGCCGCCCTCCACCGTCACAAAGCTGGGGCAAAAGCCTTTGACGCAAGAAATATCTTTGTTGCAGGTGCTCTGGTTGATCTGGCGTTTGCGCCCGAAAGGGGTCTCCAGCGGCTCCACACTCATGCAGTTGCTTTGCACACCGCAATCGCCACAGCCTTCGCACACCAGTTCGTTGATGACTACGCGCTTGGCGGGGTCCACCATGGTGCCGCGCTTGCGGCGGCGGCGCTTTTCGGTGGCGCAAGTCTGGTCGTAAATGATGACCGTGGTGCCTTTGATGTCGCGGAACTCGCGCTGGATGCGGTCCAGCTCGTCGCGATGCTCGATGGCAATACCCTCAGGCAACCCCTCGACTGCATCGTATTTTTCGGGCTCGTCCGTCACCACTATGATTTTGATAGCACCTTCCGCACGCATGCTCTGGGCTATCTGCACCACCGAGTGCCCTTCCGGCCGCTCACCCACCTGCTGGCCGCCGGTCATGGCCACCGCATCGTTGTAGAGGATTTTGTAGGTGATGTTGACGCCGGCCGCAATGCTCTGGCGAATCGCCAGCAAGCCGCTGTGGAAGTAGGTGCCATCGCCCAGGTTGGCGAAGATGTGTTTGTCGTTGGTGAACGGTTGCTGCCCGACCCACGGCACGCCCTCGCCGCCCATTTGGGTAAAGCCATCGGTGCTGCGGTCCATCCAGATGGTCATGAAGTGGCAGCCTATGCCGGCCATGGCGCGCGAGCCTTCCGGTACTTTCGTGCTGGTGTTGTGCGGGCAGCCTGAGCAGAACCAGGGCTGGCGAACCGCAGCTGCCGCACCGGAGTTGCCTAGTTCAATGACGTGCATGGCTCGCTCTTTGGCTTCCAGAATCGCCATTTGGGCATCGATGCGGGCGCTGGTGTCGGCATCCAGCCCCAGCTTCTTGATGCGCTGGGCAATCGCACGGGCGATGATGGCCGGCGACAAATCCGCATTCGCGCGCAACAGAGTGTTGGCGCTCGGGTTGGGCATGGACCACTCGCCGCCGGCACCGTAATGGTCGGGCGTTTCCACCTCGTTGAACTTGCCCAACACTGTGGGGCGCACGTCCGCGCGCCAGTTGTACAGCTCTTCTTTGAGCTGGTATTCGATGACCTGGCGCTTTTCTTCCACCACCAGAATCTCTTGCAAGCCGGTCGCGAATTCGCGAGTCAGCTGAGCCTCCAGCGGCCACACCACACCCACTTTGTGCAGGCGGATGCCGATACGGCGGCAGGTGTCGTCATCCAGCCCAAGGTCGAGCAACGCCTGGCGGGTGTCGTTGTAGGCCTTGCCGCTGGAGATGATGCCAAAGCGGTCGTGCGGACCTTCGATCACGTTGTGGTTCAGCCGGTTGGCCCGGATATAGGCCAATGCGGCATACCACTTGTAATCAAACAGGCGGGCTTCCTGGTCCAGCGCATGGTCGGGCCAGCGGATATGCAGGCCACCGGGCGGCAGCTCAAAGTCGGCCGGCATGCGGGTGATGACGCGCTCGGGGTCGATAGTGACGGTGGCGCTGGACTCCACAATTTCCTGGATCGTCTTCATGCCGGCCCACACGCCGGAAAAACGGCTCATGGCAAAGGCGTGCAGACCGAGGTCCAGAATCTCCTGCACATTGGCCGGGAAGAACACCGGGAACCCGCAAGCCTTGAAGATATGGTCACTCTGGTGGGCTGCGGTAGAGCTTTTGGAAATGTGGTCATCTCCCGCCACGGCGATCACACCGCCCCAGGGCGTGGTGCCGGCCATGTTGGCGTGCTTGAACACGTCTGAGCAGCGGTCCACACCGGGGCCTTTGCCGTACCAGATGCCGAACACGCCGTCGTATTTGTTAGTGCCGGGTGGTGCAAAGCCCAGTTGCTGAGTACCCCACAAGGCGGTGGCCGCCAACTCCTCATTCACCCCCGGCTGGAACTTGATGTGGTGGGCCTCCAGGTATTTTTCTGCCTTGACCAGCGACTGGTCATAGGTACCCAAGGGTGAGCCGCGGTAGCCGCTGATAAAGCCGGCCGTGTTCTTGCCCGCACGCTGATCGCGCACGCGCTGCAGCATGGGCAGCTTGACCAGCGCCTGCACGCCACTCATGAAAGCGCGGCCGTGGGCTAGGGCGTATTTGTCGTCGAGGGTGACGGAATCCAGCGCCGTGCGGATGTGCGCGGGCAGGTCCCGGTTGAGGGGTGCATTCATGGTGCTTGTCTCCGTGTTTTTGTTCGGCAAAGTGTATGCCCGCAACTCAGATAGGTGTTTGCTTTCTTTGCCTGAAAACCACCTCTCAAAGAACGATTCTTTCTCCATAATGCGTTTTATGGAAACACTTGACCGTTATGACCTGGCCATCCTGAGCGAGCTGCAAAACGATGGGCGCCTCAGCAACGCCGAACTCGCCACCCGCGTGGGCCTGAGTGCGGCGCCGTGCTGGCGGCGGGTGAAGGCGCTGGAGGACAGCGGCTTCATCACCGGCTACCGGGCAGAGATCAACCGCCACAAAATCGGGCTGGGGGTGCTGGCCTTTGTGCGCCTGGACGCCAACCGCAACAGCGGCGATGTGCTGCACGAGCTCGAAGAGGCGATACGGCGGATCCCGGAAGTCATCAGCTGTCACTACATCAGCGGCACCGGTACTTTTGAGCTGCAGGTGGTCAGCCGCGACCTGAACAGTTTCAGCCAGTTTGCGCGCGAGGTGCTGATCAACCTGCCCAACGTCAAAGACCTGCACACCAGCTTCTCGCTGGGTGAGGTCAAGGCCAGCAGTGCGCTGCCCTTGAGTCAGTTACAAGCGCCGCCCACAGGCGCCACCATGAAAGGACGCCCATGAACCGCAGAGATTGGCTGGCTTTGGCACTGTTTTGGCGCCTCGCGCCCGCTGTATATGCGCAAGCAGCTATGAATTCAGGAGCAAATGCGACTCCCTTGCCCTTGCGCAATCTGCTGATCGAAGTGAGGCAGGTCCAATCCGAAGATGGCCAGCAGGCGGGCGTAGACGTGCAGGGCGGCAGGGTCACAGGCGGCCTGGCGCAAGGCCGCAGCAGTGGTACGGCGGTGCAACAAATCCTCATTCTGAATGGCCGCCCCGCCCGCATCGCGGTGCAAACGCAAACGCCACTGCGCCTGCTGCAAAGCTTTGTGCGCAACGGGCACATCGTGACCACCCAAGGGACCGTGCTGATCGAAGCTGGCACGGGCTTTAGCGCGCTGCCGCGCTGGGAGGGCGGCGATATGGTCGAGGTGGAGCTCAACACCCAGCAAGCACTGCGCCCCCTGTTTCCCCAAGCAGGAGCAGTGAATGCGCCACCGGCACAGTCCAGCACCGGCAGCAGCATGCTGCTGCCCTTGGGCGAGTGGATGACAGTGGCAGAGACCGAGCAAAACCTGCAGAATAACCAGCAAAGCCTGCGCGGCGCGCAGATGCGGAGTGGCGTGACCCGGACAGAGGTTCAGCTCAGGGTGAGCGTGCGCTGATTACCAGCGGCGGCCACCTCCGGCCGCCGGGTGGCGATGCCCTTAGCGGTGCAGCACTTCGCGAATGGTGGCGGCCAATTCTTCTTCCACGAACTTGGCGATGTAGGCATCCGCCCCCACGCTCTTCACATGGCTCTCATTGGTAGCACCGGTTAGCGAGGAGTGAATGATCACCGGAATACTACTGAACCGGCCATCTTGCTTGATGTTGCGGGTCAAAGTGAAACCGTCCATCTCGGGCATTTCAAGATCGGTCAACACCAAGGCCACTTTGTCTTTGATGGACTTGCCTTCATCCGTGGCTTGGGCGTTGAGCGATTGCAGTTTTTCCCACGCTTCTTTGCCGGTCTTGGTCATGACGTAAGGCACATCCATGCCTTTGAGGCCCTTCTCGATCATCATGCGGGCCACGGCGGAATCGTCAGCCGCCAGAATGATCTGACCCGGCTCCAAGCGCAGCTTGGGCGCTGTGCTCGGCACTTCTTCCTTGACTTCCTGGGGCATCACGTCACGGAGGATCTGCTCGACATCCAGCACCTGAGCCAAACGGGTGTTTTCGGCGTTGCCATCGAGGCGCGCAATACTGGTCACCAAGCCACCGCCGGTGTTTTCGGCAGACAGCACTTGCTTCCACTCCAGGCGCACGATTTCGTTGACCTCTTCGACCGCAAAAGCTTGTGTCGTGCGGGCGAACTCGGTCACCAGCAAAATGCCCAGCCCCTTGGTAGGCGTACAGCCCACCACCTGCGGCAAGTTGATCACGGTGATCATTTGGCCCCGGATGTTGGCGACGCCCATCACGGCGGGCGGCGAATTCACCATGGCGGTGATTTCGGGCATCACCAGGATTTCTCGAACCTTGAACACATTGATGCCGAACAGTTCGCGGCGCTGGGTGCCGGGGGCCTCGCCCAATCGGAACAGCAACAGTTCGAACATGCTGTTGGCGGCCAGATTGGTCCGCTCATCAATGTCGCGCATCTCTTTGCTCATAAGTTCGTCCTTAATTTCCGAATCTCACAGATTGAATGTATCCATACTAACGGTTTCTACGCTATTTGGGCCACAAAATCCACATTTGCAATGGTTGTCGCATACGACCAGCTAGCTCTGCCGCGTCCGGCCCCCAGCCGGCAAAGTAGTCGGCACGTACCGCACCGACAATCGCGCTCCCGGTATCTTGTGCAAGTACCAATTTTTGCAAATTTGTTTGATTTCCCGTTGAAGTCAACCAGACTGGTGCGCCGTAGGGGATGCTGCCCGGGTCTACGGCGATGGAACGCCCGGGCGTCAAAGCAACGCCCTGGGCACCTTTGGGCCCGAAGGCGGCGTCCAGCTCACCGAGTGGCTCTTCCTTGAAAAAAACCACCCGCGGGTTCGACCACAACAGCTCCTGCTGGCGCTGCGGGTTTTGCGCCAGCCAGGCCTTGATGCCGGGCCATGAGGCGTCTTTGATCAAGCCTTGATCCAAGAGCCAACGGCCCACGCTGCGGTAGGGCTGCTCGTTGGTACCCGCATAGGCCAGACGAACCCAGCGCACGCTGCCGTCAGGCTGGGTAACCCGTACCCGCCCGGAGCCCTGAATCTGGAGCACCAAAGCATCCACCGGATCTGCCAGGTAAGCGATCGCCCTGCCCCGCAGGGCCGCCTGCGCCTCCGGCAAGGTCTCCATTTCTTGGCGGGTGAACCACGGTTTGCGGGGCACCATACCGGCGGGCAGCTGATACAGCGGCACGGAGTAGCCGGGTGCAGGTTGCCGGCTGGCATCCAATACGGGCTCGTAATAGCCGGTCAACAGCCCTGTGGGCTCACCTTGCAATGTCTCCACCCGGTGCGGCTGAAGGCGGGTTTGCATCCACTCCATTTGCTCTTGGGCACTACCAATACTCAATCGGCGCACTTCTGCACACAAGGCAGACATGGGCGGCTGGGGCCTTTCGCAGCTCTTCAACCACGCATTCCACGCCTCAAAGAGGTTGTCAGCACCCCAGCCGGGAAGGCTGTTCCACGGAACCGGCACCCAACGGCTGCGCGACTGGGTGACCACCGGGCCGACCGCGGGCGCAAGCGCAGGCGCGGCTGGCACCACGGTCCGCACAGGCTCGACCGGTGCGCGCACCACCGGCGGCGCGCTACCGCAAGCGGCCAGAATTCCTACAATCAGGCCCGATACAGACCACCCCAGAAAACGACGCATGACTTTGCTACTCCTCGAAGCGCTAGGCGCGGGCCTGATATTCATAGGCATCATCTGGTGGACCATGTTTTCCGGGCGCAAGAACGGGGAACTCCCGCCCGAAGAAGATAATGACAAAAAAGAGCCATAGCCCTTGTATTCATTGCGCAAGCAGCTATATTTTTAATAGCAATCATCCCAAAACCCGATGCTGCAGTGCCGGCAACTGGGCGCGACAGTGCTGGAGCTGACGATAGTCCAGTTCCACCAGCACCACGCCCGGGCCCTCGGCTTGCTCAGCCAGCACTTTGCCCCACGGATCGATCAGCAGACTTTGCCCCCAAGTGCGCCGCCCGCTCGGATGCACACCCCCTTGCGCAGCCGCAGCCACGAACGACAAATTTTCAATCGCCCGGGCACGCAACAACACCTCCCAGTGGGCCTCTCCCGTGGTGTGGGTAAAGGCACTCGGGGCCAATAGCAAATCGACACCGCGTGCGGCATACGCCCGGTAGAGCTCTGCAAAGCGCAGGTCGTAGCACACACTCATGCCCACCGACCAGGTGTGCCCATCCCGAGACGGCAGGCTGAAGACGGTGGGCGTGCTGCCCCGCTCCAGCACCCGAGACTCGTCATAGCTTTCGGCACCGTTGTTAAAGCGAAACAGGTGGATCTTGTCGTACCGGGCCACGCACTCCCCCTGCGGATTGAAGGCCAGCGAACTGTTGAACACATGGTCGGGCTGGCTGGCCGTCAAGGGCAAGGTACCGGCCACGATCCAGATCCCCAACGAGCGTGCTACCCCGGCCACAAAGTCCTGCATGGGGCCGCTCCCGAAGGGCTCTTGAATCGCCAGCTTGTCGGAATCACGCAGCCCGATCAAACAAAAATACTCGGGCAACACGGCCAGCTCGGCACCTTGGCGTGCGGCCTCTGTCAGCAAGGCTTGGGCGATCTGCAAGTTGTCCTGCACATGGCCGGTAGACACCATTTGGATGGCTGCGACTTTCATAGATCAACTCCGTAATTCAAAGGTATCAGGGCGTCAGGGCTTGCGCGGCACCTGGGTTACTTTGGGGTCAAGCCAAGTGCCGTCCACCACAAACTCCTGGGTAGCCGCATTCACCAATGGGCCACGCAATAGCAGCTGGGCCAGAAAGGTGCTCAAGCCGACCACCGGATTGATAGCCGACGCAATCAGGGAGGCGCTGCCCGCATTGATCTCCGGCACCACCACCACCCGCAGGTTCTGCGTTTCTTTGCTGATGTCGGCCTGGCCATCCATCAAGACGGCGGCATTGACACCTTTCATCTGCAGATTATTGGTCTTGGCGACGCCTTGCTCAATCGCGATATCACCCCGGAAATAATCAAAGGCAAAGCCCTCGCTGAACACATCGCGGAAATCGAGCATCAGCCGGCGCGGCAGACTTTGCAAGCTCAACACGCCCAGCAGCTTGGCAATACCGGGCTCGGCTTTGAGGAACTGGCCTATCTCCACATTCACATTGAATTTGCCGCTCATGCTGGGGTAATCCACCGTGATCGGGGAGCCGGCCCACGCAACCTGGCCCTCCACTTTGCCTTCGCCCTTGCGCACCACCCCGGGCATGCCCAAGCGACTGAGCAGCTCGCCCGAGTCACGAATATCGAGCTTGAAGTTCAAAACCGTGCGGCGGCGATCCCGCACACTGCTCCCTGGTGATGCGGCAGACGCATTGATAGCAGCCCAGTTGCCGCTGGCTGTCAGCTCGGCTTCCGGGGTGCGGATATTGAAACGGTTGAGGCGCCATTCGCGGGCACCCGCACTCCCGAGGTTCACCGCCTCGACATCGATCCGGCCCAATTTTTTACCGCGCAGCACAAAGTCTTCGACCTCGATATCCAACGCAGGAATGGCTGCAGGCTGCTCGTCCAAGAGGGCCTCCACATCCTGCGCGCCGCTCTGGGCGATAGAGAGCCGGGCCAAGCGCGCAAACAAGCGCCCGGCATTGCTACCCGAGGGCTGGCGGTATTCGACATAGCCGGACAGCTCTGTCGCATCCACGTTGGCGCGCCACAACGGGCCTTCACGTCCGCCCCCCACCACGACATTGTTGAGCTGGCGTCCGGAGGCCAGCAGCTCCTTGGAGCGCAGCACCAGCACACTGGGCAGGTACTCGGAGGCAGACATCGCAACCGGCGAGGGGCTTTTTGCAGTGTCTGCGACTCCATCGGTACCGAGCTTGTCCGCAACCGCCGTCCACGCATCCACATCCAACCGTGGAATGTTGAGGTTGGCAACAACACCGGCATCGGGTAGCGGAGCAGCCTCGTCGGGGCCCAGCCCGACAGCAATCGCACCACTTTGCACATGGGGCTCTGAGCCCGAAATGTCGCGCACAAAAATGACCGATGCCAGCCGGCCGACGTCCAGTTGCAAACGGTCTTTCAGGCGTGTGGCCACCGCCGGCCCTGCAGGGCGCAGCACCGCCGATTCGAACCGCACGGGTAGCGCTGCCTCCGCGGTTTTGGTCAAGGGTGCTGGCAGGTTCAATGCCATACCGACCAAATTGGAGTTGATTTGCAGCTCCGGCACTCCCGAGCGAAAGCCCAAAGTCGCGGTGTAACTGGCGCTGCCGCTGGCAAACTGGGCTGCGCGTGCGGCGGGGCCGAGCTCCTTGGCCTGACGCAAGCCTTCTGACGTAGCGGTACCAGTAAAGCGCAACTGCGACGCTACAGGCTTGGCGGCACCCGCGCTGCTGGACACCGGCGCCACCGACAAGCCCCCCTCAATACGCACATCCCCACCCAGAGCGCGGGCCTGCGCACCGCTCAAACTGAAGCCTGATTGGTTGAAGTTGATGGTGCCCCGAAGGCGGGAAAGTTTGGGGGTATCGGGGCGAATCTGCAGGTCATTGCCCGGCAAGACCACGGTGCCTTGCACCGCTATTTTGTTGGTATCCGCCAAGGGAAAGCCCAGTTTGAATTTGTAGTCCGCCACCCCCGTGGCAGACGTTTGTGCCAGTGCTTTGTCCAAGGCTTCGGACAGCGGAGAGCTATTGACAGCGCTCACCACCTCCATCACCGGCCCTTTGGCTTCGGCAGTCACCACCAGGGTAGAGGCATCCAACAATCGGCTGACCTGAACATCCGCCTTGGAAAACTGCACACCACCGCCCCCCAGAGTGCCGCGGGTGAGTTTGACTTGGAGCTGATCTTTGTCCAGCAACAAGTCGCCCTGCAGCTGGGTCAGGGCCGGCCAGGGCAAACTGTCTTTGGGCATGACCACTGCTGGTGCGAACGCAAAGCTGCCATTCTGAAAAGCTGCCGCAATTTTGAACTCGCCCTGGTTGGCGGTTCGAAACGGGAAACGGGCCAAATCCCCTTTCACCCGGAAGGTTCCACTGGTCAGTGCACCACCCAGCAGGGCCGCTTGCAGGTAGTCGCGCCCATCACGCTCCATCGCCATGGGCAAATAGCGGGGCAGGCGGGCGACGTCAGCCCGACTCACGCTGCCCTGCAAATCCAGAACGCCCGGATTCAGCGCAGTCACAGCCCCCACCTCCGGGCTGCTCCAGGTGAACTTCAATTCGCCCGCGGCATCCGGATTGGAAAAGCGCACGCCGCTCCCGCTCAGCTGCACACGCTTGCCGTTGAGCTTCCACTGCAGGTCACCGGCGAGTTGGTCAAACGTCATCAGCGGCTCTGCCAGCAAGTCCACCACATCCGCCGTGCCGCGCTGCATCGCCAAGGTCGCCTTGCCGCCGGACTGGTCTAACTCGAAGGTGGCATTCAGCCCCTCAAAACCGGGGCGGCTCTCGGCGCCGCAACGGCATGCAGGCACGCCCAGCTGGTTGACCCGCCCTTTGACGGCGTACTCCGTCGGGGCGGTGGTCGGGCCAGTCCAGCTGGCGTTGAGGGTCTCCATCACGCCCTTAGGGTTCAAGCGGAGCAAGCTGTCGTGAACGCTCGCATCGAGCGGCAGGCGCGCAGCGATTTGGGTCAACGCGGCGAGATCCAGGCGATCTGCGGTCAAAGTACCCCGCTCTTTTTGACTCGGAGTTTGTGCAAACAGTTGCAGCTGCACATTGCCTCCGGGCCAATGCAAGCCGTCCTGGGTGACGAACTGGAGCGCCTCTGTGCTGAACTGTTTTCCACCGGCCAGTGTCTTTGCACCCAAGCGGCCCGACACCGCGCTCAATTCGAGCGGCTCCAAGCCTTGGCGCGTGGTCAGTTGCACTTGCTGCAGGCTGACGTCGGCCACCGCACCGGTAGGCGTACCGGCCACGACATCGACCCATGCCCGCATCGCACCCTCTCCGCGCGTCAGTGCCACGCCCAGATCCACATAGTGACCCAGCTCTGCCAAATGCACTTGGGGCAAGTCGACAAAGGCCTCGCCGTCCCAGTCCTGCCATCGGCCCTCGTGGCGTGACAGCAAGGGTTGCTTGAATAGGCCGCGCGCACTCAGGCGTTGCCCCCAGGATGCGGGCGGCGTCGCATCGAGGCGCAAGGCATGGCCACGCAGGCTGTTGCGAAGCACCAAGTCCACATCGTCAAACACCACAGGATCCACCGGGCGGGTCTCGTCCGTCCAGGTGACCCGACCGCGAAGCAAGGCGATTTCAGGCTGCGAGAACAACCAGTCAGCCACGCGCCCGTCTGTGTTGTTCGAGCCACCGACCGGTAGCCCGGCGATCCACCAGCTTCCGTCGATGGCGCGCCGGATGTCTAACGATGGGCTGTCGATGTGCAACTGCTCCAACCCGCCGACCAGCAGTGAGCGGGGCGACAGTGCGGCCAGCACACTGGGCAACACGAGGGCCTCGCGCCCTTCTTGATCCAACACACTGACCCGGAGCAACTCAATAGACGGGATCACGCCATTGGAGCGGGCCTGCATGTCCCCGATGCGCACGGGCAACCCTAGGGCTTGCGTGGCCTGCGTTTCTACCCATGGGCGAAGTTCTGCGATTCGCGGCACAATGAGAAAATGCAATCCGCACCAAAGCAATCCGATAGCCAGCCAGCCCATAGCCAGCACCCGCAGCGCCCACTTTGCCAGGCCTGCGAACACCCGAAAGCGGAGTGAGGGAGCGGAGATTAAATCGTTCATCGTGCTATGGGGACTATTCAGGAATTATGACCCGCCTTGAAAATCAGGCCACCGTGGCACACGCCCGTTTTGTCCAACGGATCAGACGCAGGTACGCCACCGAATCCGCTTTGTTGCCCCCTGGCCTTCCGGCCAAAGCAGCCATCGCTTCACTGGCGGCCGATCTGGCGTCTGCAGGCCATGAACCGGGCCATGTGCTGCGCATCACACGGCAGCTGATCCTGGAGAGATTGGCCACCTTGGACTGCGAAGAGCAGGCCACCGTAGAAGAGGTCACCGCGTCGATGACTGCGCTGGCCGAGTTTTCGCTGGATAGTGCCTTTGCACTGAGTTACACAGCGTTGACTGCCCAGTACGGCACCCCCCTATCCACTTCAGGCACCCCGGCAGAACTACTGGTAGTGGGCATGGGCAAGCTGGGCGCCCGCGAACTTAACGTTTCGAGCGACATTGACCTGATTTATGTCTACGACCAGGATGGCGAGACCACCGGCGACAACGTGGGTCGGGGCCGGATTTCGAACCAGGAATTTTTTGCCAAGATGGTGCGCGGGATCTACGCACTCATCGGAGACAGCACAGACCACGGCTTTGTGTTCCGGGTGGACCTGGCGCTTCGACCCAACGGCAATTCGGGGCCTGCAGCGGTGTCGCTGAGTGCCCTCGAAGAGTATTTGCATGTGCAGGGTCGCGAGTGGGAGCGGTTCGCTTGGCTCAAGAGTCGTGTGGTGGCGCCTGCAGTGGCCGTGGGGAGTGCATTCGCATTGCAACTGCGGGCCGTGGTGGTCCCGTTTGTGTTCCGGCGCTACCTGGACTACAACGTTTTCGATGCCCTGCGGGTGTTGCACCGGCAAATCCGCGACCATGCGGCCAAGCGCAGCGCGGGCCGGCCCGAGAGAAGCAACGACGTCAAATTGTCACGGGGCGGCATCCGGGAGATTGAGTTCACGGTCCAGCTATTGCAAGTGGTGCGGGGTGGCCAATTCCCGGACTTGCGCACCCGGCCCACGACGAGTGCGCTCAGCAGGCTGGTGCGCGCAGGCCTGATGCCCCAGGACAGCGCTACGGCCCTGACCGAAGCCTACCTCTTCTTGCGCAAGGTGGAGCACCGCATCCAGTACCTTGACGACCAACAGACCCATGTGCTGCCCACCAACGAAGAGGATTTGTGCTGGATCGCATCGACGCTGGACCTCCGTGACAGTGGCGAACTTTTGCAGGAGCTGGACCGGCACCGCGAGGTGGTGGCCCAAGAGTTCGACTCTTTGCTAGGGGGCAGCGAGCCCTCTTGCAAAGGTTGCACGGGCAAACCCAATGCCAGCTTGATGGACCTGGAGTCTGTGCTGCCTGGATTGGAAGGCGGCTTCCAGGCCCGGATCAAAGACTGGCAAAGCCACCCCCGGGTGCAAGCGCTCAAAGATGAATCGCGGCACCGGCTGATGCGACTGATTGTGCGTACCGGTCAATGGATAGCAGAGGGCCGGACCACAGAAGACGCGGCCGTCCGGCTCGCGGACTGGATAGAGCCTTTGCTGCGCAGAGAGAGCTATCTCGCCATGCTCCTAGAGCGCCCGCAGGTGCATGAACGCTTGCTTCGCATGTTGGGCGCGGCCCGTTGGCCGGCGCGTTATTTGCTCAAACATCCCGGGGTGATCGACGAACTGGCAGATAGCCGGACACTGGACGATCGATTCGACGCCCCGCTCTTCGAAGCGGACTTGGAGCGCCGGAGATCCGCACTCCAGGTCAGTGGCGAAGATGATGACGAAAGCCTGCTCAACCTTTTGCGCCGGGCTCACCACGCTGAGGTTTTCCGTACGCTGACTCGCGATATCGAAGGTCGCCTGACGGTCGAGCAAGTCGCGGATGACTTGAGCGCTTTGGCGCAATCCGTGCTCGCGGTGACGACGCGCTGGTGCTGGATGCGGTTGAAAAATCGACATGCAGAGATTCCGCAGTTCGGCATCATTGCCTACGGAAAGCTAGGCGGGAAAGAACTGGGATACGGCAGCGACCTCGATATCGTGTTCGTGTATGACGATGCTGACGAACGGGCCGCCGAGGTGTACTCGGCACTGGTGCGCAAGCTCATCAACTGGTTGACCGTCAAAACCGGTGAGGGCGATTTGTATGAAATCGACACGGCCCTGCGACCGAATGGCAACTCCGGCCTCCTGGTCACCAGTTTTGAGGCGTACTCCAACTACCAGCAGCAGCGCGGTAGCAACACGGCGTGGACCTGGGAACACCAGGCCATCACCCGGGCCCGCTGCGTATTTGGCAGCGCCGCTTTGGCACAACGCTTTGAATCCGTGCGCCATGCCGTGATCTGCAGCCCACGGGATGTGCCCTCACTGCGGGCGGAGATACACCACATGCGGGACCGTGTGCGACAAGCGCACACGGTGCAGCCTGACTTTTTCGACGTCAAACACAGTCCCGGCGGCATGGTAGATATCGAATTCGCGGTCCAGTTTTTGGTGCTCAGCTATGGACGCATTCATGCCTCGCTGCTGGATAATGTCGGAAACATTGCGCTGTTGCAGCGTGCGCAAGCCGCAGGACTGCTGCCCGGCTCGGTCGGTTCCGATGCGGCGCAAAGCTACCGGGAATTGCGGCATATCCAGCACACGGCCCGACTCAATGAAAGCCCGACCACAATCGTGAGCACAGCGCTACCGGCTGAACAGGCTGCGGGCCTTGCACTGTGGGGACACGTGTTCGGAATTTGATGCGCGTTGGCACTAGCGTCTTACGAGGCGCTTGCCCGTATCTTTTTTACCAAACCAGTAGTGGAGTAACCACTGACAAACGGCAAAGCCAGTGCCCGCCCGCCCCACGACTCCACCAAGCGGGTTTCGGGCAGAACCGACATGTCGTAATCGCCGCCCTTCACCAGAATATCCGGGCGGATGCGGGCGATCAGGGCTTCTGGCGTGTCCTCGGCAAACCAGGTGACCAAGTCCACAGCGCCTTGACTCGCCATGACGACCGCACGATCCGCCTCCGCGTTTAAGGGGCGGTCGTCGCCCTTGCCCAATTTGCGCACCGATGCGTCTGTGTTGAGCGCCACGATCAAGCTACCGCCCAAGGCACGGGCCTGTGCGAGATACAGCACATGCCCGCGGTGCAAGACATCGAAAACACCATTGGTGAACACCCAAGGGCGAGGCAGCACCGCCAATGCAGCGGACAAGCTGTCCGCATGCTGGATTTTGTCGAGGAACGCAGGGAGTGGAGCAGATGAAGTCATGGGCAGCATCCTAGCAGCCACATCCGCCGGGAGCAGCGCCTCAAGTACGGTCCGTCGCAGCCGATGAAAACTGCATAATCACCTGGCCTTATGCACCTTGTCCCCATCAATATAGAAACTATCCGCATCGGATCGCCACTTCCTTTTCCATTGATGGACAAGGACGGGGTACTGCTGGCTCGCAAATCGTATGTGATTTCTTCGCGCCGGGATTTGGAAGAGTTTTCGCAACGAGGCGGCGGCTTGTTTATCAATGTGGCGGACTCGGAGGCCCTGCACCGGGCTTATGTCGAGCACCTCTATGAACTGGTGCGTGACGACAAGTCGCTGGGTGAGATCGCCGACACCAAGCTCTCGGGCGATGCGCTGGTAGAACGCCAAGCGGCGCAAGACGACCGCATGGACTGGCTGGATCTGCAAGCCATCTCCAACGCCCTTTTGCGTGACACGCAACCGGCAAGCTTTCGCAGCCGGCTGGATCGCTTGCTGCGTCAATTGCAACGCCACAGCCGGCGCAACCCGGATGGAACGCTGTTTGCCCTGATTTACCTGTCTGCCGCCGAGCTACGCATGTACAGCGCAACCCATGCGATGCTGGTGAGCGTGATGTGCATGATGGCCGCCAAAGAAGTGTTGAATTGGTCGGATGAGGATCAGCAATTGGCAGGGGCCGCAGCGCTGACCATGAATGTGAGCATGACGGACCTGCAAGACCGGTTAACGACGCAAGTGGAGCCGCCTTCCATGGCGCAACGCGCGGAGATTGATCAGCACGCGGAACATACCGTGGCGTTGATGAAAAAAATGGGCATCACCGATCCCGATTGGTTGCAAGCTATCCAGCTGCACCACACGGCGCCACCCGGCCCTTTGGCGCCACGCTCCCGCGGTGAGCGGCTTGCCCGCCTGATCCGGCGGGCCGATATGTTCGCGGCCCGCTTGGCCCCCAGGGCTTCGCGCATGCCAATTTCCCCCGCAGCAGCCATGCAGGCTTGCTATTTCGACGAAAACCAGACGATCGACGAAACCGGTGCGGCCATCATCAAAGCGGTGGGCATTTATCAGCCGGGCTCATTCGTGCGCCTTGCGACGAACGAGGTGGCTGTTGTGATTCAGCGCGGACTGAACACCACCACGCCGAAAGTGGCTGTTTTGTTGAACCGCAGCGGCGTGCCCACGATTGAGCCCACCATTCGTGACACTACGGTGCGCGACCACCGTATCGTGGCCAGCGTGGCACACAAAGATGTCAAAGTTCAGCTGAATTTGGAGCGGCTGCTTCCACTTACCGCTCTGCCGAAATCAGACCGTCCCTGGTGAAGCTTCAGGCGCCGCAGCCAAGTCTTTGGAAAGCTCCTTGCGGTACTTGTTGAGCTCTTGAACCGTAGTGAAGCTACGCTCCATCAGCAAACTCAGGTTGTGAAGAATGCGCTCGACCACCTTGGTCTCCCAGACCGCATCAAAATTGATCTGGCGGTCCAGCCAGTGCTCCAACCACTCCGGGTTTGGCAGACGGCTCTGAATCGTATCCCGCGGGAACAACGATTTGTTCACATGCAAATTCGTGGGGTGGAGCGCCTGTGCTGTGCGGCGCGCACTCGCCATCAACACGCCCACTTTGGCAAACGCCGACTTTGCCTCGATCCCGAACTTGCCGATGGCACGCTTCATGTACTTGAGGTAGGCACCGCCGTGGCGGGCCTCGTCCTGGCTGAGTTTGGTGTAAATCGCCTTGATTACCGGCTCAGTGTGCCAATCGCTCGCGCGACGGTACCAGTGGTTGAGTCGGATCTCACCGCAGAAATGCAACATCAAGGTTTCCAACGCCGGTGCGGGATCGAATTCAAAACGGATGGCATGCAGCTCCTCTTCCGTAGGCACGAGGTCCGGGCGGAACCGGCGGAGATATTCCATCAGTACCAAAGAGTGCTTTTGCTCCTCGAAAAACCAGATGGACATGAACGCGGAAAAATCACTGTCGCCGCGGTTGTCGCGCAGGAACATCTCTGTGGCAGGTAGCGCAGCCCATTCGGTGATCGCGTTCATTTTGATCGTCGCAGCCTGCTCGTCCGACAACTGGGCAGGATCAAAACTATCCCACGGAATATCTTTCTCCATATCCCAGCGCACCGATTCGAGTTGCTTAAAAAGTTCGGGGTACAGCATGACTACCTTTCAAAACTGAACAAATTCTAGACCGAAGCTGTGTCAATCGCTTGACATGTTTACCGATTAGGCACCCCGGGCGGAATCGCGCAAACAGCACAAAAAAAACAGACACACAAAACTTCTCTTGCGATATATTACCAATCAGTCACAAAATTACCAACACGTTCAAAAAAATTACGCTCATGAGACTCGCGATCATCGGTTCCGGCATCTCCGGCCTTGCTGCGGCTCACCGCTTGCGTGGCCAGGCGGATGTCACTTTGTTTGAGGCAGGCGCCTACTTTGGGGGCCACACCCACACGGTAGACATCACCTTACCCGGCCCGCGCGGCGCAGTAACCCACGGTGTGGACACCGGATTTTTGGTGTTCAACGAGCGCACCTACCCGAACCTGATTGCCTTGCTGGCTGAATTGGATGTGGCGACCTCCAAGTCAGACATGTCTTTTTCTGTGCAGGTCCCGGGCGCCAAAGGAAGCGGGCCTTTGGAGTGGAGCGGGTCGTCGCTAGACACGGTGTTCGCCCAGCGCAGCAACCTGGTCAACCCCCGTTTCTTGCGTATGCTGCGCGATGTGCTGAGGTTCAACCAACTCGCGACCGACATTGCGACCCGGAATGCAGAAAAAGAGCTTATGCAACCGCTGTCGGCTTTTCTCGACCAACACCGGCTGTCTACAGAGTTCCGCGATTGGTATTTCCTGCCCATGCTCGGTTGCATCTGGAGCTGCCCGACGGACCAAATGCTGCAATTCCCTGTAGCGACCATGATCCGCTTTTGCCACAACCATGGGTTGATTCAGGTGAGTAACCGCCCCCAATGGTGGACGGTGACCGGCGGAGCTCGCCACTATGTGGAGAAAATTATCGCGGGCATCCCGGATAAGCGTCTTAACACGCCAGTCCAGCGCATCGCGCGGGATGATCAAGGGGTGCTGGTTACTACCAACGGCAGCACCGAGCGCTTTGACAAAGTGGTGCTGGCCTGCCATTCGGACCAGAGCCTCGCCATGCTGGCGGACCCCAGCCCCGCGGAACAAGCGACGCTCAGTGCGATTCGCTACCAAGCCAACCGCGCGGTGTTGCACACCGACACCTCCGTATTGCCACAACGCCGCAAAGCGTGGGCTGCATGGAATTACGAGCGCAGCCAGGATGAGGGGCAGAACAACGCGCGCGTCTGCCTGCACTATCTGCTGAACATGCTGCAACCTCTGCCGTTTGAACAAAGCGTGGTGGTGTCGTTGAATCCAGTGTCAGACATCAAGGCCGAGCATGTTCACGGCAGCTTTGACTACGCACACCCTGTTTTTGACCTTGCCGCCATCCGGGCACAGGCCGAGGTACCTGCATTGCAAGGGCAGCAACACACTTATTACAGTGGTGCGTGGACAGGCTACGGATTTCACGAAGATGGTTTGAAGTCGGGCCTGGAAGCAGCGCGACTGCTGAAGCAGCACGCAGGCCTTGCCGCTTAAACCCGTATGAATGCGTCGACCACTCCGCTCAATGTGCCAGCGCACTCAGCGCTGATCGGATTCGGGGAAGTCCGCCACACACGGCATCGCCCTGTGCGCAACGCATTCGCCTATGGCACGTATTTCTTAATGCTGCCGATGCGCAGCCTGCAGACCCAAGGCAATGGTGCACTCCCGCGGAATCGCTTTGCACCCATCAGCTTTTACGACTCCGACCATGGAGACGGCCGGGATCTGGCCGGCGGCGGCGCCTTGGGTTGGCTCGACGCGCTGCTGGCAAAGGAAGGCATTGCAGATGCCACCGGAGAAGTCTGGCTCCACTGCTACCCACGGGTGTGGGGTTTCACTTTCAAACCCGTGAGCTTTTGGTACTGCCACCGTGCGGATGGAAGCCTGCGGGCGATTGTGGTGGAAGTGAACAACACCTTTGGCGAGAGGCATTGCTACTTGCTGGATGCCCCGCAATTCGGCCGCGAACTGCAAGCCGCCAAAGTTTTCCATGTGTCACCCTTTTGTCCGGTAGAGGGCGGTTACCGCTTCCGTTTCATGGTGACCCCTGACATGCGCCGCACCGTGGCACGCATCGATTACCACGATGCCAACGGTGCGCTGATCGACACCAGCGTGAGCGGTCAACTCGAGGCACTGAGCCCTGAAAGCATCCGCCGCGCGTTATGGCGCTACCCCGTCATGACCTGGGGGGTGGTCGTCAAGATTCATTGGCAAGCCCTGAAGCTGTGGCTGAAAAAAGTGCCCTTTTTCCACAAACCCGTACCGCCTGACACCTTGGTCAGCCGATAGAAACCCATCCACTTTTCATGGACCAGTCCGGAGATACCGTCATGAACACCAACACCCTGAAACCCTCACCGATCACGGGCCAGGCATCTGGCGCGGCAGCGCTTCCGGCGGGCACTCCTGCTGCCACTCGTACCGTGTTCAAGCTGTTGCAAAAGCTGCGACACGGCAGCCTCAGCGTGCAACTGCCCGATGGCAGCGTTCATCGCTTTGGTGGCGAAAGTGCCCCGCACGCCAGCCTGGTTCTGCACAACTGGAAGCCTTTCAGCGCAGCGCTCAAGTCGGGTGATATCGGATTCGCCGAGAGCTTTATTGCAGGCGACTGGACCACCCCTAACCTGACGGAATTGCTGCGGGTGCTGGTCAAAAACCGCGCAGAAGTCGAAGCGGTGATTTATGGCAGCTGGCTGGGCCGATTGCTGTACCGCATCAAACACTTGCTCAACCGCAATACCAAGGCCAACAGCCAGAAGAACATCCACGCCCATTACGATTTGGGCAACGCCTTCTACAGCCTGTGGCTGGATGACACCATGAACTACTCGTCGGCGTTGTTCAGCTCCGACCTGGACCAGCCAATGGCACAGGCTCAAAAAGCCAAAGTCCGCCGTGCCCTGGAAGAAGCGGGGGTAAAACCCGGCGACCGGGTACTGGAAATCGGGTGCGGCTGGGGCGCCTTGGCGGAAATGAGCACCACCGAGTTCCAAGCCCACATCACTGGTGTAACCCTGAGTACCGAACAACTGGCCTTTGCCCAGGAACGCCTGCAGCGGCTTGGCATGGGTGCCCAGGCCGACTTGCGATTGCAGGATTACCGTGACATCCCGGATGCACCATTCGATGCGGTGTGCTCCATTGAAATGGTGGAAGCGGTGGGTCGTGAGTTCTGGCCTACGTATTTCGCAACCGTAGCTGGCAAATTAAAGGCCGGCGGGCGCGCTTGTATCCAAAGCATCGTGATCGATGATGGCTTGTTTGAGCGCTACATCAACTCGACGGATTTCATCCAGCAATACATTTTCCCTGGCGGGTGCCTGCCTTGTCCGCGTGAATTCCGTGCCCAGGCGCGCGCCGCAGGCCTGGAGGTGGTGAATGAACTCTCGTTCGGACATGACTATGCGGAAACACTCAAGCGCTGGCGCGACGCCTTCCTGAGCAAGCGCACGGATGTGTTGTCCAAGGGATTTGACGAGCGCTTTATGCGGATCTGGGAGTTCTACCTCTGCTACTGCGAGGCCGCCTTCCTGGAAAACAATATCGACGTAGTGCAGTACACACTGCGCAAGCCGGCGTAAGCAGCCCACAGTACCAGCGCCATGCAACGCCGTCACATTCTCGCGATAGGAGCGATCACAGGCTGGGAAAGCCTCACGCACCAGGCCTTGGCCAACGGCGCGCCCGCCCCCGAAGAAATCAGCCGCGAACTGCCCGATGCGGTGCTTGCGGGCAGCGCACGCATGCGGTATTTCGGCTTCTCGGTGTGTGATGCCCGCTTGTGGGTTCACCCGCGCTTTCAACTCGCCAACTACTGGCAGCACCCGTTGGCACTGGAGCTGACCTACCAGCGAGACCTGAAGGGAGCCGCGATTGCCCAGCGCTCGCTAGACGAGATGAAGCGCAACGGCCCCATTGCGGACGACACCGCTGCGACGTGGCTCACCGCCATGACGGGCATTTTTCCGAATGTCAGCACCGGCGATCGCATCACAGGCTTGCAGATGGTGAACGCAGGCGCTCGCTTTTGGTACAACGGGCAAATGCGCGCCACCGTGGCAGATGCCGAGTTCAGCAGGCTGTTTTTTGGCATCTGGTTGTCCGACCGCACGAGCGAACCTCGCTTGCGCGCTGAGCTGTTGGCAGGTTTGAAGTCATGAGCCATTCCGACGCCTTAAGCATCCGGCAGGGCTTGCGCTACGGGATGATGGGTTTGCCATTGGCTTTCGTAGCACTCCCCCTGTATGTGGTGCTGCCCAATCACTATGCGAAGACGTTCGGCGTCTCGATGGCGGCGCTCGGCGGAGTCCTCCTTTTCGCCCGGCTGCTCGATGCGTTTTTTGACCCTCTGCTGGGACGCTGGAGCGATGCCCTCTACCAACGCGGCGCCAGCACACTCCTGAAGCGGGCAGCGGTGGCGTGCGCGCTGCTGGGCGCCGGGTTTTATGGACTGTTTTTTCCCATGGTGAGCGATCCCCAGCTCTTGCTGGTCTGGGCGGCGGGCACTCTACTGGTGACCTATCTCGCTTACAGCTTTTTGAGTATCAGCCACCAAAGCTGGGGCGCGATGCTGGGTGGAAACGAGCACTATCGCAGCCAAGTCGTGGCATGGAGGGAAGGCTTGGGCCTGGCTGGCGTGATTACTGCGGCAATTGCGCCTACAGCCCTCGGTTTACCTGCGACTACCGCTATATTTTTTATAGCAATTAGCATGGGATGGTGGCTGTGGACTCGTGCCCCCAAGCCGCCAATCACATCTGCAGCGAGCCATGCAACAGGCACGGTGTCCAAGCAGTCCGTGTGGCGCCCCTTGGCCCGTGCGGACTTCCGGGCACTGCTCGCCGTGTTTGTGGTGAACGGAATTGCCAGCGCAATACCCGCCACCCTGATTCTGTTTTTTGTGCAAGACCGCTTGCAAGCCGCACCTGCACACGAACCCCTGTTTCTAGGCAGCTACTTTATTTCTGCTGCCGTCACCATTCCCCTGTGGCTCAAAGTGGTCGCCCGAATCGGGCTGGCGCGCACCTGGCTGTGTGGAATGTTGCTTTCGATTGCTGTCTTCATCTTTGCCTCCCAACTCGGCGCGGGCGATACAGTGCCTTTTGTGCTGGTGTGCGCCCTCTCGGGCATTGCACTGGGAACGGACCTCACGATCCCCGGCGCGCTGCTCGCTGGACTCATCGCGCGGCAAGGGGATCAGGGGCAATCTGAAGGGGCCTACTTTGGTTGGTGGAACTTTGTCACCAAGCTCAACCTGGCACTGGCTGCAGGTGTGGCGCTGCCCGCACTTGCGTGGTGGGGCTACGCGCCCGGCGCCAGGGACGCGGTCGCCCTCAATGCCCTGACTGTGGCTTACTGTCTCTTGCCCTGTGGCCTTAAAGCAATCGCCGCAGGACTGCTCTACACCCTCATTTTGCGGAGGTCGCCATGAAACGACGCTTACTTCTTACTGCTGCCACCAGCAGCTTGTTGGCCTTGGGGGGCTGTGCCTCCCAATCGGTTGACCAATACCGCAACGACAAGCCCACGCTGGACCTCAAAGACTACTTCAACGGTACCTTGGACGCGTACGGCGTTTTCACTGACCGTTCGGGCAGCGTCGTCAAGCGCTTCACTGTCGTGATGAACTGCAGCTGGCAGGGGGATCAAGGGGTGCTCGACGAAGACTTCACATACTCGGACGGCAGCAAGCAGAAACGGATCTGGCGCCTGACCCGCCTGGCAGACGGCCGCTACACGGGGACGGCCGACGACGTCATTGGCGTTGCGCAGGGCCAGGCGCGTGGCAACGCGTTTTACTGGACCTACACGCTGAGTTTGCCGGTGGACGGAAGCGTCTACGAAGTTCGATTTGATGACTGGATGTACCTGATGACGGACAAAGTCATGCTCAACAAAGCCACCATGAGCAAATTTGGCGTGAAGTTGGGGGAGGTCACTCTCTCATTCACACGGCGCTGATCTATGTCCAAAGATCATTTTGCGAACGCTGGGAACGGCAACAAAGCACCTCCACAAGCAGCCACGACACCGTGGCCTTCGTTGTGGGAGTCGCTCAACCCGCGTATCACCGACTGGGCCGGTAAACGGGTGTGGCTGGTGGGTGCATCGACAGGAATCGGAGAGGCCACTGCCTCTGCCCTGTATGCACAAGGCGCAACGGTGATCGTATCCGCTCGCAAGCGCGATGCGTTGCAAGCCTTTGTGGACCGCCACCCGGGCAGTCATGGACTGCCCCTCGATGTGTCAGATGCAGCGGCGGTGGAGTCCGCCGCACGCGATGTGCTGGCGATGGGACCCTTGGACTGCGTGGTCTATTGCGCAGGTCACTACAACGCCATGCGCGCTTTTGCCATGGACGTTGTCGATATGGAGCGACACCTGCAAGTGAACTACATCGGTGCGCTGCAGTTGTTACACGCCGTGATTCCAGCCCTCCTGGCCCAGGGCCATGGCCACATCAGCCTAGTCGGCAGCGTAGCCGGCTACCGCGGCTTGCCCAACAGCCTTGCCTACGGCCCCACCAAGGCCGCAATGATTAACCTGGCCGAAACGCTGTACCTTGATTTGCGTAATCGGGGCGTGGGGGTGTCACTTATCAGTCCGGGCTTTGTGCAAACGCCACTGACCGCCAACAACCAGTTCTCCATGCCAGCCCTCATTACGCCGGCAGAAGCAGCCCAGGCCATGTTGCGGGGTTGGGCACGCGGCCAGTTTGACATTCACTTCCCGAAGCGATTCACGCTCTGGATGCAGCTCTTGCGACTGCTGCCAGATCGTGTGTTTTTTGCCTTGGTACGACGGATCACCGTATGAACACGGCTCAGAAGGAAGCTGCAGACAACTCGCACGCCGTTGCGCGTGTGGTGGAGTTTTTTGAAGGGCTAACGCCTGAAACGGTGGTGGACTTGCGGACCATCTATTCGACAAACGCCCGCTTCAAGGATCCGTTTAACGATGTCACCGGCTTGGCACCCATTGAGCATATTTTTCAGCACATGTTTGTGGCGCTGGAAAAGCCCCGGTTCGTCGTAACCGAGCGGGTTCTTCAAGGGGATCAAGGCTTCTTGACCTGGGAGTTCCGGTTCAAATTCCGGCGGTTTGACACAGACTCCGAACAGATCATTCTCGGCGCCAGCCACCTGGTCTTTGATGACACAGGACTTGTCTGCATGCACCGAGACTACTGGGACGCGGCTGAAGAGCTGTACGAGAAGCTGCCTCTCGTGGGAGGCCTGATGCGTTGGCTCAAAAAAAGAGCCAACAGCTGAGCGTAGTTAGCGCATTCCGGCTTCCAGCGCCGATGTCTTGCTGCTCTGAAAATCCATGGGAGGGCGCGGTTGCCACCAATCGCGCAGGGACGCAAAAACATTGCGGCAGCCGGTGCACTTGTATTCGCCAGTAGCTTGCAGCGAACCATTGGCTGAGCGCTCCAGCACTCTCTGGTAGCTTGTGGCACCACACTCGCGGCATCTATAGACAGTGTTGTACGTCTTCATGATGTGCGCAACTGTAAAGAATCATGCGCTTTTTGGCGAGTGTATTGTTGTAATTCGTTGTAAACATGCGGCTTCCGGGCCGTTTTCGGCCAGAAAGCCGCGCGGGGCTTAGGCAGGCAAGGTGTCAGCGAAGCTTGGCCGCTGCGAAAGCTTGTCAAATAACTTGGCCAAGCTGGCGTGTTCATTGCGCCAAGCGATTTCGGGGAAGCGGAAATCAAGGTAACCAAGGGCACAACCCACGGCCAAATCCGCCAGGGTAAGGTGAATGCCAGCGCAGAACGGCTTATCGGAAAGGCCACGTTCCATGGCTTTGAGTGCTTCGTGGATCTTGAGCAGCTGCCGGTCAATCCAGGCTTGGCTACGCTCGGCGGGCGCGCGGCCTGCCCATGCAGCCTCCAAGCGAGCGAGGACAGCGGCTTCCATCAGGCCATCAGCCAAGGCCTCCCAGGTCTTGATCTCTGCGCGCTCGCGCCCCACGGTGGGAATCAATTTACCGACAGGGGACAGGGTATCCAGATACTCCACGATCACGCGGGAATCAAACAGCGCCTCGGCACCCTCCATGATCAGGCAGGGGACTTTGCCCAATGGGTTGGATTCGGCAATGCGTGTGTCAGCAGCCCAAACATCTTCATGAATCAAGACGTAGTCAAGTTTCTTCTCCGCCATCACAACACGAACTTTACGAACGAAGGGGCTTGAGGTGGATCCGATGAGTTTCATGAGCGCTTTGCAGTTAACTAGCACTTGATTCTATCCAGCGGGGCCTGCCTCCACAGCCTACGGCCATTGGCGTGGCGCACAACCTACAATCGGGGGATGACCTTCTCCGCCATTTCCGCCCTCTCTCCGCTGGACGGCCGTTACGCCGCCAAACTCGCTACCCTGCGCCCCCTGACCAGTGAGCTGGGCTATATGCACCGCCGCGTGCAGGTGGAAGTGGCGTGGTTTATCGCCCTGAGCGATGCCGGCTTTGACGAGTTCAAACCCCTGACCCCCGGCGCCCGCACCTACCTGCTGGGCTTGGTGAAAAACTTCTCGGAAGCCGACGGCGAAGCCATTAAGGCTATTGAGAAGACCACCAATCACGATGTAAAAGCGGTTGAATACTGGATCAAGTCCAAGTTCGAAGCCCGGCCCGAGCTGGAAAAAGCCGGCGAATTTGTGCACTTTGCCTGCACCAGCGAAGACATCAACAACACCAGCCATGGGCTGCAGTTGCGCGCTTCGCGAGATGTTGTCGTTCTGCCCGCTCTGGACAAAATTGTCCTCAAGCTGCGGGACATGGCCCACGCTTACGCCGATGTGCCCATGCTGAGCCGCACCCATGGCCAGACCGCCAGCCCTACCACCGTGGGCAAGGAAATGGCCAACGTCGTCATCCGCCTGCAGGCCGCCTGCGACCGCATTGCCAACGTGAAGATTCTGGCCAAGATGAACGGCGCGGTTGGCAACTACAACGCCCACCTGAGCGCCTGGCCCGACTTTGATTGGGAAGCTTTCAGCAAGAAAGTGGTGGAAACTCCAGAGCCACTGGGCCTGGGCCTGACTTTCCAGCCTTACAGCATCCAGATTGAGCCCCATGACTACATGGCGGAGCTGTTTGATGCCGTCGCGCGCACCAACACCATCCTCATTGACTTGAGCCGTGATATCTGGGGCTATGTGTCCTTGGGCTATTTCAAGCAAAAGCTCAAGGACGGCGAAGTGGGTTCGTCCACCATGCCGCACAAGGTCAATCCGATTGACTTTGAAAACGCCGAGGGTAATCTGGGCTTGGCCAATGCACTGTTGCGCCACCTGAGCGAAAAGTTGCCGATTTCCCGCTGGCAGCGCGACCTGACCGACTCCACCGTGCTGCGCAACATGGGCGTGGCTTTGGGCTACGCTGTGCTGGCCTACAGCTCGCTGATGACCGGCTTGAACAAGCTGGAGATCAACGAAGCCGCCATCGCCGAAGACTTGGACTCCTCTTGGGAAGTCTTGGCTGAGCCCATCCAGACCGTGATGCGCCGCTTCGGATTGCCCCAGCCGTATGAGCAACTCAAGAAGTTCACCCGTGGTGCCGCCATGACCCGGGAGCTGATGCAAGGCTTTATTGCAGGCTTGGACATCCCAGAGGCTGAGAAAGAGCGCCTGCTGGCCATGACGCCCGGTAGTTATACCGGCAAGGCGTCTGAACTCGCCCGGCGCGTGTGACCCCCTGAGCGGCTTTCGCCGCTTCCCCCTGGAAGGGGGACAACACCAGCGGCCCGGCAAAGCCGGTCCCGCGGTGTTCTGCGCCCACTCCCCCTCATTCGCACGCCATGGCACTCAAATCCACCATCTACAAAGCCAATCTGCAGATCGCAGACATTGAGAACAGCTACTACGCGGACCATGCGCTCACTTTGGCTCGGCACCCAAGCGAGACAGATGAGCGGATGATGGTTCGCTTGGTGGCGATGGCTTACAACGCCCACAAACTCCAAAGTGTGTGCAACGGAGATGGCACTTTGGCCTTCGGCGCCGGCTTGTCCGACCCCGAGGACCCGGACGTTTCGCTCACCGATTTCACAGGGCAGAAGCGCCTGTGGATTGAGGTGGGTCAGCCGGAAGACAAACCCATCTCCAAGGCTTGCAACAAGTCCGACGCAGTGTTGCTGTATCCGTTTGCGCACTCAGCGGATATCTGGTGGAAAGGCATCGAGTCCAAATTGAGCCGCTTAGACAAACTGCAGGTTTGGCGTATCCCTTCTGCAACCTCCCAAGCGTTGGCAAAATTGGCGGCTCGCAGCATGCAGTTGCAAGCAACGGTTCAAGAGGGGGTACTCATGTTGGGAGACGGCAGCAGCACCGTGGATATCGAACCCATCCGATGGAAGTAACGCAGGTTTTCTAGCCAAATCCGGTCAAACCCCTTGTGCGCATTGCGGGAGAAGCTATTATTTTTATAGCAAATGCGCCTTGGAGCGCGATTCCGCTGCTCGCTCGGCATAGCGGTTAAATCGCCACGACGTAGCATCCAAGGTGATGCGCCGCCAGGTGGCACGCTTCTCGGCGGGGCCCATTTCCGGCCAAAGCTGCACTTCTTCAAAGGTACGCCCGCAGCCTTTGCATAGTTCATCGCCTTGGCTGGTGGAGCAAATCGCAATACACGGCGTGTCGGGCGTTGTCTCGTACCAAGCTTGCCAAGCCGCGAGCGCTTTTTCAGGCATGCTGAACTCGTCCGCCTCTGTCTCGTGGTAGTAGACAAGCAGTGCGTAAACCTCAGCCAAGGCACGGGTGGGGTCCGGCAGCGACACACCATCTGGCGAAGGCTCGCGCGCACGCCAGAAATTGATGGCCGACTCGATATCGGTGATGTGGATGCCTGCCAATGGATATGTCTCTGGTTTCGGGGGAGGCGCATCATATACCGGGGACACCGAAAATTGGCCCGGCTCCTTGCGATGACCTGCATTGGCGGTCGGACCTAAAACCCCTTTTTTTATAGGCCTAAAAGTTACGTT
The DNA here is from genome assembly GCA_027924025.1 of Comamonadaceae bacterium OS-4. Taxonomy (GTDB): domain Bacteria; phylum Pseudomonadota; class Gammaproteobacteria; order Burkholderiales; family Burkholderiaceae_C; genus Allorhodoferax. The sequence goes on from AP026970.1 coordinate 3,629,623, forward strand.
GTTATATTTACGGCTTCTCCGGAGGGGAGTAGCTCCAAGCGGCACTGAGCCGTTTCGGCAGATCGTCAATACGAAGCGACAAGCTTCCGGTCTGTCGGGGTGTTCGGTCAGAACATTCGAGCAAGACCTTCGATTCACGCCTTATTGCGGGCGGGGTCGTGGTTGCCACTCCTCCACCTGCAGCGGCTTTTTCGTTCGTTGCGAGGTACTCTCATGGAATTTATGTCCGCCCCCTGGTGGTCCGCTTTGCTGGCTATTGTGTTGATTGATCTGGTGCTGGCTGGTGACAACGCCATCGTGATTGCGCTGGCTGCGCGCAACCTTCCCCCGGCTTTGAAACAAAAAGCCATCGTCTGGGGCACCGTGGGCGCCATCGTGGTTCGCTCTGCGATGACGATCGGCGTAGTCTGGCTCTTGAAGATCCCCGGTTTGATGCTGGTCGGCGGCTTGGGCTTGCTGTGGATCGCGTATCAGCTCCTCGCTGACCAAGGCGATGGCGATCACGATGGCCCTTCTGCCACCACGTTCTGGGGAGCCATGAAAACCATCATCGTGGCAGACGCATTGATGGGAGTTGACAATGTACTGGGCGTGGCGGGTGCAGCGCACGGTGCCATGGACTTGGTCATCATCGGCCTCCTGATCAGCGTTCCGATCGTGGTGTTCGGCAGCAATGTGGTTCTCAAGCTGGTGGAGCGCTTTCCGTCCATCATCATGATCGGCGCAGCTGTGCTTGCGTTCACCGCAGCGAAGATGGTGGTTCACGAGCCTTTGTTGCTGTCATTCTTTGGCACGGATGCCGACCTGACAAGCACACAAAGCATGACCCGCTGGGTGGTCTATGTGCTGGCCATTGTTGCCGTCTTGGGTGCAGGTTGGTTGACACAGAAACGCCACTCGGCAGGCGATACCGCCGCCTGAGCTTCCTGATGCGGGCTCAGTGCTATGCTGAGCTGCATGAAACTTATCTTTAAATGGCTGCTATGCGCTGCTGCCTTACTGGCGGTGGCGCATTTTTACGGTGGCGTACAAGTGCAGAGTTTCGGCTCAGCTCTGATCGCTGCGCTGGTTATAGGCCTATTCAATGCGCTGCTCCGGCCGATTTTGGTAGTCCTTACCTTGCCGGTTACCTTGTTGACATTGGGACTTTTTCTCTTTGTTATCAATGCCACGCTGTTCTGGTGGGCGGCAAGCCTGTTGGATGGATTTGCAGTGCGGGATTTCAGCGCTGCATTGCTAGGATCTTTGATATATACCGTGGCCGGCATGGTGATCAACTCAGCGCTCGACCGCCTGTTCCTGAAGTAGCTGCTCCACTTGTCGCAAACGCACATCGACGATTGACGCCTCGATGTGATCGGCCGGAGCAAGCTTGGACTTCGATAGCTCCTGTGCAGCTTTTAACCGCGCAATAGCGCCAGCATAGTCAAGCTGGGCGAAACTCACCTCGGCCTCTGCACGTACAGCTGCCACTGTGCGCCCCTGTGCTGCCCGAGCACTCGCCAATGCTTGCCACATTGACGCATCAAGCGGATGCTCGAGGACCCAAAGCTGAGCCGCGTCCGCAGCAGCATCTGCCGAGCCTAGCCGTGTTTGAATACCGACCCACATCAAGAGCTCAGCACGCGTTTTAGGAGACGCTTTTTGAGCTAGCGCTTCCAAAGCCGCTGCGGGTCGCCCTTCAGCCAATGCAAACTCTGCACTCACATAGCGCCATTGCCGCATTCCGGCATCGTCATTGGCAACCAACAACCGCAGAGCGTCCCGATAACCTACAACGCGACCAAAATCACGTAACTTGATGGACGCCAGCATCGCACCGTAGAGGGCTCCGACACGCTGATAAGGCGTGAGCTTGGACAATGCGGCGGACTCTGCCTCGGAATACCAGTTACGAAGCCCATCCACTGACGCATTCGATAGTAAACGCGCCCTAGCCGACACCATGCTGTGCTCAAGAGAGCCAGAAGGCACTTTGTCCACGCCATCAGGAATTCGTGACTTCATGTCGGCAATGCGCTCGGTAGTCAGAGGGTGACTACGCAGATACGGAAAACTCCCGGCATCGTTATTTCGATTGGTCAGCTGCAGCTTTTCAAACATGCTGACAAAAGCAACGGGCGAAAAACCTGCCTTGGTGGCCACCTCAAAACCTGCCCGATCAGCCTCACGCTCCATGTCGCGAGAAAAATTCAGTTGCGACTGTGCAGCCACAGCCTGCCCACCCACGATGACCGCGTTAGCTCCCGCAGGGTTAGTGCTTGCTGCCAACGCTCCCAAGATCATCGCGCCTATCAGCAAAGGCGTTTGCTCACTTTGCCGGCTTATTAAGCGCGCGATATGTCGTTGCGTGACGTGGCTTAGCTCGTGAGCTAAGACGGATGCAAGTTCGTCTTTAGACGAAACGACACCCACAAGCCCCAGATGAATACCAAAGTAACCGCCAGGCAAAGCAAAGGCGTTCACTGTACGGTCTTTACCTTGCAGCAGGCGCCAAGCAAATGCGGCGTCCAACTCAGATGAAATATCACCCCGCTCTCGTGCAGCAGACATTAAAGGGCGCCAGAGAGATTGAAGGTAATCAGCGATAGCTGGATCATCAAGATAATCGGGATCGCGATAAAGGTCGCGAACTATATTATCTCCTAAGCGGCGCTCTATAGAATGTGCAAGTTCGGCTTGCGGCGACAAATCTGCAGCTTGAGATATTTTGTAAAAAAAAATAAATAAAATAATAAAAAAACGAATAATTATTTTCATTTTGATATAAATCTCATCCCCTGCTAAAAACATCTCGCATCAATTTTATTTAGCAACACTGGATCAATACTCTGAACACCATCAACCATCGATAAAGAGCGGAACTTGAGCGCCACATCACAATCAGCGCGAACTTTAAAATAATTAGCAGCTCTAATAATACCAAAATCATCTAGCTTTTCTTTTGGATCCAAAGCATTAAACCAAAGCTGATCGGCTAATTGATCCAATAGGATTAAGGAGGGGGCTTCAGGATTCGGCGTGTTTAAAATATTATGGGACTTAAACCTGTAGATCGTAACTTGACGCTCAATTTGCAAATATTCATGCGCAATAAAAAGGACCGTAGAAAAAACTACGCAAGACCACAAAAATAGCGTCTGCCCACTAAAAAGTACAACTCGCCTATTCGGAGAATGACCATCACTAGCTATCAATGCACCTACAAGCAACCCAGCTGGCAAAAGAAAGTATGCATGATGCAGTGGTAACTCTAAATTAGCATGCACCAATACAACCAACAGCATGAACATAAATAGCTGCTCTTCACTTAAATCTTTCTTAAAAATCCAACGCAATGATAATATCCATTTAATGAAGACAGTCACCACCACCACAGCCAAAGGGAGGCCAAACCAAATCCAAATTTCCAAAAAAATATTGTGTGCGTTGGTGTACAACACATTATCCAGCATAGGGTAGTTTGCCAACTGCGAAAACTGAGCCTGCAAGTTCATCATAGGACCAAAGCCAAAGAATACCTTAGACATGCCAGCTTCGATAAACATCTTCCAAATCACAAGCCTAAGTCCATTATCTCGATTAAGACCTTCAACCTCGGAGTATTCAAATTGATTTAAACCCAACCATTGCGGCACAATGGAATGCAAATTCCATGCAGAATAAATGGAAAAACCTACCAATGCGTATATGAGGAGGTATTTGACTCTAACTACTTTAAATTTTATTATTGCAAACATCAAACAGATTACAACAAAGCTAAAAATTGCCGTTCTCGACAAAGTTAAGCCTACCCCAAAGCCTAAGTAGACCAAGGCGATGCTGGTAGCTACCTTACCAAGATCACCCTTTAACCTCAACCAAACAATCGAGGCCATTCCCCACAACAATAGTGTCCCAAGCTGGTTGGGTTGATTCATGTTTGCAGAAGGCCTAATGCCATTTGAACCACTGATCCAAATATCAGTTATTCCGTACTCTGGAGTATGCAGCCACTGCGCCAACTGCAGCCCAACTGAGATAACAGAAGCGATCAGAGGCGGCAAGAATATGACAAGGCTAATTGAGTCTCTATATTTCTCCGTAAGAATTTGCCCCAAACAGACCACAAGAAGAAACCCAGAAAGATAAATGGCTGGGAGAACCGTTTGCGTCCAATACGGAACCCACCCCAAAATACGGGATGCGAGACAAGCCAAGAACAAAATGATTGCTATGAAATGAACTGAGTTAAATTGAATTTGAACTTGTCGACATACAAAGAAGAAGACCAAGCATGGAATGCCATATGCTATGGACATAACAAAGTCTGAGTGAAAGGTCGTCCAAGGCAAATAGTGATTTGGCATAAGCCAAGAAAATATACTCAGCACCCCCAAAAATACTAAGCTGTAGTCTTCTATTTTTTTCCACATATAAAAAAAGGGCCCGAAGGCCCTTGAATCATTATATTTTTTACGATTTGCAGCTTGCTGGCAAATACTTCTGATCAATGGGTGTAGATGCCCCTGCCTTGCAAGTCCACACAATTGTGCCCGTATCGTTCAACGAACCCTCTAACTGCAAAGTCTTCGAATTGATATTAGTGTCGCCCCGCGCCGTGATAACGATACGCGCCACAGAAGCACTGTCCTGATCATAAGCTATTGAAGCTACGTACTTAGATGCTTGTGTAGTAGGCGTATAACTTCCATCAGCGGGAAATCCATTTCCACCTGAGGCAACAATTTCAGCGAGGTTGGTACGCTCAGAAGAGGCCGCCAAAACCACCTCAGAAACCTTAGCGCGGGTTGTGTAATCTTGATAAGCAGGCAAAGCCACCGCAGCCAAAATACCAATAATCGCCACAACGATCATCAGTTCGATCAAGGTAAAACCTTTTTGAATTGAACGCTTCATAAAAACTCCAGTTTGAGAAAAGAGGCTTATTTATCAGCAGCTTTCATGCCAAGCCGCCAAGGGTCTGATTCTGTGAAAAAATACTCAAAACATTTTACCAGAGTGACAATTTTGCTCTCAACAAAAGGCGTTGGGCATATCGAGTGACAAGATTGTCATTTGATACACACCTGCCTCACCATCTTGAGATCCGTAAGGCCCATCAAGATTTTTTCCATTCCATCCATCTTTAAAGTACGCATCCCCCCTTGGACCGCACTTGCAAATAGTTCCGCCACTCGCGCACGCTCTTGAATGAGCTTTTTAAGATGGTCGTCTGCGACCATCAGCTCATGCAGACCCACCCGCCCTTTGTAGCCGGTTTTATTGCACTTCTCACAGCCGACAGCTTTGTGGAGCTTTAGAGGTCCGCCATCGCTGTAAGCGTCCCTCCATTGCCGAATCAGCTTCTGGGTCTCCGATTCGTAATCGCTCTTCCATGCATCCGTATTCCGCAACTCTTCGGCGTACTCTTTGCAAAACAAACGCAATTCATCTTCCGTCGGCACATATGCAGCTTTGCAATCGCACAGCTTCTTGGCAAGTCGTTGAGCCAAAATGCCCAACAATGCGTCTGCGAAATTGAAGGGATCCATGCCCATGTCCAGTAGGCGGGTGATGGACTCGGGCGCAGAGTTGGTATGCAGGGTGGAGAACACCATGTGACCGGTCAACGAGGCTTCGACGCCCATGGACACCGTTTCCTTGTCACGCGACTCGCCTACCATGATGATGTCTGGATCCGCGCGGAGAAATGCACGCATCACCAGCGCAAAGTCGATTCCCGCTTTTTTGTTAATTTGGACCTGGCGCAAACCTTTTTGCGTAATTTCCACAGGGTCCTCTGCGGTCCAAATTTTGGTATCTGGCGTGTTGAGAAACTTCAATATGGAGTGCAGCGTTGTGGTCTTGCCCGAGCCAGTCGGTCCGCAGACATAGAACAGGCCATAGGGCTTGCTGACCGTTGCTTCCAGCCGGCTTTTATTGTGGGCCGTAAGGCCTAGTTTCTCTAAAGGAATAGGCTCGCCAGCGGCCAAAATCCGCATCACCACATCTTCGACCCCACCTGCTGAAGGAATAGTTGCCACGCGCAGTTCAATATCTAGCGGACCGTACTTTTTAAACTTTATTTTGCCGTCTTGTGGCTTTCGCCGCTCCGAAATGTCGAGGTCACACATGATTTTGAGGCGCGTGACCATCGCTTGGCGAAAGTGGGCAGGCACCTCGACATAAGGGACGAGGCTTCCGTCGATCCGAAAGCGGATACCGGTTTTAAACTTCCCCGGCATAGGCTCGATATGTATATCCGAGACCTTCTGGTGGTAGGCGTCAATAATGACTTTATTGACGAACTTCACCAGTTCATTGTCTGCAGCGGCAGACTCCAGTGACTCATCGTTACCTGAATCTTCAATGGGCCCACCGTCCATATCGGCGAGTAATTGATCAATGGTGCTGGAGTCCGCAGTCGCTCCAAATAATTGCGCAAGCGTCTCGACAAACTCGACCTGTGTTGTCACCCGGTACGCAAACTTGCTAATCCGCGGAAAAACTTGTGGCACCACTCTCGAGCCTTTGACCGCTTCGGGGTCAAGGCACATGATCACCAAACCTTCAGGAGACTCCTCCAGAGGCACCCAGCCCTGTTCCTCGAGAAACTCACGTTTTAGAGGCCCATGCAATGCTTCCGAACGGATGCGCGCGCTGCTGCGCGGCTCATAGGCCACCCCGAAAAATTGCGCCAAACCAGCGCCAACCTGACTCGGCAGCAACCCCGTGCGGCTGATGATGAGCTGCTCAAGTGGTTCACCTTCGTCGCGTGCCTCTTGTGCAAGTTGTTGAAGATCGATATCCGACAACAAACCGGCGTTCACTAAACTGTCATAGCGAGTACGCTCACGTCGTGGTCGACTCTCCTGGGTGGCTACCCGTTGTCGAATGGCGGTGGCAAGGGTTTTACAAAGCTCGGTCACGCCATCGAGCTCTAGCTCCCCAAAAGGCTCGTCGCTCTTGTTATTGATGACCTGTAAAACGCCGTGCAAAACATGACCTTCGAGAATGGGCGCGACCATCATCTGCTTGGTTCGGTAGCCGGAGCGCTTGTCCACTTCTTTTAAAAAGTTAAGGGAAGGGTGAATCTTGCGTAGCGCTTCTTCGTTATACACATCCGGCAGATTGAGAATCGTCTTGCTATATGCCACATACCCGGCAAGGCTTTGCGGAGATATAGGTAGCTTCAATTCCTTGCTGGTGTTGAGGCCCGTCTTTATCTTAGAAACAATGGAAACGCCGTCATCCGACACAGCATACAAAGTGAGACGATCCGCATTGAGTAGTTTGCATATTTCTTGGCTGGTTTCGAGCATGATTTGCTCGAGTTGCACCGTATCGTGAATGCGCGCCGTTACCTGATGCAATTGCCGATAGAACAGTGCCTCGAAAGTCATGCCGCGTTTTTTGACGGACTGTTTTTGTGAGTCATAGAAAGCCTGCTCACTCAACGAGGAACTTCCCCCTCCCGGCTGCGAATGATTCATGGAAGTAATTCTTTCTTTTTCGGACAGTCAAATAGCATGAACAGCCAACGACGGCTAAACGGCAAAAGGAGCGGGCATCCCTCTAAGTGGACCCGAACTGAGTGCTTCCGTCCCATTCCGGATCCAACGGTAACAGTTTCAAACTTGTAATCCGGGCGGCGTAATAGGTATACAGAGGTTTGGTACCGGCAACGTCCAACAAGTTCAACAGCACCCTTTCAGCGGCCGCCCACGATTGCAGACGGTAGTGCGCCAAAAATTCATTCCACAAAAGCAACTCTCCGCTAATCGCGCCCTCCGGCAAAGGGGGGGGCGCCCGAGGAGTCCAAATGCTCACGGACTTTTCTTTGCCTTTTACCTTCACCTTGTCTAGCTCTTGCCAAGCGAGCTCGGGAATGAGCGTTTTGGTGGTTTCATTCACGATGATGCAAACGCCGTATATCTTGGTCAGTCCTTCCAAACGGGACCCAAGGTTTACCGCATCGCCAATTACGGTGTAGCTGCGCCGCATCTGGGACCCCATATCACCGACACACATGAGCCCCGTATTGACACCCATTCCAACCCCTATCTCGGGCAGTCCGCGCACTCGGTGCTCCGCACTGAGCGATTGAAGCATCTGCTCAATCTCTATAGCGCACTTCACTGCCAGCGCCGCGTGATCCACCACTTCGACCGGCGCTCCCCAAAAGGCCATGACGCAGTCGCCCATGTATTTGTCAATCGTGCCTTTGTTGGCCCGGATAACGGTAGTGATACGGCTGAATACATTCGTCAGCATGGACTGCAACTGTATTGGATCCATGGACTCGGACATCCGTGTGAAGCCACGCATATCGCAGAACATAACCGTCAATTCCCGGCTGGTGGCCTGCATGGTGTAACTGTCTGGATCCCGAACCATTTCATCGACCAACTCTGGCGGTACATAGGTCCCAAACAGGTTCGCCAACTCTCTCTTTGAACGGCTTTCCACGAAATATCCATAGCTCATGTTCAGCGCGAATGCAGTTACGCTCATCACCAGCGACGTCGCCAGTGGCAAGGCCAAGCCAAACTCGTCGTAAAGCCAGAAGTTGGACACGATCAATACAACAAGCATTGCAAAACTCAGCAGCACCGCTTTGAATGCCGAAAGCAGAGGCAGGCACAGTGCAAGGATCAAGCCGGCGCTCAGCAGCATGATGAACTCATAACCGAACGCGTAATCAGGCATTACTTTCAAACGCCCATCCAGCATGGAGGACAAAACACTCGCATGTGTTTCAACACCTGGGTAGGTTTCTCCGGCCGGTGTCACTCGCATGTCAAACAATCCCAGTGCAGTCGTACCGAGCAGCACGATCTTGTTTTGGAGCGCTCCTGCCGGGAGCGTATTGTTCAGCACATCAACCGCAGAAATGTAGCGAAAAGACCCACCGGCAGGCCCGCCGGCCCCCCGGAAGGAGATGAGTGCTCCGCCGCGGTTGTCGACCGGCAGCACAAGACTCTTTCCCCCCTTGGTGAGCACCAAGCTTTCAAGGCCGCGAAAAGCTTTGGGCAACGCAGTTTCTTTGGAAAATGAAGGTTTAACCTGCGGGGCCCCTGTCACTGCACGAAACATGGCCAAGGACAGAGACGCGTAAAACGCGTCACCATAGCGCGCGACGAGTGGCAAGGACCGGACAACGCCGTCCGCATCGGTAAAGGAATTGGTATGCCCCGCCAGTGGGGCCGCCTGAGAGAAGATCGCGAGATTCGCCCCGAACGCCGACCACTCAGGAGCCATCACAGAATGACCATCGAGATCCGTCCCTGTAAAGACTGCGGCAGGCAGCGCTCCACCCGAGCGAAACGCAGGCGCGTCAGAGAAGAAATAGCCAAGGACCACCGGCCTGTTCTTTAAAGCTGCCGCAAACACTGCATCGAAATCAAGACTTGGTGCGAGCCGATCCACCTGTTGAGCAAAATCCGGATTGTGTTTCAGCTCATTCGCCGCCAGCGAGCGCAGATGCTGAAGCCCTGAACTGGTGTCAGGCTCTGCAAGAACGACATCGACTCCAAGCAAACCTATGTCGTGCTTGTCAAAAAGCCGATTGACCAAGTCTGCGAGCACATCACGACTCCATGGCCAGCGTCCTATTTGGGCCAGGCTCTTTTCATCAACATCCACGATGACGATACGATCATCAAGGGTCCGCGGCATCGTAGCCCGAAGACGGGCGTCGTAAATGAGGTTATCCAGCCGGTGAAGTGCGCCGAGTTCCACTACCCCCAGTAGGTGAAGCACTGAAAAAATAAACGGCACCAGAGTGACCGCGATACGGGCTCGATGCCGATAGATGGAGCTCACCTTTCAAGCGTTTTCGCGCGCAAAGGAAATTATTGTGCGAGGGAATTTAATGCAATATGAACTGCATCTGGGTTCCTGCCAACTCCACCAAATCCCCATTTTTCAGGGGGAGCGGAGCAGCTCCGATAGGAGCACCGTTCAAGGTTGGATTACCCGCACCCTCCACATGGTGAACCACGAAACCTTGCTGTCGGCGGGTAATCGCGGCCACCGCAACACCCGGCTTTCCAATGGTGGTGACCACTTTCGTCAGCGGTACTTCCCGCCCCGATGCGGCACCGGAAAGTACTTTGATTGCGGCGTGAAACGCACCCAACCCTTGGGAGTCACCCGCGACCGTAGCAAATCCGGAATTCAAGGGTTGTGTGCTTATCGCGGACGGACGAGCAGGCACCACCATCGTTTTGTCAAAACTATCGACCGCGCCATCGGCCATGTACTTGATTTTGTATTTGCCGATCTCGATGCCGTCGCCGTGGCGGAGTTGCTGCTTTTTAACGGCTTTACCGTTCACATAAGTGCCATTGGTACTATTGAGGTCTTCAAGGAAAATGTCTTGGCCTGCCATCAAAATAACAGCGTGTTCACCACTTACAGCCAGGTTATCAATCACGATGTCGTTGTAAGGCCTGCGCCCCAAAGTTGTCCGATCTTTAGTAATTTGAACTTCTTTGATCACGACCTCATCGATCGATACGATCATTTTCGGCATGATCGACTCCTTTTCCTGTAGTTGCTTTTTGAAAGCGTTTCGACTTTATTTTCCGAGCAGCTTGGCAATAAAGCCCTTTTTTTCAACTGCTTCCCCTGCGGCAACCAACAGAACAGAAATATTGTCACGGCCACCACACTCGTTGGCAGCCAAGATTAAATGCTCTGCAAGGTGCTCCAGACGCAGATCCTCGAGAGCAATTCTAACGATTACTTCATCAGACACCATATCTGAAAGCCCATCTGAGCACATTAGATACACATCGCCGGGCTCTACGCTGAACTCGTTGACTTCCAGCATCACCCCTTGCTCAACACCCAGCGCTCTTGTCACCAGGTTCTTGATGGGAGAGCCAGCCGCTTGCTCTGGCGTAATCAATCCTGCGTCCATTTGCTCCTGCAGCAAGGAATGGTCTTTGGTGATCTGCTCCATGCGACCCTGCCGGATCCGATAGCAGCGGGAATCACCGATATGACCGACCAACAGTCTCCCGTCTTTGATCACTCCGAGAACCAAGGTGGTTCCCATCCCGGAAAACGAGGGGTTGGCGTTTGCCGAGTTGTAGATGGCGATATTGGCGTTGTCCACGCATATCTCCATGGCCCGGCGAATATCCCTGATTTGTGCATTCGCACCGGCCTCTGACAACCAGCGACTCAGCTCCGCCTTGATAAAGGCAGTCGCCATCCCGCTGGCAATTTCGCCTGCGTTATAGCCCCCCATTCCATCCGCAAGGACAGCAACCAAGGCATGCTCGTCAAACGCCACGGAGTCTTCATTGTTTTCGCGGCATCGGCCCGGATCCGTTTTGGCGTGGAATTGGTACATCATGGTTATTTAGATTTCGATATCCGGCGCCGGTCGAGCTGGCCGTTTCAGTGGAACCGTGCTTTGCATCGTAATGTCTACGGAGGCGGGTGGAACACCTCCCGGCGATATGTTGCCGTCATTCGTGATGTACTTCTCAAGGCACAGCGCGAACTCAGCCCCGGTTTGAAACCTGGCTTCAGGGGCTTTCATCACGGCACGCTGTACCAGTCGGGCGAGCTCTTCGGTCAGATCCGAGCGATGAAGGCGCACATCCGCAGCCTCTTCATGGGTGATTTTGTACATCAACTCCGCCATGGAGTCCCCACGAAACGGAAGTACTCCTGTCAACAGCTGGTACAGCGTCACACCTAGGGAGTACAGGTCGGAGCGCCCGTCGGCAGGTGCACCGGCCAATTGCTCGGGCGACATGAAGCTGGGCGTACCCAATACCAGGCCCGTTTTAGTTTTGTAGCTGTCAGCGATTCTTGCAATACCGAAGTCTGTCACCTTTACCGCATCGGTATCGGGCTGGAACATGATGTTCGCTGGCTTTATATCGCGGTGCACGACCTGCTGTCGGTGTGCATAGTCCAGAGCCAAGGCAACACGGCTCACTATATTCAGAACCGTATGAACAGGGAGCAGATTTTGGGGCTTGGTGTGCGGGACCAGGTCGGCTCCACCGACGAACTCCATGGCAATGTAGGCCAAATCGCTCTCTTCGCCGGCGTCATAGATGGTCACGATATGGGGATGCTGCAACCTCCCGGCAGTTTCAGCCTCACGAAAGAAGCGGGCTCGCGCATCCACCAATTCATCGCCAGAAAACTCCTCGGCAAGAGCCATGGTTTTCAGCGCCACCACCCGGCCGATTTTCGGATCCAGGCCGCGGTAAACCACACCCATTGCGCCTTTGCCGAGTTCGGCATCCAAGGTGTACCGGCCAAGCGTCGGCTTTTCTATCGTTTCGTTTTCGAAAACAGCCGCCGTGATTAGCTTCTCATCGCGCCCCATCACGATGGAGATGGACAGTCGCTGCGCCTGAATCCGCTTCAGCTTTACATCTTTGAAGTCAGGGTCCTGTGCAGCAATGTAGTCATAGACCGCAAGTGCCTTGTTGAACTGGCGCTTGCGTTCAAAATCAAGTGCCAAGTGGTACAAATTCTCACGAACGGAATCGCTGGCAGACACCCGTCGGAAGCGGTCAAAAGCCATGTCCAGCTGACCTTGGCCTTGCAAAGCCAGACCCATCATGCGGTTGGCCTCCGCGGACTCGGCATCAGATTGCTTTTTACCCGTCTCCGCCATCCAGAAACGCTTGGTGGTCAACCCGATATGCCCGATAGCCAAGACCATCGCAGGTAGCAGCAACTTCACCCAAACTGCAGAGTTCACCAGTAACAGGTATTCACCGCCGACCAAGCCACCCCCTACAAGAGCTGTCAGGGTCGCAGCGACAGGCGCAGAAAGTGTGCCCAGCACTCCTATCACATAGACACAGACCAGTAGCAACGCAACAAGGCTTAGCCCATCAGCCCAAGCGGGTTGTGAGGTGGCGTGTTGCTCCAGAAGACTGGACGTCACATGCGCTGTTGTCTCTGCGGGGGATAAGGCCATCTGCCCCGCAACGGGGAACTGAACGCCAATACCGGCTGCAGTCGCACCAATAATGACAATCTTGCCCTGGAACTTGGCAGCGGGGACTTTCTTGGTCAGGACGTCATAAAACGAGGTGACCGGAAAAGCAGGCTTGCCATTGCGCGACGCGTAGAACTGGGGGAGCATCAAGGCGTGCTCGTCGGTTGCGATGTGCAGATTTCCGAGCTGAAGCCTCTTGCCAGGAAGAAACCGGACATCTCCTGCAGACAAGCCCAATGCCTGGACAACAGCGGATAGTGCGAGCGACGGTACCGCCTTCCCACCCGCATTGACCCAGAGTGGCTCGGTGCGAACCACGCCATCAGGATCTAGCAGCTGGTTCAGGTGCCCGCCACCGGCCGACGCTTGTGCCAATGCATCCAGCGGAAACTGGCCCTGCTGTGCGGACAGGAAATCAGAAGCAGATACAGCAACGCCTGCTTTCGTCCAAACATCCGGGAGTGATGTGTCGGGTGCAGATGGTGCGGTGCCCCACTTGAAATCCACAGGCAACAAGACATTCCCCGCACTACGGATACTCTGCGCCAGCGCTGCGTCAGTGTTGAGGGCAGCGTCAGCCTCGGCGAAAGCTTGGTCGATAGCCTCCTGGTTAGGCATCGCCCCTGCTTCGGCCATCAGTCCTTTCAATTTCTTGATGTGCACCAAGCCAGCATCCAGCTGGGGCTCAAAGAAGAAGATGGTTTCAACAATCGCCGCGGGCTGGGCTTGCGCCAGAAGATCGATCAATTCAGCGTGGTAGTCCCGCGGCCAAGGCCACCGCCCCAGCTTCGCAACACTGAGGTCGTCAATCGCAATGATGACAATTTGGTCGGAAGGCAAGCGGCCATTCGAAGCACTGGCCATATCGTAAAAGCGCCTCTCCAAAGAAGCCGCCAAGTCCGTTGTCTGCAGCGCGATGGTCGCGAGTGCGGAAACGAGCAATCCGACAAACCAATCAGTTCGCCAGAACGCTCTGTTTTTGGGTGCGCTAGCCACCCTCAGTAACTCCCCGACTGTCCTTGTGCATACTTGTTGGTGTGCTTCGTATTGACGCGCCTGACGGCTCAGACCACCTTACCAGAGGCGCTTTCTCGAGGCAACACACGCAAACCGATAGACGTAAAAAAGCCCGGTCCTTCGACCGGGCTTCTGGACTGAACAAGGCACTCACACACACTATCCAAGCCGCTGTGACAAAAGGCTACACACAACGACGCGTGGCCTGAGTCACCACTCCCGAGCAGCTGCCTCAAGAGCTCGCTTCGAGTTTGGGACGATTCAAAAGCTTGCCGGCCCCCAGTACAAAAAGGGCGCCGGCTATGGCTGCAGCCCAATGCAACCAAGCATAAGACTCCAGTGTGCCTTTCAAAGCAGTGTCGCTCACGATGGTTTCACCTGCGACCCAGCCGATCAACGCCGCACCGAAGGTGACGATGACAGGGAAGCGCTCCATCAACTTGATCATCAATGTGCTGCCGAAAATTACCAAGGGGATGCTGATGGCCAAGCCCAAGATCAGCAAGACCATACTGCCTTGTGCTGCGGCGGCAACCGCGATCACGTTATCCAGACTCATCACGAGATCGGCAATCAAAATGGTCCGTACTGCTGCCATCAGGCCACCTTTTGCACCGTCAGCGTGATCTTCACCATCGCCATCTGTCAGGAGCTGAACGCCGATCCACAGCAGCAAAAGCCCACCAATGATTTGCAAAAAGGAGATTTCCAGCAACTTTGCCGCGACAACCGTCAGAGCGATCCGTAGGACAACTGCCGCGCCGGATCCAAAAAGAACCGCCTTCTTTTGCTGCTCCACAGGCAACGACCTGGCAGCCAGCGCAATGACCACAGCGTTATCGCCGGACAAAATAATGTTGATCCAAACGATCTTGATCAGACCGATCCAAAAGTCAGCGTGTTGCAGTATTTCCATGGCGCTTCCGTTAAATTCAAAAAAAATGCCCAGTCTTGCGAACTGGGCATCCTTGCCTCAACAAGATGCCCCTCGCGCAGAGGGGACATCTTAATGGCAGTTAGAGCAAAGCCTTCAACAACTTTGCCATCTCGGACGGGTTGCGGGTCACTTTGAAACCGCACTCTTCCATCACCGCCAGCTTGGCGTCTGCCGTATCTGCACCACCGGAGATCAAGGCACCCGCGTGGCCCATGCGCTTTCCGGGAGGCGCTGTCACACCAGCAATAAAGCCAACAACCGGCTTCTTCATGTTCAGCTTGCACCAACGTGCTGCTTCAGCCTCGTCGGGTCCACCGATTTCGCCGATCATGATCACCGCATCGGTATCCGGATCGTCGTTGAAAGCTTGCATCACATCGATGTGCTTCAGGCCGTTGATCGGATCACCGCCGATACCGACAGCAGAAGACTGACCCAGACCGATTTCGGTCAGCTGAGCCACTGCTTCGTAAGTTAATGTACCGGAACGGGACACCACGCCGATACGGCCCTTGCGGTGAATGTGACCGGGCATGATGCCGATCTTGATTTCATCGGGCGTGATCAAACCGGGGCAGTTGGGTCCCAACAACAGCGTTTTCTTGCCGCCGGCAGCTTCTTTGGCCTTCATGCGGTTGCGCACTTCGAGCATGTCCTTGACCGGGATGCCTTCAGTAATGCAAATCGCGAGGTCCAGATCGGCTTCTACAGCTTCCCAAATGGCAGCAGCAGCGCCCGCTGGTGGCACGTAGATCACCGACACGGTTGCACCGGTTTGACCGGCAGCTTCCTTGACGGAGGAGTAGATTGGAATGTTGAAAATCGACTCGCCAGCCTTCTTGGGGTTCACACCCGCTACGAAGCAGTTCTTGCCGTTTGCGTATTCCTGGCATTTTTCAGTGTGGAACTGACCGGTCTTGCCGGTAATGCCTTGGGTAATGACTTTGGTGTCTTTGTTGATAAAAATCGACATGGTGATTCCTTAGCGGGCTTTGACGGCTGCAACAACTTTTTCGGCCGCTTCGGCCATGCTGTCGGCGCTGATGATGGGCAGACCGGACTCGGCCAACATCTTCTTGCCGAGGTCTTCGTTGGTACCCTTCATACGCACCACCAAAGGCACAGACAGGTTCACTGCCTTGCAAGCAGTGATCACGCCGGTGGCAATGGTGTCGCACTTCATGATGCCGCCGAAGATGTTGACCATGATGGCCTCGACCTTGGGGTTCTTCAACATGATCTTGAAGGCTTCTGTCACCTTCTCGGGGGTTGCACCGCCGCCTACGTCCAAAAAGTTGGCAGGCTCAGCACCGTACAACTTGATGGTGTCCATGGTGGCCATGGCCAAGCCAGCGCCGTTCACCAGGCAGCCGATGTTGCCATCCAGGCTGATGTAAGCCAGGTCGAACTTGGAGGCTTCCACTTCGGCCGCGTCTTCTTCGTCCAAATCGCGGTAAGCCACGATTTCAGGGTGACGGAACAGGGCGTTTGGATCGAAGTTGAACTTCGCGTCCAAGGCCATCACATTGCCCTTGCTGTCGCAGTTCAGGGGGTTGATTTCCACCAGGGACGCATCGGTGTCCATGTAGCACTTGTAGAGCTTGGCGAAAATGTCCACGGCTTGGTCCACGGATGCACCGGTCAAGCCGATGGCTGCAGCCACCTTCTTGCTCTGCTCGGTGGTAATGCCGGTCAGGGGGTCGATCATCTCAGTGATGATTTTCTCGGGGGTGGAGTGGGCCACTTCCTCGATGTCCATGCCGCCTTCGCTGGATGCGATCAGGGCGATTTTTTGGGTCGCGCGGTCGGTGACCAGCGACACATAGAGTTCGTTCTTGATGTCAGCGCCGTCTTCGATGTACAAGCGACGAACCTTTTGGCCTTCTGGGCCGGTCTGGTGTGTCTTGAGCTGCATGCCCAGGATTTCGGTGGCGAGGCGTTTGACATCGTCAATCGACTTGGCAACCTTCACGCCGCCGCCCTTGCCGCGACCACCTGCATGGATTTGTGCCTTGACAACCCACACTGGGCCACCGAGTTTTTGAGCGGCTTCCACCGCTTCTTGCACTGTGAAAGCCGGAATGCCGCGGGGAACGGGCACACCGAATTGACGCAAGATTTCCTTGCCTTGGTACTCGTGAATCTTCATGACGTCTCTCTTTGGGACAGGACTATGTTCACCGTGTGGTAACGAGGATGTAATCACCACGCGGCACTGGACACATCAACCCGCGAATGTATCATGCTGCGACGCACAATACTGGTACGCGGCTTACAGCGGGTGCATTCCGGGTCGGTCATGCTCCATGCAGCGCGCAGTTTGAAGCACATTATTTGCCCCTTGCTTACACCATGAAAAAAATCTTTATTGACGGCGAAGCCGGCACTACCGGCCTCCAGATCCGCGAACGTTTGCAGACCATGCCGCAGGTCGCACTCATCAGCATCGACCCCGCGCTGCGCAAAGATCCGCAGGCCAAACGTGCGCTGATTGCCGAGGCAGATCTGGTGATCTTGTGCCTGCACGACGATGCCGCCAAAGACACGGTTGCCATGATCGACGCCATGGAGCGCGAGACCGGTCAGCCGGGCCCGCGCATCATCGATGCCTCTACTGCTCACCGGGTCGACCCGACATGGGTCTACGGCTTTCCGGAACTTGCCGCAAACCAGCGCGATGCCGTGATCCAGGCCCGCCGCGTGAGCAACCCGGGCTGCTATGCCACCGGCGCCATCGCTCTATTGCGCCCCCTGATCGATGCCGGATTGGTGCCCGCCGACCACCCGGTTTGCCTGCCGTCGGTCAGTGGCTATTCCGGCGGCGGTCGCGCGATGATCGAGGCTTACGAACAAGGCAGCGCAGCACCTTTTGAGCTCTACGCACTGGGCCTGAAGCACAAGCACATTCCTGAAATCATGCAATACACCGGCCTGACCCGCAGGCCCTTGTTTGTGCCCTCGGTCGGAAATTTCATTCAGGGCATGCTGGTGCAGCTCCCACTGCATCTCGATACCTTGCCCGGCAAGCCAACCGCACAAGCCTTGCACGACGCATTGGCGCGCCATTACGCCGGCAGTCAATGGGTGAGCGTGGAGCCGGCCACCGCGGATTTGAAGTTGGATGCCGTGGCCCTCGCAGACACCAACAAGCTCGAACTCCGGGTGTTTGCCAACGACGCTGCCGCCGATGGCTTTGCCCATGCGGTGCTGGTAGCCCGGTTGGACAACCTCGGCAAGGGTGCCAGCGGCGCTGCGGTGCAAAACCTGCAGCTGATGCTGGGCTTGTAAGGCTTACAGCCCCTCGTCGTCCCCACCACCGGACACCACACGGTGGATGGTGTCGCCGCCAAAGCCCCGGCTGGCCAGAAAGCGCATCTGCTTGGCCCGCTCCGCCGCATCTTCCGGTTGAGTGCCAAACTTTTTGCGCCAGACCTCGCGGGCGCGCTCCAGCTCGCTGCTGCGCAAGGCAGCTACCGCCTCGGCCACCGCGTCGGGCGCCAGTCCTTTCGATTGAAGCTCCTGCTTGATGCGGGATGCCCCCATCTTGGCCGCCCGCCGGTAGACCACCGAGCCGATCACACGATCTTCATTGATGAAATCTTTGGCCGTGAGTGCATCCAGCACCCGGGCCAAGGCACCGGGCTCCTCCTCGTAGCGCTGGAGCTTGCGCTCCAGTTCTGCGCGGGAGTGCTCCCGGGTACTGAGCAGCCGCAAGGCCCTGCCGGTGAGTGAGAGCGCCTGAACTGCCACTTTCTATCTCTCTCGAAAATTGCTATGAAGTTAATAGCTGCCAGCGCAGGTGGAGTGTGCGCCAGCAGCCGATTTGGCACTTATTCCGGCTTGTCCGCTTTGTCTGCCTTTTTGCCTTTGGGCTTGGCCTCAGGCTCTGCGACCGGCAGCAAGGGGATGCCCAAGGACAAGCGCACCTTGTTCTCGATCTCCACCGACAAGTCAGGGTTCTCACGCAAAAACTCGCGGGCGTTGTCACGGCCTTGGCCGATCTTTTCACCTTGGTAGGCATACCACGCACCGGATTTTTCCAGAATGCCGGCGGTCACACCCATATCGATGATTTCACCGTGGCGGCTGATGCCTTCGCCAAACAAGATGTCGAACTCCGCCGTCTTGAACGGGGGGCTGACCTTGTTCTTGACCACCTTGACTTTGGTCTCGTTGCCGATGGCTTCTTCGCCCTTCTTGATGGTGCCGGTGCGACGGATGTCCAGGCGCACAGACGCGTAAAACTTCAGCGCATTGCCGCCGGTGGTGGTTTCGGGCGAGCCGAACATCACGCCAATCTTCATGCGGATCTGGTTGATGAAGATGACCATGCAGTTGGTCTTCTTGATGTGGGCGGTCAGCTTGCGCAGCGCTTGGCTCATCAGGCGGGCTTGCAGGCCGGGCAGGCTGTCGCCCATTTCGCCCTCTAACTCGGCCTTGGGGGTCAGTGCAGCCACCGAGTCCACGATAATCAGATCCACCGCGCCGGAGCGCACCAGACTGTCCACGATTTCAAGAGCCTGCTCACCGGTGTCAGGCTGACTGATCAGCAGGTCTTGCAGGTTCACGCCCAGCTTCTGGGCGTATTGAATGTCCAGCGCGTGCTCGGCATCCACGAAGGCGCACTGGCCGCCTTGCTTTTGCATTTCGGCCACGACTTGCAGCGTCAGCGTGGTTTTACCGGACGACTCCGGGCCATAGATTTCCACCACACGGCCGCGGGGCAGGCCGCCCACGCCCAAAGCGATGTCTAACCCTAGAGAGCCGGTGGACACGACCTGGATGTCTTCAATCACCTCGCCCTCGCCCAAGCGCATGATGGTGCCCTTGCCGAATTGCTTTTCAATCTGCGCAAGCGCCACTTGAAGGGCTTTGGCCTTTTCTGCGTTGGCGGCGGGGTTCTTCACTGCGTCCATGGGAATCTCCTGAAAAATCAAGGGTGGGGTGACTATTTATCCATCTGTCATTAACAACAGGCTGGATGCTTGAACAGTAGTCTAAGCGCCCTATTAAATTCAAACAAGCCGATATTTAGTCAGTTTGCATTACCATTTACCCCATGTCGATTCCCGCCTCTCTCGAACCCTGGCGCAGCAACCATGTGGGTCACTGGTTGCGGCTGGCGCTGGAGCGCTTCGATGCCAGAGTCCTCGAGCTCATGGCTCGCCACACCGCAGCACCCTTGGGTTTGGCCAACCTCGCTGCCCGCGGGCAGGTCGGCGCCGCCCATACCCACATCACCCGGCACCTCGAACTCCAGGGAAGCCGCCTTACCGACCTTGCCACCCGCGCCGGCATGACCAAACAGGCCATGACCACCCTGGTCAACCAATGCGAGGCCTGGGGTATGGTCGAGCGCACCGACGATACGAGCGATGCTCGTGCCAAGCACATCCGCTTCACCGCCACCGGGCTGGCATGGCTGCAGGCGTATCAAGATGCTGTGGCCCAAGCCCAGGATGAGCTGCAACAGGCGGTCGGCCCCGAGGTCGCCACCGTGATCCATCTGGGCCTGGAGGCCTACTGCGGCCATTGAGCCCACCAAAGCCGGCCGCCTTGCGCACCAGCTGCACGCCTAGAATGGCGTCAAGCGGACACAGTGCCGCACCCTGCCAGGAGACACGCATGCGCATACTGATAGCTGAAGACGATCAAGTTCTGGCCGATGGCCTGCTACGCGCACTGCGCGGCGCGGGTGCAGCGGTAGACCATGTGGCCAGCGGTACCGAAGCCGACGCCGCGCTCATGACCAATACCGAATTCGACTTGTTGATTCTGGATTTGGGCTTACCGAAGATGCACGGCCTGGAAGTCCTCAAGAAACTGCGGGGCCGGGGGTCCTCATTGCCCGTGTTGATCCTCACTGCTGCGGACAGCGTGGACGAGCGGGTCAAAGGCCTGGATTACGGCGCAGACGACTACATGGCCAAACCCTTCAGCCTGCAAGAGCTGGAAGCCCGGGTGCGCGCCCTGGTCCGCCGCGGCATGGGGGCGACGAGCAGCAGCATCAAACACGGCCCCCTCACCTACGACCAGGCCGGCCGGGTCGCCACCATCGACGGCAAGATGGTCGAGCTCTCTGCCCGCGAACTCGGCCTCTTGGAAGTGCTGCTGCAGCGCGCAGGCCGCCTGGTCAGCAAAGACCAGCTGGTGGAGCGCCTGTGCGAGTGGGGCGAAGAAGTGAGCAACAACGCCATCGAGGTCTATATCCACCGCCTTCGCAAGAAGATCGAAAAAGGCCCCATCCGCATCGCCACCGTGCGCGGGCTGGGCTACTGCTTGGAAAAAATACCGGGATGAAAATATTCCAGCGGGAGCAACGCAGCCTGTTCGGGGAAATCCTCGACTGGATGCTGACCCCGCTGTTGCTGCTGTGGCCCGTAAGCCTGGTACTGACCTGGCTCGTGGCGCAGGGCATTGCCGGCAAGCCGTTTGACCGCGCCCTTGAATACAACGCCGGAGCGCTCGCCCAACTGATTACGGTCAGCAAAGACCGGGTGCAGTTTGTGCTCCCTCTGCCTGCCCGCGAGCTCCTCAGGGCAGACGATGCGGACACCGTCTACTACCAAGTCCTCGGCAGCCAGGGTGAGTACCTCAGCGGCGAAAAAGACCTGCCGGCGCCGCCCGACGACGACCGGATACCCCAGGGCGAAGTCCGGATGCGGGAGCTGGACTACAAAGGGGTCGACCTGCGGGTCGCCTCCATGTGGGTGCGCACCGACATCCCCGGCGGCCGGCCTGCGCTGGTTCAAGTCGCAGAAACCATGGACAAACGCTCGGTCCTCGCGACCGAAATTGTCAAAGGGGTGATGCTGCCGCAGTTTGTCATCCTGCCTCTGGCGGTGCTGCTGGTCTGGTTGGCGCTGGTTCAAGCGATCAAGCCCCTGAACCGCCTGGAAGAGCGCATCCGGGCCCGCAGCCCGGACGATTTGAGCCCGCTCGATGTAGAAGCAGTGCCCCTGGAGGTCGTGCCGCTGGTGTCGTCGGTCAACGACCTGCTGATGCGACTCAAAGACTCAATCTCGACCCAGAAGCGCTTCCTGGCCGACGCAGCGCACCAGCTCAAAACCCCGCTGGCAGGTCTGCGCATGCAAGCCGATCTTGCGCAGCGGCAAGGCGCGAGCGCAGATGATTTGAAACAGTCGCTGCGCCAGATCGGCCGCTCCAGCATCCGCGCGACCCACACCGTCAATCAACTGCTGGCCCTTGCCCGCGCCGAGAGCAGTGGCACCGTGCTTGCGCACCAGCCCTGCGATCTGGCAAAACTCACCATGGAAGTGGTGCGGGACTGTGTGCCCAAGGCCTTGGAAAAGTCCATTGATCTGGGCTACGAAGGCGTGGAACCGGGAACACCCGGTGTCGCGATTCCAGGCAATGTCACCCTCCTCAAAGAAATGGTGCGCAATCTGGTCGACAACGCCATCAACTACACGCCGTCCACAGCAGACCGCGCAGGCGTGATCACAGCCCGGGTCTTGCTGGATCCGTTCAGCGGAGCCTTGGTACTGCAGGTGGAAGACAACGGCCCCGGCATCCCGGCGGCCGAGCGGGAACTCGTTTTTCAACCCTTCTACCGGGCACTCGGCAACGAAGCCGATGGCTCCGGCCTGGGTTTGCCCATCGTTCAAGAAATTGCTCGCCAGCACCACGCAGAGATTGCGGTGGAAGACAGCCGGCCCGGCCACTCGCCGCCAGGCACCACGTTCACCTTGCGGTTTTCGCCCTCTGCGGTCAACCCGCCCGCAGAGGCCGCTTAGCTGCAGCTCTTGAGCCCGTGCCCTTGCAAGGCGGCCTTCACATCCTGAAGCCGGAGTTTGATGGCCTCGGTGGCCGCCGGCACTCGCAACTGCTGCACAGTGGCCGCCTGGCGCTCCTGCAGCACTTTGATGCCACGGATACCCTTGGGCGCCAATCGGGCGAGTTCCGCCTTGGCGGCCGCTTCCGTTTCAAAGCCTGCCAACACCAAACCGGGTTGTAGATCCGGATTCGCCACTGGTATCGCCTTGATGCCCAAAGCCGCCAGATCGGCGGTCTTTTTGGCCAGCGTCTCGCCTTTGGCCAGTTTGCCCAGGTAAACCACCCAACGCGCACTCACTTTGACAGGGTCCACCTGCCAGCCGCCTGCGGGCAGCGCTTCATTCAGCACCCGGCGCAGGGCTGCGGCTTCCTCGTCACTGAAGGGGCCGGCTTGCAGACACTCCTTGGGGCCCGCATCGGCCAGCACCTGGGCTTCCACCTTTTTCAGCTCTGCAGCGGTCAACAGCTGCACCGCATCCGGCTTGATCTGCTGCTGCACCCGTTGCGGCTCGCTGCTGGTGTGCGGGGCAAAGCCGTACATCTGCAAATAACGGTGACTCCACGCAAAGTACAGGCCGTTTGCCAAAAGGAGTAGCAGGACAATCAGTCGCAACATAGAAGTCAGGAGGGGTTGAGGGGGGGTGCAGATACCGGACGCACGCTCACTTCCGCGCTGTTGATTCTGACAGTTCCCGCTCCGGTGTCGACCAGCAGCACACCGCTGGCGTCTACACCCAGTGCGGTGCCTTGTGTGCCATCGGTACACACCACCGCCTGACCCGCCAACAGATCACGCGCCTGGTAGGCACTGCGCAAAGGTGCAAAACCCTCGGTCGCAAACGTTAGCACCGCTTGCACCAAAGGGGCGATCACCCTTTGCAAGACCTCGGGCGCGTCCACCTCCGGCAGCAATTCTTGCAAGGCTGCAGGTGGGGTGCGCAAACCGTCCCCCTTGCGCGGCGTGATGTTGATGCCCACACCAATGACGGCATAGCGTTGCGTGCCAGCGCTGGCGGTTTCAATCAGAATGCCGGCCAGCTTGCGGCCCTGCCACCAGACGTCATTGGGCCATTTCAGCTGTAACTCCGGGTGCAAGCTCTGCACCACGGACAGCCCCACCGCCAGCGACAGCCCCGACCAGTCCGCAGGTTGCAAAGGCAGGCCCAACGAGAAGGTCAACGTGCCCCCGTCGCCCTGAGTGTCGCTTTGCCAGTCGCGCCCCAGGCGGCCACGGCCGGCAGTCTGCCGCTCTGCAACCAGCAGCACCGGCTCACATTGGCCAGCCCGTGCACGCCGCATCAGTTCCGAGTTGGTGGAATCAATTTCCGGCAACACCTCGACAGTGAAACCGGGAAGGACCGCAAACACCGCTTCCCAAATCGCTTCCGCAGGCCAGCGGGTCACGTTCATCGCTTGGGGGCCAACAAGGTACCGCGGCAGTTGCTGCTGCCACACCAGCAGGGGTATTCCGCCTTGAGCTTCTTGGTGTAGCGCTCCTCCAAAATCAGGCCGTAGTCGTAGTTCAGCTCTTCACCGGCGCGGATGTTGCGCAGCGCCTTGATGAATACACGACCCTCTTCTTCGTCAGCAATGCAGTTGCCGTCGCAGGAGTGATTGATCCAGCGCGAGGAGTTGCCGCCGAACAAGGCGTCGATCACGTTGCCATCTTCGAGCGAGAAGTAAAACGTGTGGTTCGGGTCTTTGGGGTCGTGGGGGTGGCGGTCCTGGGCTTCCTGCCAGCTGATGATCTCACCCACATACTCAATGATGGTTTCGCCTTCGGCGATATCCTGCAGCGCAAACACCCCTTTGCCGTGGACCCCGGAGCGCCGTGTCTGGATGCGCCGTGCCGGCGAGGCGGGCACACTGGTGGAGGATTTCACTGGGGTTTTTGCCACGGCCGGAAAGTTTGGTATGGTGAATCGTATGGGCGCGCATGTGTGCGTGCCTGCGTGTGCAAGTGCGCGCCTGCGCGCACGCGAGAATTGGATTGTAGTCAGATGAAAAACACCGTTTTGAACAAAACATTGGTTATTGCTGAAAAGCCGTCGGTCGCACAAGACATCGTGCGTGCACTCACTCCGGTGGCCGGCAAGTTTGAAAAACACGACGAATATTTCGAGAGCGACAGCTACGTGGTTTCCAGCGCCGTCGGTCACCTGGTCGAGATCCAGGCGCCCGAGGCCTACGACGTCAAGCGCGGCAAATGGAGCTTTGCGCAGCTGCCCGTCATCCCGCCCCACTTTGACCTCAAGCCCGTCGACAAAACCAAGACCCGCCTGAACGCGGTGGTCAAGCTGGCCAAGCGCAAGGATGTCGACAAGATCGTCAACGCCTGTGACGCGGGCCGCGAAGGAGAGTTGATCTTCCGCCTGATTGAGCAATACGCCGGTGGCGCCAAGCCGCTGGGCAAGCCGGTCAGCCGCCTGTGGCTGCAGTCCATGACGCCCCAGGCCATTCGCGATGGCTTTGACAACCTGCGCACCAACGCCCAGATGCAGCCCCTGGCCGACGCCGCCCGCTGCCGGTCGGAGGCCGACTGGTTGGTGGGTATCAATGGCACCCGCGCCATGACGGCATTCAACAGCCGCGACGGCGGTTTCTTCCTGACCACCGTGGGTCGGGTGCAGACCCCCACGCTCTCGGTGGTGGTGGAACGCGAGGAACTGATCCGCAAGTTTGTCAGCCGCGACTACTGGGAAATCCACGCCACCTTTGCTGCGCAGGCGGGCGAGTACGCGGGCAAGTGGTTCAACCCTGCCCACAAGAAGGATGCAGACGACGCCGAGAAGAAGGCCGACCGGGTCTGGACCCAGGCCGAGGCCAAGGCGATTGCAGATGCGGTGCGCGGCCAACCCGCCACCGTGACCGAAGAGAGCAAGCCCACCACCCAGGCTTCTCCCCTGCTGTTCGACCTGACCAGCCTGCAGCGCGAGGCCAACGGCAAGTTTGGTTTCTCGGCCAAGACCACCTTGCAGATTGCCCAGAGCCTCTACGAGCGCCACAAGGCCCTGACCTATCCGCGTACCGATTCGCGCGCCCTGCCCGAAGACTATGTGCCGGTCGTCAAAAAGACCTTCGAGATGTTGGCCGACAGCGACATGCGCCATCTGGCGCCGCACGCCCTGGTCGCACTGAACAACAACTACATCCGCCCCACCAAGCGCGTGTTCGACAACGCCAAGGTCTCGGATCACTTTGCGATCATCCCCACCCTGCAAGCGCCCAGCGGCCTGAGCGAAGCAGAGCAAAAGCTGTACGACTTGGTGGTGCGCCGCTTCATGGCGGTGTTCTTCCCGAGTGCCGAATACCAAGTGACCACCCGCATCACCACCGCTGCACAGCACGCCTTCAAGACGGAAGGCAAGGTGTTGGTCAAGCCGGGCTGGCTGGCCATCTACGGCAAGGAAGCGGCCGCCGAAGTGGAAGACGCCAAGGAAGGTGACAAGGGCCAGAACCTGGTGCCCGTGGCGCCCGGCGAAAAGGTCAAGGGCGACCCCGTCGAGCCCAAAGGCCTCAAGACCAAGCCGCCCGCCCGCTACTCCGAAGCTACCTTGCTTGGCGCGATGGAAGGTGCCGGCAAAACCGTGGAAGACGACGAGCTGCGCGAAGCCATGCAGGAAAAGGGCCTGGGCACACCAGCCACCCGCTCCAGCATCATCGAAGGTCTGATCGCCGAAAAGTACATGCTGCGCGAAGGCCGCGAGCTGATTCCCACCGCCAAGTCCTTCCAGCTCATGACGCTCTTGCGCGGGCTGGACGTGCAGGAACTGACCAAAGCCGAGCTCACTGGTGAGTGGGAATACAAGCTCGCTCAGATGGAGCAGGGCAAGCTCAGCCGCGAAAAGTTCATGGCCGAGATCGCCGCCATGACCGAGCACATGGTGAAGAAGGCCAAAGAATACGACCGCGACACCATCCCCGGTGACTACGCCACCCTGGCGGCCCCTTGCCCCAACTGCGGTGGCATCGTGAAAGAAAACTACCGCCGCTACACCTGCACCGGTGCAGACGGACACAGCGAAGGTTGCGGCTTCTCGTTCGGCAAATCGCCGGCGGGGCGCACCTTCGAGCCCGCAGAGGTGGAGCAGTTCCTGCGCGACAAGCACATCGGCCCCTTGGATGGTTTCCGCTCCAAGGCCGGCTGGCCCTTTGTGGCCGAGATGGTCATCAAGTTTGACGAAGAGGCCAAGAACTACAAACTCGAATTCGACTTCGGCGATGACAAAGCCGGCGAAGAAGACGGTGAACTGGTCGACTTCGGCACCCAAACCGCCTTGGGCGCTTGCCCAAAGTGCGGCGGCAACGTGTTTGAACACGGCAAAAACTACGTCTGCGAAAAATCGGTCCCCACTGATGCGCAGCCCACCCCGAGCTGCGACTTCAAGAGCGGCCAGATCATCCTGCAGCAACCCATCGAGCGCGAGCAGATGCAAAAGCTGCTGGCCACCGGCAAGACCGATCTGCTCGACAAGTTCGTCTCGATGCGCACCCGCCGTGCTTTCAAGGCCATGCTGGCCTGGGACGCCGCTGGGGGCAAGGTGAACTTCGAGTTCGCACCCAGCAAATTCCCGCCCCGCAAGACCGGCGCCGCTACCAAAACAGGAGCTGCTCGCGCAGGAACCACGGGCGCTGCAGCCAAAAAAGCACCTGCAAAGAAAGCAGCCGCCGTCAAAGAAGCCAAGCCCAAGGCCCCGCGCAAAACCACCGCAGCCAGCGGCAAACAGCCCAGCGCCGAATTGGCCGCAGTGATCGGCGCCGAGCCGGTTGCACGCCCGCAGGTCATGAAAAAACTGTGGGACTACATCAAGGCCAACGGCCTGCAGGACGCCAAGGACAAGCGCAGCATCAACGCCGATGCCAAGCTGCTCGCGGTGTTCGGCAAGCCGCAGGTCACCATGTTTGAGCTGGCCGGCATTGCCGGCAAGCACCTGAGTTAAGGCCACCGTCATCTTGGTCAGTCACACTGCATACCATGCAATTTACCGAACAAGAAGACGAACACGCCCCCCACAGTGCCGCTGAACGCGCAGCCGCTGCGAGCCGCAGCACCTGGGTGAGCGTGGTGGTGAATGTGGTGCTGGCCAGTGCCCAGGTGATGGTGGGCACCCTCACCAAATCCCAGGCGCTGATCGCGGACGGCATTCACTCCCTGTCCGACCTCGTGTCGGACTTTGTGGTGCTGTTTGCCGGCCACCACGCCAAAAAAGATGCGGATGACGACCACCCTTACGGGCATCAGCGGTTTGAGACCGCAGCGTCATTGGCCCTGGGCCTGATCCTGCTCGCGGTGGGCGGCGGAATGGTCTGGTCGGCCCTGGGCAAGCTGGAGTCGCCCGACACCATTGCCCCGGCCCACACCACCGCCTTGTGGGTGGCCTTGGGGGCCATCGTCACCAAAGAGCTCTTGTTCCGCTACATGCTGCGCGTCGCCAAGGCCGTCAAATCCAGCCTGCTGGTGGCGAACGCCTGGCATGCGCGGTCGGACGCCGCCTCGTCATTGGTGGTGAGCCTGGGCATTCTCGGCAGCATGGCCGGCTACCCCTTGCTCGACCCGATTGCCGCCCTGATTGTGGGCTTCATGGTCGGCAAAATGGGTTGGAGCTTTGCGTGGGACGCGCTACACGACCTGATGGACCGCGGCCTGGATGAAGCCGAGGTACAAGCCATTCGCGCCACCCTGCTGGCCACGCCCGGGGTATCAGGCGTGCACGATGTGCGCACCCGCAAGATGGGCGACATGGTGGTGGCGGATGCCCACATCGAGGTGGACGCACAGCTCACCGTGGAAGACGGTCACAACATTGCCGTGGCGGCGCGCCAAGCGGTGCTCCAGCGCCACCGGGTCTTGAATTTGATGACCCACGTCGACCCGGCGCACCGGCCCGACGCAGACCACGCTCGCCCTTAATCTGCCCGGGTGCTGCGCAGGGCAACGGGTGCGCCGGCCGACCAGCGCCAAGCCACCAGCCCTGCCACCACCACCAGATGCAAGGCCATGCCGAGCCAGGCGCTCGCACCGAGCGACGCTTCCCCCATCGCCAGCGCTTTGGCACCAAAAAACGGCTCCAACCAAGGCGCCAAGCCGGGCGCTGCGCTAGCCACCAGGGCCGGCAGCACCACCCCCAGCACAAACAGCGTGAGCAGCGTCATGGCGGTGGGCTTGCGGTTGGTGTTGCGCAAGGCAAAGAAATGGTAGATGCCGCAGTCCCGCAGGGTGTGCAGCAGGGCCATCCACATCAGCCCCTGGAGCGCAGGCACCTCGCGGGCAGTTTCACTGGCAGCACCCTCGGTGAGCGAATAGGCCACCAGGCACACCGCCGCCAGCGCCCAACTCACCGGCCACAGGGGCAGGGCCTGCCAGACCCGGCGTACCGGGCTGTAGGCGCGGTGGTAGAGCACCGCCTGCCAGACGAGCCGGTTGTTGGACTCGGTGAACAGCGCCCCATAGGTGGATGCCAGCGCGGTACATGCCAGCGTCATCCACAGCGGCGCGCCCCAGCCGGGAGCCGGCATGAAGCCGGCAATCACCCAGCCCAGGCCCAACACGCCCAGTGCCCAAGCCCAGGGCACCCCGCGCACCATCAGCTGCTTGCCCATGCTGCGCCACAGCGCCAGCAAGCCCAGCGCCAACAACAACAAGGCCACCAACAAAGACTGAATGGACAGGGGCAAGCCCCAGCCCCACCAGCTGCCCAGACCCTCGCGGTCCGGCGAGCTCGGGTCGCGCAGCACCATAAAAATCACCGGCAAGGTTTGCAGCACCAGAAACACACCGAACAGGCGCCCGGCCATGCCACTGGCTTTTTCGGAGCGGATATCCAGGGTGTGCAAACGACTCGCCATCAACCACGCGTGCAACGCCACCGTGCCCACGGCACCCACCAGCAACCAGACACAACGGCTCCAGAACACCGGCCCCGACAAGGCGGCCACCACAGCCACCAGCGCGCACAGCAAGCCGCCATACCAGGCGTAGGCAGCGCTGCCGAACAGCTTGCCCCAGGCCATGTCCCACGGGCTCAGGGCACTCAAGCGCTGCTGGTCCCAGGTGCGCTCGCTCACCTCGTTGTTGATGCTCGACACCACCAGCAAACTGCCCCAACCCACGGTCAAACCGACAAACAGCACCGAGAACGCCACAAACAAGCTGCGCTGCGGGTCGTCCGGGTTCAACACATAGACCAACAGACCAATCAAGGCCAACACCCCGGGCATGATGGCCAAGCGGGTGGACGACATTTCCAGCCAGAGATTGCGTTTGAATTCGGGGTTCATGCGGACTCTCCTGGGCGGCCGGATACACCGGTCTGGTCATAACTGGCTTGCAGCGTGGTGCGCACCTCCTGGAAGCCACACACCGGTACGCCGGCAGCGGTCAGGCGCGCCAGCAGCGCGGCGCGTGCAGCCAAATCGCCCGCGGGCAGGTACACCGTGCTGGAGGCCAGGCCTTGCACATCCAGATGGGCCACCTCGTAGGAGGCCAACAGCCCGGCCAATTGCGGCGCGGGCGCAGCCAGCTGAATCTGCACCAGCGTCTTGATCACCCCTTCAGCGCCGGTCGCGGTAGCGGCCAGGCTGGCAAAGCGGCTGACCCGACCATCGCGGATCGAGAGAATATGGGTGCAGTACTCGTCGAGCTCACTCAGGATGTGGCTCGACACCACCAGTGTCATGCCCTTGGCCTGCAAGGTGCGAAACAAGGCCGACAAATCGGCCCGGGCTTCGGGGTCCAAGCCGCTGGCGGGCTCGTCGAGCAACAGCACCTGCGGCATGTGCACGATGGCCTGGCCGATCGCTACCCGCTGGCGCTGGCCGCGCGAAAGGTTGCTGGCCAAGCTTTGCAGCTTGTCGGTGAGGTTCAAAAAGCGGGCCACGTCCTGCACCCGCTTGGCAATGTGCTTGTCTGCAATCCCTTGGGCGGCCGCGGCATAGCTCAGGCACTGCTGGACCGTGAGCTCCTGATAGAGCCCGAAAAAGTCTGACAGATAGCCCAGCTTGGTGTGCACCTCGCGCGGGTGCTCTTGCACATCGACCCCGCCCACGGTGATGCTGCCCGAGAGCGGCGTATCCAGCCCCGCCATGCAGCGCATCAGGGTCGATTTGCCGGCCCCGTTGGGGCCCACCAGTGCAGTCACTGTGCCCTTGGGGATATCGACCGACACGCCGTGCAGCGCCCGGTGGCCCAGGTAGTCGAACACCAGATCGCGAACTTGAATCATGAGAAACCGTCCCTTGTGACGCTACTTTTGCTATATTTTTAGTAGCTAATAGCGCATTATTTACGTGGGCAAAAGGCTTATTTGATCCAAAAACCTGCACCCCGGGGCAGGCCACTGCCTGGTGGCCTGCGGCGAACCCGCCTTAGTGGCTGGTGTTCTGGTGGCTGCTGTTGAGCAGCTTGTCGGTGTAGGCAATCGCAATCGCCGACAGCAAGAAGGTGATGTGAATAGCCGTCTGGGCGATCAGCACTTTTTCATCGTAGTTGGCTGCGTTGATGAAGGTCTTGAGCAGGTGGATGGAGCTGATGCCGATGATGGCGGTGGCCAACTTCACCTTGAGCACCGAGGCGTTCACATGGCTCAACCACTCGGGCTGGTCGGGGTGGCCGTCGAGGTCCATGCGGCTCACAAAGGTTTCGTAACCGCCCACGATCACCATGATCAGCAGGTTGGAAATCATCACCACGTCAATCAGCGCGAGCACCACCAGCATGATGATGGTTTCGTTCAGCGCGGGCACCGGCACATCGGACTTGTAGCCGATGCTGGTCACCAGCGCCTGCAGCGCGGTCTGGCTGCCGAAAGCGGCTTCCAGCAAGTGCACCAACTCCAGCCAGAAATGGAAGACGTACACGCCTTGTGCCGCAATCAGTCCGATGTAGAGCGGCAGCTGCAGCCAGCGGCTGGCAAAAATGAAACTGGGAATGGGGCGCAACTTGGCGCGCTGGGGAGTGGATTCAGGAGTCGTCATGGAGGTTTCCGATAAAGGGTGCCGGGCACCGTGTGCGCCGGCATTGTAAAAAAATGGGGTTTGGCCCTACGCGGCGGTGACCAAGTACTGGCTGCCTTGCCAGTGCGCGCCCGGTACCAGCTGCACCGGCACACCCACCGAGGCCGCCTCCACACACAAGAAGCGGGCATAGCCTCCGGCGGGCAGGTCGGCAATCACAGCCTGCGGCCCAGGGTTCCAGACCACTGCGTCGGTAAAGCCTTCATGGACCAAGTCCAGCGCACTGGCAGGGCTGCGCAGGGCAAAGGGGCCGGGCACAGATTCAAACAAATGGTCGATCGGCTCGGCCAGCGACAAGACCTCGCCTTGCGGCAACACGCCGGCCAGTGTGGTTTGGGTGACGTCACCCACCTCGAGATAGGTGTGCAGCGCGGCATGAAAGCTCAACGGGCTGCTGCCGGTGTTGTGCACCGCCAGCGTGATGCGCAGGCCTGCGGGTTCCAAAGTCACGGTCAGGGTGCACATACAGTCATGGGCCCACAGCGCGGTTTCTGCGGCGGCGTGCTCCATGCGCAAAACCAGCGTGGGGTGCGCAGCGCCGGCCGGCGTGTCGGCCAAAGCCCAGTCGCGGGTGCGGGCAAAGCCATGGCGCATCAAGGGGCCACGCCCGCTGAACTGCGGAAAAATCACCGGCACCCCGCCCCGCACGGCTTGCGGGCCGGCCAGTGGCGAGAGCGGGCTGCAATACAAGCGCTCGGTGCCGCTTGCATCGATCCACGAGATCACCTGGCCACCCCGCAGCAGCGCAGTGACCGAGTCCCCGTGCGGGCCCTGCCGCCGGACGGCAGGCGCACCGTCTATCGTCAAAGTTTCAAATGTCATTCCCCCAGTTTATCGGGTGCTTGTGACCTTCGAGAGATGGGGCGGCTGGTCCGGGTCCAGCCCGCGCGCACGGGCCACGGCTTCCACCAGCAAATAGAAACTTTGGATGGCAGTGATCGGGTCCAGGTCCTCCTGCGGCGCGGTAGAGAGTGTGAGGTCCCGCTCTGCCACGTCGGCAGGCGCGGCCAAGAGCACCCGTGCGCCACGGCCGCGCATCTCGGCGGCCAGGGCAATCAGGCTCTGCTGGGCCGGGCCGCGCAGGGCAAAAATCAACATCGGGTAGTTGTCGTTCACCAGCGCCATGGGGCCGTGTTTGACCTCGGCTCCGCTAAAGGCCTCGGCCTGGATGCCGCAGGTTTCCTTGAACTTGAGGGCGGCCTCCTGCGCAATCGCCAGTCCCGGGCCACGGCCTATCACCATCAGCTGGCTGGCGGTGCGCAAGGGCTCGATGGCAGCGCTCCAGTCCTGCTGGCAAGCCTCTTCCAGCGCGGTGGGCAGTGTCTTCAAGGCTTCCAGCAAATCTGCATGGTCGCCCCAGTGTGCAGCCAAGCGCGCACCGGCCACCAGGCCGCAAATAAAGCTCTTGGTGGCCGCCACACTCTTCTCGGGGCCGGCGTGCAAGGGCATGGCCCAGTCCACCGCCTGCGCCAAGGGCGAGCTGATGTCGTTCACCAGGGCCACCGTGGTCGCCCCGGCTTTTTCAAACACCTGCATCGGCTCATACAAATCCGGGCTGCGGCCCGACTGCGAAATGGACACCGCAAGCACCCGCTGCCGCGCCATCGGCGCCTTGTAGAGGGTCAGCAGCGACATGGGCAGCGAGGTCACCAGCTGCCCGGTGCGCGACATCACCAGATACGCAAAATAGGCAGCCGCGTGGTCCGAGCTGCCGCGGGCAATGGTGACCGCACCTTGGGGCGGCAGCGCGCGAAGCGCCTTGCCGAGGGCGGCATAGCGACCTTCGTCGCCCGCCAGTTGTTGCGCTACTTGGCGCGCGGAGGACAGGGCCTCTTGCAACATCAATGTTGTCATTCCGGAATCTCTTTTCATGTCATTGCATACACAGGGTCAGGGCACCGTCCATGGCGTCACCCTGCGGTGGCACCACACACGCACCCACCAGGGCACTGAGCCGGGGCACCATGCGCTGGCCGATGCTGCCGGCCACCACCAATGGCAGCGTGTGGGTGGGGTCTACCGCGCGGGCGAGGGACTCGAGCTGCTGCAAGGAGTAGCGGATCAGGCGAGCGGCTTCCAGGTCCTGGTGCTCATGGGCGAACACGCAGGGCACCAGCGTGGCGTAATCAAATTGGCGTGCAGCACCTGTCCATGCCAACAAAGCGTCTCGGGTGCCGCCGGTGGCTTGCAGAATCGCGGTGCTCAGAGGCCCGGCGATGGCGCGCCCATCCAACGTGCGCTGGGTCAGGTTCACGGCGCGCAAGCCGATATCGGCGCCACTGCCATCGTCCCCGCACGGAAAGCCCCAGCCATCGCTGACGCGCTGTTGACCATCGGGCAACAAGGCCAGCCCGATGGCGCCGGTGCCCACGATCACCAAGGCCCCGGCATTCCCGCCATGGGCGCCCCACAGTGCGGTCACCGCATCTGATTCCAGCCTGAGCCTGGCATAGCCCGGGTCCGCGGCCAAAAAGTCCGCGTGCCAGCCCCGGTTGTTGGCACCGGCCAAGCCCAGCCCGAGGGCACAGTTGGCCGGCACCAGCGGGGGCCAGTCTGTCTGCAAGCGGCCCTCGGTAGCTTGGGCAATGGCCTGCGTGATGTGTCGCCAGGCTTGCGGAATTCCCTGCACCAAGCCGGAGGCACCAGCCTTGCCCTCACCCACCACCACACCACTGCGGTGCACCACCCGCGCGCGGGTGCTGGTGCCACCGCCATCAATGCCGATGGCGTAGTGAATGTGTGCGGGCAGCTGCTCAGCGTGCATGGGCCGAGCGCATGTTGCCGGGGTTCAAGCGGGTGCAGGCCGTGCCATCGGCCCGGAAGAGGTACAGGGCCGAAGGTGCCGCACGCACGATGACCGAGTCGCCCAGGCGTACTTCGGCATTGCCGTCCCCCCGCACGATCAACTCCTGCCCGTCGTCCATCTTCAGGTACAGCAGGTTGGACTCACCCAGGTGCTCCACCAGCGTGATCTCGGCGTCCAAGGCGGTGTCGTCAGCGGCAGGCGCCACACCGGCGGGCAGCACTTCGCAGTGCTCGGGGCGCAGGCCCACTTCCACACTTTCACCCACTTGCAGCTGGCTGCTGTCCACGGTGGCGAGCACCTTGCTGCCGTTGCCCAGCAACAGGCGGGCGCCACCGTCGAGCACCTCCACCACGCGGGCGGGCAAGAGGTTGATGGTGGGCGAGCCGATAAAGGTCGCCACAAAGCGGTTGGCGGGCTGCTGGTACAGCGTGAGCGGTGTGCCGGCCTGCTGCACATGGCCTTCGCTGAGCACCACGATCTTGTCGCCCAGCGTCATGGCTTCCACCTGGTCGTGCGTCACATAGACCATGGTGGCACCCAGGTCGCGGTGCAGGCGGGCCAGCTCAATGCGGGTCTTGGCGCGCAGCGCAGCGTCCAGATTCGAGAGCGGCTCGTCAAACAAAAACAGGCGCGGCTCACGCACGATGGCACGGCCGATAGCCACGCGCTGGCGCTGGCCGCCCGAGAGTTCGCGGGGCAGGCGCTCCAGCAGGTGGTCAATGTGCAGCACCTTGGCGGCATCGCGCACGCGCTTGTCGATGTCGGCCTTGCTCGCGCCGTGGATCTTGAGCCCGAACGACATGTTGCGGTAGACCGTCATGTGCGGGTAGAGCGCATAGCTCTGGAACACCATCGCAATACCGCGCTCGGCCGGCGGCAGGTCGTTGACCAGGTCGTCACCGATGCGCAGCTCGCCGCTGCTGATGTCTTCCAGCCCGCAGAGCACGCGCAACAAGGTGGACTTGCCGCAGCCGCTGGGGCCGACCAGCACTACCAGTTCGCCGTGCTCGATCTCGAGGTTGATGTTGTGCAGCACCGGCGCGTTGTTGCCGTAGCGCTTGCTGATGTTGGTGAGGGAAACGCTTGCCATGGTGGGTCTGCTTTACTTGACGGCGCCCGCGGTGATGCCGCGGATCAGTTGACGGGAGAAGAGGGCGTAGAGGGTGACCACCGGCACGATGGCCAGCGAGAGCGAGGCCAGCACGGCGTTCCAGTCGGTGGCGTACTGCCCCACAAACTGCTGGATACCCAGAGTGATGGTCTGCGTCTGCTCGGAGGGCGCGAGGATCAGCGGGAACCACAGGTCGTTCCAGATCGGCACCATGGTGAACACCGCTACGGTGGCAATGGCCGGGCGGATCAGCGGCACCACCACCTGGAAGAAGATGCGGAACTCATCGATGCCATCACAACGCGCCGCATCTTTGAGCTCACCGGGCACCTGCCCCATGAACTCAGAGAGGATCATGATCGCCAGCGGCAGGCCCTGTGCCACATACACCAGCACCAGTGCGGTGAGGGTGTTCACCAGGTTCAGCTCCACCATCAATTGCAGGATGGACACCGTGCCCAGGCGGATCGGCACCATGATGCCGAAGGCAAAAAAGAACTTCAGCCAGCGGTTGCCCTTGAAACGGTATTCCGACAAGCCCCAGGCCGCCATGGCCCCGAACAGCAGGATGAAAAACAGCGATGCAATCGTGACGATGAAGCTGTTGCCGAAGTACATCAGCACGTCCGAGCGGCCCAGCACTTTGGTGTAACCGATGAGCGAAAACGTCTCGGGCGTGGGCCAGGACAGCGGGTCGTTGAAGATGGCGTCCCGGCTCTTGAACGAGTTCATGAACACCAGCAGGATGGGCAGCAGCGCCAGCAGCAAATAGCTGATGAGCGTGAGGTGCACAAACACCCGGCTGGGTGCGAAGGGCAGAGATTTGGAATTGGATGCGTTTGCCATGTGCGGCCTCACATTGCAAAGCGCTGCAGCTTGCGCTGCACCGCGAGGAAGTACACCGCCACGCCCACCAGAATCACCAGGAACATGAGCGTAGCCACGGCCGCGCCCATGGTCGGGCTGGCCACTTGCGACTGGTAGCCGAAGAAGGTGCGGTAGAACAGCGTGCCCAGAATGTCGGTGCTGTAGTTGGGGCCCGCCACCGCGCCTTTGACTGTGTAGATCAGGTCAAACGCATTGAAGTTGGCCACGAAGGTCAGGATGGTCACCAGCCCCAGCGTGGGCAGGATCAGCGGCAGGCGAATCTGCCAGAAGATGCGCCAGGGCGAGGCGCCCTCGACCACAGCGGCTTCGATGATGTCCTCCGGAATCGCAATCAGTGCGGCATAGATCAGCATCATCGGCACACCGATGTACTGCCACACCGACATCAGCGACACGGTGATCAGCGCCGAGCTCTCCAGCCCCAGCCAGGGGGCGAACCAGTCGCCCAGGCCCACCAGCGTCAAAAGCCGCTCAGACACACCCCACAGCGGCGACAAGATGAGCTGCCACACAAAGCCGATGATCACCACCGACAAGAGCGTGGGCAAAAAGAACACGGTGCGGTAGGTAGCTGCAAAGCGCACATTGCGCAGGGACAGCAGGGCCGCCAACAGCAGGCCCACCGGGTTTTGCACCAGCATGTGGATGCCGAAGAACTTCAGGTTGTTGCCCATCGCATTCCAGAAGCTGGCCGACCACTGCGGGTCACTCAAGATGGTCTGGTAGTTCGATAGGCCGGTGAAGCTGCGCAGGCCGGTGTCGTCTGCGCTGTAGAGGCCCAAGCGCAGGGTATCGATCAGCGGCAGCGCGCTGAAGGTGGCGTAGATCAGCAATGCCGGGGCGATAAACACCAGCACCCGCCAGGAAAAGCCGAGTTTCATGGGAGACCTTGTTGGTCAAAGAGACAAAGGAGAACGGGGGAAGCGGCGCACACAGGGGGCGCCGCCGGGGTACAGGCCACCGGCCCGCACCCCTGAATCACACGGGGGTGATTACTTCGCTGGCGTGTACCACTTGGCAAAGCCGGTCTGGATTTGCGCAGCAGCGTCCTTGGGCGCCATCTTTCCGTTCATGACTTGGGAGTTCACGTTCCAGAACTCGTTTTCCATGCTCGGGGTGCCGCGGCTCATGATCTGGGCATTCAGGCGGATGGTGCTTTTGCACTGCTTGCGCCAGCCGATCATTTCCTTGGCTACCGGGTTCTTCACGTCAATCGCGTGGTTAGAGAGCGAGAAGAAGCCAGTCACCTTGTTGGTGTACAGGTCCGCAAACTCTTTGCTGGCCAGCCAGTTCAAGAACACTTGGGCGTCCGCCTTGTTCTTGCTCTTGCTGTTCACGCCCATGGCGATGTCGGTGTGGTCCGAGATATAGCAAGGGTCACCGGCCTTGGCCACAGGCGGCTTGAAGGCACCGAACTCGACCTTGCTGTTGCCCTCAAAGTACGAGATGTCCCACGATCCGGTCGGGTAAATCGCTGCACGTCCGCTGCCGAACAGGTTTTGCGAATCGCCATAGGTCTGGGCCTGGTAGCCCTTGGGCAGGTAGTTGGCCCACTTGCCCATCACGTCCCAGGTTTTCACGAACTCGGGGTCGGTGAACTTCTTCTTGCCGGCGATCAGTGCCTTGCGGCCTTCTTCACCCTTCCAGTAGTTCGGGCCGATGCCGGTGTACACGATCTGGTGGGTTTCCCACTGGTCGGCGGTGCCCATGGCAATCGGAGCGACCTTGCCGGCGGCCTTGACCTTGTCCAGCACATTGAAAAAGTCGGCTTCGGTCACAGGCGGGTTCAGGCCCAGCTCGGCAAACACCTTCTTGTTGTAGAAGAAACCGTGGATGACGGAGGCCATGGGCACGCAATAAGTGTCCTTGCCGTCATCGGTCTGCCACGCCACCTGGGCGGACTCAGGGAAGTTCTTCAGGGCGGCATTGCCGTTGAGCTTGTCCAAGTGGCCCTTTTTGTACAGGTCCAAGGACACGTCAAACGGGCGGCATGTCACCAAGTCACCTGCGGTGCCGGCGGTCAGGCGGGCGTTCAGGGCAGAGTTGTACTCAGGCGGTGCAGTGGGCGCGAACTTGACGGTAATGCCGGGGTTGGCTTTGTAGAAGGCGGGCAACAGCACGTCTTCCCACAAACCTTTGTCGTCGACACGCCAGCTCTCAATGGTGAGCGTACCGGCACCTGCAAAGCTGCTGCAAACCAGCGCTGCCGCAGCGGCGGCGAGGCGAAGGGAATGGGACATGGAATCTCCTGATCATTTGTTGAATGAAACTGCCGGCTCCGTGCATGGCGGTAGCCGTTCAGTGGGGCGGAGGTTATGCTTTGACCCCTGTAATATCAAACCGCGCCCAACGGGCCTGATTACAAAGATAAGTCGTTGATTCCATTCAATTTTTTCGCCATGCACCGCACCTGCGCCTTACGCTTTATTACCTGCCGCGCGGCCCCCGCTGAGGCCGCTGGCGGGGGTGCGGACGGGCAGACATACACAACATTACAAATCGACAGGAAATGAAAGGTTTCGCCCGCCTCGCCACCCTGCTGCTGTGTTGTGTCTGCCTGCACAGCGCACAGGCGCAGCCCACGGGGGTGCCCATGGACGTGCTGCACTGGTGGACCTCGGCCAGCGAACGCAAAGCCGCCGACCAGCTCGCCCTGCAACTGGCGCAGGCCGGCGTGCAGTGGAAAGACGCCGCCATCCCCGGTGGCGGGGGCATGGCCGCCGTCAAGGTGCTCAAAAGCCGGGTGCTCATGGGCGACCCGCCGGATGTGGCCCAGCTCATCGGCACCACCCTCACCGACTGGGCCGATATTGGATTGGTCATGCCGCTCAACGCGGTGGCGCAGCGCCAGCGCTGGTCGCAGGTGTTGTTTCCTACGGTGCTTGAACTCGTCACCTACAAGGGCGATGTGATTGCCGCACCGCTGGGCATACACCGCATCAACACCCTGCTCTACAACCGCAAGGTCTTCGGCAAGCTGGGCCTGACACCACCCCGCAGCTGGGCCGAGTTTGAAATGACGGCCCGCAAACTGCAGGCCAAAGGCATACGGCCGCTGGCCTGGAGCGACGAGCCCTGGCAAATTGCCACGGTGTTTGAAACCGTGTTGCTGGGTGACGCAGGCCCTGCGCTCTACCGCGAGCTCATCGTGCAGCGCAAGAGCAGCGCCTGGATGGACGCCCGCGTGGAGCGCGCCCTGCAGCGCCTGCGCTGGCTGCGCGCCCTGGCTACCGACGCGCCGGTGGAGCGCCCCTGGACCGAGAGCACCCGCGAGCTGATGGCCGACAACGCCGGCATGATGATCATGGGCGACTGGGCCAAGGGCGAGCTCATGGCCTGGGGCGCCAGCCCGGTGCGCGACTTCGGCTGCGCCGTGGTGCCCGGCACTGAGAACATGCACCTCTACAGCATCGACACCCTGGCCATGCTGGTCAGCGCCCGCCCACGGGAGGCCGCACAAGAAAAAATGGCCGAGGTGGTCACCGGCATTCCGGCCCAGCTGGCCTACAACCGCATCAAAGGCGCGGTGCCAGTGCGCCGCGATATCGACCCCGCCGCACTCGACGGCTGCGCCCGCGACTCGTGGGAAACCTTTGCGCTTGCGCGCAATGCGCGTGTGCCCAGCCTGGCCCACCGCATGGCGGCGGACGAAGCCATCAAAGACGCGGTGGCCCAAACCCTGTGGCGCTACCTGACCGACTCCCGCATGGAAACCCCGGAGGCCCAGCGCCGCTTGGCCTCCGTGATCCGCGCAACCAGCACCGAGCGCTAAACCCGCACGACCAGCCCATGACCCGCACCCTGCTTGTCGTTGACGACGACCAAAAAACCCGCAACCTGCTCAAGACCTACCTCGAAAAGCACCAGTACGAAGTGCGCGTGGCCCACGACGGCGCCAGCTTCAACGCCGAGTTCGAGCGCTTCAAGGACGAGCTGAGTTTGGTCATTCTGGATGTGATGCTGCCTGACACCGATGGCTTTACCCTCTGCCGCAGCGTGCGCAGCCAGTCGCCGGTGCCCATCATCATGCTCACAGCCAGCGCGGACGACACCGACCGCATCGTCGGGCTGGAGCTGGGGGCGGACGACTACATCGCCAAGCCCTACAACCCGCGCGAGCTACTGGCCCGCATCAAGGCCATCCATCGCCGCATGCAACTGGGTGCGCCCGGTGCGCCGGTGCGGTATTTGAAGTTTGCCGGGTTCAGCATGGACGTGGTCGAGCGCGTGCTCACCGACCCGCAAGGCCAGCCGGTGGTGCTCACCAGCATGGACTTCAACCTGCTGCGCTTTTTTGCCGAACACGCCGGCGAGACTCTGGACCGCGCCCGCCTGATGGAGCAAACCCGCGGCCGCGACCTCGGGCCTTTGGACCGCTCGCTCGATGTGCAGGTGAGCCGCCTGCGCCAGCGCCTGCATGACGATGGCAAGCAGCCGGTGCTGATCAAAACCGTGCGCGGCAGCGGCTATGTGTTCTCGGCGGACGTGAGCGCCCATGCCGAACCCTGAACGCCGCCGCTGGACGCGGCGCTACCTGCCCGACAGCCTGTTGGGCCGCATCGTGGTGGTGATGGCGCTGGGCGTTATCAGCGCGCAGCTGGTGGGCACCCTTCTGTGGGCGCGGCAGTTGCGCGAGAGTGCGCGGGCCGAGGCCCTGAGTGCCGGCCACGCGATTGCGCTGAATGCGGCAGGCTCCATCCGCTTCTTTCGCGACCTGCCGCCGCAGTTCAGGCCCATCCTCATTGAGCAGCTGCGCACCATGGGCGGTACCCGCTTTTTCATCAACGTGAACAAGGCGCGTGTGCCGGTGCAGCCAGTAGAAGGCAATGGCCTGGTGGACGCGGTGGTGGAAGCCATGCAAGGTGACCTCACCCGCAACCTAGCGGGCAACACCCAAGCACCCAGCGTGGCCTTTGCCTGGCCCGATACGCTACAAGTGTCGGACGACGGGCGCATGGTGCGCGACCTGCCGGACTCGTGGGTGGAAGCCACCCTGCTGCTGCGCCCGCGCCCTGCGCCGGTGCTGGTCATCCAGGCGGAGTTCGAGCCCGGGCGCTGGCTGTACCTGGCCACCACCATGCCCGACCCTTACTTTTTGGAGAACGCCAACCCCCTCACCCGGGACCGCGTAGCACTTCAGTTGGTAACGCTGCTGACGGTACTCGTCCTCAGCGTGCTGCTGGTGCGGGGGCTGATCCGCCCGCTCAACCGGATTGCCTCGGCCGCCAACGCCTTTGGCAGTGACACCGCGCCCGAGAGCGTGCCCGAAACCGGCACCGCCGAGCTGCGCCGCACCGCGCGCGCCTTCAACGAAATGCAGGCCCGCATTCAGGGCTATCTGGTGGACCGGGAGCGGCTGTTTCTGGGCATTTCGCACGGGCTCAAAACACCCATCATGCGGCTCAAGTTGCGCACCGAGCTGCTGGACGACGACACCTTGCGCGCCGAGTTCCACGAAGACCTGGACGACCTCGATGTCATGGTCAAAGCGGCGCTGCAAAGCGTGAAAGACACCGACATCCACGAGAACCTGACCCCCGTGCGGCTGGACACCCTGCTCGCCCGCTTGGCGCAGCGCCCCATTCACCCTGACGCCAGTATTGAATGCACCGCAGAGCCGGTGAGCGTGCTCGGCAAACCCCTGGCGCTGGAGCGCGCCCTGAGCAACCTGCTGGACAACGCGGTGCTCTATGGCGAGCGGGTGCAGGTGCGCCTGAGCCTGCAAGGCAGCCGCGCGCTGGTGGAGGTGCGCGACTTCGGGCCCGGCATCGCGCAGGCCAGCATGTCGGCGGCGTTTGAGCCGCATGTGCGCCTCAGCCACGGCCAGCAACAAAACCGCACCGGCACGGGTTTGGGTCTGGGCATTGCGCGCAACATCATCCAGGCCCACGGCGGCGAGATCAGGCTGCACAACCACGCAGAGGGCGGGCTGGTGGTGACGGTGCTGCTGGCGGCGCTGCCGGCTGACTAGCCCCGCGCCGGTATGTCCACCA
Source organism: Comamonadaceae bacterium OS-4 (assembly GCA_027924025.1). GTDB lineage: Bacteria > Pseudomonadota > Gammaproteobacteria > Burkholderiales > Burkholderiaceae_C > Allorhodoferax. The sequence goes on from AP026970.1 coordinate 3,672,151, forward strand.
ACGAACAGACCGGCCGCCCCATCCCCCTTACTGTGAGTGTTGTCAGGCCCCTGTGGCTTGTGACAGTCTTCACTTTAAGGATTCCCCATGAAGAACACCCCCACCTTGATGCGCAGCGTCGCCATGGCTGCATGCCTGCTGTTTGCCGGCACTGCCATGGCGCAGATGTCTCCAATTGATTACAAGGCCAGCAAGGCGCGTATCAAAGACGACTACAGCGCCGGCAAGAAAACCTGCAACGCCCAGTCCGGCAATGCGCGCGACATCTGCGTCGCTGAGGCCAAAGGTAAAGAGTCGGTCGCCCTGGCAGAGCTGGAGAACAGCTACAAGCCCACCCTCAAAACGCAATACAAAGTGCGCACTGAACAGGCCGATGCCACCTACGACGTCGCCAAGCAAAAGTGTGACGACCTCTCGGGCAACCCCAAAGACGTGTGCGTGAAAGAAGCCAAAGCCGCCCGCACCGCGGCCAAAGCCGATGCAGAGGTGCAAATGAAAACCACCAAAACCAACGCCGATGCCAAGAGCGACAACAAAGAAGTCCGCACCGACGCCGCTGCCGACAAACGCGCCGCCGAACTGAAGGTGGCGGAAGAGAAATGCGACGCCCTGGCCTCCACCGCCAAGGCCACCTGCATGGCCGACGCCAAGGCCAAGTTCGGCAAGATGTAATCCGCCAGACGCAAAAAAGCCGGCTACCAGAGCCGGCTTTTTTGTGGGCGTTTAGCGCTTAGTAGCTGCTACGGCCGCCGCGGTAGCCGTCGGAGCTGCCACGATCTTCACGCGGACGGGCCAGGTTGACCACGATGGAGCGGCCATCCACGGATTGGCCGTTCAAACCGTCAATGGCGGCTTGGGCGAATGCGGGAGTGCTCATTTCCACAAAGGCGAAGCCCTTGGAACGGCCGGTGTCGCGGTCCATCATGACCTTGGCGGAGGTCACTTCGCCGAATTCGGCGAAATTGCTCTGCAGGCTGTCATCGGTGACGGAGTAGGGCAGGTTGCCCACGTAAATTTTGCTGCTCATGGTGAGCCTTTCAGTGAGTGCGCTGTCAGCCCGGGTGGCTGGGGTGCGCGGGTTTGCAGCCTTTGCGGGCGGCGGAATAGGGTGAGGTGTGTGGAGTGCGTCCGGCCTGCTTCAGCAGGTTTGCGGGTTGGCACTGCCGGTTTCAAGCCAGCCTTGGGTAATGGCGTACACGCGGGCAGCTTCGCGGGAGACAAACTCGCAGTCGAAGTTAAAAACACGGCAGTAAGCGCCTTTGCTCTGGCTGCGCTGGACGGCGATGGAGGCACGGAACAGACCGGCGCTGGTTTCTTGGGTTGCGGGCGAAACAATGTAGTTGCCCATCGGGATAGCGGATTCGAAATTCTGATTCATTGAAAGGGAGAGGTGCGGGCCACGTTATCAGGCCGGCTTGAGCAAAAAGAGATTCGGTTGGCTGCTGCTCTGCAGATCAACGCGGTCGACAGGTGTCGAATAAACCGGGAACCAACGGCAGGAGACATCTCGTGGTGGTTCTCGTGGAACAGGGGTGTGTTGGGAGGTACACCGCATTCCTGCCTCGAATTATATGCATGCAGGAATAAAAGTCAACTCATTTATTCTCAATAGTTATAAACAGCACTTTTGCCCCGGGTACGACAGCGCACCGACAGCCCCCAGCGCCCCGCCTAAGGTGCAGCTTGTGCAACCTTTGTTGCATGCCGGTGATGAGCCGGACCACCCTTTCAGGAGCCACTCATGAGTATCAACAAAGACCAAATCAAAGGACGCACAGAAGAAGCCAAGGGCAAGGTCAAAGAGGTCGTCGGCAAAGCTGTGGGTAACAAGTCCCTCGAGGTCAAAGGCAACGTCCAAAAGAACCTGGGCGCGGTGCGCGCCTCGGTGGGCGATGCCAAAGAAAGTGTTGCCAAAGCCATCAAGCGCTCCTAAAACCTGCGGCATGAGCCCCTCAGAACCACCTATGCCACTCCTCTCGATCCAACAGAGCCGTTTCGCGTACTTTGCAGACTTCGGAGTTTATGGCGTGTGCGTGGCAGCGCTGGCGGCGTTTCTGGGCCTTGCAGCGCCCCACGACTTGCAGTGGCAGTTGGTGGCTTGGGCGCTGGGCGGGTTGGGTGGCTGGACCTTGATTGAATATGGCCTGCACCGCTTTGTGCTGCACCGGCTGCCCCCGTTTCAGGCCATGCACGAACAGCACCACCGCCACCCGCACGACTACATCGGCACCCCCACTTGTGTCACGCTCACCCTGTTTGTGGTGCTGGCGTTTTTGCCGGCCTGGTGGCTGGCCAACCTGTGGATTGCCAGCGCCCTCAGCTTGGGTTTGCTGCTGGGGTACATCGCTTATTCGATGACCCACCACGCGGCCCACCACTCCCGCTCGTCCAGCGAGTGGATGAAGCGCCGCAAACGGCTACACGGGCTGCACCACCAGCGCGGGCACACCCACCATTACGGCGTGAGCACCAGCCTGTGGGATCAGGTGTTTCGCACCGCATAACCCTCCACCACCACCGCCTGCACCTGCAGGTCGCGGTTGAGCACAACCGCGTCGGCCCAAGCGCCGGGCTCTAGGCGACCGCGGTCCGCCAAGCCCATGTGGTCGGCGGCGAAGGTGGACACACGGCTGCTGGCATCCGCCAAGCTCAGGCCCAGTGTGTAGACGAGATTGCGCAGCGCCTGGTCCATGCTCAGCACCGAGCCGGCCAGCGTGCCATCAGCCAGGCGCACGCCGCCCATGCACTTGGTGACGGTGTGGCGGCCGAGCTTGTAATCACCATCGGGCATGCCGGCGGCGGATGTGGAGTCGGTCACGCAATACAGCTTGGGAATAGCCCGCAGCGCCGCGTGAATAGCGCCGGGGTGCACATGCAACAGGTCGGGGATGACCTCTGCAAACTCGGCATGCGCCAGCGCCGCACCCACCATGCCGGGCTCGCGGTGGTGCAAAGCCGACATGGCGTTGAACAAATGGGTAAAGCCCGTGGCCCCGCAGCGCAGCGCGGCCACGCCCTGCTCGTAGCTGCCGGTGGTGTGGCCCAGCTGCACCTTAAAGCCCTCGGCCACCAGCTGCGCAATCAGTGCGTCGTTACCACCCACTTCGGGCGCAAGGGTGATCAGGCGGATGGGCGCGAGCGCATGCAGACGGTGAATTTCGTCAAAACTCGCTGGCCGCGCAAACGGCGGCTGCGCGCCTAAGCGGGCCTCACTGATGTATGGCCCCTCGAGGTGCACACCCAGCACCCGGGCGGCGTCGCGCGCGGGTGCGGTGCACAAGGGGGCGAGTGCGGCAAAGGCGGCATCGAGGTCGCTTTGCGGCGCGGTCATGGTGGTGGCCAAAAGCGAGGTGGTGCCGTGCTGCGCATGCAGGCGCGCCACATGCCAAGCGGCATCGCCACCTTCCATGATGTCGTGCCCCGCACCGCCATGCACATGCAGGTCAATGAAGCCGGGCAGCACGATGGGCGCACTGCCCTCGCGCACTTGGGCCTCGCTCACCTGTTCGCCGGTGATGCCGGCAATGCGGCCGTCTGCGGCCATGTGCAGGCTGCCGTGCACAAAGCCAGCGGGGGTGAGGATGTGGCCTTGCAAAGAGGTGGCGCTCATGGGGTGCTCCGGAGTTCGGCCACAAAGGCGTAGTAGTCGCTGCGGCAATAGGTTTGGGTGAATTCAATGGCTGCGCCATCGGCCCTGTGGGCCACGCGGCTGACCCACAAAAGCGCAGCGCCTTCGGGCACTTGCAGGTGGGCAGCCATGTCGGCGGTGGCGTTGATGGCGCGCAGGTGCTGCACCGCGCGCACGGGGGCTACACCGCTGCGGGCCAGGTGCAAATACAGCGAACCGTCCAGCTCCTGCGGGCGGGGCAACACCGGCAGGGGCAGCGCACTGTGCTCGTAAGCCATGGGCACGCCATCGGCCAGACGCAAGCGCAGCAGGCGCGCCACCTTGGCACCACGCGGCAGGCCCAGCGCCTCGCGCTCTTGGGGGGTGGCGGTGCCGGTTTCGCGGGTGATCCACTGGCTGGCTGGCACATAGCCGCGCTGGCGCAGCTCTTCAGAAAAGCTGGCCAGCTTGCTGGTGGGCTGCTCGATGCGCGGGGCAATAAAGTTGCCAGAGCCATGGCGGCGCAGCACCAGGCCCTGCTCCACCAGTACCGCAATCGCCTTGCGCGCCGTGATGCGCGACACCCCCAGCGACTCGCACAGCACCCGCTCTGACGGCAGTGCCTGGTCTACCCGGTAGGTGCCCGCAAGAATGCCTGCCGTCAACTGGCGGGCCAGTTGCTGGTACAGCGGGGAGGTGTCTTCGGGGCTGAGTTCAGCGTTGGGTGAAGTGGCAGACAAGGTGCAGGGGCGAGCTGGTGTGAAGTGGTCTTTATTGTATTACCACTTCAATACCAGTTACCAACCCGAGGGCTGGGCCAGCACCACCCGGTTGCGGCCCTGGGCCTTGGCCTCGTAGAGGGCGTTGTCGGCATTGCCCAGCAGGTTGTCGGGGCTGCTCTCGGGGCCGGGCACCGTATATGCCACACCGCAGCTCAGGGTCACAAAGCCCTCTTCAGACAGCGGGTGCAACATGGCCAGCTCGCGCACCGCATCGCAGGCACGCTGAGCCATTTGCAGGGCCTGGGGGCCATCGTTGCCGGGGGCGATGATCACAAACTCCTCGCCGCCATAGCGGGCCACCAAATCGCTGGCGCGGCTCACACCGCTGATCGCCAGGGCCACGGCGCGCAGGCACTCGTCGCCGGCCTGGTGGCCAAAGTGGTCGTTGTAGCGCTTGAACCAGTCCACATCCAGCATCACCAGCGCCAAGGGCTGGCCCACCCGCTCCAGCCGCGCCCACTCTTTGTGCAGCACCTGGTCAAAGTGGCGGCGGTTGGCAATGCCGGTCAGGCCATCCACCATGCTCAAGGCCTCTAGCCGGGCGTTGGCTGCTTGCAGTTGGCGGGTGCGCTTTTCGACGCGGTAGGCCAGCTCTTTTTCAGAGGCCTGCAGGGTATCGACCAGCTGGTCTTGAATGGCTACCAGCTCGTTCTGGGCGCTCATTTTTTCGCGGCGCATTTCGTTAAAGCGATCTGCAAGCGCGAGGGCCAGCACCAGCATTTCAAACACCGAGCCCAGCTGCAAACCGTCTACGGTAAAGACGTTGGTGGGCGCCCAGCCATAGGCGCGCAACACCGCCAACAAGGTGCCGGCCAGCAACAAACTAAACGCCCCCAGCTGGAAAAACGCCGCCCGCATCCGCCGGATGGAGCCCCACACCGCCACCCCGCCGTAAAACAAAATGGTGAACCCGAAAAACGCAGTGCCGTAAGGCGCCACCACCGGCAAGGCAAACCAATAGGCCACGGGCGCCAGCACATGCACCCACGTCATCAGCTGCATCACGCTGTCGACCCGTGGCATGGTCCGCGGGGTATCCAACATGCGCCGGGTGAACGGGTAAAACGCCGCCAGCGTGAAAGAGATCGCCGTAAAAAACGAGAAATTGCCCCACACCAAGCTCGCCGGCCACAGATATTGCGCGCCCAAACCGGTCTTGGAGGCCACGGTCACCGCCATGGCCAGCACAAAGATCACGTAGTAGATGTAAATGCGGTCCCGGATAGCGAGCCACAGCAACAGGTTAAACAGCACCATGGCGCTGGCCATGCCGAAATACCAGCCCTGCACCATGTACTCCGGGCGGCTGGCAATGTCGAAATCGTGCGGCTCCCAGAGGCGCAAGGGCACGATCAGCGAGGAACTGTTTTGCACCCGCATGTACACCACCTGCTCGGACTGCGGGCTCACGCTAAGCGGGAATACAAAGTGGCGGTGTGGGTACGGCCGGTTGCCAAAGGGAGCGTCACCCCCGGTCACCATGGCCTTGTAGTTGCCCGAGGCATCAGGCACATACAGCGACACGCTGGAAATGCGCGCATTGCTCACCTCCAGCAACTGCTCTATGGGCCGCAGCTCGAGGTTGCGGATTGCCAAGCGCAACCAAAACGCCGAGCGGCTGTAGCCGAGCGACAGCCCTTTGGCGACCTCGGCCCCTTTCTCAAAACCACCCGCGCGGTCTGCGGCCAACACCTCGGCCAGGGTGAATGCGCCCGACACGTCTTCGAGCACCGCCACCGCCGGTCCCGGGTCCACGCTGCCGGAACCCGGCGCTCGCACATCCACTGCAGCTGCCGACACCCAGAGTGGCAGCAGCATCAGGCAATAAGCTATAAATTTGATAGCTACCCGCGCAGGATAAATGAGCGCCAGAGGCATATTTGGCTCGAAATTTGATGGCGTTACCAGCATGGTAGCGGAATCAGGCCCGGAGAGGTAGCCGACTATTACTCGCGCAAAATCAGTGAAACTCGCAAGCGCCAAAACTGGAAATTGTGCTTTTATGCGGGCATGATGGCAGCCATCTAAAAAAATGCATTCAGGGTGGCAGGTAGTTCATGGCGACATTGATTCCGGCAATTAGCGCGTGCGTTTCGCGCATGACCAGTGGTGAACGCAGGGTGGCCGAGCGGCTGGAGCAAAAGCTCGATGACGACTACCTGCTCTGGTACGACGTGCCCATGGGCCCGCGCAACACCCATCCCGACTTTTGTGTGCTGCACCCGCGGCGCGGCATCCTGGTGCTGGAGGTGAAAGACTGGAAGCTCAGCACCATCCAGCAGGCCGATAAACAGACCTGGGAAATCATCCCCGACGGCATCCCCAAAACCGTGGCCAACCCGCTGGAGCAAGCCCGGCAATACGCCCAAACGGTGGTGACCGCCCTGCAACGCGACAAGCAGCTCATTCAAACCGAAGGCGCACACGCGGGCAAAGTGGCTTTTCCGTGGAGCTATGGCGTGGTGTTGACCGAAATCACCCGCAAACAGTTTGAAGCCGCCGAACTGCACCACGCCATCGAACCCCACCGCGTGCTCTGCAAAGACGAAATGCTGGAGAGTGGGGAGGCCGAAGACCTGCAAAGCCGCTTGTGGGACATGTTCCCCTACGGCATGCGCGGCACGCTCAGCCTGCCCCAAATCGACCGGGTGCGCTGGATCATGTTCCCGCAAGTGCGGGTGCAAACCAGCGGCGACTTGTTTGACGACAACGATGCCGAGGCCGAGCTGCCCGACATCATGCGGGTGATGGACCTGCAGCAAGAGCAGCTGGCTCGCAGCCTGGGCGACGGGCACCGCGTGATCCACGGCGTGGCGGGCTCGGGCAAAACCATGATCTTGGGCTACCGCGCCGAGTATCTGGCCCAAGCCAGCACCGCCAGCAGCAAGCCCATCTTGATCCTTTGCTTTAACGAGCCGCTGGGCGTGAAGCTGCACAGCGTCATGCAGACCAAAGGCCTGGGCGGTAAAGTGCATGTGCGGCATTTTCATAAATGGTGTCGCGAACAGCTGGTGGCCTTTGGGCAGACGCTGCCTGGTCAATCTAGCAGTGGGCGGTATGCCGAGGAACTGGTGCAAAAAGTGATTGCGGGCGTGGACCGCAAGCAAATCCCCAGCGGTCAATACCAAGCGGTGATGATCGACGAGGGCCACGACTTCGCACCCGAATGGCTCAAGCTCGTGACCCAGATGGTGGACCCCACCACCAACAGCCTGCTGGTGCTGTACGACGACGCGCAAAGCATTTACGAACGCGCGCGCAGCAAACAGTTCAGCTTCAAGAGCGTGGGCATTCAGGCGCAGGGGCGCACCACCATCCTGAAGATCAACTACCGCAACACCCGCCAGATATTGCACACCGCCAGCCTGGTGGCGGCAGACCTGCTGACCGCAGACGACAAAGACGACGACGGCATCCCCCTGCTCAAACCCGTGAGCTGCGGGCGCGAGGGGCAAGAGCCCCTCATCATCAAACTGCCCACCCTGCAAGCCGAGGTGGAAGCCATTGCCGACCACTTTGCCGCCGCGCACAAAGAGGGCTTTGCCTGGGGCGACATGGCCGTGCTGTGCGCAGACACCAAAACGCGGGGCCTGTGCGCCCGCACCCTGGCACAACGCAAGCTGCCGGTAGAGAACCGGCTTGGAACTGGTGACTTTGACCCCACTAGCAACAAGATCAAGGTGATGACCATGAAGGTCAGCAAGGGCCTGGAATTCCCCGTGGTGGCGCTACCCGGCGTGGGGCATATGCCAGCAAAAGGGGAGGATGAAATGGAGGCGGCGCGGGTGTTTTATGTCGCTGCAACGAGGGCGACGCAGAAATTGATTATGGGAGTGGGTGGCGATAGTGGCTTTGGGAACCGTCTCAGCCTGTCTGGAAACCAAAGAACTTAAGTGGACTAGATATCACAGCAGACGCCCGTCGAAGGCAAAATGTCCGCTTTTCCCCCTAAGCCTTATTCGACTGCCTTTAATGCCTCACTTAATAAAGCCAGCAACATCCGAGATCGTTGCCAAGCTCTGGAACTTATGCAATGTATTGCGTGACGATGGCGTTACTTACCACCAGTACGTCAACGAATTGACGTATTTGCTGTTCCTGAAAATGATGCAGGAAACCAAAGAAGAGGCTTGTTTCGTAATCAGCCGACCTGAAAAAAAAAGAGGGGGTGCAGTTGTAGATGAACAAGGAACGCTCTGGGCCGACTTGGTTGGAGCCACTTCCGCAGACCGGTTGTCTGTTTATCAAGATTTGCTGCATAACTACAGCCACCACGGGAAGGGCATCATTCGGCAGGTCTATGCGGGTGCCAGCACCATCATCACCAAGCCCTCGACCCTCTCCATGCTGGTCACAGAAATCGACAAAATCAACTGGCATAACGTTGATCGTGACGATTTGGGAGACCTCTATGAAGGTCTGCTGGCACGTAACGCCAGCGAGAAAAAGAGTGGTGCGGGCCAGTATTTCACTCCACGCGATTTGATTGACAGCATCGTCGCTGTTATGCGACCTACGCTAAATGACGTTATTCAAGACCCAACGGCTGGGACGGCTGGTTTTTTGATTGCTGCCAACAACTATTTGCGGGATCACTACCCGCCTGCAAAACGGTCGAAGGCACAGGTTGAAAAGCACCGGTCCTGCACTTTCTATGGCATAGAGCTGGTGCAAGACACACACCGATTGGCGCTCATGAACATGCTGCTGCACGGTATTGAAGGCGGCATACAGTTTGGTGACACCCTAGGCGAAGAAGGCACCCGCCTGCCACAGGCCACGCTCATTTTGAGCAACCCGCCTTTTGGCACAAAAAAAGGCGGCGGTCTGCCCACCCGCACCGACCTGCCCTACCCCACCACCAACAAGCAACTCTGTTTTTTGCAGCACATTTACCGCAACCTAGCCCCCGGTGGCCGGGCTGCCGTGGTGCTGCCCGACAACGTGCTCTCAGGAAGTAATGTCGGCGTCGACATACGCCGCGACCTGATGGACAAATGCAACCTGCACACCATATTGCGCCTGCCTACCGGCATCTTTTATGCCCCAGGCGTTAAAACCAACGTGCTGTTTTTTACACGAGGTAGAAAAGACACGGGCAACACCAAGGAATTGTGGGTGTACGACATGCGGGCTAACATGCCCCAGTTTGGCAAGCGCAACCCCTTCGCCCGCGAGTATTTCCGCACCGCACCCGACGCACCGGCCAGCACGCCCCACGACAAGTTTGAAGACGTGTTTGGCAACGACCCCTGCGGCGGCCCCGCAGCCCTGGCGCAACGCGTGGACACGGGCGAAGCTGGTTGTTGGCGCAAATTCACCCGCGAGCAAATCATGGTCCGTGGCGACAACCTGGACATAAGCTGGCTCAAAGACGACAGCGCCAAAGCATCAGACACCCAGCGCGATGAACCTGCAATGGTGGCCCGTATGGTGATGCGTGAGCTCAACGGCGCCATGGCCGACCTGCGCAGCTTGCTGGAAGAGCTTGGCGAAGACCCAGATGCTTCGTTGGATGACCTGCTGGTTGACGACACAACGGCAGACGAGGCCCAGCCATGAGCGAGTTGGTTGCCGCAGCAGCAGGTGGCTTGCCCGCCAATCTCCACGCCGAGCTGCGCACCCTCATCGCCAGCAGCCGCCAGCGCCTGGCCGGTGCAGTTAATGCAGAACTCACCCGCCTTTACTGGAGTTTGGGCGAGCGCCTGCGCACCGAAGTGCTGGGCGGCGCAGACCGTGCCAAATATGGCGACCAACTGATCCAGCGCGTGGGCGAGCAACTGGCGCAAGAATTTGGCCGTGGGTTTGAGGCCAAAAACCTGCGCCGCATGGTGCAGTTTGCCCAGGCCTTCCCGCAGCCCGAGATTGTCGCGATGCTGTCGCGACAATTGAGCTGGAGCCATTTTGTGAACCTGCTGCCCCTCAAAACCGAGGCCGCACGCCAGTTTTACGCCAGCCAAGCCACTACCAACACCTGGAGCGTGCGCGAGCTGCGCCAGCAAATAGAACGCAAGGCCTTTGAGCGCACCGAGCTAGCTGCCTTGCAGGCTACCACCTCGCTACGGGTTGAGTCCGCCCCAGCCAATGGCGCAACACCCGCACTGGTTTTTAAAGACCCGTACTTCCTCGACTTTCTGGGCTTGCGCCAAGGCCATGACGAGGCGGACCTGGAATCCGCCATATTGCGCCAGCTAGAAGCCTTCATCCTGGAGCTGGGCCGTGGCTTTGCGTTTGTAGAACGGCAAAAGCGCATGGTCATCGACGGGGAGGACTTCTACCTCGACCTGCTTTTCTACCACCGCCGCTTGCGCCGTCTGGTAGCCATTGAGCTGAAACTGGGCCGCTTCAAGGCCGCGCACAAAGGCCAAATGGAGCTGTATCTGAAGTGGCTGGACAAACACGAACGCCAGAGCGGGGAAGAGGCACCCATCGGCCTCATCCTGTGCGCCGAATCCAGTCGTGAACAGGTGGAGCTGCTGCAAATGCAAAAAGACGGCATCACCGTGGCCGAGTACTGGACCGAGCTGCCGCCCAAGGCCGAACTGGAACAACACCTACACCAAGCCCTGCTGGAAGCGCGTGAGCGGCTGGCGCGGAGGGGCATTTTGCTGGATGGGAGCGAGGATGAGTGAGGCAGCAATCAACGCGGCGGATTTGCCCGCTAGCTGGATACTGACCACATTAGGCACTGTCGTCCAATATGGAAGCACTGAGAAGGCAGAGCCGCATGAGATAGCGAACGACGGCTGGGTACTTGAACTGGAAGACATCGAAAAAGACAGTTCGCGCCTGCTACAGAAAATGACCTTCTTGCAGCGCCAGTCCAAGAGCACGAAGAACAGATTTCAAACGGGCGATGTGCTTTACGGAAAATTGCGCCCTTACCTCAACAAGGTGTTGATTGCCGATGAGCCCGGGTACTGCACAACTGAAATTCTGCCTCTCAAGGCCGGAGCGCATTTAGACAACCGGTACCTGCTCTATTGGTTGAAGCACCCGGCTTTCTTGAAATACGTGGAAGCGGAAAGCCATGGCATGAACATGCCGCGCCTTGGCACAGAAGCGGGCAAGGCCGCACCATTTGTGCTCGCGCCAAAGAGCGAGCAAACCCGCATAGCCAACCAACTCGACACTCTGCTTACTCGCATCCAGTCCTGCAACGACCGCTTCGACGCCATCCCTGTCTTGCTCAATCGGTACCGGCAGGCCGTGTTGGATGCAGCAACCCTCGGAGCCCTCACCGCAGGTTGGCGTGAAGCCAACGGAGGCGACTATGAGTGGAAGTATGTTCAGTTGAGTGAGATTGCCGAAGTACAAGGTGGCGTGACCAAAGACTCCAGGAAGCAATCTCCGCTTGATGAGGAGCTTCCATATCTGCGCGTTGCCAACGTTCAACGCGGATACATCGATCTCACAGAGGTTAAGACCATACGCGTTCCACAAGCAAAGCTTAAGAACCTGCTGCTGGAGAAGGGCGACATTCTCTTTAACGAGGGTGGCGACTTGGACAAGCTAGGACGCGGTTGGATTTGGGGCGACCAAATCCCGCGATGCACATTCCAGAATCATGTGTTCCGTGCGCGACTGTTTGACAAAGAAAATCAGCCTAAGTTTGTATCGTGGTGGGGCAACTCACGGGGCCTTGATTACTTCATTCGATCAGGAAAGCAAACCACGAACTTGGCATCAATCAATAAAACAATGCTCGCCGCATTGCCTATTCGTTTGCCGTCTGCAGCCGAGCAAGCCGAAATCGTTCGCCGTGTAGAAGCACTTTTCGCATTAGCTGACCGTATCGAATCTCGTACCAACGCAGTCCAAACTCAAGCCCAACGCTTGGGCGCACTTGTGCTGACCAAGGCCTTTCGTGGTGAACTAGTTTCGCAAGACCTGCAAGACGGGTCCGCAATCGATTTGCTGAATCGCATAGCAGCTGCACATTCGCCAGCACCGAAAAAACGCATCGCCAAAGCAGTAGCACGGGGCAAGTCAAAAGTGAAGGTACCAGGTGTGGGCAATCGGTGGAAAGGAGAGGAAACCTTGGGAGCGACCATGAAACTAGAGCTGGTACCGGACAACTATTTGGAGACTTTGATTGCCGCCGCTGATGGCGTGAATGCTAAAGAGCTATGGCAAAAATCTAAGCTTGGTATCGATGATTTTTATATTCAACTCAGTAAAGAAATTGACAGTGGACATATAGCAATCAATGCTCACGATGAATCGAAAGTTAATCGAATTGCCAAGATCCAAAGAGGGCAGTCATGAGAATTGATTGGCTAAAGATACCGGCGGATAGGAATCTCAAAAATTTGGAAGTTGATTTTGATGAAACTGTTCCGATTGTGGTGTTACTGGGGCGTAATGGCTCTGGCAAGTCGAACTTGATTGAGAACATTGTTGAGATCTTCCTAGCATTAGAAAATGTTGCGCCAGTTGCGCGCTTTGCATACGAGATGCAATATTTCTGCCACGGTCACAAAATTCAGGTTGATGCTGATCCGGATCGGACGAAGGACCGGATCAAGTTTTCAGTTGATGGCAAATCGGTGACGCTAGCGGCCTTCAAACGTGGCCTTCGTGAGTACCTTCCGAAATACGTTTTTGCTTACTACTCAGGGTGGAACGATAGGCTTGAAAAAGTCTTCACGGCACCAACGCGGAAGTACTACCAAAGCAATCTAGAGAGTAAAGACTCAGAAGCGGTAAGACGGTTTTTCTTTTGCAGAAAAGACTACGCAAACTTAGCCCTTTTGGCGCTGTTCTTTGAAGACCATGCCTTGGCGCAATACATTCGTAAAGAACTCCTTGGAATCGAGTCGTTTGATTCCGCATTGTTTGTGCTTAAAGCACCATATTGGGCAAAGTCGAGTGCTCATTCAAGACCAGAAGGCAACGACTTTTTTTGGGGCGCCAGAGGCAACTTCAGCGACTTCATGGATCGGCTCAAGGCAGCATCATTAGCACCAATCCGCAATCTTGAGTTAACCGAGTCCGATGTTCGAGGCAGGAACCAAAGTAACGAACGTTTGTATCTTTATCTCAAAGACAGGGAGAGCTTGGACAAGATAAGGCTGCCTTATGAGACGCCCAAGTTACTTTTCAATCATCTGGAAAGCATGTACCTCAGCGATTTGATTGAGGAGATTCGAGTGGTTGGGCGTCGCAAAGATGGGAGCCTCGTACGTTTTGACCAATTAAGCGAAGGAGAACAGCAACTGGTCGCGGTATTTGGACTGCTGTTGTTCACGCAGTCGGATGAGTCTTTGTACTTGCTGGACGAGCCGGATTCACACTTGAATCCACGCTGGACTTACGAGTATCGGGCGATGCTGAGGAAAGCGCTATTTCCATCGCTACCGGAAGGCGAAAGCGAACAAGCATTGCCTGATGAAAATCCTATTGATGCCAGCGTTCCCCCGACTGCTGTTGGCAATAGTCAGGTTTTGATCGCAACACACAACCCATTGATGATCAGTGCACATCCACGCACTCACGTTCGCATTCTCGATAGAACGCCTGAAGGCACGACTGCGCTACCGCCAGAAGACGAGCCGCCAGGAATGACTATTGATAGGTTACTGACCAGCGATGTGTTTGGGCTTGAGTCAGCGCTCCCGGCACGCACCCTAAAAGCCATCGCGGATAGAGATAGGCTTGTGGCGAAATCAGAGCTATCTGACGAAGAGAAAGTAAGACTCGAAGACCTCTCTGATCAGCTGAAAGAGCTTGGTCTGTTGCGAACATTCCGCTTGCCGGAAGAACAAGAATTTATTGAAGCCATGCGGCGTAGAGAGAAGAAGTCAATTCTTGGCCTTACGCCGGAAGAAATTCGGGCTCGCAACGAGAGAGCAGATGCTGTTCTAGACAAGATTTTTTCCGCAGAAGAATGAGATACATCCCTTTGCACACTAGTGGCGGGCCAAAAAAAAATGGTGCTATTGATCAGGCTTGGTTAGATGCTGCAGCGGCGCTGACAACTGCACTAGAAAAAGCACCAGATAAGGATGCACGTGATGCAATTATTGCTGATCCAAATAATGAAATTTGGGGAGATATAAAACCTTGGTTGATGTCACTTTCGCACAGTAAGTGTTGGTTCTCTGAGGCAATTGACGTCTTTTCCCATAAAGATGTCGAGCACTTTCGCCCAAAGATGGAGTGCAAACGAAGTGTTGGTCAAAGGAAGGCTACCTATGAGGATGGCTATTGGTGGCTTTCCTATGACTGGGCGAACTATCGTTTCTTTGGCAATGTTGGAAATCGCAAGAAAGGTTCGTTGTTTCCTTTGATGCCGAATAGTTTGGTCGCAACTTTCGGGGGACTCTCTATCAACAATGAGATTCCAGTCTTCTTAGATCCAACTTGTGATTCGGATCCCGAGCTATTGGATTTCAATTCCTTTGGAAAGGCCATTCCGCACCCAGATGCGACTGACTATGAGCAATACAGGGTTACAAAGACAGTAACTCACCTCAAACTCGACTTTGATGAACTTGAAGAGGCCCGGGCGAAGATTTGGACCGCCTGCAATGAAAGAATTGACCGCTGCAGAGAAATCGCTTCGAAAGCAATGGGGCCTGCAGACGAAGCGGAAGTAAAGGCAATTAAAAAATCTCTCCGTGCAATGGTGCAACCGGATGCGCCATTTTCTATGACGGCTGCTGCGTGTTTACGCAAGAGCGATGCCGGTTGGGCTCGGACCTTGGCAGCTGGGGCATACACCAAATGAGCGACATCAAACTCTTCCGCCTCACCAGCAGCATCGCCACCGAACTGCAAGGCAGCGCTTCCGACCTGGAGAAGCCCCTGCAATCGCTGATCGAAGCCAACCTGCAGCCCCTGCTCAACATCCGCTTTATCGCTAGCGAGCATTCCACGGGCAAAACCCACGGCGGGCGCATCGACTCGCTGGGTTTGGATGAAAACAATTGCCCCGTGATCTTGGAATACAAGCGGTCGGTAGGCGAGAACGTTATCAACCAGGGCTTGTTCTACCTGGACTGGCTGCTGGACCACAAGGCCGAGTTCAAGCTGCTGGTGCTCGACAAGCTGGGCTCCGCTGCAGCAGACGCCATTGACTGGAGCGCCCCCCGCGTAGTGTGCATTGCGGCGGACTTCACCAAGTACGATGGCCACGCGGTGCAGCAGATTGGCCGCAACATCGAACTGATTCGGTACCGGCAGTTTGGAGGCGACTTGCTGCTACTGGAGTCGGTCAACGCGGGCAGCGATGCTGGCAGCAAATCCACCGCGGCCAGACCGCCCAAAGCCACTTACGGCAAGCTGGATGCTGCAGCTCCTGCGGCGCCTGTTGCGACAGACCCCATCAACACCAAAGGCACAGGGCCTGACAAGTCGTTTGCTGAGCTGCTGGTGAATTTGCCAGAGCCCATGCAGTTGCTACTGGCTTCGTTAGAGGACTACACGCTGTCGCTGGGCGACGATGTTCAGCGCAAAGAGTTGCGCTTGTACCTGGCCTTTAAGCGTCTCAAGAACTTTGCGACGGTGGTTTTGCATCGCAAGAACTGCCTGTTGCTGTATTTGCATACGAACCCTGCCAACGTCATACCCGTGCTACCCAACGCGCGGGACGTGACGAACATTGGGCACTGGGGTACAGGCAACCTGGAAGTGACGCTCTCGACTCAAACCGATCTGGACGCTGCCAAGCCTTTCATCATGGCGGTGTATGAGGGACGTGGCTCGGCGGGGCACTAATTGCTACTTGTTTGATAGCTGCTTGCACAAATTCCACGAGGGCTACGGCCCTATTCGACTAGTAAATATCCACTCCCCATGCATGAAATCATCTGCCCCCACTGCAGCAAAGCCTTCAAGATCGACGAGGCGGGGTATGCCGACATCCTCAAGCAGGTGCGCGATGGCGATTTTGAAAAGCAGTTGCACGAGCGGCTGGAGCTGGCCGAGCGCGAAAAGCGCGACGCGATCGCTTTGGCCGAGGCCAAGGTGGCCAATGAGCTGCAAAAAGCCGCGGCTGCCAAAGACACCGAGATTCAGGCACTTAAAGCCCAGCTCGACGCAGGTGATGTGGCCAACAAGCTTGCACTGGCCGAGGCATTGGGCACGGTAGAAAAGCAGCGCGATGCCATCGCCAACGAGCTGGCGCAAGCCAAGCACGACCAGCAAGCAGCGCTCAGGCTGGCCGAGGCCCAGCTGGCTAATGAGCTGCAAAGTGCTGCGGCGCGCAAAGATGCGGAGATTCAGGCCTTGCAGGCCCAACTCGCAGCCGGTGAGGTAGCCCGCAAGCTGGCGGTGTCAGAGGCTTTGGGCGCGGTCAGCAAAGAGCGCGATCAACTGGCGAACGAGCTGGAGCAAGCGCGCAACAGCAGCCAAGCGGCTGCTGAGTTGGCCGCTGCCAAGCTGGCCCATGAGCTGCAGGCGGCTGCCGCCAAAAAGGACGCCGAAATCCAGGCCATGCAAGCCAAGCTGGAGGCCAGCGACACCGCGCGCCAGTTGGCCGTGAATGAGGCTGTGGGTGTGGTCGCCCGGGAGCGCGATGGGCTCAAAAATGACCTGAGCCTCATCACCGTCAAAAACCAGCTGGAAGAAAAAGCCATCAAAGAGCAATTCGCCTTGCAGTTGCGCGACCGTGAAGGCGAGATTGAGCGCCTGCGGGACATGAAGGCGCGGCTATCGACCAAGATGGTGGGCGAGACGCTGGAGCAGCACTGCGAGATTGAGTTCAACCGCATCCGTGCGGCGGCGTTTCAGCGCGCGCATTTTGAGAAAGACAACGACGCCCGCTCCGGCAGCAAGGGCGACTACATTTTTCGCGACATGGACGAGTCGGGCAACGAGATCGTTTCCATCATGTTTGAGATGAAAAACGAGAGCGACGAAACTGCCACCAAAAAGCGGAACGAAGATTTTCTGAAAGAACTGGACAAAGACCGCACCGAGAAGGCGTGCGAATACGCGGTGCTGGTGTCTTTGCTGGAGCCGGAGAGCGAGCTGTACAACAGCGGCATCGTGGATGTGTCGCACCGCTACCCCAAGATGTATGTGGTGCGGCCGCAGTTTTTTATTCCGCTGATCACGCTGCTGCGAAATGCGGCTTTGAACTCGATGAAGTACAAGTCCGAGCTGGCGCTGGTGCGCTCGCAGAATGTGGACATCACCAAGTTTGAGACTCAGCTGGACGAGTTCAAGACGGCGTTTGGCCGCAACTGGCGCCTGGCCTCTGAGGGCTTTGAAGAAGCCGTCAAGCGCATCGACGAAGCCATCAAGGACCTGGAGAAAACCAAGGAAGCGCTGCACAAGTCCGCCAACAATCTGCGCCTGGCCAACGACAAGGCCGACGACCTGACGATCAAAAAGCTCACCCGAGGCAACCCCACGATGGCGGCCAAGTTTGCGGAGTTGGCAGGCCCCATCACCCCAGCGGGCACGGAGTAAAAGCGCAGCGAATTGCTTCGATATTGATAGCTGCCTGCGCATATTTCACCGGCGCTATCGGCCTACTTTGTCTTAAACCCATCCTCTCGCTGCGCTCGCACTGCCAGCACAAACACGGTGTCGATGGCCGCTACATAGCGGTACAGCGCCACATAGCCGCGAGTGGCGCGGCCAATGACGAGTTCGCGTTTGCCGTCTTTCACGGGCCGCCCGATCAGAGGGCTGTGGGTCAGGATTTGGATGGCTTCCAGAATGTCGCCAATGCGCTGAGGCTCAGATGTAGGGTCGAACTGGGCAATGTGTTCAAAGAAGCGGTCGAAATCGTCAAAGACTTCCGGGGCCAACTCGATGCGGGTCATGCCCGGGGTCACTTGGTCAGTTTGCGGGCAGCGGGTTTGCGCGCTGGCTGGCCATTAGCCCGTGCGGTGAGGTAGGTTTTTGCGGCGTCCCACGGCACGGTTTTGCCGCTGGCTTGTATGTTGGTCCAACGCTGATCGGCCAGCGCGTTAAAAGCGTTGTCCAGCTCCACTTGCTCCACGGTTTGGGAGATCGCATCCAGGATGAAAGCATGCGCAGTTTTACCAGCATGCTGTGCGGCGGCAGCGACGCGGGCTTTGAGCTCGTCTTCAATGCGGATGGTGGTGGTGGACATGCTGTAGTCTCCTTGTTGAGCTGAAATAGTAGCACGTCCGTGCTACATAACTCACTTCACCGGAATAGGCAGCTCCGCAGGAACCGGCACTGCGGTCACGCTGTTTTTGGGGCTGCCTTCGATGATCTTGTCGGAGTACGACATATAGACCAGGGTGTTGCGCTTCGCGTCCACCATGCGCACCACGCGCACGTGTTTGAACAAGAAAGAGGCGCTGGCCTTGAAGACTTCGTCTTGCTTGTCGACCTTTTCTTTGAAGCTAATGGGGCCCACCTGGCGGCAGGCGACTGAGGCGTCGGAGGTGTCTTCTGCCAAGCCCAGCGCGCCGGCGTAGCCGCCGGTTTTGGCGTGCGACAGGTAGCAGGCCACGCCGTTGACAACCGGGTCGTCAAACACATCGACCACCACTTTGTCGTTGGGGCTGAGCAGTTTGAAGGTGGTGCTGACGGTGCCCACGGTTTCGGCGCTGGCGGCCAGCGCAAGGCTGCTGAACAACAAGGCGGCAAGGGGTTTTTTCATGACAAACTCTCTTGGTGAAAATGGGGTGGAAGCTCCATTGTGTGGCATGCACCCTCGATGTAGCCGCTGCCCAGGTGGTGATGCCTTGGGGACAGGCCCTTGCCTGGGTGGCTGATATCAACGGCTTTTTGGTAGAACTGTGCACGCCCATGGCGTGAATCAAAGGAGACTCCCATGTTCAGTCACGTCATCCTCGGTGTTAACGATCTCGAAGCCTCGCGCAAGTTTTACGACGCGCTTTTGGGCACCCTGGGCATCAAGCCCGGTGTGCACAACCACAACGGCGAGGCCGGGCGCTACTTTTACCGCACGGCCACAGGCCTGTTTGGCATCACCACCCCCATCAATGGCGAGCCGGCCACCGCCGGCAACGGCAGCACCATCGGCTTTGCCATGAGCAGCACCGAGCAGGCTGATGCGTTTCACGCAGCCGGTGTGGCCAACGGCGGCACCACATGCGAAGACCCACCCGGCTGGCGCACCGCAGCCTCGGGCCAGCTGTATCTGGCCTACCTGCGCGACCCGGACGGCAACAAGATCTGCGCGCTGTTTCGCCCGCCTAAGTTGTAAACGCTACAGTTTTGAAAACACCCACTCAGGCCAGCCCTCAGCCGCGCAGCGGCAAGTAGATGTCGGTGAGCAGGTCGGCAGGTGCTGTGTCGCGCGGGTTGTTGAGGTAGTCCTCAAACACGGGCAGATCGGCGGCCTCGTGGCCGGCTTGCACCAGCCATTGCCCATACAGCCAGCGATATGCCACGCGAATGCTGGCGTAGGGACCGCGATAGCGCATGACGGCGCACAGGCTGCCGCCCAGGGTCAGGGGCTCCAGCGGTGCCGCCAGTTCCCCGACATAGCCCGGTGGCAGACTCAGGCCTGCACAGCTGTGCAGCTGTGCTTCGGGCATGGCGTAGGGGTCGTCGTAATACACGGCCATCCAGCGGGTGTCAGGCTGCATCAGCCCTTGCGCGGCCATGGCGGCGTGGGTCTGTGCAAAGGCTTTCCCCATGCGCATGTAAGAGCCACGGTGGGCCACGCCGCCTAGCCGTATTTCAGGTACAAGCCGGAGCTCTACGGTGTAGCCCGCGGCCACCGGTTCTGCCAGCCCTCGGCTGAACACGGTGTGACTGCCCTCGGCGCGATAGCGAGACGGGCTGATGCTATACATCGCACCAAAGGCCCGTGTGAATGACTGCACATTGGGGTAGCCGCACTTGCGTGCGATGTGCTCCACCGGCAGGGCGGTGTGCGCCAGAAAGCCCGTGGCCCGGTGCAAGCGCAGGCGGCGCACGGTGGCGGCAATGGTCTCGCCATAGAGCGCGTGGTACACGCGGTGCCAGTGGTAAGTCGAAAGGTGCGCCACCTCGGCAAGGCGGGCGAGGTCCAGCGGCTGATCGAGGTGGTCGTGGATATAAGCCTGGACCCGGCTCAGGCGCTCCCGGTAGTCGGTCATGACCTTAGTGTGCCAAACCGATGGAGATACTGATATCGCCTTGCGCACCATAGCGCTCGTATTCGGCTACAAATGTCTTGGGCAGCGTGGTCTGCGCCCACACAGCGCCCCAGACTGGGCCCACCCTGTCAAAGTGCGCGGGCAGTACCGGAAACACCGCACGCCGAGACGCGGGCACCACCACCCGCACCATGCCCGCAGGCACCGGCGCATCGGGCGCTACCTGCGCGCCGATTACCAGCGAATACAAGCCGGTGTTGTCGCGCCCGGCGTGGGCAAAGTGGGTGTACACCGCCAGCACATCGCCATCTACCCGGCTGGGAATGCGGTCCAACACGCCTTCTTGCCCGAAGCGCTGCCAGTGCGGTGGAATGGTGTGCATAGCCTCCAGATTGGAGGTGCGCAGCTCTATGCCAACGACAGTGATGGCATCGGGCTGCAGCACAAAGTGATGCGCGATTGCGGGCGGGGTTGAGGTATTGGACATGGAGCGCTGGCCTCGGGGGTTGAACATAAGCGGCAGTCTAAAAGCGCAGAGCAGACATTTCTTGCGGAGTTGCTACTGCTATGGTTTTAGTAGCTGGTGTGGGCACGGGTCCGGCAGAATAGAACCGAATCATAGATACAGGGAGAACACACCATGCAGCGATCACAGCGTCTCTTGGCATTGGCGGCCTGCTGCCTGTGCGCCGTGGGGAGTGGTGCCACGCACGCGATGGAGCTGGCGACACACGGCAATACCCTCATTCTTTCCGGGCCTGTGGTGGGCACCGAACTGGCTATGGTGAAAGACGCCTTTGCTGCCAACCCGAAAATTGATTTGGTGGTGTTGCGCAACTCGCATGGCGGTGATGCGTGGACCGGCTATCGCATCGGTGAGTTCTTGCGCGATGCCGGCGTTACCACTGCGGTGTCGGGCTATTGCATTTCGTCATGTTCACGCATGTTTCTGGGTGGCAAGTACCGGCTGTTCACCGACGACTACCCTGCGGACCGCACCTTGGTGGGCTTCCATGGGCACTACGGTGCGGATGGCAATCTGGACCGGGCTTCTGTGCAAAAAAGCGGGCTCTATGCCTGGACCCTGCGCTACTCCGATGGAAAAGGGGACCCGGATCTGGTCAAGCGCTGGATATCCATCGAAAAGAACAGGGGCGCAGCGAATTTCTTTCATCCGGATGTGGGTACAAGCTTGGGCAACAGCGTGTTTTTCTGTGACGGTTTGACCCCACAGAACCCCACCAGTTGCGAGCCCATCGCGACCAACGCGCTGGAACGCGGGGTGATCACGGATGTTCGGCGCGTCGCCAGTCCGGACCAGGGCTTGCTGCCCGGGCGCCAACGGGCGCTGCAGTTTCCGCCCAGCGGCTATGCCGCATTGGCAGACCTTGGCAAGCTACCGCTGGAGTCTGCCGCTGGCACAGAGCAATACCAACGCTATCTGCAAGCAAAACCGCCAAGGGCGTTTGCCGTGGCACCCACCCGCCAGCATTGGGGATGGGTGTCAGGAGGCACGGATGATGTGAACGCAGCGGCCCTGAAGCGCTGCGAGGAACGTGCCAAACAAGCCTGCACCTTGTACAGCGTGGATGACAACGTGGTCTATCACTAAGCCAGGTTTTCTACACGCAGCACACTGGCATAGCCCAGCACGGTGGGCCATGCCTCTACCGCTTGCAAGGCAGGGCGCAAGGTGCGCAAGGCCAGCGGGGCGGTCAGCAGCACCAGGCAGCGCAACTCGGGGTCGCTGGGGTGGGGGTGTTGTGCCATGCGCTGCACATGCACGCCGTCAGCGGCCAGCTGCTGCAACACGCGGGGCACGGTAGCGTCCGGGCGGCTCAGGTCCAGGCGGACATAAAAGGCGCTCTCCACATCGTCTGCGCCCACGACCGGCAGGCCGGGCTGCACTCCGCTGGCAAAGCCGAGTGCGGGCACCCGCTGCGCCGGCGACAGGCTGGCACTGCGGGCCAGGTCTACCAGGTCGGCAATCACTGCCGAGCCGGTTTGCTCGGCCCCTGCCCCAGCGCCGTAATACAAGGTAACGCCCGCAGCATCGCTCTTGACCATGATCGCGTTCATGCTGCCATGCACCTGCGCGAGCAAATGGCTCTCAGGCAGCAAGGTGGGGTGCACCCGCAGCTCCAGGCCACTGCCGTGGCGCTTGGCAATGCCCAGCAGCTTGAGGCGGTAGCCTAGTTGCTCGGCAAAGGCGACGTCGGCCGCGTCCACCGCAGTGATGCCTTGCACCTGCACTTGCGGGTATTGCGGCAGCGTGCCAAAGGCATTGGCCGCCAGCAGGCTGAGCTTGTGCGCGGCATCGGTGCCCTGCACATCCAAGGCGGGGTTGGCCTCGGCGTAGCCCAGGGCTTGGGCCTCAGCCAGCGCGGCGGCAAAGCCCAGCCCCCGCTCGCGCATGGCCGACACAATGAAGTTGCTGGTGCCGTTGATGATGCCGGCCACCCACTCGATGCGGTTGGCGGTCAGGCCCTCGCGCAGCGCCTTGATGATCGGGATGCTGACCGCCACCGCACCCTCGTAGGCCACCACTACGTCACGGGCTTGGGCGGCGGCAAAGATCTCGGCGCCGTGCTCGGCGAGCAATGCCTTGTTGGCGGTGACCACGTGTTTGCCATGGGCAATGGCTTGCAGCACCAGGCTGCGGGCCAGCCCGGTGCCGCCCATGACCTCGACCACCACATCGACCTCGGGGCTGCAGACCAGGGCCTGCGGGTCGTCGGTTAGCAGCGGGGTGCCCGGCTGCTCGCCCAGCACGGTGCGGGCCCGCGCCAGGTTGCGCACTGCCACCATGCGCACCTCGATCCGGCGGCCGGCGCGGGCCGCAATGAGGGCCGCATTGCGCTGGAGCACCGCATAGGTGCCGCTGCCCACGGTGCCCAGCCCGAGCAGGCCTACGCGCAAGGGTGCGGGTTCAGCAGGCGGTGCGGTGCCGGCCGGGCTGCTGGCTGAGAGGGAGAAGTGGTCTTGGTACATAAGGTGTCTTCCGGAACAGTTGCGGGCCCGGCTGCCGGGGCCGGTTCGCTCTGCGGGAGGTACACCAGGTGGCAGCCGGAACGGCCACCTGCACGACTCAGGTGGCCGTGGTGGTAATGGTGGGAATGCTGCGCACGGCCTCGCCCGGCAGGGCACGCGCCAAAGCGCGCTGGGGGTTCAGGCAAAAAGTGCACAACATGGGCCGGAGCATAGCACAGGCAAAGTGCTCCGCGCGGAGCAAATTAAAACTATGCCACCGACCGCGCAAACGTCACATCGAAGGTGTTTTTCTCGATGTCGTGCAGCGTTGGGTCGGTGCCGGCCCACAACACCAGCACCGGGCCGGGCAAGTCCAGCGAGCGCTCGAGGCTGCGGCACAGCGCATAACGCTCGCCATCGGGCATGCCGGGCAGCTCCACAAACAGGATGTAGCAGCGGCGGTAGGCAAACTCTTGGAGGTTTTTGCGCACCAGCCAGGCGCGGCGCAGGGGCTTGCAGCGCGCCAAGTCGGCCTGCAGTTCGCCGGTCTCAAACTCATTGAGGTCGTGGCGGGTGATGGACTGGAAATACGGGGTGTCGACCATCTCGTTCCAGGCGCGTTGCTCGGCCTCGTCGGCTTGTTTGAGGCGGGCGCGCCATTGCTTGAGCAGCGGGTCATAGGGCTGGCCTGCGGCCACCAGCGGCTCCAGCATCTGCACCGCGGTGCTGGCCGCCCACCAGGTGCTGGCGGCGTGGACCTCGACCAAGCGGTTAAGCCCGTCGAGGCGGCCGGCTACATCGGTATCGGGCAGGGTGCGCACCATGCCGCGCAGGGCGCCCGGGTGGTTGGGCGCCAACTGCAGGGCGCGGGCATAGCAGTCGCGCACATCGGCGGTGGCGTCGAGCCGGCGCTTCAGATCGCCGAGCTGGGTGAGTTCGTCGGCGTTGTTGCGCAAGAGGCTGGCTTGCAGGGTTTGCACCCGCTCTTCGACCCGGCGCAAATAGGCGTGGTGGAGCTTCCAGTCGGAGGCGTTGTCGCGGCACCATTGCTGGTCCATGCGCTGGAGCCAGGTGTTGGCGCTTGCGCCCAGCAGGTCGATAGCCGGTTTGGCCGACCACTGGGGTAGCTCTTTGCGCGCGCCCATGGCCTCGAGCCGGTCGCGCAGCACGGGGTGGGTGTCGTCAAGGTTGCTCATTTCCTTGAGGGACTGGCGCAGCGCGTCGCGGGCAAAGTCGTCGCGCACCGGTTGGGTGAGCAGCACCCGCATGGCCGAAAACGGCCCCATGGGCTGGAGGCTGCGCCCCGCCGATGCCCAGTGCAAAGGCCAGAACTCGCGGCCCAGCCAGGCGCCTTTGACGGCGATTTCGGCCAGGGCGGCGCCGGCTACATCGCGCCCCAGCAACTTGCAGGCGATGCGGTCGGCCTCGTACTCGTCTTGCCGGGCCAGCGCAAAGGTTTTGGCCATGAACCGCGGAAAGTACCAGCGAAGAAAGGTCTGGGTGGCGTGGGCCATGAGGCTCGCGTCTTCTTCCATGCTTTCGTAGAGCTTGGTCCAGCTCATGCGGGTGCGGTAGATCCAGGCAGCAAACTGGCCGTGGCCGCCGCGCAGGTGGCCGTATTCGTGCGCCATGACCGCCAGAAACCGCGGCCGGTCCAGCGCGAGCAGCAGGGGCAGGCCGATGGTCAGGTAGTTGGTGGCTCCACCCAGCAAACCGAAGCGGGGCAGCTGGCTGATGCTGGCGTTGAAGCTGGAATCGAGCAGCACATGGTGGATGGGCGGGCCCTGGGTTTTTTGCGGATGCGCTCCAGCGCCTCAAACAGCAAGGGGGCATCGGACGGGGTGAGCGGGTTGCCTTCGGGCGCATCCAGACGCAGCCACAGTGCGCGCACGCTGCTCCAGAGCAAGCCCACCCCGGAGAGCAGCAGCATGACCCAAACCCCTTTGAACGGCCCCTGCAATAGCGCTTTGCCCGAGATGACCAGCAGCACGATGGCCAAGACAAAGCACACCACCACCCACAAGTAGCCCAGCGCCGCAAACCGGGCCAGGCTGCGGCGGTAAGCACCACTGTTTTCTGCGCTGGCGTGTTCGCTCAGGCGCACCAAATGTATGAAGTCGGCTTTGTCCATCGCGCTCCCTTTTTTGGTAGATGCTAGCGCGGCGGCGAGCCCCTCTAGCGGCTGATGTGCTCCAGATTGCCGGCACAAATGGCCCTGAAGCCGCTCGAGATGCGGGTGTCTTGCGCGGCAGCACTCCAAAAGCTGCGGGCCAGCGCCAGCGCTTGCGGCCACTCGGCCAGGATGGCGGCGGTGGGCTGCAAGGGGCGGTCTGCCAGATTGCGGGGCACCAGCTCGCCGCCTACCGGGGCGTAGAGCATGGGGAGCATGTCGTAGGCGGGGGCTAAGACCCAGTCGTCGTCTTCGAGCAGCAAAGAGATGTTGCCGTAGTGCCGGTCGGTGTTTGCAATCAAGACGCCAAAGGCCTCGAGCAGGCGCAGGGTGCGCGCGTCGGCGGGGCGCAGCAGCTGGCGCTCTTGCATGCGGTTGGCCGTGGCGCCCCAGTTGTCCATGGCGCCAACGTATTCAGCGTCGTACACCATCAGCGACACCATGCCGATGCGGCCCAGCCCCAGCGGGTTGGCGGGGCCGAGAGGCGTGCGGTCAAAACGCTCGACCTCGAGAAACACCCGGCCCGCCGCGGTGCTGATGCGGCTGGCCGCAGCGGCAATGCCTGCGCTGGCCAGCGTTTGCAAAGCCAGGTGCTCGCACACCAACAGGTCGCGAGTGCGCTGGTCGGTGGGGGCATCGCCTGCGGGTGAAAACTTGACCAGCACATGGCGGGCACCCTCGCTAGCTGCGGTGCCGGGCGCGGCTGCATCGCCCTGCACGATCGTGCAGAACTTGGGCTGCTCACCGCCGGCAGATGAGCCGCCGATGCTGCCTTGCATGGCGGCCTCGGCCAAGGCGGGGTAGTCCGCAGGCGATGCCACTCGGCTGGCGCGTTGCGGCAGAGTGTGGAAGCGGGCAAACGCCGCTTCGCCCACCACGAGGTTGCCGGGCAGGTCGTCGCCACACAGGGCGAGGGCGCGCAAGACGTCGTCATCGCTCCAGAAGCGGGGGTCGTTGCCGAGTTGCAGCTCGGGGTGGGTGCTGGCAAAGGTGCGGCCCATAAAACCTTGGGGGCGCATGTCGTCGAGAAACCAGGGCAGGCCATCAAAGCGAGCACTGAGGCCGTCTTCTTCATCCACCCACACGGCGCCACTGGCCAGCGGCACCATGCGGCCAAACGGGCTGGGCTGGCCGTGGGCGTTGATGCGCATTACCGGCACAATGCGGCCTACATCGCGCACGGTGCGGGGCAGCACATAGCGTTGCTTGCGGGCAGCACCCACTTTTTGCACCTCGCCCGACTGGATCAGCGGCGCGAGTGCGCGCGACACCGTGGGCTGGCTCACCCGCAACACCGCTTGCAGCTCGGCGCTGCTGAGCGCTCCGCCCTGGCGGCGCAAGGCTTGCACGATGGTGTGAGAAAGGTCGGTTGCTGCAGGCATGAATGATTATATGAATAGATTTATTTTCCATTAAATCCATTTAAATCAAGTGCTTAGGCGTTTATCTGCATAGATTTATCCTGCATCGCAGGCGACTGTCATTGGCACCCGGTGCAAGGCCAGCGACAATCGGGCGCATGACTGACAAATACAAAGCCGCGGCCGAAGCCCGCGAAGCCGCACTCTGCGAACCCTGCCGCGGCATCCAACGCAACTGGCGCCGTGCGCCCGGCCACGCCGAACTGGTGCAAACCCAAAACTGGAAAGAAGAGCGCGGCGGCAAGCCGGTGACCATCACCCGCTGGCGCTGCGACCGCTGCGCCAGCACCTGGGATTACGAAAACGACAAGAACAACCAGCAGGCCGGCTGGTCGCTACCCTCGCGCTAAAGCGCCTTTCAGCCCGCACAGTTCAGGCGGGCTTGGCGGGGGCGGTCACAATCGGTAGATGAAAGCTCCCCCCCGCCTCCAGTCCCTCATGGAAGAAGGCCTCATCGACACTGTGGTGCGCCAGCTCATGAGCGGCAAAGAGGCCATGGTGTTTGTGGTGCGCAACGGTGAGCACACCTTGTGCGCCAAGATTTACAAAGAGGCCACCCACCGCAGCTTTCGCCAGGCGGTGGACTACACCGAGAACCGCAGGGTCAAAAACTCACGCTCTGCCCGGGCCATGGCCAAGGGCAGCAAGTTTGGCCGCCAGGAGCAAGAAGCCGCTTGGCAAAGCGCCGAGGTAGACGCGCTCTACCGCCTGGCTGCAGCGGGTGTGCGGGTGCCGCAGCCCTATAACTTTCACGATGGTGTGCTGCTCATGGAGCTGGTGACCGACGCCCATGGCGACGCCGCGCCACGCCTGAACGATGTGGCCTTTACGCCCGAACAAGCCCTCACCCACCACGCCACGCTGATCGGCGAGGTGGTGCGCATGTTGTGCGCGGGGGTGGTGCACGGGGATTTGTCGGAGTTCAACATCTTGCTGGCGAACACCGGAGTGGAAGCGGGCGGGGTGGATGTGCCGGTCATCATTGACCTGCCGCAGGCGGTGGACGCGGCGGGCAACAACCACGCCCAGCGCATGCTGATGCGCGATGTGGGCAACCTGCGGGATTTTTTCGGGCAATTTGCGCCCGAGCTGCTCACCACCGAATACGGCCCCGAGATCTGGAGCCTGTACCAGGCGGGCATGCTGACCAACGAAACCCCACTCACCGGCCGCTACGAGCGCCAACATGCCGATGTGGACATGCTGGCGGTGCTGCGCGAAATTGACGACGCCCGCGCCGAAGACGCCGCACGCCGGCTGCGCATGGCAGGCGGCTAGTGGCAGCGATAGCCGATACCCAACAGTCCAGAAGCCCCTAGAGCCTGCAGCTCGCATGATGTCTTTGCGCGGTGCGGTTTAATCGCGGGTTTCCATTCCTGAAGAACGCCCCGATGAAATACAAAATGGCTCCCAACTCACTGTTTGCGATCTTGCTGCGCAACCCGTGGTGGTACAGCGTTTTGATTGCGGGCGTCATCAGTGCCGTGTGCGCCGCGCTGATGCCCAAAGACCTCGTCGTGTTTGGCATCATCGGCACCTTCCCGTTCCTGGTGATCGCGGCAATGGCACTCAAGCGGCAATGGAACACCCCGTCTGCGGCAGCCGTAGAGGCCGAAACAGCGCGCGTGGCAGGCTTGTCGTGGCGAGCGTTTTCCGCAGAGTTAGACGCCAAGTTCGTGAAGCAGGGATATCGGGTGACGCGTTTGGGGGCCAACGCCTCGGGGAGTGCGGCTGATTTCCGTTTGGAAAAGGCAGGACAAGTCACCCTGGTCGCTGCCAAACGCTACAAAGCGGCCACCCACGGGGTGGAGCCGCTCGAGGCTTTGGTGGCCCAGAAAGAAGCGCTGGGTGCTGACTTTGCAGTCTATGTGTGCTTGGGCTCTGTGAGCCCGCAAGCAGCCCAGTTCGCCAAGGACAAGGCCATCCAACTGGGGCTCTGAAGCACACAGCGCTTGGGCTGCGGGCTTAGCCCAAGTGTTTGCCGAAGAAGTGCAGCGTGCGGTCCCACGCCTGCTGGGCCCAGACCGGGTCGTACTGGGTGGCGGGAATGCGGCCGGGGCCCACAGCGGTTTCGTTGGCAAAAGCGTGGTGGGCCAGGTAGCGGTGAAACTCAAAACCCACACCGGCGGCATTGAGCTTGGCCTCCAGCCCATCCACCGTGTCGATCGCAAAGAACTGGTCCTGGGTAGCCCAGTGGCCTTGCAACGGCGCTTTAATTTTGCTGGCGTCGATGTAATCCAGCGGCGGGCAGCCGTACCAGACCACAGCCGCATCAATATCCGGTGACTGGGTCACGCCCAGGAGGGTGAGCGCACCGCCCATACAGAAGCCGGTGAGGCCGACTTTGGGGGCGTGGGTTTTCATGAACTGCACCGCACCGGTGATGTCTTGGCCGGCGGCGTCGCCGAAATCCAGCGCGGTCATGAGGTGGTGGGCTTCTTCGGCCTCGACGGTGGATTTGCCGCGGTACAGGTCCGGCACCAGCACCTGGAAACCGGCCAGGGCCAGCCGGTCGGCCACACCGCGGATCTGGTCGTTGAGGCCCCACCACTCCTGGATGACCACAATGGCCGGGGCGTTGGGTGCGTGGGCCGGTACGGCCAAGTAGCCCTGCACGGCTTTGCCGTCGGGCCGGTGAAATTCAATCATGGTTCCCATTGCTGCTCCTGCTGTGTAAAAAACGATGCCGCATTTTTACCGCGGCACCGTGACCGAGCACAGGTGCAGGTTATTCGGAGCGTAGCAAGAAGCGCGCAAGCAGGATGCGCAGCATTTCGACCTTGTAGGGCTTGGCGAGGTGCTCGTCCATGCCCGCTTCGAGGCAGTCGGCGCGGTCGCGGTCCATCGCGTTGGCGGTCATGGCGATGATGGGCGTGCGGGGCCGCTGCTCCTGGCGCTCCCACGCGCGCATAGCGCGGGTCGCCTCCAGGCCGCCCATGACGGGCATTTGGACGTCCATCAAGACCAGGTCCCACTGGCCCCCCTTGAACAGGTCCAGCCCCTCTTGGCCGTTCTCGGCGAGCACCACCTCGTAGCCCCACTTGCTCAAGAGGGTGATAGCCAGTTTTTGGTTGATCGGGTGGTCTTCTACCAGCAGGATGCGGCAGGGTGCGCCCGGGAGTGCAGGCTCTGTGTTTGCAGGGGTGCTTGGCAGGGGTGGCGCAGATACCTCTGGGGTGTAAACCACCGCCGGGCCCTGCTGGGCCGGCTGCAAAGGCACCGTGAAATAGAAGGTGCTGCCCATGGAGGGCGCGCTCTCGACCCAGATGCCACCGCCCATCAGTTCGACCAGGTTTTTGCAGATGCTCAAGCCCAGCCCGGTGCCGCCAAAGCCCCGGGTGGTAGACGCATCGGCCTGGCTGAAGGACTCAAAAATGTGTTTTTGGGTGGCCGCCGACATGCCGATGCCGGTGTCGCTCACTGCAAACTGCAGCTCTACCGTGCCATTGGGCAAACGGGTGGAGCGGAGCGTGATGCGGACCTGCCCCTCCGACGTGAACTTGATGGCGTTGTCCACCAGATTGCTCAGCACCTGCCGGATGCGGCCGGGGTCGCCACGCAGCACGGTGGGCAAGTTGGTAGGCCAGAGGTATTCGAGCGCGATGTTTTTGGCCTCTGCCCGCGCTATGAGGGGGCGCAAGATGTCGTTGAGGGTCTCCAGCACTGAAAAATCAATGTGCTCAATATGCAGTTTGCCGGCTTCGATCTTGGAGAAATCGAGCAGGTCGTTGAGGATGACCATGAGGGTCTGCGCCGAGCCTTTGACGGTGGTCAGGTAGTCGCGCTGCTGGGGGGAAAGGTCGGTGTCGAGCGCGAGCTCGGTCATGCCGATGACCCCGATCATCGGGGTGCGGATTTCGTGACTCATGTTGGCCAAGAACTCGCTCTTGGCGTTGTTGGCCTGCTCGGCGGCGCGCTTGG
The DNA here is from genome assembly GCA_027924025.1 of Comamonadaceae bacterium OS-4. GTDB lineage: Bacteria > Pseudomonadota > Gammaproteobacteria > Burkholderiales > Burkholderiaceae_C > Allorhodoferax. Next base: position 3,703,062 of record AP026970.1, read on the forward strand.
CGTGTCGCAGCTCCCGCTCAGTGCGGGTTTTGTAGGCCATCATGGCGATCACCGAGGCGACCAGGATCAGGGCGAAAAAGAAGGTGGCGTCGGTGATGTAGCTTTTGGCGACCCGCTCGGCCTTGTCCAGCGGCACCGTGACGTAGAGGGCGCCCAAGAGCTCGTTTTGCTTCCATTGCTTGCCCGGGCTGATGCCTTCTGCGGTGCGGCGGGCCAGGATGTCGGGGCGCTTCTCATACGCGTTGTGGCATGCCACGCACGACATGTCGGTGGCGGGGTCGGCCTTGAGGTAGCGCAGCACCCGGATGCCGTCTTGCTCGTCGATACGGCTGATGACCCGCCATTGCACCAGGTCAGGCGGGGCAGATTTTTCTTGGGTTTCGAGCTGTGGCCAGGCCCAGCGCAGAAAGTCGTCGTTCAGGCCTTGGCCGGGGTCCAGGTTCCATTTGCTGACGGGGCGGTAGGCAAACAGGTTGTCGGTGTTCTGGCTGGCGGCTTGCGCCATTTGCTTCAAGAATTGCGCCGGGATGGGCACATGGCCGGGCATGGTGAGAAAGTTTTCACTGGGGCCTGAGCCGTCACGGCGCAGCTTTTCAGCAATCTCGCGGGAGTACACCGTGCGGGCAGTGGCCGCTTGGCTGGCAACCACCTGCGCGATCGACAGCGCCTGGTGATCTACCGTTTTTTGCACCGTGTTGCGCACTACCAGATAGCCCAGCGCAAAGGCCAATAAAAGTAGCGCTACCAAAAACAAGTAGCCACTGGTGATACGCCAAGGTCGCGAATTTGACATCGGTCACATTATGTCGGAGAGGCATGCAAACCATGGCGAGCGTCTTGCGGGGCTATCGCTTCTCGCGTGCGCGGCGCATCGCGTCGAGCTTGGGTTTCATATAGAAGCCCATGAAAAACCCGATCAGCAGCCCAATGGGCAGCGAGCGGCTGAAGGCCTTCCACCAATAGAGCGGCAAGGTGGCGTCCCACGTGCTATTGACCAGCGAGATGACGAGCGCCAACAGGCTTTCGATGGCCAATGAGCTCAGCAGCGACACCACCACCTTGCCCCAGAACGGGCGCAGCGTGGGCGCCACCATGGCGACCAGTTTTTCGAGCTGAGCGATGCCCAGCAAAATCAGCGGAAGCATCACCAGGCAGGTGGCAAAGTTGCGCGCCCACAGCGCTGCAAACGGGGCACCGGCCGCGGCATTGGCCCAGGTCATAAAGGCGCTGAGCAACAAGGCGATGGTGGGCAAGATGAGAACGGGCGGCGGGATTTTGCGGAAGGCAGAAGTAGGCATGGGGGCGTTAATAGTTGACAATATCAACATTGTAGAAATATTGGTTGATAAAGTCAACCATATAGCGCCATGCCGACCACACCTTCTTCCCTACCGCCCCCGTCTGCCCCCGCCGAGACCTCACTGACAGTCGCCACGTTTGTGGCCTTCATGACGGCCTCGGGCCATGCGCAGCAAATCCTCAAGGCCCGCATGCTGGCTGCCGACGTGGAGCAGGGCCTGGGCCCGCTGCATTTGCACGCGCTGTGCCTGTGCCAGCGCAGCCCCGGGGCGACCCAGCAACAGTTGGTGCAGTCCATGGGGCGGGACAAGGGCCAGATGGCCCGCCTGATCCGCGAGCTGGAAGACCGGCAACTCCTGGTGCGCACCCCCGATGAGCGGGACCGCCGGGTGTGGCGGCTGAGCCTGACGCCGGAAGGCGAAAAGAAAAGCGCCTGGTTTCTGGCCCTCGAGGCCACACTGGCAGAAGACCTGTTTGGCGCGCTGGGCGAGGCAGAGGCCGCGTCTTTGTATGCCGTCTTGCAGACTGTGCAGACTCGCATGAACGGTTGGGATTCCCATGCATAAGCCAGTTCCCGCAGAGCCCCACGCAGTATCGCGCCTGCGCGCTGCACGCCTGGCACGCAGCAGCAAGCCGTTTCTGGCGCGCGGCGGCATGAAGGGTGAACGCTGCCCGGGCTGCCGCATCAACCCGGCGCACTGCATTTGCGCCCTACAGCCCCAAGTGCAGGCACGCGCCGGCGTGTGCCTGATCATGGCGGATATTGAGCCCCTCAAACCCAGCAACACAGGTTGGCTGATTGCCGATGTGGTGACCGACACCTATGCCTTCGGCTGGGCGCGCACCGAGGTCGACCCCGCCTTGTTAGCCCTGCTGGCCGACCCGCAGTGGCTGCCGGTGGTGGTGTTCCCCGGCGAGTTTGTGACGCCGGGGCGGGTGATGAACACCTTGCCACCGCCGGCCTTGGTGCCGGAGGGGGCAGACGCCGGATCTGCCAAGCGGCCCCTGTTCATCTTGCTCGATGCCACCTGGCCCGAAGCGCGCAAGATGTTCCGCAAGAGCCCCTACCTCGACCGCTTCCCGGTGCTCAGCTTGCAACCCGAGCAGATCTCGCGCTACAAGTTGCGCCGCAGCCGTCGTGAAGACCACTTTTGCACCAGTGAAGTGGGGGCACTGTGCCTCGAGCTGGCCGGCGAGACCCGTGCCACCCAGGCGCTGGAGGCCTGGCTGGAGGTCTACACCCACCACTACCTGCAGGCCAAGCACCAGCTCCCCCCGCACCTCGACACCCCGGCGCACCTCGCGCTACAACATTTGGCGCAAGAGGCCGCACCGGCCGGTGGATAATCCGCTCCTGTTTTGATAGCTGCTCGCGCACTTAGAACCTGCGCCAGAGGCTGATTTGACTCTAAAATCTGGAGAGCTCTGCCATGCCGCACTTGGTTGTTTTGTACACCGCGAATCTCGACCGTGAGGCCGATATGTCCGGCCTGTGCCGCAGTTTGTGCGACACCATGCTCGCCCAGCGCGACGAGAGCGGCAAACAAGTCTTCCCCACCGGAGGGACCCGCGTGCTGGCCTACCCGGCTGCACACAGTGCGGTGGCCGACGGCAAGGGCGACTACGGTTTTGTGTACATGAACCTGCGCATGGCCAAGGGCCGCAGCCCGGTGGTGCACCAGCAAATGGGCGAGGCCCTCAAGGCCACCGTCGGCACTTGTCTGGCGGCGGTGTTGGCCAGCAAACCCTTGGGCATTACGGTGCAGATCGATGAAGGCCACGAGGTCTTCGACGGCAAGCACAGCACCCTGCACCCCTTGTTTAACAAGGCCTGAGGCATGGCGCTGCCACAACAACCCACACGGTCACCCGCTGCCCCCGACCTTACACACATCGTGAAGGTGCAACTCACCACCGGCTTGCTGCTGGCGGCGATTGCCTTCCCCTGGGTCAGCCCGCTGTCCTGGGGGCCTAACCCTGACATGCTGCAGCGCTTGGGCACAGCGGGCAGCTGCGCGTTGTTTTTACTGGTGTGGGCCGTGGGCGGACACCGCATGCCGCGCGCGAGCCTAGTGGCGGCGGTGGCCTGGGGCTGGCTGCTCGCGGCACTGCTCAGCACAGGCATGGCCTGGGTGCAGTATTTCGGGGCGGTGGATCCAGGCTGGTCGGATTGGATCATGCAAGCAAACCAAGGCACAGCATTCGCCAACCTGCGCCAGCGCAACCAGTTCGCAACACTCACCTCCATCGGCTTGCTCAGCCTGCTGTGGCTGGCACACAGGCCGGCAGATGCGGCACCACTGGCCCTGCCGGCCTTGCGCACCGCAGCGCTGGGGGCTGCGGTGTTGTTACTGGCCGGGGGCAACGCGGCCAGCAGCTCCCGCACGGGAGCCTTGCAGTGGATCTTGATTGCTGCGGTGGCGTGGTTCTGGAGCCGGCGCAGCACAGACGCAGGCAAGGGCAGCGCTTGGCGCTGGAGCCTGTGGGCGCTGGCGGCCTACCTTGCTGCCAACCTGGCGCTGCCCTACGCCTTGCAGTCACTGACAGGGCAAGTCCCCGCCAATGCATTCGCACGATTTTCAGAGGACGCGGGCTCCCAAAGCCGCATGATTCTGTGGGCCAACGTGATGGAGTTAATCACAGTGCACCCGTGGACCGGCTGGGGCTGGGGAGAGCTGAAGTTTGCCCACTTCATGCACCCGTATGCCGGCGCCCGGTTCAGTGAAATTCTGGACAACGCGCACAACTTGCCCTTGCAATTGGCGGTGGAGCTGGGGCTGCCGGCTGCGACCCTGCTGTGTGGCGGCGCGCTGGTGTTGGCGGCCCGCGCCAAGCCGTGGCGCGCGCAGAACCCTACCGCCCAGTTGGCCTGGGGTGTATTGCTGGTCATCGGGCTGCACAGCCTGCTGGAGTACCCCTTGTGGTACGGGCCGTTCCAGGTTGCGGCCCTGTTAGCAGTGGGCATGTTGTGCACTACGCAGCGACCGCAAGAGGCCGGCCTTCCAAGTACCGGCCTTCGATTGCTGGCCGGTGGTCTGGCGGGTGCATTGATTGCCATCACTGCCTTCACCGGTTGGGAGTATTCGCGGGTGAGTCAGCTCTACATCCATCCCCAGGCGCGCAGCCCTGAGCTGAAAGACAACACCTATGAAAAAGTCAAAGACGCGGTGCTGTTTCGCAGCGCCGTGCAGTTTGCGTATGTGACCACCACACCGGTAACGCCTGAGACGGCTCACGCGCTGTACACCGCTGCGCTGCAAACCATGCATTACTCGCCAGAACCGAGGGTGATTGAGGTGCTGCTGGAAAGTGCGGCCCTGCTGGGCTTGGAAAGCCCGCTGACCGCCTACATCCGCGAGCGGGGCAAAGTGGTCTACCCGCCGCGCTAACTGCCCTTTGTGTCTGCCGCTGCGCGGCGGCTGAACCACCAGCCCTCGACGCTGTACACCCCCAAGGCGGCCCAGATCAGGCAAAAGCCAATGGCCCGGGCCGCCTCAAAGGGTTCGCCATAGAGCCACACGCCAATCAGCAGTTGCAGACTGGGGGAGATGTATTGCAGGATGCCCATGGTGGCCATGGACACGCGGCGCGCACCGGCGGCAAACAAGAGCAAGGGCACCGCGGTCAACGGGCCGGCCAGCAGCAGCCAGCCGATATCTGACGCACTGCCCCGGACCAAGGCGCCCTGCCCCTGTAGGCCCCACCACAACAAGAACCCACCCGCTACCGGTGCGAGCACCAGCGTCTCCAAGGTGAGGCCTTCCAATGCGCCCAGAGCGCCCACTTTGCGCAGCAAACCGTAGAACCCGAAAGTGAGCGCCAGCACCAGCGCCACCCACGGCACATGGCCCGAGAGCAGGGCCAGCCAGAGCACGCCGGCGGCCGCCACAGCCACTGCGATCCATTGGCCCGGGCGCGGACGCTCGTGCAAAAACACAAAGCCCAATCCCACGTTGACCAGCGGCAGAATGAAATAGCCCAGGCTGGCATCGAGCACATGGCCGTTTTGCACCGCCCACACGTAGACCAGCCAGTTCACCCCCAGCAGCACGGCTGAGAGGGCAAACGCGCTCATCACTTTGGGGGTGCGCCACACCGCGCCCAACCAGGCCCACTGGCGGCGGGTGGCCAACACGGCCAGCAACAGCACCATGCACCAGACGGTGCGGTGCATCACCACCTCCAGGGCGGGGATGGCGGAGAGTTGCTTGAAATAGAGGGGGAAGAGCCCCCAGGCCAGGTAGGCCAGGGCTGCATAAAGAACACCAGGTTGCATAGGGCGAGCTTACCCGCCCAAGGAGTCATGAGCCGCCAAGCAAGGCAAGTTTGAGCTTGGCATCGGCCGGGCGTTCGCCGAAGTAGTTGTACATCAGGCAGGCAAAAAACTCCGGGTCGGAAATCTCGGCGGCCACCTTGTTGTTAATGCTGATGACGGTCGCTTTGGTGGGGATTTCGTCCACGGTGAACATTTCTCCGACACCCATCTTTTTCTTGTCAGCAAAGAGCTCGCCCAGCTTGATAAGGCCGGGTATGCATTTGCCGAACTGCTCGCGCGGAAGGTTGTCACTCATCACCTGGGACATGGTTTTGCCCAAGGTCGTGGCATCGGTCTCGCGCACAAAACTCACTTTCAAGCGCTTGGGGCCCTTGGCGGCATAGACCTCTGCAGGCGTTCTGGCCGGAGACGCCAAATACAAGCCCGCCGCATAGACCTTGAACACAAACTTGGTCCGCACACCCGCCCCGTTGAGCTTGAGTGCGGTGCCGGCCACCTGGGCTTCTTTCTCAAAGACCACGCCCTCGACGGTAAGGCCACCGGTCGGGGCCGCGGTTTGCGCAGCGGCGGCAGAGGCCAGAAAAAGAGATACCAGCACTGCTGCCAGTGCGCGGGAAGCAGAGATCGTCCTCACGGCGCGTTCTCCGGGGGTGAGCGGCGCAGGACCAAAAATCCGAAGGCGGTTGCCGTGAGGTACATGCTCACTGAGTAAATGGCGGCTGGCAGACCCAACTGCAGATTGCCCAAGACCGATAGCGCCACAAAAATCGCCAAGGTGGAGTTGTGGATACCGATCTCAAAACTCACCGCCGTGGCCAGCGGCTTGGCAAGCCCCGCTGCCCGTGACAGGTAGTAGCCGACCAACAAGCTGGCCAGGTTGAAGGCCAACACTACGGGGCCGAGGCTGTTGATGGATGCAGTAAGTGCGCTCCACTCTTTGACGATGGCAATCAGCGAGAACGCAGCCAGCACCACCGCGCTGAACGCCTTCATGGGCGAACCCATGCGTTCGCTGAAACCGGGCTGGCGGTGCCGCACCACCATGCCGATGAGCACCGGCACCATCACAACACCCACCACCTCCATCACCTTGCCGAACTGCAGGGGAACCACCTGGCCCGTCTGCAAGTAGGTGGCAATGGCCCAGTTGGCAATGAGGGGGAGGCTGACGATGGAGAGTACCGTGTTGATGGCGGTTAGCGAAATGTTCATCGCCACATTGCCACCAAACAAGTGACTGAACAGGTTGGCCGACACCCCGCCCGGAGAGGCAGCCAGCAGCATCAGGCCGACGGCGTAAATGGGCTGCACGCCCAACAGCACAATCAGCCCCACGGCCACTGCAGGCAGCGCCACCATTTGCAGCAGGAGGGCCAGCAACACGGCGCGCGGATGCTCACGCAGGCGGGCAAAGTCCTGAACGGTCAATGACAGACCCAGACCGAACATCACCAGCGCAAGCGCCAGCAGCAACAAGGTGGGCAGCGCAGCGGTAAAGCTCATGCTGCCAGGCCGGTAGCAGACGGGGCCGCGCCCAAGCGGCGGCGGATTTCATCGCGCACCTCGGTGCGCATGTTCCAGTGAAAGGCCACCTCGGCCACCAGAAACAAGGGGCCAACCAGCAGGCCGATCAGGTCATCCACAAAAGCAGGTTTCTTGCCCTCGTAGTAATGGCCCACGAACTGGAACGCCCAACCCACCACAAACAAGCCAATGCCCCAGCCCAGCCAGACACTGGTGCTCTGCGCCGCAAACCATTGGCTGGCCGCCAGCGCTGCGGCCAACAGCACCGCCATGACAACACCAAAACGTGCATCCAAGCGGGTGTAAAACCAGGTGGACCCCAAGGCCACCAATACGGCGGGACTGAGGTGCAGCCCGGCGGCAGACCACTGGGGGCGCGACAACAAAATCGTGACGGCCAGAACAATCATCGGGATGCCCACAAAGTGGGTGACCACGTTTCGGCTGTCCTGGTGGTAGGCAGCGTATTGGGTTAGATGGTCGGTGAGGGTTTTCATAGATGTCTCCTTGGCTTTGGGCGGATCATGGGCGCAGGTATGCTTGCCGTCTGTCAAGTAGCCGACACAAAACCACCCACCTAGTGAAAGCCCTAGCCCCGACGCCATGCCCGATATCTCGAGTCATTTGCCCATGCTGCGCAGCGGTCGCTGGTTTGCCCAGCTGCCACCGGACTTTGCCCAAGGCCTGCTGGCCATGGCCAGAGTACGCTACCTGCAAGCCGGCGAAAAGCTGTTTTTGCGGGAGGCTGCGCCTTGCGGGCTTTATGCGGTGGTGCGCGGCACCATCCGCATTTCCGGCCACAGCGGGGAAGGCGATGCGGCCCGGGAAGCAGTACTGGTGCTGCTGTCACCCCCGCAATGGTTCGGCGAAATCTCGGTGTTTGACGGATCTGCCCGCACCCACGACGCGCATGCGGCCGAGCCGTGTACCCTGCTGCACATTCCGCATGAAGAACTGCTCGCATGGCTCACCCAACATCCCGCGCATTGGCGCGACCTGGCGGTGCTGATGGCCGACAAGCTGCGCCTGGCCTTCGTGAGCATGGAGGAACAAACCGTGCTGCCCGCACCCCAACGCCTGGCGCGGCGCCTGCTGACCATGGCCCTGAGCTACGGCCAAGCCACGGAAAGCGACCGCACCTTGCGTGTGCTGGCCGTCACCCAGGAACAACTGGCCTTGATGATCGGCGTATCCCGCCAGACCACCAACCAGATCCTGCGCGACTTCAAAGCCCGCGGCGTGCTGCAGGCGCAACGCGGCTTTATCGAGCTGCTGGACCTACAGGCGCTTCGCGCAGAGTGCGAATAAAGTACCAGCTAGAACCCCATAAAAAAACGCGCCCGAGAGCGCGTTTTTTGCATGAAGGGGAGTCCCACCAAGGCTACCGCAGAACCGGCTATGCCGGGCTGCAGGTAGCGCCCCCTGCAAGGGGGAGGCGGCAAAGCCGCCACGGGGGTGAACCTTATTTCGCGACCACGCGAGCCATTTCCAACACCTTGTTGGAGTAGCCCCATTCGTTGTCGTACCAGCTCACCAGTTTGACGAAGGTGCCGTCCAAAGCGATGGAGGCTTCTGCGTCGTAGATGGAGGTGCGGCTGTCACCACGGAAGTCGGTGGCCACCACTTTGTCTTCGGTGTAACCCAACACGCCCTTCAAAGCGCCTTCAGACTGCGCCTTCAACTCTGCGTTGATTTCGGCAATGGTGGCAGAGGTGTTCAGCTCGACAGTCAAGTCGACCACGGACACATCGCTGGTAGGCACGCGGAAAGCCATGCCGGTGAGCTTTTTGTTCAACTCAGGAATCACCACGCCCACGGCCTTGGCTGCGCCAGTGCTGGAAGGAATGATGTTTTCCAGAATGCCGCGGCCGCCGCGCCAGTCTTTGTTGGACGGGCCGTCCACAGTCTTCTGGGTGGCAGTGGCAGCGTGCACGGTGGTCATCAGGCCGCGCTTGATGCCGAACTTGTCATTGATCACCTTGGCCAAGGGAGCCAGGCAGTTGGTGGTGCAAGACGCATTGGAGATGATGGCTTGGCCGGCATAGGTCTTGTCGTTCACGCCGTACACAAACATGGGGGTGTCGTCTTTGGAAGGAGCAGACAGGATGACCTTCTTGGCACCCGCGTCGATGTGCTTCTGGGCGGTTTCCTTGGTCAGGAACAAGCCGGTGGATTCGACCACGATGTCGGCACCGACGTCGGCCCACTTCAGATTCGCAGGATCGCGCTCCTGGGTCAGACGGATTTTCTTGCCGTTGACGATCAACACGCCGTTGTCGACCGACACTTCGCCCTTGAAGCGGCCGTGCACGCTGTCGTACTGCAGCATGTAGGCCAGGTAGTCAGGCTCCAACAGGTCGTTGATGCCGACGATTTCGATGTCGTTGAAGTTTTGCACCGCTGCGCGGAACACCATACGGCCGATACGGCCGAAACCATTGATACCTACTTTGATTGTCATTTGCTTCTCTCTTCAATTAAAAAATTGTCGGACTCAAAAACCAGAGTTACTTACTTGCGCAAAACTTTTTCCACGGTGTCAGCCACGTTCTCAGGCGTGAAACCGAAGTGCTTGAACAGTACTGGAGCGGGTGCGGATTCACCGTACGTATCCAGACCGACAACCGCGGCCGTGCCGTACTTCCACCAGCCACCGGTGGAACCCATTTCCACCGCGATGCGGGGCACGCCGGCTGGCAGGACGCTGGATTTGTACTCGGTGCTTTGCAAGTCGAAGGTGGTGGTGGAGGGCATGGAGACCACGCGCACCGCGATCTTGCGCTCAGCCAACACCTTTTGCGCGGCAATCGCCAGCTGCACTTCGGAACCGGTGGCGATGATCACAGCTTGGGCCTTCTTCTTGATACCCACATCCGCCGGCTCGGACAACACATAGGCGCCCTTGCTGATGGAGTCGATGCCGGAGGCATCGGGGGCGGCAGCGGAGTCGCACTTGGCAGCGTACGCAATGTTCTGGCGGCTCAAGAGCAGCGCCGTAGGCTTGGCCTTGTTTTGCAAAGCGACGGTCCATGCCACCGCAGTTTCAGCCGTATCAGCAGGGCGCCAAACGTCCAGGTTGGGGATCAGGCGCAGAGAAGCCGCGTGCTCGATGGACTGGTGGGTCGGGCCGTCTTCGCCCAGACCGATGGAGTCGTGGGTGAACACGTGCACCACCCGCAGCTTCATCAAGGCCGCCATGCGGATGGCGTTGCGACTGTAGTCGCTGAAGGTCAGGAAGGTGCCACCGTAGGGGATGAAGCCACCGTGCAGGGCCACGCCGTTCATGATGGCGGCCATGCCGAACTCGCGCACACCGTAGTTGATGTGGCGGCCGCCCTGGCCGGCTTCGTTGGTCACCACGTCGCCGGTCAATGCGTCAAAACGCAGGTTGGGCGTGCTCTTGGTGTTGGTCAGGTTGGAGCCGGTCAAGTCGGCAGAGCCACCCAGCATTTCGGGCAAGGCCGCTGTGAAAGACTCCAGCGCCAACTGGCTTGCCTTGCGGCTGGCCACGGTTTCACCCTTTTGGTGGGCAGCGATCACGGTGTCCACCGCAGTCTGCACAAAGTTCTTGGGCAAGTCGCCCTTCATGCGGCGCACGAACTCTTTGGCCAGCTCAGGGAAAGCGGCTTTGTAGGCAGCAAACTTGTCGTTCCAAGCAGCTTCTGCAGCCTTGCCTTTTTCCTTGGCATCCCAGTCTGCATAGACTTCCTTGGGGATCACGAAGGGTGCGTGGCTCCAGCCGATGGCTTCACGGGTGAGCTTGATTTCTTCCGCGCCCAAAGGCTCGCCGTGGGCCTTGGAGGTGTTGGCGCGGTTGGGGCTACCTTTGCCGATGTGGGTCTTGCTGATGATCAGGGTGGGGCGGTTGTCGGTGCCGGCCTTGGCTTGCGCGATGGCCGCAGAGACAGCAGCAGCGTCGTGGCCGTCCACGGGGCCGATCACGTTCCAGCCGTAGGCCACAAAACGCTGAGCGGTGTTGTCGATGAACCAAGGGGCCACTTGGCCGTCGATGGAAATGCCGTTGTCGTCATACAAGGCGATCAGCTTGCCCAGCTTCCAGGCACCGGCCAGTGCAGCGGCTTCATGGCTGATGCCTTCCATCAGGCAGCCGTCACCCATGAACACGTAGGTGTGGTGGTCCACGATGGCGTGGCCTTCACGGTTGAATTCTTTGGCCAGCAGCTTTTCAGCCAAGGCGAAGCCCACGGCATTGGTGATGCCCTGGCCCAAGGGGCCGGTGGTGGTTTCCACGCCGGGGGTGATACCGAATTCCGGGTGGCCCGCAGTCTTGCTGTGCAGCTGGCGGAAGTTCTTGAGTTCGTTGATGGGCAGCTTGTAGCCGGTCAGGTGCAACAGCGCGTAGATCAGCATGGAGCCGTGACCGTTGGACAGGATGAAGCGGTCGCGGTTGGCCCAGTTCGGGTTGGTGGGGTTGTGACGGAGGTGCTCACCCCACAAAGCCACTGCCATGTCGGCCATGCCCATGGGGGCGCCGGGGTGGCCGGAATTGGCTTGCTGCACAGCGTCCATGGACAGTGCGCGAATGGCATTTGCCATGTCTTTAGTATTGGGGGTGGGGGCCATTGAGGGCAGCTCCAAGGGTAAGGTTAAGAAACAGGTGAAAGGCAAAACTCCGCTAATTTTACCGGTGCGCGCTTTGGGGCCGTTACAGAGCAGTACTGCACCGAATTTGACCCATGGGCTATGCTTTTGTGCATGAGCCAACTCTTCACCCCTTACACCCTGCCTTCGCCCCGCGGCGGCCTTGTTTTACCGAACCGCATCGTCGTCGCTCCGATGTGCCAATACCAAGCGGTGGACGGCGAAGCGACGGACTGGCATTTGATGCACTGGGGCAATTTGCTCAACAGTGGTGCGGGCCTATTCACGATTGAGGCGACCGGTGTGTTGCCCGAGGGGCGCATCACGCCCGCTTGCCTCGGGTTGTGGGACGACCGCACCGAAGCGGCCTTGACAGACAAACTGCACCGCGCGCGAAAGCTCGCGCCGCACACGGCGGTGTGCATCCAGCTGGCACACGCAGGGCGTAAAGCATCCAGCAAGTTACCTTGGCAAGGCGGGCAGCTGCTGGCTCGCGAAGACGGCGGGTGGGAGCCCGTGGGCCCCTCAGCACTGCCGCAGTTGCCCCAAGAGCCGCCACCTGCCGAGCTGACCCTGGAAGGCATGGAGCGCGTCAAAGCTGCGTTTGTGCAGGCGGCGATTCGCAGCGCACGCATCGGCGTCGACGCCATCGAACTGCATGGCGCCCACGGCTACCTGGTACATGAATTTTTGTCGCCGATTGCCAACCAGCGCACCGATGCCTATGGCGGCAGCCTGGAGAACCGCATGCGCTTTCCACTGGCGCTGTTCGCCGCCGTACGGACCGCATTTGACGGCGTGCTGGGTGTGCGTATCTCCGCCAGCGATTGGGTCGAGGGCGCGTGGGACGTCACCCAAAGTGCCATCTTCGCGCAGCAACTCAAGGCGCTGGGCTGCGACTTCATCCACGTCTCCAGCGGAGGGGTGTCACCCCAGCAAAAAATTGCGCTGGGTGCCAACTATCAAGTGCCTTTTGCGCGTGACATCCGCGCTGCCAGCGGCATGGCCACCACCGCGGTGGGACTGATCACCGAGCCGCAACAGGCTGAAGATATTCTGCAAGCCGGCGATGCGGATCTGATCGCCTTGGCGCGCGCTTTTTTGTACAACCCGCGTTGGGGTTGGCATGCCGCGGCCGCGCTGGGCGGCCAGGTGGAGGGCAACCCCGTCTACTGGCGCTGCCTGCCGCGGGAAGCGCAGAGCGTGTTTGGCAAAGTGGCGGTGGGCACGCGCTAGTTGACTGCGGCCGGCACCTTTGCGGCGCTATCAGGTGACGGAGGACTCGGCTTCACGGCGAGAGCAGGCGAGATGGCTTGCCCATCCACACCGATGCTTTCCAGGAAACCGCCCTCGGCCCATTCCTCGTAGCGCCAGTCACCACCTACCCGGACCACGCCGGCAGGTGGCTGCACTTCCTGCACTGGAACGTTCTTGAGGGCGGTGGCCATGTAGTCGATCCAGGCCGGCAGGGCCAGCGCCGAGCCTGAGGCCCGCGAACCCAGACTGCGCGGCGTGTCATAGCCCACCCACACCACCGCGACCAGGCCGGGCTGGTAGCCCGCGAACCAGGCGTCCACCACGTCATTGGTCGTACCGGTTTTGCCATACAGGTCCGGGCGCTTGAGGGTGGCTTGGGCTTTTGCCGCGGTACCGGAGCGGGTCACCTCTTGCAAGAGGCTGGAGACCATGAAGGTATTGCGCTGCGGCACGGCGCGCACCGTCTCGTCCAGGACCTGGGGCTTGGCTTCAAACACCACTTCGCCACTGGCGCGGGCAATCTTCTGAATCAGCACCGGGTTGACCCGGTAACCGCCATTGGCCAGTACCGAATACGCACCCGCCATTTGCAAGGGATTGGTGGAGCCCGAGCCCAAAGCTTGGGTCAGGTTGTCAGGCTGACGTTCCGGGTCAAACCCAAAGCGGCTGACCCACTCGCGCGCGCCCTGGGGCGAGAGCAACTGCATCAAACGGATGGACACCAGGTTTTTGGAGCGGGCCAGCGCACGGCGCAGGGTGATGGGGCCGTCGATACTGCCGTCGTCATTCTCGGGGGCCCAATCGCCCACGTTCTCCATGGGCGCGTCATTGACCAGCGACTCTGGCTGCATGCCGCTCTCGATGGCGCCGGAGTAGATAAAGGGCTTGTAGCTCGAGCCGGGCTGGCGCCAGCCTTGGGTCACGTGGTTGAACTGGTTGCGGTGGAAGTCGAAGCCACCCACCAGCGCGCGAATCTCTCCATTGGCGGGGTCCATGGACACGAAAGCCCCTTCAGCCTCAGGCCACTGCACCAAGCTCCACGCCTTGCCCTGCTGCAGCACCCGCAGCACCGAGCCGCGGCGCAGTTTGAGCTTGGCGGCTGCTGAGTCACCCAAGCCGGACTGCGCGGGACGCAGGCCGGCACCGTCGATGGTGAGGGCCTCCCCCGAGCCCAGCACCACGCTCACCGCCTTGGCACTGGCACGGGTGACGATGGCGATGCGCAGGTCTTCGTCATCGTCGTAGTCGGCCAGCGCCTGGGCCACGGCCGGATCTTCGTCCTTCAAGTCGGCAGCGAGGCTCTCCTGCCCCTCCGGACCACGCCAGACCTGGCGCAGCGAGTGTTCCACCAGTGTGTGACGCAGCGCCTTGTATGCCACCTGCTGGTCCGCAGCACGCAAAGTGGTGGTGACGTTGAGGCCGGTGGTGTAGCTCAGCTCGCCGAACTGGGCATAGACCTGCTGGCGCACCATCTCGGCCACGTACTCCGCGTGCACATCCACCTCATTGCGTTTGCGCACCGCGAGCTTTTCAGCCTTGGCTGCCTGGTACTGCGCTTCGTCGATCACACCTTCCGATCGCATGCGGCTCAAGGCCACCAGCTGGCGGGTACGTGCGCGATCAAAATTTTGGATGGGGTTGGCAAAGTAAGGGTTCTGCGGCAGGCCGGCCAGCATGGCGCACTCGGCCGCACTGAGCGCAGAGAGCGTTTTGCCAAAGTAGGCCTGCGCCGCCGCCTCAAAACCATAAGCCCGCGCGCCCAGATAAATCTGGTTCATGTAGAGCTCCAGAATCTGGTCCTTGCTGAGTTGCGACTCGATTTTGTAGGCCAGCAGCGCTTCTTTGATTTTGCGCTCCAGTGTCCGCGAGCGGCTCAGTAAGAAGGTGCGCGCCACCTGTTGGGTGATCGTGGACGCCCCCTGGGTTCGGCCGCCGGTCAGGTTGGCCACGATGGCGCGGGCGACCCCAATGGGGTCCAACCCGCCATGGCCATAGAAGCGCGAATCTTCCACGGCCAGCAGGCTGTCTTTCATCAGCTTGGGGATCTGGTCAATGGGTTTGTAGACCCGGCGTTCGGTCCCGAAACCGGCTATTTCAACACCATCGGCCGTGAGCACACGCAGCGGTTGCTTGGGTTGGTAATTGGAGAGGGAAGATGTATCCGGCAGCTGGGTCGAGAAAAACGCGACCGCAGCGGCCAGAAACAGGGCACCCAGCACTGCCAACACCAGGCCGGTTTTGAGGATGCGCATGGGCCAGGGGCCCCAGGAAGTGGTTTGCATAGCGGCTCGAAGATGGAGCGCGCATTATCGACAGTGCCGGTCGCGCGCGGGCGACCGGTTTGTAAACGCTATGAAAAAAGGAGCTGTTCGCGCAATATGGGCGGGCGCTACTTGCTCTTTTTGCCTGATTTTTTCTTGGGCAACAAGGCGTCGTGCAAAGCCACAAACTCCTGGGTCAGCTTGTGGCCGGGCTCCAGGTAAATCATGGGTTTGGACTGCTCGTGCGACTCGCGGATCTTCACCGAGGCACCGAGGTAGGGCTGCAAGACCGGCAGGCCTTCGTCAATCAGCTCCTGCACCAAGCGCTGCGGCAGGTTGGCGCGCGGCTGGAACTGGTTGACCACGATGCCTTCCACTTCCAGATTCTTGTTGTGGTCGGCCTTGATCTCTTGCACGTTCTCCAACAGGGTGTAGAGCGCGCGGCGGGAAAAGTCGTCGCAGTCAAACGGGATCAGGCAGCCCTGCGCGGCAATCAGCGCGCTGCGGGTGTAGAAGTTAAGCGCCGGCGGGGTGTCGATGTAAATCTGGTCGTAGTCGGCAGCCAACTGCTCCAGCGCGTCACGCAGCTTGTAGATCTTGTGGCGGCTCTCCAGCTTGCTGTGCAGCTCATCGAGTAGTGGGCTCGAAGGCAGCAGGTCCAGGTTGGGCCACTGGGTTTCGCTGATGTAGTCGCTTACGGGCTTGTCGCGCACCGTGAATTTGAGGCTCTGCTCGAAAAACTCCGCCACATTCGGCAGTTCGTTTGTCATATCCGCGCCCAGCAAATAGCGGCTGGAGTTGCCTTGCGAGTCCAGGTCAATCACCAGGGTGCGCAAGCCTTGGGACGCACTGATGGCCGCCAGGTTGCAGGTGATGGTGGACTTGCCGACGCCACCTTTCTGGTTGAAAACAACGTGCTGCATAACGATTTCCTTTGCTCAAAGCGGGCCACGGGATTGCGGGCAGTCTAGCGGGGCCACATGACGCGACCCTGAACACCCCTGCGCACACGCCCTGCAGGCAAAAACTGCGCCAAGGCCGCCGCTTGAGTTGCATCAAGGAACACCGATCGCCCGCTGGTTCCACATGGACACCATCGGACTGGCGTGGCACCATTTGCAAAACGGGCAAAGAACCGGTTTTCTATGGGGGTTGACACTATGACCAGCACACTGGAGGGCGCTTTGCTGCGGCTGGCGCACAAGCAATCTGCTTCGCCGCACGAGGATTTCACGGAAACGCTGTCGCGGAGCCTGCACGCCATCCGCACCCACCTGAATATGGACGTGGGCTTCATCTCCGAGTTTGTGGACGACCGCCGTTACTTTCGCTATGTAGATGCGGACAACCGGGATGCGGTCATTTGCGTGGGCCAGTCCGATGCGCTGGAAGACAGCTTCTGCCAACGCGTGGTCGACGGGCGCCTGCCTGGCCTGCTCACAGATGCAGGCCTTCATCCGGAAGCACTGACCCTGCCAGCGACCCGCGCGTTGCCCGTGGGTGCACACCTGAGCGCGCCCATCCGGCTCAGCAATGAGCCGGATCTTCGGGACTTTGTGCTGCTTCAGCGCACGGGCGGACCACAGCCTGAACGGGCGCGACATCGCCATGCTGCAAGTGGTGTCCGACATGTTGGCAGGCCACATCGAGGCCCGCCTGCAAGAGCAACGTGCGCAAACCGACATCGAAAGCCGTATCGCACGGGCCATGGAGCCGGACCATATGCGCAGCGTCTACCAACCCATCTGGGACCTGACGCAGCAGCGATTGGTGGGCTTTGAAGCGTTGACCCGCTTCCAGTGCGGGCCTGCGCAATCGCCAGAGCAGTGGTTCATGGAGGCCGCCCAAGCCGACCTGGGCACCGTGATGGAGATTCACGCCATCGAGTGCGCCGTGCAGGCGCTCCACCATCTGCCCGAAGGCATCTACCTCGCCATCAACGCGTCCCCGCGCACGGTGGTGAGCCCCGAACTCTCGCAATTGCTGGCAGGCCTTCCGCTGGACCGGCTGGTACTGGAGATCACGGAACATGAAGTGGTGGATGCCACGATGTACACCCACATTGCCCACATCACCCGCTCGTTGCGGGACGCGGGCCTGCGGGTGGCGGTTGACGATGCAGGAGCCGGTTACGCCAGCTTCAAGCACATCCTGCACCTGGCACCCGACATCATCAAACTCGACGTCAGCATGACGCGGGGCATCGACCGCGACCTCAGCCGCCAGGCCTTAGCCGCCGCCCTGGTGCGCTTTGCAGAGTCCACCCATGGGCGCTTGGTGGCCGAAGGCGTGGAAACCGACGCGGAACTGGCCACCCTGCGCCAACTCGGCGTCGGCTTGGCACAGGGCTATGCCTTGGGCAAGCCCATGCCGCTGGAGCAGGCATTGCAACTCACACGGGCGCCCAGCCAGCAAACCTGACGCCAGCCCTCATGCTTGGGCTATGCTCGCTGCCCATGCCTGACGCACTCCCTTTTCAACCGGTCCAGCCGGCAATTGCCAGCCCCGCCATCGTGCTGGCCGCCGGGCGCGGCGAGCGCATGCGGCCGCTGACCGACACCACGCCCAAACCCCTGCTGCAAGTGCAGGGCAAGCCGCTCATGCAGTACCACCTGGAGGCGCTGGCCGCCGGCGGCTTTGCGTCTGCGGTGGTGAACACCGCCTGGCTAGGAGAACAGATCGAAGCTGAGTTTCATGATGTTTTAGCCCTCCAGCCCAAGCAGAATGAGCGCGAGCAGCTATCAAATTCAGAGCAATCCGCGACCGACATCCGCCTGCACTACTCCCACGAAGGCCGCGATTTCGGCGGCGCACTAGAAACGGCGGGCGGCATTGCCCGTGCCCTGCCGCTGCTGGACACCGTGTTCTGGTCCATGGCGGGTGACGTGTTTGCGCCCGACATGGTGTTCACCCGTAGCGCCTTGGAGCGCTTTGCGGGCAGCGGCATGTTGGCACACCTGTGGCTGGTGCCCAACCCGGCGCACAACACCAAGGGTGACTTCGGGCTTGAGGCCGTGGGCGCGGGTGGCATTGGCCGCTGCGTGGACCCCGCTCCGGGCAGCACCGCGCCCCGCTACACCTACAGCACCTTTGCCCTGTTTCACCGCGACCTGTTTGCCCAGCCCTGGTGCGACATTCCCGCCGGCAACCCGCACGGCATCAAAGCGCCGCTGGCTCCGCTCCTGCGCAAGGCCATGCAGGGTGCACGGGTGAGCGCCGAGATTTACACTGGCCGCTGGACCGACGTCGGCACCCCCGAGCGCCTGGCAGAACTCAACGCACAGACACCATGACCCAGCCCTCCACCTCCGCACTCACCGCAGACTACGCCGGCCGCCGCGCGCGCCTGGCCGCCCACATCGGCCCGCATGGCGTGGCGGTGCTGCCCACGGCCCCGGAGCAGCAGCGCAACCGGGATGCGGATTTTTTGTTCCGCCATGACAGTTACTTCCATTACCTGAGCGGCTTTGCCGAGCCGCGGGCTTGGCTGGTCATCCAGGGTGACGGCACCACCACCCTGTTTTGCCAGCCCAAAGACCTGGAGCGCGAAATCTGGGACGGCTTTCGCATGGGGCCCGATGCCGCACCGGGCGCCCTGGGCGTGGACGCCGCCTATTCGGTAGACGAGCTGGACCAGCGCCTGCCCGGCTTGCTCGATGGCGCCGATGCCGTCTGGTACCCCTTTGCCACCCACAAGGGCCTGGAGACCCGCATCGACGGCTGGCTCAGCAGCCTACGCGCCCGCGTGCGCTTTGGCACCCTGGTGCCCGAGCAGGTGCGCGACCTGTGCGGCCCACTGGACGAGATGCGCCTGATCAAGGATGCCTATGAGCAGGACGTCATGCGCCGCGCCGCGCAGATCAGCGCGCAAGCCCACATCCGCGCCATGCAGCTCTCTGCCCGCATGCTGCGCGAAGGCAAAGACGTGCGCGAATACCACCTGGACGCCGAATTACTGCACGAGTTCCGCCTGCAAGGCTCGCAGTACCCGGCTTACAGCTCCATCGTGGCGGCCGGTGCCAATGCCTGTGTGCTGCACTACCGTGCCGACGCCGCCCCGGTGCGCACTGGCGAGCTGGTGCTGATTGACGCGGGCTGTGAGCTCGACGGTTACGCCAGCGACATCACCCGCACCTTCCCCGCCAACGGAAAATTCAGCGGCCCGCAACGCGCGCTGTATGACCTGGTGCTGGCCTCGCAAGTGGCCGCTGTGGAAGCCACCAAGGCCGGTGCGCGCTTTACCGACCCGCATGACGCCACCGTCAAGGTGCTGGCGCAAGGCATGTTGGACTTGGGGCTCTTGAACAAAAACACTGTGGGCAGCTTGGACGATGTGATCGAGAAGCGCGCCTACTTCCAGTTCTACATGCACCGCACCGGCCACTGGCTGGGCATGGATGTGCATGACTGCGGCTCGTACACCGAGCCGTCTGAGCTGGGCACCAAGCATGTGCGCAAGGATGCGCTCACCGGCGCCGACATCGTGAACCGGCCCGCACGCATTCTGCGCAGCGGCATGGTGCTGACCATCGAGCCTGGCATTTATGTGCGTCCGGCACCGGGGGTGCCGGAGCAGTTCCATCACATTGGCATCCGCATTGAAGACGACGCTATCGTCACCGACACCGGCTGCGAACTCATCAGCCGCGGCGTGCCGGTGGAGGCAGACGCCATCGAAGCCTTGATGCGCGGCTGATCAGTCTTCGGCGCTATCGTCCTGCTCAGCGGCCTGCTGGGCAGCCGCCCAGTGGCGCTTGGGCAGGTGGCCGAACAGGCGCTCGATCACGGTGTCCACCACCGCATCGTTCACCTCGTGCGCCAGGAAGGGAATGACATCCGCCGTCACATCCGCACCCAGGCTTACCAAGTGTTCCGCAGCCGTCACGGTGTAGCCATAGTGCATCACCGTGTCCGCCTTGCCGTGCACCATGTGCAGGGTCGTGTGGGCGTGGGGCGCCAGTGGCAGCTGGGCAAAGCGGCCTGACAAGGCGACCACGCGGCAGGCCAAAAAGACATCTTGCTGGGTGGATTCCAAGGCCATGATGGCGCCCTGCGAAAAGCCCACCAGCGCCGTGGCCTCGGGGCTCACGCCGGACCGTGCTTGCCAGTCCTGCACGGCTTTGACGAACGCGGGCATGGCGGCGGCCACCCGCTCCGGGCGGTTTTCTTCGGTGATGCCGATGACCGAAAACCATTGGTAGCCCTGACCCAGGTCAGAGGCTTCTGGTCCCTGCACGCTCACGACCAAGGCGTCCGGAAATTCGGCCGCCAAACGCCGCCCCAGAGGTACCAATCCTTGAGGCGTGGAGCCCACGCCATGGTGCAACAAGAAGAGTTGTTTGGCTGCGCCCGCGGGCTGTTGCACAACGATATCGGTCATGGGGTCACTCCTGCGAAAACGGGTATCTGAAGATGGAGGGCTTAGCCCGCCGCTGCGCCAGTTTTGCGCAGCGTGATACGGGTTAACAACAATGCCACGATTGCGGATCCGGCAATGCCAGCCACCATCGGCCGGGCGGTGCCATCGGCCAGCGCGCCGGTAATGCCCATGACCACCGCACCCGTCACAAACTGCAAGGTGCCCATCAAGGCAGAGGCGGTGCCAGCTATTTCGCCGTGCTCATCCAGGGCCAACACGGCCGTTGTGGGCACCACGAGGCCCAAAAAGCCATAGCCCACAAACAGCATGCCCAGCATCACATCGAGCCGCTCGATGCCGCTGAGGTTCACCGCCAGCAGCAGGCTCATCATGAGCGCGTAGCCCACCACCGCAAACTTCACCAGCTTGACCAGGCCGAAGCGCGCGCTGAGCTTGCCGGTGAACTGCGAAATGCCGATGAAAGACGCCGCATTAGCCGCAAACGCGATGCTGTACTGCCGGGGCGTGAGACCGTAATGGTCGATCAGCACAAACGACGAATTAGCTAGGTAGGCAAAAAAGCTAGAGATGCCAAAAGCACCGATGAACACCAGCCCCAAAAAATGCCGGTCGCGCAGCAACACACCATAGGCGGCCACCGCACTGCCCACACTGCTATTGACACGGTCTTTCGCGGGCCGGGTTTCCGGCAGGCTGGTGGCCAACAACACCAAGCCCAAAATGGCGGCTACCGTCACCGCCCAGAACACCGCGCGCCAGCCGGATGCCTCGATCAAGACACTGCCAGCCAAAGGGGCCAGGATGGGGGACACGCTGAACACCAGCATCAACAGCGACATCAGCCGCGCGGCGTCGTGGCCTGTGTGCAAGTCGCGCACCACGGCGCGTGGGATCACCATACCCGCGCAGGCGCCCAGCCCCTGGATAAAGCGCAACACCACCAGGGTTTCAATATCCGGTGCCAGTGCGCAGCCCACGCTGCCCAGAGCAAACAGCACCAAGCCGAAGTACAGCGGCTTCTTGCGACCCAGCATGTCAGAGACCGGGCCATAAATAATCTGACCCACACCCAGCGAGATAAAGAAAGCCATCAAGCTAGCCTGCACGGCCCCCATGGAAGCACCGAGGCTTTGGCCGATGGAGGGGAGGGCGGGGAGGTACATGTCGATGGCGAAAGGGCCGATGGCTGACAGCAAGCCAAGCACCAGGGCGGTGCCGAAGAAGGAAGTTTTCATAGGGGCGCGAGCATACCCCCGCGCGCTCACCTCCGTATGGCACCGGGCGTTCGCCCCGGTCGGCAAAATGGGCGAGACAGCGACCCCCTGCTCAGGTATAACCCCAGTACCTTCAAGGAGATGGCGCATGAAAGGCATGGTCTTTACCGAATTTCTGGAAATGGTGGAAAGCACCTTTTCCGCGGACATGGTGGACGACATCATTGACGACAGCGCACCGCCCAGTGGTGGGGCTTACACCTCAGTGGGCACCTATGACCACCAGGAACTCGTCGGCATGGTGACGGCTTTGTCCGCCCGCTCGGGCTTGCCGGTGCCAGCGCTGATCCATGGCTTCGGTACCCACCTGTTCGGCCGGTTTCATGCGCTGTACCCCCGCTTTTTCGAAGGCATTCCGTCGGCCGTGGATTTTCTGTTTGGCATCGAATCCGTCATCCACACCGAAGTGCGCAAGCTCTACCCCGATGCGCAGCTCCCCAGCTTTGACTGTGTGCGGCGGGACGACGGGCTCGATATGGTGTACGCATCTCCGCGCCACTTCGGCGATTTGGCGGAGGGCCTTATCACTGGCGCGATTGCGCATTTCGGCGACCCTCTCGGGCTGACGAGGGTGAACTTGCCGGATGGCTCCATCCGGTTTGAATTGCGTCAAAAATCTTAAGCGCATGTCTGACCCGGTGAACCCACCCGCCTCCGACGCCCACGCAGATACGCTGCGCCGTTTGCTCAATCGGGTGGAGCGCGAGAAATCGGCCCGCAAACAGGCCGAGCAACTGCTGGAAGAAAAAAGCTTGGCGCTGTTTGAGGTCAACCAGGCCTTGGAGCAACGGGTAAACGAACGGACTGCGGCCCTACAAGCCGCCTTGGCGCTAGCAGAAGCGGCCAATGTTGCCAAGAGCCGCTTTCTGGCCATGATGAGTCACGAGATTCGCACGCCGCTGAATGGCGCGCTGGGGCTCACGGAGCTGCTCAAGAGCACCCCACTGAGCGCGGAGCAGTCGCACTTTGTGGACAACATCTTGCTGGCAGGCAATGCGCTGCTGAACTTGATCAACGACATCTTGGACTTTTCCAAGATTGAGGCCAACCAGATGGAGCTGGAGCGCATCAGGTTCAATCCCCGGAATTTGGTCGCCGAGACCTTGGACATGTTCCGCCCGCAGGCCAACGCCAAGCAAGTGGCACTGTCACTCCAGATCGATAGCCATGTGCCCTACGCCGCCACGGGAGACCCCAGCCGCTTGCGCCAAGTGTGGATGAATCTGGTGGGCAACGCACTCAAGTTCACCCACGAGGGGAGCATCACCATCAGCCTGCAGTGCACACCGGAAGGGCTGCACTGCTCTGTCAAAGACACGGGCATCGGCATGACCGAAGAGGTCATGCAACAGCTGTTCTCCCCCTTCAAGCAGGGAGACAGTTCGATTGCCCGAAAATTCGGCGGAACCGGCCTGGGCTTGGTGATTTGCAAAGCCATCATCACGCAGATGGGCGCTGATTTGAAGGTCGCGAGCCGTCCTGACGAGGGTTCGGAGTTCAGCTTTACTTTATCGGCAGCGTCGTTGGGACTGGAAGCCTCCGATACCTGGATCACACCGCCCGCACTACCTGTATCAATCCCTGAGGCGCCCACTACGGACTTGAGTGGCCTGCGTATTTTGTTGGTGGACGATCAACCGATCAATCGACTTCTCGCCCGCAGCCAATTGCGGCAGCTCGGTTGCTCACCCGTAGCAGAAGCAGAAAACGGATTGGTCGCTTTGCAAAAGTTGAGCGAGCAGCCCTTCGATGTGGTGTTGATGGACATGCAAATGCCCGAGCTGGATGGCTTGAGCGCGACCAGAGCGCTGCGCACCATGCCGCTGGACATTCAACCTTTTGTGATTGCGATGACTGCCAATGCCTACGCAGAAGACCGGGCCGCTTGCAGTGCGGCGGGCATGGATTTCTTTTTGAGTAAACCGGTTCAACTGGACACCCTGCGCGAAGCGCTGAGCAGCATCACGGTACCCCGCTAATGCTGCGTTCCCGGCGCACTGCCGCGATGACAGCGGTGTCTACCCCATCATAGTTTTTATGAATTAATTAGTAAATATCGATTGGATACAGGAATCCGCTTCCGATACCATTCATTCCAGTCCCCGGAGCATGGGCACCATCAACCACAGCCCTCCCGGTGAAGCACTTCAAGGAACCACTCGCATGACCCGCTTTGTCCGACAAAACTTATCCACGCTGAAAAAGACTGCCAGTTATTACGTGGTGCACATCAGCGTAGCCGCGATGGTCGCCTACGCAGTCACTGGCGACGTGCTGATGTCTTTGACACTCAGCTTGCTGGAGCCAACCGTGCAAGCCGTTGCCTTCTTTTTCCATGAAAAAGGCTGGGAGCGCATCAACCAGCGCAGGGCATTGCGCGCTGCAGAAGGAGCACCCGCATGAGCCAAGCACCCCTTATCGTTGTCGGTACTGGCGTAGCCGGTTGGTCCACGGTGCGTGAGTTCCGCAAGCTGGATAGCGCCACACCTGTGGTGTTGATCACGACCGACAGCGGCGACTTCTATGCCAAACCGACACTTTCTAACGCCTATGCACAGAAGCGCACGCCGGCCCAGTTGGTCACCACGCCAGCCGCAAAAATGGTAGAGACACTCGCCATCACGCTGATGGCACACACGCAAGTGCTCAGCTTTGACACAGCGGCCCGCACGGTCACTCTGCAAAATTCCGCAGGCGTTCAGACTTTGGCCTTCAGTCAACTGGTTCTGGCCACCGGTGCTCACCCGATTCGCGTGCCCTTGGCTGGCAATGCGGCTGACGCAGTGCAATCCGTCAATACCTTGGACGACTTTGCCGCTTTTCATCAAGGGTTAGGGGTGGACGCGAGCCTTCCGGACAGTGGCAAGGGCAAGACCGTGGTGGTCATGGGTGCCGGCTTGATCGGCTGCGAATTTGCCAACGACCTAGCCCAAGCGGGTGTGCACGTTCATGTGAGCGATCTGGCACCCCGCCCTTTGGCGGCCTTGCTGCCCGAAGCCGCCAGCCAGCAGTTGGAAAGCGCCCTTGCAGGCCTGGGCATTGAGTGGCACTTCGGCACCTCTGTGGCCAAGGTGGAGCATGGCGAAGGCAAGCGCTTGTCTATCACTTTGTCAGACGGTCGCAGCCTCGTGGCCGATAGCGTGCTCAGCGCCATCGGGCTCCGGGCCGACACCGAGCTTGCCCGATCCGCGGGCCTCGTGTGTGAACGGGGTGTTGTGGTCAACGCGCTGCTGGAGACTTCGGCGCCGGGCGTATATGCCTTGGGGGATTGTGTGCAGTACGAGAGCGCAGGACAGCGCACCCTGCCCTATGTGATGCCGGTGATGACGGCTGCACGCGCCTTGGCGGCTACGCTGGCGGGCACACCCACTGAGGTGGTATTTCCACTGATGCCTGTCAGTGTCAAAACACCCGCTTTACCCTTGGTGGTTGCCGCAGCACACCCTGCAGTAGCGGGTGACTGGGAGGCCGAAGGTGGAGAGGGTGCATGGCGCTTTGTAGACAAAGCGGGCGTACAACGCGGCTTTGTGCTTGCCGGAAAGAGCACCGCGCGCCGCATGGAAATGTCCAAACTCACCACGCAGTAATTGGACATAAACCCATACCCCATTCGCATAAAGTTGACCTCCTTACAGGTAAGCCTTTAGTAAGCGAGGTCTACAATGCAAAGCCCATTAACGTGCTGCGGGTCACGCGCCTTTGCTAGAGCCCCAGCCGCAGAGGAAGCCGAATGACAGATCTGATCCAGCCGCTTACGCCACGTCCCCCTGTTTCAAATTCCGCTGAGAAAAAAGCCCAGTTGCGTCAAGCAGCGCTGGAGTACCACGAGTTCCCGACCCCGGGCAAAGTGGCGATTGCGGCGACCAAACAGCTGATCAACCAACACGATCTGGCGCTGGCGTATTCGCCCGGCGTGGCTGCTCCCTGCGAAGAAATCGTCAAAGACCCCAACAACGCTTTCAAATACACCAGTCGGGGTAACTTGGTTGCGGTGATCACCAACGGAACCGCAGTGCTGGGCCTGGGTGACATCGGCCCCTTGGCCTCCAAGCCGGTCATGGAAGGCAAGGGCGTCTTGTTCAAGAAGTTCGCCGGCATCGATGTGTTCGACATCGAAATCGATGAAAAGAACGACCTCGACAAGCTGGTTGACATCATCGCCTCGCTAGAGCCCACCTTTGGTGGCATCAACCTTGAAGACATCAAGGCGCCTGACTGCTTCTACGTGGAGCGCAAGCTGCGCGAGCGGATGAAGATCCCGGTGTTCCACGATGACCAGCATGGCACTGCCATTTGCGTGGGCGCCGCCATTTTGAACGGCTTGAAAGTCGCAGGTAAAGACCCCAAATCGGTCAAGCTGGTGACGTCCGGCGCGGGCGCCGCTGCATTGGCCTGCCTTGGCTTGTTGGTGAAGCTAGGTATTCCACGCGAAAACATTTTCGTGACTGACCTGGCAGGCGTGGTCTATGAGGGCCGCACCGAGCTGATGGACGAAGACAAGATCCAGTTCGCCCAAAAAACCGACGCACGCACTTTGCGTGAAGTCATTGCCGGTGCCGACATTTTCTTAGGCTTGTCCGCGGGCGGCGTGCTGAAGGCGGACATGGTGAAATCGATGGCGGCGCGCCCTCTGATTTTCGCTCTGGCCAACCCCACCCCGGAAATCTTGCCTGAAGAAGTCAAAGCGGTACGTGACGACGCCATCATGGCCACCGGACGCACTGACTACCCCAATCAGGTCAACAACGTCCTGTGTTTCCCCTACATCTTCCGCGGCGCGTTGGATGCAGGTGCTTCCACGATCACCCTGGAGATGGAAATCGCTGCGGTACACGCCATTGCAGAGCTTGCCCAAGCGGAGCAAAGCGAAGTGGTGGCAGCCGCCTATGTGGGCGAGCAACTGGCGTTCGGACCGGAATATCTGATTCCCAAGCCGTTTGACCCGCGCTTGATGATGAAGATTGCTCCCGCAGTTGCCCAAGCCGCAGCGGACAGCGGCGTGGCCTTGCGCCCGATCCAAGACATGGATGCCTACCGCGACAAGTTGCAAAGCTTTGTCTACGCATCCGGCACCACCATGAAGCCGATATTCAATGCCGCCAAAAAGGCACTGAAGAAGCGCGTGGCCTACGCGGAAGGCGAAGACGAGCGCGTGCTGCGCGCTGCGCAAATCGTGGTGGACGAGCGTTTGGCGCTCCCGACCCTGATTGGTCGCCCTGCAGTGATTGCTGAGCGGATTGAAAAATTCGGGCTCCGCTTGAAAGAGAACGTGGACTACAACGTCGTCAACGTGGAGCAGGACCACCGCTACCGCGACTTCTGGCAGACCTACCACCAGATGACCGAACGCAAGGGCGTGACGGTGCAGATGGCCAAAATCGAAATGCGCCGCCGCCTGACCCTGATCGGCTCGATGTTGCTGCACAAGGGTGATGTCGATGGCTTGATCTGCGGTACCTGGGGCACCACCGCGACCCACTTGCAGTACATCGACCAGGTGATCGGCAAGCGCCAGGGCGGCAGCCCCAGCACGCCCCAGGATGTCCAGATTTACGCGTGCATGAACGGCCTGATGCTGCCTAACCGCCAGGTGTTTTTGGTCGACACGCATGTGAATTACGACCCCAGCGCAGAAGAGCTGTGCGAAATCACGGTCATGGCCGCCGAGGAAATGATGCGCTTTGGCTTCAAGCCCAAGGCGGCGCTGCTGAGCCACTCCAACTTCGGCAGCAGCAACGAGCCCAGCGCGATCAAGATGCGCCGTACCTTGGAGCTATTGCGTGAACAAGCCCCGTGGCTGGAAGTCGACGGGGAAATGCACGGCGATGTCGCGCTGGACAGCGCGGCACGCAAAGCCCTGATGCCCAACAGCACCTTGCATGGCGATGCAAACCTCTTGGTTCTGCCCAATATCGATGCTGCCAATATTGCCTACAACCTGCTCAAAACAGCGGCGGGCGGCAACATTGCCATCGGGCCTGTGTTGTTGGGCGCAGCCAAACCGGTGCACGTTTTGACTGCCAGCACCACGGTCCGGCGCATTGTGAATATGACAGCGTTGACAGTGGCTGACGCCAACGCAACACGCTGAAAACGGAGGGGCCTCGCCCCTCAAATTCTGTAAATCTTGTGTAAGGGCTTGCTTATTTATTGAGCAAGCCCTTGCTTTTTTGTGCTGTTTCCGCGACACTAGTGGCTTAGTTTTTCGGGTTAACCCGCAGTAGTCGCAAAGGATTCTGGGTGCACAAGGGAGTCATCAAGTTAGTACTTACTGGCTTGTTTTTATCGGTAGCGCTGACCTCTGGGCATGTAATTGCCAAAGAGACACCCGGCTTCGCAACAGACAGCGTCGTCTCACTCAACAGCCTGCCGCCCCAAGCGCGCACGACCTACCAACTGGTACTGCAAGGGGGGCCATTTCCCTACGACAAAGACGGCAGTGTTTTCGGTAACCGGGAGCGATTGCTCCCCCAACAAACACGTGGTTTCTACCGTGAGTACACCGTCAAAACCCCTGGCGCCTCCAACCGAGGTGCCCGAAGAATTGTGTGTGGTGGACGCCAGATCACGGCGCCACAAGCTTGTTACTACACGGCCGATCACTATGCGAGTTTTCGCAAGATCGTGCCCTGAATCGAATTTTGTACTTTGAGAAAGAGAATCGGGGATGGATATGCCACTTCGAACTGTTAGAACGAATATCGTTCAGTCGATCCGCGCTTTTCGCGTGTCGGACTTACAAGAAGCCGCTCAGGGTCTGGGCCACCACTTTTTGTACGCCAATTTGGCGGACGCGCAAACCAAACAAGATGTGTTGGACATGATCGGACAGCAATTCATGCTGCCCACGACTGTCAGCAAAAACTTTGATGCGCTGTACGACAACCTGACGGATCCCGTCCACAAATCAGGCCCACAGCCCGGTTTTGTAGCCGTGCTGGAGCACATTCCGGCCAACGTGAAGTTCGACAAGGAAGCGCGCGAGCAGTTGCTCGACATTTTCCGCGACACTGCAGATTACTGGGGAGACCGGAAAATTCCATTCCGATGCTTCTATTCTTTTCTGTAGCCCGTTCTGCACAAACCAGCCAAGCAGAACGGGCGAACGAGGCAAGCAGCGATGCCGTGGCCGAAGTGGCCATCGCAGAGCCCGTAACCGAGAGTGGTGAAAAAATGCCCACTGACAAGTTATTGGACGTATCACCTTTGGCGCTGCGCATGAGCAGCCCTTTCAATGCAGGTTATTGGCTGGCAGCAGCTTAAAAATCCCGCATTGCGCAATAAAAAAGGCCTGTCGATGACAGGCCTTTTTTTCGCCCCCGAGTTTTCTGTTCAGGGGCTTCAGACAGGAAGCCTGATCAGGTTTTGATAGCCTGCACCAACGCGACGTATTCCTCCACCGGCACTTCTTGCGCGCGGCGCTGGACATCAAACTGCCCGGTAAAGCCTTTTTGCTCCAACCATGCACCCAAGGTGTGGCGCAGCAGTTTGCGGCGCTGGCTGAAGGCGACTTGCACCATTTCTGAAAACAAGGCGATATCGAGCACCGGCGGCTGCGCCAAGGGCACCATCCGCACGACCGCGCTATTGACGCGTGGCGGGGGGTCAAAGCACTCGGGCGGAACAAACAAAACATCTTCCATGGCGTAGCGCCACTGCAGCATCACGCTCAAGCGACTGAAATCGGAGCTATCGGGTGCTGCCACCATCCGGTCGATCACCTCTTTTTGCAGCATAAAGTGCTGGTCTTCGATGCGGTCTACGTGATCCAACAGGTGAAAAAGAATCGGGGTCGAGATGTTGTAGGGCAAGTTACCCACCACACGGAGCTTGCCAGATGCGGCCTTGGTACCAGACTCCTGGGCCACCGGCGCGATCTCAATGGCACTGAAATCCACATTCAAGACATCTGACTCGATCACGGTGAGTTGCGGGTGACTGCGCAGCCGCTTGGCGAGGTCGCGGTCCAGTTCGATCACCGTCAAATGCCCCAAACGCTCCACCAGAGGCTGGGTCAGGGCGGCAAGGCCGGGCCCGATCTCGACCACAGGTTGACCGGGTTGGGGATCAATCGCCTGCACGATGGCGTCAATGATGCCGGCATCCGACAGAAAATGCTGTCCAAAGCGTTTGCGCGCCAAATGTTTCATAGCGGTGCCTCGCGCAGCTCGACAAACGCCCGAGCCCGCACATCACGCGCCCACGCGGTGTAGGCCTCCTCGTAGCGGCTTTGTCGCAATTGGGCACGCACCGACTCGCGAACCTGTTGGGGACTCAGTTCCACACGGCGACGGTCATTCAGTTGAATCAAGTGCACACCAAACCGCGACACCACGGGTGGGCTGACCGCCCCTTCTTCTTGCAAGCGGCCCATGGCTTCCTCAAACTCCGGTACAAACATCCCCGGGGAGGCCCAGCCCAAATCGCCACCCTGCTCAGCAGAAGTGTCTTGCGACATCTTGCGCGCCACACTGGCGAAGTCCGCTTGGCCACTGACGATCTGTTTGCGCACCTCGGTCAACCTCGCGATCGCCTGTGCTTGCGTCATTTGGGCATTGGTGCGCAACAAAATATGCCGTGCACGGGTCTGCACCATCGTCACCACCAGGCGTTCCGGCGCTTTGCGTTCTATCAGTTTCAATATGTGAAAGCCGGCACCGGTACGCACTACGTCGGAGACTTGGCTAGGCTGCAGGCCCTGGGTTGCCGTCACAAAAGCGGGGGGCAAACGGTCGCCCCGACGCAACCCGATTTGCCCGCCATTCTTGCGATCCGCTGCCGAAAATTCCTGGACCAAGGCATTGAAGTCCTCGCCATTGCGGGCACGCTGCATCAGCTTTTGGGCTTTCAATAACAAGGCCGCGGTTTCCTCGCCGTTGGCCTTCTCGGGCAGCACCAACAAAATCTGGGCGAGGTTGATTTCCTGGGTAAATGGGTCCGTATTCGTCGCCTGCTGTTCTTGGATCGCCCGATCGACATCCACATCTGAAATACGGATGGACGACTCCACTTCCCGCTCGTGCAGCCGGTTCAGAATCAACTGATCCCGCAAATTGTTACGGAAGCTGGTGACAGAAAACCCGTCATTGGCGGCCTTTTGGCGGAGCGCATCCACGTCCAGTCCATTCTGGCTGGCGATGTTTTGCTCGGCCCGATCAATAGCGACCGCATCCATCCGGATACCCTGCTCCCGCGCCAGTTGCAGCTGAGCCCGGTC
The DNA here is from genome assembly GCA_027924025.1 of Comamonadaceae bacterium OS-4. GTDB lineage: Bacteria > Pseudomonadota > Gammaproteobacteria > Burkholderiales > Burkholderiaceae_C > Allorhodoferax. The sequence continues at coordinate 3,734,152 of AP026970.1, forward strand.
ATTGATCAGCCTGTCCAAAACCAAACGACGCAACTCCTCAGCACCGGGTACAGGGCGCCCCTGCTGCGCCAGTTGCTGCCCGACACGACGGACTTCAAGGTTCATCTCTTGGAAAGTGATGGGCTCAGAGTTCACGACTGCCACGATGTAGTCTGCGGCTTGGCTGGTCTGTGCCATCGATGCGGGTACCGACACGGTCAACATGCAGGCCAGGGCCAACGCCCTCACACAAAAATTCATGGTTTTCATTCGTAGTTACTAAAGCGGCTGTTATTGGAGCCACCTGGTTCCCGCAAGTTCTGGTAACGCGAAATATTCGATTTCAAAGCCTGAAGCGGGCTTACCCCGACGCGGGTGAATCCCACAAACTCCAGTTCAAATTTGATGCTGCTGGTCGACGAACTGGCGCTCGTCTGCACCCGCCCGATCACAACCCGGGCAAGCCAACAGCCGGCATCGTACTCGACGCCCAACAGGGTATCGACCATCCGGTTCTCATTCAAGCTGTAGTTCAGGCGTCCCACGCCATAGTAGCGGCCCTCACCCAAACCACCGCCGGGAACTGCTGCGCTGCCTGCATCGCCCCAGAGATCATTCAGGGGCCACTGCCAACTCACGTCGATTTGCTCGCTCACACCCCGCTGGAAGCGATAAGCGGCATTCAGCACACGATAGGGCGAAGGCGTATAGCGGGCGCCAACGGTTGCACGGCTCGACTGCGAGGTCAAGGGGTTGTATTGCACCGTTGAATCAAATCCCCATTGGCGCGACACATTGACCCCGGCTCCGAGCAGGATGTCGCTCCAGCCGGCCAATGCGGGCGCATCAGCGGGGTTCAAGGTCACCCGCTGGTCTTCAAAACGGTAACGTTGCGCAACGCCGAAGCGCGCCAATTGCTCGCCGGTTTGCGCATCCAAAAAGCGGGTCGTCAGACCGAAGGTCGCCAAATTGTTGTCTGAAATCTTGTCGTGCCCGACGTAGGCATTTTCGGTAAAGATGCTGGCGAAGTTGAAGTCGCTCGCCGCGGTATCGTAGTTGGGGAGATAGCTCTGGTTGCGGTAAGGGGTCCGGACATAAAACAGCCGCGGCTCCAAGGTTTGGGTCATTGCACGCCCATTCCAGCCAGAGTCACGCTCAAATACCAAACCACTATCAAGGCTGAACGTCGGCACCGTGCTGTCAGCCGACCGGTTGCCGGTAGAAATCGCCGAATCGAACTGATAGACCGATGTGTGTAGCTGCAGCTTGGGTATTACAAAGCCCTCAGGCGCAATAAAGGGTCGGCTCACCTGGGCCAAGCCGTACATCCGCTGGGCATTCGGCTGCAGGGTGAGCGCACGATCCGACTCAAACTGCGACAGGTCGCCCTGCACCGACCAATCAAATCCACGGTCATTGAGCTGGCTGCGCAACACATTGAGTTGGGTCAGGTCATAGGGCGGGGTGATCACCGATGTAGAAGACTGCAAGGTCTGCCACCGCAAAGCCCGACCTGTCACCGTGTAGCCGGAGCGGGACCAGGTCGTCACCGCATCGTTGGCCAATGTTCGCGAGGTCAGGGCTCCGATACTGGCGAAATCGCTCCAGTAGTTGTCATCGCTGACCCGGTTCAGATTGAGCGCGTACGCCGCATTTCCCAAGTCCGCGCCGAGCGTGCCCGTTTGGTTCAGTGTGGCGCCCCAGCGATCTGCGCTGCGCAGTTTGTCGGCGGGCATGTAATTGCCCCGCACGACGCCAGAATAGGTGGGCTCGAGGTAGCGGAACTCCCCCGCCACCGTCACGCCGCGTGCGGTCATCACGGTCGGGGTGACTGTGGCATCCCGGTTGGGCGCGATATTCCAGTAGTAAGGAACACTGACTTCGGTACCGTTCACATCCCCCAAGCCAATGGTGGGCGGCATGACCCCGGACTTGCGGGCATCACTCAGGGGAAAGCTGATGGCCGGAACCGGCAGGATGGGCACATCCATGAAATGCAGATACGCGCCATGCGCAATGCCGACGTCCTGGCCACTGTCAAACTCAATGTCTGCTGCGCGGAGCACCCATTCGGGAACCCAATTAGGCCCGGGTTTGCGGCGGCAGGTGGTGTAGGTTGCGCCATACACCACGGTGCGGTTTTCATCCAGGAAAACCGCTTTCGAGGCATCCCCGTGCGCACCGTTTTGGAGAAACCGGTATCGGGGCGAATCAAAAGTGCCCTCAAAGGCCTCGACTTTCAACTCCAGCGCAGGCCCTTCAAACACATTGCCATTGCGGTTGATTCGCACATTGCCGGTCGCCCGCGCCAGATCATCAGGGGCGTAGTGTTCGAGGCGGTCTGCTTTGATCACCGTGCCGGGTTTGCGCATTTCGGCATTGCCTTGAACGATGGTTTCAAGATCGGCACGGCCGGTCAGGGTGTCACCCAACAAGAAGGTCGGCCCAGACTCCAGCTGGGTCGCCGCGAGCCCCTCTTGCAACTTGGGGGTGGCGATCAGCTTTAACGGACTCTGATCCACTTCCTGCTGCGCCTGTGCAGACATCTGGACACAAGCCAAGGCCACCAAGGCCACAAGGCGGATCAACGGCGGCCGGCAATCAGGCGCCCCGACGGGCAGAGCGCACATAGAAAAACGCATGGGCGGAAGGCAGAAACCACGTTATGGGAGAAAGGCACCAGCACGCTGCCCACAGGGCGCGGCGGCATGGCTTTGTAGAATGGATTATCCATGACCCCAAGCTCTCACCCTGTGCCGTCCGCCACATCCACTCCCCCCACCTCGCCCTTACCACCCATTCCATGGGCTGATACGGAACGACAACAGCGTTTTCAAGCCTGGTTTGATAGCCAACAAGCGGGTTTCGGCTTCGTGCCCGACACCCTGGGGCTGGCCTCAGCCGACGCCAGCTTTCGCCGTTACTTCCGGGTGCAAAGCAACCGCGGAAGCCTGGTGATCATGGATGCGCCCCCGGAAAAAGAGAACTGCAAGCCCTTTGTGGACATTGCCGCCTTGCTTAACCATGCGGGCTTGCGCGCCCCGAAGATACTGGCGTGGGACGAAGGCAACGGCTTCATGCTGCTGACGGACCTCGGCACCCGGACCATGATGCAAACCATAGCCCCGGCGCAGCCCCCTTTGGATTTGTATCTGAATGCGGTGGATACCCTGGTCCAGTGGCAACTAGCGTCCGCCCCCCAAGTGCTACCGCCCTACGACGAAGCGCTGCTGCGCCGCGAGCTGGAATTGTTTCCCGAGTGGTACATCGGCGCACACCGCCAGGTCACCATCGACCCGGCCATGCGTAAAACGCTGGATGACACCTTCGCGCTGCTGATTCAAAACAACCTGTCGTGGCCCAGCGTCTATGTCCACCGCGATTTCATGCCCCGCAACCTGATGGTGCCCGATAACATCGCAGTGCCCGGCCAGACCGATCCGCGCTACCTGGGCGTGCTCGACTTTCAAGATGCGGTGTACGGCCCCATCACCTATGACATTGCCAGCCTGATGCGTGACGCGTTTTTGACATGGGAAGAAGACTTCTGCCTCGACGTGACGATCCGCTATTGGGAAAAGGCCCGCAAGGCGGGCCTGCCGGTGGGAGACGATTTCGGTGAGTTCTACCGTGGCGTGGAATGGATGGGGTTGCAGCGCCATCTCAAAATCGCCGGCATCTTTGCCCGGCTGACCCTGCGTGATGGAAAGCCCAAGTACCTCGCCGATACGCCCCGCTTTATCGACTACATCCGCAGCACCTGCAGCCGCTATATCCAGCTCAAGCCTTTGTTGCGCTTGGTGGAAAAGGTGGATGGCATTGAAGTGCCGAATGTCTTCGCGTTCGGCCGTTCATAGCCAAAAACAGCGCTAGCGCCCTTTTTACTTGCGCCTAGCGCTCCTGAATTCATAGCAATATATGCCACGCTTTTACTGCGCTGCCCTTCTGGTGAGCGACACGGAACTCGACTTGCCTGCAGGGGCCGCCCGGCACGTACAGGTGCTGCGCCTGCAACCGGGGGATGCCATCACCCTGTTCGATGGGCGCAGCCAGAACGAATACGATGCCACCGTCACCCGCATGGGCCGCAGCGATGTCCAAGTGCGTGTGGGCGCAGCCCGCAGCATGGCGCGTGAACCCGCACGGCAGATCCACCTCGCGGTCGGCATGCCGGCCAACGACCGCATGGACTGGCTGATTGAAAAAGCCACCGAGCTCGGCGTTGCCAGCATCCAACCGCTGATGACCGAGCGCAGTGTGCTCAAACTCAGCGGCGAGCGGGCTGAGAAAAAAATCGCCCATTGGCAAAGCGTGGCCATCTCGGCGTGCGAGCAATGTGGCGGCAACCTGGTGCCCGTCATCCATCCGATGCAAAGCCTGGCCCAGTGGCTGAAAACACCGGCCGCCGGACAAGCCGACCACCAGCGTTTGCTGCTGTCCTTGCGCGCCGGCAGCACACCGGTTGCACGCTTGCCCGCGCAGCCCGGGCCTGCCTGGTTTCTTTCCGGCCCCGAAGGAGGCCTGAGCCACGCGGAAGAAGAGTTAGCCATCATGGCCGGCTTTGCACCCGCGTCCCTGGGGCCGCGCGTGCTGCGGGCCGAGACCGCAGCGCTTGCAGCACTCACCTTGCTGACCCAAGCATGAACCGTAGCCTTTGGCTGCTCGCTCTGTGCCAGGGGCTGTTTCTCACCAACAACGTCACCTTCATTGCCATCAATGGACTGGTGGGCTTGAGCTTGGCCCCCTATGGCTGGATGGCGACGCTACCCGTCATGGGCTACGTCGTGGGCGGCGCCTTGGCCACCCCGCTGGTGGCTGCTACACAAGCGCGCTTCGGGCGCCGGACCTCGTTCCAGATTGGCTTGGCAGTCGCCGTGGTATCGGCGCTGGCGGGCGCCTGGTGCGTGGCACACCACCAGTTTTGGGGCTTGGTCGCGGCGACGGTGGTGGCCGGCTATTACAGCGCCAACGGGCAGTTGTACCGGTTTGCCGCTGCCGAGTTGGCCTTGCCGGCCTTTCGTGAAAAAGCGGTCTCGCTGGTGCTGGCAGGCGGTCTTCTGGGTGCCATTGCCGGACCTAACCTTGCCGCCCAAACCCGCACCCTGATGGAGGTGCCATTTACCGGGGCCTATCTCGTGTTGGCTGGCGTCGCATTACTGGCGATGGTGCTCATGGCGTGGGTGCAGTTTCCGCCCCACCAGCCACCCGCAAACCTAACGCACACCGGCCGCTCCCTGGCAGAGATCGCACGCCAACCGGCATTTCTGGTGGCCTGTCTGAGCGCATCCATGGGCTATGGCGTGATGAACCTGCTGATGGCGGCAACCCCACTGGCGATGCAGCAATGCGGCCTCCGCTTTGACGATGCCGCGCTGGTGCTGGAGTGGCACGTGATCGGCATGTTTGCGCCCGGCTTCTTCACCGGCCACCTGATCAAGCGGTTTGGCACATTGCCTGTGATGGCCGTCGGACTGGCCCTGAACCTGCTGTGTGTGGCGATTGCCCTGAGCGGCTTGGAGCTGCAACAGTTTGTCGTGTCGCTGTTTTTGCTGGGTGTGGGTTGGAACTTCCTGTTCACCGGCAGCACCACCTTGGCACTCAGCGCCTACCGGCCGGAAGAAAAAGACCGGGCGCAAGCCGCGATCAACTTCTGCGTTTTTGCAGTCATGGCCCTGAGCTCGCTTACGTCCGGCGCCCTGGTGATCACGCAGGGGTGGGCCTGGCTCAACATCGGATCCATCCCCCCGCTGCTGCTCACGGCAGCTGGTTTGCTCTGGCTACAGCTCAAAGGCCGAGCAGGGCGTCCTTGAGTTTGAAGTCCGCCGGCACCGGGCCAATCCAGATTCTGAGCACCATGCTGAAGAACTCGGCGTCGCCGATCGGTGCACCCTGCGCTTGTCCTTGAATGTAGAAGGTCGTGCCCTTGCCCGGTACGAACTCCATCGCAAAGGTGTCACCCGCCGACAGCTTCGCCTTGCCCGAGAAAATCTCAATCAACCGGGTGCTCGAAGCGGTGTGTTTTTGAACCAGTTCTGCCGGTGAGTTGTTGGTCAAGCCTTTGATAAAGGCCAAGCCCAAATCAGTGCCCGGCAAATCGCGCAAAGCCACAAAACTCAAGCGCTTGGGGCCCTGCATGGCGATCAAGGACTCCGGCGTGTTCACCTTGGCGGGGGTGTACAAAGCCATGTCATAGACCTTGAAAATCGCACGGTAGCGAGTCCCCGCACCGTTGAGCTGCAAAGGTACCCCTTGCACCACGGGTCTGGCTTCAAACGTACTATTCATTGTCCCCGCGGCGTGTACTGCAGCCGGCGACGCACTGAGTGCAGCCAGCACGAGTGCGGTGAAAACAAACGATGTGTCTACGGATGTTTGGGTTGGTTTATTCATCCTGTGTCTCCCTGTGTCAATTTATGTTGTGCGGTGGCTAAGCCAGTCCTCCAAAGCGTCCACACTGAGGGGCTTGGCAATGAAATACCCTTGCAAAGTGTGGCAGCCGGCCTCGATCAAAAACTGTTGCTGCTCGGTGGTTTCCACCCCTTCGGCCACCACATTCAGCCCCAAGGCGTTCGCAAGGCCTATGACGCCCTTGACGATGGCGCGCGAGTCGCTGTCGGTTTCGGTGTCATTCACGAATGAACGGTCAATTTTGAGCTGGTGGGGGCGCAAGCGCTTGAGATAAGCCAACGACGAGTAACCCGTGCCGAAGTCATCAATCGCGATGCCCACACCAATCTGCCGCAAGCGCTCAATGATGCGTTGGCTGGTTTCCGTCTCCGCCATCAAGACGCTTTCAGTGATCTCGATCTCCAGGCGCTGCGGCGGCACGCTGCTGGCTTCCAAGGCGGCTTGCAAACTGTCCAGCAAGCGGTGATCGCGGAACTCCAACGCCGACACGTTCACCGCCATGTTGCCCACCATGACTCCACGCGCGGTCCAGTCTGCGAGTTGGCGGCAGGCCTCGCGCAAGGTCCAGACGCCCATTTCTGCAATTTGTCCGGACTCCTCGGCCAAACCGATAAATTGGGCCGGATACAAGAGGCCGCGGGTCGGGTGCTGCCAGCGGACCAGGGCCTCCACCGCAACAAGTTGGCCGCCTGCGGCATCTACTTGCGGTTGGTAGTGCAGCACCAGCTGGTTATGGTCGATCGCATAGGCAAGCTCTTGCTCGAGCTCCAGATTGGCCAGCAATCGCGAGTTCAACTCGGAGTGATAAAAGCTGTAGCGGGCCCGGCCCAGTGTCTTCGCTTGGTAGACCGCGATATCCGCATTTTTGACCAGCGTCTCAAAATCGCGGCCATCCTCGGGAAACAGGGCAATCCCCATACTGGCCGACACCTTGACCGGTATCTGCGCCAAAACCACCGGCGCTTCCACCACCCGCAAGATGCGCTGTGCCAACTCTCCCAGCGACTCCCAGTGGTCGATGTCCCGCACCAGCACCAGGAATTCGTCTCCGCTCTGGCGGCATACCACATCGACTTCGCGCAGCACCTCGCGCAACCGGCGCGCGACTTCGATCAGCAAGGCATCGCCCGCGGCATGCCCCATGGAATCGTTGACCGCCTTGAAGCGATCCAGGTCGATAAAGAAAATGCCGAAGTGCTGGCCATGGCGCTCTGCCGCCAGCATTTCGCGCTGCACCAAGTCAATAAACAGCGAGCGGTTGGGCAGGCCCGTCAACTGGTCGTAAAACGCCATTTGCTGCAACTGTGCATTTTTCTTGCCCAACTGCATGAACAGCTCGCGCAACTCTTCCTGCACCCGGCCCAAATGCCGGCCCAGCAAGCCGAGCTCATCGTGCCTGCGCCAGACAAAAAGTTGAGCGGCCGGGGCGTCGAGGTTGTGGTCCAGCAAGGCACTGGCATGCTCTTTCAAGCGCTCGATAGGACGCAACACCCGGGTGACCAGAATCGGCATCAGCACCGCCAAAATCGCGAGGGTCTGGAGCAACACCAAAACCAACATCTGGTCGCGCCGCGCCTGCAGCAGACCTCGCCCGTAGTCGGCGTCAAACCACAGCACCAGCGTGCCCAGGGACTCGCCGTTGCGCATCACCGGTTGGGCACGACGGCTTAACCGGGCACCGGCGGTATCGCGATCCAGGTCACCGGTGAAATCGGCACGCACTCGCTCCAGAACCGGGGTGTTGGCAAGGCCGTCTTCAATGCGGACCGCCACGATCTGCGGGCTTTCCAGCAAGCGCACGGCCGCAGCATCCAGCGCCACCCGGTCAACGACCCACATCGGTTCCGCGATAGACACACTGCCGATTTTCATCAGCGCTGTTTCGCTCTGGGTCAAAAGCGCCTGCTGGGACTTTTCTGAAATCCGCTGCTCCAACGCCAAGAGCAAGAGCGCAGGCAGCAAGACACCCACCACCACTACGACCATCATGGTGTAGCGCAAAGGCATGCCTTTGCGCACGCGCAAACGCAAACGCCGCCACCGTGTGAGAAGAAAGTTCATCCGACGGAGGGGTTAAAAAGCCACGCGATCAACACGGTTCCTGCACGTCAAAAGCGCTTGTCCAGCCAATCACGCAAGGTATTAAAAACCGGCGTGGCATCAGGCTCATTAAAAATCTCATGGAAAAAACCGTCAAAACAGACCGACTTCACCAGCGAGGCGGGGGCTGCAGCGGCAAAGTCGCGGCTGCCTTGGGGGTTGACCAGACGATCATCCCCGGCATACATCAAGAGCGTGGGCACGGTCCATGAAGGCGCTGCTTGCAAAGTCGCCACACCCTGCGTCGCAATGAATTGCGCCAGACGCGCCGAGATACGGTCATGCACCAGCCGGTCTTCCAGGTAGGCGCGGACCACAGCAGGGTCATGCGAGATATGCGCTGCATTCAAGCCATTGCCCACACGCAAGTTGGGCACGATCTTGGGCAACACCGAGACCAGAAATTTTTGAAAGGCATTCATGCCAGGATTGAAGGCCGGCGAAGACAGCACCAAGGCATCTATCTTGCGCAGCCCCAGCGAGACAAAGCGGCCCGCCACCAAGCCGCCCATGCTGTGCCCCAGCACAATCAAAGGCGTGCCGGGTTTGAAGCGTGCCCGCGTGGCGTCCACGAGATCGGCCAAGTCATCCAGAAGCCGGGTATCGGACCGCAAGCTCCCGGGCAGGCCGGAGCTTTCACCATGGCCGCACTGGTCATAGCCGCGAACCGCAAAGCCCCATTGATTCAGCTGCTCTGCCACATGCTGGTAGCGGCCCGCATGTTCGCCCAAACCATGCACGATGAGCACCACACCGCGCACAGGAACACCGGGCTCCAGCGGCCAGTCCTGCACGGCCAGGTTGTCGCCATCATTGGCGGTAAATGTGCTGAGAGTCGAATCAGAGGCCATGCGTTCCTGCCTGTTCAAGGGAATCGGGAGATCACTTGTGCCACCGCCGCCGTGAGTTTTTTGGCGTAGGGCACATGCAAAAATTCATTGGGTCCATGGGCATTACTCTTGGGTCCCAACACGCCGCAGACCATCATCTGTGCCTTGGGAAAGCCCTTGGAGAGCATGTTCATCAACGGAATTGTGCCGCCCTGACCGATGTGACCGCAAGGCGCACCAAAATGCGCATTCGAGGCGTCGTTCAGTGCCGCGTCAAACCAAGGGGCGGTATCAGGCGCGTTCCAGCCAGTTGCGCTGGACATGCCTTCAAAAGTGACCTTGGCCTGGTAGGGCGCGTTGTCTTCCAAGAGCGCCTTGAGCTCTTGCACCGCAGCAGCAGCTTCCACCAAGGGCGGCAGCCGCAGACTCAGCTTGAACGCGGTGTAGGGCCGCAGCACATTGCCCGCGTTTTGGATATCTGGAAAACCATCGGCACCGGTCACGCTGAGCGTGGGCTGCCAGGTGCGCTTGAGCAAGGCCTCGAGCGGGTCGGAGGTCGTGGGCAGCGCGAACGTGGTGGCGCCGCCGCAATCGTAGTGGGCCCACGGAAAGCGTTTGAAAAGCTCGTCACCCAATATTGCTGCGGTTGCTTGGGCCTGCTGCATCCGCTGCACAGGCACCTCGCAATGGAAGTTGGAGGGCAGCAGATGACCGGTCTTGCTGTCTTCCAACCGGTCCAGCACCTGGCGCAGGATGCGGAAGCTGGACGGCACCAAGCCGCTGGCATCCCCCGAGTGAATGCCCTCGGTCAGAATTTCCACTTTCAATACCCCGCTGGCCATGCCGCGCAGGCTGTTGGTCAGCCAGAGCTGGTCGTAATTGCCGGCACCGGAGTCCAAGCAGACCACCAGCCCGACCTCGCCCAGCCGGGGCTTGAGCGCATCCACATAGTGCAGCAGGTCGTAAGAACCGCTTTCTTCGCAGGTCTCAATCAAACCCACGATGCGCGGGTGGCGCAGTTTTTGGGCCTTGAGCGCTTGCAGGGCAGCAATGGCGGCATACGCGGCATAGCCATCGTCCGCGCCACCACGGCCATAGAGCTTGCCGTTCTCATATTTGGGAGTCCAAGGTCCGAGGTCGTTGCGCCAACCGGAGAACTCGGGTTGCTTGTCCAAGTGGCCATACATCAGCACCGTCTGGCCGGAGGCCAGCTGTTCGCCGGCTTCGCCACCACTGGCCTCGACTTCGAAAAACAGGACCGGCGTGCGACCCTCGAGGCGGATGACTTCCAGCGTCAGGCCGGGTACTTTTTGGGCTTCGATCCACTGGGCGGTGTTGCGCACCACGGTATCGAGCAAGCCAGACGAAGCCCAATCGGGGTCAAACATCGGCGACTTGGCCGGGATGCGGATGTAATCGGTCAGGCGGTGGACGATGTCCTGATCCCAAGCTGCGCTGACGTGGTCAAGGGCTTGGGCGGTGTCGAAAACGGACGAGGGAACGCGGGCGTTCATGGAGCTCCTGCTGCAAATTAAGCCAAGCATCCATCATGCCATGCGCGCCACCCCCTACAGCCGCAGGCTTACCCGCAAAAAGTCGCACTAATGCGCCAATTTGTACACCGAAGTGCCGGCCCGCAAATTCGGCAACCAACGCACCGTACGACCGTCCTGCAAGCCAAAACTGTCCAGCACGCGCAGTCCATTGCGCGCTGCCAATACCTCAAGGTCCGCATGGGTGCCCACGCGGATGTTGGGCGTGTCGTACCACTGGTAAGGCAGGCGCTTGGTCACCGGCATACGCCCCTGCAAGATGCTCAGGCGATTGGGCCAGTGGGCAAAGTTGGGAAATGCCACGATACCGACCCGGCCCACGCGAGCGGTTTCACGCAACATGGTCTCGGCATTGCGCAGGTGTTGCAGGGTGTCGATCTGCAGCACCACATCGAAGCTGGCGTCCTCAAACACGGTCAAGCCTTGGTCAAGGTTGAGCTGCAGCACATTTACGCCGCGCTTCACGCAGGCCAGCACATTGGCATCGTCCAGCTCTACGCCATAACCGCTGCAGCCGCGCTCGCGCTGCAGGTGGTCCAGCAGGGCGCCGTCGCCGCAACCGAGGTCCAGCACGCGCGAGCCTTCAGGCACCAAGCTGGCAATCGCATGCAAGGTATTCAAGTCGGTCATACTGCCACCTCCAAACCCGTGGAAATGCTATCAAAATAAGAGCGCATTACGCTCATGTAACGGGCGTCATCAAGCAAAAAGGCATCATGACCATGGGGTGCGTCGATTTCGGCGTAGCTCACGTCACGCTTGTTGTCCAAGAGGGCCTTCACCACCTCGCGGCTGCGTTGAGGGCTGAAGCGCCAATCGGTCGTAAAGCTCACCAGCAAGAACTTCGCGCGCGTCCGAGCCAGGGCCTGGCTCAGGTCGCCGCCATAGGCTTTGGCCGGGTCAAAGTAATCGAGCGCGCGGGTGATCAGCAGGTAGGTGTTGGCGTCAAAGTACTCGGCAAACTTGTCGCCCTGGTAACGCAGGTAGCTCTCGATCTGGAACTCCACCTCCTGCGTGCTGTACTTGTAGCCGTTGGCGCTGGCCAGCACTTTGTCTTTGAGCTCGCGACCGAACTTGGCGTTCATCACATCGTCGCTCAGGTAGGTGATGTGGCCGATCATGCGGGCAATGCGCAAGCCGCGTTTGGGGATCACACCGTGCTGGTAAAAGTGCCCGCCATGGAAGTCGGGGTCGGTCACGATGGCGCGGCGCGCTACTTCATTGAACGCAATGTTTTCGGCATTCAGGTTGGGTGCACTGGCCACCACCACCGCGTGGCGCATGCGCTCAGGGTATTGCAGCGTCCAGCTCAGGGCCTGCATGCCGCCCAAGCTGCCGCCCAAGACCGCAGCTAGCGTCTGGATGCCCAGCGCATCGAGCAGAAGGGCTTGGGCATTCACCCAATCTTCCACGGTAACCACCGGAAAGTCCGCGCCATAGACCTTGCCCGTGTCAGGGTGGGTATGCATCGGGCCGGTGGAGCCAAAACAAGAACCCAGGTTGTTGATGCCGATGACAAAAAACTTGTTGGTGTCCACCGACTTGCCCGGCCCGATCATGTTGTCCCACCAGCCTTCGGACTTGTCCTGTCCTTCGTACACACCCGCCACATGGTGGGAGGCGTTCAGGGCGTGGCACACCAGCACCGCATTGGACTTGTCGGCATTGAGCGTGCCGTAGGTCTCGTAACTCAGGGAATAGCCGTGGATGGACGCTCCGCTTTGCAACTGCAAAGGGGCATCAAAGCGCATGGTTTGGGGTGTGGCAATCAGCATAAAAACAAAACCCGGCAACGCTAAACGCGGGCCGGGTTGCAATGCCTGAAGGCGGGTCCGTGTTTAGCTGAATTTATTAAGCGCCCGCAAGCTGGAGCAAATTGGCGCTGTGTGTGGCAAGTATATCAACGGCACGCGTTTTTGCGCTCAAGCGCGCAATGCACCAGCTTGGACTAGTTGGCGTGTTTTTTGCTTGATTTTGGTGCGCAAAGCAGTTTTGAGCTGCTTTTGCACCAAGCACAAGCATTTAACGACCAAAGGACTCGTATGGAAGCACTAAAACAGGGCGCGGACGCTTTGTTCATTTTGTTGGGCGCAATCATGGTGCTGGCCATGCACGCCGGTTTTGCCTTTCTGGAACTCGGCACCGTGCGCCGCAAGAACCAGGTGAACGCGCTGGTCAAGATCCTGGTGGACTTCTCGGTGTCCACCGTGGTGTATTTCGCCGTGGGCTACAGCGTGGCTTATGGCACGCACTTCTTTATCGGCGCCGAGCAACTGGCCGCGCAAAACGGCTATGCGCTGGTGAAGTTCTTCTTCTTACTGACCTTTGCTGCTGCCATTCCCGCCATCATTTCGGGCGGCATTGCCGAGCGGGCCAAGTTCTGGCCGCAGCTGATTGCCACCGCCGTCATCGTCGGCTTGGTGTATCCATTCTTCGAGGGCATTGCCTGGAACCAGCACTTTGGCGTGCAGGCCTGGATCAAGGCGCTGACCGGCGACGAGTTTCACGACTTTGCCGGCAGCGTGGTGGTGCACGCCGTGGGCGGTTGGATCGCTTTGGGTGCCGTACTCTTACTGGGTGCACGGAGCAACCGCTATCGCAAAGATGGCGCGATGTCGGCTCACCCGCCGAGCAGCATCCCGTTCCTCGCATTGGGCGCGTGGATTTTGATCGTGGGCTGGTTTGGCTTTAACGTGATGAGCGCACAGCTGCTCGACAAAATGTCCGGCCTGGTAGCGGTGAACTCGCTCATGGCCATGGTGGGCGGCACGCTAGTGGCCCTGCTCATGGGCAAGAACGACCCCGGCTTTGTGCACAACGGCCCCTTGGCTGGCCTAGTGGCCGTGTGCGCCGGCTCTGACCTGATGCACCCGCTGGGTGCACTGGTAGTGGGCGGTGTGGCGGGCGCCATCTTTGTGGTGATGTTCACCCTGACCCAAAACAAATGGAAGATTGACGACGTGCTGGGCGTCTGGCCGCTGCACGGCCTGTGCGGGACCTGGGGCGGGATTGCAGCCGGCATTTTTGGCAGCACCACCTTCGGCGGCCTGGGCGGCGTGAACCTCGCCGCGCAACTCATCGGCACCGCCATGGGCGTGGCCTGGGCGGCTGCGGCAGGCTTTGTGGTCTACGGCGTGCTCAAAGCCACCATGGGCCTGCGCCTGAGCCAGGAAGAAGAATACGACGGCGCCGACCTCTCGATCCACAAAATCAGCGCCAGCCCCGAGCGGGAAGCCAACTGGTAATCGGGCTGCTAAAGCAGGCAGCTATGCTTTTCATAGCTACCTGCGCATATTCTATGGGTGCTAGCGCCCATTTTTATTGATAAAGCGGTCTACCGCCCATGCACCCGGGCCGTACAAAGCCAGAGTCAACAGCAACACACCCCAAGTGATGTGCTGCTGCAGCGCGGCGGGCGCAATCTCGCTCAGGGACAGCACCGCCATCACATTAACCACGCTCAAGCCCAGGGCCGCGAACCTGCCGCCCAAGCCTAGTACCAAGAGCACCGGCAACACCAGCTCACCCGCAGTGCCCATCCAGGCTGCCAGCTCCGGAGGCAGCAGGGGCACGTGGTATTCGTCCATGAACAAGGACAGTGTGATGTCCCAGTCGCGCAGCTTGGTCAAGCCGGAGGAGAAAAATGCGTTCGCGACATACAGACGCGCCAGCAACGCAGCAGGCGCTTGCAATGCATCCAGTACACGGTGACCGCTTGCCACAAGCGAGACAAAGCGCGTGAGCCAATACCCGCCATCGGCGCGGGATGAGGTTGCCAATAGAGATTTCATACAGACTCTTTTCAAACACAGGACATGGCGATCACTCGCCGGAATACACCGCCAACAACAAGCCGCTTTGAACAGCCAGGGTCAGCCACTGAGAAACATCCAGATGGGGCACGCCGTCCAAAGCCTGACCCAGGCTGCGGCCCGCTAGCAGGGCGTGAAGGAGCGAAGCCTCCCCCTCCAAGGCCACACGCACACAGGGCTTGAACCCCTGCCGCCAGATCACTGCATCCTCGCCCGCTTTGGCTTGCAACAAACGACCGACCTCATCAAAGCTGGGGCCGTTCTGACCATGCGCCGCATGGATGGTGGCAACCGGCCAATCACTGCACAGCACTGCGGCACCTGGCGCCAAGCGTAAGCACAACATGCCGGGGTGTTGGGTGCTCAATAGCGTCAATGTGTTCAGGTCCGGGGTCGCGTCTTCCAACGTGGTCATGCTGTGCAGGGCCCATTCCAAACGCGCCACATCGGGGAGAAAGGGCGTGTCCTGCAGCTGGCTGCTACTCGCCATAAAGGCAGCCAGACTTTCGCCCCATTGCGCCACATCGCCGCGCACAGGGGGGTGGGCATGCCAGCAGGCACGGGCCAAATCCCTCATGCTTTCGACGCCTAATAGTTGGGTCAACACCGGATAAGCGGCCTGCAACGCGCGTTCTGCCAGCGCATGCGCATTCGATTGATAGGCTTTCAGGCCTCTAGCGCCCGGGTCCATTGCGCGAGCAGCTATGTTTTCCATAGCATTTTCCGCAGGCCAGTCGAAAAGCGCTGCCACCAACGCTTGTTGTTGCTGTGCCAGGGTGCTCATGCGTCGCACGCCTCGGCGGATTTCAAGGCGGCTTGAGCCATCTGGCGCGCCAAGTCGGCTTCACCCAGCAGCACGTCCAAGGCCGGCACATCCGTGTCCCACTCCACCAGCGTGGGCACTGCGCCGAAGCGCCGGATGGCGTGGCGGTAGACCGCCCACACCGCATCACAGACACGGCTGCCATGGTCATCGATCACGATGTGGCCGTGCGCGTCATTCACCTCGCAATGTCCGGCCACATGCAGCTCGCCTACCGCTGCAGGGTCGATAGCGTCGAGCCAGGCACAACATGCGTCCACCGGGTCGCGGGCGTCGCCCTGCAGTTGTGCGTTCAGCGCATTGACGTAGATGTTGTTCACATCGACCAGCAACTCGCAGCCGGTACGCCGGGCCAAAGCATTGAGGAAATCCGGCTCACTCCATTCCTGCTCGCCCGGCACCGGGCACCATTGCAGATAGGCCGACAGGTTTTCCACCATGAAGCGGCGCTGCAAGCGGTCCTGCACGCGCTGCACGTTGGCACAGAGTGTGTCCAGCGCTTCGTCACTTAACGGCAATGGCAGGAGGTCGGCAGCATGCACCATGGCAACCGGATCCCATGGTGCACGGGCAAAACTGGCATGGTCGCTGACCCGCACCGGGTCGATGCGGCGGACCAGTGCATCTAACTGGTCCAGATGCCAAGGATCCAGCCCCGCCACCGATCCTAGGGACAGGCCCACGCCATGCAGGCTAACCGGATACAGGGCACGCCCCTGCTCCAATACAGCCAGGCTGGCGCCGCCATGGGCGAAAAAATTCTCGGAGTGGACTTCCAGAAAGTCCAGCACAGGCTGCTGTTGCAGCAGCTGCGCGTAATGAGGGTGCCGCCACCCTATACCGGCCTGAACTTCACCGGAGAACTCCGGGGCGTGTGTGGCTTGCATGATCGGGTATGCGTAGTGGCGGACTTGGAAATGCAATCGATGCAGATTTACATCTTGGGAGCCATCAGGCTGCCCTTCATTTTTTCGCAGGTACCTTTAGCCACATATTTCCACTCATCCTTGCCCATGTCCACTTTGGACTGGCCAGCGCACGAGTGAGATCCGGATGCGTTGGCGCAGTCGTTTTGACCGGCCTTGGCAATACCGAAGCATTTTTCTTTTTCCTGGGCGGCAACAGGCGCGGAAGCCAAGGTCAGGGACATCAGGGTGGCAGCTGTAGCGGCAAGCAGGGCACGTTGGTTCATGTCGAAACTCCTAGAGTAATTGCATCAATGAAAACAACCATTCAGCCGCCGGTGCGGTGCGCTCCAGCGCTGTGGTTGACGTTTAGTCCGGCAACCAGCGGCTTTCTTACACACGGCACCGAAAAATTTTTGAAACTCGCCCGTACACTGCGCATCACACTTCGCGAGCACCCCATGACCCGCTACGAAAACCAGGTCGCAGAACATCGCGACTATCTCTACAAATTCGCCCGTTTGCAACTGCGCAATGACGCATGGGCGGAGGATGCTGTCTCGGAAACCTTGTTGGCCGCGCTCGCCAAACAGCAAGCATTCGACAACCGGTCCCAACTCAAAACCTGGCTGGTCGGCATCCTCAAACACAAGGTGGTGGATGCACTACGCCATCACGGGCGGGAAGTCACTGGGGTGGGCAGCTCGCAAGACGATGACACCGACCCGCTGGAGCTGCTGAACTTCAAGACAGATGGGCACTTTGTGGAAACACCTGCCGATTGGGGCAACCCGGAGCAGCAAACCAGCAGCCGGCAGTTCTTTGAAATTCTGGAGGCCTGCACGGAAAAACTACCTGCTGTGCAAGGGCGGCTGTTCTTGATGCGCGAATGGCTGGAGTTGTCGAGCGAAGAAATTTGTAAGGAACTTGACCTGACCCCGACGAATCTCTACGTGCAACTCCACCGTGCCCGATTGAGGCTCAGGGAATGTCTTGAAATGAATTGGTTCCAGAAAGCAGGTGCCCTTTGAAGCTGCTGCGCCGTACATGCAAAGAAGCCGCCGCCCTGATGGTAGCGAGGGAAGATCGCGCCCTGCCGGTGGCAGACCGTGTCGCTTTGTATTTCCACCTCATGGCCTGCAAGGCCTGCCCCCGCTTTGAAAAGCAGCTTCTGACATTGCGAAACAGTATGCAGCAATGGCGGCATTACCGCGAAAACGATATCGATTCTGCCGGCTAGCCTGAAAAAACAAGAAAAATTAGGTTTCAGCAATAAAGTAACGCATAATGGTCTGGCATTGCCGAAATATCGGTGTGCAAGTTTGCGGTGAAGTGTCAGTTTCGCGTCTGCTTTAAGTCTTCAATGGTTTGTTGATTGCGGTTAAGGACTCCATCGCGTTTTGAGTTATTTTGAGGAGTCCCTCCATGGGCAACAAACTTTACGTGGGCAACCTGCCTTATTCTTTCCGTGACGAAGACCTGCAACAAGCATTTGCAGCACACGGTTCTGTTTCCAGCGCCAAAGTCATGATGGAACGCGACACAGGTCGCTCCAAGGGTTTCGGCTTTGTGGAAATGGGCAGCGATGCTGAAGCACAAACCGCTATCAACGCAATGAACGGTCAGCAATTCGGTGGCCGCGGTCTCGTGGTGAACGAAGCACGTCCGATGGAGCCACGTCCTCCACGTTCCGGCGGCTTCGGCGGCGGCGGTGGCGGCTACGGTGGCGGCGGACGCTCCGGTGGCGGCGGCTTTGGTGGCGGCGGTGACCGCTCCGGTGGCGGCGGCTACGGCGGCGGTGGCCGTTCCGGTGGCGGCGGCTACGGCGGCGGCGGTGACCGTTCCGGTGGCGGCGGCTACGGCGGTGGCCGTTCCAGCTACTAAGCCAGGAACTGCTTCTGCAGAACTAAAAAGGGACCCTCGGGTCCCTTTTTGCATGGTGGCCTCTACATTCAGGCTTCGTCTGCCCTGCGTTTACGCGGACGTCCCGCCAAAACACGGTCAAACCATGCATCAGGCAAGGCCCGCAGCATCTTTGCAACCCAACCCATCTGCCATGGAATCACGCGGTAGCGATCACCGCGTTGCACCGCGTCGAAGGCTTTATCTGCAAAAACCTCCGGCCGCATCAAGAATGGCATGGAGTACCGATTCTGTCGGGTCAACGGCGTGTCGATATAACCGGGGCAAATCGTCACCACCTGCACACCACTGGCACGCAGCTCCCCGCGCAACGATTCGCAATAGGCAATAACGGCTGCTTTGCTTGCGCAATAGGCTCCGTGCCCGGGTAATCCACGAATACCGGCCACGCTGCCAATCCCTACCAGACGACCGGAACCCCTCTGCTCCATCGCACGCACAAAAGGGTGGAAAGTGGCTGCCAACCCGAGGTTGTTGGTGGCGAAAGTGCGCTGCATAACGTCCAGATCAGTCCGCACACCGGTATCCATCCCAATACTGATGCCCGCATTGGCCACCACCACATCCGGCAGGCCTTGCGCCTGAATACATTGCTGCCCGGCAGCGACGATGCTCTCGATATCAGACACATCGGCGCTGTAAACCTGGAAACGTTGGGGATCCAGCTTCTCGGCTTGCGTCCATGTGTGAATCTCCGCCGTACGGCGAGCCGCCAGTGCAAGCGAATAACCCGCGTCGTAGAACCGCTTGGCAAGCGCTTGGCCGATGCCGCTGGAGGCGCCTGTGATGAAAATCAGTGGAGGCATATGACCATTCGTTGAATGCTGTTGGAGTCAGCGTTTGCTCGGAATCAAAGTGCCTCGCACCCGACCTTGCAGACGCATGGTTTGCTGCACATTGTCAAAGTCCAAGCTGTCTGCGGTGAAAACATCTTGGCCGCGATGCAGCTCCACAGGCTTGTGGGACTTTACTTGCTCAGTGTCCATAAAGGCATGCAAAAACTCTCCGCGGTATTCGGAGCGGGGCTGTGCGGGCGCCGAGCCTGCCGCAGTCACCGCCTCTCGAACGACCACCGCGTTGCCCATGAGCTGTACCTCTGAGCCATCTTCGTTGGCCAAGCCTTTATTGGCCGTCGCCGTCGTCAAGCGACCACTGGCGTCAAAAGAGCGGATGCGGATAGCATCAATTTCCATCCACTTGGTGTCCGGGTAGTGTTTGGCGACATCGCCCGCCACCTCGGATCGCAAGCGGCCTGTTGCATCAAAGGTTTTCACCTTGAAACCATGCATGAAATAGTCGGGCTCGTGCCCGCGCACCCGCTCCGGCACTTGAGGCCCTGATACAGGCGTACTCCGCACCAACCAATAGGTGCCCAGAGCCAGTACGCCCATCACCAACACAGGAAGGTACAGCATGAGCCGCTCACACGCGGCGTACAAAATGCCTTTCACCGCAAATAAGGCTTCAGGAGCCCCGCGTAGCGACCACTGGCGACCAACAAGACGTCACACACCTCACGCACGGCCCCATGACCGCCAGCAGCACAGGTCACGTAATGGGCGCGACCACTCACCTCCGCATGGGCATTCACCGGAGCACAAGCAAAGCGAGCGCGCTCCATCATGGGCAGATCCGGCCAGTCATCGCCCATCGCCGCGGCGTGGTCCCAAGTCAGCCCCAATTCGGTCAGAATTTCTTCGGCGGCCGGTTGTTTGTCTTCTGTTCCGAAACGCGCATGGTGTACGCCCAGCGCCTGGAGACGGACCCGCAGCGCGGGCGAGTCTCGCCCGGTTACTACGGCAGGCGTGATGCCCGCTTTTTGCAGCAGCTTCAGTCCGTGGCCATCCAAGGTGTTAAAGCGCTTGCTGGTTTCACCCTCCGCAGTGAAATGCAAGCCGCCGTCCGTCAATACGCCATCGACGTCGAGAAACAGAATACGAATGTCTTGCGCTTTGAGCAGCAGCTCTGCGGAGAAGTTGAGAAGAGGTGTCATCAAATGACCTTGGCCCGCATCAAATCATTGCTGTTCACTGCGCCGCACAAGCGGCCGGCTTCGTCGACCACCAAGACGCTGGTAATACGGCGTGCCTCCATGAGATCCGCAGCATCAACCGCCAAGGCGTGCGCACCAATAGTGCAGGGGGCTGCGTGCATGACCTCCGCTGCGGTTTTGCCCCGCAAGTCGGCGCCTTGCTCCACCAAGCGACGCAAATCACCGTCGGTGAAAATGCCCAGAATATCACCGGCTTCTGACACGACCGCCGTGGCGCCCAAGCCTTTGCTGCTCATTTCGCGCATTAGCTCGCTGAAGTTTGCACCGGGCAACACGCGGGGCACGGCATCGCCACTGCGCATGACATCCGACACATGCGTTAGCAACTTGCGCCCCAAGGCCCCGCCCGGGTGCGAACGGGCAAAGTCCTCCGCCCGGAACCCGCGCGCATCCAACAGCGCCACCGCCAATGCATCTCCCATCGCGAGTTGGGCGGTGGTACTTGCGGTGGGTGCCAAGTTCAAAGGGCATGCCTCTTTGCTGACTGCGGTATCAATCCAGAGGGTGGCATGTAGCGCCATCGTGCTTTGGCTATTGCCGGTCATGGCGACCAAGGGGATCCCGAGGCGCTTGAGCACCGGCAGGATCGCAGCCACCTCCTGTGACTCCCCGCTGTTGGAAATCATGAGCACCAAATCGGAGGTGGTGACCATGCCCAAATCGCCATGGCTGGCCTCACCCGGATGCACAAACATCGCGGGGGTTCCGGTAGAAGCCAGGGTGGCGGCTATCTTTCGGCCTACATGCCCACTCTTACCCATGCCCATGACGACGACACGGCCCGGGATCTGCAAAATGGCTTCAACTGCCCGGCTAAAGCCCTGCCCCACACGGGCTTTCAACCCCTGTATGGCCGCAGCCTCGATATCAAATGTTTCATGGGCGAGGTCAATAGCCCGCTGGGCATTGAAAGCGGGAGCCGCTGCAGTGGATGCTGTCATCCCGTCATTTTATAGAGCGCATGTCTCTTGCTAGTATCCGTAGATGTCCGGTTTAGAAATTACTCTGCTCTACTTGTTGGCCGCGGTGCTCGGCGTTGTGGTGTGCCGCTCGCTGAAGTTGCCCCCCATGCTGGGATATCTGGCGGTGGGCGTGGTGATTGGACCCAACGCCTTGGCACTTTCGCAGAACTCGGAAGCGGTAAGGCACCTTGGGGAATTTGGCGTCGTTTTTTTGATGTTCGTGATCGGGCTGGAGTTCAACCTGCCGCGTCTGCGCGCTATGCGACAGCATGTTTTCGGTCTCGGGCTCTTGCAAGTAACCCTCACCATTTTGCTGGCAACCGGCCTGACTCTAGGGTTATCGATCTGGCTGTCCGGTCCATGGAGCTTGGGTTGGCAAGCCGCGTTGGCCCTCTCAAGTGCGCTCGCAATGAGCAGCACGGCAATCGTCGTGAAGCTCATGATCGAGAGATTGGAGATGGAGTCTGAACACGGCAAACGGGTGATGGGCGTTTTGCTGTTTCAGGACTTGGCGGTGGTGCCGCTGCTGGTGTTGATACCCGCGCTCAGCGCTTCTGGTGAGGCTTTGTTTGAAGCACTGGCGTGGGCGGCAGTGAAAGCCACCGTGCTGGTGACGGTGTTGCTGGTGGGTGGCCAGCATTTGATGCGGCGTTGGCTCACCATCGTCGTCAGGCGCAAGAGCGACGAGCTGTTTGTTCTCAATTTGTTGCTCATCACGCTCGGACTGGCCTGGTTGACCGAGATGGCTGGCCTGAGCTTGGCGCTGGGCGCGTTTATCGCCGGCATGCTGATTTCCGAGACCGAGTACAAGCACCAGGTGGAGACCGATATCCGCCCCTTTCACGACGTGCTGCTCGGCTTGTTTTTCATCAGCATCGGCATGCTTCTGGACTGGAGATTGGTCTTGGAACGATGGCCGCTGGTGTTGCTGCTGCTGGTGGTGCCCACCGTGTTCAAAGCGGCCATGGTTGCAGCTATCGCGCGGGTTCTGGGCTCGACGGCGGGGGTTTCGATCCGTACCGGGCTTTATCTTGCGCAGGCGGGGGAGTTCGGTTTTGTGTTGCTGACCTTGGCGCAAAAGAACGCATTGGTTCCGCCGGAGCTGCTGAACCCGATTCTGGCGGCTATGGTGCTGTCGATGTTGATCACGCCGTTTATCGTGATGAACACCAACCGGATTGTGATGAAGCTGGTGAGCAGTGAGTGGTTGCAACAGTCACTGCAAATGACCTCGATTGCCCGCAAATCGATCAACGCCAACCGGCACGTGATCATTTGCGGCTATGGGCGTTGCGGCCAGAACTTGGCGCGCATGTTGGAGCGGGAAGGGATTCCCTACATGGCCCTTGACCTGGACCCCGATCGGGTGCGGCAGGCGGCCGCTGCCGGTGACTCCGTGGTATTCGGTGACGCAGCGCGCCTGCAAGCGCTGATGGCAGCTGGCTTGGCGCGTGCAAGCGCTGTCGTTATTACTTATTTGGATGTACCCGGCGCACTCAAGGTTTTGGCCAACACCCGCTCCCATGCGCCTCAGGTGCCGGTGATTGTGCGCACCCAGGACGACCAAAATCTGGAAAAACTCCAAGAGGCTGGCGCGACCGAAGTGGTCCCGGAAGCCATCGAAGGCTCCCTGATGCTGGCGAGTCACGCATTGGCGCTGGTGGGGGTACCGATGCGGCGCGTTATCCGCATCGTG
Organism: Comamonadaceae bacterium OS-4; assembly: GCA_027924025.1. GTDB lineage: Bacteria > Pseudomonadota > Gammaproteobacteria > Burkholderiales > Burkholderiaceae_C > Allorhodoferax. The sequence continues at coordinate 3,757,196 of AP026970.1, forward strand.
CAGGAACAGCGCGATGCGCGTTACAACCTGCTCAAAGGCTTCTTTCATGGCGCGGACGACAACTCCGTCGATGAGTTGCAGAACGAGCGGCTTGCCACTGTCAGTCTTCCCGCTGCGTTCAAGTCCAGTGGGCAACCGGTCGCGGCTTTTCAACTCGAGCGCCTCGGGGTTCGGCTGGTCAGCCTGCGGCGCGCCAACGGTGCACAGGTCACAGTGGACGAGTCGGTCTGCATCCAAGGCGGGGACACCCTGGTACTCAGTGGCAAGGCCGTCGAATTGGCGACCGCTGAACAAAAACTGCTGAAAGGCCTATAAGGTCCGCCGGACTTGGGCGCACAATAGGCCCGCGCCACCTTGGCGCTTTTTTCATGAGTTTTCTATGCAACATCTGAGCATTAATCAGTATCTTCGTGACCACATCCGGACCGTTCCAGATTGGCCGACGCCGGGAGTGCAGTTCCGCGACATCACCCCTTTGCTGCAAGATGCCAAGGTATTCCGGGTCTTGATCGACGCCTTCGTGCACCGTTATATGGATCCGGCTATGCGGCCTGATGTCGTCGCGGGGCTGGATGCACGTGGCTTTATTTTGGGTGCTGTAGTCGCCTATGAGCTCAACATCGGCTTTGTGCCGATCCGGAAAAAGGGCAAACTGCCCTTCACCACCGTCGAAGAGACCTACGAGCTGGAATACGGCAGCGCGACGGTGGAGCTCCATACCGATGCAGTCAAGCCGGGTGACCGGGTCCTTTTGATCGACGACCTGATCGCCACCGGGGGCACCATGATGGCGGGGAGAAAGCTATTGGAACGCCAAGGCGCCCATGTGATGGAAGGTGCTGCCATCGTAGACCTGCCGGAGTTGGGTGGCTCGCAAAAGCTGCGTGACTCGGGCTTGCCGCTGTTTACCTTGGTGGACTTTTCCGGCCACTGAAAGCAGCACGGTTAACGGCGGACCGAACCGGCTCAGTTCAGTTCGCCGTACTGTGTCGTACCCAAAGGAAACAAGCGCTCGTTCAACTCGGCATCACTGAAGCGCACGGGGGCTGGATTGCGCTTGGCAGACTTGATGATCTCTCCGGGCGCAGACAATGCCGGCACAGCGGGCACTGATGACAGTGCCCGCTTGAAAGCCTCAATTTCAGAGGGCTGAAGCGGCTCAAATCGTTCTACTTGGCGAGCACTGGCATCTGAATGGGCAGGCAGCGCCTGCTCACTCATGCCGAGTTGCTCGTTGATGCGCCAGTACATGGCGGTCACCAGCAGGTCATGGCGATTCTTCGCAATTTTCCCGATATGGTTTTCGATGCCAAGCAGCAACTTGGCATCGCGCACATTGTGCTCCGCCAAATCCACCATGATCAGGTACTGTCGTCCCCGTGAGTCCAGGGACAAAACTTTGAACTTGTAGCTGCCGGACAGGAGTCCTGCGCCTGTCATCGACTCACGGACAACGGCATACAACGATTCTCGGCGTTCAATACGTTCTGCCTTGCGGCCATGTGGCTCTTGCGCGTCTCCGGCAAGCGCTTTTTTGGTGCGGATGCGGGAGCCGGAATTGCGTCCGGTTGGGGCGCCAGGCGCGGCAACATCTGTGGTATCTGCCGAACGACTGAACCAGTTGAAAAAAGACATCAGAACAAGTCCTTCCCTTGAAAGCACGGCACCCGACTACTTGCCAATACAAAACTTCGAAAAAATGACGCCCAGCAAGTCATCGGCACCGAATTCACCCGTGATCCGGTTGAGCGCATTCTGACCCAAACGCAGCTCTTCGGCGAGCAGGTCCAAGGCGTTACTGCCGTTCGCCAGCAAATCAGAAGCGTGCGCCAAATGATCGGCCACTTCCTTCAATGCATGCAAATGGCGCTGGCGTGCGATAAAGGTTCCCCCTTGGGCGGGCTGCCAACCCGCCGCTTCCAACAGGCGTGAGCGCAGGGTGTCAAGGCCCGCACCGGTCTTCGCAGAAAGCACAAGCCCCTCGTCAGAAGAAGCCTGAGGTTGTGCATCGGCTTTGTTCCAGACATGGATGACCGGCACCTTTTGGGGCAGCTTTTGGGCTAGCGTTGCCGCTATGTCTGCGTCAGCTGCTATGTAATCAGGAGCGCTGCAACGGGTTAGGTCGTGCAAAAACACAACGGCGTCTGCGGCAGTAATGGCCTCCCAGGCACGGGCAATGCCGATTTGCTCCACCGCATCGTCGCTTTCGCGCAGACCCGCCGTGTCGATGATGTGCAGAGGCACCCCCTCGATCTGGATCGTTTCCTGCACTTTGTCGCGGGTGGTCCCGGCGATCGGCGTCACGATAGCGAGCTCGGCGCCCGCAAGGGCGTTGAGCAAGGACGATTTACCGGCATTCGGCTGCCCGGCAATCACCACCTTCATGCCCTCACGCAGCAGCGCGCCTTGTGCAGCTTTGGCTTGCACCGCGAGCAACGCGGTTTGCAAGCGCTGCAACTGGCCAACTGCATCCGCTTTTTCAAGGAAATCAATTTCCTCTTCGGGAAAATCCAGCGTGGCCTCCACCAGCATGCGCAGGTGAATCAGGGCATCGCGCAAGGAGGCGACCTGCTTGGAAAAAACGCCCGAAAGAGACTGGCTGGCACTGCGTGCAGCGGCTTCGGTGCTGGCATCGATCAAGTCCGCAATCGCTTCCGCTTGGGCGAGATCGAGTTTGTTGTTCAGAAACGCACGTTGGGTGAATTCACCGGGATCTGCCAAACGCAAGGCAGGCAAAACCATACCTTCACCATCGGGTCCGGGCTGTGCGGCGACCTCGAGGCAGCGGGCGACCAGAAGCTGCAAAACGACCGGCCCACCATGCGCTTGAAGCTCAAGAACATCTTCGCCAGTGAAGGAACGGGGCCCCGGAAAAAACAAAGCCAGTCCATGGTCAATGGGCTGGCCTTGCGCGTCCGGGAAGGGAAGGTAGGTCGCTTCGCGCGGCCGCAGTGTGCGACCGAAAAACGCCTCAGCGAACGCGCGCAGTGATTTGCCGCTCACCCTCACGATGCCGACAGCGCCACGGCCTGAGGCCGTAGCGATGGCAGCAATCGGGTCCGTATGCCGTGACAGCACCTCGTCCCGGCCCGATTACTTGAACTTCGGCAGATTGAACTGCGGTGGCACGCCCATGCGGGTGTTGATGATCCACTGCTGTGCAATCGACAGAATGTTATTGGTGATCCAGTACAGCACCAAGCCAGACGGGAAGAAGAAGAACATCACGCTGAACGCCAGCGGCATGAACCACATCATCTTGGCTTGCAAAGGATCCGGAGGTGCCGGGTTCAGTGCGGTTTGCAGCAGCGTCGTCAAGGTCATGACCACGGGCAGAATGAAGAAGGGATCAGGCGAAGACAAGTCTTTGATCCACAAGATCCAGGGCGCATTGCGCATTTCTACGCTGGACAAGAGTACCCAGTACAAGGCAATGAACACAGGAATCTGGATCATGATGGGGAAGCAGCCGCCCATGGGGTTGACCTTTTCCTCGCGGTAGATCTTCATCATTTCCTGCTGCATCTGCTGCGGATTGTCCTTAAGGCGCTCACGCATCTCCATGATGCGCGGGTTCACCGCCTTCATCTTGGCCATGCTGGCGTACGCTTTGGCATTGAGCCAGTAGAACGCAATCTTCAGCAACAGCACCAAGGCCACGATAGACCAGCCCCAGTTCTGGATGAAGCTGTGCAGCTTGTCGAGCAACCAGTACAAGGGCTTGGCCAGAATGGCCAACCAGCCATAGTCCTTCACCAGTTCCATGCCGGGAGCCAAAGCTTCAAGCTTCTTCTCTTCTTGAGGGCCGACAAACAGTTTGGCTTCCACCGCCTTGGTTTGACCCGGAGCCACCGTTTCCAGCGGGGTAATCATGGTGGCGCGGTAGCAGCAATCAGCGACGGTCGCCCCCACATCTTTGGCATCCAGAGAGAACGTCCGTTTCACATCCGCAGGCAAGATCCAGGCGCTGGCGAAGTAATGCTGCACCATGGCGATGTAGCCGTTGGTACTTTCCTTCTCAAAATCAGCATTCCCTTTTTTGATATTGCTGAACTCCACCTTCTGGTACTTCTTGAGGTCGGTGTAAACCGCAGGGCCTGTGAAAGTGGAATAGAACGAGGACTCACCAGCTGGCTTGTTGCCGTCACGCACCAGTTGCAAATACAACTGGGGGTTCAGGGCCGTCGCGCCGGTGTTGATCACCTCATGTTTGACGGCGATGTCGTATGCACCACGACGCAATGTGTAGGTCTTCACGAGCTTGATACCGCCCGTGTCTTGCGAGGTGAAAACAATTTTGAGCTCGTCTTGCCCGTCTTTGAGCGCCTTGTCACCACTCACCGCCATCACCGACTTGTGGGTCGGGAAGCTGTCAGGCGCAGCACCACCGATCAAACCGGTCTGCGCTTGGTAATAGCGATCCTTGGTGTCGTCCAACAAGACGAAGTTGCGTGTCTTGTCGTTGGAGTCCAAATACTGCAAGAACTCGGTCCGCACCAACGCACCGCCCAGGGTGTCGAACGTCATTTTGAGCACATCCGTGCTGACCTCAAAACGCTCGGACGCCACGGCTGGAGTCAACGCAGACACCGGAGCCTGGCCTGCTACCACTGGCGCAGCCGGCACGCCGGCCGATGCACTCGCCGCGGGAGCCGGAGCTGAGGCCGCTTTTTGTGCAGGATTAGGGAAGAAAGTGGCTTGCTTTCCGTTGTGGATCTGCCATTGGTCCCACAACAGGACCATGGAGAACCCAAAGATCACCCACAAAATGGTGCGGCGAATATCGTTCATGAAGACTTCTTCTCAGAGGGGGATTGAATCAAGCGACGGAACAGTCGCGGCGCATTTTCAGGCACGGGATCGTGCCCACCCGCGCACCACGGGTGACAGCGCGCAAGACGCGCAACCATCAAGTAGCTGCCTATTGTCGCACCGTGCCGTTCGAGGGCTTCAAGCGCATACACAGAACATGTGGGGTTAAAGCGGCAAGCGGATCCTAGCCAGGGGCTCAACAACAAGCGATAGCCGCGCACCAAACCCATCAGGATCCGCTTCATCATGGCTTCACCAGTGGCGAGTCGGAACCCGCCTTGCCGGGCAAGGGGCCCACAATCTGGCCGAAAAGGTCCATCAGCTCGCTGCGCACCGCCGCCTTCAAGGCATCCGACGTGGCGCTCACAAAAACTTTGCGATCAAAGTCGCGCCGCAAGCGGATCAAGTGGGCTTTTTCTTTCAGCAATGGAGCGAACTCCGCCCCCAAGCTGTACACCTGGCGCTTGATCGTATTGCGGGTCACCGCCCTCTTGGCCCAGCGCTTGGGCGCCATCGCACCCAGCCAGAGACCAGGCTCCGGAAAAACGGAAGGATTTGCACTGTCGCCAGAAATGCCAACAGCGCAGCAATGCAAAGCAAAGTGCGCTGTTTTTGAAACCGTAGAGCCACCCAGAACCGCTTGGAACTGGGCGCGCGTTTGAAGGCGCTTAACGGCAGGCAGCCTGCCGATGTGCGGTTCCGCTATCACCAAAAGCCAAAAGCTCTGGTTTGCGAAGCCGTCTTAGACAGCCAGACGCTTGCGGCCTTTGGCGCGGCGTGCATTGATCACAGCGCGGCCGCCGCGAGTCTTCATGCGGACCAGGAAGCCGTGGGTACGTGCGCGACGGATTTTGGAAGGTTGGTATGTGCGTTTCATGAAATTTTCCTAACAGGCTCAGTGGTATCTGCGTGGCCCGCCAGTGCTACTCACCAGGGACTCGATAACGCAGATTTCGGTCTTATCGCCCCGAACACAATCAGGGGAACCGCGGATTATCGCAAATTTTCCCAAGCAGG
>AP026971.1 GCA_027924025.1 Comamonadaceae bacterium OS-4
CTGGGTGACCAAGGTGTCATGAATATGAAACTTTCATCCCTAAAAATGAGGGCACCCATAGATCACATCAATGTCTGGACTCAGCCTCCTCGCAGCCTTGAAGGCCTTTGACGCAACGGCCCGAGCCGGCAGCATGACCGCTGCCGCGAGAGTGCTCGCTATTCAACAACCGACTGTTTCTTCACACATACAGCGCCTGGAGGTCGACTTCGGCGTGGAGCTTTTTCATCGGCGCGGGCGGCGGCTTGAACTCACGTCCTTTGGACGCACTCTGTTGAACTACACCCGGCGTACCTTCAGTGGCGAGGAAGATGCGCACGCACTGCTCGCTGCTGCGAAAAATCAATACGTAGGGCGACTGGTCATCCATGCCATCGGGCCGCACAACGTGCTGCCCGTGTTGAAGCTGTTCATGAAACAGTTCCCCCAGGTCAACGTGGCTGTTGGCGTAGGCGACTCGCGAACCATCACTGAAAAGATTCTTGACTACCAGGGAGACGTGGGCATGGTGCTCAATCACGTCGCTCACCCAGATCTATTTGGCGCGGCTTACCGTACCCAGCGATTGGTGATATTCGGCAACACCCAACACCCACTCGCGCAACGGGCCACTCTCAAACTGCGTGATCTGCAGGGTCAGAGGTTCGTCATCCGAGAGGAAGGATCGACGACCAGACGCGTGTTTGAACAAGAACTAAAGGAGCGAGGCGTCGAGGTGCAGGTGGCTCTGGAGATGGGCAGCCGCGAGTCCGTTCGAGAGGCGGTGGCGGAGGGGCTGGGCCTAGGCGTCGTGGCGGAAACAGCCTACAGGCCGGATCCTCGCCTTGTTAAGTTAACTATTTCAGACACCAGCATGGCGACACAGGTGCACTTCATCTGTAGAAAGGAGCGGCATCAAGCTCCACTGATCTCGATCTTCCTGGGTTTGGCGCATAGCGTAAGTCAGAAAATTGCCTAGGTATGGAACTTGGATTCCATGCAGCCGTGGGGCATGGTCCGTGCATCCACCTCTGCATCCAGCTTCGCGCCATCCTTCTCCACAAACAAAACATTCTTGGCCGCTGGGTTCATCACTGGATCTGTTGAAAGCGCTTGCTGATGCTTGAGTAGGGGTCTCCTCGTTTTCAGTGCAATAAGTGACGGTACGAAAAGCTAGCACTGGTGCGGAGGTGGTGTTGGTAGATCGTTGATTTCATTGACTTTCCTGTTCACTTTCAAATCTGCGATTCGTGGCGTCAAACCGTGGTCGGTTTCATCCATTGGTGCCAGTTATCGATGCATTTGGCCGCGAAGGCAGGATTTGGTCAGCATAGCGGTCAACCGGGAAGCGAAACACACCCCGCAAGTTGATGCTCTCCAGCCTGGTGGGCGCAATCTTCCCGATCAGTTCCGGTGGAATGACCTGGCGGCGGTTCGACCAGCGATCCAGGACCGCCTGCATCTGTGAGGTATTCCACGCCATCACGATGTTGGCCATCAGGCTCAACGCATCGGCCACAGCCTGCATTTCATCGACACGTTTGGCCTGCGCCGGGCTGATCCGGCCGGTATAAATGGCGCGCTTGAGGGCGTTAACAGCCTCGCCCCGATTGAGCACCCGGCGCAACTCGTTCCTGAAAGCGTCCTTGACAAAGTAGTCAGCCAAAAACGCCGTACGCAGCAACCGCCCCAATTGCACGCCAGCCTCATAGATTGGATCGCCCTGGGCGGCAGAACCGAACCGCGCAAGAGCTGCCACCGCACTGGCATGTCCGCTCATGACCGAGGCTGCCAGGTGCACCAGACTATCCCAATGCTTTTCGATCAAAGCGACGTCGACATTGGCTTCGCACACCGCAGCGATTTCTGCGGGCACTTTGGTGCCGCGTGGCACAAAGAGGTGGCGCTGTTTGAGTTCCTTCAACCGCGGGCAAAGATCAAAACCAAGCAAACGGGCATGTGACATGGCAAAGTCGGTGTAGCCATGGGTATCCACAGCAAGCTGGCTGGTCTCCAGCTTTTCTTGGCGGATGACACCTTCAATGGCCACGCCCGCCTGGCGCTCATTGAGCACAAAGGGCTGCGCATGGAAGATGCCCCACCGGTCTTTTACGGGTCGTCTCAGAAAACGGACAACAAAGCACGCTAAGGGCTGGCGTGTCAGGTTGAGGCCATAGACGCCGCGCCGAAGGCGTCAGGAAATGCCTGAAAAGACCCTACTCTGACGCCCTTTCGCCGCTTCGTCTGACGCCCGGTTAGGCTGTACTTCAATCGGACAGGCTCAACCGAAAAGCTCGCTGTGCGAGCCAAGCCGTGCCAGTCGGAGAGTGTCGGCATCCGACTTGCGGTAGATCAGCAGCAGGTCGGGCTTGACGTGGCATTCCCGATAACCTGCCCAGTCGCCGCTCAGGTCGTGATCGCGGAATTTTGCGTCAAGCGGCTGATCGGTCGCCAGGGCCACGAGAACGGGCTTCAAATCGCTATCGAGCGTAGCCCGATGCTGGCCCTTGGCCTCGCGCTTGTAGTCGCGTTTGAAGGCTGAGGCGCGATCAATCGTCCGCATGCAAGTCTGCCATCAGGTCATCAACGCTGGCGAAACGCTTGCCTTTCCCAGCCTCAAGTTCGGCAATGGCCTTGCGCGTGGTGGCGTTAGGGGCTTTCACATCGAAGGGCATCCGGCGCTCATCAGCAATGCGCAGCATCAGCAAGCGGATGGCGTCAGAGATGGACAACCCCATTGCTTCGAGCGCATCAGCGGCACGCTCCTTGGTGCTGGTGTCGATGCGAGCGCGGACATAGGTATCGGCGGTGCTCATGGTCATTTCCCTTGAAGGTTTCAGAGGCTCTATTGTAGTCGCAATGTGACTACAGCTTAAGGGCAATGCCGGTTTGCTTACCGTGCTTTGTTGTCCGTTTTCTGAGACGACCCCAGAAAGGCCCGCCAGGGCCTCGTAGCCTAGCGGCGAGGGCCACCGGCCCGGTGAGCGTCGGGAAGGCGCTGGAAGCCCGCCAGGGGGTCTCCTCGTTTTCAGTGCAATAAGTGACGGTACGCAAAGCTAGCACTGGCGCGGGGGTGGTCTGGGTAGACCGTTGATTTCATTGACTTTCCTGTTCGCTTTGTAAACGGGTATGGTGGCCTCCCACTTTTGAGGTTCACGATGCAGGGTTGGCACACAACGTTTTTGGGGATGCGTGGGCTCCCCCGCGATATCAGCGACTTCGAGATGAAGGCATTTTTCACCTTCGATGGTGCCGAGCGCGACGCAATCAATGCACGCCGAGGTGATTCCCACAAGCTTGGTCTGGCGCTCCATATTGGTTTCCTGCGCATGAGTGGGCGTTTGCTCGGTGCCTTTCGGGTAATTCCAGTAGCCTTGTGGCGCCACCTTGGCAACGAGCTTGGCATTGCAGCACCAGAAGTCGCCTCGCTGAGAGCCATGTATGAACGCGGGCGCACGCTATTCGATCACCAACAAGTAGCCTGCACGGTCCTTGGATTCCAGTGGATGAGCGAGCACCAGCGCCGCTCACTGGTACGTGAACTGCGCGACGAAGTGGCGCGCTGCGCCGACCGCGATCAGCTACTCGTGCGGGCGCGTCAATGGCTGTACAAGAACAAGCTGGTGATCGTGCACGAGCGGGCAATTCGGACACTGATTGCGGCGGCACTTGCCCAGCTTGAAGTTGAAACTGGCACCGCCATCGCCGCCAGCGTTGATCCAGCAACACTTGATCGCTGGCGAGCCTCAGTTTCAGAGCTGCGCCCAGATGGACAAACCCAGCAGAGTTGGCTATGGGCTGCACCGGCGAAACACTCAACCCGCCAAATCAGCGAGGTACTGGAGCGCATCGACCTGCTTTACACGCTGGACGTTCATAAGCACCTGGCAGACATCCCCGATCTCATCTTGCGCCGCTACGCGCGCCGACTTGTCTCCAGGCCGCCCTCAGCCGGAGCCAAGATCAAAGAGCCAGCGCGCACCGTGGAGGTCGCATGCTTTCTTCGGTATTGCCTGTTCACCACCACAGACCAGTTGATCCTTATGGTGCAGCGCCGGATCGCCGATCTGTGGCGTCAGGCTGCCGCCGATGTCCCCGCTACCGTCAATTGGGCCGCAATGTACAAAACGCTGCTCGGCGAACTTGTTGCCTTGAGCGCGCAAGGTGCGGTGCCAGATGCTGAGTTGCGTGCCCGTCTTGAAGCCTTGATCACCGAAACCCAGAAACGCAAACCACCGAGCAGGGCCTCCCTGGTCCGCGAGGGATTGATTGATGGAATTCGCCCCGTGCGGTCGTTGCTCGTCGCCATTGCAAAGCTGCCCTGGCAGGCCACCGGCGAGCATCCTGCCATCGAGTACCTTGCCAAGCTGCAAGCTTTATATCTCAAAGGATCCAGAAAGCTGCCAGTTGAAGTGGTGGCACCAAGTCTGGGAATGATCTGGCAGGTTTCGATCTCCAGCCCAGACCGGGAACGGGCGTTTCAGGCGTTGGAGGTGGCCACCCTGTTTGCCCTGCGCCGCGCGGTGCGCAATGGCTCGGTCTGGATTGAGCACAGCCTGAGCTTTCGGGGTCGTGCGCGCTTGTTCTTCACGGACGAGCGTTGGCAGGCAGAGTCCAAGAAACACTATGCCCGTCTATCGTTACCCAGCAAGGCTGCCACTTTCTTGAAGCCTTTGCTGGCCAGAGTAACTGCCGGTGTCGATGCGGTGGCCGCTGCAGCCCGCAGTGGCGTACTGCGCGTGGATGATGAACTCCATTTGTCGCCATTGCCCGCAGAGGACGAAGACCCAGAAGTGACCAAGCTGCGCGCGGCTTTGGATCACCGCATCGGTGAGGTTCAATTGCCGGAAGTGATTCTGGCCGTTGACGCCCAGGTGCGCTTTAGCTGGATCATGCTCGGACGTGAGCCGCGCTCTACCGACGAGCTGCTGATGGTCTATGCCGGCATCATGGCCCACGGCACCAGTCTGACTGCGGTCGAATGCGCGCGCATGATTCCGCAATTGTCTGCCACCAGCATTCGCCAGGCCATGCGCTGGGCGCGGGACGAACGGCGTCTGAGCCAGGCCTGCCAGGCTGTGCTGGAATTCATGCAGCGACACCCGATTGCCGCCACCTGGGGGCGGTCCGATTTGGCATCTTCTGACATGATGAGCATGGAGACCACCAAACGGGTGTGGCAAGCCCGGCTTGATCCTCGGCGCAACACACCTTCCATTGGAATCTACTCCCATGTAAAAGACCGGTGGGGCATCTTCCATGCGCAGCCCTTTGTGCTCAATGAGCGCCAGGCGGGCGTGGCCATTGAAGGTGTCATCCGCCAAGAAAAGCTGGAGACCAGCCAGCTTGCTGTGGATACCCATGGCTACACCGACTTTGCCATGTCACATGCCCGTTTGCTTGGTTTTGATCTTTGCCCGCGGTTGAAGGAACTCAAACAGCGCCACCTCTTTGTGCCACGCGGCACCAAAGTGCCCGCAGAAATCGCTGCGGTGTGCGAAGCCAATGTCGACGTCGCTTTGATCGAAAAGCATTGGGATAGTCTGGTGCACCTGGCAGCCTCGGTCATGAGCGGACATGCCAGTGCGGTGGCAGCTCTTGCGCGGTTCGGTTCTGCCGCCCAGGGCGATCCAATCTATGAGGCTGGCGTGCAATTGGGGCGGTTGCTGCGTACGGCGTTTTTGGCTGACTACTTTGTCAAGGACGCTTTCAGGAACGAGTTGCGCCGGGTGCTCAATCGGGGCGAGGCTGTTAACGCCCTCAAGCGCGCCATTTATACCGGCCGGATCAGCCCGGCGCAGGCCAAACGTGTCGATGAAATGCAGGCTGTGGCCGATGCGTTGAGCCTGATGGCCAACATCGTGATGGCGTGGAATACCTCACAGATGCAGGCGGTCCTGGATCGCTGGTCGAACCGCCGCCAGGTCATTCCACCGGAACTGATCGGGAAGATTGCGCCCACCAGGCTGGAGAGCATCAACTTGCGGGGTGTGTTTCGCTTCCCGGTTGACCGCTATGCTGACCAAATCCTGCCTTCGCGGCCAAATGCATCGATAACTGGCACCAATGGATGAAACCGACCACGGTTTGACGCCACGAATCGCAGATTTGAAAGTGAACAGGAAAGTCAATGAAATCAACGATCTACCAACACCACCTCCGCGCCAGTGCTAGCTTTTCGTACCGTCACTTATTGCACTGAAAACGAGGAGACCCCGAGCTACACCAGCGAACCGTCAATGAAGCGCTAGTTTGCGGAAATTTGAGCCGGGTACCGAGCTTCTTGGACTCCCCGCCCGATTGCAGAACTTGTCCATCCGGTGTTTCGAAGCGGGTAGGTGCGGTGGGTTGATTGTCCCTAGTCATCTCCCCTTCGAAGCCCCCGACCTTCCAGCTCATGTAGATGGGAATCCCCAAGTACTGTGCGACCGCTTTGCAGTAGGCCTCTGTTACGGGAAAGTCCATCAGTTGCGCCGATTCGCGCCCATCAACCAGGTGATGATGCAGCTCTATGCGCTCACGGGGGTAGCCCAGCTCCAGAAGGTGTAGCACGCAGGCCAGTGAGTCTTTGCCGCCAGAGAATCCCACGTACACCGTGTCGTAGGTCAGTAATTCAGCGAGGGTGAGTGTTGTGGGTGTGGAGTCTGTTGCCGGCGCGTCTGGTTCGAAAAGATCCAGTTGGCTAATTCGTTGAGCTCCAGGGGTTTGAATTTCTGGAAGTCGCATTTGTCTTCCTTTCGTTTGGATGGGTAAAAAAAAGCCCGCTTGCGCGGGCTTCTTTGGATGGGTCTGCTGTCAATGCGCCTTGTGCTTGGCCAACTCGTCGGCCAATACAGACAGCGCCTGGTTGAGACGGACGTTTTCTGTCACGCCTTGTACCGCGCGTGTCGTCGTCCGCTTGTTCGTCGCCGTTTTGCCGGAAAGACCGCCTTTCATCAGGTTCTCTTGGACGACATTGAGGGTCGTATAGAGGTCAGATGCGCTGTCTTCATAACGGCGAACATTCAACAGCTTTGCTGGCTCAACTGGAGCCGGGCCATCCCAGCGGAGCTGGTGGGCCGCGGCAGCGAATGCAGCTGATTCATGTGGGCGTAGTTGAATGTTGGACAAACGTTCGATTTGGTCATTGACGCGGGGAATCTCACGAACGAGAGTACCTGTGCCTTCAATGATTTCATCTTGCAGCGACTTGCTGTGACGGAATTTGAGGTCTTCGATGACGTTGCTGGCCATCAGGAGGCCGTTTTTGCAAATCATGCGGAAGACACCCATCATGAGCCGGTAGCTGGTCGTGCCGTCGTGGCTATTGATAAGCACCAGTTCTGGGACAGAGCCGTTGACTTGCTCTGCTTGTGGGAGAGCGAAGCGCAGCATGTGCTTCGTGAAGTCGGCTTTGCCTTCGATGCGGGAATTGCCTTGCAACGCTTGGACGACTTCGAAGCCTTCCTTTCGCATCGCGCTGACAATTTCCGCTGTCGGAATGAACAGGTACTTCTGTGTCATGGCCGTCCATGGCGTTTCGGCAAATACGCTGGGGGCCGCCTTGCGAATCTGGTCATCGCTGAGTGGCGAGCGACCGTTGCCGATGCCGTTGGACATGCCGTGACGCATACGGAGGGGAGATTGTGTTGCTGGGAACATAGGTTTCTTTCGATGGTTAAGAAGCCCTCTGACGACCGGGGAGTCGTACAGGAGGCGGTTGGGGGATTAGGGCAATTGAACTGTTTTGAGCAGTTCAAACGAGAGGGCGAGGTATTTGGAAAGTCCGTTTAGAACTTCACGTGCCTGCACCTGTTGGGTTGAGGATTTCTGGGGCTGGGGGCTTGTGCTTTGAGCAACCATGACTGGTGCTGCTGTGGCGGGGTCTCCCGTGCTGCAGTACAGCGGCAGGGAGCCTTGTGCCCAGCAGTTACGCCGCCAGGTCTGTGGATACACGGCGTTGCCGTAGCTCCATAGTCCCAGTTGCTTTGCTTTGGCGTAATCCGCAGCTCCGATGATTCGTGGGTCACGCACGTACTCTTTGTAAGCATGTGCATGGCCCAATCGAGCCATTTCGAGGGAGATGTCGATGTTCTGAAAGGACACGCGACACACAGCGCGACCATGGACGTCACGCTCGTAGCACTGGGCTTTCACGTCACTGCCAATCGGCATCATGGCGGTCAGCGCAGCGCGTGAACTGGGTCCATACGGCTGGCCTGATTTGCCAGTGCCGTGATCCGTTTCAGGCGCGTCGATCTCTGCCAGCCGGACACGTTGGTTTCCGGGATGCAGGATGAACGTGTCACCGTCATCGATATAGGCAACTTGACCTTCGAGCTCAAAAGTAAATTGGGCATGGGCCCACGTGGCGGCTGCGAGCAGCACCAACATTGCGATGGCTTTTTTCATGGCTAGTTTGGGGTGAGTGATGGCTTCTTTTGGATTGCTGAATCCTTGGAAAGCCGGTTTTGTGTGCCACACTGGTGCGATGGCAATTGATGATTCAACCCCTGAGAACGGCGAGGCCTCGCGGCCAGCGTTTCAGGTTATTGAGGGTGGGCGTGCGCAGTTGGAGCGCAGCGCCTTGGATGCAGTGTTTTCAGCTCCGCAGGAGCTGGATGCGCTGCTTAGGCAGCTTTCGCGGCCGGCAGTACAACTTGGCCTTGTATGCCCTGACGAGCCTCGCGCATCACACGGTCCAACATCTCCTGGTCAATAGACCGAAGAAGTTGTTGTGTGTCGCGGCGCACTTCGGGTTCACGCAAGATGGGCAGCAGCTTTTGTAGCCTTGTCCGTGTAGCTTGCAATTGTTCTTCGCTCGCCGTTTCGATGAAACGGGCATGTTCTTTGAGCATGTGGTTCTCCGGTGGAATTTGCACGGGAAGAACCAGCGGCTGCAGGATCTTCGATCCCGAGCGGGTTGTATGAGTTGGCTGCGCAGAACGCGCTTGCCGAAAAGTAGCTACATCTTACCGGACAGCAGGCGAAAAAAAAAGGCCCCTTCTCGCCTTTGCGAAGATGGGGCCTTTAGTGGATCGTGCAATCCAATTTCTAAGAGTGAAACTCAATTGACGCTTCGGGTGAACGCTGGATAGCTGCGATATAAAGTTCGTGCCCGCTTGAGCGCTTCACAAGCATTGACCACTCCATCCATCCGTTGGGCTTGCGCTCAGACGGGGTGATGTGGATCTCTGTGCAGTCTGCAAACTGCATACAACGAGTCCACACGGCCAACAGCATCTGTGGGTGGATTTTGGCGAGCTCATGGTCGTGAATGTGAATTTGTGTCGTAGCGGTTTTGATGTCGCGTTGAATCGTGTCGGGCATGTGGTGGTCCTTTATGAAAAAGTCCTCAAGGCACCTGCCCGAAGGCAGATTGCCCACGAGGGAGAGTTGTAATACAGCGGCGTTCGGCATTGAAGCCGCTGTGATCTGGGTTGTGGCTATGTGGCTTGCGAAGCCGCGATGCTGGATTCGATTTCCAGTATCTGGGTTTCGACAAGACGAATCCGCTCTTTGATGTACGGTTCAATCCGGGCCCGAATTTCGGTGCTCGAAAGACCCGCACGGTCTTGAAACTTCATGTGCATCGTGCCCGCTCGCACCAGGTACATAACGATGTTTCCCGAGATACGCTCGCTCATGTAGAAATGCTCAAAATCCGGCGAACAGAAGTACTGGCAAGGGTCCAATATTGCCCGCATCTGTACGAGGTAGTCAGCAGTGGTTTCGCTTACCGGTGTGATGTGCGGGGCGTCCAAGAGGCGAACCGCTTCCTGGCGGTCCATCTCCACAACAGTTCCTTTGCAATCGCTGGCAAGCTCTTCTTGGGTGCGCCCTGTATAGACACCACGCTTTGTAGCGGGGTCCACAAGGTCAAGCCATTCGAGGCGTGTCTGGTTGAAATAGACCGTCTTAATGCTGGCTGTAGATGCTATTGATGGGGTGGTGGCCATGGTGATCTTTCGTGAAAAAGCCATGACTACCTCGCGCATGGCGAAGTGGCGCCATGGCAGGTGGGTGGTGAAGTCTGTAGCCGTGAGGCGTGGGACTGTGGGTATGAGTACTCTGCTGTTAAGCGGAGGAAAAGTGAACCAATTCTAGGCCAGAGCGCTGGCGGACGTCCAGATTTGCGTAGATCAGGCGAATGTGCGGTGATCAGTAGGCGGGCAGGCAACCCTCTAATTCGGTGCACCGCAAATCGTTATCGCGAACTGTTCCACCACGTTCGCGTCGCCGTCTATCCGAATACCCAGCTTGGCGCGGGGCATGAACCAGGCTATCAGCTCATTGACGCTCAAGGCGCTGGTAAAGCACTCGCGCTCCGGCATAGGGGTCCCGATGCTGGCTGGCAGGGATTCATCCCAGCCGTCAAACGCCATGGGGATAGGAATGATGTAGCAACCGTCGAAGTCGGCGCTGGACATTACCACCCAGCACTCGCCGGTACCGATACCGAAGCCGAAAAACGAGGTGTTGCGCTTTTTCCAGCTCGCCCAAGCCGGCAGGCTCTGTGGCTCGATGTCGGGGGCTGGTTTGACGGGCTCTGGCGCACTTAGGCGGCTCATGGCGAGCATGCGATTGCGTGCATCCTTGAGGGATGAAGCACGTGCCCGAGCTTGTGCGTCTTGTTCAGCAAGGAATTCCTGCTTTTGCGCATCGACAGTTGCACGGGCCCGGGAAAGTGCGCCTGCAAAGTCAGGCAGCGCGTACCAAACGAGGTCGCCAGACGCGGCCAGGTACTGCATCGCGTCCTGCTGTGTCCGCAACTGTCCCTCCGCAGGGGGCGGGCAACGGAAAACCACGGCCCCATCACACGCGTCTGCTTGTAAAGCGGTCGCTGTCTGCTCAATCTGAACGAATAGACCGATTCGGTGATTTTTGGTGCCGTCGTCGAGAAAGAACGTGGCAATCTCGTGGCCTTGCGGGGCCTGCGGGTTCCAGTCTGCAGGGAGTACATGGGTTACGGGCCATCGAAACTCCACTGACTCGCTGAAACGCTTCCAGCTGGCGTGCGCGTCCAGTGTTGTGGCACCAGGTGGCAGTGGCAGGCCATCTTGCATGCCCGCGAGGCATTCGATAGCCAGTCGGCGCAGCAAGTTGATGCTCCCCACCACGCATTCCGGCCTTTCCTGCGATGCTTCATGAGCGAAATGCCACGAATTCACTGTGCCCTGCTTGGACACCAAAGGGCTCTGGCAGATGGGGCAGAAGCAGCCACAGCCGGCACCGCGCGGGACATCCCCTACGAAACGGACTTTTCCCTGAGCGTCAACAGCAGCAAACGTAGTCATGGCGTGGATGACTCAGCAAGATCCTGGTCGGCAACCATCTCCCGCAGCGCCATGGCTACGGCTGCCGCGATCTCGTAGGAGTAGGCGGCAGGGATATTCACTTGGCGTTGGCCATCATGGAACTGGATTCCGTTTTGGAGAATCTGGGCCGGTGAGGCCTCCAATGCGGCCTGCAGCTGGTCCATGTTCATTGTGATGTGCATAGTGGCGGGGTTCTTTCGTGGCTACTTGGACGTCCCCGGCTGAATTTCCCAAAGCTCCAGCATGGCGCGAATCCGGGCCTGTCCATCGGGCACAAGCGTGTAGAGGTCGGCACGCCCCCAGCGTAGAGCATCCAGTGCGGTGAGCATATCGTCGCTGATCGCCACATCTACAGCGCGAAGATCGAACAGGTCAAAGGAATAAGCGTGCCCGTTGTAGGTGGCCGCTATAAATTGCGCAACACGGCGGGCCTGTCCAGTGTCGCTGTGCTGGGCGATGTCCAGCAGCCGTGCGTAGGCTTGCGCCGCCTTGGCCTGCGCCTGTGTAGCGCGCTCCGCCCAGTCCTTTTCATGGGCTGCGAGCTTGCTGAAAACGGCTGAAGCGTCCACGGATGGCGCCTGTTGCGGTTTGGGTAGGTTCATTGGGTTTCTCCCACTCGTTTCGGTTGTAGGTTCCGAGTTTCGCAGCGATCAATGCGCAGAAACGTCGGCTGCACGCAGAGAAAGACATAGCCACGGTCATCTTGTACGAAGTCGCGCACACCCTTGAACCCCATGCTCAGTAGCTTTTCAAAAGCTTTAGTGTCGCCTTTGGCGGTGCGTATGCTTTGATAGTCAATGCGTTCCGAAGGGGGCTGGGCTTTGCAGTCACTGTCTAGGTCGAGTATTTCGTGTCGCTTTGCTTGCAGAGTGACTGTGTAGAGGTGGGCCTGACCGCATCGTGACAGAAAGTAGTCCTCAAATCGGCGGGCCACCTTCAAGTCTTCAGACAGGTACAGCCCATAGCCCAGAGCTATGCCGCCCTCGCCTTTGCCAATGTGGTCCAAGGTGAAATGCTCGAATTTGAACGGGGATGCGTGAAAAAGCTGCATGGTTTCGTTACGGATGGTGAAGTCGCCAGGAGGCTACCCCCATATGTCTTGTATTGCGGCGTAGAGCTGCAACAGCATCCCCCCGCCCGCGAGGTAGCCGCCGAACGCGGTGAGTCTTGTTTTGTCACTCCACGGCAAGGGCTTCTCCACGCCATTGACCGCGATATTCATAAACAGGGTCGATGGCAGGACGAAGAAAGCGAAGTACTTCACACCCAGGCTACTGAGTACGGCCGCGGATGGGCCAGTCGCCCAGTGCATGGCGTAGATCATCAGGGCACCACCGCTACAGGTGAGCAGCAACAGGAATTGCCCAGCGACGTGTTCGAGCACCAATTTTTTATACCGAGGGCTCTCCACCACCAGCTGTGAAAGCACCACCATGCCCATGAGCGACATTGCCGCGCCGCAAGCGTTGAAGAACTTGTAGCCCACCAGCCCCGGATAGGCGGCCAGCTTTCCTCCCATCCACCAGCCAAAGGCCGCGTAGACGGTCATCGGCACCACGATGCGAAGCAAGGTATCGCGCGTCATCACTTGCTGGACTCCAGTTGGACTGTTCCGCACTGCTCGGATGCAAAGCGCATGAACTTTTCAACCTTGGCCTTCTTGGCGGCAATCTGCGAGCGCAATTCCTCGCCGGTGGGCATATGGATCAGCTCGTCGTTTTCCAGCATCTCCATGACGGCCAGCAGATCCACGTATTCACCCACCAGGCGCTCGGCGTTGGACAAGGGCTGTTCCGGCTGCACCTCCTGCAGGCCGAAATGCAATGCCTTGGAAGCACGGTGCGCTATCTCGTTGCACTCAGAGCCGGCTTGAATCAGTAGGTATTCAGTGCGGTTCATGGCGCTGTCCTTGTGCTTGCAGACGCTTCACCAGCGCATCGAGCAGCTGGCGCACGGGTGCTGCCAGCCCCGGCCGCGTTTTCAGGAACCGCGCGATCGGAGGCGATACCGCGTAGTAGGTTTTCACGAGAGCGCGCCCCAGCATGTGGGGCATCAGGGCTTGGTCGCGGAACATCCGCAAGGCCTGCACCTCGGGCGCCAGCGTGTCGCCGTAGACGGCCGTGGCGATAAAGCACGGTGTGAACTTGCGATGCACCGCGCCGCAGTAGGGGCAGAACGAGCGGTAGGGCTCGCTATTGCGAAAAGACATGCGGGGCACCATCTGTTTGCCGCAAGAGGCGCAGGCCTCGCGATCGTCGTGTGGGCGCTGGCCGGCGGACGGGTTGGTGCGCTCGGCATGGCGTGGTTCTTTTCGCTGCTGCGACGCCATGGCCACCAGCACGATCTGGACCGCCTTGGGGTTCTTGTCCCGCGGGCCCGCAGGGGTGGAGGCGAACGCCACCTTGTCACCGGTGCGCAGGATTTTCAGGCCCTGGACATCAGAGCCACGGAAATAGTGATCCTCTCCATCGGTTTTGATGAAGCCAAACTGCTTACTGGAGTTGTAGAACGCAACGATGCCTTCCATCGTGTCTTCCTCTGTTCAAAAATTGTGAGCCATCCACTGCAGGATGGGGATGGCCAAAAGGCAGTGCGCCAAAGCGCATGCCCAGAAAATGGCCTGAAACCGCCCTCTTCGGGTTTTGTGGTGCACCAGGTGCTGCATGACCGCACTGGCTGGCCAGCCCCCGGCCAGCGCCAACTGAAACAGGGTTTTCTCGGCGATGCGGTAAGCGCCGGCGCGAGCCTTGGCTTTGTCGGCCACGATAGCCAGCGCTGCAAGCACATTGATGAGCAGGTACCAAGTCGCAGCGGCAGCCATGATCAATCCTTGAAATATTTGGACTGGATCTGGCGCTTTTGCTCCCTGTAGAAGCGCAGGGCGAGCTTTGATCTCATAAGCTCCGATCCAACGCCAAGCAACACCAGCAGCATGGCACCGGGCATGTCCATCCAGAGTGCGGCTACCGCCAAGAGGTAGATGGTCGCGTTGGCTGCATGCCATGCGGTTTGCTTGCGACTGAGCACCCAGATTCGAATTTGGCGCCACAGGAGAAGGGCTAGCCCCATGGTCCACAGGCTCGCGGTGATGTTGAGGATGTCGGTCATGGTTGAGATTTTGGGCTTCGGTCGAAAATCATTTGTTGGGCGCGCAGGTGTGTCTGGTTTATCCGTTCTTGCTCCAGCTTATTCGCAAAGTCGATCAGGTCTTGGATGCTGACGGCTGCCCCGCGGTGGAGGTGCATGTGAAACGTGTCTCTCCACCGACCATATTCATCCGGTGGCAGGTCCAGCTCCATGGCGCGCATGTGATGGGGAGCCGCGAATAGTTTTTTGGGATCGACTTCTTCTTTGAAGGGCGCGATCTCAAAGACTCCCATCAGATAGCAATAGGGAAAAGCTCCACAAAGGCAGACAGGTAGTGCGGCCAGCATGTAACCGACGTTGCCTTGGCGGGCCAGGAGGCCAAAGACTGCGACGCTGATGAGGGTGTAGATCACGAGCGCGGAATTTTGGCTGAGCCTGTATCGCGGCAAGTGGGCATTGATGCAGCGCCGAACGACCATATCAGCCGGAATTTCAGGGGCGTTTTGCCTGAGCGGCCCTGCCTGGGCTAAGTCCATGTTTTTGATGTTCATGCCCCATCATAATCAAAATGTAATCTACATACAAGCCCCCAAAGCCCTATCTCCGCGCCGGCCCTACCCCCCATCCTGATAGACCTTTCTTCTCCTTTCCCCTCACTCCCACTCGGAGCGTGCGGGCCCTGTATGAGGGAAGATAAAGGGAGGACGGAGGAAGGAATAAGGGGATACCGGTCTATCAGTTAGGGGGTCTCACTTTTTGAGCTATGGTTGATTTGCGCTTATATGTAGATTACATTTAACATCCTATGACTACATCGACTGATTCTGCCGGCGACGTGAGCGCCGAGCGGGTGTTTCTGGCTTGGTCCGGGATGCGCAGCGCGATCGCTATGCGCACGCTCTCTGCCGAGTCGGTCAGCGCCTACCGCTCTATCTGGTCAGGCTGGCTCGCACACCTCCTGCAGCTGGGCACCCCATGGGATGGCGCCACCAGCGAGGATGCCCGCACCTTTCTTGAAAACCTCTCCCCGTCGAGCCCTCACAAGACGTCGGTCAGTTCCGTGACCCAGAAAAGGTACTTCCGGGTGCTCAAGGAGATCTACGCCTGCGCTATGGCCAACCAGTGGATAGCGCACAACCCCATCGACCAAGACGCCAAAGTGTCGGCCACCGAGCAGCAAGATTCCCTAGTGTTCAACCGCAATGACTGGGCTGAGCTGTTCCGTGCACTCCCGCCGGCGACCGAACAGGTAGCGCCCGAGACCCCGTGGCAAAGCGTGCGCGACCACAGCATGCTCTTGATGATGATGCAGGCGGGCTTGAGCGTGGCCGAGCTGCGCGGCCTCAATCTGGCCAGCGTCCAATCCCCTCGCCTGTCTTGGAGCGCCGAAGGTCCGGTGCTGGGGCTGGCGTTCCTGCCGTGGGAGCCTGAAGCCATGCAGCGCACCACCCTCAGGATCGAGGGCACCCGAAAAGACCAGCTGCGCGCCCTGGTGCTGTCTGACCCGAACGAGACGATGCTGATGGCTTGGCTGCACTTTCGGCTGCAGGGGCGTTTTCCGATGGAGCCGGACTCGCCGCTCTATGTCTCCCAGAAGCGCACATCACGCCTGTCGCCCAAGTCGATTTTTTTGGTGGCTAACGGGCATATCCGTCGAGGGTTAGCGCAGCGACACGATGTGGAGCGGCTGGCCCACGCGGGGCCCATGACCTTGCGCAATTCCTGCATCGTGCGTTGGCTCGATGCCGGCATGGAGGATGAGGACGTTTTGGAGCGCGCCGGGCTCAAGGATGCGCAGGCGCTGCGCCGCTTGCGCCAGCATGTCGTCACGGATGGATCGCTTGGAGGTGTGAAATGACACAGGGAAATACGTTGGTCGACGGCGCCCGTGCGCTGCGCATGAGTGGCTTCTTCTATCAGACGCTCAACGGGCGAGGTTTTCGGTGCACGGTCGAGGATTTGCGCTGGGTGCTTCCGCAATTGGAGACGGAACAGTTCAACCAGGTCGAGTTGGCCATCCATTCCTTGTCCAAGGGGCACGATCAGCAGCATTACATGGACTTGGTGGCCACCCTGCGCCGCCTGTGTGATCCGGGCCTGCGATCAAGCCTGCGCAATGCCGGCATCGCCATGCGGGTGGATGTGCTGTTTGCTTTTGCTGGCGAAAACGCCAGCCGTGAAGTGCTGACCCAAGCGCTGGCGGGCCTCAGAAGCACTGACGCTGCTTTGAAGCTGCAGTCAGAAGGGAAGTTGCGTACCTGGTGCGGCACCATGCAGGCACCCGATGAATTGCCACCATTGCCGCCCCCCCTTGCGCAGGATAGCCCGGAGCCAGCCCCCGCGGAGCCCAAACCGCGTGCCGCCCGGTCGAAGGCCGCAGCAACACCGGCCGCCACCGGAAGCGCTCTTCCTGAAAAAGAGTCCCCTGCCCTGCCGGCCGAGGCCGCAATTCGGCGCAAGGCGAAGGCGTTTGGTAAGGCGGGGGCGTTGACGCTGGAGATTGCGCCCGTGCGCGATCAGGAGCACCACGCCAGTACGGCACGCTGCACCGTGATGATCGAGGGGGCGCTGGCCACCGGCGACGGCCACTACGACTGGTCGGTGGGTTCCAAGGTGGTTTTTATGTGCACACAGCGCGAGTTGCCGCAGTTGCTGGCCGTGCTGATGGGCTGGATCTCGGAGCTGGATTTCAAGTTTCATGGGGTCACTAAGAAGAAGTCCCTGCACATAGAGCACCAGGATCACGGACTATTGGTGCACTTGCGCGACGCCACCCACAATGTGCGCGTGCCGGTGGATGACGCCGACCGCTACGCGCTGGCCATGTTGGTGCTGGCGGCCATGCACCACAACGAGCCGCATCTGGACAGCAGCGCAATCATGGCGGTGGCGCGAGCGATGGCCGTGGCACCGGCGTGGCGGCGAGCTGGCTGATCCAGCACGCCTGCACCGTTGCATGCACCTCAAGCGCAACAGCGAACAACCAGAAGTTAATGAGAAAAATCAGGGCAAATAAATCAGTAGTTAGTGAGAAAACACCGAATGGTTGTGTGAAATCCCAATCGAATCAGGGACTTACGTTTTCTCGCTAACTACTGATTTTTCTCAAAATGAACTGATTTTTACGGCACCTGAGCAAAAAAAAGCCACCCGAGGGTGGCTTGGTAAGCAGGAATGTTTCTGCAGGTTCTGACGCCGTTGTCAGGCTACAGAGTTTCGACCTTGTAGGTGCTTTTGGGGTCTTCAAGCCGCAGGGTGCGTGCATGGCGCTGTGCGGTACGCCGCGTATGCGCTGTGTCCCAGGTGCCGCGGTTGCGGCCCAAGCCCGCCATCACGGAGGTCTCATTTTGGGTATAGCGAACCACGTAGTAGCTCATGGGGTATCTCCTATCGAAGTTGGGCAAGCTACGCCTACTGCAGGCGCTTGGCTTCCCGTTGGTTGTTCGGTCGTGACGCCAGCCCCCAGAAGCACGGTTTGACCCGCGCTGCTGATGCGGTATTCCTCTCCGCGTTTGGCCTGCAGGGCTTGGGCATCGGCCTCGATGCGTGGGCGAAGGTCGTCCGGGCAGTCGTTTTCCACCTGTAACGTCAGCGTGTCGAAATTCAAGTAGGCAAGACGCGCAAAGTCGCCACACACGTCCCGGGCCTTGTCCGCGTAGATGATCCCTGTCGGGTATACGCCTATGAACAGGCGATCACCGTCGAAAAAGGGGTGATCTAGGTTTTCGTGCAAATTGTCGCGCTTTCTACCAAGGGTAAACCCTTGCATTTTGAGACCCCGATTTAGGTATCCCTTCGCCAGTTATAGTGTTCGGCAATTGCAACCCCACAGGGAGATGCTTTGGCCGGATTTCATTTGCGATTCGTCGGCTCCAAGGAGCTTCCAAAGTCCCTGTCGGACTTTGATGTCGAACAGTCTTTCAAGCTGAGTTCTGGAGACATCGCGGCAATCCGTGAACGCTTCCGGACTGACCGCAGGCTTGGGGCTGCAGTCCAGCTTGTGGTGGGGTCTCCTCGTTTTCAGTGCAATAAGTGACGGTACGAAAAGCTAGCACTGGCGCGGAGGTGGTGTTGGTAGATCGTTGATTTCATTGACTTTCCTGTTCACTTTCAAATCTGCGATTCGTGGCGTCAAACCGTGGTCGGTTTCATCCATTGGTGCCAGTTATCGATGCATTTGGCCGCGAAGGCAGGATTTGGTCAGCATAGCGGTCAACCGGGAAGCGAAACACACCCCGCAAGTTGATGCTCTCCAGCCTGGTGGGCGCAATCTTCCCGATCAGTTCCGGTGGAATGACCTGGCGGCGGTTCGACCAGCGATCCAGGACCGCCTGCATCTGTGAGGTATTCCACGCCATCACGATGTTGGCCATCAGGCTCAACGCATCGGCCACAGCCTGCATTTCATCGACACGTTTGGCCTGCGCCGGGCTGATCCGGCCGGTATAAATGGCGCGCTTGAGGGCGTTAACAGCCTCGCCCCGATTGAGCACCCGGCGCAACTCGTTCCTGAAAGCGTCCTTGACAAAGTAGTCAGCCAAAAACGCCGTACGCAGCAACCGCCCCAATTGCACGCCAGCCTCATAGATTGGATCGCCCTGGGCGGCAGAACCGAACCGCGCAAGAGCTGCCACCGCACTGGCATGTCCGCTCATGACCGAGGCTGCCAGGTGCACCAGACTATCCCAATGCTTTTCGATCAAAGCGACGTCGACATTGGCTTCGCACACCGCAGCGATTTCTGCGGGCACTTTGGTGCCGCGTGGCACAAAGAGGTGGCGCTGTTTGAGTTCCTTCAACCGCGGGCAAAGATCAAAACCAAGCAAACGGGCATGTGACATGGCAAAGTCGGTGTAGCCATGGGTATCCACAGCAAGCTGGCTGGTCTCCAGCTTTTCTTGGCGGATGACACCTTCAATGGCCACGCCCGCCTGGCGCTCATTGAGCACAAAGGGCTGCGCATGGAAGATGCCCCACCGGTCTTTTACATGGGAGTAGATTCCAATGGAAGGTGTGTTGCGCCGAGGATCAAGCCGGGCTTGCCACACCCGTTTGGTGGTCTCCATGCTCATCATGTCAGAAGATGCCAAATCGGACCGCCCCCAGGTGGCGGCAATCGGGTGTCGCTGCATGAATTCCAGCACAGCCTGGCAGGCCTGGCTCAGACGCCGTTCGTCCCGCGCCCAGCGCATGGCCTGGCGAATGCTGGTGGCAGACAATTGCGGAATCATGCGCGCGCATTCGACCGCAGTCAGACTGGTGCCGTGGGCCATGATGCCGGCATAGACCATCAGCAGCTCGTCGGTAGAGCGCGGCTCACGTCCGAGCATGATCCAGCTAAAGCGCACCTGGGCGTCAACGGCCAGAATCACTTCCGGCAATTGAACCTCACCGATGCGGTGATCCAAAGCCGCGCGCAGCTTGGTCACTTCTGGGTCTTCGTCCTCTGCGGGCAATGGCGACAAATGGAGTTCATCATCCACGCGCAGTACGCCACTGCGGGCTGCAGCGGCCACCGCATCGACACCGGCAGTTACTCTGGCCAGCAAAGGCTTCAAGAAAGTGGCAGCCTTGCTGGGTAACGATAGACGGGCATAGTGTTTCTTGGACTCTGCCTGCCAACGCTCGTCCGTGAAGAACAAGCGCGCACGACCCCGAAAGCTCAGGCTGTGCTCAATCCAGACCGAGCCATTGCGCACCGCGCGGCGCAGGGCAAACAGGGTGGCCACCTCCAACGCCTGAAACGCCCGTTCCCGGTCTGGGCTGGAGATCGAAACCTGCCAGATCATTCCCAGACTTGGTGCCACCACTTCAACTGGCAGCTTTCTGGAT
This sequence comes from Comamonadaceae bacterium OS-4, assembly GCA_027924025.1. Taxonomy (GTDB): domain Bacteria; phylum Pseudomonadota; class Gammaproteobacteria; order Burkholderiales; family Burkholderiaceae_C; genus Allorhodoferax. The sequence continues at coordinate 20,196 of AP026971.1, forward strand.
CCTTTGAGATATAAAGCTTGCAGCTTGGCAAGGTACTCGATGGCAGGATGCTCGCCGGTGGCCTGCCAGGGCAGCTTTGCAATGGCGACGAGCAACGACCGCACGGGGCGAATTCCATCAATCAATCCCTCGCGGACCAGGGAGGCCCTGCTCGGTGGTTTGCGTTTCTGGGTTTCGGTGATCAAGGCTTCAAGACGGGCACGCAACTCAGCATCTGGCACCGCACCTTGCGCGCTCAAGGCAACAAGTTCGCCGAGCAGCGTTTTGTACATTGCGGCCCAATTGACGGTAGCGGGGACATCGGCGGCAGCCTGACGCCACAGATCGGCGATCCGGCGCTGCACCATAAGGATCAACTGGTCTGTGGTGGTGAACAGGCAATACCGAAGAAAGCATGCGACCTCCACGGTGCGCGCTGGCTCTTTGATCTTGGCTCCGGCTGAGGGCGGCCTGGAGACAAGTCGGCGCGCGTAGCGGCGCAAGATGAGATCGGGGATGTCTGCCAGGTGCTTATGAACGTCCAGCGTGTAAAGCAGGTCGATGCGCTCCAGTACCTCGCTGATTTGGCGGGTTGAGTGTTTCGCCGGTGCAGCCCATAGCCAACTCTGCTGGGTTTGTCCATCTGGGCGCAGCTCTGAAACTGAGGCTCGCCAGCGATCAAGTGTTGCTGGATCAACGCTGGCGGCGATGGCGGTGCCTGTTTCAACTTCAAGCTGGGCAAGTGCCGCCGCAATCAGTGTCCGAATTGCCCGCTCGTGCACGATCACCAGCTTGTTCTTGTACAGCCATTGACGCGCCCGCACGAGTAGCTGATCGCGGTCGGCGCAGCGCGCCACTTCGTCGCGCAGTTCACGTACCAGTGAGCGGCGCTGGTGCTCGCTCATCCACTGGAATCCAAGGACCGTGCAGGCTACTTGTTGGTGATCGAATAGCGTGCGCCCGCGTTCATACATGGCTCTCAGCGAGGCGACTTCTGGTGCTGCAATGCCAAGCTCGTTGCCAAGGTGGCGCCACAAGGCTACTGGAATTACCCGAAAGGCACCGAGCAAACGCCCACTCATGCGCAGGAAACCAATATGGAGCGCCAGACCAAGCTTGTGGGAATCACCTCGGCGTGCATTGATTGCGTCGCGCTCGGCACCATCGAAGGTGAAAAATGCCTTCATCTCGAAGTCGCTGATATCGCGGGGGAGCCCACGCATCCCCAAAAACGTTGTGTGCCAACCCTGCATCGTGAACCTCAAAAGTGGGAGGCCACCATACCCGTTTACAAAGCGAACAGGAAAGTCAATGAAATCAACGGTCTACCCAGACCACCCCCGCGCCAGTGCTAGCTTTGCGTACCGTCACTTATTGCACTGAAAACGAGGAGACCCCAGCTCCTACGGAAAAATACAAATCTCTGCGGCGTCGATCATTGGGCAAGAGCGCTTCCTGAACAAGCGAACACTGGTAGTTACCGGTGAACGTGCGCAGGAGTCATCGAACCGGGCGAAGTATCTGACATTCGAGCCTCACAGGACCGATGCCAGGACAGGGCGCCTCAAGCGGCATGTGGACCACTACCGCCCAGTTCATGGGTGGACCGAGGAACAAGTCTGGGCCATCATAGAACGGCATGCCATACGACCCCATTACGCATATATGGCGAATTGGGGGCGTCTATCCTGTGCTTTATGTATTTTTGGCAATAAGCACCAGTGGGCAACTGCTCGTAAAGTGTTGCCTGTGCAGTTTGTACGGGTCAAAGACTACGAAGCAAAGTTCGGTGTCACCATTCACCGCACCTTGGATGTGCAGACGCTGGCGGACAGCGGCACCCCTTATGCGAATGCGACTGACGACCTCATTGTTAAGCTTCGCGCTACGACATACGACGAGCCGATCATGATGGTCCCTTGGGTTCTACCTGCAGGTGCTTATGGTGATACCACCGGATCGCCTTAACAAGCTTTCAAGCCAGCCTTTAAACAGGCTGGTTTTTTTTTGACCTTTTTTGTTGCGTAGAAATAGCCAGAGCTTCCGTTTAAACAGAAAAATGAGTCAATTTGTTCACTTAATGAAACCAAAACGCACAAAAACGGAAGCTAATGCATAAAATTCATGCTGACAAGGAAGTTTTTCTTTAGCAGGACTTGTTCCTCACTGGCGAGTTACGCGACTCATACACCTTACTTGTCACTCAGCGATCGGGTTCGGTCGTTCAGCTCTTCGGGGCCTGAGTCTTCCTGTGCAATCCGGGATAGATAACCTGCGATCACCAGCCCGGACTGGCCGCAGTAAAACTGGCGTTTGTGGCACAGCACGGCGCACAAAACTCTCACCTCGGCCCAACTTCGGTTGGGCCTTTTTTTTAGCAAAGCTCTTGGCAAAGCAGGGACGCAAGCTCTACAATGAACGGGTGTTTTCACCTGCGCAAGCAGCTTTTCCAGGGTTCTAGCAACCCAACTCATACCTAAGAAAAATGATCTTTCCAAATCCCAACAAGAAGGGGTCTGGCAAGCTCACAATTGCCGAACGTGAACAACTAGGTTCCGCGCTCGTAGAGCTAGGCCACGATCCCAAAAAAGAAATCGCTGCGACGGACGTCATGCAAGCAATGCTGCTCAATGCAGCAAAAGAGCACGACAAACAACATCCAGGCAGCAACCAGGTTAAAGCGGCCCGCAATTTCCGCAACAACCACCAATAAACCAATCCCTAAGCGCCGCAGACGTCTCCTGACGTAAGCGGCGTTTTTACATCGGCTCACAGAGCCACCAGTGATCGCAAAGACCTTCCCCGAGGTCCTGCGATTTTTTTTCGTTCTCGAAAGGACAACCCATGTTAGTTAACACACTCTGCGGCCTCGCCGAAGTGGCCCAAAGCGTCCAGCTTCACATTATGCAAGTGGGCCAGGAATTCCAAGTGGTAATTCAGCCCAGCATGCAACTGGCAGAAAAGTTTCCTGCACTTGCCCAGCCCCTGATGGTGACAGCAAGTAAGGAAAAGCTGGAAGCCGAATTGATCGAAGCGTTGACATCGTTCACGCCCATGATCCAGTCGGCAAGCAGCAACTTGGCGCAGATCCAAGAAAATTTGGATGCAGCGCAAAAAGCAGCTCGCGATAAAGGCAAGAAGACCACTCCCGTCGCACCGGCCAAGCCTGGCTCGGTGCAAGGCTCCACCACCACCAATGGTGTCAAGCCGCCCGCGGCGATGGAAAAAGGTACCGAATCGGCTCCGGATCTTTTCAGCACTACACCGGTTGAACAAAGCACTACACCGGTTGAAACTGGTGTCGTGTCGACCGCCTCGTCTGATGATGATGCGGAAGACGCTCTGCCAACTCTCCCGGGCATGTGAGGTGTGAAATGGCCATTCAAACAGTCAAACGCACCATCAAGTTCGAAAACCGCACTCTGCAGGACATCAGGGGCATGACCCCTGAACAACTGCGCGTGCACTACACCAACATCTACCCCGAGTTGGCGACGGCCACCACTGAAGAAGATGTGACTCCCCAAGGAATCACCATCACCTTCACTACTGGCTACAAATCCAAGGGCTGAGTTTCAAATCCCAACCCTTAAAGGCAAGCCGATGGCTTGCCTTTTCTTTTTGGAGCCCACCGTGGACAAAACCGTATTCCAACAACTCTGCCGTGAGCAACTGCAAAAGCCTCCCGGCAAGCGCGCCCCTTTGGGGGTCGCAGGCATTAAACCCAGCAAGGACCATCAAAAATGTCTCTCGCAACTCCCGAAACTTCTAACCGTGCACCACAACGATCGCAGCCCACGCCTAAGCATGCCAAGCAGCATGTTGCCGCCGATGCCGTACTGACACCGCCGCCTGGTTGTGCCATTGATCTGCCGGTGCTGGATCAACACATACCGACGACCATCACTCTGAGCTTTGAGACCAAAGGACTCGGGTTTTTGACCGATTCCATGCTCAACCTTGCTTTGCTTGGCAGCGAAATGCCACGCTTCAAGCTGCAGCAGGACAAGACATTCGTCCAAAACGTCATCCTCGCAGCAGATTACCGACTACATCAGGCCATTTCCCCTCTCAAGAACAGTATCAAGCTGCATTGGTGGGGCAGCGCCTTATCAGCAGCACAAGGTAGCAACCGGATTGAAATTGGCGAAGAGAACATCGTCGTCAATTCACAAACGGAAAAGCACCCTGGCGCTGACGTAGTTGTCGAATTCGACCTCAAAGATGACGGAGAGGTGCACTACGCCACCACTCTGCTCAACAGTTCCGAACGCTTAGCTGAATGCGAAAGCATTTGCCCGGGCTTCACTCATCTGCTTTACACCGTACTCGAACGTGTGAACGCCGCCATCTGGCCAATATTCACGCCTCGAACCCTATGGAACGAGATGCGTTGTTACCACGGTTGGGATTACATAAAAAAAATGTGTGATGCCGATGTGGCTTTCGACGAACTCAGTGAGAACTTCGAGCCGGATGAACTGGCTGAAAAGTACGGACTCAACGACTTTGACGATATGGACCCTGCAAACGCGGTCGCAATCTATGAAGAAGAGGTTGGAGGTATTCTGCCTAGCAGTTTCATTGCCAACTTCGGCCGCGCAGCTGTCGGGGAATGGGAGCTACACCCGGACTCTGAACAAGAGTCCATTCCAAACCCTGTTGTCAGCGTCAAAGCCGATATCTGCGCCGTTATGGCCAGCATGGAAGCTCGCTTGACCTGGTGCCCCATAGCGCCAATTGCACTGCAACACTTGGAAGTCATGCACCGTATTTCCAGTCTCATCGCCAGCGGCGCGAGATTGGCAAAAGGTGCCAACGATTTTCAACAACCCAGCACCTCCGCGATTCACGTCCTCCGGTTCAACCATGGACGTGAGTCAACAGCATTTCATCGTGCTCTGGACGACCTCGGCAGGGGGGCCATGGAAAACGGCGACGCCACCGAATCAACCGGCTGGTTTCGTTCAGATATGTCTGACCTCGATAAGGCGACTCAAGCCATTTCAAAACTGGAGCAGGGCGTGTTGGTACTTCAAACCACATGCACGCTTCTTCTTGACCTTTTTTACGACCCCCAATCATGAACCAAACAGGCTTCGTGTCGGACGCAAATCCGACTCCCGAACTGACGCAAGCATTACTGGTCTGGACACTCTCCGGCCGGCCTGCGTTTGCCAGCATTAACTCCGTCCAAAAGGGCGTGATTCAACATCAAAAGGACCCTATCACCAGCAAGCAACTGCTGGCATTCACTCAACAAATCATTAACCCACTCCGAATGGAAGCCAGCCGAGATCGTCAGGTGGAAATCACGCCTGCACGGGTGCTGCTGAGCGATCCGGTTAATGACCTGACCGTTTGGTGGAGACAAGCACAGCCCACACCTCAGTTTTTTGACTGCGATGAATTGGGTGCTATTCAAGGTGTATGCCACATGCCTAGTCTGGTTTTCGCTCAACACGGAACCGGTCTGTCTATGTGTGCAGTAGCCGGTAACCAGCGCCCCACAAACGACTCCAAAGTCTTCCACGCCCCGATGTTCAACACCTATACCGATGGTGGTGTATGCCTGGGTGAGGTATCCCTCCGCTCGATCACAAAGTGGACCGACATGGATGCCAATGAGAACAACTTCCTTCGGGGAATCAACACCCATCCCAACGGTGGACACGTCAAGACAAAGTACCCCACGGGCATTTTTGCTCTCTGGCGTGACCTAGTGAATGACCCGCAATTGAAATGGGACGATAGTTGGTTAGCCCCAATGCGCACTACAGGCCTCGATCTTCAGCAATGGATAAAGGAGTGCGTGCGATGAGCATCGACACCGCGGAACTGGACGCTTCGCTGAAAAGTGAGCTGCCCCTGATCGAAGTCGGGATTTACACCCCGTTCGAACCGCTGCAGGAACCTGGTGCGCGCCTCTTGCTGACAGCCCAAGGGCTGATGCTTGAATCGTGCAACGGTGTTTTCCATGCGATCACTCCACTGGGGACCTACACGTCAACAGTCCGCCTGCCATACGGCAAGGTGACAGCAGGCGTTACGACGCTGGACAAGGAAGCCGCCACCCAACTCTACGCCCATGCACGGGATTTCCTGGCAGTTGCTGCAAAGCACGCGCCCTTGGAAACCATCATGCTTGTGGTGAAGGCGCCGGGGCGGCCAATGCGTTGCATCCATCCAGCGCTCAATGAGACCAATGCATCACTGGACTACCAGGACTGGGTACACATGGAGGAGGGCGAACACGTCATCCTCGATATCCACAGCCACGGCGCCTTTGAAGCATTTTTCTCATCCACCGACAACGAGGACGATGGCCGGTTTCGCGGACATCTCAAAACGAGTTGCGTCATCGGCCACGCCGACCAATCCAGCCCGCTTCAAGTGCAACGCTGGGTAAGTCGTGGTCACATTTTTTCCGAAACAACGCCCGCAGCAGTGGGCATTTAAGGAGGGCATTTATGCTCGTTCATCAATTCAGAACCCGTGTTGGCACACCGCCAAGCCTGGTGATGACCTACAACACCATCCACCTCATTGGTGCTGGTGGTAACGGCGCCCCCATGCTCATGCGCTTGCACAAGATCCACACGACGTTACGCGCCCTCGGGCGCAGCGGTCTGCAGGTCATTGTGTGGGACATGGACACGGTATCGCCCTTCAACATCGGCCGGCAGCCTTTCTACCCTGCAGACGTCGGCCGCAACAAAGCTGACCTGCTGATTTCGCGCCTCAAAATGATTGACCCATCGATCAAGAGTTGGGAAGCTCGGCAAGAACGATTCACTGCAGATACCACCATCAGCACTGCGCTGATGGTGATTACGTGTGTGGACAACAAGGAGGCCCGGCGCGGTGTTCACAAGGCAGTCTTCGAAAAGGAGCGCTCTTTGTACTGGCTTGACTTGGGCAACGAATCCGATTCCGGACAAATTGTCTTAGGTGAGGCTACGCATCGCTCCCGTAAGTTGCGCCTGCCCGTGGTGACTGAGCTTTTCCCAGAAATTCTGGATGAGTCCATCCCTGAGGATGATTCGCCCAGCTGCTCGACGGAAGAGGCCATCGAAAAACAAGGACTTTTCGTCAATGAAATCGTGGTCGGCCATGCGGCAGACCTACTCTGGGGAGCCCTACACCACGGCATAGTGACAAAACCTGTTGTCTACGTGAGCACCAAGCATCACACGGTCAGCAGTGTTGGCATCAACCAGGACTTCTACAAGCGTAAAGGCATCAAAACAGGCCGGCGAAACAATCCACTAATCGTGGAAATGTGAGTCAGTACTTCAACAAAACCACGCCCCGGCGTGGTTTTTTTTCGCCCAAATTTTCTTGCGGGCAACACCAGCAGCCAATAAAATCAAGGCTCTTTCGTACAGCGCTCAGCTGCACTCATACATCTCTCGCGGAACCCACCGGTACCGCGCACCCACCAGGGCCCATTGCCCTGTGGGTCATGGGCTTTCAACCACGAAAACCCATGAACGACACCCTTACCCAATTCCCTTTTCCGCTACGCCTTGTCCAGACCGTTCATGGCCCGCGCCTTGGATGGTTCCAGGATGGCAAGTTAACCAGTCTTGGTATTGATGCCAAAAGCATTGAACAACACAAGCTGACACTCACCGACGCCCAGATCGAAGCCATCAGCGAGATGAACTACACGATCGGGGACGCCGCAGCCACTGCGCACAGCGCAGCCAGCCGCGTCATCGCCAAGACTCTCGGCAATGACAGCACTTTCTCCCTCAACTCGAACCCACTCACGATGGATCTTTTCCGGGAATCCATCATTGAAGGAATCGTGAACTCCATCAACCATCAAACGGTGACAAAGGCCACGCCGGCCTAAGACGCCTTTTCTCATCCAACCCTTGCGGTCATGTTCACCGCAGGGTGTGCATGGCCGCATACACGGCACACAACATGCAAACCATTGATTTTTGGACACCCAGCAACCTCGTTGCCGCGACGTCCCAAATAGGTTCCCTTGAGGAACCCTACGCCCGGGCCCGCCGGCGCATTAAGTCGGTGCTCAGCGACGGGCATCCAGCAATACTCGCGTATAGCGGTGGGAAAGACTCAAGCACCCTTGTGAGCATCGCCCTCCTTGTCGCGCGAGAGCTGATTTCCGAAATGGATATTTGCCCGCCCATCGTCCTTGTTTCCGCCAACACCGGCGTTGAACAACCGGAACTGGTGGGCCTCGTGACATCGGAGATCCGCAAAATGAAGACCTATGCCAAACGGCACGGTATCCCGCTCAGTTGCCACATCAGTCATCCCGAACTGTCAGACACGTTTGGTGTGAGAGTGATTGGCGGGCGTGGACTTCCATCGTTCCCGGACACAAGAGGGGACTGCTCGGTAATGTGGAAAATCAAACCCAACGAACGCACGGTGCGCCAGGTATTCAAGGCCCTTGGCCAGCAGAAAATCTGGGCAGAGCCTGTGATCTTTACTGGTGTCCGTGAGCAGGAATCACTGGCCCGCGATCAACGGATAGCCGCTCGTGGAGAGAAAGCGGAGGGCTTGTGGTCAACACAGGAAGGCAATCTCCATGCCTCGCCCATACTGGACTTCGATTCAAGTGATGTCTGGGAGCATATTGGCCTGTGCAACGCCGGCGAGCGAGACAGCTTTTCAGACTTCAGTGATGTCATGCGAATCTACGCGAGCTCAGGTGGAGACAATTGCGTCATCGTTGCCGACCTGAAATCTGCAGGCAACAACAAACCGTGCGGAACTCGAACAGGTTGCTTTATGTGTACTCGTGTCGGTGAAGACCGGTCCATGCAAAACATGATTGCCAGCGATTCGCAGCGATACGGCCACTTGAAGCCGCTAGCAGCGTTGAGAGATTTTGTCAGCCGCACACAATACGACTGGTCCAGACGGCATTTCGTGGGAAGAACAATCAACGCCGACGGATTTATTACCATCCAAGCTGATGTTTACAGCCCCCCTATGCTGGAGGAATTGCTACGGTACACCCTGAGTGCCCAGGCACTTTCGGGTGTTGAAATCATTCCTCTGGAACAGCTCATCGGAATTGATGCGCGTTGGAGCCAATATGGCCTTTTTCCTCCTTTTTCTGCTCTGAAAATCTACTTCGAAGTGGAAGCTGGCGACATACGTGTTGCACCGGAGGTTACCCGATTCCCCAAAACAGAAGTCCCGCGAATCGGGTTGATTCGTGTCGGTGGCGAAGACTACGCTGACACCTTGCGCGGGGAAGTTTCCGGGCTGCGACACCTAGCCATGGAAATGCACCACGAGAGCTGTGGCTTCGGATTGCGGACTCTGAATGACGGGAGCATGGTTATCGACGTAGAAACCCAGGACAACTTCACAGTTGACCCTGAGGGTGCTGCAGAATTTCTAACCTTTGTTGCTGAGGAAAAGATTGCCAGCTACTGCCACGAAAGCTGCACAGACTGGACATTTGGCTTCAAGACCTATCTGGAATACGGAACGGTCGGGCTACGCAAGGGCCGGTCCAGTCAATGCCATGAGATCCTGCAACGCTCGCAATGGCGCCAGGCGCAACGACTCCATGGTCATCGCACGGTGGCCGAATTGGAGGCTCGATGCGATGTACTCTTCAGTCGGCAAATTGGACTGATTTAAAGTCCTCATATTTGGACCGGCAATAGTCAGTTCGCACTAAAATGGTTCACCCATGCGGTGGCACAACAACTTGAACGGAAAAGCAATTTTTCCGACGCCTCCCTAGAAGAACAATAACAAATCGCCCCTCATGGTACTGACCGTGAGCGGGCGATTTTTTTTGCCTTATCCACGCCAGCAACCAATGGCATTGCATCCACCCCCCGGACCTTGAGCTCGGGTATGCATTGCTACTTCCTTGGGCGTCGCCTGTGTTGTAACAGGCTCAAGTTGGAAAAAGCTAGTGAAAGATTTCTGCACTACAAAAGGGTTTGTTGACTCCGTTTTCACGGAGATCGAGGTGGATCGGTTACCAGAGTTTCTGTCATCACTGGAGCGGCATGAAGTGCATGCTCTCGTTGTCTTGGGTCCCGATATCAACTCAGAAGCGCCTAACGGCCGCAAGCTACTGACGATGCATCCTTGGGCTCTCCACCGGGCTGCAAGGGCCATCATCGCCAGTGATGCAGCGGTGGATGTTCAGTACGAAAGTGCGCCACTCGTTTCGTGGATCAGCCTTTTGGACACCTCGCTCCAGTCATCTAATTGGGGGGACATGTGGCGGTGCTACGGGTATCGCAGTATGTTGACGGTCAAGATTCCGATTGCAATGGGCCGGCACTTTGAATGTCTGTTCTTCTCCAAAATCGAAGAACACTCCACAGACAGCGCTGCGGCTATCGCTTACGAAACGATGCAGGAGTGGCCCCGCATCAAACATGAACTGGTCGGCAAGCAGCAACTGCTGACCAGAACAGAGCAATTGGTACTCCGTCTCTCGGCCCACGGCGCAACGTCACAACAGGCCGCCGAGCGCTGTGACACCAGCGAACGTATGGTGAATTTTCACATCGGCAACAGCTTGAGGAAGCTCAACGCTCCGAACAAGACAGCCGCAGTGCTCAAAGCAATCATGATGGGCATCCTCTGATGCTCGACCTCGATCCGACTTGGGTAGCATCTTCTTGCGAGATGCCGTAAAATTTAGGCACTTTCACGTTGCGGCTCTGCTGCAATCACTCATACAACCTTCGGGATCACTCCCGTTCGGTTGTGTTCCCTTCTGCCGGGAGCACAACCTTGAATTTTCTATTCACCATCATTGCAGATGGTCGAATCGTCGGCACTACAGCCGCCCCCTGTGACATTGAGGCATTGGCCCAGGCACAGCGCGGACTCAGCCGTCAAACGCAATCCAAAGACAGCGAGGCATGTGACTACACAACTGTGACGGTCACGCTACTCAACCCTGCCGCGACTCCTTCGCCGGCTTTGCATTTCCTGTAGCCATTTCGGGCTACATCCCCCCCCAAACACGCACATCCTCCAGTTGGCTGCCAACTGTGCGCATTGGGTTTTCTTCAATAAATGGGGCTTCGGCCCAGAGATGGAGTTTTTATGGGCCAGTCCCGTCTGGACTCGTTATTCGAGTCGCTTACCAACATAGGAATCGGCTATGCCGTGGCATTGCTCGCTCAGTTGGCAATTTACCCTGCATATGGAATGGACCTTCCATTCGTACTCAATATGCAGATCGGCGCATGGTTCACTCTGGTGAGCCTGGTGCGCAGTTACGCGATTCGTCGCTGGTTCAATGCACGCTTTCTGTTTCAAACCCGCATGGGTTCGCTTGCAGAAGCCGCATTCAATGTAGCCATTGGCTTCATTGTTGCGCTGGCGGCGCAGATGGCCATCTTTCCCGCTCATGGAATCGATGTGCCACTCAACACACATTTGCAAATCGGCTTCTGGTTCACCCTTGTGAGCCTGGCGCGCAGTTACACCATCCGTCGCTGGTTCAACGCACGGACCTAAGTTTTCTCAACTTCCAAAAGGCGACGCAAGTCGCCCCCTATGAGCTCCGCCAATGAACTCATAGGGGGCGGCTTGCTCGACAACCTTTTGGAGTTCAACATGGTTACTTTTGCTAACGACACTCAGACAGCCAATCAACAAGCCGGGATCCGTCTCGGTATGGCGGTCAGCCTTAATGCGGTCCGGAACTCCACCTCGCCAATGCCCCCCGGCTATCAGAAACTGATCGGGGAACTGAAGGAGGAGTTTGCTGCACTCGACCAGATCCAACGCCAAAAACGCATAGGAGCGCTACCTGCAAGGGGGCCAGCTCCTGTGTACAACAATGGGGGCCAGGATTTTCGAATTCCTCCCGTCCCCAAGCCATTGCGTGATCTGATCGCCAAACAACAAGCAGCTCGACTCGCTGCGGCATTGGAAGCTTGGGCCCAACGTGCTCCTGCTGACACTTGCAATTAGCATATGAATTACCTCATCGTTAAGGAGACCTACAAGGTCTCCTTTTTTTTTAACCGGAAAAAGGTATGAACTAAACACTAACCGCATAACATTGATTGACGCAACAGGTGGAGACAAAGCGAGCACGTCAATGAATGAAATTCGGTTTTTGTGACCCCTGTTAGCACGCGGTAGTAGGCAGAGATTAAGTGAGCAAATGTGCTTGGCGCACGAACAAGGAAAAAATGAACGCGGTAGAAATCGAATCAGCGGTATCGGATCTGGCCAGTGGCCCTTTCAATGCGAAGGAATTTGCCTTCGATTTTTTAATGGCCTTCGGGAACAAGGATGTCGCCATTAAGCGTTTGCGTACTGGTAGCAACAACAGTTCCGACGTTCCTGGTGGAGTTCTCCAGCGAAACAACATCCATATCGCCGTTTGCGACGTCGGAAATGTAAGTGAAACCTTGGCAGCACTGTTGGCAAGCCCCGCGACCGCCAAGGCGAGGGCCAAATTTGTTTTGGCCACCGATGGCAATGACTTCGAAGCAAAAGACCTCATCAGCGATGAGTTGCTGGTATGCCCTTACCAAGACTTCCCGAACTACTTCGGGTTCTTTCTACCGCTGGCAGGAATTTCAACCGTCCGAGAGATCAAAGACAACCCAATTGACGTCAGGGCGACAGGGCGGCTCAATAAACTCTATGTAGAGCTTCTACGTGAAAACCCAGACTGGGCCACCGAAAAGCGGCGTCCTGACATGAATCACTTCATGGCTCGGCTCATTTTTTGTCTTTTTGCCGAAGACACAGGAATTTTCAACCGCACCAGCTTGTTCACCCAAACAATCGAGCAGATGAGCGAGCGCGATGGCTCCAACTCCCACGAAGTATTGGAGACCATTTTCCGCGCAATGAACATAAAGTTCAACGAACGCGAAAACGCTAATCCGCGTCTGCCAATCTGGGCAGCGGGCTTTCCATACGTCAATGGTGGTCTGTTCTCAGGTGGGACAGAGGTTCCACGCTTCACTCGTATTGCCAGAACCTACCTCAGCCACGCCGCCAACCTTAACTGGAAAGAGATCAACCCCGACATCTTCGGCTCCATGATCCAGGCAGTGGCCGACGACGAAGAGCGTGGCGAGCTGGGCATGCACTACACAAGCGTGCCAAACATCTTGAAGGTACTCAACCCCTTGTTTCTGGACGAAATACGAGCGCAACTGGAGAACGCCGGGGACAACAAGACCAAGCTGCTCAACTTACGCAAACGCATCGCACGCATTCGCGTGTTTGATCCTGCTTGCGGGTCTGGAAACTTCCTGGTGATTGCATACAAGCAGCTGCGCGAAATCGAGGCAGAAATCAACCGTCGCAGGGACGAAATCCATTTGCGAAGCGAAATCCCACTGACCAACTTCCGAGGCATTGAGCTGCGAGACTTTCCGGCAGAGGTTGCGCGGCTGGCTCTGATCATTGCCGAATTCCAATGCGATGTGCTTTACCGCGGCCAGCAAGACGCTCTGGCTGAGTTCCTACCGCTGAACACCGAAAACTGGATTGTGAGTGGCAATTCACTGCGTCTGGACTGGCTCAGCATTTGCCCGCCCACCGGGACTGGGGTAAAGGTGCGCGGCGATGATCTATTCAATACGCCCTTGGACCAGACCGAGATTGACTTCGCCAATGAAGGCGGCGAGACCTACATCTGTGGCAACCCTCCCTATCTGGGCAGTACTTGGCAGTCGGTTGAGCAAAAGGATGACCTGCGGGCCATTTTCGACCATCGCACCACAACCTGGAAGTCTCTGGACTATGTAGCTGGCTGGTTCATGAAGGCTGCGGACTACGGAACCCATACAGATGCGACTGCCGCATTTGTATCTACTAACTCAATTTGCCAAGGTCAACAAGTCCCATTTTTTTGGCCACTTGTCCTTGAGCTTGGTCACCAGATCGTGTTCGCACACACGAGCTTCAAGTGGTCAAACCTAGCAAGCAACAAGGCGGGTGTCACCGTTGTAATAGTTGGCTTTACAAAAAAGGCTGGCGGAACTCGGACACTCTATTACCAGACTGACGAAGGCGTCTCAGTTGCAAAAAGCGTTTCCAACATTAATGCCTATCTTGTAGCAGGACCTAATGTCATTGTTGAAAAGGCAATGCGCCCCCTCACACAAGTCAGCGTCATGGACTTCGGAAACAAGGCCGATGATGGTGGGCACCTGACATTACTTCCGCATCAGCTTGAAGACATGCACCTTGAGCGCAGTGCCAACAACAAGTTCATTAAGCAGTTTTATGGCTCAAAGGAATTCATTAACGGTGAAACAAGATACTGCCTTTGGATCAAAGACGAAGACTTAAACGCTGCTTTGGCAGTGCCAGCGATTGCAAATCAAGTTGAGCTCGTACGCAAAGCCAGACTTAGCAGCAAAGATGCTTATGCACGCAGCTTAGCGACCAGAGCTCACCAGTTCAAAACACCTCGCCTAGCCACGAGTAGCGTCATTGTTACGCCACGTGTTAGTTCTGAGGACAGGCCATACCTGCCGGTTGGCTTGCTAAGCAATTCAAGCGTAATTGGTGACCGAAACTTCGCTCTATACGATGCCCCCCTATGGAACATGGCCATCATTGCGTCACGCCTTCACTGGATCTGGATCGGAGCTGTGTGCGTTCGGCTTGAAATGCGCTTCTCATATTCCAACACCCTGGGTTGGAACACTTTTCCGATGCCGACGCTGACAGAGCAGAACAAAATGGACCTTACAGAGTGTGCTGAGGCCATCTTGTTGGCCCGTGAAGCACACTTTCCCGCCACCATTGCTGACCTCTACAACCCGGAGACCATGCCCGAAAATCTCCGCATGGCGCATGAGCGCAACGACGAGGTGATCGAACGCATCTACATTGGCCGACGCTTCAAAAACGACACCGAGCGTCTGGAAAAGCTCTTCGACATGTACACAAAAATGACGGCCACAGCTGTCAGCGCTAAAAAGGGGAAGAAGAAATGAGCCAACACACAGGAAACCCGACCAACACTTACACGGTGCCGTCGGTCTCTATCAAAACTGCCCGCACTGGCGCGAACAACAAGGCCAATGAACTGGGCATGCGCACCATGCAGGAGCGGGCCTACGCCAAGCGCGGCGAACAGTACCTGCTGATCAAGTCCCCACCCGCATCGGGCAAATCACGCGCCCTGATGTTCATTGCCCTGGACAAACTCCACAACCAGGGCCTCAAGCAGGCCGTGGTTGTAGTGCCCGAGCGCTCCATTGGCAGCAGCTTTGCCGATGAAGCGCTGACCCAACACGGTTTTTACTGGGATTGGAAGGTCGCGCCCCAATGGAATCTGTGCAATGCCCCAGGCGTCGATGAAACCCGCATCGCCAAATCCAAGGTGGAATCGGTGCGCAAGTTCCTTGAATCGCAGGACAAGGTGCTGGTCTGCACCCATGCCACCTTCCGTTTTGCAGTAGAAGAGTTGGGTATCCAAGCCTTTGATGACCGTCTGATCGCCGTCGACGAGTTCCACCATGTCTCCAGCAATCCGGACAACATCCTGGGCAGCCAGCTCACGGTCCTGATCGCTCGCGACAAGACCCACCTGGTGGCCATGACCGGTTCCTATTTCCGTGGAGACAGTGAAGCCGTGCTGGCGCCGACCGACGAGTCACGCTTCGAGACGGTCACTTACACCTATTACGAACAGCTCAATGGCTATTCTTGGCTCAAATCGCTCGACCTGGGCTACTTCTTCTATACCGGCCCCTACGTCGAAGCCATCCATAAGGTGCTCGATCCCAGCCTCAAGACCATCGTTCACATCCCCAATGTGAATGCCCGCGAGTCCCTGAAGGACAAGGAGCGCGAGGTCAACGAAATCATGGAAGGCTTGGGCAAGTGGGAAGGCGTGGATGAGAAAACCGGCTTTCATCTGGTCAAAACACCGGACGGGCACGTTCTGCGAATTGCTGATCTGGTTGACGATTCCAATCCGGCCCAGCGAACCAAGGTGCTCACCGCGCTCAAAGACCCCGTCCACAAGAATGACCGCGACCACGTGGACATCATCATTGCTCTGGGCATGGCCAAAGAAGGGTTCGACTGGATTTGGTGCGAGCACGCTTTGACGGTGGGCTACCGCTCCAGCCTTACCGAAATCGTCCAGATCATCGGCCGCGCCACCCGTGATGCCAAGGGAAAGACGCGCGCGCGCTTCACCAACCTCATTGCCGAGCCCGCCGCTGATCAGTCACTGGTTACCGAAGCCGTCAACGACATGCTCAAGGCCATCTCTGCAAGCCTGCTCATGGAACAGGTACTGGCACCGCGCTACGAATTCACGCCTAAGGATGCGGGCCCCAAGGAAGGATTCGATTACGGCCCCGAGGGGTATCAGCCCGGCCAATCGAATGTCGGCGTCAATGAATCCACCGGCCAATACCACGTTGAAATCAACGGCCTGACCACACCAAAAAGCAAAGAAGCCACCCGTATCTGCAAGGAAGACCTCAACGAAGTAGTGACGACCTTCTTGCAAGACAAATCCGCTCTTGAACAAGGGCTGTTTGACAAGGAAAACGTCCTGCCGCAGGAACTTACCCAGCTGCGCATGGGCAAGATCGTACGCGAACGCTATCCCGACCTAAGTGAGACGGACCAGGAAGCGATTCGCCAGCACGCCATTGCGGCCATGAACGTCACCCAACAGGCCAAGCTGGAATTGTCCAAGATGGCTGAAGCTGGCCAGCAGGATGTGCTGGGGGAGGGCGAAGAGCTCAAGGGTTCCACCGCCTTGCTCGACGGCGTGCGCAAGTTCGTCAATGTGAGGGAGCTCGACATCGAGCTGATCGACGCCATCAACCCGTTCGAAGCCGCCTATTCCGTGCTGTCAAAATCGATGGATGAGAAGCTGCTGCGCCAAGTGCAAGCAGCCATCGAAGCCAAGAAGGCCAACATTCCCGAGGAAGAGGCGAAGGAACTGGCTAAGCGAGCCCTGGTGTTCCTGAAGGAGCGCGGTCGACGACCTGACATTAAATCCAACGACGCATGGGAAAAGCGTTTGGCAGAGGGAGTAGCCGCATTGGCGCGCTACGTGGCACAAGCCAAAGCAGAACAGGAGAAGAAAACCAATGGCTGAACTGAGCAACGAAGAGCTGCTTGACGCACTCGGCGTTGAGGTGGAGCCCATTAAGACCAATGGCCGCACACCGGTCGAAGAACGCATCATCGCCGGATTCGAAGACATCCAACGCTTCGTAGACCATCGCCAGAGCCAGCCTGTCAATCAAGCGGGGCGAGACATCTTTGAGCGCATATACGCGGTGCGTCTGGAGCAACTGCGCAAAAACCCGCAGGCACGCGCCATTCTGCATGGACTGGACACCGGTGGACTGTTAGGTGAGGTATCCGTGGACAAGGTTGCGATCGACAATCTGAGCGAAGAGGATCTGCTGGCAGAGTTGGGGGTGAGCGTGCAAACCACGCCCAGCGAAGACAACGGGGACATCACCGTACTCCGACACGTTCGCACCAGCACTGAGAGGCGTGATGCCGAGCAGATTGCGGATCGTATGCCTTGCAAGGACTTTGCCCAATTCAAGCCCCTGTTCGAGCAGGCCCAGCGTGAACTAGACAATCAGACTCGCAAAGCACCGCGGTTCGGGCGCGATGCCACCATTCAAGAGCTTGACTTCTTCATTTTGGAGGGGCAGTTTGCCTACGTGGCCGAGATGGGCGAAAGCATTACCATGCCCAGTGGCCACCACGATGCCCGACTGCGGGTCATCTATAGCAACGGCACCGAGAGCAACCTGCTATTGCGCTCCCTACAAAAAGCGCTGTGGCGTGATGACACCGGTCGTCGCCTTACCGCCCCCAGCGCGGGGCCTCTGTTCTCAGATGAGCCCGAGCATGATGACATCGAAACTGGAACAATTTATGTCCTGCGAAGCAACTCCAATCATCCTTACGTAGCTCAGCACCGTGAACTGATTCACAAAATCGGGGTGACTGGAGGGAAGGTGGAAAATCGTATATCCGGGGCGGAGAAAGACGCGACCTACTTACTTGCTGGGGTAGATGTTGTTGCCACCTACAAGCTGCACAACATAAACCGCGTGCGCATGGAAAACCTTTTTCATAAGATTTTCAGCAGCGCACAGATCGACATAAGCATTGATGATCGCTTCGGCAACCCGGTGAAACCGCGTGAATGGTTCCTTGTGCCTCTTCATGCCATCAACGAAGCTGTTGAGCGAATTTTAGATGGCTCAATCACTCAATTCGCCTACGACACTCAAAAGGCAAGCATGGTTCGACTCTAGACTGGCGCTCAGACTGTTTTGCGAAATTGCTGTACTGTTACTGATACAGCAGCAACGATTCAGGGGGACACAGCGCCGCCTGCTTTTTGAGAATGCTGCGGACATAGATGTTTTTGAAAACCTCAAGGCAGATCAATGACGTTGAACCTGGAAGAAATTCGATCTGAAGACTAGCCCCGAAGATGGAGCGTCATCAATCTAAGGCGGTGTTTTGCAAATTGCAGTCAACGGACTATGTATCCAATCATTGGGATTTTCGGCGACACATGGCCGATAACACTGATGACGAGTCCGACATTCAGTCACGTCGCCATCACAGACTCCGATAGCGAGCAGATGCATCGTAGTGAGTTGTCTGCGCGTGAAGCTGGGCTTTGAGCAATTTACATCGTTGTAGTTGAAGTTGTCCTTTTGGCCGCTATTGCATTTGTTAACGTTTGAATTTTTCGGCGACAAGAACTCGTCGGCGCAGTCCTTGGTTACCCTTAACGCCAACGCCTCTAAGCCGTTGGCGAGACTAGCCATCCACGCCAGACACGTTACCCCGGGCTTCCGGCGGAAGGGTCCCGAGTTTGCTGTCATCAAGGAGGTCATTCCAATCTATTTAGTTGCTCCTTACGAATTAGCAACATGCATCCCTCGCATGGACACCAAAATACGTCTCAAGGGCTATGCCGCGGTCGGCTGGCCTTCAGTGGAGTCGCCAATCTGATCGGGGTCAGGGTGGGGAATCTCCGCCATGACTTCTTCCGGGTCGCAATTGTCTATGAAGAAGTACAGCGTCGAATCGACAATTTTGACGCGACGCGTACCGGGATCAAAATCGAAGAGTGGCGGCACGATATTCTGATTCGCCTGAAGCACAGCCAGGCGAGACAGCATGCCAGTTACATCAGATGTTCTTACGTTGTCCGGCGTTTTATGTTCGTCCTTGATCAACTGCTGCAGGGTCTTACGCTCAATCCCATCCTTTAACTCGTTGTAAGTGCGATGCACCATAACTCGTACAAGATGGTAGGGAAGAAATAGCGCGGCTGATTCTTCTGTCGCGCGGCGCACGCGAGAACCCGCAGCGATCGATTCGAGGCTTCGAACGTGCCGTGCTGCGTACTCGGCTACCTTGACTTCTATGGCATCTTGAAGTTGCGCAAGGTCAGCGAGATCACTTTCCGGCTTGTCGTCGGGAATGGTTTCAGTGATTCCTGCCCGCTCGCAGAGCTTCTTCAACAGTTCTTGGACAACGGCAACTGAGCCATGTGCTTCAGTGAAAATGCGCGCGCGCACATCGGGCGAAAAAATAATGCGTAAGATATTTGAGCCCCTGTCCACGATGCGCTGAAAGTCAGGTTCTTCCCACGGCTCCACAGGTACTTCCGCGATTCGGTCTTGAAGGTCTCCGTTGTATTGAACCAAGCGGTTGCGTTCGCGCCAAACCCCCAGAATGACAAACCTCAGCCGCATTTCCTCGAAGGTCCGTAAGTCGAACGCCATTTGACGTTGAACATCATCGGTCAGGTAGTGAAAATTCTCCAGCACATGGAAAAAAACCTGCGAACCTTCAACCTTATGCAGTAACTCACCAACGTCCTGAGCATTTGCGAGGTTGAACTCAATTGCCTTTCGCTTCTCATCCGATTTGCTTCCTGTCTTAGCCTCGCCATTCAACTCGGCGCTTCCATTGCTAAAGAAAGGGTGCGTATTCCAACCAAATCCACCACAAGTTCCAATCCAAAGCAGCCACCTGTTCCAACTTAAAAGCGCCACCCAGTCCAATCCAAAGCAGCCACCTGTTCCAACTTAAAAGCGCCACCCAGTCCAATCCAAACCAGGCCACTCGTTCCAACTTAAAAGCGCCACCCAGTCCAATCCAAACCAGGCCACTCGTTCCAATTTAAACCCACCACCGAACGCGATCGCCATCTAGCCGGTCCGGCATTGTTCAATTTGGAATGGCTCTCTCCGACACTCTTTGAAGATGAATGACAAATAGTGGTAGGCCCAGTGTCATTCCCCATTGCCTGTAAAGAACGATTGCCACAGCACGGCCAACCCTTGGAGACTCAAAAATACGACTTCTTTGCACTTTTATTTAATTTCTAGTGTCATACTAAGTATTATTAGTGTGATGCAAAATTAACCCATGGAGAACGCTATTTACGAACAAATCCAACAAAATAGACTTTCAAACGATGTCGCAAGCGTAATGATTCGCATTCGTTTTTAATGCTCATCGAGCGAAATTACAGCCACCGCCTCCTAGACAGAGGTAACTCCGCATTCAACAGTCACCCCATGGAGCTCAAGTGACAGCAGCTGAACCTGATCCACAGCAAGAAACAGCACGCCGCGGCAGGCCTCTTGGCTGGCGCATGCCAACCATGGCGGACATCAACGGCCTGACGCTGGAAGACTTCGCATTTATCCGCGGAGTTATCAGTGGCATTGAGCCCACCAAGGCATTTGAGCGCTACTACGCCAACCGTCATTTCGACGCCAATGGCGACCCATACATCCCGCATGGTTTGAGCGTGAACAAGCTGGCGCGGGACCTCGAAAACCGCCTCCTGCAAGCTGCTAAAGCGTCAGCGCATTCGGATACGACTTCGGCGGCAGAGACCCTAGCCGCACCCGTTCCCGAAGACGACGCGGTGGAATCCCTCAAAGTCCAAACGCACATGGACTTTACGGATTGGTCCGAATCACTGCCAGACGGCATCTACTCTGAAAACGAGCTACCTGAGCGGTACCAGGAGTACTTGGAGAGTCTTGGCGACACAGCCAGCGCACCACAAATCAAGGTGCTCACCAGAGCACAAGCCATTGAGCGGCGCGTTAAGGCAGTCAATTACCTACAGACCCAACTTGCCCAGCGCCCCCAAGGCCACCAGACCGTTGAAATTTGGTTTGCACGATCCATTTCTAGGTCCCTCAAAAAGCGGGGCAAGGAAACCATGGCCGACTTCGTGGCTCTTGTTGGCAGCGAGGGGCGCCACTGGTATCGAAACATTCGGGGTCTTGGCCCTGGGCGAGCATTGAGAGTTGAAGCATGGCTGGACGATCATGCCGAAACAGTTGGCGCCATTGATCGCAGCGGCCCCCAGTGGCAGGCCACCCCCGTGTTGTCGACCAGCCTTCGCCCCCTGCAGCGGGTACCTGAGTTTCAAGAGTTGCTACCTGTGGCCGGCACGGCGCTAGTCGCGCCTGGAAGCGAGCTGATGCAGCGCCGTTTTGGCATCGCCCCACTGGAGCTACTGGCCGTACCCATGGAACTGGATGGGCGCAACGGTATGTTTCGCACCACCACGCCCAACCATCTTGGCGCGCGGAATGACTACGAAGCCATCCAGAGTTGGCTAGGCACCTACCTGAGCGCAGGAAAGACGCGCACACTGGAGGCATATCGCCGTGAGGTTGAGCGCTTCTACATGTGGTGCTTGTTAGAAGTCCGTACACCGTTGTCCTCGATCGCACTCAGCCATGCTCAGGCTTACCAGGCCTTTCTTGGGCGGATACCCGATCGCTACATTGGCGATAAGCGCGTCACACGTGAGCACCCGGATTGGCGGCCATTCCGTGGCCAGCTCGATCCCAAGTCCCAGAACTACGCGCTGGGCGTGATCGAGCAGCTATTCACTGCCCTGCACAAGAATGCCTATGTGACCGGCAATCCTTTTCAAAGTATTCGTCCGAACAGTGCCGGCGCAAAGCTACGCACCATGGATACCACTCGCACATTGCACGCGGGCGACCTGGAGTTGGTTCGTGAGCGACTAGAAAAGCTGCCTGGTCTGCAGTCAAAAGACTTGCGAACAGCCGCACTGGCACGCAGGACGCGCCTGATATTGCATCTGGCGGTCACCACAGGTCTGCGCCTAAGTGAAATCGCCAGTACCAACCTATCCACCTTGCGCCGCGCCATCATCGACCATGCGGAAACCGATGACTGGATGATTACTGTGATCGGCAAGGGCTCGAAGCCGCGGGACGTCCCCCTGAATCCCATGGTGCTGGAGGCTATTCGTGCTCATCACGAAGACTGGAAGGCCCTGCTCCCTACTATGGCCCATGTTCGTGCTTCAGCCTTTGATAAAGCCCCTCCCTTGATTGCAGCACTTCAAGCCCCGGTCCGTAGTTCAAGCCAGGCGATTACAGACATGACGGTACTGGCCCATGACAATGCCGCCCTCGGCCGCGATGGCATTGCTCGAACTCTGAAGACCTTCTTTCGCCAGCTGGCGTCCACCATAGAAGATGAACGTCAGCGCGCCCGCGTGAGTAGTTTCAGCACCCACTGGCTCCGTCATACGTTCGCGCATGAAGTCTTGCGCGCCAATGAAGGTGACGAGGGTCTGAAGCTCACCCAGCAGCTGCTTGGCCATGTATCAATTTCAACAACTGCGGAATACATGAAGCAAGACGAGTCAGCCAAGGTAATGGCTGCAAAGAAGATCAATCCGCTCGGATTAGGTTGACCGAAAACCTGCGCGCCATACAATCTCTGCACCTTACGGCTTCATGCCGATGCACCCTACGCGGGTGTTACTCATACCCCCTTTGTTGGTCGGCCGCTCACGCTGCAGGTCAACAAATTCCCTCCGACCATCTGGTCTTCAACTGACGCCCCGGGCAAATTCTTGCCCGCCGGCATCAATTTGAACTGGGCGTTTTCTTTACGAGAAATGCCTATGAAAATCTTTGAATTCGGTACCGGCCCGCAAGCAACTGCTTTGGGCTATTACCTGGACAAACTGGTCCACAAAACAGACGCCGACTTGCAAGCCGAGCACGCCACAGAAAATCTGATTTTCGTTCGCGGCCCGACAGTCCAAGGCCAAACCGGTGTTTTTGAGTTCGCACTATTCAAACCGGTTCAAAAATACATGGTGCGTTCCTTACTGGCCTCGCCTGACTGGATCCAAAAGGCCCAAGAAGCCTGCTTGAAGGTCCACTCTGAACGGCCTTTGTTCAGCGAGCGTTATCACATCGTGCGCGACGCTTCCGATAACCGTGTCACTCTGACTCAAGCCAACGGACGCGACATACCCTTGGATGCTTTTGGACTGGATGACTCCCGGCGTGCCATCCTCTATCAGCTGCACCGTGCTGGACTCCTGAGCCCCGATCTGCCGAAGGGTCGTTGCCTCGCCCAGCCCATGGACGCCACAAATCAAGCCGTAGTGGCGTAAGTCACTGCACTCTTTCACCCGCGGGAATCGCTTGCCCGCAGGGCAAGTGGTTCTCATTTTTGGAGCCTATATGCCCGAACAACTCAAGAAATTCCGTTTTGCATACACCCGTCCTGTCGGGGTTTGCTCAGAAGACAAACGAACAGGGTTCTTCTTTCTCGAACTCACCCAAGCTGAATTCGAGGACTATCAGCACCTGAAGACGCGTATCCACCATGAGCTCGACGTAATCGGAATCCCCGCTCACGAATCAGCTCACTGGTATGAAACACCTGAGATCAGCGACGATCTATTGGTGAAGTTGCGCGAAGCCTTCGGAGCCGACACAGAAAGTATGTTGATTCCTTACTATCCACATGGCTGGCGTCACAGCTCCTACCGGGAGGCAATCGTAGACGGCACGCGATACCTCTACATGGGGTTTCAAAATGGCCGATTTATCAAGTTCTCTTGCGATATCGAGCAACCGCCACCAACCTGCTCGTCGCTGTTCGATGGTCCGATAAAGATGCACGATCATGGACACATCAAGACGCCAGAACATGCGTCGCTGTTCAAGACCGGCGAGTTGGATCTGCCTGGCCAGAACCCTCGTTGCGTGAAAGTACGGTTTGCCAATTTCGCTTTCAACGATGCACAAAAGCGGTTCGATGCAGTGTTTGAAGCGTTGGACGCTCACGGCCAACATGTCGGTCATTACTTCGCCAGCGCGTTTCGGAGCCTGGTGCTATGAGCCTCACCACTGAACAAGTCAAAATCTTGGAGCAGACGAGGCTTGCACAGCTCTTCTGGAGCGAGCTGTCTGACAGCTCGGACTCATTGGGAGCCATAGCGGAGCAACACGGTGTCCGCACATTGGCCTACCTGTTCTACCTGCAAAACGCCATTCTTGACGATGGATTCATAGAGCTAACCAAAGATGATCCGGGAACTCCCGTATTAGCTGTGGTCCACGAACTGCCGAGCGCCAATCTTTGGGCGAAGCACATTCGGTCCATCGACTGAACAAGAAACAAACCCAGCCACGGCTGGGTTTTTTTTCGCCTGTACTTTGCGCTTACTTATGAGGGGGTCTGTTTTTTACCCGTCAGCACATAGTGCATATCAAGCCCCAGTGCGTGGGCTTGATTCACATACGTGATCGGAGGGAAAGTTTGATCCTTGTCACCCGTGGGTTTCTCGTACCTGAGTTGGGTATAGCGCGCAATTCTCAGCGCCTTCGCCAATGCAGCTTGTGAAAGCCCTGCGGCCTCCCTCACTTGGGCAAGGCGAGAGCCGAAGTCTTCGAGCAGAAAAGGTAGGAAAAATTGTTGTTGCATGTCATATTTTTATGACTATAATTGAGTCATAAATTAATGACATTTTAGCGCGTAAGCAAGGCGGATCAAGGAGTTCACACCATGAAGCAAGACGAGATTGAAACAGGCAAGGTCTACACGAATATCGCTTCGGAAAACCGTCGTGTCCTTCGTATCAGCACCGGCGCTGACGGTGTTCCCATGGTTCGCTACCAAGCTATGCCTTGGATGATGGCCCCCGATCAGTACCTGAACCACTTCAAACAGTTGGCCCCCCTCCCCTCCCCTACTGAATTCCGCAACAAGACTCGTATTGCGCCTGGCGTGCTGTATGCAGATATGCCGTTGAGCAAGTTCGCTCACTGGGCCAAACAGGAGCGCGCACCACACCAAAAGCTAAATGCTCCTGGCCGAACAATGGCTTCACAGGTCATCGAAATTGTTATGCGCAAGCAGTACACCAGCCGCTCTGTTGAGCGCACCTTCTACTCCGAGTGCTCAACCCGCGAAAGCTACATCACGCTCGGACCTTCATCGTGCCACTGGGTCTACACAATGCCTGACGGCTCACGGATCGGCTTCATGGCTCCAGTCATCATGGCTGAGCTTGACGACAACGGGTGCCCTGTGTTGGAAGGGCATCACCAGCTCGATCTCCACCAGAGCTTCGCATTCGGGGACATCCCCAAAGTGCTAGATGCTGAACAGCGTCTTTGGATCGAAGCAAACCGCCCTTTCGCATAAGGTGGCTGTATTTCTAGCACCAACAATAATTGAGCCAAACAACGATTGAACATGAAAAAACACCGCTACTCCCCTGCCCTGCTCTTGGTGATCGGCCTGCTCTCTGCTAGTCACTCACATGCGATTGACCCTTTTTCAGCGATCAATAAGTCTGATCCTGCAACGGTGGAATGGCGCGTTGTAGGCCAGTGTTTGATAACACCTAGGGTCCAACATTGGATACCTGTGGCATGGGTTGAAACCTCGCCGGCGGGAAACTTTTCGTACATTGATGGCGTACCAACATCTGAGGAAAAAACGAGCGTGCTCCGGTCGTCAGGGCTTGAATCTTCCAGCTCCGCGCGCGTGCTCAATTTCACGAATGATCTCTGGCGTTCCTCCAATATTGCCAACGCTTATCAGCAGCAGGTATGCAACGTGTGGGACGCAGCAGTCCCGGCGATGTTGGAAATACCATCGGGTGGTTCAGAGTGCGAAAGTGTCATCACGATCAAGGCTGCTCTGCGCCAACTCGAAATCGTCTTCCGTGCGGCCACCCCCCCGTTCATGCTTCTGGCCTACGACAGCAGCACGGACACCGGCTGGACGAGTGGATGCCGTGACAAGGCGCTTGTCGATGCCGCTGTAGCCGCGAATATGCGCTGCAGTACAGACATGCTTTCCTCTACCCTGCAGCCGGGTGGTGCCGCAGCGAGTGCACTTGCGCAGCAAAACTGCATCGGCCGGTGGGGTTCGGTGATCCCTCGCCAGTCCAGAGAGATCGGATTGACTGGACCACTTGCATCAGCGAAGACGGCTCTCCGAGCAATGTCTACGGCTCGCGTCCACCTCGATAAATTTCCATACCCCGTGGATACAAACGGCAAGATGCAACTCGCAGCTCCCGTGGTTAGCCGATCTTTCGCACCAGGTGATAGCCCCCTGCCCTCCTCCATTCAACCCAATGCAGAGCGACGCTATGGGTGGATCTATTGGCGCAAGGTCACCTGTTGCGTGGGAAATTAAGTAGCGTCGTCCAACCCAAGTTGGCGCCCAACAAGCCAAATTGTGCCGGCACAACTCAGGCTGAATAGAATTCACTGCTGAGCGCAAAGCCACGCCATAACTGCGAACCCTCTTTAATTGTGCCGGCACAATTAAGAGCGCCCTAACCCAGAGAAGCCTTGCCGGGCAGCACATGAATGCCGGCACCATTGGCACTCCAGCAAAGTAAGCCAAGCCTTTGCTTGCCGCTGGTTGTGCCGGCACAACCGGTTGAGTCATATTGCAAGCAAGACTGTTGGCCAAACATTGCAACCAACAGGTGCAGCGCAATCTGCAAGCGCGTGCAACGTGCAACGTGCAACGTGCAACAGAACAAATCACCTATCCATAGCTACTGATTGTGCCGGCACAACCAGTAGCCTAGTGGCATGACTCATGGCCCTGTACTCCGTACAGGCGGTGCATATGCTGAATTCAAAATTGTGCCGGCACAAACGCTGATACAACAACGCACCAAATAGATGCCCCAATAGATCAGATGCGCTGAGGATTTCGTCGATAGGCATTGGTAAATACCAATAAAATCTGCGCCAAAAATCCTAAAGAAACCCGCTCATTATTGAAACAACCACCATATAATTTCAGAAACATATGGAGGTATTTCTATGATTGTTATGGTTGGCAACGGTAAAGGCGGAGTAGGAAAGTCGCGTGTAGCTATACATCTAGCAGCGCTTGCGGTTACTGCTGGGGTAGACACCGTTCTGCTGGACACCGATGTGATTCAGGGATCGTCCGCATCCTGGTCGCGAATCAGAAACGATGAAGGCATTACCCCTCCTGTCCCTGTGATGGTTTTGCCTGCGAACCCTCTAAGAGAGTTGGTAAACCTCTCACAAAAATACGATCTTGTTGTTGTGGATATCGGAGCTCAAAACTACAAAACAATGACAGAGTGCGCAGCGGTGAGCGACCTAGTTCTCGTACCGTGTGGGAATGACCAACAAGAAATGGAAGCAACGGAAATTGTCTTCAAACACCTAGACGCTATTGGCCCACAGCATAGAAACGGCAAAGTACCAGCTCACGTTGTATTGACGCGGGTGAGCACCAATGAGCGCGCAAAATCGACTCAAGAACTACGCGAGGTCTTTGAAAGTATGGGTATGCCAGTGCTTCAAACAGTACTGCCCATGCGATCAGCCTGGGCAGCAACCGGCAAAACCGGTCGCGCTCTTCACGAACTCCGCGGGAAAGACAAGTCAGAGCGAGCCACTGCCGAAATGCAGGCCCTGTTCGATGAAGTCCAACAACTTTGCAATGAGGGCTAATTAGATGGCTAATTTCAAGCGACGTCCTGTAGACCCAACCACTATTGATGCCATTCGCAATGCGGCAAAAGACATTCCGGCGGGAGTAGGGGAGGTTATTGATGGGTTGGAGACAAAGACCCCACCAACTGTTCAGCCAGTAAATACTCCCCTCGCGTACGAAGTGGGCCAGATCTACGATGTACCACTACAACTGATCGAGTCGAACCCGCTTAATCCGCGCGTTCTATATCCAGCTCAGGACGTCGACGACATGGCGATACTCCTACGCGACCATGGGCAAAGAATCAGCGCCACGGGATATCTCGGGGATAACGGCACGGTGGTACTGATCGAAGGTGAGACCCGCCTAAGGGCATCACGCCAAAACGCTGTTCGGACCCTACGCATTGAAATCAAGAACAAGCCTATTGATGAAAAAGCGTTGTACGAAGAGGCCCGTTCCGCAAACACTGATCGCCGGAACCAGACCCCGCTGGATGATGGCCTCAAGTGGAATGATCTCATCAATAACCGTCAAGTCTATGCCTCACAGAAGGAACTGGCAGAACGTCTGGGCATTGAAGAAGATGTGGTGAGCAGGTCAATCTCACTCACTCGCCTCAGCTCGCGTGTATTGAACACGGTTGCGGAGTATCCAGAAATGCTGAATTTGCGGATGCTCATTGCGATCCGAACCTTTTGGGAATCCACTGGTGATGATGACACCTTGGAGCTAATTGCTGAGATAGCAAAGAAAGGACTTGGCTCAAGAGACGTAATGGCTCGGGCAAAGGATGCCAAGAAAGAACCCACGCGGAAACCACGATCTTCATCAGAAAATGTGATATTCCGGTCAGGCAAAGGCGTCCTGAAATCATTCCCTGACCGTGTAGAGCTTTCTGTTAGCGGCCTAAGTGCAGCCCACGTGGAAAGTCTTACGGACGCTATTCGTCGCGCAATGGCAGAACAGGCGTCACTTTAGCAAGCTAGTTGTAGCAGGTAGTACCAAAGCTTCTATTCAAGCCTCGTGAGCGCTTAGCCAGGGAAATTCCAGACTAAGCGCTCTTTAGGAATTACACATACGAAGGCTAACGCCTGCTGGAACGCCTCCACAGTGCAGTACCGTCACAGGTGACCGTTTATGGTGAAGCTTCTACCTAATGACCTCAAAGTGACTATTGAGGTGGTCACTAAAGCATAAAAAATGGCGAAATCAAGGCGAAAAAGGGCAGGGCACCCCCAAAATTAATGCCTTACGACAGGAAAAGACCAGCCAGCCCCCATAAAAGGTCACCTAACTCCCATCCCATAAAAGGTAACTTATTGCGACATTGATGACGGGGCGACTGCATCAATGGGATAAATGGTTGTAGAAACCGTTACGGGCATCGACGCACCGCTTACGTGGGCGGGAAAAGAAGAGCAATCGATACAATTCGAACTGTGCCCCATAAACGGTCACCTTTGATATTTCCCATAAACAGTCACCTTAGGATGCGTTCCACACTACCACCATCCCATAAAAGGTAACTTAACAAGCCAAACGCTCAGAAATAGGGCACATCCGTAGTGCAATGCTCCCATAAACAGTCACCTATGGACTGTTGAGAGTGGCTAATCCCCCATAGCCTTCCACCTTCATAGGTGGAAAAAAAGTGGCAGGGGGCTTCTTCATGACCTAATCCATCCCATAAACGTACACCTTAATAACCTAGATGACCTTCGGACGACCCCGTGGAGACCACAAAGACACCATAAGTGCCCCCAAGTGGCAGCGAAGAGGCCCAGAGTGAACTTAAAGCGGCCACTACTAGACCAACGGCGAACCATAAACGGTCACCTATAGAAAAATTGACAAGCGCATATCCCATAAATGGTCACCTAAACTGAATCCCATAGATGGCGACCTGTATCCCATATCCACATACCTTACGTCCCATAGACAGTCACCCATCTCCCATATCCACATACTTTAGCTCCCATAAAGGTACACCTAGCGTCCCATAACTTTCCACCCAAGTGGCCGTAAGTCATTGTCAGCATTGGATAAATCAGCCACTAAAGGTATTAAAGATTTCAAAGTGTTCATAAAACACAAGTGGCCTGTTGCCATAGGGTTGTATAGATAAACAGGTTTCAGAATGGGCCGAATCGCGGTACGATCACCAAAATTTCCACCATTCCACTATTCCACCATTCCACTCGATGGCAACACAAGGTAAGCGCCACAGCAAGGATCTAGGACAGGTATCGCTCTTCCAAGCATCAGAAGTACCAGAGCCGTTTCGCAAAGCTGTCCAAGTAGTACACAGCAAGCCACATGTCCAAATGTCACTGCTGGAAAGAAAGATCAGCAATGCGTGGATAAAAAACGCAATGGACCAAAAGCCAGACGAAGAAGGCTGGTGGTACATCACCCTATCCCACATGGGTGACCAAATAGGTTTCGACTCGAACAATATGGGCTACCTCAAAGAGGTATCCCGCCGGGTAATGACAATCCGCTTTGAATGGGATGTGCTCGCTAAAGAGGGGAAGGGTATTGGATGGAAAGCCTCTGTGCTTTTCCCAGAAGTGGAAATAAGGGGTGACCATCTCCGATATCAAATCAGTCGGCAGCTTCGTGCGCAAATCCTGCAACCCACGATGTACGCGATGCTGGACATGTCAGTAATCCGGAAGTTCAAACGGACTGCAGCTTTAGGACTTTACGAGCATTGCATCCGCTTTGAAAACATAGGGCAGACTGCACGACTTCACTGGACGCAACTTAGAGACATCCTCCTGGGCGAAGACACTTCAAGCACCTCGTATCACGACTTCAAATATTTCAACGCGAAAGTGATCAAACCGGCTGTAGCAGAGGTGAATGCGGTAAGTGAAATTGTGCTGGAGACCCACACAGCTCGAATGGGGCGCACTATCACCGACATATGGTTCACCATTGCAAAGATCATAGAAACTGCGCCAGAGGACCGTATTGAATCAGCAGAACAGCTTCAAGCAGTTGGAGAGATGGTCAAAATTGGCATGCCTCAATCAGAAGCGAAAAAGCTCATCCGCGAACACGGAGTCCCAAATGTAAATGCTGCGCTGGATTACACCCAACGACGTGCAGCCGACAAAAAGCAAACGCCGCTTGATAACAAAACTGCTTATTTCAGATCAGCGCTTGTTCAAAGATGGGGCGTGATTGATGACGAGCAAACCCCAAAGCAAAAAGTACGGACGGAACCCAAACCCAAAGGCAAATCGCTCCTTGACGCATTGAAAGAAAAGAGGACGAAAGACGCAGAGGGATACTTCAAAGAACTTGATGCACCGGATCAAGCGGAGTTCATCACCAAGTACAACCAGGGTCAAGAAATTGACTCGCTGCGAATCAAGAAAAACAAGGTCTTAAAGGCAGCGGAGGCGTCATTTTTTAGATGGCTAGCCGTAGCTGTTTGGGGCGAGCCTACGCAAGCAGAAACACTGGAATTTGCTACCGAAGTGTTCGCATCCAAAGGACTGTTGTAACGATCGCATAGAGCCCTCATGGGCCAATAGGGCAGGCAACCAGAGCCCAGATTCAACACTCGATCAGCTGCAGTAT
This sequence comes from Comamonadaceae bacterium OS-4, assembly GCA_027924025.1. Classification (GTDB taxonomy): domain Bacteria; phylum Pseudomonadota; class Gammaproteobacteria; order Burkholderiales; family Burkholderiaceae_C; genus Allorhodoferax. Next base: position 51,567 of record AP026971.1, read on the forward strand.
TGCGTAGCTGATCATGAATGTTATAAACTGTCGGCACTTTCAGGCTTTACGCCACGCGCATTCGCGCAACTAATACTCTCTATCACCCGCGCGGGATTTCATCCCGCCAGGGCTGAACTCTTTTCTGTCGCTCGGGTTATCCCACGATTCACCCGCAGCAGAACGGGCAGAAGGAGCTTTCACATGATCTCAAGCACAGCAGTTATGGACATCCGGTCTAACAAGGCCGCCATCAACTCTTACAGCCCCGAATTCCGGGGTGACATCAAGGCCGCTCAACGCTTTCTGTCCGCTCTCCGCATGGAGTGCGAGCAAAAACGCATGGCATGGCAGGTCTACCGCGCTGTGAAGCGCGAGGCCAAAAAAGCTGGACTTATTCCCCAATAAGCCCGGTTTTCTCTTTTTTACTTTCTCCCAACTATCGAAAGGAGCCCGTCATGGGTTTGGTTATCTGCGCTATTGCTTGCACTGGCTTTGCACTCGGTATGTCTATCGTCAAGGTAGGCCGCCGGCTGTCTCTGCCTGGATTCGCAATTTAAGGGAGCACGAAAGATGATTCACGTCGTCATGAGTGTTATCGCCCTCATCCTGGGCGCTTTGGCAGCAATGTCCAATGCATCAGGATTTTGGACCGGATGTTTTGTTGGTGCCGTAATGGCTACCAGCGGACTCAAATGGGCCAAGCACGCTTGGTCTGAAGCCCTCAAGGCTCAGGCCCTGAAAGAAATGCAACTTGCAGCGCGGGAAGCCGCACTGCAAAAAGCAGTTCAGAAAATGGAAGCGGATAAAGCTGCAGCGTCCACAACGCCAAAGCAAGCAGCAGCTCCAGCTGTTGCTACTCCACCTCCACCCCCTCCACCACAAACCGTGAAGATGAAACCTCCAGCAGAGGTGACGCCTAAACCCGGTCCAGCCCCGCTTCCGGATGAAGCTTTCGAACCGGCCATGAACTGGCCGAAACTAACGGGAGGCCCAGCTTTTGAGCTGCCACCCCACTAACCCCCGTCGAAAGACATAAGGCCGCGTAAGCGGCCTTTTTTTTAACTATAGATAGGAGAGTAAAACGATGTCCGAATCTATGACGCGAGGTGCGCCACTCATGGCCCTGCAAGGGACCAGGATGCGTCATGACGTAGGCACGCTGTCAGTGAATAGCGAGCTTCCGGTAGCAGTTGGAAAAGACCATCCAGTTATGGTCAATCCACACATCTTTGCCGGCTTGCTGGATATTGGCATTACCGCCATCACGGTGCATAAGAACGCACTGGCCATCACCACCCAAACAGGAATGGAAGCAAAGGTACCTGTGATTCCAGACCCCCACCGGGTCATGGAATTGCGCTTGAGCGAGGGAGGATCCGAAGTCGAGGCTTCGCTGTTTGTCGAATGGCTGAATCAGTCTGTCGCAATCGGCAAAGCTATTGGTCGTCATTCAGGGGTCGTGTACACATACCGCTCGAACGCCTTTGTGTTTAATTCAAGCGTGATGATTGCTGCACGGCTTTCCAAAGGGTGGCCTGTTCAGTGCACAGCCAACCCCAAATTGCTCGCCAACATCATTGCGCAATCGGCGCAGGATGAAGTGAAGCGAGCGATTTGCAGCGATACGGAAGTCCTCGTAAAAACCGCATCTGGAACGGTTCTCCGAGCCGAATCCGCCGAGGACCAGCTACCACAGCAACCGATTGAAATGCTCGCGCGTTTCAAGGCGCACACCGCGCCGCCACTACAGGTACTCAATGCCGGGGATCTCCGAGACGCAGCAATGCAACTTAGTCTGATCTCCGAAGCCTTTGGGCCGAGTGTGGCGAATGCAGAAGTACACATGACTGCAGACGCCAAGGGTGTGACAGTGAAGCTGCTTGACAGCTTGGTCCACTTTGCCTGCGAAGGATGGAAGCTGGGAAACCTCAACGTTCCAATGCGCTCGTTCCTGACGCTACGTGCAATACCTGTCGAATGCAACGAAGCCCAAATCGTGGCTTCACCCACGCCAGGTAGCCAATCACCATTGGTCCTACGCGCTGGCAATCTCACCTTCTTTATGGCGGCTGCCGCCCAGGGAGACTGAGATGTTGCAGTTGTTTAGTTCTGTGCCGGAAGGCCAAAGTAAAGCAGACAAAGCGGCCCCTGACCCTCACACATCCTTTCGGGATTTGCAAGGCCAGGATGTCGTCCTGTTTGCCAACACCATCTACGAATCCAACTTTGCAAAGGTTGCCGCCGACCCTACCGACGCTGAAGCGTTGGCGTGGTTTGCCTCCGACGAACGGGAACAGCTCTCGTTCTTGCACTGCTGCGAAATTTTCAACATTGATCCTGACGCCGTTCGTGCGTCGCTACACACATTCAGAAGGAAAACCCCATGAGCAATCAAATTGAGTTGCGCGGTGTCATCACCCATGTCGCATTACGCCCCAACAGCCTCTTCATGACAGTCCGTGAAGAGATTCGCGGGAACGCCTCTCACGGCGCCCAGCACACCGTCAAGGCTTACGCTCCGCGTGAATCTCAGGAGCCACCAGAAATGTGGGCCCAGCGCTTGCAACACCTTGAAAAGGGGATGACTGTTCTGGTCCAAGGCAAGCAGTCGTCGGAGCGTGAAACGCGCCGCGATGAAAGTTCGGGCGAATACATTCCCATTCGCCATCCACATCAGGAACGTGATTTGTACGTGCCCTACATTTGGGCCTTCCAAATTGACGCCATTTTCGATCCGTCACTGCACATGAAGCGTAGCCAACAACCAGCAAGTCAGCAACGTCCTCAAGCACCACAAGCACCAGCTCCGCGGCCGGCAGAAAAGACGCAACCTCCCACTGGGGAGGATGACTTGCCACCTATGCCTACCAGCAATGTTGCCTGGAACTAAGTCGCTGAGCCATGTACACGGGTGAAGGTGAAGACGTATTCAAGGAGGCCAAAGAACGCTCTTTGACCGATTACCTTGAAGCTGCACTTGGCGTAACCGCTTACAAGAGCGGTAGTCAAGTACGAATGGATGCTTGCCCCAACCCTGCCTGTGGTCACTCAGCTGCGGGGTCAGGCAAAGTCCGTTTGAAGGGCGATCGCACCTGGCATTGCTACTCGTGCAATCAGTTTGGCAGCATCATCGATGCGGCAATGTGGTTGACACCAGGTTGCGGGACTCCGCTTTTAGCCGCAAAGGATATCGTCTACGGGAACACTCCACCGGCGGTATCCCCACAGGAAAAACAAAGGCAGATTGAAGCCGATCAGCGCAAGGTTGAGTGGCAAGTCTGGGTTAACCAACGGATCTATGAGGCAACTCGCCAAAAGTTCGAACCCGCGGTATGGGAATACCTTCTAAAAACTCGCGGCCTCAATCCTGAGGTTGTCACACAGGGTTGGAAGAGGGGAATATTCGGAACCATGCCGCCCAATCGTGAACAGGCCACTTTGTGGCTCAAAAGCGTTGTGGGCGACACTGAGCTCCATTACGCCGGGCTTTGGAAAGAGGACTCGCCAAGTCCATGGATAGCAGGACGGCCACTTGTGCAATTCGTCGACAGCCAACAATATGCGGAGTTCCGTGTGTTGTTCAAACCGACGAATAGCAAGACCAAGAAATCATTGGCAGTCGGACGGCCGGGGGTGCCTTACTTTTGGAAGGGTGAAGATCCTGCGAAGTGTCTGGTAACCGAAGCTTGCCTTGAAATGTGCGCCGCGAGGTCCCTCGGATATACCGGCAGCATTATCGGAATGGCTGGTACCGGCTCATGGCGAACCTCATGGTTCAAGGGTCTTGCAGCTCAGGGCGTTCAAACGTTCGAGCTGGCCTTTAACAATGATCACCGCGTTGACGAAGACGGGGAAATCAAAAACCCCGGGCAACAAAACCAGCTACTGCTGGCGCGAGAACTGCAGGCCCTTGGCCTGCATTGCTCGGATGCCAGCCCCAAGGAAGTTGGAGACATCAACGACGTACTGCTGAGACGGAAAGGAATTCAGTAAACACCGCTCGGGTGGCCCTTTGGGGCCATTCGAGCGGTTTTTTTTTGGTCTCTGCCTTGACGTCATAGTCCATTTTTGGCAGACTAAGAGTACTTTCAGACCCCTTGCGGGTTACTCATACCATCCCGAGCGGAATCCTCCGCTCGCGCTGACGGACTCCCTCCAAATCAGGAGAATTTATGGAGGCCGTCAAACCCCAACAAGAAGACCATCTTTTCGTGGCTACCCACGAAGAACTCTCTTCGCAGGCGTATCACGAGGAGCGTGGCCACGTCAGCTCGTCACAGCTGATTCACGTGCTACGCACACCTGCGCACTTTCTCTACCACTCGCTGGAAGGCAGTTCGGAAGAGTCGGATCTGATGCGCATGGGAACCGCTGTGCATTGCATGGTTCTGGAACCTAAAGAGTTCCAGAATCGCTACGTATTTGCTCCGCGTAACTACGACAAGCGCTACAAGGTCGATCAAGCTGAAGCTAAGGCAATTGCTGAAAGTTATCCAGGCAAGATCATCCTTGAGCAGCGTGACCAAATCACGCTGAAAAAAATTGTCGCTGGATTGCAAAACCACGCTATGGCACGCCAACTTCTGGCGGCCGAAGGTCAACCGGAACTCTCCATCTTCTGGAGAGACGACTTGACTGGGCTTGATTTGAAGGTCCGAATCGACCGATTTGTCAAATTGGGATCAACGGGCGTCATGCTTGAGGTCAAGTCCACTGACAACGCTTCACCAGAAGCCTTCGGACGAAAAATCGTTGACATGGATTACGACCTTCGGGCCGTGATGTATGCAGACGGACTGAAACGAGCATATGGCTTCACACCATCGATCGTCTGGCTTGTGATTGAGCGAGAAACCGGATTCGTTGCGCTTTACCAACCGACGCCAAAAATGCTCACCAGAGCGTGGCGTCGTTACGAAGAAGCACGGATCGCATTGGCCCATGCCAAAAAATTCAATTCCTGGCCCGCGTATCAAACAGGTGAGTCAATCGAACCGATTGATCTGCCACGCTGGATCAGGAACTAAAACTGCCGCAAGGCGCAACCCACACGGGCGCGCTTTGCGCCCGTTTTTTTTACTGAAAACACTATGAAAACCATCTTTTTCCAATCCCCTGAAATTTTCGCCCGCATGGAAGCTTTGGCAACCATGCTCGCAAACTCAAGCTTTGGTGTGCCTGAGGCATATCGTGGTGATGTTGGCTCGTGCTTCAACGCAGTGGACATTGCTTACCGCCTGGGTGTGAGCCCTCTGGTTGTCTTGCAAAACTCGCGTGAAATTGACGGGAAACCGGCATTCACTTACCAGTTCGCCAAGGCGCTGATCGAAGACTCCGGTTTGATTACAAGCTTGCTGCAGTACGAAACGGAAGGCGAACTCCGCTCAGACGGCCAATCCGGCGAAGGGCCCGCCTATCGCATCCGCGCTTATGGCGAGACTAGCGCCGGCACACGGCTCTATGGACCATGGATCAACTGGAAGATGGCTCAAATGGAACGCTGGACTGACAATCCAGCGTATATCTCGATGCCAGAGGTCATGTTCCGCGCACGCGCAACTACCTTCTTCTTCAACCAGCATTGCTCATCACTCTTGATGGGCTTTCAGATCGAAGGCGATCCAGCCATTGGTGCATCCAAGAATGCGCCAGCAACAGCCAGCCTGACGGATTTCAAACTTCCTGCGGCGGCAACAGAGGCGGCCGGTGATCATTTCGCAACTGCACTGAGTGCAACGACGACAGCCGATCCGGTTGCAGTTGTTGCTTCCGCAGCGCAGTCAATCCAGGCTGCAACGGCCGACGTCAAAGCTGAATCGAATGGTTCTATTGCGGACACGGCCAGCACCAAACCAGCTTCGCCTGCGGAGTCTCCAAAGCCCCGCGGTCGCAAGCCGAAGGGCGCAGACCCTGCTCCACAGAGCACCACTCCTGCAGCCGAAAAGCAAACGCCACCGCAACCGCCCTTGACTGAAACGCCGCCGGCTACGCTTGCGACAGATCAGGCATCCGAGCAACAGTCGTTGATTCATGATGGGATCACTGATTCGGTAGGCCAGCAAAACCTGGAAACCGATACACCAGCTACTTTGCCTCCTATGGCAGAGCAGGGCACTCAAAGTGCCGGTCAGCGTGAAGCGTTCGACAATTTCAGCATCGCGTTCGCAAAAGTGGACGCTCTTGCCCCGTCAGGCGAATCGTTGAAAGAGTGCATGGCGCTCGCCAACACCTTTGCGAAGGAGGAGGCCAATGACCTGTACCTCGTACTGTTGAGCAATGCTGAACGCATCTTGACGGGATTCGTTGGTACGGGACGCAACCTGACCGCGGAAGAAGGTGCGTTCGCTGCAGCGGTGCGTGAGTTGTACTCCGCGACGAAAGAACAGGCCAGCCAGAACACGGACCTGAACGATCGCCGTAAAGATTTGTACGGTGCCTACACCGGATTGCTCGCGCACCTGAACAAAACGCAGGCAGCCGCATCCGCGTAAGCATTTCACTAAAAACTCAACCTTTTAGGCCGGCGCTCCCTTGTGGAGTGCCGGCCTTTTCTTTAGGAACATCGAAATGACAATCCTTTCCGAAAACATGCAATCAGCTCTCGCGCTTGCCAGGGGAAATCGTGGTCGCGCTAAAGGTGATGATGCGCGGTCCCATATCCTGCTGCGCCCATCCGATACGGGGCTGCTTAGTGTGCTGTGTGCTGATGGAACGACGCAAACAGAGGTCGTTTTCCAAGGCAGCATTGACCAGCCGGTAGCAGTTGCCCCACAGTTGTTTGAACTCGTCCAGACACTGAAGGCCGGGGTAAACATCAAACTCACCCCGACCGATTCGGCGACCTGCAAAGTGCAGACCGGTAAATCCCGCTTCACATTGCCAACGCGCCCAGCGGCTGATTTTCCGCTGCTGGAGTCCGAGGGAACAGAAACGGCTAAGTTCTCCATCAAAGCACATTCGCTGGCCAAAGCCTTGGAGTCGGCCTCGCGCGGGATGGGTAAGCCGGTACCGGCTAAACCCTTCACTGGTGGTGTTCTTCTCAAGTGCACAGACAAGGGCGTCTACCTGGTGGGCACCAGCGGATTCACACTGGTAAACGTAGGTGTCGGTGCGCAAGTCCAGCCAGGTACAAAAACACAATCAGGGGTTATACCCGAGATGGGCATTAGCCAGATTCAACGCCTTGCGAGTACGGCTGCGGCCGATCAGCGCATTGAGTTCGAACTTGGTGATCGTCAAGTGACAGCGAAGCTTGGTGGCGCCACTGTGCGCTCGCGCTTAATCAGCTGCAAGTTTCCAGACTACGAGCAAGTAACCGCTGTACAGGACCCCTTTAGCTTGGAGCTTTCCCGCTCCAGTCTGCTGGAAGTACTCAAGCGCGTTGGTCTGTTTGTGCAAGAGTCCAGCCCCTTTGTTTCAATCAAAGTGGAGAAAGCAGAAACCGGCGAATGGAAGCTCGTATGCAGCGTGAAAACGCCGCAGGGCGAGTGCGTGGAAAGTATTGATTTGGTCCCCGGAAAAATCAAACTCCGCTCCGATGGATTGCCCTCTGCAGAAGCGCACCTCAACATTACCTACCTCGCGTCGATCCTCGATGCGATGCCCGATGACAGCGTAATTGCTGACTTCAGTAAGAACACATTGCGGGTGCGTGGTGCAAGCCAAACCCTGAATGTTGTCGGTATCGCGGCTTATTACCGCGCTTAACAGAAACACCTCCAAATACTGGGCTTCGGCCTGTATTTGGGGGTGTTTTTTTTTCATCTATATGGCAAAATTAAAGGGCTTTTCGAGTTGCGATCACGTCGCAGCTTCACTCATATTTTCATCCCACGGGGAACACCAGTTCCCCGTGGGGAAACTCATGGTGTTCCCCGTTCCTTTTTGGAGCGCCCCCCATGAGAACTATCGCCAAACGGCGGCCTACTGCTGACTTCAGCACGATGTCGCTTTTCGACTCGGCACCTGAGCAACATTCAGTTGCGGTGATCCGTGTTGACACTACAACCCCCATTGGTGACGACGAACTCCCTGAGTTCGACTTCACTGCGTTTCTACAGGCCGATTCAGCTACTCATGCTCTGCATGAAGTGGTCAAGGCCATCACAGAGCCTGTTGCTCAAGAGCCTTTAACCATATCGCGTCGCGTAGTTGCAAACCAGCTACCTCAGATTCGCAATGGTCGGAACTTGCGGTTTTCAACGGCAGACATCCCAAGCGGCCGCGAGGCTCGCATTAACGCCAACCTCGAAGCTTTGGAGATCCGCAAGGAACTTCAAAACAGCGGTGCTGTAGCGAGTGATCAACAAAAGTCTGTCTTGGCCCGTTACTCGGGCTGGGGTGGCTTGAGTAACGCATTTGTCGCAAGCTCCAAACATTTCGAGCGAATTAAGGGTGTTCTTTCTGAGCCAGAAATTGAAGCGGTTCGCAGTGGCGTGCTTACCCAGCACTTCACGCCTGATGTCGTCGTTGACTTTATCTACCAAGCCCTCATTAAGCTTGGAGTGAAGCCGCAACGCATCTTGGACCCTGCAGCTGGAAGTGGGATATTCGCATCGCGAGTGCCCGCTGAGTGGAAAGATAACGTGACGATCTACGCCACTGAAATCGACCCTGTACTGGCGTCTATCACAGCCCATTTGCTGCCCGATGTGACATTGCATGCCAGCGCGTTCCAGAAAGTCAAATACCCTGACAACGCTTTTGATTTAGTGGTTACAAACGTCCCGTTTGATGCCACGAAGATCTATGACAGCGAGTCGCCCGACCAGAAGTTGAGCTTGCATAACTTCTTCATCGCCAAAGCATTGCGCAAGGTTCGACCAGGTGGTGTCGTGGCAGTCGTCACAAGCACCTACACGTTGGACGCCAAAGAACCCCGCGTGCGTGAAATGTTCGCAGACTCTGCAGACCTGATCGCAGCTGCGCGCCTGCCGGACTGGTTGTTCAGTGGCACTGCCTCAACGGAGGTGTCATCGGATGTACTGATCTTCCGGCGCCGTGAGGAGCATGAAATGCGTCCGCTCGATCCTTCTTGGGTCGATAGTGAATACCGGGAAAACGCCCTCATCAACAACGCCATGGCCGACAACGACCACTGGTGGATGGGAGAGCGTGGCCAAACGCGCACACAACACGCAATGCGTTGGGTCGCCAAAGCCGAAGAATCAGAGCTTGAGCCGCTTTTGAACAAATGGCTTGAAGCGCTGCCCGCCGGTAAATGCAGCCTGAAAAATCTTGATGCCCGTCAAGGGCAGAACGTCGATCAGCAAATCCAACTAGAGCACTTGCGCAAATTGCGTCCCGGCTCATTTGCTGAACACCAAGGTCGTGTGGTGGAGGTGCAATCAGATGGCGACGTCGTGGAGTTAAACCATGCCGAAGCCAAGTTGCAACGAATCCGGGCCTACATTCGTTTACGTGACGCGGCTCGCAAGCTGCTACTCACGCAAGCAGAAAGCCACGACGATGCTCCCGTATCGTCCGCGCGCTACGAACTTAACGTTCGCTACGACGCATTCGCTGCCCAATATGGTGCAGTAGGTGCTCGGTTCAATCGGTCCACACTGAAGAACGATCCGGACTACCCCCTGGTGAGCGCTTTGGAAATCTTTGATCACGAAGCGCAGACCGCAACGAAGTCACCGATCATGGTACGGCGCACGCAGCGGCCCCGACAAGAAGCAAAGTCCGCGGATTCCCCGCTGACAGCCTTGCTTCTGGTTTTGAACGAGCGTGGTTGTCTTGATATGGACCGCATTGCACAGTTGTGCGGTCAGACAGTTGATCAGGTTGAGGTTGACCTGCAAGAAAAAGGAAGGATCTACAAAAATCCAGAAACCCAGAGCTGGGAGCTCGCCGAGATGTACCTTTCGGGGAACATCCTCACAAAGCTCGAAGCTGCTCAGCTGGCCGCGATGGAATCCACCGAATACGTGGCCAACGTCGAGGCTCTACAAGCGTCCATGCCAGAACGGATTCCCTTCAAGGACATCTCGTTGCAACTGGGCGCCACCTTCGTGAACCCCGCGTTCATTGAGGACTTCATCGACCACCTCATGGATAACGTCGGTCAGAAAATCCGTGCGGCTACTGTTCACCATCTGCCGGGCATTGCCCGATGGAAGGTGGAGCCAAGCCGTACCGAATATGGCAACGACAAGTCCAAGTGGGGCACATCACGCCTCTCAGCTCGCGTGCTGGTTGGGATGTCACTCAATATGATGACCCCGACAGTACGTGACAAGAAACTGGTTGATGGCTTTGAGCGCTATGTCGTGAACGCTGATGAAACTTTGTCAGCGCGTGAAAAGCAGATGTCCATTCAGGAAGAGTTCAAGACGTGGGTCGGACTCGATGAGGTGCGTGTCAATGAAATTGAAGAGCGTTACAACCGCGAATTCAATGCTTGCCGTGCCTTGAACCTGGTGGGGAGTCATTTACAGCTCCCGGGCTTGAGTGACGCCATTACGCTGCGCGATAGCCAAAAAGACAGTATTTGGCGCAATCTACTGGGGGGTAACTCTCTGGTGGGCCATTGCGTTGGTGCTGGTAAAACCCTGATCGGTATCTGCACGGCCATGGAGGCCAAACGCTTGGGTATTCGTAAGTGCACGTTGCTCACAACGCCTGGCAGTGTTCTCGGCCAGTTCGCACGCGAATTTATCTGGGCTTACCCTTGCGCCAATTTGCTGGTGATCGATGCGTCGGACAAAAAGGAGCGTGAGCGCTTGTTGGCACGTGTGGCCACGGGTGATTACGATGCCGTCATCATGTCCCATGACACCTTTGGATCCTTCGGGGTCTCTGAGGAACAGCTGTTGAAAGTCGTGCAACCGATGTACAAGGCGATCAACCGGCAGCTAGCAGGGGCCTCCGAAAGGGTCTTGATTAAAGAGCTGGAACGTCGTAAGCTGGCGTTGGATGAGATGGTTGAGAAGACGCTGGACGACGCAAAGAAGTCCGGAATAACGTTTGATCAGCTAGGTTGCGACAGCCTCATCGTCGACGAGTCCCAATGCCACAAAAATTTGTGGTACACGACATCCATGGACCCGATCCCGGGTCTACCCACAGCGTTCTCCCGTCGAGCCTTCGACATGTTCATCAAAGTGCGCGCACTTTCGGCGAACAATAAGGAACGCGGTGGAGTGACTTTTATGTCGGCAACGCCAATAGCCAACACGGTCGCTGAAATGTTCCATCTGATGCGCTACATGATCATGCCCACACTCATCGAGAAGGGGCTAGATCAATTCGATGCTTGGGCCGCCAATTTCGGACGAACAGTAGTCAATGTCGAGACAACACCGGATGGTGGTGGGTTCCGGCTGCAGACGCGCTTTGCCCGTTTTGAAAACGTCCCTGAGTTAATGGCTCTGTTTGCCCAATTTGCAGACATCCAAACTAAAGAAGACCTGAAGTTACCTGTTCCAAAGATTGCGGGGGGGAAACCTACCGTGATTGCGGTGCCGCCAAGCGCAGCACTGAAGGCCTACGTCCAGTCTCTCGCCGCACGCGCCGAGAAAATCCACTCTACTGACCGAAAAGTCAGACCGCATCCTAGGGATGACAACATGCTGAAGGTTACGACCGACGGCCGGTTGGCAGCATTGGACATGCGAATGGTGGGTGGCGTGGATGAACAGGGCAGCAAGGTCAATGTTTCCGTAGACAACGTTTACAGGATCTGGGAGGAAACCAAAGCACGACGCCTGACGCAGCTTGTGTTCTGCGATATTGGCACGCCGGGTAACATTCGGTGCGATATCTACCAGGACATCAAAAGCAAGTTGCTGTTGAAAGGTGTGCCAGAAAACGAAATAGCTTTCGCTCACGATTACGACACTCCATCGAAACGTGTGCTGCTTGATGCACGCATGAATCGTGGTGACGTTCGCATCACGCTTGCTTCCACCGAACGCATGGGCGTTGGACGGAACGTTCAGCGACTTCTTTACGCGCTGCATGAGTTGGACTGCCCATGGCGGCCCGACCAGGTGGAGCAAAGGGGAGGCCGTATCGAGCGTCAGGGCAACTTGAATGAGGAAATCCTGATGTTCCGCTACGTAGTAGAGCAGAGCTTCGATGCGTACAACTGGAACTTGATTGAGCAAAAACTGCGGTTCATTCTGCAGGTGATGTCCAGCAAGTGCGTGGTGCGCAGTATCGAAGACATTGAAGTTCGTGCGTTGACAGTGGCCGAGGTGAAAGCTTTGGCAACAGGCAACCCGAAGATTGTCGAGCGAGCATTACTGCAACAACGGGAGGCCCGACTGACAGCGCTTAGCCGCACGTTCTATTCCGATCAATCGGCTGCCCGTGTGCGGGCCAGCAATGCGAAGCTCAACCTTGTACAAGTTCAGGACAACCTTGAGCAAGTTCTGGAAGACGTAGCAACAGCTGCTGCAAATCCTGAGGAAATGCAGATCCGGATTGGACGGAAGCTCTATTCCGAGGATTCAAAGTCCGAGGTTGCGACGGCACTGCAAGTGGCCTTCGCTGATTGCGCTGCAAAGTTTGCAGTTTGGAACAGCAGCTCGGACATTAAGGTGCCAGTGTTTGAAATTGGGGCCTACAGGGGCTTCAAGCTTGGCATTGGCGCCACCTGGACACTGAACGGCCTCGTGTACGAATGGTGTCTGGAAGGGCGACTGCGTTGGGGTACTGAGCTGGGTTCGGATTGGGAAGGAAACTTCACTCGCATCCGTAATCTGGTGAAGCGCTTACCAAACGAGGCAGACAAGCGTGCAGAACGCATCAAACAGACCGAGAAGGCGCACCTTGATACGATCGCTGCGTGCGAAGGTGTTTTCCCGCGTATAGCTGAGTTGCAGAAGGTTCGTGAAGAACTTGCTGCGATTGAGCAGGAGCTGGGGATTGCTGAGATCGATACACAAGCAACTGAGGTTGAAGCTGCAGACACCGATGAGGTGACTGCATGATGTAAATCTGTGTAAATTTGGCAACACTCGAAATGATTTTTTCGGGTGTTGCCTTTTTTTGCTTAAATAGTGGGCCTATGAGCCCAACATTTGCAAAATGACTGTCATTTCTGACATGAGCGCAGATCGAGTACGACTGAGAATTGTGCTAGTCGTACCAACTTTTTCCATCTGCCCACCGTGTCCGAAGCAATTAGAAGCATCAAGAACCGCATCGAGAGCAAGAAGTACTCGCGTGCGGAGGGGCTGCGCGCCATATGTGCGCGTGCGGAGTTGTACCAAGCCGTCCATGGCGGACCGGCTATCAAGTACGAGTGGTTACGAAAAGTTGTTGATGGACGGACACCCAATCCGGGGATTGACCGTATCGAACAGCTTGGCAAAGTGTTAGACGCCCTAGATCAAGAACAAGAGCAGGGCGCTAAATGATCAGTATCGGATTCAGTCTTGAGCAACTGTTGGACTCACTTTCTGAACAGCGTGGTCTGTCAAAAGAGGAGCTAGTCGTTTGTATCAAGGAGGCGATTGTTGAAAGTTTCAGATTGAGAGGACGAGTCGTGACCGTTGAAGTAGAGGACATCCACAAAGAAGCGCGTATCAGCGTCGAGGAAACCGTACTTACGGGTGGTGCGCGCCCTCACTACAGGGAAGTCAGCCTCATCCCACCGGTCGCGCCAGAACTTCTTGCAACGATCATCGAAGAGCACCAACAGCGCAAAGCGGCAAATCGCATTTGGTCCCTCGCTGAAAGTCGTGTGGTCAATGTGCAGGAAGACCATTACTTGGTCGAACTCATCAACGCAGTTGACTGCAATGAGGCAGTTAACAAAATGGCGGTGCTGCCTCGCCGGCATTGCAACCAGGACGACCAATTCAGGACGGGTCAGAATATCTGGGTGGCGATTAAACCGCTCGATCCGACGCCGCTTGAAGTCGGTTACTCAGAAGCTTGGCGCGACATTCAGGCTCCTTACATCGCTACCCGAGCCGAGTCTAATTTTCTGACGCTGATGGCCATTCAGATGCTGGGGGAAGCCGTTCAAGGGGTCATTCACACATCACGCGGCATCCTCATTTTCCCTGCTGGCACCGATATTCAGCCACTTCTCGCTGATGGCAGTAAGCACAAAAACATCCTGCAATCCTTGTGCGGACTCAGTCGGCTCGCCATAGCGCGACGGTCACCCCGCGAGCAAGTCGACAAAAAACTGATCCACGCCATCAACGAAGTGGCAGGCTTGAAATACGGCGTGGATTACAAAATCGGTGCCGAAGATCCAAATCAGCTGCCACGCGTCTATGTCTCACACGAAAAAGCAAGCCGCTTGGTAGGCGTTGGTGGTCATAACCTGTTCTTTATCAAATGTGTCGTTCAGGTTGCGTTTGATTTGAAAATCTCCGCCCGCATTACCCGATCTTCCTCACGATGATCGAATCCATTCAAGCAGCTCTGCTTGCGTTAGTGGCAGCCATCAATACAGCCAAAGTGGATATTCGTATCGAGACTCAGGCATTGAAGTCGCCTACGGTCATTACTGCGCTGGAGTCAGCCCGCAAGCGCGGGGTAGCAGTTCAGATAGTCCTTGGGGCCAAGGCAGATTTCTCCTTGGATGCACGCGGCCAGCCCACGGGTGGCAACCGGCCGTATGACACTGGTCCTCAAGGCAGTGAATTGCGTACCCTAGATGCCATGAAGGCGTCTGTATTCATCCCACCGCAGTTCAGCGAGCTCGATCGCCCTGTATTCGAGCCTGGCGTCGAAATGAATGCTGCATTTGCTGTCATAGATTCCAAGTGGGGCTTACTTTGTACGTCGCCATTCAACACCAACACCCGATCCGATGTCTGCTGGCGATCCAGTGAACAGGCGTTTGTTACGGCCTTGGTTGACTTGCACAAGGCGGATCAGAGCATCACCAGCATAGACCCTGTAATCGCAAAAAGTCTTGCCACCAAAGACCTGGTAGTTACGCCGACCAATTCACACGACTTCAATTTCCTACTTCATCAAAAGTGGCGTCACGTAGTCGTTTCTTACCTGTCTGACGGTGAAGGCATGCAGGCGTTGCTCGCAGCACCGCCGGCGACCCTCTGGACGTCTCCGGCAGGCGTTTACTCGCGTCTGGCACTCGTCAAATTGCAACGTGCCGGATGGACGATCAAGGAACTTCCGAATGCTTTCAGCGGCATAGCACTGATCTCCCCTCGGGCTGTATATGTGGGTTCGCAAAAGCTTGATGATTTGCACATAGGCAAGAGTAGGGCGCTTGGCGTCTTGCTCAGCGCTAAACACTCCGCTCAAGTCGAGCAATTGCTGCAGATTAAATGACATGTTCGTGAAACAAGTCACCAACCCGATTCTCAATATGCGTGACGTTCTAGCCACGCATACAACTCGGCGCGCTACAGCCGACTTCAACCGCCTGTACCGATGTGCGCTCGCGCAGGCAAATTCGTCGCAGTCTACCTGCACGAGACACCCTTACAGGAATCAACCATGACAACAGAAAACGTAACGACAGCAACTCCCGTGGACTCCAGAAAGGCTGGCAGAAAACCAGAGGGTGGCCAGAATCGTTCAGGGCCGCTCAGCGAGCAAGAGATTAATGAGATCGTTAACGCAGTCAGTCGTACGCCTGGCTTGGGCCGAATCATTCTCAGTCTCGTTCGAAATCGGAATGCTCGTGTGTTGGTTCCTGAAACGGCGCTCGGCGGGGAAATGTTTACCATCGTTGCAGAGCTGGACCGTGTATCGGCCCGGGGTGAGCGGATGTTGGCTCGTTCCCTGACACTCGAAAACCTGCAAATCAAAAATACGCTGCAGGAGCGTGCGCTGGGCCTCATTGAACCACTTGCGTCGTTGACCGCTGAAATTGGTTTGCTTTATGACAATCCAAACAACCCAATCCTGCGCCACAGCCGCACAAAGGCGTTGGCGCGGGATATGCTGGCTGCTAAGAAAGCCGCGGGCAAAAAGACTTCGGAACCATCCGACGGCTTACAAGCTGCAGCAAGCGAATAGTTCGCACTTATCCAACGAATCAGCCCACAGCGCATTGCTTGTAGGCTGATTTCTGATTAGAATTAAAACCGTCGCAGTTACGCCAACAGCGGCCCGGAAACTCCCGGTCAACGAGCAACTTAACCCCGAAACCAAGTTTGGTTGACGGCTACTCCCTTCCAAACGGCGTATTCGGAACCGGGTTAAGTGAAAGCTTTTGGTGAGGCCGTAGGTCTCTTTTTCGCGATCGTCGTCATTCTGTGGGCTGCGCTGATTTATTTCGCGGACCCAAACCAGAAGCCCATCATCGCCTGCAAACCAGTCCTCCTTGCCGCCGGCGGACTGCAAACCACTGCAGCTGCTGCTAGTTCCGCAAGTGCGAATAGCCAAGCGCCAACCCAAAACCACACAGCACGAGTCACAGATTCCGGCACAGGCCGGGTCATCCCTCTCGCCGATCGCTTTGCACTTGGCTGCTTGCGATTTACAGATCGGCTGTTCAACAAATGATCCGCCAAGTTGCCTCGTTGTCGGCTTTGGGCGCATTGCTGCTTTGGATGACAGCGGGCGCGACTATTGATCAAAACGAAATTGCACTGCGTCTGCTCGTTGTTCATGGGCCACAAGAGGCCTTGAACATTGCCCAAATGCACAGTTCGAGCAGTGCGCTCCAGGGTCTGGTCTTTGCCCAGATAAAACATCAGTGGATCTATCTGGCTGCAGGCCTTGGACTTGGCCTTGTTGCCCGTCTCGCCGTCGTAAGCTGGTCGAAGCAAAAAACTGTCTCGGCTGATTCGCGTGTATCCGTTACTGATGAGGCTGGTGGTCGATACACGATGTACGGACTGCCGTTTGCTCATGCTCCCCATGCACCTAAGCTCCCGGTGGCTGATGTTTCCGATATTGAATTGACTGCTGAGGCAAGTCTTATCGAAATCGAACTCCTTGGTGCTTATCGAGCAGGCGGGCAACCTGCAGATGTTGTTGGCTACCACGGGGTTTCATTGTTCGACCATTGTTACGACGTATGGCGTCGGGCAGTTGAAAAGAATGGAGCTTGCACACTCGAAGCCATCCTTGCACTTGCCCATGACGCAGGGAAACTCATCACTTTCGAGAAAACGAAGGATGGTGGCTGGAAGCGCTTATCGCCAAAGCATGAGTCGTACAACGCAGAGGTTATTCGGAGGCTCCCTTCGTTCAATCACATTCCGCGTGAGGAACGTGACCTGATCCTCCTCGCGCTTGGATACATGGAGGGTGGCGTTGCCGCCAAGGATGTTCCAAACAATGTCATTGCCGCCGTAGAGCGCGTACATGTCCTTGACATCAAGACCACCTCAGACGAAGTGGGCCAACGTAGGGCGGGGGAGGTTGACACCTCCCAGCTAATTCAAGCTGTCATCGAGCTTGCTAAGGCCCCACCCGCTGATTGGAACGTTAACCGAAGCCAATCTACAAGTGCCCCCGCTGGAGCCATTCACCTCGAACAAGGTTTGCTACTAGTGGCTGGGCGGGCTCTTCGTGCCGCGATTGCCAAACGTGTGGACGCCGCGACCTCTGCGACTCTTGGCTTGCAAATGCCGTCAACAGAGTGGCACCAGTCCTATGACGAAATAGCAGCGGCTATTCAGAAGGCGGGTATTGGACAGCGCATCGTAAACAACGTGGCCAGCTCCAGCGGGTGGTTCTCGCTTCGAGTCGGAGCCGCAAAGATCCCCCATGCACTTGCGCTGAAAACCCAAGCATCCCCTGCCACGCAGGGTTTGTGGGGTGTAAATCAACTTGAAATCGTAGTTAGTGAAGCCAAAAAATGAAACAGCAATATTTGATAGCTCTTTTGTCAGCTGCTTTGTACGGGTCACCTGTCATCGCTCAAGAGACCGGTATGCCGCCTGTAAAGACTGCGGTAATCGGGACTCAGCGCGTCGGTGACATGTTGGTACAGAGCACAGTAACGCCCACTTGGTATGTGCCTAGCGGGGTCGCTGTTGCGGTACCCGGATCTGCGCCGAATTTGACGCCTCCACCATCGCGGGCCATCGCTCAACCTCAACCACAGGCGCAGACGCAGTCCCCGGCACCTTCACAGGTGGCGCAACCAGTGACTCAGATGGCAATTCAGCCGGTGGCACGGGATGAAGCCGAAAAGCGTAAAACCAGTACCGACTGGAAGCAAAAAATCGATTCCATCGCCGGCGACCTGGAATCGAAAAAACTTGCGCTGGTTGACGCGCAAGCACAGTTGGTGGTTGCCGCTGAAGAAGAGAAGCGCCAGGCTGATGAGCAGGTTGCGGCTGCTCAACGCCGACTTGAGGCATCTCGGAAACAAGCAGAACGAGCCGCTGCTTACGCAGCAACACTGCAACCTAGCGCACAGCCCCCAGTTGCCAAGCCTACCGCTCCTGTTGTTGCACCAGTAGTGGTGCCTGTGCCTTCGCCTGTCTTCACCCTGCGCCGACAAGACAGAACCATTCCAGCAGCACTCACGCGCTGGTCAGAAGAGGCCGGCTACACATTGTTGTGGGAAACGCAGGAAGACCCCGCCTCGTTCGAAGGAACCTACAACAAATCCTTTGCTGACGCAGTGGGCGAGGTAGTGCGCGATTTGCGCCTTGCAGGTCGCGATTTGCGGATGTGTGAATACACAAACAAGGTCGTTCGAATCATCCCGCGTTCAGCACCGTGCCAGATCAACCCATCTACCGAAAACATGCCCATTTAACCCGGAGCGACAGAATGAAAAAAACTTTCCAAACAACTCTTCTAGCACTCGCCATCGTCTCGCTTTGGGGTTGTACGAGTCTTGAACAACCGACCAAGGACCTCGCGGCCAACCAGGACGCAGTGCTGGACAAAATTGGCCAGATGCGTCAACAGCGTGAGGCTGCCGCCGCCGCTGAGGGCGCCAGCAGCCAGAGCCGCCAAAAGGTTGATGGTGCATGGGTTACCAATGCGAGCTCTCCTGTTGCCGTACAGCGTCGCCCTGTTGCAATGGATTCGAAGATCGAGCTCACAGGGCTCAAGCCTTACAGCGTTACAGCTTTGGCTGAGCGCATCGCTACGACCACAGGGTTGTCCGTAAGCATCGCGCCAGACGTACACCGAATCCCGATCGTGGCGCAGCCGCCCGGTTTCAGCGGCACAGTGGAAGACCTGTTGAGCCAGTTCACAGGCGTCAATCGCTTGAGTACCCGCTTCGAGGGTGGTGGCGTGGTCATTTACCGCTACGAGACTGCTGTGCTCCGTGTGAAACGCAAGCCAGGTAAGTTGACCTCACAAGCGCAGATCGGTGTGAGCGGAAGCTCTACTGCCACTTCGTCCGGTTCAAGTAGCGCCGGCGATATGAGTGCAAGCATCAACGGCACATCCTCCTACGATCCGTGGACAGAACTCTCTGCCAAGATTAAGGCCGTTTTGACTCCAGAGGGCAAGGTCCAAGAAGCATCCGCCACATCCAGTATCGTTGTGACAGACGTTCCCGAGGCCGTAGCTCTGGCACGCAAGATTGTTGATGACGACAACAAGCTGGCCACCACCGCCATCAACGTGAAAATCGAAGTGGTCAACGTTACGAACGATGATGACCAGAATCTCGGCATCAACTGGAACTTGGTTTTCAACCAAATTGAAAACGCCAATCCATTGGCTGCAGTCAGCTTCAGTGGCCCAGCGCTCTCCACATCCGGCTCGGTAGGCAGCTTCAAGATTGGTGTCCCAGCGGGCTCAGCATCACGTTTCGCAAACAGCGACTACTTGATTCAAGCCCTCAATAAAGTGGGTAAGGCCCAGACCCTTCTACGCCGCGACTTCACGACAATACACAACGTGCCATCCGGTTTTTCGCGGACAAATAGCAAGTCGTACCGTGCCAAAACTACAGCGGCTCCTGCCTCATCGGTGGGAGGCAGCGGCCAAGTTGGCGTAGAACCGGGACAGGTCACAACAGGTACCCGCTTTGTGGTCACACCCACTTACTTGGGTGAATCCGACTTCGCTATTGAAATCTCATACAACGATTCATTCTTGCGTGAGCTGGTAGCACTTGGAACAGGGCAGCAGCAAATCGATGCCCCTGATGTCGATGGGAATCAAATCTTTTCGATCACTACGGTCAAGCTCGGCGAAACGAGCATCTTGAACGCCTTCGAAATGGACACAGCCAAGTCTGCAAACCAGGGACTGACTGCTGACACCACTTCGCAACTGGCGCGGAACAACACCAAGTCACGCATTTACATGCTGGTGACTGTGACTGGTGGTCCACGGGAATGAGTGGACTAATCCAACGGCTGCGGGGTTTGCGCTCCCGCGTGCCTGAAAAAGCTGAACCAACTGGTGAAGACCGTCGATCGAGCAACCGACGTTCTTTGGAAGACCATGCCATCTGCATACCTGTGGAAGGTCGCAACTCAAAGACTGCGTTCGCCGTCGGTATCCACTGGGTCCACCATTTAATGGAGGAGTCGCTGGTTGCTGCAGCGAATCGGGAAGCGAAGGCAAAGGGTTGCTCCCACCTATACACCAATGGACGCAATGGAACGGTCTTCGGTATCGTCAATGTTGACCCCAAAGATGTGTCGCAGCACGGTACGTTGGTGCCCCTGGCCATCGCATTTGCCCGATCAGTGCCTGATAAAAACACGCGCGCTATCTACGTTTTTGACATGCGCGATTCGGCTACTGAGGGCTACGTCTACTTTGCAGTAGTGCAGCGTGGACAGCCAATCAAAGAAGTACTTTGCCCCGCTGAAAAATACATCAGCTTGCTCAGCACTTTGGCTAACGATTCATCGACACCGGCGGCAATCTTCGTGGACACCTCCGAAGATGCGACCTTTGAAGACATCGCTGCCACGTATGCGAGCGCCACGCAATGGCCTATTACCAAGCTTGAAGCGGCAGGAATTGACCCTCTTCATCGGGCCTCCGCATTCACCGTCACAAGGACCCAGCTCGTCCTAGGTATGACCGCATTGGTGGTTGCTGTGGGGTACACCTACGGGTATGACTATTACCAAGCCAATCTGAAAGCGAAGTCTGACGAAGAAATGCAGCGAAAGATCGCTGAGCAGTACGTCATCAGCCGCAACCAAACATTCGTTGGCGGCTATGGCGGAACACCAGATGCGGCCATTGAGGCGCTGCGGGACACCGTAGCCCAAATGCCTCTCAACCGAAATGGATGGCTTATCAAACAGGCGGTGTGCGCGGTTGATCAGGGCACTTGCGTCTACGAATGGGAACGCGTTTACGGCACTAACGATAGCTTCGTTGAGAGCGCTTCCCTACCTACGCTTCAGTTCGATCCTGCTAACTACAGATCCATCAAAGAGCAGCGCGACTTCGCGGTCCGTCGTGATCAGCAGGACTGGAATGCCTTGCCCGAGTTCGGAAAGTTCGTGCGGGATAACGGCGATCGAACAGATACCTTCGCTTTGGCAGGAATCGAAGAATTCAGCACCGACGTGATGACCGACCTCATTCCGTGGACTGGTCGGGGCACTCCACCTGGTCCTGTGCTGACGGCGGCGGGTTGGAGCTTTATGGCCCCAATTGATCAAGTTCAAGAGGCCATCGCAAATCAGCGTATCAGCTCCGAGTTCGGGGTTAACAAACTCACTATCACGAATCGTGACGGAACGATTTTTTTGAAACTGGAAGGTAAGGTCTATGCGCGCAAATCGTAATTTCTCTTTGGTGGCACTCATTGCGACTGTCTCGCTTGCGGCCCACGCGCAATATGCACCTGGCAACCCTACTGCGTCAGGCGCGGTCGCGCCCCAGCAAGCCCAAGCAATGGGCGCAGCCCCTGCAGCTGCAGTAGCTACAGGGGTTCAGGCAGCACCGGTCGCTCCTGCAGCCTCTGCCTCAATAGCGCGTCCTTCCGACACCATTGGTGAGGCCGCGGATCGCCAGCGTATGGCGCGAATGCTGCAGTCACAAAACAAGCCGGGCCTCGCGAACACTCCTATTGGCGTACAGCCCACCACCCCTGTGATTGGGGGAATCAATGTCCAACATACACAGCCAGGTGGCGTTGCATCGGTTCCGAAGCCGCAGCAGCCTGATATGGCGTTGGTCGAAATTGCCCGTGGGCCTATGGCCACAGTCGTATCAATTGAGGTGAACGGTGTAGATCGTCGCGTCGCCGAAGGTGACGATCTTGGCAACGGCTGGAAAGTGAAGCACGTAGGCCGCTTTACTGTGGAACTGGAAGAGGTCCCAACGAAGACAAACCAAGATTCCTCAGGCGCTGGCGCCTCCAAGTCAAAGACCAAAGCGAAGGCTGCTTCTGCGAAGAAACTGAAGACACGCACTCTCGAATTGAAGTCAGTAGGCCCCGCGGCCGGTGATCTCTCGCGCCCTATGGCAGCACGTTAAGAAATAAGCAGGAGTACCAATGCCAACCTGGCAACGTCCCAAACCACGGTCAGGAGATAGAGCTCCCGGAGAATTGCCGGCGAAGGCAGCCCCTACGCCAGTACCGACTCCTGCTCAGGTCCTAACTCGTCCACATTTGGTCGATAAGGCTCCGACCGTGGGAGCTGCATCTGGCAGCCACATGGCCTCGGCCCGAGACTTAAAGGTCGTTCGTCCGACTTCCACCCACGCACCAGTTCAAAACGCGACAAGCAATCGTGTTGTTGGAAGTCGTGAGGAGCTGTCCCGGCCAGATTTCGAAAGGCTATTTGGCGAAGAGGATGGTCGTATCAAGGTTTCCGAAGGCATCCGTACTGCAGCGTGCGGACTGATTCATGCCGATGGGTCTGTGACGGTCCTTATTACGCCTGATCACCAACACATTCTTTCCGCTTTTGTCGGGCAGATAAAGGATAAAGGCTTCCAGCCAGCGGAGATACTCTTTGCAACGTCCGACTTTATTTTCGGGTTGTACACGGCTGCTGGGAACGAAAACGCGAAGCGGTCCGCTAACGCGAATACGACTGTTGCCGACTCACAAAAGGTTTTGCACGACATCGTTCGCAAGGCTATGGAAGCCTCTGCATCTGACATCCACATCCACGTTCTGTCAGACGCGCGGCCTCCGGTCTCAAAAGTAAGTTTCCGCATCCACGGCGAATTCCTCCTGCAGGAAGGATTGCTGAACAACCACCTGATGGCGCACAACATTTGTCGTGCTGCATACACAGGCGACTCCGCCGACTCCGCATCACGATCGGATACCTCATTCAAAACCACCGCCGGTATGTACGCGACGCTACAAATTCCGGCTGTCAAAAACGCTCGTCTCCGTATGCAAACCATGCCCCATGTTTTGGGCTATGGGATGAACTTGCGTATCTTGAGCTACGACGGATTACTTGAGCGTTATACCGACCTGGTTTCCATGGGCTTTTCCGAAGAGCATCAGAAAGAAATTGTCGATGCCTTTGGCACAGAGAAGGGTGGGCTGATCCTCTTCATTGCCGGAACAGGGGAGGGTAAGACGACGACGGTGATGACTGCTATCCCAATGGAGAGCAAGTTCGCTACGCGGAATTGGGTCTCCATTGAAGATCCGGTGGAAATCATCAACCCTGCTATTTTTCAGTCGCCTGTGAAGCGTAAGACGGGTGACAAGTCCGATGACTCTGAGCACCAGGCAGCGATCACGAATTCACTTCGATTCGATCCAGATGGAATCGTAGCCGGTGAGATCCGCGACGAAATCACTGTCAAGATGACCGAGCGAGCTGCTATGACTGGCCACATTACAGCAGCAACGCTGCACGGTAATGATGTCTTCGCTGCTTTCAACCGTTTGATTGATCTCGGTGCTCGCAAGATCAACCTGCTGGATGGTGTGGCCCGTGTGTTTTGTCACCAGAAGCTGGTGCAGACGATATGCCCCCATTGCTCAACGCCGGCGTCTGCATCCAAAGAGATGACTGTCCGCAATTTCATCACAGAGCTTGTTCAGACCTACGATGTCGATGCAAGCAAGGTGCGCATACGCGGCGTAGGCTGCGAACATTGCTACCCCCCGGGCTCGATGTTGGCCGGCATCAAAGGCCGTACTGTTGTTGCCGAAACAGTCCGATTCAATCGCGCTATCGTGCAGGCGCTTCGGACCAGTGATGACACAGAGGCGGCCCGCATTGCTTGGAGGCAACAGCGCGTCGCTGAATACCACGAACCAGGAACCCTGGGCAAGACTCTGGGTGAGCATGCGCTGTACAAGCTGCTGCATGGACAGATATCGCCCGATACATATATTGGTGTCGCCGATTCGTTCGACAGCCACAGTCCCATGCCAATACAACGAGCGAGGAAGGCAGCATGAGAGGCACTACCGGCATGGCTCTAAGTCTTGATTCCATCAACGAACAGCTTGCGCAAGCCGACATCAAGTCGAATCGACTGCGCTTGCTGCTTCGCCTCGCAGTTGCTGTTCGTGGGGGGATGACGCCTGCAGACTTTCTACGGGCTCTCGCAGATACCGAAGCGATGAATGGCCGTACTGGTCACGCCAAGGTTTATCGCCGAGTCGAAGCGAAGATGCGCAGTGGTGAATATGCAGTCTACGAAGCGTTGGAACTACTCACTACAGCGGACGATCGCTGCTTCCTATACGCAGAGGACAAGGTGTCTGACTTGTCTTCGCTGTTGCAAATGGCTTACGACACGGCACAGAAAAAGAAGGTCATTACAGCGGCAATCATGAAGCCGTTTTTTCTGCCCATGTACCTCTTTGTCATGGCCTGCGGTCTGCTCATGTTGGGTGGCACTGTAATGCTTCCGAACTTCGTGACATTGATGCCTGTTACTCAATGGGAGCTGCCATCCCGTGCCGTATATGAAGCGGGGCAAATTCTGATGAAGTACTGGCTGCCCATCGCCATATTTATTCCATCGCTTGTCGCCTGGGTCATTTGGAGCCTGCCCAATTTACACAACAGGTTCAGGACTCAATATCTTGATCGCGTTTTCCCATGGTCACTTTACAAGTCGCTTCAATCTAGCAACTTCATCTTGAACATTGCTGCGATGTTCAAGGCCAAGGTGCCTATTCTGGACGCCGTTAAAGGCTACGCGATGGTGTCAACGCCTTACTCATCCGCATGGGCCTACCGCATGCAAGTTCGGCTTGAGTCGGAGCAAACCACATCGGACATGCGCGCCCTCGATGTTGGGTTCATTGACAGGCACACCATGGATTCAATGCGCATCCTGAACAACAAATTGCCTGCTGATCAAGTGCTCCAAACAATTGGCGAAGCTGAGTTCGAAATGCTCGCTGATGAGGTCGCAGTTAGTGCCGAACGCTCATCGAAATTTGTGACTGTTGTTGTGGGGATATGCCTCTTGTTTACCTTGTACGGGACTATGAGTGTCATCCCAGCCTTCACCGAAAAGATGATGGCTTCCACGACCCAACGTCGCTAAATCCATTCACCTCCATCTGTGACCTGTCCCTAAGCAGATGGCAATCAATCAAGGGCATTCAACTCCGGAGAAACATATGAACAAGCAAAATCGTGGAACTTTCAAAGCAGGCACCAAGCGTAAAAACCTCGGTCTGACATTGATTGAACTGGCAATCGTCATCGCAGTGATCGGCATCATTGCAGTCTTGGCCTTGCGCGGAACCAGCATCCTGGGCAAATCCAAAGGGATGATTGAAGGCCAGAACATTTTGGATACGGTCACGGCAACACAACAGTGCTTCCGTTCGACTACCGATTTCACTGCACTGGGCGCAACTCCCGCTACAGGAACTGCCTACGCCTTGGCCAACTGTGGCCGTGAAGTTGCAAACGCACCCGCAACCTCTGCTGGCGGAACTATCACCAACCAGTTTGGCGGGGCCCGCACGGTCGCTCGTACCAACATTAACGGTGGCGTCAACAACGCTTTGCTGGTCAGCAATGCCGCTATGCCAACCGATATTTGCTTGGAAGTGGTCCAGGCTCAGTGGGGCAATTACAACTCCATCACTGTTACCCCAACTGGTGGTGCTGCGGTAGTCGTGAAAGCACTCATCACTGACGTCTACGCGCCGGCTGCTGCTGCTGCCTGCAGCACTGCAACGACAGCGACGTTCGCTGCGGTCGCAAGCAAGAACTAACGATCGAACAGTAAGCCGAACTTATGCTACTCCTGCAAGCATTTTCCGCGTATCAGCAGCTTTCCTCCTTGGGTACCCAATTGCCCGAAAACGACGGGAAGGCGGTTGGTGACATGTCCGATCTCTACATTCACGTTGGTGAAAGGATGCGTTTTCGCGTGCCCGATGGGTTGCTTGAGTTCGGCGAACCTGTGACTTCTGAACAATTTCACCAGACGTTCTCGAAATTCATTGTGGATTTTGAGAAGCGCATTGAAGTGACGGGGCGAGTTGAAGAGGCATACGACCTCCCAGTTCTTCTGCAGACTTTTGAAGATGAATCGAATCCTGGAAATGGTCAGCCAGTTCCAGACCTGCTGGAGACGATTACCCGTGTCCGGATGACCGTCTACAAGCACTCTCGCGGTTCCAAGTATGCAGCCGTTGTTCGCTTCAACCCAGCTGAGCCCTTGCCACTTGCTGATCTGGCGCTTGAGCAGCTGGCGCGAGGCCTCTTGGATGATCTGCGGGGGGCGATTCTGGTTACTGGCCCCACCCACGCGGGTAAGACATACACCATGTCCTCGATGATTGCGCATATCAATGCAAGTCAACAAGGACACATCGTCACCATTGAAGACCCGATTGAGATTCCGATTCCTCCTGATAAATGCGTAGTGAGCCAACTGGAACTTGGACCCGATGTGACCTCGTTTGCATCTGGTGTGATCGGGAGCCTTCGACAGTCGCCCATAGCAGTAATGGTGGGTGAAATTCGTGATGCTGAAACAGCACAGGCTGCGCTACGTGTCGTGCAGGGTGGTCATTTCCTGTTGGCAGGTTTGCATGGCCCTGATGCCGTAGGTGCTTTGCGTGCCTACTGTTCCTTTTTGGATCCAACGCGAGCCGATCAGGAGCGAGCGCAATTCGCTCAGCGGCTCAATGGAGTCATTTACCAGGTGCTGGTTCGGTCGAAGGATGGAAAAAAATACTTCGTAGCGTGCGAGGTTATTTCGTTCCTGAGCGCAGCGCCCTTGCGAAAAAAGCTGGCGCTCGGTGACTTCGATGGCTTATCTGCCGCCCTCATGTCTGGAGAGTCGGGAACGATTTCTCTTAACCACTCATTGAAACGTCTCATCGCGGCTGAAAGCATCAGCTTTGCGGACGCTAAGAAGGCCACGTACGACGCGGGGGAGCTTTTCAAGATTTGCAATGCCGTTGGTCTTGCCGGATAAGGATGCGCGATGAAATTTTCAACATCAAAATTCAGACATAACCGCGGCTTTACGCTGGTTGAGCTGGGTATCGTTATCGCAGCGATTGCGATTCTGGCGACGCTCGGTGCCCGGCTTGCGAAAAACTACACGATGGAGAGTCGGGGCAGCTTCATTGGACAAACCATGCTGGACGTGCATACGGCCGCAGAGGATTACGCCCGAAGGAATCGCGCTGCGCTTATAGATAACGCGACAGGCACACCGACCGCAATACCCGGGGTAGCCGCGCCACTAGCACCAACAACCGCAGAGCTGTTTGCGTTACAGCACCTCACCAAGAACGTTGACCCAGCCATACCCCGTGCTGGAAATATTGTGATCACCTACA
Source organism: Comamonadaceae bacterium OS-4 (assembly GCA_027924025.1). Classification (GTDB taxonomy): domain Bacteria; phylum Pseudomonadota; class Gammaproteobacteria; order Burkholderiales; family Burkholderiaceae_C; genus Allorhodoferax. Next base: position 79,150 of record AP026971.1, read on the forward strand.
CGGCCGTGCCGGCAGGATGTGCCCCGATCAACTGTGCGGTGCGGATACTCACCCATATCAACGGCCCAGTGCTTGAGACGGATGCCAATGCCGTAGCGATACCTGTGTTGTCGAAAGCCTTGCAGGTAGCTGGTGGAAAGGCTGGCCGTAGCGACAGTACGGACCCTGCTAGCCTTCATGGTCTCAACGGTCAATGGACCTTTCCTAATCCAGTTGCGGGTAATCCGGTGGGTGTTTTTGGCATGCTTTCGAGCACTGCTGATGTGGGAATTGATGCGTTCGTTCGGATTCAAGACGTAAGAAACCCCGACCTTCAAGGTAACTTCACAGTTGCTGGCGCTGTGACCCACAGTGGGACGACAACCCATACGGGCGCCACTACATTGAACGCCGCCACAACGATCAATTCCAGCCTCACCACAGTCGGTGCTGCCGGCACACTGGCAGTGGGGGGGGCTACCACTCTAAGTGGTGCAACAACTATCAACAACACGGCCAACGTGACCGGTCGGATTACCGCTGGTGCCGATGTGGTGGCAACTGGCATGGTGCGTGGTGATCGCGTTACCCCGACTGGTTCATATCTGGTCGGTGTTCCTTGTGCGGACGAAGGTTCAATTGCTCGGAGGGCGGGTGGACTCGGTGGTGCTGTTATGTGCGTTGGAGGGGCATGGCAAGCCATGATGACGGTCGCCACCGCTGGCACTGCATGCGCACCCAATGGGTCCGAGGCCCAGGACACCACAGGCGTCAAGCTGACTTGCGTCAACGGTACCTACAGAGCACTTAGCACTCTGATCGTGGCGGGAACTGTCGGTTCCGCTTGTACCGTGCCAGGACAACCCAGCTGGGACTTTTCGCAAGCATCGCCTACCCAACTCATTTGTCGGGGCAATCCAGCGGGTGGGTTCGCTAAGTGGATGCGTATTCAAGATATCACGACGCACATGATATTCGTGAGCTCATGGGAAGTCACAAACGGCGCAGTGATCAACAAACCAACTTGCAGCGTCGCTACTGGGCAAACTGTCACGCCCATCATCATGCTTCGAGGCAAAGTCGAAACATCAACCGACATAGGTTTCAATCGATACGCCACTGATAACGGTAGTGCTTGGGGTGTCGTTTTGACTGATGCATCGAACAACGCCCTAGGCACTGCACTTGCCGAAATTTTTTGCTACTACAACTGATCGAAGGAGTTCAAATTGAAACACGTACTTGCAATCGTCATCTCGATTTTCTCATTGTGGAGTAACGCCATCGCCCAACGGATTCCCGACTCTTCGGTCACGGGAACTGCTCGGGCCACCGTCGGCTTGAGCCCGGCGCTCAGTGGCTCAAATTCAGGAATTCAAAATGCATACGATCCGAGTTGGTCGATGTTGGTGGGCAATAGCACTCAGACACTGTTGCCTCGACGGCTCAACGCAGCAGGGGTTACAGCTCAATTTCAGCCCGATGGAACCATCGTTTTGACTGGCACTCGTGCTAATTATTCCTGTCAGGATTTCCAAACTTTTGGCAGGAACGGTGAGTCATGGCAGGAGTGCACCTTTGTCGGCAATTCACCCGTAACTGTTGTCGCTCCAGCTGCCGCTGGTCGTGGGTCTACCTCTGCAAGCGCTGCATACCAGACGTACTCTGGCGATTTTTACAGCACAAAGTCAGGCCAGCCGTACCATCAGACTCAGTACGCTAATTGGTCTTACACCTTCAACCCAGTAATCAACACGCTTGGGGCCTTGACCGGCTATTCCTTCCGATCAGCTGATGATGACTACTTCTACGGCACTTACAACAACCCGTCACTCACCCGTTTTTCTGGGTCAGAAACTCTGCCTATGTATTTCTGCGATCCGCAAAATGCTTGTGGATACCAGCGTGGCAGTTGGACAGTCTCGAATTGATGTCTAACTTTAGCGCATAGGCTTATGACGCAAAAGAAAGTGCCTTAAGCAAACAGACAAAAAAGGGCCCTCAGGGCCCTTTTTCTTTCGACGCTAACGCACCAGTTACTTAACCACCGCTGCCTGTAGAGAACTGAAAGTCTTTCGAGAAGGGCACTTGAGCATTAGTGCCGCTGATTAAAACGCGATACGTTGTGTTCGGAGCAAGTGGCCCATCTGGAATCACATAAGCCTCATTCTCCAAAAACTTACCAGTCGTATCGTCCGCCTTTGTCTGTGCAGCACCACGGAGAGCAACGTTTGCTCCGGTACCCACAACAGTCATCGTCGCACTTGAAATCTGTAGTGAGTTGCCAGCCCGTGCCTTTATGATGATCGGGTGGCCCAGCGGATTAGTGGCCAAATTCCGGCCGGGTACGGGGTTAGGATCTTCACCGGTAAGGCGATAGTTCACTCCCGAGGTTCCTTGGCAAGGGTAAGTTAGCACTTCCGAGCTAGCTTGGTACTGCATGCCTTGACCATTCGTATATGCCAAGTTGTATTGAGCAAATACACCCCTGTTCACAGTGCCTGTGTCCGTGTTTGAGCGGATACCCACACCGAAGTCACGATAGCCATCGAGCAACGTTCGGGCGTGAAATGGAGCGCTCATGAGCGTGCGAAGGCTTATAACGCCACGCCCAGCCTTTGATGATGTCGATTGAACAATACTGATATTGTCCGCGTAACCACCGAAGTCTGTATAGCCTTGGAATCTGATGCGATCACCTCCGTTTGTGCCAGTAAATCCCGTTGGATACGCTGACTGATCTTCAAAATGGCTGTAAACCCAATTCACTAGCATCCAATTTGCATGCGCGATAGCAGCGGCATCCACATAAGCATTCTGATTGATAGTGCCGAAACCACATTGTGTTCGCTCTGCGTTAAGCAGATTGAACGCCTGAAGCTCTTCACTACCAGCGCCATAGCTAGGAGCTGGAGCCGCTGCCGTCACGATGCTCGATGGGCGATTTGTATTTCCGCCGGTCGCGGTACCGCGGAACTTCCAAACCAAGGAGGTGTAGAAGTTTGGGCTGACATTAATCGCGCCGGCAGCGCTGGCACTAATCAGGTTCGTCGCATGGGTATAACCCGATTCAGTTCGAGCTGCGGCAATGGCCTCCAGAATGTCATCCATGGCGTCGCCGTTCACAGGGCTAAACGAATCCGTGATCGGGTTCAGATTGGCCAATTGCGTGATGAGGGGTACTGCGTTCCGGATGCGCTGCAGGGAGGCAGCAACCTGTGATGCAGTGATTGCGCCAAGGGTAGTAGTCGATGTAGACAACGACGAAAACCATGTGGGCGGTGTCGATGACTGGATGACGTTTGCCACCAGCAAATCAGTCAATGGGGTAATGTTGACCACGCCACGCGCCGTGGCGATGGAGTGGTACTGAGTTGTGTTCGCCACGCCGTTGGCTGTGCCACCAGTCAAAGCTACCGCGCATGGCAGCGTTTGATCTGCAACATCTACGCTCCAGCCACCATTTGAATTCGTCACTGTAGAGGCGATAGGCTGGCCTGCTGTGCAGCGAACAGCAACAGCGCCACCAACAATGGGCGCTCCGATCGCGGCAGTTCCGCTCAGGGTCTTCACATCAGGTGCAGTACCTGTTGTGCCGTTACCGCTAGATCCGCCGCCTCCACCGCCCCCGCCACACGCCCCCAACATAGAGACTGCAACCGCGACGAGGCTGTATTTAAACGTTTGATTCATTTTCGCAATTTCTCCTTTGAACTGATTGTCTGATCAAAAACCGTTGTTCTCCGTTTGGTCAGGAGTACATGAACCAAGTTACAGGATAAAAAAGCCAGTTCAAGCGTCCCACAAGGCAGCGGAGATTCGATGCAATCGGCATTTGGACCGCTTCAGAACTAGCACAAATTGAACGTGTTCTGCTATCATTCCGCGCAGGTCAACGCTACTTAACCATCCCGCAACGGGACTTCTCAGACCTTTTTGCTTCACTGGCGAGTCGAGGCAAACAAAAGTTTGGGATTTATGGTTTTGACTACGCTACTCGCGTTGTTGCCTCACTGTGCTCCCGCGGTTGATCAATCGACCGCGCTGCGGCTGATTGCCGCCGAGAGCAGTGGCCGGCAGTTCGCGATCAATATCAACGGTGCATTCCGGCTCAGCCGGCAGCCCGCAAACTACACAGAATTTCGTGAAATCGTTCTGGCCTTAGACGCCGGAGGCTACAACTTCGACTTTGGTTTTGCTCAAAGCAACAACCGAGAAATGAAACGTCGCGGCTACAAGGTCGAAGAGTTCGTTGACCCGTGCAGCAACCTACAGTTCATGCAAGAAGTACTGGTGGGTTGCTTCAATGGGACGTCGCCCAAAGCAGATCCCCAAGATCGCATCGCTTTTGCTCTGAGTTGCTACAACACCGGCCGCTACGGTCCGGGGTTCACCAATGGCTACGTCAGCAGAGTTTGGAAAGCATCCACAACCAATGCAAGCGCTGCGTTGGCATACATCCCCGTCGAGAAGATTCCCCACCAACTTAGAGAGAACCTACCATGACCAATACCGCAAAAAATGCCTTGACCCTTGCCACGAACAACCGAGCACTACTGCGCGACCTGGTGATTTTTTCGCTGTTTATGCTGCTGCTCATTGTCAGTGCCCATGCACAGGTCACTGTGTCAACAGGTGGCGCCGGAACCAGCACCATCGGTCAAGACGGCTGGAATTCTGTAAAAGGATTGTGGTTTGGCCCAGCGGGACTGATCTTGGGCGCAGCGGTCTTTGCCTTGTCGGTGTACTTCTTTTTCAAAGAGGGCGTATTGGCGGTGCTCGGTGTGCTCGCCATTGGTACGTTCTTCTTCTTTGTGCCTGCCATGGTTGTGAGCATACAAACCTACGCACGCTCCTTTTAAGGGGTGAGTCCAATGGCAAAAGAAGTTGCATTTCGTGAAGTACCTAAGCACATCGACAAGTCGGAGCGCATAGGTGAAATCGCGTTGATCTTCGCCTTCGTGTTCTTCATCTTGCGTATCCCGATCGTTCTGATGACGAAGAACCCAGACGGCGGTGAGGTGGGGTATCTGACACTGATTGGCATTGTCAGCGCTTACCTGTATCACAAGGCAACTGCCGGTCAAAAGCCCGGGTTCATTCTCCATAAAGGCTACCGATTGGGTATGCCCGTGCGAGGGTTGATTTCCCATTCGATACATAGATTGGTCAAGTGATGAATCTCGATGAGTTGAACAAATCCATCCGTCGAATGACGGTAATCATGTGCGTTTTCGGCGGCATTGCCACTGTGCAGTCCGTTTCCGCTACCTTCGCCCTTTTTCGCTCACAAGCCGCGCTTGAGCGCGCTGTGAACGAGCGGGCAGTTATGGTCGTTCCTGGGGCGGTTGCCGGTGAGTACATCGCAGGTCTGTCAGAAGAAAACCTGAAAGGGGTAGCTCGTTACGTCGCTCAACTCGGCACATCCTTCACGCCTGCCAACTTCAGGGCCCGCATGGACGAACTACTGTCGTTTGCAGACAGCGCCTACCTGCCTACGCTATCGAGCGAAATCAAAAACCTCGAAATGGAAGTGGTAGCCCAGTCGCAGGGCCGCTATTTCCTACCCGACAGCAAGTCGGAGCAAATCGCAGTGCTGAACAACAATGAGTTTGAGTACACGGCCACTGGGACATGGGCATTTGCTGCCGGTGGGCTGGCTTTGTCGAAAGACGACACAGGGCGAATCGTGGTGCGGTTCCGCCTTGGTCAACCTGATCGACTCAATAAGTACGGTTTCAAAATCCTCCGTTACTCCGCAGTACGCACCAAGGGGGCCACACAATGAGCAAGCTCGCAGCACGCGTCCTCTTTGTTCTGGCGTCATTACTTACTGCAACGGCGGCCAGCGCCACTGATTTGGTCTGGGATGGCAAAACTTACTTGGATATCGGCCTACGGATTGGTGCCGATACATTGGTGGTGTTTCCTGAGCCCGTTGAGACTAGCGCTGAGTTGCCAGATGCCTACTCTGTAGTTACGTCAACGACAGACCAAAGAATTCTCTCGGTCAGGCCACTCCAGCTACAAGAACAGCGCGTGACGTTTATCGGTACCAAATCCAAATCGATTTACCTGGCACGCTTCAGTACACGCGCAGCCTATTCACCCATCTATCGGATAAAAGACGGTACAGCTATTGAAGCTGCTCGCGTCGCGGCCACAACAAAGCTTACGCCGACTGGGCTTATGAAGGCCCTTATGGCTGGCCAGCCCGTCAATGGCGTTTCGACCCGTCAGCAAAAGCAAGAGATTGTTGCGGGGCCCGAATACAAGGTTGTTGCCACGGAAGTTTGGGAGACCCCTTCAATGACTGGGTTGGTTGCGACATTGACTTTGCAGCCAGAGGTTTTGGCAACGACAGTTCGTCCAAGTGACATCAGCCTAAAGATTCCCGCTTTTGGAAATTACCGAATGATGGGTGCTGATCGTTGGGACCTCGATCGCGATGTGCCATCCACGACTGTTTACTTCGTATTCACACGATAGGAGCGATTGTGGAAGATAGTTCAAAACCCTTCATTCAGCGAAAATCCACCATAGCAATCGCTGCAAGCGCGTTGCTGCTGATCGTTATCGCCGCCTCCATCGGCCAGGGCGCTCCAGCAAGTCCAGAATCCAATGGAACCGCTGCTGGCAACAGCAACACCCAGTCCGGCGGGATGGGGAGCGCAGGTCAATCGGCAGAGTTCAATCAGACCTTCGCCAATCGACTGCGTGAGGAACAAGCGGCACAGGCTGCGCGGATAGAAGCTGAAGTAAAGAGTGAGATCGCTACCAAGATTGCCTTGGAGGGAGATCGAATCCGTCTTGAAGCGCAAGCTCAACAACAAGCGGTGCTACAGCGTATTGACGCCATGACGGCAGCCCAACGGGATGCCACAGCCGCCCTTGAAGAGAAGAATCGCCAAGACGCGGGCAAATCGCACAAATTCTCCACACCGAAGGCACCGGTCGACGTCAATCAAATCAATTCGCTAGACAACACGCTTCCAAGTGCTGAATCGCAATCGGTTGGTACTCCTGTCTCAAAGAGCGTGATTCCTCCGAATGGATTTGTCCGTGGTCGCCTGCTGAATGGTGTCGTCGCAACTGTAGGAGAGGCTCCAACTGCTTTTCTTGTGGCCTTGGAAGGCACCTATAAAGCTGCGAACGGATTCACCGTGAACTTAAACGGCTGCATGGCGACAGTTGAAGCACGTCCGAATCTTGCAGCCGGCAGGATCGATGGCAAGCCTGCTGAAATTACCTGCAACTTTGAGCAAGACGGCCGCGTTCAAACATGGCAGGTAGCGGGTTGGTTGGTTGATGCAACCGACGGTATCCGGGGGCTGAATTCAGAGATCGTGGACAACACAGGGAAAAAGATCAGTGCAGCTGCTCTTGCCCAATCCCTGTCTGTTGCCGGTCAGGTACTCAGTGAATCCCAATATTCAAGCTCAAATGGGACTAATGGGAACACGAGAACCTTTACTGGTTCAGTAGATCGTGCGCTTGCTGGCGGCGCCCTTACGGGGGTAGGGCAGGGGCTTTCTACTGCTATCAATGAGCACTACGCCCTTTACAAGCCAACGTTGCAAAAGGGTGCTAACTCGCGCGTGACTCTGGTCATCACCAATGAGCTCCCCGTACCACGTGAAGGGGCGCACATCACAAATAACACCAATGTTGTGGATACCAAAAAGCCATGAGAAATACGACCTTAATCACACTCGTACTTGCTGCGATTGGCCTTGCTGGTTGCGCTACACCGGCGAATGAAGTCAAGATTCCAACGATGTCTATGGAATCAGCCTATGCAGCTTCGCAAGACGCACAGGCGGGGGCACGTCAGGCGCCAGACTCAAGGATCGTTCGCGCAGTTATTTCCCCTGGCCGGCCTTCGCCGTTAGTCACTGCGCCTGTTGTCAAGCTCGCTTATTCTTACGAGTGGACCGACGTTGAGGGCAATATGCACTACCCGCAATGGTTGGCCATTCAGGTCGATTCGTTTAAATGGGTAATGCCTGATGAGGGCCCGGTCCCTATGGACGGCAGCGCAGGTCGCCCACCGCTCGCAAAGTCTGGAGCTACACATGAGCGGTAAGTCGGCGAAAGGCTTTGGCTTGCTACCGGAAGATGCAGTTCGAGACCACCTCGAATCGTTACTGAACTACAACTTTTGCGGCAAGCTCCACGGCTTAGATGACGTGTACGATTTACGCGAGGGCGGGTATGGCTACGCATTACGGGTAACCGTTCCAGCTATCGAATGTCTCGATGGTGGCGCTGGTCTTTGCGCCAGCGTAATCAACACGGTCATCTGCAGTTTGAACAAGGACTACACCTGTCAAATTGTTCGGCGGACAGTATCAAATATCCGTCATCAGATGGAGCTCTACGCTGGTGTAGATTCAGTTGGAGCTATGCCGGAAGCGTTCGCACAGCAGCGCCTTGATCAGTTTTCGAACGCGTCAAACTTCGGGTTCACGCCGGATCTGCCTGAATACAACTTCTTTCCTGGAACCGAAGAGCTTTACTTCTTCATCAGCACCCCAGACCTCGAAAAGTTCTCCATCGAGAAAATTCTTCGTGGTGGCGCGCAACATATCGAGGACCAAATTCAGGCGTTCCGTGCCTCGGTTGCCGCGATAAAAGACGTGCTGCGAAACGTTGGTTTGCGCTATCAAGTTTTGAATGCGTCGTTGTTTGTGGAGTACGTTGTTTCGTTCCTTAATCCTCGGATGTTGGAGGATGAAGAATACAGGCCCTCTGTCAAGCCAGATGAGGTTGCACTCGCAATCAGTAGGGCAGTGACCCTGGAGGAACTAGACTCGAAAATTGGCTTTGTTTCGCATCACCACGACACAAAGACACACTTCCGCGCAATATCCATGCTGTGGCAGCCAGACGGCGTGAAGCCCGGGATGCTCGATGATGCGGTTGCAAAAGAGCGTGACTGTGCGTTTGTGATGACGGTGCGCATCCTAGACACGAAGTCTGAGCAATTCCGTCTTAAAGCAAAGCGCTATCTCGCAAGCAAAATGCGCATTGGCAGCTTCAATGCTGAGGAAATCAACGAGATGGAAGCCAGCATCGGTGATGCGCTTTCACGAGTTGTTAACGGCGAGCGCTTTGTAGATGCTAGGCTCACGATAGTGGTGACCGACTCAAGTAAACGCGGAGTTGATGATCGCACTGCCTCTATTCAATCGTTGCTGACAAGGTGCGGACTGCAGTACACGGACGTCGAACGCGATATCGGTCACTCCATCATCATCAACGGTTGCCTACCGTTTCCTCGCCGTGACTATGAGCGAGCGTTTCAGCGCAGTAAACGGATGCTATCTGCCGACATTGCCGAGTTGACGCCAGTTGGGGGTACATGGCCAGGTGTGGAGGACAAGCCCTACGCGCTTTACCCAAACAGGTCGGGACGTCCTACGCTGCTCAACCCACTGGCAGGAAGCAAGAACTCCAATCTACTCGTCGTTGCAGAGTCTGGCGGCGGTAAGTCATTTTGGATTAACGACTTTCTTGCTCAAACCGCACGCCTTCCTGGTGCGTTCCAGTTCATCATTTCAACCAAGCCTGACTATCGCAAATGGGCGAATCTCTTTGGCAAAGAAGTTGAACTCACCTTGGAAAATTGCCCATCCATTTCTCCTTTCTGGGGCGATGTTGACAACAACTCGATTGACTTTTGGTCAAAGCTCGTGCTCGGTATGGTGCATGACGACCGAACAAAGTCTGCTGACATTGAGGTCAAGCAGGCAATATCCCGGGCCGTAACTGTCGCAGCGCAAAAGCTTCATGCTGCAACTGATGGATATGCTGAACTGCAACTTGCTGACATTCAGCTCGCATTGACCAATGAGAGCACCGCGCTGGGTGACAAGTTATCAAATGCCTTGTATGACTACCTTGATAACGGCCGCTATGCCAAGATGTTTCAAGGCGATTCGCAGATAAAGCCAACGATCGGAAATCGGATTTTCTTCAACTTGGCTGGCATCATGGCGACTGACGCGGGCCCCACCGCGCTCATGTGCGTTATGAGAACAATCGATTCAGTTATGTCTGATCCACGATTGCGAGGCGTTCCCAAAGTCGCCATATTCGATGAGGGTTGGAGTGTCATTGGCACTGATTACGGCGCGGCCTTCATTGATCGAGCCGTTAGGACTTATCGATCTCTTGGTGGGATGGTCGGGTTCATCACGCAAGATCCCCGCGATTTAGATACCCCTATGGGCCGCTCGGTGCTGAACAACACATCAACGAAGGTTGTACTGCCACTTGCCAAAGCTGCTGCAGACTCGTTGCCTACCTTCATGGATCTGAGTGAGAGCGAGAAGGAAGCAATCACCAGTCTCCGTCCAGTCAAAGGCGTGTATAGCGAATTTTTCATTCAGATGTCGGGGCTCGGGTCCACTGTGGCGCGCCTTACACCTTTCCCGCTTCTCTACTCAATGAATACAACAGACCCTGCTGATGAGGCCGTTCAGTTCAAGATGCTGGAAGCCGGCCTGTCTCATGCAGACATGATTGAACAGTTCGCGCATCAGTACCCGCGCGGGGTCGCTGCAGCCAGAAACACCCATAGTGGAGTTAGCGCATGAAGATCAATTTATCAGCATTCGGGGCCCCTGGTGAAGAGGCCAGCGCACAGCAAGCCCATCAAACCCATCAAGCGGTCACCTTTAAACCGCATGCAGGCACATCGGCAGACGCTGAAAAAATCGCCGTAGATACTCAGTTGCCCCACGTCACACAAGAAAACACGAATACTGAAGCAGCTCAACACGAAACGCCATCCGCCCCTCGCTCGCTGTTTACCAGGCCGTCGGGCAACAGTGCCGCCGAACCCGGCGCTACGGACGCCCCATCCAGCCCAGTCGATGAAAAAAGCGAGGCGAAGCGATCTACTGGGCTCAAATGGACATGGCCCCGAAGGTCCGCAAGCAGTCCCAAAGAGAGAGTTTCAGCAGCGATAGAGCCCAACAAATCACGGCCTTTGTTGATCGTCGCTGGGGTTTTTGTTATCGGGGCAGTGGTAGGACCGTGGCTAGCTCAAAGATCAGCACCACCACAGCAGCAAGCGGGGGGGCCTAATTCAGCAGTACAAGCGGTGGCTGACACACTCAATGGAGGGGCCTTCGCATCGTCACCGGCTCCTACGGTTGCTACTCCTGGCGCCGGGATGTCGCCCACTACAGAAGTCTCCCTAGGAAGCGTCGCGACTCCGCAAGTGGAAATTCCCGCTGCAGGTGAAGAGCGCTACGCAGCGATGTTGGAGCGAATGAAAAAGGGTGAAGCGGCCCATCAGGAGCCACTGACGATCATTCCGGAAATGAAAGGTACAGCTAAGCAAGCGTCGCCCGCGAAATTGGAAATCGCGAAGCCGGTTGATCCGTACCCCAAGGTCGCCATCCCACTGCAAATTGAGAAGACCGCGGAACAGTCAAAAACCCAGAGTGATCTCATTCAAATTGAGCGCGGTATCACGCCTTCAGGTAAGTACGTCGTTCTCCGAATTGAGCGCAACCCAGAAGGACTTTTAGCTGCTCTTTTGATGCCCGTTGGTGGAAGGCAGGCTATCGATTCAGCGTGGGTATTCGTTGGCGATGCGACCTCGGATGGGATGGTCGTGGAGAACATCAATGCCAACTCAGTTGTGATGCGTACAGTTTCGGGAAGGAGTGTCCAAATTGCCCTCAACTGAAATCGATTCGTTTCAATCCTTAGTCGATACCAACCTGCAGCTTGCAGAAGATGCACTCCTGCTCTTGTCGTGGGCGAAAAAGACTGGTCTGATCCAAAAGGCACGAAGTGGCATGGTTGCCTATGGCAGTCCGGATTTTCGCGCCTACACAGGGCTTTACGCCCTCGCAGACATGCTTTTCCTGCAGGCTGAGCCGGGTGACAGCAAAGCATTCGATTTGTACGACGCACTAGCCGAAGCCTTGCCTGAAAAGGCAGTACGGGTCCCCGATCAGTTTTTGGTGCACTACAAGGCGTGGCGAGAGCACGAGGAGTACGTTACTTGGCGTGCGCAAGTTACCCCCGACTTGGGCGCTCATCGTCGTGTTTCTGAGTTTGTCAAAAGCTGCGCATGAAAACTCTTTACGTATTGGCTGTTGCCTTGATCGCTACGGTAGCCAACTCCCAGCAGGTTGGTCCGCAAGATCGCTCATGCTTGTCGAGTTTCAGCGTCGGTTACAGCAAGTGCGCTGCAGAGCCACCGTTGATCAAGTCTGCGCCAGTGGAGGCGAAACAGCCGAAGGTAGAGCCCGCACCTGTGGAACCTCAGCAGCCGGCAGCAAAGCCTAAAGGTGTTGCAGAGGCTGATGTTGATGCGTATTTGCAGAATTACGGCAAGCCGACCCGCGAAGCCGCGCGGGCAATGCTTGACCCAACCGACGAAAACATTGCGGCAATGGCGAGAAGCATTCGGCAGCAGACAGCTACCGCTAGCTACGTTGCTGGGCGCATGACGAACCTCCAACAAATTGATCCTGGGCTGATAGCGATCAACCCTTCATTCACGAGCGAAGACTTGCCGTTCCTGAGTGGCATGCGTGTTGTTCTCCATACCTCCGTAGGGTGCCAGGAATGCGATAAAGCAGTGGTACTCCTACAAAGGCTAGTCGCCGAGTCTCCGATTCTTGACGCGAGGGTTGTAGTTCACGGCACCAATGATGCGAAGGCGTTGCTCATGGAGCTGGGCCGCGTTGGAATCACACTCCCGGCGACTGCCGCCACGCAGGCCCAAAGCAAATTCTCGAAGTTTGTTCCGATTGCACTTGCTGCTGACACCCGCTACGGCAAAGAAGTGCTCCTAAAGGAATTCGGCAATACACAGGAGTTCAGGACGTCGCTAGCCAACGTCCGCCGTGCATCTCTGGCTGAGGTAAAGAAATGACCAATATTGTTCTCACTCGATGCAGCTTGATCGTCTTTGCGGCTCTCGCATTGACAAACGTGTATGCCCAAAACGCTGCTGGCGCGTTTGGAAGTACAACCAGCACTGATAGTGCGAGGTTTGGGGCCTTGGTCGGCGCATCAACGGGTTACCGGCCGTCCTTCGCAGCTCCATCTGCAACCAGTTCGGCATGGGGCGGCGCTCCAGCGCAAAGCTGTGCCGGCGTAGATTTCGACACTTTTCTGAACACGGTCAAACCCGGTGAGGTGTTAAACAATCTACAAACCACCTATCAAAGTGGTCCCCAAGCAGCAGTTGCCAACTACGTCCTCTCCCTGAACACCGCAAACCCGACATTGGCGGCGACCTTGGACATGATGGACCGTATGTACTCTTCGAGGTACCAGGCCTTTGCACAGCTGTGCCAAGCGCAAGAGACCTCTCGCCTCAGTTCTGATCCGAATACAAGGCGAATGGCAGAGGCAAGTGACCAGTGCTTTGCAGCGCAGGTTGCTAATGGCACATCGCCCACCGAAGCGCTGCGCCAGTGCAAGAACGTTTCCGTTGTTGCAGCACAGAGCATCCCAGCAAAAGACGATCTCAAGACCTTTCTTACAAACAGCACCAACGTGACGGTTACGGGTGAAGTTGAAAAGCTATTACCGCTCCTTTCCGATGAAAAGATAACTTCCAGCGGTGTTCAGGTCAGGGCGCCTGAAATGAGTCTTACCCAGTTAAAGGGGAACATCGAGGACCGGTCAAATAACGCGCTCATCCAAATACTGGACGGAAAGTCGCCGAACCAAATAGCCCGTTGCACCGGTGCCGACTACGAGAAAGCACCAGCCTCTTCGTCAGAGGCATGTATTCCTGATGCCGCCAGTGGATTGGTGCGTGGGCAAGCATTTCTCGCGGCGCGGCAGTTGAGTGCCACGGAGCAAGAAATGTATGTTTCGGCGCTCAGTGAGCAGATTGCCGCGGTTACTGTCCAATCCACGATCATTGCGTTGCGCCAGTCGTTGCTGAACATGACGCCCAGAAACGGTGCCGCGATTCCGGCCGGTGAACTTGCAACCCGCCGAGCAAGAATCACAACAGAAATTGTTCGCCTGGAAAATGACGCTGCCCAGCTCGCCAAGATCGCGGACCAGCGTGCGCAGTTGGCTCGCACGCAGCTACTGGCGATGCAACGCGCGACAGAACAGGTCGCGGTGAGGAAAGACAACGCCGAGAAGGCGATACCCAAACCTAAAGAGCACTCATTGAGTGGTATGCGCTCGTTTTTCGGTCTTTGAAGTAGGGGAATCAGCAAATGGGTGATTCAGTCGACCGGATGTACGAAATGGCCTTGTTCGGGTACGCGTATGGGCAGCACATCTACCCATTCTTCCGCAACGGGATGGCCAACTACCTAATCCTTGGCATTATGGCTATGGCCTTTGTATGGCGTTTGTGGGGGGCGCTTCTTGAGGGTGACGATACAGCTGTGATGACTACTTTGAAGTGGATCGTCGGTAGCGTGTTGGTCCTAGTGTCCTTGTACAACCCAGCCACGTTTTCACTTGCTGAGAAGGCGGACCTGACAGGTTCCCAGTTCGGCACGCCTTATCTCGAAACGAAAAAGCAGCTCTTCGGCACTGATCAGGGGTCTATGCCATGGGCCGCCCACAAAGTCGATCAGTACATGAACGGCTGGGTGCAGTTGAGTGCAGAAATGGCCGATCGCAGGAATCGATTCATTTTTCCAGGAACGGCCCAAGCAGCGATTGAAAACATGTCGAAAGCTGAGTCCCTAGAGGACCCTCAAACGCGCTCGATCCTCTCGCAGTGGCAGCAAATTGTTGTCCCCTACCTGCTGCAGAACGTCTCCTTGAAGCAAAAACTTGAAGCAGAAAACCTGATTGGCGTTCTGACCTACCCAGTTACATCTGCATCCGACGTCGTTGATCCTGACCAGATTGCATCAAAGGCGCGTCGGGTGGTGCAGATCCTGAGAGCGGAAACTACCCTAGACTTGGTTTCAGCGACACGCAATCTCTCTTCGATGCTCAATGACCCACGTTATCGGCTAAGTGGGACTGCAATGAGCGTCGATGCCAACGAAACTGCTGTTCTAGCGCCTATGCTGGGTGCTTACACGCAGAACGCTCCGATAGCGCCTGCCAGAGCGCCAGCAACATACCCACAATCGGCCATAAAAGCCTACGACAAGGGATACGCCGCACTTACCTCTATCGCCAACGATGCCAGCCGACAGCCACTGGCGGTTTACGAAAATTTTGGTGACTTGTACGCCCATATCGGGTTCGCAACGGATGTGGCGTTGGCGCGTCGCCAGCTCCAAGCCCCAGACGCAGTTCAGGCATTCGGTATTACCTGCATGAATCATGGAGACACCTACTGCAAACAGTCCTTGGTTGCGGCCCCAACCGCAATGCAGGCAACGTCCGACGGAATTGACTGGAACAATAAAATCCTGCGCACGGTATCAGCAGCGGCAAATGCCTTGCCAGCAGTGATTGACAGCGTTTCTCTCGAATTCGCCAAAGTCAAAATTCCTTTGTACATCGGTATCGCCAAAGGGATCGTCACGATTGCAACGCCCTTCTTTATGATTTTCATGCTGTGGCCCGGGCGCTTTCTAATGGGACTCACCTACATTCTGGGCGGCTATATCCTGGTCGGACTCTGGATGGTCTCTTACATCCTTTGGACCTATCTGGTTAGCGATTTCATGTTCGGAACATCAGGCCTATCAAGTGCCGGCCAGATGATTGGTTTGACCAACGCTTTAGGCTCATACAACACCATGGTTGACGCATTGAAGATTGGCTACGGTGCTCTTGGCACTTTCTGTTTCTTGCTGGTCTTTGGCGGAATGGATAAATTCAACCGCGCCATGGCGGGGGGCGCGGGTGGGGGCGGTGGCGGACTTGCTGGAAGCGCGAAAAAGTACGTGGGCGACTCTGCAAAAGGCGGGGCCACTTTGGCGGCGAGCTCCGCATCACGATGGCTCAGTGGTGCTAGAAGGTTCGTTCCTTCATCCGGAGGGGGGTCTTCCGCCCCCCAGCTTCCAAATAGCGGGCCTTGACAATGGCGACAAGAGTCAAACAAGAACATTGGGCAATGACACTGCTTTTTGCGGTCATATGGCCTATCAAAGTGGTGTTCGTATATTTCCTCGACTGCATGAGAGATGTTGCTGGAGAGGTAAAGCGAGAGTGGGGTAGCCGAAAACGCTACACGGGGTGGGATCGCTAATGGGAGATATGCCAACCATTCGCCGCTGCGTTTATGCGTTTGCCGCGCTCGCGCTGTTCTATGCGACCCTGTTTGTTGGGGTAGAAAATCCAACAGCGTTCCGTGGACTTCTTGTTCTTTGTGGCTTCTTCCTGGTGTTTCCAGCAGACCAGATTGTTCGACTCTTCAACATGACGACAGATCGCCGCACCGAAAAGAAAGACTTCCTTTTCGCCGCTGCGCTAGACCCAGCAGAGGGGCACTTCGAACCTGACGACTACACCTTGGTCGGTGTGATTACGAATGTCACCAAACTCAATCCGGATGACCCTGATTGAAGGCTGAGGCCTTAACAAGTTCGTTGATTGCCGGTATGATTGAGGCACGAGATACAGCCGCCTCCGCGCTGACTTAAACCCGCCTCTAAGGCGAACTCAGCGGATCTCGTGCACAAGGCGGCTCATTCCAAACACAGGAATGGGCCGTTTGTATTTGCGCATCGCGTACGAATGACCCATGGCAGGGCATGACGCGAAATCTCTATACAAAACGCCAAGGTGTCGTAAGACACGAATTTCTTCTCGGTAAGTCTGGTCAAGGTAAGACCGAGGCTATTCTGACCAAACTCGCCCAGCAAACGCGCCGCGGTGGAGGATGGGCGTTCGTTGACGCTAAGCCTGAGGAGAAAACCGAAACCATCATCAATACGATGGCGTCGGTGTACGGTCGTCGTCTCGATTTGCGAGTGATTGACCTACGCAATCCCAAAAACTCGCACACCTATAACCCGATCCTGTCTGGGAACACCACACAGGCCGTCTCCACGGTGGGTAACATTTTCGGTGGCGATCTTGATGCGAGTGCCAAGCACTTCAAAACCATGATGCTAGCGGCTCTGCAGCCGGCCATTGGTTGCATCAAGGAAATGAATAAGGCGTTCAACTGCCAGGACTTGCTCATCCTGCTGACCAATCCAAATGCGATGAACTGGCTGTACAACAACACGCCAGCATCGGCCGCCAAAACGCAATACAACATCTGGCTCGATGGATACCGTACTCAACGTACAGATCGCCAAGGCAATACCACGACCGAGATCGATACCCAACGGCTTCGTACCCAGATTATGGGTGGTGCGACAGCGATGCACACCTATAGCGTCGATGAGCTCGGCGAGATCATGAATCCCTATTCACCTCAGGTGACTTGGCGCGACGTGATTGAAAACGATCGGATGCTGTACATCAAGCTCCCCACCATGGAAATGCGCGAGCAGGCGATTCCCTTTGCGCAGATGATGCTGAGCGACTTCAAGGCATATGTCGGTGAGATGTACGACAAAGGCTTTAAACCTGCGATTCCATTTCTGTGGGTGGGCGATGAGTTCGGCTCCTGGGCCATTGAAGGCGCAGAAGAGCTTGTGGAAAAAATGCGTGGTGCCGGCATTGGTGGCATCTTCAGTTTTCAGACCTACGCCAACCTGGTCCGCCTTTCAGAGGAGTTCGCGGCTCGTATGGTCGGGTCTTGTGAAACTCGTACATTTCTTGCGCTCGGCGACACACAGTCGCGTGAATTCGCTAGCGAACTTATCGGTGAGCTGCTGAAAGACTTCAGGAGTCAATCGACAAGCACCGGTGCGAGCAAAGGCAACACAAACCTTGATGTTGAGCTTTTCCACAAAGTATCGCAATCTACCGGCGAAAGCAGTGGTACCCAAGAGCGTTATGACTACGCTGTTCGACCAGAGCGCTTCCGTGATCTGGGGCTAGGGGAGGCCATCGTTGTTCCCATGGCTGCGCGCCGTGCTTTTGATGTCAAGTTCCCACTTTTCGATCCTGTCGATACCGTTCCCTACGTCAAGCGTGACATACCTACGCCTGATGTAGTTGGGCTCAACTTGCAGGCCATCTTCGAGCAGGAATTGGCGCTGGGTTAAACATGGTTACCCGAAGCCACGATTACTCCAATCCAGATTACTGGCGGCTTGACTCGCTGCAGGCGCCGGTCTTCTTGTGTGACCAGCCGTGTCTGGCTATCGCCGGCCCGGGCTCTGGAAAGACTCGAACCATCATTGCTAAGGCCGCCCGCCTGATTCAGGCGAATCGTAATGACCTATCTACAGTGGCCATGGTTACCTTCACCAAGGCCGCGGCCAAAGAAATGGAGCACCGCTTACGTTCAGCTCTCCCTGAGTTGTTTGCACAGCGGGGGGGTAAGAAGCCCTTCATTGGGACATTCCACGGTCTGAGCTATCGCTTGCTCCAGGACTATTGGCGGACATCTGGGCTGCGCCGAAAAATACTGTCCGAGCAAGAAGTCTACGATCTGATCGTTCAGTCTACTAGCGAGGCTGGTAGCAAGCTGCGCTTTGATGAGGTTCAACGAGCGATTGAACGCTACAAGTCATTTCCTGCTGATTTCCCATTGGCAGACAGTGAGATCCTTTCCGAGTCGTACCAAATTTTCAGCATTTACGAGAAACGTCGGATGGCCAACGGTGCCTGCGATGTGAATGACATGGTGCGTGAGTGCTTAGCGGGAATCCGGGCCGGCACGATTAAGCCTTTGCCAGTCAAGTACCTGCTCGCCGACGAGATGCAAGACGCCGACTTGGTGCAGCATGACTGGGTGCTAGCCCACCACGCGAATGGTGTCATTCCCTCGCTTGTCGCGGATGATGACCAAAGCATCTATGCATTTCGCAATGCTGCAGGCTTCCGAGGGCTCAAGCTCTTCTGCGAAGCAACTGGCGCCCAAGTCTTTCCCATGACCTTCAACTACCGGTCTTGCACCTCGATCGTTGAAGCTGCGGATCTCATTATTCGCAACACCCCGGACCGTTTCGCCAAGAACATTCAGGCCAAACGCCCAGAAGAGGGCAGCATTGATATTCAGCTCCACCGAGCATCAACGGCGCCTGCTCAGGACTCTGAAACGGTACAGGCTCGCGCGATAGTTCTCGCCGCTAAGCAGTGGCTTGAACAACATCCGAAGGCAAGTGCGGCCGTCATTTCTCGGACCAACATTGAGCTGGACACCATCGAGTTAGCCTGCAAGATGTTGCAAGTTCCCTTCATACGGATGGGAGCCTCAGATTTCTTGAAGCGACCCCACGTAGTGCGTGCCTTGCTCGCTCTAAGTTTGCCAGGCAATCCGAATGACCACATCGCTTTTTCGAGCGCTTGTTTCGTCAGCGACAACATTGCTCCAACGGCAAGAAATGCCATTTTGGAGTTCTTCCATCAAAGTGATGGCATGACGCATGTGTTGGATCTGGCGAGTTCATCCGGGCTGCTTAGTGCCATGCGCCGGGATGACCAAACGGCGTTTCGAGCGTTTCGGAACTGGATATCGGATTGGTTCGATGAGTTTGAATCATCAGACGAACTCCTGTCTGCCGCAATCGTCAAGCTGCTCAACCGTTTTGCTAGCCAGTGCAAGGAAAGCCAGGCCGCAAAGGACTTGAGCTTTCTGGCCGTCATGCTTTCCCAGTGGTGCAGTGGCAGCCTTGCAAACCGCGTCAATATTTTGAGTCAGCGCACAGAGCAGCCCAAAGACAAAGTGGGCGCTGTCACCCTATGCAGCGCTCACGCATCCAAAGGGCTGGAGTTTCATCACGTCACCATCATTAATGCGACGGACGCCTACTGGCCTCACGACAAAGAGGAATCAGCGTTTAGCGAAGAGAAGCGCCTGTTTTACGTTGCAGCCACACGCGCAATGGATCATTTGACGATCAGCATGTACGAGAGCGACGCTGCAAAGAAGGTCAGCCTTTCATGCTTCGTTCAACCCCTACTAGATGAGGCAGTGCGTGCAAGGCGCTTGCTTGATATTGAAGAAAACACGCCTGCAGATGCTTCACAGCCCATGGAGGCGGGAGCTTAATGTCGGACCATCAGTTGCCGAGTCGCGCTGGAAAAATCCAGAAGCGCAGCAGCAATGCAGTTCTGCACCAGTCCGTTTGGGTCTGCGCCGGCGCTGTCCTCCCATGCCAACATATCGCCGTACCGGTTGCATCGAAGCCGTTGGCTACGTCCTGTCTGGTGAACCATCGCCAACTCGAACCAAGTTGCATCGGGACTAACCTGCGCTTGTGCACTAAGGAACTTCGTAGAGGTTTTGCAAGCGTTCGTCCAGTGGAGAGATTCACCCGCACCCATAGAGCGTGGAATCCCAGCAACCTCAAACATATCCTGAATGTAGTCAGGCAATGGTTCCGGACCCGGCTGGTCGGCAATCAAGTCCTTTTCCAGTTGAGTCTGGTCACCACCGCCTCGTGCGCGATCGGGAAGCTCGAACAGCGGGGCGCTGCTGCGCAATGTTTCCTCAGGCATAGCAAAGCTATCTTGTCCGTTACTGGTCGGCATCAAAAACTCCTTTTGTGTGATTCAGGTTTTGCCAGAGTACCAAGCGCAAACCAGAAATCCACATTTCCACAGAACAGTGGGGCTAGGCCGATATGAGTACATCTCTCGATCAGCAAAACCTCGCATTCGATTTTGGTGAGAACGAGTTTGTCGCCAGCGATAACCCTGAGCTAACTAAAAGACCATCAAGGGTACTCACAGGGGTAGATAAAGGTGCCTTGGCAGGACACGAAGTAGCACAAAGTACGGCAATGGTGCCGAATAGGTCCCCAAGGAGTGCCGAGGATACGCAAGCGGTCTCCAAAGGTACCGGATTGGTACCTGATGGGGCAGAAGAGAGTGCAGCCTGCAGAGCTGAGGTTACCAAAGGGTCTGAACTGGTGCCGGAAGGGGCGCAAGAGGCCTTCAAAGGTTCTGAACTGGTACCCGATGGGGCAGAAGAAAGTGCAGCTTTCGGAGTTGAGGTCACTAAAGGGCCTGAACTGGTACCGAAAGGGGCGCAAGAGGCCTCACAAGGTTCTGAACTGGTACTCAAGGGGGCAGAAGAAAGTGCAGCTTTCGGAATTGAGGTCACTAAAGGGTCTGCACAGGTACTGGAAGGTGCGCAAGAGGTCGCCAAAGGTGCAGCAAAGGTGCCCCAAAAGGCGGCTGTTGGCACGGTTGGTACTGGGGAGGACTTCAAGGGGTCTGAGGTGGTATCGATTGGTACTGTTGAGGCCAATAAAAGTCCTTCAAAGGTCGCAAAGGGTGCGCAAAGCGGTCTCATAAAGGGCGTTAAAGGTCGCAACCAGGCCTACGAAATCAACCCTAACGTCATCCTGGGTGAGACATTCTTTGACATCGACCCACCCAAGCGCCGAAATGCTGGCTACCGAGTCCGTCGAGATCTGGTGCAAGAACGGCAAATCGACATGCCGTTGTTCATCACTGGCGTCGAAATCAGGGCTGGAATAGCCCAGGATGACAGGCATTGGAACCAAAAATTCGTCCAACTGAGGGAGCAAATCGTCAAAGAAATTGGTGATCTGCGCTTCGTCATTGGTGACCGGATGGCGATCGAAGTTAGCTGGAATCTGCCCCTGAACTGGCCCTATGTCGCCCTTCGTGCGCCCGATGGACGCCGTTTGGTGGAGACAGACTCCGCAGAGCTTGGCTCATATGGGCTCCGATCGGTCACCATGCTGTGGAAGGGGATCATCGAGAAGCAAAAGGCCATGCAAACCATGGCTCGCAACTACGCAGCGATGCTGCGATGGTCCGAAAAACTCAGTACAAAAGTTCCGGTGGCCATGGATGGGAGCCGCACTTGCCGGCTGCTGCTTGACCCCGAAATTCATAAGCAAATCAACAGCTTAGCGTGGCCTAGCTATCTTCGGGACTCCGCGGGTGGGCCGTTTTCGCCGCTACCGTTCAATGTGTACGAGTCCATGCGTGTGCGCCTTTGGGCGCACGTTAAAGCAGTCAAACAGCACGTACACGCGATGAACCTGAACTACAACCGCGTGTCGAACGAAAACAGGCTTTCGCTGGGGAAGACCAGGAGCGCTGCGCTCGCTGTGGGCATCGTCGATGGCCCGGCTCGTACACCGCTCCACTACTGGGCGCTTTGGGTCAGAAAAGGTCAGGAAAACCTTTTCTACCGAACCGTTACCCCAAGGGTGGTGAGTTCAGAGCGCGGCAAATACATCACGCCAGAGTCATTTGCTGTTTCTGACGATCGCGGTCGACTGGCTACTTACGCCATAGACCGCTGCCATTTGACCCACATGAAGGACCTGTACAGGGCTGCTGACCACGTGCTGGCGGACCTATTGGCCTTGTCCCAAAAAACAGCCGATTTGCTGGTCGAAACGGTCGGCAAACGGCACGGAAAAGAGAGCACAGCCGCGAGCGGAAGGGGCTCCTGGCGCGGCTCTGGAGTCCTTTTTAGATGGATTCCAGGCCAGTAAACCACCCCGCCATTTTGTAAAAAATGAACCTTTAACTCTACTACTAAGGCAAAAGAATGAACACAAATACACACCCAG
The DNA here is from genome assembly GCA_027924025.1 of Comamonadaceae bacterium OS-4. Lineage (GTDB taxonomy): Bacteria > Pseudomonadota > Gammaproteobacteria > Burkholderiales > Burkholderiaceae_C > Allorhodoferax. The sequence goes on from AP026971.1 coordinate 101,670, forward strand.
CTTTCAATGCATCAACTTTGGGGCAGAACAACAGCATCGGAGTAGTCGGTGCCAATCTGGGCTTCGGCTTCTGCAAATTGGTGATCGACGGACAGGAGCACACCTTCATGTCGGCGCTGACCCCGCTCAATACGGGTGTCGAAGGATTGGCCTCGCGCAAACCCGCCCGCGAAAACATCGTGCTCGGGGACGATGGGAAGTTGTACGAAGCCGGGGTTGATGGCGTTCTGAATTCCACCGAAGAACCTCTGAAGGTTCTCTCCCGTGAGTGGGCAAGGTCCAAGCTGTACAAGCTGCTGATGGGCGCCACACTGAACCGTATGGCCATGACCGGAAAGCGTCAGTGGATTGTGGTGACAGGTTTAGCAGCCGACCACTTCAAAGATACCGATTACCGCGCTGACGTTGCCAAGCTCTGGAAGGGCCAGCATGGAAAGCACACCACGCCATTCGGTGACATCGAAATCCTGGACGTGCAGGTCATCCCTGAAACCGCTGGTGGGTTTGTCACCCTGATGAAGGACAAGTATTTCAACGGCCTCATCCGCGCTGGCTCCAACGGCGTGATCCTTGACTTTGGCCGGATGACAGTGAACTGGCTGCCATTCCGTGGCGACCAGACCGACGGCAACCGCTTCAGCTCCGTCGATGTCGGTGTGTCTAACGTGATCAATGAGGCGACCAAGCTGGTCCGCGCAGAAACACGCCAGCCCAACCTCCACCCGCTCGATGTGGAAGCTGCGATGCTGGGCCTGCGTCCGATCACCAAAATCGTAGACGGAATTGGCGGTCGTAAGGAAACGCGCCAAGTGTCCATGGAAATTCCACTGAGCAAGGCGGTCATAGAAGTCTGGCCACGGATAGAGCAAGCGATCACCAACAGCCTGGGCGATATGCGCGGCAAGCTACTGATCGGCATTGGTGGTGGTGCGCAACTGTTCGAGCCCCTGATCCGCGATACCTACAAGCAGAGCACGATCGAGATTGCACCGGATGCGCAAATGACCAATGCGCAAGGTATGCACAACCTAGGCCGTCAGATCGCCATGGCTAAGGGCTACGGGGTAGGCGCATGATTATCAAAAGTGATGTCGGGCACTTGCCTGCTTCGCTGCAGGACCAGTTCAGTACCGGAGTGGGCCGCAATCATCAACTCTGGCGGATAGTGCAGCAGGGCGTTACATCGGCCCAGCTCGAAAATCGAATCGAGTTTTACGCATGCACAGGGCTACGCTCTAGCTCAAGCCGCAAGTTCAGAGTCACCCTTGATGATGCTGATCCACTCGCTGTGAAAATCAATGAACTGGCTAAGCATCATCGCTTGAGCAACAGCTTCCTATTCGAGATTCTCGTCACGATCGGCTGGAACCATTTGAATGCTTTCGCAGAGAGCATTGGAGCCGGCCAGCCTGCAAGAACAGAGCCAGCGAAAACAGTGAACAAACCAATCACTGTTCAGAACCAACCTGCGGCAGTGGCAACGTCAACCATGCCCGAGGAAGTTCAAGCTACCCCACAAGAGCCGCAGGAATCTCTTGATGAGACACCTGAGTTCAAGGCGATGACCCGAAGCATGCTCGCGAGCTTTGGCATCGACATTGGGCTATCACCCACGAATGGCGAGAAAAGCAGCAACAGCGAACAGTTGGGGGCAACAGCTCCATGAAAGCACAAGGCTCCACGTTCAGCCGCCACATCATCAGCGCCACCCTATTTGTCGCGTTGAGTGCTGTTGCGCAGCCTGCCGGCTCACTGCCGCCTGAGTTGGAGCCGTACTTCAATGCGATTCGGATGGTCGAGTCCCGAAATCACCCATGGTCGATCTTCGACAACACCACCCGCCAAAGCTACCGACTCAACAGCCGCGCCGAAGCCGAAGCCAAAGCAATTGAGCTCGTAAGCTACGGCCACAACGTTGACCTGGGTCTGATGCAGCTCAACTGCAAATATCAATGCAAACGCCCCGGCGTGAGCTTGGCCAACATCTTTGACCCATCGGTCAACGTCGCCACAGCCCGAATCATCTTCATGGAGTTTTGGGTTCAAGCCCGACGCATCAGTACCGAATTTGACGCCCGGATAGTCGCGGCCGTAGGTGCCTACAACAACGGGAGAGTAGGGACACCCAACGTCGGCTACGTCAAGAAAGTGTGGCAGCAGCTCGGAAAGCCCGTGGGCGATCTACCGGACGCCGGCTCCGGCAAGGTGGAAAGTGCCCCCGCGAGTAAGAGCGTTTTGGAGGAGGTCGCGGGGAGGGCGCAGAAGGGTGCCGACTGGGCACGGGACAGGTTCGAGGCTATGACCAAGCGCAAGGACACGGAACAAGCGCAAGCCGAACAGCCCACCCAAGAAAACACCCGCGAGACCGTCACCATCCTGGGAAGCATCGGCATGGTCTTTGGCTCGATCGCCATTGGCGTGGTCGCCTACTTCCTGGGACCGATTCTGGCCCCCATTTTCTCGCTCATGGGCGGTAAGCGAGCAGCACTACGCATGGCAGCCACCTACGTGAATAACCGTCGCAAACAAGATTAGGAGTGAATGAATGCCGCAAGCACTGGCAATTGACCGAACAGTACCTATGGACCAGTGGAGTGAGATCCAGCTGCTCTCCCAGATACAGAGGCTCACACCCGACGCGCTCGAAATGGTGGATGGCATGGATTGCACCGCACCGACACGGATAGAGCACGCCCGTGAAGAAATCCGAATCGCGGTGGACCTACTCCAGCTCAGGGGCTACCCATTCGATTTCGCAGCACGCCAGAAGCTGAAATTCATCAACTGGCTCCCCACACAAGTAGACATGCGAATGATGATCCGCGGCCTACTCCAAGGCGAGCAGTTGGAAGACGGCATGTTCCCTGGCGATTACCGGCTGGAAATCATCGCGAACAGCTACGGCCAAGATGCGAGCGCGCAGTACAAAGCCATGGGTGAAATCATCATCGCCCAAACCCTTCGCCTCGGAACTGATCAGAGAGAAGGTGCGCGAACACTGATTGACCAGATACCCCGAGCGATCCACACAGGAAAATTTGAAATCACGGTCCCCGTAGGCCGTGCGATGTGGCTAGACCTGGCTGACCATCTGAAGAGCTTTCCCGCGACCAACGTCAACCTGCGATGCACCATCCCGCAAAGCAAAGGACTCACAGTCAGCATCAAAGACCTGATTGAAAGCATCACCGGCGATGGCCAGCGCACAGACCGAACGGACCACAACGCAGCCAACGCTGCAACCCTGCCCGCGCCCCTCGCGTCAAAAACACCCAAGCCGCGGCCTCTCCCGTGGTACCTGCGACTGTTAGGACTGACATGAAACAAGCCTCAGAACTTCAAGTGGTGTTGCGGTACTGCGCCTACGCTGTAGTGGCTGTGCTGGCCATCCGGGGCGCTACTGCTTTCTACACACAGTTCAGCAAGGTGGAAGCCGAACTACCCTCAGCGCCAACAGCGACAGCACCGGACGTGCCGGCATCCAAAGCACAAAGGCAACAGCGTGCAGCTCAGCTAGTCGGCGGCATGGGGCGATCCGGAAAAGTCAAAGACACATTCAGCGCACCCGACGGAACAACCGGCGTCATCATTGAAGCTCCCGAGGGGACATTCATAGGCTGGATGGTCGATGGCGTGGATTCCGTATGGGTAGGAGCCAAGTTCGATGCGCAAGGTCGCAACCAGACCCAGCAGGAAATGATTGCCCGCGGCTTTGCTCAGCCAAGCAACGAACCGGCCGGCGGCCAGACCCAGCTTGCGTCACCAGCTCCTGAAAACGGAGCAGCACCCATCAATAGCGCAGGGCTGCTCAAGGCCGTCACCCAAAGCCCAGGATTCGTAGAGGGCACAGGCGGACCACTCTGGACGGTCTACATCGACGGGAACTGCGTGTACTGCACACAACTCTGGCGTAACCTGCGAAACCCAATCGCAGCGGGACAACTCCGCGTGCGGTGGGCACCAGTGGCAGTCATTGCACCCACCAGCGCAGGCCAAGCCGCCGCTCTACTGCAGTCCGACCAGCCGGTGGCACTGCTCACACAACACGGGACTACAGGCGCGCGCATCCCAGGGACCGCAGTCAGTCCCACCTCCCAACAACAGATAGACGCCAACAACGCCATGTTGCGAGCACTCAATGCCGGCAAAGCAGCGGCAACGCCCACCATCGTATTGCCATCCCCAGACGGTGCGCGAGTCATCACAGGGCTGCCACCAGACATCAATGCACTCATACAGCATGGGGGCCGTTCATGATAGAAATGCTCCTATGGCGCAATTGTGGAATGCTTGAAACCGCGTTTCCGATAGGTACTCTGACAGCACAACCGAAGGGAAAACACTATGGAACAAGACACCGGCTTTCTGAGCAACCTGCAAACCGCCTACAGCGACGCATTCATCAACAGCGACTCCAACGTCATCACCCCCGAAATCATCGTCCTGGTGGTGCTGATCTCGGTGGTGGTGGGTGTGCTGCACGAAAAAGTGCTGGAACCCCAGTGGGTCAAGCGCCACATCACGAAACACGACACCTTCCCATCGCAGAAGGAATTCCTCTGGTTCCGGGTGGGAATCATGGCCATGGTCTTCATGGGTACCGCGCTTGCCATGTTGCTGGCGGCCTGGCCCCGCTAAAAGGCAGGTCAAAAGGCACGACAAGGCCACGAAAGGCCTTGTCCGATCACGACCAGGAACGCAGCCAAGCCCCTCAGGCCCCGCTCATGAGCGGCGACTGCCGGCATTGCGGCACCACCAAAGACACACAGAGAAGTTTTGCGGCCATGCACCACGACCAGGTGCGCATGGGGCAGTCAACACAATGATCGATGTAACCAATCATCAGCCATCAGCTGGAGGCAACCAGCCCAAGATGCGCCGCGCCTCCGATCGGGGGCGGGGGCTGGCGGATGGGCGCTTCCTGCACCCAAATACCCCCTTCGACCACGACATCACCATCCCTCCCGAGCAGTGCGAAGAATTTATGCGCGGAGTCAGGGCGCACCACATTCAATACGCCTCGACCAAGTTCGGGCGTGGTCAGGTCATCCGTTTTCGCGGCTACGATCGTGACATAGAGCAGCTCACAGGCCATGTGATCTACGCACGCATCACCTGCGTAACGGGCGAGGGTGCAATGGGCCTACCTGTCCATTTGACCGTCATGACAATCCGACTCATGGGCATCGTTGACAGGGAGAAATTCCCATCGCTACAAACGGCGAAACCGCCCGTGCTGCTACATCTAATCGGGAAGAAGGCTGGCTCATCATGAACACCACCACATGGCAAGAAAAGTTCAACCGCGTTCGTTTCGGCGACCTCGATGTCAACCGCACGGTTGCGGACAGTGACCCAGGGCTTTGGCAGCAATACCTCCAGCGTGCGTACGTCAGCAAGGTCATACCCCCCATGTGCCTGTGCCAGACACAAGAACCGGTGGCCATGTACATCGCCAGACTGGGTGATACCTACGTCCTCAAGCGCCGGCCGAAAACAGGGCACATGCACCACAGCGAGTGTGAATCCCACGGCGGCATCAGCAGGGCGGCCAACGACCTCTACACGGATGAGGCCATCATCGAACGCGCCGACGGCAAAGTCGATCACACCCTCTCGGTACCGCTGTCCACCATCGAACACATGGGCGAAAGCTCAATGGATGAAGCGGCTGCACCACCACGGCCGCAAACCGCATCACCCAAACGTCCGGCCATGACCCTGCGTGGGTTCCTGAACCTCCTGTGGGAAGAGGCGGGGCTGGCCAGCTGGGCTCCAGGGATGCGTGGCAAGCGCACCCTGACCCGCGTGTACTGGCGTCTCACCAGTGAGCTGGCCGACCGGCTGGTGGGCGGCGAAGATGCTGCGATGCGAGTCTTTGTGCCGTCGGGCTTTTTGGATGACGACACCGAAAAGCGGACACGCAATCAGCTGCTCGAACGTTTCGAAAACCTCAACAGACTGCATGGAGCCAACCACAAGGGGATTCTGCTGATCGTGGGTGAGCTCAGGGCCATCAAGTCGACCGCGCGCAATGTCGCACTTCGGCTCAAAGGCATGCCTGATTCCCTCCCGATATGGACACCCCCTGGATCCATTGAACGGCTGCGCGCCCAATGGCCCGCCTCCATGGAGCGCTTTGACCGAAGCAAGCACAGCCAGCCTGTACAAGCCAGCCAGCACCCAGAGGCCCGGCCGAACCGCATGTTCATCATCGCGGGTGTGCAGCTCAGCCAGCAAGGGAACCTGAACTGGCGCTACGGCGCGGCCATGGAGACTACCGAGGACTTTATTCCAATCGACAGCCAGTACGAAGCGCGTATCGCAAACGCACTGGTGGCCCAGCACCGCAGATTTGAAAAGCCGCTCCGCTACGATGGCGTCGCCGCGACCTTCCCGGACTTCGTTCTGACGGACATGCCACAACCCATGCCCCTCGAAATCTACGGTTTCAGCGGCCCAGACTACGAGGCCAGAAAGCGCGAAAAAATCGCGATTTACACCAAGGAAGGCAAACCCTTCTGGTACTGGGATGTTGCCCAGTCCAAGTTGCCACCCGTTTTCCCAATGATCCCTACAAAGAACCAAAATGAACACTGAAGGCCTCATCCTCAAAGCATTGCCGCCCATCGAAATCGAGATGTTCGACGATGCACAGTTTCATTACGAACCACGCCTGGCGCTGGTGCAACGTGCTTTTCATGACCTGCGCCGGCAAAAAGACTCATGGAAAGCCATGGGCATGATGGGTGCGAAGGCGCGCGAGACTGCGCATCAGGGCCCCTACCTGGCAGAGATGGTGGCGCGAGCCAAGCTTCCCCGTGCCAACCTGCGACCCCATCACGACGTACAGATCCGCACAGCCCAAACACTGGCGCAGGATCTCGTCATCGTGCTCAACTCACTCGGGACCATGTGCGCGCAAAACGATGTGCCTGAAGCGGGCCTTATGTGGTGTGCGCTTGACGACGATGACATCCAATCGCGCCTGCAGATCACCGGCAACAAAGTGTGGCTGACAATGCTCTATGACCCCATCAAAGACGCGCACAACCCGATCAACCGCATCGGCATGGTCAAGCCCCACCACAGTGCGCAAGCGGTGACATGCCTATTCTGGTGTTTGGATATCCCAAGCGAACGTGCTGCTTATAGAATTCAAGAGATTGCAGAGCTTGGGCACTGGGCGATGCGACAACCGAAATACACGCCGCAAGCTACATAAATTTGGATCGTGCAATCCAAAATGGGACTGAAGATGGAACCACAAAAAGAAGAAGCGCGCAGCAAGACTGGGCCTCAGAACCTGCAAAACGAGTTCTTGGAAAAGTTGCGGCTTGAGCGCACACCGGTCAGCTGCTTCCTGGTCAACGGTGTGCGACTTTCTGGAACCATCCATGCGGTCGACCAGTACACGGTACTGATCACGGGTAACCGCGGCGCCAGCGCGCCGCAATTAGTCAACAAGTCCGCTATTTCTACGATCTGCCCAGACGCTCGGTAAGCAGGCCGGTCACGGTGCTGCACGCACCTTGCCATTCGCGTTGTCGCCAACGATATTGACGCGCTGGCTCACGTAGAACTGCTCCCCCTCGATGTCCTGCTCGACGGTGGCCACAGTGCCATCGTCTAGGCGCACCGTGACACGCAAACGCTGGTCCCCCTTGGCCAACACTTTGCCGACCTGAGAGCCTGCAGCAGCCCCTGCAGTGCCGGCAATCGTTTTGGTTCCCCAATCGCTATCTTTGGTGAGCCAGACACCCGCTAGGCCGCCCAACAACCCTCCGACGACCTGGGCTGCATTTGCGTTCTTGCCCTCAGGCGTGAAGGTTTGGATATCCGTTACAACCCCGGGCCGGACCTGCAGCGATGCGCCGGTGCCGGCAGCCGATGTCGCGGCGCTTTGGGAGGCCGGTTTAGCTGTGCGTGGGGCTGGTGTAGACGCCGAAGAGGTAGACGGTGTATCGCCTGCAGTGAGGGCCAACGCAAAGCTGCATGCCAGCCCCGCACCAAGTGCAGCGCCACAGCGCATCAGTGTTTTAGAAGTCATCATTGAATAGCCTCAGAACCGCAAACGCATCTTCGCTTCAGCACCACGCTTGTAATTCCATGTGTAGGTGCGTTTGCCGAAGAAAACCATGGAACGGCTGGCCTCCGTAGTAGACGACACCACCTTGGCGTTGTCTGGCAAGCTGATGCGGATAACACCCTCAGGACTAAGCCCCAAGGACTTGTAAACCGGCTCCACATTCATACCCGTTTGCATGACGAGATCCGTGTTTTGTTCGAGGTCCCGAAACACGCCGAATATCGGCATGTCTGTCAGCAGCTGGCCCTTATGCGCAGAGCGCTGCGCCTTGATCTGAAAGCGACCATTGCCGATGTACTTTGCCGAACGAAACTCAGGACGCTTGCCGAGGATTTCAGCGATCTTCACCATTGACTCGTCTTCCTGGGCGGTGAGGGTCTTCTTCGATACCCGCATGTGCGTCAGTGCATCGTGGGAAAAAATTGTGCCCTCGTAGGTCAAGTTAACCGCACCATCCTCCTGAAAATCCACATCGAGAGTGAACTTTTCTGGGTAGAAGCACCCGCTCAAAAGAGCCACGAAAGCCAATGCAGATAGGGCGCGAATCAAGCGACTAAAAAATCTGGAAATCATCTTGCGAGTGTAGGTCAGAGTTAACTATAATTCGTCCGGGGCGGGCATCTGAGGCCCGTTGTTCCGGTGAAGAGAAATCAACATTGGTTCAAGACTGCTGGAGCTTTTTAGGTTCCTTTCGAACGGCAGTCATCAGAACTTAAAAGCGCCTTCGTGGCGCTTTTTTGTTGCCTAAAAAAAGCAACGTGTGGGGGTGAATCACCGTTGACATCCAAAAGTTAGTTTTAACGTCATTGGTAGTTTTGACAGTTACATATTACTGTCGTTGATTTACAATTTGTCCGTCCCAATTCACGCCGGCGGGCGATAGACGCTACTCAAACCCTTGCAACGAGGGAATCTAAACAGATCCGTAGAGGAGGCTGTTTAGCTGCTGTTGAGTAGAGCTTTGACTAAACACCCCAATTCCAAACTACAGCCAGTTGTAGTGTGTAGCCTCCCATGCTTACGGTGGGATCGATGATGGCCACCTTTACGGACCTATCTGGACCACTCAGCGAGAGACGTTTACCGCCTCTAATGGAGGGGCTTGCATCTGCAGCAATGCGGACCATGCAACTCCTGCGCATAGGCCCATTCGGGCTCCAGCAGCGGTCCTGGCAACACGCGATGGAAGCCTCAGGAACCACGATCATGAGTCAGGCGCCATTGGCAGAGGCGTTCCCCAAATTCGATCAAGCGAGCAACAACCCGCCTGGTTACGCCATGCGCAGCTGGTCCCTCAAAGTCATTGAACCGGCACTCGAAATCGTCGCCAACATCCTCGGCGATTTGCATGTCTTTTCTGACCATCCAGAGGGAGTGCAGCAAGGGCTTTTCAAGAGCGGACTTCTTCCGGTGCAGGCCGCAAGCCGTATCCGGGACTCTCGCAAAAGCGTTGCTGCGGCTGTTGCCGGACTGCTCGGTCGAGAGTCGATCCAAACGCTCAGGAACCCCCTGAATTGGCGTGACCATGGCTGGTCCAAGCAATCGCCCGCTTACGCTGCGTGGCAAATCGACACCCAGAGAGGTGACCCCCAGCAACCCGTAGTCTTTCCGGTCAGCAATGCGCAGTGGAATGTGAACATCAGCCGGTGGAATCTGCCTTTGCGCGTCACACTCAATGCGCAACTGTTTGATGCGGACATCCAACAGCGCCTGTGGGCGCTCAACCGCATCAAGGTCATTGGTACCCTGCTGTGGCATCCCAAGATTCCGTCGATCAGCAATACCCTGCTGCGAAACATCGCCAATACGGACCCATCCGAGCAAGGCATCAGCGAACTATCCCACTACCTCAAAGACGCGGCAATTGAAGCCACTGCGGGCCCCATTCTGCTGATTGAGGCGATCGAGAAGACAAACGAGGTATCCCACGAGGAAGTAGTGCACGCAGTCCAGTCGCTGGCCGATGCCTTGCTCAAGGTGCATCTACCGGGCCGCAAGATCGGCACCATCGTGTGGAACGCGCTGCCGGCGCCATGGCTATACCCGCCCTCAAAGACTGAACTTTTGAATGACGACTGGATGGACTACGAGTCCAGCTGCAACACAGTGGCCCAGTCCCTCAGTCGTATCGCCGCAGGGCTCCGTGAAGAGCATGGGCATGCAATGACCAGTATCCAACTCAAATGGGAAAGAAAACGCTGATGATTACCGTGATGGGGCTACTGCGTAAGGCAGCAAAACCTTTTACAAGGGAGCGGGATGCGGTGGATAGCGAAGTCACCAGCAGCTTTTCCCCAATCACTGACTACGACCGCGAGGTCAATTTGGAGCGCAGTATCCAGATCGTGGCGCGTGGCCACTTCGGCATGTTGGTGAAGGTCGCAGTGTTCAAGCGCATCCGACAGGGCAGGGGCCATGTACTGGCCGTTATTCGCATGCAGAGTGCCGCATTGGTGCCGCCCGAAGACCCGGAACTATTCATCAATCAACTGGTGCAGGCCTTCAACCATCAAGCCGATCACACCCTACAAAAGCATATCGACTACGCCATTTGGAGCGACCTGGATAACCGGCCCATCCAAACACGTATGCAGCAGGAAATCATCCAGCGAACGTCTTAGATAAACACCTACCCACCATGTTCAAATTCGACAGCCCAGATGCGCCCAAAACCACACCGACAGCAGCAAAGCCCCTGCAAAGATCGTCGGATCGGTGGTCCGTGACGCTCCCACCACAGGGCAGCTTGCGGCTCCTCATCACCAACTACCCCGAACGGTTCACACGGTTGGGGCAGAGCTCAGTGAGCGTGCGGACGTGCCGCGAAGGCCTGGCGCTGATTGATTTGATGCCGTTCTCATCGATCTTCTGCGACATGGGGCAGTTGGGAGTTCAGGAAAGTGGCTTCAGGTTCGCCAGCTCGCTCAAAAACCGTGATGACATGCCCCCCATCTTTCTGATGAGTGAGCAAGTCACGGTATGGGACGAGCAATGGGCCAAGCGTCAAGGGGCTGCAGGATTGATACCCCGCACCCTGGAGGGTGTGCTGGCCGCGCTCGCTAGCATCAAAAACCTGCAAGCCTAAGCTCGTTGACTGCAGCAAGGTCCTTACCACGGGGCCTTGAGCCGCATAGGGGACGTAGGCCACGCAGTCGGAGATATACCAACGGTCCAATCGCATAGGATGCCAGCTGTATCGGCACCACAAGGGTGTCGGCCAGCCCCCAAGCAAGCTACCCCTCATGCAAGCACAAATCCCGTCCAAAGCCGAACAATGGATAGAGCGCAGCGGCGCTCTGATGGCATGGGCAGTGGCGCGCAGTGACAGAAAAGCGACCTACATAGGCAAGCTGAGCGTCGAACAAACCGGACTCAAATGCGACTGTGTGTGCCCCGCATGTGGCGGGCGTCTGCAAGCAGTCAATGCTGGCAAATCCCCAGAAGAACTACCCCCCGGCAAGTCACTGCGGCCCCACTTCCGCCATGACGCCGGCCAGCAGCAAGACGCCTGCCTCGTCAAGATGTCCCAGTTGGTGGCCCTGCAGCTCCTTTTGCAGGAACAAATCATCTACCTACCGCCCAAAACCTCCCACTGGCCGATCAGTGGAGCCAGCGGCCACATTTACAACGGCACAGCCCATAGGGATGCCGAATCCATGCGAGTGAGGGCCCGGGAATGGATCGATGAGCATGAAGCCAAGATCACACTGGAGGATGGCCGTGTCGTGTGGCTCAGGCTGTTCGGGAGTTCCGGTACCGGACAAGCCCAGAACGGCGAAGCGATCATCACCATCAAGGTCGATGATCCTGAGGTGGCCACGTGGCCGGCTGAGAAAATTTTGGAGCATGCCCAGCTCGTCGGTAAATGGCTCTGCTGGGAAAAGCACTGGCAAGACAGCGAACTCGCCACCCGGGCCAAAGAGGATGCTGAACAACAGGCGCAGAACTGGTGTGACTTCATTCCGGAGGAATTGGACTTACCAGCAAGCCTGACACAAGCCCAGCGCTCAGAGAGCGTGTTGCACTGGATCATCAAAGGGATTCTGGAGCGCGCCCAGCACCTGACGACACCGCGTCACAGCGAAATCCTGACGCGCACCATGCCTGACAAGACGGAGGAGCGGCGAAGCGTGTATTTCGAAGTACGCAACTACCGCATCAGTAACGTGCGGCTGGAGCACCGGCTGCAGGGCGTGGTGTCCGATGTCATCTGCACAGCACAAGCCACCGGCGAGCAACCGATGGACCTGCTGATAGAAGTTGCGGTGACGCACAAGGTTGACCAGGCCAAGGCGGCAAGGATCAAGGCCTTGGGGCTGGCCTGTGTAGAAATCGACACGCAAAGACTGGGCAAGGGCGGTAGGACCACCGTGGACGAGCTGCGCGCCATGGTCCTGAATGAGACAGGCAATAAGCGGTGGATCTTTCATCCCGACATAGAACAGAGCCATCGAGCCGCGATCGCACATTTCACCACCAGGCATGAAGAAGTCACGCAGGCCATAGCGACGGAGAAAGCCCGCACCTCGTGGCTCATGACACTCAACGATGGAGACCTCTTGCAGGAGTACTTACACCTGCTGCGGCAGGTATGGGGCAACCTCACCCCCCAAGACCGCCGGGGGGCGCCGTGCTGGCCGGCCGAGTTGCTACCTACCGTCAAACAGCGCGGCTTTACAGCCATGGGCGAAGCTGTGATGACAGCCCCGCGAGGTCTTTTATGGATGGTGGATGCCATTGCCCGTCACCAGACGGATAGAAGCGCTGTAGCCCTGTTTGAAGAGGCGATGACAGGAGCTGGTACCGTTCGCCTGCAGTCCTACGTGAGCGTCTTAGGGGCCGCCATCACCGAATACAAGTCCCCCATGACGACAGCAGAGTCTGCAAGGTGGCACGAACTGCGAGAAGTGGTGAAAAACTCGGTTCAGAAGGGGGACGAAACCTACGCACGCCCGACCCACCATGACAAGGCGTTGTGCCTGCTTTTCCCAACCCTGCGCGAACGAATCCGGTCCCAGAAGGGCACACAGGATGCGGCCCGACAAATCCGAGTCAATCGCCACATCGAAGAGCGCCAACAGGCCGCGCGCGATGCAGTGAGCACACGACAGAATGAGGCACGGCTTTTGCAACTTGAGGAAGTGGCCGAGTTTATGAAGGAGGTCAGCCTGTTTCACAGGTGGATGCCGGCCGCGGGATGGCCCCATGACTTGCCCACCACCGTCTCGCACGTGCAGCAGACACTTACCCGAAGAGATATCGCCTACGCCTTGCCATGGCGACAGATATTGGAATCCGCTTGGGAAGCCCGCGCAGCCGGCACGAGCTTGGTGACCTGGATGCAGTCGCAGAAGCCCACCGACCTGCTACAGGCCGAAAGCCTTCTGCGGATACTGGAGGTGGCGTGGATGCAGGAGCGAAAGATGCTGCGGTCGCAGTGACGACCACTGAGAGAGACGGGCGAAAAAATCACTGCAGCCCAGGCGTTCCCGCTTGTCTCAGGCGAGTTGTTCCAGCGATAATAGGAACTCTTTTCGCTCGGCGCTTTCGCGCCAGCCCACTCATATTTCACAACCCTACAGGGCTTTCGAGCCGCTGTAGCGGTCTTGGAAGCCTCCATCCGGAGCTTCTGTCTTGGTGAAAACACCTCACCACTTTTCCAAGCAACGCCGATAGCGTTTGCATACAGCCCGCTCGCGCGGGTTTTTTCATGCCCATGCGGGACACATCGTCCCGCTGGGGCTGGTGCGTCTGCATGGGTCGTTCAACGACTGCGCCAAGTGCGCGGAGTAACACCATGTACACCATCAAAAACTCTCAACTTGAAATTCCCTGCAGCACGCTTGTCCATGCGATTGCACGGCTCAACGACACACTTACCAAACGGGATCTAACCAAGTACCGTAAGGATGACCCCTTGCGCATTGAATCACTGGACGGCCAGCAATGGCCGGTTGAATTCCAATCGGGCGGCTACATGGCCTACCCATTGCTCCACGACGGCCAAAGCGCATTGCAATGGCTCAATCGGCTGCTCATTGAAGTACGCCTGCACGCGATCAGCCCCACCGGTGCCATCCTGAGCCCCCAGCACATGGAGCGCAGCGTGTGGAATGGTCTGCAAACGCTCAATGAACTCGTGAAGGGCTATGGAAAGCTCTTTACTGATCAACAGCGCAACGAAAATCTGGTCGTCAACGGCCAGGTGGTCAACTCACTGACCCAAGCCTACGAAATCACGTTTCGCAACTACTTTGGCTTTGGGCCCACCGGCCCAGAACGCAGCCCACTGCAAGCTGGCTACCACGAGTGGTATGTCGCCCATGCGTTACTGCGCGGTGAAGACATCAAGCAGTCCACCCTGGACGCATATGCCTCCGTCGATTGGGTACAGGCCAGCTACTTCCGCGATGTAGATTGGATTGAACACCTTCTGCAGCGTCCCTACTTACGGGGCAAGTTCAAAGAAGCCCGGCACCTGAGCTTTGTCATGAGCTTGGAGGGCAAGCCTGACTGCAGCTACAAGGAAGTCACCACAGAGAACGTGGGCTACCTTGCATCGCTGCTCAAGGCACTGCCAGCCGATGCCGGATGGCTTGAGTTGGACGATCTTTTCTATAAAAAGGGAATCCTGAGTGTGCGCGAGCCCTACGAGACCGAACTGCCGACCCTCGCGGACGGTGTGCCGGTCAACAAACTGGCTGTGGCGATCTACGAAGAGCTGATCAAGAAGGCTCGCAAGGACCACGAAGCCTCTTTGGAAGATCGCATCAAGCAGGGTATGACCCAGCGTGAAATCGCATTCACCCGCCAGCGCATAGCGACGTTGGAGCGCGAATACAGCTATTCGTACCCCAACAAGCTTGCCAACGCGGTGACCCAACGCAATATGCACTTTCTCGTCGACGTGCTGGACTCACCGAACAACGTAGCCACGCAGCGCGCCATCAAGCGCGTGAAAGGCATCGAGATCGAACGCAAGGCCTCCCGTGAGCGCATCCGCGAAATCTTCCGTCTGGCTGGCTATGAGGACGATGCACAGTACCAACAGGCACGGGCCGAGTACGACGCACAAGTCGCAGCCGCGAAAGCGGCCAAGCAAGCAGAAGACGCCATCAAGCGACGCAAAGCGGAGCGCGAGAACCTTCAGTCTGCGATGGCAAACCAGAAGATTCAGTTCGAGGGAAAAGTCATGTCAAAAGCCGCATTCATCGAATCGGCGATTGCACAGGGCTTCAACCGCGTGACGTCAGAGAAGCGCGGTGCAGTGCCGCGCTATTACCTCACCAACGCAGCCGGTAGCGGCTACCTCTTGGAAACCAAGGGGGGGATGCTGGACTACGCCCGAATGCTCCTGGAGCAAGTCGAAAGCGATCAGACCACCGCCACCCTCTAAATCACATCAACCCGGCAGGGCGCCACAGCCCTGAGGGGTTGTGTGTGCTCCTGCAGTCCAACCAACCAGGAGAACCATTGTGAAAACCAATCCGGTTTTTGATAACCCCGCCGCCTTTCGGGCAGCGAAAAAAGCCACCCTTCAAGCTACTCAGGAATTGAACGCGACGCCGCGCCACTTGTTGGGCCCCGGCAATCCCAACCATCCGGATAACTTTGACCGGCCCAACACGACGGGCACACCCTTCGAGGTTGCCGGCGTGAAGTTCACGGCCATTCGCTACGAGACGCCTGCGCCTCACTGGCGCTTGCGCACCGACGAAAACAGCTATCTCTTTGCAGCTGGGGCTGGATCCATTTCAAACCGCAGCGTCCCCAAGATGCAGGCCAGCCTGCAAGCGCTCTTTGACGAAACGTCCAAAGGCGATTTGGCGGATTTTCGTAAACGTTTGGGGTTGGCATAGCCCGCACCTCACTTACCCAGCCCCACGGGGCTGGAAACCCTTTCCACGACCACTTTTAACCATGAGTACAGATACGAAACCCGATTACAAACCCAGCCCTACGCAGATCAATGCGGCCTTGTTGGTTTTCTTGGCCATGAAGCACTTGGAGATGGTCAAACCCATCGTGACGAGCTACCGAAACGCGATCCTTGCCGAGGGCCAGTGGCGAATTGACAAGGAGAAAGGCGGTCAGGGCGATACCTTAGTGACTGACCACAAGGACAGCTTCCTCATGTCCGACGACGACTTTGCAACCTACGACGCGCTGTGCAAACAGATGCGTGACAAGGCAGGTCTGCCGGTAGAGGACCCTGAGCACTGCCCATTGCTGGTAGCCGAAGACCTGTTGTTGCAAACCAAGCAGTTGTTGGTGTCGGAAATGGAGCCTGTTACCCACATTGGCTGGGAAATGCTGACTCAGCACAAAACCCAGCCCATGGAGGAGTACATCGAGCTCACCCTGAACATGCTGGGCTCCGCTTGCCAAGGAACGCTCGCGTCACCACAGCAACACTGGCTTCTGGTGTGGCGTGACCATGTTCGCGGCGGTCGGGCGGTGACATGCGGATTTGAATCGGATCTGAACACCTGCTCGCGCCCGGGCTACACCGGCAGGGTGGTAATGGACTGCGTGCGCTGCAAAAGCGGCACGCAACAGAATCGCTTTGCCTGGTTGTCGCACCGACTCACTGTTTTGACACGTATTAGCCTGAAGGAGGCAGCATGACCACCACGACCGATATGGATCTGAGCCGGTTCAAGGTAATCCAGGCGCGCGTACCGAAACGCCCTGAAATTGACAAAAACCCCTTGCGGGCGCTGATCCACATGCTGGAGTCTGAATCGCTGCATCCAGACTGCGACATGCGCGACCCCACAGACGACACCCAAGAGCAAATCCCTTTTCGTGGACGTTGCTGGGGATCATGTGTGTCCGTGCCGATTGAGGGGACCCATCGCCGCCGTTACGTCGATACCAAGCCCATCCACCCAGCGCATCCTGAAGCAGTTCGCTACTTCGGCAACTTCTTTGAGACCAGCTTTGCGTTTGAGCTCGATACCGACGATACGGCGCTGATCGCCCTCCTGGACGCGCTCATTGCCGCAAACATGGCCACGCCAGCTTATGGCAAAGCCCTTGAACAGATAAGCCGCCGCAAGCGCTGATCTGAACCACTACAACCCCGTGCGATGCCTAAATGGCTAGTAACGGGGTTTTTTTTCGACTGCCGCATCCCGCTATCTATGAGGGGATACCTTTTTTTGAGCGGATTCGTGCCGCTTGAAAAAAGGCTCCCGTCATAGCCGGCCGGCGCAGTTTGTCTGTGACCAGCCCTCGCAACGTTTACACAAAGTTATGAAGCTCACCCTTACGCATCTCGCTCTACTGTCCGCAATCTCATTGACCGCCTGCGGAGGTGGTGGGGGAGGGGATGGAGGCAGCAATAGCGCCCCCCCTAGCAGTGCGCCGGTCAATGGCGTAACCAGCCCCGTGACAGCCAGCAACAACGTTTTCAAAAAGGTGTATGACGATGGCGCATATACCTTGTGGGGCTACTACTACCTGCTCAATGGCGTCGAACAAGTAGCGATCGGACGGAACAGGATCAGCAGTAGCAACACCATCATCAAGACACAGGCGATATACGGCGCGACCACCTCCACCGAAACGCTACCGGTGCTGTTTCCTCAAATTGGGCCATTTGATGCCATATACCAAGATTCGGTAAACATTAGCGGAACAACACTGCAGTTCGTGTTTGGAGCTGATCCGACATCAGCAGAACTCTCCGTGCCTGGTCACGCATCCGTAGCCAAATGGAAAGCCACCATTGCTGAAAACGACGTCGCCGGCCAGCTCGTAGCTAACCACATCAAGACTGATGCGGGAGCCCTCGTCAATGGCTCCTACCGAATTCCGGGGCAAGTCTTTTCTGCCGGTGCAAAGTCCTACATCACGACGTTGGAAGCATCGGTGGACATGCTGTTTCAGTACGGCAGGGAGGCGTTCATCACCAGTGAAGCGGCCCTCACCAATAGCTCGCGCTGCAACTCGATCACAGGCCTTGCGCCGAAACTGATCACAGAGATTCTGGTGAACGGTGCCGTCAGGTTTTTTGAAACGACAACGGGAACCTGCACCCGCACAGGCGAGGTACTGATTGCAAGTGATGGCGCATGGAGCAAGCGAACGGTCGGGGCCAACACGTTTTACGACATCACCTATCCGGCCAGCGTGACCGGGGGCAAGTTTTCAAGCCTCTTCACCGGCGCGATAGGCCCATCCACCAAGGCCACCAATGTCTACATCAACAGACCCTCTGGCAGCACGAATTTCTATGCGGCGCAACTGGTGAAGCAAGGGGAGCGGTTCGTGTCCCGTCAACCGCACTTCAACACGATGGCCCTTAACGATTTGCGCGCACTGGCCGGGATCTGATGGATTGCCGCGGGGCTGGTAAGTGGCTAAAATTCTGGCACTTTACGGCGCTTTGCCACACCCCATCGGGTGCAACTTATACAGCCCACCAGTCAACATCGCCATGTGCGGTGCTGACATCCCAAACGACCGCTCAACCGGTCATCCCACTAACTGCCCAAGGCGAACATCTCGCCTGTGGGCAGACTTGTTTATCCCCTTGGGCTTCAATCGGAGAACCCATGGAAGACCCAGAAATCACAATCACTACGGCCGGTGGAACCGCGTACACGTTGCGTCCAGTTCCCATGAAGCGCTTGGCCAGCCAAAGCAGCACGGATTGGCTCAAGTTCGTTCAGGACTATGTGCCTGGCGCCGTAATGGCGCAAGACTATGCGGTGAAGCTTCGCAGCTTCCTGCAGGTCCATAAAACGGATGCGCTGACCGACGGCACCCACAGCTACACGCTGCATCTCAATGGACTTGTGTTTTGCAACCCGGAGGTCATCAATGACGAAGCCTATACCGACACCTTCGGTAATGCTGACATCAAACACCCGTTTGCAAATTACAAGCTCAGTGACGCCGTATTGTTGGCCCGACACACAGCGCACCTGCGCAACTGCAAACCCTTGCACTCCTTGGTGGATGCGCGAGAGGTCATTCAGACAGCCGCATCAAGTGCGGGGCATCTCTGGATAACCGGCAACTGCGCTCTGGACGTGCTGGATGCCGCGATCGACGGCAAGGATTTGCAGATACGTAACCGCCTCATCGGCTAAACACCAACCCCTGCGGGATTCGCTCCCGCAAGGGGGCGCTCGCAACTTTTGAAAGACCGAAAGATGTTCGAACGCATTGATATTTACGTCAAAGCCGGCAAGCGCTGGAAGTATGTGGACTGCACCCGCATGCATAAAACGCTGGAATCAGCCCAGCGCCACTACGGCCCATCGTGCCAAGCGCGATGGAGTGAACGGGGAGCCTAAGCGGATGGCCACGTTTTACCTCCATATGGAAGAAGTCACACCGATTTCATCTACGGTCATTGAAACCTTGCAAGCCACACCAGGCGTGACGGACGTGAAGGCCATCATGACTTGCCTGCGGCATACACGCTTCAAGTCAAAAACCACGCCTCCGCATTACTACGTCACGTTCAGGCAACAGGGGCGCACATACCGTGAAGACGCCAATACGCCTGCCGAATTAGACGCACTCATCACTGAGTACTTCTAGGAAGTGACTTTCACCGGCCGTCTATGAAAAACGACGGCTACCCCACTTACCCATTCGGGCACCTGTGCCCGCCTGGGCCCGGGCCCAACCATCACAAGGAAATTGAAAATGCTTCATTCCAAAGGAGAACAATTCAGCCGCCCTGAGGACATTACTCAGGCTGCTGCCGAAAAGACGGCCATCCTGCGAATGTTTTTGAAAGATTGGCGATCCACCATTCCCGGTGAATTGCTCTACAACGACATTCTGAAAAGCCCTAACTGCGAGTGCGGAGTACTCTTGGAAAGCGTCGATGCGACACCGCACGACAAGTATGCCGGCGTCACACTGCGGACCATCGGCATCGCCCTCCATGAGGCTGTTCTGCAGCATCAACAAACGCTGCCCAGCCCCGCGCAAGGTGCGCAACCTCCGCATGGTCAGGATGGCGTCGAGAAAACGCTGACCGGCCATGCTGTGGTGGCGTTGCGCCTGCGCCATTTGCACCTGCGCAGCTTTCACGTAGACCCTGAACACGCGAAAGCAGCGCTGCATCAAACCATGGATTCCGACCCCCTGAAGGCCATTCCTGCGGAGGTCACTTTTGCGAAAAATGGGAATGTCCGTATGTGGCGGGCATCACCCCCGCAATAGTGCTGCTGCACTCATAGAAACGCCCTAAATCATCACGATTTCAGGGCATTTTTTTGGAAAAAAGTAGCTCATTTTGAGCCAAAATCAAAGGATCGAAACAACCCAATGAACTCCGTTAGCATGTCTTCAGAAGAGTTTTGCGCATGGCAAACAAGCATGGGATACCGAAGCCAACAAGCCGCGGCGAATGCGCTGGGAGTCTCACTGGCAACCTACAAGCGATATCGCCGTAGTGGGGTGCCCAAAGTAGTAGCGCTAGCGTGTGCGGCACTTGCACGCGGCCTGACAGGTTGGGCTTACTCGGCCTGACACAGGTGATGGCTCCATGGAGCCGTGATTGCCTTGCAGCTGGCCGCGGATTAAACTTCAGTCTCTTTTGGCTTATTGCCATGCACCGACCGGTGTAACTCATACAGCCACATGTCGATCGCATACCGAGAGGTAGACACCGACTTTCACCGACCGATTACAGGTCACATCAACCACCTGCCCAGGGCGAACATTTCGCCCTAGGGGTGGTGTTCATTTTCCTTGGGCTTCTTTCAGGATCACCAAGCAAATGAACCAAACCACAACCCAATCCGTCGCCGAGCGGCTCTTCATTGGCAAGTTTCCTTCGGGAATCGTCTATGCAGATCGCAGCCACGAAGTGAAAGGGGACTACCAACAACTCGCCTTCCTGGACTATGCGACTTTGACACTGAAGGTGCAAAACCGCTGTCCTGATGACTTGCGTACTGAGATCATCAAAGATGCAGCGGATCTCCAAGCCCGAGAGGGCGAGAAATACCCGATCAGTTCTTCGAACCAAATGATCAAGCTGGGGCATGCGCTCCCTCCTCAAGGGGCAAACGTCACCACCATCCAGTGCAATGACTCTTTTGCCTCACTTAGCGAAGGGGAGTTCAAAAGCGTACTCACAGCGATCAAGCGCGCGCACCTGGTCTATCTCTCTGATGACTGCGTGCGCAACATCTGGGTGGAAGCTCGTGCACGCAAACCGGAAACCGGTTATCAAACCTATCCGGCTTTGGCTGTTGCCTGTGGGCTTGAGCTCAACAAACGGAAACAGCAAGCGGAGCTGGTAAAGGACTCCCCATCCAACTACTTGCTGACGGAAGAGCTCCTGGCGCCCTACTTCGGTAAGAGCGCAGAAGAGCTTGCCCAGACCTTCAAAATCTGGCCGCACGGTGTCAATCGACTGCACTACATGGGCATGGCGAACCACCACGGCAAGTTCTATGGGCTACGGCTGACCTCCAGCATGAGTCACGCACGCTTTGACTGGATCGGGTTTGATTCCATCGATCCTATCGGCGAGTCATTCGACACACTGGGGCAAACGTTCCACGCTGTGCGCTGCCACCTTGCAGAACAAGTGGAGCTTGCAAAACAAGAATTTGGGTGTGCACCGGACGGCCTGCCGGCTACGGTGGTGGGGGTGCTTTTGCAGCCTTTCCCTGTTGCCCAGGCAGCTGCTGGCTAAAGGCGAGGGCATGGCTTCATCGCTTCAACGCCGCTACTTGCAGTCCCAACTCAAATCCAGCGAGTGCGGGACCGTCCCCGGCATCTACCTCAAGCCAGAACGCCGATCCGGTATTCAGTTTGGGTTCACATTCCTAAGCCAAAGCTGTCTCTATGAGGCGGCGGTGGTGCTGGAAAAGTCACTGGACGCGCTGTACGCCCGCCACGGTGAAAAGAAGGTTGAGTGGTACATCGAGCGCAGCCTGGGGCTGGATGTACATCGCAACATTGCTTGGTCCAATGTGGACATCACGGACCTGGTGGTCGGCTAAGGGGAAGGCCCCGCCCAAGAACACCGGTCAAACTTATCAACCCTGCCTGGGAGAGCACTTCCCAGCGTCGGGGCGTGTTCACTTTCGAGCCCAACATGGAGCGGGCCACGGCCCGATGTCGATATATGAATAAGCGACTGAAAAAGTTGCTTTCGGATGCAAAAAGTGCAGTCCGCACACCAACGCTGAAGCAAAAGGAGGCCTACGGGCGCTTTCTGCACACGTTGAGCGCAGCGAGCTTGATTGGCGCGGTCACGGTGACTTTCACCGAGCCATACCCTACAGCCGCGGTGTGCGCGAAGGTGGCGGCTTTGGTTTTTTGGAGCTGCCTGCTATTATGGGTTGGCGGTATTCTGAGCAAAGGAGAATGACATGGAAATTCTGTTTTTGAGCCTAGTGGCTGGTTTCGTCGTCCTTGGTGGCGTCTGGATGGCTACGCGGGACACAAAACCCGAAGAAGACACCACCGAGACTCACCGAATCGCCTAAACACATCTGATGCCCAAAAGCTTCTCTTAACCGGGGAGCTTTTGGGCTTTTTTTTTGTGCGCTTCTTGCGTACCAGGGATAAAATTAGGACTCTTTTTCGGCTCACTGCCGCTCACCCAAGGGTGTGACTCATACAGCCATAACGCCGGCACCGCAAGGATAGCCAGCGCTTCTACCGACCGATTTCCGGTCACATCACCATCAGCCCAGGGCGAACAATCGCCCTTCGGGCATGCGTTCATCTCCTTGGGTTTTACACGGAGCGGGTTTTTACCCGACAAATGAATGCATCACCACAATGACAGCGAAGAGCTCAACGCACTGGATACACGCCTCAAGACTGAGGGCGTAACACCTTCCAGCACCCAACAAGCCCTCGAATGGTATTTAGAGGGGCGGCGCGTTTACTGCTTCCATGAAATGGACGAGCAGCCGATGATCGCCACAAGCATCAACCAGATCGAGAACCGAACTCCCGATCACATGTTGGTACTGCCCAACGACGAAAAACTTGCGCTGCTACGCAGTGCCAGCACCGTCGTGACTTCAGATGGCAATCGCTTCGACCTTCAATCCGATGGGACATGGAGCCAGGGCGAGTTGACTTTCGATAGCCTCGATGTGCTCTATGAAGCGAACCAAGGAAACCTGGAAGCTGCAGAGCCGCAGGATGCCGACGATGAAGGTGCCGACGAACCGCCGGCCTATGAATTTCGCTTTCTGGACCAAGTTCGTGGGCTGGTTGCGACCGCAGCTCGCGCGCTTGAAGAAGCGGAGCATTATGCGGACATGATTGAAGACCCCAACTTGAAGGCGCAGGCCAACGCACTCTTAGAGCGCGACGACCCAGCCCCAGAGAAGGAAACGACGACAGAATCCGAGGAGGAGCCCTTCGTTGTGGGTTACGCACGGATCGATAGCGAGCCGTATGCCATACCCGCTTACTTCCAGCCCGGCAACAACTGGAACGGCTGGGCAATGCCCCACTTCACCAAAGAAGGGGCTTGTTGGTTGACAACCAAGATGCCAGAAGTTCGCTATGACGCTGAACAGGACGCCTTCATCTGCAAGTTTGCAAACACGGACCCAGAAGAACCGCCTGAGGTAATCGTGGGTACGGAAATTGATGTTCCTGGAAAGGGATTGGTCAAGGTCTACCCCGTGGGTGCCGGAAGCTTGGTTTGGGACTGCTATTTGCCGACCGAATCCATGGTCGGCATCGAGCTACCCAGTTTCAGCCTGACCGAAGACGACTCCAACAAGTAATGCAACCACCCGGACGGGCTCCAGTAGCCCGTGGGGGCTGGATTCCGTCCTTTCTTACAAGGACATGAAAATGAACACAAGTACTGCGCAAGGTCAGGATCGCTCCAAGACCTTCGAAGTTATCGAGAGCAAACGCTGGGTATCCAAAGATGGACGTACCGCTTCAATATATGGCGCACTACCTTACACCAGTGAGGCAGAAAGCAGCCAATGGGAGATTCGCGTAGTAGGTTTTACCGTGCGCAACATCAATACCGGTACCGTGGGCATTGGCCGCCAGCCATGGGAGACCTACGAGCAAGCGGACGACTGGCTTAACGGACGGACGGCCTAAACCATGCTGAACTCAATCTTGCAGCAGCGCGGCTACATCGCGACCGACCTGGGCGCAGGCGAACACGCCATGATCAAAGCTTTCCCGGGCGGTATCTCCGTCTGGGTCAGTGACGATCAAGGTGGTGTGCAGTTTCCTGCCGACAGCATCTTCGTCCATATCGGGGTATATCAACACGGTGTACCGATGGAAGACGTAGAGGTGACCCATCGCGACAGTTTTAACGAGGCTATCGGCCGAATTGAAATTGCGGCGTATCAAACTGGGGTGAAGATCCTGAGCCAGGATGCAGTGGTGGAAGAAGCCTTCAATGAAGCGGTCGGAATCATTCAGCAAAAGCTCGGTGTGAAGGACGGCGGTTTTGCATCCGTCTACTTCAGCGGTCCCCGCGAAGACCAGCTCAAAAAGCTGCTTTCTGACTACCTGCGAGCCGAGCTGCAGATGGGCAAGCCGGAAGGCTTGGAAAATCTGCGTCAGAGCGAAGACCTAATTGCCTTGGCCCGGGGCGAAAAGCTCAAATCAAAGCGAAAAAAGAAGCTGCACAAGACCGATTTCGGAACCTACGCTTTCGTAGCGTTTGGGACTGAGATCACTGGTTTTCTCACCGGCGAAAACTCCATTGAGTGCTATCACCCTGACATCGCGGAGAGCGAGCAGATTCCGTTGAACTATGGGTTTGAAGTCATCACCGCGGCCTCCGGCTGCTCTGCATGGCAACAGACGTTCACGCTCAGCGAGAAAGCAGTCGTGATGCTGATCACCGATATCGGCGGTGCTACCCACAAAGTGGCGCCAGACCAGAATCTACTAGTTGGCCTCTACACGGTCAGCGATGGCGAAATCATCGCTGTCTGGCAGCAAGCCAACTTCCCGTTGGGTGCAGACGACCATGTTGTCTTTCATTCGAGCGAGGGGTAGGGCAGTACACACCAACCGAACCCAGACGGGCGCTGATGCCCCGTTGGGCCAGTGTCCGTCCATTCATAAGGAAATGAACATGGCGAACCCTAAAGAGCAGGCGACGCAAAGGCTGGAGACAGAAGTCCCCAAGGTCGAACACGCATTCAATCTGAAGATGACGCTTTTTTGCAAAGGTGGCAGCAGTCGCATACTGACCGTATCGCCGGCCTCTACCCAAAAACTGAAAAGGGGCATGCCGCCACACAGAAATCCATGCCGCGTCCTGGTGGAACGGTTTGATGACGACTGTGCGATGGAACACGGCTGGCTTATTGCCGAGCAGTGGCAGAAGTTGCTACAGATTGGAAATTTGCGATCGTGCTGCCGTTCCGTTTTCAAAGGCAACGATCTGGCGACCGCGCTCACCCCCCTCGGGGTCAAGATGAAGTTAACAGGGGGAGGGGGGTGCTTAGACATACCTTTCCAGATAATCGACTCCATGTTCGATCAGAGTGAGGACAAAGCGCGTCGCAGACGTCGCAAATCTCACTCGTAAAAGCACAGCCCCGCCAATTCTTCGCTTCATGTGGAGATTGCCGGGGCTTTTTCTTTGGGTGAACTGGGCGCTGTTTGCCCATTTGATAGGGCATAGGTAGAAATGAAGCTCTTTCTGGCTCACAGCCTTGCACCACCTGGTGCGACTCATACAGCCGATATTGCTTGTCTCCCGCTCTATGCAGGACACGCAAATCCAACGGACCGCTCGCCGGTCATTTCACCAACTGCCCGAGGCAACTAGATTGCCTTTGAGGCTAGTAGTTCGTCACGGGCCTCACACAAGGAACCAACGAAGAATGTCTGAAGGCGTTTCCTCAGAAATTACAACACCTGATGTGGAACGAACGGACCAGCAAGTCGTCGACCAGACGAATGAGCTAGCCCGCAAGCTTTACGAAATCCGTGGCTTCCACGTTTCGGAAGGGTATCGATTTGACACAGCGACACATCCACACGAGGTTGACGCGTTGGAGGGTTATCTAGCCTTCCGGCTGGCCCGTGGCATCGGCACCGAGCTCCATTCCGCTAGGTATCGCGGCCTGCTGCCGCACCAGCCGCTGATTTACTCGGGCCGTGGCGCAGCTCTCAGCCGGAACACCAAGCGGCGCACGCTGGAGACAGGCGAGAGGCGCGACTAGCTCTGTGACTCGTTGCAAGCCCACATCACCATCCTCTACAAGCGGGCTGGTATCAAAGGCTCCAGCCATAGCGTGCGGCGGGGCTTCGCGGGCAAGGTGCTGACCGCAACGGGCGACATAGACACGGTAGCGGTACTGCTGGGCCATAGTTCAATCGACTGCACTCAACGGTACATTGATGTGAGCCAGGATACGTTGTGCGAAATGTTCTCGAATGCACTATAGCCATGGTCATTTTGGAAGATGTCTACTGGACAATCAAACCGCCTTACTTTATAGTAAGGCAAAGGATTTCAAAACATGTCAACTGCAACGCTCACATCCAAGGGTCAGATCACGATACCTGCCGAAGTACGCAATGACCTCAAGGTTGATGCGGGCGACCGCGTAGAGTTTGTGCAGATCGCGCCAGGTCGTTACGAATTCGTGGCGGCCACCAGTGAGGTTACTTCGCTCAAGGGGATGTTTGGAGTGGCAAAGAAAGCTGTGTCCATTGAATCCATGAATGCTTCCATTGCTCAACGTGGAGCTGCTGCTCGATGATCGGCCTCGATACGAATGTCCTCGTGCGATACATCATGCAGGACGACCCGAAGCAATCGGCAAAGGCTACAAAGCTTATTGAGTCTCTGAATGCCGACAGCCCAGGCTACATCACTATGGTCTCAGTCGTTGAGCTGTACTGGGTGCTGACATCTTGCTACGAGCTCACAGGACAGCAGGTAGCGCAAGCGCTGGAGGCGATTTTGCGAACGAAACAGTTGCTGGTGGAGCGTGCGGATCAGGTGATGCGTGCTCTTCGGGTGTTTGGCGAGGGGGGGGCAGATTTTGCCGACTGTCTGATTGAGCGTTCGGCTTCTGGCGCTGGCTGTGCGCAGACGATGACGTTTGATGTCAAAGCATCCAAGCACGCCGGTATGACTTTGATTAGCTAAGAGGAAACCGAAGACATGGCGACACGCGAATCAACGCCCCCTGCACAAGCGAACCTGACCGTTGAGCAGATGCGCAAAGGCATTTTGCGCTTGGAAAAGTTAATTGGGGAAATCGAAGCCTTCGACGAAACTGAACTTACGAAGAGGTGGGGCCCGGAACAGAAAGCACTTGAAGCAACAATTGCTGGGGCCCTGACATCGGTCTTTGGGCACGAAACTGTTGAGTACAGACGGTACTCCAGAGCGAAGAACCTTGACCATGGCAGTGTATCTATGGGCTCTCGTGGTACCAGAAACAACAGCCAAGAAGCTCGCAAGTACGTCGCCGATGGCAAGGTGGAAGCTGTCCAAATTCTGCAATCAGCGATCAAGTGGCTAAATGACGAGATAGATGATGCAGCTGAATCTCCGTCCGTAGCTACACAGGCGAGTGCAGATGTCACGCCATCGCAAAAAGTTTTCATCGTCCACGGACACGATGATGGTGCGCGCCAAAGCGTGGCGCGTTTCGTTGAGCGTATCGGCTTAGATGCCATTATTCTGAGCGAGCAAGCCAATCAAGGGCGCACCATTATCGAGAAGATCGAGGCGCATGCGGATGTTGGATTCGCTGTCGTTCTACTTACCCCAGACGATGTTGGAGGCAAAGCTCCCGATTCACTGAGTCCACGCGCACGCCAAAACGTATTGCTTGAGCTGGGATATTTCATCGGCAAACTTGGACGTGGACGCGTATGCACTTTGGCGAAGGGCAATTTGGAAATTCCCACGGACTTTGCAGGTGTGGTGTGGGAGCAGCTGGACGATGCCGGCGCATGGAAGCAAGGCTTGGCGCGCGAACTAAGTGCTACGGGGTATCCAATCGACTGGAATAAGGTAATGGCATAGGTGCATCGCAAATCGCACATCTTGAAGGTAACTATTGCTACGGTTGCTGAATTGAAGGTGATCTAGCAGACCGCACAAGCCACGGCTGACAGGGCCTATGCGGAATACCTCACTGCAAATGAACATAGTGAGTCTTACGCAGCGGCTCGGTTCTGCAACAGCGGAAGCGATCATTGAGCAGGCCTTGCGCCAAGCAGAACGCCAGGCATAAAGCGCCCAGGGCCTACGGGCGCTGCATCGGCAAATCGAATCAAGCGCACGCAACGACTAAATAGAGGAAAGCAGCTGGCAGGCCCTTGCAACAAGTGACCTCACGCGTATGCTGGAACACAAAGGAATAGGCAATCAAAATGTTGAAACTGCTTGACAAGAAAACTGGCACTCCAATCTCGGAACACGACCTGTTACCAGAACCATCAAAGGCTGGCTTTGTCATCGTCTATGGGACGGTAGGAACGGGTTATCAAGAGGTATGTGAGTCCGCATTCACAGCAGCAAACTTCTCACATCGGTTTTGGAAATCGTTTAACCGAGAGTCGAATCTTGAGCAGCACAATGCATGGTTAATGTCTGAGGTGAATTATGGTGAATCCGGTCGTATATCTGATGATGAAACTGCAGCTCAGTTAACAGCAATGTGTGACTTACTACACGCTGGCATGCAAGTCTTCGCCTGTATTCATGCAACTGACCCCATCGTTCGGTTGGAGGCCATTGCAAGTAACGTTCACATGTCATCAGATTTTTTCAAAAGGTTCAAAGACATCCTGATGATGGTTGGTAGGCGCGAGATATGCATGCAATCCGGTGGCAATGTAACGGTAACTGACTACCTGCCCGTGTAACTCGCTGGGTGTCATGACAAAGATTGGCCGTATGCCAGTTATTGGTCGATTGGGCCTCGCCCTTGGCATCATCACAGCGTCGGACATTGAAGCAAGCGCTGCCTTGGTGGTTGACCCAAGCGATTTGGCAATTTAGAGCTTGAAAGAAAGGGTGTCTATGGCAACCGTACTGACCATTGAGCGCAATGGACTGGATATTGAGCAAGTCTCACCAGACAAGGGGGCCAAGTACAGCCCGAACCTATACCGATGGCTAAAGGGTCAAAAGTCACGAGCATGGGCGTTGCGCGTGTACCGCTGCACCGATGACGTGCTGTGGATCGGCATGCTCGATGGCCGTGAACTCATTGGCTCCAAGCTGCTCGGTGTCCTCTGTAATGGCAAAAAGGAGCGGACGTTTGCATGGCAGCACATAGATGCTGTTGAAGTAGTGGGATTCTGGGAGCGTTACGTCGCTGATGGGCGCTGTGCCATTGACACGGACCACTCAATGCACTTTCAGGGTGATGACACCCGCTGGCACACAGTAGACCGGTCGCGCTCGTGCAACTGGTGCGGCAAGTCGTCGCAAACCTTCAAGCGCTGGACGGAGACTGTGGACCGCGAAGACTGGGTAGAACCCAAAGGCTTCGAGGTACTGCCGCCATGTCACAACCATGATGCGCAAGGAAAGCAATGAACGCAGTGACCTCGAATCAACAATTCCAGCCGTTGCCAGAATCCGAAGAAGTCTTCGACCCTATTGCCTGCATGCGCCAGATCGTCGAGGCTAGTGGCGTATCGATAGAAGAAATAGCAGCGCGTGGGAATTTGAGTGCCAGGCACTTAAAAAATGCCCTTGCTGGAGCCAAGGGGGCCAAGCTCGGATTGGAAGAAGCGTTGACGATATGCCAAGTTCTGGATACGGATGCCTACGCACGCGCCTGGGCGAAAAGCCGTGGACTTGACGTTATGCCTCTACCGCCGGCGCAAAATGTCTCAGAGGATCCAGTGGTGCATATTCGCGCGGCGATTGGTGCGATTGCTCCTCTGCTCATGATGTCGAATGCAATCGACAGATCGGACGCTGACAAGACGAAATGGCTTACGAGCTTGATCACAGCTCTTAGTGAATTCCTGAATGAGGCTACGGCCCTGTCAGGCAAGGTCTCAGTCTCTAGCAACGACATAAAGCGACTTGATCTATTGGCAATGAATCTCGCATCGAAAGGCGCAACGTCATCATTTCCCAGAGAAATGCTTACCCCTTTCGCTCAAACGGTGTCGAATGTGTATGCAGCAGCGGAAGCTTTGAAACAGTTTCACGTTCCCGCGCCTTAACTTGCAACGCGAAGAAACTATGAAAAAACGACTTCTGTGTGTAGTCCTACTGGCGGTACTTGCCTTTTCAGCGCTCGGCATCTTGGCTGCGGATATGTCACAAGTGTTGCTGGGTATCTTGGTGCTTGGCCTACTACTGGTCGCAGGGCTTTATGCGGCTATTTTCTGGCATCCGGGGGTGACGCATGATTGACCCAAACCTGACCGCAGCATTGAAACTGCATCGACATCAAATGAGCAAATCAGTGCAGGATCGCGCCTACACCTTTTTCATGTTCAACACGTTACGGGTCGATGGAGCCTTCAATGTCTTCAACGATGGCCCGCGTGTGGGCTTCAATGCCGAGACTCTTGCGCGCTTGCTGGTACTGTTTCCGCAATGGGACATCGCAGAGGTTGCACTGAAGCAAGCTGATCTGAAAAGCAGTGCGCGGCTGTCGCCTGTGGTGATCAGCACCGACGAAATCATCTTCGACGAGTGGAGTCAAACGAGGTACGCCACGCAGATACGTATGGAATCCGCGCGTGGAGTCACCATGGCCATGCGCGACCCCGCCACAGGGACACGCATGCACAGTCACGGGGGCGTCACTGCGCATGAAATGCTCCGCACGACTATCGAGCGTTGGAGCCTTGCAGAGCAGGTTACCGTTAGCCGAGTTACCGAAGGCTATCTCGTCGCGCATTGAATCGAAGCGTGCGCGGATATGGAGGGCTAAAATATTGCCATGTCCGATCAGTCATCAATGTCCAGCAATGAGCAGCTTCGTGCCCTTGTCGCTGAGGCCGGCCTGACGCAAGCAGAAGCGTTAAAGAAGTTCAATCAGGGACTCGGGCCACGGGCTTACTCAATGGTCACCTGGAAGGCTTTTTTTGCCAGTCCTGAGTCCAATAAATTTCGCCCGTTCAAGCCTTCACTGCTCGATCGCGCGAAGAAGAGACTTGAAAACAAGGACTGATTTTCAGGTCAGAAAAGCGACAAACTAGGGCAATCATCTTGGGGTACAAGTACCCTAAAAAAATAACTTGATCTTGGGGTACAAGTACCCCTAGAATCCGGACAACAAGGTATTAACCAGGCTGTCCGAATGAATAATCACGAAGCTCCCAATATGCCCCGCTGGGCGTACATGCTGATGGCCGTTGTAGCGGCAGCAATTGGCCTTGGGGCCAGTGGCGTGACTGCACAGTTTTTTATCCTGGGGCTGGAGAAGCTGGAGGCTGACCCCATGGCCCGAAGCCTGCTCGTCTTGACGGGCATCCTCATGATCGCGACAGAGCTTGCTGCTTTTGGTATCGCGGCCATGCTCCCATCCAAGCAGTTGCGCGCAATGAAAGTGACACTGATCTTCGCTGGTGCCTTACTGCTTGCCTTTGAAGCTGCCACGATTTACATCACTCAAGCGGCAATAGATCAGGCCAGCGAAGTAGAGGCCACATCCAAAGCCACGCGCATCCAAGAACTCAAAGCCTCGATTGAAAGTCGCAGAGCTGCGGCAAAAGGCCTGCGTGAAAACGGACAAACACAAAGTGCCAGCGCAAATGCATGGACCCGCACTCTGGGTGCTGTTGCGCTTCGAGACGCTTTGAAGGTCGAAGAACAGATCGCCCCTCTTTCCACTGAGCTAGCCCAGCTGCAGGCCGCCACCAAACCCACCATGGCGTCGGTCCTGGGCCAAGGGGGAATGCATGCCTACGGCATTGTTCGCGGGCTGCTGATCAGCACGATGGGGCTGGTGATGTTTTCCGCTGCTGGTGCGCTTCTGCGTGAAGGGTTTCCACGAAAGAACGCGCAGCCCGATCAGCAAGCAAAGCCCAATAACCTACGCGTGGTTTCTACCAAAGCGACTACCTATCCACAGCTCCGAGGCCTCTGGAGCGGCGTGATTGAAGTCGGGAAGGGCTGGTGTACGAAACAGGCGAAAACACCCAAGATCCCGGAACACGCACCGCCAAAGGCGCTTAGGCGAGCGTGACGAACAGTTGGCCTGATTCGATCAATGACCATGCTCGGTGCTTGCCGCCGCAGCAGTCACGAACCGTAAGGGCTAAATCACTCTGGTTCGCTTTCTGCAGCAGGCGCGTGCAAATGCATTAAATTTTGCCAATGATTGTTCGACTCGATATCCAAAAGATTGCTCCAGGCGTTTACGCATTTCATTGCTCTGATGCGCTGGAGAGCCCGACGACCCATGACAGCCTCGCGGAGGGGATCAGTTTCTATGGGGCAGACATACCGCCAGAGATTGGCGAATTCGTAAACATTACCTACGGTGAGTGCCAGCTGGAAACCACACCGGTAAATGAATTGGTCAACAAGGCAGAGGTCCTGGCGCAGAGGTTGGTGGCGCTAATGGCAGCCCTACATGAAGCTGGGAGACAGCGAGGGGAGTATTGCGCGTGAATTGAGGCGATGGCACAATAGGAGCACTTTCAGCTGTACGCACAGCAACCGGCAATAAGTCGGCACTCAACCACACTCCTGTTCCAAAAAGCGCGGCCAATATGGCTTTGTAAGGACGTTTTACGTCTGTTGGAATAGCAGCATGTGCAGGTGCTTTTTTTATGACTTAGTGTTGGATTGCACGAACCAAAATGGCTGCACAGCTTGACGTTGAGGATGACTACGCGGGAGAGTCTGACGCTTCAGCGGAACATCGCCCTAGCGATGATCCGACCGGCGAACTCTACCCAGAGCTGCAACAGGCATACCAGTTTTTCAATGGGAAGCTGTTCGATGGGCAACTACCGTATGTGCTGATTACCTTGCAGCGGAAACACAGTTCAGAGGCCTATTGGTCACCCAGCCGTTTCTCGACGGTTGCTGGTGCCTTGACAGGCGAACTGGCTATGAATCCCCGTT
Source organism: Comamonadaceae bacterium OS-4 (assembly GCA_027924025.1). Lineage (GTDB taxonomy): Bacteria > Pseudomonadota > Gammaproteobacteria > Burkholderiales > Burkholderiaceae_C > Allorhodoferax. The sequence continues at coordinate 134,783 of AP026971.1, forward strand.
ACCTGGCTGTGCGATCCCCAACGGAAATTTTGTCCATGCTCGTCCACGAGCAGGTGCATGTCTGGCAAACCTATTTCGGAAAGCCTGGCCGCCGTGGTTATCACAACCGGCAATGGGCCGACAAGATGAAAGAAATCGGTCTGTACCCTTCAAGTACAGACATGATTGGTGGGGATGAAACTGGCGAGCACATGGGCCACTACATCATTGATGGAGGGCCATTTGAAACAGCCGCGAAACAGCTGCTCGAAGGCGGGTTTGTCTTCACCTGGTACGACCGGTTTCCTGCGCGTCCCATCAGGCCAATAGGTCGCTCTAGCGATGTCCCTGTAGCCGCGCCCCCCGCAGTGGCTGAGCCCTCCGCGCAAACTGACAAGCCCTCCGAAGAAAATGCTGTAGCAGTACTTGCTGGCCCCAAGGCCATCAGTGAGCACGCAGGAAGCGATCAGCAACAACAGTCACCGTTGGATACCGTAAAGCCCGAACAAGCAACCACGATCAGTTCGTTGCTTGCGCGCCCCAAGACGGTGGAAACGCCGGCCACCATGTATCCGGGCTTGCAGTTGCAAATGCCTCAGCAAACCGAACAGCAGCAGCGGAATCGCCACAAGTTTCAGTGTCCCAACTGCAAGCAAAGCGCCTGGGGCAAGAAAACGCTGGCTATCAGCTGCACACCCTGCCAAATCCCGATGGGAGACGTGTTGTGAAACGCTTGTTTTCCGATGTCAAAACCGTAGCCTGAACTCATCCTAAATACCGAAGAAAAGCATATGGTGAGTATCGATAAGAAAGAGTCGCCTTTCCCGGCTGGGCTGGTTGCATTTGCGCAGCAGACCACCGGTGACTACGAGACACGTCACACATCTATCGCCAACCATGCCTTCTATGAGCACGGTGTACTGCTGAACACCAATCAACTCAGGGAGTTGTCGGGCGGCGGCTCGCAGGCCACCGCGAGGCGTGCATTGAACGAGTTCAGAGAAGCCCTGCACAGGACTTTTGTGCAGCGCTGCAGCGTTGAAGCCATTGATGAATGGCTCCAAGCAGGGATGACCACTGACTTGTCCATGTTGAGCCCCAAAGAGCGCCAGATTGCCAAAGTTTTTCAGGCCTATGTAGCGCAACTGACGCTGCGTCACTAAACCAGATTGCAATGCGGCCGTTCATACCACCACCTCTCAAAATAGTCGTCCAGAAGCTCGACGGTGTAGACGACCGTCCGTTTAAACATGAGCTGACACCCGAAGACATCCGCAATGAGTCCTGCTATCAAATGCTTGCTCGGCGAAATGCTGTTTTGGAACGTCGTGAGCGTCATATCGCGTTGGTGGTCCTGATTGCCGCGGTGGTGGTGACAGCGCTTAACGCGTTCGTGATCACACCCATGGCCCGGAATTTGGACCTCAGTTCATACAGGCTGCCATGGGTGTGGACCAACTCCTCTAGCAGCACGCCCTTGCCACAGCCCGCTCAAGCAGTGGCTAGACCAGCGAGTGTTGCGCAACCATCCCCAGCCCCAACAAATGCGCCAGCGGCTGCCGCAATCACACCCACCGCTACACCGGTGGTGCCTACAGCGTCTGCAAGTGCGGACACCAAGCCAATCGGGGACACGAAACCCGCGACGCAGCCAGCCGACGCAGCAAATCAGCTGGCAGCGGCAATCCGCGCGCTGATAGATCAGCAACCTGTCAAGCCAGCCGGCCAGGTAGAAAGCACGGCGCCTGCGAGTGCCAAGCCCATCACATTGATTCCCGGCATCAACACCGTCAAGCCGTCTCCTGCGCCGGCACAGCCTCCTGCAGCACCACAGACACCTCCCGCAAAAGCGACTTTGCCCGTGCAAGAAAGCGCACCAGTCAAGCCACTGATGCCGCTCTCGATTCTTGATTTCCTCGGCACAAATACGGCCGTACTCCTCTCTTCAGACGGTGGGCAAACCATGCGCACCTACCGTTTGGGGGATGCTTTGCCTACGGGCGAAGTGATCAAGGCGATTGACTCAGGAAATGGGTCAATCACTACCAACCAGCGCATCATCAAAAAGTAGGAACCCCACTATGTCCGCATCAGCTCACGCATCAACAACCGGTGCAGATCATTCCAACGGTGACAACGTGATTGGAATGGTTCATGCCCAAACACGCCAACAGTCTCCAGCTCCGAGCAATGAGCGTCAGCCCAGCCAAGCCCAAATACAGGCCTACTCGGAAATCGTGATCAGCGAAGAAAAGGATCGCTTGAAAACGTACATCGCCCCAGGTGCTGTGATCAAGGGTACGCTGGAAGTTGAGGAGGGCGCACGCATCGCCGGTATCGTGACTGGTGATCTGATTTGTGCGAACGGCTCTGCAGTCATTGAGCCCACGGGTGAAGTGAAGGGTTCTGTTCACGCGTCGGAACGTGTGATCTTGATGGGCGGCCGCGTGGGCACTCCATCAAGTGACGGAAAAGAGCGTCCGAAGACTGAATTGGTATGCCCCGGCGATGTGGTGCTCATTGGACCTGGCGTTGCAAGCGTAGTGGCGTACTACGGCACATTGAATGCATACGACGGTGGTTACATCGACGGCGGCGCTCACCCTTACAACAAGCGCTAAGCATGGGCAATGTATCCGGTACCAACTTTGGGGCTACTGGCCCCAAGTTTCAACTGAGCCGTGCCGGCCTTTGCGTTGCCGCTGCGGTTGCATCGGGCGCAATGGTCGCCATTGTCCTTGGATGGCAGGTCAAAAACTTGATGGAACAAAACCAGCAGCTCCGCGAATCCGCGGCGGCAATGGAGCAGCAAGTCCTTCAGGCGAAAGCCAAACAACCATCCGAGCAGAAATTAGCAGAGCTCACCCGTGCATTAGAGCTACGCAAGGAAAAAGCTGTACTGCTGCTTGAACTCAATGCCGAGGTGCAACGCCTTGCGCTGGCCATGCCTGAATTGAAGACACCACAGTACAAAGAGCCCTACCAGGCCTTGCTGCTGAAAATTCAGGAGTTGAATGGAAACATCCAGTCCCTACAGGAGGAAGCAACTGAATGACCTCCATGATTAAAAAACTCTTGCTCAAGATCGGCGTTCTGGAAGAAGTCAACGTGGCTCCGCTTTCATTAGAGCCTGATCGTCGGGAGGGAGACACATTCGTCGTGTTGAGTAGTGAGACCCTGAGCGGAGGTTTTGAGACCGATCGGGACGTGGAAATTCGTGGCACTGTGAAAGGCCACATCTACACACCCAACGGGCGCGTCCTGCTCACGGCGGAAGGTACGGTGTCTGGCGGAACCATTTGCGCCCGTGAGGTGATATGGGAGGGTGCCATGGGTGGCAATATCGTGCACTGCAGTCATGTGACGATCGTCGCTGGCGCGAAGTCGATACCTGAAATGGATGCATCCCACCTTCATCACGAGTCCATGGCCATCGGAAAGATCGGCGGTCTTGATGTGTCCTTTGATCGCCAAGCCTACCTACCTGACCGCACCTTGGATATCGAACTACAGGCAAAGTCTGTACTTGATGAAACGAGGCGTGATTTCCTCCATGTGGGCTAGTAGGGCATGACTAAAGTGTCAGATTCGCCCGGCCAATCGAAGTCTCTCTACTTGCTTTCAAGTTGAGAGACTTCACCAGCAGCACAACTGGATTTGAAGGTCCAACGGCAAACACCACGTAGACCTTCGTCACTCGTTCAATTTGCGCGCCACCGGCCCCATTTTGGGATTGGCATACCCCGCGGTTGTCGCTATGATTACTGCACTTTAATGCCCTAGCGGCAGACTCATACACACCAAGCAGGTTACGCCTGCAGTTCTGCGGTTTGGATTTCTCCAAGTCACCGCTTCCCTGAATTGATCGACACGCACGCAAACTGACTGCGCGAGCACAGCATTGCGCCTTTTTTCAGCTCGTCCACAAACGAGCTGAAGAGGATGGCCGATCACAGGTCCCCCATTTGGCGTTCCCCAACGCCTTCCTCCTCTCCCTTCACGCTTGCCGTGCTGGGAGTTTTTTTCTTTGAAAGGATCTCACCATGTCTCAACACGTTTTTGCGGCCGAAGATGGCCAAATCGTCCTGGCCGGCTATGACCGGCAATGCGGCGAGTACTACTTCACAATTTTTGCAAACAACAACGTAGAGGAGCCCACGGCCGAAAGCGGCGAAGGCTTACGCGAAATCTCGCAACTGCGCAAAGAACTGGATGCCTTGGTATCGGGCGTACCCGGCACCATGTACGAAAGCATCCGTCAAGACGCTATCGACAATGTAGGCAACCGTATGGTTCGCTGGAAACTCGATGGCTCTATTGAAATTGACTCAGCCGCACAAGGACGAATGGCCGCATAGGAAATCGACAATGCAAAGCAAAGTCATTTTCTCGCTGGTCGGCGTCACGATCGCAGCACTGGTCTGTGGGCTGGGCATTACAGGCCCGGCCTCTGCCGGCGAACAACCTAGCTTCCAAGCGCGGGTGATTCACGTCGATGACGGTGATACGGTGGTGGCCATGACAGGTGCCGGTGAGAAAGTCACCGTGCGCCTGGCCAGCATTGATGCACCCGAAACATTCAAAAACCGATGCAAACCCGGCCAGCCCTTCTCGCAAAAATCGAAGGATGCCCTTGCAGGGATGGTTCTCGGAAAGACTGTGCTTTTCACATGCCACGACCAGGACAAATACGGTCGACAGGTATGCGACATCCCGCATGAATCCGGGACGGTAAGCCGTGAGTTGGTCCGTATAGGACTAGCGTGGGCCAATACGTCCAATAAGCGCTACTTGCGTGACAAGTCCCTCCCGGGTCTTCAAACGCAAGCATTCCTCGCCGAACGAGGCCTCTGGGCCGCTAGTGACAACGTTCCCCCATGGGATTGGCGTGTCACCGCGTGGCGCAACACATGCTCCGCATCTACTGGCATTGCCCAATAGCCCCCGAAGGCACCTGAACGCCCTCTGTGGCTCCGCGCCCCTGACCTCTAGGGGTTAGGGGCGTTTTCATTCAACGCTCGTTCTGAGCGCTTTTAACAACCGGAGAATTACATGGAACCCCACTCTGTGGAAAACGTAGTGGCCATGAGTTACTACAGCGGCACTATGCCCGCGGTCGATGGACAGGCTGCGCACGTACTACACGTGTGTCTGGACACCCTTGCCGATGGACGGATGGTGCCGACGCTTCGCGCATCTTCTCCCATGGGGGGAGTGATAGCGCGTTCCGCTCGATGTGTGGATGGGCTGATTCAGCTCTGTGGGGAGTCGTGCACACCGGAGGCTTACATCCTCCAGTGGCGCAACGTACAAGCCATGGGGCCTCTGACATTGACTGCCTGGTTACAGAGCTACGAGGTCACCAGCTCCATTCACCTTCCAGCCATTGACGCCTGCCAGCCCCAACGCGTGCCGGCTTCATACCGTCCCGCTCGGGCCCGTCTTTTCGGGAGCAGGGTGGGGCGCTGCCATGTGCAGCTGCAGTCGGTCGAAGACATCCGGGATGCTGCGCTTGTGATGCAAGCGCTAGCGGCCTTTGATGTGCCCCGTAAATCACTAACCGAAACCCTCACCGTTTCACCCAAACGCAGCCTTGCATTGGCCGCATAGGAGATCACATGGGTTATTCCCACAATTGGACGATCGTCATGCCGCAAGGCGATGACGCACGCTTCCTGTTCAAACTGGAAAGCATTTGCCTTGTGCATTTGTTACCCCATTTCGAGCTCGACATTGGCGATGACGGCACAACGATCCTGCATCACACATCCGGACAAGCCGAAGGTTTCGCACTAGGCCGTTGCGGCTACGACTTTGGCGAGTCTTGCAAGACAGACAAGGGCATGGCGGAAATCCACATTGTCGAAATGTTGTGGCGCACGGCTTTTGCCATCAATGACGCTGGCGGGACTATGCGGATTCACAGCGACTGCACGTGGGTTCCGTTGCGAAATAAGCAGCTCGATCCTACGGCCGCCACCTTCTTGGCAGTGCTTATGCACCGATGTGCCGACCTCCTCAAAGGACGGACTATCGAGGTAGAAGCGGTGCCACGGGCTTGGCCGCAAATCGGAAGCTACTCTCACGTTTTGATTGCACAAAATCAAATGCTGACACGTACTGAAGATGGCACACGATTCGACCAGGTGCTCTTTGCAGTCGATGATCGCAATGAGGCCGACTACGGAACGATTCTGCAGCCCGGCACACCGTCATTCAGCAGCGCCGTCTTCCGACATACGCAAGCGGTTCGGTTCAACCAACCGAATTGCCTACGAGGCCTGTATTCGCATACCTTGCGCGTGCGAGTAGACGGAAAGCTGTTCGCAGGTACACCCGACGAGCACGACCAACACGCCGAGGTTGTCAAAAGAACGTTGGACATCAAGGGCCTCATTCCTGACGCTCAATGGCTTCAGGGCGAAATTGCCGACCGGCAAGCAGAAGAGGAGGGGGTTGTATGACCGTGCAAACGATCTATGACCTCGCTTTCTTTCGCCTCCCCGGTGAAGGCTATGTGATGGCAGCGCTGATCGGCACCGGAACCCAAAAGGTTCGCGGCGCCTACGTTCGGGGCTGGAAGTCTCTCGCGTTCGGTGATGAGCGGGCCATACTGAAGGAGGCCTGCAGACTGGCCGTTCTTCGTGAAGAGGCCAAACTGGTCTATAAGCCAAAGCCCAACCTGCCAGCGGAGGAACTGATTGCGCTCATCCGCAAAAAGATTTCCTCAGCCGTTCCGACTGGACACGCATACGACAGTCCCAATAAGCCCCGCATCCGCAGCTTTTGCCTGCGAGTGCGGAGTGATGCGATAAGCGCGTGGAAAGCACAGGAGCCGTTACAGGCTGAGACATTCCTGAAGCTGGGGCCCGTAGAGCGACAGCCCTACGAGCACGTCGTCATGGAAACGCGGTTCCCGCCCACCATGGATGGCTATCTATCCTGGCTGGAATGCCAAACACCTGCGCCATTCATGGAGAAATTTGCAATCGTCACGGGGGATGGCGAGCATTGACCCTCCAGCGACACACCTCACAAGCCCCGTCTTTCAAAGATGGGGCTTTTTTTTCGCCTATGCGAGTTGTTGCACTTTCGAAAATCGAGGAAAATCAAAGTTCTTTCCCGGTACCAGCTTCGCGCTGGCCCACTCATACTTTGACCCACCAAGGGACCATCCCGCGGTGCGGCGTATGGTCTTGCGGTGATTTTTCACCCAGAGGGCACCATTGCCCTAGGGCATGTGTCCTTGCAAATAGGAGCTATATGCCTCAAGACCCCACCCAAACGCAACAAGAACTGGCCGGACTCGTTCGCGCCATCCAACGTGACGTTCTCGAAATGATCCGCAACGGTCAAATTCCCGTTGACGTCAAAGACTTCGCAGAACTCCATGACCACTGCGACGCCAATTGCCTCGGCGGCCTTTGCATTGAAAAGAACTTCGACGCATTGATTGCCAAGTACGGCGGCCGGGACCACAACGAAGGTATGCCGCAAGGCATGCTGGATTTGGTCAATGGTGCCCAAAATGCAGTGAACCTCTGGATTCAAGGTAGTGGTCACACAGTCTTGGCCAAGTTGCCACCGCAGGCGAAACGCCAGATACAAGGCACCCTGAGTAACGATGAAGTCAGTAGTGACCAGGAAATCGTTGACTTCTGGGTAAAAGGATGCGGTATTGCGCCTGAGGCCGCCGACATGGCGATCCTCTTTCGCGACAAGCACCTGACCGAACCCCTGTACGAGTTTTTCACGTACCAGGACATCAACACGCAGCCGGCAACCTAAGCGGCGTTCCGTTCCATCAACCAGCCCCGGGCCGAATATTTGCCCGTGGGCGAGTGTTTCTCGGGCATAAACCAAGAATTCACATGGACTTTCCTGACGAAAAAATCGTTGTTTCCACCAACTTGGGCGCGGCATACCGCCACGACGGAAGTTGGTTCACCTGGGACATTCACAATGGCGTGAGTGCTTTCAAGGCCTACCCCGACCAGAGCGCGTTTACGAGCTGGGAACCACTGCATATCGAACCATGGATGCACATACCCACCTTGGATGAATTGGAAGCGTCAAAGCGCTACCAAAGCCTCCGACACGACTCCAAACTCAGTAACTTCTGGGAAATGAAGAAGGGGTGGTTTCGGCCAATCTACTACTTCGCACCGGCAGTGTCTGGTTTCATCGCCGGAATAACGCATCTGTACCTTTGGATGTCATTGTCCAACGCGACTTACCTCTACGTCGGCATGGCAGTTTGCAGCTTTGCAGCATTGCAGCTCAAGCAAGCTGCACAGGACTATCGAAGCTGGATATTGCTTTGGGATCGTTTGAAGGTCATAGAGCGACATCAACTGTTGCTAGGCCAAAGAAAACCCGAACCACCCGGACGCTTTGACCCGTACTTTGACGACATTCCGGAAGGAATGGACCGTGAGTTCCACCACTTGCTCGGTCAAGATGCGAGCAACACCCCTTAACTCGTAGGCGCTTCGACGTCTGCATTCGTAACCAGCCCCGGGCACTCCATCGCCCGAGGGGCTGGCGTCGCCTTGGGCCTTCACAGGAGTTTTTGTGAAAACCCATATCCTTTTCATGCCCGTCGTAACAGTGCCGGGCACTGAACATTACTTCCGCAATTACGAAAACCCCGAACGCTACGGCATCGAGGTCCGTATGCTGACTCCGCAACACGACAAGCGAGGCTACGGCTTTGCTGTGTCGTCCCAAGGCAAGCGCTATCGCGGCTACATCTCTTCTGCGGGTGATTGCATTGTCCGCCTGGCCCATCAATTGACCGCAAAGGGATCTTCGCATGGCCGATAAGAGCCTTTTGGAAGCCGAAATCGAATACCGCAAAACGCTCGGCCAAACCGAGCTGCCCCTGTCGAAGTTCGAAGAGGCTTTACGCGCAATTGGCTACCGCTTTGATCGCCGCATGGACTGTCGCGCTCCGGCGCGATACATGACCGGTGATCGCGCAGGCGAGAGCTACCCCTCGCTGTCACTCAAACCAGTCCAGTCCGACAACGGAATGGCCTGGTGTCACGTCGATTCGCGCCGTGACTCCAACTGGCATGCGCTGCTGGATCTGCGTCAGACCGTCTTCAGTGTGGTCAACGGCGCAATCGCTGAGTTCTAAATCCCATTCGGGCTCCACTGCCCTGTGATGGGGCGGGGGGGCCGGACAACCACTCCTCAACATGAACATCCAAACACAACCCTCCAACACCCCACCGCTGACGGTCGTAACCATTCCTGAGGTGAAGTCATTTCTCCAACGTGACCATCGCGGCAACATTGGCGGGCAGCTTCACTTCATCAATACCGGCTTTCTGCAAGAAATGCTGTCTTACGCCATCAACGCCTACGGCTTCCTGATTGGCCGCAATGAAAAGGTCCTTCCGGCTCAATTCATTGAGCGCATCCGCGATGCCTACGACTGCGACACAGAGCCTCGTAATAAGGCCGTGGTGCAAGCCCTGGCCCAGCTGCTGTAAGTGGAGGCATGATGAGCGCAAAACCATCAACCACGCCACCACTTTCGGATCTCCAAAAGCAACATCAGCACGACGTTGCTCACCACACCCTACGTGTCCAGTGGCTGAGAGGCCCTGATCCACGCTGGGGCGACGGTGAGCCCGTGTCCCAAGGCGACCTCAGAATGCTTACTCGGCAAAGCGAGAGCTTTCTAGGCGGCAGCGGAAATTCGAAACATCAATGCACCTGTGAGCCGCGCTGCGAGCTTCCCAAAGAAGATGCAGCCTCACAAGGGCAAACACCAAACCAGGATCGCGAAGAGGTGCGCTTCGTCTATGCAATGGATGTGCGCGCCGGCGATGTTCTCCGTTTTGGAAATCCGATCTCCCGAGTGCGCGTAGAGCGGACGACTCAAGCTCGATCGGATGGAAGCATCGGCCTGCATGGAAACAATGACACCTGGTCAGGGTTTTACCAACCTCAGAACCGAGTGCGCATTGTGGTCTCCGAGAGTGCGGCTACACGGCCATGAAAACCCAGAACCTGCATCAAGCCATGCTTGGGGCTGGCTGGCTTTCCCTAGACGCTAAGTCCCACCCACGGGTCTATGTAGACACCGCCGGAAAGCGATTCGGAACACTGGAAAAGGCCGGTGTGCGTATCGCCCTCTCCCTCAACCACTGCCTTGGCATGGAGCGGGGCACCGTCATGGTGTACCAAAGCGATCAGGACCAGCCTGAAGCCATCCTGCGGGCGCTGATCGTTGAGTCGGATCAGCGACGTCAAGGCCATGCCAAGAAAACGCTTGCCGAATTGACCCGGCTCGCTGATTCCTGCATGACCCATCTCTATCTCGAACCGTGCCCACTGGAGGACAAACCAGTTACCCGCGAGGGGCTGGAATCACTCTATCGGCAATACGGTTTTCACGACATCTCGGGCAAAGGCATTGCGATGGTTAGACCACCGCACACCTGCCCTTCACAAACAACAGGAACCCTCCATCATGACAACTGAATTCGCAGAAGAAACAAAGCAAAAGCTCACAGCCATTCTGGTGTGCGAACAAAACGGCATTGCTGTGCATCGTTTTTGCACTCCTGAAGAGGGCACGAAAGTCTGCAACGATGCGTTGGAAAACTACAGTGGCGCCAGCTTGTTCACCACCGACGGCGGTTGGACAGGTGAGGTACTGCTGTCTGTATCGCCCACAATCCGCGATCGTGTTGCTGAAGCCAAATTGCGGCTGCAGAACGACATCAATCTGCGTGATGCATTGGACAAAAACAATGTACCCCGCGATCGTGATCTGCGCATCGCCATCAAAAAGGCCTTAGAAGACTACAACGCGGCTTCAGTGCGGCGCGCATTGCGCTCCTAAGCCACCCCTCAACCCAGCCCCCGCTTAGCCTTCTGGCCGAGCGGGGGCTTTTTTTATGGCGTCGTCTTTTTTCGGCTGGCCGCCTGGGCGTCAAACTCTACCAACAGTCGATGGGCCTCCGCAATCGTGACGCCAGTTGCAAAGCGAGTGGGCTCTGCATCAGGGCGGTGGTCGAAGTGCACCAGATCCACCAAGTCATCCCCGCTGCGGTAAGTGACAACGGGCCTCGCCATCATCACAGTCCAAGCTTCCAGCTTGTCGGCTGCTAACTGCCGTGCAGCCTCGGCCGTGTCTGCAATACCGTACCAGGTCGATCTATCCCAAGCACCACCATCAAGACAACGTGCTTCGAAAGTGCCATCATCCCGGCTCAGGATGAATGGCTTTCGCCAAAACTTGTCGAGCTGCTGTGTAGACCTTTCTTCGTTCGGTGTGCTGTCGAAGTAGCGAGGCAACACCGGGTCCAAGGGAATCGCCTCAACTTCGTTGGCCTTGCGCTCCCCGTTGGCTCTAGCGATGGTGTGCCAGTCTTTGTAGCCCACCTCCGCAGATAGCGCATCGAGCGCCTGCATGTAGGTTTGCTCGGGGCTGGTGAGTCGCTTGGCATCCCTCTTGATGCGGTTCAGAAGGGAATCGGTTGCTGGTTTTCTCATGAATCAAACTCCATGGCCAAGAATGCGCCCGCTGCACTCCCGCCAGGAGTTGAATCTAGGTAGTGGGCTATCGCGTCGAAACGCGTTTGCCTTGCGGGCGGCGGGCACTAGCTGTGTGCGCGGGCTTTATTGTGCCGCATCAACGGCTGAGAGATAATTGGGGCTCTTTCTGCCACGTTCTGTGGCCGTACTCATACAAAGCAGCAATGCCAGCCCCGCTGGCTGCCATAGGCCCATGTCACTCATGGTCTAAGGCTTTGATCACCGGTCTATGCCCTTACGGGGGACATCAGCCGCATGTGAATTCACCCACCCTCGCCACCGAGCTAGCAAGCAACACCATCCGGTTTTGTGCGCCTGCTCTTTTCACATCCCATCCATGAAAAAAACCATCACCACACTTCTACTGGCGTTCTTCGCCTGCTTCTCCCAGGCACAACAAGCCGAATACACCCCGTACTTCGTGTCCGCTATCTTGCGGCTCAACGGGAGCGACGCGACGTTGAAAATCGTTCAGGGCATGGTCATCAGTGACACCCCCGATAGCGCCAAGATCGTATTCACCGTGCTGGCCACTAAAGAGTTTCCGCAATACACCGTCATCGATGTGCTGCCCAGCTCCTTCTCGCAGCTTATGAAAACCCTGCCTACCGGCAAACCGCCTTCCCCCCCTGTGCAACAAAAGGGTGAAAGCAAATCCCCAACCTGACCAGGCATAGCCTGCAACCTCCCCGAACGGGCTGCCTCAGCCCGATAGGGTGGGGCGCCGTTCATGACCCGAAAGGACCTCCCCATGAACCACGTTATCGAATCTCCCGTCATCGACAAGGAAACCTACAAAGCGAAGGTTCGCTTGCTGCTCCAATGGAGCGGCTGGTCGCCTTGCGATCTCACGGCCATTGCAATCCGGACCTTTCCTACGGTCGTTGGGCCCAAGTCCGCACTTGTCTATCTGCAGGATTACGGCAAGGCCACGCAAAATTACCTCCTGACCGGTGATTACCCAAGCGAAGGCCGCAACGCGCTCGAATCGTGCTTTGTGATGCTGCCCAAGAACGCCTCTGAGAAAGAACTGTCCAGACTGACCAAGCAGTTCGCGGCAGACGCAGCCCGCGTTATCGCTGGAACCTATGCCGCCAGCCTGCTCAATGGCCGACTGAAACCCCGGGCACTATTGGTCGGGCCCAACGGTAGCCCTGCCATCGAATGGTGGCGTTTGGGTGTGGCCTCTTGCAACGAGCCATCAGTGGTCACCGTCGTAACGGAATACCGTGATGAGGCAGACCGCGTACTCGCGCTTGGGCTGCCCCAAGACTGATCCCACCATGATCTATGAAGCCACCAGTTTGACTGGTGGTTTTTTTTTGCCCAAAAATGCCCACGACTGCGCGGGAGGGCCAGATGCTCAATTCGCAGGCAAGGTACCTAAACCCTTGCGCGGCGTAGGTTTGTACGGTTTTGCCGGCAAGTTATCCACATCAACTGTGAATAGCCAGAGTAGAATATTTTTCGCTTTTTCAGTCCTTCACGGACAACTCATACAAACATCAACCCCACGGGACCTCATACCGTCGGGGTAGGGTTCCAAAAATCGGAGCCTTCATGCAAACAGCACTCACCCTTCTCGGCGTCATTTGTCGCTTCAGCTTCTTCGCGGGTGCGCCCGTATTACTGCTCATTGCGCTCAAGTGGGCTCAATGGCGCCCCTTCTTCCGGGGGCTGCTCCTGACCAGCGTTCAAGAGCCGCTGCGATGGTCATTGCCGCAAATATGGACACGATGCCACGTTCTGTTCCTGCTGGGCGCGGTCCTCATGGGACTGCACAACATCAGACAGATGAGGATGCTCAACTGGTACTTTCATCCTGTGGAGGTCACCTGGTGGATTACCTCTATCGGACAGGTGGTTTTCGGGGTGGGCCTTTGGTTTTTCCTAATGGCACGCCGTCAAGTTCCTTGCGTGAGGGTGAATGACCTCATCGTGGAATTTTTCCGGATGGATGCGAAGAACGTGCAAGTTCACGTACAACGCAAGTCCTTTTTTCTCTTACACGGCCTTGCCCCAGCGATTGAGCATTCCGTGCCCAATTTCCTAGAGGAGCGGGAGCGTAAAAACCCACTTCTGCGAGCGGTCGATGCTGCTTTGTCCCAGCCAACTCTGGCGGCCCTTGAAAACATGGGCGTCGAACGAATTGAAGTGTTTTCCCCCTTGATTGAACCCCCGTTGAAAAACAGGCTGATCAAGGAAATGGGGAATAGCATTTTGGGTTACAGCGTAACCCACACCTCAACGCGACTGCCGCGGGTGGAGTCGTTTTCGCTGCTTTTCATGCGTATGTTTACAACTTGGAAATGGTTGCGCGACCATCTGGTTTGGGTCAAAGACAAGGCACTTCTAAACAGCCGAATTCCTCTGAACAACTGGTACCGGCCGGTGATCCACGGTTTCGTGATAGACCTGAAACCACTGGAAAAATAGCCCCGTTTCTGCTAAATTTGAGGTTCTTTCAGCAACTTCTGTTGCCTGCTCTCTTGTAGAGCGACTCATACTTCCCCGGGCTTCTTGCCCTTCCTCTGCAACTGGTTTTCTCCAGCTGTACCTCCCACGCCTTGCCTGTTCGATCCCCGTCGAGCTGCCGCATGGTCATTTACCCACCCTCGAAAAGGAACCTATGACTATCGTCATTGAAATCGGCCCTGTGCCGTCCAAAGAATCTCCAGCTCTTGGAGATATCGCAACAGCGATCTTGGCTGGCGTCTTCGTGCGTCAACTGAATCGCCAAGTGCCCTTGCCTGATGGTGCCCGTTATGTGGCCATGCAGCGCGTAGGAGCAAAGCCTTGGCTCTCTGTGGTGCTGGCTTGTACGGTCATCACATGGGACTCTGCAGATATGTCTCACGATAAGGCTATGGCCGCCCGTGACATCGAACACTGGGACAACGAAGCGCTTCTGGAACTCCAGGAGCGCGGACTTGCCCCACGTGCACCCTTGGCAGCTCTGGCTGCTTGATTCTCCCCAAACCCAAACCACTCCCCTCGAAAGGAATCTCCATGAAATCCGCAAACTCTCTCATCGCCAAAATCGCTTTGTTCGCAGCAGTGTTGTGCGCCCCCGCTTTCAGCGGTGCGCAGAACATCAACTTGAACAATGTCTTCGAAAGCGACAACCGCCAAGCGTCTACCTACCGTCGTAATGACGGAATGGTGGAAGGCTCAGCGGAAATCTGCAAGGTGGTCCGTGCTCGCACGGTTCGTCTCGAAGCTGGAAACACAGCAAAAGCAGTGGCCACTGGCGCAGGAGCAATCCTGGGCGGTGCGATCGGCTCGCGCTCTGGTTCCAATAACGGCATGACTGCTGAAGCCGCCCTGGGCGGAATCATCGGTGCTGTCGGTCTCAACACCCTCGTGAACAAGGTGGCATCGAGTGAAGGTCAGGAGTTTTTCCTGAACTGCAACGGTGTAGCCCGCACGATCGTCCAGGAAAGCGACGGTGAACTCTTGCCCGAACGTGGCGCTGAAGTCTTTCTTCAGCGCGTCGGCGGGCGTACTCGCGTCGTGATCTAAACCACAACCCCCCAACTCGGCCCGCTACCCCATCGAAAGATGGAGTACGGGCCATTTTTTTGGACAAACCATGAAAACCATCATTCTTCTGTTGCTGACGGCAACCCTGAGCCCGTTCGTTTCTGCTGGCACAACCACCTACACAGAGCAGGGCGGCGCCCATGTTTCCGTGGACCGCGAGAGCGGCGCATTCGTTGGCGAAACCGGCAGCGCGACGGCTTGTACAGATCCGTGCAAGCCATCCAAAGTCGAATTGACTAACCGAAAGACCACAACATCTTGATTTTCAACCCTGTCGGGCACTAGCTGCCCAACGGCCGGTGCTCGCTATTTTCAAAGGAGCGCGCCATGGCCGCCATCAAAACCATCACCAACTGGAAAATCGTTCCCTCTTCGGAGGATACGGTTTCCCTCGTGGGCGATGTCAATGGGCAGGTAACCCAGACTTCTCCAGTTCGCTTTGCCCGTAAGGGTGAGGTGAAAACGGAGAATTCAATCTACCGACTTGGGGACAAGCTCCCCGGAGTTTGGGAAATCCAACTGGAGATGAAGCGACCGGCACAAGTGAACAACTTGCGACGTCACGGAGTCCTCTAAATCGAAAGGCCTTGAACATCTAGTTCAGGGCCTTTTTTTTGAGCTAAACGTGTTGAAACAGTTGTCGAAGAAAATCAGGCGCTGACCCGATCACAACCGCTTCGGTGGTTTTCTCTCCCCCTCAATTGATGTGCTGTATATTCGTACAGTGCAATTTGACATGATGAGAGCAAGACAAGACGGAGTAGTGGTGCCGCGTCATAACGCCGGCCTGTTACGTGCCGTGCGCGGATCTTTCTCAATGCGTGATGTACGCGACCCGCGACTCAATCGCCATGTGCGTACTGCCTCCTTTCACTGCCAAGGCGGCGAGGTCTTACATCTGAGTGATGCCAGCCTGGTGCATGCCACATCAGAGATGCTGGTGATAAACGGCTTTGAACAAGGGATCACAGCCGGTTGCCAGGTCGTGGACTACGCGCAGTCGTGGATTTTGATGGAGGTGGAAGGCGAGGGCGCCCAGCCTTCGAGGGGCCCCGCTTTTCCGAGGTAGTCGGAGTTGATTTACAGCACTGGTGGGGCTGGGTAGAATTTGGATTCTTTCAGGCGCAATGCCTTATGCACCAACCTGTGCAACTCATACAGCCGATTCGCTGGTCATGTGCCAGCAGCGCATTGACCGACTACGGTCTTCAACACCAACCACTCCCTCGGGCGAATACAGCCCGAAGGGCCAGTGTTTGAACCCTTGGGCTTCACCTAAGGAGTAAAAATGCTGTGAAAAGCAACCAACGTCCCCCATGGGGCAACACTGGAAAAGCTGCCCTAAAGGCAGCGCTGGAAACTTTGTCTTCGCGCGCGTATCATTGGCGCATGGAACGCAAAGTCACCCAAGCCCCAAAGGGCAAGCTCGGCACAAAGTTCACGACCACCAACGGTGTCGTGGGCTACGTTGCGGCTGAAGTGCCCACTGCGGCGCTGGAAGGACTGCTCGCCAAGCTGCTCAACAAAGCCGGCGATTTGAAACAAGAAGGAAGTTCCAATGACCACGCAACCACAGTTGCTGCGGGGTGCAATTCTCAAGTGTCTGTTTCCGTTTGAGGATAAGCCGGACTTACCCGGTACTAGCCCTCACTACTGCTTACTGGTTGAAAGTTTCGAACACGAGGGCAAGGCCTTCGTAATCGTGGCTTATGGAACATCCAAACTTGATGCCGCGCTCCAGAGCGCCCATCCCGTTCTAGACATTCCGACCAACCTTCTCAGCGGTAGCGCCATCAACGCAAACCAAGGGGTAATCCACATTCTGTGCGACCACCTCGCGGTTATCCCGTTCGATAGCAAATGGGTCTACATGACCTTCAGTGCACGCCTGGGCATTTTCAAGCCCGAACACACGCAGCAGCCCGCGCGGAGAAATTTGCTTGCAAATTTCCAGAAAGCAGAGGCTGACATCAATGCTGCAGCGATCCGCCTTTTGAATGAGTTTGTTATCCACCGGAAGGTGGGTATCAGACCCGACACAAAACTTCGCTGACATCCACAACCCGCCTTGTGCGGGTTTTCTTTTGGGGCTTCGGCTCGAATTCAACGACCGCTTGCCGGTCACCTATCCAACTGCCCAGGGCGACTTGCTTGCCTATGCTGGCAGCGGTCCGCTGTGGGCCTTCAATAAGGAATACAGCATCATGATGTTGACCAAAAAGTTTAAACGCCTGCTCGAAATCGCAGACGTTAAGCGCGCAGACGGCGTTCCAAATTCTGACGAATGGGTCGTTAAAAAGCTGCGCGAAGAAAAGCTGGAACGGCTCGACCTTCTCAGCAAAATCAAGGGTGATGAAACCGTTGTTGATCAGGCACTTGCGCTGGAGGCAGATATTGCCGCCATTGACCGTGCCCTGACTGCCTATCCCGAATTGGCAAATGCAACACAACCCATAACAGTGCCTATTGCGTGCCCTGCCACCGTTGGCAGCCTCTTGTCCATCAACCGGCAAGGGCGCTGAACCATGGCAAAGACAAAAAAATCGTCTAAGGCCGCAAATCTGCGACGACGCTGGAATCGTATTCGCAATGGCATGCGCGACGCAGGACCAAAATCGCCAGTTTTCCTTCTCACGGACAAGCGAATAGTAAAACTGTCCCCCTCCAAGTATCAAGAGTTAGCTGCTGAAGCTGAGTCATTGAGCGAATGGACGGGAACTTTGGTTCTTCCTGAACATTTGTTGCGTTCCAAGAAGAAGCGGCGCAAGCGCTAGTTGCAGCGCAAGTCTCAACACCTATGTGCTGCTCCAAAATTGGAATATGCGCAGGACGGGATAGGCCTGAAGCGATAACCACCCATGCTGTCTGCTACCGCTGAAAGGCAGTAGCGGAACCAACATAAACCCGGATGGGCACTTGTGCCCACAGGGCAAGGTGCCCACCTTTCATCAAGGGACACCTATGCAAAACATGACCACGCCAAGTGTGGATCAAGCGATTGTGCCGGCGCAACCAGCTGCGCACAGCACCAGCCACCCCGATGCCTCAAAACCCATCGTGGCCCTCAAATGCGCCTGCTGCGGAGCACGTTTCCGCGGTCGGCAGTTCAACAACCAGGACACTGGTTGGGGGCTGGGAAACTGCTGTGTCACCCACGTCAGCAGAACCGATGACCTAGCGCGGACTTACGGCATCGACGGAGTTCACTACAACCTCCCACAACTGGACCAGCCCCGCTTTTTGGGGTGATCTCGGTTTCGGTGCTAATTGTCGCGGTTTGAATTAAGGGTTTACCCTAGAATCAACGAAGCGGATCACGCCTCACATTCGGGTGGTAATGGCCGACCAGATGTTCTGCCGACAGAGGCTTGCGAATGTAGAAGCCAGCTCCCCGCCAGCGATCGGGAACAAATTCAGGTCCGTCCAGCAATTCCTGAAAAACCGATTCCAGCGCGCCTCCCGCAAACTCTTTGAGAATTCCTTCGTTGATAAGCTCCAGAGGAACATCGCAAACAAACATGGTTGGCTGCCCACTGTTCTTCAGTACCTGACGATAGTCCCGGTAGCCCTGGAGATGCGCCGCAATGGCGGTCACATACTCACTGCCGTAAAGCATGTAGTGCCCCGCCTGGGCTATCAACATCTCTTCATTGGCTTCGAACCACACACGCCCTTCTCGCAGCTCACTCCCTACGGCTTCGATCGCATTCAGAAGCATGCTTTCCGTGAGCTCGGGGAATTCACCGCCCAAGAAGATTTCTCGGGCTTGAGCATGCAGCAGTTCGGGAACCATCGGGAGCAATCCGTCGTGATAAAACTTTGGGATGTTGTCGGTCCTGGTTCCGTGCACCGCGCGCAACGCTCTGTAGCTGCTACGCAGCCGTTCGGCCAATAGTGCTTTGGAATCAATCTCATCGTTGCGCACTGCATAGACGATGTCATCCAGCCAACTCAAGTCGTCTCCAACAACATACTTTGGGGGGCATTCCAAAAAGGCCTTCTTCACATCAGCGTCTACAAAATCTTCAATGAGTTTCCAGATTTCATTCCGCCAAGTTGAATAGGCACGGTGGTCCCAGACATCTTCTGGAGCCGGTGAACGCTCTGAATGAATCGGGGCTACTAACCTAGCGGCGGAAGCCGGTGATGTCTTTTGCAATTCAGTCCCTTCAGTGAAGTAATTCTTCTTATATTTCTTCGCTCAATCAATTCGCAGGCCTTGCTCAAACCGGCTTTGCAACTCAGCATCAGGAGTGTCTAGATAGCGCATCGCTGACTTGATGTCCGTCCAACCTACATACTCCATCAATTCCTTGATATCCCAGCCACTGGCGTTGGCCCAACCCGCAAAGCCTCTGCGCAAAGAGTGACTGCTGTACTCCTTCACTTGCGGCACGCCTGCCAGAGAAAGCATGCTGCGCAGCAGTGGAATCAGGCTGTTGGGATGCATGGCTTTGCTGGACAGGTGTCCCCACCGATCAATACCCCTGTAAACAGGACCACGGTCCAGCTTGGCCAGCGCAACCCATTGGGCAAATGCCGTGACGGGGCATAGCCTGGACAAGGATGGGCACTTGTACGTCTTGCCCAGTGCCTGGCGATCCCCCTTGCTGCGATCCAGATAGCAGGTCATCCCCTCTGTGGACACGATTTGGACGTTCTCAACAGTGAGGCGGGCCAACTCATCAGATCGGAATCCCCGCCAAAATCCCAGCAGGATCAGACTGCGGTCACGGGTGAATCTCAGCGTTGAGGCGTGATCACCCTGACGCTGAGCCCGTTCAATGCTTTCCGTTAGCCAACGGTCTACCCGCTCCAAAACCTCCAGATCGAGCGGTCGTGCCCGGTTTTCTGGGGTGTTGTGCACGGTCCTGATTCCCTTGAGCAACTGCCGGATGGTGGTGGATTTGGTCGGATCGGCAAAGCCTTGGTCCAGGTGCCAACGAGACAACGCCGCCAGTCGGTGGCGCAGTGTGTTTGCGGAAAGCGTCGGAGCATAGTCCGCCAGATAGCGGGCAATGGCGTCGCTACTGGCAGGCAGTAGTCCTTTCCATTCCTCCTCAAAATGCCGGATCGCCGATGCGTAGCTAAGCAGCGTATTTTTGCGCTCTGCGGCTTTGAGATAGTCGTCAACCGTGCTCATGAGATCAGCCCCTGGTGCTCTTTGAAAACATTGAAGCGACCATGACAGTAGCCATCAGGCCGTCGCATCGTTGATGCGGGCTGCAAGGTTCGCAGCAGCGTCAGCATCCAATCCTACGTCTCCGTCCACCAAGAAGACATGGGGGTTGAATGGTCGAAAGTTCCAGGACCTGTCATCCACCGCCAGCCACTCCTGCGCAGTGCGGCCATGTTGCCGCAACCAATTTCTGCATTCGGCCTCACGCTCATAGCCAACCAGTGCATCTGGAACATCCTCCAGCTGCGCATACAGGGGCGTGGTGCCAATGATCCGCGCAGCCACATCTGCTGTAAACAATTCCTTGAGTTCATCCAAGGACCGTTTTTGACGCCACGTGCTGGAAATAACCAGATCGATATGGGGTGCCGCACGCATGACGGCTTCAAAGTTGTCCCGGTGCACAAAATGCTTGGATTCATGGCAAAACTCAGGGTGCATCACCCCGTCGAAATCCAGGAAAAGAATCTGAACTGCTGAAACTGCCCCTTTGCTTGGGCTTGAATAGAGCATGGTGGTGCATCGAATTGGTGATGCACCCAAGTCTATCCAGACTAGCCTACGTTCAACTCCCCATGATTAAGGGATCTGCGAGGCCTTTTCAAGGCTGTTTTTCTAACTCTGAGAGCTGAGCAGAAACCTGTGCCAAGAGTTTGTCCACAGAAGATGTGTCTGATTTACGAAGGTAGGACATGGCAAGCAGCGTCAGAGGGTGAACTCCCATGACTTCCGCCAAAGCATCTACCTTGTTCAGCGTTGGCGATTGGATGTTCCTCTCCAGGGTGCTGACATAGGTCCGGCTTGAAACAAGGCCGAAAGACTCTTGGCTCAACCCCTTTGAGCGACGAATGGCGCGAAGTGCAGTTGCGAAGTTATTTCTAGGCTTGGTGGCATTTGACATGCACTCCGATTAATTAGCAATGAACGCTATAGAGCTACAATCTATAGTGTTCATTTTGAATCTCTATGTTCCTCACCCGCGCTCCATTTCGCTCCCCTATTTCAAGCCTGTTTTGTGAACCTGACGAGACTGTCTGGACTGCGACTGAGCTTGCCTTGCAGCAAACATGGTTTTTGGCTTACTTCGAGCAGTTTGAAACTCCGAGCGACGAGGAGTTTGCGTGCGGTCGCACCATGTTGTTTGCGGACTTCAGCGGTGTGGAACAGTTGATCAGCTTAGGTGTGGAAAGCGGGATCCGCTTGAAATCGGTACATATCCTCACCCCCGGCCATGTGAACGGAACCGATACCTGGAAAATGGACCAGATCGGTGTGGTTTGGTCTGGGCGTGAACCGCATACCGAATACATTCCCATGGATGTCTTTGAAACGACGACTGGTGAGAGGTATTCAGCTTCGTTTGTGGGATTCAATGCTGACCAATTTCAGCTGGATGCGATGAAGTTCAAATTTACCAATTGACTTTTTGAGCTACTTTTTTCCGCAGTCCGCTGCCTGTCGGTTTTGGTGCATTCCATGAAGATCCAGCTTGCCTCTGATCTGCATTTAGACCGCAGGATGCCTTGGATCAGCATATGGCCTCGCGGCGTTGGCTGACACAAGAGCTCGCCAAGCCATTTGAGGGGAAAACAGTGGTCATCACCCACCATGGCCCGCATCCCTTGTCAGTCCACCCCCTGTATGTGGGGGACAAACGCAACGGTGCGTATGTGAGCGATCTGTCGGCGCTGATGCCCAACGTTGACCTGTGGCTGCACGGCCACGTTCACGACTCCTTGACTATCAGGTGGGCCGATGCCGCGTCGTGGCCAACCCTGCGGGGTACGTACGCAACCGGGCTTCGTCGGTTTCCAGGGAGGACTTTCTGTTCGAGAACGAAGCATTTAGCAAGGAACTGGTGATTTCTTTGTACTGAGATGCCATGTCAGCAACTGCACCACACAGTTCGTAGAGCCCCATGGTGGCAACTTCTGCAGATAACGGCTACTGGACCGATGTGACGACATATCCTTTCGCATCCTGCATGAACTCGAAGTTCACTTTCTTGCCCACGGGCAACTTGTCGAGCAGCATCTTGTCGTTGACCATGAAGCCCATGGTCATCGGAGGCCAGTTCATGCTGTTGACGGCCTCATGGGCGAGTGTGACGACGCCCGTTTTGGAATCAACCTTCTTAACCACGCCCGTGGCCTTGTGAGTCACTTTGGATTCAGCTGACGGCTTCATGGCTGAGTCCATGGGTTTCATATCCCCCATTTTTTGCTGGGCCAAAACTGCCGTAGCAGGCAACAGCAATGCAACAACGAGAGCAGAGTACGAGAACTTTTTCATTTAATTTCCTTGGTTGAAATGGTTTGAGCGAAACCGACGCTCGACTGCATGGATGTACGCGTTACTTTCACGCGCAGAATTCAAGTCGCATGAAGGGGTAAAAGAGAGAGAGAGAGGCTGGGTTCTACGGGTGTTCACCTCCCTGTTTTCTTTGGGTGCGGCGCATCAGCAAGTACACCGCAGGCACCACAAACATGGACAACAGCGGCGCCGTAATCATCCCGCCCACCATGGGCGCAGCAATGCGTTGCATCACCTCGGAACCCGTGCCCGTCCCCCACATGATCGGAAACAAGCCCGCCAGGATGACGGCGACCGTCATGGCCTTGGGCCGTACCCGTAGCACAGCCCCTTCGCGGATGGCATCCAGCAGGTCTTCGGTGCTGCTCTTACCCTGCGCGATGCGCTCATCCCAGGCGTGCTTGAGATACAACAGCATGATGACCCCAAACTCTGCTGACACCCCGGCCAACGCAATGAAGCCCACCGCGCCCGCTACCGACAGGTTGTAGTTCAGCAGGTACAGCAGCCAGATGCCGCCAATCAGGGCAAAGGGCAGCGTGCCCATGATGAGCAGGGCTTCATCAAACCGCTTGAAGGTCAAGTACAGCAGCACAAAGATGATGAGCAGCGTGAACGGCACCACCACCTTGAGCTTGGCCGTGGCACGCTCCAGAAACTCGAACTGCCCTGACCACGACACCGAGTAACCCGCAGGCAAGGCCACTTGCGCTGCAACGGCCTTTTGCATGTCTTGAACCGCAGAACGCAGGTCCCGCCCGCGAATGTCCACATATACCCAGCCGGACAAGCGGGCGTTTTCGCTGCGCAGCATGGGCGGGCCATCCGTGATACGGATGTCGGCCACGTCGGACAGCACCAGCCGCTGGCCGCGCTCTGTGGTGATGGGCAGCACACGCAGCTTTTCCAGCGAATCGCGGATTTCACGGGGATAGCGCATGTTGATAGGGAAGCGTTGCAAGCCCTCCACCGTCTCGCCAATGTTTTCGCCCCCCACCGCAGAGGTGATGACGGACTGCACGTCGGCGATGTTCATGCCAAAGCGGGCGGCGGCATCGCGGTTGATGTTCACGTCCACATAACGTCCGCCCGTCAATCGTTCGGCCAGCGCGCTGCTGACACCGGGCACGTCTTTGAGCGCCTTTTCGATCTCGCCGGTGAGGCGGTCGATGGTGGCAAGGTCGGTCCCGGCCACTTTGACCCCCACTGGGCTCTTGATGCCCGTGGCCAGCATGTCGATACGGTTGCGAATCGGCGGCACCCAGATGTTGGCCAGGCCGGGCACTTTAACGATGCGGTCCAGCTCGTCCACCAGCTTGTCCTGCGTCATGCCGGGCCGCCATTGGTCTTTGGGCTTGAACTGGATGGTGGTCTCGAACATCTCCATGGGCGCGGGGTCGGTGGCGGTCTCTGCCCGGCCTGCTTTACCGTAGACGCTCAACACCTCGGGCACGGTTTTGATTAGCCGGTCGGTCTGTTGCAGCAGTTCGCTGGCTTTACCTGCGGACAAGCCCGGCAACGCGGAGGGCATGTAGAGCAAATCCCCCTCGTCCAGGCGTGGCATGAACTCACCACCTATGTGCTGGAGCGGCCACAGGCTCAAGCCCAGCAGCAGCGCAGCGACTGCCAGTGTGGCCTTGGGCCAGGCCAGCACCACGTTCAGCAAGGGGCGATACACAGCAATCAAAAAGCGGTTCAGCGGATTGGCCTTTTCATCCGGGATACGACCCCGAATCAGGTAGCCCATCAACACCGGGATCAGCGTGACAGACAATGCCGCTGCCGCTGCCATGGCGTAGGTCTTGGTAAACGCCAGTGGTGAGAACAAACGCCCCTCCTGTGCTTCCAGTGTGAACACAGGGATGAACGACAAGGTGATGATGAGGAGCGAGAAAAACAGCGCAGGGCCTACCTCAGCTGCGGAATCCCCAATCACCCGCCAGCGGGCATCACCCTGGAGCTTTTGATCCGGGTGCGCATGGCTCCAATGCTCCAGATGTTTGTGGGCGTTCTCGATCATCACCACGGCGGCATCCACCATGGCACCAATGGCAATCGCAATACCACCCAGCGACATGATGTTGGCGTTCACGCCTTGGTAGTGCATGACGATGAACGCGGCCAGAATGCCCAGCGGCAGCGACACGATGGCGACCAGGGCCGAACGAAGGTGGAACAGGAAGATGAAACACACCACCGCCACTACCGCAAACTCTTCCAGCAGCTTGAAGCCCAGGTTCTCCACCGCCCGCTCGATCAGCCCGGAGCGGTCGTAGACGGGAACGATTTCCACTCCCTTGGGTAAGCTGGCCTGCAAGGTTTTGAGTTTGGCTTTGACAGCGGCAATGGTCTCCAACGCGTTTTTGCCGGAACGCATCACGATCACGCCACCCGCAGCTTCGCCTTCGCCATCGAGTTCACCAATGCCCCGGCGCATTTCTGGCCCGAGCTGGATACGCGCCACATCACCGAGACGCACCGAGACACCAGTGGCCGTAGTCATCAGCGGCACTTTGCGGAAGTCGTCTAGCGATTGCAGATAGCCGCTGGCCCGCACCATGTATTCGGCTTCGCCCAGCTCCAGCACCGAACCACCAGCTTCCTGGTTGCCCTTCTGAATGGCTTCAACCACCTTGCTGTGCGGAATGCCGTAGGCCGCCAGCTTATCCGGCTGTAGCACGATCTGGTACTGGCGCACCATGCCACCTATGCTGGCCACCTCCGCCACGTTGGGCACGGTCTTGAGTTCGTACTTGAGGAACCAGTCTTGCAACGCCCGCAGTTGGGATGCGTCCTGTGTTCCCGAGCGGTCCACCAGCGAATACTGGTAAATCCAGCCGACACCGGTGGCATCCGGGCCTAATGTGGCCTTGGCACCGGGCGGCAGGCGCGATTGCACCTGGTTCAGGTACTCCAGCACGCGGGAGCGCGCCCAATACAAGTCGGTGCCATCTTCAAACAGCACGTAGACGAACGAGTCGCCAAAGAAGGAGTACCCGCGTACCGTCTTGGCCCCCGGTACCGACAGCATGGTGGTGGTTAGCGGGTAGGTGATCTGGTTCTCGACGATGCGTGGTGCCTGGCCGGGATAGCTGGTGCGGATGATGACCTGCACGTCCGACAAGTCGGGCAAGGCATCCAGCGGTGTGCGCACCACGGAATAGACACCCCAGGCCGCCACGATCAAGGTCGCCAGCAACACCAGAAAGCGATTTCCGATAGACCAACGGATGAGCTTAGCGATCATGGCTTGCTCCCGGCTGGTTTGGCTGTGGCCGGTTTGGGCTCGGGGGCCATGGCGCTGATGCGGGTGATTTGCGGCAGACCCTCAGCATCCATGTAGAACTCGAAGCTCACCTTGTCACCCGGCTCCAGATTACGCGGCTTGCCACTGGCAGGCAGCTTGAAATCCATGGTCATCGCGCCCCATTTGAGGGAAGTGATGGGGCCATGCGCAAGCGTGATGCTGTCTTTGCCAATGCCTTCAATCCTGGCTTCGCCGTCATGGCGGGGCGCGGTAGTGGCTGCGGTTGGCTTGGGCGCGTCGTTGAGGCGAGCCTCTACCCCCTTCAAACTGGCTTCCGAATCGATCAGAAACTGCGATGACACCACCACGCGCTGCCCGGCTTGCAGTCCCCGCTTGATTTCAGTTTGGCCGTTGCTCTCGATGCCGGTTTCCACCTCGACCGGACGGAACTTGCCTTTGTCTTCGGCCAGCATCACCACCACACGCTTGCCGGTCTGAATGACGGCTTCGGTAGGGATCAATAGGGATTTTTCGGCCCGCATGTCCATGAACTGCATGTTGACGAACATGCCGGGCACCAGCACATTTCCGGGGTTGGGCAGCTCCACACGGGCTTTGAGTGTGCGGGTCGCGGCATTCACCTCGGGCAATATCGCTTGCACCGTGCCGCGCAGATTGGTGCTGGGTGCGGCTGCGCTGTTGGCTTGTACCTTGGTGCCGGGGCGAACCAAGGCAGCCTGGCTTTCGGGCACCTCGGCGTTGGCCCACACGCTACTCAGCCCATTGATCCGGAACAGCGTGGCACCCGGCATCACTGTCATGCCTTCACGGGCCATTAGTTCCACCACCACGCCGCCTATCGGGGCGACGAGTGTGATGCGAGGCTGGGTCTTGCCGCTGCCTTCCACCTGGCGGATTTGCTCTTCGCTCATGCCCACCTGGCGCATACGCAGGCGGGCGCCGTCTACTAACGGTGCCAGGTCTGTGCCTTGCATGCGCCGAACCGACAGAAACTCCTCCTGTGCGGCAATCCAGTCAGGCACATAGAGTTCGGCTAAAGCTTGGCCCTTGCTCACCCGGTCCAGTGTGGCACGGACATGGAGACGCTCGATGTAGCCGGTGGCACGGGCCTGCACAAAGGCCTGGTCGCGCTCATTGAAGGCGATGTTGCCCACGGCAGAGACTTGCGGTGACAGCGTGCCCTCGGTGACTTCGGCGGTCCGCACACCCAAGTTTTGCTGGATGCGCGGGCTGACAGTCACCTTGCTGCCGTCGCTGCCAGCATCTCCGTCGGCATAGACCGGCACCAGCATCATGTCCATGAAGGGGGACTTGGCGGGCTTGTCGAACTTGTTGCCCGGCACCATTGGGTCGTGGTAGTACAGGATTTTGCTGCCGTTGGCCGGGTCCACATCGCCGGCTTTGATGCCTTTCTCGATGTGGCGGCGTGTGGCGTCTTCGCCTTCGGCAACGCTTTGGGGAACTGCGCTTGAAGCTACGTTTGCGGGTGTGGCGACGGTTCCTGCTGACGGGGCGGCGGTGGCAGCCATGCCCATTCCGCGCTGCATTCCGATGGCATAGAGGCCGTAGCCACTCGCGGCGAGTACGCCCGCACCAGCCAGGCTAATCAGCAATGGTTTGAGTTTTGTCATGTTATTTCTCCGTCGCTGTCGTTGTGGTGGTGAGTGGGGACGCACGTTCCCCGGAAGTTGCTGAATGTTCTGCGGGAATCAGGTACTCCAGCTGCGCCCACAGGGCTGCGGTTTCCATCGCCAGGCGCAGGCGATCCATGCGGGTGTCGATTTCCATGCGCCGGGCTTCGAGTACCGATGTGAGCTGGCCGCTCCCCCCCCGGTAGGCGGCTATCGCGGCGCGGGTGCGCTCAAGCGAAAGAGGTATCAGGGCACTGTCGTAGTGCGCCAGACGTTCGCGGTTGCTTTGCCACTCCTGCAGCCACATGCGGGTGTCTGCCACATGTTCACGGATGGCCTCCTCGCGTTGGGCACGCATCTGCTCGGCCACGGCCAACTTGGCGGACAGCTCCCGGTCTTGGCGGTCTTTTTGATCCCATTGCAATGGAACGGAGACGTTGACCGACACCATATTCGAGTAGGCCGGGCCTCGCTGGCTGTACATCAGCTCCACGCTCCAGTCAGCGCGTTTGTTGCTTTGCGCAATATCGGCATCGGCACGCGCCACTTCTTCCTGCTTGGCCATCAAGGCGATCTGGGGATGGTGCGCCAACTGGTCTTCCAGACCGAACGGTTCAAAAGGCACAGCGCCCAAGTTGGGTGGTGTGTCCAGTGCATGGGCGGCATCGTCTCCGATCCAGCGTGCCAGTTTGATTTTGGCGGTAGCAATCTGCTTTTCTGTCTGGCGGATGCGGTCGTCTATCTGCGCCACCATGGAGCGCGCGGCAAATACATCCGCTTGCGTACCGCGTCCGCCACGGTACGCGGCATCGGCGGCTTCAATCTGCAGACCCGCTTCGACCCGCTGGGTGCGCAGTACGTCGAGCATGCGCTCCTGGTAATAGCGGTCCAGCCATGCCATTGCGGTGTCACGCCGCAGGTTGGAAAGGGCTACGGCGCGGCCGGCTTCCGCGGCCTCGGCCTCCCTGTTGAAGCGTGCAGAGCGGGCTTTGAGCTTGTCACCGCGTGTGATTTCTTGCATCACACCGACAGACCGCATGGTCATGAAGTCTTGCGTCAGGCTGAAACGGTCCTCGCCGTCGATGGGCAGGTTGTTGATACCAAGTTTGAGCGTAGGGTCGGGCAGTTGCCCAGCAGCCTGTGCCATTTCGCGGGATGCCGTGGCGGCGGCATCTTGAGCTGTGAGTTGACGCGACCGGCTTTGGGCAAGCTGCAAAGCCCGGTCGAGGGGCAAAGCTTGCTGGGCATAGCCATTCATGGTGACAAGGACAAAGCCCAGGACTAATAGGCGGGCCCAATGGCGATGGTGCCGACCGGATGGCGGACATTCAAATGAAACTGAAAACATGGACTCTCCTGACAGTGAAACGGTGGTTTCATGTCGGCCCGGTGCGGCAAAGCAGATTGAAGCTGGCTAGCGCAGGCGAGCACGACCAATGCTCCGAACTAGCCTATGGGGCCGTCAGCGCAATGTCGTCAAGAGGATCAGATTCGGAAACAGCAGTGCAAAATGGTGTGCGGCGGTGAAGCCGCAACCAGGGCACTTGGGGTGGCCGCTGCGGGACGCAGTTCGGACGTGGGAGCCAGCACCAGCGGCGCGTAATACAGCGCCATCAGTAAAGCAGCAGGCACGGTCAGCGTGGAAGCTTGGTCGCTTTGTTGTCCAACCTTGCAGTGCTCGGCACACAGGTTGGCGTTCTGGGAATCCATGGCAACCGGCGCAATATCTTCGCCCATGCTTGCGCAAGGAGTCGCCTGATTGTTCGCAATCGGCATGGCTTCAGTATCAGAGCTGGCTTTGACCATTTCCATGGACGGCATTTGAGTGTTTGCCGACACGGAGATGCCAGGACAAACATAAGCTGCAATGGCCATCTGCGCAAACAGCAGAACGCCAATAAGAACCCCGGCAACTGACCGCAAAAACTGACGAGTCATGACAGCCATCCTGGTAAGGCGTCCATCCACGTCGCGCTCCACCCGGCGCGGAGAGCGCCAGTAAATTGAGGCTGCAAGTGGAACTGAACGGGCATAGCGGGTGTTTCGTCGGTTTCTGTTGCTGGGATCGTGGCTGTCACAAATGGTTCCCGAGATTGTAAAAAAGGTAGGGTTTCGCCTTTTACTCACCCTGCGCAGCAGGAAAGCTGCTTCACATCCTTGTTGAAGGTCTGCGCCGCGAGCTTCAGCCCTTCCATCATCGTCAGGTAGGGGAACAACTGGTAGGCCAGCTCTTGCACCGTCATGCGGTTGCGAATCGCCATTGCTGCCGTCTGGATCAGCTCGCCCGCTTCTGGCGCGACCGCCTGCACGCCGATCAAGCGCCCACTGCCCACTTCGGCTACCAGCTTGATGAAGCCGCGTGTATCGAAGTTGGCGAGCGCACGCGGCACGTTGTCCAGCGTCAGCGTGCGGCTGTCGGTCTCGATGCCGTCATGGTGCGCTTCCGCTTCGCTGTAGCCGACGGTGGCCACCTGCGGGTCGGTGAACACCACGGCCGGCATCGCGGTCAGGTTCAAGGCCGCGTCGCCGCCGGTCATGTTGATCGCGGCGCGGTTGCCGGCCGCGGCCGCCACATAGACGAACTGCGGCTGGTCGGTGCAATCGCCGGCCGCATAGATGTGTTCCACGCTCGTACGCATGCCGGAGTCGATGACGATAGCGCCTTGCGGATTGAGCGTGATGCCCGCCGCGTCCAGCGCCAGGCTGCGCGTGTTGGGCGAGCGGCCGGTAGTGACCAGCAGCTTGTCGGCGCGTATTTCGCCGTGCCCCGTGGTCAGCACGAATTCGCCGCCTTCACGCGCGACCTGGCTGGCCTGCGTGTGTTCCAGCACCTCGATGCCTTCGGCGCGAAACGCCGCCGTGACGGCTTCGCCGATGGCCGGGTCTTCGCGGAAGAACAGCTTGCTGCGGGCCAGGATCGTCACCTTGCTGCCCAACCGGGCGAACGCTTGCGCCAGCTCCAGAGCCACCACCGACGAGCCGATCACGGCCAGGCGTTCGGGGATCGTTTCGCTGACCAGCGCCTCGGTGGAAGTCCAGTAGGACGTGTCTTTCAGGCCGGGAATCGGCGGCACGGCCGGACTCGCACCGGTGGCGATCAGGCAGCGGTCGAATGCCACTACGTGCTCGTCGCCGTCGTTGAATTGCACGACCAGGTTGCGGCCGTCCTTGAAGCGGGCGGAGCCGTGCAGCACAGTGATCGCTGGATTACCCTCCAGGATGCCTTCGTACTTGGCGTGGCGCAGCTCATCGACGCGGGCCTGCTGTTGGGCCAGCAGCGCCGTGCGCAAGATCGTCGGCGGTGTAGGTGGCATGCCTCCATCGAACGGACTTTCGCGGCGCAAATGAGCAATGTGGGCGGCGCGAATCATGATCTTGGACGGTACGCAGCCGACATTGACACAGGTGCCGCCGATGGTGCCGCGCTCGATCAGGGTGACGCGTGCGCCTTGCTCGACGGCTTTCAACGCCGCCGCCATTGCGGCGGCGCCGCTGCCGATCACGGCGATATGGAGTTTGTCACCGGCCCCGCCAGCCTTGTCTTCACTGCCCAGCCATTCGCGCATCTTGCCGAGCAATCCGCCGTTTGCCGGAGCCACGGGGGCATCGGCGAGCGTGGCCCGATAAGCCGTTTTCGCCAAGGCGGCGGCCACGGCGGTAGTCAGCGCGTCGGGTGCAGTGCCGGCATCAATGTTCAGTCTGGCGCTGCCCTTGGCATAGGACACGTCCGCCGAGCGCACGCCGGGGATTTTCTCCAAGGCGTCCTTGACGTGCACTGCGCACGAGTCGCAGGTCATGCCGGTGATGTTGAGGGTGGTCATCCCATTGTTCCTTTTCTGTGTTGGCCGCCGGCTAACGCCGTCAGCCTTGTTTCGCGTGGCGTTCGCAGCCGTCCGGGCCGCAGCGACGGTGCGCGGGGTAGACGAAATCCCAGATCGACACGCCAATCATCAAGGCCAGGCCGACGTACAACAGGTTCGCTGTCCACCAGTTGCCCAGCAGCCAGACCGTGGCCGCGAACACCATGGCCGGCCCGATCATGCCGAGCAGACTGCGATGCCATTGCCGATGGCTGAACCAGCCCAGCCCGTTCCCCACGAAAGCAAGGGCGGAAAACAGCGGCAGCAGGCGGCTAATGAACAGGCCCTCGTACTGGCTCAGGAAGCCCAGTCCGATGGCTGCGCCAAAGCTGGCGAGCGCCGGGAAGCAGGCGGCGCAGCCCATCGCGGAAACGACACTGCCGAGCGCGCCGGTTTTATCGGCAATACGTGTCATCAGTCCCATGATGTCGCTCCCGGGTCAGTGGCTCACTGCTTGACGCTGGACGGATAGCCGGCATCTTCGGTAGCCTTGGTCAGCTTCTCCGCGCTAGTCTTGGCATTGTCGAAAGTGACGACGGCCTCGCGCTTCTCGAAGCCCACATCGACCTTGCTGACGCCTTCGATCTTGGAGAGCGCTTTCTTGACCGTGATCGGGCAGGCGGCGCAGGTCATGCCGGGAACCACCAGCGTGACGGTCTGGGTGGCGGCCCACACCGGGGCAACGACAGCGGCAAGTGCGAGGTAGGCAAATAGCTTGTTCATGGTGAACTCCTGGTTAGTAGAAAAAAGGAACGACATAGGGAAATCCAAGCGCGACCAAGGCCAGCACGGCCACGATCCAGAAAATCAGCTTGTAGGTAGTGCGCACCTGCGGGATCGCGCAGTTATCGCCAGGCTTGCAGGCTTGCACCGGTCGGTAAATGCGCTTCCAAGCGAAGTACATCGCCAACAGCGCAGCTCCGAGGAACCACGGGCGGTAGGGTTCCAGCACCGTCAGGTTGCCGATCCAGGCTCCGGAGAAGCCCAGGGCAACCAATACCAACGGTCCCAGACAGCAAGTCGACGCAAGGATGGCGGCCAGCCCGCCGGCGAAGAGCGCACCGCGCCCGTTTTGCGATTCAGACATAGGTTGGCCTTTTTGGAATTGGACAGCGTAAGATACTTCCGTACTTATGTACGGAGTCAAGCGATATGGCGAACAATTTTGAGAACCTGACGATTGGCGTTTTTGCCAAGTCGGCGGGCGTCAATGTGGAGACGATCCGTTTCTATCAGCGCAAGGGCTTGCTGCCCGAGCCAAGCAAACCCTATGGCAGCATCCGCCGCTATGGCGGTGCGGACGTGGTTCGGGTGAAATTCGTGAAATCGGCACAGCGGTTGGGGTTCAACCTGGACGAGATTGCCGAGCTGTTGCAGCTCGACGATGGCACCCACTGCGAGGAAGCCAGCAGCCTGGCCGAGCACAAGCTCAAGGACGTGCGCGAGAAGATGGCCGACCTGGCGCGCATGGAAACCGCTCTGTCTGAACTGGTGTGCGCCTGCCATTCGCGGCAGGGAAATGTTTCCTGCCCGCTGATTGCGTCACTACAGGGTGACGTCGACCGTCAATAACCTAGGTGAGATTTAATCACTGTTGTTTTTGAGATGGCCTCTTGCAGTTGGCCCAAGTTCTGGAGCAGTTCAGAGCCGGTGCGACTAACGCTTAACCTCGTAGTCCTCGCAAGCGTAAAGCGTTGCCAATCACTGATGCCGAGCTGAAGCTCATAGCTAGTGCTGCGACCATGGGCGATAGCAGCCAACCGGTGAACGGGTAAAGCAAACCTGCGGCCACCGGAATTCCCAGCGCGTTATACAGAAAGGCAAACATCAAGTTTTGCTTCATATTGCCCACGGTGGCGTTGGACAGCGCAAGCGCGATGGAAATACCACGCAAGTCACCCTTTACCAGAGTGACCTGGGCGCTGTTCATTGCTACGTCCGTACCCGTTCCCATGGCGATGCCCACATTGGCTTTGGCAAGGGCCGGCGCATCGTTTATCCCGTCACCCGCCATGGCCACGATGCGACCTTCCTTCTGCAGTTGCTCCACGAGGATCAATTTGTCCTGGGGTTTGACCTCGCCATGCACCTCATCAATTCCGAGCTTGGCGCCCACGGCCTTGGCCGTGGTGATGCCGTCACCGGTTGCCATCACGATGCGTAGGCCGGATGCCTTGAGAGCGGTCAGCGCTTCCATGGTGCTGGCCTTGATCGGATCAGACACCGCTAGCAGCCCAGCCAATTTGCCGTCAATAGCCAGGTGCATCACGCTGGCACCCTCGGCACGCAAAGCTTCGGCTTGGGTTGTCAAGGCGTCTACGGAAACGTTGATCTGTTGCATCAGTGCCGTATTTCCCAGCACCAGGTGGCGTCCACCCACCTGACCTTGGACACCAATGCCGGATCCTGATTCAAAGTTCTCTGGCTTGTCCAGCACCAGCTTGCGCTCACGCGCTGCGGCCACAATAGCCGCCGCCAATGGGTGTTCGCTGCCCTGGTCCAGGCTGGCCGCCAAACGCAGAATTTCGTCGGCCTCATATCCCTCGCTGGGTACAGCCTTCTCAAAGGTCGGACGTCCTTCGGTCAAAGTACCGGTTTTGTCGATGATCAGGGTGTCTACCTTGCGCAGGTTCTCAATGGCAGCGGCGTCACGGAACAACACCCCCTGTGTCGCGCCCTTACCAGTGGCCACCATGATGGACATGGGGGTAGCCAAGCCCAGCGCGCATGGGCAGGCGATGATCAACACGGCAACCGCGTTGATGAGACCATATACCCAGCTGGGCTCGGGGCCAAACAGCCCCCAGCCAAGGTAGGTCAGCACGGCAATGCTCACCACGGCGACTACGAAGTAACCCGCCACCACGTCGGCCATGCGCTGCATGGGGGCTCTAGACCGCTGGGCCTGGGCCACCATTTGCACGATTTGGGACAGTACGGTGTCAGAACCGACTTTTTCCGACTTCATGACCAGGGCACCGCTGGTGTTGAGGGTCGCACCAATGATCTTGTCTCCCACCCGCTTGGTCACTGGCAGGGGTTCTCCGGTCAGCATGGATTCGTCAACCGCGCTGCTACCTTCTGTGACCACGCCATCCACTGGCACCTTCTCGCCAGGTCGCACACGCAAAAGGTCCCCAAGGTGGACGTGGGTAAGCTCAATGTCCTCCTCTGTACCGTCGGCCTTGATGCGCCGCGCGGTTTTGGGGGCCAGGCCCAGCAGGGACTTGATGGCCGCCGAGGTCTGGGAGCGGGCCTTGAGCTCCAGCATCTGGCCGAGCAAAGTCAGAGAGATGATGACGGCAGCCGCTTCGAAGTACACGGCGACCCGGCCCATGGACACAAAGGAATCCGGAAACACACCCGGAGCGACGGTAGCCACCACGCTGTAAAGGTAAGCCGCCCCCGTGCCCAGACCAATGAGTGTCCACATATTGGGACTGCGGTTGGCAAAGGATTGTGCGGCGCGAACAAAAAATGGCCATCCCGCCCACAACACGATGGGGGTAGCCAGCGCGAACTCGACCCAGCTCTGCACTGCCATGTCCATCCATTGCAATCGGTGCCCAAACATAGCCAGCAAGAAGACGACAGCCGTGAGCGGCAGCGTCCACCAGAAACGGTGCTGAAAATCCAGCAACTCCGGATTCTCTTCGTCCTCCAACGAGGGCATCACCGGCTCCAATGCCATCCCACATTTGGGGCAACTTCCCGGATGGTCCTGTCGTATTTCCGGATGCATGGGGCAGGTGTACACCGTTCCCGCTGCCACTGGCTTTGCGGCTGGCTTCTCATGGGGCACTCCCATGTACTGCATGGGATTGGCGTCGAACTTCGCTTTGCACTTGGGGCCGCAAA
The DNA here is from genome assembly GCA_027924025.1 of Comamonadaceae bacterium OS-4. GTDB lineage: Bacteria > Pseudomonadota > Gammaproteobacteria > Burkholderiales > Burkholderiaceae_C > Allorhodoferax. Next base: position 169,970 of record AP026971.1, read on the forward strand.
AGAAAAAGCTGTGCCCCATGTGCTCGGAATGGTGGGGTGACTGGGCAGTTACCTTCATCCCGCAGACGGGGTCTTTGAGTGCGTTTGCGTCGTTGGGCGGTGCAGCCTGCGGATGATCAGAGTGTTGATGCCCGCTATGCGTCGAATGGTCCATTTTTTCTAGCTCCCTAAAAATCTACCAAAACACCTCAAACCCAGCGAAAACCTACTTAGCGATAGCCTTGAAACACGCGCGAACTGCCATCTTTGGAAACCAGCAAGACGTCATAGGGATCTTTGCGTCCACCATACACCGCCCCATCCATACCCGGCGAGCCCACAGGCATCCCCGGCACGGACAAGCCGATCGCGGTAGGTTTCTCTTTCAGCAGCCGTTTGATGTCGTTCGCGGGCACGTGCCCCTCAATGACGTAGCCACCGACCAGTGCAGTGTGGCAAGAGCCCAATTGCCGGGGCATGCCCAACCGTTCGCGCACCACATCGTTGCCGTTTTGGTTGACCTTTACCGTGAAGCCGGATTTCTCCAGATGGGCAACCCAGTCCTTGCAACACCCACAGTTGGGATCTTTCCAGACCTCGATGGAGGTGCCGTGGCTGGCGGCATGTGCGCATGACAAAGCCAGCATCAGGGCTGATGCGAGCAGCATTCGGCGCTGCAGTTGTGTCTTCAATGGAGTGTTCATGGCCGATCCTCGGTAGTTTGGATGCAAAGCACCATTCCCGCTTTGACAAATAACAAAGCGCCATGTCGGCGCCTTGTCATTTCCGGAAATCGCGTGCAAGCCTCACTTGCCAATGGGTAGTCTTATTTGACGGTCTGTATATCGGTGACCACCATTTTTCCGCCGTCATTGATGACAGCGAACTTGACTTTGTCGCCCGCCTGGACCTTGTCCAGCAGAGACTTTTCCTTGGCGGTGAACACCATGGTCATGCCTGGCATCTCCAGATTCTTGATCTCTCCGTGCTTGATGGTGACCTTGCCGGCCTCCTTGTCTACCTTGCGGATCTCGCCGTCAGTCATGGATGCTGTTTGAGCTGCATTCATTTTGGTGTCCATTTGAGCCTGGGCAATGCTAGGCACGCCGATTAGCGTAGCCAAAACAGCTGCGGCGGCGACGAGTCCGTGTTTGATACGTGTCATGTTGAGTGCTCCTATTGGGATTGAAAACAAATTGCTTTTCGACACATCGGTGCCGTTTACTTGGTCCCGACCTTCACTTGGCCCTTCATACCTGCCTCATAGTGGCCGGGCATTAAGCAGGCGAAGTTGACTGTTCCAGCCTTCGTGAACTGCCAAACGATTTCGCCTTGTTTGCCCGCATCGAGCGTGATCTTGCTGGGTTCATCATGCTCCATGCCGGGGTTCTTTTTCATCTGCTCCAGATGCTCCAGCAGTTCTTTTTCTGTTCCCAAACTCATCTCATGCCGCGCCTTGCCGACGTTCTTGACGATGAAGCGGATCGTTTCCCCTTTTTTTACTTGAACCTCAGATGGTGTGTAGCGCATGCTGTCGGCCATTTCCACTGTCACTGTGCGAGTGGCTTTAGAGGCGACACCAGCCTTTCCAATAGCAGTCTCCTCACTATGACCACCTCCGTGGCTTCCACTTGCCAATGCGGCAGTGGACATTGCCGCAAAGCTGGCGGCTACGAGGATGGTGGAAAAGGTTTTTGCAAATTTCATGGTGGGTCCTTGGGTTAAAAATAGGGGCGTTAAAAATTAGTGACCAGAATGCGCATTGGGTTTCTTCGCATTCATTACGGTAGCGGGCGATGGTTTATCGTTTGCAGCCTTACCTGAACTGATTTCCGAGCGCAAACGGGCAGGTTCCGACAGTGGACCTGTGTATTCCTGAGCAACAGTCCCTGCGGGGTACTTGTAAGGGCCTGGATCGCTGTAGTCGCCGGGCTTTTGATCCTTGCGCACTTTGAGCACACTGAACATGCCGCCCATTTCAACCGGTCCAAACTGGGCCTGGCCAGTCATCATCGGAGCGGTGTTTTCAGGAATGGGCATTTCCATTTCACCCATGTCTGCCATGCCACGCTCGCCCATGAGCATGTAGTCAGGGGAGACTTTCTGGATCTTTTTAACCAGACCCCGGTGATCCACTCCGACCATGGTGGGAACCTTGTGTCCCATGGCGTTCATGGTGTGGTGGCTCTTGTGGCAATGCATGGCCCAGTCTCCTTCTTCGTCGGCAACGAACTCAATCTGGCGCATCTGTCCCACGGCCACATCTGTCGTGACCTCATACCAGCGTGAGGTGGGCGGTGTGGGGCCTCCATCAGTCCCTGTGACCAAGAATTCGTGGCCGTGGATGTGAATGGGGTGATTGGTCATCGTCAGGTTGCCCACGCGGATGCGAACCCGGTCGTTGTGACGAACGTTCAGCGTATCGATACCTGGGAAGACGCGACTGTTCCAAGACCAGATATTGAAATCCAACATGGTGTTGATCTTGGGCGTTTTGGTTCCAGGCTCTACGTCAAAGGCGTTCAGCAGGAAGCAGAAATCCCGATCTACATCACTGATGTGGGGATGCTTCTCCTTGGGGTGTGTGACCCAGAAACCCATCATTCCCATTGCCATCTGGACCATCTCGTCCGCGTGTGGGTGGTACATGAATGTCCCTGGGCGACGAGCGACAAATTCGTACATATAGGTCTTGCCAACGGGTATAGCCTTCTGGTTCAGGCCACCCACACCATCCATGCCACTGGGCAAACGTTGTCCATGCCAATGAATTGTTGTGTGCTCGGGAAGTTTGTTGGTGACGAAGATTCGCACCCGGTCACCTTCCACCACCTCAATGGTGGGGCCGGGACTTTGGCCGTTGTAGCCCCACATATTGACTTTGAAGCCAGGGGAGACTTCTCGCTCAACCGGCTCTGCCACCAGGTGAAACTCCTTGACACCGTTGTTCATACGCCATGGCAGGGTCCAACCATTGAGTGTTACCACGGGGTTGTAGGGACGGCCATTGGTGGGGACCAGCGGTGGTGCGGTGTTGACGGATGTCTGAATGACGGGTTCAGGCAAAGTGGCCAATGCGGAACGAGCGACCGTGATGCCAGCAACGGCGGTTGCAGCACCTGCGAAGAATCGACGACGAGAATTGGATTGATCCATGGTTTTTCCTATTTGTTACTCAGCCGAAGCACCGCCACCCGCACCAATGCTTACAAAGTTGGCGGGTTCACCGCCCTGCAGTACCCAGTGCAAATCAGCTTCCGCAATGAGGAGGTCGCGTTTGGTGTTGATAGAAGTGACGCTTGATTGCAGTTGGGTCGCTGTCTCTGTCAGCAGATCCCAGACGCTCAGCAGCATTCCGTTGTACCGAAGCACGGTTTCGTCATAGATGAACTGACGCAGCTTCTGTTCGTCCTGTGACAAACGGGCAGCCGCGTAGCTCGCGTTGTAGATGTCGAATGCCTGTTGCGCCGTTCCCTGGACACGCAGACCTTCGGAACGTGGAAGTACCGCACGCACGGCTTTCAGACCTTTTTGGACGGCCTCCGCGGCAATAGGCTGGTCAGGGACCTCTGGCAGTGAGTCTGGTAGTCCTACGCTAGAGGAAATGCCCCACAACTTGAGTGTCTTGAGCAACGCTATCTGTGCCTGCTTGGCTTCTGCCGCTGATTTCAGGGTTTGGAGCTTGACGTTACCCAGTTTCGACTGGGACTGGGCCTGCTCCATGCGGCTCCAATTGCCGACGCGAGCCATGCGACGGGCCAGTTCGGCTGCAGCTGACGAAGCCTCTTGCATATCCTGTTGAAGTTTCAGTCCAGCCTGGGCGGCCACCGCATTCCACCAAGCCTTGCGAGTGTCCACCGCGACGTCAAGAACGGAGTCAAAGTCATCCACATGGCGACGCACGCTGGGATCGACCTCCAACCACCGTCCTTGGGCAATACGCTCTTGATTGGCTGTACCCAGCTGGGACAAAGAAGTAGTCAATTCAGGGCGTGCACGCCACGCCTGCCGAACGGCTGCGTCCGCCGTTTTGAGCCACAAGTCGGGCGCCATAGCAGGAGCGTCTTTGGTCGTTGCGTCATTGGCTTGCTCCCACTTGAGAACATCCGCATGCCCCCGCTTGAACTGAGAGACCTCATCATTGGCTTTGCGCCAGTCAATGGTGCCCTGTTCCACAGGCTCTTGCACGGCCTGTTGGGCTGATGCTGTACCCACAAAGGTACATAGGGCGAGCGTTGCTAACCACAGTGGTTTGCGTCGCAGGATCGGAACACGATGCATAGGAGTCCTTTGGCTTTGTGTAAAACTGGCTGAACTTTATCGAGACGGTCCCAACACCAAGCTGTCGCTTTGATTACAAATTTGTAATCTTCGGCGACGCCAGCGTCAACCGGTGCACACTTGAGAAAAGGACACCGACTGTGAAGATACTGATCATTGAAGATGAGCCAAAGACGGGCGAGTACCTGCGACAGGGCCTTAAGGAGGCCAGTTTTATTGTGGATCTGGTTCACAACGGCAATGACGGCCTGCACACTGCCCTGGAAGGTGAGCACGATCTCATCATCTTGGATGTGATGCTTCCAGGCATGGATGGCTGGGAGGTGATGCGCAACCTGCGCCGCAAGGGCAATGAAGTTCCGGTTTTGTTCCTGACCGCCAAAGATCAGGTGGAAGACCGAATCAAGGGTTTGGAACTGGGCGCAGACGACTACCTGGTCAAGCCTTTTTCTTTTGCAGAGCTGCTGGCTCGTGTTCGTACCATCTTACGGCGCGGCAAGTCCGGTGTCGAGGCAACCTCGCTGAAAGTAGCCGATCTGGAGCTGGATTTGCTACGCCGTCGTGTTACACGTGCAGGCAAACGCATCGATCTGACCTCAAAAGAATTCGGTCTTCTGGAGCTCTTGATGCGTCGACAGGGCGAAGTGCTGCCTCGATCTCTGATCGCGTCGCAAGTCTGGGATATGAATTTTGACAGTGACACCAATGTCATCGAAGTGGCTGTAAGGCGTCTGCGCAGCAAAATTGACGACGCGTTCGAACCCAAATTGCTCCAGACCGTGCGTGGCATGGGATATGTTCTGGAAAATCCGCTATCGAACCCATGACACAGCGCTTCTCACTGACAACCCGTCTCACCCTGTTTTACACACTGGCTTCAGCCACCGTACTGCTGGGCCTAGGGTGGGTAACGTCCATGGCAATGAATCAGCATTTTGAAGATCTGGATCGCAGTCTTCTGGAGGACAAAATCCACCTGATTCAAGAAGTCGCAACGAAAGCTAATTCACCTCAGGATCTTCAAAACCGCTTGAACGAGGCCCTTCACAGCCATGAAGGACTGATCGTCAATGTTCAACTCAGCGGAAAAATGCTTTATGAGACTGCCAAGTTTGAAATTCCTGACGGATACGCAGGTGCGGTGGGAACTGACCTGAAGTCACAAAAAATGCAGAGTTGGCAAAGTGCGGGACATCAATACCGCGCCCTGGGGATGTTGATCAACTCCGAATTGCAAAATGATGAGCCTCTGGCTGTGTGGGTTGCCCTAGACACAAAACTGCATGACCATTTTCAGACACATTTCCAGACCACTCTCATGCTTTACGTGACTCTGGCGACTTTGTTCAGTGGCGTGCTGGGGTGGATGGCAGCCAATCGAGGGTTGGCTCCACTTCGGATTATGCGAACACGTGCCCAAGCCGTGACCTCCAACAAACTTGAGGAGCGCATGCCGGTAGAAGCCGTCCCGGTAGAAATGGCGGATCTCGCTGGTACCTTGAACGACATGCTGGACCGCCTGCAGGAAGACTTTCGTCGACTTTCTGAATTCTCTTCAGATCTGGCGCACGAGCTCAGAACACCGATCAGCAATTTGCTTACCGAAACCCAAGTCACGCTGTCTGCCAAAAGAAGCAATGAAGACTATCAGGACGTTTTAGCTTCCAACTCCGAGGAGCTGCAGCGCTTGGCCAGGATGGTGTCAGATATGCTTTTTTTGGCTAAAACGGAGCATGGGCTAGCACTTCCAAGTCGAGAGAGTATCGCTGTGGAGGTGGAGGCCCGGGCCCTGTTCGACTTCTACGAGGCACTGGCCTCAGACAAGGAGATTCGCCTGGAGTTGGTTGGCAGTGGTTCTGTCAATGGTGATAGATTGATGCTCAGACGGGCGTTGAGCAATCTTCTCTCCAATGCACTGCGCCATGCTTCTACTGGTACGGTTGTATCCATTGAAATTCAGTCGAGAGAAGGCGTCGAGGTGACTGTATCCAACTGTGGCCCAGGCATCAGCCCGGAAATGCTGCCTCGCCTGTTTGATCGGTTCTTTCGCGTTGACAAATCGCGGACCCATCCAGAGAGTGACGGCGCAGGACTGGGATTGGCGATCACTCGCGCCATCATGGCGGCTCATGGAGGTGGGATTTCCGTGACGTCAACGTCTGGCGTGACGCGCTTTACCCTCAGATTCCCCAAATCCGAAAGTCTTGTCCAAGAGTAAACCTAGCGCACAGTGAAGACATGACGTCTTTGTAACGAGTGGGTCATGCTCCCGTAGGGGGCAACTTTCTACATTGGAGTCAACGGTGCAGTGATCGCATCGTTCCCACGAAATCCCTCGTGGGGTTGCACTCACTTTGAAGGAATTTCAATCATGTCTATCCGCAAGTCTGTCATCGCTCTGGCTCTGGCCGTGCCTTTCGCATCTGCTTTCTCGATGGATCTGGCAATTGCCAAGTCGATTCCACTGAAGGACGGCTCCGTCGTTCACCAATTCAAGAACGGCAAGATGGCTATGGAAGACAAGTATGGACGTCCCACTCGCATGAATGTGGGCGAGTCCATGGCTGCCGCTGATGGAACGACCATCACAATGAATAGTGATGAAGTCGCATTGCTCTCTTCAGTATTTCGCGAACACTACGGCCGCACTACCAAATAGCTCTGCTTCTCTGAATCAGCTTGGCAAGCTTTGCCTACCGGCTTGCCCGGTTGAGTCCCCCCTACGAGAAATTCCAGGCAGCTGTCTGGGACTTTTGTTGGCGCGGGTACCGGCGCAGGCAATCGCGCCTCACACACGCACAGAAATTCAGATATTCCCCTGTGTTCATGCGCATGGGGTTTCCATCCACGGCCACGCCAAAGCCGCACCGCAAACAACCCGACTCCACTTTCCACATAACGCAACCCGCTCAACAGAGCAGGGGACACTGAGTCCAGCAACATTTTGGCGAGCGGCGTACTCAAGCCAAAAAGGACAGATGCTGCTAGAGCAAACCAGATCGCAGGATTCATAGGTACTTTGTTATTTGGCGGAATTCAGCCAGAGAATCGGGATGCGTCTGCCCCTCGGCATCCAACATTTGCGCCAGGCAATGGTCCAGATGGTCTTGGATCAGCGTTTTTTTAGCTTGGGTAATAGCCTTCTCCACAGCTTGCAACTGTTGCGCCACCTCTAGGCAAGGTTTGCCTTGCTCAAGCATTTGCGCGACGCTGGCTAAGTGACCTCCAGCGCGACGCAGGCGCTTGACGATGGCAGGATGTGTGTCATGGGTGTGCACTGCAATAGACCTTGTAAAAGCGGAGGTATCCCCCCCCCGAGGTTACAATAATTTCAAACATTACAGTTTTTCTTTGATGATTCAAGTCCTCTGCCCCTTAACTCGCATCGCCCTATGGTGGACGATCGGGCGGTCGCTTGCCATTGGAGTTGCGCTGGTGATGTTGTTGAGTGCGTTGATCACGCCCTGGGGGTTGACGCAGTCCCACGGGACTGCAGACCTTGCCGTTTTGGACCATGAATATGCCGGGGAAAGTGACGACGGGCATGGTCATAGCCATGATGACGATTCGCAAGTGCCCAATGACAGTCATGCGCATCACGCAGGTGATCACACCCATGATCTTGTCTACGTCTTGCCCTTAGTAGCACTTGGCATGAGTAAGGCAACTGCCATATGGCAGGAGCTTCCGCACAACGCTGGACCCGCGCCATCCCTTGATGGCTTGGAACGCCCGCCGCGCACCTGAGACCATTCGGTTTCTTTAGATTCTGGCGGTTTCACTGCCAGATACGTCCCTTCTTTTAGACGGAGTTTCCATGCTCAGCCTTTATTTTGACCGGCTGCGGGCCGTGCCTTGGGCACGACCGGGCCCTGCAATGACCACTTTATTGGTTCTGGCACTTCTTTTGTTCACATCTGCCGACGTCTTTGCCCATGCCGTGACCCAAGGCGACAAGGGGTACATCCAGGAAATCTCTGGAGTACACCTGTTGCCATTCACCTATCTGGGTGCAAAGCACATGATGACCGGCTACGACCACATCCTGTTCTTGCTCGGGGTCATCTTCTTCCTCTACAAGCTGCAGCACATCGCGGTGTACGTGAGCCTGTTTGCCATCGGTCACTCGACCACCATGGTGCTGGGTGTCTACTACAACATCGGGATGAACAGCTATTTGATCGACGCGGTAATCGGCTTTTCGGTGGTTTACAAGGCACTCGACAACCTAGGGGCCTTCCAACGCTGGTTTGGAGTGCAGCCCAACACCAAGGCCGCAACCTTGATCTTTGGTCTCATTCACGGCTTTGGGCTGGCCACCAAGATTCAGGAGTATGAGATTTCACCGGATGGCCTGGTGCCCAACCTGCTGGCATTCAACGTCGGTGTGGAGGTCGGGCAATTGTTGGCTCTTGCTGTCATCTTGATTGGCATGAGCTTCTGGCGTCGCACCGCAGGCTTTACGCGTTATGCCTACAGCGCGAACGTGGTCATGATGTCCGCAGGTTTCATCCTGGTGGGCATGCAACTGACCGGCTACTTCGTTTCCCAATGAATTTGTGAGTCAAGAATATGTACAACAGTGATTTTCCCTCCCGTGCCGAGCTGCCTTCGACCGGTAAGCTCGTTCGCTCTGCCCTTATCGCCGCCATATCTGCAGTGGTGTTGCTCACCACCGTTGTCTTGCCATCGGAGTACGGTGTGGACCCTACCGGTATCGGTCGCGTTTTGGGCCTGACTGAAATGGGTCAGATCAAGACACGCCTTGCCAAGGAAGCGGCAGAGGACGCTGCTGCCAAGGCGCCCACCTCGGAGCCTGTGGCATCTGCTGAGACAGTCAAGCCGAGCACCACCAACCCAGCGGCATCCCCCTCCGTTGATAGGCCTGACCCGAACAGCGCGTCCACTTCAGTTACTCCCGCCTGGCGCGACGAAATGACCTTTACTCTAGCCCCCGGCCAAGGCAGCGAGGTCAAGCTGAAGATGAAAGAAGGTGAGAAGGCTTCGTATTCTTGGAGCGTGAAAGGTGGGGTGGTGAACTTTGATACGCATGGAGATGCGATTGGACGCTCCATCAGCTATGAAAAGGGCCGCGGTGTCGCGAATGCCGAAGGTGATCTAGTCGCAGCATTCAATGGCAACCACGGTTGGTTTTGGCGCAACCGGGGCGATGCTGACGTGACGTTAGTCCTGCAAACGGGCGGCGCCTACAGCGACATCAAGCGGCTGAAGTGACCGGAAATAGGGATGCCGCAAATCTGTGGCATCCCTAACCCGCGCTGCTCAGACAAGGTTATAAGGCCAGTCTGAGATAAGTTCGCCTAGCGGTGGACTCGTCCAGCACTTGACCTGCGTTACGGCTTGAGCAGGTCGATTAACTGGCTTACCTTCTTTGTACTTTGAAGTGCGTTTATTTTTGCGGCATTTCCTCCGCAGCTAGTCTGGGATCTTTGTCCCAAATTTCGGCTTGATATTTCACATATCCCACTTCAACCTAAGAGTAATACCCCCCCTTGGACAGGAATGAATCGAATTCCATGCATAAGTGACTGAGCTAGTCCGTCTCGGCAGTAATTCAGAACTTCTCTTCATACTAATCAGCTTTTTCAGCACCACCAGCATCTTTCTTAATCACTAGTGTGCTGGGAGCGAATCCAGCGGTAGCGACTTGAGTTGTCAACGTCTTGGCATTAGGAGATTTGTAAAGCAGGGAGTTCGGGTTAATCCGGAAATGATCGGTAGCTGCGGCGAAGTTGGTGGATCCAGTTACATCGAAGTGCAATGTCGCTTGCTGATTTGCTGCGATTTTGAAAGCGCTCAAATTGCGGTAGTAGCTTTCAGACTTTCCTGTGGTGTTGTCTTTGATTGTGTAATGAATTTGCAGGCCTTGAATCGCGACTGTGCCCGGATTTTTAAGACTGATTTCAAGATGGTCAGGAATGTCCTTTTTGGTGGCTGCATCAAAGTTATCTTCAACCTTTGCGGCTACCAAGACTGGACCTCCTGATTTTCCCGTTTGCAAAATGGGGTTTGCTGCATCCAGAGGTTTTGTGTCGGCCTTATCGTTTGTTCCGTCTCCATCGGTGTCTGCCAACAGGGGATCCGTACCTAGTACAACTTCAGCCATATCGGGTATTCCATCAACATCTGTATCCGTGTTAAGCGGCCCAGCTTGGATGGATGTTGCACCAAGCGATATTCCCAGTGCAAGGCCTAGTGCAGCGAAGGAGGTAAATTTTTGAATGGACATGATTAGCTTTCTTTCAGGTTGTTGATTTTGAGAGGGGAAATTGCGAGGATCCCTAGCACTGAACCGATTAGTCCAATAAGCCATAGAACATCGCCCAAACGATCTTGGATCACGCTTACCAGCGGTTGACCTGCATAGATGTCTTTGATGCCAAGTACCGCGAAGCTAAGACGCTCGAAGTGTTTTGCAGGAGATGACTGCTCAATTCCGTCGCGCAAGGTTTCATAGGTTTTGAACGACTTCATGATTTCTTTTTCCTGGGGCTTTGCGATACCCAAGGTTCGGAACACTCCAGCACCAACCTGGTTGTCAGGATCTAGCGTGTCACCAATCTGTGGTGTTACCAAAACAAAGCCAATCCACAGGGTGAAGGCCAGCAGAACAGCATGAACTGAGCGACGCATGTGTAGCGCAAGTAGGAAACCTAGGGAGAAGAAGAATCCCACATAGAGGCTCGCCGCTGAATACGTCGTAAATATGCGGCTGATATCTGACGAATTAAGAGCAACTCCACCGATAGTCATCAGTCCGATTGCTCCAAAAGCAAAGGTCAATAGCAGGACGCCACCGATAACAATGAAATTTCCTAGGCACTTTCCAGCTATGAAAGTCAGCGACGACAATGGACGCGTGAGTATCAATGGCAGCGTGTTGCGGCCGCGTTCGGATGCTGCGGCGCGATGACCCAGGACAATTCCCAGTACGGCTCCAATGATTTCGATGTACTCCACAAAACCTCGTAGCAGCGCAAGAGGCATAAAGACAGGGGGCGCCAAATCCTCAAGTGGTTTTCCTAAAGACAGCAGAATATCTCGGGCACTGTTGTAGGCTGCAACATCAGCTTTAAGGGCTACGGCAGCAACCACAAGGGAGACAAAGCTTGCCAAAAGCATGAACGCCATCACGACCCACAATAAACGGGTGCGTCGAATGTCAGAGACTTCCTTGCGCGCAATAGTGGTAATTTGAAAGAGTGTTTTATTCATCATTGCTACTCCGTGTACCTGGAATGGATCGGATGGCGCGAACGGCAAAGCTGCCTAGTAGAACGTTTGCTACAACCAAAAGGGTCATTCCCCCGGACATCCCCAGTGACGATCGATCTGCAGGGGTAAACCCCAAAATAGTGGATGCCACATCACGGTATGCCGAGACAAGCGAAATGGGAGCAAGAACAGTTCCGACAATGTCAAAGAACGCACCGGCAGGGGGCGCAACCATCGCCTTTACTGGATTCAATGCCGCCATGGGATTGATGTTGGCACTGAGCTGTGGAAAGACAAATGTAAGTACCAGCCAAACCGTGACAGGTACCAGCAGCCCAACTGACTCTGAACGACTCCAGGCCGCGCTCGCCATCGCCATGGAGCCGAAAGCGGTCAAAAATAAGGCTGAGACACCGTAGAACTGAATTAGCGCTAGCCAATCATTAGTCGCTAGATGTATGCCCGGCATCAACAATACGGTTGCGGCAGTTGTTAAGCCTGCCAGGATTAACAAAGCCAAAACTGATCCGAACAAGGCTGTCAGTTTTCCGGCTGCGTATTGGTTTCGTGGGATGGGACGACTGGAAATGAGTGGAAATACACCCGCCCTTAAATCTTCTGAAATCACCTGGAAGCCCAAAACAATGGCAACAAGCGCTCCCAGCAGGGAGATGTACGTCGTCATGTTTCGCAACATGGACAGCGCAGGCATATCCACCGTTGGATTGGCAGGCATTGGCCGTCCATCCATTTGGAAGACTGGTATGGCCTTGACGTAAATCTGGTTAACCGTATCCGTGGCCGACCATCCAAGATATGCTGAAACGAGGACCATTCCCATGAATAAGCCAGCCAGCCAGAGCACCGTGCGGTCGCGCAAGGCGATGCGAAGTGTATTGACTGCGACAGTGCCTATCATTCGCCCGGATGACGCATTCATTCCTTGTGCAGACGCCATCTCAAGCCTCCTTACCAGGGACCAGTGACAAATACAGATGCTCTAAGGCAGTGTCGTCTCCGAAGCGGTTGAGAACTTCTGCGATGGTGTCGTGAAATACCAAGTGCCCATGGTTAAGCACTGCGATAGATGTGCATGTTTTGGACACTTCGCTGATCAAATGCGTGTTCATGAATATGGTCGTACCCCGCTCCTTGTTGAGTCGTACGATCAAATCCCGAAGTGTTTTGATGCCGAGTGGATCAAGTCCGGACGTGGGTTCGTCAAGAAAGAGTACGTCTGGGCGATGTAAGATTGCTTGCGCTAGCCCGATACGTTGTCTTTGTCCCTTTGACATGGCACCTACGCGACGTTCGGCGAGGTCTTCGCACTCCAGAAATTTGAGTGTCTGAGTGATTTCCTCTGCAGGACGGCGAATGCCGGAAAGCTGTGCCAAAAAGCGCAAGTTGTCATTTGCGGACATGGACTCATAGAGCCTTACGTTCTCTGGTAGGTAGCCCAAGCGCTTGCGTGCTTCAAATCCGTTTGAGATCACATCAAAGCCTGCAACGCTTGCCTTCCCTGAAGTCGGTCGCAGTAAAGTTGTCAGGATGCTAAGGGTGGTAGTTTTACCCGCGCCGTTGTGTCCTAAGAATCCAAAGATTTCTCCAGCGTCTACTTCCAGATCAAGCGCCTCCAACGCAAAGGAGTTTTCGTATCTCATGGAGAGTTTCGCGGTTTGTATTGCTGGTTGCATAGCGCCTCTGGTTTGTTGGGAATATGGTGATCATTACCACTCAAACTTAGCGGCTACTTAGGGTAAGGATCTATATTCTTTGTTGTGGCTGTCCGGTGCAAATTCTTTGACCTGCATGCGGCTCTTAAGAGCACCGGTGGTGCAACGTGAGCTGGAGCAAATTGGCCAGGTCTATAAGATTGAGCGATGGCTCAAAGCACTCGGCGTCGATGCGCGTCAACGCCCGCGGCAGGAATATTCAAAACCGTTGTTCGATGCGCTGCACGCGTGTTTGTGGCTGAACCGGCAGAAGGTCACGGATGGCTCTGCCACCGCCAAAACCCTGGACTACAGTCTGCTGCGTTGGCAGGCATTGCCCCGCTTTTTGGATGACGGGCAACTGCGCGTGGACAACAACCAGATCGAGAACCAGATACGACCGATATCGTAGGCATCATCAGCGGACTCGTTGAGTCGGAGATTCAAGGAGGAATGCTATCTCCCCGCTGCGAAGTTTCGCTGCAAGCGCTTGGGCATCGGCCTGCAAGATGACTAAGAAATGAGGTTATTTCCCAGAGATGAAGCGCCTATCAAACTGATCTAACGGACGCAGCGCAGCATCAAGCAAAAGGGGACTATGCCCATCCGATCCTGGATGGCCACCCAGACTCGATTTACTAATCAGTTGGGAGATTCGATCTCTTTCAATCGAAATTCGACTGGTCTACACATAAATAGGCCGCCCTCACCAGCGCTCCTTTTTGCCGGTAAACATGGCTTTAATCAATTTGGTTTTTTCTAGGCGTCCCATAACAATAGCTGCGATGGCATGTATGGTTGCAAGTGCAATCAGGGCATTGGCGATGAAAGCATGTGTGTTTTGGAGCCACTCCTCACCCCAGAACGCATCCAGCGTCTGCATCCATCCTGTGACGCCAAGACAGAGGACAACCGTGATCAATGCCAGCATCATTAGCGCGCCCAATGGGTTGTGCCCAGCATGCTCTTCATGAACACCAGACTTGAGTGCCTTGAGGTGACGACGGAGCCGATTTGGGGTTGGGAAAAAATTACTGAACCGAGCATACTGAGAACCTAAAAATCCCCAAATGACTCTCAGAGCAACCAAACATACGGCAAGATATCCGGTCCATTGATGAATATCTTTGCCGTCGTCGAATACGAAAAAGTTACTCAATACACAAAGAACCAAAGACCAGTGAAAAATCCTCACAAACCGATCCCACACCAACGGCAAATTTGAAGACATATGGTCGCTCATGCAAGGAGACTCCAATCAGGGAGCGTGTTCATTCGAAGTGAATGAACACGCATGGGTTTTTTTACTTCGAAAGAACTGGAGAACCAGTTGCAGGATCAAAGTAGATCTCCACACGCTTACCAGCCTTGTCGGTGCCGTAGATCTCGTAGCAACCGTTCGAAACTTTGAACGTTTTGATTTTGTATCCCTGGCTGACAAGGTTGCTCTTAAAGTCCGCCTCCTTCATCCATTTGTCCTTGGGTGCATTGCAGGAAGGGCCTGCCATCGCGATTCCAGACAAGGTAAAGATCGAAACAGCGATAAGTACTTTTTTCATAACGAAGCTTTCTTGAGTGTTTGAAGAGTATTTGCCAGCTTTGTGCTGACAATCGAATTCTGGGTTGCGAACCTTAGCTGTCCCTTAGGACACGTAAAGTTCTGTGTGATGAAACAGATTAGCCTAAGGGCGAGCCACTTTGCCACCAGCCCGTATCGATACACCTGAGAATGTCGAACGAAAATTTCGAACTGCCAGACCCGACAGTGCGACCGTAAGACGCGATTGCCGGAGTAATTGGGCGCTTTAATTAATGCGCTTGTTTACAGTTCCAACTTTTGAGTTGGTGTTAAAGCTTGAAAGCGTCCATTGGAAAACTGGAGCAGTTTAAACACCGCTAAGCTGGTCAAGAGTGTTATCGGGAATGCCCATAAAACATCACTAAGCCAGTGATCCATATTCGAAATTCGTGCAAATCCAATGAGAAGTCCGAGGGTGGTTCCCAGCGCCAGCCACATCACCTTTCGTTTCCGGTCTACCAACATAAGTGAAACCAGAAAGAACCCACAAGCCACATGACCGCTCACAAAGGAGCAGTTTTGGGAGCACTCTTCAGCAAAGACTCCCGCACGGGTAAATTTCTGTGCCCCACCGAAATTTTCTACTTGATATGGACGAGCTCTCTCCCACCCATCCTTGAACACTGCGTTTACGACAATTCCTGGCCCAGCTATTCCTGCCAACAGAATGAACGCCAATGGGATGCGCCAGCGCTTCAAACCCTTAAACCCCATGGATAACAGCCACGCAAGAAAGACTACGGCCAACAGTCCACGAAAAACGGAAGGCACATAGGCATTAATCCACACCACCCATGACCAAGTAGATGATTGAAGAAATGGATGCGAAGGATCAAACAGTGACGCTATTAACAGATCAGCAGATGTCCAAATCATAGGGATTGATGCAATTGCTACTGATATGACAATCGCCCAGTAAAACAAAGGAGATATTGAGTTTTTGTCCATATTCCAAAATCTGTTCGGATACGCGATCATGGATCGCTCGCAGAGAGAGCCGATGGCAATGCAGGAAATGAAATCGTGACACGCAGGCCGATATTTTTTGCACTATCGGAATATGCCACTTCGATGATTGCTCCAAGGCGCAACGCAATGGTCTGAACGATTGACAATCCAAGTCCCGAGCCGACCTCATCATTTCCAAGAACCCTGTAAAACGGATCAAATACCCTGGTTCTCTCTTCTTCGGGGATGCCGGGACCGGTGTCTTCAACTTGCAAAATCGTCCTTCCCGCTGTGTTTCGCAGGGTGAGATCAATCTTTCCACCAGCGGGTGTGTAACGAATGGCGTTATCAACCAAGTTTTTGATCAGTATTCGCAAGTCCACTTCTGTTGCCAGCACTGCGTAGTCTCTCTCTCCGATCATCCCAAGATCAATGTTCTTTGCTTGCGCAAGTGGCATTAGGTCCTCCATCACGCGTCGATAGATTGTCCGAACAGAAACATCACGCAATGGATCTTTAGTTGCTCCCTGGGCACGTGCCAAGGACAGAAGCTGGTCAAGTAGTTGGCGGGACCTTCCCAGTCCGCCTTTCAACGCAATCAAACGCTCGCGTGCTTGCTCTGACATGTCCGAGGCTTCTAGCCTTTCCGCTTGTAACGCTAAAGCGGTCATTGGGGTTTTAAGTTCATGGGCAGCATCAGCTAGAAATCTACGTTGATTCGACATGGATTGCTCTACTCGTCTGAGCAAGCTATTAATAGCTGTTACAAATGGCTTTATTTCATTGGGGATGTGGATTTCGCTCAGCTCGCGCAAGTCTTCTTGGGAGCGACTATCCACTTCATGCGCCAAATCCTTTACCGGCTTCAGCATCTGGCGAATAAGCTCACCAACTAGAAGCAGTAGGATGGGAATCAGGATGACGAACGGCAGCAGCGTCCGCAATGCACTATCGCGAGCAATTTCATCGCGAACACTTGTTTGTTGCCCAATTACAATGCGCGCGCCATCATCCAATGTTTTAACGACCACTCGCCAAGACTGTTCATTCACTGTGACCGACTGAATTCCGTCATTCAATGATGTCGGAAAGGGGATGTACTTTCCTGAATCAGTGGGGGCCTGTGCGCCAGAATCCACCAACACTTGCAACACCACAAGTGATTCACTATCCAAATCTGTTGTTTCAGTGGTGTCGGCCGGCTGGGTCGTGGGCAAATGTTGCTTATGCACCAAGGCCGCAATCTGGCGTAGCTGGTCATCCTGCAATTCGTTTGCTTCCTGAAAAGCTGTACCGAACGAGAATACGCCGGCAGCGAGCGCGACTCCCACAATAACCACTGCCAACCATGCGGAAAGCTTGAATTGGAGTGAGTTCTTCAGTTGCCCTTGGATACCATCCATCCCATCCCCCTGACGTTTTGAATGGCATTGCTGCCAAGCTTCTTTCGAAGCGCATGGATAAGAAATTCGACCGCATTGCTTTCGACCTCTTCATTCCAACCGTAAATTCGATCTTCCAAATCCGCGCGGGAGAGGATGGCGCCAGGCCGCACCATCAAAGCATGAAGTAGTGAAAATTCACGACCTGAAAGGCGGGTTGGTTTCGCATCAATCGTGACTTCCTTTGAAACTGGATCCAAAAAAATAAGTCCGTTGCTTAGAACTGGACCAGCCACCCCTCCTTTTCGCCGGACCACTGCCCTCATACGAGCCAATAGCTCGGCCATTTCAAATGGCTTCAACACATAGTCGTCTGCTCCACCATCCAAACCACCTATGCGGTCTTCCAGAGTATCGCGGGCTGTGATAACCAAAACTGGAACAGGATTGTCTTTTCCTCGAATAGAACGCAACACCTCCATGCCGTCTCGCTTTGGCAACCCCAAATCCAGCAGCACTAGCCCGTACGTCTGGCTCTCAAGGGTGTTAATCGCACTTTGGCCGTCGCGCACCCAGTCCACGGCATATGCTGCATCTTTTAAAGCTTGGTGCACCGCATCACCAATCATTCGATCATCTTCAACAAGCAGAACGCGCATACTTAAATCTCGATTGGTCTGGGCTTCGCCAGCATGTGTCCTAAAACAGGAAGAATCGACATCAACACAATCCCGATCGATACCCAGGATAGATGATCCTTAACCCACGGAACCTTGCCTAACCAAACGCCCGCCAGAATTAGTACGGAACACCACACTATGGCCCCCATGATGTTGTAGATGGCAAAGCGGCGTGCGTTCATTCCTGACAACCCCGCCATAAATGGCGCCACCGTGCGAACAATCGGCACGAATCGCCCCACAGTCACAGTAGGACCACCATACCGGTCAAAGTAGTCACGCGTCTTAGCCAGATGGTGAGGTTTGATCCAACCACGCGTCAGTAGTATTTGTCCGAATCTGGATCTTCCAATCATGAAATTGAGACCATCACCTGCAATTGCTGCGATCGTGATCATCGCGATAGCCGATGCCGGGGAAATGCCGGAGACACCAAGAAACGCTCCAGTTGCGAATAGCAGTGAATCTCCCGGAAGAAACGGCAGGACTACAAGCCCTGTCTCACAAAAGATGACCGCTGACACCAACGCTACACCCAACAACCAATTATTGCTGAGCATGAGCATCAGACCTTGATCACTGCTGAGCCAAGTAAGCATTCCGACTGAAAACATACAATTCCCCTTACCCTATGTAACCTATCCAGCAGCCTTAGTTAAACACCAGCCATTTGGGCCATGAGTTTGATGAGCTCAGTTACAGCCGCTTTGCAGTCCGTTGTTTTGGCTGAACTAGCTCTGAGGGCCTCTAAAGTGCGGTCTAGACTTTTGTCTACTAGATGCCAATCGGCAGCTGCACGTGGTTTTAGACCTGCCTCTGCTGAGTCCCACGCAATCTCCAGGTCCTTCACCCGTTTTTTTGCACCTGCCAAATCGCCTTTGTCTACCAACGATCCCACATCGGCCGCGATGCTACGGAATGCCGCAAGATCTCCAAGCTTGGATGGTGATGCAGCACGAGCCTCAGGCATGGCTCCGGTCACTACAGGTATAGCGTAGGACGTGACCACTGCCAATGCGGTAAAGGCTACAGAAGCGAACATGCCGCTGAATGAGAAGGGTGAATTAGATGAATTCATGATTAAACTTTTTAAGGAGTGGAGTTGTTGTTAGGCTGATGCAAGTGACCGTTCCAAATGTGCTTTGCGGTGCGCCAGTGCGACAAGAACGCCGATAACGGAGAGAAAGATCACACTGGTCCACATGGCTCCCAGGCCCAAGCCACCGTATTCCGTCGCTTGCGATAGCCAATCCCCAAGTGCAGCTCCAAGGGGCCGTGTCAAAACGTATGCAATCCAAAATGTAAGCACTGGATGCACGCCCAAGCGATACGCGAAGGCAGTCAAGGCAATCAGCGCACAGAAAATCCCGACTCCTGTCTGAAAGCCCAAACCAACCGCCTCGGTTGCTAAATCACCAGCGGCCGTGCCCAGCGCGAACGTACATAAAATGGTCGCCCAGTAGTAGGCTTCACGCTGGCGCGTATTGATTGAATTGATTGAAAGTGTTTTTTCGCTGTGGTACCACATAGCAAACGTAAAGAGTAGCAAGACCAAAAACGCAGCTGTACTCAAATAGAGGCTGACCCCCAGTCCATCTGTCAACGCATCCGTGATTTGGGTTCCAACCACGCTGACCAAAACAACGGTGGACCAGTACAAAATCGGTTGGCAACGCGTTGTGCGCATTTGCGCAACGAGCGTGCCAATCAGCATGATTAACATGGCCCATCGGGTTGTCGCTTGTCCAAGACCCGCGTTGACAGCCAGATAGTCGGCCACCGTTTCACCGACGGTGGTTGTCATAATTTTTATGACCCAGAAGGCTAAGGTTACTTCGGGTACCTTATTGAGTAATGCAGTGCCGGAAATGGTGAGATGATTTTTCATGGCGCAATGGAAAATTTCTGGGCTGAGGATCCAACTTTGTCTGGGCAAACTTAGCAGCGACTTAGGTAATTAGCCTCGCAACCAGCCGCGTCGAATGAATGGTGCAAATAGGATTCTGTGTGCCGCAGATGCGTACAGAAACAATGGCTCCACAAACCACTTTTCCTCACGAAAACAGAGATAAGCACTTAACCCAGCAACCAAGGCGGCTCCCACCATGTCGAGTGGAAAATGCACTCCCAGGTAGATTCGTGCCCAGGCCATTGGCAAGCCCAACATTGCAAGCACAGCGCCAGCAAATCGTGGCCGCTGGTGCATCAAGAAGCTGAACGCAACACCCCAAAGCAGAGTCAGGTGATCGCTAGGGAAAGACGAATCGGCAGCATGGGGAATCAATTGGTGCCCCAGACCTATGGCGAAGGGACGGGGATGATTCCATAGCAAGCCAATAGCTTGCGCAATCAACAAGCCTGCAAGACCGGATGCGGTCGCTTCCAGCATAAGCTTGCGGGTTTTCTCGCTGCCAAGCATCCAACCTGAAAAAAGAGCTATTGGTACAAGCCATATTAGGTTTTGGGCTAGAAACGTCGCTATTGCGACTAGAAATGCATTCGGATTTTCTGATGCGTTTATCAGTAAGAAGAGTGCTTCGTTGAGTTCTTGCATGGAGTCTTCTCCACCTCACTTGAAAGTCGATAGCAGACGAGTAAGGCAATGAGCCAAATTAATCTTGTTTGTCGCCTTCGTCGTCTTGGTCTTGGTCTTGGTCAGATTTATCCTCAGCCGAGGAAAGCACCGTGCCTTTGTCCGCATCAATTCGAACGTCAAATACTTTCGAGCCGCTAACAACTTCGATGTCGTATGCCAGACCTGCCTTAGTTTTCTCAATGTCAGCATGCGATGCCTTTCCATTGACATGCCGCTCAGCGGCGATCAAAGCTTGTGACATTGAAATTTTTGCCTGCTCGACAAAGATGGAATCACTCTCGATGTTTTTGGCCGCGTAGGCCGTCGCAGCGATTGCGAAAAGTACGGTTGCTGCTAGGCCGATTTTTGTGTAAGTGGACATCAAATTTCTCCGGTGAGAGTCACGCAGATATTTGCGTGAGGTGGAGAATAGGAGTCAAGACTTAGCTGACACTGAGTGTCTGACTGTCACAACCACCGAGAGAATGCCCACCATGAATGACAACACGTCTTCCCTCAAACGAATTCCGATCGGCATTTGGGTATTGGGCTTTGTGAGCATGCTTATGGATATCTCTTCGGAGATGATCCATAGCCTGCTGCCCATGTTTCTCGTTGGGACTCTAGGTATGAGTGCTTTTACCGTAGGTATCCTCGAGGGCCTTGCCGAATCTACTGCGCTGATCGTTAAAGTGTTCTCGGGGGCGTTGAGCGATTACCTTGGTAGACGTAAAGGCCTAGCGTTGGTTGGCTATGCCATGGGAGCTTTTACTAAGCCACTATTTGCGCTGGCCTCTGGCTCCGGCCTGGTTATTGCTGCGCGATTGATTGATCGGGTTGGCAAGGGTATAAGAGGTGCTCCGCGTGACGCATTGGTAGCAGACATCGCTCCACCTGCGATGCGTGGTGCGGCCTTTGGTATCAGGCAGTCTTTGGACACGGTTGGCGCGTTTCTAGGCCCCTTGCTTGCCGTATCGCTCATGCTTTTGTGGGCCAATGACTTCCGTGCAGTGTTTTGGGTAGCTGTTATCCCCGGGATGCTGGCCGTGGCGTTGCTTTTCTTCGGCATCAGTGAGCCAGATCGTCCATCCGCGGAGAGAAAAACCAATCCCATCAAACGCGAAAATTTAAAGCGTCTCGAAAGCCCGTACTGGTGGGTCGTAGGCGTTGGGGCTGTTTTTACTTTAGCGCGTTTTAGTGAGGCCTTTTTAGTGTTGCGAGCTCAGCAGACAGGCGTCGCCATGGCCTTAGTACCACTAGTCATGGTGGCTATGAATCTGGTGTACGCCGCCTCTGCCTATCCCTTCGGATGGATTTCGGATCGCATGAGTCACACCAAACTATTGGCGTTAGGACTAGTGGTACTGGTACTGGCCGATTGCGTTTTGGCAAGCGGGCGTGATTGGATGACGATGCTGGCTGGTGTCACACTTTGGGGCGTACACATGGGCATGACACAAGGCTTGCTGGCCACTATGGTTGCCGACACTGCACCGGCAGACTTGCGAGGAACCGCATACGGTGTCTTCAGCCTCATATGCGGTGTTGCGATGTTGCTCGCAAGTGGCTTTGCGGGTTGGCTATGGGAAAGCCATGGGCCAGAAGCTACTTTTTATTCTGGTGCTGTTTTCTGCATTTTGGCATTACTGGGCCTGGCATTGCGAGAGATCCGCTTGAGATGATTTACATCTTTAGCCCGCTCCCAATGTCATCTTTGATACGCGTGTACCGAGATGCGGTTATGAGCCTATTCCGGATCATTTCATCGGGATAGGAGTCTGCACTTCAAACTTTTTTGAGCATCTCATCTTGAGTCTGGAAGTCATTTTAAGCAAAAATTAGCTCTTATCGATCATCACATTTGATAATCCACTATTATCCGGCGTAGAGTTTTATTGATTTCAATTTGACTTTATTTCATAAAACATATGTAATTACACAATACGTAATACATTACGAAATTGGAGCTGACCATGGCCAGATCGGGGATTTACAAGAGTGAAGTTGTCCGCGCACGGCAGGCCCTGCTGGCCAAGGGCAGGCATCCGTCCGCCGAAGCCATCCGCCAGGAGTTGGGCAATACAGGCTCCTACACCACCATTAACCGCTACCTGAAAGAAATCGAAGAAGAAGAAGGCGGCAAGACGGGCACCAAGGTGTCAGTGAGTGAATCCATTCTGGATCTAGCGGAGCGGCTGGCTGCCCGATTACTGGAAGAGAGCGAAGAAAAAATCCAAACCGCCCAGGCCAAGGCGGATGAAGCCGTGCGTGAAGCCAATCAGCGTCACCAGGCCGCAGTAACCGAGGCGGACAATCTGCGGCGCTCTCTGGAGCTTGCCAAAACGGCCACCGCCGCTGACAAGCAGGCTATGGAGACACTGGGCCAGAAGCTGCAGACCTCCGAAACCGACAACGCCCGCCTAGCTCAGCAGGTGGCGGACCTGCAGGAGCGCTTGGCCGAGGAGGCCAAGGCCCGCGAGGCCCTTCAAGTCGGCCTGGAGCACGCCCGCACCGGTCTGGAGCACTTTCGCCAGGCAGCCAAGGAACAGCGCGAACAGGAAGCCCGCAAACACGAACAAAGCGTGCAGTTCCTTCAGTCTGAATTGCGCACCACCCACCAGGCGCTTGCCACCAAGCAGCATGAGTTCATCACGAGCAATCAGGACAATGCGCGGCTCAGCGGCGAGGTGGGCCGGCTGCAAACTGCACTGCGGGAAACGCAGGGTCAGTTGCACCTGGCGCACGGGGAGTTGGCCGATACGAAAGGGCTGGCCAACTCGTTGGATCGCCTCACACGGGAACTGGCTGTTGCCAATCGCGACCTGGACGCCGTGCAGGCTGAAAGAGGCGCGCTACAGGCCGAGCTGAAGACGGCCCAGGCGGAGGGCCGGGATTTGGCCGTGGAGCTTGCCAGTGCCCGTAGTGCGGCGGCATCGGCGCGTGAGATGGTCGACAGCCTGATGAAGCAGTTCGCAGGCAAGAAACCCAAGGCCGTAGCCGCCCAGAGTGAGGCTGGTTCGGGCACCTGACCGACGGCAGCAGCGAAGAGGTTGTCTGCCCAAGGTTCTTTCTTGTTTTAAATCAATGGGTTAGCCGTAGTTTGCCTATTTTGGGGAAAATCCCGGCCAAACCTCTTGTTGGACGACCGGGTGGGCAGTCGCGCCACGCTCATCACCAGCCAGCTGCCGGTGACGGCCTGGCACGCATGGCTCGATGAGCCGACCCTGGCCGATGCCATCCTGGACCGCATCGTGCACGGCTCCCACAAGATGGCCCTCAAGGGCGAGTCCATGAGGAAGCTTGCCAAGGCTGCTTAACCAAGGCACCGCGACTGGCCCATTCCACGGCCATCGCGGACAGTTGGGATACGATTACCGCAGTCACTCAGGACACCAGCGCAAGGTGTCCGCCATCGAACGGAATGCTGTCCGCGATGAACATGGAATCACTGTCCGCCATCAATGGAATGCGCAATCCCTTCGACGAACGGCCAAAAAGGGCTAACCGCTACAATTTGCACGAAAATCAGAAACGCTCAAAATCCATGCATCTCGTAAGTCATTGATTTATATAGAGTTAATTTCCAAAACCGCTACAATTTGCACGCAAATCAGAAACGCCTAAAAATTAAGCGCCCCCACTGGCCCTGCGTTTTTGGGGTGGCTGATCCAACAATGCGTCGGCATAGCGTTCCACGCCAAATGCCATCAGCCCACGGAAATTGATGTGCCCGAAGTGAACCGGTCCCATGCGGCGCAACCAGAGATCTTCAATCGGGTACTTTTCCTTGCGCCAGCGGTCAACGACTTGCTGCATCTTCATGGTGTTCCAGGCAATCACCAAATTTGTCAAAAGTGTGTGAGAGCCAGAAACCGCCCGGATTTCGTCCCGCCGGCGTCCGCGCTCCGCGGCCAACCGGCCGAAGTAGATAGCCCGTTGCAACTGGCGCACAGACTCACCACGGTTCAGCAAAGTGTGAATTTCACGCCGAAACTCAGGGTTGCTGAAGTAATCACACAAAAACAGCGTGCGTAACAGGCGTCCCAATTGGTCTGCCGCCTTGTGAGTGGGATCTCCTTGGGCCGATGAACCCATCTTTTCGAGCAGTTCTTTGGGGGTCACCAGACCGCTGCGAATAGAGGCAACGAGGCGTAGCAACTCGTCCCACCCTTTGTGGATCGCACGTTCAGACACATTCGTGAGTGCGATGCGCTCCAAGTTCTCGGGTATCTTGATTGACCGCGGCAAGTAAAGCCGACGTTCCGCGAGGTCTCGCATCTGGGGACACAAATCAAAACCCAGAAACTTGCTAAACGTCATCGCGACGAACGTGTAGCCATGAGTGTCAACTGCCAACAAAGACAAACGCATCCGTTCGTCGGTCTGCATCGCGTTGTATTCCTCAACGCCGCTGACGGCTACTGACCCTTGCCGTTCGTTGTGGACGATAGGTTCATCATGGGCAACACCGTAGACATCCAGGACGTGGGTATAAAGACCGATTGCCCTGGTGCGACGTCGGGGATCGGTTCTGGAGTTGTACAGGTGCCGTGAAGCGTCCAGCGCCATCATGTCCGAAGACGCCTTGGTACCCGAGCCCCAATTGGCCGTGATGGCGTGCTGACGCTGGAACTCCACGACACGGTCGTTGGCCCGACGCAGGCGCCCATGGGCCTCCAGGGATCGCATCGCCGCAGAAATATGAGCGACTTCGACGCCTGGGATCATCGCCGCCACACCTTTGGCATCGTTCTCCGTACCGTGGGCCAGCAGTGCCGCGTAGCAAGAGACCAGCTCCTGGGTGGACTTTGCGCGTCGGCCCAGCAGAACTTCACTAAATCCAGTGGCGGCATCCATTTCCACAATGATGTCGCCGATCTGGACCTCCCCGATGCTGGCAAACATCGCATTCCGGCTCGCGTCAATGGCCTGGTCCTGTGCCAGCGCCTCTAGCTGGGGCAAATGCACCAGGCCACTGTCGTCAATACTGACTTCACCAGCTTCTACCGCCTCGGACAGGGCTTGTAGGCCAGCCTCCACGTGGGCGTACAACCGGGTGAGGAATTTCTCTGGATCCGCATTCAGGCTCAACGCACTGATCAAGCGCAGCCGGTCTTTTTTCCATTGCGCCGGAGGGATGAGCAAATCTTCTCGGTTGCGGTAGTCCCAGCTGTGGTCGACCCAAAGCCGGGAACTCCGAAAACCATGTCGAACCGCCAGCATGGTTGACGCCTTCAACGCAGCGAATGCCTTGCTCCGGTCTTTGTCGTTGAGCAGCTCGTGCCAGCTTGGGTCGACAATGCTCACGTCAAAGTCCGCTGGAAGCTCCTTGATACCTTTGGCTTCGAGTTCCTTGAGGGCCGTTACTTGTTTGAGCGGCCGTTGTGCTGAATCCCCCTTGATCTCCAAATCAGAGAAGACATTCAGCAGGGAGGTCACCTTGGTGGTGTCGTCAATCAGAGACTGGCGCACCAGCGCGGCGTGACCGATTGCGGCGGCGGACTCGTCGTTGGGTATGAGCTTCTTGAGGGCTTCGATCTTCTCGTCGGAAGTGGTGCCTTCGGCATGGATGATCAATCGCATTTCATCCCGCTGCTGCCGGTATTCGACGGCGGTACGTGCCTGCTTGCTGAGGACCCGCCCAGAGGCATGCCGTACCAAATCATTCACACGGCGTCCGGTCAAATACATCAGGGTGTCGGTGAGATCCAGCAAGGTGACCCGCAAGAAACAGGTGACCTCCAGCATCTGGGTGTCATCGCTTAGGCGTCTGGTGTCAAAAGGCGGGCGGTTCGCAACTGCCTGGGCATAGGCGCGCATACGTGCGGTGGAGATGTGACTGAGCGGCCACTTGTCGACCTCCAGCGTCTTGAGATAGGTGATTTTTTCTGAGACTTCAGTCAGGGTGGTTGGGCTATGTTTGCCAGGTGGCGTCTTGAGCCATTCCAGCATGGTGCCGCCCGTACGCCCGCGCCGTGGTGAGAACACTGAGGAAACCATGTGCTTGCGTACGGGAGTAGGGATTTCCTTCTTGATTCCCGCCATGGCCAAGGCCTCTGTGGAGGAAAATGCATCGCGAGCAAGATCACGCAACACACGGTCTGAAGGAAGCAGATAACGGCGATCAAATAGCCATCGCTCTGCAGCTTGAACCAAGTCGTCCACAGAGGCTGCCGTCTTCGTCAGCTCGGCCAGCGCCAAGGCTAATTCGGCCAAAACAGCGTCATCAATATCGCTGATTCCTGCTACTTCGCGGGCCCATCTTTGATGGTCGTAGAGGGTGGCGACTCGCTTATAGATGGTCTTCAACGAGCCTATGGCTGTTTCACTCAAACCAAGTGAGTGACACAACGACTTGAGCAGAGTGCGTGGGAGGTAGGTCGCACGGTCAAGGACTCGACCGGTTGCTCGGAGCACCACGAGCTGAACGGCAGCCCCAAGCCTGCGGTCTGTCCGGAAGCGTTCGCGGATTGCCGCGATGTCCCCAGAACTCAGCTTGAAAGACTGTTCGACATCAAAGTCCGACAGGGACTTTGGAAGCTCCTTGGAGCCGACGAATCGCAAATGAAATCCGGCCAAAGCATCTCCCTGTGGGGTTGCAATTGCCGAACACTATAACTGGCGAGCAGAGGCTGAATCGAGGGCTTAAAAACCAAGGGTTTACCCTTGATGGAAAGCGCTACAAAATGCACCCAAACCTAGATTACCCCTGCTTTGGCACGAGCGACGATGTGCAAAACTGCGCGAGCGCGTACCGATCCAGCTGACATCATGAATTCGGCGATTGACGCACTCATTCGGCATGACTTCGAATTGCCGCCTCTCGCAACGTTACGTAGGCTCGCCGGCACCTGGCACAGCAAAACAAACACAGCCCAATGGGCCGAAGTGTGTGGCCGTCTCAGTTCAGCGCAGCACGCTCTGTTGGAAACTTTGTTGGTCGTCGATCCGAAGACGCAGAAATCACCATTCGCCAATCTGTGCGCGACACCCGGTAGACCATCACGCAAGAATCTCAACGCGCTGGTTGACCGCTACCAGTGGCTTCAAGGGCTCCCAAATTCAGCTACGACATTGCAGCCAATCGCTGATTCAAAAATCTCGCAATGGGCCAACGAAGCCAAACGGCTTAATGCACTGGAGTTACGGGAGTACATCACCGCACGGCGCCACACACTGCTGATGGCGCTGATTCACGATGCGCGCGGCCAAGTCCTCGACGGCCTTACACAAATGCTGCTCAGGCTCGCCCGCAAAGTCGAATGGAAAAGCGAGCTACGACTGACAGAGTGGTATCAAACACGGCGCAATAAAACAGACACCCTCATTCGCGCGTTTCGGGACTCGCTGGTGGTTCACGGATCAGACGTTGATCCAATGGAAAAGGTGTCACGGGCGCAGGCGCTGTTTGCGGCACAGGGCGGTCACCGTTCACTCGTGCAAAGCTGCGACGAACACCTGCAGCATGAGAAGCAAAACTGGCGCCCATTTGCACGGGCTATGTTTGCGCCATTGCGAAGCGCTTTGGTACAGCTGGTCGAGATTTTGCCGTTGCAAAGTACGGCTGACTCCGATGGATTGCTCTGCTTGGCCAAGGCACTAAAAAGTGATGCATCGCAGAGTGACTATTTGAGCATTGCTGGTGTGGCGCCCAATACTTTGCCGCGCGAATGGCATGCCCTCGTTCATGACCATGCCAGCGACACACGAGTTTACAACCGACGCCAATTGGAGGTCGTTGCCATTCTTGAACTGGCAAATGCGATCAAGGCGGGGGAAGTATTCGTGAGCGGATCGTTGAACTTTGATAGATTCTGGGATCGCTTGCCATGCGAAGCGGCTGACTTTACCGCAGTCGCGGCATACGCCACGTCACGTGGATGGACCGATGGCGCGGACGGGCTGGTCCGCGCAGTCAAAAGAGCGCTTGACCAAAAAGCTCACTTCCTGGATACCGCCGTGGGCACCGGCCATCAGGCATACCTTCAGCGAGGAAGACATGGGCGGCCAGTCGTAAGTCGACTTCGGGCAGTGGGTACACCCGCAACTGCTGTGGACCTTGAAAGCCAGATCATGGCGCACATGCCCGAGCGAGCGGTGTTGGAGGCCATCTCAAATACAGAGCACTGGGCACAATGGGGACGGCACTTCGGGCTGCCATCCCGGCTAGGTCCCCAGATTAAAGACCCCAGACATCGCTACGTGCTCACGACCTTTGCCTATGGCTGCGGACTCGGGCCTACCGAAGCTGCGCGACATCTCGGCGGAACGGTCTCGGCAGATCAACTGACGTTTGCCGATCGTCGCCATGTTGACATTGCAGACCTGCGCGCCGCCTCGGCGGATTTGATCAATCTGTATGCCAAATTCGAATTACCGCAACAATGGGGGACTGGGCAATCCGCCGCCGCTGATGGCACCCATTTCGAAACGTACGAAGACAACCTGCTTGCGGAACATCACATCCGATACGGCAAGACTGGTGGTATCGCCTACCGTCACGTGGCGGACAATTACATCGCGCTGTTCAGCCGATTCATCGCTTGCGGGACCTTTGAGGCAACGCACATTCTGGATGCGCTACTTCAAAATCTCTCCGATGTGCAGCCCAGCCGCGTGCATGCTGATACACATGGCCAGTCCGCAGCCGTCTTCGGTCTGGCTTATCTGCTCGGAATTGAGCTGATGCCGCGTATCCGGCGCTGGCACGCGTTGAATCTATATCGGCCTGACAGTGGCAACAAGTATTCCAGGATCAACTCGCTATTTTCTGGCACAGTCAACTGGGCGCTTATTCATGAGCACTATCCCCAGTTCATGCAGCTCGCGCTAGCAATCCAAAGCGGTACGCTCGCACCTTCTGCAGTTTTGGCGAGAGTCAATAGCTACAGCACAAAAAACCGATTCGCCATGGCTTTGAGAGAGCTCGGCCAGGCGGTTCGAACTACGTACTTGCTGGAATGGGTCATGGATGAATCCTTGCGCCGTACGGTCCACAAGGGAACGACCAAGGTTGAGAGGCATCACAAATTTGCCAAGCACTTGGCGTTCGGTGCAGGTGGACACCTCCGGTCAAACAATCCAGCTGATCAAGAAAAAGCCATCGTCTACAACGAGCTTGTGACCAATGCTGTGGCGTTGCAAAACGTGGTGGATCAGACTCAGGCCCTTCACGCAATGAAGTCGAAGGGCATCAACGTCCGGGCGGCCGATCTGGCATTCCTAAGTCCATATGCCACTAGCAACCTCAAGCGATTTGGTGACTATCCAACTGACCTACAGCCAGAGTCAATGCCGACTTGCACAACCCTCCCGCTATAGGGAATTGATCTGAGTGGCCGAATTTGCACGAATCTTACCGGCGGGCCGAGACGGCCATGCTGGCCGGGGCCACGGCAAGATCCTGGGCGGCGGCATGGTCGGCACGCACGCAGGCGACATGATTGGCGAGATCGCCTTGGCCATCGAGATGGGCGCCGACGCAGTGGACATCGGCAAGACCATCCATCCGCATCCAACCCTTGGCGAATCCATTGGCATGGCGGCGGAAGTGGCGCATGGCAGCTGCACGGATGTGCCGCCTGCGCGCAAGTAAGTCCGCAGCCAAGCTACCCTGCCAAGGCCCGAACTGGCGACGGTTCGGGCCTTGTGCTTTGCGTACCCAAACAATCGCCGCAGAATACTGTGCATTTGTACAGTATTCATGTCAGCCACTTCCAAGCCCAAGCTCTACAACCCACGCCACCCCGAACGCACGCTGCTCTACCAAACGGTAGCCGAGCACTACGAGACCTGGCTAGAGTTGGCCAGCGCGGGTCAGTTCGACGGCCAGTGCGACCACCACACCCCCAAGCCCTTCGTGCGCAAAGCGTTTGCCAAGTATCTGGAGTGCGGCATCTTTGCCCATGGCTTTGCCCGCGCTCGCTGCGGCGACTGTGGGCACGACTACTTTGTAGCCTTCTCCTGCAAAGGCCGGGGAGTCTGCCCCTCGTGCACCACCCGGCGCATGGTGGAGACAGCAGCGCACCTGAACGATCACGTATTCCCCCGCCTGCCGGTGCGCCAGTGGGTGCTGTCGGTTCCCAAGCGGCTTCGTTACTTCATGCAGCGCGACGGGCCAGTGCTCAATATGGTGCTGCGCATCTTCCTGCGGGTGATTGCGCAAAGCCTGCAGGCGCACTGCATTGGCGCGGCCAATGCAGACAAGGCAAGCCTGCACATCGGCGCAGTTGCCTTCATCCACAGGTTCGGCTCCAGCCTGAACGAACACGTCCACTTCCACGTCTGTGTGGTGGACGGGGTGTTTGAGGAGGTGGCAGGCGAGGGCAGCGCTGATGCCGCAATGCAAGTCTCTGCGTCAGGTGTCGTATTCCACCCTGCCACCGGCATCGATGCGACACCCGTGGCACAAGTGCAGACCACACTGCAAAAACGTATCCTGCGCGCCTTTGTGGGCCGTGGGCTGCTGGAGAACTTCGAGGCAAAAGAGATGCTGGGGTACAAACACAGCGGTTTCTCGGTGGATGCCGGGGTGTGCATTGAATCCCACGACCGTCCAGGCCTTGAGCGGCTCTTGCGCTATTGCGCCCGCCCACCCTTTGCGATGGACAGGCTGCGCAAAGAGGGTGCTGAGCTGGTGTACCGCTGCGGCAAGCAGCGCAGCGAACCCACCAGCGACAAGCGCGGTGCCAAGGTTGATGAGCTGCACCTCACACCGCTGGAGCTGATCGACCGCATCGCCGCGCTGGTGCCACCGCCACGCACCCACCGGCACCGCTACTTTGGTGTGCTGGCACCAAACTCGCCGCTGAGAGCGGCGGTAACGGCGCTGGCCCAGCCTGCTGCGTCGCAACCAGCCACGGTGGAGACTGCACAACCTGGCGCGGGCGTACCTGGGGTGGCGGCGCCGGGCAACGCGGCCACACCCACACCCGAACCTGAAGCACGCCCGAAGCGAGCGGCGCATTACTTGTGGGCGGTGCTGATTGCCCGCATCTACGAGGCATTTCCGCTGCTGTGCCCCATGTGCGGTGGGCAGATGCGCATCATTGCCTTCATCACCCACAGCGCCGAAATCCGCCACATCCTGAACCACATCGGGGTGGAGTCTGCCCCCCCGCACATCACCCCGGCACGCGGGCCACCGCTGTGGGAGGGCTGCGACGCGCCGGTGGATGATGGTGCGCAAGGCGAGCCGGATTGGGATCTGGCAGCTCAACCCGCACCCGATTACGAGGTAGACCAGCGCGTCAATTGGTGACCCAGTGAAGCGGCGGTATCCATCGCTGCGGGGAAGCAGCTGCGCGCGCGCCAGGCCCAAATGCATACTGCCTCCCAAGCTCTTGCCATTGAGCGGCAAGCGAGCGCTCAACCTTCCTTGGCCGAACGTGTTTCGAGGCCCAAAACTCGTGCCATACTTGGCCTCATGCGGTTGAATTTCCTATCCGTCCGCCCCCATGCTCGCCGGGCGCTGCAACACTGGCGTGGCGAAACAGTTATCCACGGCCAGGAAGGCGCCCACGTTGTGCGCGATGTCGGCCAAGGCCTGGATGTCGCACACCTCGGTGAGCGGGTTGGTCGGCGTTTCGGCAAACAGCAGTTTGGTGGTGGGGCGCACAGCCGCCTTCCAAGCTTCAATGTCGGTTTGCGACACGAAGGTGGTTTCCACACCGAACTTGGCAAATTCACGGCTGAACATCGGGATGACCGAGCCGAACACCGATTGCGAGCAAATCACATGATCGCCTGCCTTCAGCAGCGCCATGCCCAGCAACAAAATCGCCGACATGCCGGACGAGGTGGCAATGGCTGCTTCGGTGCCCTCGAGCGCCGCCAGCCGGATTTCCATGCTGGTGACTGTGGGGTTGCTTACGCGGGAATACGTGAAACCCTCTTCTTCCATCGCAAACCGCGCGGCGCTGGAGGCCGCGCTGTGTTGCACATAGCCGCTGGTGAGGTAAAGAGCTTCCGAGTTTTCGCCGTATTGGCTGCGCTCTAGGGCCGCACGCACCGCCAGGGTGTCGTTGTGCAGGCCTTCGGGTAAGGGAATTTGCTTCATGGTGTCAGTCAGCGTGGTTGGGCAGCGCCAGGCGGGAAGTGTCTTCCTGGCCTTCTTCAGCGCCCACACGGTTTTCGTTCAAGCGGGCAATGTCGTCCGACGAAATGTCGCCAGTCACGTACACGCCATCAAAGGGGGAGGCATCAAAACCCGCCAAGTTTTTGCTCAAGGAGCCGATGGCTTTTTTCATACCATCCACGTCTTGGTAAATCAGCGCATCGCAACCGATGATTTCGCGCACTTCTTCGACGGTACGGTTGTAGGCCACCAACTCACTGCTGGTGGGCATATCGATGCCATACACATTGGGGTAACGGACAGGTGGCGCAGCGCTGGCCAGGTAGACATTGCGGGCACCGGCGTCGCGCGCCATCTGCACGATTTCTTTGGAGGTGGTGCCGCGGACGATCGAGTCGTCCACCAACAGCACATTGCGCCCCTTGAATTCGCTGGCAATCACGTTGAGCTTCTGGCGCACTGATTTTTTGCGCACGCCCTGCCCCGGCATGATGAAGGTGCGGCCCACGTAGCGGTTTTTCACAAACCCTTCGCGGTACGGCAGGCCCAGCAACTGCGCCAACTGCGCGGCACTGGGGCGGCTGGATTCGGGGATCGGGATGACCACATCGATTTCGTTCGGCGGCACGGTGGAGATCACCCGTTTGGCCAGCGTCTCGCCCAGGTTCAAACGCGCCTGGTACACCGAGATACCGTCCATCACCGAATCCGGGCGTGCCAGGTACACAAACTCAAAAATACAAGGCATCAGCTGCGGATTCGCCGCGCACTGCTGGCTGTGCACCGTGCCGTCCAGCGCGATAAAGACCGCTTCGCCGGGCTGTACGTCGCGGACAAACTGGTGGCTGGTGCCTTCCAGCACCACCGACTCGCTGGCCACCATGTGAGTGCCATCCGCGCCCTTACCCAAGCACAGGGGACGGATGCCAAACGGGTCGCGGAATGCCAGCAAGCCGTGCCCGGCGATGTGGCAGATCACCGCATACGAGCCCTTGATGCGCTTGTGCACCCGCGATACGGCGGTGAACAAGTCTTGGGGCTGCAAAGGCAGACCACGGGTGGAGACTTCGATTTCGTGGGCCAGCACATTGAGCAAGACCTCGGAGTCGCTCTCGGTGTTGATGTGGCGGTGGTCCAGGTTGAACAACTCGGCCTTCAGGGCTTTGGCGTTGGTCAGGTTGCCGTTGTGCACCAGCACAATGCCGAAAGGCGCGTTCACATAAAAAGGTTGTGCCTCTTCTTCGCTGAACGCATTGCCCGCTGTGGGGTAGCGCACCTGGCCGAGGCCGGAGTTGCCTGCCAGAGAGCGCATATTGCGGGTGCGGAACACGTCCTTCACCATGCCCTTGGCCTTGTGCATGAAGAACTTGCGGTCCTGCTGGGTGACGATGCCGGCTGCGTCCTGTCCGCGGTGCTGCAAGAGCAACAGCGCGTCATAGATCAACTGGTTGACGGGTGCGTTGCTAACAACGCCAACAATTCCACACATAGGGTTTCACTCACTCAGGTAAATACTTGCCAAAATCTTGCGGTAGCAAAGGCTTCAAGCCTTTGAGGACCATGCCGGTCATTTGCGGGCCGGTGGCTTCTGTCCACCAGACACTGGTGTGCAGCGGCGTCATGCCCACCACCACGGTCACCGCCAACAGCAGCAGCACACCGCGCACCAGTCCAAAACCCGCCCCCAGCATGCGGTCTGCCGGGCGCAAGCCCACCGCTGCCACCAATTTCTTGAGCAGAAAGGCCACCAAGCCTCCCGCAAAAATAGACGCCACAAAAACAATCACAAAGCCAGCGGCATAGCGGATCGGCTCGCCGGCCCCAGACATCGACAGGTGCGCCGCCACATCGGGCGCAAACCACTGCGCCAACACAAACGCAGCAGCCCAACTCAGGACCGACAGCACCTCAAACACCAAGCCGCGCCAAGCGCCAACGACCAGCGAGACCAACAACACAGCCAGGAAAATCCAGTCCACAGTGGGCATGGCGGGCTCGCTTTACAGCTCCAGAATGGCTGCAGGCAGGTTCAACTTTTTGAGCTTGTCGGCGGCTTTTTGCGCATCTGCCTTGCTGGCAAACGGGCCAATGCGCACACGGGTGCGCTGGCTCTCTTTAGCGCCCACCACCTGGGTATAGGTTTTAAAGCCGGCTTTTTCGACCTTGGAACGAGCTTCCTGCAACTTGGCGGTCTCGTTATAGGCGCCCACTTGCACCACAAAACGGCCGGTGTCCGCTGCGGGCTTCTTGTCGCTCGGTTTTTCGGTTGCTTTCACGTCGCTAGGCGCCTTGCCATCCAACAAGGCTTGAGCCTTGGCAGCCTCGGCAGCAGCTTTGTCAGCGGGCTTGTCCGCTGTTTTTTCGGCGGGTTTGGCCACTGGCTTGGGTTCGGCTTTAGGCTCGGGCTTTGGCTCTGGTTTTGCCTCAGCCTTGGGCTCTGGCTTCGCAGCAGGTGGCTTGGGCTCGGGTTTGGGCTCCGGCTTGGCGACGGCCACCTTGGTCTCGGCCGCCTTGGGAGCCGGGGTGATGGCCGCTGGCGCTGCAGGCTCCTCGCGCTCTTCGATCACCACACCGCTGGACTGGGTGGCAGCGGGTACCGGCGGAGCACCGAGTGGGCGGACTTTGCCTTTGTCTGGAATCTCGATCGGAATGTCTACGGCAATCGGGCGCGGTTGGCTATCAAACAGCAACGGGAAACCGACTACGCCGATCAGCACCAACACGGCAGCACCCACCAGACGGTGGCGTGCGCGCTTGCGCATGGCCTCTACGCTCTCTGACGCGGTGGGTGGGGTGGGCTGCTCGTCGCCACCTTTGCGAAACTTAAAAAAGGCCATGAGTGGAAGACTTAAGGGTTCAGATGTTTGGCTTGCAGGCGCGGTGTGCCCTGTTGCAGAACGCCGCCCACGGTGTAGAACGACCCAAAGACCACGATTCTATCAGCGGGGTCTGCCGCGGCTATGGCCGCGTCCAGCGCCTGCATGGGGTCGGCATGGACGGTGGCTGATGCATCTTTGCGGGTGTTTTGGGCTTGCCACTGGGCCTGCAGGCTGGCACCACTGGCGGCGCGCGGGCTGGGCAGGTCGGTGAAATACCAGCGGTCGATCATAGGGCCGACCTTGGCCAGCATGGGCGCCAGGTCTTTATCGGCCATGGCGCCAAAAATGGCGTGGGTGGTGGGGAAGAAGCCCATCGCATCGAGGTTGGCCGCCAGCGCCGCCACCGAGTGCGGGTTGTGCGCCACGTCCAACACCAGGCTGGGCTGGCCGGGAATGATCTGAAAGCGCCCGGGCAGCTCCACAAAAGCCATTCCGTTGCGAACCGCCTGCGCGGTGACCGGCAGGCGCTCGCGCATGGCGGTCAGTGCCGCCAGCACGCCGGAGGCGTTGACCAGCTGGTTGGCGCCGCGCAGCGCCGGGTATGCCAAGCCGCTGTAGCGTCGCCCGCGCCCGGCCCAGCCCCACTGCTGCTTGTCGCCGGACACATTGAAATCCGTGCCCACCTGCCACAGGTCTGCGCCGATCTCCAGCGCGCGGTCCAGGACGCTTTGTGGCGGCACTGGGTCACTGACGATGACGGGGCGGCCGGTGCGCATGATGCCGGCCTTCTCGCGGCCAATGGACTCGCGGTCAGGGCCCAGCAGTTCCATGTGGTCCAGGTCGATGCTGGTGATGATCGCGCAGTCGGTGTCGATGATGTTGACCGCGTCCAGCCGCCCGCCCAGGCCCACTTCCAGAATGACAGCATCCAAGCCTTCCTGGGACAGCGCCCACAGAATGGCCAGCGTGGTGAATTCAAAGTAGGTGAGCGCGATTTCAGTGCCTTGTTGGCACCTGGCGCCCTCCACCTCTGCGAAGGCTGCTACAAATTTAGTAGCAGGCGCCGCCTCGCCCAGCAAACGCATGCGCTCTTCAAAGTGCACCAAGTGGGGCGAGGTGTACACGCCACAAATGCTGCTCAGGCTCGCCCGCAAAGTCGAATGGAAAAGCGAGCTACGACTGACAGAGTGGTATCAAACACGGCGCAATAAAACAGACACCCTCATTCGCGCGTTTCGGGACTCGCTGGTGGTTCACGGATCAGACGTTGATCCAATGGAAAAGGTGTCACGGGCGCAGGCGCTGTTTGCGGCACAGGGCGGTCACCGTTCACTCGTGCAAAGCTGCGACGAACACCTGCAGCATGAGAAGCAAAACTGGCGCCCATTTGCACGGGCTATGTTTGCGCCATTGCGAAGCGCTTTGGTACAGCTGGTCGAGATTTTGCCGTTGCAAAGTACGGCTGACTCCGATGGATTGCTCTGCTTGGCCAAGGCACTAAAAAGTGATGCATCGCAGAGTGACTATTTGAGCATTGCTGGTGTGGCGCCCAATACTTTGCCGCGCGAATGGCATGCCCTCGTTCATGACCATGCCAGCGACACACGAGTTTACAACCGACGCCAATTGGAGGTCGTTGCCATTCTTGAACTGGCAAATGCGATCAAGGCGGGGGAAGTATTCGTGAGCGGATCGTTGAACTTTGATAGATTCTGGGATCGCTTGCCATGCGAAGCGGCTGACTTTACCGCAGTCGCGGCATACGCCACGTCACGTGGATGGACCGATGGCGCGGACGGGCTGGTCCGCGCAGTCAAAAGAGCGCTTGACCAAAAAGCTCACTTCCTGGATACCGCCGTGGGCACCGGCCATCAGGCATACCTTCAGCGAGGAAGACATGGGCGGCCAGTCGTAAGTCGACTTCGGGCAGTGGGTACACCCGCAACTGCTGTGGACCTTGAAAGCCAGATCATGGCGCACATGCCCGAGCGAGCGGTGTTGGAGGCCATCTCAAATACAGAGCACTGGGCACAATGGGGACGGCACTTCGGGCTGCCATCCCGGCTAGGTCCCCAGATTAAAGACCCCAGACATCGCTACGTGCTCACGACCTTTGCCTATGGCTGCGGACTCGGGCCTACCGAAGCTGCGCGACATCTCGGCGGAACGGTCTCGGCAGATCAACTGACGTTTGCCGATCGTCGCCATGTTGACATTGCAGACCTGCGCGCCGCCTCGGCGGATTTGATCAATCTGTATGCCAAATTCGAATTACCGCAACAATGGGGGACTGGGCAATCCGCCGCCGCTGATGGCACCCATTTCGAAACGTACGAAGACAACCTGCTTGCGGAACATCACATCCGATACGGCAAGACTGGTGGTATCGCCTACCGTCACGTGGCGGACAATTACATCGCGCTGTTCAGCCGATTCATCGCTTGCGGGACCTTTGAGGCAACGCACATTCTGGATGCGCTACTTCAAAATCTCTCCGATGTGCAGCCCAGCCGCGTGCATGCTGATACACATGGCCAGTCCGCAGCCGTCTTCGGTCTGGCTTATCTGCTCGGAATTGAGCTGATGCCGCGTATCCGGCGCTGGCACGCGTTGAATCTATATCGGCCTGACAGTGGCAACAAGTATTCCAGGATCAACTCGCTATTTTCTGGCACAGTCAACTGGGCGCTTATTCATGAGCACTATCCCCAGTTCATGCAGCTCGCGCTAGCAATCCAAAGCGGTACGCTCGCACCTTCTGCAGTTTTGGCGAGAGTCAATAGCTACAGCACAAAAAACCGATTCGCCATGGCTTTGAGAGAGCTCGGCCAGGCGGTTCGAACTACGTACTTGCTGGAATGGGTCATGGATGAATCCTTGCGCCGTACGGTCCACAAGGGAACGACCAAGGTTGAGAGGCATCACAAATTTGCCAAGCACTTGGCGTTCGGTGCAGGTGGACACCTCCGGTCAAACAATCCAGCTGATCAAGAAAAAGCCATCGTCTACAACGAGCTTGTGACCAATGCTGTGGCGTTGCAAAACGTGGTGGATCAGACTCAGGCCCTTCACGCAATGAAGTCGAAGGGCATCAACGTCCGGGCGGCCGATCTGGCATTCCTAAGTCCATATGCCACTAGCAACCTCAAGCGATTTGGTGACTATCCAACTGACCTACAGCCAGAGTCAATGCCGACTTGCACAACCCTCCCGCTATAGGGAATTGATCTGAGTGGCCGAATTTGCACGAATCTTACCGGCGGGCCGAGACGGCCATGCTGGCCGGGGCCACGGCAAGATCCTGGGCGGCGGCATGGTCGGCACGCACGCAGGCGACATGATTGGCGAGATCGCCTTGGCCATCGAGATGGGCGCCGACGCAGTGGACATCGGCAAGACCATCCATCCGCATCCAACCCTTGGCGAATCCATTGGCATGGCGGCGGAAGTGGCGCATGGCAGCTGCACGGATGTGCCGCCTGCGCGCAAGTAAGTCCGCAGCCAAGCTACCCTGCCAAGGCCCGAACTGGCGACGGTTCGGGCCTTGTGCTTTGCGTACCCAAACAATCGCCGCAGAATACTGTGCATTTGTACAGTATTCATGTCAGCCACTTCCAAGCCCAAGCTCTACAACCCACGCCACCCCGAACGCACGCTGCTCTACCAAACGGTAGCCGAGCACTACGAGACCTGGCTAGAGTTGGCCAGCGCGGGTCAGTTCGACGGCCAGTGCGACCACCACACCCCCAAGCCCTTCGTGCGCAAAGCGTTTGCCAAGTATCTGGAGTGCGGCATCTTTGCCCATGGCTTTGCCCGCGCTCGCTGCGGCGACTGTGGGCACGACTACTTTGTAGCCTTCTCCTGCAAAGGCCGGGGAGTCTGCCCCTCGTGCACCACCCGGCGCATGGTGGAGACAGCAGCGCACCTGAACGATCACGTATTCCCCCGCCTGCCGGTGCGCCAGTGGGTGCTGTCGGTTCCCAAGCGGCTTCGTTACTTCATGCAGCGCGACGGGCCAGTGCTCAATATGGTGCTGCGCATCTTCCTGCGGGTGATTGCGCAAAGCCTGCAGGCGCACTGCATTGGCGCGGCCAATGCAGACAAGGCAAGCCTGCACATCGGCGCAGTTGCCTTCATCCACAGGTTCGGCTCCAGCCTGAACGAACACGTCCACTTCCACGTCTGTGTGGTGGACGGGGTGTTTGAGGAGGTGGCAGGCGAGGGCAGCGCTGATGCCGCAATGCAAGTCTCTGCGTCAGGTGTCGTATTCCACCCTGCCACCGGCATCGATGCGACACCCGTGGCACAAGTGCAGACCACACTGCAAAAACGTATCCTGCGCGCCTTTGTGGGCCGTGGGCTGCTGGAGAACTTCGAGGCAAAAGAGATGCTGGGGTACAAACACAGCGGTTTCTCGGTGGATGCCGGGGTGTGCATTGAATCCCACGACCGTCCAGGCCTTGAGCGGCTCTTGCGCTATTGCGCCCGCCCACCCTTTGCGATGGACAGGCTGCGCAAAGAGGGTGCTGAGCTGGTGTACCGCTGCGGCAAGCAGCGCAGCGAACCCACCAGCGACAAGCGCGGTGCCAAGGTTGATGAGCTGCACCTCACACCGCTGGAGCTGATCGACCGCATCGCCGCGCTGGTGCCACCGCCACGCACCCACCGGCACCGCTACTTTGGTGTGCTGGCACCAAACTCGCCGCTGAGAGCGGCGGTAACGGCGCTGGCCCAGCCTGCTGCGTCGCAACCAGCCACGGTGGAGACTGCACAACCTGGCGCGGGCGTACCTGGGGTGGCGGCGCCGGGCAACGCGGCCACACCCACACCCGAACCTGAAGCACGCCCGAAGCGAGCGGCGCATTACTTGTGGGCGGTGCTGATTGCCCGCATCTACGAGGCATTTCCGCTGCTGTGCCCCATGTGCGGTGGGCAGATGCGCATCATTGCCTTCATCACCCACAGCGCCGAAATCCGCCACATCCTGAACCACATCGGGGTGGAGTCTGCCCCCCCGCACATCACCCCGGCACGCGGGCCACCGCTGTGGGAGGGCTGCGACGCGCCGGTGGATGATGGTGCGCAAGGCGAGCCGGATTGGGATCTGGCAGCTCAACCCGCACCCGATTACGAGGTAGACCAGCGCGTCAATTGGTGACCCAGTGAAGCGGCGGTATCCATCGCTGCGGGGAAGCAGCTGCGCGCGCGCCAGGCCCAAATGCATACTGCCTCCCAAGCTCTTGCCATTGAGCGGCAAGCGAGCGCTCAACCTTCCTTGGCCGAACGTGTTTCGAGGCCCAAAACTCGTGCCATACTTGGCCTCATGCGGTTGAATTTCCTATCCGTCCGGTTAAGGGTTATGACGTCATCGTGTTTGAAGAGGCGTTTGAAAACTCGTGCCGCGAACAGTTGATGAACGATCTGCGCGCTGAATACCCATACCAAACACGTGTTGTCGATATTAGGAGCAACCTTCTGGAAGATGGCGGCGTGATTGCAGTGAGCCGTCACCCTATTGCGGTTGAAGATCAACGCGTATTCCCCAACTGCAATGGTTATATCTGTTTGTCCAATCGTGGTTTTGTGTATCTGGAAGTGATCAAAAAGGGCGTGCCCTACCACGTCGTTGGCGTTCACACCCAGGCATTTAACAGCGATACAGACCGCGCCGTGCGTTTGAACCAAATTGGCCAGATGAGCACATTTATTGATACGCTGAACATCCCCAGCAATGAGGCCGTTGTGTACGCAGGTGATATGAATGTGGATAAATATTCAACACCCACCGACTTCAGCCAGATGCTGAATTTGCTGCACGCTGATGCACCAGCCTATAGTGGCCATCCATTTACCTACGACCCGCAGACCAATAGTTATGCGGTAGATACACAAGAGTATTTGGACTATGTGTTGCTAGACAAGCGCTTTCGCCCTGCCACGAGCAACGGCAATACGGTCCGTATTTACCGTAGCCTGAGCCCAGCAGTCTGGTTAGGCCATGATTTGTCTGACCACTATGCGGTTGCTGGACATCTGCGCTTTTGAGGATGCTCTGATCCACTCATATTGAATTGGCAAATTGGCTCCGGGCGTCTTCAAAGGCCACGGGGCGCCGCCATCGACACCGCCGTATGTCAGGGGCTGCGACCCCTGTACCGGGCGATTCAACAGATTACCGGGTATCCGAAGCTACATTGAGGGTAAAATTGGCCACCAGCCCTCGTGGAATGTGCGCAAGCAGCTATCAAAACCATAG
Source organism: Comamonadaceae bacterium OS-4 (assembly GCA_027924025.1). Classification (GTDB taxonomy): domain Bacteria; phylum Pseudomonadota; class Gammaproteobacteria; order Burkholderiales; family Burkholderiaceae_C; genus Allorhodoferax. The sequence goes on from AP026971.1 coordinate 211,493, forward strand.
TGAATTTGCAGTTTGAACAGGCAGCCGCGGGCCGAGTCGGATTTAGCCTATCCGCGCAACCGATTGAGCTCGTCCAATTAATCTCGCCGAATGCCATGTTGGCGGTCTCGACAAGGCTATAAACGGGTGTACAGAATTCCAAACAGGACGCCCCATACCAGTCGTTCATTGGCGCAATTTGAAGCTGGAGAACGAGTGTTAATTCCGAGAATCGTTGGGCAATTTAACTCGCCAACGCGGGCATCGAATTCCGGTTACTCAGTCGAAATCACGTCTATTTGCTTCACGAAGGCGAGATAGATAGCGCTCGACTTCCGTAAGGACTTCGTCTCTTGCAGGTGACGGCATCTCGGTCACCAAGTCAGTCAACGCCAAGGAGACTGTCACCAACGAATCTCGCATATTGCCCAACGCATCAGCCAGCTTGTGAAGTTGATCACTTTGCTGAGGCTTGGAAGGATCGCTCTCCATGGTGGTCCTTAGGTACTTCCTGGATAACCTTGTTAAAAGGTTTCCCATTCATCATCGCCTCCAGCGGGAGTCGCCTTCTTTGCGGTAGCCACTGCTGGCTTCGGTAAGGACGCTGGTTTTGAAGCAACTGGTCTAACTGGAGCAGGTTTGTAGGTGGTCGATGCCGCTTGTTTACGGTGATCAGTTCCTGTGAATGGTTTGGTGTTGGGTGTGTTGGACCGTACCGCTGTTGCTGTGTGTGACCCCGCATCCAATTTAAATGACGAAACGACCTGTACCAAATCCTGCGCCTGATTTTGGAGGCTACTTGCGGCGGCTGCCATTTCTTCAACCAGTGCGGCATTTTGCTGGGTAGCTTGGTCAATCAGGCGGACCGCATCGCCCACTTGTGTCACACCCTCGCTTTGCTCAGTACTGGCTGCACTGATTTCTCCCATGATGTCTGTCACACGGCGAATACTGTCTACCACTTCGGTCATGGTGGAACCGGCTTGGTCTACGAGTGCGCTGCCGTGTTCCACACGCTCTACGCTGGCGTTGATGAGACTCTTGATTTCTTTAGCCGCCTCCGCACTTCGTCCGGCCAGCGACCGCACTTCACTCGCCACCACAGCAAAACCACGACCTTGTTCACCAGCACGGGCGGCTTCCACGGCGGCATTAAGCGCCAGAATGTTGGTTTGAAAGGCGATACCGTCAATTACGCTAATGATGTCGGAGATTTTGCGGCTGGCCTCATTAATGCCTTTCATGGTGTCTACCACTTGGTTGACGACGACGCCACCTTGTACCGCTACGGAGGATGCACTTTGTGCAAGCTGGTTGGCTTGTTTCGCACTGTCGGCGTTTTGTCTGACAGTGGAGTTCAACTGTTCCAGGGATGCGGTTGTCTCTTCCAACGAACTGGCTTGCTGCTCGGTACGGGCAGACAGGTCGTTGTTGCCTTGGGCGATTTCGGAGCTGGCGGTAGCAACGCTTTCAGAACCGCTGCGCACGTTGGCAACCAGACGTGCCAGATTGGTCTGCATTTCATGAAGTGACTGCATCATCGAAGCGCATTCGTCGGTGCCCGCTACATCAATGTGCACTGCGAGATTGCCCTCGGCAACCTGCTTGGCCACGCCGACAGCTTTATCCATGGAGGCAACGATCTGGCGGCTCAACAGCACACCTCCAGCAACTCCTATCGCGGCCACTACCAACATAACTACGAGACTCAGTGTTTTATTAAAGTCCGCAGAGGCGGTGGCCGATTGTGAAATTTTGGCCTCTTCGGCAGCAAGCACCTTCATGAGGCGTTCAAGCTCATTGGTCGCATCACGGTCTTTGCCGCGGGCGGCTTTGTCTCCCGCAGTGGGGTCAAAGTTAGCGGCCTTAAAGGCTTCAAATGCAGTGTGATAAGCACTCTCTGCGTTTGCAATCATGCCTAACAGTTTTTGGGCCGCTACTTTATTCTCACCATCTGGAAGCATCTCCACTAGGGGTCTCCTCGTTTTCAGTGCAATAAGTGACGGTACGAAAAGCTAGCACTGGCGCGGAGGTGGTGTTGGTAGATCGTTGATTTCATTGACTTTCCTGTTCACTTTCAAATCTGCGATTCGTGGCGTCAAACCGTGGTCGGTTTCATCCATTGGTGCCAGTTATCGATGCATTTGGCCGCGAAGGCAGGATTTGGTCAGCATAGCGGTCAACCGGGAAGCGAAACACACCCCGCAAGTTGATGCTCTCCAGCCTGGTGGGCGCAATCTTCCCGATCAGTTCCGGTGGAATGACCTGGCGGCGGTTCGACCAGCGATCCAGGACCGCCTGCATCTGTGAGGTATTCCACGCCATCACGATGTTGGCCATCAGGCTCAACGCATCGGCCACAGCCTGCATTTCATCGACACGTTTGGCCTGCGCCGGGCTGATCCGGCCGGTATAAATGGCGCGCTTGAGGGCGTTAACAGCCTCGCCCCGATTGAGCACCCGGCGCAACTCGTTCCTGAAAGCGTCCTTGACAAAGTAGTCAGCCAAAAACGCCGTACGCAGCAACCGCCCCAATTGCACGCCAGCCTCATAGATTGGATCGCCCTGGGCGGCAGAACCGAACCGCGCAAGAGCTGCCACCGCACTGGCATGTCCGCTCATGACCGAGGCTGCCAGGTGCACCAGACTATCCCAATGCTTTTCGATCAAAGCGACGTCGACATTGGCTTCGCACACCGCAGCGATTTCTGCGGGCACTTTGGTGCCGCGTGGCACAAAGAGGTGGCGCTGTTTGAGTTCCTTCAACCGCGGGCAAAGATCAAAACCAAGCAAACGGGCATGTGACATGGCAAAGTCGGTGTAGCCATGGGTATCCACAGCAAGCTGGCTGGTCTCCAGCTTTTCTTGGCGGATGACACCTTCAATGGCCACGCCCGCCTGGCGCTCATTGAGCACAAAGGGCTGCGCATGGAAGATGCCCCACCGGTCTTTTACATGGGAGTAGATTCCAATGGAAGGTGTGTTGCGCCGAGGATCAAGCCGGGCTTGCCACACCCGTTTGGTGGTCTCCATGCTCATCATGTCAGAAGATGCCAAATCGGACCGCCCCCAGGTGGCGGCAATCGGGTGTCGCTGCATGAATTCCAGCACAGCCTGGCAGGCCTGGCTCAGACGCCGTTCGTCCCGCGCCCAGCGCATGGCCTGGCGAATGCTGGTGGCAGACAATTGCGGAATCATGCGCGCGCATTCGACCGCAGTCAGACTGGTGCCGTGGGCCATGATGCCGGCATAGACCATCAGCAGCTCGTCGGTAGAGCGCGGCTCACGTCCGAGCATGATCCAGCTAAAGCGCACCTGGGCGTCAACGGCCAGAATCACTTCCGGCAATTGAACCTCACCGATGCGGTGATCCAAAGCCGCGCGCAGCTTGGTCACTTCTGGGTCTTCGTCCTCTGCGGGCAATGGCGACAAATGGAGTTCATCATCCACGCGCAGTACGCCACTGCGGGCTGCAGCGGCCACCGCATCGACACCGGCAGTTACTCTGGCCAGCAAAGGCTTCAAGAAAGTGGCAGCCTTGCTGGGTAACGATAGACGGGCATAGTGTTTCTTGGACTCTGCCTGCCAACGCTCGTCCGTGAAGAACAAGCGCGCACGACCCCGAAAGCTCAGGCTGTGCTCAATCCAGACCGAGCCATTGCGCACCGCGCGGCGCAGGGCAAACAGGGTGGCCACCTCCAACGCCTGAAACGCCCGTTCCCGGTCTGGGCTGGAGATCGAAACCTGCCAGATCATTCCCAGACTTGGTGCCACCACTTCAACTGGCAGCTTTCTGGATCCTTTGAGATATAAAGCTTGCAGCTTGGCAAGGTACTCGATGGCAGGATGCTCGCCGGTGGCCTGCCAGGGCAGCTTTGCAATGGCGACGAGCAACGACCGCACGGGGCGAATTCCATCAATCAATCCCTCGCGGACCAGGGAGGCCCTGCTCGGTGGTTTGCGTTTCTGGGTTTCGGTGATCAAGGCTTCAAGACGGGCACGCAACTCAGCATCTGGCACCGCACCTTGCGCGCTCAAGGCAACAAGTTCGCCGAGCAGCGTTTTGTACATTGCGGCCCAATTGACGGTAGCGGGGACATCGGCGGCAGCCTGACGCCACAGATCGGCGATCCGGCGCTGCACCATAAGGATCAACTGGTCTGTGGTGGTGAACAGGCAATACCGAAGAAAGCATGCGACCTCCACGGTGCGCGCTGGCTCTTTGATCTTGGCTCCGGCTGAGGGCGGCCTGGAGACAAGTCGGCGCGCGTAGCGGCGCAAGATGAGATCGGGGATGTCTGCCAGGTGCTTATGAACGTCCAGCGTGTAAAGCAGGTCGATGCGCTCCAGTACCTCGCTGATTTGGCGGGTTGAGTGTTTCGCCGGTGCAGCCCATAGCCAACTCTGCTGGGTTTGTCCATCTGGGCGCAGCTCTGAAACTGAGGCTCGCCAGCGATCAAGTGTTGCTGGATCAACGCTGGCGGCGATGGCGGTGCCTGTTTCAACTTCAAGCTGGGCAAGTGCCGCCGCAATCAGTGTCCGAATTGCCCGCTCGTGCACGATCACCAGCTTGTTCTTGTACAGCCATTGACGCGCCCGCACGAGTAGCTGATCGCGGTCGGCGCAGCGCGCCACTTCGTCGCGCAGTTCACGTACCAGTGAGCGGCGCTGGTGCTCGCTCATCCACTGGAATCCAAGGACCGTGCAGGCTACTTGTTGGTGATCGAATAGCGTGCGCCCGCGTTCATACATGGCTCTCAGCGAGGCGACTTCTGGTGCTGCAATGCCAAGCTCGTTGCCAAGGTGGCGCCACAAGGCTACTGGAATTACCCGAAAGGCACCGAGCAAACGCCCACTCATGCGCAGGAAACCAATATGGAGCGCCAGACCAAGCTTGTGGGAATCACCTCGGCGTGCATTGATTGCGTCGCGCTCGGCACCATCGAAGGTGAAAAATGCCTTCATCTCGAAGTCGCTGATATCGCGGGGGAGCCCACGCATCCCCAAAAACGTTGTGTGCCAACCCTGCATCGTGAACCTCAAAAGTGGGAGGCCACCATACCCGTTTACAAAGCGAACAGGAAAGTCAATGAAATCAACGGTCTACCCAGACCACCCCCGCGCCAGTGCTAGCTTTGCGTACCGTCACTTATTGCACTGAAAACGAGGAGACCCCAAAGATCCGAGTTGGGGCACGGTGAGAGGTGAACCTGTCAGGCCCATGACCACGGTGAGGGGGGCATTGATCTCCCGGACGAGCGCTTCGATGGTCTTGGGGTCGGAAGCCCCCGGCACAAAGAGGCAATCCGCACCCGCCTCTCGGTACGCATTGCATCGCTCGACGGCCTCTGCAAAAACATTGCTCGCACCAGTCAGGTAGACATCGGATCGGGCCGTCAGAACAAAAGGAACTCCCGACGCGTCCGCGGCGCGTCTTGCTGCCCGAACGCGCGCGACAGCGTGCTCTCTGTCGAACAGGGCTTGCGCAGGATTGCCGCTGTAGTCCTCGATGTTCGCGCCCACCACACCAGCACGAATCGCAGCCGCGATGGTTTCTCCAACCTCTTCAGGGCTCGCACCGTAGCCCGACTGGAGATCGGCGGAGACAGGAAGTGGACTTGCCGCAGCAATGGACCCCACGCGATCCAGCATGGTCTCCCTGCTCACAGCAGCTTCTTGATCAGGGAATCCCAGCGAGAAAGCCACGCCTGCACTCGTAGTGGCGATAGCGGGAAAGCCGCAGGACGCGAGCATCAGCGCACTACCAACGTCCCAAGCGTTGGGCATCAGAAAGATGGCCTCGGCAGTGTGCAATTGCTGGAACCGTAGACCCCGTTGGATTTGGCTCATTATGGCCATCCTAGTCGCCGAAGTTGGTGGCGGGTACTTCAGTCGGTATCGTGCGTATGGGCAATCTCGCCCAGACACCGCATCAACTTGTCGTAAAGCGTGCGCCCTGTTGTCGGGGGAGGTATGCCACACACCCATGTACTTCCTGCCGTTTTTGCGATTTGGTAGAGCGCCTCACTTTTCGACCATAACCAGCGCATGCACAGATTCGTCGGTGTCGAAAAACGGCTCACGTTGCTTGCGTGGTTGCTTTAGGCAGCGCGTTCGAATCTCCTCGGGACGATTCAAGACAGGTTTACCGGGCAAACGCTCCGCAACTCCTATGTGGCCGTGTCAACCGCGCGTTGTTCCGGATCTGTTCACCTACTCGCCAAAACGGAGTAGATAGCTACCCCCAGATTCTGAGAGTGAAGTGGTGCAAGGCGATGTCTTCAACAAAGACGATTTGTACGAGGCATTAAGCAAGCACAGAGTGGGAATAGCGATCAATTCCAACGATCCTTCAACCCCGTCACCCGGTTGAACACCACTTTCCCGCCCACCCCGTGGTCCGCACGGTCGGCCACGAAGTAGCCGTGGCGCTCAAACTGGAATTTCTGGTCTGGCTTCGCTGCAGCCAGTGAAGGCTCCACAACCGCCGTCACCACCTTCAGGCTGTCGGGGTTCAGCGCGTCCAGGAAGTTCTTGCCGCCCGCGTCGGGTTGCGGGTCGGTGAACAGGCGGTCGTACAGGCGCACTTCGGCGCTCACCCCGTCGGCGTTGCCCACCCAGGTGATGGCGGCTTTGGCCTTGACGCTGTCGGCGCCGGGGGTGCCGCTCTTGGTGCCGGGGATGACCTTGGCGTGCACTTCGGTCACTTTGCCTTCGGCGTCTTTGGCGCAACCCGTGCATTCGATGACGTAGCCGCCTTTGAGGCGCACCACGTTGCCTGGGAACAGGCGCTTGTAGCCCTTGGGCGGCACTTCTTCAAAGTCTTCGCGTTCGATCCACACGTCCTTGCCGATCTTGAAGACGCGGTCAGGCGGCGGCGTCTGGCCTTCGGCAATGGTGCTGTGGGGCAGGGCGGGCTGGGTGCAGTCTTCGGTGTAGCCGTCAGAGCCGAACACTTCGGCCCAGTTGGTGAGCACCAGCTTGACGGGGTCAAGCACGGCCATGCCGCGGTGGGCCTTGTTTTCCAGGTCTTCGCGCAGGCAGCCGTCGAGCGTGCTGTAGTCGATCCAGGAGTCGCTCTTGGTCACGCCGATGCGTTCGGCAAACAGCTGGATGGCCTCGGGCGTGTAGCCGCGGCGGCGCAGGCCGACGATGGTGGGCATGCGCGGGTCGTCCCAGCCGCTGACTTTCTTCTCGTTCACCAGCTGCGCCAGCTTGCGCTTGCTGGTGATCACGTAGGTCAGGTTCAGGCGCGCAAATTCGTACTGCCGCGGCGGTGGGGCCTTGAGCAGGCCGCCTTCGCACAAACGCTCCAGCAACCAGTCGTAGAACGGGCGCTGGTCTTCAAATTCCAGCGTGGCGATGCTGTGGGTGATCTGCTCCAGCGCGTCCTCGATGGGGTGCGCGAAGGTGTACATGGGGTAGATGCACCAGGCGTCGCCCGTGTTGTGGTGCGTGGCGCGGCGGATGCGGTAGATGGCCGGGTCGCGCAGGTTGATGTTGGGCGAGGCCATGTCGATCTTGGCGCGCAGCACGGCGGCGCCGTCGGCCAGTTTGCCGTCGCGCATCTCGCGGAAGCGGGCCAGGTTCTCTTCCGGGCTGCGGCTGCGGAAGGGGCTGTCCACGCCGGGCTTGCCGAAGTCGCCGCGGTTGATGCGCATGTCTTCGGCTGTCTGCTCGTCCACATAGGCGTGGCCGGCGGTGATAAGGTATTCGGCCGCGCGGTACATGAAGTCGAAGTAGTTCGACGCGTAGTACAGGTGGCTTTCCTGCTTGCCGTTGAAGTTGGATTCCCAGTTGAAACCCAGCCACTGCACCGCGTCGAGGATGGAGTCCACGTACTCCTTTTCTTCCTTCTCGGGGTTGGTGTCGTCAAAGCGCATGTGGCAGACGCCGCCGTAGTCGCGCGCCAGGCCGAAGTTCAGGCAGATGCTCTTGGCGTGGCCCACGTGCAGGTAGCCGTTGGGTTCGGGCGGGAAGCGGGTGCGGATCTTGGCCGGGTCGGGCTGGCCGGCGTCGTGGAAGGCGGCATCACCCGGGCCGCCGCCCCATTGGCGCTGGGCGTAGGTGCCGGTGGCGAGGTCTTTTTCAATGACCTGGCGCAGGAAGTTTGACGTCCTGAGCGCCTGGCCCTCAATTTCTGCGGGAGCTTGGTGGTGTCGAGAGATGCTGGACGAAAGGGACGGGGGGGGCATGCAGTCATTCTAAGGAGAGGCGGAAGCTCCAAGATAATCAAGGTCTAACCCACAACAGGTGTCACGCGCTTGAACCAAAGCACTCCCTTGCCGAACGCCTCTCTGCTGAACCAGCTGTTACGGTTCACCCCCACGGCGCGCATGTTTTTCTCGGGAAATCTCTGTACCCTGACGCAGGGATCCGAGGCTGACGGCCTCAAGCAGGGGACGATGCACCTGCTGAGTCGCGGCGAGCTGCAACTGACGCGCAAGGGCTTTGCGCCGCTGAACGTGCGGGCGCCCAGCGTGCTGTTGCTTCCCCGCGCGTTGGAGCACTGGGTTCAGGGCTCAGGGCCGCAGGGGGTGGACCTGATGTGCGCCACCCTCAGTGAATTGGCGCCGCCGCTGGACATGATCTTGCCGGACGTCACGGTGATTGACTTGACCGCCACGTCATCGCTGCAGCGACCGGTAGAGCTGCTGTTCGAGGAGGCCGAGGCACGTGCTTTTGGTTATCGGGCAGCGATCGACCGCCTGCTGCAATACACCTTCGTGGTGCTTGTGCGTCACCTGATTGATCGGCAACTGCTGTCCGGCGGTGTGCTGGAGGCCATGGTCGACAGCCGTCTGGGTGTGGTGCTGTCCATGCTGCACGAATCGCCAGAGCACGACTGGACGCTTGACAGCATGGCGGAGCTGGCGCACCTGTCCCGGTCTGCCTTTGCCCTGCGCTTTGTCCAGGTGGTGGGCATACCGCCGTTGACCTACTTGACCCACTGGCGCATGGCGGTTGCCCGCAACCTACTCGCGCAAGGGCAGGCAGTGAAGGCGGTGGCCTCTCAGGTGGGCTACGGTAATGCCACCGCATTCGCGCGAGCGTTTCAACGGGCCTCGGGGCAATCGCCCAGCGCTTGGCAGATGGAGCATCTGAGTCAGCCGTAGGTCCATCGCGCCCTGGTTCTGGACGATCGGTGGCGTGATGCGGACGCCGAATGCCGTTGTGCTGTGCCGAACGGACCCGACTTCAGGTTCAATGCCTTGAGGCAGAACTTTGAAGGAGATCACGATGAACCCGAGCGAAAAAGCAGTCCTGGCCGGCGGTTGTTTCTGGGGCATGCAGGACCTGGTGCGCAAGCTGCCTGGCGTGTTGCGCACCCGTGTGGGCTACAGCGGCGGCGATGTGCCCAACGCCACCTACCGCAACCACGGCACCCACGCCGAGGCGTTGGAGGTGGAGTTCGACCCCACGCAGACGAGCTTTCGCGACCTGCTGGAGTTCTTCTTCCAGATCCACGATCCGAGCACCCCGGGGCGCCAGGGCAATGACCGCGGCAGTTCCTACCGGTCGGCCATTTTCTACACCTCGGACGAGCAGCTGGCCACGGCGCAGCAGACCATTGCCGATGTGAATGCCTCGGGTTTGTGGCCGGGCAAGGTGGTCACCGAGCTCGCGCCCGCGGGGCCGTTCTGGGAGGCCGAGCCCGAGCATCAGGACTACCTGGTCAAGCACCCCAACGGCTACACCTGCCACTACCCCCGTGCGGGCTGGAAGCTGCCGCGACGCGAGATCGGCTGACGGCCAACGCTCAAGAACGGTGGGGGTCGGCGCGCCAGTGGGCGGGCCGACCCGGTGTGTCTGTTTTTTTCCTGAGGAGATGGTGATGCAATCCCGGTGCATTCAACAGGCGCCCGAGCTGCGGGTGCCGTGGTGGATCGACGGCGAAGGGCGCAGCATGGCACCGCTGAAGCTGTCCGATCTGGGCGACGGGTTCAAAGTGATCTTCTGCTTCCAGCACTGGTGTCCGGGCTGCCACAGCCATGGCTTTCCGACCCTGCAGAAGCTGATCAAGGCGTTGGGCGATCGCGGCTTCGCGTTTGCCGCGGTGCAGACCGTGTTCGAGGGCGCCGAGTCCAACACCTTCGAGCGCCTGCGCGAGACGCAGTTGCGCTACGGCTTGAACATTCCGTTCGGACACGACCCTGCGATCGGACGCGCGTCGTCGCTCATGGCGGACTACGGGACGCGCGGCACGCCGTGGTTTTTGGTGATCGATCCGCTGGACGAGGTGCTCTACAGCGACTTCGAGCTCGACGAGCGGCAGCTGATCGGGGCGTTCGGCGCTTCGAACGATGGTCTCAAGGCGGCCTGAAGTCATGCGTGCGTCCACACCAAAGGCCGTGTCGGAGCCGAAGACGCCGGGGACGGGCCCGGCGTTTCGGCTGCCGTTTGACAACAGCTTCTTCCGGGACATGCAGGGGTTCTATGTGCCTTGGAAGCCCGAGCCGTCCCCGGCCCCGGCCTGGGTGCAGTTCAACGACGCCCTGGCGCTGGAGCTGGGGCTGGAGCCGGCGACGCTGAAGTCTGCGACCGGTCTGGCGTGGCTGTCCGGCGTGGAAATGCCGGCTGAGGCGGCGCCGCTGGCGCAGGCCTACGCGGGACACCAGTTCGGCCAGTTCTCGCCACACTTGGGGGATGGCCGCGCCTTGCTGCTCGGGGAACTCATCGACACGGCAGGACAGCGTCGGGACCTGGCCCTCAAGGGGTCGGGCCGTACGCCGTTTTCGCGCCGTGGCGATGGCAAGGCGGCACTGGGCCCGGCGCTGCGCGAGTACCTCATGGGCGAGGCCATGCACGCGTTGGGCATTCCCACGACGCGTGCGCTGGCGGTGATCCGGACCGGTGAGCGGGTGAACCGCGAGGGCTCGCCCCCCGGGGCGATCTTGGTGCGCGTGGCGGCCAGCCACTTGCGGGTGGGCACTTTTGAGTTCTTCGCGGCGCGGGAGGAGGAGGTGATGCTTCGGCGGCTGCTCGACTATGCCGTGGCGCGGCATGACCCCGCCCTCGCCAAGCTTTCCGACAAGCCCATTCCGATGCTGGAGGCCGTCTGTGAGCGGCAGGCGCAGCTGATTGCACGCTGGATGGGCGTGGGCTTCATCCACGGGGTGATGAACACCGACAACATGAGCATTTCGGGCGAGACCATCGACTATGGTCCGTGTGCGTTCATGGAGGGTTTCGATCCGGCCACGGTGTTCAGCTCGATCGACCGTCAGGGGCGATATGCCTACGGCCAGCAGCCGGCCATGGCGCAATGGAACCTGGCCCGTCTGGCCGAAGCGTTGCTGCCGGTTCTGGACGCCCGCGATATCGACGTCGTGGAACGGGTGGAACAGGTGGTGGCCGGGTTTGCCGTGCGCTTTGACCGGCATTGGACCGGGCAGCTGCGCGCCAAGCTGGGCTTGGCCGCTGAAGAGCCGGACGACCGCGCCCTGGCGGACGACTTCCTGCAGCTGCTGCAGCGGGAAAAGGTGGACTTCACGCTGGCGTTCCGCCTCCTGTCCGACGCCATCACGGGGCCGGATGCCGCACTGCACGACCTGTTCGGACGGGAGCGCCCGGCGCTCTCGGACTGGCTGGCGCGCTGGCGCCAGCGCATGGCCCGGGAGGGAAGGACCTTGCAGGACTGCGCCGCAACGGCGTGGTCGGTCAATCCCTTCGTGATCCCGCGCAATCACCAGGTGGAGGCGGCGCTGTCGAGTGCCGTGGACGAGGCCGACCTCGGTCCGTTCGAGCGCCTGCTGGCGGTGCTGGGGCGGCCGTACGAGACGGTGGAGTCCGCGCGGCCATTCACGCTGCCGGCCTCGCCCGAAGTGGCCGCAGCCCACCGCACCTTCTGCGGCACCTGATTGGGGTACCCAACGATTTCTGAAAGGAGACTTCGCATGACCACAACGAAACAGGAACCCGGTGTCCTTGGCGAAGCGGCCGCTCCCCTGGGTGTGACCCGGTGGGTGGACGCGTCGGGCCAGGCGCTGGAACACTTCGACCTGGACCGCATGCCCGGCCGGTTCAAGCTCATCTTCTGTTTTCAGGACGCCTGCCCGGGGTGCCATGCGACCGGCTTTCCGGCGCTTGCCCGGGTGGTCGACGCGTTTCGGGGGAGCGACTTCGTCGGGTTCGCCGCAGTCCAGACCGTGTTCGAGGACTTCGGTTCGAACACCTGGGAGCGCATGCTGGCCAATCACTCCCGCTACGCGCTGGGCATTCCCTTCGGGCACGACGCCGGTGACGAACAGGACGGCGCGGGTTCGGAGCTGATGCGCCGCTACCGCAACGGCGGCACACCCTGGTTCATCCTGATCGATCCCGATGGCAGAGTGGTCTACAACCATTTCCGAATCGACGCCGACAAGCTCGTCACCTTTCTCAAGCGGCTGGAAAACGAACCGGCGGCACCGGAGCCTGGGCCCGACATGTTGACTTGGAAAGGAGTGATTCAACTGGTGGAAACGGGCAACCCGACGCCACCGCGCCGAGTTGAGCGCAGCGAAGCCGAGTGGGCCCAACAGCTGACGCCCGAGCAGTTCCGAATCACGCGGCTCAAGGGCACCGAACGGGCGCACAGCTCCTCGATGTGTACGCTGTTTTCGCCCGGGATCTACCGGTGCGTGTGCTGCGGCACTGAACTATTCGATGCGTCGACCAAATATGACAGCCGCAGCGGCTGGCCCAGCTTCACGCAGGCCATTGCCCCGGGTCTGGTGGGCTATCACGGAGACAACAGCCACGGCATGGTGCGGGTGGAGACGACGTGCAACGTCTGCGACGCCCACCTGGGTCACGTGTTTCCCGACGGACCCAAGCCCAGCGGTCTGCGCTACTGCATCAACGCCCTGGCACTGGAGAAAGCATGAGCAGCGAAAAGGTAGGCTTCGCTGGCAGCAGCCAGGGTCTGCTGGTGGGTGTCTTGGAACGCCCGGACCATGCACCGTTACAAGCCCTGGCGGTGTTTGCCCACTGCTTTACCTGCGGAAAGAACTCTCTCGCCGCGACCCGCATCAGCCGGGCGCTGGCTCAGCAGGGCATCGCCACGCTGCGCTTTGATTTCACCGGTCTGGGCGAGAGCGAAGGCGACTTCGGGCGCGGTGGCTTTTCGTCCAGCGTGGCGGACATTGTGGCGGCGGTGCACTGGATGCAGAGCACGATCGGCATGCCTGCACTGTTGGTCGGACACAGCCTGGGGGGGACGGCGGCCATCGCGGCGGCTGCCCGCCTCGACGGCATACGGGCGGTTTGCACGCTGGGCGCACCCGCGACGGCCGACCATGTGCTTCGTCACTTCGGTCCGACCAAGTCCGAAGAGGATGGGCAGATCCAGGTCGACCTGGGCGGCCGGGCGTTCAGGATCGCGCCGGCCTTCATTGAAGAGCTCCAGGCCCAAGCCCACGAGAACCCGGTCAAGGGGCTTCGCGCGGCCTTGCTGGTTATGCACGCGCCAAGTGACGCGGTGGTGGACATCGGCGAGGCACAGGACCTGTTCAAGGCGGCCAGACATCCTAAGAGTTTCATCAGCCTGGACGATGCGGACCATCTGCTCACGCGCCCGGCCGATGCGCAGTATGCGGCTGACCTGATTGGCGCCTGGGCCTCGCGGTTTCTGCCGATGCGAGCCGAGCGAAACGATGCGCCGTCGGACCTTCGTGCGGGCGAGGTGTGGGTGGGGGAGCACGATCACGCCTTCTGGCGATCGATGCGAGCAGGTCCGCACCACCTCGACGCCGATGAGCCCAAGGAAGTGGGTGGTGGCGAACGCGGGCCCGATCCTTATGAACTTCTGCTGATGTCGCTGGGCGCCTGCACGTCCATGACATTGCGCCAGTACGCCAAGCGAAAAGGCTATGCGCTCAAGGATGTCCAGGTCAGGTTGCGTCATGAGCGCGCGCACGCGACCGATTGCCAGGAGTGCGGGGATCGCTCGGGACAGGTTGACCACGTCACGCGGCAGCTCCTGCTGAGCGGACCGTTGAGTGAAAGCCAGCGACAGGACCTGTTGCGCATCGCCGATCGTTGCCCCGTGCATCGAACGCTGGAGAACCATCCGGTGATCACCACCACACTGATTCGGGACTGATCCCAACCACACACAAACGAAGGAGACGGAGCATGAGAGCCATCTGGAAAGGCACCACCATCGCTGAGAGCGATGACATCGTGGAAGTTGAAGGCAACGCCTATTTCCCACACGACGCGTTGCGCCCGGAACATTTCAAACCAAGCGATACGCACACCACCTGTCCATGGAAGGGGCGGGCCAGCTACTACGACGTCGTGGTCGGCGAAGACGTGAACGCTGACGCGGCGTGGTACTACCCGTCGCCCAAGGCTGGTGCGGAGGCGGTGACCGGCAGGGTGGCGTTCTGGCGCGGTGTCGAGGTGCGGCCATGAGCGGGGAACAGAGGTTCGACGCGATCGTGATCGGAGCCGGTCAGGCCGGTCCCTTTCTGGGCGCGACACTCGTTGCCCGGGGTATGAAGGTGGCGCTCATCGAGGAGCGTGACCTGGGTGGTACCTGTGTCAATCGGGGCTGCACCCCAACCAAGACCCTACGCAAGTCGGCTCGTGTGGCTCACATGGCGCGCCGGGCCAGCGAATTCGGTGTGCAAACCGGGTCGGTCCAGGTCAACTTCAGGGCAGCGATGGAGCGCATGCAACGCCGGGTGGAGGAGGCTCGCTCTGGCCTGCAGGCCTGGCTGGGCCAGTTGGAAGGACTCACCATCATCAAGGCGCGCGGTCGCCTGGCGGGCCGTGAAGGCGAACAGTTCGTGGTGCTGGCCGGCGAGCATCAGCTGGTGGCGCCCAAGGTGGTGCTGAACACCGGCACACGTCCCTTTGTTCCGCCGGTGCCTGGGCTGGACGAGCTGCCGTTCCTGGACAACGAACGGCTGTTGGCGCTGCGTGAATTACCGTCCAGGCTGGTGATCATCGGCGGTGGATACATCAGCCTGGAGATGGCTCAGATCTTTCGGCGGCTGGGAAGTGAGGTTGCCATTCTGGAAACAGGGCCCCGCCTCACGGCCCGCGAGGACGAGGACATTGCAGCCGCTGTGACCGGAATGCTGACAGCGGAAGGCATCGAAGTGAACACCGGCGTGCGCATTGAGCGGGTCGGCAAGGCGGACAACGACGCTGGCGTGCGGGTGCAGTTGGCTGGTGGCCGCAGCGTGGATGGCAGCCACCTGCTGGTGGCCACCGGGCGAATACCGAACACCGACTGTCTGGGCCTGGAAACGGTGGGCCTGGAGGTCAGTGCGCGAGGCTACCTGGTCACCAACGACCGGCTCGAAACCGCGGTTCCCGGCATCTGGGCGCTGGGTGACATCAATCAGCGCGGGGCCTTTACCCACACCAGCTACCACGATCAGGACATCGTGGCGGAGAACCTGGCCGGAGGGCAACGCAGCGCCGCCGCGCGCGTCGGCATTTATGCCATGTTTACCGATCCTCCGCTGGCCCACGTCGGTCTTTATGAGGCCGACGCGCGAAAACTCGTGACCGAAGGGCGACGCATTTCCCAGGCGGTTCACGCCATGAAGGACGTCAGTCGCGCGAAGGAAGAAGGCGAAACCGTGGGCAAGATCAAGCTCCTCATCGATGAGGACAGTGGTCATTTCCTCGGAGCGACCATGCTCGGGATCCAGTCGGACGAGATCATTCAGGCGATCGGTCTGGTGATGGCCAGTGGCGGCACCTGGAAGTTGGTCCGGGATGCATTGCCCGTTCACCCGACGGTCACCGAGTTCCTGCCCACCATCATTGATCGACGCAAGCCCTTGACCGCAAGTTCTGGGTGAGCCGGAGGACCCACACCATGCCCATCAACCGCTCATTCAGCGGCCGCAATCGCGATGTCCACAACCACGGCGGTCGACTTCCGCCAGGACAGTCCCTGACGGAAGGTTTTCCCGTGCTGACTGCGGGCCCCACCCCAAAAGCCTTGGCGCTTGGCGATTGGCGCTTGACCTTGAAGGTCGGTGTGCGGCCGGTTCGCGTTTGGACCTGGAGCGAATTCCAGGCCCTGCCCCAGACCGAGCAGGTGGTCGATATCCATTGCGTTACCACCTGGTCGAAATTCGACACCCGCTGGCGCGGTGTGACGTTGGACACCTTGTTGCAGGCGGCCGGACTGGAAGCGCCCACGCCTTGGGTGTTGGCGCATTCTCAGGACGGCTACTCCACCAACGTGCCGTTGGCCGATCTGACACAAGGGCGCGCAATGATCGCAACGCACTACGACGACCGACCGCTCGCGCCCGAGCACGGGGGACCGGCACGCCTGTTGGTGCCGCATCTCTACTTCTGGAAGTCGGCCAAGTGGGTCAATGCGCTGCAGTTCAACGAGCGCGACGAGGCCGGGTTCTGGGAACTGCGGGGCTATCACATGCGAGGCGACCCTTTCAAGGAAGAGCGCTATGGATGAGGCTGTTGGTCAACACCGGCTGAGCTGGCAGACCGCACGCATCGATGCGTTGCAGGCACTGACTCCACGCGTCATGCGGGTGGTGCTGCGTCCTGACAGATGGGTTCGCCCGAGGCCGGGCCAGCATTTGGATGTCCGACTGACAGCGGAAGACGGCTATCAGGCACAACGGAGCTATTCACTCCTCTCACCTCCTCAACGTACCGGGCTCTATGAGCTTGGCATTGAGCGTTTGGACGATGGCGAAGTATCCACCTGGTTTCACGACAAGGCCCAGCACGGCGAAACGATTGAAGTCCTCGGACCGGTTGGAGGTCATTTTGTGCTTGACGAGTCGAACACACGACCAGCCTTGCTGATTGGGGGAGGATCTGGCGTCGTTCCCCTTTTGTCCATGGCAGCGCAACGCGTGGGTGCATACAGCCAAGCGCATACAACGCTGTTGGTTGCCGCACGCCATCTTGACGAAGTGTTGCTCTGGCCCACCCTGCAGCGATGGGAAGCGTTTACGCCGCGGTTTCGCAGCCGACTGGCGCTCTCGCGGGATACCTGTGCCCCGCGCGCACAGGACCACGTTGGCCGCATTGATGGAGCCGATGTTGCTTGGGCATTGCAGCAATTGGGTGATGTGGCGACCGAATCTGCGCAGGTTTTCATCTGCGGGCGTAATGACTTTGTCGAGTCCATCGTTCATATGGTCACCGGGCTAAATGTGCCCGAGGTCTCCATCCGCACCGAGCGCTTCGGAAGTTGACTCTCTTTTTTCTCATCTGCCGTGACACCTGAAGACATCCGCCTAACCCGATACGTCTCTGTCCGTTCGCGCAGCGAACGTCTGTGTGCCCCTCTGAGTGCCGAGGACCATGTTCCCCAACCGGTTTCCGACGTCAGTCCGCCGAAGTGGCACTTGGCCCACACCACGTGGTTCTTCGAGACTTTTGTCCTCGCGAAACAACAGCCGGACTATCGACTGTTCCATCCTCTGTATGGCTACCTGTTCAACAGCTACTACGAATCGGAGGGCGCTCACCTGGCACGCCCGCAGCGAGGGAGCTTGAGTCGCCCGACGGTGGCTGAGGTGATGGCGTATCGCGCGCATGTGGACGAGTCCATGCGCCGTATGCTGAAGGAACCACTGGAGCCCGCGGTCGCGGCCTTGGTAGAGCTGGGCATGCAGCATGAACAACAGCATCAGGAGTTGCTGATCACAGACATCAAGTACATCCTGGGCCACAACCCATTGCATCCGGCGTATGACCCTCTGGGCATCGGTCCCCAAGATGTGACGGCCGAACATGATGGAACCTGCCCACCACTGGACGATTGGCTTAGCGTCGAAGGGCAGACGATTCGCATGGGCCACCAGGGGCCAGGGTTCGCCTTCGACAACGAGTCGCCATCGCATTTGGCGCTCATTCAAGGAGTAGACATCCGTGTGGCGCTAGTCACCAATGATGAATACCTTCAGTTCATGCGCGACGGAGGATATCAGCGCCATTCGCTCTGGCATGCGGAAGGCTGGGACTGGGTGCAAACGCTTAAATTCCGTGCGCCGATGTACTGGCAGCCCGACCCTAACCAGCCTGACGGATGGGGTCATTACACGCTCCAGGGGGTGATGCCGCTGACCAGTCAGGCACCAGTCACGCATGTCAGTTACTACGAGGCACACGCTTTCTGCGATTGGGCGGGGTGGCGATTGCCCACCGAGTTCGAGTGGGAAGCAGCGGCAAGCCGGTTCGACTGGGGGCGTCGATGGGAATGGACGCGCAGTGCCTATCAGCCCTATCCCGGTTTTGCCCGCAGCGAGGGCGCGGTGGGGGAATACAACGGGAAGTTCATGGTGAACCAGCAGGTCTTGCGCGGAGCGTCCTGGGCCACATCGCCGGGCCACGCCCGTTTGACATACCGGAACTTCTTTCACGCTCCGTTGCGTTGGCAGTTCACGGGCATCCGTCCTGTTCGCTCGCGGGAGTCCGCATGACTGATCGGGACAGACTGACGGAGCATGTTCTGCAAGGGTTGACGCGACCACAGAAGGCGCTCTCATCCGCTTGGTTCTACGACGATGAGGGCTCGCGCCTGTTTCAGCAGATCATGGCGCTGCCCGAGTACTACCTCACACGCCTTGAGCACGAGCTGCTGCGCTCACGCGCGGATGAGCTTTCCCGGTGGATAGATCCTCGGTGCAGCCCGATCGATCTGATTGAACTGGGCAGCGGCGACGGGGCCAAAACGCTGTCGCTGTGCCAGGCACTGGCGCAACGTGAAGTGGATTGCATCTACAGGCCTATGGATGTGTCCGCACACGCCCTAGCGGATCTGAGCCGCCGCTTTGACACGTACCTCCCCCGCATGGCCATCGAACCGGTGCTGGGAGACTATTTCGAGCATTGGCCTCAGGTTGCCGAAGGGCGACGCCAGGTTGCAATGTTGCTGGGCAGCAATCTGGGCAACCTGGACGAACACGGTGCCGTCAAGCTGCTGCAACGGGTGCATTCGCATTTGCGCCCAGGTGACCTTGTGCTGCTTGGTCTGGATCTGGTCAAGGACCCGGCCGTGTTGCGCGCAGCTTACGATGACTCCCAGGGCGTGACTGCTGCGTTCAATCTGAACCTGCTGACGCGGCTGAATCGCGAGTTGGGCATGGACTTCGATCTGACGAAATTTCGGCACTACGCCAGCTACTGTCCGCTGGAACACGTGGCCAGAAGCTTTCTGGTGAGCCAGGTTGACCAGGTGGTCCACAGCAGAACCCTTGACCGAGGGTTCGTATTCCATGCCGGGGAGACCATCTATACAGAGCAATCCCAGAAATACTCCCTGGCTTCGATCGAACACCTCGCAGGCCGAAGCGGGTTTGACAACACCTGCACCCTGACCGACCCCCGAGGCTGGTACGCCATCACCGTCTGGCACCGGCTACCGTTCACCCCAACGCAACAAACGTCGACCTGACATAGGAGTCCTAATGAGCAACAAGACCCATCTGCGCCAGACCATGCTGGACCTTGCCGAAGGGCGCCTGCGGTTTGCCGAACAGACCTATGCGCAATACCTGGTCGGTGCGGCGGGCCGCGGAGATGAACCCAGTGAAAGCGATGCGGCGTCGCGGGCCGTCAACAATGCTGCTCTGGCGCAGGCGTTCGAATGCCCCATTCACGACCACCAGGAGGCCCTGGAAGTCTTGCGTCAGATCGATTTCGGTCCCCGGGATTCGGTGGAGACAGGCGCCGTGGTTCGCATCGACGGGCGTTGGTTCGTGATTGCGGTTGCCAGCGATGCCTTCCAGTGCGACGGCAACACCTACATGGGAATTTCCACCCAGGCGCCCATCTACGCAGCGATCGCAGATGCCCGAGCCGGTGATGTTGTCAGCTTCCGGCAACGCGAACTGCACATAGAGGAAGTCTTGTGATGCACCTCATTCGAGTCTGAACGATGGGCAGCACGCTGCGCGACCTGGTCCGGCGCTTTCATGGCACAGGTCGACTTGGTGCCATCGTTCTGCGCCCGGATCGCCTCAAGGACGCTGTGTCCGTGCAGGAGGCCAGGGCCGAACCGGGTCTCGGGCTGATTGGCGATCACCGCTCCCTGCGGCTTCGTCAGTCGGATGCGCAACGCCATCGCGAGCTGAGTCTGATCCAGGCTGAGCACCTCAGCTTGCTCGGGGTCTGGACGGGGCAAGCCCCAATTGCCCCGGAGCGTTTGCGGCGCAACCTCGTGATCTCGGGGATCAACATCGCCGCGATGCATTCACCTTTCCGGGAAGAGCGCTTTGTCTGGCGAATTGGCGGTTCGGTCCGCATTGAAATCACGGGGCCATGTCCTCCTTGTTCACGCATGGAGGACGAGCTCGGTGAAGGCGGTTACGCCGCGCTGCGTGGTCACGGGGGCGCCACGGCACGGATCGTCGTAGGTGGCGTGCTACGGGTTGGAGATACCGTTAACCTTGACGTTGAATCCACCGTGGGCTGAGAGCCATGATCGAAGCAGAGCGTACGCCTGGGTTCCTCCATCTTCTCCAGATGACCGGCGGTGCGTCGTGGTTGCACATGTGCATCCACCACCGCGAGACGGAAGGTTTTCTCTCGAGCGCGACCGGCCTGGACAAGCTGATCGCCGCAGCGATGGTCTCTGAAGATACCCGGTCGCGGTTGCGCGTCCACGGGCAGGGTGTGATGGTTCTGCTCAAAGCGATGCATCTGAGAGCTGATGGAGTGGGGCATCCAGAGGACATGGTGTCCATGCGAATCTGGATTGATGAGCGTCGGGTTATCACGACCCGCGAGGAGGATGTGGATCCCATCCTCGAACTTGCAGAAGACATCTCTCAGGGGCGCGGCCCTGCAACGCCAGGTGACTTCCTTTGCGATCTCATCGAAGAGCACCTCGCGGAAGTTTCCGAGCAGGTCGAGATGCTGGAGGATGGGGTGGATCTGATCGGCGGCCTTCTGGTTCAGCACCAGACGGAAGCGGCATGCCCGAGCATGGCCAATACCCAGACCGCGATCTCTGGCTTTCTTCGTCATCTTGGCCCCCAGCGAGCCGTTCTTCAAACGTTGACAACTCTCGTCGTCCCGCCGCTGAATATAAATCACCGAGGCCGACTGGAGGAGCACCTGAACCAGCTGTTGCGGTTGCTCGAAACGCTGGAGAATTTGCGTGACCGTATCGATATCCTCAGTGACCAGGCAAACCGCATTCAGGAGCGACAGCTGAATCAAAGCTCTTATGTTTTTGCCGTGGTATCCACAATCTTCTTGCCCTTGAACTTTGTCACTGGCCTGTTTGGCGCCAATCTTCTGGGACTGCCGTTCGCAGATGCCACCAATGGCTTCTGGGTGTTGGTAGGTCTTTGCTTACTAATGAGTGTTGGGTTGGTAGCGGTCTTTCGCTGGTTCAAATGGCTTTAGTAGACGGTTTGTGGACTGTTTGAGATGTATCTTCGGAGCCGTCCATCAAGGACGGGTGCGCTGTTAGGAAAAACGATACGTGCCTGTTGATTCATCAGCACAACTGAGCCAGTGATCACGTCGAATACTGAGCCACTGGGTTGATGGATGTTCTGGCTACTCGGTTGTGGATAAGTCTATCGGGTCTGCTGCTTTTCGATCTCCTTTCTGAGCTTTTGCACGTGGCTTGGACGGTGCCGCGCCAGCGGCACTGGAGTGCTTGAATCGCCAGCTCTCATTGCCTGTCTCCACGATGTGGCAGTGGTGCGTGAGGCGGTCGAGCAAGGCGGTTGTCATCTTGGCGTCGCCGAAGACGCTGCTCCATTCCGAGAAGGTGAGGTTGGTGGTGATCACCACGCTCGTTCGCTCGTAGAGCTTGGAGAGCAGGTGGAACAGCATCGCACCGCCCGACTGCGTGAACGGCAGGTAGCCCAGTTCATCCAGGATCACCAGATCGACGTACATCAGCCGGTGTGCCAACTGCCCGGACTTGTTGGGGTCTCCTCGTTTTCAGTGCAATAAGTGACGGTACGAAAAGCTAGCACTGGCGCGGAGGTGGTGTTGGTAGATCGTTGATTTCATTGACTTTCCTGTTCACTTTCAAATCTGCGATTCGTGGCGTCAAACCGTGGTCGGTTTCATCCATTGGTGCCAGTTATCGATGCATTTGGCCGCGAAGGCAGGATTTGGTCAGCATAGCGGTCAACCGGGAAGCGAAACACACCCCGCAAGTTGATGCTCTCCAGCCTGGTGGGCGCAATCTTCCCGATCAGTTCCGGTGGAATGACCTGGCGGCGGTTCGACCAGCGATCCAGGACCGCCTGCATCTGTGAGGTATTCCACGCCATCACGATGTTGGCCATCAGGCTCAACGCATCGGCCACAGCCTGCATTTCATCGACACGTTTGGCCTGCGCCGGGCTGATCCGGCCGGTATAAATGGCGCGCTTGAGGGCGTTAACAGCCTCGCCCCGATTGAGCACCCGGCGCAACTCGTTCCTGAAAGCGTCCTTGACAAAGTAGTCAGCCAAAAACGCCGTACGCAGCAACCGCCCCAATTGCACGCCAGCCTCATAGATTGGATCGCCCTGGGCGGCAGAACCGAACCGCGCAAGAGCTGCCACCGCACTGGCATGTCCGCTCATGACCGAGGCTGCCAGGTGCACCAGACTATCCCAATGCTTTTCGATCAAAGCGACGTCGACATTGGCTTCGCACACCGCAGCGATTTCTGCGGGCACTTTGGTGCCGCGTGGCACAAAGAGGTGGCGCTGTTTGAGTTCCTTCAACCGCGGGCAAAGATCAAAACCAAGCAAACGGGCATGTGACATGGCAAAGTCGGTGTAGCCATGGGTATCCACAGCAAGCTGGCTGGTCTCCAGCTTTTCTTGGCGGATGACACCTTCAATGGCCACGCCCGCCTGGCGCTCATTGAGCACAAAGGGCTGCGCATGGAAGATGCCCCACCGGTCTTTTACATGGGAGTAGATTCCAATGGAAGGTGTGTTGCGCCGAGGATCAAGCCGGGCTTGCCACACCCGTTTGGTGGTCTCCATGCTCATCATGTCAGAAGATGCCAAATCGGACCGCCCCCAGGTGGCGGCAATCGGGTGTCGCTGCATGAATTCCAGCACAGCCTGGCAGGCCTGGCTCAGACGCCGTTCGTCCCGCGCCCAGCGCATGGCCTGGCGAATGCTGGTGGCAGACAATTGCGGAATCATGCGCGCGCATTCGACCGCAGTCAGACTGGTGCCGTGGGCCATGATGCCGGCATAGACCATCAGCAGCTCGTCGGTAGAGCGCGGCTCACGTCCGAGCATGATCCAGCTAAAGCGCACCTGGGCGTCAACGGCCAGAATCACTTCCGGCAATTGAACCTCACCGATGCGGTGATCCAAAGCCGCGCGCAGCTTGGTCACTTCTGGGTCTTCGTCCTCTGCGGGCAATGGCGACAAATGGAGTTCATCATCCACGCGCAGTACGCCACTGCGGGCTGCAGCGGCCACCGCATCGACACCGGCAGTTACTCTGGCCAGCAAAGGCTTCAAGAAAGTGGCAGCCTTGCTGGGTAACGATAGACGGGCATAGTGTTTCTTGGACTCTGCCTGCCAACGCTCGTCCGTGAAGAACAAGCGCGCACGACCCCGAAAGCTCAGGCTGTGCTCAATCCAGACCGAGCCATTGCGCACCGCGCGGCGCAGGGCAAACAGGGTGGCCACCTCCAACGCCTGAAACGCCCGTTCCCGGTCTGGGCTGGAGATCGAAACCTGCCAGATCATTCCCAGACTTGGTGCCACCACTTCAACTGGCAGCTTTCTGGATCCTTTGAGATATAAAGCTTGCAGCTTGGCAAGGTACTCGATGGCAGGATGCTCGCCGGTGGCCTGCCAGGGCAGCTTTGCAATGGCGACGAGCAACGACCGCACGGGGCGAATTCCATCAATCAATCCCTCGCGGACCAGGGAGGCCCTGCTCGGTGGTTTGCGTTTCTGGGTTTCGGTGATCAAGGCTTCAAGACGGGCACGCAACTCAGCATCTGGCACCGCACCTTGCGCGCTCAAGGCAACAAGTTCGCCGAGCAGCGTTTTGTACATTGCGGCCCAATTGACGGTAGCGGGGACATCGGCGGCAGCCTGACGCCACAGATCGGCGATCCGGCGCTGCACCATAAGGATCAACTGGTCTGTGGTGGTGAACAGGCAATACCGAAGAAAGCATGCGACCTCCACGGTGCGCGCTGGCTCTTTGATCTTGGCTCCGGCTGAGGGCGGCCTGGAGACAAGTCGGCGCGCGTAGCGGCGCAAGATGAGATCGGGGATGTCTGCCAGGTGCTTATGAACGTCCAGCGTGTAAAGCAGGTCGATGCGCTCCAGTACCTCGCTGATTTGGCGGGTTGAGTGTTTCGCCGGTGCAGCCCATAGCCAACTCTGCTGGGTTTGTCCATCTGGGCGCAGCTCTGAAACTGAGGCTCGCCAGCGATCAAGTGTTGCTGGATCAACGCTGGCGGCGATGGCGGTGCCTGTTTCAACTTCAAGCTGGGCAAGTGCCGCCGCAATCAGTGTCCGAATTGCCCGCTCGTGCACGATCACCAGCTTGTTCTTGTACAGCCATTGACGCGCCCGCACGAGTAGCTGATCGCGGTCGGCGCAGCGCGCCACTTCGTCGCGCAGTTCACGTACCAGTGAGCGGCGCTGGTGCTCGCTCATCCACTGGAATCCAAGGACCGTGCAGGCTACTTGTTGGTGATCGAATAGCGTGCGCCCGCGTTCATACATGGCTCTCAGCGAGGCGACTTCTGGTGCTGCAATGCCAAGCTCGTTGCCAAGGTGGCGCCACAAGGCTACTGGAATTACCCGAAAGGCACCGAGCAAACGCCCACTCATGCGCAGGAAACCAATATGGAGCGCCAGACCAAGCTTGTGGGAATCACCTCGGCGTGCATTGATTGCGTCGCGCTCGGCACCATCGAAGGTGAAAAATGCCTTCATCTCGAAGTCGCTGATATCGCGGGGGAGCCCACGCATCCCCAAAAACGTTGTGTGCCAACCCTGCATCGTGAACCTCAAAAGTGGGAGGCCACCATACCCGTTTACAAAGCGAACAGGAAAGTCAATGAAATCAACGGTCTACCCAGACCACCCCCGCGCCAGTGCTAGCTTTGCGTACCGTCACTTATTGCACTGAAAACGAGGAGACCCCAAAGCAAGATACAGCCTTCTCAGTTCAGCGGGAACTTGCCAGTCCACGCCGAACTGAGCCGCAACATGACCCCCAGCATCATGCAGTATCGAGAAATCTAGCCTATGCCTTCGGATGCGCCCGCGGCTGAAAATCGGCAACTGAGGAGAAACCGCAAGCATCGATGCACCAAGCAGCTTGAAGCGCCCGATAACCCCCTGCATGGCGTCCAACTCTTGTGTGCACCAAGGACACCATTCGCCGCGATAAAAAACCACGACCACGGGTCCAACGCGAAGCCTTTCAGCTAGGGAGACGGTTTGACTGGTCTCGTCCGGGAGCGAAAAAGCTGGTGCGCGGCTGGGTGCCTGTAATGCCTTGGTCGCACGGTCGCTGGAGACAGCGTCTTCCATCACTCTGAGAATCGCGACTAACGCATCCGAGCGCGTATTCACCTTCAAGTGGGCACACAATGTGTCAAGCTTCTGCTGCGAAGACATTGAGGGCCGATCCAGTTGCGATCAAGACATGCGGAAACCGCAAAAAGAAAGCGTACTGAGTTTGGACCGCATTTCTGGCAAGCCAGGGCGCGTGCGCGCCAACGTGCTCCCTGTCAATGGCGCACAGCGGACAGGCTGCAGACGCTACGAGGACGCCACCGCTAGCAATTAGCGTCTTGCTCCGTGTACACCCACCAGTGTTGACGCAAGTGCCTCCCAATCTGTGACGTTCAATCGGTACCACGCGCTGGCCTGATTGCGCCAAACACGCCGAGAGGGCGGGGTCGGCGTGACCAGCGCGTACCACTCTCGCGTCCCATTCCTTTGGCTGCATCTGTGACCCCTGTTTACGTCGGTGTAGTCCCAATGTAGTGACCAGAATGGTTTTTCGCTGGGAACTGATCGAGTCCCGGGTCATTTGGCGATGATAGGAAATGTATTCCGGACTATCAGACGCGCTGAGCGCCCTACAGTGCCTTAAGGCTGCCTCAGAGGAGAACTCTTCTGGAACCCGGTTTCAGCGTAGTGCGACACACACTTCTTGACGGAGCGGCAAGCTTTCTCTTCTTACTGGCCAAGGGGCATGAAGCTCAGCACATGCCAAAGACCATCCTGTCGGCGACGCAAGTTGAAGCAACTCCAAACAGTGGGAACGCAGGGTGATCATGCACGCTGGCCGACACGATGCCAGATTGACATCGAATACCATTGCCTCGGATCGGTGAGCACATGGATGCTGCGAAATCCGCTGTTGTTGGCCAAGCGCTCAATGCTCTGCAAGGTGTATTTTTGCGATTGCTCAGTAAAGATCGACTCGCCCGCACTGAAATTGAAGGTCTGACTCAGCACCGATGACGACACCACTTGTTCAACCTGACTGACCAGGAAGCTACGAGCCACGCCTTCAAGTGGGCAATAGCTCGCGAAGTGCCTGAAGCGCTCAAGGTCGAAATCCATACCCAATTCGCGATTCAGGCGACGTAACAGGTTTATATTGAATTGAGCGGTGATGCCTTGGGCGTCGTCGTATGCGGCTTGCAGCACATGGGGATCTTTCTTTAGGTCCAGCCCCAGGACAAGAATGTCGTCAGGGCGCAGCTGGGTGTGGATGCGCCGTAGCAAGCGGACAGCACTAACATCATCGAAATTCCCCAGATTGCTGCCCAGCAACATGGCCACCGAACGGCGCCCCGCAGGCACCTGCGGCCAGTGCTCGAAGTAATCTCCCAGCGTGGGCTCGAGTGCCATGCTGGGCAGATCGCTTTCAAAGCGCCGACTGAGCTCGGCCAGCGCATGGGCTGAGATATCCATGGGCCGATAGACGCAGTCCACGTTCTGGTCGGCAAGCGTGCGGCACAGACTGAGCGTCTTCTCCCCGTCACCGCTGCCCAGCTCGATCAGGTCCAGCGGCGTCCGATTCGGGCTAATCCACTGCGCGAGCTCCTGGGCGCGCTCGCGCAGCAGCGAATGCTCCAGACGCGTGAGGTAGTACTCCGGCATGGCCATGATGCGCTGGAACAGGCGCGAGCCTTCGTCGTCATAGAACCAGGCCGACGACAGAGCCTTTTGCTTTGCACGGAGGCCTTGCAGGACATGTTCGGCCAGCGTTTGGGAATCATTCACGCGCCACCCTCGGCTTTCACGCCCCTGGCCGGCCGGATGCCGGTGTATTGCCAGCGTTGTGCCACCTGGAAAAAATTGCGATAGGTATGGCGTGCATGACCGGGCGGTGTGGCGAACGAGGCACCGCGCAGTACCTGCTGATTGACCATGAACTTGCCGTTGTATTCGCCCACCACGTCCGGGTTGCGACGAAAACCCGGATATGGCTGGAAGGCACTTCCGGTCCACTCCCACCGCCGCCCCCAGCCGATACCGGCAAACCCGGCTTCCCACTCGAACTCCGTGGGCAAGCGCCAGCCTGACCATTCGCAAAAGGCAAAGGCCTCGTAGTAGCTGATATGGGTGACCGGGGCAGTGGCCACTAAGGGCTGGATGCCCGACAAGGTGTAGTTCACCCAACGGTTTGGTTGCTTGCCATCGGGACGCCAATACAGCGGCGCCCTATGTTCCAGCTTGCGCACCCAGTCCCATCCTTCTGCGTGCCAGAGTTCGTGACGCTCGTAGCCTCCGTCTGCCATGAAGGCCAGGTACTCGGCGTTGGTCACCAGAGCCTGGCGCAGTTGCACCGTCGGCACCAGCACGCTGTGGCGAGGTATCTCGTTGTCGAAGGCGAAACCGCGGCCACCATGGCCCACTTCCACTGGGCCACCGGGGACGTTCACCCATTCGTCCAACGGTGGGCAGGTGCCGTCGTGTTCCGCACTCAGGTCTAGCGGTGCCACGCGCTTGGAGTCATAGGCCGGTGCCAAGGGATTGGCACCCAGAATGAACTTGATGTCCGTGACCAGCAGTTCCTGATGCTGCTGCTCGTGTTGTAGGCCGAGTTCGACCAACCCTACGGCCTCGGGGCTCAGTCCTTGCGCGATCAAACTGCCCATGGCGCTGTCGACGTATTCACGATAGGCCAGCACCTCGGCCACCGTCGGTCGGCTCAGGTGGCCACGGCCGTCGCGCGCCGCGCGCGCCCCTGCGCCTTCATAGTAGCTATTGAAGACAAAATCGAAGCCAGGGTGAAACACCTTGTAATCGGGCTGCTGCCTGCGCAGTACGAAGTACTCAAAGAACCACGTGGTGTGCCCTAGGTGCCACTTGGGGGGGCTGACGTCAATAACAGGCTGCACCACATGGTCTTCGACAGCCAGGGGTGCACACAGGTGCAGGCTGCGAGTTCTTACGCTGCGAAAGCGTTGCAGCATAATTTGTTCGGGACTCAACGGATTCATTGTTGCTTTCTTTGAAAGAGGCGGCTGACTCAGCCACCGTATCGCTCGGTACGAATTGCACCATCGGGAATTCTCAGCTCGCGCAACATTGCGACCACGCTTTCGACGAACGCATTCATGCCGCACACATAGACCAGGACTGCCTGCGACGAGTCGTCGCCCAGACCCTGCAATGCGGTGGCCAAATCGCCATGGTGCAGGCGACCAATGTGATCCTGTGTACGCTGAGTAGCGGTGTCGCGAGAAAGCGCCAGCTGGCTTCGAAAGCCGTTGGCTTTAGCCTCCCACTGCTGCAGTTCGGGCCACAGCAGCACGTCGGCCATGGTTCGTGCAGCCACCTGCAGCACCATCGGCGCCGCGGTGTGCAGATGCGCCCGGTGCGCCGCCATCGATAGCAACGGCACCACGCCCGAGCCTCCTCCGATGAGCAGTGCGGGTCGGTCCAGCGTCGCAGACCAAACGAAGTGGCCACCAACCGGGCCGTACACCTCGATCGACTCGCCCACCTGCGCAGCGTCGTGGAACCAAGGCGATACTTCGCCGTCTGCCAAGCGCTCGATGGCAAGCTCGTATACACCGTCGCGTTCGGGCGGCGAGAGTAACGAGTAGCTGCGCTGCGCCTGGTAGCCGTTTTCGGCGGTGAGCCTCACATCTAGATGCTGCCCTGCCAACGGGAGGTGCCAAGCTTGGGGTCGCAGAACAACGCGAATGATGCGCGGGCTCAGTGACTCCAAGGCCTCGATGCGCGCCTCCTGCCAGACCAACCGGTCGCCTGCGCTGCGCGCAGACTCAACCATAACGTTCCTCTTTGAAAGGATCGCCGCGCATGTGGTAACCGCGTAGCTCCCAGAAACCGGCTTCGTTCTTCTCGGTGAACTGAAGTCCGTTGACCCACTTCGCCGATTTCCAGAAATACAGGTGCGGCACCAGCAGCCGCGCGGGACCGCCGTGTTCGTGTGCCAGGGGCTTGTCATCGAAGTGCGTGGCGATCATGGCGCGACCCTGCACCAGGTCCGCCAGTGGCAGATTGGTGCTGTAGCCATCCTGCGCGTGCACAAGTACCCACGGGGTGGGCGGCGTTTGCAGCCCGGCTGCGGCAAGCAGCGTGTCAAGCGCAACGCCGCGCCAGCGCGTATCAAACTTCGACCAAGTGGTTACGCAATGAATGTCCACCACCTGCTCGGTCTGTGGAAGCGCTTGAAATTCACTCCAGCTCCAGCTGGCCACGGGTCGCGGGCCAACCTTCAGGCTCAGTCGCCAATCGGCAAGGCTGCCCGGCCGTGGCGACGGGCCATTGGTCAACACGGGGAAACCATCGGTCAGCGATTGCCCCGGCGGCAGGCGCCCGCCGTGTGTGTCCACGCTGCGATTGCGTCCTCCAAATGATTTGTTGATAGGCATGCTAGTTCTTTCAGTATCAGGTGGCCGCCAGGGGCTTACGGCGGCCGATGATGGTGGGTAGGAATTCGGTGACGGTGGGATGCACGGGGAGTGCTTCGTGCACCGTGCGCCAGGTGCCTCCAGCGGCCATCACCAGTCCCAGTGACTGGATGATTTCGTCGGACTGAATGCCCAACATAGTGGCTCCCAGGAACAGGCCACTGTCCTCGTCAATCAGAAGCTTGATCACGCCCACCGTTTCACTCTCTTCCTTGGCGCGGCTTACATCCTTCATCGCGTGCACGGCCTGCGAAATACGCCGGCCCTCGCCCACCAGGCGCCTAGCATCAGCCTCGTACAGACCTACGTGCGCTAGGGGCGGATCGGTAAACATGGCGTAAATGCTGGTGCGAGCGTCAGCACTGCGTTGTCCGCCAGCTAGGTTCTCAACCAGGATGTCATGATCGTGATAGCTGGTGTGGGTGAAGGCGCCGCGCTGATTGATATCGCCCAGCGCCCAAATGCCCCGCACGTCGGTTTCCAGCCTCTCATTGGTAACGATGTAGCCCCGCATGTTGGCCTTCAGGCTAACGGTCTCCAAGCCCAAATCGTCGGTGTTGGGAGTTCGTCCAGTGGCTACCAAAAGATGGCTGCCACCGATGATGTGGCCGTCCGCCAGTTGAACGTAGGCGCCGCCCTCGGTTTCGCCAGGTAGAACAGCTGTGATGGCCTGCCCAACGTGAACATCGATGCCCTCAGCCTGAAGCATTTCGGTGACGGCGGCCGAGACGTCCGGGTCTTCCCGCGAGGTCAGACGCGGCCCGGTCTCAATGATGGCCACTTTGCTGCCCAAGCGCCGGAAGATCTGAGCCATCTCCAGGCTGATGTACCCGCCACCGATGATGATAAGCATGCGCGGCAGCTCGCGCAATGCCAGCAAGCTCTCGTTGTCCAGGTGGGAGTTGTCGTGCAGGCCGGCAATTGGCGGTATGAAGGGACGCGTACCGGTGTTCAAGACGATACGCGGTGCGCGCAGCATCTCGTTTCCGACCTTAACTAGGAAGTCATCACCATCGCGCCCGGCCAGGCGTCCATGGCCTTTGATGATGCGCAGACCCTGCAAGCTGCCCAGCCAGCCTTCAAGCCCTGAACGAGCTTCGTCGACCCGGTCCTGCATGCGCTGCATCGCAGCGGCGAAGTCAACCTTTACCGTACCGACTTGAACGCCGAACTCGCCGGCGCGGCGCGCCATATAGGCCACCCGGGCCGATTTGCGCAGGGTCTTGGTCGGCGTGCAACCGCGATTGACGCAGGTGCCGCCCAGGTCGCGAGCTTCAATTAAAGCGACCCGCTGTCCCTGGGCCACCAACTTTGCAGCCAGGAAGGGGCCCGCCTGCCCGGCGCCAATCACGATGATGTCCAAACGCTGGACCGTACTCATGCCAATATCTCCACGCCCCGCCAAAACGCAACGCGTCCGGCCACCACTTCGGCGCCGGGCTTGGGTATTGGGTAGTACCAGGCAGCGTCGGTGTTGACTGCCTCGCCAACGACCAGGCTGTAGTAGTTGGCTCGCCCTTTCCAGGGGCAAACCGTGTGGGTAGCGCTTTCGCGAATGTATTCACGCTTCAACGCCCCAAGCGGGAAATAGGCGTTTCCTTCGACTTCGACTATGTCGTCGCTTTCCGCGACGGTTACACCTTGCCAGATAGCTTTCAAAATGTGTCTCCTAATAATTGGTGGAAGGAAGATTTCCAGTGGCGAATGAGTGGATTGCAGGTCACCGGATTGCTGGACAAGTTGCGGTGCCCCCCAGGGTGTGCTCCACAAGCAAATTGGGTGCGCCTATCGTGGCACGCATCCAATGAACAGCGGCCACCATGCCTGCCACGTTGGAGGAAAAACCTGTGCGTCGTGAACCAGCACAGGAGTTCATCGTGCGTTGTGTGTGTAGACCGCTTCCAACGCGTCAACGAAGAGCGCCGGAACGTTGAAGCCGGTCTGGTCAGTGATCTCTTGAAAACCGGTGGGACTGGTGACATTGATCTCGGTGACAGAATCACCAATTACATCGAGCCCAATTAGTAAGAGTCCGCGTGGTGCAAGTACTCGGCCGATAGTTTCGGCGATTTCACGATTGCGCGGCGTCAAGGGCTGTGCCACACCCTTGCCTCCAACCGCCAAGTTCCCACGCACCTCAGTGCCCTGTGGAATACGTGCCAAGACAAAAGGCACGGGCTCGCCGTTGATTATGAGGATGCGCTTGTCGCCGTCTAATATCTGCGGAACAAAGCGCTGAACCATGATGGTTTCGGCACCGTCCTTGTTTAACGTCTCGATGATGACGCCGAGATTCAGCGCGTCTCGCCCGACACGGAAGATGCCTCTGCCACCCATCCCATCAAGCGGCTTAAGAATGATGTCGCCATGCTCCGCGTGAAATTCCCGCACGGAGGCCGCGTTGCGCGTAACCAGCGTTGGCGGTACGAGCTCGGGGAACTCCATGATTGCCAGTTTCTCTGGATGATCGCGAAGCGCCCGCGGTCTGTTCACTACGTTGCCACCTTCCCGTTCAACTTGTTCCAACAGGTGGGTGGCGTAGATGTACTCCGCGTTGAATGGTGGATCCTTGCGCATGAGTACAGCGTCAAAGTCTTTCAAGTCCATTTGCTTTGTGTTGTCGACGCGGTACCAATTGGGCTGAGATCCGGTCAGGCTAATGTGCTGCACTGTGGCCGTGACATGGCCGCCTGACTTCCACTGAATGTCTCGTGGCAGGCATGCTGCTATGAGGTGACCACGCCGCTGGGCTTCACGCATTATTGAGAAGGTGGTTTCCTTGTGGACCTTGAACTGGTCCAACGGATCGACGACAAACAAAAGCTTCTTCATCTGACGTTCCTCTTGCGGCATCGAACTAGCCTGGAATAAGGCATTCGCCGGGCTTCACGAGCATCGGCGCTCCCTTTCGCGCTGCATGAGCGTGAAGCGGAAGTTAATTGTGCATGTATGTTGGCGCAAGGGTATGGGTCATCCGCACCAGAGCGTTGACTCCGCGACTGAATCGGTCAAATTGCCACTTCTTTCGGACTTCAAGTCTGCTGTTAGAAATGCAACGATGCAGTATTCGGTCGTATAAACAGGCTTATTGCCACAAAGAAGATCGAAATGTCTAATCCATCACGCAACAGCGTCAGCAAACGACTTGCACTGGTAGTGCTAGCGCCAATGGCACTTGCTGCGCAAATGGCGCTGGCTGCGGGCAACATCAACTTCAGTGGCGAAAAATTTTACCCAGAGGGAGTTACCTACTCCGTGCAACATCAGGCGTTCTTCGTCAGCTCGATTTACCACGGGGCCGTTGATCTGATCGATCAAGACTTCGGGATACGGGGTGCAGACAAGGTCGGGAGCTCACCCGCCGTCGCGGCGCCCGCCCATCTGGCGGGCTTCTGCATCGAGTCGAATTGGAGGATCGGATGAGCCCAGCTGAACAGCAAGCGCCTGAGCTACGGGTGCAGAAATGGATTGGCGAGGATGGAAGAAGCCTAGTCGCTCCGCTAAAGCTGTCGGATATCGGGGCCGGCCCGAAGATTTTGTTCGCTTTTCAGCACTGGTGCAATGGCTGCCATTTACACGGGTTTCCGACGCTGCGAAAGTTGCATGGTGCATTAAGCTCCCAGGGCGTGGGTTTCGCAGTTATTCAGACCGTCTTTGAAGGAGTGCACGAGAACACCTTTGAAAAGTTGCGCGTGAACCAACTCAAGTACGAGCTTCCTGTCCCTTTTGGTCATGACGAGCTACCGGCTGGTGCAGTACTCCCCACCTTCATGGAAGACTACCGCACACGAGGAACGCCCTGGTTCACGGTTATCGACGCTGGTGGCCACATCGTTTTCTCGGACTTCCATCTTGACGCGGACTGGCTTGTGAAGGAATTTGAGCGAGCATAACCAATGCGACGTTGGCTCATCCTGATTACTACCCATCTTGTAATGCTCGCTCTAGGCTTTGCGGGCGGCATCTATGCGCTGCCGATCCTCACAGCGCCTCGAGCGCCGGACTCAGCAGCGCTACAGAATATTGCGACTGAAACGCTTTACGCAGGGCGCCTCATGCGCAATCTCAATGGCAGCGACCTGCTTCATTGGGGCGAAGGCGAAATTAGGGTTTCGCGCAATCGGATCTCGCACATTGGGCGTCTCGCCCCTGGTCCAGACTACAAGCTCTACCTTGCTCCGCGTTTCGTGGACACGAAAGAATCCTTTCTCCAAATCAAGGACGAATCGCTCCGCGTGGGTGAAGTGAAGACGTTCAACGGCTTCATCGTGGAGGTGCCTGCTGGCATCGATGTTCGCGACTACAACGCGGTCGTCATCTGGTGCGAAGCATTCGCCCAATTCATCAGTGCGGCAGAGTATCAACCCTCACACCAGGTTCGAAAATGAGGCAGGCGATGGACACCGTAAGGTCTGCGTGTAAACGCGGCCTCGTTCTCGCACTGATGGCGGAGTTGCTGTTGAGCGTCGCCGCTCTGCTGCTAGGCAACGGTTTGCTGGGTACGCTCTTGATCGTGAGAGCCGGCCAGGAGGGATTCTCAAGCGGCGTGATCAGCGTGATGATGTCCTTCTACTTCACGGGTTTCACCATCGGCGCGATCGTGTTGCCGCGGATCATCGTCTCCGGGGGGCATGTCAGAACCTTCGCCGGCTTTGCGGCTATCGCTTCGATGACCGCCCTTCTCCATGCGGCGTTGGTGGCGCCGATCGCTGGCTCGTGGGCTCCACACGGTGTGTCGCCCACGTCGCAATGGAGGGCTGGGAAAGGCCCGCCCGTCCAGTAACCGCGCCCGACTGCCCCTGGTAATCGTTAGACCGGTGGAGACTTCAGGCGCCTGAAGGGGTGTTTCATATGGTTATGAATCAGCGAGTCGATGTGGTGGGGGAAACCATCGTAATCGACGAGACCAAGAATGGCCCGTTTCAGCTGAAGGTGCGGGCAGGCTCTTCCACATTCATCGTGGATGAACCAATAGGCATCGGGGGGCTCGGGTCTGGTCCCAACCCGTACGACTTATTGAGTGCAGCCCTCGGGACCTGTTCCGTGATGACCATGCGTTTGTATGCGTCGCGCAAGAAGTGGCCACTTGAGCGGATTCGGGTGAAGGTCACGCATCGTCGAAGTGAACTGGACGCGATTGACACCTTTAGCCGAGAGATACAGCTTCAGGGGAGTCTGAGCGACGAGCAGCAACATAAACTCCTCGAAATCGTCTCGCAGTGCCCTGTGCATAAGACAATTGAGCGCGGGTCGGAAGTCGTGACGTCCCTTGTTTTCTCGGGGGACCTAATGGACAAGGCTGTTTCTCGGTGTGAGCACATGCGTGATATGGAGCAGGCCTGTGATCAAGCGGAGACGCAAGGCACAACGTTCTGAGTCAGGCTAGACTTCAGTTGCAACGCTGCGACGAACCTTGGACGGCTCTATTCCGTAAGTCCTTCGGAATGCCTTTGTGAAACTGCTCCGGCTGGCATATCCGGCATTGTGGGCGACGAGCTCGACGGCGAGGCCACTGGCTTTTAGCTGGAACATCGCTTGCCGCAGTCGAAGCTCCCGGAGTACCTGCATAGGAGATTTCCCGATAACCTCGGTAAATCGAGCGACAAAAGCAGAACGACTGAGGCAGGCCACGTGGGCGAGACTTTGTAGTGAATGATTATCACCAGGACGCATGGCCATTGCTGCAAAGGCTCTGGCGATCAGAGGATCGCTGAGCACCGAGAAACGCTCCACCCAGGCGTTCATGGAGACGAGCGACCGGCGCAGAAGCAACACGATGACTTGCTTTAGCAAAGCAGCACTCATTGCACCGCTACCAACTTCCTGTGCGACGAGCTCGCTGAGCGCAGTCTGCAGTTTCGTGTTGACGTGATCGTCAACGTCGAACTGTTCGAAGATGGGCTCAGTCAAGCTACCAAAGAGTTCGGTGCAGGCGCCGTAGGTGGCCTGAAAGTACCCGCACACCAGTATCAGCGAAGGATCTCCATCCCCTGCCGAGAATCTGCGTATGCTGCTCGACGAGGTCATCTGCGGCTGCTTCTTGACGGAACGCAGATCTGTGAAACCCTTGCTGCCTTCGACCTCAATTCGAAACGGTAGATTGGGCGGCACAACAATCAACGTGTGGGGCACCAACGGTATGGGGTCGCGATTGCCAAAAACGGCCCGCCCAGTTCCAACGACGTTGTAGTGGATTCCAGGCGCGTTCATGCCGCCCAGTTCCAGGCTGTACCCCATGCTCACTAAGCATTCCGAAAGAGCAACGAAATTGACATCGAGAGTGCCAAGCAACCCCTCGAGATCCCCTGGCGAAATGCGTAGTACCGGTCGGTCGTTCAAGCTACTGACTCCAGGTGAATTCAGGTCGAAGCGGCGCCTCGTAATCCCGATGGTAAGCAAACGTCAGCGCGCACGTGCGGACTGTTCCGCATAGACCAATGCCAGTCTCAGACGGGCAGCTCACTTCAGGCTTCCTGGATCCTTTTGCCGGACGATAGAGCACATTGACCCGTTTACCCTCGAGGGTACTCAAGAAACAATGATCTTGTGACATTGCAACTGCAGCCTTTGTTCCACGCCCGCAAAACTGATCTGGCTCATCGCGCAGACTTCATTACATCAATCAACGTGAGCAGTGGCATGACCGGTAGATTTGTTCAGACTTTCCGAAGCCCAAAGCTCGCCCTCAATGTGATGGGGCAATTCTGCGGCGCTGATCTCTGGTGATCTCCTCGGTTATCCCCATATTCAAGTCGCATGGACAGTTTACGCCTATCCCCAGATGAGTACGGACTGTGTCCGGTCATTCAGGGCAACTCCTCTGGTGACTAACAAGCAAAGCTGAACGTAGTGTGCCTAGCCCTTTAATTAAGCATAGGAGACGATGATGAAGTTTGAAAAGTCACAAGCGGCAGTGGATCGTTTGACCCCTGAGCAACGCCGTGTTACTCAAAAGTCGGGCACCGAAAGGCCCTTCACGGGAGAGTACAACGACAACAAAGAGCCTGGCATCTATGTCGACATAGTGTCGGGAGAGCCATTGTTCGCATCATCCGATAAGTTCGATTCTGGCTGCGGATGGCCCAGCTTCACCAAGCCCATAGAGCCGGCTCATGTGAACGAGTTGCGCGATACCGCGCACGGAATGGTGCGCACCGAAGTGCGTTCGACGCATGGCGACAGCCACCTGGGTCACGTGTTCCCCGACGGCCCCAAGGACCGCGGTGGGCTGCGCTATTGCATCAACTCAGCATCCTTGCGCTTCATCCCGCGCGACGAAATGGCCGCCCAGGGATACGACGCCTATCTCAACCAAGTGGAGAATGTTTGATGAATCACGAAAAAGCCATTCTGGCCGGCGGTTGTTTCTGGGGCATGCAGGATCTGATCCGCAAGCAGCCTGGCGTCATCTCGACTCGTGTGGGTTACACCGGCGGCGATGTTCCGAACGCCACTTATCGCAATCACGGCACGCATGCCGAGGCGATCGAGATCATCTTCGCCTCGGACGTGACGAGTTACCGGAACCTTCTGGAATTCTTCTTCCAGATCCACGATCCGACGACAAAGAACCGTCAGGGCAATGATCGTGGACTGTCCTACCGGTCTGCTATCTATTACGTAGGCGTGGAGCAGAAGCACGTCGCCGAGGAGACGATCGCCGATGTGGATGCCTCCGGGCTGTGGAATGGCAAAGTGGTCACCGAGGTGGAGCCGGCTGGTGATTTCTGGGAGGCCGAGCCGGAGCACCAGGACTATCTGGAGAAGCGGCCGGGCGGCTATACCTGTCACTTCCCCCGGGCCGACTGGATGCTTCCGAAGCGCCAAAAAACTGACGACAAATAGCCCGCAGCCAGAACTGCAGCCGAGTCGGCTTCGTGGCCATTGCCACGGAGCCGTCTCGGTTCATAGTCTTCGTGACCGCATCATCCAACGATGCGGTCATCGAACCTAATCTGAATGAGGTGGGGAATTCCAGTCCGTCGCCGTCGCAGCACCAAGATCCCAAAACTATGCAAGACCTCTCAGCCTTTCCGATCACGCAGCGATGGCCAGCATCCTATCCTGATCGCCTGCAACTTTACGCAGCTCCCACGCCCAATGGTGTCAAGGTCTCGATCATGCTGGAGGAAACTGGCCTAGCGTACGAGTCCCACCTGATCGACATCTCAAAAAACGAGTCAAAGGAACCAGCGTTCGTTTCGTTGAACCCAAACGGCTGCATACCGGCGATCATCGATCCGGCGGGCCCTCACGGTAGACCCATTGCCGTATCGGAATCCGGTGCGATCCTGCTGTATCTTGCGGACAAGACGGGGCTGCTCATTTCCAGTGCACCCGTCAAACGCTACGAAACCCTGACCTGGGTGTTCTTTCAGATGTCGGCCATCGGGCCGATCTTCGGCCAGCTT
Source organism: Comamonadaceae bacterium OS-4 (assembly GCA_027924025.1). Lineage (GTDB taxonomy): Bacteria > Pseudomonadota > Gammaproteobacteria > Burkholderiales > Burkholderiaceae_C > Allorhodoferax. The sequence goes on from AP026971.1 coordinate 249,734, forward strand.
GGCTTTTTCTTGCGTATGGGCAGCAAGGACTATGAAGACAGGCGGACTCGACAGCGCTTTACCGACGAATCCAAGCGTCTCCTGGGAGTCCTGGATCGCCAACTGGAAGGCCGCGACTGGATAGTCGACGATTATTCGATAGCGGACATTGCGACGCTCGGCTGGGTAAATGCGCTGGTTGAGTCGTACATTGCTGGCGCCATCCTTGGTCTCAGCAATTATTCGAACATCCAAGCATGGCTCGGACGCGGGCTAGCTCGACCAGCAGTACAGCGTGGCCTGCACATCCCAGCGAGGCCGGCATGAGCGTCATCGCCGCCCACTATTACAACGAAGGCAAGCGAATCCGGGAAATTGCGATCGACGAGCACTTCCAACTGGGTAAGGCTCGCTCGGGCTTCTGCTGGATAGCGCTTCGGGATCCCACCGCCGACGAACTTCATGTGCTCCAAACGACTTATCACCTCCACCCGTTGGCAATCGATAACGCGATGCACCCGCTCTGCCCGCCCAAGCTCGAAACCTACAACGATGAGCTATACGTCGTCGCTCAGACCGCTGAGCTGGTCGGTGACGAGATCCACTATGGCAAGACGGCGATCTTCACCGGCCACAATCACCTCATCAGCGTACGTCACGGCAACGCTGGAGCGCTTGGCAACCTTCGGGAGCAACTCGAGGCTTCGCCGGCGCTCTTAGGAAAGGGGGTCGACTACGTGCTGCACGCGATCTTGCACCGTATTGTTGACCAGTATTTACCCATCTTTGAAATGATCGAGGATGGCGTGTTGGAGATGGAGAAACGGTCGTTAGACGACTTTCTCGGACGAGAAGATGTCGCCCGCATCTTTGGACTGAGAGTCGAACTCACGCGCTTCCAACGTACGCTCGGAGCTATGGCTGAGCTCGTCAGAAAGCTCGTCCGTGGGCATTACCCCTGCATCAGCGCTGAGGTGCGGCCGTATTTCAACGATGTCGCGGATCACGTCGATCGCGTGCAGTCCATGGTCAACGGCCTCCTTCAGGTCCTATCGTCGGTCTTTGAGTTCAGTAGCCTTCTGGAAGCGCAAAGGATGGGTGTGATCACCCGCCAGCTCGCGGCTTGGGCAGCAATACTCGCGGTCCCAACGGCGATCGCCGGAATATACGGCATGAACTTCAGGAACATGCCGGAATTGGACATGGCGTATGGATACCCCGTCGTGCTCGGGGTGATGACGATATTCAGCCTTTTCCTGTTCGTGCGTTTCAAGAAGGCCAAGTGGCTATGAATATCCATCATCTAGTTGGTCATAGCGCGCCTTGCGCGGGAGTTTGTTCAATTCAGCCCAAGGCGAAGGCTCATCCATGACATCCCAAATGACCAACGTTCTAGAAGCAGTTCAATCCTTCATCGCCAAAGGCTACGACCGCGAGTACCGCGTCAAGGACGGTAATCTCGTCGATCTCGAACTAGGATCGACTCTCGATCCGTGCACCATTCGCGTCGACGCGGCGTTACGTCTAGAAAACGGAGATGATGCTGAGGACGCCTCCAATATCTACGCGATCACCGATCCAGCGACCAACCATAAGGGCCTGTTGATTGACGCATTTGACGTATTCGACGAAATGTGTGGCCGCGACCTTTCTGAACGGCTTTTAGCGCATCGGGAGACCGCGCCAGCAGCTGACCAGGATACGCCGAGCAAGCACGGTCTGCGCAAAGTCTACAGAAACGAGTTTGACCGTGATCCCGAGCGTTACGTTCTACGGGCGGGCTTTCCAGACTTTCCAGCCTGCCCTTTCGGCGGAGACTTCAGCATTCTCGGCTTTGATACCGCCGAGCAGTCATATGTCTGGCTCGTCACAAGCATCATCCGAGATCCTCGGCTGATTAGAGTCCCCTACCAGGGGGAAGACGTCATCAACGATGAATAGTGGAGAGGCCGCCCTCCTAGGCGGTCACGGACCAGTCAGCTGGACATTTGGATTATCGAAACAAAACGAGGTAATGATGAATTGGAAAAAAGAAGACATCCGAGAAACTATGCTTTCTCTGGAGACCGCAGCCTTAAACAGCGCTCGCAACAACTATCTGGATTACGTATCGAGCGCTCGACTTGATCGGACCGAACCGATCGAGAACGACGAGCATGCTCAGGCCGAAATCGCGAGTGACTTAGCTGAAGCGCTTGATGACACACTTCATGACTATGCCGACAAACTACAAAAGCTCAAGACGATCGATTTCGGTCCTAAGTCGGCAGTCAACGAAGGCGCCGTTGTTAAGCTGTCAGGCCGCTACTTCGTGATCGCAGTGTCAACAAGCAAGTTCATCTGTCATGGGCGTGAGCTCATGGGTATTTCCACGATGGCGCCGATCTTCGAAGCGATCAATGGTGCCCGAGCAGGAGAGACAGTGCGGTTCAATGGTCGGGACCTCACTGTAGAAGAAGTTGCATAGGACTCCTCAGCCGCAACTCTAGTACCGAGCGCCCTGAGACTCCTCTTGAATTCGTATCGTCGTATTTGGATATTCTGCGCTCAAGGCGTCCCCCTCGGCTGAGACGCGACAAGCTCAGCCTCAAAGATCAATTATCGGAGATGCAATATGAAACCTGATGTCCTTCTATACACAACGAGTTGGTGCCCATTCTGCCGACGGGCGAAGTCGCTCCTCAAGGAAAAAGGAGTGCAATGGAACGAGCTAGATATCGAGGAAGATCCAGCTCACCGGCAGGCCATGATGAAAGCTTCGGGTCGAAACACCGTGCCGCAGATCTTCATCAATGGCACGCATGTCGGTGGTTCCGACGATCTTTTTGAGCTCGATGCCAAAGGCGAACTCGACAAACTGCTCGCTCGCGATCCGCCTGCGAACTGAGCAATTGCAGCCCGGTCCAAACAGTCCGCGCAACATGTTCCGGTTGATGCAAACCCAAGGAGATTCCATTGGTCTCAGCAGTCTGGAAAGACATTACCCTCGCCACAAGCGACGAGACAGTCCTCAATGGAAACCACTACTCCCCACCTTCGGTGAATCAGAAGCTGCTTGAAGTGAACAAATACACGTCTGCCAGTCCGGTCAAGTGCACCGCGCGATATTTCCTTGTCAACGATGCCGACGGGCAGGGCAACATCCTCGCCCGCAATGCAGACTCTTCCGTCCATCTCGGGCCTAGTCGGTTGCAGGCTTCTGCCCTGGACTCTTTGCGCGGACCTTAGATGACTGCCTCGAACTTGCAGCGTGTCTGTTGAATCAATACTGGTGGAATTAAATGGAGTATGTCGAGTTCGATGCAGCTTTCGAGAAGCTTCCGGAGGGATACAGCGAAGGCACCTACGAAGGTCGGCGTTTCGGCATGATCGTCCGGCGATCCAAGGACGGACGTCGCAACAGCTTGTTTGCCAGGGAGTTGGCCGGAACCGATATTGTCAGCTTCAACCTGTATCGAGTTACATCAGGTAAAACATCGCTAAAGCCGTGTGAGATGTCTATCGGAAAGGTCATGGCATTCGTGTTGGGTGTCCGACAGAGCGCTTGACTGGCAAGAGGAGTTTTGGGCCGACGGCTTCGCCTGCGATGCTCGCGCCCTACGACTGCGCATCTAGCTCAAAGATATAAAAACTACGGTCGATGTGCATTGGACTTCGTCTGAGGGTGAATCATCTTCCGTACATCACCGGCTTTGGTGGAATCGGTACTGGCTCCCGAGTAAACCATGATTAAGAAAGTCTAAGCGATGACAAAAAGCAGTGCTGCCACCGTTCCGGGACCTTCTGATCTCGACATGGATTGGGAAGGAAAGATGACGAAGCTTGGCTTTGGGGGTGGGTGCCATTGGTGCACGGAAGGGGTGTTCCAAACGTTGCGCGGCGTCACCAAAGTCGACCAAGGGTTTATCCAAGCCGACGCGCCAGCAGATACCTGGGCAGAAGGGGTAATCGTCACCTTTGACCCCTCAGTGATTGATTTAGCAACGCTTTCTGAGGTACATCTCAGAACACATTCTGCTACGAGGTTCCGCTCACCTCGCAGCAAGTATCGCAGTGCGATTTACATCTTCGAAGATAGCCAGCGGCATGAGGTCGAGCTGGAGATAGCACGCTTCGCCGACGAGTCTGACAAGGCTGTGCACACCCTTGTTCTCCCGTTGCGAAGTTTCAAGGCGTCTGACGAACGGTACCAGAATTACTATCGAACCGACCCGAGCAGGCCCTTCTGCCGCCGCTTTATCGACCCTAAACTGGATCTGATTCGACGGCACTTTTCTGAGGTAGCGCTCCCTAAGGTGGGAACCTAGACGCTAAGACTTGTCTTGAAGCTAGTCCCTGCGTGCAAACCGTTTGCGAGGGTATTGAACGACGAAATTTCGTTTACTCAAGGGACCACCGCTGTTGACCAACAAGATACGCTGAACGTAGTGGTCGTAGTCCTGAAATTAAGCATAAGAGAACATCATGAAGTTTAAAAAGTCGCAGGCAGCTGTGGATCGCTTGCCCCCTGAGAAACGCTGGATTAATCAAGAGTCGGGCACCGAAAAGCCTTTCACGTCACAGTAGCGAGTAGTGATATCTCCAACTCGTTGAACCGGAAAATTCGCAGATGCTATTGGTCAAAAATGAGCTGCTCACGGCACTCGCAAACACGCTCGATTCTTTTTCGCGCGGGGCTGGCGTCAAAGCCGCGTTCGAGTCGCCCAAAGTGTTGGCGCACGGTGATTTCGCCAGCACGGCCGCCATGCAACTTGCCAAGCCGCTTGGCCGCAAACCACGCGAACTCGCCGAAGAACTGAGCGCCGCCCTGCTGGCCACGCCTGCATTCCGACAGTGGGTGCAGGCGATCGAGATTGCCGGTCCCGGCTTCCTCAACATCCGTTTGAAGGCGGCCGCCAAGCAGCAGGTGGTGCGCGAAGTGCTCATTGCTGGCGAGGCATACGGCAGCCAACCGGCAACCGGTGAAAAGGTGCTGGTCGAGTTCGTCTCGGCCAACCCGACCGGCCCGCTGCACGTCGGTCACGGCCGTCAGGCGGCGCTGGGTGATGCCATCTGCAACCTGCGCGCCTCGCAGGGCGATGCGGTGTACCGCGAGTTCTATTACAACGACGCCGGCGTGCAGATCCAGACGCTCGCCAACAGCGTGCAGATGCGCGCCAGGGGCCTGAAGCCGGGCGACGCCGACTGGCCGAGTGGCGAAAAGGCCGCGGTTTACAACGGCGACTACATCGCCGACATCGCCGAGGACTTCAAGGCGAAGAAGACCGTGAAGTCGGACGACCGCGCGTTCACCGCGAGCGGCGACGTCGACGACATTGACTCGGTCCGTGAATTTGCTGTGGCCTACCTGCGGCGGGAGCAAGACATCGATTTGCAGGCGTTCCGCGTGCGCTTCGACAATTACTACCTCGAGTCGAGCCTGTACGCTAGCGGACGCGTCGAATCGACGGTGGTCAAGCTGGTGGCCGCCGGCAAGACGTACGAGCAGGACGGCGCGCTGTGGCTCCGGTCGACCGACTACGGCGACGACAAGGACCGCGTAATGAAAAAGGGCGACGGTACGTACACCTACTTCGTGCCCGACGTGGCGTACCACATCGCCAAGTGGGAGCGGGGCTTCCACACGGTCGTCAATATCCAGGGTACCGACCACCACGGCACTATCGCACGCGTGCGCGCCGGCCTGCAGGGTGTGGACGAATGCATTCCAGCCAATTACCCCGACTATGTGCTGCACACAATGGTGCGCGTCATGAAGGGGGGTGAAGAGGTCAAGATAAGCAAGCGCGCCGGCAGCTACGTCACGCTGCGCGACCTGATCGAATGGACCAGCGCCGACGCAGTCCGCTTCTTTCTGCTGAGCCGCAAGCCCGACACCGAATACACTTTCGACGTCGACCTCGCTGTGTCGAAGAACAACGACAACCCGGTGTACTACGTGCAATACGCACATGCGCGCATCTGCTCGGTGCTGGCGAGCTGGGGCAACGACATAGCTTCCTTGCACCAGATTGAACTGTTGGCACTCGAAAGCCCGGCTGCGCAGGCGCTCATGCTGCTGCTCGCCAAATACCCCGAAATGCTGACCGCAGCGGCGAAGGATTTCGCGCCGCACGACGTCACTTTCTACCTGCGCGAGCTGGCCGCCAGCTATCACAGCTACTACGATGCCGAGCGCATTCTGGTCGACGACGAGAGTGTCAAGAAAGCCCGTTTGGCGCTCGTCGCCGCCACTGCACAGGTGCTGCAAAACGGCCTCGCAATTCTCGGCGTCCTCGCGCCGAGCAAGATGTGAACTCCCACCAAGGAACGTACGCAGCGCTCCGTTTTTCGGTCTACGCGATGCGGGTCATTGCGGTCAAGGCGCCCCGGCCATGCCATCCGTTCCCAGGGCTGTCAGGGGCGCCGTCAGCGTCAGCAGGATGTCGGCATACCAGGCGCAGTTCAGCCCCAGGGACTCGTCGAGCTTGAGATCGCGCGTACCCATGTCCAATCGCGAAGAATGTACGCCCAACAGTTTCCACGGCAGGTGCGGATCACCTTCCGGGTCACGCATCACCACGGCCGCGCCGCTGGTGCCACGGTGCGTGCGCGCGTCGGTCAAAAATAATCCTTGACCCTGGAACCGCACGCCGAACGCCGAACGCCGATGAAATTACCGCTTGACGGACTACCGGCAGATGGTGGATGACGTCATGAAAACCGAGCGGAAAACCAACTACCAGCAGCGCCGAGCCGACCTCGACCTCACTGAGCGAACCTTGCAGATGTTTTGGCTGAAACGCCACGAACGCCGCAGGCGAAGGCAGCGCGGAACGTAAAATCTCGATCGCGGCCACGTCGATATCGCCACCCGAATCCGCACCTTGTCGCCATTGGCTCTTACCGTCCGCATACAACCACAAAGAAAGCGCGTAGACGCCTGTGAGGTTCACGCCATCGGTGTGGATCTCGACTTCGATGCGGTTCGGATGATGTTTGGTCGGCGTGTCGATGAACACATGCCGACTGGTCACCAGGAACAGCCGCTCGTCGCGCTCAAAGAAAAAGCCAGTTGCACCGGTCAACACGCGGTCGCCATCGAAGGTGGTTACGCGTGTCGTGGTCAAGAGCACCGATTCGGTCATGCGATGCCTTAGGTTGTGGTTTGGGAAAACGATTGGAAGTCTGCAGGCCGGACGAAGACGGCAATGCCAACGATGGCTCTGCTCGCCATTGGTGATTGCACTACTTGCGACCGTGAAGCTACGGTATTGGGGTCTCCTCGTTTTCAGTGCAATAAGTGACGGTACGAAAAGCTAGCACTGGCGCGGAGGTGGTGTTGGTAGATCGTTGATTTCATTGACTTTCCTGTTCACTTTCAAATCTGCGATTCGTGGCGTCAAACCGTGGTCGGTTTCATCCATTGGTGCCAGTTATCGATGCATTTGGCCGCGAAGGCAGGATTTGGTCAGCATAGCGGTCAACCGGGAAGCGAAACACACCCCGCAAGTTGATGCTCTCCAGCCTGGTGGGCGCAATCTTCCCGATCAGTTCCGGTGGAATGACCTGGCGGCGGTTCGACCAGCGATCCAGGACCGCCTGCATCTGTGAGGTATTCCACGCCATCACGATGTTGGCCATCAGGCTCAACGCATCGGCCACAGCCTGCATTTCATCGACACGTTTGGCCTGCGCCGGGCTGATCCGGCCGGTATAAATGGCGCGCTTGAGGGCGTTAACAGCCTCGCCCCGATTGAGCACCCGGCGCAACTCGTTCCTGAAAGCGTCCTTGACAAAGTAGTCAGCCAAAAACGCCGTACGCAGCAACCGCCCCAATTGCACGCCAGCCTCATAGATTGGATCGCCCTGGGCGGCAGAACCGAACCGCGCAAGAGCTGCCACCGCACTGGCATGTCCGCTCATGACCGAGGCTGCCAGGTGCACCAGACTATCCCAATGCTTTTCGATCAAAGCGACGTCGACATTGGCTTCGCACACCGCAGCGATTTCTGCGGGCACTTTGGTGCCGCGTGGCACAAAGAGGTGGCGCTGTTTGAGTTCCTTCAACCGCGGGCAAAGATCAAAACCAAGCAAACGGGCATGTGACATGGCAAAGTCGGTGTAGCCATGGGTATCCACAGCAAGCTGGCTGGTCTCCAGCTTTTCTTGGCGGATGACACCTTCAATGGCCACGCCCGCCTGGCGCTCATTGAGCACAAAGGGCTGCGCATGGAAGATGCCCCACCGGTCTTTTACATGGGAGTAGATTCCAATGGAAGGTGTGTTGCGCCGAGGATCAAGCCGGGCTTGCCACACCCGTTTGGTGGTCTCCATGCTCATCATGTCAGAAGATGCCAAATCGGACCGCCCCCAGGTGGCGGCAATCGGGTGTCGCTGCATGAATTCCAGCACAGCCTGGCAGGCCTGGCTCAGACGCCGTTCGTCCCGCGCCCAGCGCATGGCCTGGCGAATGCTGGTGGCAGACAATTGCGGAATCATGCGCGCGCATTCGACCGCAGTCAGACTGGTGCCGTGGGCCATGATGCCGGCATAGACCATCAGCAGCTCGTCGGTAGAGCGCGGCTCACGTCCGAGCATGATCCAGCTAAAGCGCACCTGGGCGTCAACGGCCAGAATCACTTCCGGCAATTGAACCTCACCGATGCGGTGATCCAAAGCCGCGCGCAGCTTGGTCACTTCTGGGTCTTCGTCCTCTGCGGGCAATGGCGACAAATGGAGTTCATCATCCACGCGCAGTACGCCACTGCGGGCTGCAGCGGCCACCGCATCGACACCGGCAGTTACTCTGGCCAGCAAAGGCTTCAAGAAAGTGGCAGCCTTGCTGGGTAACGATAGACGGGCATAGTGTTTCTTGGACTCTGCCTGCCAACGCTCGTCCGTGAAGAACAAGCGCGCACGACCCCGAAAGCTCAGGCTGTGCTCAATCCAGACCGAGCCATTGCGCACCGCGCGGCGCAGGGCAAACAGGGTGGCCACCTCCAACGCCTGAAACGCCCGTTCCCGGTCTGGGCTGGAGATCGAAACCTGCCAGATCATTCCCAGACTTGGTGCCACCACTTCAACTGGCAGCTTTCTGGATCCTTTGAGATATAAAGCTTGCAGCTTGGCAAGGTACTCGATGGCAGGATGCTCGCCGGTGGCCTGCCAGGGCAGCTTTGCAATGGCGACGAGCAACGACCGCACGGGGCGAATTCCATCAATCAATCCCTCGCGGACCAGGGAGGCCCTGCTCGGTGGTTTGCGTTTCTGGGTTTCGGTGATCAAGGCTTCAAGACGGGCACGCAACTCAGCATCTGGCACCGCACCTTGCGCGCTCAAGGCAACAAGTTCGCCGAGCAGCGTTTTGTACATTGCGGCCCAATTGACGGTAGCGGGGACATCGGCGGCAGCCTGACGCCACAGATCGGCGATCCGGCGCTGCACCATAAGGATCAACTGGTCTGTGGTGGTGAACAGGCAATACCGAAGAAAGCATGCGACCTCCACGGTGCGCGCTGGCTCTTTGATCTTGGCTCCGGCTGAGGGCGGCCTGGAGACAAGTCGGCGCGCGTAGCGGCGCAAGATGAGATCGGGGATGTCTGCCAGGTGCTTATGAACGTCCAGCGTGTAAAGCAGGTCGATGCGCTCCAGTACCTCGCTGATTTGGCGGGTTGAGTGTTTCGCCGGTGCAGCCCATAGCCAACTCTGCTGGGTTTGTCCATCTGGGCGCAGCTCTGAAACTGAGGCTCGCCAGCGATCAAGTGTTGCTGGATCAACGCTGGCGGCGATGGCGGTGCCTGTTTCAACTTCAAGCTGGGCAGGTGCCGCCGCAATCAGTGTCCGAATTGCCCGCTCGTGCACGATCACCAGCTTGTTCTTGTACAGCCATTGACGCGCCCGCACGAGTAGCTGATCGCGGTCGGCGCAGCGCGCCACTTCGTCGCGCAGTTCACGTACCAGTGAGCGGCGCTGGTGCTCGCTCATCCACTGGAATCCAAGGACCGTGCAGGCTACTTGTTGGTGATCGAATAGCGTGCGCCCGCGTTCATACATGGCTCTCAGCGAGGCGACTTCTGGTGCTGCAATGCCAAGCTCGTTGCCAAGGTGGCGCCACAAGGCTACTGGAATTACCCGAAAGGCACCGAGCAAACGCCCACTCATGCGCAGGAAACCAATATGGAGCGCCAGACCAAGCTTGTGGGAATCACCTCGGCGTGCATTGATTGCGTCGCGCTCGGCACCATCGAAGGTGAAAAATGCCTTCATCTCGAAGTCGCTGATATCGCGGGGGAGCCCACGCATCCCCAAAAACGTTGTGTGCCAACCCTGCATCGTGAACCTCAAAAGTGGGAGGCCACCATACCCGTTTACAAAGCGAACAGGAAAGTCAATGAAATCAACGGTCTACCCAGACCACCCCCGCGCCAGTGCTAGCTTTGCGTACCGTCACTTATTGCACTGAAAACGAGGAGACCCCGAAAGCTGCCAGTTGAAGTGGTGGCACCAAGTCTGGGAATGATCTGGCAGGTTTCGATCTCCAGCCCAGACCGGGAACGGGCGTTTCAGGCGTTGGAGGTGGCCACCCTGTTTGCCCTGCGCCGCGCGGTGCGCAATGGCTCGGTCTGGATTGAGCACAGCCTGAGCTTTCGGGGTCGTGCGCGCTTGTTCTTCACGGACGAGCGTTGGCAGGCAGAGTCCAAGAAACACTATGCCCGTCTATCGTTACCCAGCAAGGCTGCCACTTTCTTGAAGCCTTTGCTGGCCAGAGTAACTGCCGGTGTCGATGCGGTGGCCGCTGCAGCCCGCAGTGGCGTACTGCGCGTGGATGATGAACTCCATTTGTCGCCATTGCCCGCAGAGGACGAAGACCCAGAAGTGACCAAGCTGCGCGCGGCTTTGGATCACCGCATCGGTGAGGTTCAATTGCCGGAAGTGATTCTGGCCGTTGACGCCCAGGTGCGCTTTAGCTGGATCATGCTCGGACGTGAGCCGCGCTCTACCGACGAGCTGCTGATGGTCTATGCCGGCATCATGGCCCACGGCACCAGTCTGACTGCGGTCGAATGCGCGCGCATGATTCCGCAATTGACTGCCACCAGCATTCGCCAGGCCATGCGCTGGGCGCGGGACGAACGGCGTCTGAGCCAGGCCTGCCAGGCTGTGCTGGAATTCATGCAGCGACACCCGATTGCCGCCACCTGGGGGCGGTCCGATTTGGCATCTTCTGACATGATGAGCATGGAGACCACCAAACGGGTGTGGCAAGCCCGGCTTGATCCTCGGCGCAACACACCTTCCATTGGAATCTACTCCCATGTAAAAGACCGGTGGGGCATCTTCCATGCGCAGCCCTTTGTGCTCAATGAGCGCCAGGCGGGCGTGGCCATTGAAGGTGTCATCCGCCAAGAAAAGCTGGAGACCAGCCAGCTTGCTGTGGATACCCATGGCTACACCGACTTTGCCATGTCACATGCCCGTTTGCTTGGTTTTGATCTTTGCCCGCGGTTGAAGGAACTCAAACAGCGCCACCTCTTTGTGCCACGCGGCACCAAAGTGTCCGCAGAAATCGCTGCGGTGTGCGAAGCCAATGTCGACGTCGCTTTGATCGAAAAGCATTGGGATAGTCTGGTGCACCTGGCAGCCTCGGTCATGAGCGGACATGCCAGTGCGGTGGCAGCTCTTGCGCGGTTCGGTTCTGCCGCCCAGGGCGATCCAATCTATGAGGCTGGCGTGCAATTGGGGCGGTTGCTGCGTACGGCGTTTTTGGCTGACTACTTTGTCAAGGACGCTTTCAGGAACGAGTTGCGCCGGGTGCTCAATCGGGGCGAGGCTGTTAACGCCCTCAAGCGCGCCATTTATACCGGCCGGATCAGCCCGGCGCAGGCCAAACGTGTCGATGAAATGCAGGCTGTGGCCGATGCGTTGAGCCTGATGGCCAACATCGTGATGGCGTGGAATACCTCACAGATGCAGGCGGTCCTGGATCGCTGGTCGAACCGCCGCCAGGTCATTCCACCGGAACTGATCGGGAAGATTGCGCCCACCAGGCTGGAGAGCATCAACTTGCGGGGTGTGTTTCGCTTCCCGGTTGACCGCTATGCTGACCAAATCCTGCCTTCGCGGCCAAATGCATCGATAACTGGCACCAATGGATGAAACCGACCACGGTTTGACGCCACGAATCGCAGATTTGAAAGTGAACAGGAAAGTCAATGAAATCAACGATCTACCAACACCACCTCCGCGCCAGTGCTAGCTTTTCGTACCGTCACTTATTGCACTGAAAACGAGGAGACCCCGTACCGGGCTGTCGTCGCTTTGCGCAGAGATGTTGAAATCCTACTCCGCATTGATTCAGGTCGGCAGTGGTGGTGATATTTTGCATTCAGATCTTGCTGGTCGTGTGAAGATCAAGTTGGCTGATGGGTCTGTGAAAACCAGGACCGTCCCTGCCAGTCAAGTGGAGGGGCGAGGCAGAAAACTATTCATTCCAAGGTGGTTGGCGATAGAAAAAACTGGCCAACAGGCTTTTCTGGGTGAAGTTTGTTTGCCGGAGCTCGTGGAGGCTGGTATTTCGGCGCTCGAGTACGAGCTATCTCGTCATCTCGCTGTCTTGTGTGAAGCGGCGAAACCATTTCAAGATGTAGAGCGAAAGGAAGCTCCGCTTCGCGAAGCGAGAAGGCAAAAGGAACTTGAAGAGAAGGAACTTCTTCGTGTTCAAGCCATAGCTAAGCAAAAGAAACTTGCACAACAGATTGCAAGTCAAGAGGCTGCGAGCGCAGAACGGGTTGCAAATCTTCCTTTGCTCGCAGCCAACGTCACTGTGCATGGCAAAGATTGGACAAAAAAACATGGACGATTTGTTTCCACCGAGTGGAGCGTTGACAGCGCGGACGTGCGTGTGAGCGGAAAGCGCGCATACATCTTCCGCGCTGGAAAAGAGCTCTTCTGGAAGCCGTTAGACAAGATCAAAATTGACCACGGCGAGTCCAGTTAACCAACTGCCGAAATTCTTAGCTGCGTCGCATGGGTGTGCACCGTCCAAGTAGAGTGACGATTGGTAAGGGTCTGAAGATGCCAAACCGTAGAACTGATCGGCGCTTGTAAGCGCCAAACAGCAGTATTTTTTCAACCTTCAAAAGGTTGCTTTCATGATTGATTAAGACAGATTGAGTGCGGTCACAAAAAGGGTTTTTAGGGCAGTGCCCGACCCAAAGCCGTCCTTGAGCGGCCCAGACTCATTGCCTGATAGCGGACATTCCGTGTGGACCACTAAGCGGCTGCGATGTACCGCCAGAATGCAGCTGCTACGGCCTCCCGCTGCCATGTAGTGGCATACGTCACACCATGGCGAGTCGCTCTTTTGCCAGCCTCGAACCTTCTGCCAGGGCCTCCAGCTTACGCCACGCTACGTCACGCGCCATCGGCGCCAAGCCGCAATTTGTGCAGGGGAACAGCCGCTCCTTGGGTACAAACTCCAGCGCCCGGGCGATGGTGTCAGCCACTTCTTCGGGGGTCTCGACCACATCGCTGGCCACATCAATCACTCCGACCATCACGTCCTTGCCAACCAGAAGCTTCATCAGGTCGGGTGGTACATGGGAGTGGATGCATTCCAGACTCACCTGGTCAATGCTGCTCTTGGCCAGCGCGGGGAACACTATCTCGTATTGGCGCCATTCTTCGCCCAGGGTGTTTTTCCAGTCGGTATTGGCCTTGATGCCGTAGCCGTAGCAGATGTGCACCGCCGTTTTGCAGCTCAGGCCCTGCGCTGCGCGCTCCAGCGCCTGCACGCCCCAGTCGGCAGCATCTTTCATGTAGACATTGAAGGCTGGCTCGTCGAACTGGATGATGTCCACACCATCTGCCTGCAGCGCGAGCGCCTCCTGGTTGAGCAGTTCTGCAAATGTGAAGGCCATTTTGACTTTGTCGCCATAAAAGCGGTCTGCCACAGTGTCGACAATGGTCATGGGGCCGGGCAACGTGAATTTCAGCTTCTTCTTCGTGTGGGCACGTGCCAATTGGGCTTCGAAGGCATGCACGCGGCCCTTCAGGTGCAAGGCAGAAACTACCTGCGGCACCATGGCGTCGTAGCGGTTGTCGCGGATGCCCATCTTCACCTTGTGTTCAAAGTCGATACCCTCCACCTGCTCAAGAAACCCATGCACGAAATGCTGGCGCGATTGCTCACCGTCGCACACGATGTCCAGGCCTGCGTCTTCCTGGGCCTTGATCCACAGCAGGGTCGCATCGGCCTTCGCTTGGAGAAGCGCATCGCCTTCAACTGCCCATTGGGGCCAGAGCTTGTTGGTTTCGGCCAACCAGGCGGGTTTGGGCAGGCTGCCGGCAATGGAGGTTTCAAACATCAGGGGTTTCTTTCTAAGGAATATGAAGTTGGAGCGCAAAAACACGGACTGTTTGGTTTGCAACGCTCACGGGAATGAGTCGGAATACGAGCGCTAGCGCATACTGCCGAAACAGATGGTTCTAGTGTGCGTAACTCGCTGCCCATTGTTCAAGAACGTTTTTGTATGGCTTGATGAAATGCTCCTCAGCGAATCGTCCTTGTTTGACCGCCAACTGGCTGCGCTCTTCCCTGTCGTACACGATTTGTGTCAGCGAATAATCCTGATATTTCAGACTCGGCTGATAGATGGCTCCAGCAGCAGAATTGGCGTTGTATATCTCTGGGCGGTAAATTCTTTGGAATGTTTCCATAGTGCTTACAGTGCTGATGAGTTCGAGGTTGGTGTAATCACTCAGCAGGTCTCCAAAGAAATAAAACGCTAGGGGCGCAACACTGCCTGCTGGCATGAAGAAGCGCACTTTCATCCCCATCTTGGCAAAATAGTGGTCAGTCAAAGACAGATCATTCTGTTTGTACTCGATACCCAGTACGGGATGCTGGTTGCCAGTGCGCTCATAAGTTTTACTAGCCGAAACGCTGATACAGATAACCGGCGGTTTGTGGAAGTGTTCCTTGTAGGTGCTGGAGCTGGCAAATTCTTTGAACAACTTCCCATGCAAGTCTCCAAAATCATCTGGAGCAGTGAACACCGCGCGTTGGGCGTTGTATTCCGGAAGTAGAACGCTGAAGTCGTAGTCGCGCACGTAGGAAGAGAAATTATTCCCCGCTATGCCTTCCAGGCGCTTATTCGTAGCTCTGTCTAGGACGTTAGTTTTTAGGATCTCAACCAATGGAAAGTTAACACCAGTGCGTCTGCTATCCAAACTCATTTCAACAGAGATGATTTCCAGTTGGACTGAGTAACGATCCCCCGTAGGATTGTCCCAGTGCGCTAGGGCATTGAAGCGGTTATCGATCATCTTGAGCGCATTGCGCAGGTTCTGTTGCCGACTCGTGCCCCGGGCTAGGTTGGCAAAGTTGGTGGTGATGCGCGTGCTGTCCGATGGTCGGTAGTTTTCATCAAACGGGATGCTCTTGAGGTTGAATGTGAGTTCTTGGTTCATGGTGATGTGATGGCTATATTTCAAAGATAGGAGCCGTGTCTTTTTCGGCTGTGACGATGTCCTCATCCACGGAATACCTTTCAAGGCATAGCAACTCGACGAACGGCAATGCCCGTTGGACAGCCAGCCGAGCTCTCGTGATCAAGGCCTCGTTTTGCAGGCCGTAGTTGGCGAAATCTTGGTCGGTCGCGTACACGCCCAATGGCAATGTGCGTGCCTGGAAGAAGCTGAATAGCGGCCGCAACTGGTGCTCGATCACCAAGGCGTGTCGCTCGCTGCCACCGGTGGCAGCCAAAAGGACCGGTTTGTCGATCAAAGCGTCCTCATGAATGAAGTCGAAGAAGTGCTTAAACAGCCCCGTGTAGGAGCCGCGGTACACCGGTGTGCTTACCACCAGAACGTCCGCTTGTTCGACCGCCGCCAACTCCCGCTCCACCGTGTTCGGTAGCTGAGAGCGCAAGGCTGCGCCAGCAAACTGAGGTGCGAGTTGACCAATTTCAATCAGGTGTTGCTCGCATGGGACTTCATTGGCGATTAGATCCAGCAGGTGCTCTGCCAGTGCTGCCGCCTTGGAGGGTCTTTGCATTCCGCCGGAAACGGCTACTAAACGGATTGAATGTGTCATTCGTGCTTTCCTGTCAACGATGGGGCGAATGCTATCGTCGCGAACTCATGAAGTAAAATGGTCTTTTTTCATAAATCCATGAATTGGAATCATTCGAATGCTGGAGCGCATCCACCTAAGCATCGTTCAGCAGGTTGAGAAACAAGGGTCCTTGACCGCCGCCGCTGGAGTGCTCAATCTGACCCAATCGGCCTTGAGCCACAGCATGAAAAAACTTGAGCAGCAACTGGGCACCGACGTCTGGCTTCGCGAAGGCCGAAGCCTACGTTTGACACAAGCTGGCCAATACTTACTGGCGGTGGCAAACCGAGTTTTGCCGCAGCTGGACCTGGCTGAAGAGCGCTTGGGACAGTTCGCTCAAGGCGAACGCGGTGCATTGCGCATTGGCATGGAGTGTCACCCTTGCTACCAGTGGCTGCTCAAGGTGGTTTCTCCTTATCTGGCGGCATGGCCCGACGTGGACGTGGACGTCAAACAGAAATTCCAGTTCGGTGGAATCGGTGCGCTCTTTGGCTATGAGATTGACCTGCTGGTCACCCCCGACCCGCTGTACAAACCGGGACTAAAGTTCGAACCGGTGTTCGATTACGAGCAGGTACTTGTCGTGGCAAAGGACCACGCCTTGGCTTCGGCGGCCTATGTAAAGCCCCAGCAATTAACCCAGGAAGTTCTTATCAGCTATCCCGTGGATATTGAGCGCTTGGATATTTACAACCAGTTCCTACTGCCGGCCGGTGTCACGCCCAAGCGCCACAAAGCGATTGAGACCACCGACATCATGCTGCAGATGGTAGCCAGCGGCCGCGGAGTTGCCGCCCTGCCGCGCTGGCTGGTCGAGGAATACGCGGCCAAGATGGATGTGATGCCTGTTCGGCTAGGTGCGCGCGGCATTGCCAAACAGATTTTCTTGGGCGCACGCGAGGCGGAAACAGGCATAGACTACGTGCGGGCTTTTATTGAATTGGCTCGTCAACCTTTAGCGCTACAGGGAACCCATCAGATGCGGTGAGCTGGTAAGGTTAGCCAGATACGGGGCGCTTCTACTCTCATTCGTAAGCCCAATCCCAATGTCCTAGCCATACGCACTACCGCAGGGTGACCGTTTCCACACACCAGTGCTTTCAGGTCGGTTTCCGTACGAGTTTCTGCCACGTATTTCAAAAGGGCCGTTGCTACGCCTTGGTGCCTTGCACAGGGGTGCACTGTCAAGGCCAGTTCGCAGACCCCGGTGTGCAAGGTTGGTGTTAGTTGTAGCCCCCCCAACAGGCCCGTTTCCGCAGCAGACCAAGCACCCCACCACCGTGCCTGATACCAATTCAAGTTCTGCACCCAGCCCAACACTGCATCGTCACTCATTGTGCGACCGAACCGCGCGTATCGGTCGTCTCTATCCAACGCCATCAGATGCAGTTGCAGAGCTTGGCGGTGCCCGGCATCCAGCGGACCGATTTCAGTGATCCACGGAGACATAGACCAAACTCGAAGAAGTGCACAAACGGCGTGACCCGGTGACGGGAGACTCCGACCACATATCTGCCTGCACAGTGATAGACCGATTTCCTACCCGCGAAACACGGGCGAATACCTCCACAACTTCACCTACATGGGCAGGTGCCACAAAGTCCATGCGCTCGCTACTGGCCATCACTACGGTGCGGCGCATATGGCGGGTTGCTGCGACAAACCCGGCTTTGGCCAGCCAAGCCATGGCTGGTCCACCGTGCAGAATTCCCCGGTGGTTGGCGTGGCCAGGAAAGACGATTTCTGCCACCCGGACTACGGGTCGCTCCGGTGCGTCCTCCATCAACACACCCGCGCCGTCTTGCGCTGACTCAAGGGTCTGGGCTTGAGAGGTTTCCGTTGAGTTCTTCTGACTGACCATCACAAAGTCTCCGGACAGACATTGGGTGCGTTCCCCGGTCAGTAACGCCTCGGCTACCAGTGCGGTTTTGAGGGTCACTGACCGTCGCCCACGATGCGCTACCTCAGCGGTGCACTCGATCAGGTGGCCAGCGGGTGCTGGTGCTGCGAAGTCCAGACGGCTCACGGCGGCAGTCACCACCGTTCCGCGCAGTACCTTGCTGCCCATGATGAAGGCCAAGCGGTCCAGCGCAGCTAGGGCGGCACCGCCAAACAGGGTTCCGTGGTGGTTGGACTGATCAGGCCACACCATGTCAACAACAGACATGAAGGAGCGATCCGCGCCAAAAAACGGTAGCGCAGGGGTATCCGGTGCATTTGCTTCAGCCAAGTCAGACATTCATCCTCCAAAAAAGTGGAGGCGGAGCTCGGCCAGAGATCGTTTATGCAGCAGACCGCCCCTTGGCCAGAAACCAAAAGACAGCGGCAGCACGGGCAAACCCGTCCGCCATGAGAAAAACGACACTCGCACAGGGACACCCCGCCCTTACATAGGTCATTTCCTCAGGGCAGGTCTCCTGGCTCTCGGGTCATTGCTTACATGTCAGCCTTCCCAGCACAAGGCCAGTGGCGTGATGAACATGAAACTTGCCGATCACAGTTGCGGGGGCAGCCACAGCTTGGGTTGAAACTCAACCGTTCTGTCGTTTCCTTTTCATTCTTGCCGTTTAGCAAGAAACCGCGAGGGACAATCAGTCTAGCACTACGCTTCTAACGCACGGCTGTGATCGTAGATTCGCAAGTGACTGAACTGGCCCTCATCTGAAAACTGAATGTTCAAATCGAGATGCTGCTTTCGCAGCATGCGCAACCTCGGCGATCCTCACTTACTACAGATCGGTCGTCCGCTTTTGAGCAGGTAATTCAAGGACTCAGAAGCCTGCTATGAAGCAACGACACTGTGTTTTACACATGGTGCTCAATCAATTTTCAGGCCTTATTCGCTTCGGCCTAATTCCGCCCATTGGTCTTGGCTTGATACACCGCCCTATCTGCTCTGGGAATTACATGAAACGGTGCGTTTTCGGCTAGCTTCGCAGGAGGAAAAGCAATATCTCACCAAGGGAGCAGTCAGATTAGCGCACACGCACCCTATAAATAAGAACGATTTGCATTAAGATGTTGGGTGGTAGGCCTTTCTTTTTTTCACTATGGCCCAACGAAAGACATCCATGCAAAAACGCCAATTTCTCCAGTCCACTCTGGCCGCGGCCATGGCCCTCAGCGGCTTCGCTGCGAACGCTCAGGCGGTGGATGCCAAGTCGGTGGTACTGAGCTACGCGAACTTGGTGCACGCCAACTACAGCGATGTACTGGCCACGGCACAGACTCTGCAAAAAGCAATCACCGCCTTTGCCGCCGCACCATCAGCCCAAGGTTTGGAAGATGCGAAAAAGGCTTGGCTGGCCGCTCGCGAGTTCTATGGCCAGACAGAGGTCTTCCGTTTCTATAGCGGTCCCATTGATGATGACAAGGGCCCGGAAGGTCGTCTGAATTCTTGGCCGCTGGACGAGTCCTATATCGACGGCGTAACGGGTAAGCCCAAGTCCGGCATCGTCAACAACCTCAAGATAAAGATCAACAAAGCCAACTTGGTTAAGCTCAACGAACGCGGAGGCGAAGAGAACATCGCAGCGGGTTGGCACGCGATCGAATTCCTGCTGTGGGGCCAGGACCTGAGCGAAACCCAGCCCGGCCAGCGCCCGTTTGAAGACTATGTGGATGGCAAGGCCCCCAACGCTGACCGTCGCCGTGCATATCTGGTGACCGTGACCGAGTTGCTGATCGACGACCTGAGCTTCCTGGTCAAGGCTTGGGCGCCCTCTACCAAAAACTACCGCGCCACGTTTGAACAAGGTGGCATCCAATCCCTGCGCAAGATCATCCTGGGCATGGGCTCACTCTCGCGCGGGGAACTGGCGGGCGAGCGCCTCGAAGTAGCCATGAACACCCAGGATAAGGAAGACGAGCACTCCTGCTTCTCTGACAACACACACCGCGATGTGGTGGCCAATGCCCAGGGCATCGAGAACGTATGGCTGGGCAGCTACAAGCGCTTGGACGGCAGCACGCTGCAAGGCGCATCCCTCAAGGATCTGGTGGCTACCAAGAATGCTGCACTGTCCGACAAGGTGAGCAAGCAGATCGCCCAGAGCGTGGCAGCAGCCAACGCCATCCAGGCCCCGTTTGACCGCGAAATCGTCGGCGACAAGAACGCACCTGGCCGCATCCGCGTACAGAAGACGATCGACAGCTTGGTGCAGCAATCCAAGGACATCACCGAAGCAGCAGCCGCTTTGGGCATCACCAAGCTGGCACAGGCTAAGTGATGCTGCGCCCCCGTCAAAAAATCGGCCTGATGCTGACGGCGGCGGGAGCATGGGGTCGATTTGTTTTCGATGACCGGAAGGGCGGTTTCGATTCCAGCACTGGCGTAGGGGTAGCCATAGGAGATCGTTGATTTCATTGGCTTTTCAGGCTACTTTTCAATCTGGGTTATGTGGCGTCAAACCGTGATCGGTTTCAGCCAACCGCTGCATTTATCGATGGTGCCAGCGAAGGCATCAGATCCGCCGCATATCGCTCCACCGGAAACCGGAACACACCCCGTAAATTGATCCCACTCAGGCGGGTGGGCGCGATCTTGGCCATGATGTCCGCCTCGATAACTTGGCGGCGGTTGGCCCAGCGGTTCACAACCGCCTGCATTTGCATCGTGTTCCACGCCATGACCGTATTGGCCAGTAGACTCAGACCATCCGCCACCGCCTGCATTTCATCTGGTCGTTTGGCCTGCGCCGGGCTGATACGCCCGGTATAGATGGCACGTTTCATGGCATTGACCGCCTCGCCCCGGTTCAGAACGCGGCGCAGTTCCTGGCGGAAAGGCGTCTTCACGAAGTAGTCTGCCAAGAAGGCGGTTCTCAACAACCTACCCAACTGCACACCAGCTTCATAAAGCGGCTCCCCTTTTGCTGCAGACCCGAACCTGGCCAAAGTCGCCACTGCGCTGGCGTTTCCAGTCATGACCGAGGCCGCCAAATGCACCAGTGTGTCCCAATGCTTCTCAATGAGCTCGGTATTGACCGTAGCCTCGCACACGTTAGCGATTTCCACCGGAACGGCCATGCCGCGCGGCAAGAACAGATAACGCTGCTTGAGCTCTTTGAGGCGCGGGCACAGATCAAAGCCCAGCAAGCGTGCGTGCGACATCGCAAAGTCTGTGTAGCCATGGGTGTCTACCGCCAGTTGGCTGGTCTCTATTCCCTCCTGGTGGCGCAGAACGCCTTCAATCGCAACACCAGCCTGGCGTTCATTGAGTACGAACGGCTGTGCGTAGGAGATTCCCCAGCGATCTCGCACATGCGAGTAGATGCCAATGGACGGCGTATTACGTCTGGGATCCAGCCTGGCTTGCCAAACCCGCTTGGTGGTCTCCATACTCATCATGTCGGAGGATGCCAGGTCGGACCTTCCCCACGTGGCGGCAATTGGTTGGCGCTGCATGAATTCCAGCACCGCTGTGCAGGCCTGACTCAGGCGCCGTTCGTCACCGGCCCAACGCATGGCCTGGCGAATGCTCACGGCTGACAACTGCGGGATCATGCGTGCGCATTCCGCCGAAGTCAGACTGGTTCCATGGGCCAGAATGCCAGCATAGACCATCAACAATTCTTCCGTTGACCTTGGCTCACGTCCTAGCATGATCCAGCTGAAGCGGACCTGGGCATCCACCTGCAGGATCACTTCTGGCAGCTGCACCTCGCCCAACCTCTGGTCGAGTTGGGCACGCAACTGGATGACCTTAGGGTCTTCGTCCTCGGCGGGCATCGCCGTCAAGTGCAGTTCATCGTCCACCCGCAGCGTTCCTTCCCGTGCTGCGGTGGCCACGGCAGCAACACCCGCACGCACACGGGCAAGTAGCGGGGCCAGAAACGTACTGGCCTTGGTTGGTAGATCCAGCCGGTCGTAATGGCGTTTGGACTCAGCCGCCCAGCGTTCGGGCGTAAAGAACAAACGCGCACGGCCTCGAAACACCAGGCTGTGGTCCACCCACATGGAGCCATTGCGCACGGCACGCCGCAACGAGAATAGCGTGGCTACTTCCATGGCCCGCATGGCTTTGTCTCGATCTTCCCCAGTGATTGCTGCCGACCACACGCCACCCAGGCGAGGGGCGCTGATCTCGACTGGCAGTTCGCGCACTCTATCGGTGTACAGCTTGAGCAGTTGGTTCAGGGCGATGAGAACTGGGTGGCCTTCCTCTGCCTGCCAGGGCAGCTTACCGATCTGGGCCAACAGGGCGCGTACAGGGCGGATGCCCTCGAACAGACGTTCTCGCACCAGGGATGCGCGGCTTGGGGGCTTGGCCTGTTGACTGGTCGCCACCAGTTCCACGACACGGATGCGCAGCTCGCCTTCGGCGAGTTTATCTTCTGCTGCCAGTACAGCCAAGTCAGCCAGCAACTTCTTGTACATGTCTGCCCAATTGACCGTGTCTGGCACCTCTTCTCGGGCCATGCGCCACAGGTCCGTCACCCGACGTTGGATCATCAGAATGGCCTGGTCGGTGGTGGTGAACAGGCAGTACCGCAGAAAGCATGCGACTTCCACGGTGCGTCTGGGCTCTTTGATCCTGGCCCCCACTGAGGGTGGCCGACTCGCCAGTTGACGGGCGTACCGGCGCACTGTGATGTCACTCAAATCGACCAAATGCTTGTGGACATCAAGGCGGTACAGCAGGTCGATGCGCTCGAATACTTGGGCAATCTGCACGGTCGAATGTTTGGCCGGCGCCTCCCATAGCCAGCTTTGCTGGGTCTGTCCATCTGGGCGCAGTTGGGCCAAGGTTTGACGCCATTTGTCCAGCAAGTCACTTGGAACGGTCGCGGAGATCGACATGCCGGTCTGCGTTTCAAGCAGATCCAGTGCTGCCACGATTTGGGTGCGTAGGCGCCGATTGTTGTCGATCAACAGTTTGTGGTCATACAGCCAACGCCGGGCAAACACCAACAGTTGGTCCTTTTCAGATAGCCGAGCCGCCTCGTCGCGCAAGACACGCAAAAAGGCGCGGCTCTGGTGTTCCGTCGGCAAACGAAATCCCAGTGTTTCCTGGGCCA
The DNA here is from genome assembly GCA_027924025.1 of Comamonadaceae bacterium OS-4. Classification (GTDB taxonomy): domain Bacteria; phylum Pseudomonadota; class Gammaproteobacteria; order Burkholderiales; family Burkholderiaceae_C; genus Allorhodoferax. The sequence continues at coordinate 272,831 of AP026971.1, forward strand.
ATTGGCGATGGTCAGACAGCGTTTTGCTGCGGCCATACATGGCCTTGAGTGAGGCTACATCAGGCGATTGCACGCCAAGCTCTTTGCCCAGATGCGCCCACAGAGATGGGGGCACGATTCGCACCGAGTCCAACGAGCGTCCACTCAGGCGCAGGAATCCGATATGCAATGCCAATCCCAGCTTGTGGGTAGCACCATAGCGGGTGTCAATCACCTCACGTTCAGATTGACTAAAAGTGAAAAAGGCCTGCAGCTCAAAGCTGCTGAGTTCCCGAGGGAGGTCCTTCAGACCCAGGTAAGTGGTGTGCCAGCTTTGCATCGTTCATGTCCGTCAATTGGGACGCTGACGATACGCGACAAAGAACTGACCTGAAAATTCAACGGAATCAACGACCTCATGGGGCTACCCCCACGCCAGTGCTGGAATCGAAACCGCCCTTCCGGTCATCGAAAACAAATCGACCCCGGGACGCATCCTTCCCCCGTGCGGTGTACCGCCAAACCTGGGAGCGGCTGGCGGCCCAAAGGCCTGAACGCGAAGCCTGTAAAACAATGGTGGGCCTACTGGTCTTGGCAGCCGAAGGGCATGAAGCCCAACTGGCCCAGGAGCTGGAGCAGTTGATTGAGCTTGACCAATTGCCCGACCTCAACGCTTTGACCCAGTTGCTGGCACCGCCCAAGGGAGATGTGCCGCAGGTGGTGGTGACACTGCCAGCGCTGGCCTCTTATGACGAGCTGTTTGAGGTGGCACTATGAGTACGGCGTCAATTACAAACTCCACAACGACAACTACCGTCACCCCTACTTCAACCCGTCTGGGAATGATGCTGACGGACTTGCGACTGCCCACCATCAAACGCTTGGCAGGTGACCTGTGCGCACAGTCCGACACACAGGGCTGGCCCGCACACCGATTGCTGGAGGCATTGCTGGAGCATGAAATCAATGAGCGTGAGGCCCGCCGCATTGACCGCCATCGCAATGAATCGGGTTTGAGTCCGGCCAAGCGACTCTCCAGCTTTGACTTCTCGGCAGTGCCCAGCGTGTCCAAGGCGCAGGTGATGGCGCTGACCGAAGGTACTGAGTGGATTGACCGGGGCGCCAACGTATTGTTGTTTGGGCCACCGGGGGTGGGCAAAAGCCATTTGGTCAGCGCCCTGGGGCATGCCTTGATTGATGCCGGTCGACGCGTTCTATTCACCCGCTGTTCAGACTTGGTGCAACGCCTTCAGGCAGCGCGGCGTGATTTGCGCCTGCCCCAGGAGCTGGCCAAACTGGACCGGTTCGATTTGCTGATTCTGGATGACCTCAGTTACGTGCGGCGCGACCAGGCGGAGACTTCCGTGCTGTTTGAGCTGATATCGGAACGCTATGAGCGAAAGAGTTTGGCCATTACTGCTAACACCCCGTTCTCGCAATGGGGCGATGTGTTCGTGGAACCAGCGATGACGCTGGCTGCCGTTGACCGACTGGTGCATCACTCAACCATTCTGGAGATGAATGTGGAGAGCTACCGCCGCCGGGCTGCGCAGGCGGTGCAGGTTTCACCAACAAGAAAGGTCCGTTCAACCCAATAACTCAACAAATTCATTCCCCGCTTCCACCGGCCAGGATAGTTGTCGCCGAGCGGTCAAGATAGTTGACATCGACCAAGGAAGTGGTGGTCATTTAGAAGTCTCGGTGTGGTTTCAACAAAAATGCCGTGAGGCAGACATTGCAGTGTATAAATCAATGGACTTATTATTAATGCCAATTAGATACAAGCAATAAGACCAATGAAGACATCGCAACCTAGTCTCTGGATGGGCTTGGTGGACAGCGTGTCGTACCCGGGAATGGGGCTGCGCGAACGTCTATGCGCAGCCCTGCGCAGCGCAATGCATAGCGGTGTCCTTGAGCAAGTCTCCAGACTACCTTCCACCCGAGTGCTCGCAAATGACTTGGCTCTTTCACGCGTGACCGTTGAAGCAGCTTACGCACAGTTAGAAGCCGAAGGCTATTTGCACCGCCATACAGGCAGGGGCACCTTTGTCGCGATACACCCCGCCGCTGTTGAGCAGGCCACACCCAAAGTGGCTAGCCGAGTGGCAGCACCCACACAGCTTTCTCAACGTGGTCAGAGCATGGTGGACACGGGCGGCTGCATGGAGCCGCTGCACTTGCAGGCATTCGCGGCGGGTAGCCCGGATTTACGAGCGTTCCCCCACGCGTTATGGCGACAGATCACTAGTAGGCGGCTACGCAATTCGCCCGAGGATCTGATGCGGTATGGCGACCCCCAAGGCCGCGAAGACCTGCGAGAAGCTATTGCCCAATATTTGGTGACTTCGCGTGGAGTACGCTGTACCGCAGCAAACGTGCTGGTGCTTACCAGTTCGCAGCAGGCGCTGCAGTTACTTTCCACTTTACTTTTGGATACAGAGGACCGTGTGTGGCTGGAGGACCCCGGCTACCGTGGAGCGCGTACTGCGTTTGTTGCCAATGGCGCGGCGCTGGTGCCCATGCCAGTCGATTCTCAGGGAATGGTCGCTGATTTTGCACTTCCTGCCCCTAAATTGATTTACCTGACACCCACACCAATACCCTACAGGCCACACGATGAGCCTGCAGCGGCGTATGGCATTGGTGGACTATGCAAAGCGCGAAGGCTGCTGGCTGGTGGAGGACGACTACGACAGCGAGTTTCTTTATGACAGCCGCCCCATGCCCAGCCTGCAGGGGCTCGACAGCGCCGGGCGCGTCATCTACGTCGGTACATTCTCCAAGACACTATTTCCGTCGCTGCGTATTGCTTACGCCGTGTTGCCAGACGCCCTGATACAACCGATGGTGACGGCGCGCAGCGTGTACGACGGACATGTGGCACAACTTGCCCAGGCGGTAACGGCAGACTTTTTGGCGCAGGGGCACTTTACCGCCCACCTTCGCCTAATGCGTCAGCTCTACCGCAGCCGTCGCGACTTATTGCTGGAGTTGATTCAGAAAAAGCTCCCCTGGGCACAGCCGCTGAGTATCGTTGGCGGTCTGCAGCTCAGCGTTGCATTACCCCAGAACACAGAGGCGTACATGACGCGCAAAGCTGCCGAGAAGGGTATTGCTACGCCGAGCATCACCAGATTGCACATTAGCACCCCTCAAAATGAGGGCTGGATGTTAGGTTTCGCCGCTTTGCAGCCGGGGCAGATATCCGAGGCGGTAGAGACTTTGAGCAAACTGAGAATGCCCAAATCGACTTCTGTGTAGCGGGTGCCGATGCATAACGGCGCTCGCCCGCCAATCGGGAATATCGCTAAAAACTCTTGCTCGGCACCTCGCTGGACTACCTATAACAGGCTGTTCGCGACTGTCGGCAAAATAGCTGTGTAGTGAGCTAAGGGTGCGCGTCTAAAAAACTGATTTTCTCCCTGTAACATCTCGCTTCTATGCCAATTACCGTCGAATTTTCCACTCCTAACCTCGTCGCGATGCGTGTTAGTGAGGTCATACTTCGCACCGAAGTTGATGCCGCCAAGCACCAAATGCACGACCTCATGCAATTGCACGGCCCATGCGTGTTCATGGTTGAGTTAGAACCCGCAATAGCAGGTTTTGAGGCGCTGGCAACTTGGGAAGATATCGAAGTGGACCACTACATCAAAAAACACATAGTGCGCTTCGCAATCGTTGGAGATTTGCGATGGAGGGACAGCGCGATGCTGTTTTTCTTCAGCAGCATGGTTCCGTTTCAGATTGAGTATTTCCCGGCAGATCAAAAAGAACTTGGCTTGGCGTGGTTGACCCACTGACGACCCCAAATACTTAAGGCATTAAGTCCGCAACCCCATCTCACAGCCCGCCTGCAAGCGCAATGGCCGCGTCTACAAAGGGAACAGCGTGATGAGGTGGCACGAGACCTCTGGAATGACCAGCGGTGGCAGCACAGCGAGCCTGAGGAGGCTGTCGTTGAATGGTTTCGCCAAGGGATACCGCCCCCCGTTGGGAGTGAGTTATGAAGCACACCTATTGCCAGAAGCCTAGTAGCACGGTCCATTGGCGAATTCCAGAAGGACTGCCTGGACGTCAGATTCTTGTGGCGATTTGGCGATGGATGTAGGTGTGGCGGGGACCAGATTCTGACGTCTCCTGTGTGCCCATAGCGGGTGCTCGTACTTGAGTGAAGCTGACGTTCGTCTTGGCGGTGGAGCTGCACCACTGCCGGGACCTGCAGACCAAAGAACCCTTTGATTTCCTCACATGGTTCGAGTACGCGCCCGAACCCGAGAGCAGGTTTGACGACATGACAAAGGAACTGCGTGCTTCCCCAAAATGGCATTATGTGACTCGCGAGGTTGACATTCGGCTGCAAAGGGGCTGAACGCAAACGCATCAATAGCTGTTTGCGAATTATGGGTAAGGGCTAGACTGCTAGAACGTCACGTACTCTGGCCTGAAGCACGGGTACTATTTCTTCTACAAACCATGGGTTTGCCTTGAGCCAGATGTTGTTTCTGGGACTCGGGTGGGGCAGCGGCAGCGCGCGGGGCCAATGGCTGCGCCAATTGCGAACGGTGTCGGTCAGGGTTTGGCCAGCGCATTGCGGCAAGTGCCAGTTGATGGCGTATTGACCAATCACCAGCACAAGTTCAATGTGCGGCATGGCCGCGAGCAACGGCGCACGCCACAGTGGGGCGCACTCTTTGCGCGGCGGTAAGTCGCCTGACTTGCCGGTTCCGGGATAGCAAAATCCCATGGGCAGAATGGCAACCTGCGTGGCGTCGTAGAACACATCCGCTCCAATGCCCATCCAGGTCCGCAAGCGCTCGCCACGGGCGTCATCGAATGGCACTCCACTGACATGCACTTTGCGTCCGGGCGCCTGCCCCGCCACCAGAATGCGGGCATTGCGACCGACCTGGAGTACGGGGCGCACGCCATCTGCAAGGTGCGCTGCACACTGGGTGCAGGCCCGTACTTCGCGCAGTAGCTCAGTCGGATAGGTGGGCAAGGTCATGCGCACAGCTTCGCACAGTTTGCACGGAACTCAGAGCGCGGACGCACTCGTGTTGACGATCTTGGTCCAGTTGGTGTCGCCTTGTTGAATGCGCCCCGGCATATCTTTAAGCCAAATCGCACGGACTTTGCTGTCCAGGTTCAGATACAACTTGCCATCCACGATATCGAATTGCTCTGGGTCAGCCACAAACTTTTTGCTGACAGACACGCCATAGGCACAGAAACCACCGTACTGAGGAAGAAACTTCCCTGGGTTGGCTTGGAAAGTTTTCTTGTTTTCGTTCGTAGCAAACACGTAGGTCACACCGTCATGTTCGGCGACGTGGTGGCCGTTGCCGCGTTGTGGCTTTTCTTGGCTGAAGTAGGTCGTAAGGTCGTAGCCGGATGCGCCGATGATGTTGTTCCGCGGGCCGCCCGCCATGCTTAAAGTTGGCGAGAACAGCACGAGTGCCACAAGAAGTCCCAAGAATTGTTTCCAGAAGTTTTGCAGGGGAATACTCCGACCAGCGGCTCGGTACTGTGAGGGGGCATCGGCGGGGTTGAGAGCGGCAATACGGGGCATAGGATTTACCTTTTGAAGTGGGTTGTTTTTGCGGGTTTGCAAAAGACAGACTTTGCCGGTGTTCGCACTATCATGGGGCACTCACCATCTCCATTTGTGCACCCATCGTCTCACCATCCGCATGGACAGGCTATCCCTCCTGTTTGAACGCATGAATCTCAAGGCCCAGGTTTTTTACTCGGGCGCAACGCCTCTGCACTATCTGACGGACTGGCGCATAGGCGTGGCGCAATCCATACTGAAGCGCGGCAATGCGCTCAAAATGGTGGCCACTGCGGTGAGCTATTCCAACCCGGCTGCCTTTGCCCGTGCATTTAGCAAGCGTGTGGGCCTTTCACCGACGCATTGGATGGCCAAAATAGGCGTTTGAGCCCGCGGATATTGCGTGGGCTGCTCCTAAAACAATAGCGCAAGGTGACTTTGGAGCGAATCATTCACATGGCGCGCTCTACTTGCCATCCACGTCCATGGCGCTTAAGCCCCATTAAGCGCCAGTGCCACATGATCCCCAAACGCGCGCACCTTGGCCGAGTGTTTGCGCGCCAATGGGCTGACCAAGTGAATGGGGATGGGCTGTACCTGCCAGTCTGGCATCAGCACCACCACTTCATCCGTTGCCAGCAGATCGGCAAACAGCCAGTCGGGCATGTAGCCAATGCCCAGCCCGTCCAACAGCGATGCGCGCAACACTTCGGAGCTGTTGGTTTGCAGCGACCCCTGCACCCGAACTGACACTTGCGATCCATCCGCCGTGCTGAATTCCCAGTTGTTGCGTGTGCGCAGCCCGGTGTAGACGATGCAGTCGTGGCCTAGGAGGTCTTGTGGAATGCGCGGCAACGGTTTGTCCGTGCCCAGCTTTTGCAGGTACTTCTTGCCCGCCACCAAGAGCCGCTGTGATGTGCCGACGCGCCGGGCTATAAGCGAACTGTCCGCCAGAGGGCCAAGTCGTACAGCCACATCAATGCCTTGCTCCACCAAGTCCACAAAGCCATCGTCCAGCTTGAAGTCGAGTTTCACATCCGGGTTCAGCCGCATGAACGATTGCACATGCGGTAGCAGCACGCGCAGCCCAAAGCCCACGGCAGTTGCGACCCGCAGTGGCCCCGAGAGTGTGCGCTCCCCGTGGCGCAAGTGGGCCTCGGCTTCACCAATTTCTCCGACCAGCCGGCGGGCCTCTTCAAAGTATCGCAGCCCATCGTCTGTTGGGGTCAGTGCCCGCGTGGAACGGGCCAGCAGGCGGACACCCAGGTACTTTTCTAGCGCAGCCACTTGTTTGCTAACCGCGCTTTGGGTGGTGGATTGCTCACGTGCCACAGCCGAAAAGCTACCGGTTTCCACCACCCGCACAAAGGTCTGCATAGCTTGCAAACGATCCATAGCGCACTCCTAGTTATTTCTATTCATTCCCAAGTGGAATGGATGTTAGTCATTTTTACAGACTACCGCCAATGCAGGAACAAGAAGACACTTCAGTCCATCAACAACCACAGGGAAAATTCCATGAATGCAATCACCAACTCCCCCGCCGTGCTCATTACCGGCGCCCTGACCGGCATCGGCCGGGCCACCGCCCTCGCGTTTGCAGCAGAAGGCTACGCGGTCGTCGTTTCCGGCCGTCGCGCTGAGGCAGGCGCCACCTTGGTCGATGAACTGCGCGCCACTGGGGCATCAGCGGAATTTGTGCTGGCCGACGTAACGGACGAAGCACAGGTTCAAGCACTAGTAGCCAAAACCGTCGAACGCTTTGGGCGCATCGATGTGGCGGTGAACAACGCTGGTCTGGAAGGCGAACTCGGCCCCATCACCGGCCAAAGTGTCACCAACTATCGCGCCACCTTTGATACCAACGTGCTGGGCGTACTTTTGAGCCTCAAACACGAAATCGTTGCCATGCAAAAACAGGGCAGCGGTTCGATCATCAACCTGTCGTCCATAGCCGGCCAAGTCGGGATGGCGGGTGCTTCGGTCTATGTGGCGAGCAAGCACGCTGTTGAAGGTTTGACCAAATCAGCTGCGCTGGAAGTGGCCGCGGTTGGCATCCGCGTTAACGCCGTAGCGCCCGGTCCGGTCGAAACCGCCATGCTCGATCGTTTCACCGGCGGCAGTGCCGATGCCAAAGCAGGCATGTTGGGCATGTTTCCAGCCAAACGCGCGGCCCGCCCTGAAGAAATCGCCCAGACCATTGTGTTTTTGGCCTCCAACAAAGCGCAGTACCTCACCGGCCAATGCATCGCCGTCGATGGCGGCTACACCGCGCAGTAAGTTTCCCCGCCTCCCTTAACCAACCAACCCAAAAAGGACACATCATGAAAACCGTAACCGTACCCACCTATGACAGCGTTTCTCCCGCCAACCAGGCCCTGTTTGACAACCTGAAAAAAGGCCTGGGGTTTGTGCCCAACTTGTACGCCACCATCGCCCACTCCGACACTGCGCTGGCCACTTACCTGGCCCTGCAAAACGCAAAGAGTTCGCTGTCTGCAAAGGCCCGCGAAGTGGTGAACCTGGTGGTGAGCGAAGTGAACCAATGCGCTTACTGCTTGGCCGCCCACAGCGTCCTTGGCAAGATGGTGGGCTTCACCGAAGAGCAAGTCTTGCAAATTCGTGCAGGCACCGCACCGTTTGATGCGCGTCTTGACGCGCTGGCCCGCTTGGTACGCAACGTAGTGCAATCACGGGGCCACTCCGACAACGCCGTGCTGCAAGCATTCTTCGACGCCGGCTGGAACGAAGGCAACCTGGTAGATGTGATGGTGGTCATTGGCGACAAAACCGTCAGCAACTACCTGCACAGCACCACCAAAATCCCCGTGGATTTCCCCGCCGCTGTGGCCTTGGCCGACGTGCGCGAGCTCGCCGCCGTATGACCGCCGACCGCCGCCTGCTGCAGGGCATTGCCGTGGGGCTGGCGGCGGCCAGCATCGGTGCGCTGTACACCGTGTTTGCCCGCTGGGGTATCGCCCAGGGCATGCACGCCACCGACATGACATTTTTGCGTTTTGCGATTGCTGGCGTGCTGACCTTTCCGGTATTGGTGCGCGTGGTTTGGGTGGATGCAGATTCATTCCTTGCCCAGTGGCGCGTGTGGTTGGCAGTGTCGCTACTGGCCGGACCACTGTTTGGGCTTTTGATGTTCACGGCCTTGCAGTGGGCGCCCGCCAGCCACGCAGCCGTGTTTCCCTTCACGGCCATGAGTGTGATGGGCACTTTGATGTCGGCTTGGTTTCTCAAAGACCGTCTGACGCCACGCAAACTCAGCGGGATTGCCGTTGTGGTCACTGGCCTGGTGATTCTTTCCGGGCTGGAGATCGCCAGCCTTAGCGGCAAAGCCTTGATCGGTGACGCACTTTTCATTGCGGCTGGCACGCTTTGGGCTGGCTTTGGCATCGTGATGCGCAAAAACGGCCTGAATCCGCTCACGGCCACATCGGTCATCTCTTTCTCTGCCCTGGTCACCTATGTACCTTTGTATGTACTCATCGTCGGTTTGGAGCGCCTGCTGGCAGCCCCCATGCTGGTGCTGTGGACCGAGGCACTGGTGCAAGGTGTGATAGCGGGAGTGGGCACGCTGTATACCTATTCCAAGCTGGTGTCGCTTTTGGGCCCTGCACGCGCCGCCGTGTTCCCTGCGCTGGCGCCCGGCATGGCAGCCTTGCTGGCTTGGCCGTTGCTCAACCATGTGCCGACTGGCACCGAATGGCTGGGCCTGTTGGTGTCTATCGCCGGGCTGATCTGGACCGTGACCGGGGGAGCGACCAGTCCGAATTCTGTCAACAAACCGCATCTCAAACCCGTATCCATACCTATCCGCGAAAGTACCGTATGAACAGCCTCACAACCCAACTCTCGGCTTTTCAAGCTGATTTCAAAGCCCGTGTAGCCCCCGAGCGCCTGGCCATGATGGAAAACGCCACGGCCCAGCTGCGCCTAAGTGGCGTGGAGCAAACAGCCATGGCACTCGGCGCAGCCCTGCCTGACGTGGGCTTGCAGGATGCGACCGGGCATGACGTATCGTTGAAGGCCTTGCATGCTGGCAAGACCACCGTTGTCATCTTCTACCGGGGTGGCTGGTGCCCTTATTGCAACCTGGAGCTTCGCGCATGGCAAAGTCTATTGCCTGGCCTGCAAAAGTTTGGTGCACAACTCATAGCGATTTCACCGCAATTGCCCGACAACTCGCTGAGTACCGCAGAGAAAAACGAACTGGCCTATCCCGTGCTCAGCGACTCATCACTGGCTGCCGCCACAGCCTTTGGCATTGCGTTCACACTGCCTCCAGAGCTGGTGGATCTGTACTCAAAAGTAGGCAATGACTTGCCAACCATCAACGGCAATGGTCAATGGGTACTGCCGATACCGGCCACCTTTGTGGTGGATGAAAGCGGCAAGGTGATGTACCGGCATGTTGAGTCTGACTACCGCCAACGCGCCGAGCCTTCCGATGTGCTGGAACTGCTGCGTGGGCACTTTCGGTAAACAATCCTGAAAGGGAGGCTTTTGATGAAAACCCTACCCGTGGTTGAGGTGGCTGGATTCTAGTTACGACACTTGACTGTAAGGAGTCAGCCATTGGCCCGACTAACCTCACAGGACAGGCGCTAAAGACCTTGCAGAGCAAACCAACCCTGACCCACGCCGGCCAAACGGTATCTTGTCCACTCAAAGGAACACTGTGAAACTTGGAATCAAACTTCTTGCGGCGCCGCTGCTGACTGCGTTGGTGGTGTTTTCGGTTGGGCAATTGACGTTGGGTTTGGTCAAGCAGCAAACCAGCAAAGTCGAACAGACCATCCTGTCGCAAAGCGACGACTACCGCACCTTGAGCAATGCCCAAGAGCAAATGGCCCAAATTCACACCGGTGTCTATCGCAATCTGGGTCTGATTGGTGCGATGGATGCCGCGCAGATCAAGCAGTTGCGCACCGATATGGCGCAACAGTTGGCTGGCTTCAAGCGCGTGGTTCAAGGCGCCTCCAGCATTGCCGCCCGGGATGCCGAGTCATTGCAAGCCGTCACTGACTTGGTCAAGTTGGCCGACCAATACGCTGGACAAATTGACCAGGCCGTTGGCCGCTCATCGGCTGAAACCGGTGCCGGTGCCGGTTTTTCGGTGATGCGTGACGCCGATGTCACTTTTGCCGCCCTGGCAAGTGAGACCCGCACCTTGATTCAACATGTCGATGAGTTGTCTGAAGCCACGGTGGCGGCTACACAGCAGCGCGCCAAAAACATCGAGCTGGTATTGGCGTTGCTTGGACTGACCACGGTAGTCGGCGCAGTCTGGTTTAGCTGGCGCATGCAACGCCATCTGGTGCAGGCGCTGCAGCACGCCCGTGCGGTAGCGGGTGAGGTCGCACAGGGCAACTTAAGCTTGCGGGTTGACAGTGAACGCGATGACGAGCTGGGCGATCTGCTGCGCTCGCTAGGCAAAATGAGCGCACAACTCAGCCAAACCATGCACTTGGTCAGCCAGTCTGCCGAATCGCTACAAATCACCAGTGCTGAGATTTCGGCTGGCAATCAGGACTTGAGCCAACGCACCGAACAGACTGCCTCCAACCTGCAAGCGGCTGCCTCGGCGATGGAGCAGTTGACAACTACCGTGTCACAAACCGCCGAGGCGGCCGGCCGCGCCAACCAATTGGCCAGTTCGTCCGCAGATGTCGCGGCTCAAGGTGGCTCGGTGGTGTCGATGGTGGTGGACACCATGGACGGTATCAACGCCAGTTCGCGCCGCATCGCCGACATCATCGGGGTGATTGACGGGATCGCGTTTCAGACCAATATCCTGGCGCTCAACGCGGCGGTCGAAGCGGCGCGCGCCGGTGAACAGGGCCGTGGTTTTGCCGTGGTAGCGACCGAAGTGCGCAGCCTGGCCGGACGATCAGCCCAGGCTGCACGCGAAATTAAGACCCTGATTGGTGCCAGTGTTGAGCGAGTTCAAACCGGATCAAGCCAGGCCAGCCATGCCGGCGACACGATGGCGGACATTGTGGGTTCGGCTCGGCAGGTCGCGCAACTCATTGGCGAAATTACCTTGGCCAGCGCCGAGCAAAGTGCCGGCATTCACCACGTCAATGCCTCAGTGGTGCAACTCGATCAAATGACGCAACAAAACGCCGCCCTGGTCGAACAGTCTGCGGCAGCGTCTGCCAGTCAGCGTGAGCATGCGGATCGGTTGGTCGAGTTGGTGAGTGCATTCAGACTCCAGCGGGAAAACTGAAAAGTAACGGTTATTGCCAATGCCTTGATGTTTTTAGCCTTGTCCAGGCTCATTTTCCATCCCTGTATCTTTCTAGTCTTTCCGCTGTTCCAGTGCGTTACACAAGGTCACTACATATCGTTCAAAGAAGGGACATTTGTCGAAAATTTTCATGTGCAAGGAGAAATCGACGAAATTCCAGGGTTGACTGCGGCGGTCCGCTCTGCTGCAGTCCTGTCTCAGACTTCACCGCCACGGTTTCGGGAACAGCCACATGGAAGCGGCGAACTTTACGTAAGACGTAAGAATTGTGATTCAAGCCCGACTCATACACAATGATTCTCTCCAAACCCCGGCGCACCTCTTCTCAACAACTCTATGGCGTTATGCGCGTGGTTAAGCCGCACACGTTTCCATGATTCTTCGCCGCACCTGCGCGCAAGTCTGCGCGTTGCTGATTGCGCGGGAAGACCGGCGTCTAACGATGAACGATCACTTGGCAATGCAACTTCATCTTTTGGCGTGCAAGGTGTGCCCGAATTTTGAAAAGCAAATTCTTATCACGCGAAATTCACTGAAGCGTTGGAAAAATTATTCGTCTGATGAAGACTGATTTGGCTTTACATGACTCCACCTACCAATAACCCATGCGCGATCACAAAGGCTCTTTGCTATGGCAACTACTTACGACTTTGATCTGATTGTGATCGGCGGAGGCTCGGGTGGCGTGCGCGCCGCACGCATAGCAGCCGGTCACGGAGCCAAAGTGGCATTGATAGAGGAATATCGCTTGGGCGGAACCTGTGTCATCCGCGGCTGCGTACCCAAAAAATTGATGGTGTATGCATCGCGCTTCGCTCAGGATTTTGAAGAATCCCACGGATTTGGTTGGAAAATCGACAGCGCCCGCTTTGACTGGGCCGCACTCAAGACACGCCGCGACACCGAGGTGGCGCGGCTGGAAACGGTTTACCGGACCAACCTGCTGTCTGCTGGAGTCACCATTTTCGAGGGGCGCGCGCACTTCATCGATGCCCATTCGGTCGAAATTACGGGCGGGAGGCGCCTGCGTGCAGCGTATCTGCTCGTTGCCACTGGTGCACAGCCGGCGCAAGGCCCACAGATTCATGGCTACGAAATGGCCATCGACTCCAATGGCTTTTTTGATCTTGCAAGCTTGCCCCAACGTGCAGTCGTTCAGGGCGCGGGCTACATTGCGCTGGAACTTGCCTGTGTATTGCAACTGCTTGGAACACAGGTCGATGTGGTGGTCAGAGGCGACGCTCTCTTGCGGGGATTCGACGCTGACGTGCAAAGCCACCTGCTGGATGAACTCATGGCGTTGGGACTGCGCTTTCACTTCCACCGGAAGTTGAACCATATCGCAAAAACATCAGAGGGACTCGGGGTGACTTTGGACGACGGCACCGCATTGCAAGGCGACATGGTGTTGCGCGCATTGGGACGTAAGCCCAACACCCAGGGTCTGGGTCTCGAAGCGCTGGGATTGGAGCTCGATGTGCATGGTGCCATTGCGGTCGATGCCTATTCCGCAACTGCATTGAAAAACATATATGCAGTGGGCGATGTCACCAACAGGGTCAATCTCACACCCATGGCCATTCGCGAAGGCCATGCGTTTGCCGACACGGTCTTTGGCAACACCCCGCGCAAGGTGGACCACAGCCTGGTGCCGACCGCCGTATTCACTACACCCGAAATCGGTGTTGTCGGCTTGACGGAGGCGCAGGCGCTAGAGACCCACCCGCGTCTGGATGTCTACCTCACACAATTTCGTCCCATGAAGGCCACCCTGTCTGGTCACCACAGCAAAATGCTACTCAAACTGCTGGTGGACCGGGACACAGACCAAGTCCTGGGTTTTCACTCGGTAGGCCCTGACACCGGAGAGATGGCACAGATCATGGGTGTCGCCTTGCAGATGAAAGCCACCAAAGCGGCGCTGGATGCCACTCTGGCAGTGCACCCCACAGCTGCTGAAGAACTGGTAACGATGCGCACGCCCTCAGTGCGGCATAACTTTTAATGCGAACAAGTTCTTGTACATCGCCTATTTGGAACCAACCCACCTGAAGGAGACCTTGATGATTGATTTTTACTACTGGACCACGCCGAACGGCCACAAAGTTACGATGTTCTTGGAAGAGTCAGGGCTTGTCTACAGCATCAAACCCATCAACATCAGCAAGGGCGAACAATTTGAGCCGGGCTTTTTGAAGATTGCCCCCAACAATCGAATACCTGCCATCGTCGATCACAAACCAGCAGGCGGTGGAAGTCCTCTCAGTATTTTTGAATCTGGAGCCATTCTTCTGTATTTGGCGGACAAGACCCAAACATTTATCCCTCAAGATTTGCGTGGCCGAAATGAATGCCTGCAATGGCTGTTTTGGCAAATGGGTGGCTTGGGGCCGATGGCTGGTCAAAACCACCACTTTGTGCAATACGCGCCAGAGAGACTGCCCTATGCCATCGAACGTTATGTCAAAGAAACCTCGCGCTTATATGGTGTCTTGAATAAGCATTTGACTGATGGCCGCGAGTACATTTGCGGTGACTATTCCATCGCAGATATGGCAGCCTATCCGTGGATCGTGCCGCACGAACGCCAGCGTCAGGACATGGGCCAGTTCCCGGCCCTGGCGTCATGGTTTGAACGGATTCAACACCGCCCATCAACACAAAGGGCTTATGAAATCGCCAAGACAATCAATCTAACGCCCACCGTAGACGAAAAAGCAAAGTCCATTTTGTTTGGGCAAGACGCAAAGACAGTTACTTGAGCCTTGACAAGGAAAGAATTGTGAATATAAAAGCGGTTGTATTTGATGCCTACGGCACGTTGTTTGACGTGTACTCGATTCAAGCTTTGGCTGAAGAGTTTTACCCGAGCAAGGGGCTGATATTGCAGTGAAATGGCGTGACAAGCAAATTGAATACACGCGATTGATCACGCAATCAGACCCTCACAGCCCATCAGGCAGCCAATACTTTCGTCCATTTTGGGAATTAACCAGGTTGTCACTGGAATACACACTGGACCGCCTCGAACTTAAGCGCGATGCCGGGCAAGTCGAAAAATTGATGCAGCAATACGCACATCTCAAGCCATTTTCAGAAAACTTGGCTGTCCTGCAAAAGATCAAAGCTATGGGACTCACGACGGCCATCCTCTCGAATGGCAGTGTGGATATGCTGGTCTCGGCGGTCAAGAGTGCGGGGATGGAAAATTTTTTAGACCACATCATCTCAGTCGATCCCATTCGCCTGTTTAAGACATCCCCTGAAAGTTACGGGCTGGTCCAACGAGCAATCCCCGTCAACAAAGATGAAGTGCTGTTTGTATCCAGCAATGCCTGGGATGCTTTGGGGGCCACTTGGTTTGGCTTTACAACGCATTGGGTTAATCGGCAAGGGTTGCCTTTTGAAGCGTTAGCACCTCAGCCCCATTTTTCAGGTTCAGACCTCAATTCAGTTTTGGTCTCCTTGGGAAAATGAAGCACATGTGAACTGGTCTTCTAAAAACGCATCTGCCAATTCGGCCCGGTGCTCCTCCCAAAGCACAGGCGGATTCTTCGGAATCGCCTCGACTATGTAGCTTGTCAGCGGGTCTGGTTGACCACTCGACTTACGTAGCGGATGGTGAGGCTTTCGCGCAATGCGATATTGTTAGCGACTGCTCATTTGGGCGATGATTTGGTGCAATTTATGCCCATGCATCCAAGCGCGGTGACACAAGACCGGTTGCTTGAAACTTCCCCGGATCGTTTGCGGGGGACTTGGCAGGACTTCGGTTTCGGACGCCTGATTGACTTTGAACCCGCTGTTCAAGTCGCGTAATTTGTGAGCGAAAGTTGTGATGATTTTCTTGCCTTCAGGGGTTTTACCTGATGGGCATGCGACCCAGTCGCCAAGCTGTTGCCCGCACTTCTGCAACTTGCTTGAAGTGGCCACATCGCTACCACCACCCCTACCAAAAACGGGAGTTACAGGGGACCCTGAATTGACGGAATAAACCATGGCGCCAAAAGTCGAGTGCGCAACATCATCTATATCGACCAACCACTGCTAATTCAGACGTTCATTGGCGGGGAAAAGGATTCTGCGGGCATCCTCATCCATTTCAGTCTTGAAAGTGAATTGGGTCTTCAAGGCTTCAGCGCGTTGTGCCGCCGGGCGGGCATTGACTTCGTCCAGCAAGCGTTTCACATTCGGCAACTTGTCCCATGCGTCAGCCCCCAAAACAAACGGCACCACCCGAGCCCAGCCCCATACCGACATGTCCACGATGGTGTAGTCAGCACCCATCATGTACGGATGCGTAGCCAGATGATCATTGACAATGTGCCAATGGCGCCAGGCCTCAAAGTCGTAGCGATTGACTGCGTACTCCTTTGGCTCCGGCGCAAAGTGCTTGAAGTGAACCGCTTGGCCGCAGTACGGGCCGATTCCGGTGGCCACAAACATCAGCCACGACAACATTTCGGCTTTGTTAGCGGGTGTGTCGGCGGGCAGGAATTTGCCCGTCTTTTCTGCCAGATACAGCAACATTGCATTGCTGTCAAAAACGCGAGTATCCCCATCGAGCATTGCAGGTGTCTTGGCGTTCGGATTGATTGCCTTGAATGCTTCAGCGTGCTGTTCGCCTTTCCGGGTATCCACAGGGACGAGCTCGTAGGGCTCACCGGTTTCCTCCAGATAAAGCGCTACTTTCAGCGGATTGGGAGAGGGGTGGTAAAAAAACTTGATCATGTGGATTGGTCCCGTAAATTAAGTTGGGGCAGGTCAGGTTGTTTTCAGTGTGCTTGAAAAAAGAGCTTAGAACTGCGTAGTTAACCGAGTGAGCCAAGCGGGTGATTGGTCCACTAACCAAGCTTCAACCCGCTTGTCTGCGCCCGACAAAATTGTGGCCGCAAGGGCGATCATGATGATGCCCAAGATGGATTTTCCAGCTTTGCCTGCTTGCATGAGCTTGCCACGCATTTTCATCATGGCGCTGCGGCTTATATAGGCGAGGGCCACCACAGGAAGCGCTGCACCGACTCCAAAGGCGCCCATGAGAAGAGCCACTTGCGGCAGTTGCGATCCTTGGCTTGCCAGCACCACCGCCGCGCCTAGGGTCGGCCCCACACACGGGCTCCATACGACGCCGAGCACCATGCCAATGGCGAACTGACCCCACAGACCGTCAAGCTGCATGCGGGAGATCAGGCTGTTGCCCGCATTGCCGACCCCCGCGGTAGCCAAAGCGAAACGCTGCTGCAGGTTGCCGGACAGAAGTACCAGGCCCAACAGCCCCAGGATTGCGGCGCCAACGGTACGGAAGAGGGACGCATCCAGGTTCAAGGCGGACCCCGCCCAGGCCAACCCGGTGCCGATGATGGCGTACGAGATTGCAAGACCGCCTGCCAGAGCCAGCGGTGCCTTCGGGTGCGCATTCGCGGCCGACCCCAGCAGGATGGGGATGATTGGCAAGACGCAGGGTGAGAGCGTCGAAAGCAGCCCCGCGAGAAACCCGAAGCCGTAAGAGCCGAGTCCAAGCTCCATCAGTTCATGGTCTTTTTGACCAGCCCCTCAATTCCGGCGGGTGTCGTGTCCCCAATGGAGCGGGCGACTTCCTGCTTGCCTTTGAAGGCAATCAGGGTGCTTTGTGTGTTGACTTTGAACGCCTTGAGAACAGGTTTGGACGAGTCGAAGTCAATGGTCATAAGCGTCACGTCCTTGTAAGCCGGGTCCTTCATGAGGCCGTCAAGGATGGGTTTTTGTGCTTTGCATGTCGGGCACCAAGGAGCGCTTACGTCCAGTACCACGGGCTTGCCTTCCTGCGTCAGTTTGTCGAAATCCGGTTGATTGAATGGCTTGATCTCCCCCGCCACTGCGAAGGACAGGATGGAAGACAGGGCAAGAACGATGGCAGTTTTTGCGGATTTCATGTGAGTTTCTCAAAGGTAGATGTAACGGGCAATCATGGGCATTCAGTGCCAACGACTTGCAGTTGAATGGATAGCCCAGCGGGTCACCAAGAACGACTTTCCATCGGTTAGTCGCACAACCGCGCCCGACCTTACAAGCGCGAAACCATGATTCAGTATTCTGGCTTTCACTTCGATGTTTCAACACTGCCTGAATACCCTAGGCACAGCTCAAAGCCCCCATGGTTGATCAAAAAATCCGTGTGTTGCCAACTTCGCTTGAGGCGCAAGCGATGTACCTAGTCATCTCCCGCAAGGTCGACTCAGCGCTGGATTACCGTATCGTGGCTGCATTGAAGGTGTTGCGCAACAGCGGGGCATCGCCAGCAATTTTCAATGGATATGGGATGACTCCAGACCGTTGAACGTCAATCACCTTCATGTCGCTTGCGGTAGATAGATCCTTATAAGGCTAATGCTCATAAGGCTGCGGTCCCCGTTGAAAAGAGGACTGATCACAGTGGGCATAGCCAGGATCATGGCGCAAGCCAAAAAAATGCGCCTGGCCGTTCAAGTGCAAGCCTTGGACACAGTAGAGCATAGGATGATCAGCATGGATGTCGCGGTATTCGATGAGGGGCAGCCAAGCGCCTATGTGTATTGCCACCAATGTTGCAACTTAGCACGGTTCAAATTCCGCACCGGCGAATCCCTCGAACTGGAACCCACAGGCACCAAAGGTTCGGCCGAGCAACTGAAAACAGAAGTCGACGAGGCATTGCTCTCGGCACCGGCAAGTCGGGCGATCTGCCACCCCGCCCCGAATGCGCGCCGCGCTGGCGTCGGCAAGTACTGGAACAATTGCCCAAATCGGGAAATAGCAGTGTGACCAGCACGATGGGACGCTGGCAGGAACTTGCACCCGGCGTGATACCGCTGCCCCGCCCAAGCCCGCGTAACAGCATCTGGCTTAAACGCAACCCCTGGTTCGCCGAAACGTTGCCTCCAGAGCTCAAGGAATTTGTGGCGCAGGCGCTGGCCTAAGCGACTTTGCGCACAATCATGCTGCACACTTGGTCATGCATTTCACGCAGATCTTGCGGTGCCTTGGAGAAGTTCATTTTTTGATCGAGGCGTACCTTGGCGGCCGTCAACGAGGCTGCCGTCGGCTTTTCGAAGTCAGCACCCATCACACTGCGCATGGAGGCGCGGGCTTGGCGTTCCGTCTCTTCGTCGCTGAGCTTCTCACCCATCAGCATGGCACCGCGTTTGAGCGTCTCGCCGTGGATGGTGACGAAACAACCCAGCATGGCCTCGCGGGCTTCCAGCGGCGTGACACTGGCAGCAGTTTTGGCTTTGTTCAATTGCTCTTTGACTTGCATACATTTCTCCAAAAGGATTTTCAGATGGGCGACTTGTTCCTGCCGCCCGTAGCGACGTAAATGGGGTTAAACAGTTTCAAGCGCGCGAGCCTTGACCACGGGGAAGTCAATGGTCGTGCCGGATGCGTTGTTGACCAGGTTGGTGTAAACCGTGGCGGCCACGTTGGCGATGATTTCCATGATGGCGGCGTCGTCGTAACCGGCGTCTTTGACCGCCTGTACTTGCGCAGCACTCACGTGGCCTTGCGTTTCGAGGAGCAGCTTGGAAAACATGAGTGCTGCCTGCACCTTAGCGTCGGACGACTGACCCAACAGGTTCACAGTCAACTCCTCGACTTGCAGCCCAGTGCCCTTCCCCATGAGGGTGTGCGCAGAGGCGCAGTAGTCGCAGTTGTTGACGCCCGAAGTGACTAGCGCGATTTGATGGCGCAGACCAGCCGAGAGCTTGCCGGCTGCCAGCGCCTCGCCCTGGCTAAAGTAGAACTTCAACGCCGCTGGAGAGTGCGCTATCGTCTTGAACAGGTTGGGCACCATGCCCATTTTCTTTTGTACGCCCTCAAGCAGCGTGGCTGATGCGGCAGGGGTGTTGGCGATGGTGGCGGCTTCGATACGGGGCATGTGAATCTCTCCTAAAGGCGTTGCGTGCGGGTTTGCACAGAACGTACTGTCGGGCTTTCGGTGATACTTGCGTGTACTGAAAGTCCCGCTTTCACCACTATTCGTACCAAAAGGACGCGATGGACCGCCTATCACCACTTTTTGCCCGCTTCTCGCTCAGCGCCGATGTGTTCTACAGTGGCTCTCTGTGTGGCGCGTCGGATTTTCCCAATGACAAGGGGATTGGCATCCTCCATGTGTTGAGACGAGGCAGCCTGCGAGTCATCCATGCTGGCGGGGACAACATGGAAGTCAAAGCTCCAGCCTTGCTCTTTTACCGGCAGGCCAGTGTGCACCGCTTTGAAGTGGACGACCCCTCTGGTTGCGACCTAGTCTGTGCCTTCATCGATTTCGGCGCCGGCATGGGCTTGCAAATTCTTCGCGGCCTGCCGCAGTTTCTGCTGGTTCCCATCCAAGACATTGCCGGTGTACAACCGACATTGGAGCTGCTGTTTGCCGAAGCATTTGAATCGCGCTCGGGTCGCAGCGCGGCAATTGGCCGATTGGTTGAATACTTCACCATTCTGCTTTTGCGCCACACTTTGGAGGCCAGCCTGGTCAAAGAAGGTGTGCTGGCCGGGCTCGCCGATGAGCGACTGTCCAAGGCCATGATGGCCATGCACGCACGGCCCGAAGAAGCATGGACATTGGAAACACTGGCAGGCGTTGCTGCCATGTCGCGCTCACGTTTCGCTAAGCATTTTTTGGACATCGTGGGGGCTACTGCAATGGACTATTTAACCGACTGGCGCATCAGCATTGCGCAGGGATTGCTCAAGCGCGGTAGGCCCTTGAAAGCAGTTTCCCCTGCTGTGGGCTACACCAACGAGATCGCATTTGCGCGTGCGTTTGCAAGGCGCACAGGGGTTACACCCAGTAGCTGGGTTGCTACCTTAAACGGCGGACGACTGCTCACTGCCTATTCCTAGGGACGCAAGCAGGCCGACATTGAATTCGATGCTGGCACTGTGATTTGAATCCGTCGGCGAAAAAACCTCGACATCGCCACCATGGTCAATAATCGACTCATTGGCAAATCTACCCAGAGGGGCCAACAACGTTCCTGTTCATCCTGCTGCGCACAGGGCGGGTGTACAGAATTCAAATCTGACTGGCAAGTTTGCGATGGGCGGCAACGGTGATGTTTTGAGTAAGAAAGGGCAAGGGACGACGTTCAAGGTAACGATTTCTAAGGTTGCACCCAAGGCTAGACCGCAATGAGATTGGGGCTTCTAATGGTCAGATCTATTGAGGATCTATATGCAAGTGTTTTCTCAACCCGACGTGCCACGACCACTCAATGAAGAGCTGCGCCTTGCGGAGCTACACAAGTACAAATTGCTCGACTCAGAAAGTGAGCCCGACTTTGATTTGCTTGCAGAAATAGCTGCCGACATCTGCGAGGCGCCGTATGCCTTTATCTCGTTGGTGGACAAAGATCGTGTTTGGTTCAAAGCAAAGTCGGGTAGTTCGATAACTGAACTCGCCCGCAATGACGACTACTGTTCTTGGGCCATCTTAGAAGATCGAATTCTGCATGTGCCGGATTTGACTAAGGATGCCCGCATGGCCAACCTTTCAAAGACGCTAAGAGAACCATATTATCGAATGTATTGCGGCGCAACCCTGATTACGAAGACAGGCTATCGCGTCGGCACTTTATGTGTTTTGGATACCAGACCACGTGAGCTCAGCCAACGGCAGCAAGACAAACTTGTGCGGCTTGCTGCCCATGTCGTTACGGTGATGGAAGGACGCCTGCGCGACATTGAGTTACGGGCCGCCGTAGATGATCTGAATCGTCTTGCAACTCGGGATGAGTTGACCGGACTTCTCAATCGACGGGCATTGACTCAAATTCTGGAACAAGAAGTGCAGAGGTCGAGACGGTTTCAAACTGCCTTGTCCGTACTAATGATCGATATTGACCATTTCACAAAAGTAAACGACACCTATGGTCACGCGGTAGGGGATATTGTCCTGCGCGGCGTTGCAGATGTGGTTCAAGCAGGCGTACGCGGGATTGATTTTGCAGCACGATTCGGTGGCGAAGAGTTATGTATTGTGCTGCCAGGCACAGATGAAGCGGGTGCTCAGCGCCTGGCAGAGTCCTTACGACATGCAGTTGCGTCCGCATTGTTTCGGGATGCAGCGGAGTCAGTACGTGTGACGGTGAGCATTGGGGTCGCGGCGCTGGCAAGCGATGCCAATGCAATGATTGGTACGGCTGATTTGGCGCTATATGAAGCAAAAGCGCGTGGCCGAAATCGTGTGGTGGTTGGGCATTCGACCTGAGGTAAAGATAGCCCAATAAGTATCGAAAATCATGTGGCTGCCATACGGTCTAAACATCAAGAACCGCCTACGCGGCTTGAGTCGAATCAGCTCGGATATTGGCCCACTCGTTATGCGGGCAAAAGTCCCAGCTTTGTCTGAGTAAGCGCCGGTACTTAACAATGCCGGGATGCAAGATGTGACTGCGCCGGCGACGCCAGCCAACGGGTTTTGGACTGGTCATATTTTGCGATGTACCTTCAGGTCGCCCTGCAATCAGCTAGGGGGTGTAAGAACTTTTGTGTAAACGGTCAATTGGCAGGAAACTGCTGCACTCCCATGGAATTGCAAATAAATGACCGTCACGAACGAACTGATCGACAGCCTGCTGGCTGACTACAAGAAACCTGAAGACCTCATCGGTGAGAACGGCCTGCTCAAGCTACTCACCAAGAAACTGGTGGAGCGTGCTCTACAAGCCGAAATGGCTGAACATCTGGGCCATGCCAAGAACGACACCGTTGCCAACCCTGCTGGCAACACCCGCAACGGCAAGAGCAAGAAAACCCTCAAGGGTGACTTTGGCGAACTGCCCATAGAAATCCCGCGCGACCGCCACGGCAGCTTTGAGCCGCAAATCATCCCCAAGCACCAAACCCGCTGGGCAGGCTTTGACGAAAAGATCTTGTCGCTCTATGCCCGTGGCATGACCGTGCGCGAAATCCAGAGCCACCTGGAAGAAATGTACGGCGCAGAGGTCTCACCCACGCTCATCTCGTCGGTGACGGACGCCGTGATGGATGAAGCCAAAGCCTGGCAGGCCCGTCCGCTGGATGCGGGGTCGATTTGTTTTCGATGACCGGAAGGGCGGTTTCGATTCCAGCACTGGCGTAGGGGTAGCCATAGGAGATCGTTGATTTCATTGGCTTTTCAGGCTACTTTTCAATCTGGGTTATGTGGCGTCAAACCGTGATCGGTTTCAGCCAACCGCTGCATTTATCGATGGTGCCAGCGAAGGCATCAGATCCGCCGCATATCGCTCCACCGGAAACCGGAACACACCCCGTAAATTGATCCCACTCAGGCGGGTGGGCGCGATCTTGGCCATGATGTCCGCCTCGATAACTTGGCGGCGGTTGGCCCAGCGGTTCACAACCGCCTGCATTTGCATCGTGTTCCACGCCATGACCGTATTGGCCAGTAGACTCAGACCATCCGCCACCGCCTGCATTTCATCTGGTCGTTTGGCCTGCGCCGGGCTGATACGCCCGGTATAGATGGCACGTTTCATGGCATTGACCGCCTCGCCCCGGTTCAGAACGCGGCGCAGTTCCTGGCGGAAAGGCGTCTTCACGAAGTAGTCTGCCAAGAAGGCGGTTCTCAACAACCTACCCAACTGCACACCAGCTTCATAAAGCGGCTCCCCTTTTGCTGCAGACCCGAACCTGGCCAAAGTCGCCACTGCGCTGGCGTTTCCAGTCATGACCGAGGCCGCCAAATGCACCAGTGTGTCCCAATGCTTCTCAATGAGCTCGGTATTGACCGTAGCCTCGCACACGTTAGCGATTTCCACCGGAACGGCCATGCCGCGCGGCAAGAACAGATAACGCTGCTTGAGCTCTTTGAGGCGCGGGCACAGATCAAAGCCCAGCAAGCGTGCGTGCGACATCGCAAAGTCTGTGTAGCCATGGGTGTCTACCGCCAGTTGGCTGGTCTCTATTCCCTCCTGGTGGCGCAGAACGCCTTCAATCGCAACACCAGCCTGGCGTTCATTGAGTACGAACGGCTGTGCGTAGGAGATTCCCCAGCGATCTCGCACATGCGAGTAGATGCCAATGGACGGCGTATTACGTCTGGGATCCAGCCTGGCTTGCCAAACCCGCTTGGTGGTCTCCATACTCATCATGTCGGAGGATGCCAGGTCGGACCTTCCCCACGTGGCGGCAATTGGTTGGCGCTGCATGAATTCCAGCACCGCTGTGCAGGCCTGACTCAGGCGCCGTTCGTCACCGGCCCAACGCATGGCCTGGCGAATGCTCACGGCTGACAACTGCGGGATCATGCGTGCGCATTCCGCCGAAGTCAGACTGGTTCCATGGGCCAGAATGCCAGCATAGACCATCAACAATTCTTCCGTTGACCTTGGCTCACGTCCTAGCATGATCCAGCTGAAGCGGACCTGGGCATCCACCTGCAGGATCACTTCTGGCAGCTGCACCTCGCCCAACCTCTGGTCGAGTTGGGCACGCAACTGGATGACCTTAGGGTCTTCGTCCTCGGCGGGCATCGCCGTCAAGTGCAGTTCATCGTCCACCCGCAGCGTTCCTTCCCGTGCTGCGGTGGCCACGGCAGCAACACCCGCACGCACACGGGCAAGTAGCGGGGCCAGAAACGTACTGGCCTTGGTTGGTAGATCCAGCCGGTCGTAATGGCGTTTGGACTCAGCCGCCCAGCGTTCGGGCGTAAAGAACAAACGCGCACGGCCTCGAAACACCAGGCTGTGGTCCACCCACATGGAGCCATTGCGCACGGCACGCCGCAACGAGAATAGCGTGGCTACTTCCATGGCCCGCATGGCTTTGTCTCGATCTTCCCCAGTGATTGCTGCCGACCACACGCCACCCAGGCGAGGGGCGCTGATCTCGACTGGCAGTTCGCGCACTCTATCGGTGTACAGCTTGAGCAGTTGGTTCAGGGCGATGAGAACTGGGTGGCCTTCCTCTGCCTGCCAGGGCAGCTTACCGATCTGGGCCAACAGGGCGCGTACAGGGCGGATGCCCTCGAACAGACGTTCTCGCACCAGGGATGCGCGGCTTGGGGGCTTGGCCTGTTGACTGGTCGCCACCAGTTCCACGACACGGATGCGCAGCTCGCCTTCGGCGAGTTTATCTTCTGCTGCCAGTACAGCCAAGTCAGCCAGCAACTTCTTGTACATGTCTGCCCAATTGACCGTGTCTGGCACCTCTTCTCGGGCCATGCGCCACAGGTCCGTCACCCGACGTTGGATCATCAGAATGGCCTGGTCGGTGGTGGTGAACAGGCAGTACCGCAGAAAGCATGCGACTTCCACGGTGCGTCTGGGCTCTTTGATCCTGGCCCCCACTGAGGGTGGCCGACTCGCCAGTTGACGGGCGTACCGGCGCACTGTGATGTCACTCAAATCGACCAAATGCTTGTGGACATCAAGGCGGTACAGCAGGTCGATGCGCTCGAATACTTGGGCAATCTGCACGGTCGAATGTTTGGCCGGCGCCTCCCATAGCCAGCTTTGCTGGGTCTGTCCATCTGGGCGCAGTTGGGCCAAGGTTTGACGCCATTTGTCCAGCAAGTCACTTGGAACGGTCGCGGAGATCGACATGCCGGTCTGCGTTTCAAGCAGATCCAGTGCTGCCACGATTTGGGTGCGTAGGCGCCGATTGTTGTCGATCAACAGTTTGTGGTCATACAGCCAACGCCGGGCAAACACCAACAGTTGGTCCTTTTCAGATAGCCGAGCCGCCTCGTCGCGCAAGACACGCAAAAAGGCGCGGCTCTGGTGTTCCGTCGGCAAACGAAATCCCAGTGTTTCCTGGGCCAATTGGCGATGGTCAGACAGCGTTTTGCTGCGGCCATACATGGCCTTGAGTGAGGCTACATCAGGCGATTGCACGCCAAGCTCTTTGCCCAGATGCGCCCACAGAGATGGGGGCACGATTCGCACCGAGTCCAACGAGCGTCCACTCAGGCGCAGGAATCCGATATGCAATGCCAATCCCAGCTTGTGGGTAGCACCATAGCGGGTGTCAATCACCTCACGTTCAGATTGACTAAAAGTGAAAAAGGCCTGCAGCTCAAAGCTGCTGAGTTCCCGAGGGAGGTCCTTCAGACCCAGGTAAGTGGTGTGCCAGCTTTGCATCGTTCATGTCCGTCAATTGGGACGCTGACGATACGCGACAAAGAACTGACCTGAAAATTCAACGGAATCAACGACCTCATGGGGCTACCCCCACGCCAGTGCTGGAATCGAAACCGCCCTTCCGGTCATCGAAAACAAATCGACCCCAAGTGGCGATTTGCTGGCCGATGCCATAGGTTTCCTGCTGGGCTTTCTCGACACGCCCATCGAAGATCTCTTTGTTGGCACGGTCCCACATTTGGGTCAACTTGCGGGCAAGTTTGGCAATCGCCTCCAGGACTTTTCGCTGTGTCTCATCGCTGACCTCGATAGGATCGACCAGATCGCGCATCAACTCCGCAGCAGCGAAGCCTGCGGAGTTGCACACGTCGTTGAAGTTTTCCCCTTCGCCGAGGTAGTGCCGGAACTGTGCGACTTCATCGAGCTTCTCAGCTGTGGCTTCCAACCGTTCATTGACGTGGCTCTCAATGGCCCAGTCGGAGACGGACAGGTCGCGCAGCTTTGACGCATAGACCTCCGCATCTGCCGACCAATCTTCAATCCAGGGTTTCAGGCTTCGCATCTCGGAGTCCGTATCGCTCCAGCGTCGCACGTTGGCGAGCACGTCGGCCAGCGCAGACAGCTCCGGATGATTCTTGGGTCCTTCTGCGGCCTCCCCGGGCATGGAAGCTGTCAAGGCAGCGCGAACCTCTGAGGCCGTCGCCGGTCGGGAGACCGTGCCGTGCCGTGCCGGATGTACGCGCGCGAATCCACGTAGTACAGAGGCTCTGAACCCTTCTCGACAGTGATGACGAGAACGCCGAGCCCATTTGCCGATGTCCAGCCGATCTGCGGGCGGACGGGGGGATCGATGATCTGGCAAACGCCCACGATCCTTCTGCCGAGATCATCTCGAACCGCTGGGTCATGTGCATTTTCGACTCCTGGAATCGAGCCGTCGTCTGCCACTCCAAGAAGGAGTCGGCCCCCGCTGCTGGAAGCGAAAGCCGCGATTTCCTTGGCAAGATCCCGCACCTGCTTTGGCAGCTCTCGCTTGAATTCCACAGTCTCGCTCTCACCGCCCTGAGCAAGCCGAGGAATATCTTCAGATAGCTGGGCGTCCGCCCACGGTTCGATGGTCATAGCGATATCATGCCCGCGCCTCGAAAGATCTCCACGAATTCCCGAGCTCCCTGCAGCAGCTGGCGCACGCCCACGTCGCGTGATTGCTTTGACTTTGAGTAATCGCTGGTGTGTGCACCATAAACGTATCAGCGCGCCTGCGGGCCTGCGGCAGTTTGACCGAACAGAAGCTTCTTGCCCTCCTCCGTCACCGCAGGACGCGATGCGAAAGGCTCGCCGCGCGCATAGGCCCTGATCGTCGCGGGACGATTGCGAATCGCATCAAACCACCGCCGCAGACTGGGGAACTCGTCGAGTTCCTGCTGCTGGCGCTTCCACGGCACCACCCAGGGGTAGGTCGCCATGTCCGCGATCGAATAGGTTTCACCTGCGAGATATTCCTGCACGGCCAGGCGTCGGTCGAGCACACCGTACAGGCGATTGGTCTCGTTGACGTAGCGCGTGATGGCATAGGGGATCTTCTCGGGCGCATAGATGCCAAAGTGATGGTTCTGACCGGCCATGGGGCCGAGTCCACCGACCTGCCAGAAGAGCCATTCCAGCACCGCCTTGCGCTCACGCAGGTCGGTCGGCATGAAGCGACCCGTTTTCTCCGCAAGATAGACCAGGATGGCGCCCGATTCAAAGACGGTCACGGGCTCCCCGCCGTCGACCGGCTGCATGTCGATGATCGCAGGCATCCGGTTGTTCGGCGAGAACGCGAGGAACTCAGGCTTGAACTGGTCGCCCGCACTGATGTCGACAGGATGAATGCGGTATTCGAGGCCAGCCTCCTCCAGAAACATCGTGACCTTGTGGCCATTGGGCGTGGGCCAATAGTAGAGGTCGATCATTTGCGACTCCGTCGTTGAGATGTGCCGGCGCCATCGAGCAGCGCCAATGCGGGCCGGACAAGCCCACGCAGCAATTCCGGTTCTGGCCGCGATCGCGCGAGGACGCGCAGCCCCATTAGCAAGCCGAGCAGCATCCGGGCGAGATCATCGGCCGGCAACGTGATGTTGATCGCGCCGGCATCTTGGCCGGCCTTGACGCAACGGTAGAAGAAGGCCTCCATGTCGCGCAAGACAGCGGCCAGTGCAGCCTGAAACTCCGCGTCGTGAGGTGCCAGCTCCAGTGCCGAGTTCACGATCAGGCATCCCTTGCGCTGGTCGTCGGCCAGCGACAATTCGATGATCTCATCGAAGAACGCACCGATGGCCGCACGAGGTGCCAACTGGGACTCGAAGCGCCGGACCCGATCGCAAAAGCCTCGCTCGACATAGTGTTCGAGCGCCTGCCGGTACAGCGTGCGTTTGTCGCCAAACGTGTTGTACAGACTGGGGCCGGCGATACCCATCGCGTCGGCCAGGTCCCGCACCGAGGTGGCTTCGTAGCCCCTCGACCAGAAGCATTGAATCGCGGCATCGAGGGCCACTGCTTCGTCAAACTCTCTGGGGCGCGCCATGATCGTTCCTGGATCGGTTCGTGGTTGGCTTCGTGAGTGGATGCGGTGCTTGATGCCGCGTCGTCACAATGCGCTGTGGTCCTTGACCGCCTCTTCCAGCGCGCTCTTGAGCGTCAGGAATCTCGCATCGACCGCTACCGGATCGTTACGGTTGAGCGCAATCATCTGGGCT
Organism: Comamonadaceae bacterium OS-4; assembly: GCA_027924025.1. Taxonomy (GTDB): domain Bacteria; phylum Pseudomonadota; class Gammaproteobacteria; order Burkholderiales; family Burkholderiaceae_C; genus Allorhodoferax. The sequence goes on from AP026971.1 coordinate 301,466, forward strand.
CTCGCCTCCCCGCCCCGGATGACCTCGAAAGCGTTCGCCTCGATCCCGGCGACGATGGCATCGGCCACCGCAGAAGCAGGCTCGCGCGAAAACCCCAGTTCGGGACCAGCGCGATTCGACTTCATCATCGGCGTGTCCGTGCCTCCAGGATAGGCCGTCAACACATGAATGCCTTCGCCCTTGAGCTCGCGCCTGAGCGCCTCGCCAAAGCGAGCCAGACCTGCTTTCACCGCGGCATACGTTGCATAGAAGGGTGCGCCGACCAGGGCAATGCCGGAGGCGACATTCACCACCATGGCATCTCCGCTGGCCCGCAGAGCGGGGAGCGCCGCGCGGGTCAACAAGACTGGCGCGAGCAAGTCGACGATCACCATCTGCTCGATATCGGCTTCCGTGGTGTTCTCCAGCCGGCCAGCCCGCACGCCGCCGGCGTTGTTGACGAGGATGTCGAGTCCGCCCAGCGTCTGTATCGCCTGGTCCAGCGTGGCCGCGCGTCCCTCGGGACTTCCCACGTCAGCGCAGACGCCCGTCGCCGAGTCAAGGCTGCGCAGTGCATCGTCCAGGACGCTTCTGCGCCTTCCGGTGATGACCACCCTGGCGCCTCGCGCGATCAGCGCATGGGCCAGCGCGAGGCCGATCCCGCTCGATCCGCCCGTGACGAGGACCCGCTTGTTCTTCAGTTCCATTTCAAACTCCTTGCGCCGATGCAGGGGGATAGTTCGACGGGAAGAGCGCACGCTTGGTCTCCTCGTCGTTGATCGCCTTGAACGCATGGCTCTTGGCGAGCGCCCGGGCGCGAGCGACCGCCGGACGCGCATCCACGCCTGCGAACCACCGCTTCAGTTCGGGAAAGGGCCCCAGAGGATCCTCGGCGCCCTTGCGCACGCGGGAAGCGCGATCGAGCCAGCCCCAGGCGGAGATGTCGGCGATCGTGAAACCGCTGCCGACGATGAACTCGCGTCCGGACAGGTGATCGTTGAGAACCTGATAGTGCCGCTCCGCCTCGCGGCGGTAACGATTGGCCGCGTAGTCCAAGCCCTCGGGCGCGGCGAACTGGAAGTGCACCGCCTGCCCGGAGAACGGCCCCAATCCCGAGGCGATGAAGAGCAGCCAGGACAGCAACTCCGGCCGATCCTCGGACGTGCCCAGAAGCTGGCCGGTCTTTTCCGCCAGATAGATCAGGATGGCGGTCGAGTCGAAGACCCTGACTTCGTTGCCGCCCGGCCCCTCGGTATCGACGATGGCCGGTACCTTGCCGTTCGGATTGATCGCACGAAAGGCGGGCGCATGCTGCTCGCCCTTGCTTGTGTCGACCGGCAAGGCTTCGTAGGCCAGACCGGTCTCCTCCAGAAAGAGCGCGATCTTTGCGGGGTTGGGGGTCGGATGAAAGTAGAACCGGATCATGGTGTATGCCTCGTGGTTGCGGAAATCGATGGCTTCGCTGCTTTACGGGCAGGACGTGCTGCCAAGAGCACGCCGCCAACAACGACGGCAAGTGCAACGCACTCTCCACCAGACGGCAGCTCTCCAAGTACGGGAATGGCGGCCAGCGAAGCAACGACCGGAATCAGGGCGATGATGGCTGTGGCCGCAGATGGGCCCAGAAGCGCGACAGAGCGATTGAAGGAAACGATCGCAACGCCGCTCATCAGGACGCCCTGATAGACGGCCTGCAAGCCGATCTCGCTGGGTGAGGCCATGGCGAGGCGACTGAGCCCGCCAAAAATATAGATCGGCAGGAAGAGGATGGCCGACCAGAAGCAGATCAGGGCTGCGGCCTGCACAGGTGTCAGGGCGCTGCGCCGAAAAAGCAGCGTGTAGACGGCCCACATGGCAGCGGCAGTCATCAGGGCGATGAGGCCCATCGGGTTCATGCCACCGTGAGCGGAAACACCGCCTGCAACCATGAACACCAGTCCGATGATGATGGCGAGGTAGCCACACCAGCGCGCGCGGCCCTGTTTCTCTTTCAGGAAAATCCACGCGAAGGCGCCGGCGAATACCGGCATCAGGGTCGGCGCTATCGCTGCCGCGCGGCCGGCCGACGTGAGCTGCAGGCCGAGCGCGACCGCCAGGACGAAGGGCAACCCCCAAAGGCAGGCATAGACCAGCCCCTCACGCCATTCCTTGGCTGATAGGCGTCTCTTTCCCCGCAACAGCACTGGAAGAAGAATGACGGCACCGATGCCGAACCGCAGCGCGGTCACATCCCACAGGCGAAGTTCGCGCGTGACACTGAAGCGCGTCACGACGAACCAGCCCGCAAAGATCGTGACGCTGAGCCCGGCCCAGCAGAATCCGCGCAAGACGTTCCGGGATGATCTCTGAGGCCACGACGCGGCAGCCGGTCCGACTACCGCTTCTTGCACCAAGTCGACGGCCTGCGTCACGTAACCGCCTGCTCTTGCAGCGCCGCAAGAAGTCGCTGCGGGGCCAATCGCTGCCGGTAATCGACCTCGATGAAAGCCAGCGAGATCCTCTGGTTCGGCGTGATCACATAGGTGGCGGGAACGGGCAGCTCCCAACTGGCGTCCCCATTTATGCTCGGCAGCGCCTTGTTGCTGGAACTCAAGGCATCGCGCAGTTCCTGCGGCAATGGATAGACCAGCCCGAATTGGCGAGCCACGTCATTGCCCAGATCGCTCAGGACGTTAAACGTCAACGCCTCGCGCTCCGCGGTTGACAGTGATGCGTCCGGAAGCTGAGGTGAGATGGCCAGCATGCTTGCGCCAAAGGATGCCAACTCGGGCAGCAAGGCCTGGTAGGACCGCAGTTGGAGGTTGCAGTACGGACACCAGCCACCTCGATAGAAGGTCACCACCACAGGACCTTGCTTGAGAGCAGCGGACAGCGACACCGTGCCGCCTTGGGCGTCCGGCAACGAAAAGTCGGGGGCCCTGTCTCCCTCCTTCAGCGCAGCGTGCCTCGCAAAGGTCGATCGCAGTTCCTCGATCCTGGACTCATAGAGCGCGACCCGGCCGGCTGGAGCGGTGCGGGCGAACTCCTTTCGCAATTCTTGCAGTTGTCGATCAAGATCAATAACGGCCACTTGGATCTCCCTTCGAGCAAGGCAGTCGCGGCGGGGATCGCAGCGGACTCCCGTTATTTTATATCAGTCGATAAAAAATGGCTTGTGTCAAGCGTTTTGCCTGAATGCAGGTCGCATCAGAAGCCTATACAGGTCAATGGCCGCCAGCGCCTCCAGCTTGTCAGCCTTGCTCCAAGGCCACAACGACGCCAGAGATCCGCGGGTGGCGAGCTTGCCCATCAACACATTGGCCAGCACGCTTTGCCGCCCGATCAGGTGGTGCTGCTGGAACACCATGCCGCAGTGGCGCCGATGCTCAAGAAGGTTGCGTTTTGAGACGGTGCCGCCCGGCAGATCGGCCACCGACACCTCTCCGTCTGTGGGGCTAACCAAGCCATTGATGCTGCGCAGCAGCGTTGACTTTCCCGCGCCCGACGCGCCCAGCAGCACAAGGAACCCGCCATGCTGTACCTCCAGCGAGGTGGGCGCAAGCGCTGTGTGACCATCGGCATAGGTCACCGTGATACCCCGCAAGCTCAGATGGCTCTCGCGAATTGCAGTTTTCATAGCTCGGTTTCATTTGTTGTGGTGCGCTAGACGCACACCAGGACTCAAGTGGTCAGAGGTATCTCTCGGGAAAGAGGAGGTTCTGGAAGAAACAGCTTCAGTGGAAGCACAGCTCAAGT